>NZ_CAJYGQ010000001.1 GCF_913773635.1 uncultured Mucilaginibacter sp.
GCACCAGCGGCATGAGCATCAAAGGCCATGCGTACACCGAGGGTGTGATCTTTGCAGGTATGCAACAACAATCAGCTCAACGCACTCCTGCACAGGTACTGGCCAGCAGAGAATAAGCTGCAAGTAGCAAAGCCCCTGAATAGATTATTAAATAGATTGTGAAGTAGGATAGGCCGCATCATTGATGTGGCCTGTGTTGTTTATTGGTTAACGTACTTGTTAAGGGTGCCAAGATTGTGTACTGCGCTACCCATGGTGTTGTTAAAGTAAGCGTAAACGGTTTTCCCATCGTCTATCCACTCTTTTATATGTGTAGAGTATTCTTGAAGAAAATCGTCGGTATAGCTGCCGCGGAAGCCGCCTTGCGGACCATGAAAGCGAAGATAAACGAAGTCGACATTACCTACCCTAAGTGGCGCCGCTGAAGCGGGCAAATCATGAATTACTAAACCTGCTCTATGATCATCAAGTGAATCAAAAACCTCGTTGGTATACCATGACCGGTGCCTGAACTCTACCGCAATTTTCCATTTAGCAGTAACGTCTGCATCTTTAAGGGTATTTAATAACATGCTCAGCTGCGATATATTAACTGTTGTTGCGGGAGGTAGTTGCAGGAGTATGCAGCCTCTTCTTTCTCCTGCAAAATTGATGATGTGCATAAACTTATATACATCATCGGGCGAGAAAGCCAACGACTTGTTGTGCGTAATCTCTTTCCAAAGCTTAAAAGTAAATCTGAACGTTTCTGGAGTTTCGGTAGCCCACCGCGCAACCGTTTGAGGTAGTGGTAATTTATAGAATGTGCTGTTGACTTCAACACTATTAAACAATGATGCGTAGTAGGTTAAACGGCTTTTTTGTTTAAAATCTTCAGGAAAGTGCTGCTTATTGGCAACCGGTAAAACCACGTTGCTGGTGCCTGAAAAATAAGCGCTGCTAAAGTCAAAATCTATCCCCGCCATACCAGTTAAACACCCGGATAAAACAAGTGTGTTAACAAGTGGTAATATTTAAGAGCTAATAAAGCATTTCGATATAATCTATAATTGTCATTCCGCCTGGCATCCGGCGTTCAATTGTACGTGTGCCGGCTTTGCTTTCATGAAGTAATAAGCCTAGTTCACTGTCAAACTTGCTACCCAGGTTTAGTTTTTCACTGTATTCAGTAAATGTCAAGGCAAGGCTAGCCAGTGATACTTCAGAGAGGTATACTTCAGAAGTCTCGGGTGTATGTTGCTCCGCACACAGATCAATGGTCATAAATGCAATAAAGTTGGTATTGCAAATATACTTTCAAGTCAGGGCGCAATTATCAGTGTAAATACGCGAGTTGAAATTCACGTAATACTACCTGTTTACAACGGAACTTCGAAAAGTTGATGCCTGATAGCAAAAAGAACCAAACCTGCTGTATTGCGGCTGTTTGTTTTGGTTAGTAAATTATTACGATGCCCTTCTACCGTTCGCACGCTGATAAACAATATTTGTGCAATTTCGGCATTATTAAACTCCTTACATATCAAATCTAATACGGCACGCTCACGTTCGGTAAGGGTTTCATGCACCGGTTTCAGCTTTTTAGATGATTTATTACGTGCCTTGGCGGCAGCAGTAAGCGCGCGCAGTGTTAGTTGATTAATGTAAAAGCCTTCGCTGTAAACCATTCTAACCGCCTTAATCAAATCTTCCTTATCGCAGTTTTTTGCTAGATAAGAAGCCGCTCCGTCGTCAATTACCTGAGTAATTAGCTCCTCTTCCAAATGAACCGATAGCATAATTATTTTAAGCTCCGGTTTGCTTTTATGCAGCTGGCGGTTAAGTTCAATGCCATTCATAAACGGCATATCAATATCCAACAGGGCAACGTCAGGTAAATGAGGGGCAGCTTTGAGCTTTTCTAAAAAATCAAGTCCGTTTTCGGCAATAAATAGCAACTCAAACTCATCAACTGACTGTATAAGCATGCCAAGGCTTTGTCCAAATATTTTATGATCATCTGCAATTGCTACTCTTACTTTATTCATCAGTAATAAATTATTTTAAAGGATATATAATATCAATCCTGAACCCTTTGCCATGCGTATTAATAACCTCGTAAGTTGCATCAATAATACTTAAACGGCTTTCAATGTTTTGCATACCCATGCCATTCCCTGTAAAATTTGGAGGTAAGCCTATACCGTTATCGGTATACTGTATTAGCAATGTATGAGGGTTTGAGCAGGCAAAAGTAATTTCTATCACGCTTGCCTTAGCATGTTTTATAGTGTTGTTTAATAATTCCTCCAGCACACGGTATATGGCAGTTGCAGCTTCGGTTTCGAGGCGGCTTATTATTTCGGGCACCTGGTTGTCAATGCTGCCTTGCAGGTAGTTTGTTCGGTTTATAAATTCAAGTTGTTTATTCAATGCCGCATTTAAACCATGCAACGTAAGCAACGATGGTGAAAGATGATGTGCAATATGGCGTAACTCGGCAACAATAGTATCGATGGTTTCTTTGGTGTTGCTTTTAAACAGTTTAAAATTACTTTGTTGATCGTTCGCTGGCTCGAAAACGTCAATCATCAGGCGTAAGCCCGACAAGGCCGCTCCAATATCATCATGTAAATCCTGGCCTATGCGTTTCCTTTCCGCTTCCTGTGAGGTAATTACGGCATTCAGCAATACACGCTGATGCTTTAGTTCAGCTTCCTGCGCAAGTTCTCTTTGCTTAAGCAAGCGGTTTTGATTGCGTACGTGCATGTAAATGATTGACAAGGCCAAAGCCAGCATCCCCAGCGTACCAATACCCAGTAAAACAGCAATGTTATCACCTGTTACCTGCATTAATCAAGAAAGTTAAGCTTACAGCAGGCAGCTGAAATGGGTAATTAGATAATTGTGTTGGTATAAACATTAAGGCTGTGCCGTTATCGTATCTGAATTTATTTGGATAAAAATATTTATAAATGATGAAAAACAGCTTAAATATGTATAAAAAGCTACAATTTAAGGCATTAAATGTGCTGGTCACGAAAAGTTTCAAGGCTTGATGATGGTACTTTCCCCTGAATAAAAAATCACGTATTTATACGTGTAAAAAACTACGATTTTGCTTATTATTTTTGAATAATGGTTAATATGGTTAATCCATAATGGCCTGATTAAACCAATACAATAATCTTTAAGGTAAACTATAACAAAAACATAACAAGCTGTTAATGAGTTATATTTATTGTAGTAACCAGTAAGGAACCTATACAGAACGATATTGTGATTATGACCTTACCTACGCCTAATCAAAATGTAGACGGTAAATTATTTAGCCTGTTAGTGGCCAGTGTTAAAGACGCTGCCATTATATGGATTGATATCAACGGCTATATTTTAAGCTGGAATTTGGGCGCAGAACACATACAAGGTTATACCGAAAATGAAATAATCGGCCAACATGTTTCAGTCTTTTACCAACCTAATGACATAAACCGCAAACAGCTTCGCAACAACCTTAACCAGGCGTTAAAAAATGGCATGTACGAAACAGAAGGGTGGAGGGTACGTAAAGACGGCAGTAGTTTTTGGGCGCACGTGGTATTTACGACACTTTATAATGATAACGGACATTTAATTGGTTTTGCCAAAGTAACCCGCGACATGACCGAGCGAAAGCTGCTTGACGACCAAAAGGCGCATGCCAACGCTGAGCTTGAGCGGAGGGTTGCCGAAAATACCCGCAAAATTCTGACTACCGAATTACGCTTTCGGAAACTGATTGAAAATAGTTATGATGGCATCGCATTATTAGATCGCAGCCTGGTAATATTTTACCAAAGCATGTCGGCCGAACGGATAAGCGGCTGGCGTGCTGGTGATTTGGTGACGCTTAAGATGGTTGAGATTACTCATCCTGACGATGCTGACTCGCTTAGGCAACTCTTTAATGAGATACTGGCTAAACCCGGTGTGCCGGAAATTCTTACGTTCCGCATAAGGCATAAGAACGGTCATTATATATGGTTAGAAAGCGTTTTTACCAACATGCTTGAGGACAAAAACGTGAAGGCTATAGTGTGTAATTTCAGGAACGTAACCGAGCGTAAAAGCGGTGAAACGGAACGCGATAAAATGATAGCCGATTTGGTGCAGCGCAACAAAGATTTAGAGCAGTTCACATATATTGTTTCACACAATCTCAGGGCGCCGGTAGCTAATATTACCGGACTATCTGCCTTGCTGAATGCTACGGTTGATGACGATCCGGAAAGTCAGGAAGTGTTGCAGGCACTTTCACATTCTATTAATAATTTGGATAAGGTTATTTTAGATTTAAACCACATTTTACAAGCCGGTAGCGCTGCCAACGATAAGATAGAGACTATTGATTTTCCTATACTTATTGAAGAGATAAGGATGAGCATACATCATCTGATTGAAAAAAATAACGCCATCCTTATAGCTGACTTTAATGATTTAAGTCAAATAAATAGTTTAAAAAGCTACATCTACAGCATATTTCAAAATTTAATAACCAATAGCATTAAATACAGGCGGGCTGATGTAGCTCCGCTTATAATCATAACAGGTGAGCGCGAAGGTGATAAAATTAAAATCTCATTTAAAGACAATGGTAAAGGGATAAATCTTTCGCGACACGGCAATAATTTGTTTGGCCTTTACAAGCGTTTTGACCGTAGCGTTGAAGGCAAGGGAATGGGCCTGTTTATGGTGAAAATACAGGTTGAACGCTTGGGCGGAACCATACAGGTGCAAAGTGAGCCGGAACAGGGAACAGAGTTCATCATCCAGTTTCCGCTAAATAAAAAATAGTATTGTGGTGGTAAATACCCGTTATGAAATTCAGGTATTAATACTCATAAATAGAGCCTGATACTTTAATAATTTGCACCAATTTAGTTTCTCGTTGAAGCCAATTTTAATACTTAGTTTTTGTTAGTATATAGTTTTATTTTAGGTAAGGGAAACCTCCAAACGCAAGGTTTGGGGGTTTTATTAAATCTATTTAGCACGTGCATTAGCTCAGTATTTTCATATATTATCGTATTTTTGATAACTGTATTTGTTCCTCGGCAAAATCAGTTATGTTTCGTTGTGTAACCCTTTTATATTTATCGTCATTGTTACGCACCGTTCTGTTGGTTCTGGCATTTTTTTCCTTTCCATTTAACTGGTGCTTTGCGCAAGCTATAAGGGTTATTACAACTAAAGACGGCTTGCCTCAGTCGGTAGTCTCCGGATTGCAGCAAGACCGCAATGACTTTGTTTGGGTAGCCACACGTAATGGGTTAGCCCGTTATGATGGCACTAAATTCAAAGTTTTCCAGCACGACATTTACAACCCGGCAACCATAGCCTCTAACCTTATAATTTCAACTGCTTTTGATGAAAAGAATACGCTATGGATTGAGCATGAATCAGGAGAGATAGACGAACTTAACACCAATACCGAAGTAATCAAACATTATCCTGCTGCTCAGTACCTGAAAAACAAAGGTTTACGCTTTGTGAGGCGTGGCTGGCTTGTTGATGCTAAAAAACAATTATGGGCTGTTCAGCGTAACGGGGGCTTGGTTTGTGCTACAACCAATGGGCAAGTAAATCTATATTCATTGGCAAATAAGGGATTGCCATCTGACACCATACATGCCATGACATTAGATAAACAGCAAAATCTTTGGGTGCTTACACAGTATGGCTTAAGTAAATTCAATGCCCATGCCAGAAGATTTGAAAACTATAAATGCTCGTTAACGCCTGATTTTAATAACTACTTTGAATCAGAAAAAGAAATAATTGACTTACACCAGCGATCAAATGGTGATTTGATGTGGGGCGATTGCCGGTGTCTATACTTTTTTAGCAATACAAAGCACTCTTTCAAAACAATACCTATGCCCAAAGCCAATGTTCATGGAGTGCGCTGGATGAGAAGCGGTAATGACGGTAAGGAGTATTTTGAAAATGGTGGAGAAATTTTTGAATACACTGACAAGTTTGGAATAAAGCCCTTGTTTAAAGCGGGGAGCGGTGTACAATTTGATGCCTGCTCATTCATGGTTGACCGTTCGGGACTTTTATGGGTAGGCACTAACACGGCAGGCATTCAACAAATTTCTTTGAATACGCCCCGGTTTACTTCCTATAACTACAAATTAAGCTTTCATCATGATGTGCTTGAGCAGTTGCTAGCTATAAATGCCGATGCTACATTTAATTGGGCTACTGCCGATGGGCCAAAAGCTGCATCAAGTTACCACTTTAGGTCGGTTTATGATAGCCATCATAATTTATGGATGGCCTTGAACAACAAAGTGGGCTTTTACAACAGCAAAGCTAAACAGGTAACTCAAATGCCGGTGGTGCCTATAAACAAAGTTTTTAAAGACGGCGGAATAGGGATTCAGGGCATAACAATTACAGCTGATGGCCGGCCAATGGTTATTACCTATAACGGGCAAATACTTGAGTGGGATAACCAAAAGCAGAAATGGATAACCTTTATTAACGAAAAATTCATAAGCAACAAATTAAGTGAAACGGTAATTCCGAGGGATATATTAAATGATGGTGAAAGGCTTTGGATCACTACAGATGGAGACGGTTTATTAGTGATCGATATCAAGTCGAAATCCTTAAAGCAGTTGAAATATAAGTCGGTCAAAGGATCGCTTCCAACCGATAAGCTGTTAGGAATTCTGCCAGACCCTAAACAAAAAGACATTCTTTGGATTGGGGGCTACGAGGGTTTGATTTACTTCAATAAGAAAACGCTTACCTGTGAAGTGTTCTCATTAAAACAAGGCTTACCTGATAATACCATTTATTCGTTACAAGCAGACAAAGGCGGATACTTATGGCTCAGCACTAACAAAGGATTATGCAGGTTTAATACCCAAAATAAACATGTGCGCATTTTTCAAACAACACACGGCTTGCCTGGAGATGAATTTAACCGTTTCCATCACCTCAGTTTGCCTGACGGCCGATTAGCATTTGGTGGGCCAGACGGTTGGACAGCATTTGATCCGGTTAACATCCGCAACGATAATTTCAAACCTCGCGTTGCTTTAACCGGTTTGGAAATAAACAATACCTACACCGATCGTATTTCAAGCAATAACACATTTACGAGCATGCATGATGTGCAGGAACTCAAACTGCCTCATGATCAAAATACGCTCACCTTTCATTTCGCCGGCTTGCAGTTCAATCAACCTAATGATTTGCACTACCGGTTCAGGATGGTTGGTTATGATGATGATTGGATTGAAGCTGATAATTTACAATCAGCCAGTTATACTAAAATTCCTCCCGGTACTTATCTTTTTAAAGTCAACGCCAGCAATACATCAGGCCAGTGGAGCAATTATATAAGGTACGTACGCGTAACCATCAATTCACCTTGGTGGCTTAGTTGGCCGGCTTACATATTATATGGCCTTATATTGGCTTGTTTAATTTGGCTATACACTAGATATCGGATAAACAAAGAGATAATTAACAGGGAGCTTGAGCTAAAGCAAAATGAATCGAAGCAGCTTAGAGAAGTTGATGAGCTTAAAACAAGGCTTTTCGCTAACATAACGCATGAGTTCCGTACACCGCTTACGCTTATTTTAGGACCTGCCCAACAATTAAAGCGTGAACCACACATTACAGGCGAGCATACTTTGCTTGCTGAAACTATTGAACGTAATGCACGGCATATGTTGGAGCTGATTAACCAGCTAATGGATATGGCCAGGCTTGAAGCAAAAGCGCTCACACCTCGTGAGGATATAGGCAGTCCGGCTGTAGCAATTAATGCCATTGTATCAGCATTCGGGCAAGAAGTAAATGCGAAGAAAATTACCTTGAGCTTTGAGGATAGTACAAATGGTAGCAATTATGTCTTCGCGTCAGACTTGCTTGGGCACATTATTTTCAATTTATTAGGCAATGCTGTTAAATATACTGCCGAAAATGGCGAAATTAAGATAATTCTGATTGCTGTAGATGAGGGCATACAGCTAATAGTTAAAGATACAGGCTTAGGTATTCCTGCTAGGGATTTGCCTCATGTCTTTAAACGATTTTATCAGGTTGGTAGCAGCACAGCTTACAAAAAAAGTGAACCAAGGCCTGCAGGAACAGGTATAGGCCTTTCGTTGGTTAAGGAAATAGTGGAACTGCAGGGCGGCAACATTGATGTTAAAAGTGTTTATGCCGATGAAGGAGCCGTTTCAGGCACTGAGTTCACCGTCTTTCTTCCTTATCAAAAGCCCGATATACAAACAGCTGCGGTGCAGGAAGGCGTAGAACACAATGCTACATTGGTTGTCAATGAGACCAGTTCGGTTACAACATCAGCAGTAATCTTACTGGTTGAAGATAATCCTGACTTAGCTTTATTTATCATCAATAGCCTGCGCAATCATTACCATGTAGAACATGCTTGGAATGGTTTGGAGGCAAGTAATATGGCCTTGGAGCTAATGCCTGATTTAGTTTTAAGTGATGTATTAATGCCTGTGATGGATGGTCTGGCGCTGTGTAAAATATTAAAAGAAGATTTGCGCACAAGTCATATACCGGTTTTGCTACTTACCGCCCGTTCCGGCTCCGAAAATAAAATTGAAGGATTGGAAATTGGAGCCGATGATTACCTTACAAAGCCGTTTGAAGTAGCCGAACTTTTACTGCGCATTCAAAACATATTTAAAAGGCAGCAAAGCTTCAAAGATTTTATAAAGAGAGAGCTTAGCCTGCCCGCTAAAAAGGAGAGTACTCCGCAGGTAAATGTGGTAAACGATGAGTTTATCAAAAGCTTATATAGTTTTATAGACAACAATTTAGACGATGCAGGCTTTGGCGTTGATCAACTTTTGACGCTCACGAATATGAGCCGTACAAGTCTGCACCGGAAAGTTAAAGCCATAGCGGGTATGTCAACTACCGAACTCATACGTAACTACCGTTTAAAGTGTGCATCTGTGCTTTTACAACAAGGCCATAGTAGTTCTGATGCCGCTTACCATTGTGGATTTTCCAGCGCCGCATATTTTTCAAAATGCTTTCGCGATGTTTACGGACTTACACCCGGTGAGTTTGTAAAACAGTCTTTAACCCCAAATTGAAACGATTTTTATAGCATTTGAAACAGAATTGATAGGCGTGAAGCGGTGCTTAATGCACCTTTGCACTGTTGTTTTAGATGTCGAAAAGCACATCCGATACAAAGATATTTCAACCTAAACCTTATCAACAATGTCTGTTAAGTTTGTACTAAACTTTATCATCATATTGCTTACGGGTTTGTTTATCACAGCGCCCGTGTATGCTGATACTTTTGCGCCTGCTATAGTAAGTGAAGAAGGCTTTGGGCCAAGTTCACTGCTATTGATTGTGCCAGTAACAGCTCTGTTAGGGTTAATTGTGTTAGGATTTATACAATCAGGTAAAAAGCCTAGCAGAAAAAACATGCATGTTGATATTGAAGAGCATGTATCAACACGAATACACAACAAACAAAGTAGTCACAACCGCGAGTTTAATTTTGACAACAAGGATATGCAAAGTTATTTAGCCAAGCCGGTTGCAAAAAAGGAATACACCTAAACCTTAATCACCACTCCAATCACGTTTTACTGTATTGCAAATGGCTCAAAATAGTTTATGCAGGGGAAAACAGTTAAATGTAAAAGGGCAAGCTTAACGGCTTGCCCTTTTGGTTGTAAGTCAAACTCTGTCAGCTACGACAGGTGATTCGGTGGTTGAATCATCAGCTGGGCGTTTACGCCAGTAATTAGCCAGTATAGAGCCGGAGATATTCATCCACGGACTGAACACCGCAGCTGCCAAGCCAACTGTAGCTAATTTCCCCATGGTGCCGGCCAAACCTGAGGCCATACCACCGTTTTGTAAACCTACTTCAAAGGCTACAGTACGCGATGAATTTTTATCCAAGCCAAACAGGCGACTTAGCCAGTAGCCAAAAAAGTACCCTGCACCGTTGTGTATTACCGATGCTATAAAGAGCAATAAACCTACGTTTAACAAATTTTCGCGTCCGGCAGCTGTAGTTACGGCCGTAAAGTACACAATGCCAAACATGGAAAGGTAGGGTATAAATTCGTCAACCTTAGGCAAAGATCTATAAAGCTGGTGATACACAGCTCCGACCAAAAAGGCGCCAATCATAAAGCCAAAAACTTCTAAAGAGAGTAGAGCAGCTTCGTTAAAATAGCTCTCATATATACGGTATAACTCTAAGGGTAGGGCAGCAAGGTAACAGGCACATAGCAATGCAATTATGTAAACTTTACGACGCTGTGGTGAAAGTGCCCGCTTCAAATAATCATGTAACAAGGCTGCACCTATAGGTACCAACACTATTTTGATGATTTCCATCATCATGTTAATGAATTTGATTTGAATTAGTGTGCCCGCCAGCAACTTCATCAGCACAGGAGTCAAAAAAGGAGCTGCCAACGTTGCCATTGCTGTAACCGTTACCGATAATACAAGGTTTGCACGTGCCAGGTAAACCATTACGTTTGAAGCTAACCCGCTTGAACAGGATCCTATAAGGATGATTCCGGCAGCTATTTCGGGCTCAAAGTTAAACACCTTGGTAAGCAGCAAGCCCATTAGCGGCATTACAGTAAAGTGGCAAGCTAACCCTATCAATACACCCTTGCTGGTACTACCAAGGCCTGTAAAATCGCGAAGGCTCATTTGTATGCCCATGCCAAACATCACCATTTGCACCACAGCCAAAATGAGCCACTTATTGCGCAAGTCAAAACTGCCCCACTTTAAAAAAGCTCCGGGGTAAACCATAGCCGCAACCACAGCAGTGATAATCCATGCCGTGTATTGATAATTTGCTACAGCAGGAACTGCACCTATACCAATGGCTCCAAATAGGCAAAGACAAACAGCAGCTGGCTGCCAAATGTTGGCTGATAGTGAAAATAAACCGTACAGTAAAACCAGTGCAGCAATTCCGGCTGCATTTAGGCATGCTTTTCTAACCGTTTTCATCGGTTGAAATGGTTAAAGTACGGTTGCTATATACTTTATAGCAGTTGGCGGACTTGCAACGATTGGAACTGTTTTGTCAGTTTCGTTTAATCCATCTACCACCCGCGCCATAGATGCCTGCGCCAGAAGAATTACGTCAACCTGTGCCGATAGCTCACGCAGGGCAGCTGTTACAATATTATCGTGGGTATCTGTATCGCCACTCATCAGTGCCTCAAACGCACCGTCGCACAGCTTTGAGGTTAGCTCAATCTCTTTACTAGCCAAGGCGGCACGGCGTATCACTAAATCGCTTGTTGGTTCTAGCGTAGTTGATAGGGTTGCTATAACGCCAATGCGTTTACCCATTCGTACGGCCTCGTCGGCCATTGGCTGGTCTACACGTAATACAGGTACACCGGCATTTTCGGCGGCTGCTTCTACAGCCGGACCAATTGACGAACAGGTTACCAAGATATAATCAGCACCCGAATCTTGTGCCGAAGCCACATAATCGGCCACGCGTTTGCTAATGGCAGGAGTGAGGCTACCACGGCTCCTGATGTTTTTTACCAAGCTATCATCAACAATATTTACAATGTTTACGCCGGGCAGTTGGTCTTTAACCAATTGCTGAAACACAGGTATCAGCGTATGCGACGTGTGAATTAATGCTAATGTCTTCATTTATAATTTATAATGGTTTTCCTTTTAGTGCAGTTAAGTAGTAGTTGTCATCGCCCACCTGCCCACCTTTAATATTTACCTGTAGCCCATCTACAGGTTTACCGGGGGCATAGGCTTTGCATAGTGGCGCACCTGTCCACAATGGCGCTATCATTTCAACCGCTTCAATGCCCAATGCGCGCGCGGTATAACTTGAGGTGTCACCTCCGGCAATCACTAAACGTTTAATATTGGTTTGATTAATTACGGCATTGGCCACCAAGCCAAGTGCAGTACCGAATATTTTGGGAGTTTGCGTACGTATGGTTTGTGCATCCCAGCCACGTTTTTCAAACATTGCCTTTGCATCTTTTATACGCTCGTCATGGTTGCCGGTGCTGGTATGTATAATCACACTTTTGCCTTGATGAATACTGTTTACCGCAGCTGCAATGACAGGTAAAATAGTAGCTTTTATGTCTGCTCCCTGCGCTAAAGCCGTAGTATTTATGGGAATGCTTTCAAAATCATGAGCCAAAGCAGTTTCAATTTGCCTTGACGTTACGGGCGAACAACTGCCCGAAATTACCAGCAACTGTTCTACCTCATCCGCTGCAGCCCATGTTGCAGGCGAATTCACTTCATGTGCCGATTGCCAGTAACTGCCCAAAGCCATCTCGATGCCAGATGAGCCTACCGAAAAAAGCGGACTTTGTCTGTCTGCATAATCATCTATTAATTGGCCTGCCTGCCTTAAATGTTCTTCTTCTAAGCCATCGAACAAAACAATTTTAGCCCCCGATTGGGTGATGGTTTTTAAAGATTGCCTGGCATCCTCTAAAGGCTGCGTTATCTTGAAGACATCCATCAGGCCAATACTTTTGTCGGTTTGTTTAGCCAAATGCACCCTTAAATCGCTTTCGTCAGCCGGTGTAACCGGGTGGCAACGCATGGATGGATGACGGTCTAAACGAAAGACTTCACCTTTGCTGCCAATGCCCATGCGGGCAAACAGGTTGCCAAAAAAACAATATCTGCCTAAAGCGGGTGCAGCTACTAGTAGGGGTACAAACGGCGCTTTAAATGCTTCTGCTCCAACATCTATAGCCCGGCCAATGCTGCCAATAGTGGGCGAAGAATCGAACGTGGAGCAAACCTTATAATGAACATGCGGAGCACCTAATAATTTAAGCGCCTTAAAGGCTGGCTTCAATACAGCCTCCATATCATCAGGTGACATAGAGCGCGTTAGCCCGGCTACACCAATAGCCTGTAAATTCTTATACTGTAATAATTGCTCAGCTGTTGGCGGCTGCATAAACAACACCGTCTTTATACCTGCACGGCTCAAAAATTCCAGCGCATCTGTCGATCCTGTGAAATCATCGCCATAGTAGGCCAATAAAAGTTGATTGTTTACCGCCATGCTTCAACTATTTAGCGCCAAATTTTTTAACTGAATTATTAAACTCAGGGTAGGTTGATGCTGCTTGTTCGAGGGTTAGTCCGTCAACAGCGCCTTTCCAGGCTTGTTGCAGCGCTACAACACCGCCGGTTGGCCCATCAGGATGAGCCATAATACCGCCGCCTGCCATGTAAAGCAAATCGGTGGTTTGGGTACGACGATAGGTTTCAAAAGCCTGACCACCCCACTGGCCCGATGATACCACCGGTAATACAGTAGAGCCGTTATCTAAAGGTTTTAGACAGGCCTCAATAGAGCGAGCTACAGAATCATCCGACTCCCAAAACTTATTTTGAATGCCGTTTACGTGTATCTGGTCAACCCCGGCCAAACGCCAAAGCTTTTGGTACGCCGGGAACTCGATACCCAGCAACGGGTGACGGTTAAGCATACCCCAACCGTTGCGGTGCCCATGAATGGCTAACTCACGTTGATCGCATATTTTTTTTACTCCCGATAAACCCACGCTGTTAAGACTTACCATGGCACAAGTGCCGCCAGCATTCACAATGTATTCATACCGGCCAAGCATCTTGTCAACCTCATCGCTTAAGTTAAAGGCATACATTACTTTTTTACCGGTTTTATCGGCGTGAGCATTAATTACACGCATAATAGCATCAACCCGGTCTTCAAATGATGAGTTGGCCGATGCGGAAAGCAGCTCATCATCTTTGATAAAGTCGATACCTGCTTCGGCTAAAGTCTTAACTAATTCGGCCGTTTGCTCAGGCGTCATGCCTATGCTGGGCTTAATGATGGTACCAATCAGCGGACGACCTTGTACACCGGTTAATTGGCGACAACCGTCAATCCCAAACTGCGGTCCTTTAAAATGCTTGCTATATGAAGGCGGCAGTTCAATATCCATCAGTTTTAAGCCGGTAAACTGTGTTATTTCATATAAATTACCTTGCAGCGTAGATATCAGTACAGGCAGATTGTATCCAAAATTTTCAACCGACCATGAAACCTCAATGCTGGCGCGATGGTACTCGCCGGTTTTGGAGGTAGCGCCTGGTATAGCAGGCTCTTTTACCGTTTCGAGATGAGTGATTTTCTCAACCCGTGCCGCAAAACGTGCTTTTAACTCCTCCGTTTCACCCGGAACAGCCACAAACGTACCGCTTGATTGCTCACCGGCTAGCACTTGGGCAGCCTTCTCTAATTCGTAAGGGGTTTCAATATAATATTTACCGGTAACTCTTTCCATAACTAAACTGTAACGATTTGTTTCTTGATTTTATAACCGTTTAGGCCAAAGTATAGGATAATCAGGAAGCACAGTAGCGGTACAATGTAGCCCGATTGAACATTATCGCCGTTACTGTCAATAATAAGTCCCATAATGACAGGCAGTATCGCACCGCCAACTATCGACATAATCAACCATGAAGAACCCGGTTTGGTGTCATCACCTAATCCTTCAACTCCTAATGCAAATATTGTAGGGAACATGATAGACATAAAAAAGCCCACACCGCCTAAAGCATAAATTACATACCCACCCTCGCCTAAAATGGCTACCACGCAAAGCAATGTAGCGAGTACGGCAAATACTGATAGTAAAACATTTGGCTTTATATATTTGAGTAAGAAAGTACCAATGAAGCGTCCGGCAACAAATAAGCCACCATACAGCCAGCTTAAATAAGTGCCTGCAGTTTTCTCGTCAAAATGTGCGCCTTGATGGGCCATACGTATAAAAAAACTGGTTACACAAACCTGCGCACCCACATAAAAGAATTGAGCAATAACTGCCCAAAGCAAATGACGGTGACGTAGAGCGCCTAAAAAGCTACCGCCAGATGTCTCTTCCTTGGCTCTGTTTTTTATTTCGGGCAAATTGCTCACTTTAAACAGTAAAGCCACTGCAATTAATACACAGGCTAAAATAATGTAAGGCACTTTAACCGATGCTGCTTCGCCCGCAAAGTAGTTGGCCCTTTCAACGGCGCTCATAGCGGCCAGTTGTGCTTCGGTATACTCTTTACCTGATAGAATAAATATGGTGCCCAAATATGGCCCTACAATAGTGGCAAGACCATTAAATGATGCGGCAAGGTTGATACGTGTAGTAGCACCTGCCGGGTCGCCCAAAACGGTGGCGTAAGGGTTTGCAGCGGTTTCCAGGGTTGCTAATCCACACCCTATAATGAATAAAGCACCTAAGAATATAGGATAACTTAGCGTATTTGCTGCCGGAACGAACAGGAATGCTCCACCTGCAAAAAGGGTTAAGCCAATAATTATGCTGTTTTTATAACCAAACTTTTTTAGCAACATGCCTGCCGGAATAGCCATCAGAAAATAGGCGGCAAAAACCGAAGTGTCAATAAGTGTTGATTGCCAGTTTTTTAATTGACATGCTTTTCTTAAATGTGGAATAAGTATCGAATCCAGGTTGTGGGCCATACCCCACAAAAAGAAAAGGCTAACAATTAAAATAAAAGGTAAAGTGTAGCTTTTACCTGTAGAATTAGTTTCGGTTACCAGGCCTGAATCCTGGTCGGTAATTAATGCCATTAGTTTAAATTTGGTTATGGGGTTAATTTTTGCGCTTCGTCAGGAGCAGGTGGTCGCAGGCCAGCACAACTTCCCCGTGCTGATTAATGACTTCCACATGTTCGGTAACGGTACCGTATTCAGGCTTTTTAGCATCCGTTTTTTCAGAAATAGTTACCTCTGAATGGATGGTGTCGCCAATAAATACCGGTTTTACAAAGCGCAATTTATCATAACCTTTTGAAAAAGCTTCAGGATTTATTTCGGAAGCGGTTAAGCCAATGCCAATAGCAAATATCATAGTGCCGTGGGCTATACGCTGTTTGAACGGCTGGGTAGCACACCATTCGGCATCTAAGTGGTGCGGAAAAAAATCGCCCGTGTGGCCCGCGTGCACCACAAAGTCGGTTTCGGTAATAGTGCGGCCAAGGGTTACGCGTTTATCGCCTATGGTATAATCTTCAAAAAAGGTTGATTTAAAGTACATAGTATTTTTTGATTTCACCGATTGATTTTATGATATCACCGATGCTTTGATTTATTTAATCGAGTCATTTCGAACGATAGAGAGAAATCTTTTTAGCTTGATAAGCTGAACGCTTTGAAAAGATTTCTCCCTAAGTCGAAATGACAGTTTTCTTAGTTTATTTTAATTACAGATACTATTATGCTAATTCTTTAATTCAGTAAATTCTGATTCAGACATTAGCCAATTTCTCACTTACCACAACACCGCCATTATCGCTGCTTTGATAAGCACTTTCAACAACGGCCATGGTTTTTACTACGTCTTCTACATGGGTAGGTAATACATCAGTCTCGCTGTTTTGGTAGCGCATAAGGCTGGACATGGTGCCGATGAATGCATCCGGGAACCATGAGCCTTCCAGCTCAATTTCTTTCCATTTAAGTTGTTTGCCTTCTTCGATAATGCAGTATTCAAACTTGTCGGGTACGCCATGCGGATAATCCATTAGCAAACCCATACGGGCTTTGATGGCGCCTTTGGTACCTTCCCATTTTATAAAGCTTTCCTGGTTGTGGGGGCCAAATGAGTGATCGTGATTGGTGTTAATCACCGCATGCATGGTATCGCCATAATCAAACAAAATGGTTGACCGTGAAGACGACAGCTTTTTAGCCGGATGTTTCAGCGTTTTAGCATACACGCTCCGCGGATCACCCAAAAATGAGCGCATCAAATCAATGTAGTGAATGCTGTGGTATTGTATCTCCAAACGCGGGTGCACCATCACAAAGGGAAATAATTCCCAAGGCGTTTCAAGGGTTACACGCACCTCCATATCATAAAGTTCACCAATCAGGCCTTGCTCTATCATGTAGCGGGCAGCGCTTACATAAGGCGCAAAACGCAACTGGCAGTTAATGGCAGCATTCAATTTTTTGCGCCTGCAAACCTCCAGTATTTCTTTAGTTTGCCAAAAGTAGTCGCCCATGGGTTTTTGTATGAGCACGCCGCAACCGTCGGGCAGTTGTTCCAGCGTTTCCACAAACTTTTCCGGCATTATGGTGATGTCGTAAACTGCATTAGCCGGTGCATTTGCTACGGCATCAGCAACGGTATCGTACACGTTAGGTATTCCCCACTCTGCGGCCAGCTTTTCGGCGCGGGCGCGGGTGCGATTGGTTATGCCCACAACGCTGAAGCCGGCTTTTTTATAAGCAGGCAAATGCGCATCGGCCACAATGCCACCTGCGCCTATAATAATGATAGGTAGCGGGGTTTGTGGTAGTATGGGTTTGTAAGGTATTTGCATGTTTTTAAGAAGTAGTAAGTTTTGCGATTTTTTGCTGCGCGATATTTAATATCTCCTCCACGGCACTATCAGTATTTAAGGCAGCTAAAACAGCTTCATCAATAACATGAGCTATTTGCGCCCAGTTGCTTTTTTGGGGGAGCATACGGGCTACGGTATGAAGTTCTTCCAGTTTGTGATAGTACGGAATGATAGCATTTACACCGCCATCGTTCCAGGTTGATATACGGCAGCCTATACCGCCTTCTAAGGTTAATAGTTTATCGTTACGCTGATTTACGGCAAAGCGTAGAAAATCATAAGCCGTTTGCTTGTGCCTGCTTCCTGAGCCAATGGTGTACAACCAATAAACGTTTAGTGACGCCGATTCGGAGCCTGATGCAGCGGGTAATTTAGCCACATCAACCTTGCCTTTAACGGCCGATTCGGCAATTACCTCGCACATGGATGCAAAACCAAACCAGTTCACCATCATGGCAGCCTCGCCGCGCGCAAAGGCCATACCCATTTGTACCGATTCATAATTAACCGATTGCGGGTGTACAGCTGTTTTATCGAGTAACAGTTGCTTGTAAAACTCCAGCGCTTCGATGGCCTGCGGAGTATCAATTTTTACTTTGCCATTGGCATCAGTTAGCTGGCCGCCGCGTGTCCATAACTGTAATACAAAATCAAACACGGTATTATGGCCGTCGGGGTAACCGGCAAACACGGTACCAAAGAGGTTTTGTTCAGGACGATTGAAAAAACGCGCTACGGTTTGAAATTCGTCCCACGTTTGCGGTACGCGTAGGGGAGTGCCATGCTGGTTGAAATAGGCTTGCTGCTCCCGGCTGTCTTCAAACAAATCTTTGCGGTAAATAAAGCATTCCGGGCCATCATGAAACGGCAACCCGGCTATGCTTTCGCCAAATTTTTGTGCAGATAATAGCGAATTACTCCATCCCGAAGGAAAATCTTCAGGTGGGTTTTGAGCAATTAGAGGTTGAAGATCGAGCAGTGCACCAGTCGTCCAGGCTTCGTACAACCAGTCGGTTACCACATGCGCAATATCCCAATTGCCGTTTTGCAGCCCTTTTTGTTCAATGATGCTGTCATAAAGCAATTCCAAATCCATGGGTACCATTTCGGCATTCA
The DNA here is from genome assembly GCF_913773635.1 of uncultured Mucilaginibacter sp. Lineage (GTDB taxonomy): Bacteria > Bacteroidota > Bacteroidia > Sphingobacteriales > Sphingobacteriaceae > Mucilaginibacter. The sequence continues at coordinate 18,559 of NZ_CAJYGQ010000001.1, forward strand.
TTGTGCAGCCGGTTTCGGCGCAAAAGCTATCCCACATTTTTTGCAGGGCGCTTTCAAAAGGGCCAAATTTACGTACCGCTATCCTAATGGTATCTCGCTCACTCATGGCTTATGCTTTAAATTCCTGTAATATCGCCTCAGTATTTTCGCCCAAAGCAGGCGAACCTTTGGTCGAGGTAAATATTTCGCCATCAATGCGGATAGGGCAGCGGGTAGTGCGATAGCTGTAACCATCGTTCATGCGCACCTCCTGTATCATATTGAGTGCTTTAAAGCCATCCTGTTGCATCAGCACATCCCAGCTTAGTACTTCGGCACACCAAATGTCGGCGGCCAAAAGCACTTCTAACCAGCTCTCTGTAGTGCCGGTTTGCAGATGTGCGGCCAGTATGGACTTAATTTCATCGCGCTGATGAAATGCCTGACCAGCATCGGTATAAGCCAGCAAGGGATCACATTTTAACAATTGCCCCAACTGCGGAATTGACCCCATAGCCAAGGCCATGTAACCGTTACCGGTTTTATAAACACCATAAGGTGCGCCTAAATAGGCGTGTGCATTATTTTTCTCTGAGCGTTCGGGCAGTTTGCCGTCGTAGTAATACGTGGTAACAGCCTCGAATTGCAAATCATAAGCCGATTCGAGCATGCTTACCTGTACCAATGCACCTTGGCCTTTAATGGTGCGGCGTACCAAACAAGCTAAAATGCCTTGAGCCAGGTGCGTACCGGCCAGCATATCAATAATGGACAAGCCCATCGGCACCGGTCCGCCGGCATTACCGGTGAGCCAGGTTAGGCCGGTTAACGATTGTAATAACAAATCTTGCCCCGGCTTGTCTTTCCAGGGGCCAACGTTGCCATAGCCCGATATTTCGCCGTAAACAACATTTGGGTTTACTGCTTTTACGCTTTCGTAATCAAAACCTAAACGTTCCATAACGCCGGGGCGGTAGTTGTGCATTACCACGTCGGCTTTCTTTACCAGTTCCCAAACGTTTTGGCGGTCGGCTGCATTCTTCAGGTCGGCGGTAAAGCTCTCCTTATTGCGGTTTATAGCATGGAAAACCGAGGATTCACCATTCATGATCACATTTGAAGTGTACAGGTGGCGGCAAATATCGCCTGTTTCGGGGCGTTCAATTTTGATAATACGGGCACCTAAATCAGCCAGTCTTAAACCTGCTGATGGCCCCGATAAAAACTGGCTGAAATCAACCACTAAATAATCTTCTAAAGGCTTCATGCTTCGGTTAAATTAAATTGTTGATTGATTAATTCGGTACTAACGCCGGGGCGCGGTGCCGCTACTGACGAGTAAAGGCGGGTATGATCTATACGGATAGGGCAGCGAGTGGTATTCAGCTGGCTACCATCGGGCAATATAACATGTTGTTGAATGCCCATTAACGTAAATGCTTCGTGCTGTAAACTTTCGGCATAGCTTAAAATCTGGCTACACCAAATATCCAGCGGCTCTAAAATAGCAAGCCACTCGGCAGTAGTTTTGGTTTGAAGTTGTGCTGCTATGAGTTCCATGATTTCATCACGCTGATCAAACCATGATGCACGGGTAGCAAAAGCACTTAAGTCAACACCTAAAGCTTTACCTATGTTGTGCAAATTGCCCATGGCTAAAGCCAAATAAGCATCAGCTGTACGATAAATACCATATGGTGCACTCAAATAGGGGTGACCGGTACCTTTTATTTTACTGCGCTGCGGTAGCTTTTCGCCATCATTTAAATGGGTAGTTAGGAACTCAAATTGCAGGTCGAGTACTGACTCCAACAAGCTCACCTCAACTAAAACGCTTTTTTGCGTTTTAGCGCGTTTAATTAGAGCGGCTAAAATACCTTGTACAAAGTGCGCCCCGCACATAATGTCGGCAACGGCCAGTCCAAATGGAACCGGGCCAGCATCTTGTGTGTCGGATAAATAGGTTAAGCCCGATAACGACTGAATTAACAAATCCTGCCCAGGGCGTGAAGCCCAAGGGCCTGTTGCACCATAGCCGGTGACCACACCATAAATAATTTTAGGGTTTATGGCTTGCACGGTTTCATAATCCAACCCGATTTTTTCCATTACACCGGGGCGGAAGTTGTGTGTCATCACATCGGCTTGCGCAATGAGTTTCTTCACACGCTCCAGGTCGTCAGGATTTTTCAAATCTGCTGCGTATGATTCCTTATTGCGGTTAATGGTATGAAAAACCAGGCTGTCGCCATTTACAAATATATTGCGGATGGCTATTTGCCGTCCGGCTTCGCCTTTCACGGGGCGTTCAATTTTTATAACGCGGGCACCCAAATCGGCCAGGCGCAAGCCTGCTGTTGGTCCGGCCATAAACTGGCTGAACTCCAGTACTACCAATCCCTCTAATGGCTTAACCATGCTTGACTTCTTTTTTAGATTCGCGGTAAAGGTTATCTAAAGCGTCTAACACTTCGTTTTCGCTGCCGCCGTTCATTAGGTAGTTGCGTACTATGTCGCCGCCATGATCCTGAAAATACATTGACCCATTATAACGCGGACGTAAAAAGGCGCGCTGCAAGGCAGGCAGGGTATTGCTGAAATAGTCGGTGCTGATGGCGTTGGTATGCTCGCTAGTCCAGGCCTGTAAGTGGCCGGGCTGACCGCCATTGTCGGTAAATAAACCGGCCTGGCAATCGGGCGAAGCCACAAATTCAGCGTATTTCATGGCAACGTCTATGTTTTTACAATTAGACGAAACGGCTAAACCGGTTCCGCCCAAGGTTGAGCGCAAGTTGGTTTTGCCATCAAGCGTAACCATATCATGAAAATGCAAGAGGCGGCGGGCATAACCCACGCGCGAATAATTTGAGTAACCGTAAGCAAACGGACAATAAGCAATATCATCGGTAAGCGTCATGCGCTCGTATACTTTAATAGGGTTGTAATCAAAGCATTTTGGGTCTGCCAATTGCGCCAACTGGCGGTACATTTGCAGTGATTGTTTGCCAATTTCGCGGCTAACCACGGTATCTTCCGCCTCAAAAGGGTCTTCGCCCAGTGAGCAGCAGAAAGTGTAAAAGGTCATTAATGAATCGATAGGAATCAGCGGGCAGGCAACCAATCCGCGTTTAGCCAGATCAATCAGTTCGTCGTAAGTTGACGGGACATCTGTACCATGTTCCTGCAAAATGTCCTGACGACTTGATGCTACCGGCGTGGCAGCATCAATAGGCAACGCCCATTGCTGACCATGAAAATTATAGCTTTCGTATGATTGGCCTACACTATTAAACTCCTGATCTTTTAAGAACTCTGGTGATAAAAACTCGTCAAACGGTAAGATTGTGCGTGTATTGGCTGCAAAGCCGGCCCAGGGGTGGTCAATAACCAACAGGTCATAACGCTCGGCTAACTGCTCGATAGATAAATCAGCAAATTGTTGTAGCGAGCGTTTTTCCCAGGTAATTTCAACACCGGGGTTCAGTTCGCTAAAACGCTGTGCGGTGGCGGTCATAGGTACAAAGCCGCGGCTGTGATTCCAGGTAATTCCTTTAAGTATAACTTGATCAGACATAAATGTATGTATAGACGGTTCACTAGCACGTTATTTAAAAATTGCTGACTTTATTACAGCATTTGTTCAAACAGCATCTATAGTAAACGCAACTTAGATTATTGGTACGTTAGCAAATGTATTGGCCTGAGCATAAAATTGCTTATACTATATATGCAAGGAGTTGTAATATTTTAGCATGACTTATTTATAAACCAGCAAAAATGTTCTTATGCATTGTGACCAAGCGATTATAGTAACTATGTTTTTCCTGAAGGTCTGAATAGTTTTTGTGTACATTAGATCGCATTGATTCAAACTGTACCGAAAACGCACAATACCTGTTGCAAAGCCGCACATCAGTTATTTTAGTTTATGTATTAAATATCTGATAATTTGATACTTGTGTTTTTGGTATTGTTTTGTAGCTTTATAAAGTATTCTTTTTTGGAATAAATGATTGAATGCTAAAAATTTAAAAAGCTTATGAAAAAGTTTACCCTTATCGCATTTATGGTTTTAGGCTGCTCTGCAGCTATGGCTCAAAACAAATGGACTACTGAACCTTATTTAACTAAAAACCTGTCTTCGGCAGGTATCAAAGATGTTTTTGCTGAAACTTCTGGGGGCAGCATTTCTGTATCTGGCGTTGCTGCATCAGAGGCCCGTATTGAAGTTTACGTATCGCCAAATAACAGCAATGATGATATAACAAAAGAAGAACTTAAACAGCGCCTGGAAGATAATTACAAACTTGAAATCACAGATGCCAATCACGAATTGCATGTTACAGCTAAAAGCAAAGCATTCAATTTAAATTGGCGCAAAGCTGTAAGTATATCTTTCAAAATATATGTGCCTAAAGCAGTTGCAACAAATTTGCGCACAAGTGGTGGCAGCATTAACATTGGCAACCTTACCGGCGTGCAAAACTTTGCTACCAGTGGTGGTAGTTTAAAAGTTAGCAATGTAAGCGGTAAAATTAAAGGTCGCACAAGTGGCGGCAGCATTCATGTTGATAATGCTAAGCAAGAAATTGACCTTACTACAAGTGGAGGTAGTATTGTGGCCAGCAATTGTGAGGGTAAAATTAGCCTTACCACCAGCGGCGGCTCGTTAAAATTAAATAATCTTAGCGGCAATATTAATGCTACAACCAGCGGAGGCAGTATCCACGCCGACGGAATATCGGGAGAATTAATTACTTCAACATCAGGCGGTAGTGTGAACTTATCCCAACTGGCTTGTAGTGTTGAAGGCTCAACCAGTGGTGGCAGCATTCATGCCGATTTCAAAAGCGTAGGGAAGTATGTAAGATTATCAACCAGCGCAGGTGGTATTAGTATCACCATGCCAACCCCTAAAGGCCTTGATCTTGATTTAAAAGGCAGCCGTGTAAACGCATCCCTAAGCAATTTTTCGGGTACTAAAGAGAAAGATCGCGTAGAAGGAAAACTAAATGGTGGAGGTATACCGGTTACCGCTCATGCATCAAGCGGATCTGTTAATTTGAACTTCAATTAAAAAACATACAACCTTATCAATCATTCTGCAGGCCGTTCTTTTTTGGGAACGGCCTTTTTTTATGGCAGTGCCAACAAAACGATTCACATACTCAAAAAGTTAAAGCAAATGTTTTAATAAAACTCACTAAGCCGAAAATTGATGCTATCTTGCTTGCTTATTAATTAATACATCCAATTGCCGCCATGGACAACATTGAAAATATAACCGCGTCAAAAGAAGCGGCCGAGAACTGGTTCACATCAGGAGCCTACCTTAACGGTTTGGAAATAAAACCTCATAAAACAACCGATATGCTTGAATTTGCGCGCCAGTATGCTGCCAACAAGCAGCAGTGGGATACGGCGTTTGAATATTTGAAAAATACAGACTTAAAAGCGTTGAACGAGGGTAAACACAGCTTGGAAGGCAGCGATTTGTACATAGCTGTAAGTGAAAGTACAAATAAAGATTTGGCTGATGCAAAATGGGAATCCCATAAAAAAGCGATTGATATTCAGTATGTAATTGATGGTGCCGAGCAAATGGGAGTTACCCAGGCATCGCAATTAAACGTAACCGACCCCTATGACGAACTGAAAGACGTTATGTTTTATAAAGGTGAGGGTGAACTGCATTTAGCAACACCGGCCGAATTCTTTGTCTTTTTTCCGTCTGACGTACACCGGCCTATGGTTAAAGCCGATGGTTATTGGGGCAGCAAAAAGATTGTTTTGAAACTAAAGTATATGGAGTAGGTATTGCTGAGGAGCTTTCAAAGCGGAAAATTCCTGTTGGTGGTAAGATTGATTTTAGCTGAGTGTAGTGGTGCAACTTTCATATTCATTTTGAGCCTTAAAGAGGTTGAAGCAAATGCATGTTATTTTGGTGCATGAAGCCGCTTAAGTAGAGTTTTTATTGTAATTTTAAAAACTAATTGACCCCCTCGTTAAGTGTGAATTTAAATATTGAGAAAGCTCAGCATCTGACAAATTCAGAAATTTTAGCAACCCGGGCCCTGTTTTACCGCTACGGAAGCTGGCTGTTAGGTTACATAGTTGAGATAGTAAAAGATCATGAAGTAGCCGAGCAGTATCTGGCAGACATTTTTAAAGAAGTTCCTTACAAAATTAACGAGCTTAGTGGCACAGGAAGCGATTCGTGGAAACAATTAAGGATGCTTGCGCAAGCTAAATTAAAGGCAGCTTACCATAGGAATTTAAGTGGAAAAGACTTTTTTGCTGAAAGGGTGAAGTTTGACGGAGTTGTAAGTAGTTTAACTATTGAGCAACAAATTGTGTTTTGCGGCGTATATTATTATCAAAAATCAACTACAATTTTGGCTCATGAACTTAATTCAACTGATGCCGAAGTGAAGAGAATTTTAAGGGAAGCTTTTATGATGATGAAAAATGGATAAGAGGATACATGACTTTATAGAAAGTGGCATCCTTGAAGCATTTGTTACCGGTGCCGCCTCAGCAAATGAGGAGCTAGAGGTACTGCAAATGAAAAAGCAATTTCCGGAAGTAGAGCAGGCACTTAATGAATTGGAAATTGATATGGAGCACATTGCAATGCGCATGGCTTCACCACCGCCTCCGCAAATGTGGGATCGTATTGAAAGCGAAATTAATGGCTTGACAGTTACATCCAAGCATTTACCCCAGCATCCCGGCGATGCAAGCCAGTATTCATCTCAACAAAATCATAAGCCCGACTCCGGGTTTATTGAAGTGGAAGGCTCATCAACCCACATGCGTATACATAAAATTTGGCGTTGGGTGTTTGCTGCTGTATTTGTATTAGGCAAAATTTTTCTTGGCTTTGCTATATATTATTATTTGGAAAACCGCCAGTCTAAAGAAAATATACAAGAGCTTAAGCTTGAAATAAGGCATCTCAAAAGCAACCGTTAAGTTGCTGAAATACATACTAAGATTTATTCGATCAGAGCTATATTTCAATGAGCATATAGCGTTCGTTTATACCTATACTCTACTTAGCTACTGAGCTATCTGCAGCAATCGTTCCGTTTAAATACATTGCACTCCAAAAGCCCTTTGATTATTCTTACTTCAACACTGAGATAACAAATTGCTTAAAAAGTTAGCAAAATTACCGTTACCTTCGTTAATGCATATTTGCATAGTTGTAACGACGATTATATGGCTACAGAAGTAAAATGTCCTAATTGCAGTCACGGTTTTCCTATTGAGGAGGTAATGACCGAGGAGTATAAAAAGCAGCTTAGAAATAAGATGCAGCAGTACACCCAGCAAAAAGAGGATGAATTCAGGAAGAAGGAAGAGGAGTTTGCTGTAAAGCAACGTCAGCAGCAAATGCAGTTTGAGCAGCGTCTTACTGAAGAAAAGCGGGCTTTACAGCAGGATATGGAGCAGTCGCTCCGCAAATCAATACACGCCGATGTAGAAAATCAAATGCGCATGCTCGAAAATTCGCTTAAGGAGCAAGAGGAGAAGTTGCGTACATCGCGCCAGAAAGAGCTTGAATTTTTACAAAAAGAGCAAACGCTTAAACAACGTGAGGAAGAGCTTGAGCTGATAACAGAACGCAAGCTGCATGAACAGCGCGAAGCCTTAGCTGAACAAATACGCAAACAGGAAGCTGAGAAATTTTCATTACGTGATAATGAGTACCAGTTTAAAGTACGTGAACTCGAAAAGCAGCTTGATGATCAGAAAAAACTGGCCGAAGAGATGAAGCGTAAAGCCGAGCAAGGTTCTATGCAGTTGCAGGGCGAGGTGCAGGAGTTGATGCTGGAAGAGCAGCTACGTAGCTATTTCCCGTTTGATATGGTTAACGAGGTTGGTAAAGGAATACGCGGAGCCGACTGTATACAAACTGTTCGAAACCAATTTGGGCAGGAATGCGGTAAGATAATTTACGAAAGCAAGCGCACCAAAGAATTTGGCGGCGATTGGATAGAAAAGCTAAAAAAGGATATGCGCCAAATGGGTGCTGATATTGCCGTTATTGTAACCCAATGCTATCCAAAAGATATGGAGTGCTTTGGAGAAAAAGATGGCGTTTGGATATGTTCATTTAGTGAGGTAAAGGCTGTTTCTTACGTGTTAAGACAAGGTATAATGAAAACCTCGGCCATTGTGAAGGCACAGGAGGGGAAGGGTGATAAAATGCACTTGTTATATGATTACCTTACCAGCAGCGAGTTTAATGAGCAATGGAAAGCGCTGCGCGAAGGTTTTGGCAGCATGCGTATGTCAATTCAAAAAGAACGTGAGGCCATGGAGAAGCTATGGAAAGTGCGTGAAAAACAGTTGGAAAAAGTATTGTTAAGCGCGGTTCAAATACAGGGCTCAATTGAAGGTATTGCCGGTAATGATAATATACAATTAAGCTTAACCGATGATGACGATTTGTTGATGCTGGGTTAGCATAAAGGCTTTTTTGCAAACAATAGGGCGGTTGGGTTGTCGGTTAAATGATTACCAACCGCTTTTTGCATGCAAAGAAGCTTAATATTGTGCTTACTGGTGTTGGTGCTTGCAACAATTACTGCCAAAGCCCAATTTAACGATACCACTAATTACCATTTAATATTCAACGGTTCAGGCACGGCCAATCGTGCTCCTGAAGGTAATACCTATTTGCTTAATAACGCCTTGCGCTTTGAAGTAAAGAAAAAAAGCGTTTCACTTAATGCAACCAATTCATGGGTTTACGGAAAATCAAATGGGGCGGTCACCAATAACGATTATTCGGCAGCCGTTGATTTCAATTTGTATAAAGCAATTCCGCATGCCTACTATTGGGGATTAGCAAATTACAACACCAGTTTTTCACTCAAAATTAATAACCAACTACTGGCAGGGGCGGGTATTGCCTATAGTATTTTAGACAGGCCTGATGCTTACCTCAACGTAAGTGATGGTATACTATATGATTTAAGTGACATAAATACCAGCGATACCACACGCGAAGTTTACAATACTTACCGCAACTCTTTAAGGTTGCAGTTTCACTTTGTGATCAAAAATTTGATTACAATTGATAGCGGTAACTTTTGGCAGCCATCTTTACTGCGGTCAAATGATCATATCATTCGCACAACTTTTGGCCTGGGTTTTAAAGTAACCAACTGGCTTGCTTTAAACAGCTCATTTGCCTACAACAAAATTACACGTACAAAGGCAGAGAACACTTTGCTTACCTACGGACTTAAGCTTGAGAAATACTTTTAAAGTTATTTCAGTTCAGCCAAAAGATTATCGGTATCTAAACGCCGGGTGTACATTGTTAGGTTGCCGATTTCATCAGTTGGCCACAATCCGCGCGGGCGGTCCCAGTATAACTCAACACCGTTGAAATCAGGGTCATTTAAATAAATAGCCTCAGATACCCCATGATCAGACGCTCCTGTTATCTGCGGATATTGGGCATCAAGCAAGCGTTTCAATATAGCTGCAAGGTCTTTACGTTCGGGATATAAGATAGCGGTGTGGTACAAACCCGGGTAACGGTCAGGCGCAGGTTCTGAGCCGAGGCTGTGCCAGGTATTCAAACCAATATGATGATGATATCCGCCTGCCGATATAAAAGCAGCCTGTGCTCCATATTTCATAACCAGTTCAAACCCTAACAAACCACAATAAAAATCAAGTGAACGTTGTAAATCACTAACCTTTAAGTGAACGTGACCAATGCGAGTTTGTGATGGGATGGAATAACTCATTTAAATATATGTTTAAACATCAAATTTAAAATTTGTAACTGTTACCTTTGTATCATGATTGTCAAATCTGCCGAATTTATTTGTAGCAATACACAAATTTCAAAATTGCCACCTCCCGAAAAGCCGGAGTATGCTTTCATTGGCCGTTCCAATGTGGGTAAATCTTCACTCATCAATATGCTTACGGGCAAAAAGGGCTTGGCAAAAACATCGCAAACGCCCGGTAAAACACAGCTAATAAACCATTTTTACATAAACGAGCAATGGTACCTGGTTGATTTACCAGGCTATGGTTATGCTCGTATCTCCAAAAGTAAAAAAGAAGACTGGGATAAGTTTATACGTACCTATTTAGATAAGCGCGAGAGTTTGCAATGCGTACTTGTACTTATTGACAGCAGGCACGAACCGCAAAAAATTGATGTGGAGTTTTGTAATTGGTTGGGTGAAAAAGGACTATCATTTGTGTTGGTATTTACCAAAGCCGATAAGCAATCTAGTATAAAAACCGATCAGAATATTGCTAAGTTCCGTAAAGCTTTACTGGCAACGTTTGAGGAAGTACCGCAATTTTTTGTAACCTCATCAGAAAGTAAGTTGGGTAAAGACGAAGTGCTGGGCTTTATTGATGAAGTGAATAAGGGTTTTGAGGTAAACTGGTAACCGTAAAATTTACGCATTCTGAAAGTCTGAGCGTCCTTCTTACAGGTAAGGATAGATTGAACAAATTGAAATGAAAAAATACTTTTCTTTAGTTACCTTTTCGCATACCATATTTGCCATGCCATTTGCCTTCATAGGCTTTTTTCTGGCAGTTACAACCACCGAGCACACGTTTAATTGGGTTAAATTGTTACTGATGCTGTTATGCATGGTATTTGCCCGCAATTCGGCCATGGCTTTCAACCGCTATCTGGACAGGGATATTGATGCGCTCAACCCACGAACCAAAGTACGAGATATACCGGCCGGCCGAATTTCGCCTGCTAATGCGCTTACTTTCACGCTGGTTAATTGTGCGCTGTTCATCATTACAACATGGTTTATAAATAAGCTTTGTTTCTTTCTTTCGCCGGTTGCGCTACTGGTAGTGCTGGGTTATAGTGCTACCAAACGTTTTACTGCTTTATGCCATTTGGTATTGGGTTTAGGCTTATCGCTGGCGCCCATTGGTGCATATTTGGTGGTAACGGGTGAGTTTGCCATGTTACCTGTATTTTTTTCGCTTGCTGTAATTTGCTGGGTAAGTGGTTTTGATATTATTTATGCCCTGCAAGATGAAGACTTTGATCGTAACCATCACCTGCATTCTATACCTAGCGCTTTAGGTACCGTAAGGGCGTTAAATCTGTCAACCTTTTTGCATGTGCTGTCGGCCATATTTGTAATACTCCCTGCTGTATTTTATGAGTTTGGCTTTGCTTATTATATTGGTTTGGCCGTTTACTGCAGCATGCTGGTTTACCAGCACCGCCTGGTGAAACCAAATGATTTAAGCCGGGTAAATTTTGCTTTCATGACAACCAATGGTATAGCCAGTGTAGTATTTGCAGTATTCTTTTTAATTGACAGGTTGTGGATACACAAGTAGCCAATGAAATATTCAGAGTTGGAATGGCGCGCTTCATTACGTTTACCGACGATGAATGGCAGTTATGCTCGCAAAATATTGGCTACCTAACATTAAAAAAGAAAGAGAACTTTACTGTACCCGAAAGGGTTGAAGACCGCCTTGGGTTTATTGTCAGTGGGTCTGTTCGCTATTTTTACATAAAGGATGGCGAAGAAGTTACCGGTTACTTTTGCTTCGAAAAGGAATTTGTAAGCTCATACAAAAGTTTTTTAAGGATTGAGCCGGGTATCAATTACATTCAGGCTTTGGAAGATACAGAGATGATTGTTGTTACCCGCCAACAGTGGGAACAATTACTGGCGCATCCACAACTTGCTTATAAAATGGAACGCTTTGGCCGCTTACTGGCTGAGCATTATTTGTGTTGTTATGAAGACCGTATAGCTGCTTTTGTTACCGAAAGCCCTGAAGAACGATACTTAAAATTGTTAAGCAATGGTAAAGGCGTGTTGCAACGTATACCACAACATTACATAGCACATTATCTGGGTATTACCCACGTGTCTCTATCGCGGATACGTAAACGTATATTTGCTGATAGGCCGGTAGTTTAAGCATACAAGTAAACGTTGCAAAAAACAATTCTCTTAGGAATTTCTTATTTTTAGGAAAATCTGTTTTAGCCGAAAACTTATGCACGAGAGCTTCCTGTTTTATATTTGCCTGTTGCTTGTTATTATGCTGCTGGTTATGCTGGCGCAAAAAATCAAAATCTCTTACCCCATTGTATTGGTTGTAGGCGGCTTTGCTATCAGCTTCATACCTTCGGTTCCATCAATACATATATCACCACAGCTTATCTTTTTAATTTTTTTGCCACCGTTACTCTATGATGCTGCATGGCAAACATCATGGAAAGATTTTTGGAAGTGGCGCAGGGTTATTGCTTCATTCGCATTTCCAATAGTAATTATCACATCTGCCGTAATTGCTGTAATATCTAATCAGCTTATTCCAGGCTTTACTCTGGCTTTAGGGTTTTTACTAGGTGGAATAATTTCGCCGCCCGATGCCGTTTCAGCAACATCCATTTTAAAAGAAGTAAAAGTGCCTAAACGCACATCGGCCATATTAGAGGGCGAGAGTTTATTAAATGATGCATCCAGCTTAATTGTTTACCGTTTTGCGCTGGCAGCAGTTATAACGGGTAGTTTTTCGATAGGGGAGGCCTCTTATAAATTTATTGAGGTGGTTGTAATGGGTATTGCTACCGGGTTAATTATAGGAGTAATTTTTTATGCCCTTCACCGCTGGATGCCTACCACCGCTAGTATTGATACCGTACTAACTTTTGTGGAGCCTTACATCATGTATATTGTTGCCGAGCATTTTCACTACTCTGGGGTGTTGGCAGTAGTAACCGGTGGTCTTTATCTGTCTAACCGAAGCCATGTAATACTTAATCATGTAAGCCGGTTACAAACCGTAAATGTGTGGCAAACTATTGGCTTTTTATTCAATGGTTTTGTGTTTTTGTTGATAGGTTTAGAATTTACTGCTGTTATTAAAGCTACGGGTGCAAACCTCAATAGTAACCTAATTTATGGAATTGTAATTTCAATTTCCGTAATCATACTGCGGTTACTTAGTACCATGGGTGCATCGGTGTTTACTATGTTTGCCAGCAAATTTATTAAAACCGAAGATAGCCGCCCGGGGTGGCGCGGTCCTATGGTTATAGGCTGGGCAGGCATGCGCGGGGTTGTTTCGCTGGCATCGGCATTGTCAATACCGCTTGTGCTTAAAAGCGGGCAGCCCTTTCCACATCGCGAAACAATTGTTTTCATAACCTTTATTGTAATCATGTTTACGCTGGTATTTCAAGGGCTTACATTACCCTGGATAATTAAAAAATTTGGTGAGTCTGAGCGTGATTATTTAATTCCTGAGCATGAGCAGGAGGCAATGGTAAAATCTGAAATGAAGAACGTTGCCATTGCATTGCTTGATAAAGAATATAAAGAAGATGCTATCAGCAATATTCTCTTGAAAGAGTTAAAAACTCGCCTTTCGAATGAGTTGGCTTATGTTGACGGCAGGCACAGCAGGGATGAGCATGAAGCCGTGCAAAACAAACTGCGTTTTCAGGCCGCTTACAAACACGTAATTGAGGTACAGCGTCAAAAACTGCAGGAGCTTAACCAAAAGCCCGAGTTTGAAGAGGATGTGATTGATAAATATGTTTCTCAGCTTGATTTGGAAGAAGAAAAACTTAGGCAGCAATTTGAGCTTTAACAAAAATGACACTTTAAACATAATGAATTAAATGCAACTTAGTTGCTTTTGTATAGTTTTGCTGATATGAATTCAGCACAATATGATGTTATTATAATTGGGGGCAGCTATGCGGGTTTGCAAGCCGCCCTAACGCTTGGCCGATCAAAACGCCAAGTTTTGGTTATTGACTGCGGAATGCCCTGCAACAGGTTTACGCCACACTCGCATAATTTTTTAACCCATGATGGTAAAGCACCGCACGTTATAGCCGCCGAGGGTAGGGAGCAACTAAAGAATTATCCTAACGTGAAATTTTTGAAAGATACGGTGTTGGAGGCTCTTCAATTCAATGAAAATTTTGAGATTACCACTATCTTTGAAAAAAAAAAAATTATTGCCCGGAAGTTACTTTTTGCAACAGGAATAAGCGATGTAATGCCTGATATAAAAGGTTTTAATGATTGTTGGGGTAAGTCGGTTATACACTGCCCGTATTGCCATGGTTATGAGGTGAAAGGCCAGGTTACAGGCGTGTTTGGCAACGGCGAAAGCGGGTTTGAGTACGTTAAAACTGTAAGCCATTGGGCAGGTAAAGTGACATTGTTTACTAACGGACCTTCGTTGTTAAATAACGAAGAAACTCAAAAGCTTGCTGCCAAAAACATAACAGTAATTGAAACTCCTGTTACAGAAGTAATTCATGAGGAAGGGCAAATATCAGGCCTTGTTTTAAGTGATGGAACCACTGCTGGTTTAAGCGTTTTGTATGCGCATACTGCATTTAAGCAGCATTGTGATATACCGCAGGCTTTAGGTTGTGAAATGGCTGATACAGGTCATATCAAAACCAATGGTTATGGTAAAACCAACGTCATGGGACTTTATGTTGCGGGCGATTGCTGCGATCCGTTGCGTTCAGTATCAAGTGCGGTACGCGGAGGCATGGCTGCAGCGGCTTTTTTAAATAAAGAACTTATTAATGAAGATTTTTAAACCGTTATTATACTTAGCCATTCTGGCCACTTTTTTTGGCTGCGGTAAAAGGTATTCTATAGTCCGTTCGGCAAGGGGAGAGTATCATATTGATAGTACGCTTACCCTTGACTCGGGCATAGTGAAAACTTATTTGCCTTACAAAAGGAAAATGGAGGCACAAATGAACGCGGTTTTAGGAGAAAGTGCTGTAGCTTTAGAAAAGGAGCGTGGAACAGAAAGTCTGCTGGGAAATTTCTACGCTGACGCGGTAGCTTCCGAAGCCCGAAAACTGGTTAACTTTGATTTTACCATACCCACTACCAAAGGTGGTTTACGTAACGAAATTCCAAAGGGTAAAATAACTTTAAGTACCATATTTGAACTTATGCCATTTGAAAATGAGCTGGTGCTAATTAAACTTAAAGGAACTGATGTACAGCAATTGCTGAATTTTATAGCAGCAAGCAACGGTCAACCGGTTAGCGGCCTGCAAATGACCATAAGTGATAAAACGCCTGTTAATGTGATAATAAATGGAAAGCCATTTAATGTTGCCGACACCTATACCGTGTTAACGTCAGATTACCTGGCAAATGGTGGAGATAACACCAAAGGATTGGCAACACCGCTTGAACGTAAAACAATTGGCTTGCGAGTTCGGGATGCACTTGTAAACTATGTAAAAAATCAAACCGCATCAGGTAAAGTAATTAATGCTCAGTTAGATGGACGAATTAAAGAAAATTAACCGCAGGCAATTTGTTAAGGCTGGAAGTTTAGTTGCAGCTACGGCGGCAATGAGCGCTTATTCTATTGATGCATTAGCTGCCGGGGATTTGCAGCGGTTAACCATTTTGCATACCAATGATGTGCATAGCCGTATAGAGCCATTTCCGATGGATGGTTCGAGGAATCAAGGCTTAGGCGGGGCAGCAAGGCGGGCGTCTTTAATTAAGAAAGTTAGGAAAGAGCAAAGTAACGTGCTATTGCTCGACGCTGGTGATATATTTCAGGGTACACCGTACTTCAACATGTTTGGCGGCGAACTTGAACTAAAACTCATGAGCGATATGGGTTACGATGCCGCAACCATGGGCAACCATGATTTTGATAATGGCATTGAAGGGTTTTATAAGCAATTACCAAATGCTAATTTCCCTATACTAATGAGTAATTACGATTTTAGTAACACCGTAATGCACTCATCTACTAAGCCTTACAAAGTGTTTAACAAGCAGGGCTTAAAAATTGGTGTGTTTGGATTGGGCATCGAACTAGCCGGATTGGTTGATCCGCGGAATTACAGGGAGACGCAATACCTTGACCCGGTTAAAAAAGGAAACGAAATAGCAGCCCTGCTTAAAAATGAATTAAAATGCGATTTGGTGATATGCCTCTCGCATCTGGGCTATAGTTACCGTGATAACAAGGTATCTGATAAGGTGCTTGCTGCACAAACCCGTAATATTGATTTGATAATAGGCGGCCACACTCACACATTTTTGGATGAACCTGAAGATGTAAAAAACCTCGACGGAGAAGTTACTACTATAAACCAGGTTGGCTGGGCAGGTATAAACCTGGGGCGGATAGATTATTATTTTGAAAAGCGCAGCGGTACGAAAAGCAAACAGGCCTCGCAATATCAAATAACCAACGGCCTTTAATTACTTAACCTTCACCACGGCCGATTGGCAAACGTGAGTTGGTACTATACCGGTGGCATTTATTACTGTTTGTGCATCCTCTGGTAGTGTGTTGCCCGAAAATACCAGTACGGTATCCAGGCCAAACTTATTGCCACCTAATATGTCGGTATGCAATGTGTCTCCAACCATTAAAATATCCTTTTTGCTGATGTTTTCATTCTTAGCTCTGACAAGGTCATAGGCAAACATAAACATCTGCGAATCGGGCTTGCCAAAATGCAGGAACTTTTTGCCTACAATATGCTCAATCATATTAGCAAGCGCGCCTACGGCGATAGCCACGTTATGCATGGTTACAGGGTAAGCAAAGTCGGTGTTGGCTACTATGGCGGGTATATTGCGTTTACGCAACAGATTAACAGCTTTGTTTAAATCTGCAAACCAGTCAAACCCTTCATCGTCCATAAAAACAAGGCCGTTCACATGGTTAATGTTTTCCTCCGTGATATCACGCACGGGAATGGTATGTAGTCCGGCACTTTCAATGTAATGTGCCGAATCATCTGTACCCAGGTAAGCAACAATGCCGCCATCCACTTTTAAATCGAGGTAGTCTTTAGCCAGCATTCCTGATGATATAATTTTGTCGGGCGTTATCATATCCAGCCCAAGCTTTACAAATGACTGGGCCAGTTGCTGAGGGCTGCGTGATGCATCGTTGGTTACAATGTAATACTCTTTGTCGTTAGCTTCCAGGTAGTCAAAAGTATCTTTCATACCCGGAACCAATCCGCCGTAGTTTTTTATAACGCCAAACGAGTCGAAAAAAATCACTTTATAACGGTCGGCAAGAATTTTAAAGTCAACAGTTTTCATCATGGTTTCCGTAGGAGTTCACCGCAACTTTATAAAAGCGATGGTTTTAAAAATCTAGAGCATAAAGGATAATTAGCCCTTTATTAGTTTAAAAGCTAAGTTATTTGAGCTTTAATGCCTTTAATATTACTTCTGCATCAAAATCGCGTTCAACTGAGGGTAAGTAAATATCATAAGCCTCCTGCTGTAATTTATTGGCATACTGCTCATGAAAAAAGTGTTTACCATCTTTAATTACATAATTAAGTATAAAAAAGCGATAAGCCTCTTTCATAAAGTAAACCTCATTCACTGTTAGCGGATTATGCTTGTGATATTCTTCCAGAAATTGAATAAAGCGTTTCTCTGTAAGCGTCGTTATGTAGTAGCTAAAAACTGTGCGATCACCAACATCAGAAACCACCCTGCTAAAAAAGTAAAAGTCCATTACACGGTTGGTCATCCTAAACCAATCATAGTCCCAACGTGAATATAACTCCTGCTTATGCGTTACCGAAAAGTTGCCAATGTTCCAATCAATAAACACTGGGATAGTTTGAAAGGTATTTGCAGCGTACTTGGCCCGTCCTTTTAAATACTTATCACAATGATAACGCAACTGATCAACCTGGCTGCGCGTGCCAAACCTGCTTTCATCTTCAGCAATCTGATCTAACAGACTATTAATGTCAGTACGCATAGTCTTTGAAGACTTTGGCAACACCTTGCTTACCCGGGCGCAAGCCTTATGAAACTTAGCAGTTTGCTGGGCAAACTTGCGTATGTTATTGTCCTCTAACCGGCGGGGCAGCCGTTCCATAATGCGCGTTGGATTGTAAAATACCACCCAGGCTTCCTCACCGCTGCCGCGATGCCTGTAAATGTAAACCCTGTTATTTTTGAGTAATGACTTTGCAAGGAAGTTTTCATAAGGGTACAGCAAGTTATTGCTCAAGCTGTGTATAATACGATGATCTTCCTTAAAGTAGTCATATTTTCCAAAGCTTGATAGCTTTGCAATTACAATATCATCGTCTTCAAACCTAATTCTGAAAACCAGATTGGTTGATACATTGGCGCTTATATCGTCAATGCTTTTAATAATTTTTGAGGCATCATATCCTTCCCAGGCTTTACGTACAATTTGCCTGCTTAATTCGTGGTCCATAATTGGTTTTAAACGGTTGCCGTGGTTAGCAGCAAACCGTTATATAATTTCAAAATAACGTTTAAGTTCCCAGTCGGTAACGTGCCGGTTAAACTGCCGCCATTCCCAAACGCGCGTGTTGGTAAAGTGCTCAGTAAACACATCGCCAAAAAGCTCACGGGCAACTGCCGAGTTCTTCATGGTGGTAGCCGCATCAAACAAATTAGTAGCTATGCTGCCATTGCTTTTATAATTGTAACCGTTACCGTTAACGGGAGGCAAATTTAACGGTAATTTATGTTTTATACCATATAAACCAGAAGCTAACGCGGCAGAAAGAGCCAGATAAGGATTGGAGTCGGCCCCGGGTATACGTGTTTCCAGGCGGGTATAGTTGTGCGCATGGTTCAGTACCCGCAAAGCAGCTGTTCTGTTATCAATTCCCCAGGTAACGGTAGTCGGCGCCCATGCTCCTTCAACCAAACGTTTGTAGCTATTAACAGTTGGTGCGTACATAGGAACTATATGCGGTAAGCAATACAACTGCCCTGCAAGATAATGCTTCATAAGTTCGCTCATCTTGTTTTCGTCGGCTTCGTCATAAAACAAGTTTTTGCTTTTGTCCATGCTCCAGAGGCTTTGGTGTACATGGCCGCTGCAACCCGGCAAATCATGGCTCCACTTTGCCATAAAAGAAGCCATAATACCGTGTTTTGATGCTATTTCTTTCACGGCATTTTTTAATAATGCGGCTTTGTCTGCAGCAGCCAAAACCTCGTCATGCATTATTGCTATTTCATACACGCCGGGTCCGGTTTCAGTATGTAACCCTTCTACAGGTACACCAAATTGAGTTAACAAATTGAGAAGATCAAAATAAAAATCGCTTTGCTGCGAAGGACGTAATATAGAGTAGCCAAACATTCCCGGCGTTAGGGGATTGATGTTAGTAAAGCTTTTTTTTTCGAGTGATTGTGCTGTTTCAGAGAAATTAAACCATTCAAATTCCTGTGCAAACTCGGGGTGGAAGCCTAAGGCATTGCATTCCTCAGCAATTTTTTTTAGCAAAGTGCGGGGGCAGGGTACATGCTCATTTCCCTTCACATCAAAGTCGGCCAAAAAAAACGGCATATCATTTTGCCACGGTACCGTGCGAAAGGTTGACAAATCAATTTTGCACTGCTTATCAGGATAACCTGTATGCCATCCGGTTACATTTACATTATCATAGCCTTGATCGTTACTATCCCAACCAAAAACAACATCGCAAAAGCCATAGCCATCATCAAGTCCGGCTTCAAACTTTTGCCGATGAATTACTTTTCCCCTTAAAACACCGTCTATATCGGCAAAGGCAAACTTTATATGCTGTATATTATGGTTGTCTAAATAGTCGGTAATGTGTTTTTTATCCATAAGGCGAAAGGTTATGTGATAGTTGAGCAAGTTAAATAAATATGCAGTAATAAAGCTACACTTACACGTTTAAGCTAATTTTCAGCAGGTAATTTTACGCTGTTTTCTTTTAAATTAACATCGGTACGGTTATTGTTTTATACGTAAAGTAAGACAATGAGTTTGTCTAATGAAAATGATTGTTGAACTTAAGGATTGTGAATCATGAAAAATCAGGAAAATTTAACAAACAATGGTCAGGGCTCAACCACAGCCGATCGTAAATTTGCCAACCAGCGCGAAGTACAAAAAACAAAAGGTGTAAGTAATAGCGGTGGTCAGCCTTCATTTGTAACCTCAAATAAAGATAGCGACCGCGGTCAGAAGAATAAAAAATAAGAAACTGACCCACATTTAATAATTGGGGCCTCTTGTAGTTTACAAGGGGCTTTTTTGTTGTTTATTAATTTTTAATTAAATTTGTATCAGCAATTTATAGTTTGCCTAACGGTTATTTATTAACACAACAATTTTAGTTTGTACCCGTAGAAAGCATAAGATATTGCCTTATATTTACGGTACTACTTTAATGCCCCTGTTGAAATTTGTGCTATTGATTTTGGTGTTTTGCTTGCCTTTAGGTTTTGTTAAAGCACAATCTGCCGCTTCATTGCCGGTAGCAAAGCACAATAACGCACTTACCATTTCCGATTTGGATAAACTGGTTAAACGCTACCGTTATTCAAAACCCGATTCAGCCGTTTACTACGCAAATCAAGCTATTTTACTGGCCCAAAAAACTAATGACCTAAATGGAAAGGCTATGATGCTTAATCATTTAGGTATGATTGATGATAATTTGGGCGAGTTTGAATCATCAAGAGCAAAGTATTTTGAGGCACTGCAATTGTATCGCAAAAAGGGTAACGCTGTTGGCGAAGCTGCTGTAATAATACGCCTCGGTGTGGTTGAACTGCGGAAGGGTAATTATGATAAAGCAATAGGGTATTTCTTACAATCTCTTAAGGTTGCTGACCGTAGTAATAATGAGGCTGGTAAAATGGAGGCTTATTTAACCGTATCAGAAGGTTACGTAGGGCAGCGAAAATTTAAAATGGCCCTCACTTACCTTAACATTGCCGAAGGGATTAACAAAACGCTTCCCTTTTCAAATCTATCATTAAACATTTATAACAATTACGGTATTATTTACCGTGAATTAGGCCTTACCGAAAAGGCTAAGACTTACCTTGAAAAAGGAATTCTGTTAAGTGAAGAGCCGCAGTATCAAGGACTAAACATTACGCTTACAAATAACCTGGCAAAAGTATACAACAAAGAAGGTAACAAGCAAAAGTCAATTCAGCTTCAGAAGTCGGCATTGGAGAAGGCGCGTAAAATTCAAAACTATTTGCGTGAGTATCAAACCCTTACCGGCCTTGCTGATACCTACGGCGCTTTAAATGGAAGGGAAGCGATACATTATTACAATTTGGCTTTAAGCCTTGTGCGTGAAAAGGAAGCACATAAGCAGGAAATTGAGGTTTTGGGTAGATTAGCTGATTTATATAAATCGCAAAAAAACTTCGAAACCGCATTGCTGATGAAGGAAAAGCAAAATGCTTTGGCAGATAGTTTCTTTTATAAAAAGATGGCCAGACAGGTTGTTAGCTTGCAGTCGGGCTATGAATTATACAAATCAAAGGCGCGTGTTAACCAGTTAAAGCAGCAAAATAGCCGCCAAAGGCTCGAAAGCAACGTATTTATAGGTTTATGCATTGCATCATTATTAGTGGTTACTATTGTAAGCTACTATTTTTACAAAACCCGCAAACTTAACAAACTTCTAAATACGGCAAATACCAGCCTTGAAGAATCTAATCGGGTAAAAGATAAGCTGTTTTCTGTATTAGCACATGATCTAAGGTCGCCGTTTGCATCGGTTTTAGATTTGATGCATTTACTTGAGGATGATGATATTGGCGCCGAGGAGCGCGTAATGCTGGTGAAAAAGCTTACCACTGCTGCGAACATATCATTAGAAACGCTGAATATGCTGCTTAAGTGGGGCGAAATGCAGATAAAAGGCGTGAGGTTAAACAGTATGATTGTTGAACCTAAACAAGCTATTACGCGTGTTATGGGATTGGTAAGCTCGAGCGCTGAGAAAAAGATGATCAGGATAATTGATAGGGTGGACGAGCATATGGCTATTACAGTTGACCCTAATCATTTTGAATTCATTGTGCGTAACCTGTTATCAAACGCAGTTAAGTTTACGGCGTCGGGTGGTAACGTTGTTATAGCTGCAGAGATAGATACAGAGTTGTCTGAAGTTGTTTTTTCTGTAACAGATAGTGGAGTAGGTATAAAGACGGAGCGTATTGATCGTATTTTTAACATTAGCAACACCAGCACTAAAGGTACCAACAATGAAACCGGTACCAGCCTTGGGCTTTTAATTTGTAAGGAATTTATTGACCTTAATAAGGGTCGTATCTGGGTAAACAGCGTTGTAAATCAAGGGTCAACCTTTTACTTTGCCTTGCCTTTATTTAAGGTCACCGTGCCGGGTGTACAAATCAACACGTCGTCAGTAAAAGCCAGCAAGGCCGATATTTAGCGTTTTATTAATTGCTGGCAAATACAATTTGCGCAGTGTTTCGGCTGGTTTGTTCCAACAGTACTTTCTTTCCTTCGGTTAGTTGTTCAATTATATGCTGTTCAAAGTGGCGCAAGGTTATCAGCTTCAGGTTGCTGTTATATTTAACATTAAAGTTTTCCTGCAGCTGATTTAACAGCTTTTGAAATCGCTCGTCAACAAAGTCAAAACATGCAGACAGGCTTAACGCAGAGGTTTGCAAAACGTTGATTTTGACAAGGTTTTGAGCAAATATATTGTAAACGTTGCTTAAGTGTTTTTCGGTTATGAACGAGTAATCTTTAGCCGATACTGATAGCAACATCTGATTTTCTTTTACAATTATCACAGCTTTTTCAAAGCTTTGGTTGCTTGTATCTCCAATTTTGGTACCCGGAGCATCCGGATCACCAAAGGGCTTTACCAATAATGGGATGCCTGCGTTTTGTAAAGGCTTAATAGTTTTTGGGTGAATTACCGTTGCGCCGTAGTAAGTCATTTCCATAGCTTCTGCGTATGAAAGTTCATCAAACTTTACGGTATCAGTAAACAACTTGGGGTCGGCATTCAGTACACCCGGTACATCTTTCCAGGTTGTGACAGAACTTGCATTAAGGCAGGCCGCAAATATAGATGCTGTGTAGTCAGACCCTTCGCGGCCAAGCGTTGTGGTGAAGTTTTCAGATGTGCCTCCTAAAAAGCCCTGTGTTACAATGATGTTTTGGCTCAGCATTGCGGGTATATCATGCTGTATGCTTTCGCAAGTTTTGGTCCAGTCAACTACCCCTTCGCGGTATGTATTATCGGTATGAATATATCCTCTTACATCAAGCCATTTGCTATTTAAACCGCTTTGGTTAAGGTAAGCATCAACTATACGTGTTGACAGTAATTCACCAACCGATACCAGCTGATCGTAAATGAAGTCAAACGTATCTACCGGCTCATCTTCCAGCATCCAGTCAATCTCAACAAACGTGTTGTTTATTTCATCAAACACAGTATGCTCGGAGCCAAACAACTCATGCATAATACCATAGTGGTATTGCTTTATTTCCTCGTAAATGAGGTGCATTTCAACATTTTGCTCGAAGTAAGCTTTGGTAAGTTTTTCAAGCGCATTGGTTGTTTTTCCCATTGCCGATACTACAATCAACAGCGGTTCACCGGCATACTTATTTACAACGTTTGCAAGGTTTGCTACTCCTGCAGCATCTTTAACAGATGCTCCTCCAAATTTAAATACAAGCATTATTAATTATATCGGGCTGTGACGGTGCCTTGCTTAAGCAACGTTTTAATTTTTTCGTAAGGAATTTCTAAAGTAGTACGGCCGGCTGCATAAGGCTTAATTTCATACTGGTTGTATAAAAAAGTAAGACCTACTGGTGTAATTAAAAAATTTTGATTAAGACTGAATTTGGCATCCTTAAAAAAATAATTGTCAGCCAATGATGCCGTTTCAGAAAGGTTTTCCTGTTTGCGGAAAATTTGCTCTGCAATTTTATTTAATTCAGTCTCATAACCTGGCCTGAAAATGTCGCTCAGTAATATTTTCTTTTTGCCGGCCACATCCCAGTTGAGGTATCTAACAACGGTCATTCCATGCGCACCACCCGTAAACTGGTATCCGTTGTATTCCAAATTAAGTAAACTGCTGTCTTGACGTATTACGTCAACTTTACTATTTAACTCAAAAAATGCCGGTGATGTTGGATTTTGCTTTTTGAAATCTTTGTAGTCTTGCAAAAATTGCCAGCTAAGGCGTTGTAGTCCGGCTATTCCTTTTTGGCGGTCTAAAAGTGTTGACAGACCGGTTAATACGGTATCATTAAGTAAAGGCTGATTATCAAAAGCAGGGTAGCGGAATTTGATGGTAGTACAAGCACTATCAGGTTTGCCGGCGCAATCATCAGCTTTGGCATTTATAGTTTTAAACTGATAAGTAAGCGTATCCCGCCATACATCCGGAATATCATTTTTAGGCTTTCTTTCCACGCAGGCGGTTAAACTCAGGCCAGCTATGCTTATCAGTGTTAAAAATTTAGTTCTCATAACGGATAGTTTAGTATCTGCTCGGTTGATAATGATGCGTTAAGCCAACCTGCTTCCAGGCCTGCTTCATATTTTTTATAAAATTTTATTGCCGGTTCATTCCAGTCAAGCACCTGCCAGGTCATTCCGCTAAAGCCAAGCTCCCTTGCCTCTTGTATCATGCGGTTAAACAGCATTTTACCGATGCCTTTTCCGCGCATAATTTCAGTTACTATTAAATCTTCAAGGTAAAGGCGGCTGCCTTTCCAGGTTGAATAGCGCACGTAATAAAGGGCAAAACCCACAATAAATTCATTCACCTCTACAACAAAGGCTTTCCAAACTGGTTTTACGCCAAAGCCTGCTTCTTCAAATTGTTGCAAGGTAACCGTCACTTCCTGAGGGGCACGTTCATATACTGCCAGTTCTCTAATTAATTCCAACAACCGCGGACAATCTTGCTTTTGCGCCACTCTTAAATGTGCCTTCATACCTACAGTTAGTTGTTTTTGTAATGCTTTATAACGCGGTCGCCAAAAATGGTACTACCCAAACGTACCATAGTGCTTCCTTGCTCTATGGCAATCTTATAATCTCCAGACATGCCCATCGATAGGGTATCAAAGCTGTCTTCATGCCTGAAAAAGCTTTGTGTAATGCCATCAAAAAAAGTATCTAGTTCGTAAAACTCTTCTTTAATCTGCTTTTCGCTATCGGTATTGGTAGCAATGCCCATAAGCCCGCGTATACGGATGTTTTTTAATTGAGCAAACTCTTCAGATCGCAGCAATTCAATCACCTCGTCAAAGCCAAGGCCATATTTGGTTTCCTCGTCGGCAATGTAAACCTGCAGCAGGCAATCAATTACACGTTTGTTTTTCTCGGCCTGCTTGTTAATTTCCTGCAGCAATTTCAGGCTGTCAACCGATTGGATAAGGCTTATGAAGGGCGCAATGTATTTAACCTTATTAGTTTGTAAATGGCCAACCAAATGCCATTCAATGTCTTTTGGCAGTGCTTCATACTTTTCAACCAGCTCTTGCACCTGGTTTTCACCAAAAATGCGTTGACCGGCGTCATAAGCCTCTTGTAAATCGCTCACAGGCTTAGTTTTGGAAACCGCAACCAAGGTTACACTAACGGTATCAAGTTCGCGTTTAACACTATTAATATTATCAGTAATGCTCATTTATTATGTAAATTTGCTCTTTAAAATTAAGCTACATAAGCTGCTGCTAAAATTGCCTTTTATGGGGCAGAAATGTGAGGGCTACTTATGAGCCCGCTAAATTACAGAATGCGTATATATAAAATCTTGTTTTTTTTTGCAGCGGTTGTTATGCTTGCCTCTTGCAAGCAAGGCAGGCCCGATGGTATTCTGAGTCCCAAGCAAATGGTGCCTTTGTTGGTAGATGTTCACATAGTTGACGGAAGTTTATCAAACGTGCCTGCGATGCCCGATAGCTTGTTTAAGCATGGCGTAAGCCGATATGATAAACTTTTTAAAGCACATGGGGCAGATAGCGTTCAATTCAGAAAAAGCTTTGCCTGGTATGCTAACGAACCCGACCAGCTTTATGATATTTACGTTAAGGTGAGTGACATCATAAAGGCAAAGGCTGATTCATCATTAAAAGCCCGCGCCAAAACCGATTCATTATTACAGGTTAAGCAAAATAAATTGTTAGCCGAAAGAGCAAAACGTGTTGCCGATTCGGTAAGAAAAGCAGAGAAGCGTAAGGCTGATTCCATACGTAAGAAGGCAAAAACAGATTCTACTGTTAAAAAGCCTGTTAAACCGAAATTACTATAATGCTATATCCAGATAATAGTGCAGATAAATTAGGCTTTACCGAAGTAAAGGAACTGATTAAAGCACACTGCCTGAGTACTATGGGCCAGCAAATGGTTGATAAAATTCAGGTAATGAACAATTTTGATCTGATTCGTAAATTTTTGAGTCAGGCCAACGAATTTAAAAACATACTGCAAAATGATGTGGCATTGCCCATCAACCATTTTTTTGATATAAAATCATTGGCAAACAAGGTTAGAATTGAAGGTACTTTTCTTAGCGAGGAAGAGTTTTTTCAAATTCAAACTTCGTTAACAACCGTGTTTGCAGTAATAGCTTATTTTAATGAGCGCGAAGGGCAATATCCAAACCTTGAGGCATTATTTGAGCACCTGCCCATTGAAAAAACTATATTAAAAAAAATAGATATGGTGCTTGATGCAAAAGGTAAAATTCGCCCTAATGCATCAAGAGAACTGCAGGAAATTACCTCGGGCATAAGTAAAGCCGAACAGGAAGCGCGCCGCAAAATTGACCATATTTTTAAAAGTGCAAGCTCAAGCGGCTGGACGGCAGACGGCTCACTTACCATACGCGATGGCCGCTTATGCATACCTTTATTAGCCGAAAACAAGCGAAAGCTTAAGGGATTTATACACGACGAATCGGCCACAGGGCAAACCGTTTACATTGAACCCGAAGAAGTTTTCTCACTCAATAACCGCATCCGCGATTTGGAATTTGAACGCCGCCGAGAAATTGTAAGGATTCTTACCCAGTTAACCGACGAGCTCAGGCCCTATGTTCCGTTGCTGTTATCATATCATGGCTTACTTACCAAGCTTGATTTTGTTAGGGCAAAGGCGCTGTTTGCTATTGATGTTGAAGGTGTAATGCCTGTAGTAGTCAACGAAGCCAGGTTACGGTTCATCAATGCCCGCCATCCATTACTATTTTTAAGTTTTAAAAAAGAACAAAAAACTGTAGTGCCGCTTAACGTGCAAATTGATGAAGGTACGCGTATCATCACGGTATCAGGCCCCAATGCGGGTGGTAAGTCAGTTTGTATGAAAACTGTTGGTTTATTACAAATGATGATACAGGCCGGCTTGCTTATACCAGCCGATGAAAGCAGCACAGCCGGTGTGTTCAAACAATTGTTTGTTGATATAGGCGACGACCAGTCTATTGAAAGTGACCTGAGTACATATAGTGCGCATTTAAGTAAAATGAAGCACTTTGTTGAGATGGCTAACGGCAAAACCATGATTCTCATTGATGAGTTTGGTACAGGCACCGATCCGCAGTTTGGTGGCCCAATTGCCGAAGCGGTACTTGAATCGCTTAACCATAAGAAGGTGCGGGGCATGGTAACCACGCACTACTCTAACCTTAAAATATTTTCGAGTAATACCGAGGGCATTGAGAACGCCTCCATGCTGTTTGATAACGTGCAAATGAAGCCGTTATACCAGCTAGAGGTAGGCAAACCCGGTAGCTCATATGCATTTGAAATTGCCCAAAAAATAGGATTGCCTCAGCAGGTACTTAACCTGGCAAAAAATAAAATAGGTTTTACGCAAAAGAAGGTTGATACATTATTGGTTGACCTGGAGCGGGAGAAAAAGGAGATTTACGATACCAAAGTACAACTTAACCGCCAGCAAAAGCGTGTGGATGACTTACTTATAGAAAATGAAAAGCTGAAAAGCTACCTGGAGGAAAATCAGCGGGCGCTTATTCGAGATGCCAAGCAGCAGGCTAAGGATATTATCACTAACGCGAATAAGCTGGTTGAAAATACCATTGCCGAAATTAAAAATAATCAGGCTGATAAAGAGAAAACGCGTGCCCTGCGTGAGAACTTAAACCGCGAGGCGCAGAAGAACACGGTTAAAACAGAAGCGGCAGCTGCCAGGCAAATTGCCGATGAGGAAATTAAGGTTGGTGATTGGGTAAAGCTTACAGACTCGAACACTACGGGCCAGGTTATGGAAATAGCCAAAGACAATATTATTATTGCCATAGGTGATTTGCGTACTGTAGCCAAGCGCAAGCGCGTTCAAAAGGTATCACGTAAGGAAATTCCTAAAGAAATACGTCGGGCAGGTACCAGTGCTTCCTCTACCAGTGATGTAGCGGGTTTTAGTCCGGAGATTGACGTGCGGGGAATGCGTGGTGAAGATGCGTTGCATGCCATTGAAAAGCTCTTAGACCGAGCCATTATGATGAGTTTTAATAACCTTAAAGTTATTCATGGCAAGGGTGATGGTATTTTAAGGAAACTAATACGTGGCTACCTAAAAAAGTATAACGAAGTAAGCCACATGGAAGATGAACACCCGGATAGGGGCGGTGATGGAATAACTTACGTGCATTTAAAATAATAGAAAATTATAACGTATGCCAAAAGGGTATCAGTGCTGGTGATGTGATTGCCGGCCTTGATACCCTTTGTTTCTAAACAACTGCCCGGGCGTGGCGTTATTAAGTGGTGTATGATGTAAAAGATTTCGTGCTGGAGGTCCATAAGCGTTTATATGCCGTTTACGGTAGCCAAATCAAATATTTTCATGACTATGATCCACTAAGTGAATTGGTGTCAACGTTGCTTTCTCATCGTACAAAAAACAGCCACTCAGCAGAGGCATTAACTAATTTGCAAAACACTTTTGGCTCGTGGGAAAATGTACGTGATGCAGATGTAAGTGAGGTTCAGGCAGCACTTAAACCTTGTACGTGGCCCGAACAAAAAGCGCCCAGATTACAGCAGGTTTTAAGGCTGATTACTGAGCAGCGTGGCGAACTTAATTTAGACTTTTTAGCTGATACCGATGTGAACAAAGCTCGCCTATGGCTGGAATCTTTTCCGGGAGTAGGCCCAAAGAGCAGCGCTGCCGTAATATCCTTCAGCAATTTGCGTGGTAGAGCGTTACCTGTTGATTCGCATCACTATAGAGTAGCTGTAAGGTTAGGATTGATTGATGTAAAAATAGGTGAGGGTAAAGCTAACCGCATTTTAGAAAATCAAGTACCGGCTGAGTTTACAGCTAAAGAAATGTTTGATCACCACCAGGTGATGATGAGGCATGGGCAAAAGGTGTGTTTTTACTTTAAACCCGATTGTATTAATTGCGTGTTACTGGATAGTTGTTCAACAGGTAAAACGTTATCAAGCACTGTTGGCGAAAACATTTCACGCCATTCGCCAATCAATAATTAAAAGCCTACTTTTTTGGACAACTGCCGCAGCGTTTGCCTTTCTTATACTTTTTACAGCACTTTTTGTAAACGCAATCAAGTTGAAAAGTAAAATCTTTCAATATAAACTGATTAGCAGTATATTGGGCTGGATTATTTATTTGCTCTTGTTCCATGGCACTTGTCGGGTACAAAAGTAGTTTATATTTATTCTAAATAAAAACACTTTTAAAAGTTATTAAAACTACCATGAATAAACTTTTTTCCGTTTTGTTGCTCACTTTAGGCAGTGCTGTATCGTGCTTTGCACAAACAATTGATATCAAAAGTTCTGACGAGCATATACACTACATGGGGCGTGTTGATAACAAACCCGATAGTACGATGTTGTCATGGTCGGGTAATAGCGTTAAGATAAATTTTAGCGGCAGTGATGTTAAGGCATTGCTTAAAGATGAAAGTGGGCAAAACTTTTACAACGTGATTGTTGATGGACAGGTAGTCCAAAAAATAAATCCATCAAACCAAAAAAAATGGTATACGCTGGCCACAGGCTTGAAGCCCGGGAAGCATTCATTGGAGTTATTCAAGCTATCAGAATGGGCGTTTGGTAAGACATGGTTTTATGGGTTCAACTTAGGGAAAGGCACACAAATTTTGCCGGCACCTCCAGAGAAAGCTCGCAAAATTGAGTTTTACGGAAATTCAATAACCTGTGGGTTTGGCAACCTTGATACTACCAAGCTTGACAGAGGTACACCGCCATTTGAAGACAATTACCAAAGCTATGCCGCTATTACCGCCAGGCATTTTAACGCCGAATACAGTTGCATTGCACGAAGCGGTATAGGCATTATGGTAAGCTGGTTTCCGTTAATTATGCCCGAAATGTACAACCGTTTAGATGCCAATGATTCAACAAGCCGCTGGGACTTTAGCAAATACACGCCTGATGTAGTAGTGGTCAACCTTTTTCAAAACGACTCATGGATCGTTTTAAAACCCGAAAATGAACAATTCAAAGCACGCTTTGGTACGCAGGCACCCACATCTGAATTTATAATCAAAAGCTATCAAAACTTCATCTCAACCATACGTTCAAAATATCCGAAGGCGCAAATTATATGCGCTTTAGGTAGTATGGATGCTACTCGCGCAGGTTCGGCGTGGCCGGGTTATGTTCAGCAAGCTGTAAAGAACCTACAAGATAAAAATATTCACTCGCTGATGTTTCCGTTTAAAAATACCGGTGGGCACCCAAGCTTAAAAGAGCATAAAGCAATGTCTGAGCAATTAATAAGCTATATCAGTAAGAATATAAAGTGGTGATAGCTTATCAAGTACATTGTTAGCAAAGATTTAACTCACTTCAGGACGCTGAGATTGATGCATTTACAAAAAGCGGCAAAGGCCCAACGATTAGGAATTGATGAGCCTTTGTTGTGGCTTTTGCTGCTTAATAGCTTTACAGCATACAAATGTACTTAGCCTATTTCTTTTGATATATCAGAAAATGCTGCATAGGTAATCCGTTTTTGTCCTCAACAAATGTAAACCCATTAGCGGCCAGTTCCTTGGTAATTTGTTTTTCGGTTGTTTTATGAAGTTCTTTAATGGGCACTTCCGGATCTTCACCGCGGTATTCAAGCATAACAATTTTACCTCCCGGCTTTAAAGACTTATATAAAGCCTGCAAGTATTCCTGCGGAAACTCCAGTTCGTGGTAAACATCAACCAACAAAGCTAAATCAACGCTGTTGTTGGGCAGGTTAGGCGATTTTTCCATGCCTTTAACCACCTCAACATTGTTTTGCTTAAGTTCTTTACTACGCAGTTTTAAATAGTCAAGTGCTTCATCCTGCAACTCAATAGCCAAAACCTTACTTACTTTAGGCGCTATGCGAAAGGTGTAAAAACCAGTACCTGCACCTATATCAGCCACCACACTTTTTTTATCTACCGGGAGATTTTTAACAGCAAGCTGTACATTTTCTTCCTGATTGCGTGTGTCGCGTTCAAGCCATCCGGCACCGCTAAAGCCCATAACCTGGGCAATTTCACGGCCCTTGTACACTTTACCTATGCCGTTTTTAGCCGGCTTTTTGTAAGTGTAAACGGTGTCTTTTTGCTGGGTTGCCTTTTGTTCGTCATTACGGGTAGTTGCATGCTGGTTACAACAGCAAAAAAACAACACGGCGGGTAAAAGGCAAGTCCTTAAATTTAACATAGCTTGAGTGTGATTTACGTTAAAGCAAGGCTAATTTACCTTATTTGTTTTAAAAAGGCATATAAAATATCAAGTTAGAGGCAAAGGCGCTTAACTGATTTTTTTGTCGCAATGGCTCATTTGCTTTACAAGCCAGTAGCTGGCACCGCCTGCAATGCCTAAACGTAAAATAGTACTTAAT
The DNA here is from genome assembly GCF_913773635.1 of uncultured Mucilaginibacter sp. GTDB lineage: Bacteria > Bacteroidota > Bacteroidia > Sphingobacteriales > Sphingobacteriaceae > Mucilaginibacter. The sequence goes on from NZ_CAJYGQ010000001.1 coordinate 50,261, forward strand.
AATAAAGCAATGGTGCTGCACATAATGATAATGGTTTTATGACCAAAAGCCCTGGCATTTGATCTGGTTTGAATTAAATCCTTGTTTACGTAATAATTTGCGTAGCTCAACTACCATCGTATTGTTACCCACAATATAGAAAAAAGTATTTTGAAGGTTGTATGATTGCTGTAACAGCCACTCGGTTAAACTATGATGGCCGTACACATCATTACGGGCAATTGGTTGCAGTGGCGAACGCAGATATTCTTTAAACTGATTACGATGCTCCTGATTGCCAATAACCACTGCACCTGAAAACCGCGTTGACGGCAGCGTAAGCTGCTGCATGGCCAGCAAATGCCCGATGCTGCTTTCATCTCCCAGGCATATTACCGATGATGTAACATTAGGCGTTTGCCGGGTTGAGTTAGTACTAACATAGCTTACAGTATCACCCTTTTGAAGTTTTTGTGCCCATTGACTGCCGGCACCATTATGGTTGGCATCAACAAACAGCGTACAGGTTTGAGTGTCGGCATCCCAGCCTGATGGGGTATAATCACGATACGTAAGATCGGCTACTTTGCATTTTATATACGGTACTTCGTGCCAGGTATCCATAGTGGTTTTTGGCAGGTGAAGGTCGATTTCGATAATGGTTGATGGCTCCCACTTGCGCACTTCAAGTACCTGGCCGTACTTAAGCATTCGGCTTTCTATTAAGCCTAAAGCTTTCTTCTTTAATCGTTGCATGGTATGGCTTTGCATTGTAATAATTGCTGATTAATATTACAAAGAAAGCCACACTGCTCAACTCCTGAAATGGAACAATTAAGGTAAGTGTTGGACTATTTGCGGTAAGTTGCTTTAAAAGCTAACGGTGTTTTACCGGTTGATTTTTTAAATAAACGGGAAAAGTATGTATGGTCATTATAACCTACCTCGTGCGCAATTTGCTTCACATTAAGGTTGCTGTAATATAAAAGACGTTTGGCTTCTAACATTACCTCATTAGTTATCCAGTATGAAACCGGCAAGCCTGTTGTGGTTTTTAACGATTCATTGAGGTACGACTCAGAGATGTTTAGCATGGATGCATAAGCTGCTGGGCGCTTCTCTGTTTTAAAGTTAGCGTTAAGTATGTTTTTAAAGTCCTGCATTATTTGTGAAGGACGTAACTTCTTTCTACCGGAATCGTGCAGTGTTTCATAGCCGCAAGCGGCCATACCTATAAAGGAATGTAGCAGTGAATGCAGTATCTCGAGGTAAAAAGGCGAATGTTTATGATGATTAAAATGGTTGTACAGTAGTTTAATTAACGTCAGGCAGTGTAGGTGGCTTGCCTCATCAAGTTTATATGGTTGCTGCAACAGCAGCTGGTTTTCAAACACCATGCGATATTCTTTTGGAACCAGCATAGTATCAACCGCAATAAACCAACCTTCGGCTTCGCTGTTTTCTATTTTATGATGAACCTGTGCAGGCAGCACATAAAAAATTGATTTTTCGCGAATAGCAACCTCTTCAAAGTCAATCATGATAGACCCATAACCACTATCAATCATGAAAAATATATAATGATCATCGCGGTGTGCACCAAGATTTTTTACGTCCTGCATGCGCGCGTCAAAATCGGCGGTATGTTTTATTTCAATGCCAATGCCGCTATGTTCGGTAAGTTTATGTACGGGTATGTGTTGCATAAATAAACCCTCCCTTGTAGGGGAGGGTTGCAAAATATGTTAAAAAGCAAGTTGGCTAAATTAAGCTGTATAGCCTAATATTTTCAACACTTGCTTGCTATTCTGTTCTTCGCCAAACACTTCAAAGTTAAATGTTTCATCGCGGTTGCGGCGTATTAAAACGTGCTTAGGCGATGGGAGCAAACAGTGATGTATGCCACCGTATCCGCTTAATACCTCCTGATAAGCACCTGTATTAAAGAAACCCAAATATTGCACTTTACGTGTTTTAGGCATATAAACGCTGTTCATGTGTGCTTCCTGGTTGTAATAATCCTGCCCATCGCAGGTTATACCGCCAAGGTTTACACGTTCGTATTCAGCATCCCAATTGTTTATAGGCAGCAAAATATACTTCTGGTTTAACGCCCAAACATCAGGCAGGTTAGTAATAAAAGAGCCATCCAGCATTAACCATTTTTCACGGTCATTTTGTTGTTTACGGCCTAAAACCTTGTATAATATGCCCGAAGCCTCTGCACAGGTATATTTACCAAATTCGGTAATGATATCCGGTTCTTCAACTTCGTGCTCAGCACAAATCTCTTTAATACGGCTTACGATTTCATTAATCATGTACTCGTAATCAAAGTCAAAAACCAATGAATCTTTAAAAGGCATACCACCACCAATATCAAGTGTATCGAGGTGTGGGTTTATCTTTTTAAACTTACAGTAAAGCGTAACGTATTTTTCTAACTCATTCCAGTAATACGGTGTATCTGAAATACCTGAGTTAATGAAAAAGTGTAGCAGCTTAACGTGGAAGTTAGGATTTTTCTCAATCTTATTGTAATACAGATCAATTACGTCCTCCATTCGGATGCCTAAACGCGAGGTATAAAACTGCGAGTCGGGCTGTTCTTCCGAAGCTATACGTATGCCTAGATTGCAAGGTTCATCAAGCTCAATCTCGTCATCATAAATATTGAACTCTTCTTTGTTATCTAAAACAGGTATAATGTTTTTAAACCCGTCGTGCAGCATATCAACAATGTATTGCTTATACTGGTAGGTTTTAAATCCGTTACATATCACCGTAATCTCTTTACTCACTACACCCTTTTTCTCCAAAGCATCAATCATTGGCATATCAAAAGCCGATGATGTTTCAAGGTGAATGTCGTTGCGTAATGCCTCTTCAACTACGTGCTTAAAATGCGAGCTTTTAGTGCAATAGCAATATTTATAGCTGCCGCGATAGTTGTTTTTAATAATAGCCTGCTGAAACATAAGTTTAGCCTGCTGAATTTTTTTAGATATGATTGGCACATACGTAAACCTCAACGGTGTACCGTACGTTTCAATCATTTCCATTAGGTTGAGGTCATGAAAGTATAACTCATCATCTATGATCTCGAAGCCTTCCTGCGGAAAACCCACGCTCAGGTCCAGAAACTCCTGGTAACTTTGCATTCTTTATTACGTAGTTTAAATTTTGGCAAAAATGAATTTTTTTTAGCTAAATAGTGCTTAAAAACTCATACAAATTTATCGCTTAATTGTAATTTGTTAATTAACTATAGTTTGTTGGTTATAAGCTTGTTGACTTATGGGTTTAATAATTAAGTTGTTGGATGATTATGTAGGTATAAAAACAAACCATATTAGGTTTAGTTTGAGCCGGTTAGAAGCCTATGAATATATAAGATAAACCAGCTAACAAGCGCAGCAATTACATAGCCTTTCGCATTTTGCTAAAAAATTCAGGCGTTACACCAATGTACGAGGCTATTTGCTTTTGTGGTAATTGATGAATTAAAGTTGGATAACGCTTGCAAAAGCGGTCGTATCGTTCTGCAGCAGGCAAACTCAGGTTATCAATAAGGCGTTGCTGATAAGCTACTAATGACTTTTCGGCCAGTATGCGAAACACCCGCTCAAACTTAGGCACTTGTTTATATAAATCTTCCTGACTGCTTTTTGGAAGCAACAGCATCTCGGTATCTTCCAACGCTTCAATATTTAGGCTGCCTGGTTGATGGGTAAGTAAGCTGTACATGTCGGCCATCCACCAATCACGCGGGGCAAAGCTAAGCACATGTTCGTAGCCGTTGTGGTCTACAGTGTAGCCCCTCAAGCATCCCGAAATAACAAACGCCGAATGGCGGCAAATATCGCCGTTGGCAACCCAATGGTGTTTGCGTTTAATTTGCTTTGGTTGAAGCATGCCAGTAAATAAATCCTTTTCGGCCAACGTAAGCATCACATGCTTGCTTACATTTTCAGTAATCAGTTCAAAATGCGCGTTCATAAAAGAATAAAAGTAAAACTTTATTCATGAACTGCAGGATTATAAAAGGTGAGTTGTAATTATCACTATTAAGTGTGCAAGATACACTATCCTTAAAAACTATAATTAATAAAGCGGGTTTCAAGTGTGTATATCGGTAATATGAGCATGAAAAACAGAATTTTATTGATAGACGATGACAAGCTTACCTTAAGCATAACATCATTAATTCTTGAAAAAAGAGGGTATGTAGTTAAACGCCATGAGTGTGTTGAAGGTATATACGATGCAATAGAAAAATTCGAGCCTCATTTAATTATACTTGATGCAAGGCTTCCGGATGGCGATGGTCGTAAAGTTTGCCAAGAAATAAAATTGAATAAGAGTTTGCAGCACATTCAGGTTATCATGTGTTCGGGGTTAATGGATATAATGGAATCTTTTAACCAGCAAGGACCGCCTGATGGTGTTATACCTAAACCTTTTGATATGGATCAGTTTTTAAGCCTTATTCACAATAAGCTTCCTTTGGCTGCATAAGTTAAGAGCAAAAAGGTGTATGTAAGATTAATATTACATACACAGCCATTACCATAAGAACAAATGGCCATGCACTGGCTTGTATATTTGTAGCCATTCTACCTGCATGAAATACTTAGTTTACATTAGTACGGCAGATCATCTCATGAATCAAGATGAGCTTTTGGATATACTGGAGGCAAGCCGCAAAAACAACAAAAAAAATAATCTTACCGGCATGCTGCTTTACGGTGAAGGCGTGTTTATACAAATGCTGGAAGGTGAACCATCCCAACTTGCCGAAACATACAAAGCAATTGAGCATGACTTCCGTCATAAAAATATTATAAAAATGACGGAAGGCGAAATGGAGCAACGGCATTTTCCTGAGTGGCGCATGGGTTTTAAGGCAGCTAATGCCGATGAACTGGCACAATTTGATGCTTACATTGATCCGCGGCAACCCGGATTTTTGAGCAGCGAAAAGTCAAATGCCATCATTAATATGATGAAAACTTTTGCCGACACCAACCGCATGTCTGATAATTACTAATAACAAGTTCACGATTAAAAATTACAGGTAAACAACGTTTATCAGGTTTTGCTAATCTATTCTGTACAGTTTCCTTAATAACAAAATCGTTATCTTTACGGCCTCATGAGTAAAATTGTAACGCCGTATCAAAACCAACAGTCAACTAAAAAAGAGCAGGTTGCCGATATGTTCAATAACATATCAAAAACTTATGATTTTTTGAACCACTTTATGTCGTTGGGGATTGACATTGTTTGGCGAAAAATTGCAATTAATGAGCTTAAGGCTGCACAGCCAAAACGTATACTTGATGTTGCTACAGGCACAGGTGACTTTGCTTTTGAAGCATTATCCATATTAAAGCCCGACAAGATTATTGGCGTCGATATTTCGGCGGGAATGCTTGACATTGCTAAACAGAAGATAGCCAAACGCGGACTAAGCGATCGTTTTGAGGTGCGTTTGGGTGACTCTGAAAAGCTACCATTTGAAAGTAATGAGTTTGATGCCCTCACAGTTGCTTACGGGGTACGCAACTTTGAAAACCTCGAGGCTGGCCTGGCCGATATGAGGCGCGTACTAAAACCAGGCGGCAAAGCCGTAGTGCTTGAGTTTTCAAAGCCAAAGGTGTTTCCGGTTAAGCAGCTTTACAATTTTTATTTTAAATACATTACACCTGGTATAGGCCGGCTTTTCTCAAAAGATGCCCGTGCCTATTCATACCTGCCTGAGTCTGTTGCTGCATTTCCTGATGGTAAAAGTTTTGTAGCCCTTATGGAAAAGGTTGGTTTTAAAAGCACGAAAAACAGGCCTTTATTATTTGGTATTTGTTCTGTTTACACAGGTATAAAGTAAATGATGGTAAAAAAGGCCATAAGCTTACTGGCATTATTGCTACTTGGCAACCTAGGCTATGCACAGGTGCAGGCCTGGGGTGGAGGTGCCGATGAAAACCTGATAAGTTTTGGCTTTAGCTTTCAATATATACAGCAAGACTACAAAATTGTAAGGCAGGATACGTGGCGAACACCCATAAAAGATCCTGAAACCGGCAGCAATTTAACCAGCCCTTTAACTCGTATAAGCTCAAAGCCAACGCCCGGTTTTACTGTGGGTTTTATAACACGTTACAGGGTGGCCGAGCATTTAGAGTTGAGAACAACCCCTGCTTTGGTATTTGCCGATCGTGAGCTTAATTATGAATTTGAAAATAAGGCTGATGATTTGAACCGTCAAATTCAAACTACATCTATTGACATGCCTTTGCTGCTAAAGCTCCGGTCAGACAGGTTAAAAAATTTCCGGGCTTATTTGGTTGCTGGTGTAAAGTACTCGCTTGCAGTAAATAAAGGTAAGATTGACCCCAACGACGAACCCTTGCAACAAAAAATCCTAAACCGGAGGGGAATAGGATCATATGAGTTTGGCTTGGGATGCGATATATATTTTGAGTACTTCAAAATGTCGCCCGAAATTAAGGTAGCCAACTCTTTCAACAGTGTTTTAGTCGGAAATGCTCCCTTAAGCCAGCCATTAAACAAGCTGTTTTTGCATAGTTTAATGTTCAGTTTACATTTTGAGTAATTTAAAACAAACTTCGTTACTGTGCTTTAAGGTCACTGTTTATAACAGTTTTTAATAATCGTTCAGCTGTTCGCCAATTGTTTGTATCTCCTCGGCACTAAAGCCAGCATCATCAATTGCGGCCCATGTATACATTGTTTCCTTGTATATGCTTATCGAAAAATCATCGGTAGTGACGTCATAGTAGGTGGTTTCGCCTTCAATATGCGGATGCACGGTTGCCTCAATCAGTCGGCTGTTTATTGATAATGTTATTCCAAAGTCTTCCATAGTTTCTATTTAACAACGTAACACCTGTTAAGGTTGTGTTAAAAAGTACAATAATCCAACATTTAATACCTACCTTACAAAAAAAGAAATTTAAACTAAAAACTGATGGCTTTTATTGATCGTGTGTTGGAGCAGCCTTCCTATGGCTGGATGAACGAAGATGGTGATTTATCAAAGCCTAAGGCTTCCCAAATTTTCAAGGAATTTTTTTTCAGGCTAAACGTTTTTTCTAATAAAAAGAATTGGCTGTCATTCACAAGCTGGATGATGATTGTTTGCCTGGCGGTTCCATTATCCTTTTTTATCTTCAAGTATTTTACGTTTGCGCTCTTATTTATTGCCTTTGCCTATAGTATGATAGTGATGGGGTCGCATGGTACAGTTTGGTATCACCGTTACTGTACACACCGGGCGTATAAGTTTCGTAACCCTGTTTGGCGTTTCATTACTCAAAATATAACGCTTAAAATTATTCCCGAAGAGATTTACGTTATATCACATCACGTACATCATGCCAAGTCAGATCAGCCGGGTGATCCTTACAACGCGCAAGGTGGCTTTTTATATTGCTTTTTAGCTGATGTTAACCATCAGGCCATTGCCCGAAACATGGACGAGCAAACTTATGGACGTTGTGTAAAACTTATGCAGCATACAGGCCAGGTATCTAATAGTTACTCGCGTTACCAAAAATGGGGAACGTTGGCTTGTCCATTGCGCACTATTGCTGCTATATTACTTAACTGGGGGTTTTGGTATCTGACGTTTTATTTAATTGGCGGCCACGCACTCGCCTGTACATTATTTGGCGCCGCCGGATTCTGGGCTGTTGGTGTTCGTACTTTCAACTACGAAGGGCATGGCAAAGGAGAAGACAAGCGAAGAGAAGGTACAGATTACAACCAGGCCGATATGTCGGTTAACCAGGTATGGCCGGGTATTGTGGCCGGTGAGTGGCATAATAACCATCACTTGTACCCTAAAAGTGCACGTTCGGGCTTTTTGCCCCACCAGCTTGATTTAGCATGGTGTTACATCAAATTCTTGCATCTCATTGGTGGTGTTACGGAATATACCGATTCTAAAAAGAAGTTTTTGAAAGAATACTACCAGCCTTATAAAATGGCGCAATTACAGCCGCAACCTGTACTTGTGAAGTAGTAAGTTCCATATAACAACAAAACCCGCTTAATAGCGGATTTTGTTGTTATATGGAAATATTGTAGACAAGGTAATTGTTACATCCTGTTATATAGTCGCACCCAGCTTAAAAGCTTGCCTTCAGTGTTCTCATCAATGGTTTCTGTAAGCCGCCACATCCAGTTGTTCTTGAGAGATGAAGGATTGTTCATACGTGAAGATGCATCTGCTCCAATAACATCCTGCATAGGTAAAATAGCAATCTTTGCAGTTGAGGCATAAGCTTGACGCGCCAGAACGTCATGTATGTTTTTTGACTTAACCGACTGGCCCGTATACTGCTCAATTTGCTTTTTAATATCTTTGGTTACATCTTCATTAAACCAGCCAACGGTGGTGTTATTATCATGCGTACCTGTATAAACAAGATAGTTTTCCTGGTAGTTATGAGGTATGTACAATGATGCTGCAACGTTGTCACCAAATGCAAACTGCAAAATTTTCATACCGGGCATTTCAAACTCGTCACGCAGTTTAAACACCGGTTCATCAATTTCACCCAAGTCTTCAGCAACAAACGGAAGCTTACCTAGGGCATCTTTAACGGCATTGAAAAAGTCATTACCAGGACCGGTTTTCCATTTGCCGTTTTTAGCAGTGTCATCACCGGCGGGTACTTCCCAATAAGCAGAAAACGCACGAAAGTGATCTAACCTGATAAGATCAAATAGCTCCATGTTTTTCTTAAGGCGTTTTATCCACCAATCGTAACCCCTTGCTTTCATTACGTCCCAGCGGTAAACAGGCATTCCCCATAGTTGCCCATCGGCGTTAAAATAGTCTGGAGGTACTCCGGCAACGCCTGCCATACGCCCTTCAGCATCCAAATTAAAGCCATCAATATTAGCCCAAATATCAACCGAATCATGGCTTACATAAAATGGTATATCTCCAAAAAGGGTAACGTTCAATTGACTGCAATAGCTTTTAAGATCATGCCATTGGCGGTCAAAAATAAATTGCTGCCACTTAATTTCGTTTATAGTAGCTTCATGCAAACCGCTGAAACGTTTGACGGCTGTAGCTTTCCGTTGCCTGTATTCTGCCGGCCATTCGTACCATGGCTCGTTGTTAAAGTTTTGCTTTAAGGCTATGAACAAGGCAAAATCATTGAGCCAGTAAGCTTCTTTTTTGCAAAACCGTTCATATTGTTTTTCCAGCTTGTTAAAGTTACCTTCGGTATAATTGCGATAGGCCATAGTCAGCAACTGACTTTTGATATTACTTGCCTCATTATAGTCAACTTTGGCATTTACAGGAAGGGTGAATTTCTCAATTTCCTTGTTGGTGAGCAAACCTGCTTCAACAAGCAATTGCGGACTTATAAGTAAGTTGTTTCCCGCCATGCTACTTACCGAGCTGTAGGGCGAAAACTGCTGCTCGGCTCCGGTTGGGTTTAACGGAAGCAGTTGCCAGTATTTTTGTCCTGAACGGCTTAAAAAGTCTGCAAAGTTGTAGGCACCTGTACCCAAATCACCCACACCAAATGGTGACGGCAACGAAGTTATGTGCATTAATATACCAGCCCCTCTGTTTGTTTCAGGTAGCTGTAGTTTGAGTACTGCTAATGGAATGGTATTAAACACATCTTTAATGCGAATACTGCTTTCGATAGCTTTTCCATCGATGCCACTTAAAATGTTACTCCATTCGGCAGGTGCTTCGGCCGGTAGTATAACGCGTGTGTTGCGCCATTTTAATTCAGTTGCATTGCGGTCTTGGTCGCGACAAAGCACAGGTAAATTTACAGGAGCAACGGTAACATACCAAGTTTGCTTATAGCGCCGCGCATAGGCTATGATGTAATCGCTGTAAGCACCTTTCACTTTAAGCGGAATATAGCTCCCATTAGCAAAAGCATCAGCGTTTTCTCTGCGTTCGGTAAACAGCTTTTGCGTAAGCCACAATTTAATTTGGCCTGTAAAGCGTTCATTCCACAGCTTGGTAATGAGGGCTTCGGCGTCTTGGCTGTCACTAATTTCGTTTAGAAAACGGTTTCTTAACTCGTAATCAACCGGTCGGCGGTTATCAGGATCAACTAAACTTAAATCCCACAAATCGGTTCCTTGGTAAACATCAGGAATGCCAGGACTTGTAAACTTAAGCAATACCTGGGCTAAAGAATTTATAATTCCATAGTCAGCAACCTTTTTGTGAAAAGCTTCAAATGAGTGCCAAAAGTCGCTTTCTTTATTTAAAAGCTGTTCAGCAAAGCTCAGTGTTGCCTTTTCGTATTCCTCATCAGGCTGTGCCCAGTTCGAATTTGTCTTGGCCTCGCGTAATGCTTTGGTCAGGTACTCTTGTAACCGGTTCGTAAAGTCATCTTCAGATTGGCCCGGCATAGGGTATGCACCTACCAGTGTTTGGTAAATGAAGTATTCATCGTTAACATCGGGTGCCTCACTTGTTTTAACATCGGCGTTAATTTGTTGCCACTGTTTTACTGTTTGAATCCATGTTTTTGATAAATCAGTAAGCACGTTAAGGCGCGCCCTAACATCTTCCCCACGTTTTGTATCATGCGTGGATGTGCCGTTAATAGCAAGCGGCCACTGCTGTTGCCGCTGTTTCATCAGCTTGTGATACTCTTTAGTGCTTATACCAAACGCTTCCGGCGCATCACCAACCTCGTTATGGCCAATGAAGCGGTTGTAAGTATACATTAAGGTATCCTCAACGCCTTTAGCCATTAGTGGGCCGCTAAACTGCATTAAGCGCTGGTAAAACTGTAAAGCGCGTTGGTTATAATCGGCGCTGCCAAGCTTTGGCTTTTCAAGCAGTACAATTTCCAACAGGTTTAAAGCAGGCCTCAGTTTAGAATTTTCATCTTTAGCTTGCGTAAATATTGCTTTTACCGCATCATACTCATCGGGTTGCAACGGTAACTTATTACCATAATAGCGGTATACAGGGCAAAGAATAAGCAGTTGCGCAATAGCCTTTTTTACCAAATCGGCATCAATGCCGTCAATCAGTTTTTTGTCAGTAAGTTTAAGGCGTTTAAACAGCTGATACAAATTATCCAGCTCGCCACCCATGTGCTCAAATAAAATAGCCGCTTTTTTAGTTTTTATTTGGTCATGTACCGGTTGCTCACTATCAACAAGATCATTGTAGAAAGAAGTAAATCTTTTTTTTGCTGCCGCGTTAGTAAACAGATTGTTTAATACCGACAGGTAATCGTAGCCGGATGTACCTTGCAACGGCCAGCTTTCGGGAAGTTTTTCGCCTTGTTCAAGAATTTTTTCAGCTACTATATAGGTGTCTTCGCCAGCCAGTTCTCTTAAGCGTTCAAGGTATTGCGCCGGGTCATAAAGCCCGTCGATATGATCTATTCTTAAACCTTTAAAAACACCCGCCTCAACCTGATGCTTAATAAATTGATGAAAATGGTCAAATACTGCTTTGTCTTGAATGTTTAAACAGATAAGACTGTTCACCGTAAAAAAACGCCTGAAGTTAATACTCTGATCTGTTTCCTGCCAGCTGCACAGCCGATAAGCTTGATTGTCAGCTAATTGCTTCAACAAATCGTGACTTTGGTTTACCAAAACAATGTTTTGATCAAAGTGCTGCTTAAAGTCTTCATCGTTAAAGGCCTTTATTAGCTTTTGCTTTACACCCTGCCATCTGATTGCATACAGTCCCGCATCTGTAGTGGGTAGTGTGTTGATACTCTTAACCAGGCTTTGCAGCGTTTTATTTTCCGTGTTAAGAACGTTGCCCAATATGGCAGCGTACGAAGCCGGACTTAGCGGATATAAACTATCAAAGTATTTAAAAACCAGGCCCTGCTGCTGTTCATAGGCAACTGTAAGTTCGTTGTTCTCAATGGTTTCGTTTAAGCTGCTTCCTAAAAATGGAACCATAAGCGGTTCATCCCTGAATAGGGCAGAGGTCCATGTTGCATCGAAAAAAGATGCATACATAGACAGCTTCCCTTTTTCAAGCACATCCATTAACCACGGGTTATTGTGATGGAACCCCATGTGGTTAGGAACAATATCCTGCAACCAGTCAATATTGCTTTGCCCCAGTCTGGATGTAATTGCCTTTAGCTGTTTTTCGGTGCCAATTTCGGGATTAATACGATGCGGATTCACCCCATCATAACCGTGCGTACTACCCGGAGCTGCCTCAAATACAGGGGATGCATATATTGTACTTACACCCAGCTTTTGCAGGTAAGGAATTATACGCTCAAAATCATCAAACGTAAACGCCGAATGGAATTGAATACGGTAGGTAGCAACAGGATTATTCATTAATATAAATTATAAATGATTCGGGTTGAAGTTGCACAGGTGCTTCGTTGGTTAAACTTAATGGAGCGGCCTGCGGTCCGTTCCATTTTACATCGGCAGAATCAAATTGTTTAGTCCATGACGATGAAGTAGCGGGTAAATATAACGTTTGAATGTTAAGAGAAAAGTTCATCAACACTACTGCAGTTTGATCCTCATTTTTACGTGTAAGCGTTAGCGTATTGGTTGTTGCATCGGCTACAGCTTCGGTCTCTTTGCGGTTTAATTTACTTAATGCCGGTACGTTTTTGCGCAGGGCTATCAGCTCACGGTAAAAGTTAAGCATAAGCTTGTGCTTGTCATCACTTAGTGAAGCCCACTGCAACTTTGAATTTTTATACGTTTCTTCCGACATTGGGTCCGGCGCTTCTCCCTGCGCATGAAAGGCTGCAAATTCTTCTTTACGTCCTTTACGCACTGCTTCGGCCAATTCAGGATCGGTATGGCTAACAAAGTACATAAAGCGATTGGCTTCGGCCCATTCTTCACCCATAAAAAGCATAGGTAAGTAAGGCGCCGTGAGTACAGCTCCGGCCATTAACTTTTGCATCTCAAAGCTGAATAATTCGCTGCTGCGTTCCCCAAGCATCCTGTTTCCAACCTGATCATGGTTTTGTGAGAATACAATAAACTGCTCTCCACCGTTTTCGGTAGCCTTGCTGCCAAAGTTTTTATCACGATGCGGCGAGTATTGACCATCATAAACGTAAGCATCATTATAAGCTTTGGCTAAATGATCAATGCCGCTAAAGTCGCTGTAATAGCCTGTTTGTTCGCCGCCTGCTGTAATGCGCAAAGCGTGATGAAATTCATCTATCCATTGGCTGTCCATGCCATAACCAGCTTTTTTAATAGGGTTGATGTAACGCGTATCGTTCAGGTCGCACTCAACAATCAGATAGTGTTTCCGGCCTGTTTCCTGCATTAAACTATCTACACTGCTTTTAATTTCGGCCAGTATATGCACCGGGCTAAAGTCTTTAATTGCATGTACAGCATCCATTCGCAGTGCATCAATATGAAAATCGCGGAACCACATCAGCACATTTTCAATAAAGTAATGACGTACCGCATCACATCCTGCATCATCAAAGTTGATGGCATTACCCCATGGAGTGTTATATTTTTCGGTAAAATAAGGGCCATAACCGTTAAAATAATTTCCTTCTGGACCAAGATGGTTATAGACAACATCAAGCACAACTGCCAAACCTTTCGCGTGGCATGCATCAACAAGTGCTTGTAACCCTTTTGCACCTCCGTAGGAATTTTGTACAGCGTATGGAAAAACTCCATCGTAACCCCAATTGCGTTCGCCTGGAAATTGAGCCACAGGCATAATTTCAATAGCTGTAATACCAAGGCTCACCAAATGGTCAAGTTTCGCTTCAATGCCCTTGAAATCTCCTTCTGATGTAAAGGTTCCGGTATGAAGCTCGTATATGATGTAGCTTTCCAGAGCCGGATTTTGCCAGTTGGCATCCTTCCATGCAAATGCTTTTAAATCAACCACCTCTGATGTGCCATGCACCCCGTCGGGCTGACTTAAAGAGGCGGGATCAGGTAATTCATCACCACCATCAATAGAAATTTTATACCTGTCGCCAGCATTTATTTCATCGCTTGTAAGGTGCCAGTAGCCCCGTTCTGCTTCTTGCAAATCGAAAGATTTGCCTTGCACCTTAAGGGCTACTGTTTCTGCCTCCGGCGCCCACACCCATACCGATGCGCGGTTATCAGTTATATTTACTCCGGGGCGTGTGTTAATTTGATTCATTGTAGCTTTGGTCATATATTACCGGGTGATGAAGGACTACAATTGAACGGCCGTTAACAGTTATGTTCGATTCGGCATCATAAGTCTCTTCGTCAGCAACGGTATGGTTGGTGGTGTCAATAATTTTAGTCCAGTTTTTTGAGTACAAACTTCCTGGTAACTTATATTCAACCGGTTCCCAATGGGCGTTGAAAATCACGTAGAACCCATCATCTATAATGGCTTCACCAACACTGTTACGTGTACGTAAAGCGCGGCCGTTTATAAACACCGCCAATGATTTAGCAAAGTCAGTATTCCAATGTTCGTCAGAAAACTGCTCACCTTCGGGTAAAAACCAGGCAATATCTTCAACGCCTTTAATTGGCGTACCTCTAAACCAGCGCTTGCGGGCAAAAGCAGGGTGTTTACGCCTGAAATGGATCATCTGGCTGGTAAATTCAATAAGCTCCTGATCGGCACTTGACCAGTCGACCCATGATATTTCGTTATCCTGGCAATAAGCGTTATTGTTGCCATTTTGGGTACGGCTCATTTCATCCCCTGCTACCAGCATAGGTACCCCTTGCGATAGGAATAGCGTGGTAATGAAATTACGTTTCTGCTGCTCGCGTATTTGGTTTATCGTCTCGTCATCAGTGGGACCTTCGGCGCCATAGTTGCAAGAACGGTTGTTGCTTTCACCGTCTTTATTATCCTCACCATTGGCATCATTATGTTTGTCGTTGTAGCTTACCAGATCATTCAGGGTAAAGCCATCATGAGCCGTAATGAAGTTTATACTTGCAGTAGGATTTCTAAAATCATCTTTATATAAGTCGGCGCTGCCGGTAAACCTCGATGCAAATTCAGCAAGGGTACTATGTTCGCCGCGCCAGTAATCGCGCACGCAATCGCGGTACTTGCCGTTCCACTCGCCCCAGCCTTGTGGGAATTTACCTACCTGGTAGCCACCTTCGCCTACATCCCAAGGCTCTGCAATTAACTTAACCTGTGATATAATCGGGTCTTGGTGAATAATATCGAAAAAGGCACTCAGGCGATTTACTTCATGCAACTCGCGCGCCAGGGTAGAGGCCAGGTCAAAACGGAAACCATCAACGTGCATCTCAGTAATCCAGTAACGCAGGCTATCCATTATCAAACGTAATACGTTTGGCAGGTAAGCATTAAGGGTGTTGCCCGTACCTGTATAGTCCATGTAATGGCGCTTATCTTCGGTGAGGCGGTAATAGCCTTCATTATCAATACCCTTAAACGAAAGGGTAGGACCAAGCTCATTACCTTCGGCAGTATGGTTGTAAACCACGTCCAATATTACCTCTATGCCTGCTTTATGCAGCTCCTTAACCATTTGCTTAAATTCGGTTACCTGTTCGCCTTGTTTGCCGGCGCTTGCATACCGGGCGTCAGGTGCAAAATAACCTATGGTGTTATAGCCCCAGTAATTGGTTAAGCCTTTTTCAACCAAATGACGGTCGGCCACAAAATGGTGTACCGGCATAAGCTCAATAGCAGTTATGCCTAATTTTTGTAAGTACTCAATAGTTACCGGATGCCCTAATGCAGCGTAACTACCGCGTATTTCTTCAGGAATATCAGGATGAAGCTTGGTAAAGCCTTTAACATGCGCCTCATAAATAACAGTGCTATGATACGGAGTTGCAGGAGGGCAGTCGTCCTCCCAATCAAATTTCGAACTTACTACAACGCTTTTTGGTATGAACGGCGCGCTGTCGGTTTCGCTAAAGCTTAGATCTTTTTCATCGCTGTAAACATCATAAGCAAAAAGCGAGTCATGCCAGTCGATAGTGCCTGAAATAGCTTTTGCATAAGGATCAATAAGCAATTTATTAGGATTAAAGCGTAAGCCGTTTTGCGGCTCGTATGGGCCATGTATGCGGTAACCGTATAACTGGCCCGGCTTTAAATGAGGCACATATGCATGCCATATATGGTGCGAATGTTCTGTAACATCTATTTTTAGGAATTCAACTTCATCTTGCGGTGTTTTAAATAAGCAAAGCTCAACTTTAGTAGCATTGCTTGCATATATAGCGAAGTTAACGCCTTTGCTGTCAGGGGTAGCGCCTAACGGATAAGGTTTACCAGGGAAACTGTTTGTTTTCATACCTCATCAAGGATTTTAAACAAAAAATGTTTGAGAAGTGGATAAAATGCGTATGGGCTATTAACAAGTACAAGGAGTAAGAAAAGTTCAGCTTATATAATCATATCCTATTTTTGTTTAACAACTAAACTGAAGTGCCCTGTAACTAAGTCTAACTTCTTAAAATAAACAAAGGTGTTTTTTGTACACTAACTATTGTATGGTAAGAAAATCAAACTATATTTGACAATCGATTGCAAAAGGTGGATTCGCCTTATTTAAGTCAGGCGTAACAGTTATATCAACCGACATCAACGTTAGAAAAAAAGCAAACTAATGCTATTATTAGGTATAGATATAGGCACATCATCGGTAAAAGTATCAGTGGTTGATGCTTATTCACAAAAGGTACTTTCATCGGCGCATTATCCGGAAACCGAATCACCAATTATTTCTTTGCAACTGGGCTGGGCCGAGCAAGACCCTGAAATGTGGTGGCAGCAGGCACAGCAAGCTATTAAAATGTGTAATGCAAAAGGCGGTTACAACCCGCATGATATTGGTGCCATCGGCATCGCTTATCAAATGCACGGTCTGGTATTGGTTGATAAACACCAGCAGGTATTGCGCAATAGCATTATATGGTGCGATAGCCGCGCGGTTGAATACGGTGATAAGGCATTTGAGACCATTGGCGAGGAGCGGAGCTTATCGCACTTACTAAACTCGCCCGGTAACTTTACAGCAGCTAAGCTGGCTTGGGTTAAGCATAACGAACCCACGGTTTTTGAACAAATTGATAAGGTTATGCTTCCGGGTGATTTTATTGCTATGAAGCTTACGGGTGAAATTACTACGTCGGTATCTGCATTGTCTGAAGGAGTATTTTACGACTTTAAAGAGAAATCCCTTTCTAAAGATGTAATGGGCTTCTTTGAATTTGATGAGGATCTGATTCCGCAGGTAAGACCATTGTTTTCAAATCATGGCGGGCTAAAGGCCGATGTAGCTGCTGCTTTGAAACTTAAAGCCGGCATACCGGTAGCTTATAAGGCGGGTGATCAGCCTAATAACGCTTTATCACTAAATGTGCTTAATCCCGGCGAAGTTGCAGCAACAGCCGGAACGTCGGGGGTTATTTATGGAGTAAGTGACCAACTTGCTTATGATCTGCAATCGCGCGTGAATACGTTTGCACATGTTAACTACAATGAGGCAAAACCACGTATGGGCGTTTTACTATGTATTAATGGCACGGGAAGCTTGAACCGGTGGACCAAAAACCTGTTTGGTGCCAACATGAGTTATGCAGAAATGAACAATCTGGCTACACTAGCCCCAGAGGGTAGCAACGGGTTACGTATACTGCCCTTTGGTAATGGTGCCGAGCGTATGCTTTGCAATAAATTGGTAGGTGTTCACTTACACCATATTGATTTAAATTTACACCAACAACCGCATATATTTCGTGCGGTGCAAGAGGGCATAGCATGTGCTTTCCGTTATGGTTTGGATATTATGCGCAGTAACGGTATGGACCCTACGGTAATTCGCGCAGGTAAAGCCAACCTCTTTTTAAGTGATTTATTTGCCCAAACCTTTGTAAACGTAACCGGCGTACCTGTGGAGCTATATAATAATGATGGCAGCGTTGGCGCAGCCTTGGGGGCGGGTATAGGAGCAGGCTTATTTTCAACGCCAGCCGAAGCTTTCAGAGGCATGGAGAAATTACAGGTTGTTGAACCTGACCCCAATAGCAAGATTAATGAAATATACGAGGAGTGGAAATTGCTTTTGGAAAAGCAGCTTATTGCCTAAAATGTTATTTAGGAGAAAATTAAAAAGTAAGAACCGAAATCACAATAATACAAATTAACACAATCGATTAAATAAAGCTGAAATCGAAAATTCGAGATCCAAAAATAAGATAACTATGAGCATATTAACGGGAGACAGAGAGTATTTTAAAGGCATAGGGCAAATAAAATTTGAAGGACCTGAGAGTGATAACCCCTTAGCATACCGCTGGTATGACGAGAACCGGGTGGTTGCAGGCAAAACCTTAAAAGAACATTTAAAGTTTGCCGTAGCTTACTGGCATTCTTTTAATGGTAACGGCAGCGATCCGTTTGGAGGTGCTACCCACAACTTTGCTTGGGATGAAAAGGCCGATGCCGTTGAACGCGCTAAAGATAAAATGGATGCCGCGTTTGAGTTTTTTACCAAGTTAGGCTTGCCATATTATTGTTTTCATGATGTTGACGTGGTTGACTACGGTAACAATATTAACGAAAACGACCGCCGCTTACAGGCGCTTGTTGACTACGCCAAAGAAAAGCAAGCCGCCAGCAGTATAAAATTACTTTGGGGTACTGCCAACCTGTTTTCACACAAGCGTTACATGAACGGTGCGTCAACCAACCCTGATTTTCATGTATTGGCACATGGTGCAGCACAGGTAAAAGCAGCCTTAGATGCTACCATTGCCTTAGGTGGTGAGAATTACGTTTTTTGGGGCGGACGCGAAGGTTATATGAGCTTGCTTAATACCGATATGAAACGCGAGCAGGAACACTTGGCTAAGTTTTTACATGCATCAAAAGATTACGCCCGTGAACAAGGTTTTAAAGGCACATTCTTCATTGAACCAAAACCCTGTGAACCGAGCAAGCATCAGTATGATTATGATGCAGCTACCGTAATAGGCTTTTTGCAGAAATATGACCTGCTTAACGATTTTAAACTCAACCTTGAAGTAAACCATGCCACCTTGGCCGGCCATACTTTTGCCCACGAAATGCAGGTAGCTGCTGATGCAGGTTTATTAGGCTCATTAGACGCTAACCGCGGCGATTATCAGAACGGCTGGGATACTGATCAGTTTCCCAACGATATTACCGAAGTAACGGAGTATATGCTGGTATTGCTACAGTCCGGCGGTTTACGGGGAGGCGGTATTAACTTCGATGCCAAGATTCGTCGCAACTCTACCGATCAGGCTGATTTGTTTTATGCACACATAGGCGGAGCCGATATTTTTGCCCGTGCGTTAATCATTGCCGACAATATTTTGCAAAAATCTGATTACAAAAAGGTGCGTAGCGAGCGATATTCGTCATTTGACAGTGGAAAAGGTAAAGAATTTGAAGAAGGTAAACTTTGCCTGGAAGATTTGAGAGCTTATGCAATCGATAACGGTGAACCAGCCGTAATTAGTGGAAAACAGGAGTACCTCGAAAATTTGATTAACAGGTTTATTTAAGTATACTTGTTGCCAGTTAAAACCAAAAATCCAAGTATACATTAAAAAATGAAAGAGTTAATCGCAGGAGATTGGATCGTATTCGCAGTCTACTTTGTTATTGTGGCCGCTTATGGCTTATGGGTGTATCGTCGTAAACGCAACGCCGACGCTACCTCAAAAGATTATTTCTTAGCCGAAGGCTCGTTAACCTGGTGGGCTATAGGTTCATCTTTAATTGCTTCTAACATCTCAGCCGAGCAGTTTGTGGCCATGAGCGGTAACGGCTTCACCATGGGTTTGGCGGTATCTGCGTATGAATGGATGGCCGCCATTACTCTTGTAATTGTAGCCATATTCTTTATTCCGGTTTACTTGCGGAATAAGATTTTCACCATGCCGCAATTCCTGCACCAACGTTATAATAGCACCGTAGCTATGATTATGGCGGTGTTTTGGTTGTTGTTATACGTTATAGTTAACCTTACCTCAATTTTATACCTGGGTGCTATTGCCGTTAACGGTATCTCTGGCATCAACTTCACCGTTTGTTTAATTGGCTTAGCGTTCTTTGCCGTTATCATTACCCTTGGTGGTATGAAGGTAATTGGTTTTACCGATGTTATTCAGGTATTCTTCTTGATACTGGGTGGTTTGGTAACTACCTATATAGCAGTTAGTCTTGTAGCCGAGCACAGTGGTTCAACAGGTGTATTGAATGGGTTGAAGATCATGAGCGAAAAAGCAAACGATCACTTCCACATGATATTGAAGAAAAACAACCCAAGCTTTATAGATTTACCTGGCTTAACCGTGTTGTTGGGTGGTATGTGGATAGTAAACTTAAATTATTGGGGCTGTAATCAATACATTACACAACGCGCTTTAGGTGCAAACCTCAAAACCGCCCGTAACGGTATCTTATTTGCGGCATTTTTGAAATTAATGATGCCTTTAATTGTGGTATTGCCAGGTATTGCAGCTTACGTGTTGTATAAAGATCAAGTGTTTGACGCTGGCGCACAAGGCAGTTTAAAGGAGAACGCTGATAACGCTTATCCAATTCTGTTAAATTTACTTCCTGCGGGCTTCAAAGGTCTATCATTTGCAGCATTAACAGCTGCAGTTGTTGCTTCTTTGGCTGGTAAGGCTAACAGTATTGCTACTATCTTTACCTTAGACATCTTCAAAAAGTTGAAGCCTGAAACTCCTGATTACAAACTGGTGTCAGTTGGTAAAATTACCGTGGTTGTGGCTATGATTTTGGGCGTAGTTATTTCTCCGTTTTTAGGTATCGATAAAAAAGGTGGTTTTACCTTTATTCAGGAATATACAGGCTTCGTATCTCCGGGCATTTTCGCCATGTTTATTTTGGGCTTCTTCTGGAAAAAAGCCACATCAAATGCAGCTTTATTTGCAACAATCGGTGGCTTTATATTCTCAGTGATATTTAAGTTCCTTCCAAAATATGTTGACTTATCATTCCTGTACTCAAGTGGTTTTGCAGTAATTGGTAAAGACAGCCACAGATATGAAATTCCATTCCTTGACCGTATGGGCTTCGTATTCATCATTTGTATTATTGGTATGTGGATTATCAGTACTATTGAAACTTCAAGAGGTGTTAAAACAAATGGTCTTGACGTTGATACTTCAATGTTTAAAACATCAAAATCTTTTGCTATAGGTTCATTGCTTATTGTAGGCATCCTGGTAGCACTATACTCTTTACTTTGGTAATAAAATTATAATAACCACGAAAGGGCGGTATCTTTAAAAAGACACCGCCCTTTTTATTTTACGCCTGCACGTGCTGGCTAACTTAAATGTATTTAAAATGTCATGAAGCAATATTGCTGCTTAAGCGTTGTAACTTGTGTGCTTTGCGCCTATCTAAATTTAAAATACAATTTATAAGTGGAATCCATACTTGATATTACTAACCTGACTAAAAGTTACGGTAGTGCCGGTAAATCCCTTACCGTGCTCGACGATATAAATTTTTCAATTGAAGCCGGATCAAGCAATGCAATTGTTGGGCCCTCGGGTAGCGGAAAGACAACATTGTTGGGGCTTTGTGCAGGTCTTGATCGCTCAAGTGCCGGGAGCGTGGTACTTAACGGTATCAACTTAAATAATTTAAATGAAGACAAGCGGGCGCAGGTGCGTAATCAATTTATAGGCTTTATATTCCAAAACTTTCAGTTGTTACCCACACTTACGGCTTTGGAAAATGTGATGGTGCCTTTGGAGTTACGTGGCGAGCGCAATATTAAAGCACGCGCAATGGACTTGCTGGATAAAGTGGGTTTATTGGGCCGTAGCCACCACTACCCAACGCAGTTATCAGGTGGTGAGCAGCAGCGCGTTTCAATTGCGCGTGCTTTTTCCAATCAGCCTAAAATATTATTTGCCGATGAACCCACCGGTAACCTTGATACTGAAACTGGCGAAAAGGTAGAAAGATTACTCTTTGACCTTAACCGTGATGCAGGTACAACGCTTGTTGTAGTTACACATGATTTGGAGCTTGCCGGTAAAACGCAACGCATATTACGCATTAAAGGAGGCAAATTAGTTGCTGACGATAAAACCAACAGCCTACAATGAGCAAGCATGATAACTATGTTGATTTGAGGCGTAAGGTTAATTTTAAGTGGCTGTTTACCATGGCCTGGCGCGATAGCAGGCGCAATCGCTCAAGACTGCTTCTGTTTATATCATCAATTACCTTAGGTATAGCAGCCTTAGTTGCCATTTATTCCTTTGGCTACAATTTACGTGCTGATATTGATAAGCAGGCGGCTACCCTGTTAGGCGCAGACCTGGTGATATCGGGTAATAAAGCTCCCGAAAAGGGTATACAAAAACTGCTTGACACTTTAGGTAGTGAGCAATCACAAGAGCGCAACTTTGCATCAATGGTTTACTTTGTTAAAAGTAACGCAACAAGGTTGGTGCAAATACGTGCCTTACAAGGAGATTTTCCTTTCTATGGCACCATTGACGCAACACCCGAATCAGCATCAAAAGAATTCAGAACGGGTAGATACGCGCTTGTTGATGCTTCGTTAATGGAGCAATACAAAGCAAGTGTAAATGATTCCTTGAAAATAGGAAAGACAGCTTTTGCTATTAAGGGCGTTTTAAAACAGGCACCCGGTCAAAGCGGACTTGCTGCAGGTGTGGCACCTGTTGTATATATACCGCTACAATACCTTGATGAAACCGGACTTGTTGATAAGGGCAGCCGCATAGGCTACAGCTTTTATTACAAGTTTAATGATACTACCAACGTTGATGCACTTGCCGAAAAACTTGATAAGCAAAAGCTTGATAAAGCTAACCTGCGCTATGAAACCATACAAACCCGAAAAGAAAATACTGGGCGCGTATTTAGTGACCTTAATAAATTTCTATCATTAGTTGGCTTCATTGCCCTGTTACTCGGTTGCATAGGGGTAGCAAGCGCTACACAAATTTATATACGCGAAAAAGTAGCGTCCATAGCGGTGTTGCGTTGCTTAGGGGTCAAGGCATCTGAGGCATTCCTGATATTTCTTATTCAAATTGCTTGTCTGGGCTTAATTGGTTCAATTATAGGTGCTGCACTAGGCACGCTTGTTCAGCATCTATTGCCTATGGTGCTGAAGGATTTCATTCCTTTTGATATATCGGTGTCTGTATCGTGGCCGGCGTTAACCCAGGGCGTAGTGTTAGGCGTAATTATATCAATACTGTTTGCACTGCTGCCTCTGGTAGGCATACGTAAAATATCGCCGCTAAATACGCTGCGTTCTGCTTTTGAATCATCAGTTTCTAAGATTGATCCGGTACGGTGGGTTGTTTACATTTTAATTCTTGCCTTTGTAGCGGTGTTTAGCTATCTGCAGTTAGGCAACTGGCAGGGAAGCGCCGCCTTCACCGTAGCAGTTGTAGTTTCGTTTTTAATACTGGCTTTGATGGCGCTATTACTCATGCGGGTAATGCGGCTTGTTGTAAAGGCGTCGTGGAGTTACCTGGTGCGTCAGGGTTTTGCGAACTTATACAGGCCAAACAATCAAACCGTTATATTGATGGTTTCGATTGGTTTAAGCACAGCATTTATTTGCCTGCTTATATTTGTTCAGAGCCTTTTAATTAAGCAGGTAACGCTCTCTGCAAGCGGTAACCAGCCCAATATGGTACTTTTTGATATACAAACCCCACAGGAAAAAGGGGTGCTGGATATTACTAAGAAATATAAATTGCCTGTTATACAACAGGTGCCCATTGTTACCATACGTATTGATAACATAAACGGTAAAACAGCTGGTAGTTTGCCAAAGGATAGCACATATGATGACAAGAGGCGCGCCTTCGGTTATGAGTATCGAGTAACTTACCGTAATCAACTGATATCATCAGAGAAGATAGCTTCCGGGAAATGGATTGGTGAAGCTCCGGAAAAAGGTGATATTCCGGTTTCAATAGATGAACGCATGGCTAACCGCCTTGATTTGAAGTTAAATGACAAAATCACCTTTAACGTTCAGGGTTCTTTAGTAAATACATATGTAGCTAACCTGCGCAAGGTAAATTGGAATAAGGTGCAAACCAATTTTCAGGTTGTTTTCCCAACCGGTGTGTTGGAACAAGCGCCGCAATTTCATGTATTGCTTACACATGTGCCCTCAGCTCAGGTATCAGCAAAATATCAAGGCGCGGTGGTGAAAGAATATCCGAATATATCAATTGTTGATTTGGGCCTGGTACTAACAGTGCTGGATGAAATACTGGATAAAATTGGTTACGTAATACGCTTTATGAGCGGTTTTAGCATAGCAACAGGTGTAATAGTGCTTATTGCATCTGTACGTATAAGCAAATATCAACGTATAAAGGAAAGCGTATTGCTGAGAACTTTAGGCGGCAGCCGCACGCAAATTTTATGGATATCGGCGCTGGAGTATTTTTTCCTGGGAGCCTTATCGGCTTTAACCGGAATCTTGCTGGCTATAGCAGGTGGCTGTCTGCTGGCTAAGTATACCTTTGAGGTGCCGTTTAATATAAGCCTGATGCCTGCTGCAATTTTACTTGCGTTAACTATTGGCCTCACAATTGTTATTGGATTGTTAAACAGCCGGGGAGTGCTTAACCGCCCGCCGCTGGAAATATTACGATCTGAAACATAAATTATATCTACTATGAGCAAGCAAACGTTTGTTGCCTTACTAGCTTCTTTAAGCCTTTTAAGCTTTACAGCCTGCGAAAGCGGCACGAGCACCAAACAGGCTGATTCCACGGCTACTGCAGACAGTATGAATGACAGCGCCAAGAGCAAACCCACTAAAACAGTATTGTTTTTTGGCGACAGCTTAACTGCAGGCTACGGGTTGGACGATCCGGCCACAGATTCTTACCCAAGCATTATTCAGCAAAAGATAAACAGTGAAAAGTTGCCGTATACAGTCATCAATGCAGGTAATAGCGGTGAAACCAGCGCGGGGGGGCGAACCCGTATTGATTGGGTATTGAAGCAAAAAATAGATGTTTTTGTACTTGAGCTGGGAGCCAATGATGGTTTGCGTGGTATGCCGGTAAGTGAAACAACCCGTAACCTGCAGTTTATTATTGATAAAGTGAAGGCGAAGTACCCCGAAGCTAAGTTGGTAATGGCTGGCATGCAAGTTCCGCCAAGTATGGGGGCCGATTATGCTAACAGATTTAAGGCTGTGTTTACAAAATTGGCCGATAAGAACAAGATGACTTTGATACCTTTTTTACTGGAAGACGTAGGGGGGATAGCAAAACTCAATCAGGATGATGGTATTCACCCTAACCCCGATGGTGCTAAAATTGTAGCAGATAATGTTTGGAACGTTCTCAAAAACGTATTGTAATTAAATAAGGCTGAACAAATGCGTTGTTCAGCCTTATTTTCAAGTACTACTTTCTGAGTTTTATAAATGCAGTTATCGTAGCTGCAACAGCTAGGGTAACACCCCCTAACAGTGCATATCGTTTTAAGGTTCCTCTTGGTATATGTGGTTTAACCGTGTAAGGTTTTTCCGGATAAGCCTCATTTCTATTGTGCCCTTGCTGCTTAAGCGCCATTTGCAGTACTTGTGCAGTGTGTAGGGCCTCGCGGTCGGTGCCTTGTTCTATTTGCTCCCGGCAACTGAACCCGTCGGTTATAACCAGGGTTTCTTTTGCAGCTTCACGAACTGATGGAAGCAACACCTGCTCGCCTACAGCTAGGCCAACGTCATAATGAGCGCCTTCTTCATAGCCGAAGTAACCAGCCATGCCACAGCAGCCTGTTTTCAGGTGCTCATAGTCAAGACCGGTTTTGTCTAACGTTTTGCTATCGGCCTCAGTTTTCATAATAGCCTTGTGATGGCAGTGTGTGTGCACTATCGCTTTCTTGTTTAACTGCGGTACTTCGAAATCGGGCGCATACTTAACCAAAAACTCAGATATTGTAAACACCTGATTGCGCAAATGCTTGGCATCATCACGGTCGGGCAGTAAGCTGGTCATTTCGTCTCTGAATACAGCTACACAGCTCGGCTCCAGCCCAACAATAGGTATACCTTGCTTAATTTCCTCTTTTAGGCTGCTTAAAATATCTTTTAATAGTCGCTTGGCGGTGTCAAGCATACCGAAGTCATAAAGAGGCCTGCCGCAGCAAAGTATTTGCTTAGGCACAATCACTTTGAAACCTGCAGCCTCAAGTACATCCTTAGCGGCAACCAGTGTATCAGGTTTGAAATAATTGTTAAAGGTATCGGCCCATAAAATAACCTGCGTTTTGTTGATGTTTTTACGCGGTTGCTTATAAAACCAGTCTCTGAAATTGAATTTAGCAAACTGCGGTATGTCACGTTTTTGAGTAACGCCCGCCATTTTTTTAGCAATTTTTGCTGTGAACGGGTTGCTGGTAAAAAAGTTAGCAACTTCCGGCGCTAATGAAGCCAGGCGTGTCCACCAGTAAATCCAACCAAAGGCATAAGCTGATCGTGGACGCATTTTACCTTCATAATAATGTGATAAAAACTCGGCTTTATAAGTCGCCATATCCACGTTTACCGGGCAATCACTTTTACAGCCCTTACATGCCAGGCAAAGGTCAAGCGCTTCTTTAACCTCTTCGCTTTTCCAGCCTTTGGTAATAACATCGCCTTCCAGCATTTCAAACAATAACCTTGATCGGCCACGTGTTGAATGCTGTTCTTCGCGTGTAGCCATAAAGCTGGGGCACATGGTGCCACCTTCGTGTTTACGGCATTCGCCTACGCCCACACACCGTATGGTAGCGTGTGCAAAGCTGCCGCCATCCTCTGGAAAGCTGAAGTGCGTTTTTAGTTTGGGCGGATTATAATCGGGACCCAAGCGTAAATTGCTTGTTTGTCCGTAAGGGTCAATCACCTTACCCGGGTTCATTTTCCACTCCGGATCCCATATTTCTTTAAACTCACGAAAAGCCTGCATAAGCTCTTCACCAAACATCATTTCTAAAAGGTCGGCACGTGATTGTCCGTCGCCGTGTTCACCTGAAAGTGAACCACCATATTTCAGTACCAGTTCAGTAGCCTCAACAGTAAAGTTGCGGTATTTCTCTAATCCCTCTTCTGATGAAAAGTCAAAGTTGATGCGTGTATGCATGCAACCATCGCCAAAGTGGCCGTAAAGAGCACCGTCATATTGGTACTTATCCATCAGCTTATAAAAATCCTCAAGATAGGGTCCTACATGGTCGGGGTGCACGGCAGCGTCTTCCCAACCTTCCCAAGTATCGGCCATGCCTGGTACAAATGCCGTAGCACCTAAGCCGGCTTTGCGTATCTCCCATATTTTTTGAGCTTGACCCAAATCATAAAATAATTGCATTTGAGGGCAATCGCCCTCGGCCTCCAAACGCTTCATTACCTCAACGGCCTTGTTGTCGGCTTCTTGCTGGCTATGACCGTCAAATTCAACCAATAACCATCCTTTGCCCGGAGGTAAAAGGGTTAAATCATCTACGCGCAAACCCTTTTTATGCATAAAGATGATCAGCTTATCATCAATTGCCTCAATAGCAATAGGCTTCATTTCGCGTATATGACTAGAGTGTTTCCCGGCTTCATAAATGGTAGGATAGCCTAAAACCAGTAGTGCACGATATTTGGGGCGGGGTATAAGATTAAGCGTAGCATCTAATATAGTTACGCAGGTGCCCTCGGTACCAACAAGCGCCCTCGCAACGTTAAAACCGTTTTCAGGTAACAGCTCATCAATATTATAACCCGATACACGCCGTGGAATATTGGGGAACCGCGCACGTATCAAATCTGCATACTTGTCGCGTATATCCTTTAATCGTTTATAAATATCACCTTTACGACCGCCCTCACTGATTATCTGTTCCAACTCTTCCTCGGTGGTAGGGCCAACATCAAGCACCAACCCATCATAGGTAAGCACGGTAAGGCGCTCGGTATTATCAGACGTACGCGAACCCCGGCCGGCATTTTGAGCCATTATAGAGTGTGTACCACATGAGTTATTACCCAACATGCCGCCCAGCGCGCAATGATTATGCGTAGCCGGATCAGGACCAAATGTTATGCCCTCTTTTTCAGTTACTTTGCGTAACTCATCCAGTACGATACCCGACTCTACCTTGGCTTCCATTTTTTCTTTATCAACACTTAAAATGCTGTTAAAGTATTTGGTCATATCCATTACTACCGCAATGTTGCAGCACTGGCCGGCTAAGCTGGTGCCACCACCGCGTGATAGTACAGGCGCTTTATATTTATTACATATCGCAACCGTATCGATGATATCTTCACGCGTTTTGGGTAGTACAACGCCTATTGGAATTTGCCTGTAGTTTGAGCCATCGGTAGAATAAGTTGCACGGCTGCCATTATCAAACCTTACTTCGCCGCTTACAACAGCCCGAAGCTCAATTTCGAGCATGTTAACATCTATTTTGGCTACATGGGCCTGTACGTCTTCAACTTTCATAATTATATACCAGCAATTTAGGTACTATGTGAGGATTAATTATAATTAGGTAACGCATTATACAATTATTTGTAGGTGCAAAAGCACTTGTTTAATAATTTATAATCGTTTAAAATAAGGCGTTGCAAGATTAGCTAAACAACAAAGCCGCTGTTAACAAACTCAACAGCGGCTTTGTAAATATTGTTGGTCAACCGGCTACTTTTCGGCAATGTAACCGTCGTATGATATAGAATTTTTGTTATTGCTAAGCACCTGCAACGTTGCACGGCCGCTGGTTGTAACATCTAAAATCATGCGGTTGGTGTACCTTGCATCCTTTGGATTAATCGTAATAGTGGTATTTCCCTTTTTGCCGACTTTTGATCCGTATTCAAATTTTGTTGAAGTAAACTGCACGCCATTATCGCTGTTGGTACCATAAGGAACGGCCATGGTTGCACGCCCGAAATAAGGAAGGAAAGCAATCACCGAATCTGGCTTTATACGTACGTCGTAATTATAATTCAGGTAAATGTGGCCTGTTCCATCAGGCGAAAGGTTAAACATTCTGCCGTTAAGGGTGGTATACGGCCCGCCCAAGGGGTTTGCATATTCAGCTTTAAAAACAAAGCTTTTGCTATCAAGTAATTGTTTAACCTCTTCCGCTTTCATGTCTTTATGTACATGCTTTACTTTCTTTAAGCTGTCAGCCTCCTGCGCATTGCTGCTAAACGTAAAGCCAAGTACAGTGGTAAATAATATAAGATATTTTAAGCTTTTCATATTTGTTATATTATGAGTAACTGGTTAAATTATAAGCATATCCAAACAGTATTGTTTGATAATTGAAGCATTTAGACGCAAAAAAAGCTGCCTGGTTTAAGAGGCAGCTTTGTATATAGCTTATATTTTAACCAATAAATTAGTGATAAATAAATTCACCAAATTCTGATTTTACAGTTACTTGCTTTTTACCTTCCTCAACACGTCCTATGATTTTGGCTTCAATGCCGAAGCTTTGAGAGATATCGATAATGTCGGCAGCAATTTCTTCAGAAACGTAAACTTCCATACGATGACCCATATTGAACACCTTATACATTTCCTGCCACTCAGTGCCTGATTCCTGCTGTATAAGTTTAAATAGCGGCGGGATAGGGAAAAGGTTGTCTTTTACCACATGTACATCATCAACAAAGTGTAGCACTTTGGTTTGAGCACCGCCACTGCAATGTACCATACCATCAATCTGGCTGCGGTATTTATCTAAAATAGCTTTTATTACCGGTGCATATGTACGGGTTGGTGATAGCACCAGTTTGCCCGCGGTAACAGTTTGCCCGTTGCCAATATCAATTACATCTGTCAGGTTTTTTCCACCCGAAAAAACAAGGCTTTCCGGCACAGCAGGGTCAAAACTCTCAGGAAATTGTTGCGCTACGGTTTTGTTGAACACATCATGGCGGGCAGATGTTAAGCCATTGGAACCCATACCACCGTTATACTCTTTTTCATAAGTGGCCTGACCGTATGAAGCCATGCCTACAATCACATTGCCGGGTTTAATGCGATGATTCGATATTACATCATCGCGTTTTAAGCGGCAGGTAACGGTAGAATCAACAATAACAGTACGTACCAAATCGCCCACATCGGCAGTTTCTCCTCCGGTAGAGTAAATGCCTATACCGTGGCTGCGTAACTCTTCCAAAATTTCCTCGGTACCGTTTATAATGGCGGCAATAACCTCGCCGGGTATAAGGTTTTTATTGCGGCCGATGGTAGATGACAGCAAGATGTTATCTGTAGCGCCAACGCAAAGCAAATCATCAAGATTCATGACAATGGCATCCTGCGCAATCCCTCGCCAAACAGAAAGGTCGCCGGTTTGTTTCCAGTACACGTAAGCCAGTGACGACTTAGTGCCTGCACCATCGGCATGCATAATATTACAGTACGCCGGGTCGTTGGTTAATATATCGGGTATTATTTTACAAAAAGCTTTAGGATAAAGGCCTTTATCAATGTTTTTGATAGCGGCGTGCACATCATCTTTAGAGGCTGATACCCCGCGCTGATCGTATCTTTGCTCAGAAATCATGGTCAAATATACGGCTTAGGGTTTTAAATTTTGTTACTTTGCTTACTTCGCATTCTTTAACTATGATAAAAAAGCTACTTGTTATTGTAAACCACTGGCGCACCCGGCAGCCATCGCAACGCAATTTTTTAATATACTGCAGTGTGCTGGTAGGGTTACTTGGTGGTTTAGCAGCAGTAGTTTTGAAGTTTTTGGTTCATTTTATGGAAGAGTTGAGCCGAAACCTGGCATCACAGGTCCCGTATCATTATAGCTATTTATTGCTGCCTGCCTTAGGCATACTAATAACCGTAGCTTACCAGCATTTTATAAACCGCGACAGCATGCAAAAGGGTATTGGTAACATACTCATGAACATTAAGCGGAATCAGGCTAACGTACCGCATGATAACGCTTACGCACACTTGGTAAGCAGTTCGCTAACTGTGGGTTTTGGTGGATCATCAGGTTTGGAGGCGCCAATTGTAGTTACAGGTGCGGCCATTGGTTCCAACGCCGGGCGATTTTTTAAGCTAAGTACGTACGAAAAAACCGTTTTACTTGCAGCCGGTTCGGCAGCGGGTATTGCTGCTGTTTTCAACAGCCCAATAGCCGGAGTGCTTTTTGCGTTAGAGATATTGATAGGGGAGATAACCATTCCAACCTTTATACCACTGCTTATAGCATCAGCTACAGGGGTTGTTGTAGCAAAGCTGCTTAATTCACAACAGCTGTTTCACCTGGTAACCGAGGGATGGCTAGTTAAGGCATTGCCATTTTACGCTATACTAGGGGTATTAAGTGGTTTGATTGCTGTGTACATTAATAAAGTTGGCCACGGTTTAGAAAAGGGAATACTGCCTAAACTGAATAGATATACCCGCGCCCTGGCCGGTGGACTTATGTTAGGGGTGCTGATATTGTTATTCCCTCCGCTTTTAGGCGAAGGTTATCATTACCTGCAGGCTATATTAAACGGCAATATTGATGTTTTAAAAGAAGAATCTTTATATGCCGATTGGTTATCTGAACCGTGGGTAATGTTGCTGTTTATTGCTGCGCTTGTACTTATTAAAATTGTGGCGGCGGGTATAACCTTGGGCTCTGGTGGTAACGGCGGTACATTTGCACCTACCATGTTTACTGGTGCATTTTTAGGCTTGCTATTGGCTTACGGTGTAAATCAAACGGGTTTAATTCATTTAAACACCAGTAACTTTATAGCAGTTGGCATGGCCGGAGCTTTAAGCGGCGTGTTGCATGCTCCGTTAACAGCTATATTTTTGATTGCCGAAATAACAGGTGGGTATATTTTATTTATACCCCTGATGATTGTCTCGGCCATATCATACATTATATCACGGCTGTTTAATAAGCATAATGCTTACTGGCATACGCTTATACATGAAAAAGACATACACCCTGATCAGGATTTCAGCATGTTAAATACAATGAGGCTCGATTCTTTGGTAAACCGTCAATATGTTGCACTTAGGCGAGATATGCCGGTTGCCGAACTTTATAACATACTGTCAACCGGTACGGCCAATATTTTTGCTGTTTTAAATGACGAAAAAGAACTTGAGGGCGTAATATGGATGGACGAAATACGCAAGCAGTTATTTAAAGCCAAACAGCCCGATGCCAAAGTTGAAGATATAATGGTCGACCCACCGGCGCTGATCAGTTATAACCAGCCAGTAAGCAGCGTAATGAATGTATTTGATCATTTGGATGTATGGCAGTTGCCTGTTATCCGTAATGGTAAATTTATTGGCTTTGTATCTAAATCAGGCTTACTTAATCAGTATAGACAGGTGTTTATACAGCAACATAAAGATGCTGACTTATTTTCACGCTCCTAATACATTATACTAGTTCATCTCTGAGCAAAGGCAAACTCATACAATGAAAACCGCCTCTTGCGCGTGATAATTCTGACGATGGCATTAGTATCAGCGTATCCTGCATCTCCTGAGGGTTTATAGTTCCGTTTTCCATGTCTTGCAGCAGGTCGGCTACTTTTACAATTTTGAAGCCGTTTTGCTTAAATGCATCTACGGTTTTGTCGTTACGATCATAACCTAATACCACACCCTCGCGCAAGGCTAACAGGTTGCATGAGTCGGTCCATTGCTCGCGCGCATCAAAAGGAAAAGTGTTATTCCCGGAGTATATAAACTTGGTTTTGGTATTGCTTTTTAAGTCGTTAACACTTACGTCGTCAAGTAAACTTTCAATACTATCAAAAGTGCGTGGTTTGCTTTTACCAACAGTAAATTGAACAATTTCAACCTTGTCTTTTTGCTTCTTTTCGCCAAAGTAATTGATAGGGTCTTGCGATTCCTTTTTGCTTTCATTTTTTGCCAGTGAACCTAAAATTACCCAAGTGTCCCGTTTAACTTGAGTAAACACGGTATCAATGTGCATGTAATCACGCTTATGCGGTATTTTAAGTATAGTTACCTTTTCAATAACTTTGTGGTCGAACAACAACTTCAGGGCTTGTTGAGCTCCGCTAAGCGATGTGCGCTCACTACAGCCTATAATGACGTGATTTGGGCTTACTACCATTACGTCACCACCTTCCAAAGTAGTTTTCTCATCCTGATCTTTGCCGGGACGTAAAAAATGCTGGATGGGATCGGCTATCTCCAAAATATTATTGCGATGATTTTCAAAAATGGGATGATTAAATAATATATATCTGGCAAGCAGTGTCTCGCGTGAGCGGGCTTTTTTTGCGGGCTTATTTATCAGTATATGGTTATTGATGGTGATGCCAATGTCGCGCGAGAAAATGAGATTGGGTATGGGCGCAAATATCATATTGTCCTTATCAAGCGCTCCCGAAATAAATATTTTAGCAAGTTCAACAGGTGAAATCTTATTTAACTTCTCCTGTAGCCTGTAATTGCAGCTCTCAATAGCACAAACAGATGCAGTAAGTTTTTCTCGAATAACACTATCTTGCAGAATATCAGCCAACAGGGTTTGTATTTCTATAACTCTATCCGATGCGTAAAAGTCTTCGTGATCGGGTTTGTAAAAAGTCCGGTCGCTTTCCACAGCATCAATTTGGGCAAGGCGACCCTTGATTTTGTCGGCATCTAAAAAGTAGAGTAACAGTTTTATATAGTAATCATACTCATTGCTGCGCATGGTATCTAAATGAACAATGTCTTCAAAAAGCCAATCTTGCGCCTTTGATGGCACTACCTTACCCAAACCGCTATCAGGACTATGAATGAGTAATGCTTTAAGAGTTCCTATTTCAGACGTAACATTAATATTCAGTTTGTTTGATAGTAGTGTCATAAGTAATTGTAAACTTCAAAGTTATTCAATATAATGAATTTAAATATAGGCATGAGGTTAAGCCAATTTAATTAATTTTGCGCGATGGACTTCATTACCAACGCCACCGTAAAAGCTGTTGAGCATTTATATAACGCAACTATAACCGCACAGGATGTAAACCTGCAACAAACACGCAAAGAGTTTGAAGGGCAGATAACGATAGTAACCTTCCCGTTTACCAAAGTATCGCGCAAGGGGCCTGAGCAAACCGGCCAGGAAATTGGCGAGTACCTGCAAGCTAACGTACCTGAGGTGGCAGGTTTTAACATTATTAAAGGTTTCTTGAATATTTCAATTGCGGATAGCTTTTGGCTTAATGTATTCAAAGGAATATATGAAAATGAAAACTTCGGAACATTGCCGGCTAACGGCAAAAAGGTGATGGTGGAGTATTCATCTCCAAATACAAACAAGCCATTGCACTTGGGGCATGTGCGTAACAACTTGTTAGGTTACTCAGTAGCTGCAATACTACAGGCTGCGGGTTACGAGGTAATCAAAACTAATTTGGTTAACGATAGAGGTATACATATATGTAAGTCGATGCTGGCCTGGCAGCTATTTGGTAATGGAGAAACACCAGAGTCAGCCGGAATGAAGGGTGATCATTTGGTTGGGAAGTATTACGTGGTTTTTGATAAGGAATATAAAAAACAGATAGATCAGCTTAAAGAAGAAGGAAAAACTGAGGAAGAAGCCAAAAAGCAGGCGCCACTTATTTTACAAGCCCAACAAATGCTACAAAAGTGGGAAGCAGGCGATGAAGAGGTGATTGAGCTTTGGAAGACCATGAATACCTGGGTTTATGAAGGTTTTAGCAAAACATACAAAAAACTGGGCGTTGATTTTGATAAATACTATTACGAAAGCAATACCTATTTACTAGGTAAAGATATTATTGAGGAAGGACTTGCAAAAGGCGTGTTCTTTAAAAAGGAAGATGGTTCGGTATGGATTGATTTAACTGAAGACGGCCTTGACCAAAAACTAGTTCTTCGTGCCGACGGTACCTCTGTATATATAACGCAGGATTTAGGCACTGCCCAACTCAAGTACGATGACTTTGGAATGAATGAGTCGATATATGTTGTAGGTAACGAGCAAGACTATCATTTTAAAGTGCTTTTCCTGATTTTGCAAAAGCTTGGCAAAGCTTGGGCAAACGGACTGTACCATCTTTCATACGGCATGGTTGATCTTCCATCTGGCAAAATGAAGTCAAGAGAAGGTACCGTGGTTGATGCTGATGACTTAATTGCTGAAATGGAGCGTACTGCTAAAGAGCAGACCGAAGCGCTAGGGAAAACAGGCGACTTAGCAGAAGCGGACAAGCAGCACTTATATCATATAATAGGTATGGGTGCTTTAAAATATTTCCTTTTAAAAGTTGATCCTAAGAAGCGTTTGTTATTTGATCCTAATGAGTCTGTAGACTTTCAAGGGCATACCGGTCCGTTTATTCAATATACTCATGCACGCATAAAGTCGGTACTCAGCAAAATTCAAAATGCTGGATCAGAAATTTTGCTCCCAGACTCATTGCAAAATGAGGAAAGAGACCTCATTATTTTGCAGTCGCAGTTTATTGATGTTATATCACAAGCTGCAAAGGAATATAATCCGTCTGCAGTTGCTAATTATGCTTATGAATTAGCTAAAACCTATAATAAATTTTATCACGAGCATTCAGTATTACAAGCCGAATCTCAAAATTTAGTCTATTTCCGAGGTGGATTATCAAAAAAAACAGCACAAATCCTGTCAAAAAGCATGCAAATGTTAGGAATTGAGGTCCCGGAACGTATGTAATTCGGTATTTCTTTATTTTAAGTAGCGTTTAGTATCACATTTTTATTACAATAGACTTTCTTGTTCAAAATTTGAAAGCGGGTAGTGTTAACTATCCGCTTTTTTAATTAAACATTTATAATTTGGGTATTTACTTACACAATATTGGAGCTGATTGGGCAAATAGTGCTTTAAAATTCTACGATTTTTAAAAAAAGACACTTTTTTTAAAAATATCTTCAATATTTCTATGATTTATCGAATTGAATTTATAATTTTCACTTTTGAAAACTATTTATTAACTCAAACAATTAACAAATGAAGAAAATTTTACTCAAATTCTTCTGGGTTTTGTGTGTCTTGTGCTCAATAGGGGCATATGCTCAAAACCAGTCAGTTTCCGGTAGAGTAACCGGTAAAGATGACGGACTCCCATTAGCAGGTGTAAGTGTAAATGTTAAGGGCACAAATATCGGGACTCAAACTAACGCCGATGGTAAGTTCTCTATAAACGTTCCTCGCAATGCAACACTTGTTATTACATTTATTGGTTATGCTAATCAAGAAGTTTCTGCTAACGGAAACTTGAACATTGCACTTAATCCAACGTTAAATCAACTTAATGAAGTATTGGTAGTATCGTATGGTACTGCAAACAAAAATACTTTTACAGGTTCAACTGCGCAGGTAAACGCTGCAGATTTTGAAAAGCGCCCTATAACTAACGTGCTTAGTTCAGTTGTTGGAGCGGGTCCGGGTATTTCAACTACTGTTGCCAGTGGTGCGCCTGGATCAAGTCCTGCAATTCGCATCAGAGGTTTTGGATCAATCAACGCTGGTTCTGGTGCTCTGATTATTGTTGACGGTGCTGTATATGATGGAACAATTGCTACAATTAACCCTGATGACGTTGAAGCAGTTTCAGTACTTAAAGATGCAGCCACAACAGCTTTATATGGTTCTAGAGCAGGTAACGGTGTTGTTCAAATTACCACCAAAAAAGGTAAAGCAGGCAAACCTACACTTACTTTTAAGGCAAACAGAGGCTGGCTTAGCAGAGGTTTGCCCGAGTATGACAGAGTTGATGCTTATCAATATTACCCATTAATGTGGGAAGCGCAGAGAAATGCAATGGTGTTCTCAACCAGCAATCCCGTTCCCATTGATATCGCAAACAGCATTGCATCTGGATTAACCACTTCTTATAATGGAAATACCTATTCAGGTATCAAATCAAATTTAGGATATAATCCATTCAATGTTGCTGATAATCAAATTGTGGGAGTTGATGGTAAAATAAATCCTAATGCCAGTTTACTTTACCCTGGTGACCTAGATTGGGCAAAGGAGGCAGCCAAAGGAGGTAAGTCAAGACAAAATTATAATATGACCTATTCTGGCGGTGCTGATAAATCAGATTACTTCGGATCATTTGGTTATACTAAAGAAGAAGGATACCTGATAAATTCAAATCTTGAAAGATATAACGGCCGTTTGAATGTAAATACTCAACCACTTAAATGGTTTAAAACAGGTATGAATTTAACAGGGTCATATACTAAAGAACGTTTTGATAACGTAGGTGACGGTGGAACATCTGTTGTAAATCCGTTTTACATATCTCGTTTTATAGCGCCAATATATCCTGTTTATGCTCATGACGCTAATGGAGGATTTATTCTTGGACAAGACGGACAACCGTTGTTTGACTTTGGTACATCCCGTCCATTCTCACAAAACAGACATACAATATTTGAAAATCTTACAGATCAGCAAAACTTAGTTCGTGGCGCTATAAATAGCCGTGCTTATGCTACAATTAATTTTTATAAAGATTTAAAATTAACTACCAATATAGCTTTCGACTTACAAGACAGCCATCAGCGTACTTATGATAACCCTATTGTTGGTGACGGTGCACCTAACGCAAGAGCATATCATGATTTTTGGCGTACCACTTCGTATACCTTCAACCAATTGTTAGAATACAGCAAAAATTTTGGTAAACATCATATTGATGCACTTGCTGGTCATGAAAACTATGCTTATAAGTATAACATTTTATCAGCAGCCAAGGGAGGATTTATTGTAGCAGGTATTACTGAATTGCCAAACTTTGCTACCATTTTAGGTACGCCTTCGTCAAGAGAAGATAATTCGACTATTGAAAGTTATTTATCTCGATTGAATTACAATTTCGATGAAAAGTATTTATTGAGCGCAAGCTTAAGAAGAGACGGTAACTCAAAAGTAGCTCCTGATAACAGATGGCAAAACTTTTGGTCAGTTGGCTTAGGTTGGAATTTGCATAATGAAGACTTCTTTAAAGTAAGCTGGCTTGATCAATTGAAGTTGAGATCTTCATACGGCGTATTGGGTAATGCTGATATTGGTCTGTTCCCTTATCAGGCGTTATACACCTTGGGTAGAAATAACTATACTCAGCCAGGATTTACCCAAGCATCATTACCTAACTATGATTTAAAGTGGGAAACATCTAAAAACTTTGATATCGGCATTGATTTCACAGCTTTTACAGGTCGTATCAGCGGTAGTGTTGAGTACTTCAACCGCGTAACCGATGGTTTAATTTTCGATGTGCCGATTTCGTTAGCAAACGGTGGTACTACAACTTCAAATAATTTTACTATCCCTACCAATATTGGTTCAATGTACAATAAGGGTGTAGAGTTGAATTTGAATGCACAAGCCGTAAGGTCTAAAGATTTTAACTATAACGTTAATTTAAATCTTACCCACTTCAAAAATCAAATAACAAAAATGCCGGAGAGCAGTCCACTTGTTCAAGATGGTACTAAAGCTTACAGTGCTGGTCATTCACGTTATGATTATTACTTGCGTGAATTTTATGGTGTTGATCCTCAAACTGGTGCAGCATTATATAAAACCAACGCAACAACTGCAAATTCTCGCATTATAGGTCAGGATACCGTTACAACGCAAATTGGTGAAGCTAACTTTAGATATGTAGGTAAGTCTTCAATACCTAAAGTGTCTGGTGCGATGACTCACACCGTAAACTATAAAAATTTCTCTCTAAATGTTCAGTTCACCTTCCAGCTAGGAGGAACTGCA
Source organism: uncultured Mucilaginibacter sp. (assembly GCF_913773635.1). Lineage (GTDB taxonomy): Bacteria > Bacteroidota > Bacteroidia > Sphingobacteriales > Sphingobacteriaceae > Mucilaginibacter. The sequence continues at coordinate 89,061 of NZ_CAJYGQ010000001.1, forward strand.
TATGACACTCAATACGCACAACTTATGCATAGCGGAAATTATGGTACTGCTTTAGCTACCGATATTTTAAACCGTTGGCAAAAGCCAGGTGATATTACCAACGTTCCTCGTATGGAGGCAGGTAATCTTGCTAACTTAGGAGGTGCTACCAGTACACGTTGGCTAATAAGCGCAAGCTACTTCCAATTGAATGCAGCGAATTTAAATTACAGCCTTCCTAAAAGCTTGCTAACCAAGGTTGGGGTAAAAAATGCTAATATATTTGTTAGTGGTGAAAACCTTGCGCTTTTCAGTGCCAGAAAAGGCATGAACGTATCAGGTACCTTCAACGGAACGAATGATAATACATATAATTTTAGCCGTATTGTATCTTTAGGTTGTAACGTGAGTTTTTAATCTGAAGTAACTTAAAATATTACAACAATGAAAAAAATATTTAATCGCACAGTTTTAGGCTTGGCTATAATAGTTGCGGCAAGTTCTTGCAACAAAGAATATTTGGAAACTAATCCAACCAATCAAGTTTCTACTGCAGATGCGTTCAGCTCTACTCAAAATGCTTGGGCGGCATTGAATGGTATACATCGTACCCTGTATATGCAAATTTATGGTTCACAGCCACAAGGTGGGCAAAGTGGAAATAAAATTTATATGGATATGATGGGTGAAGATATGGTTTTGAATACCACATCAAACTCCGGTTTCCGATCAGAATATCAGTGGACTACACATCGTGTTCCGACAAGTACCGTTAATGAGTATCATTACTCGTTTTATTACATGATCATTGCTAACGCAAACATGATTCTGGAAAATATTGATAATGCAGCAGGGCCGCAAGCTGACAAAAATTTTATCAAAGGTCAAGCCCTTGCTTACAGAGCGTGGTCATATTTTCAAATGGTTCAACTTTTTGGTGAACGTTATGTTGCAAATGCGCCAAACAGTGGGCTTGGTGTACCTTTAGTGTTAAAGCCAACTACCGCAAAAACCCCAAGAAACACTGTGGCAGAAGTTTATGCTCAAATCAATAAGGACCTAGATGAAGCCATAACCAATTTACAAGGTTACAACAGAGCTACAGATAAGTCGCAGTTTAATATTAATGTGGCAAAAGGCTTTAAAGCGCGTGTAGCGTTAACTCAACAAAATTGGGCTGATGCAATTAAGTTTGCGCAAGAAGCCAGAAGTGGTTTTACTTTGATGACTGCAACTCAATATCAGGCAGGCTTTAATGATTACAGCAATCCGGAATGGATGTGGGGATCACGTATGACATCTGATCAAACTAACTACTTCTATTCGTTTTTTGCATATATATCATCAAATTATGCTTCAACTGCAACAAGGACAAGTCCTAAGTCAATTTTTTCTGTATTGTATAATAAAATTACAAATACTGATGTTCGCAAGAAGCTGTGGGAGCCAAATGTATCTAACACCGCATTTCCAATTCCCGCAGGAGGAACCAGATATCCTTACATAAGCAATAAATTCAGATCTACTGATGCCAGTCAACCAACAGGTGACTTTGTGTATATGAGAGCTGCTGAGATGTACTTGATTGAAGCTGAAGCTCAGGCTCGCAGTGGAAATAATGCCGCGGCTGCAACTGCTTTATACAATCTAGTTGTTACGCGCGATCCATCTTACACTTTGTCAACAAAATTAAATGGCGATTTAATTGAAGAAATCATGATCCAACGTCGTATAGAGCTATGGGGCGAAGGATTCCGTTTTTACGATTTGAAACGTACTAATAGTCCTCTTGACAGAACAGGTGGTAATCACACAGCAACTAACGCAAACAATACTTTGCAGGTTCCTGCGGGAGATAAAAGATGGCAGTTTTTGATACCACAGGAAGAAATTATAGTGAGTAATGGTGTTGTTACCCAAAACCCACTTTAATTTTCTATTATTAAATAAAAAAGCCGCCTTATATAGGCGGCTTTTTTATTTAATAAAACTATAAAATAACTTGATTTTTAACTTGATTTCTACTTAAATCATTGATCAAAGGAATAGATGCATGGCAATTATCGTGGCGACTTAAAATTATACTTTCACTATCCTCATCTCTATCTCCGTTAAATATAATTTTGTTTACAACTATTCCTCTTGCCTTTAATAGCTCTAATGAGAGCAGCGTATGGTTAATGCTTCCTAAATAGTGTTTAACTACCAAAATAACTTCTGCATTGAACTTTTGAATTAAATCAATGATGAAATGTTTATTGTTTAATGGCACCATCAGGCCGCCGGCTCCTTCAATAACTAGTTGGTTATCGGTTTCGGGAATAATTATTTTTTCAAGATCAATTTCTACGCCATCTAACCGGGCCGACTTATGGGGCGAAAACGGTTGGTTTAGCCGATATGCTTCTTTATGAAATTTTGAAATGGGATTTGATACTAGTGCCTTAACTTTCATGGTGTCACTGTTATCCAGGTCGCCTGATTGTATGGGTTTCCAATAGTCAGCCTTCAAGTATTCAACCATTATGGCCGATACTACTGTTTTACCAACATCAGTACCTATGCCTGTAACAAACAATGGAGCTTTATTTTTCATTTTGTAATTGTTGTATTAGTTGCACTAAAGTACCTATCTCATGCCTGGTATTGTAGGAGTGTATGCATATCCGTAACCTTTCAGTGCCGGTTCTTACGGTAGGGCTCAAAATAGGCCTTACGTCAAAGCTGTTTTGCTGAAGTGCCTCAGCCATTCGCTTTGTTGCATTATTGCCGCCAATAATTATTGTTTTGATTGTGCTTTCTGTTAAAACCTGCATGGGCGCTTTTTGGTTCATAAGCTGATTATACAGCGCAATATTCTCCTGCAATTTCGAAATCTTGTGAATGTTTAAATTCAGCATCTTGTAGGCCATTTTAATGGCTGCCAATTGATGAAATGATGCTGCGGTTGTATAGATGAAGGACCTTGCAAAATTAATGAGATATTGCCTTAAGGCAGTGTTTCCAAGCACCGCTGCTCCATGGCACCCCATAGCTTTTCCAAAAGTTATTATTTGTGCAAAAATTTCTGTTTTGAGACCCAAGTTCGATATTAGCCCTTTGCCAAAAACGCCAATTGCGTGCGCTTCATCCACTATAACTTCGGCCTTAAAACTATTGGCAAGTTCACATATTTGTTTTAAGGGAGCGATATCCCCATCCATTGAATACACACTTTCAACTATGATAAAGATGGTGCCTTTGGCTTTACTAAGTTTTCTTTCAAGATCATGAATGTCATTGTGTCTGAATGAAAACCTGTCGGCATGGCTAAGTCTTATACCATCTATGATTGATGCATGTGCAAGTTCATCATGTATTACGGTATCGCCACGCTGTGGTACAGAGGATAGCAGACCAAGATTGGCGTCATAACCTGAATTAAAAAGCAAAGCGGAAGGAGCATCATGATATTCAGCAATCAAGTTCTCAAGTTCTTCGGCATACGTTGTATTACCCGATAGTAACCTTGAGCCTGATGAACCGTTTAAATGGTTTGGGTGTGCAGAAAGTTCATCTGCTATGAGCTGTTTTAATTGAGGCGATCTGGCAAAGCCAAGATAGTCATTTGAGGAAAAATCAATTAAATGACTTTCAGGTTTCAGCTCTCTGTATGATAGGCTTTCAATCCGCTGCTGTAGTTTCTTTTCGATGTAAGCGTTTGCTCCCAATGGCGTTGATTTTATGCAAAAATAAAAAAAGCGGCTAAGTGCCGCTTTTTTTAAGGTTACTTTTGTGCCGGGGGAGGGTTACCACCGCCCTGGCGCATTCTGCTTGCCCTTTCAGCTTGCCATTTTTCGAAGGCTGCTTTTTGATCGGCAGTTAATACCTCTTTAATTTTTGCATTCGACGCTTCCATCATGGGGCGCCATGCTTGCATCATAGCCTGGCGGTCGCCATTAGTAGCCGTCATTAGGCTGTCGCGCTTTTTAGCCTGCACATCGTAAATCGCTTTAATTTTTGCGGTTTGTGCATCGTCAAGCTTAAGCTGAGCCTGTAAACGTTTAGCCTGTTCTTCCGGATTGCCACCCATTCTGCCTCCGCCACCTTGGGCAAAGCTTACAGCGCTAATTCCAAGCAGGAAAAAGCACATCAAAAAGATCTTTTTCATTTTAAGTTTGTTTAGTTTTTTGATAAAGATATTGGCTATGAGTTTAATAACAAGCCTGTAACTTAATTGTTGCTTTGCAAACGTGAAATGGATTTCTGCATTTCGGCCATCATGCTAGTGAGGTTTTCAATGCTTGGCTCGGGCGTAGGCATTGGCAAATGTGTAGATAAAAATGCTTTTGCTTTCCATATTTCCAAAATGTCTTCCCCGCCAATTTCATATGGTTCATAAGCCGGGTTATCAGACAGTAACTTCAACTTTTTGTTGTCGCGGTACTTGTTGCCAATCCGTTTATAAACCACGCCTTCGTTTTTTGATAATACAACGTAAGTTTCGCCAGCTTTGATATCGGCCCAGTTTTCAACATACTCACCAATAATTACAGTGCCTGACACTAAAGGCAGCATTGAGTCGCCTTTTATTTCAAATGCACGGTAAGTACCTTGTTTAAACATAGGTAAATACAGCTTAGGTAAATTTGATACGTACTCCGGATCGGCGTAGCCATTAAGGTAACCCGCGCTGGCTTTTACCGGTACCATCTCAATATTTTCGTTTTCATCTTTATCAACCGTAATACTCAAAACACGCAAGTTAGCCGGATTGCCTTTTGGCTTCGGGGCCCATTTCTCGTTGATAGTCTCATTGATAAAATCATCAATACTCACCTCAAAATATAGTGCTATTTTTTTTAGTAAATCATATTTTGGGTCGGCACGGTCTTCCTCATAGGCACCGACTAGGGAGCGTTTAATGCCAATTTCGTCGGCAAATTGCTGTTGCGTAAGACCTTTCTTTTTTCTGAGGAATTTAATATTAGATGAAATTATTGACATAAAATTTGGAAATACTAAATTTGTTAGTAAATTTATGCTCATAAAATTAGTAACAAATTTCTATTTAGCAAAATATATTATCAAATGAAACACTTCATCTATATCCTTACTGATAGGAATCGCAATAATCTTCACGTTGGATTGTGTACTGATATTTTAAAAACAATAAAATTTTATGATGAGATGCCAACGCTGTTTTTTGACAAAGCGCAGCAACTAAATCGCTTAGTATATTTCGAGGAGATAAATACAGAAGAGCAGGCAATGGAACGCTTTAAGCTTTTAAGCACGTTCACCCGTGCGCAAAAAGAAAAGATGATCAGAGCTGTAAACCCTGATTGGATTGATCTTACTATTGGTTTACAGATGGAAAATGCCAGAGTGAGACCACTGCTAAGACCATCGCTTGCTGCCAGAAGACGCGCTTTTGCTGTTTAACAAAGCAACAGGATAGAGCAGTGTTAACTATAAAGCGCGGTCTTGAGGGATAAGGCATTTGCTTAAGGTATGCATAATACCGTTGCTCTCTTCAACATCAAATAATCCAATTACGCTTTTGCCGCCAGTGTTGTCGGTTAAAATAATGTTTCTGTTTTCGTTTACGGTAGCGGTTAATTTGCTGCCGGCTAGCGTTAAAATTGTAGCTGTTCCATGGGCATCTTTTATAAGTTTTAACAGGTCCTTACTTGTATAACGGCCGGGTAATATATGATAGCTCAAAAAGTTTACCAGCTCATATTTATGAGTTGGCTTCATCAATGTATCTAACCTTGCTCCAAGCTGTTGCTTTAAATCATCATCGGCAGGTAACAATAGGGTAAGAGGTCCGCGGCTTTTTAATGTTCCATACATTCCTGATACTCGTAGCGCGTTCAAAAAAATTGTGTTTGATTTTGACGCCGTTAAGTTTTCTATAAAATCCATAGCCTTATTAACAGGTTCCCCATTAACCATTATTACTTTTCCTTCAGCAGCGCTTGCCCGTACCGAGTCTTGATATGACGAGCCGCGCGTGGGTATGGTTTGCGCCGAGGCCGTAACCGATAGAATTGTAGTTATAAACAATATTAAGTATTTCATAGTGTAGGTATTTATATTACTGATTGCTATAAAATTTGTTTTATGAAAAAAAGCGGCGCTACGGCCGCTTTCAAAGTTATAACTTATGTACAATTACCAGCCTGGGGTAAAGTTCAGGCCAAACACCGGTTTTTTAACATCGGTACGGTTAAATGGAATTGCATAGTACGGCTCTAATATAAGCGCACCAAACAGGTTTACTCGTAATGAAATACCAGCACTTAACGCAGGAACACGCTGATTGGTGTTGTAAACCCCATCAAGTATAGGTTTTCCTTCACTGTCTAAAACCGGCCTGTTGTTATCATCAACACGGGGCTGATAATATAATAAGTCAGGTGCTTTTTGGAATTTAATGGTATTACCGCTGTTCCATGCTAAACCTGCATCAAAAAACAGATTCAATTCGCTGAATAAAAACTTTGATTTTATTGCCGACAGCTTTTCAGGACCGGTGAATGGTAATCTGATCTCGAAATTAAATACCGCAACTCTTGATCCTGATAGCTGATCAATAGTAAATCCATTTGATCCTTGCGTAGAGTTGTTGTAAAAGGTTTGACTTTCATAACCTCTTATGAGGAAAGGATAACCAATGTAGTATGGGTACAAACCGGTTTCTTGCCCAAAGCGGCCGAATGAATTAAAACGCGCTGCAAGTGTTATGGGCTTTAAGCGCTCATATTTACGCAAATCAATTGTTGGCGAAAAGAAGCGGTAGGAGCCCACATTATATTCTGCCTGCAAGCGATACCTGAAGCCGCTTAATGGTGATGCAATGCCAAAATAAGAGTTATCGCCAACTAAAGCCGCACTTATTTGAGCCAGTGAAAACGACCTTAAATATCCTACGTTATTGTATTGGTCATTGTTATAATCATCTAATGAAACGCGTCTGCGCCTATCGCGGTAAATGCCGCCACCATCAGGGTAGTAGGTGCTAAAGCGATGAACCATATAAGAGTTATGCGAAAAGCCTCCTCCAAATTCGGCACGTGTTGTTTTTGAAAATGGATAAGCTGTAAACACGCTTACCTGATCCTGAAATATGCGTATAATATCAAATCGCTCTTCAACAGCATCAACAGTTACATCCTGCCCTGAATTGTTTTGGTATGTGAACTTGCTTGGTACAATATTGTAGGTTGCAAGCTGGTAGGGTATGTGAGACAAACCAAAGCCGAAGTTCCAGCGGCCTGTTTGCTTAATGTATAGAGCCTGCGCACCAAAATCATAAATTTCCCCGTTGACAGATGCTCCGGCATATATCTGATTTCTGCCCAATATATCACTGAACATGCCCTGTATACCGCTTGATAAACCCGCACCGTAACTGCCTGCACCGCCTATGCCCACGCCAACGCCTACACCGCTGCTGGCAAGGTAATCAAGCTTGAATTGCGGACGATACGGAATGTTTTGTATAGAGTCGATAGCAATACGCTGGTACGATAAGAAATTATTAAGGTTGGAGTTTATTAAATCAACACCAACGGCACGCGGCGGAGGCAGTAGTGCTGCTTCGAAATTAGTTTCATTGGCAGCAACAGTTTTTACATCTTTAAAGTCGCTGGCCTTTGCATTATAAAGGGTATACTTTTGTGCACGATAATAAGAATACAATACATCGTCATTTGTAGATACGCTTAAAGCAGGTGAAAATTCGGTAATACCTGATATACCGGTGAACAAATGAGTCATTTGCTCAACATTTCCGGTGGCTGATGTAAACCTGTAAAGGTTGCGGAATCCATCTCGGTTAGAGAGGAAATAAATCTGTTTCCCATCACCCGAGTATTGCGGGTTCATGTTGTTGGCACCATCAAAAATTTTAAGATCGATTACTTTGCGAGACGCCAAGTCGAGCTCGGCCAGGTTAAACGTTATGGCTTGCGTTGTTGAAGCATCGTAAGTAGTACGGTCGCTGGTGAAAATTATCTTTCTACCATCGCGTGAAAACGCTGGCTGATAATCTGAAAATTTATCGTTGGTTAGCTGCGTAACTTCTTTGGTATTGAAGTTATACATATACAAATCGCTTTGCCCGTTAGCAAGACCCTGGAACGCTATTAAATTACCATCGGGGGACCAAGTAAGGTTACTGAATTGACCCACCCGCCCCATTGAAATATTTTGAAGAACTTTTCCGCTTGGCACCGATACAACAAGCATTCGGTTTCGACCACCGCTGAAAACGCTGAACGCAAACTTTTTGCCATCCGGCGACCAGGTTCCGGCCGATTCGATAAAGTTGAATTCATCTATGTGCGTATTGGACGTTTTGCTTGTGAGTCGCCGTATAATTTTACCCGTTTTAGCGTCGGCCAAAAATAAATCAATCGAAAACAAATCTTTTTCAGAAAGGAACGTCATGTATTTGCCGTCAGGACTAACAGAGGGCGCAACGTTCATTTCGCCTGAGTTTTTGTTGTCAATTACCTTGGTTCCGGGCAAAAACTGAGTTGTGTCTTTCAAATAAGGTTTATACATATTTACTATGGAGTTTTTCCATAGGTTTGATAAAGTTTTATCATCATATCCAAACGTACGCCGTATACCATACTCTAGTCCAAAACGGGCAACATTTTTGAAGAACGGTACGATGATGGTATCGCCGTAGGTTGATCCTAAGTATGACCAAAACGCCTCCCCATACCTGTACGGGAAATACTTGCCGCTTTCCGTCAAATCTCGTATGGTAGGTATGTCGTTATTTAAGTAGGCATCGCGCATCCACATTGCTGTATATGCATCCTTTTTTCCTAATGATAAATACTCAGCCATACCTTCAATCATCCATAGTGGCAAATTGTTGATGTTATTTTGGCCGGTTGTATCACTCTCTAAAAGTATGTGGTACTGAAATGCATGCACCAACTCGTGCCCTAGTACATGGCGGGTGGTGTGGTTGGTTTCCATAATTGGCATAACCACACGGTTTTTTAACCCTTCGGTAACACCGCCTGTACCTACTCCTATATCACCATCAATGGCCGTGGTTTGTTGAAAATCAGGATGATCGGCATATAATATAATAGGGTTGGGGCGTTTGAAAGTGTCTCTGAAAACCTGTTGATGCAGAGTATACCACAGCTCGCTCTCCTGCGCAAAACGCTTGAGCAAGCTATCGTTTTTCATGTAGTAGTAAATTTCAAAGTGAGGAGTTTTAAATACTTTGAACTTCAAATTTTTATAGCGAACCTTATTTTGCCCAAAATACTGAGCCTGGGCCGGTTGGCTCATGAACACGATACTTAGAACGAAAACAAGCAGGAGGCAAACCTTTTTAACTTTGCTTACCACAAAGTATAATTTACTCATATACAACGGTTATAACTGTAAAAGAACAGGTTAAATTTATTTAAATTACTGCAAATTGCGTAATGGTTGGCAATTATTGTTGCGCAGTAGTATCAGGCGGTGCAATAATACTGCTATCGGCCGGTGCGCTTGTGCTATCACTTACCGATGAGGTGTCAACCCTGATGCGTGGCGACGGACACATGTAAGTTTTAGTTATTTTAGACCAAGGCTTAGGAAAAGGCCCATAAGTGTAGCCTGATGAAGGGTCGGAATAAACCTTCTCCATAAAAGAACCAAAGATAGGTAGTGCAGTATGTGACCCTTCACCTGTTTCAGATGAATTGAAGTGTACACTACGGTCATCGGCACCAACCCAAATTCCTGTTATTAAATCTTTGGTTATACCCATATACCATCCGTCCACATAATCAGATGAGGTTCCGGTTTTACCACCAATTTGATTGCTGGCTTTTTTCCAAAGAATTGGATATTCCCATAGCGCTTGTGAGGTGCCACCGGGTTCCTCCATGCCGCCGCGGAACATATACAGCATTAGCCAAGCTGTTTCCTCGCTGATTACGCGTGTGCTTTTAAGTCCGAATTCTTTAATAACATTATCATTATGATCAGTAATCTTTGTAACCAAAAGCGGATCAATTCTTTCGCCCCTATTCAAGAATGTGCTGTAAGCCCTAACCATTTCATAAACTGATACGTCGTTTGAACCCAATGAGACTGAAGGGACAGCTTTCAGCGGACTTTCAATACCGCACTTGTGAGCATATTCAACCACCTTATCCCAGCCAACTTCCTGCGTAATTTGTGCAGTAATTGAGTTAACAGATTTGCCCATGGCCCAACGTAAAGACATTTCACGGTATGAGAAATGAAAGTCGGCGTTTTTAGGTTCCCAAACTTCAGGCTTGCCGTTATCATCATATGAAATTGATACCGGTTTATCGGTGAACTTATCGCAAGGTGAATGGCCGTTATCAATTGCAGTTAAATAAGCAAAAGGCTTGAACGTTGAGCCAGCCTGCCTTTTAGCCTGGTTAACGTGATCGTATTTGAAGTACTTGTTGTCAATTCCGCCAATCCAAACCTTTATTTTCCCGGTAGATGGCTCAATAGTCATCATGCCGGTATTAAGCAATTTGGTGTAGTAAATAATTGAATCGGTTGTTGAAAATGTAGTATCGCGTTCACCTTTCCAGGTAAATACCTTCATTTGTTTAGGCTTATCAAAATACTTGTTTATCTCAACAGTATCACCGTTGTATTTCTTCTTCAATAAGCTGTAAATAGGCAGCTTCTGTTTGGCTTTCCATAAAAAGTCGGGTATCTCATTGCCTTTTGAGTCGCGCCATGGATTTTTGCCCCGCCATACGTTATAAAACCTGCGCTGCAACATTTTCATCTTTTCGGCAACGGCTTCTTCCGCAAAGCCCTGCAGCTTTGAGTCAATAGTGGTATAAATTTTCAAGCCGTCTTCATACAAATCGTAGTCGTTCTCTTTAAGCCACTTATCAAGCCACTTTTCAACTGCCCTGCGTAAGTAAGAGTCACTTTGACCCACCTCTTCAATGTGACTTAAATCAAGCCCTATTGGCTGTTTAATGTTGGCATCATACTCAGCCTTTTTCAGGTAGCCGTATTTTTCCATTTGCCCTAACACTACGTTACGGCGTTCAACCGCTTTGTCGGGATAACGTATAGGGTTGTAGGTTGATGTTGCCTTAAGCATACCAATTAACAGTGCAGCTTCGGCAGCGTTAACTTGCTGAGGGTTTTTATTAAAATATTTTAACGTAGCTGTTTTTATCCCAAAGGAGTTATTGCCAAATGTTACCGTGTTAAAATACATGGTAAGTATTTGTTGCTTGTTGTAAAGGTGTTCAATTTTAAACGCCGTAAGCCACTCCTTAAACTTAAATGCCACTGTACGCACCAGCGGAATATGCCGTATAAAACCTTGAGCTTTACGTTTACGGGTTTTGAAAAGATTTTTGGCAAGCTGTTGCGTTATGGTACTGGCACCGCGCCTGTCGCCGGTGGCAGTAGATATTAAGCTGGTAAAAAAGCCATAATAGTCAACACCGCCATGTTTATAAAACCTAACATCTTCTGTAGCCACCAGGGCATTAATCAGGTTAGGCGAAAGATCTTTATACTCTATAGGTGAGCGGTTCTCCTTGTAAAACTTGGCAAGCAGTTTCCCATCGGCGGTATATACTTCTGATGATAATGATAGCGTAGGGTCTTTAATATCCTGTAAACTTGGCGAATAGCCAAATATTCCGAACAGGTTTAACTCTATAGAGCAGAAGAATATAATGACGAAATAAATAAATATCAGAAGGTAACGCAGTATAGGATTGCGGACACGTTTAAACATTGGCTAAAATTGTAAGTTATATAGTAACATAAAGCCACCAACCAATACCAATAACGGTAATATGCGTTGTAAATTTTATGCTAACATCGCACAAAGCTATTTTAATCATGCAAAATATAACTAACAATTTTAAAATTACCGGTAATAAGAAAATTTCTCTTAACAATTTCGATACAGACTATACTGCTGATGTAAAAAAAGAAGATGCAAAAGCAATTTTAAAAGCGCTGGTTAAAGAAACAGCCGATTTACAGGATAAGCTTTACGCGGCCAATAAATATAGCATGCTGCTTATATTTCAGGCTATGGATGCAGCCGGTAAGGATGGAGCTATAAAACACACTATGTCGGGCATAAATCCGCAAGGATGCCAGGTTTATAGTTTTAAGCAGCCAAGTACCGAGGAGTATAATCATGATTTTTTATGGCGTCATAGTAAAGCTTTACCCGAGCGCGGACGCATAGGCATCCATAACCGGTCGCATTATGAGAATGTACTGGTTAGTAAGGTACATCCCGAAAACGTTCTAAGAGAAAATTTGCCTGACATACATAGAGTTGAGGATATTGACGATAAGTTTTGGAATGAGCGTTACAAGAGCATCAGAGCCTTTGAACGAAACCTGCATAACAACGGAACTGTAGTTATTAAATTCTTTTTGCATCTATCAAAAAAGGAACAGAAAAAGAGGTTTTTGCAACGTATCGACGATCCTTCAAAGAACTGGAAATTTAGTGCGGCTGATATAAAAGAGAGAGGGTATTGGAAGGATTATATGGCGGCTTATGAACAAGCCATAAGCGAAACTGCCAATGATGATGCTCCATGGTATATTATACCGGCTGATAAAAAGTGGTTTTCACGGATAGCCATATCAAGCGTAATTGTAGAAACGCTGAAAAGCTTGGAATTGCAATACCCGGTGTTGCCAAAGGACGAAGCCTACCGTTTGCAACAAACCAAGGAGCAACTAATGGGCGAATAGTTAATTCAGATCTATTAATGCAGAATCACCAAGGGAAACCTCCTTGCTGATTAAGTCGGCAATGCTGGTTTCAGAAAGTATTTTTAGCGTTGCATCTCTGATGTCCATAAACATACTTCTGATACCGCAGGTAGACTCGTTGTGGCATTCTTCGCAACGGTGATAAAAGTTAAGACTTACGCAAGGCACCATGGCAATGGGCCCATCAGTAATGCGAAGTATGCTTACTAAAAAAATATCTTTTGGGTCTTTGTTTATGGCGTAGCCGCCACCTGCTCCTTTTTTGCTGTACAAAAATCCAGCTTTGCGTAATTCAAGCAATATAACTTCAAGAAACTTTTTAGGTATTTTTTCCAGCTCTGCTATCTGCGCAATCTGCATCGGCGGATTGTCTTTGTTTTTTCCCAAAACAATCAGCGCCTTAATGGCATACTTAGTTTTCTTAGATAGCATAGTTAAAAGTGAGGTACAATTATAGGAAAAAATGCAGCCAAATAAAAAATTGACCTTTACAAGCAAACAATTGGTTTGAATATCGTCTTAAAGCGATTTATAAATACCGCAGTCTTTCAATCAATTTGTAAGACTGTTGATATCCATTTAAATAGCAGTAAGGTCTACTAAAATTATGGATTATTTGCCAAACAAAATATTATTCTTTAATTTTTTGCACCATTAGCACAATTAAACCGCCTAACATGGCTATTAAGCCAAAAGACCAGCGTAGGCCAACCGCTTGTGCAACGTAGCCGACAAATGGCGGTACAAGTAAGAAACCGAAGTAACCTATAGTAGATATAGAAGCAATAGCGACCCCGCTGCTTAACGTGGCAGATTTACCTGCAATACTGAAAACCAGCGGTACAACGCAGGCAACGCCAAGGCCCACAAGCATAAATCCTATAGCCGCAGGTATGGCGTAAGGCACTAGTACGGCAAGCAGCAGTCCGGCAAATATAAACCAACCACTATAGTTGAGCATGTTTTTAATGCCAATACGTGTAACAACCTTATCTCCAACAAAACGCGCTATGGTCATAGCTATCATATAGCCTACAAAAGCCGCTGTTGCCGTGGCCTTGCCGGTATAAATGGCTTTTTCAAAGTAAATGGCACTCCAATCGTACATGGTGTTTTCACAAGCCATGCAGGCGAAGCAAATAACTGCAAACTTAAGCATGTGCTTATCAGGCAGTATTAAAAATGGTTTACGTTCAACAGGCTTTGGTTTCTGGTGAAATGTTGACGGATAGTAATAGATTGAGGCCGCACAAAGCAGTAAACTTACAGCGCCAAGATGATACAGTAAACCGATATTAAAGCTAACCATCACATATCCAACGGCAGCACCTGCAAAGCCGGCCATGCTCCAAATACCATGAAAGGTTGTGATTATAGACTTTGGATATAGCGATTGTACACCTACTGATTGTGCATTAACAGATAAATTAAGCAAGTTTCGGCCTGAGCCAAATGCAAATAGTATAACGGCAAATTGCCAAACCGTGGTTGCAAGACCCAAAAACAGCAGCACAGCATTAAACAGCAACGCACCAAACATCATTATGCTGCGGCTGGTGTAATGGCTAAGCAGCCGGCCTGTAACGGGCATAGTTGCCATGAGGCCAATTGGAAGTGCAAAAAGTAATGAACCTAACTGGGCTTCATTCAAATGCAAATCATGCTGTACACTTGGTATACGCGACGCCCATGATGAATAACCAAAGCCTGAAATAAAAAAGAAGACTGCACACCCTATGCGTAAATCACGAGGCGATTTATTGACGAACTCTGCCATGCGCCGCAAAAATAAGCATTGCAGCGGCTTTTTTGGCCTTTACTTCCTTTTAACTGATGAATCCCTGATTATTATCTCGGATTTTTGCGTGATTCTTTTTGCAGATTGAGCAGCTGCTGATGTGTTATTTATACGGTTAACAAGTATGCGGGCGGCCTCTTCGCCCATTATATCGCCTTTGTAATTTACCGTTGTCAAATTGGGCTCAATTATACTTGCTTCGGTGTCATTGTTAAACCCGGCAAAGGCAATATCCTGAGGAATGCGTATGCCAGATTTTTTTATCTCCTGCATGCAGCCTACGGCGCAGGCATCGTTAGTAACAAAAACAGCATCAGGCCGCTCTTCCATATTCATTATTTGTTGAGCCGCATCAATCCCAGCATTCATGGTAAGGTCTGTCTTAATAACTAAGCTTTCATTAAAAGGTATATTATAATCTTCCAATGCCTTTTTATAGCCGGTAAACCTATCGGCTGCTACACTACTTATTTTAAAGGCAGTAACATGCGCAATGCGTTTACAGCCCTGTGTAATTAAGTGCTCAGTAATATCATAAGCGGCCTTTATATTGTCTATCTCAATACCCGGGCATTTAGGGTGCGGCCAAACACGGTCAAAATATACCAGCGGAATACCGCGTTTTACAAAACTTTCGAAATGGTCTGCATTCTCCGTTTCATAAGCTAAAGATACCAGCAACCCATCAACCCGGTTATTGTACATAGCCTGCGCTATGTTAATTTCTTTGTTAACATTATCAAGGGATTGACTGATGATGAGATTATAGCCGGCATCACTCAAAACTCTTTCGGCGCCGGCAATAACGTTTGACATGAAGCTGCTGTTGAGGTTACCTACTATAATGCCAATGATGTTACTTTTACGCTTACGCAGGTTGCTGGCCATTTGGTTTGAGCGGTATCCCATGCTTTTTGCCGTTTCCTGCACCTTTGCTTTGGTATTAATATTTACCGAGGGATGGTCCATCAATGCACGGCTTACGGTAGCTGCTGAAATATTTAAAGCTTTGGCAATATCGTATATCGTAATTTCTTTATCAGGAATACTCATTTCATCAAATTCATTTTAATGACAAATGTAAAGGTAGCGTTTATAGTTGTATAATAAACCTGATTGTTACGGTATAGAGAGGGGATGTAGCCTCGCTGATTAATACAGCGTGTAAACAGAAAAAGCCGCCTTGAAGGCAGCTTTTTCTGTTTTGTATTAGCGAATTAATTTATCCTTTACGCTGGATAGCTTTTTGCGCTGCCTCAACAATGGCAGGTGCATTAAGCTTATATTTCTGCATCAGTTGCTCTGGTGTACCTGATTCACCAAATGAATCATTAACTGCTACGTACTCTTGTGGTGCCGGCAGGTTTTTAATTAATACCTGTGCAACCGAATCACCTAAACCACCTAGGCGGTTGTGCTCTTCGGCTGTTACCACGCAACGTGTTTTGCTAACTGATTTTAAAATGGCTTCTTCATCCAAAGGTTTGATGGTGTGGATGTTAATTATCTCAGCTGAAATACCCATAGCTTCCAGTTGCTCTCCTGCTTGTATGGCTTCCCACACCAGGTGGCCGGTTGCAATAATGGTAACATCAGTACCTTCACTAACCATCCAGGCCTTACCAATTTCAAAAACCTGATCGGCAGGGGTGAAGATAGGCACTACCGGGCGACCGAAACGCAAGTAAACCGGGCCATGATGCTCGGCAATGGCAATGGTAGCTGCTTTGGTTTGGTTATAATCACAAGGGTTAATAACGGTCATGCCCGGAAGCATTTTCATCATACCCAAATCTTCCAGTATCTGGTGGGTTGCGCCATCTTCGCCCAGGGTTAAACCGGCGTGTGAAGCACAAATTTTAACGTTTTTATCAGAATAAGCTATTGATTGGCGAATTTGATCGTAAACGCGGCCGGTTGAAAAGTTGGCAAAAGTACCGGTGAATGGAACATGGCCACCAATTGTCATACCGGCTGCAATACCCATCATGTTAGCTTCGGCAATACCTACCTGTACAAAACGTTCCGGGAATGCATTGATAAAATCCTGCATTTTAAGTGAGCCAACCAAATCGGCACAAAGGGCAACAACTTTAGGGTTGCGTTTACCAGCCTCAAGCAAACCTGCTCCAAAGCCCGAACGCGTATCTTTTTTCTCTGTATATGTATACTTGGTCACTGTTTTCTTCTTAAGTGATTGAGTTATTCAGTTAATTTTTGTTGGAAACGTGAATTACGAGTTAAAATTTTGTTTTCTACTCTTGGCTCTGTTCTTAGTAGTCTCCTAAAGTTTCCTGTAATTGATCTAACGCCTGCTGTAACTGGGCATCGTTAGGTGCAACGCCGTGCCATTTGTGGCTGCCCATCATAAAATCAACTCCGGCACCCATCTCGGTTTGCATCAATATCATTACCGGTTTGCCTTTACCGCTAAGGGCAATAGCTTTTTGCAGTCCTTCAACAACCAAGGCCATGTCATTGCCCTGCATTTCCATAACCTCCCAGCCGAAAGCTTCAAACTTAGCACGCAAATCGCCTAATGATAATACCACTTTCGTAGGACCATCAATTTGCTGGCCATTTACATCAACTGTAGCAATCAGGTTGTCGACACGGTTGTGTGGAGCAAACATAGCTGCTTCCCAAATTTGGCCTTCCTGTAATTCTCCATCGCCATGTAAAGTAAATACCAGGCGGTCATCACCGTTGAGCTTTTTACTCAACGCAGCACCAATACCAACCGATAAGCCCTGGCCTAATGACCCGGATGCCATGCGAATGCCAGGCAAACCTTCGTGCGTAGTAGGGTGACCTTGCAGCCTTGAATCTAACTTACGGAAAGTTCCTAATTCTGATTTGTCAAAGTAACCGGCGTGAGCCAGTACCGAATAGAAAACAGGTGATATGTGCCCGTTTGATAAAAAGAAAAGGTCTTCGCCAACACCGTCCATATTAAAAGACGGGTCGTTTTTCATGATTGAAAAATATAAGGCTACCAAGTAATCGGTACAGCCTAATGAGCCACCCGGATGACCGCTTTGACAGCCGTGCACCATGCGCACAACATCGCGGCGTACTTGTGAGGCAATATTTTTAAGCTCTGAAATATCTTGTGTCATTTTTAGTATTAGTTGATTGATATTAGTTCATAGTTAATGGTTTATAGTTCATAGCGTGAGCCTAAGCAGCCATGAACTATGGACCATAAACTTAAAATTATTTAACCGGCTCAACGCCCGCTGCAGCAGCTTTAGCATGGTCGGCAAGGAACTGAGCCAGGCCGTTGTCGGTTAACGGGTGTTTCAACAAAGCAGTAATTGCGCTAAGTGGGCCGGTGATAACATCGGCACCAATTTTAGCACAATTAATGATGTGCATAGCATGACGAACCGAAGCTGCAAGAATTTGAGTTTCGTACCCGTAGTTATCATATATCAAACGGATATCTTCAATCAAAGTTAAGCCATCTGTTGATACGTCATCTAAACGGCCAATAAACGGCGATACGTAGGTAGCACCCGCTTTAGCAGCCAATAATGCCTGACCAGCCGAAAATACCAGTGTACAGTTAGTTTTAATACCTTGCTGGGTAAAATATTTAATGGCTTTAACACCATCTTTAATCATTGGCACTTTTACAACAATGCGTTCGTGCAGCTCGGCCAAAGCCAAACCTTCGGCAACCATTTCATCATAAGTAGTTGCAATTACTTCGGCGCTAACATCACCATCGGTAATGTCGCATATAGCTTTATAATGAGCAATTACATTATCATGGCCGGTAATACCTTCTTTAGCCATGAGTGATGGGTTAGTGGTTACACCGTCTAAAATCCCCATGTCATGGGCTTCGCTAATTTGAGACAGGTTGGCCGTGTCGATAAAAAACTTCATAATTAATGGTATGTATTGAATTAAATGTCAGAATAACACTTATTTTAAATTTGTTAAAGCTAAAGAATGCGGTGTAAAAATGCAATTAATTTTCGGGGTTACCTAAATATTTTCTGCAATCGATTGTATTGCTAATTGCTTGTATTTAGTAAATATTGAAGAAGAACTTAGAAAGCTTCACCCAATCCAAAACGTATTGATGAGAAACCTTTGCTCATGCCATAGTCAATGGCAATATTAGTATTTGAGGCCTTGTTTACTTTAATGCGTAAACCGCCACCTGCTGCAGGGTGAAAGTAGTTGAATTGCCGTGTATCAGGCTCATTCACTGTTGTTACGTTTGCAAATAGTACAAAGCCAAGCAAACCGTTACGTGTAATGCTGCGACGATACTCGGCTTCGGTATACCATAATGCTTGTCCGCGGTAACGGTTTTGCTCCAAACCGCGCCCTGATGTATTATAAAAATCCCAACCCACAGCCGGCAGACTTAGATAAGGGGTGCCACGGTCTAACGTTGTCCAGAAATAAGTCCAGAAAGCAAGTGTGTTTTGGCGCGATGGTTTGGTTTCATCAAGTGCAATGTACTTTCTTACATCGGCATAAAGTGATGACCACGGCCTGGTGCTACCAAGTAAAGTTGAGTTATAGCGGTAAACTAAATTAGCATAACAGCCGGGCAGGGGATTGATGGAATTATTACGGGTGTCATAAAGCAAATTAACCGTAACACCCGATGAAAATGAGTTTTGACCTTGAGCGGTTCCGAATATATAGCCAGATGCATCATCAAGTTCTGGCGCATCATGATTGGTTTTAATGCGCATGTGGTAATCAAGGTTGTAACCTACGCCTGCAAAAAAGTACGGTTTAATGCGCCTGAGTAAACTTTGATAAAAACGAATGTACTTATAATCAACACGCATGCGAGCACTTTCAGGAGTGCCGCCACCAAGGCCCCAGGTGTCTTGCGGATAAACTAAAAAACGCGTGTCGCCGGCTATATACCATTTGTTATCGTTTAGCCAAACACTTGAGCGTAGTGGTAAGCCAAACCTACCATTGAGATTGAAGTATGGAGTAAAGCTGATGTTTGAAATATTGGTAGTTTGCTCGTTACCCATGTAGAAGCTGGCAGTGGTAGAGGTAACAAACATTTTTCCACCACCACTCGGCAATGCCGATGCCGTTGGTAAAAAGGAGAAATACACTTTGTCCTCCTTTTGATCAAGCTTTATATCATTGCGTTTAGTTTTTGGCTTAAACACTGTTCTGAAAACATCGATTAAATCTTTTTGACCCGTTGTGTCAATATTTTTTTGCTTAAAGGTTGATACTATAGTACTGGTGTCTTGAGCTACCAGTAAAGCCGGAGCAAGCAACAATATCCATGAAAGCATCAATTTGTTAAGGGCCATCAATATTTAAGCAAGTAACGGGTCAGTATTACAAATTGTAAATAACAAATTATAAGCCAATATTGCAATAGTATGACATTAAATGTTTAACGTGAGCGAGTATCTAAAAGTTATATAAGCGAACCTTTATAACCAAAAAAGGTGCAATGCAGCTGCATCACACCTTTTACCCGTCCGAATTTAAGTAGATTATAGTCTTCCGGGATGATAGTTTTTTCTACTACGATATGCTTTGCGGTTAGCTCTTGCGCGTTTTTCTTTCGCTCTGCGGCTTTCATTGCCTATGATATAACCGCCACCGGCGCCAACAGCTCCGCCTATTATAGCTCCTTTGGCGTTGCCGCCAATTAATCCTCCTGCTACAGCACCACCTGCGCCGCCAATAATGGCACCTTTAGCTTGTGAACTCATCCCTTTTTTGCGCTTTTGAGCAAATGATGAATTAGTTGCACTGATGACTAATGTTAATATAAGGCTTAATAAAAATAGCGTCTTTTTCATGTTGATGTATGAATGTTTTTTGCCAATACTTTACAAATTGCAAGCCAACTTTATTCACTACACCTCGAGCAGGTAGTATGGGCATTGGTAACCGGCTTTGCTTAACACCTGTTTTGCAACGTTAAATACCTTGATGTCACTGTTAGTTATTGAGCCTTCAAGCGTACCTGCGTGAGCATGGCCGTGAAAAGCGGCAGTTACGTTATTTCTTATTAGCGGCTCGGCTAAACGTGATGAACCCAAGAATGGATAAATTTCAGGCGGCTCGCCTACAACGGTAGCTTTAATAGGTGAATAATGTAAAACGGCTATTTTTTTGTTCACCTGAAACTCACTATCAAGTTTGTTGAGTGCACGCTCTAAATGTAATGCTTCATCTACAGCCTCCTGAACGTAGGCCTTGTTGGCGTCTTCGCCAAACATCGTAAGCAGGTAGCGGTCAAAACCACCACCAAAACCTTTTACACCAGCAAAACCAACACCTCCAATTACAATAGCTTCCCCATCAAGTACGTGTACGTTTGCGCTTTGTATAGCTTGCCTTATGAGCTTGTGCCTGCCTTTTTCATAATCATGATTACCAAGCACGCAAACTACCGGTATGGTGCACGCATGTAATTCAGTAGCAAGTATAGCCGCTTCGTCTTCATCACCTGTATCGGTTAAATCACCGCAAATAATGAGCACATCTGCATTAGCCGATACTTCTTTAAAGTAACTTACCCATTTTCCTTTGTCAGTTTCTTTAACATGTATATCTCCAACGGCTGCTATGCGGGTTACTTTTATATCGTCCATAAGTCATTAAACGGTTTTAATGGTGTATGATTTATAGTCCCAATCTTTTACATCAACACTGTATTGTGTTTGGTCAATCATTGGGCCACGACAAACTTTCTCTTCGGGTGAAGGCAAGTCAAACTGTTCAGCCGCGCGGCGTAACAATTCATCATAAAGCCAGCGTGGTATTATGTTTTGATAATCGGCAGGGTAAACAAATTGAAAATTAATCAGCTGACCTAAAAGCAACTGCCAGTGCTGATCGAGCCTGAAAAGTAAATGATGCCAGTCTAAATTTTTTCCGTACTGTACCAGTAAATGGTTTAAATCTGCCCCATCATATCTTTCGCGGTTTTGTACGTATATTTTACTCCATATCAACTCCTCAGGGCCGAGCAGTTTTACATCCCTGTCAAAAAAGCTCGCATCAACTGCGCGTTCTATCCAGGTATCGTCAACCTTACAAATGTTGTTTACGGTATCAAATATCAAATCAATGAAGTATTCTCCTTTGAAAATCTTGGCCAACCAGCGTGCGTCGGTAAATTGGGTTTCGTATCCTAAATCGCCAAAATATTTCATTATCCGCGGACAATCAACCGATTTACAGTACACATCAAGGTCTTTTGTATCGCGGTAAATTCCGGTGTAATGAAATATGGCAAATGCGCCACCAAGCATATATTCTATACCGCTGTCTCTTAAATGGTCAAGAGCTTCCTGGTAAAATGCTATGCAATCTTCATCGTCGTTAATTCTCATTTCAGGTGTTTGTTAAACAGTACTGCGCTATTGAATACTGCGTTCTGTTTAACATAACCTTAATATAATACTTAGTGTTTTAGAGTTAATAGCCAATTTGCTTAAATTGAATTGCTTTGATAAGCAAAAAAGCGACTTGTGGCTTCACAAATCGCTTTTTATACTTTAATAACTAAGCTTATCTATCGGGTGTTCCGCGTTCACCAAGTTGTTTTATTAGTTCTTCGGTAAATTCACGTTCACTTTGAAAAACGCGGTTAACTTTATCAGGAGGTAATATTTTTAAAAACTCCTTTGTATAATGTTTTTTGGCATCAACCAATTGCTGATCGTACTCAAGGTCTTTCTGAATCTGATCTTTTGACTTATTAAGGCGGTTTTGCAGTTTGGCTTTACGTATAGAGTTTACTTCTTCTTTATACTCTCGGTAAACCGGCCAAAACTTGGCTTTCTCATCATTACTTAGCTTAATTTGAGTTTCAATATAACCCTCGCGTATTAAGTTAAGCTTTTTTGACGGAGCCGATGTGCTTCTGAAAGATGCCGGTGGCTGGCTGAACACCTCATAGCCGGCAAAAATCATCAACGTAAACAATAAATATTTCAATAGTAACTTCATCTTAATTAATTATTGCAAATCAACATAATCCTGTATGGCCGCTCTTAAAGCGTTACTGTCTATCTGCGTGCCGTCGGCAATTACTCTGTGTTCGGTTTCGGTAGCTTCAGTTTGGGTTTCCAAAAAGTTTCTGATATCATCAGAAGGTATTTCTGAAAGTTCCTGATGCAGGTACGACTGTCCGTGTGATTTTAACAAAGGCGCGTCGCTGAAATATAGTGCTGCACCCGCTACAATGGCAAAACAAGCCGCTGAAGCATATTTAAATGCCGCAGTTGAAACCAGCTTGCGAATTACACCAACCGGCCTTGAAGGCATTTGAATAACTTTAGCTTCACCCTCGCCGGTAGTTTGGCTTATTATGCTTTGCTGTAAAGTGTCAAAATACCCGGCTGGAACTTCAAAAGCATTTTGATGAGGCTCGGTAGCTTCTTCTAAAGCAATGCGGCTTAAGATGCTGTCACTCAAGTTTTCAAAATAGCCCTTTGGTACCTCAAAGCCTTCATTTTCACCGGCTAAAGCTTCTTCAATCACTAAACGGCTTTGAATGTTACTGTTTAGTTCTTCAAAATAGCCTTGCGGAACGGTGAACGCTTCCTGGCTTGCATCTGTAGCTTTTTCAATAGTGATGCGACTTTGAATATTAGCTGCAAGTTCATCAAAGTAATTTGCCGGTACAGCAAATGCATTTGTTGAACCAGTAAGGGTTTCTTCAATGGCAATACGGCTTACAATATTATTGCTTAAACCGGCAAAGTAATTTTCCGGAACTGTAAAACCACCACTAATGTCGTTACGCTTAAATTGTTCTAAATGTACACCCGATATGATCCGCTCGCTCAAATCATTAAAGTACCCTGCAGGCACATCAAAAGCATTGCCTGGTTGAGGCAGCTTTTGGCGCCAGGAGTTGTCTTCCGGCAGGTCTTTATGTTCTATATCGATTTCCATATCCCTCGTTAGATTAAAATGAAACTAAAAGGTTTAATGTGTAAATGAAAATTAATCGGTTGATAATAAGAATGCTTCAATTTTTTTTACTGCCAAATGGAAAGACGCCTTTAAAGCTCCTACACTTGTACCCAGTATTTCTGAAATTTCTTCATACTTCATATCATCGTAGTATTTCATGTTAAATACCAGCCGTTGTTTATCGGGCAGGGTAAGCAAAGCTTGCTGAAGTTTAAGCTGCACCTTGTCGCCGCTGAGGTACGTGCTGTCGGCCAGTGACTCCGATAACTCATACGACACATCATCCAACGGAATGTTATTCTTTTGTTTCTTTTTATTTAAAAATGTAATGCACTCGTTAGTTGCAATCCGGTACATCCAGGTGTACAGCTGGGCATCGTTCCTGAAACCTGGCAAGTTTTTCCATATTTTTATGAATACATCTTGTACCAGGTCATCTGCATCGTCATGATCAATAACCATGCGGCGAACATGCCAATATATTTTTTGCTGATACTTTTTAAGCAGCAAATTGAAAGCCTCATTTCGGGTACGTTCGTCCTGAAACTTAGCAAGTATCTCGGTATCACTAACGGATGCTGACATTTAAATTTATATCTGTTGGATGGATGCTAAAGTGATAGGTTTAATGCCAAAGCACTTTATTTTACAATAAAGCTAAGTTATAAAAATGTTTTAATTTACCTCATTACGCTTTTAGCAGGTCAAGCACTTGTTGTGATGAGTTTTTTGTATCTACTTTTGCAATAACGTGGCTTATTACACCTTCGGGATTTATAATAAATGTGGTGCGCTGGGTACCCATATATTTTTTGCCGTACATATTTTTTTCAACCCATACGCCATAGTCATTCACAATTTTTTGGTCGGTATCGGCAATTAGTGTAAATGGTAAGCTGTATTTGGTTTCAAACTTTTTGTGAGATTTTTCATCGTCAACACTTACACCAATAACTTCATATCCTTGCGAACTAAGGTATTCGTAATTGTCTCTGAAATCGCATGACTCGGCAGTGCACCCAGGGGTATCATCTTTCGGATAAAAATATAAAATGACAGTTTTTCCTTTGTAATTGTCTAAAGATACCGTGTTGCCATTTTGGTCTTTAGCTGAAAATTCAGGGGCTTTATCGCCTTGTTTTAAACTCGACATATTGTATAGTGTAAATGTTATTTGTTAAATGTAACTCTATATTGTGAAACGTTATCTTTAGCATCGGTAGCTGTTACTTCAAACTCATGCTTACCTGCACTTACGCTTTCATCAAAGGTATATCTGTATATGCGTGTGCGGTAATCCTGGGTAAGTAAAATCCACTTGCCGTCAATTTTTGCAACAACCGATTTTAACCCCGACAAGTCATCACTTGCACGCAGCGAAATGCTTTTGGCTGCTGCTAAGTTGGCGCCGTTACTAATGTTTATTGGAACAATACGTGGTGCAGTAGTATCAACCTTAATGTAGTAATCACCAAATACAGCTGGTTGTGCCTTTATATAACCATCTTCAAATTTGCCGCCCATGCTGCCACGCATAGTGTTCACGATAACTGCTTTGTTAGCCAGCGAACCAATAGACGCATCGGGCTTAATCCATAAGTTGATGTGATCATGAATAGGGGTGAGGCGATTATGTATACGATGTATAACCGAGTACATTCCGGGCTTTTGTGGCAGGGTACTGTACTTAAAATCCAGGTCATCATAAAGGTTGCCCGGATCAACTACCACCTTAACCGCAGCGTTATTAAACTCATTACGTTGATTGTATGAAAACTTGGTACCCGAATAAGTAACCACTGGCTTATCTTTGGGAATGCTCGACTGTACTTTCAATTTAAGTGTTGAAACGTTACCTGCAACGTCTTTAACCAGGTATTCCACATCGTGCAAAAGGGTATCACGGAAGCTAATGATGCCCCGGTTTTCGTTTTGTGGATAAAGTGTTATGCGGCTGCCTGGAGGAATAAAGCACTTCTGAATCCACCGTTTATATTGAATAAACTGCGGATAATCAATATAGCCATTTATAGCGTGGGTTTGATCAAATGCAAAACGTTCAACTGCAAAGGTATAAACGGTGCGGCCATCAAGCTTAAGCTCAACGGAGTAAATTCCGTTACGGTTTGCCGATGAGTTATTGAGATCATTAGCTGTTATTCCAAAACCTATATCGCCGCTTAAATTAAGTGTTTGTGGTTTGGTAAGGCGGTAATTACCTGAAGCACCGGTTACGGCATAAGGCTCTCTGAAAGTATTTTCGCTAAAGGGTTTACCATTCAAATGATAAATGCTGATGCCGCTTATGCTTGGCGGAATGTTATCAGCTATGGTTAATCCGAAAAGCTGCGGATTAATAGTTTCCTCGGTTAACGAATCACGGATTTCAAAGTGAAGATGCGGACCACCCGAAGCACCAGTATTGCCTGATATAGCAATAAGTTGACCCTTGGTTACCGGAAACTGGAAAGGCTGCAACTTAAAGTCAACCTCAAAGCTTTGATGCTCGTACTGATACTTGCGTACAGCAGCAGCAAGCTCGGGTGTAAGATGATCAAGGTGAGCATATACACTGGTAAACCCGTTTGGATGGGTAAGGTACACAGCGTTACCAAAACCGCCTAATTGTACCCGCAACCTTGATACGTAACCATACATGGCTGCATGCACCGGAAAACCAATTTGACGGTTGGTTCTAAAATCGAGCCCGGAATGAAAGTGATTGGCGCGTAATTCACCAAAAGAACCGGCAGTGCTTGGGGTTAAATCAAGTGGATATTGAAAAACCCCTTTTTGATAAGTTTTAGTTTGTACAATTTCTTGCGCCCGGATGCTTTGTAAAGAGGCAAGACATCCGAGCAGGCAAAATAGCTTTTTTAGCATCAAGAATTATTTTACGTGAAAATCGAGTAATTTTTGTCCGTCGAGATAACCCTCTAAGTGGTCACCTTGTTTTACGGCCGATACACCTTCAGGTGTTCCGGTAAAAATTAAGTCGCCCTTTTTTAACGTAATGTATTGTGATACAAACGCTATTAAACGTTCAAATGAAAATAAAAGATCTTTAGTATTGCCATCCTGGCGTGTTTGCCCGTTAATGTCAAGTTTAAGGTTTAAGTTGTAAAGATCAGTAAATTGAGCTTTAGGCAAAAAGTTACTGATAGGGGCCGAGTGATCAAAACCTTTTGCAAGCTCCCATGGTAAACCCTTTTCTTTATGGCGTGCCTGTATATCACGAGCAGTAAAATCAATACCTAAACCAATTTCTTCAAAATAGTCGGCTGCGAATTTCTCATTAATGTATTTACCCTCCTTACTGATTTTGAGCACCAATTCTATTTCATGATGCACATCGTTTGAAAACTCTGGTAAATAAAAAGGCTTGTTATCTTTTAAAATGGCAGTATCGGGCTTCATAAAAATAACCGGGGTAGTAGGTACCGGGTTATTCAGCTCTTTAGCATGTTCGGCGTAGTTGCGGCCAATGGCTATAATTTTCATAGTGATTGAGTAAAAATCAAATCTATAAAATAATACAATTTACGGCCCAATATTATTTTTAAACATCAGGTATGTGTTTTCTTGTGTTTAATCATATTTTAAAATATAATTAATGTTGGTTAAACGAACGTTTGATTGTAATTAAATAGTTGTTAAATATGCTGGATTTGCGTTGTCATAATCAACATAATTGTATATTAGTATTCCTGATTCTTGATTAATAAATATTGTATATTATGGCTGCAAAATTATTGTGTTGCCCTAAGTGCAAAAAGCCATTTAGCTATCGCGTTGCCCGCGCAAAGTGGGTCAAGTTGTTATTGTTTTTTCTTCCGATACGACGTTATTTCTGCAGCGCATGCTTTGCAAAAAGATATGTGCTTTACATGAATACTGCAAGGTTTCAAAACATGCTGGAAAGTAAATAGGATGAAGATTTTATAAGACAGTTATACGGCGTATAACCGATTCGGTACCAACCATAACTCTTAAAAAGTAAAAGCCACTGGTGAGGTTACCCGGTAAAGGTGAGGTGAATTTTTTTTCGCCCGATTCAACCCTGTCTGAAAATAAGGTTGCAACGTTGTTTCCTAAAACATCAACAATTTTAATGGTTACGTTAACATTGCGCGAAACCATGTACTTAACGTTAATCTGATCAACAACCGTTGTAGGGAAAATTTGTACGTTATTTAAAAGCTTATCAGTACTTACCGGAATGGTTGGTTTAATATTACTGTATGGAGATGGCTTAATTTGAGGCATGCTGCCCGGCGTTAAGCCGTTTTTTAAATAGGAGTTTTTGGCAGACCTGGTTTTACGTGCGTAAATGGTATCAGCTTTGGCGTGGCTACCCAACCCCAAAGTAAAGGCAAAGTTTATGGATATTGCTGCTGCAATTAATGTTATCCATAAATAATTAAAAGTATATCTTTGCCCCATATTTACATTTGATACAAAGGTACTAATAAAACAGTAACCCGTTACAGTGTACAAAGTACATATTATAATTTTAACAATTTTTAACAAAATTGAATTATAGGGGTTTGGTAATATAATTACTTGTTTATACAGGCATTCAAATGGTTAAGTGTAGAATGACCGTTTTCTTTTTTCAGTAAAATTTATACTTTAAAAGTGTCATCACATCATAAAGATCTGCAAAAGCTCACAGCTGCTGGGCTGCTTATCAGTTTAGGTATTATATACGGCGATATTGGTACCTCTCCACTTTACGTATTCAAGGCCATTGTAGGTGGCCACCGCATTTCAGAAGCACTTGTTCTTGGAGGTGTTTCGTGTATTTTTTGGACGCTTACGCTGCAAACAACCATTAAATACGTGGTTATAACGCTGCAGGCCGATAACAAAGGGGAGGGTGGAATATTTTCACTCTTTTCGCTTGTAAGGCGCAGGGCTAAATGGCTCATTGTTCCCGCAGTGTTAGGGGGCTGTGCGCTACTTGCTGATGGTATAATCACACCACCAATTACCATATCATCAGCCATTGAGGGTTTGCACACCGTTTATCCAAATTTGCCAACAATGAGCGTTGTTATAGCAATTATAGCCGGCTTGTTTTTCATACAGCAATTTGGTACATCACTGGTAGGTAAAGCTTTCGGTCCTATCATGTTTTTGTGGTTTACCATGATGGGCGTATTAGGTATAATTTATATAACGCAAATGCCTTGGGTTTTCAAAGCACTTAATCCATACTATGCGTATCATTTGCTAAGCACAGATCCCGCGGCGTTTACCATTTTGGGGGCAGTATTTTTGTGTACAACAGGTGCAGAGGCGTTATATTCTGATCTTGGACATTGTGGGCGCTCAAACATCCGCATAAGCTGGATTTATGTGAAAGCCTGCTTGATACTGAATTACCTGGGTCAGGCAGTTTGGCTAATGCAGCACGACGGCCAAATACTGGATCTGAACAAGCTCAATCCGTTTTATCAAATAATGCCGCAGCAGTTCTTGATATTTGGAATTGGTATAGCTACAGTTGCTGCAATTATTGCCAGCCAGGCACTCATATCAGGCTCATACACACTCATATCTGAAGCTGTAAGGCTCAATCTTTGGCCTAAAGTTAAAATTAATTACCCTTCTGAACAAAAGGGACAATTGTACGTGCCGAGCATTAACTGGATTATGTGTGCCGGTTGTATTGGCGTGGTATTGCTATTTCAACATTCGGCCGAAATGGAAGCTGCTTATGGTTTGAGCATTACGGTTGCCATGTTAATGACAACCATTTTGGTGTCAAAGTTCTTAAAGCGACGCAAGGTGCCGGGTTATTTGATTAACCTATTTTTAGCAATATATTTACTGGTAGAGGGTATATTTTTATACGGAAACCTGCGTAAGTTTGTTGATGGCGGCTGGTTTACATTAAGCATTGGCTTAATATTGTTTGGCGTAATGTGGAGCTGGCATACAGCAAGGCGCATACGCAACCGCTATGTTAAATTTGTTGAAATTGAAGACTATTACGACATTCTTAAAGAATTGAGTGACGATGATACAGTACCTAAATATTCATCGCAGCTAGTTTACTTAACCAGTGCAAACTTCAATTCTGAAGTTGAATCAAAGATTATATACTCTATACTTCAAAAGCAACCAAAAAGGGCAGATGTTTACTGGTTAGTACACGTTGACGTAATGGACGAACCATATACCCGTGATTATGAGGTAGACTTTTTAGTGCCTAACAAGTTAATAAGAATTGACTTTAAACTTGGTTTTAGGGTAGAACAGCAGATAAACCTACTCTTCCGCAAGGTGGTGGAAGATTTGGTTAAAAAGGGCGAAGTGGATATTACCAGCCGTTACAAATCACTTAATAAAAGAAAAATTGTAGGCGACTTCCGTTTTGTGGTAATTGAGAAGGTACTGTCACGTTCTCATAGTTTATCGTTTTACGAACGGGTTATTATGGCGGTGTACGCGCAACTAAAAAAAGTAAGTATATCTGAAGAGCGCGGTTTTGGTTTAGATTTAAGCTTCGTTACACTTGAAAAGGTGCCACTTATGCTTACCGATCCGGAGACGGTTGTTATCAATCGCGTTAGTTAAGCGGTTTTTTACATAATATGAAAGGCTGCTGTGCTTATGCATGGCAGCCTTTTTTGTGTGTATTACTTACGCTTGAGTAAGCCTTTGCTCATGGCTTGTGAATGCATAAACGGGCGATTATCCATAAAAGTGATCCAGATGATTGTTGATATGGTACCTACAATTGAGCCTGCCGTAACGTCTTCAAAAAAGTGCTGGCTTAAGTACATGCGTGAATATGCGACGGCAATAGCCATTAGTAAAAATATAAAGCCCCAGCGCTTATTAACAGCGAAATAGGAAAGCACCACTGCCGCCGAAAATGCCGTAACGGTATGGCCCGATGGAAAGCTGTTACTGTGCAATAGAGATATCCCTTTAACAAAATGTATATCGGCAAGCTCCTTTTCAAAGTAAACAACGGGGCGGGGGGCTTGTACTATGTGCTTTATAACTTGTACTGTAATACCGCTTACCGCAAAGCTGGTTATAAGCAACAGCGTTTTACGGTAGCTAAAAAGAAGCATTATAAGCGTTAGCGTTACTACCATGTACCCTTCGCCAAAATCAGTAACGTACGGAAACAGCCAGTCACCCCAATTGCTGTGGCGCGTGTTAACGGCAAAGTAAATAGCCTCACGGGTATAAGAAAGTTTAATAATGAGGCAAGCAATAAGGATGATAAGGTATGGTAAAAAGAACAATCTTATCTGTCGTAAAACGTCGGTAATGCGGGTGTTCATGGCACAAATTAAATACAATATCTGTATTAACGTTAAAAAATGGTTATGTTTGATACTGCTAACGTTTAAACATTCCAATGTCGAAAAGTATATTTCGAAAAAAATCCCTTGACAGAATTCTGGCCGACGTGCAGAGCGGTTTTAGTGACAGTGAACATACCGGCGGAACCCACCTTAAAAAAGAACTTCGTACTAAAGATTTAACCCTCATGGGTATAGCCGCAGTTGTTGGCGCAGGAATTTTCTCAACAATTGGCGAAGCATCATTTCATGGCGGACCCGGAGTGGCTATACTTTTTGTACTTACTGCTATAACCTGTGGCTTTTCGGCAATGTGTTACGCTGAGTTCGCCTCACGTATACCAGTTGCGGGGAGTGCCTACACATATGCCTACGCCTCGTTTGGTGAGCTTATTGCCTGGATAATTGGTTGGGATTTACTTATGGAATATGCCAT
Source organism: uncultured Mucilaginibacter sp. (assembly GCF_913773635.1). GTDB lineage: Bacteria > Bacteroidota > Bacteroidia > Sphingobacteriales > Sphingobacteriaceae > Mucilaginibacter. Next base: position 120,319 of record NZ_CAJYGQ010000001.1, read on the forward strand.
TGGAAACATTGCAGTGGCTATATCGTGGAGTGGTTATTTTGTAAACCTGCTGGAAGGCTTTAATATCCATATGCCTGAATATTTAACAATGGATTACTTTTCGGCTTTTAAGGCGCACGAAAAGCTTGCAGAGCTTACCGCCGGGGGCAAGGTAGCCGAGCTAACCGATCAAATTAAAACCGGTGCATTGGCTTGGGCAAGTGCACCATCAATTGGTGGCATAAAGCTTATTGCCAATATTCCTGCTTTAATTATTGTAGTGCTCATAACGTACTTGGTTTACATTGGTATACGCGAAACAAAGAAGGTTACCAATGCCATGGTGCTTTTAAAAATAGGGGTTGTACTGGCCGTAATAGTTTTAGGCTTTTTTTATATAACTCCCGAAAACTGGCACCCGTTTATGCCTAACGGCTTTAAAGGAGTAATGAAAGGTGTTTCAGGCGTGTTTTTTGCCTACATAGGTTTTGATGCCATATCAACCACAGCCGAAGAGTGTAAAGATCCTCAGCGCGACCTGCCTAAGGGTATGATTTATTCGCTGATTATTTGTACAATACTTTACGTTCTCATTGCGCTGGTATTAACGGGTATGGTAAGCTATAAAGACTTACAGGTAGGTGATCCGCTTGCATTTGTGTTTGCCAAAGTTGGCCTTAACAAAATAAGCTATGTAATATCAGTAAGTGCGGTTATTGCTACTGCAAGCGTGTTGCTGATATTTCAAATGGGGCAGCCACGTATTTGGATGAGCATGAGCCGCGATGGTTTGCTGCCTAAAGCTTTTTCACGCATTCATCCAATTTATCAAACGCCATCTTTTGCCACTATTATTACTGGTATTGTTGTGGCTGTACCGGCGTTATTTATGAACCTTACGGAGGTTACCGATTTAACAAGCATTGGTACTTTGTTTGCATTTGTATTGGTTTGCGGAGGTGTGCTGTTACTGCCAAAAAACGAGGCCGGTGCAGGTAAATTCAGAATACCGTACATTAACGCAAAGTGGATTGTACCTGTTCTGTTTGTTGCCGGTATTGCATTCTTTTGGGAACCTATGCTTGGAGTATTTAAGGTTGAGAACAGTCACGAGCAATTTCCATTCGCGCTGTTCATCATTTTATCTGCTACTTTAACCGTGCTTGCATTTGTTAAAAACTTGTCGCTTATACCTGTGCTTGGTTTGTTAAGCTGCTTTTACCTCATGACTGAGTTGGGTTACACCAACTGGTTACGCTTTTTAGTGTGGTTGATAATAGGTTTGGTTATTTATTTCAGCTACAGCTACAAAAACAGCCGTTTAGGTAAAGAGCTTAACTAAGCAGCGCTATAAGTTTACAGCGAAGCATTTTCTACTTGTTTCGGAAGTAATTGTTGGGCTGCTTCAATAATTTGCGCAGGTGAAGGTAATGGAACCGGCTGGCTGTAAAGCTTCCGATCTAAAAATCTGATTACCTCGTTTTTGCTCTTAAGGTGTTGAGGAACGCTGAATTCTAAAATAGCCGCAGGTGTATTCCATGGAGTATGCTGTGGGTTAGTTTGTGCGTATAACACTATAGTAGGCGTTTTAAATGCGGCTGCAATATGTATGGTGCCTGTATTTACAGATAGTAAGAGGGGCGCATGTTCAACAAGGCATATGAACTCATTTAGCGGCAATAAACCAGCTACAGAAAATGAACCTGCCCCAATTAACTTTTGGAGGTCATCGGTCATCGCTTTTTCTGACGATGCACCCGTAAGTAAAACCTGATATCCTGATTCTACCAATTCTTTGCCAACCAACGCCCACTCATGCAGAGGATATTGACGTTTAAGCTCGCTAACGCCGGAATGCAGTATTACCCACGGCTTTTTAAGTTCGATGTAATAGGCTTGCAGCTTTTGATTGAGATCAGAAAAACTGTAATTGCTTAGTAGCCTTAAGTCATTGTTGTTTGTGTAAGCACCAACATGCGCAACCAAATCCAAATCGCGTTGAACCTGGTGCTTAATACCCTCATAAGGCTCTTTATCGGGTACCCAGCAATTAATTAATTGATAGGGGTTTTCGCGGCAATAGGCAAGTATTTGAGGTATGCCAGCCAAATAAGCCAACATAGCTGTTGGTAGCGGATTTTGACTTAATACGGTAAAAATTACGGCAGCACCAAAATTACCTTGTTTAATTGTTGCTACTACCTCATTAAGCATTCCGGGCTTTGGAGTATCAGCTGTTTTTACCCAAGGAAGATCAAAAATTATGGAATCGTCAACTTCGGGCATATGGGCAATTATGTTCTTCGCCATGCCCGAAGTTAACACGGTGATATGTGCGTTAAATGTTTCCTTAAGTGCCCGTATGGCAGGTCCGCTCATAATAAGATCACCCATGTTGTCGGGGCGAATCACCAGTATTTTCTTACAGCTTTGCCACTTCATGCAAATTGAGTAGTAAGTATATCACTTGCAGCCTGATTTATTGAACTGCATACGTAGCCTGGTGACCTCATTGGCCCTGCCAGCCATTCAGTTTCATTACCATTGTTAATTAAAATCGTTCTGCAGCCTGCTCTGTTTCCCGCTTCAACATCGTTTAGTATGTCGCCAATCATCCATGATTCTGTTAAATCAATTTTCAATTCACCTGCAGCTTTAATTAAAAGACCTGGCTCAGGTTTGCGGCAAGTGCACGCTGTTACAAATGCTGAATTTGCCTCGCTTACCGCCTCATGAGGGCAATAGTAAAAGCCGGATAAAGCCAAGCTAAACGGTTGAAGCAGTTCTTGTAAACGCGAATAAACACCATTTAATTCTGCTTCGGCAAATAATCCACGCGCCACACCCGATTGATTGGAAATTATTACAAATAAGTATCCCTCATCCCTTAAACGCTGCAAACCTTCAATGGTATCATCACTTATGGTGATCAGGCTGGGGTTAACGTTGTAAGGAATATCGGGTATCAATGTGCCGTCTTTATCTAAAAAAATGGCTTTATTCATGATGGTGTTAAGCGTAAGTTTTGAATAGTACGTTCACTAAGCTGCTGCCTGGCTTTTGCTTTGAGGTACGGCAATGTGGCGGCGTAAAATAGCAGGCTGTAACTTTTTGTATAAGCTGTTAATTTGCTTGGCAACCTCCTCCCAGGTAAACAAGTCATTTACCCGTTGCACTGCTTTAGCACCTGCGTTGTAAAGAAGTGATTCATCATTTAATACCTCTGTAAGTTTTGATGCCAATGCTTGCGGATTATGCGGAGGTACCAACCATCCGGTTTCTCCATCGGCTACGCTATATTTGATGCCACCTACATCCGAACCAATTACCGGAGTGCCGCAGGCCATTGATTCCAGTGGAGTAATACCGAACGGTTCATACCATGGCGTTGTAATAAACACATCTGCAGCGGCGTAATAATATTTCAACTGATCGCGATTTTTACGCCCGGTAAAAATTACCGAATCTTCTAAATTCAAATCGCGAACTATGTTCATCAAACGCGCATACTCCGGGCTTTCACTTTCAGTAAGCTGATCAGATTCGCCACCAACTATTACCAGTTTAACCGGTTTTGAGGCATTCTTTAACTTTGATAGAGCCTGTATAACGTTATCAACGCCTTTACGTGGAACCATACGTCCCAACTGTAAAATAATATGTTCATTTTGTGGAAGACCAGTAATCTTGCGTGCACATTCCTTATCGATTTGATAAAACTCCTGTGAGCTAAAACCGCACGGAACTATGCTCATTTTATTGGCGGGTGCGTTGTAGTATTGCATCAGGTCATCCATATCCTGCGGACATTCGGCAATAATATGATCGGCTTCCAAAACTGCCTGTTCTTCAATTAATAAGCGCTCCTCAGGAAACTTATCCTTTTCGGCCTGATGAATTTTACGTACATGGCCTAATGCGTGGAACGTAACAACAAAAGGTATATCCAATTCTTTTTTTATACCTATGGCCACCAAAGCCGACATAAAGAAATTGGCATGTACCAGCGAATAATGTAATTGTTGATTGATGATGAAGGCAATCATATTGTCCTTAAACTCATCCATGTATTGCAAAATTTCTTCTTTTGCAATAACCGTTGCAGGGCCCGCCGTAACATGAATTACCCTAACCCCGCGCACCCAGTTAACAACTTCGGGAGTTGTATTGCTTTCCTGGCGCGTATAAATATCAACAAGGTAACCTTGCGCTGCCAAATGCTTTGCAAGCTGGGCAACATAAACATTCTGACCGCCTGTATCAACACCTCCAAGGCTTGCTAACGGAGAAGCGTGTTCGCTGATAAAGGCAATTTTTTTGTGCTGTAATTTCATAAGCAATTAATTATGCCGATAAAACATTCTTGTTTTTTTGAGTCACTTCGGCAAATAATTGTTCCCAGTCATTGGTAAACCTTTCAATGTTGAAGCGCTTCAATGCTACTTCACGTCCGTTGTTTCCAATTTCACGGGCAAGTTCAGGATCGGCAATTAACAAATTCATTTTATCGATCAGGTAGTTTATATCTGTATGTATAAATCCCGAAAAGCCGTTATCAATTACGGCCGATAGTTCAGTAGTGGCTAATCCAACTACGGGTATTCCCATCATCATGGCTTCGCAAATAGCCAGGCCAAGGCTTGTGTAGCGTATAGGGTTGAAGAAAAAGCGGTACCTGCTTTGAAATTCAGGTAACTCAGGGTGTAAGACTTCTCCCAGGCCAAGGTCTCCGGTATTCATTCCCACCAAATCAAGCGGAACGTATTCCCGTGCTTCCATAAAAACATCAAGGCCTAACAGGCGGCCACGGCTTGGTAAATTATTAATAACTACTATGCCGCGGGCAATATCACCTTTGTAGCTTATAGGTGATGTTGTTACGCCATGTTCTATTACGCGCGTAGGAGTTTGGTTACTTTCCCACATTAAACGGTTAAAATGCGTAACGTGCACAAGAGTAACATCAGTGGTATCTAAAATATGCTTAGTATCAGTAGGATGCTGGCGAGGTGGATCATGTTCTATGTATATTTTGGGTAGCTCGCGCTGTTCGGCACTTAAAATTTCGTACTGATCTTTTAAGTAATTCTGATTGGTTTGAAATAGTATACAGTCAAATTCATAATTCTTTACTTCATTGGCCGGAATTTCAATGACATTATCGCCAAATGGAAATGTTTCACCTCGCCCGTAATATCCTTCAGTTTTTTCGGGCTTGGTAGGTATGTAAATGGTATAATTTCCCTGCGACAGATAAAACAAATAGCTGCCATGAATATGCCAGGTAAAAATTTTCATAGGTGTTGTTATTAGTGATGCTTGCTTAAGTTGCTTCTCAATAATGACACCGTTTTTGACTTTTAGTTTTAAAATATTGTTTATAATTAAAATTGTAAGCTTTAAATTATGATTGTGATAAATACTGAACTAATAACAGCCTGATATTTATTAAAAATTAAAAAATTAGAAAATTTTAAGAAATGCTTTGGCACGCCACACGCTATGGTAATAATTAATTATGTATAGAGAAGTGAACCTTGTTGTTCAGTAAACGTTTCAACTTAAAGATTGAAGGATTACGGATTTAAGTTTCATGGATAAGCTATTTAATTATTAATGCAATGAATTATTTATAAGTTATTTTTTAAAAACACATGTTGTAAAAATGTTGTAGTAGATAAAAATGCTTCTATGAATAACATCATTTCAAATCTTAACCGTGATGGCAGCCTGGCCAGCCCATGGCAGCAATCCAACATGTTACACGTTAATACTAACAGTGATTTAAGTGAACTTTTTGACTGCCTTGTGGTTGGAGCGGGCATAACCGGCTTAACTGCCGCCTTGCAACTTCAAAAAGCCGGAAAAAAGGTTGTAGTTGCCGAAGCTTATACTATTGGTTATGGTACCACAGGTGGTACTAGTTCGCACATTAATACTTTTGCAGATACTACTTACACAGAAGCTGAAAGCGCTTTTGGAGAAGAAGGCGCTATACTGTTTGCTCAGGCTGTAAAGGGAGGATTAAATATAATCAAACAAAATGTTGAGCAATACAATATCGATTGTGATTTGAGTTTTAAGCCCGGCTATCTTTACGCTGAAGATGACAAGCAAGCCAAAGAATTAGATGACATTTATAAGGGCGCTAAAAAGGTTGGAGTTGACGTTGACTATGTTGAATATGTACCTGTAAACGTTCCTTACCAAAAAGCGCTTGTGTTTACGGGGCAGGCACAGTTTCATCCAATTAAATACTTAAACAGCCTTGCCAATGAATTTACGAAAGCTGGCGGTTTGCTTTTGCAAAATAGCAGGGTAGAAGAAGTTGAAACAAGCACCGATATACATGTTGCCAAAATTGGTGGTGCGGGCGTAAAGGCAAAAACTGTTATTTACGCAACACATATGCCGCCGGGCATCAATAACCTAAACATGCGTTGCGCTCCCTATCGCAGTTATGTGCTGGGCGTTAAACTTATAGGCGACAATTATCCTGATGCCTTAGTTTACGATTTGCAGGAGCCTTATCATTACCTAAGAACACATGTTATTGACGGCGAAAAGTATTTGCTGGTAGGTGGAAACGATCATAAAACCGGACATGATGACGAGGAAGCCGCTTTTAGCGATTTGGAGCAATACACACGTCAGTATTATGATGTGGAAGCGGTAGTGTATAAGTGGTCTTCGCAATATTATGTGCCTGCAGATGGTTTGCCTTACGTTGGCCAAATGCCCGACCGTGCTGATGGTATTTACGCCGCCACTGGTTTCAATGGTAACGGAATGATGCTGGGAAGTATCTCAGGCGCAATACTGGCCGACTTGGTAATGGGCAAAAAAAACGCCTTGGCAGATTTGTTTAGCATTAAAAGATTTAAGCCAGTTGATGGCTTCACCGAATTTGTAAAAGAGAATGCCGACGTGGCCTGGCATTTTATAGCCGACCGTTTTAAGGCCGAAGATTTACAACAGCTAAATGAAATTACGGCCGGCATGGGTAAGCTTGTTAAAATAGACGGTAAAAAAGTGGCTGCCTATCGTGATCATGATGGTGCTTTGCACACGCTCAGTTCTGTATGTCCCCATATGGGATGTACCGTGAAATGGAACGCCAGCGAAACAAGTTGGGATTGTCCTTGTCACGGAGCGCGTTATGATGTAGACGGTAATGTTGTAACCGGACCGGCAATGCACCATCTCGAAAAAATAAATATTTAAAGTACCCCATTATATAAGGCGCTTCCCCAAACCGGGGAAGCGCTTCTTTGTAAATTATTCCTCATTTTGTTGATTTTTTAGCTCTTGCAAGAGCATCTTGATGCATTTATTAACGCTGGATTTAATGTTTAACCGAAAGTTAAGTTCGTTTATGCGTTACAGTTGTAATTTTAATTGACGCAAGATACTATGGCGTTGAATTTGTAGTTATTTTTGCATGGGTTAATAGCCCATCCCTAATTAAACTATTTATTAAATGCAAAACGGGCACCCGTGTGGCGGGTGCTGTATGGTATGAACATTCGTCCAACAGAAAAAATTACAACAAGCCAGTTGAATAGTGGCTTGAACTTGGTTATTGCCGATGGCCTATCTGCCGAAGCAATGGTTGTTTTTACAAGCGGAACTTTTTTGACTGCAATGGCAATTAACATGGGGGCCACCAACTTTCAGTTAGGTGTATTGGCCGCATTGCCTACCTTTACAACCATCTTCCAGCTTGCGGCAATTTGGCTGGTGCGCCGCTTTAATAACCGCAAGGTTATAACCACTATTTTTAATTTTTTAGCCCGATTACCTTTGCTGGCTATTGGCGTTATACCGTTTGTATTTACATCGGGTACCAGTGTGCAAGTGTTGATTATGCTACTGTTCTTTCAGCATATATTTGGCGATATAGGCGGAGCAGCATGGAATTCATGGATGAAAGATCTCATTCCGGGCGAGCGTTTAGGATCGTTTTTTTCGCACCGTAGCAGGATGGCTCAAACTTTAAACGTTACGTTAAGTTTGGCTACGGCAGTGGGTATTGATTACGTTAAAACTCATTATCCGCACTATGAAATTCTTACCTATAACCTGCTGTTTATGCTGGGAGGGATATTAGGTATGGTAAGCGTTGGCCTACTGCTGCGCACACCAGAGCCAAAGGCTGAGGTTATTGACGATAAGCTTTTTACTTTATTTACCAAGCCTCTTAAAAACCGCAACTTTAGAAACTTATTGTTATTTAATTCATTTTGGGCATTTGCGCTTAATTTGGCTACGCCATTTTTCGCAGTTTATATGATGAAAACGCTGGGGTTGCCCGTTGCATACATCATAGCATTAGGCATAGCAGGTCAGTTAAGCAGTATAATATCAATAAAGCTTTGGGGTAAATATTCTGACAAGTTCAGCAATAAAAATATCATTAGTATTTGTGCTCCTGTGTACATAGGTTGTATAATAGCCTACGCATTTGCAGGCGTAAACAGCAACACGGAAACAACGTTGACTTTGTTAGGCGTAATACACGTTTTGAGCGGTGTAGCTACAGCTGGTATTAACTTAGCCTTGTCAAATATTGGTATTAAGCTGGCTCCGCGTAATGAAGCAATCGCTTATATATCGACAAAAAATATGCTGGTTGCTATATCATCTACCATTGCGCCTATGCTGGGTGGTTTGTTTGCTGATTTTTTTGCAGTACATCAACTCAATTGGACCATACAGTGGAATAGCGCGGGCAACATTTCAAATATTCAGTTACTTGCTTTGCACGGTTGGAACTACTTCTTTGTTATAGGCGGAGTATTGGCTTTGTTATCCTTACGCTTGCTTAACAAGGTGAACGAGCACGGCGAAATACGTCGTCATCGTTTGGTGATACACATGCGCACACAATTGCGCCGTAAGTTGCGGGCTAATTTAGGCCGAAGGGTAACCGATGGATTGTACCTCCCTTCAACAATACTGCGCAAAAATATAGTGAAGATTTTTGGAACCGAATCTGTATACAATAAGGCCGCCTAGGTAACAAAAAGTAACTTTCTAATAAGTCAAGTTCAACCGGCTAGCTGTTTTACCAAAAACGTAATTTTTACCTTTATTTAAGTAAATAAATTTTAATAATCAAATAATTTACCTAAAAGTAAACAACAGGTAGTGTGATTTGTAGTAAGGTGTAACAAACCCAAAAATTATAACAGTTATACCTTACTCCAATGTATGTACTAGGCATTAACGCCGTATTCCACGACTCGGCAGCGTGTATTATTAAAGATGGTGTTTTACTTGCTGCTACCGAAGAAGAACGCTTCACACACTTCAAACACGGCAAAAGGCCTGTTCCTTTTTCAACTTGGGAACTACCGTTTCATGCCATTGATTACTGCCTTAAAATAGCAGGCATTCACATAAATGACGTTGACCATATAGCTTATTCATTTGATCCGTATTTACTTATTGGTGAGAAATATAAGGGTAAATCTACCATACAAATACCTTTTGAAGAAGGAAGTTCACATTTAAATCAGGACTTTATAAACGTATGGGATCCACTGTTCCTGTCATCAATTATTAATGCTCCGGGGCAGTTGCGTGATGGTTATCCGCACCACCTTCAAAAGCGGTTTATAGGTTGTAATATTCAGAGCGAAAAATGGCACTTTGTTGAGCACCACATATCACATGCGGCTAGTGCATTCCATTGTTCGCCGTTTAAAACCGCAGCTGTAATGACGGTTGATGGTCGTGGCGAGCAGGCAACAACTACTTACAGCGTTGGTAATGGTAATCAGCTCAACAGAATTGGGCAGGTAAATATGCCGCATTCTTTAGGTTTACTGTACGAAGACGTAACTACTTACCTGGGCTTTTTGCATTCATCAGATGAATACAAGGTGATGGCACTGGCATCTTACGGTAAACCTGAATTTGTAAATGATTTTCGTGAAATTGTACAGTTAGGCGCAAACGGACAGTATACCATTAATGACCAGCGACTTGAAGAACGTTTTGGTCCGAAACGTTTACGCCATGAAGAGTTCACTGCTCACCATTTCAATATTGCACATTCACTACAGCTTGTTTTAGAAGAAAGCATGCTAGAGCTAACGAGCTGGTTACAAAAAGAAACGGGCGAAGAAAACCTGTGCCTGGCGGGTGGTGTTGCGTTGAATTGCGTAGCAAACGCACGTATACGTGATAAGGGTGCATTTAAGAATATTTGGGTACAGCCAGCATCAGGCGATGATGGTACAGCGCTTGGAGCCGCCCTTTGGGTAGATGCCAAAGAGCGTAAAACTGATGAACGCAAGTTCGAAATGACCCACTGTTACTGGGGGCCGGAATACACCGATGAGGAGATTGAAAAATCAATGAAGTTATGGAAAGTGCCTTATCGTAAGCTGGAGAACATTGCTGAAGAAACGGCCGACATACTTGCTCAAAATAAAATTATAGGTTGGTACCAGGGCCGTATGGAGTTTGGTCCGCGTGCGTTGGGCAGCCGGTCAATATTGGCATCGCCTATAACAGCCGAAATGCAGGCGAGGTTAAATGAAGTAAAAGACCGTGAAGATTTCAGACCAGTTGCACCTGTTGTTTTAGAAGAGGAAGCTGCTAACTGGTTTGAAAACGGCAGATACTCACCTTTTATGTTGTTTGTTTATGATGTAAAGGCCGACAAGATTGATAAAATTCCTGCCGTAACGCATACAGATGGTACCGCACGTATACAAACCATTAACGAGCATCAGCATAAAAATTATTATGATTTATTGAAGGCATTTCAGCGTAAAACCGGTGTGCCTGTGTTAGTCAATACCTCGTTTAATACATTAGGAAAACCTATTGTATGTACCCCGCGCGATGCCATTGAATGTTTTTGGACTTCACCGTTCGATGCATTGGTTATCGGATCGTTTGTAATTGAAAAATGAGTGTTATTGCATCAGTAGTAATACCAACTTATAAACGCCCGCATTTACTACGAAAGTGTCTTGAAGCCCTATTGCAGCAGCAGTTTGATAAAGCTGCTTACGAAATAATTGTGGTAAGTGACGGGCCCGACAGCGATACGCTTAAAGAGGTGGAGCGTTTTAGCGGTTACGACAAGCCGGCTGTGCGCTACATAGCTTTACCTGGTAAAAAGGGGCCGGCTGCTGCACGTAATCTAGGTTGGAAAAGTGCGCAGGGAAGCGTTATTGCCTTCACCGATGATGATTGCATACCGCAAAAAAGCTGGCTGCAAAGCATGGTAAATAATTGTGCTCCGGGTCAGGAAATTGCATTAACCGGCAAAGTAATAGTACCGCTTAATGATGAACGCCCAACTGATTACGAGCTCAACACGGCCAATTTGCAAACGGCTGATTTTATAACTGCTAATTGTGCTTGTACAAAATTGGCTCTTGAAAAGGCCGGCGGCTTTGATGAACAGTTTAGTATGGCCTGGCGGGAAGACAGTGACTTGCACTTCAAGCTTCTTAACAACGGAACGCCGATAAAAAAAGTTGGTAATGCCGTAGTGGTGCATCCGGTAAGGAGTGCAAAGTGGGGGGTAAGTATAAAGGAGCAAAAGAAAACTATGTTTGATGCATTGCTGTACAAAAAGCACCCTAAGCTATTTAAAAAGAAAATTCGTGGTGTGTCCCCTTACTTATATTACGCTATTTTAATTGCGTTTGTGTTGCTTGTTGCAGGTTTGCTTTCAAGAAACGAAAACCTTTTAGTAACGGGGCTGGTTGGTTGGGTAACGTTTACCATTTACTTTATATATAAACGTTTAAGCGCTACCAGTTTAACTTCCAGCCACATTGTTGAAATGGTAGTTACCTCGCTTTTTATACCTTTTTTGTCGGTTTATTGGCAGTGGTACGGTGCCCTTAAATACCGTGTGTTATTTATCTGAGATCAATGAAATTACCTGTTAACGAAATAAAAAGCATAGCTATTTTCAGAGCCTTACAGCTGGGAGATATGCTGTGTATAATTCCGGCCGTTAGGGCCTTGCGCAATGCATACCCGCAGGCGTCTATTACGCTTTTAGGTTTGCCCTGGGGTAAATCCTTTACCGAAAGGTTTGATCATTATTTTGACGATTTTATCCATTTTCCAGGTTATCCAGGTTTGCCCGAGCAGCCGTTTGATGCGAGAGATTTTCCTCCATTTTTGCAGGAAGTACAAAGCAGGAACTTTGATTTGGTAATACAAATGCAGGGTAATGGATCGGTAATAAACCCAATGATGGAACTCTTTGGTGCAAGGCATACCGCGGGTTACACCATAGAGGGGCATTACGCGCCAAACAACGGTTTGTTTATGACCTACCCTGATTTTGGTCATGAAATTGAGCGCCATATACGGCTAATGGAATTTTTAGGCATTGAACCGCAAGGTAAGGAGCTGGAATTTCCGCTTAACGAGAATGATGAGCAGGCATTAGAAAACCTCAAGCTGAATATTGAACCGGGAGATTATGTATGTGTACATCCAGGATCGCGCGGAGCGTGGAGACAGTGGCCGGTTCAATACTTTGCAGCCCTGGCAGATCATTGCGCCGAGCAGGGCTATAAAGTTGTAATTACAGGCACCAAAGAAGAAGCCACTATAATTGACGATGTGATATCGCACATGCGCCATGATTGTATTAATACGGCAGGGCAAACCAGTATGGGTGCTGTAGGAGTTTTAATAAGAGATGCTGCTTTACTTATTTCCAATTGTACAGGAGTATCGCATATGTCGTCGGCTTTTAAAACACCAAGTATTGTAATAAGTATGGATGGTGAGCCATATAGGTGGGGGCCGCTTGATACTCGTATTCACCGTACGATAGACTGGCTACAATCTCCTGACTTTCATGCCGTATTTCGCGAAACGGTAGAAATGGTTGTGTAAGAAAGCCAACAGAACAGTACCGGGCTTAATCTTTATTCTAAAACGTTATATATAGTGTATTGATTTGCCTTGTTCTTTAATGAAACTTCGCCAAGCATTTCAAATTTAAATGATTCCTTAACCTGTTCGTAAACGGATTCGGTAATTACAATTTGTCCTGCTTTGGCTACCGACTGCAGTCGTTGCGCTAAGTTCACCGAATCGCCAATTACGGTGTAATCCAAACGTTTTAACGATGCCGAACCGATATTACCTGACACCATTTCTCCGGAGTTTATACCAACTGAAATGTTAGCCTCAAAAGTTTTATCGCCAATTACTATTGGTTGAATTGAACTCATTTGTGCTTTTACGGCAAGCGCCGTATCGATTGCCCGGTCTAAATGGTAATCGCCGCGGTAAACAGCCATTACAGCATCGCCCATAAACTTGTCAACGTGGCCGCCTTGTGCAATAATTTCTTTTACAATACGGTCAAACAGGCTGTTTAAAAGTTCCACTACGGTGTTGGCCGGTACCTGTTCGGTTATTTTGGTAAAGCCGCAAACATCTAAAAACATAACCGTGCCGCTCAAAACTTCATTTTTAAGCAAGCTGTTTTCAAACTCCTTATGCGTCATAAAGTTAAGTACGTTTTCGTCAACATACATCTTTAATATGTTGTTCTCTTTTATGGCTTTTATGGTTTGCTGTAATTGCTTAACATGCTCAATGGTTTTTTGCATGGTAAGGTCAAGGTCGTCAAAATCAACCGGCTTGCAAACAAAGTCAAAAGCGCCCCGGTTCATTGCCGAGCGTATACTTTGCATATCACCATAGGCCGAAACAACTACAGCCTTAAGCATAGGGTTAGCATCAGGCAAACGGCTTAACAAAGTCAGGCCATCCATAACCGGCATATTTATGTCGCTTAGTACAATATCAATATCGGCATGTTCCTGCACACGTTCTAAGGCTTCTTCGCCGTTTTGTGCAAAAACAAACTCATAAATATTCTCTCTGATTTTCTTTCTGAATTTTTGCTTAACCAGTATCTCCAAGTCAGCTTCATCATCAACAACCAGTATTTTAGCCATTATGTAGTACCGTGTTTAGTTTCTCTTTAAGTAAGTTAAAATCGAGCGGCTTTGTCAAAAAGTCATTCGCGCCCAGCTGCAACGCATTGGCATGTGTTTCCTCATCGCCATAGGCTGTTATCATCATCACCAACGGGGGTGGGTTGTCATAATCCTTACGTATGGTACTCAGTAATTCAATACCGCTCATGCCGGGCATATTTATGTCTGATAGTATGAGCACAACCTCTGAATGTTTATCTTTTAAATAATCAAGAGCCTGTTCCCCTGAAAAAGCGAAGTCAAAATCAAACACATGATTCCGTATTTCTTTACGGAAACATTGTAAAAACAACGGCTGAACATCGACCTCATCATCAACAACCAAAATTTTCATAAATGCCCCTAAATATAGTAATAATTAAATAATTGGCAGGGTAATGATAAACACAGAGCCGTTACCTTCTTCAGACTCAATGGCGATATTGCCATTATGACCTTTTACAATAATGTCATAACTGAGCGATAAGCCAAGGCCGGTACCTTCGCCTGTTGGTTTGGTGGTAAAAAAGGGTTGCATAATTTTATCACGTATGGCTTCAGGTATACCGATGCCATTATCTTTAACAGTCAGTTCAATATTGTTATGTTGCAAGCGGGTTGATACCTCAATTTTTGGCCGGAAGGTTTGCCCGATCTCTTTTTGTTTTTGATGAACAGCATAAAACGCGTTGGTAAATAAATTTAGTAGTACACGTCCTACGTCCTGTTGAATGATATTTACCTCAGGTAATGAGTTGTCAAAATTTGTTACTAGTTCAGAGTTAAAACTTTTATCCTTTGCCCTTAAGCCATGATAGGCCAGCCGCATATACTCATCGGCCAGGTTATTGATGTTCACAGGTTCTTTTTGGCCGTTACTTGTACGGCTGTGCTGAAGCATGCCCTTTACAATACTATCGGCACGTTTGCCATGCTGAGAAATTTTTTCAAGGTTTTGCCTGATGTCGTCGGCAATATATCTAGCCTCTTCTAGGTCGCCTTTGGCTAGCTCCTGGTTCATTTCCTCCAGCAATTCGCTGCTTACTTCGGCAAAGTTGTTTACAAAGTTTAGTGGATTTTGAATTTCGTGGGCAATGCCGGCTGTAAGCTCACCAAGCGAGGCTAGTTTTTCTGACTGTATAAGCTGTTGCTGGGTGTTTTGTAAAAGCTCAATGGTTGCTTCCAATTCCTCTTTTTGGTTTTGGATTTCGGCAGTGCGTTCTGCTACCAGGCGGTCAAGTTCCTCATTTTTTGCCTTGTATAAAAGAAGTTCTTCGCGTTGTTTTTTTGATGCAGCCCAACGGCTAATAACCCAAATAAAGGCGGCTACTAACGGCAGCAAAAAGTATTGATCATACTCGTCGTAAAAGCCTGGTGCAATTATGGAAATCAGAAAAATCAATATTCCAACAGCAATAAGCGGGTAATGCGATTCAAAGTATGAGCGGAAAGATTTAAAGTCTTCCTGCTCGTTAAAATATTTGATAATGGCCCCCAAGGCAATGCTACCTATAAGTAGGTGCACCTCATCACTTAAAGGCTTTTTTAAAACAAAGTAAGCTACTGCTGCGGCACCCTGGCCTATTCCTAATACGGCTTTCCACTTGAAACTTAACGGCGTCATTTTAACTGCTCTGTTAAGCCAGTTAAACAGTAAGAAAATAGACAAGTAAGTTAAAAAGCTCATAGGCCCAGGTATGAAAATGAATGAATGATAAAGATAATTAAATAATGATACACTCAAATAGCTCATAGTGTACAGCAATGCAAACTATTTATATATTAGCGCATAAAATAAACCTATGCGAGCTGAGAAGGCAGGGCAGTGTATTATGCAAAAACTAGCGCAAGAGCTGCCGCCACATTTTACTTACCATAATGCAAACCACACGCTGGATGTGAACAACGCAGCCTTAAGCATTGGAAGGGCAGAGGGCATAAACGAAGCAGAAACTGATTTGCTTTCAGCCGCAGCCTGGTACCATGATGCCGGTTACCTTGAAAGTATTACTGACCATGAGGATGTATCATGTAAAATAACAAAACAATACTTACCTGAGTTTGGCTATCATGAAAATGAGATAGCGGTAATATGTGATATGATAAGGGCAACACGGCTTCCGCAGGCGCCGCAAAACCACTTAGAGCAAATACTGGCTGATGCTGATTTAGATTATTTGGGCCGTAAAGACTTTAGTGTAATCAGTGAAAAACTCTACATAGAACTTAAGCATTTAGGGGCTGTTGCCAGCACGGTAGACTGGGACAGAAAACAGGTAAAATTTTTGCAGGAGCATCAATATTTCACAAAAACATCAATTAATACCCGACAAGCGCAAAAAGAACTTAATTTAGCAGAAATTAAAGCTCGCTTACACCTTCATGAAAAATAGACTTCTGCCGCACTGGTTAACCGACATATTTTACACCCTACTTGGTATCCTGTTCTGTAGTTTTGCTTTAAAAAGTTTTTTGGTACCCAATAGCTTTTTTGATGGCGGTGTAACCGGCATATCACTGTTAATACACGAAACCTACCACTCAAACATTGCTTATGTAATTGTATTGGCAAACATTCCCTTTATTGTTATGGGAGCTTACCATGTTAATAAAATGTTTGCGGTTAAAACCCTTGTAGCAGTTATTTTGCTGGGCCTGGCTTTACTACTCATACCTTTCGAACCCGTAACAAGCGACAAATTACTGGTATCTATTTTTGGAGGTGTATTTATGGGTATTGGCGTGGGCTTGGCTATGCGTGGAGGTTGTGCACTTGACGGTATAGAGGTACTGGCCTTGTATACTGGTAAACGTATAAGCTTCACCATAAGCGAAATTATCCTTGGAATAAACATTGTTATATTTCTAATTGCCGGTATAAAATTAGGATTACCTACTGCACTATATTCCATACTTACCTATTACACAGCTTCGCGAACTATTACTTTTGTGATTGAAGGTTTGGAAGAGTATACTGGTGTGACCATCATATCTGCCGAAAGTGAAGCTGTTAAGAAAGAACTTGTGATGAATCTAGGCCGCGGTATAACGGTTTATAAAGGCGAACGCGGGTTTCTAAAAGACAGTTTTGATGTAAGCCATCCGGTTGATATAATTTACACCGTGGTAACCCGGCTTGAGGTAAGGCGCCTGCGTAACATTGTGCATGATCTTGACCCCAAAGCCTTCATCTTTACAGGCATTATTAAGGAAGCTTCCGGCGGTATATTAAAACGCCGTGCAAGGCACTAATAATGTACAAATTAATTTTTTTTCATTTACCTCAATTAAGTCTTTTACTTCTTCGTATGTAAAACTATTTAATAGGCGTACTGTTAAATAATTCCAGAAAATTAAGATACATTGGATAGTTTAAACAACGGAGAATTCAGCTTTTCGAACGATACAATTAAGCAAGATCTTAGTCTGCTGATAAAGGCTTTGGATGCTTCATTATCGGGTGTTATTCTTACAGATAACCAACAGCCTGATAATCCCATTATTTACTGCAACAAAGGTTTTGAGCGCATCACTGGCTACCGCCGTCAGGATATAATTGGGCATAACTGTCGTTTTTTACAAAAAGACGATCGTAATCAGCCTCAACGTCAGCAATTGAAGGATGCTATAGCTAAGGGCGAAAATATTGTTTTAGAAATTCGTAATTACAAAAAGGATGGCTCGCTGTTTTGGAACGAGCTTTACATGTCGCCTATAAAAGATGCAAAGGGAAATACCTGCTATTTCATAGGCGTACAAAATGATATAACCCGCCGTAAGAAAGCGGAGGCTGAGCTGGAGCATGAAAAAGATGTAATGGAGCAGCGTATAGAGGAGCGAACCAAAAGCCTACGTGAAAACGAAGAGTATTTGGCAAGCATTGTACAAACTGTACGCGAAAGCTTAATTGTGCTTGACCCCGATTTGAAAGTACTGAGCGTAAACAGTCATTTCTTAAAAACATTTAAAGTTTCACAAGAGGAAACTGAAGGAAAAAGTTTATATGAATTAGGTAACGGCCAATGGGATATACCTAAACTAAAAGAATTATTAGAAAAGATTCTACCAACTAATAACCCTGTTGAGGAGTTTGAAGTAGAGCATGACTTTCCGCACATAGGCCGTAAATTGATGCTGCTTAACGCTCATCGAATTGAGTTGGAAGGGCAGTACCGCGACCGCATCTTAATTGCGATAGAAGACATAACCGACCGCCGTGATATTGAGCGCCGCAAAGATGATTTTCTTTCCATTGCGAGCCATGAGCTTAAAACGCCGCTTACCACTATTAAAGGCTATGTGCAAATAATGCAAAGGCTACTGCCAAAAGATGCTTCGGAGAAATTCAAAGAAATTTTGACAAAAACCGGTGTATACGTGGAGCGATTAAATAGCTTGATAGCTGAATTGCTTGATGTATCGCGTATTCAAACCGGCAACATTGAATTGCACAAAGAGCCGTTTAATTTCGACAAAACGGTATACGAGGTTGTAGAAAATCTGCAGGCCGCTAACCAAAGTCATCAAATAATAATTAAAGGTGAAGCCACTGATAGCTTTGAGGGAGATGAATCACACATAACCCAGGTTATAAATAATTTGCTGTCAAACGCAATTAAATACTCACCTGATGCAAATAGGGTGGAGGTTTATTTGTCACGCGTTAGCAACTACTTAAAGTTTGCCGTAACCGACTATGGAATGGGCATAAGCCTTGATGAGCAAAAGAAGATATTTGAGAGATTTTACCGCGTTGGAGAAATACAACAACGCTTCCCGGGAATGGGAATTGGACTATACATCTGCGATCAGATAGTCAAAAATCATGGGGGCAGCCTGTGGGTTGAAAGCGAGCCAGGTAAAGGGTCAACCTTCAATTTCACACTTCCGTTAAATGAAAGGATCAGTTATGAGTGATAAAAAAGTACTGATCTGCGATGATGATGAAGGTATTTTAGATATGTTGGGATTGATATTGAGTGATAGTGGTTATCAAACTATACCAGTTCAAAACAGTTTGCAGATATATGAGGAGATAAAGCGTGAGAAACCAGACCTTGTGCTGCTTGATTTGTGGATGCCAGTTTTATCTGGCGATCAAGTGCTGCGTACGTTAAGAAAAAGTCCTGAAACTGAGAATTTGCGTGTAATTGTAATTTCTGCCAGCCGCGAAGGCGAGCGTATTGCTACAGAGGCCGGGGCTGATGGTTTTCTGGCAAAACCATTTGACCTGGAGCAGCTTATAAGTAGAGTAGAGCAGGTTATTGCTGCGTAATACTTGTTCATATATAAAAAAAGCTGCACATCTGGAATGATGTGCAGCTTTTTTATTTAAAAAAATTGTAATAACGTTCCGTTACTTTTCTTCTTTGCCTTTTTTTGAGGTTTTTTTACGTTCGTTAATTGCTTTGTTAAGTAGGTATTCAATCTGTCCGTTTATACTTCTGAACTCATCGTTTGCCCATTCTTCAATCTCCTTGAGCATTTCGGCACTTACCCTTAACGCAAATGATTTTTTTTCAGCCATAATTACTCCATCAAAGGTGTTAGCCTTCGGCCGCTAAAAATTTAATTTTATATTCATCAAGTAAGCTAATTTCTGATTTAAACTCAAATGAGCTTCCACTTATCAATGGTATAGTGTTCCTGTATTTACAACCGGCGATACCGCACGTTCGCCGCAAAGTACAACCAATAAATTGCTTACCATGGCCGCTTTGCGTTCTTCATCAAACTCTACAATGTTTTTTTCAGACAGTCGTGCCAGTGCCATTTCAACCATGCCTACTGCACCTTCAACTATTTGTTTACGTGCCGCAATAATTGCTGATGCTTGTTGCCGTTGCAGCATAGCGTTTGCAATTTCAGGTGCGTAAGCCAGGTGTGAAATGCGTGCTTCAAGTACCTGAATGCCTGCGCGAAATAAACGCTCATTAAGTTCTTTCTCCAGCATCTCGCTTACCTGGTCGGCACCATCTCGCAAGGTAACCTCGGCAGATTCATCTTCCATGTTGTCATATGCAAAGGTGTTAGCCAAATGGCGTACTGCTGCTTCGCTTTGTATATTTACATACTGCACATAGTTTTCAACCGAAAAAACTGCTTTAGCGGTATCGTTAACCTGCCAAACAATTACAGCTGCAATTTCAATAGGGTTTCCCATTTTATCATTAACTTTAAGCTGCTGCCCGTTAAGGTTGTTGGCTTTAAGCGATACTTTCCTTTTTACGGTAAAGGGGTTAACCCAAAAAAAGCCGTCTGCTTTTACGGTTCCTACGTACTTGCCAAATAGTGTGAGTACCTTAGACTCATTTGGATTAATAATAATGAGGCCTGATAATAAAATTAAATCAAAAAGTGCTAAAACAACGCAAGCTACTATGTATTCCTGTATGCCCAGGTATACGCATGTTGCACCTAATGCTAAAAACAGAAGCAGTGCACCATAGCCCGAAAGCGGTTTGATTGATTTTTCGTTTTCCATGTCAACTTGTTATTTATTTTGATATTATAAAGATATCAAAATGTATCTGAAAAATCAAGATGAATTTTACTCAACAGAAAAACCCGCAGGCTTGCAAGGCAATGCACTGCGGGTTGGTAACCGCTACGTTACAGCTCTTTATCAGCTATCAGTTTTGAATCGCGGGTGTTTTTTTGTACAGCAATAGCCGAGAACATACTCAGACAAAAAGCCATAGCGTAAAAACCTTTTTCGCTTTTTGCCAAGTCTGCATTCCAAAGTCCTATGGTTAGTAAAATCATGGCTGCTATAGTGGCAAACCAACTGAGGCCATAGTATAAGTCGGTAACTATAAGTCCTTCGGCCCTGTCTCTAACGCTTTTTTGTACAGAGATTACGGCAAATAGTCCGAATAATAAAATAGTGAAATAGTACCCCTTTTCATTTAATTGCATGCCGGCATTCCATAATCCAATGCAGTAGCCAGCTACCCCGGCCAATAAAGCAAACCATGATGCTCCGGTAAACGCGGCTGTTGGTTTGTAAGGATTTCTAACGCGATCTGCGTATTTACTGCTGCTTGTAATTTCTTCCATTTTGTTTTGTAGCGGTTCCATGATATTGTTTTTTGTTGTTATTATGAAAGCAAAGATGGGCCTGTAGCAATAGCATTAAAAATCAGAATTGTTAAATAACTGACGATATAAATTCAGAATTTTATAGCTTTAGAATGATTGACTACAGCATATGGACTCATTAAACGAGCTTGTTAAAATACTTGATGATACCGACTTTAAACAATTTAAGCAGTATTTGCAGAGTAGAAATAAACGTGATGATGTCAAGAATTTAGAATTACTTAATTTGTTAAAAACTGACGATATAGATAGTTTAAATAGGCTATATAATTGTGATAAAAATAAGGATGCCTACCATGCATTGCGTAAGCGGCTTCAGGAAAATTTGTTGATATTTTTATCTAATAAAACGTTTGAAACCAGTCATTCTGAAAGTCAGAACGCATTGCGCTTATTAGTGGTTGCCCGCTATTTATTGGAAAATGACCTGGTAAAATTAGCTTTTAGGTGCCTTAAAAAAGCGGAAGTAATGGCAGAGCGCGCAGAGCAGTTTAATTTGCTCAATGAAATTTTGTTGCTCAAACTGCAATACGCTCATTTGCCGCAAGCCGGAAATTTTGACCTGATTACCGCACGCTTCACGCAAAATCAATTGTGTATGCAGAGCGAAGCTAATCTAAACGTAGCGTATGCTTACCTGAGGCAGCAATTACACTTCATAAACCAGGAGGGGAGGATTGTAAATCTTACAAGTCTTGTTATAGCAACTATTCGTAAATACAAAATTTCCGTGGCTGATTTAATGACATATAAGTCTGTTTATCAAATTCTTTTCATTGCTAACGAGTACGCAGCCATACAGCAGAACTACCAACTGATTGAAAGATTTGTTAACCGTGTTAACCGCTTTATTGAACTTAGGTCAGCAGAGAATAAGTCTCATACTTACTACCAAATACAGGTCTTATACTACCTGGCGAATTTCCATTTAAGGCAGAAGAATTTTATGAGGAGTATGGGTTATTTAAACGAAATGATGGCTATTATGCAAGGAGGTAAGTATAATCAAGTATTTTTTATGCAGCACCAGTTGTTGTATGCGCTCAATAAGTTTTTTACAGGTTCTGCTGATGACGCGATAGATGTGCTTCAGGCTGCACTTACTGGTAAAAGCAATAACGCCAAACTTGAAGATATGGAAGATCTACGCATTTGCATTGCTATGTTTATGGCCTTAAATGACAATCGTAAAAGCTTAAAGCATTTAAGTATGCTTAACCAAACCGATGCCTGGTATGAAAAGAAAATGGGTATGCTTTGGAGCATCAGAAAGCATTTGATGGAAGTGTTAATTTACGCACAGTTTTCAAACTTTGAACTTGCAGCATCGCGTCTGCAAAGCTTTAGGCGCAGATATAAAAGTTACTTGTTAAAAACGTCAGAGCAGCGGGTGCTTAATTATTTAAAACTTGTTGAGCGTTATTTAGTCAACCCTAATGTAATTGACGACGAGCGATACAAGCGTTCGGTACACGAAATGGCGAATGCAGAACAAAACAACGATATATTTACCCTGAGTTTTATTGGTTGGCTTATAGCAAGATGGGAAAAGAGCAGTACTTATGAAATTGTGCTCAACTTAATAAAAATAAAATAAGCAGTGTTCAAAGCAATGGTTGCTAATCATTTATAGCATAAGCTTATCTACGAGCCTTTAAACGATAATATCCGTATCTGCTTAAATAAAGATTTATGGATTGGTATCTATAAGCAGATACAGATTTGTAAGGCTGTGTTATTGTAGCTTAGTAATTACCTGGTACTTTCAACGGTGTACACAAAACTGCTGGCCTTGTAATAACCCAGGTTATATTCAATTGCCCGCTCACCCGGATCAAAAACATATCTTTTTCTGAAAAGCAGCGGACTTCCCGCCGGCAAACGTAACTTATCGGCTATGTCATCATTAGCGGCAACAGCGCTAATTTCTTCTTTGGATAGGGTAGCTATAATAGAGTGCTCATGTTCAAGCATTTCGTATAGCGGCCGTTTAAAGTCTTCTTCACCTGTTAAGCCTACCCTTGGGTGAAAGTACGACACAAAGTATACAAAAGGCTCGTCGGGCCGGCCGCGCACCCGCTCAAGTTTAAGCACTTTGCGATCGGGTTTTATCTCAAAAAATGCTGCCAGTTCTTCATCCGGAGTTACCCACGTAACATGTAATTCAAAGTTCTTAATAGGAATACCGCGCAGCTTCATCTCCTGCGAAAACGAAAGCCAGTTGTTTGACTTCGAACTTACCACATTTTGAGCTACTCTTGTTCCTGAGCGTTTTTTACGAACCAGTAATCCCTCAAAAACAAGCTTATTTATTGATTGCCTGAGTGTTGTACGCGAAATAGCAAGCTTTTTTGCAAGCTCAACCTCATTAGGTAGTACTTTTCCGTTTCTGTAATCTTCTTCTTGTATCAGCTGCCTAAGGAGGGTTTCGGCCTGTGCATGTAATGGAATCGGACTTTTATGATCTATGCTATACTTTCTCATTGTGTACTAAGTACAATAATAAGGCTTTTATTTAAAACTTTAAATGTATGTACATATATCCTGTACGCACATTTCAACTTCTTCAACATCAGTATAAAAATAAATCAAAAAAAATTTGCAATCAGTAAATTATAGTTATGTTTGTACATATAAACAATAAACCGATTGTCAGCTTTTGCTGAATTCCTCTAATATAACTAAGCATGCTTCGGCTTTGCTTATTATTATGTACATACATTATAACATTATGAACGAATCTACTCTTGTTCAAACGCTGCCGGGCAGCAATACTGCCGATGCCAGAAAAACTACGCAATACTTGATGCCTCAGCGCATTGATACGTCAGTTTCAAAGTCGGCCAGGTACAATATTTATCCAGCTTGCTCGCTTCAGACTGGTAGTATACAAAATGGATATGAAGGTTTGGCCGAATGGATTGCCGGACAAAAAACGGTAATTATCGATGGTTATGTAGGCGTGTTTTGGAAGCAAATTCAAGCAGCATTGCAAAGTTGCTTACAAAATAAAGGGCTCAAAGTAAACTGGGTCGACGCCGCAACGCTTTTAAAGCCGGCATCAGTAATTGACGAGATGGTTGCTCCGTTCATGGGCACTTATGAGTCTGTTTGGGGTACGCGCTGTACCTTAACACTGGCAGACTACTTTGATCAATCAGCTGCAGAGATGCATTCGCCAGACGCCAAAGCCGACATCAACATTATCATTGGTACAGGCGCTGCTTTAGCGGGGTGGGATGGTGCATTGGTATATTTTGATTTACCAAAGAACGAATTACAGTTCAGAATGCGCGCTGAGTCTATCACCAACTTAGGCAGTGAGCGCACCTATGAACCGTTTTACATGTACAAGCGGTTTTACTTTGTTGACTGGGTATTACTTAACGAGCATAAAAAAAATATACTGAACAAAATA
The DNA here is from genome assembly GCF_913773635.1 of uncultured Mucilaginibacter sp. GTDB lineage: Bacteria > Bacteroidota > Bacteroidia > Sphingobacteriales > Sphingobacteriaceae > Mucilaginibacter. Next base: position 144,802 of record NZ_CAJYGQ010000001.1, read on the forward strand.
GATGTAATAGCCGACGGACAATGGCCTGATAGCGTTAACTGGATGGCAGGCGACACACTAAGAATTGGCTTGAGTACTTTAACCACCATGCCTCTACGCGTGCGCCCCTGGTTTGAACCTGGTGCATGGGGAGGACAATGGATTAAATCAAATATTGAAGGCGTTAACCCCGATGCAGTGAATTATGCATGGTCATTTGAACTGATTGTACCCGAAAACGGGCTGGTGTTTGAAAGTGACGGTTGGTTGCTTGAGGTGTCGTTTGATATGTTGATGTTTCAAAATGGCAAAGATGTACTTGGCAGCCACGCTGAGGTTTTTGGCGATGAGTTCCCGATACGTTTTGACTTCTTAGATACTGTTAAAGGCGGTAACTTATCAATTCAGTGCCATCCATCCCTTAAATATATTCGGGAAAACTTTGGTGAGCGTATTACCCAGGATGAAACTTACTATATTTTAGATTGCGATCCTGACGCACAGGTTTATCTTGGCTTCCAAGATTCAATAAACCCGGAGGAGTTTAAGTCGGCATTGGAAAGCAGCCAGGCTGAAAGCAAGCCGCTGGATATGGAAAGCTATGTACAGGTACACTCTGCGCAAAAGCACGACCTGTTTTTAATTCCAAATGGAACCGTACACAGCGCAGGTGCCGGCAATTTGGTGCTTGAGATTAGCGCTACACCCTACATCTTCACTTTTAAAATGTATGATTGGCTTCGCCTTGACTTAGAAGGCAATCCAAGGCCTATCAACATTAATCATGCCTTTAATAACCTTGATTTCACTCGTAAAGGGCAACGCGTGCAGGAGGAACTGATTTCAAAGCCTGCCGTATTAAGCCAAACTGATGATGTAAGGGTTATTCATCTGCCTACACATTCTCAACACTTCTATGACGTGCACCGGCTGGAATTTGCCAACGAAGCTTATGTTGAATTAAACGGTGGTTGCCACGTGCTGATGGTAGTAGAAGGGGAGAGCGTAACCGTTAAAACACCTGGGAGCGCAGACCAAACGTTTGCTTACGCCGAAACCTTTGTTGTGCCGGCCGCAGCAGGTAGCTACACTTTAACCAATTCAGGTAGCACACCGCTAAAAGTTATTAAAGCCTTCTTAAAGTAAGCAGTCAAAGATCTTCATACATGTGTGAGGCATGTATAAGGCTGCCAAAGCAAATAAAACCATCAATTATTTAACCATATGAGATCTAAACAACTACTAAGTCCTTTGACGCTTCCTTCGGGCCGGCGTTACTCCAGGATTGGGTTGATGCTCCTTTTGGCCTGCTGCAGTGCAGCACAAGCCGAGGCAACGGCCAACCCAACCATTTCAAGTACAACGGTCAGGAAGAGTGCCGATGTAATTATCACCGGGCAGGTAAAAGATGAGCAGGGCTTGCCTTTACCGGGTGTTACCGTTAAGCTTCAAAATTCACAACTTGGTACGCTTACCGATGTAAACGGCAATTACAAGTTAACGGTTCCCGAGGGGGAGGCTAACAAGGTATTGGTGTTTTCGTTTATTGGTTTTACATCACAAACTGTAACCATAGGCCAGCAAACCCAAATTAACATATCGTTAAAACCCGATACGTCAAAGTCGCTCAACGAAGTAGTAGTTGTAGGTTACGGTACACAGCGCAGGGCAACTATCAATAGTTCTATAGGCGTAGTTGCAGCCCGTGATATTAATGAAAAACCGGTACTAAATGCTGTTCAGGCCTTACAGGGCGAATCGCCCAACCTGGTTATTCAGCAAAGTACTTTAGATCCGGGTGCTACACCACTTATTAATATCCGGGGTGTATCTACAACGGGTAATAATGATCCGCTTTTAGTTATTGATGGTATTGTTTCTCAGTCAATTGGAGATTTGAGCTTGCTTAATCCAAATGATATTGCGAGTGTAACTGTACTAAAAGATGCAGGCGCGGCAGCCATCTATGGTTCACGCGGTGCAAATGGTGTATTGTTGGTAACTACAAAAAGCGGTAAGCCTAATCAAAAAGCAACGGTTAATTACAACGGTAATTACGGTTGGCAAAAGCCAAACATATTAGTCAGGAAAGTAAATGCAGCCGATAATGCATATTACAAAAATGAGTCGTTGGTAAATTCAGGGTTGCCTCCGTCATTTACCCCAGCCCAAATACAGGAGCTTGCCGCACAAGGTAACGGTACGTGGGATGTTGATCATTTATTATACAATGCACCCCAACTGTCGCAAAACTTAAGTGTTAGCGGTGGCGGTGCAAGTAACACCTACTTTATATCTGCAGGTTATTTAAACCAACTGAGCAACTTTATTGGCAACGGTGGCAGCGGCAGTAAGTTTGGTTATCAAAAATATAACTTAAGAGTAAATCAATCAGTAACTGTTGGTCGCTTCAAGCTGTCAGGTATACTTGAGTATACCAAGTCGCGCAACAAAACCAACAGTGTAGGCAATAACAACGTTTTTGCTGATGCCAACAGGGTACCGTACAATTACAGTTGGCAAGATGAAAACGGAAACTACCTGACTAACCCAATCGCTTCCCAATACAATGAGTATGGTGTATTAGAAAAAGGTGGCTTTAACCAGGCTGATAATGACCGTATATTCGGTAACCTTACCGGTATACTTAATATTACCAAAGAGTTGAACATTACTGGTGTATTTGGCGGTACCATACAAAATAACGGTAACTTATTCAGAAGAACGCAGGTTAATTATTTACCGGCCGGTGTTTACGGTAACGACTTAACCACCTTTGATAATAATTCAAAGTCACATGCCTTTAACACGCAGGTGTATTTGAACTATATCAAATCATTCAAACAACATAACTTAAATGCTACGTTAGGTGTATCAAGCGAGATTACCAATCAGCGTGGATTCCAGCTGCAAAAAACATTAACAGATCCTGTGTTTGGTAACGCCACTACCGGAACGTTGATTGATGCTACAAATTCATACAACAGTATTGGTGTGCAGGCTAACAGCTTACAATCGGCCTTCGGGCGCTTTAGCTACGATTATAAGCAACGCTACTTCCTCGATTTTGTATTCCGAAATGATGTTTCATCAAAGTTTGCTAAAGGTGAGCGCAGCGGCTTTTTCCCGTCAGTGAATGCAGGTTACCTTATATCTGACGAAAGCTTTATGGAGCCGTTGAAAAACACGCTGAACAGTTTAAAACTACGGGCCACTTATGGTATTGTAGGTAATAATCAAACAGCAGGTAATTATACTTACCTTACTACTTACTTCAACTACCCCGGAGCTTACGGATACAATGGTGTAATTCAAGGCGGTGCAGGTACCAACCTCTCAAACCCATTACTAACCTGGGAAGAGGCGGCCACCTTAAACTTCGGCTTTGATTTTGGTTTGTTTAATAATAAACTTACTGGTTCATTTGATTATTTCGATAAAACCACTAGAAAAATTCAGCAAAACCCGTTAGACGTACCAAGTGTTTTTGGTGCTACGCCACCTACGGCCAACGTTGCTAAAGTGCAAAACAGGGGATGGGAGGCGCAATTAACCTACACATGGAAAACTCCGAAAGTAACGCAAAGCTTCAGTGCAAATATTGGCAATACCCAAAATAAGCTGCTTGAACTTACCGGGAATACCCAGCAAATTATTTATAACCAAGATGTATATCAGTTACTGCGCAAAGTAGGTCAGCCGCTTACACAATATTACGGCTATGAAACCGATGGTTATTTTCAAAACCAAGCCGATGTAAACACTTCACCCAAACCGGCTGGTGCCATAGTAGGGCCAGGTGATCTTAAGTTCAAAGATTTAAACGGCGACGGCAAAATTGATGATAATGATAAAAAAGTAATAGGCAATCCTTTCCCGCATTATACTTTCGGTTTCACATATCGCCTTGCAGTGGGCGGGTTTGATTTAACGCTTTTTGTACAGGGAGTTGGCCAGCGCGATGCGTTTTTGCGCGGCGAACTTGTTGAGCCGTATCATTACAACTACGGTGCAACACTGTATGAGCACATGACCAACTACTGGACGCCTAGTAACCCCGATGCACGTTATCCAAGACTGGCCAGCATAGGTTCGCCATCTAATACTAACAACTGGCGCAATGGCTCCGATGTTTACCGTTACAATGCGGCTTATGCAAGGCTTAAAAACGTCAACATCGGATACACCTTACCCAGCGCACTTACACGTAAAGCAGGCATGCAACGTGTAAGAGTTTCAGCAATAGGGCAAAACTTGTTAACGCTTAGCAAACTTCGGTTTATCGATCCCGAAACTACCGAGTTCGGTAATAGCGTAAGCCCTAATACAAGCTCTAATAGTGCACGCAACTACTTACTGCCCATCTTCATCGGTGCCGGCCTTGATATTACCTTTTAACCAGTTAAAAAAGGATTATGAAACACATTACTAAATATTTAGCAATAACGGCATTGATTGTTGTGAGCAGCTGTCGTAAACTCGACTTAGCACCAACAGATGCCTACTCCATACTTAATTTTTGGACGGCAGATGCCAACGTATATAATGCGCTGAACAATAACTACAGCTTAATGTACAACAGCGGCTTATATTTTGGTGCCGAAGGATTATCTGATAATGCCTACTCTCAAAACAATAACGACCTCATACAAATAGCAAGTGGTAACGCTAATTCGCTTACTCCAAAATTTGCCGGAGATTGGGCTTACTACTACAGCACAATTAAATCATGCAACCAATTCCTTGAAAACGTTGATAGAAATACAACACTTGGCACCGCAACCTTAAACAGGTTAAAGTCTGAAGTAAGATTCATCCGTGCATTTGAGCATTTTAACCTAACTAAATGGTATGGTGACGTGCCCTTGGTTACTAAAGACCTAACGCAGGATGAAGCAAAGGTAATCGCTAAAACTCCACGTGCCGAGGTAGTGAATTTTGTGATCAATGAGTTAAAAGATATTGTAGCTTCATTACCATCAAAAGATCAGCTGTCACCTGCCGAAAACGGCCGCATTACCAAAGGTGCTGCATTAGCCTTGCAAGCACGCGTATTATTGTACCAGGGTAACCGCATGGCCGAGGTAGTAACCGTTTGCGAAGCATTGATGAATAACAGCAGTGTTAACGGCACTTACTCATTAGCATCTAATTACAGTAATTTATTCAGCGACCCATCGGTAAATCGCAATAATCCTGAAACTATATTGTCTTTACAATATGTGCCTGCCACTACCCGTACCTGGACGGATTTTTGGGATTTTGCCCCTAACAGCGTAGGTGGACGTGTAAGCGCCCTTGCTCCAACCCAGGAACTGGTGGATGATTATATTATGCTTAACGGTAAAGGAATTACCGAATCTGGTTCAGGATATGATGAGAACAACCCTTATGTTAACCGCGATCCACGCTTAACAGCAACCGTTGTTTATGACAGATATAACTGGAACAATGGCGGAGGTGTTAACGGTACCAGCAAAATCATTTATATCCGTCCGGGCAGTGATCCAACCCGTCCTGGGCCCGATGAATATTCATCAGGCAGGCAAAGTTCATCACCAACAGCTTACTACTGGCGTAAATACTTTGACCCATCAGCTCTTGCAAACTTCACATCGGGCAATAACCTTCACCTTTTCAGGTACGCAGAGATATTGCTTACCTACGCCGAGGCAAAAAATAGTTTAGGACAAATGGATGCCACTGTTTGGAACCGTACTATAGGAGCGCTGCGTACCCGCGCAGGCTTTTCAGATGCGGCAGCTTTAAGTTACCCAGGTGGTGATTTAACTAACGTTATCAGACGTGAGCGCCGCGCCGAACTGGCTATGGAAGGTATTCGTATTGACGATATCAGACGTTGGAGAATAGCCGAAACAGTACTAAACAGGTACGTACATGGTGCACGCTTTTCGGGCGATCCGACTACCGATAATGGTTACATCCGCGTTCAGTTAAGACGTTTCAACCCCAACCGCGATTACTTATGGGCTATACCAAGCGGCGACCAAACGCTGAACGCTAACCTTACTCAAAATCCTGGCTATTAATAACCAAACCAATTAAACCAATTATCCAGATGAAAACCTCTGTTATAAACATTGCCTTAGGTGTGCTTGCACTTTTTACAGCTAGTTCATGTAAGAAGGACACTCGCCAATTAAATAGTGATATTACTGCTGTGAGTACGCTTTCTGCACCGGTGAATTCCGCTTCTTTAAACCTGCAACCGGGTGGTAGCAGCGTAGTATTTAAATGGAACGCAGCATCGGCCTCTGAGGGTGGTGTTATATTATATGAAGTTGCTTTTGATAAAGCCGATGGTAACTTCAGCAAACCAGCGTACCGCGTTTTAGCCGATGGAACAGGCGTTCAGCAGCAGGCTACTATTCCGCAAGATACGTTGAACAAAATTGCTTCACTGGCGGGCATAGCTTCATCAAGCACTGGCACGCTTAAGTGGACGGTGAGGGCATCAAAGGCTGCTAACGTCCAAACCGGCAGTGCCGTAAATACATTGCAGATAACCCGCCCGGCTGGTTTTGCAGTTGCACCAAGCACTTTGTTCCTTACAGGCTCTGCTACTGAGGCAGGCGCAGCTGATGTTACTAAAGCAATAGCATTTAAACAAACTTCGCCAGGCGTGTTTGAACTCTACACATCGTTACAGCCGGGTACGTATCAGTTTACTGATAAAGCAACTACTGCAGGCACAAAGTATTATTTAAACGGCAGCGGCACAATTCAGCAAGGCGAACAAACAACCGCCGTTAGTGCTACAACAAGCGCATATCGTATAAGGCTTAACTTTAACGTGGCTACAAGCAATGTTATTGGCATACAGTCGGTTGGTTTATTTATGTCGGCATATAATACTGAGATAGGCCAGCTTACCTATTCAGGTAACAGTACCTGGAGCAATGCACGTATCCCCGTTACTTTCTACCAGTTTTCATGGGGACGTGATGAACGTTATAAGTTCATATTACATACCTCGGCAGGAGCAGAGTACATGGGGAGTGTAAACAGAGATAACGTAGCTCCTGCAGGGCAACCCGCAAGTTATTTTAACCTTGCTCCGGTTACTAATGATCAATGGAACAACACCTATAAGTTTGATCCATCTATTGATACGCATAACGCCAAAGTAGATGTTTATTTCAAAGCCAATGCCGCTTATTCACATACCGCAACAGCCGTAAACTAACCAATAAGTAAATTAAAACGAAACGGGTAACGTGAGTGGTGTAATTACTACCGCGTTACCCTCATTTACCTGATAAACCATGAGAAAGCAGTATTACAACCTGATTATTGTACTTGGCGTTTTGTTTGCCTCGTGCGGTAAATCAAAAACCACACCTGATAGTGAAAATAACGGTGGTAACAACGGAGGAGGGGGTGATGGTGGAAACCCGGTAACTGAATCTGTATACCTCACTAATGCTAAAGCCACGCAAGCCTTTATCAATTCGGGCTATGGTACTCCTTTTGGCAGTTACAAGGTAAATACAACTACGAATACCACAAGCGCCTTTGAGTGGTATGTAGCAAGCCATATTTATGCTGATGCTGCTATGGTGGCTAACGGGCAGGCAGGCTCCATGACCTCCATGAACAACACCTTTAACTGGCTAAAAAAGCTTGAGGATAAGTCAAACGCCAACGGAGGTTACTTTGCTTATGCCAATTTAGACGGAACAGGAGCCAGTGGCGTTAAGTACACTGATGATAATGCGCTTACTGGTATGGCTTATTTAGATGCCTATGATGTAACCACCGGTACGGTTAAAAGTGATTACCTGGCAGCGGCACAATCTTGTGCCAAATGGTTAATTAACAGCGGTCAATGGGATAATACCTTCAACGGTGGCTTTTGGTGGACTACCGAAAAAACTGTAAAGCCCACCCAGTCAAACGGACTTGCCATGCAGCTGTTTGCAAGGCTTTATAAAATAACCGGCACTACGCAGTATAAAGACTGGGCTGTTTTAGTAAACGACTGGCTTAACAGCCAATTATATGATAGCAACTCGGGCTTATACATTTGGCAGATAGAAAAAAACGGCTCTAAAAATAATGTGAAGTTTACCTATGATAACGCCATTATGGTTGAAGCGCAGTTGCTATATGCCGATGCCATGGGCGATAATACCTACAAAACCAAAGCCCAGGCATTAGGTAACGCCATGATAAGGGGCTTATGGGATAAAAGCTACAATGTTTTTATTTTCAACACCAATGATTTACGTGTAAACGGCTGTTACAGCGGCTGGGCTACGCAAGCCATGATAAAGCTTTACGAGTTGGACCAGAACAGTAACTGGCTGGTTTATGCCAAAGCAAACGTAGATGCTATTAACGTAATACTAAAAAATCCTGCTTTGAACGGGTACTATCAGTACGCAGGTTTAAACGGCGCCGGCAGATATAGCAACCTGGAAGGTGTAGACCAGGCCTGGATGCAACGTGTGCAGGTGATGTTGTCAAAATACCGTTAATAATATCAGGCGTTTCTAAAATTTTCTATCCTTTTTTATGAAAAAAATACTCTTTTTACAAACAGCGCTGGCTTTAGCCACTCTCACTATAGGCCAAGCCATAGCGCAGGATGTATTACAATATGTTAACCCCGGAATAGGAACAGCACATAGTCGCTGGTTTTTCTTTACACCGGCAGCTGTGCCGGGCGGAATGGCCAAACTTGCACCATCAACCAACGGTAGTTATGGCAATGCGCAGGGTTGGGAAGCTGTTGGTTACGATGTAAGGCATAACTCAATTGAAGGTTTTGTCCATTTTCATGAATGGCAGGTTGGGGGTGTGAGCTTTATGCCTACCACCGGCGAACTTAAAGTTGTGCCTGGCCAGCTTGACAAACCTTCAAGCGGTTACCGTTCAGTATTTGACCGTAAAAATGAAGTAGCACAGCCTGGATATTACAAAGTAAAGCTTGACGATTATCAAATCACCGCCGAGCTTACTGCAACCAAACGTGTAGGCTTTCACCGTTACACGTTTCCCAAATCAACCAATGCGCATATAGTTTTAGATATTGGCCGTAAACAGGGAGAAAGCGGCGAGGCAACGGATGCAGAGATACACATGATTGATGCTACACACTTTTCGGGTTATGTATACACGTACCCAAAATATGTGGCAAGCTATGACCCCGGCGGCAAAGTAGCCATGTTTATTTATGGCGAGCTTGGCAAAAAGCCGTCATCGGTAACGGCCTTCACCAAGGCAGGTACCAAGCCGGGGCAAAAAGCAGCCAAGGGCGTTGGTGCAGGCCTGGCCTTAAATTATAAAACAGTAGCAGGCGAAAAAATTGAAGTAAAAGTAGGGCTAAGCTACACTTCAGTGGCAAACGCAAAGGCTAACTTTATAGCTGAGGCGGCAAAGCTAAAATTTGACAGCGCCTTGGAATTAGCTAAAAAAACCTGGAGACAGGAATTAAACAAGCTACAGGTTGAAAGTAATATTGAAGCCGATAAAATAAAGTTTTATACAGGCCTTTATCATGCTTTACTTGGCCGTGGCTTAGCCAGCGATGTTAATGGAGCTTATCCAAAACATCGTGCAACTATTGGTCAACTGTCGGCTCAGGAAAAAAAGCATGGTTTCATTAATACTGATGCCATATGGGGTGGCTACTGGAACCTTACTCAGTTATGGTCATTAGCTTATCCGGAATGGTATGAGCGGTTTGTAAATACACAACTTAGGCTATACAAAGATAAAGGCTGGTTTGGTGATGGTATTGCCAATAGCGAGTACGCATCGGGCGTAGGAACCAACTTTGTAGGGTTAGCCATTGCAGCTGCATACCAGGTGGGTATACGTAGTTTTGATACCAAGTTGGCTTATGAGGCTGTAAAAAACAACGAGTTGGGTTGGAGAAACCGCTTAGTAGGCTCAGGAAAAATGGATACCAGGGCATTTTTGAAATATGGGTATGTGCCGCATCTTGATGGTGACGGCAGTAATTTTGTGACCGATTCAACAGGGTCAAATTTTTCTGCATCGCACACGCTTGAATACAGCTACAGCGCTTTTGCTGCAGCCCAAATGGCAAAAGCACTGGGTAAAACCAGCGATTACAAGCAACTTATTAATTACGCTGAAGGGTGGGATAAGTTATTCAATTCAGCAAGTAAGCTTATTCAGCCTAAAACTGCCGAAGGTAAATTTATAGAGCGCTTTGATCCGATGCAGCCTTGGAGAGGATTTCAGGAAGGGAATGCTACGCAGTATACCTTTTTTGTGCCTCATAACCCTAAGGCCTTAATAAACGCCGTAGGCGATTCGACCTTCAATTCGCGCTTGAATACCATATTTGAAGCGTCAGAAAAGAATGGCTTTGGTGGTGGTAAAACCATTGACGCTTTTGCCGGGGTGAACGCATTGTATAACCAGGGTAACCAACCTAACCTGCACATCGGCTGGTTATTTAATTTCTCGGGCAAGCCGTGGCTTACGCAAAAATGGATACACAGTATTTGTAACGAATTTTACGGTACCGAGTCAATTCACGGTTATGGCTATGGGCAGGATGAAGATCAGGGACAACTTGGCTCGTGGTATGTGCTATCGTCACTAGGTTTGTTTGACGTAAAAGGCTTTACCGATCAGCGTCCCATCATTCAATTCGGCAGCCCTATATTTAATACTGCACGCATAAGCCTGTTGGCCGGTAAAACGTTACAAATTGAAACCCGCAACAACGCAAAAGACAACGTTTATGTACAAAGCCTCACCTTTAACGGTAAGCCTGTCGAAAATTGCTGGATGTACCGCGATGAACTGATGAAGGGTGGCAAGTTGGTGTTTGTTATGGGTAAACAACCCAACCAAAAGTGGGGAACCAAAACACCTCCACCATCAATACAATAGCACCAAATTATAACGCGTTATGCTGAAATTGAAATTATTGACGGTTGCTGTATTTTGCTGCGCTGCAGTGCATGTATCTGCTCAATCTAAAGATGATAAGGCTCAAAATTACTTGCAAAGGGCTGAGAACATTTACGATTTGGTTTGGAAACGGTACCGTGTACCGGCACAACCGGGTTTGTTTAAGGAGAATTATCCTGATAACAAAAAGGATTCACTGAGTTACATGCAGGGCGGCGGCGTAGCCGAAAAGCAGGTTAGCTTTTTATGGCCTTTTTCAGGTGTGTTTTCGGCAACAAATGCCCTCATGCATCTTTCCAATTCTTATAAGCTTAAGTACAAGCAATATCAGGATACGCTGGTGCACGGAATTGAGTTATATGCCGATTCGAAGCGGCAACCATTAGGTTACCAAGCTTATCCTGTAAAATTTGAAAAAGCCGACAGGTATTACGATGATAACGGTTTGGTGGGTATCGACTACATGGAATCTTACTTTGTAACACGCAATCCTTTGTACTTAAAACGTGCCAAACAGGTGTTTAAGTTTATTGAGAGTGGTTGGAATAATGATGCAGGTGGGGGAGTTACCTGGCTGGAAGGTCATAAAGACCAAAAACCGGCATGCAGCAACGGAATGGCTACACTGACGGCGCTAAAAATTTATCAGGGAAGTAAGGACAAAGCTTACCTGGAAGCAGGCAAACGGTATTATACTTGGATGTATAAAACCCTTAAAGATACCAACGGCGTTATAGCTAACGATATAAAAACAGGTAGCAATAAGTTAAATCATGTTTACTGGACCTACAACACAGGGTCGTTAATTGAGGCAGCCGTTCTACTGTACCAATTTACTAATGATAAGCAGTATTTGCGTGAGGCCCAGCAAATGGCAGCAGACAGTTACAAGTACTTTTCGAGCAAATCTCGTAATAAAAATTTGCCTATAGCTATTGATTTACCCTGGTTTGTTACGGTACTATTCAGAGGTTATGCGGCACTTTATAACGTTGACGGTAATTATTCCTACATCAAAGCCGTTGAAGATGCTTTGAATTACGCGTGGACCAATTCGCGTGATGAATACGGATTTATTACCCACACCTGGTTGCCCGATGCCGAGGGTTTAAAGAAGCCTAAATGGCTGCTTGATGAAGCATGCATAGCCGAATTATATACCCGTTTAAGCCAGTTACAGAGCAATAAAAAGTAACCTGCTTAATAGCCAATTACATAGTTTTTATGATGAAGAATAAAAGTATAAGCCTTATTGCTATCACCATAGTTGCCTCTTTAGGAGGGTTTTTATTTGGTTTTGATATGGCTGTTATATCGGGCGTGCTGCCTTTTGTTAAAACTCAATTTTCACTCACTGCTGTGCAGGAAGGTTGGTTTGTATCATCAGCATTAATAGGTTGCATTATAGGCGTTGCCTTATCAGGTGAGCTAAGCGACCGTTTGGGCCGCAGGGTACCTATGTTGCTGTCAGCCGCGTTGTTCCTGCTGTCGGCTGTGGGCTGCGCCTTTATGCCCACGTTAACGCTTATAGTAATTTCGCGCCTTATAGGCGGTATAGGTATTGGTATTGCCAGTAACGTAGTTCCGTTGTACATATCAGAAATAGCTCCGGCAAACATTCGTGGCCGGTTGGTTACCTACTATCAGCTCGCTATAACATTCGGCATATTAGTAGCTTACCTGACTAACGCGGCATTAGTTCATTACGCAGCTACATCTGCTTCGCAACTTATACTTGTAAAGCAAATATGGCGTGCAATGCTTGGTTTGGGTGCTATACCTGCAGTTGCTTTTTTGGGAGGATTGGTTACTGTTCCTGAAAGTCCGAGATGGCTGATGCAAAAAGGCAGAACTAATGAAGCGACAGCAATTTTGCAGGCCATATCACATAACCAGGGTAGTATTAATGACGTTAGTAAAAGTGAAGCTGCGCCACAAGGATCATACAAAGAGTTATTTGCGCCCGGCATGCGGAAAGCCTTACTTATAGGTATACTTTTGCCATTGTTCTCGCAGTTTAGCGGCATAAACGCCATAGTTTACTACGGGCCAAGCATTTTAAGCAGTGCAGGCATATCGCTAAGCAACTCGCTTATTAGTCAGATTATATTTGGTGCTGCAAACATGATTTTTACCCTGTTTGCTATTTGGAAGGTAGATAGCTGGGGCAGGCGGCCTTTATACCTATACGGCACAGCCGGGGCAGCCATTACGCTTATAGCAACCGGCTATTGCTTTTACACAGGTGCTACCAGCAGCGTATGGTTACTGGTATGTGTACTTTCGTTCCTGGCGTTTTTTGCTTTCTCAATAGGCCCGCTAAAGTTTGTAGTTGCATCTGAAATTTTCCCTAATGCTATAAGGGGCCGTGCTTTGGCCATAAGTATTATGACTATGTGGATAGCTGATACCATTGTTGGCCAGCTTACCCCCATACTGTTGAAAGACTTTGGCAGTGCTGGAACATTCTGGTTCTTTGCTTTCTTTTGTGTGGTGGCATTTATAGTTGTTTACAAACTGTTGCCGGAAACCAAAGGTCAATCGCTGGAGCATATTGAAAACTATTGGAAGGCCAAAGGCATGAATGCTCATGACCAGCAAGACTCAGAACCATTTATGCCGGTTCATTAAAAGTATGTGACGGCGGTGTCAGCAAATTACCATTCTTATCAATAAAACTTATAAGCTAGCAACTAACCATTAAATGGAAAACCAACTACCAGTATCCTGGATGCCTAATTTTTTAGCCTGTAAGCCATTGAAACAACAATTGGCTGATGTGTTAATAAGAACAATAAGTGTCCAAAATTTAAATAGCGATTACTATTTGCCAGAAATTGGTAAGTTAAGTACAACGTACAAAGTTTCAAGAGATGTTGTTTTCGAGGCATACCACATTTTACTGGAAACTGGAATTGTACGTTACGATAAAAACAGAAGCAAATTTGTCCTATCTTGATTATGCAACAAAATGAAAATATCCCGAGGTTTTAGTCTGCTGCTGTTGATAGCGCCTTAAACAAGCTATTGTATAAAACTGTTAAGGTGGTAATGACCAGGCATTACCATTTCCCGGCTACCCGTGCTACGCTGATAGGTGTGATACTTATTTTTGTATCATTATTGCCTTTAATAATCTTTTCGTTAATTGATAAGTCTATCATCTCCGGTTTAAAATTCTATGCTGAGTTGTTTACCGGATTTCCTCAAATTCTTTTAGGGTTAATTAATCTGTTAATTATAATTAGCGGCGTATCGTACATAATCAAATCGAGAAAAATTGTTTGGCTAAAGCTTGATGATCGAGGTGTTTATTATCTGCCGTGGGGCGATGGCGCACCATCAAGAGCGAAACCTTTGTTCAATATTTTTTACCTGGAAGAATCTCTCGTTTTTATACCTTACCGGGATGTGCACTTTGCAAAAATTCGAGAAAATAAGTGGACCGGCGGTTACATTAGGTTAAACCTGAAAGGTATGGAGTACAAAGATATAAAGTCAGTTCCGTTTACAGTTGTCCAAAAGCAAGAAATAATTGCTATCATTAACGAACATTGTAATAAAAATCAGAAATCTACTTAGGGTTTGATTACCAGTAGGCATATGATTGTAATAATGATTCTTGATGAAACCAAAGTTGACCTTATTATTCTTCATTATAGCATGCCGGGTATTTGCGCAGCATCATCTTCCGGTAGTAAAAGCCAATTCAAACAAAGCTAAATTTTATGAAGAAAATATGGCGGTTTACAACTGGTATATTAACCCGGCCGAGAAACCTGATGTGTTTACCACCGGTAAATTAACCCGCGCCACCAGCTTTGTATTTAAAACAGATACAGACTCTATTAGCTTTAAGTTGAAGCCCGGGCAGCAAAAAGATTTCATTGTACTTTTGAATGGAAAAGATTCATGCTTTACCCGTATACAAAGTTCGGAGCCTAAAAATTATAGTGCCAGCGCCAACGCTTTTCATGATACGGTTGCGTTTAAAATCAACAAGTTTAACACTAACTATTTGCCTGTTGTAATCAACGGTACCGACTCAATTCTTTTAAACTTTGATACCGGCGCAACAGATGTATGTATAATTAGCGACAGCCTGAAAAAGAAGGTAAAAGCAAAGTTGAAACTATACAGTACCCCTTACGCTATTAGCATAGGGAATAAAGAATTCAAGAGTAAGATTTATGACATAACCACTGCCGGACATGAGGTTGATGGCTTGTTAGGATGGGATTTATTTGACGGTATGGTTGTGGAGCTTGATTATGACAAGCAAAAAATGATCATCCATTCAGCAATGCCTAAACATTTAACTAAAGACAAAGGTTACGAAAAGCTCAACATCACTTACATCAGGAATAAACCATTTATTGAAAGTGAGATATCACAGGATGGCGTAATTAGTAAAAGCTTATTCTTTTTTGATTTAGGTTATCAGCGAGCTGCAATGTTTGATAACGATGTTCTGGTAAATGCAAAGTTTCCTGTTAACAAAATGCACGTTATAAAGAAGGTAATAATGCATGGTAGCAGGGGCAATGAAATACCGGTGATTACAGCTGCTTTGCAAGATTTACAAATTGGGAAGTTTCGGCTAAAAAATGTCCCTGCCCAAATCATGACGGAGGGTAAGCCTTTGCCCGGTACAAACGTTCATTACCTGGGCAGCGACGTTTTGAAACGTTTCAATACCGTGCTTGATTTTCAGCATAACGTTATTTATTTGAAGCCAAACAGATACTATAACACCGCCTTTGCCAATTAGGCCAAAGACGGTGCTTAAGGCCAAATTTTTTGCTTATAAATAAGCTGAAATTTTTTAGCTGTTGAATTCAAATTGCTCTTTGAACTTTGCCACTTGCCTGCGTGATACTTCGGTTGTAAAGCCATCACTTAATGTAAGCCTCAGCCGGTTTCCCAATGATAAATTAACCTTTACAACGTGCCTTAGGTTTACAATCTGCTGCCGGTTTATGCGTATAAAATGTTTGGGGTTAAGTGTTTCTTCCAATTGCTGCAAAGTGCGCAACATAAGCGGACTTTGATTGCCAAAAAATACCTGTATATAATTGCCTTTCGATTCAAAATATCTGACATCTTTTAAGGGCACCAGCCACGCTTTGTGCTGGTCTTTAATAAATATCCGGTTATCCTCATCGCTTGTTTTATCCGGTAATTGCTTAGAGCCAAAATGCGCTGAAGCTTTAAGTATGGCTTTCGCTAACCGCTCCGGGGCAATTGGTTTTAGCACATAATCAATTGTATGATAGTCAAACGATTGTAGGGCATACTGCTCAAATGCTGTAGTGAATATTATTGCAGGTAAACAGTCAAGTTTTTCAAGTAAATCAAAACCGGTTGCACCGGGCAGGTGAATGTCTAAAAATACCAAGTCCGGATTCGTAAGCTTGATTAGTTCTATTCCCTTATCAGCGGAGTCTGCCTCGCCAATAATATTGATGTTGCCATGAGTACGCAGTAATTCTTTAAGTTCCACACGGGCCAACCTCGAATCTTCAACAATTACAGCTTTAATCATTTTATTATTGTAATAGTAACATTTACATAAGGGGACTCCTCTGTCACATTGAGGGTTGCGTTGTTGCCATAAAGCAATCTAAGCCTTTCTTTGATATTGTTAAGGCCAATGCCAAGGCTATCTTCCAGCCGGTTGTTTATAGCTAAGGTGCCGGTATTAGTAACCATTAAAATTAATTTATTACTATTACGGCTGATGTTAACTCGTATTTCGCCACCATTATTTTGTAGTGCAATGCCATGCTTAATAGCATTCTCAACTAACAGCTGCAGTACCATGGGCGGAATAGAATCCGCAAGGCAAGCGTCATCTACATTAATGTGGTAAGTAAGCTTGTCTTCATATTGAATTTTAACCAGTTCAAGGTATTGTTTAAGTATATCAACCTCCTCGGCCAAGTTAATTTCCCGGCCGTCTGTATGCTGTAAAGCATGCCTGAATATTTCCGAAAAGCGGGTTAAAGTTTGTCTCGCCAGGCTTGGATCCTCTAAAATTAGCGCCCTTATATTATTTAGGGAATTGAACAAAAAGTGCGGATTTATTTGAGCCCGCAATGTGCCTAACTGAGCTTGCCTTACCTCGGCCTCAAGCTTCCATTTTTCTACCTCCGTTGAGTGATAGCGCCTTACAAGGTAGTAGCCAAGGTAAACAGAATCCCATGCCAGCATTATACCCATTAACGGAACAATTTGAAACAGTATTGGCATTATTGATAGCGGCTTGTTCCCTAAAAAAGGCAGCATCATAATTATGAGTATTACAAGCCATAACGCCGCTTGTACAAAGGCCGATGCAAATAAAAATGCAACAAGTCTAGTTGCATTAATTTCAATCGTTGCTTTGTATCTTCTAAAGTAGGCACGATAAAGGCTGGTAACCGCAAAGCCTCCGGCGCACATACCGGCCAGGTTCAAGTACAAATTAACGTTACTGAACGATCCGCTGGAGTACTGAGCAATCCAGTTGAGAAAGCCGATGAGCAACCAGCAGCTAATTTGAACTGGCCAAAACCATGACTGTTTCTTGCTCATTACTTTAACCGGGTTATCCAGCTGCTAACTTTAACCAAAGCTGAGGGGTTAACGGTCTCTTCAATTTTTTCATACTCACTGCCAGACCCCGTGCTGGCCAGCTGAAAAAGATGGTTAAGTTTTGGTAAGGGTACAATTTCAAAATGTTTGTTTCTACCTTTTGTTAGGGCGACTTTTATACCGGCAAGGTTTGCCCTTTCCTGCACCTGCATATCTAGCGTTCCGTTAAGCGCTAGCACAGGGCAACGCAGCTTTTCAATGTTAACAGCAGGATTATATGCTATAAAGTATCTGAACCATGGAGTATAAATTTGGCTGGTTGTACGTTTTGCTACATCATCAATGCTTTGACCACCAAGGGCTTCTTTAGGTGTTGCCCTTAATTGCTGATATATTACCGTATCCATCTTTGCTTTAAAGGCAGCCTCGGGTAGGTTGTTAAACTGCCTCATTGCCTTAAATAGTTTGCTGTTGGTGGCTACAGATTGTGTTATGATATTTTCAGGCGCACCTGAAAGGCGCATTTGGTCAGTGCTTTGTTGCACCATAAGTTCATTGATAGGTACACCAGGCGCTGCCAGCAGTACAACAAACTTTACTTCATTATTGCGCGCGGCCACCATTGGAGCAATCATACCACCTTCGCTATGACCCATAAGCCCTATGGATACGCCTTTGAAATCAGCCCTCGACTGTAAGTAGTTAACAGCTGCTTCAGCATCATCTGCAAAATCTGCGCTGGTGGCAGTACCAAATTTTCCGGTAGATTTTCCAACACCTCTATCATCGTACCTCAATACCGCTATACCCTGTTTGGTCAGCCAATCGCTCCATACCAAAAATGGCCTGTGATTAAATTGCGCTACCTCCTCGTTACGATCTTGCGGACCCGATCCACTAATTAATATGACTACTTTTTCCGGCTTTTTACCTGTAGGTATAGTAAGCGTACCAGCGATTATGTTGCCGGCTTTCACATTGTTGAAAGTAATGTCTTCCTGCTTGTAAGGAAATGAGGTTGGATCTTGCGGGCGCTTAACTGATGCTTTTTTACTATCCGCGGGTTTGTTTGGTGTAAGTACAAGTGGCAGGCTTGCTGGGCCTTGTTTAAAGATGCCGTTAATTTTATTACTATCAGCCTTAAACGTACCGGTATATTTCATACCAAACTTTGCAGCTTCTATGGTAAGCTCATTGTTGACGAATTGCGTTTTATCGGTTGCTATGCCTACTGCACCCTGATCGGGGCTATCCATGGTTGTTACATAGTCATTACCGCTTTTGGTAACGTGGAATACGACGTGCAAAGGGTTTTCACCAATTTTGAGGGTGCCATACCACGTACCGGTAATGGTTTGGGCATAAGTGGCAAGTGTAACAAGTACAAGGATGCAGGTTGAGAGTATCTTCTTCATTTTGTTATTATTTAAGCCAAATATGCATGTGTGCTAAATTACTTAATAATAATTTGTGTTGAACGGCTACATAAAGTGATAGGCGGTTAAAACTGTTATCAAATGCCGGTAATCAGTTACTGATTTGTGACAGTAAACCTCAATCTGTCCAATAAAAGTCAATTACACTAACTGCTTCAATGTGGCGTTATTTATTAAAGCTACCTTATGACCTGCAAAATACTCACTTTGATATCGGCCTTGTTTTTATTCTCCCAAATTAACACCTTATCTGCTCAATCTAAAGATTTTAAACATGTAAAGCTTGCACTTAACGCCGATACATGCTTTAAACAAGCGCTTGACTATCTTGAAAACCATGACTACTTTATTGAGGACGTAGATAAAGCCAGTGGTTTTATAAGGGCCAAGTTGTATACTAAAGACAAAAAAATTCTGACATCTAAAGTTGGAGAGCGTAGAACAGTCACCATGCGTTTTAGCACTATTGCTGGAGGAACTTTACTATCGCTTAACATGTATAGTGAAACTTTAAGATGGAGTGGCAGTGTACACAATAATGTGTTGTCTTATGAAGATGATGGCGTAGTTGAGCAACCAACCATATATAAAGCGTTTATAGATGATTTTTCAAGTGCGATAAGGCGAAGTACAGATTACTAAAGAGTCGCCTGTCAAAGCTAGAGTGTACCTGCGTAAGAGGTTAGATATTTTTTTCCGAACATTCATTTAAACCGTTGACAGCACATATAAATGAGGAATGTACAAACGTTTGCGGAAAATTGCCCAACATCATGCTTTCTTGTAAATCAAATTCCTCGCTGAAATAGCCAACGTCATTGGCGCAGCTTTGTACCGCCTGTAATATGGCCTTTGATTTTTTAATGTTTCCTGCCAGAGCATAATGATGCGCCATCCAACAGCTGGCAGCCAAAAACACACCTTCTTTGGCCGAATCGAATTCAAGTAAATGCCGGCGATACAAGTTGCCTTCTTCGTAACGCTCTTCAATAGTTGCTATTGTTTTTTGCAGATGGAAGTTAGCTGGCTCGTCAAAGCCAAAAGGTGCAAAAAGGGCACATGCTACATCAACCTCTTCCGATCCGGCATGCACAGCGTAAGCACCGTAACTGGTTATACAGTTTTCCTTAATGAAGTTTCTGATAAGCCCGGCGTTATACAACCATCGTTCAGCTGTTTCGGTATTGGTTTGGTACGGAGCCATAACTTCTAAAGCGCGTGCTGCAAGTGCTTTGCTTGATGTATAATGCTGCACCTGCTCTTCTTCCCATATGCCGTTATCTTTCCTTTCCCAGTTTTTGCATATATAGTCTGCAATGGCTTCAACCGTTTCCCATTCGGGGCGTTCGCCAGTTTTTGCGTAAATGGCACCGCAAGCCAGCAGTATACTAGCCTCGGCATCTAATTGAAATTGATTTGCAGCGGCATTGCCTTCCGTCACAGGGCTGCTATTTTTGTAGCCCATCAAAGGCAGCTCTCTAACATCCGTGCTTATGGAACCATCAATTCCGTAAAAACAGGATACATGCGATTGATTGTTTTTCTTCATTGCACCTGATACAAATGACATGAACGCATACTCAACCTGTCCGTCAGTTTGCAAGGATACCAGAGATGAAGTGATGAGTGCTGCATCGCGCATCCATACATAACGATAGTCGTAGTTGCGCTTGCCACCAACAACTTCGGGTAGCGCTATAGTAGGTGCGGCAATGATACCGCCAGTAGGCTCGTAAACCAATTGCTGCAAAGCACGTAAAGAATTATGCACTTCGGACTCAAAAGAACCGCTGTAATCAATATGTTTTTCAATCTCTTTCCAAGCCGCCAAAGTAGATGCCAGCGCATCGTCAAGCATATTGCAATCAAGCTGTTCGCTGTTAATCAGGGCAACCCAGGTTGGTTCACCAGCCGGAACGTCAAATTGGATGACATCATCAACAATGTTTAGTTTATGTGAACAATGAAGCCACAACTGCTGCTGGGGCAATACAATGGTATGAGCAGATGCATGGTGCAGGCTCAAGGGGTTTAAGCCATAATCGCCTACCAACCGAACCCGCCCGGTAACAGTTGCCGGTGCCGGGCTTATTTTACGGCATATGCCCTGAAATTTTGATGCAAGCGGCATAAAATCGGTAATTGACAGTTGGCCGCCATTTACGTTAAAGTTGGTTTGCAGCACACTGCTTCTGTCAATGAAAGCCCGGTCAACAAAAGTCTTGTTATCACATTCAATTTCCCAATATCCGCCTTTGTCCTCATCAATAAGCGATGATAAGAGAGCCGCACGGTCAAAAGCGCCGGGGCAGTACCAGCTTATAATAGCATCTTTATCAAGCAGGGCACAGGTGTTACGGTCACTGAGTACCGCCAGTGACGAAATATCGGGTTGTTTCATGGGTTTTAGCGGCTAAAATAAAAGCCGGGCAGTAAGCACTGCCCGGCATTGAATGGATGTTAAATAAAATCTTATGGGTGACCGTTACCACCTGCGGCGCCATATACCTGACCGGTAGCATAGCTTGCATCAGCATCGGCCAACTGCACAAAAATGGAAGCTAGCTCTGCAGGCTGACCAGGACGGCCAAGCGGTGTAACTGATCCGAATTTTTCAATGGCATCCTGCGGCTGGCCTCCGCTTACTTGCAACGGGGTCCATACCGGTCCGGGTGCTACACCGTTAACACGAATACCTTTTGAGCCTAATTGTTTAGCCAGTGACTTTACATAAGCAACGTTGGCTGCCTTAGTTTGTGCATAGTCAAAGAGGTTCTCTGACGGGTCATATGCCTGTACCGATGAGGTGGCAATTATAGCCGAACCCTCTGGCAAATGCGGCAATGCAGCTTTGGTTATCCAAAATGGTGCATAAATGTTGGTTTTGATGGTGGCATCAAATCCTTCTTCCGTAATGTCTAATATAGAGTCAATGGCTTGCTGCCTGCCGGCATTGTTTACCAGTATATCCAACCCGCCAAGTTCTGAAACAGCTGTGGACACCAATTCTTTGCAAAATTCCGGATCGGTAATATCTCCGGGAATGGCTACACCTTTTCGTCCGGCTGCCTGTATTAAAGCAATTACTTCATCGGCATCACTTTGTTCTTCCGGTAAATAGTTTATCACAACATCGGCACCTTCACGTGCATAAGCAATAGCGGTTGCCCTGCCAATGCCCGAATCACCGCCGGTAATAAGTGCTTTACGGCCTTGCAATCTTCCCGAACCTTTGTAACTTTCTTCACCATGATCGGGCAGTGGATCCATTTTTGAGGCTAAACCGGGTGCCTGTTGCGGCTGTCTGTTAAACGGAGGAGCTGGGTATTTACCCGCCGGGTTCTCCAGTTTTTTTTGTGTTGATTCTGACATGTTTTTCTTAATAGATAAATTTTGATGTTATGAAGCAACAGGCTTTTATAGTAATTGTTGAGATTATTGATATCTTTTATCATGCCGCGCTCGGCAGCTAAAATATGTGCGTACAAGTATACCCTGCATATTAATTAAAATCTTTAAACATGGTCGTTGTAAGTAATATAGCCAGTTAACTAGGATATCAATTTAATTTAAAATTTAATTATCTATGTTTACTGCTTTTTCCTATAGCTGCACTACGGAGAGGGGCCTGACCGGGCTTTTTAAAATACGCACCTATTAACATTCATTTTTTATTTTTCAACTACTAATCACTATTTATGATCAAAACTTTACTGTTAAGTATTGTTGTGCTATTTTCATTTTCAAACATCTTTGCTCAGCAAAGAACAATAACCGGAAAGGTTACCGAAAGTGAAACAAGTGCAATACTACCCGGTGTTTCTGTTACCGTAAAAGGGACTACCATTGGGGTAAACACCAATAATGAGGGGCGCTATTCTTTAAGCGTTCCGTACAACGCAAGTGTGTTGGTTTTCACACAGGTTGGCATGCAAGCCACCGAAATAAGCATTAATAATCAAAATGTAATCAACGTTCAGCTTAAGCCCGATAGCAGGCAGTTGGGCGAAGTTATTGTAAATGCTATAGGTGTTGAAACCCAACGCGATAAATTTGCCTCTTCTATTTCAACAGTAAAGGGTAAAAGCATAGCACAAAGCGGCGAAACCAACCTGCTAACCGGAATGAGCAATAAGCTATCGGGCGTTTTAATTACCCGAAACGGCGGCGACCCGGGCTCAGGCGGCTATATACAGGTACGCGGACAAAATACAATTAACGGCAACGCACAACCCTTATTTATTGTAGACGGGATGCCGGTAAGCAATTCTAATGATAATTTGGGTGCCGCTGCTGCAAATGGTATTGTACAGCAATCGCGTATTAATGACATTAACCCTGAGGATATCGAAAGCATGGAGGTGTTAAAAGGCGCTTCCGCTGCAGCGTTATGGGGTACCCGTGCGGCTAATGGCGTAATTATCATCAAAACCAAACGTGGTAGAAACACTAACGGAAAGTTAAATATTACCTATAAATCAACCGTTTCGTTTGATCGTGTAAATAAACTGCCTTCATTACAATCTGCTTACGGGCAGGGTTCCGGTGGGTTCTATAACCAGGGTAATAAAGTAAGCTTTGGTGATTTAATTGCATCACGTAGAGGTGGAAGCGATACTTACATCACATCACCGGGTGCCGCAGGCTACCAGGGTTATGTTACCTTCCCTGACGGATCGCAGCGATACGCCATAGCGTCAGGTAATGCGGCTAATCCACACGGTGGGAAAAATTCTACCGAAACTTACGACCATTATAAAGACATATTCAGAACCGGCCATTTTTGGGAAAATAACCTTACGCTAAGTGGTGGTGACAGCAAATCAACGTTTTTGATGAGCTATGGCAATTTAACTCAAAATGGTGTTGCCAAAGCGTTTAGCAAATATGGCCGTAATACCGCCCGCGTTAATGCTGCTTCACAATTTAACAGCTGGTTGCGCGGATCTGCCAATATCAGCTATGCAAAAATTAATTCACAGCGCAACCAGGAAGGCGACAACGTGGATGGACTGATGCTGGCGGCCACCCGTACACCGGCCGATTTTGATAACCGTTACTATACCGGAACCTATACCAGCACAACAGGAGAGATGTTCCAAAATGCGCATGTATCATACCGCAATCCGTTAGGAAAAGACCTTGGGACGATATATGCCAATCCTATATGGAATTTGTACAATAATCGCAACAGCAGCGATGTAGACCGTTTTACCGGAACTTTTGAATTGAACATTACGCCTGTAAACTGGCTAAACGTTACAGGCCGTGCAGGCATTGATAACTTTACCGATGACCGTACCGAGCGCTTTGCGCGCAACTCGGCTACGTTTCTAAATGGTTACTTATCAAAAAACCTGCTGATGGAAAAGCAGTTTAATACTGACGTTTTCGCCAGCGCTAACAAAACCTGGAGCGACCAGTTTAAAGGCACATTGCTGGTAGGTTTTAATTACAACAACAGACGACGCAGCACACGCTCAGATGCTATCTCAAATTTAATTGTACCTACAGCACCTGATATTTTAACTAATGCACTTAACTCTAATTTAGTAGCCGGCAACACCACTTCACTCATAAGAACTTACGCATACTACCTTCAAACTGATGTTGAAGCGCTTGATATGTTTTACCTGACCCTAACTGGCCGTAGCGAAAGTGCTTCAACCTTTGGCAATAAAACCAGCAGCAGCTTTTTCTTCCCGTCGGCAGCGCTGGCCTGGCAGTTAACTAAATTAAAAGCGTTCAATAATCTTACATTCCTTGATTTTGCCAAGCTGCGTGCAACCTGGGGACAGGTGGGTATACAGCCGCAACCTTATCAAAACTTTACAGTATTCAATCCGGCAATTTACGGTGATACGTTTACACGGGGACTGTCATCAGCAAGTTCACTTTACGGCGGGGGATACAGCCGAAGCTTTGTTGAAGGTAACGACTACTTAAAGCCTGAGCGTAAAACCGAAACGGAATTAGGCCTTGATTTACGCATGTTTAAAAGCCGCGTAAATTTTTCAGCTACCGTTTACACCAACAAAACAAAAGATGTTATTCTATCGCTCAACGTACCAAACGAAACAGGCTTTACCGTGCGTAACACCAATGCAGCGGTATTGTCAAATAAAGGTATTGAGCTTGATGCAGGTGCTGACGTGTTAAATGTTAACGCCTTCAGATGGAACCTGTCGGCTAACTTTTCGGCTAACCGCAGCAAGGTAAATTCTTTGGCGGGTACTACGGTGTATACGTTGCCTGATGCCTTCCTGGGATTGGCCTCTTTGATACCGGGTCAGGCGTTTGGCTCGTTTTATTCTACCGATTTCCTCAAAGACGGATCGGGTAAGTATATTTTAGATAATAATGGTTTCCCTCAGCCAGGTATAAGTAATGAAATTGTGGGTAACCCTAATCCAAAATGGCAAGGAGGCTTGGGTACAACGCTATCCTACAAAAAACTGTCGTTGTACGTGCTATTCAGCAGGGTAGCAGGTAACGCAATTTTTAATGGTACACGTGGTTCGCTGTACAGCATAGGTACTCATGCTGATCAGGGGCAAACAGCCATTGCACCTGCAGGAGGTGTTAAAGATGTAAGTGGCGCGTTGATTCCGGCAGGTACTTCGTTTCAGGGCTATATTACCGATTTTGGCGCAGGCCCTGTAGCTATAAATCAGGCATGGTGGCAGGGACGTGGTTCGGCCAGTAACACGGCTTCGTACAAGCAATTTGTAGAAGATGGCAGTGCTACCCGTTTACGTGAAGTTACACTTACTTACACGTTGAACTCGCCTGCATTTCAGCGTTTAACGCATCTTGCTGCTGTAGATTTTAGCGTTACAGGAAGGAATCTGGTGCTTTGGACCAAGTACACCGGCGTTGACCCTGAGACTAACGTAACAGGTGCCGGTCTGTCACGCGGTCAGGATTGGTTTAATAACCCTAACACCCGCTCCTTATTATTTTCATTACAAATCAGGTATTAATCTAATTCCGGTTTGCATTTAAGCTATATATGAAGAATTTAACTACTGTAATTATTATATGTGCCGCTTTCACCAGTAGCGTGTTAAGCAGCTGTTCAAAATTATTTGAAAATCCTGATATCAATACCAATCCTAATGCCGTAACCAATGTGGATTTGCCCACACTAATGGGTGGAACTTTGTTAGGAGTAGGTTTGCTGCATGAAGATACCGATGTAAGGATAGCCTCCATGTGGGCGGGCGAATTGAACGGATTAGCCCGAGCTCACCTGGGTTATTCACAATACATTGTATCTGCCCAAAACTTTACCTGGAGCCCGTTATACCCCGTGGCCGGCCAGGCAAGGCTAATGCAACTGAAGGCTGATTCGATAGGCAATGCCTGGGGAAAAGGAATTGGTCAGGTTTTAGAAGCTATGGTTATTGCCAAAGCCACAGCTTTGTACGGAGATGTGCCTTACAGTCAGGCTTTTGATGCTGCCCGATACCCAACACCAGCATTTGACAAGCAACTTGATGTATACGGTGCGCTGCAAGTTACACTGGACAACGCCATTATAAATCTTTCGGCAGCTACAGGTTCAGCTTATCCTGCAAAAGATTTCATTTATAAAGGCGATGTAAAAAGATGGCTTGCCGCCGCTAATACTCTTAAAGCGCGTTTGTACCTGCATACCGGCAATTATGCACAGGCTGTAAGATATGCACAGCAGGGCATAAGCAGTTCTGCTGGTGATGCGTTGATGCCTCACGGCACCGCTATAGGCGTTGACATTAATCAGAACTATGATTTCTTTGCCGTATCGCGCATTGGGGATACTGGTTTTGATGGCGCTTATTTACCAAAACTGATGCAGTCGCGCATCGGTTCGGCCAATACTAAAACAGATGAAACCGCACTGTATAACTACTTCTTCAAAAAAGGTATTACAGCTACTAACAGTTTGGATGGTAACACCGTTGATGGAGCCTTTGTGGCAGCTGCGCCGCAGCCGTTGGTTACTTACTATGAAAACCAATTGATTTTGGCCGAAGCACAGGCAAGGTTAGGACAAAATAACGAGGCTTTGAACTCCTTGAACAGCGTAAGGGCAAGCCTGAACAATGGTGTAATTAATGGACGCACTTTTGGTGCAACCGGCCGCAGGTATGATGCCTACACACTTGCTGACTTTGGTGTTGCTGGCCTGGCTAATAGTACAGGTGCGGCTAATGTGCAGGTAGCCTTATTGTATGAAATTATTTCACAGCGTTACATTTGTTTCCTGATGCAATATGAGGCATTTAATGATTACCGCCGTTTGGCAAGTGCTGTGCCGGTGGTGCAACTGCCTATTCCTTTGTATACAGGTACACAAAAGCCGCAGCGGTTTATTTACCCACAGGTTGAAATTAATACAAACCCAAATGTGCCTAAGCCGCTTGCCAGTCAGTTTACTAAGCTTTCGGTGTTTCCCTAATCATGACAATAGATTTTAGCCGCTACCTATGAAATTAAACAAACGGTTATCAACTTTGGCCGAACGTGTTTCGTTAAGATATTTCACCTTTATTGCTTTGTATTTTGCCGAAGGATTGCCCATGGGCATTTTATTTATCGGCATACCGGCCTGGATGGCCATGAACAATAAAACTGTTACAGAAATTGGTGCCTTTGATGTGGCGTGTGCCATGCCATGGACTTTCAAGTTCTTTATTGCGCCAATGATGGACAGATATACATTTTTACCCATGGGCCGTAAGCGCCCCTGGGTAATTATATGCCAGTTAGGCTTATTTATAAGTTTGCTGGTGATGGCATGTATAAAAGATCCGCTCAACAATTTATCTTTACTTGTTGCAGGAGGGTTCCTGGTATCTGTATTTGGAGCTGCGCAGGATGCCGCAACCGACGGCCTTGCGGTAGACAATATACCTGCTGAAGAGCAAGCGCGCGCCAATGCTTTTATGGGCGGCGCAAGGATGATTGGAAGCTCATGTGCGCTAGCCTTAAGCACTTGGTTGCTTGAGAAATACAATTTCCTCGTCTCCACAGCTACCATTGGTGTTATGGTGGGCTTGGTTACGTTGGTGCCATTACTTATAAGGGAGCACCAGGAAGAACGGCTGCTACCTTGGTCGGAGGGGCAGGCAAACCCGAGCAACAAGGAAATACAGATTAACAGTTGGGTTGAAATGTACCGTTCGCTGTATGCAGCATTTAGTTTAAAAAACGCCTTTTTGCTGGCTTCGCTACTGTTTTTGTCGCAAGGGTCATATAATTACTTTGAAAAGCTGCTACCCATATTTGCGGTAAAAGTTACCGGCTGGACGCATGTTTATTATTCAAACGCATTTGCCGTGGCAGATCTTACCGGCGGCATTGCAGGTATTTTATTGGGCGGATGGCTTATTGAACGCTTTGGCATCAAGCGTATGATTTACATCTATTTCTTTTTCATCTGCGCACAAACGTTACTGCTGAGTTCACTCAGCCAATACTGGAATGACTCGAATTACCTGTACAGCTATATTATTGTTTACCGTTGGGTGAACGCCTTTGCTAAAATTGGTGTATTTGCCATTGCCATGCAATGCTGCTCAAAGCGGGTATCTGCAAGTCAGTTTACATTTTACATGACTATTGGTGCAGTTGGTTCAATGGTTGGAGCGGCGTTGATTAGTCCGGCAAAAAATAATTTTAGCTGGGAAGTATCCTTTATGTTTTTTGCTGTTATGATGGTGTTATGCGCCATAAACCTTCGCGCTTTAAACATTAAAAAGTTAGAACACCAAATTGAAGAATTGGAGCACCAGCGTAATTAGCATTGCGCCAAAGTGGGCTTATTAATACGGATTTTGCGAAATGCTGTGTCTTAATTGCTCATCAGTGGGTTTTTGGATGACGGTAATTTTATCTGCCTGGTCTATATTGATTAAGCCCATTTTTTGAAACGCTTTAAGCCAGCGTTGCATGGGCAAAAAATTCCATTTTTGGCGGTACCGCCTGGCGTTTTCAATGATGGATTGAAAGTAATTTACAGGTGGGTCATACTTATCATGGTACTGGTGCAATACATAATCACCAGCAAAAAGTAGCTTAATGCCCTGCTGTTTAAACATCATGGCAAAATCAGTATCCTCGGCCCCATAACCCATAAAGGATTCATCAAAGCCTCCAATTTTTTTAAACGTTTGCTTTTGAATACCAAAAATCAACGACCAGAACTGCAGATGCTCAACCGGCTCGCCCACCGGTATATGTTCCCGGGCAGGGTGGCTTATTGCTTCC
Organism: uncultured Mucilaginibacter sp.; assembly: GCF_913773635.1. GTDB lineage: Bacteria > Bacteroidota > Bacteroidia > Sphingobacteriales > Sphingobacteriaceae > Mucilaginibacter. The sequence continues at coordinate 173,964 of NZ_CAJYGQ010000001.1, forward strand.
TGTTTTAGTGCTGCATAATTGCCTGTTTCCGGAACAAACGGCAAATATAAAGGATAAGCTGCAATAATATTTTGAGATTGTAGCTGCGCCAGCATGCTCTCAAATAAGGTTGGCGATACAATGCAGTCTACATCAATAAAAATAATATTGTCTGTTTTTGCAGCCTTTATGCCTGCATTGCGTGCGGCAGCTAATGGCAGCTTTTGCGAATTACCCATTACGTGAATACTCACATTTAAACCGGTAGGAGGTTTTATGTCATTAGCATTGTCCATACAAACAACCTGTACATCATAGGGTAGGAGCGTTGAGGCCTGTACAGAATGAAGCAGGTTAGCTAATTGCTTACGCCTTCCTTTAACAATAGTCACAATACTAAATTCAGGCATACCACTCTTTCATTTGTTGCGCTATCAATTGGGTCGATGATGTACTCGTTAGGTTTTTTTCAGGTTCGAAAGTTTTAGCTTTTGCTATTACTTCCTGCCACTGCTGTGCGCTAAAGATATCTTCAGCCAAAAGGGCAATACCCTTATTTGCTAAAACGCTGGCATGTACTGCCTGCTCATTGTAAGGCCGAGGTTCAGGCAGTAAAATCAAACGTTTGTTAAGCGACAGCAGTTCGGCAATGGTGTTTTGTCCGGCTGCAGTTACTACTACCTCTCCAACAATAGCTTCGCTGATATTATCCACTTTACCGAGCAGTGTGCAATTGTTACCTAAACTATAGTTTTGTTTATTGCCAATGATGGTAAAATGGGTGTTCTCATCTTGGGTGATGTTTTTAAGTATATGTTCGTTATAGTTATCGTAGCCTAATAGTACGGTCACATTACCAATTTCGGATAGTGAGTTTTGGTCTATATCACGTCCGGCATACTTTGAGATATATCCGCTGTAAAAAGTTTTAAATGCAAATTGATATTCTTCCTGTTCAATACATGAAGGGAAGTGAGCTATAATATGGTCTGCAAGTTGATGTGCAAACACCTGGGTGGGGTCGTTCATAATATCACCGTGCAAATGGACTAAGACAACGGGTACGCCCATGCCTCTTACCATAATGGCTAGCTCAGGAACGCCATCGCAATAAAATGCTTTTGGTCTATAACGTTCTATCGCTTCGGCAAGTGCTTTGGCACGCTGCGCGGGCTCAACAGCATAAGGTGTAACTTCAAACGCTTTGGAAAAGGTATGCTCAGGCATGATATAGTCATCGGGATATTTAGGGGGAAGCTCCAAAACTTTAACACTATGCATACAGCGAAGATAGCCGGTTATTTCATTGTTTGTGGTTACTGCTATTACTTCAAAAAATTCTAATAATGCAGGGTATAGCATATTGAACGTTGCCCTATGCCCGTTGCCGTGTGCATGTACAAAGTAAAATAGGGTAGGCTTGCTCATAATTGCGCCTCTTTCGTTAAGCGTTCGTAAACCCTAACATAGGCCGCGGTAGTTTTTGCCATATCAAATGATGCTGCGAAGTTTCTGCAGGCTTCATGAGTCGATTTTTTAGCAACCTCCAGCGGTTCTATCAAATCCTGCCAGTTGTGAGAATCAACAGTAACTGAAACTTGCGGATCTCGGAGTTCAGCTGGTATAGCAGTGCTGAACCCCACAACAGGTAAACCGCTGGCAAGCATCTCTATGGTGGCTAAACCAAACGGCTCTTCCCAGGTTGCGGTTGCTAAAAATGCAGAGGCACCAGCCACTAATTTACGTAACTGTTGCTGTGTAACATGAGATATGTATTCTACACGCTCATTCAACTGTGGTTTAACATACTCGTTAAAATAGCTTTGGTCAAAAATAGAGCCTACTATTTTAAGCGGCTGTTGTAAATGATTTGCTAGATGAATAGCGGCTTCAACATTCTTTTCTTTGGCGATACGCCCGCTCCAAAGTAAATACCCGTCGGTATTGCGGCCGTTTACCTTCCATTTTTCAAGTGGTATTCCATTCAATATCACCTCCACATCCTGACCCAAAGATGTTTTCCATCGTTGACTCATTCTGCCTGAAATTCCAATAGGTGTAACCGGAGCGTGCTTTATAAAAAACTTATACATCAATTCAAAACGTTCGGATGGGGGTAAATGCAGGGTAAGTACTGCCGGGGTTTTAAAAAGCGCCCCCATTGAGTAAATTTCAGGTATGTATGAGTTGTAATGGATAACATCATACCCGCTAACTTCAAATGCTCCGTATTGCAATGTTTGGTAGTTTTGCTGCCCGACCTCCTCATTGGTTGGCCTGTAAGAATCGTCTTTCATGCTGAGCGCACTTTCCCGAAATTCAATTACCTGGAAAAGATTTTTTTCATCGGCATCTTTTGCTATCACATCTACGGTATGGCCGGCACGCACCAATTCGTTGGCGTGTTCAACAATAAAGGCCTCGGTACCGCCGCTATATGGTTCGCGCAGCGAAATGAATGGCCCTGCAACTATGAGTATCTTCATATTAACTTCTCAAAGTAGTTTATATAGCGCTCAGCCATAGTAGTTAAAGAGAATTTTTGTGCGTGTTGCCGTACCATTTCGCTGTCAAGTAACATAGCCGCCTTTATTGCTTTTGTAAGAGACGCTACGTTCTTTTGATCGGCAACAACTCCGCTGTTGGTATCTACAAGTTCATGAAAGGCGCCGCGATTAAAACCCGCTACAGGTACCCCTGCCGACATGGCTTCGATATTTGTAAGTCCAAACGGCTCTTCCCATCGTACAGCATTCACCATTGCTGCTGCTCCCTTCATGTTTGATAGCGTATCTGCTTGTGTTAAATGCCCAAGGTACGTATCATCAGGGGTCATGCGTGGTTTAATTTGTTCGTCAAAATACTCCACATCGTCAACCGGCCCGCCAAACTTTAAGGGCATATTTAATTCGTGCGCGGCATCTAAAACTATATCAAGTCCTTTGGCATGTACAATTCTGCCGAACCAAAATAAGTAGTTGCTGCTAGTGCGTACAAGTGGCCATTTATCAAGGTCTACACCATTATAAATAACTGTTGAACCGTTATTAGTGTACGGCGCCCAGGTGCTTTGAAAAGATTTTGAAGGTAGAATAAAGTGCAAGTTTGCTGAATGCGATGATATTTTAATTGCAGCTTTCAGCTTACTGGTTGGAGGCGTATGTATAGTAGTAACTACCGGAATTTGAGCCTTTATGCCCCATATTACAGGTAACTCATGGGTGGAGTTATTATGAACGATGTCGAAGTTTTGTTGTTCAATATCTCTTAGTATGGATAAATACTCATCATTTTCGTAAAGCTCAAACTGCTTGTCTTCCCTGTGTTCACTACCGTAAAATGCTTTAACGTTTAATTCAGGGTCACTATCGGAATGAGCATACAAGGTTATATGGTGCCCCAACTTCATAAAAGCTTTACACAGTGAATGTGTAAATGCCTCCAAGCCGCCGCGAAAGGGTTCGGCAATGGGTAATCGGGTTTTAGCTATAATGGCAATTTTCATGAGCCAGCTTAATTTAAAGGTAGGGGTTGCTCAGAGGCAATTTGCGTCACGCTGTTGCCTGTAAAAACGTCTTCTATAAATACAGCTCCATTTAGCAATGCTTTATTATAGAGGTCGAGGTATTCAACCGTCATACTTTGAACATTCATGTTTGATGCAAATTCTCTACAAGCATCTGAACTGATGATTTGGCTTTGCTCAACCAACTCTGCCAGGTCTTGCCATTTAGGGGAAGCTGTGGTTAAAACGCTTTCATGTTTCCAGTTAGGCGGTACTGCGGTGGTAAAACCCACAACGGGTACGCCGCTTGCCAGCATTTCCAGCGCCGCCAGGCCAAAAGGCTCTTGCCAGGTGGCGGTGGCAAGGTAAGCTGTCGCATTTCTGGCTAAGCTGCTAAGTTCCAGTTGTGTTATATGTCCAACATATTGAATTTGACTGTTGAGATGAGGCTTAACCATTTCATCAAAGTAATGCTGATCCGTAATCCTTCCGGCAATAATGAGCGGTAGTTGCATATGTATTGCCAGGCTAATGGCAGCGGCAACGTTTTTTTCTTGATTAATACGGGCCGACCATAGCAGGTACTTGCCACCCCTTGCGCCATTTGCAGGCCATAAGTTTATATCTATACCATTAGATATCAGTGGTATATCAAGGCCAAGCGCATAATCCCATTGTTGTTTTACTCTTTCTGATATCGCAATAAATGTAATATAGCCAAATTCAGCCAGTTCCTGATACGCTGATACGCGTTTGTGGTCTGCCGGTGAGTGCAATGTTAAAAACAAAGGTTTGTTAAATTGCAACCCAGCAGTTATCAGGTGCGGGTAAAACATATTGTAATGCACAATATCATATTTATCAGTGTTCAGTCTTTCAAACTGACTTTTTTCTTCCGCAATTTTGTTGTATTCAGATTGCTTTGAAGTGGAGGCTGAAAACGGATTTACGAGTGTGAACTTTGCATCAGCATCGGCCTCTTCAGCAACAATATCAACATTATGCCCATCATCAATAAGCTGGTTGGCGAGTGAAACCATAAACGCTTCAATACCACTATTGTATGGCTCTTTGAGTGATATGCCAGGACCTGACACCAATAAAATATTCATATTAAAAAGCACCTATCTGTGTAGCTAATTAGTTATCCGTCATAAAAGGCTACATACAGAGGTCATCAAGACTGATGTGCGTGGCTTTTCAATAAGATTGATTTATATCCTATAAAAAATAAAAGGCTTAAATGTTTAAGTAATGAAAAATATAGATGAAAATATAAAGTTTAAAAGCAGTACAAACTTGTACTTACAGCGTGGCAAACCATGAATTATTTATTGCACCCACAGATACTTATAATGAAGTTGCAGTATATTGGCTTTTTCTCTCCGCTTACTATTAATTTAAATATCCTTTGAGCTTTGCTGAATCCACTGCATGAAGTTTTTGTATTGTAAATCTGAATTTTTTATAAGCTTTATTAGCGCTGTACTTTTGCTAGGCATATTTTCATGCCATAGTCCATCAAATCAAAATAACGAGACTGGTAATAAAGCAACTGAAAATGCAGTCGAGGTTGAACATGTAAAAGCAAATAGATATACAGCTTTTGAAAACATGGTACTTATACCAGCCGGTAGCTTCATGATGGGAGGTGATGGTAGTGAAGCAGCAGACGATGAGCTACCTAAGCATAAAGTCAATTTAAAAGCTTTTTGGATGGACGAACATGAGGTAACTAACGCGCAATTTGCCAAGTTTATCAGCGCAACGGGCTATATTACAACTGCCGAACGCAAACCTCAATGGAGCCAATTAAAACAACAATTACCGCCCGGAACTCCTGAGCCACCCGATAGCCTGCTTAATCCAGCATCCCTGGTATTTACACCGCCAAACCATGCAGTTAATTTGCAAGACTACGGCCAATGGTGGAGTTGGGTGCCCGGTGCCAGCTGGAAGCACCCTGATGGAAAAAATAGTAATATACAAGGGAAAGAGAACTACCCAGTAATACATATAAGCTGGGAAGATGCTGCAGCCTATTGCAAATGGGCAGGTAAACGCTTACCAACCGAGTCCGAGTGGGAGTATGCAGCACGTGGCGGTCTGCAAAATAATATATATCCGTGGGGTAACGAGCATATTGATGCGGGTAAGCCGAAAGCCAATACCTGGCAGGGGGCATTCCCAAATAACAATACCTTGAAAGACGGATTTTTTGGTCTAGCACCTGTCAAAAGATTTAAGCCGAATGGGTATAAGCTTTATGACATGGCAGGTAACGTTTGGGAATGGTGCGCTGATTGGTATAGTGCCGTTGCGTATAAAAATTTGCCTGCAGTAGTGAATAACCCTAAAGGACCTGTAAGTAGTTATGACCCCGAGGAGCCGTACGCAAAAAAGAAAGTGACCAGAGGCGGATCATTTATGTGCAATGATAGCTATTGCTCCGGTTACCGTTCGGCACGGCGCATGAAAAGCAGCTTTGACTCGGGTATGAGTAACTTAGGCTTCAGATGCGTACGCGACAAGTAAATGTCAAGAAGTTAAGATTTAGACAAAAGCATTGTGCTGCGTTGCATAGGCAGGCATCATCCACCGTTTTAAAATACAATGAGAGTAGCTAACAGTTGTATGTAAAGCAAGTCGGTAATTTCAATATGACTTTTCAAAAAACGTGTAGCCTGGCTTATTTGATTTTCAACTGTTCTCTTTGAGATTTTAAGGCGTTCTGCAATTTCATCGTTAGACAGATCCTCCTTTTTACTTAAAATAAAAATCTCTCTGCACCTGGCAGGAAGGGGCTTGAGGTATTGTTCAAGCTTATAAAACAGCTCGTCCTTGCCATAACGGTTAACAGCAATGTTTTCTACAACAGGTAACAAGTGATCTATATCATTTTCTGATGTATCAACCAAATGCGGTTTAGCGGCATTAATTTTTAAGTGTTTGTAGCAATTAAATCGTACTGCAGTAAGCAGGTAGGCCGGGAAAGATGTAATTACCAATTGGTGCCTGCGGTTCCAGAGCGTTATAAATATGTCATGCACTATTTCCAAACTGGTATGTTCGTCATCCAGGTACTTTATAGCGGTTTTAAAAAGTTTATACCAATACTTTTCAAAAAGCTCACGAAAAGCTTGATCATCGTCAGCTTGTATAGCCGACCACAATTCAGGATCAAATAGTTTGGACATATAATTGGTTATCCCAAATAACAAAAAATAATATGACTTTTCAAAAAAAGCTTTTCCAAAAAAATATTTTCAAAAGCGTGTGAGTCAGCCATATTGATTTGGTACTCATATAACAGAACCACACCAAATGGACCGGGAAGAATACCTAAAACTTGCAGCTAAATATTTAAACGGAAAGTGCACCCTAGAAGAAGAGGCTGCATTGATGTCTTATTCTGACGGCATAACATTAGATGACGATCAACCAGATGAGATACCGGCAAAGCATTTATTTGCCTATAAGCTGTTAAAAGAAAAAATAGACCATCACATACAAAAAACTAAGGTTAGCAACAGCAACAATATTCGCTATTTTAAATGGATAGGCGCTGCTGCAGCTATGTTAGTTTTTGCCTTTGGAGCATTATTGATTTTTGATTCTCCACGCCCTGCTGAAACTACACAAATAACATACAAGCCAAAAAATCCTGTTGCAAACAAAGGCACTGCACTCATATTAGCCAATGGCGAACAAGTGGATTTAACTATCATTAAATCACAAATTTTAAACTATAAATCAGCGCAAATTGAGCAGGTAACCAAAGGTCATATCAAATATCGCGGAGGCGTTGCAACTGATGAGCAACCATTAGTTTACCATACTGTTGCCACGCCTGTTGGTGAACATTACGAGTTAGAATTATCAGACGGTAGCAAAATTTGGCTTAATGCACAATCATCGGTAAAGTTTCCGGTATTATTTAACAAATCCCATCGCGATATTGAGATTAGCGGCGAGGCCTACTTTGAGGTAGCAAAAAATAAAGCTGCACCATTTACAGTATCTGTTAACGGAACTGCTATACGCGTTTTAGGCACTCATTTCAATGTTTCTGCCTATCCGGGCGAACATACGGTGAATACCACGCTACTTGAAGGTTCGGTTGAGTTGGTTGCGGGCAACCATAAAACCTTATTATCTCCCGGCAAAATTGGTATTGTTGACCCGGTTAAGCAAAGCTTTAAGGTGGAAGATGCAGACATAGATCAAACTATGGCATGGAAGGGTGGCCTGTTCGTTTTTCGTGATGAAAATATTTGCGAAGTAATGAAAATTGCAGCCCGCTGGTACGGTGTTGATATTGAAGTTTCAGATGATGTTAAAAATAAAACCTTTGGCGGTACCGTATCGCAAAATCGCAGCCTAACCGATTTTATGGAACTCATTAAACTAACAGGGGGCATTAATTACAAAATTACAGGAAGGAAGGTAACCGTCATGAAGTAATATCCTCCGGCGGTTGAAAAAATAAAAGCCGAAAGCGCTGCAACGCTCCCGGCATTCAAAATCAGCCGTAAATAAGAATGTAATCGACACAAACCAATTACCAAACCGATTAAACCAAATGTATGCAAATTTTACTGCAAAAATTTGCAGGTGCTATTCCTATGCGCAAAAACCTTTATTAATTATGAAACCTACTTGCGCGTTGCTGCTGCTTGCTCTTTTGGAAGTGAGCGCTACTGCCATAGCTCAAAAAGTAAGTATAAAACAACGCAATGCCACCCTAAAAGTGGTGTTGGAGGAAATAAGAAAGCAGAGCGGATACGAGATTTTGTATGAGGCCGAACTGATTAAGCAAGTTAGAAACATATCAATTACAGTAAAGAAGGTTAGTGTTGATGAGACACTTAAAAAATGTCTTGAAAATCAACCGCTTACTTACGTTATTAAAAATAAAACCATTACCATTATTCCTATCCGGCCCACTCAAAATGCACCGGGGCATCTTTACAAATAAAAGTACCGTTACCGACGAAGAAAAGAAACCATTTCCGGGTGTTAACATACAACGGGTGCTTTCTTGCTCCATGCGTAAGGTGCTGTTGCCCGGCCAGTTTTATGACGAATAAAAAACGCTGTAAAAAAATGCAGCAAGCTTAAATATCATGAGAAACCTTTTTTGCCTTTTGTTTTGTATTTGCGTTGGCAAGCTTGCTTTCCCGCAACAATCACAGGTTGTTAACTACGTTGACCCTTTCATTGGTACCGGTGGTACAGGTCACACTTATCCGGGGGCCACGGTTCCAAACGGCATGGTGCAGTTAAGCCCTGAAACCGGCTACGCCGGTTGGAACTACTGTGCCGGTTACCGGCATGAAGATAGTACCATTTTAGGCTTTTCGCACACCCACCTAAGCGGAACGGGAGCGTTAGACCTGGGCGATATCTTACTCATGCCATTTACCGGCAAAGTAACGCCCCAAGAGTATTATAAAAGTTCGTTCTCTCATCAAGACGAAAAAGCAAGTGCGGGTTACTACTCAGTAAAGCTGAAAACCTTCGATGTAAAGGCCGAACTTACCGCATCGGCTCACGTGGGTATGCACCGCTATAGTTACCCTGCTAAACAAGTTGCCAATCTACTGCTCGATCTGCGCCATGGCTTAGTGGGCGAATCTCCCGGTAACCTTGACAGGCATGTGATGGAGAGTAATTTTAAAATGGAGAACCGTACCACGCTTTCAGGATATACCATTACCAACGGATGGGCTGGCCGCAAACATGTGTATTTTGTAATGCAGCTTAATCAGCCTTTTAGCAGCTACACCTGGGTGTCTGACTCTACGGCAAAACGCAACCAACGGGTAGTGTTCCAATTTAACAAGCCCGACCGGTCGCAGGTAGTTGTTAAAGTGGGCATATCCAGCGTAAGTATTGAAAACGCCCGCCAAAATCTCAAGGAGGAGGCCGGCAACTTCGATTTTGATCAATTGCAGCAACGCGCCCGCCAACAATGGGAGCGGGAACTTGCCTGCGTAGATATTGACGCTTCAAAACCGCAGAAGCAAATTTTTTATACCGCCTTGTATCACGCCTTAGTAGCGCCTAACAACATTGCGGATGTTAACGGACAATATCGCGGTGCCGATAACAAAGTGTATACATCGCCCGGTAAGGCGTATTACTCTACCTTGTCGTTATGGGATACGTTCAGGGCGCTTAACCCCCTGTACACCATATTATATCCTCAAAAAACTAATGGCATTGTTGCCAGCATGATTGATCATTACAAGGTAGTTGGCTACCTGCCTATATGGACTTTGTGGGGGCATGAAAACTTTTGTATGATAGGCAACCACGCCGTGCCGGTTATTGCCGATGCTTACCTGAAAGGCATACGCAATTATGATACCGCCAAGGCTTACGAGGCCATACGCACCAGTCTTACCGCTAATCACCGCAATTCTCAATGGGATCTTTATAACAAATATGGTTACCTGCCATCTAACCTTTATAAAGTAGAGTCTGTATCTACCACGCTCGAGAATGGGGTAGACGACTGGAGCGCAGCGCAGGTAGCTAAAGCAATGGGCAAAACGGCCGATTACCAAATGTTTACCAAACGGGCTGGCTTTTATAAAAACCTGTTTGATCGGTCAACCAACTTAATGCGGGGCAAAAACAGCGATGGCACTTGGGTTAAACCTTTTGATGCGTTCAAGATATCACACGCTTCTACATCGGGAGGTGATTACACCGAAGGCAATGCCTGGCATTACAGCTGGCACGTTATGCAGGACGTAGACGGACTGATGAACCTTTACGGAGGTAAAAAACGTTTTGTATCAAAGCTGGATAGCCTGTTTGCGCTCGATTCAAAAGTTTATGGCGATGGTGCCACTGTTGACGTAAGCGGCCTTATTGGTCAGTACGTTCAGGGTAACGAACCCAGTCATCATGTGGCTTATTTATACACCTTGGCCGGCGCGCCTCACAAAACGCAGGAAAAGATAAATACGATAGTAAACACCTTATACAGCAACCAACCCGATGGCCTGAGCGGTAACGATGACTGCGGCCAAATGAGTGCCTGGTATATATTCAGCACATTAGGGTTTTACCCTGTAAATCCTGCTTCGGGGAAATACGTTTTTGGAGTACCTGCGTTTAAAAAAGCCACTTTAAAGCTAGGCGGTAAATCGTTTATTGTTGAAGCCAGGAATCTGAGCGACCGCAACCGTTACATAGGCCGCATACAACTCAACGGCAAGCCTTATACCTTGCCTTATATCACCCACGCCGCTATCATGAAAGGCGGGCAACTTACCTTCGAGATGACCGATAGGCCATCTATAGCTTCATTAAACAATTAAACATCACTGAACGATGAACAGGATTTTTAAAATGGTAATTGCTGCAGCGGGTTTGGCTGCGCTTACGTCATTTGTAAATTATAAACCTTTTAGGCTATTTGTACTTGGCGATAGTATATCACTCCAGTACGGCACTGATTTGGGTAAGTTTTTAGGCGATAGATACACTATTGAAAGAAAGACAGGTGACTCTGTAGCGTTTAAAAACCTTGACATCCCGGTAGGTTCTAACGGTGGCGACTCGCGCATGGTGCTCAAATATCTTAAAAGCAAAGTGAACGAGCCATCTTTTAATCCCGATCTATTTGTGCTTAACTGTGGTTTGCACGATGTAAAGAAGGATCCAAACACCGGTAAAATAGCAGTTGAGGAAGCGGATTACCGCAGCAACCTGGAACAGATATATAAACTCATCTCGCAAAAAAAGATTCCGATGATGTGGGTAAGAACCACTGGTGTCATTGATTCGATACATCGAAGAAATAAGGGCTTCAATCGCTTTAATAGAGACATCAAACGGTACAATAGCATAGCCGATGAAGTGTTCACCGCCCATCATGTTCCTGAAATTGACCTTTACGCCTTTACCGAAGCACAGGGTGACAACCGTTTTGTAGATCATGCGCACTACACACCTGAGGTGCGCAAGCTACAGGCTGCCTACATAGCCGGCTCCATAAGGTTATGGAAACAAACCTCAAACTTAAAAAACAAGTAAAACTCATGCAAAATATTACCCTTCATATAATTAAAAATCAATCAACTCAACTGCCGGAACGTGCTGGGCGTTTCGTGCACTATATGTCGTGCTGCTTAGTGGCTACGGCAATGTTGCTAACGTTTGGCTACGACGCACAGGCCCAAAGCGGTAAACACTACGAGCTAAAGTCACCCGATCAAAAGATATCCGTTGCAGTTGATGCTGGCAGTGCGTTGCAGTGGTCGGTTAAGCACAACAGCACGGAGGTAATTAAACCATCGGCAATAGCCGTGCAATTGCAAGGCATGCTTTTGGGCAGTAATGTAAAGGTGACCAGCGCAAAACAGCGTGATGTAAATAATGTTATTAAAACCACCTTGTACAAAAGGGCCGAAGTGAGCGACAAGTATCGCGAACTAGTGCTTGATTGCAAAGGCGGTTACCAGGTTCAGTTCAGGGTTTATAACGAAGGCGTTGCCTACCGGTTTGTACTCAACCAAAAAGATTCGGTTAACGTACTATCTGAGCTATCAACATTTGATTTTGCTGGCAATCCTACGGCCTACATCCCTTTTATTGACCCCAAGCGTAGCGCCGCCGACAAGTATCAAACATCATTTGAAAATATATACACTCATTTGCCGCTTGCCTCAGCAGCTAAGGATTCCCTGGCTTTTTTACCCTTGTTGGTTGAACTTGCTGATGGAAAGAAAGCAGTACTTTCAGAGGCCGATTTGGAAGATTACCCGGGCATGTATCTTAAAAGAGGTAATTCGCCTAATGCCCTTATTTCAGATATGGCGCCTGCACCTAAAAAGGAAAAGCGAGGAGGGTATAACAATGTACAATCGGTAGTTACCGAGCGTGAAAATTACATTGCTAAAACTAGCGGCAAACGCACTTTGCCATGGCGCTTAATAGCTATAAGCGAGCAGGACAAAGATTTGCTGGATAACGATTTGGTTTATAACCTGGCTTCTCCGTCGCGTGTAGCCAATACCGGCTGGATTAAACCGGGCAAAGTTGCGTGGGACTGGTGGAACGACTGGAATATATCAAAGGTTGATTTCAGGGCCGGCATTAATACCACAACCTACAAGTATTACATTGATTTTGCTGCTGCTAACAAGCTGGAGTACATCATGCTTGATGAAGGTTGGTCGGAAAAGGCCGATATAATGAAGGTGATACCTGATTTAAATCTGAAGGAAATTATTGACTACGGCCGCAGTAAAAATGTTGGTGTATGGCTATGGACAGGTATGTATACCCTGAACCAAAAGATGGATGAGGCTTACGACCATTACGCTAAAATGGGTATCAAAGGTTTCAAAATAGACTTTATAAACCGCGATGACCAAAAAATGGTGGGCTTTTATTACAGGGCGGCAAAAAAAGCTGCCGAACGGAATTTACTGGTAGACTTTCATGGAGCGTACAAGCCAACCGGTTTAAACAGAACGTACCCCAACGTACTGAATTTTGAAGGAGTTTTTGGTATTGAAAGCTTCAAAGCACTGCGTAAAGAGGTTGATTTTCCGGGTTATGAAACTCTAGTGCCGTACATTAGAATGCTGGCGGGCCCGCTGGACCATACACCCGGTGCTATGCGTAACGCTACCAAAAAGCAATATGTTACATCGTACAGTATGCCTATGAGCCAGGGTACCCGTTGCCACCAGGTAGCATTGTATATTACCTATGAGGCGCCGCTTAACATGCTATCTGATAATCCTACCATTTACATGAAGGAGCAGGAAACCACCGATTTTATTGCAGCCGTACCTACCGTTTTTGATGAAACTGTACCGCTTGGCGGCAAAGTTGGCGAGTACACCGTTTTGGCGCGCCGTAAAGGCAATCAGTGGTTTGTAGCCGCACTTAACAACTGGACGGCACGCGAAATAGAGGTCGATCTTTCGCCATTGGGTAAAACTGCTTTTAACGCCGTAATTATGAAAGACGGCATAAACGCCGACCGCGATGCCACCGACTATAAAAAGGAAAACGCAACTCTAAACACCGGTGCTAAAATTAAGGTAAGCCTTGCACCTGGTGGTGGCTGGGCAGCTCGTTTAACCGCTAAATAATAAACTCCGTCAATCAATTAAAACCTATAAAATGAAAAGAATTAATTTGTTACTATGCCTGTTAACTACCGGCTTGTGCTTTATACTCATCTCTTTTATTAAACCCGATAAACCTACCATATACCTGGTAGGCGACTCGACAGTTGCAGGCGGTTGGGGAAAGCTTATGTACCGTTACTTTGATACCACCAAAGTGAGCATTCAAAACAGGGCAATATCGGGTACCAGCAGCCGCACGTTTTACACAGGCATATTTCATGATCCATTGCAGGTTAAAAACGGTATGTGGAAGCCTGTTGCAAAGCAATTAAAACGCGGCGATGTGGTTTTTATTCAGTTTGGACACAATGACGACAGTCCTGTTAGTGATACCCTGCGTGCCAGAGGCAGCATGAGGGGAACAGGTAGCGACTCAACAGTTATTCAAAATCATTTTACTAAAAGTAAAGAGGTGGTGCATACTTATGGCTGGTATTTAACGCGCATGATTGATGAAGCCAAGTCCAAAGGTGCTACAGTGGTAATTTGTTCGCCGGTACCTAAAGACAAATGGAAAGATGGCAAAATAGACAGGGTTAATGAGAGCTATGGCAAATGGAGCAAGGAAGTAGCCGAGAAAAAGGCGGCTTTATTTTTGGATTTGAACAACATTATAGGCGACAGGTACGAGAAGCAAGGACAGGAAGCCACAGCCAAATACTTTGTTAACGATCACGTGCATCCAACCACCGAAGGGGCGCAGGTAGGCGCACTTACTGTAGTTGATTATATCAAAAACAGTAGCCTCAAAATCAAAGATTATTTAACGCAATAACTATCTGCATCCAATACACATTGGTCATGAATAAAAAAATAAAATACCTACTAATTATACTGGCTCTATTTGCTTCGGCTTATAACGCTTCGGCCAAAGATTACCTCATTACCGATTTTGGTGCCAAAGCCGATGCCAAAACTGACAACACTGCCGCTATACAAAAAGCAATTGATGAGTGCAGTGCCAAAGGCGGCGGCAAGGTTGTTGTGCCGGGGGGCGAGTTCGCCTCACGGATGATTTCCCTGAAATCAAACATTAACCTGCACCTGGAGGCCGGGGCAAAAATAAGCGCCATTGCCAACGGTGCTAAGTATACCAGCCTGGTAATGGGTAACGAAGTGCAAAACGTTTCGGTTACCGGTAGCGGTACGCTTTTTGGCAACGGCGGTAAATTTACCATTGGCGAAGAAGCCCCCAACCGCCCATATATCATATTCTTTAAAAACTGTAAAAATGTGTTGGTTGAGGATGTCCATCTTTTACAATCAGCATCATGGACGCTCCGCCTGTTTGGCAGCGAGCATGTGATAGTTAGGGGTGTGTCTATTTACTCGCATGCCAATTTAAATAATGATGGCATTGATATAGACGGTAAAGACATCATCATCACAGGTTGCCATATTGACTCGGGCGATGATGCCATTTGCCTTAAAAGCGAGGATTCAACCAAACGTGTTACTGAAAATATTACCATTACCAATTGTATAGCCGCATCAAACTGTAACCTTATTAAAATGGGTACAGGGTCAATTGGCGGCTTTAAAAATATATCTATCAGCAACTGCACATTGCGTAGGGCCACCGAGTCGCCTTTTCATAAATGGGCCGATAAGGCTGATCATTACATTGGTTTGCCTATCAGCGGCATATCAGGCATTGCCTTAGAAATTGTGGATGGAGGTGTACTTGACCAGGTAAGCATAACCAACATTACCATGACGGGGGTACAAACACCTATATTTATGCGTTTAGGCAGTCGTAAAAACCCTACCGGGAGCTTTAAAAATGTGATCATATCTAACGTTACGGCTACATGTCATAGCCGCATGTCGAGCATGATTGCCGGTGTGCCGGGGTTCAATATAGAAAATGTAACCCTACGGGATATTTTGATAAACAGCCAGGGCGGCGGCACCCGTGAAGATGCCGAGCGCAAAGTGCCCGAAAAAGAAAAGGATTATCCCGAAAACCGCATTTTTGGCTGGACTGTACCTGCCTCAAGTTTGTACGTACGACATGCTAATAATATCAATATTGATAACTTTCAGGTGAGGTTAGCCGCTCCTGATGCCCGCCCTGCATTATACCTTGATGATGTAAAGCAGCTTAAAGCAACAAACGTAAAAGTTAATGGCGAGTACATAACTGATAAAGCAGTGTACAAATCCAATGCTGTTGACACTTCTGTAAACCAGTAGCTTGAAATGGTAATATTAGGCTACATGCAAAAGGTAAAATTGCATTTACGCAGAAGCATACTCGTAATTATTTTACTACACATTACAAGCTTGCTTTGCCATGCACAGCCGGAGTTTGAGGGCATTGGCAGCACACGCAAGTTTATGGCCCATACCGATGCCGCTAATGCCATGTATCATTACTTTGCCAGGCAAGCATACGGATACTTGAATGACCGCTCAACGCAGATTGGCAAGCTTTCTACCTTAAATAATTGGCAGGCCAGGCAGCAATTGATGCGTAACAAATTAAAAAAGGCAGCTGGGGCTTTCCCTCAAAAGCAAGCGCTGAAAGCTACTATAACATCAACCATTAAAAGAATCGGTTACAGGGTAGAAAACGTGGTATACCAATCGCGGCCTAGGTTTTATGTTACAGCATCCATTTTTATACCTGTCAAAGCTCAGGAAAAAGGACCGTTACCTGCCGTAGTTTATTGCAGCGGCCACATATGGGAGGGCTACCGCTCGGCGGGTTATCAGACTGCTATTCTCAATCTGGTAAAAAAAGGATTTGTTGTACTGGCATATGATCCGTTAGGACAAGGCGAAAGGCTAGGGTATTTAGATTCAGCCACTCAGCGTTCCCGACTTGTATCGCCGTCGAGCGAGCATTCATACCCCGGTGCACAACTATTTATAACCGGTAATACGCTGGCTAACTATTTTATTTGGGACGGTATAAGGGCGGTTGACTACTTGCTTACCCGCAAAGAGGTTGACCCCAATCGTATCGGCATCACCGGTCGTTCGGGCGGGGGCACGCAAAGCGCTTTCATTGCTGCTTTTGATGACAGGATAAGGGCCGTAGCACCCGAAGATTATGTAACAAGCTTTAACCGGCTGTACCAATCATTAGGTCCGCAGGATGCTGAGCAGAATTTTATGTACGGCATTAGCAGCGGTATTGATATGGCTGATTTATTGGCAGTGCGTGCACCGAAGCCCACGTTGGTAATTGCCACCAGCAGAGATATGTTTCCTATACAGGGCACCCTGGAAACAGTAGCGGAAGTTAAACCTATATATAACCTATATGGCAAACCTGATGCGTTTGCCATGGTTACTGACGACGGAGGGCATGAATCGACTAAAAAGAACCGCGAGGCTATGTACGCTTTTTTTCAAAAGGCATTAAACAACCCTGGGCCGTCAACCGAAGAACAGATTGAACTCCTGACACCAAAACAGCTTCAAGCTACTAAAACCGGCCAGGTAGCTACCTCTTACAAGGCTGAAACTGTGTTTAGTCTTAATCGCAAAGATGCTGCCGGCAGAATCGAAGGACTGGATAAAAAGCGTAAAAACTCACCGGATTATTTAAAAAGCCTTTTGCCTGTAGCCAAACGTATTTCAGGCTTTCGTAAACCACTCAAAATACCTAAACCCGTTTTTACCGGGCGCATACCGCGCAATGGCTACGTAATTGAAAAGTACATGGTGAAAGGTGAAGGCGATTATGATATCCCATACCTGCTGTTTAAGCCTAACAATGCTGGCAGCCGGGCACTTCTCTATCTCGACCCGAAGGGTAAAGCCGTTTATGGCTCAAAATTGGGCGAGTTAGAATGGTTTGTAAAACGGGGAATTGCCGTGATGGTGCCAGACATGCTTGGCAACGGCGAATTGGGACCTGGCGTATTTCAGGGCGATTCTTACATCGATAGCGTTTCCTACAATAATTGGTTTTCTGCCATGCTCATTGGCCGGAGTATCACAGGTGTGCATGCTGGTGATATTGTAATGCTGTCGCGCGTATTGAAAGCGCAAATTGGGGCTAAAAAGGTATTGGGGTTAGCTTATAGTTCTTTATCACCGGCGTTGCTGCACGCAGCTGCTTTTAGTGATGATATAGACAGGGTTGCCATGATAGAGCCATATACCTCTTACCGGTCAATTGTTGAAAATGAAAACTACAAGCCGTCGTTTCTGCATAGTACAGTCGCCGGCTCAATAGGGCAATATGATTTGCCTGACCTTGCCGCAAGCTTAGCGCCTAAAAAGTTGCTGATAATTAATCCATGCGGGGCTGATGCCAAACCGGCAAGCGCGAAGGATATTGAAAGAGAGTATAGTGTTACCAGGAAAGCATTTTCGGTTCGTAACGCTACTGCTAATTTAAGCGTTGAGCATGGCTTAGGCACTAATAGCTCCAGCTTGTTCGAAAAATGGATTAAAGATTAAATCATTTATCGTGCGCCCTTAAGTCAATTAATACACCAACCTAAACCTTATCCAATTAATTAAACCTTATACTATGGCACATAAAATATTCAAGAAACCATGGGTAGTATTGTTATTGTTATGCCTGTTTTGCGAAGCTTTCGCGCAGGAAACAATCAACATTACATCGTTTGGCGGCAGCCCCAATAGTTACTCAGATGTTATTCCTGCAATAAACAGGGCTCTTGGTTACTGCAAAGGCAAAAAGAATATTACCATACAATTTCCTAAAGGCAGGTATGATTTTTTTCCGCGTGAGGGAAGTTCAAACACGGTTGGTATAAGCGTATATAAGCAAAACGGCGTAACTATTGATGGTGGCGATTCGGAGTTTATCTTTCACGGAAAGATGCAAATTGCCAATGTAGATTCCAGCACCAATATTGCGCTGCGGAACTTTACAGTTGATTGGGACCGCCCCTTTACGTCGCAATGCCAGGTGGTTGGTGTTACCGATACCTATCTCGACGTAAAAATTGACCGCGAAGCTTACCCTTATCAAATAGAAAAAGACACTATACTGTTTACCGGCGAAGGCTGGAAGTTGCCGGTTTTAAAGATGTACGGAACGCTTTATGATAAGTTGAATAAAGAGATAGTATACAATACCTGGGATGCACCTTTGGGTAACATCTTTCAAAACAAAGCGGAGCAGCTTGCAGGCGGCGTGGTAAGGTTTCATGGTAAGCCCAGTATAAAACCCGAGATAGGGACTTATGTAGCATTATTTCATATAAGGTATGGTAATGTTGGCATTCATATTCAAAACAGTAAGGATGTATTACTGCAGGATGTTAAAATCTACTATACGTTAGGTTTCGGGTTAAGAGGCGAACGGACCGAAAATATCACCATGAGAAACGCCTCAATATGTGTAAACGATCAAAAAGGCAGGGTATTTAGCTGTACTGCCGATGCCACCAACTTTGTAAATTGCAAAGGCGTTATAAAAGTTGAGAATTGTGCTCACACAGGTCAGGGCGACGATTTTATTAACATTCACGGGCGCAATATGGCTATCACTAAAATAGCTGGCCCAAATACCCTTGAGTTTAAGGATGCCCGGTTAACTACCGTGGGCGACAGTGTGTGGTTCATCAACAAAACCACGGCGCAAAGAGGTGAAATACGCGTGGTAAGCTCTGTTAAAAAAAACAAGGATAATTATGCATTGACTTTTACTAGTCCGGTACCTGCCAATGTTAACGCCGGCGACTTTGCCGAAAATAAGACCTGGACAGCCGGCTTAGAGTTACGGCGCTGTAAAATATTAAAGCGTAACCGCGCTCGTGGTTTGTTAGTAACAACGCCTAAACGCGTAGTAATAGAGGATAACTATTTCCGTAGCGCAGGTACGGCTATTTTAATAGAAGGTGACCTGAACTTTTGGTTTGAGGCTGGCGCCACTACTAACCTGCAGATAAAAAATAACGTGTTTGAGAACTGTCTTACCTCGGGTAATAAAAATGGCAACCGTGGCGAGTGGGGAGAGGCCGTAATTACTATTACACCATCACACCAACCGCAAAATTCAAGTACCGAACCTTATCATAAAAACATACGCATTACCAACAATCAGTTTAAAGTTTTCGATGCGCCGTTAGTGAGGGCGGTATCTGTAAAGGGTTTATACTTTGATAACAACCGTGTTATTAAAACAGACAAGTATGCGCCTTACACCTGGCAAAAATCGGCATTTCTTTTAGATGGATGCCGTGAAGTAGAAATCACCCGTAACAAGCTCGACGATAAATACACAACACGTGACATAGCGATAACACACATGGAAAACACGGATATTAAAGTACCCGACGGCCTATTTAAAGTTAACCCGAACGCCACACGGTAATCATTGTCAGCAAATGAAGCTATTTAACTTTTGTACAAAACTGCTACCTGCGCTATCATTGTTAATGCTTACAGCATTGTGCACTCACGGGCGCGTTATATTGCCCGCACTGGTCAGTTCCAACATGGTGCTGCAGCAAAAAGCTACAGTTAAGCTTGGGGGTAAAAGTACCTGAAGAGGAAGTGTGCAGATCGTTACATCATGGGATAGAAAGCAGTACAAAGCTGTTATAAATAATGATAGTACCTGGTTTATTAATGTTAATACGCCCGCTGCCGGAGGGCCATATAACATAACCTTTAATGATGGTGACAAGCTTACGCTCACTAATGTTTTGATTGGGGAGGTGTGGTTTTGTTCGGGGCAATCAAATATGGAAATGCCTGTGCGGGGATGGAAAAATCAGCCGGTTACAAATTCAGCGGAGCTTTTGCTAAATGCCGGTAATCACAATATACGTTTGTTTACTGTAGCTAGAAATCCATCTTTAGTGCCATTAAATAGCTGTAGAGGAAAATGGAAGCCGGCTGATATAGAAAGCGTGGGAAGCTTTAGCGCCGTGGCTTACCAGTTTGGCTTAATGCTGCAGCAACGCCTTAAAGTGCCGGTAGGGCTAATCTTCTCCTCATGGGGAGGCACTAAAATTGAAACGTGGATGGATAAAGCATCTATAATGCAACATCCCGATATTGAATTGCCAACGCAGCTTCCGCCCCTAACGGTAGACCGCCAGCCGCCTACCGCATTATACAATGGCATGGTATACCCCGTTACTAATTACGGCATTAAAGGCTTTATTTGGTATCAGGGCGAGGCCAATAAGGATGCGCCAGACCTGTATAAAAGTTTATTCCCGCAAATGGTAGCCACATGGCGTAAGCAGTGGGGCGGCGGCGAACTGCCGTTTTATTATGTACAAATAGCACCTTATCATTATGGCCGTGATAGCACCAACAAAGGCCCGCAACGCCTGCGTGAAGTGCAGTTGAACGCAATGAAAATGATACCCAATAGCGGTATGGCTGTTACTTTGGATATTGGAGCAGAACGCTTTATACACCCGCCCGATAAGATTACCGTTGGCAAACGTTTGGCACATTGGGCATTGGCCAATACCTATCATCTTAATACGCTAACTTTTTCATGCCCTGTATACCGGTCTAAAGAAATTAATAACGGGCGCCTTCAATTGTATTTTGATTACGCACCGTTAGGTTTAACTACTTACGGAAAAGAGTTGATCAACTTTAAAATAGCGGGCGCTGACAACGTTTTTCATACTGCAAAGGCGAAGATTACCAATGAAGGCATAGAAGTTTGGAGCGACAAGGTTAAAGAACCGCTAAACGCGCGATACGCTTTTAATGAATGGGTGATTGGTGAATTGTACAACGTTGAAGGTTTCCCTGCATCCTCATTCAGGACCGACAGTTTGATGATTTCCAACAAACCTTAATGAGGTGATAAAAGGGAGCATGTTTTGTAGCGTGTTCTTATCCGTTTTTTACCAAACGGCAACTCCCTTCAAGTGGCGTTTGCCTCAAGCGTGGCAATAAATAGGCATATAATTTTTGCTGCGTGCTGTGTCACCGTTTGCTATGACGGTAACTTAGGAAACACTTATTACACGTAACTAAGCATAAGGATGCTCGTCACCTTAAAATAAGGGTTGAACCCTGCAGGTAGATTGTATCATTCTTTTGTCGATTTGTATCAAATCTCCACTTTAAAGTTACTAACCATAGCAGTAGCCCGCTTGCCAGCATTCAGCACTTGTATTTTTTAGGAATTAAACTGTATGTTTACTCGACCAATTATTTACATGCAGCTAAATTCCTTGAGTGATTCCGACTTATGGTCTTTGATCATTGGCGATAATTATCGTGCTTTCTGTGAGCTATTTGACAGGTACTGGTTAAGACTATTCAAAACGGCACAGAGATATCTTGACTGCGAAACCGCTTGTGAAGAGGCTGTGCATGACCTTTTTTTAAATTTATGGAACCGACGGAAGTTTTTGGTGATCCTCAATGTTGAACATTATTTAAAAGCCTCTATCCGATATCAGGTCTTTAAGTATCAAAAAAAGACTAAAACAGAGATTATAGCTTTCAGCGAGAATCTTGAGAATAGGACCGAGTTGGTCAGCTACAATCAGGGTAGTGAAAGGTTACAATCCAGCGAGTTAGAGCGGCAACTTGAATCGTATTTGAATGCGCTTCCGCTACGTTGCCGGCAAATATTTTTACTTAGCAGGAGAGATTATCTTTCTAACGAAGAAATTGCCGCGATGTTGAAAATCTCAAAGCGCTCGGTAGAAAATCAAATTACTATAGCATTGAAACATCTGCGTTTCAACCTGAGGGAAATAATGATATTATTGATTTTATCTGCTCACAACCTTTAAGGTCAGTCTACAACACTCCGGTAACCAAGAATTCCCTTGTTTTATTTTAAAGTTATATCCAAATAATATCTCATCAGCACACCTTGATGCCATGTTTCTATTCCTTCCAATCATAACTAAGATCGTCTTACGATAGCTACTGCAGATTCTTGCTATATCAATCAAATGCAATGAGCCTTTATGTGATTAATATAATCCAGATAAGTATCTGTAGAGACAAAGTTATTCAAACCACAATTTTTAATAAAAGTTAGTGTGTGCGGCATTCAGAAGACACTCTATAATTTTAAAGGCTTGCATCAATAGCCTAAAATTATGAAACGAAGCGAGTACCTCATTCTTTTTGAAAAATTTTTAGCGGGGGAGGCCTCTGAAGAAGAAATCGCGAAAGTGATGTCTTACAAGGACGATCTCGAATTGGCTGAAGCTGACGAAATGAATGCAGAAGAGCGTGAACGCGGGGCTCGTATCTTGTCCGGGTTAAATGAGGCCACCGGTCATGGGGTCCGTTCTGTACGTTACCTTAATACTTGGTTATATGTAGCAGCAATAATACTTGTTCTGCTGGTTACAGGTGTTTATTTGTGGAGCAACATTTCAAGCCCTAAAGAAAACAACGCTTCATACGCTCTTAAAACTAATGACGTAAAGCCCGGCATTGATAAAGCAGTATTAAAATTGGCCAATGGTGAGGAGGTCGTTCTGTCTAAAAATACTAGCGGTACTTTAATTAATCAGGGAGGCATTACCGTAAGTAAAGATAAGAATGGATCATTGAATTACAACATATCTTCAGCAGGCAAGGCAAAGGCCACATCAGGTTATAATGTACTTACCACGCCACGTGGTGCCGAGTACCGCATTACGCTTGAAGATGGTACAAACGTTTGGCTTAATTCTGCATCAACACTAAAATTTCCTGTAGCTTTTACAAATAGTGAGCGTCGTGTGCAAATTACCGGCGAGGCTTACTTTGAGGTAGCTAAGAATAAGCATAAGCCTTTTAAAGTGGTTTTTAACGATCAGGAAATAGAGGTACTGGGCACGCATTTCGATGTTAATGCATATGATGACGAGCCTGATGCCAAAACTACGCTGCTGGAAGGGTCAGTAAAGGTAACCCGTAATGGAAAAAGACAGATATTGATCCCTGGGGAGCAAGCTGTAAGTACCCGTAATCAGCGTGGTTTTGCTGTAAATAAGGTAAATATTCAAGACGTTATAGCCTGGAAAAATGGCTTTTTTCAATTTCGTAACGCAAGCCTGGTCAGCATCATGCGTCAGGCATCACGCTGGTATGATGTAGATGTAATTTACGAAAAGGGCTTTTCGCCTGATGAATATGGCGGCCGCGTAACCAAGTACAAAAACATTTCTGAATTGTTAAATAACCTTGAACTTACAGGGACTGTTCACTTTAAAGTAGTCGGAAGGAGGATCATAGTTATGAAATAACGGTACCCGTTTTATAACTGCGTCCTAAAATGATCACCGGTTACATTGCCGCGTCCCCGGTGATCCCAGCCTTGAGAAGCTGGATCAGGTCCGCATTTTTAGTAGTTCAAAAAACCAATTATACACTAACCTAACATTCAAATGTATAAAAATTTTACTGCAATAATATGCAGGGCTTGCTCCTGCATTCCACCTAAATTTCTGAGAGTAATGAAATTAACCATCGTAATATGGGCATTAGCCCTGATTCAGGTTAACGCAGCAAGCTTTGCACAGAAAGTTAATATCCGCGTTGTAAATGCGTCAATGGACGACGTTCTTACCAATTTGAGCGTACAAACCGGCTATAACTTCATCTATAATTCGGCAATGATCAAGACAGCCAAGCCCGTGAGTTTAAATATAGCCGACGGGTCATTGACTGATGCCCTTAATAGTTGTTTTAAAGATCAGCCACTGAATTTTGTAATAAACGGCAATACGGTCGTCATCAAAAAGAAAGTCACGCCCGCACCGTCGGCTGCCACTATCGCTACTCGATCAGCTGCACCAATCGTTATCACCGGAACTGTTACCGACAATAAGGGGCAACCTTTAGCAGGGGTCAGTATCTCAATTAAAGGCACAACCACCGGAACGGCTACTAACGCTGATGGTAAGTTTACCCTAAGAGTACCAGATGATAACGGCACAATGGTATTCAACTTAATGGGTTTCACCACACAGGAAATCGCTTTAAAAGGGAAGAACATTATCAATGTTGTGATGGAAGAAACTCCATCGGCGTTAAACGAAGTTGTAGTGGTGGGCTACGGTACACAACAAAAGAAAGATGTAATTTCTGCAGTATCATCCATAAAGGGTAGGGATATTGAGAACTTACCTGTAGCAACTCCTCAATCTTTAATACAAGGCCGTGCCACTGGTGTTCAGGTGATACAAAACTCTGGTTCTCCGGGTAGCGGTGTTACCGTGCGCATAAGGGGAACTACTTCAATTAACGCGGGCAACGATCCTCTTTATATTATTGATGGCGTGCCGGTAGAATCAGGCAGCTTAAGTAGTATCAGCTTATCGGGCAGTCAGCCATCAGCGCTTGCTGCTATCAATGCCGATGATATTGAATCGATGGAGGTTTTGAAAGATGCGGGTGCGTTGGCTATTTACGGATCAAGGGCTGCCAATGGTGTAGTGCTAATTACTACCAAACATGGTAAAAAGGGTAGCACCGTATTCAACCTTAATTATTACACCGGTTTTCAGCAAGACAATCCTAACCGAAGGGTTAAGTTAATGAACAGTCAGCAAGCTATTGACCTTATACAAGAAGGGCGCGCCAATGCCTTGTCTGACGGTATAACCTCTTTGTACGGTTTTTTATTGCCTGCACCTGATGGTACAGTTTCAAACACCGACTGGCAAAATGCCTTGTTTCGCACTGCACCAATATCCAATTATGAGGTATCTGTACGTGGCGGAGAAAATAAACTGAGATTTTCGGTTAGTGGTAGTTATTTGGATCAGCAGGGTATTATTATAAAGTCGGGCTTTACCCGCGGTACAGGTCGTATTAACCTTGATTATGATGCATCAAATAAATTCAAATTTGGTACTAATTTGTCATTGTCAAGGTACACCAACAACAGGGTGTCTACCGACGATGGTGCCTCTTCGCTTATACAAGTAGCTTTAAAAAAATCACCCTCTTTACCTATCTATAATCCTGATGGTACCTTTTACCAGGGAGATGTGTCGGGCTTTATAAACCCGGTGGCGTTTGCCAATAAGCTCAAATACGTGAACCAGGTAAGCACGGTAAAAGGCAATATTTATGGCGAATACACAATCATACCAAAGCTTATATTACGAAGTACAGCAGGGCTTGACTATGATGCTGTCACCGATCAGTTTTTTCAACCATCTGATGCGGTGCGGAATGGTGTTGCGGTAGGAGAGGCATTCAATTCTAACGTAACCGGCTGGATCATTGAGAATACATTAAGTTACTCTCACGATGTAGGTAAACATCACTTAACCGGGCTTTTGGGTTACAGCCAGCAGGAGCGTAGCTCATTTGCCTTGAATGGAAGGGGTACGCCTTACTCAACCAATAATATCTATACGTTAAACGCCGCTACAACACCAACCAGTGTGTCGTCAAGCACGTCGGCTTATGGATTATCATCAGCCTTTGCACGCATAGGTTACGCTTATAATGATAAGTATCTGTTGGAGGCTTCGGCACGTCGCGATGGGTCATCAAGATTTGGGGCTAATAAACGTTACTCCATATTTCCAGCCCTCTCTGCTGCGTGGCGCGTATCAAATGAAGCATTCTGGAATAAGAGCTCTGTTATAAATGATTTGAAATTCAGAGCAAGTATTGGCAAAACGGGTAACCAAACCATTGGTGATTATGTAGCTCAGGGGCAGTACTCAACCGGAGCCAACTACATAGGTCAAAGCGGTATAGCACTCACCACGCTTCCTAATCCTGATCTTACCTGGGAGACCACCCTTCAATACAATGCCGGACTTGATGTCTCGCTCTTTTCATCAAGGTTAAGTTTTACTGTAGATGCCTACGTAAAGAATACGTCCAACCTGTTGCTGCAGGTGCCTTTACCTAACACCTCAGGTTTCAGCTCTGTCCTGCAAAATATTGGTGCCACACAAAATAAAGGCCTTGAGTTTGGGCTAAACACGATCAATATCGACAACAAGAACCTATCATGGCGCAGCAACTTCAATATATCTTTCAATCGTAACAAAGTAGTACAGCTATACAGTGGGGCGGCAAACATCATCCAAACTGTAGGGGCTGGTTTGTCAGGTTCGCTTACATCGTACAACATTTTGCAGGTTGGCAGCCCTATTGGCAGTTTATATGGCTGGAGGCAGTCGGGTGTGTACCGCAATTCAACTGATAACACATCAAAAATTACCAGCACAAGCTTTGGTACCAACGGGTATGTTTTCAAAGGTGGCGATATGATTTTTCAAGACCTGAACGGTAACGGCACAATTGATATTGACGACCGGATGATTATTGGTAATGCGCAGCCGAAATTTACAGGTGGCTTTAATAATACGGTAACCTGGCGCAATTTTGACCTCAACTTATTGATGACGTTTAGCTATGGCAACGATATTGTCAACGGAACGAGGTATGCTGCAGAATCGGCTACCGGTTTTAACGGATCAGTAACGCTATTGAACCGTTGGAGAAACGAAGGTGATATCACTAACATTCCACGCGCTAACTATGTAGATCCGGCTGGTAACAGGCGGTTTTCAAACCGCTGGATAGAGGACGGCTCATACTTAAGAGCAAAGAACCTGACAATTGGCTACAAACTGCCTGCAAGCTTACTTGGGAAAGTAAAAGTAAGATCATGCCGGCTGTACGCAACCGCTCAAAACCTCTTTACACTTACCAATTATACCGGTTATGACCCTGAGGCCAGTTCTATTCAATTGGGGGTTGATCAAGGCACCTATCCTCAATACCGTGCTTACATTTTTGGAATTAACGTTGGATTTTAAATCGAAAAAAATGAAGATCAATATAATTACTGCTATCATTATGTTTTGCCTTTTCTCGGTTTCCTGTACAAAGGTAACTGATCAGGTACCTGATAGCCAGATTACCCCAGCTAACTTTTACAAAACAGCGTCAGATGCCGATAATGCAATTAACGCTTGTTATGACGTGCTACAAAAACTTCCTGTAAATTTTGAACTTTGGGGAGACGGCCGCGCTGATATTCTTGCAGCTACAGACAGACCTTTAAGTGCAGATTTGCAGGTGGTTAATGGTAATATTTCGGCCAGTAACAGTTATGTAAACGGGTGGAACGCTTTATATAGTGGCATAAATCGCTGCAATAGCGTGCTTGCCAACGTTCCTAACATTACCGATCCGTCATTGGCGGGCCGTAAAGACAGGATTATAGGCGAGGCTTATTTCTTACGCGCGTTGTTTTACTTTTATCTGGCCAGAACCTTTGAAAACGTACCGCTTATTATAAAGCCTTATGAGGATTTGAGCAATGATTTTTTCCCTAAGAATAACGATCGTGCTACAATATTTGCCCAAATAGAAAAAGACCTTAAAGCTGCCGAGCCTTTAGTACCAGATCTGCCTTTTTCTACCACTATTGAGAACAAAGGAAAAACCACTAAAGCTGCCATACGCACAGCAATGGCCGATTTTTACTTATGGAATAAAAAGTACCAGGAAGCAGCAGATGCTGCGGCACTGGTGATAAGCAGTCCGGCAGGTTATTCGCTGCTTTCAGGCGCTAATTTTAGTAACATGTTCACATTGAAAAATCAATCCGAATCTATCCTCGAGATTCAGTACAACAACGCGAACCAGGAAGGTACACCGGGAACGAACGATGTTAACGGACTAACCGAGCAGTTTCTGCCTATAGGTGGCTCGTACACTGCCGGCAACTGGCGCTACCTGCCATCCAATAAATTGTTAACAGCATTACCCGCCACTGATCTACGGGCAGGCATTACTTACAAAAACACAGGCCCTACGCCGGCCCCGTTTCGTGATGCCAACAGAATTTACATAGCTAAGTACCCTGGCACACTGGTTGGGTCTGTGCTGTTCCAGGATTCTAACTTCATCATTTACAGGTTGGCTGAGGTTATTCTTTTCCGTGCGGAGGCGCTCAACGAGCTTGGCCAAACCAACCAGGCCATTACGCTTTTAAATCAAATCAGAACAAGAGCCGGGTTAAATGGCACCACGGCCACTTCACAAGGCGATGTCCGTTTAGCAATAGAAAACGAAAGATTTACAGAGCTGGCCTTTGAAGGGAAAAGGTACTATGACCTGGTACGCACGGGCAGGTATGCTGCCGTAACGGGCTTCAATGACGTTAACTACTTGCGATGGCCGATACCTGCTAATGAAATCATTAAAAACAGAAATTTAGTTCAAAACCAAGGTTATTAAATTTATAGCATGTTTAATATGAGTAATATAACTAGAAAATACTTGCTTTTTGCTTCATTATGCCTGATGATGCTTTTAAGCTGTAAAAAAGAAGAGACAACAGGAAACGTCGTAGATGCTGTGTACATTACATCCAATGCCAATACAGGTTCTGGTACCTCAGCATCTACAACCATCACCAATTCAGCATCTGGTAAAGTTTCGGTGTCACCTGCAGTGGCCCGGGTATATGTGAATACGTTAAAAGGCTTTGACGTTAATGTTACCTACACCTTGTCGGGCACTGCTGTTGCTGGTACTAATTATACGCCACCCGCAGCATTGGCAGTAACTATACCGGCAGGTAAGTGGTATACTGATATACAGATACCGGTGATCAATAGTCCACTAAGTGGTAATCGAACTATCATCATAACTATGACCACCGCATCAAACAATGTGCAGGTGGGCATGGGTTCTGACCGTAATTACAAGGCCTTCACTTACACCCTGACTAATTAAAATGAACAGGATATTTATATCACTAATACTGTTTTGTCTCAGTTTTGAATGGGCATACGCCCGGCCCCTGGCTGTGCCAAGGGCCGACGTATGTATTTACGGCGGAACGTCTGCCGGCGTTATTGCTGCTTATACAGCAGCGAAGTCTGGCAAAAGCGTAATACTGATCGAGCCTGGCAACAGGCTGGGCGGTCTCTCCAGCGGCGGCCTGGGCTTTACGGATATTGGTAACAAATACGTAGTAACCGGGCTTGCACGCGATTTCTATCGCCACATAGGCCAATATTACGGTAAACTGGAACAATGGACATTCGAACCTAAGGTAGCCGAGGCAGTGTTTTTAAAATACGCGAAGGAAAAAAGGATAACCATCTATTATAATTGGCGCCTTAACGCTGTCACTAAGGTCGGAACCGTTATCAAAAGCATTCGGTTAGAACAGAGCCAGCATCCGCATGCTGCAAAAAGATCAGTTATTGCCAAGCAGTTCATTGATTGCTCATACGAGGGCGATCTTATGGCAAAAGCAGGTGTGAGCTATACCATAGGCCGCGAAGACAATTCGCTTTATAATGAAACGGTAAGTGGCGTACAATTAAAGAACGAACACCAATTCCCGGATAATATTGATCCGTACAAAGTTCCGGGAGACCCTAAAAGCGGTTTGCTTTGGGGCATAAGCAATGCCAAACTTGAACCCAACGGTACAGGCGATAAAAAGATACAGGCTTACAATTTTCGTATATGCCTGAGTAATGACCCTGCTAACCGCATACCCATTACCAAGCCCGAAAGGTATGATTCAAGCAAGTATGAGTTACTGCTCAGATACCTTGCTGCCAAACCGAGTAAAGATCTGTGGGCATTTTTGAAAATGAGCTTGATGCCTAACCACAAAACCGACATCAACAACAACGGGCCATTTTCCACCGATATGATTGGCATGAATTACGAATATCCAGAGGGCAGCTATCAAACCCGTGAGGCTATCCTTACTGCTCATGAGGACTACACCAAAGGCCTGTTATATTTTGCCGGTCATGATTCGCGAATGCCCGAGCATTTGCGCAACCAAATGCTGGAGTGGGGTTACCCTAAGGATGAGTATTTGGAAAGCGGGCACTTTACCAAACAATTATACGTGCGCGAAGCACGGCGGATGATAGGAGCCTATGTAATGACGCAGGCTAACTGCGAACGGAAGGTTGTAGTGCCTGATGGTGTTGGCATGGGCGCTTATAATATGGATTCGCACAATGCACAACGGTTGGTGGTAAATGGTATGGTTAAGAATGAAGGTGATGTGCAATTGCGTGGAATCAGCCCATACCCAATAGCCTATCGCTCCATTACGCCAAAGCAAAGTGAATGCAGTAATCTCACCGTTCCGGTCTGTCTTTCAGCAAGCCACATGGCTTATGGTTCTATTCGTATGGAACCGGTTTTTATGGTGCTAGGGCAATCATCGGCGGTGGCGGCTTGCCAGGCCATTGATGGCCGTTGCGCTGTACAACAAATTGATGTGACCAAATTACAAAACGAATTAAAGACCAACCCGTTGGCAGATCATAGTTTGGCAGAGGTACTGATTGACAATGATGATACACAAAACGTAACAGTAACAGGCAAGTGGGATAAGGAGAAAATTGGAGGATATGGGCCATCATTTTTAAAAGCTTCATCGGCTGGGAGTTCGGCAGTAAAATTTAGTGCCGCTATTGCCAAGCCGGGTAAGTACCAGATATATGCCTACTTTTCTAAAGTACCCAACGCGTCTGATGTTACTACGGTAAAGATTTTTAATGGTAATCAGCTTACAACCAGAAATGTAAAAAAGGATGAGATACAAATAGTTGGGCAAGCCTCGGGTGAATGGGTGGCTTTAGGATCTGCCGATTTTCAGCTTAAAAGGCGTGGCTACGTTGAGATATCAACTGAGGGCGCTAATGGTGTGGTAGTGGCCGATGCTGTATTGTTTGTGCCACAAAAAGTTAAGACTAATGAGCATCAATAGAAGACGAATGATTAAAGGAGCCGGAGCAGGTTTGGCTTTCATGACGTTATCGACACACTTACGCGCAAGCGATGAAGCTAGATTAGAAGGTGCCGATAAAGGTGATATAAATATCATCAATGCAGGTATTGGTGGCAATAACACTGCTGAAATGCTTGCGCGTATACAAAAGGATTGCCTGGCTCACAAGCCTAAGCTTACAATTTTAATGGCCGGAACCAATGATATGAATAGTGTAAAGCATATCCCGCTGGAACAATATGAGCAAAATATGCATGAGCTTTCACGACTCATTACTAAAAGTGGCAGTAAGCTGCTAATTATGACTATTTTGCCTTTGTATGAACCTTACCTGCTTACCAGGCATCCGGCATCATTTTATCAGCCGGAAGGAGTAGATTCGCGCCGCAGGCAAGTGAATGAGGTAATCAAAAAAGTAGCAAAAGCACACCATGCGCATTTGCTTGACATAGGTATGCGCTTTGAAGCCATTGGTAAGGTGGGTTTAGACAAAGATTCACTGATACAGAACGAAGCTAATACAAACAAGACCGACGGTATACATCCTACGGCCAACGGCTACCGTTTCATTGGTCTCTCGGTATATGAATACATTATAGCACATAAACTTCCTACCCAACAGATTGTATGTTTTGGCGATAGCATTACAAAAGGCGACGGTTCTAACAATAACAACAGTTATCCGGGCTTTTTATATAAACTTTTAACTGTCAACTCTAATGACCAATCATAGTAACCTGCGGCAGCTGTTATCATACCGTCAGATATTAATGCTGAATGCTTTCAACGCAGAAATATCTAAATCCCGATCACACATTAAAATAATCTTTTAAAGGACGGTAAACTCAATGAATAGGTTGATAAATTTTAGTTGCAATGTTGTATTGCTGTTATGTTTAGCATTTGTTAGTAAAGCGCAGCAATCAATAAAGTTAAATTATACCAACGCGCATGGACTCACCATGATTGGTAAGGCCGAAAAAAGTACAATGTTTTTTCATAGGCTGGATACTTCAGCTCATAAATCCATACCTCGTGTTATAAGGTCTCTGGCCACTAACTCGGCAGGGCTTGCTATAAGCTTTACTACCAACAGCTCATCTATATCTGCTAAATGGTGCACTAGCAAGCAAGCCACTGCAAATAATATGACGGGTATAGCATATGAAGGGATGGACCTTTATATAAAGCGAGACGGTCGCTGGCAGTATGCCGGGGTGGCTCGGCCTGTATCACATGACTGCTCGGAGGCAATGATTGTTGAAAATATGATGCCGGGGGAAAAGGAGTGCCTGCTTTTTCTTCCTACTTATGATGAGGTGCTTTCATTAAGTGTAGGCGTTGATCAGGGGGCCGAGCTACGCCCCGGCAATAACCCTTTCAAAAAGCAGATACTGGTATATGGGTCAAGCATCGTTCAGGGGGCATCTGCAAGCCGCCCCGGGCTTGCTTATCCGGCCAAACTCTCAAGAGAAAGTGGATATAATTTTATAAACCTTGGTTTTAGTGGTAACGCAAAACTGGAAGCATCTGTTGCTGATATGATTGCAGCTATGCCCATGGATGCCATTATATTGGATTGCGTACCCAACCCTTCGCCTGAGGAGCTTTTGGCACGAACCAATTACCTGATCAGCACAATACGCCGATTGCATCCAAAAATACCTATTGTTTGTATACAGAGCGTGGCCAGAGAGAAGGCGAACTTTGACACCGTGGTTGCGGCAAGAGTAGCCCTAAAAGATAAATACTTTAAACAAGAGGTAAATAAGCTGCAAAAGCAGGACAAAGACCTGTACCTGATTGAAGCCGACGGCCTTTTAGGAAAAGACCAGGAAGGAACAACCGACGGTATTCATCCAAATGACCTTGGGTTTGACAGGATGTTGCAAAAAATAAAACCCCGAATACTGGAAATATTGAAGCTTTACCAGATTTAATAGCATTGTTTCCCCAAGTAAGAAATGGCCAGTAAAGCAACAACGCCGAAATTCTATGTCCACTCCGGAAATTGAGAAGTATTCAGATCTAACGTTGATATTGCTTTCATTTCAGACTCACTAAGTTTAAAGTCAAAAATATTCAAATTCTCAATCATATTTGCTTTTTGAACAGTTCTGGGTATAGCAACAATACCACGCTGATAATGCCACCTTAAACTCACCTGAGCAGTGCTTTTATTGTGCTTTTTTCCAATATCAGCTAACGTTTGGTTGGTGAAAAGTCCATTCCTGCCTTCGGCAAATGGTGCCCAGGCTTCAGTTTGTACGCCGTTTTGTTTAAAATAATTATATGACTCCACCTCTTGAAAGAAAGCATGAGTTTCAATTTGGTTTACTGCGGGTTTGATTTTCGCCGCTAGCATCAATTCCTTATATTGAGCTGGAGTGAAGTTACTTATTCCTATTGCTTTAATTCTACCCTCTTTATAAAGCTCTTCCATCATCCTCCATGAGCCTTTAAAGTCTCCTCTTGGCCGGTGAATCAGATATAAATCCAAATAATCGGTATCCAGTTTTTTTAAAGAGGTTTCGAACGCTGTTTTTGTCTTTTCGTACCCAGAATCATCTACCCAAATTTTTGAGGTTATAAAAAGGTCTTTTCTATTTATTCCACTTTCTTTAATTCCCAAGCCCACAAATGTTTCGTTTGCATATCTACTTGCCGTATCTAAAAGGCGATATCCTACAGAAATAGCTTCAGCCACAGAACGTTTACATACGTTATCTC
Source organism: uncultured Mucilaginibacter sp. (assembly GCF_913773635.1). GTDB lineage: Bacteria > Bacteroidota > Bacteroidia > Sphingobacteriales > Sphingobacteriaceae > Mucilaginibacter. Next base: position 208,021 of record NZ_CAJYGQ010000001.1, read on the forward strand.
TTAATGAGTAGGTGCCAAAGCCAATGGTTGGCATAAGTAAATTGTTATTCAGTTTAACGGTTGGAATCGAACCATTACCTTTCACAGAGTTTGAGGCACTGTATGCACTATTAGCCAAAAAGGGTAAAACGACTGCTGAAGTTGCAAATACTGCACTTTTCTGTAAAAAATTTCGGCGGTTAATCTGGTTCTGTTGGTTCTTGGTTTTCATAATTTAATTGGTTAATTCAAACTTATGCATTTAAAATAATTTCCGACCACCATATGGCTACTTTGAACGTTACTGAAATAAAAGTATTTACAATAATAATCTGACTATTAAGTACTTAAACTAAATTTAGTGTTATATGTAAACTGAATTCGATACAATTAAACAAGTAAATGAGACGATTAGTGGGGTGTATCATTTCAAGACAGATATCGTAACAAATCCATTTATATATCAGTAAATACCGAGTGAATCAAGCTGCTTCTTTAAACGGTAAGCATATCTAATTAACAACTATCTATTTTGATAACCTGTGTGAGTTTAAGCTGAAATGTATCTCTAAGTACATATAAACCTTTATTAAGCCTTTTATGAGAATACCTTCAGTTTTTATGCTGGCTCATGTTAGTTGCTGCAACATAGTCTTTGCTAAAAATACGAAATGGAACAACTGGTCTATCGTCCGCGAATAGGACAAAAGTTGGTGTTGGTATGTTCAGTATCTAACCCAGCAAGTTAGAATTACTATTCGCTATAAAAATGCTTTTCGGCCCACGTTTCACAACCATCTTGAGCTTAAACTATTGTAATTATACTTCACAAATACTAACCATATATCCCTATCAACAATGGAAAAAAGAAGAGACTTTATGAAAAAAGTAGTTATTGCTACCGGAAGCTTTGCTATTGGTAACCAATCTTTTGGATTTACCGCTAAAAGTTATAACCGAATTATTGGTGCTAATGACCGTATTAACGTTTCAATAATAGGCCTTAACGGAAGAGGCGGCAGTATGTGTACCACCTTTGCAAAACAGGACAAATGTTTAGTTACCAGCGTTTGTGATGTTGACTCGCGCACTATTCCAACTACGCAAAAAAAGATTCAGAATGCAACCGGCACTACCGATGTACCTAAAGGTGAAAAGGATTTTAGAAATGTTTTACGTGATAAAGATGTCGATGCCATCTACATTGCTACTCCCGACCACTGGCATGCCCCAATGACCATTTTAGGGTGCCAGGCAGGCAAACATGTTTACGTTGAAAAACCGCTTAGCCACAATCCGCGCGAGGGCGAACTGGCTGTTGAGGCAGCGCTTAAATACAAAAGGGTAGTTCAAATGGGTGCACAACGCCGTTCATCACCCTTGGCCATACAGTGTATGGACGAATTACACAATGGCGTTATTGGCCGTATTTATTTTGCCAAATGCTGGTATACTAACGCACGCAAAGCCATGCAGTTAAAACCAGCGCCCATACCAGACTGGTTAAATTACGACCTTTGGCAAGGCCCGGCTCCGCGCCAACCTTATCAAGACGGTTTAGTACACTACAACTGGCACTGGCTTTGGGCATATGGTACCGGCGAGGCGCTTAATAACGGTACGCATGAGGTAGACTTGGCACGTTGGGGTTTAGGGGTTGATTTGCCTACACGGGTAACTTCGGTTGGCGGACGTTACCAGTTTAAGGATGCCTGGCAAACGCCCGACACGCAAATTGTTTGTATGGATTATCCGGGGCGTATATCATTGATGTGGGAGAACCGTAGTTCAAACGGACGGAAAATAGAGGGTGCAGATCGTGGAGTTATTTTTTATGGCGACAACGGAAGTTTAGATACAGACGGTGAAGATTATACCGTGTATGATTTAAACGGCAAAGTAGTAAAGCAGGTAAAAAAACAAAGCGCAGCAGAAAATGCTGCTTTGCAAGGCCGCAATACTGCCAGCCCAAGCCTGGGTTTAGATAGCCTGCATGTTGCCAACTTTTTGCAGGCCATACGCGAAAATAAAAAACCAAACAGCGACGTAGTGCAAGGACATAAAAGCGTTTTAGCTATGCAACTGGGTAATATTGCATGGAGGGTAGGGCGCGATCTGCACATCAATCCGTCGAACGGTCACATCATTAACGACCCGGAGGCTCAGAAGTTATGGAGCCGGGCCTACGAACCGGGATGGGAGCCAAAAGTTTAAAATCGTTTTGAAGATTATTGAGTTGGAAATATTTTCAGCTAGCGCATTCAAAACAGCATACTATCGATCTATAAGCTTTTGAGCATCTCCTCAATCATCTGCAGGCTCATTTACAAAAAGTACAATATTAAAATTCTCTCAGTTAGGTCCCTCATCCATGTTAATTAATTACCTGATAATACAATTATAGAAATGGTAACTAGTATTGGATGGGGGTTTTAAATCATTGTTAGTGGGCTTACTCATTGTGATTAATTGAGACACATTGGTAAGAAATTGAACAAATCGGTAGCTCTATGCGCCTAACTTTACTTCGTTGCTTAACAGGTATCAGTTCTGAGCAATAATAAAGTTATAAACCAAATTTTAAAATCTTAATGTTAAAAGGCAGCAGTACTGTGCCGGCATTTTTTAAATGCTGGGGCATGTTATGTACAGTCTTGTTTTAAATAAACGCCAATGAAATAAACTTTTACTAAACCTTAGGAAGTAACCACTGCTTCCATCGCAACCCTTTCTGTGGTAACATATTACCACTTCAATTTCCTAACCAATCAAAGCTGTAAATTATGAAAAAAGGACTTACTCAACCAGTCCATGCTATAACCCTGCGCGTTGAATTTTCTAAGTTAATTAATTATTTAAGTCTTATTATACTTGAGTTTCTCCTCATTACGCCAGTAACTGCATACTCCGTAAGCACTAAAGTTAGTTCAAAGTTTAATGGCACTTCAACCCCCGAATTATTAAGAACAAACCCCGCTTTTTACAATTACGTTGATATATATGTAAAAGGTGTGGTGGTTGATGAAAAGGGAGAACCTATACCCGGCGTAACAATTAAAGTAAAGGGAACGCAACGTGGTATAACTACCGCAGCCGACGGAACATTTAAAATTATGGTGCCAACCGGGGCGGTTTTGGTGGCGTCAATTATTGGCTATGCTACACAAGAAGTAGCTGCATCACCAAACTTAACCATCAAACTTTTAAGTTCGGCCAATAACTTGGGAGAGGTTGTTGTGTTAGGATTTGGCTCTACCCAAAAACGTAGCGAGCAAACAGCTGCTTACAGTACGTTATCCGGCAAAGAACTTATTAAATCACCGGTAAGTGATATTACCAACGCCTTAATAGGTAAAATACCTGGCGTAGTTACGCGGCAAGGTGATGGTTTACCAGGTAACAGCGCCGCTGATATCTTTATAAGGGGGCGGTCATCTGCCAATTCTTCGGCACTAATTATTGTTGATGGAGTAGAGCGAACATCATTCGGTAACATAGATCCTAATGAAGTAGAATCCATCAGTGTGTTAAAGGATGCATCTGCAACCGCTTTGTATGGTATAAAAGCGGGAAATGGCGTGATTGTGATTACCACCAAAATTGGTAAAGAAGGGCCAATCAGGATTTCCTATTCAGGTGGGGCCGGTTTGGTTAGCTTAACAGGATTGCCGCAAACGGTTAACGCATTTGATGCTGCCACCTATCAAACAGAAGGTGAAAATAATATGATTGCAGCTGGTTTGTATACACCGGCGCAGCGCACCTTTCAGGATGCAGACCTCATTAAGTTTAAGGACGGATCCGATCCTTTGCGTTTTCCTGACGTAAACTGGTATAAAACCGTTACAAAAAACAATTGGTTACGTACGCAGCACAACCTTACGTTTAGCGGCGGAAGTAAATTTGCTACCTTTTTTGTGTCGCTGGGGTACTTATTTGAGGATGGGATGTATAAAAATTTTCATCCCATTAACGGTTACAAAACATCAAATTCATTTACTCGCTATAACTTCCGCAGCAATTTAGATTTTAAGTTAACCAAGTCCACGGTGTTCAGCATTAAGTTTGGCGGAAGGCTTGAAGACACTTACGGCATTCGTGGCGGAACAGCAGGTACGGGTGATTTAGGCGGCACCACTGGTTTAATAAGCAGGATGCTTGCTATACCGGCGTGGGCTATTCCGTTTTACCCCGAGTACACCAGCCGTGCAACGCCCGAATTGGCGGCTCTTGATGATAAGTTTAATAACATTGAAAACCCCCGTATTGGAGTAAACACTTTTAACCCATACTCACAACTTACGCGCAACGGTTATTTTGATAATATCAACAATACGATTGAAACCGTATTTGTGCTTAATCAAAGGCTTGATTTAATTACCAAAGGGTTAAGCTTTAAAAGTACCCTGGGTCTTGATGCATTTATTACCGGCGTTAGGGCACAATCGGGCAGTTATGCCAAATATCAGGTTGACGCAACAACCGGAACTCTGGTGCCCTTTCCAGGTTTTTACAATGACAATTTGGGCTCTGTATTTACAAGCCGCGACGGTTATAATAAATCAAACATCCAGTTAGGATTCAATTATGACCGGTTATTTAAAGACCATCAAGTATCTGTGCTGGCGCTTGCGCAAAGAGAGGTACGCGGCGTTGCGCGCAATGTGGCCAACGCACCTTTTGCTAATCAGGGCTTGGTTTTAAGTACCAAATACAATTATAAAGGTAAGTACTTTGTTGAATTTAACGGTGCATACAATGGGTCAGAAAACTTTGCAGCCGGTAACAGATACGGTTTCTTTCCATCGGTTTCGGCGGGCTACAACCTGAGTGAAGAAACTTTCTTCAAGAATATTGAATGGCTGTCGTTTTTAAAGCTAAGGGGCTCATGGGGCAAAACCGGCTATTCAAATCCGGCGGTAACCGGAGAGACGCGCTTTTTATACAACAGTAATTTCACCAACGGCGGAGGTTCGGTAAGCGCCAATGGTGGTGCATCGTCTCCCAACAACCTGGTTTATTTTGGTAACGGAACCAGCGCAACCAGTAACCAGGTAGTTTATCAAAGCCAGTTTGGTAATCCGGATATTACATGGGAAAATTCTGTAAAACGAAATATTGGCTTTGAAGCTAACCTGTTTAAAAGCAAGCTAAAACTAACGGCTGATTTGTATGACGAAAAGCGAACCGATATAGCCTTGCGTCGTACAAACTCGGCGCCGGTAATTTACGGTGCTACGCTTCCTATTGTCAATTATGGTGCAAATTATAACCGGGGTTATGAGGTAGAGCTATCTTACAATACCCAAAATCGTGATTTTAATTATGGTATAGATATTCAGTATTCACATTACCGCAATAAAATTGAAATAGCCGATCAAGCTGTACGCCTGCCAGATTACCAGAGCCTGATAGGTACACGTTTGGGTCAATACGTGGGTTATAAATTTATAGGATTTTACCAGGATGCAGCAGACATTGCGGCAAGCCCGGTAAATAATGCCAGTGGAAACAAAGTTATACCCGGCGATTTAAAGTACCAGGATACCAACGCAGACGGTGTAATAGATGTACAAGACAGGTTAGCAATAGGTGAAACCGATATTCCTCAAACTGTATTGGGTGTGCAGCCAAGAGTAAGCTACAAGGGAGTTTCATTATCGGCCCTTTTTCAAGGTGCCTTCGATGTAAACTCTAACGTTTTGCCATTGGAAAGTGGACGTTTCCAGGTATATACTCCTATGCTTGGCAGGTGGCAGTCACCGGCCGATAACAACACCGCTACCTGGCCTGTGGCAAAACCCTCAAATTATGCCAACAACCCAAGTTATTCGCTAAACTCTTTTTTACTGCAAAACTCAAGTTATGTAAAGTTGAGAAATATAGAGGTTGCTTATCAATTACCAGCACAAATTGCAAAAAGCTTGAGAGTACAGAATATCAGGCTTTCCTTAACCGGGCAGAATTTGTACACCTGGACAAAATTTAAAGGGGGACTTGACCCGGAGATTGCAAATAATACTACGGTTAACGGAGTGGCATACTCCAATATTTACCCTTTATCTAAGGTGTATAACTTAAGTATCAACGTACAATTCTAAGCTAAACCGTTATGAGATATAAAATATTTACTTGCTGCCTGTTGCTGATTTTAATTAGCCAGGCCGGATGCAAAAAAGACTTTTTGCAGCTGGATTTTGGCACTACGCTGCCGGAAGATAAGGTTTTTTCAGACCCATTGTTAACCGTTAGGTTTGCCGATAACGCTTATAATTTCATGATTGATGATTATGCACGTTTGCAGGACGGTTATAAAGGAACAACCGGGCAGCTGACCGACGAAGCTACGGGCGCTGTTGTAGCCCTTGCCCCAATATGGTCAGGCAATTATTTGGGTGCTAACCCCGATATCATAACAACCTACTCGCGCATGTATCAGGGTATCAGAATCATCAATACCGTGTTAACCAAGCTTGACCAGGTGCCCTGGACCGGCAGCATCTATAACCCGCAAATTGTAAAAGCACAAATGCTTTTTCTGCGGGGTATGTTTTATTTTGAATTGGTCAAAAGGTACGGTGGCGTCATATTAGCCGACAGGCCTTTTACACCAACCGAAGACATCGATTTGCCCCGGAACAGCTATGAACAAACTGTTGCATTTATCCTGAAGGATTTAAGAGAAGCTGAGGATATTTTAAAAGTAGAATCTTCATTTAATTATTCACCTGTTAATGAGTGGGATGCAGGTAACTACGGGCGTCCAACCGTTGGTGCGGTTAAGGCGTTACGGGCCCGTTTACTAATGTTGGATGCAAGCCCTTTACACAATCCATCAGGAGACGCTGCAAAATGGAACGCTGCTGCATTGGCCTCCAAAGAGATTATTGATATGAATAAGTACGCTTTGCAATCTGATTACGCAAGCTTGCTTAACGTAAACACATCTCCCGAATACATCATGATTAAGGTTCGGGCACCCCGGCAACTCGGTGGCTTAATGGGCGATTTTATTATGTCTGTAGGTTCGGGTGGGGCGCAGGGCATTCTTAACCCAACTCAAAACCATGTGGATCTTTACGAGGCGGTTAAACGTGCTACGCCGTCAGGTCCAATTATCAGCAGCTCGCCAATAGCAGCTGCCGGGTCGGGTTATAACCCGCAGGATCCGTACGCTAACCGCGATCCAAGATTTTATTCCAACATCATTTACAACAATATGACTTGGCAAGGACGCCAGATACAGATGTATGAAGGTGGAACCGATTTTCAGATCGGCCCCATTTCTTACACCCGTACCCGTTATTACTGTCGTAAGCTGTGGCCCGAAATTTATAAGGCCGGGGCTACTGCGCGTTCGCTTATCAATTATATCTATTTCCGATACGCAGAAGTGCTACTCAATTATGCCGAGGCGCAAAATGAGAGTAATGGTCCTACAGCAGAAGTGTATCAATATATCAATCAAGTTAGGGCCAGGGCGGGTATGCCTGGTTTGCCTGCAGGTTTAAGTAAAACAGATATGCGCCTTAGAATACAGAATGAACGGGGCGTAGAGTTTGCTTTTGAAGACATGCGGTGGTGGGATATTATGCGGTGGAAAAAAGGCCCTGAACTGGTTTCTCAAACCCTAACTGCAATGAACGTTGTAAAAAACGGTAGCGGGTTTACCTACAATGTTGTACCGGTAGAGGCAGCTTACCAACGGAATCCATTTCAGGAGCGGCAATATCTCTACCCAATTCCACTGGTAGAAATTAATAAGTCTAGAGGGGTTCTGGTGCAAAATCCCGGCTGGTAATCTCACAGTGTCTTGTTTAATCAATAATTTCAAATTCAGTCATATGAAATTTTTTAGCAAATATTTATTGCTATGTCCTGTGCTATGTATTTTCTTCATAACCAAGGTGTTTTCCCAGCAAAATGAAGTAATTGCCGGTAGCGTTGTTTACCATGGAACTGTTGTAGACGATCAGCAGAAGCCGCTGCCTGGTGTAAGCGTTTTTATTCAGGAAAGGAGAGGGCAAACGCAAACCAATAAGAAAGGCGAATTCAATATAAAAGGAAGTAAAAATGATGTACTCGTTGTAAAGATGCCGGGGTATTTCACATCGCAAGTGGTATTGTCTATCGGCGACTCATTACGTGTTACCCTTCATTCGGCACCCGCAGATGCAGGCGAAGATGATAATGCAAACATTCCGTTTGCTGTGAGAAAGAAGCGCGAGCTTTCGGCCGCCGTTACCGTATTAAACAGCGATGCCATACCTCAATTGCCAACCAATGATTTGCGTAACCTGTTTTCGGGCCGTGTATCAGGTCTTTATCAGGCGCAGGTAGGTACGGCTCCGGGAACTACGGCTACCACCGTTATGGTTCGAAGCATGAATTCGTTATCAATAAACAACGCACGGATATTTGTTGACGGAACAGAAAGGGATTACGCCGATATGGACCTCAGCGAAATTGCCAGTGTAACTGTACTGAAAGATGCTGCTACGCTTTCATGGTATGGTTTGCGCGGTGGTAACGGCGTTGTATTGGTAAATACAAAAAAGGGTGATCCAACAAGATCATACATTCGTTTTGACTCACAGGTAGGCTTGCAGGAAGCTGTAAATCTAATAAAGCCGCTAAACTCTTATGATTATGCAAGGCTTTATAACGAAGCCGTAGTAAATGATGGAGGAACGGCGCCCTATAGCCAGACGGTGTTGGATGCTTATCGTAATGGTACATCGCCTTACCTATACCCTAATAATAATTTTGTGGCAGATTATCTTCGCAAAACCAGCCCGGTTCAGCGATATGCCTTCTCGATGGGTGGAGGTAAAAGAACCGTACGTTATTTTGCTTCGGTAAGCTATTTAAACCAAAAGGGGTTTTTAAATCATACGGAGACCCCCAGCTATAACTCCAACATCAGTTACAAAAAGTACAATTTTAGGGGTAATATTGACTTTGAAGCTAGTAAATATTTAACTGTAAGCCTTAATGCGGGTGTAAGGATTGAAAACCGGATAACACCCGGAACCGGCCTTACAGACGTAATGAACACAATTTTTAACACGCCGCCTAATGCATTTCCGGTACTTAACGCAGACGGCAGCCTTGGCGGAGCATCGCAGTTTACTAAAAACCCGCTTGGGCTGCTGCAGCAAAGCGGCTATGTAAGTGACCAGAACCGGGTTTTGCTTGCAACTTTAAACATTAAGCAGAAGTTAGATTTTTGGGTTCCGGGTTTATCTTTCAACGTGTTAGCATCATATGATGGCGTGGGTAACTACATTTCAGGCCTTTCGCAGCAATACACCGTTTCTGATCAAACACTGGCCACGCCGCAAAACTACCTTACAGCCAGCCCGGTTGGATACCGTACAACTACTTATGGCAATAATGCCTTGCAAAACGAGTTTTGGGCTGGTTTTGATTATGATAAAGAGTTTGGCAGCCACTCGCTTAAAGTGTCATTACGTGGGCAACGTTTTGCCGATAAGGCGCCCGAGCGTCTTGATTTCCGTAATCAAGGTTTGGCCGGCCGTGCAGATTATAGTTATAAGCAACGTTACTTTGCTGGTTTTACCGCCGGTTATTCTGGTTCAGAAAATTTTGCGCCCGGCAAGCGTTATGGCTTTTTCCCTGCGGGTTCTGCGGGATGGGTAATGTCCGAAGAAGACTTCCTGAAGAAACTTCCTGTAATTAGTTACCTAAAAGCCCGCGCATCGTACGGTCTTGCCGGAAACGGTGATATAGACGGGGACCGTTTTCCGTTTGAAAGTTTCTACAGCCGTAATTTAACAGGCGGAGGTTACAGCTTTGGTTCAACGCCGGCAGCTACCAACTCTGCCACCGAACTAAACCTGGGCAATCCTAATCTTACCTGGGAAACCATACGAATGCTGAATGCCGGTTTTGATGCCCGCTTTTTCAATAACACTTTAGGGCTATCGGCCGACTATTATTACACGCGTAGAAGCAACATATTAACAGGTAGCGTTTATCCAAGTCTGATTGGGCAGAGCGCAGGTCTTATTAACCTCGGTTCGGTACAAAGCAGGGGAGTGGAGATGTCAGCTTCATATACCAGGAGGATAAATAAACTCACCATTGGCCTCAATGGAAACATACTGATTTCTAAAAGCAAGGTTTTGTCTGACCGATTGGTAGGCGTGCCAACATACCAGCAAACGGTAGGGCATATTGCCGGTTCAACGCTCGTGTTCTTATCCGACGGACTTTTCCAATCACAAGCCGAGATTGACAATAGCCCAAGGCAAACGCTTTCGGGCAAAGCGGCCCCTGGTGATATAAAATACAAGGATATAGGCGGGCCTAACGGCGTTCCGGATGGCATTATTGATAATAATGATCAAGTCCGGATCGACAAATCCACTCTTCCAAACACTTACTATGGATTTGGTGGCAACTTTCGATATGGAATCTTTGACCTGGCTTTTCAATTTCAAGGTGTAATTGGTAGAACAGTCAACATACAGGGTTTGGTAAACAGCGGTCCAAGTTCTTTCAATCAATTAAGTTTAAGGCGTTTTATCCCTGAGAATGCGGCTAACGCAGAATTTCCAAGACTGGGCATAGCCGACCGCGGTAATAATACAGCAGCGTCTGACTTCTGGCTGCGATCTGGCAACTATCTTAAACTGAAAACAGCTGAAATAGGTGTGAATTTGCCTAATAACCTGTGTACAAAGTTTGGGCTAAACAATGCACGCTTTTATATAGGTGGTTTAAACCTTTTTACCACCAATGATTTGGGTATAGGGGTTGACCCGGAGATTCAAATTGCCGGTAGAGGAACCACCTATCCATATTCCAAAATTTACACACTGGGTTTGAGCGTTAATTTTTAACAATTGTAACCGGAAGATTTATAACGATGAAAACTTTAATTAGAAAATCACTCATCTTACTTTCAGTACTGATGATTTCGGTAGGCTGTAAAAAAGACTACCTGAGTTTTGACTATACAGATGGCAACATAAGAGCCGATGACGTTTGGAACTCAGATCGCAACAGCCGCGGCTTTTTAAATACAACTTATGCCGGTCTCATTAATGCATACAATGTTGACAATGACGGGGCGTTGCTTGCATCAGCATCTGACGAGGCTGTAAATTCCAATGCTAATTCATCTATCAACATTATCAACAACGGAACTTGGGGCCCTTTGCGTACTATCGACGATCAGTACGGTGCTATGTATACCGCCATACGCAGAACCAATTTGTTTTTGGAAAACAGTACTACTAGTGCTATAACGCCGGCAACAGATATTCCGAGGCTGAGAGGGGAGGCTTACTTTTTGCGTGCAATGTATCACTTCGAATTGATGAAAAGGTACGGTGCAATCATCCTGTCTACCCGGTCGTACACCACCACTGACAATCTTGATGTGCCAAGGAACACCGTAGAAGAGGTGGTAGCACAAATTGTAGCTGATTGCGACGAAGCGTTTAAAGTTTTGCCTGCTTCTCATGCAGAATGGGGCGCAGCAGACAAGGGCCGAGCCACGGGCACTGCAGCACTTGCGTTAAAGTCAAGGGTTTTGCTTTACGCAGCAAGCCCGCTTTACAACGCAACCGGCAATATTGCGAAATGGAACGCTGCAGCAACCGCCGCTAAACAACTGATTGACCTTAACAAGCATTCGTTGCTAACGCTGGCGCAGTTGGCTAACCTGTGGGACTTTTCGGTTGCTGCGTCAAATTACAGTCCGGAATTGATATTTGCCACCAGTGTAACCGCTGGTAACACAATTGAACGTAATAATGCGCCTATAAGCTATGAAGGAAAAGGCCGTACAAATCCCACCGAAGAATTAGTTAATGCGTTTGAGATGCGAGTGAGCGGCAAGCCAATAAATGATGTTACATCCGGATATTCGGCAGCTAACCCTTACTCTACAACAGGGGCAACAGCTCGCGACCCGCGCCTAGCTCTTTTTGTAATTTATAACGGCCAAAATTTTAAATCTAAGGCAGTGGAAACCTTTGTTAGCGGAAAGGATAACGTACCAACCAATGTTGATAACACCAAGACCGGGTATTATTTGCGCAAATTCTTATCAGAGAGTGCTGCCTGGGCTACCGGAACAACGGCAGTAAACCGTAACCGTCCTTGGATACTTTTCAGGTATGCCGAAACTTTGTTGAACTATGCAGAAGCACTGAACGAAGTAAACGGGCCTACGGCTGATGTATACACCTATGTTAACCAGGTGAGGCAGCGGGCCGGAATGCCAGGCTTACCGGCCGGCCTCAGTCAAGATGAAATGCGTGCCCGAATTCAAAACGAACGCAGAGTTGAGCTGTGTTTTGAGGGGCACCGGTTTTTTGATGTAAGACGATGGAAAAAGGGAGCTGAGTTTTTTAACAAGCCCGTGTCTGGTATACAAATTGTGAAAACCGGAACAAATTTCACTTACAATAAATTTACTGTCGAAAACCGGATATTCACAGATAAGAATTATTTATACCCTTTTCCACAGATAGAAATGAACAAGCTGAAGAATCTGGCACAAAATCCTGGATATTAAAATGTTTCGTTTCTTATAACATGGCAGCTTTACCGCAATACTGGGAACAAAGTAAATGCCGGGAAAAGGAAAGAAATACCATTTAAAAACATCGGGGTTTAAATCATAACGCATCCCGATGTTTTTTAGTGGTTAAGCAATCAATCGCAATTACGGCTCTGTAATTACTTCCTTTATTTTGATACAAAACCGTATGAAATTGAGATGAAAATATTTTGTTTCTTCTCTATTTTGTTTTCACCAATAGTAGCCGTGCCCATCCTTCCCCTAAGGACTCTCTATACCATTTAACGTAGCAAATTAACGTTACAAGTACTTGTTGCGTGCAATTTTCAATTTTCTATCAAGCTAAATTTAAACAGCTTACCAATAACCAATTATATTTTTTTCACTAAAAATCATTTATTATGAAAATGAAAATCTTTAATGTACTCGCGGGAGTAGCCGTTTTAAGCACGGCCTGTTTTAAAGACCGGGCGCTTGACAGCGTACCAGATGGTGCTGCAACAGCAGGTAATTATCAAATTAATGCTGCTCCGGCGCTTGGTACCCTGGTTGATAGCGGTATCTATCGTTTACGTGGCAGCGCATCTTTACCCTCAGGGCCTGTTGTCGAAGTTACGGGCAATTCAAGCGCCGAAAATCAGCAAATTCAGCAATGGAACTGGTTTCCAAACGGAGGGCAAAAGTGGAGGCTAATTAAAACAGATGCCACATACTATAAATTGGTAAACATTACCAGCAGTAAGTGCCTTAAATCGCCCGATGCAACATCAGGTTCAATATTACAGCAAGGCACAGATGACGGTACGGATTCGCAGCGATGGTTGGTTACCTATGCCGGTAGCGGAAATTTGTACACGCTTACTAACAAGGCAACAGGTATGAAGATGGTAATTGATCCGGAAACTAGTACTCCAGGATCCAAGATCAGGCAAAAAAGTACCTCAACCGGTACTCAGGACAAATTTGAGTTTCATAATTTAGAATTTCAAAATCCGGTTATCAATGCCAGTAGACCTGACCCTTACGTAACGCAAAAGGATGGAAACTACTACTTTTTATACACCAAGGGCAACAAAATTGCCATAAGCAAAACTAAGAATATGTCGTTACTGGCAAACGCCGGTGAAACTACCGTATGGACCCCACCTACTGGTACAGACCACTCTGTAAATATATGGGCCCCTGAATTATTCTTTCTTTCAGGCAAATGGTATATTTATTTTGCTGCTGCCGAGGCGGGTGTGAATGATAGCCATCACATGTTTGTTTTAGAGAATCCAAACTCAGACCCCACAACAGGAACCTGGACGTTTAAAGGCCGGATACACGATACTGATGATCAATGGGCAATTGATGGCACTGTGCTTACCATTGGAACCAGCAATTACTTTGTTTGGTCGGGTTGGGAAAGTACAGCATCAAAATATAAACAATATTTATACTTAGCTCCTATGTCTGATCCCTGGACAATTTCCGGCACGAGGGTGAAAATTTCATCGCCTACAAACAACTGGGAACGGTACGAGCCTAGCGGAAACTTGGGTGCTGGTGTAAATGAAGGGCCCGAAGCTTTGAGTAAGGATGCTAACAGCCCCGTTTTCATTATATATTCTGCCAGCAGGTATACCAGCGATAACTATTGCCTTGCGCAAATACAACTTAAAAGTGGCGGTAACCCAACTGTTGCAAGTGACTGGATAAACAAAAAGCAGGTTTTTGTTAGAAATGATGCAAATTCGGTATATGCTCCGGGGCATAACGGGTTTTTTACAAGTAGTTATACTGATGGTAATGGCAACTTCAAATCTGAAAATTGGTTTATTTACCATGCCCGAAGTGTAGCAAATACCTCTAACGGCGGACGTATGCCACGAATGCAAAAGTTGAGTTGGAATAGCGATGGCTCGCCAAATTTTGGTGTAGCGGTAGCTTTAGGTACTAAGTTAGGTGTGCCAATTGGCGAATAACTATAAGTAATAAAAAAGGTTCTTGCCGTTTATACCGGCAAGAACCTTTTTTATTAAGATTTACATGATTTTTTATCCAATACGGCGTTTGTCTTTCAAATAATCATTTGGATTTAATTAGTAATTGGGTCTGGTGGAGTTGGTTTTTTAGGATCGTAAACAGCTACGCAAACTCTTGAATCGGCACTGCCATAATACAAGTACCATTTGTGTTTAAACCAAACCAATCCTTCAATAAAAACGGTGCCGCTGGCATATTGCCCTTTTCTTTCAAATGGTTCCATTGGGCGGAAAAATGGAACGTCTAAGCGTTCAAGTAATTTTGTTGGGTCGGCTTTGTCAAACAACATTTGCCCGGCCGAGTATGTGCCACCATTAAATCTTTTGTCGCCCCTTTCTCCATTGTTGTTTCTGCCGTTATATAACAGTACAATGCCTTTTTCGGTCATAACTGCGGGAGGGCCGCACTCCGTAAAGTCGCTGTCAAAATATCCCTTTCTTGGAGCTGCCAACACAAGTAATTTTCCTTGAGCATCCACAAGCGGCGTCCAATCTACCAGGTTGGCAGATGTTGCTGCATACACATTCCTTTCACCCCAGTACATAAAATACTGACCATTTAATTTTACTATTACTTGCTTGTTGTTTTTTACCTGGGTTAAAATAGATGCTGATTTTGTGGGCATGTTTAAAAATCTGCCCTCATAAGCATCTTGAAATATAGGGCCATGTTTTTTCCAGTGAATCATGTCTTTTGAGGTAGCGGCACCTAGACGTGGAACTTTGCGGTTCCACTGTGTGTATAAAACAACGTACGTACCATCTTCAGTAACTGCAGCGCGCGGATCTTCGCAACCACCAGGCCATTCAAATTCCTTTTGATCATCATTATCAGGATAAAGAACAGGTTGGGTTTTTCGTTTAAAATGCAGGCCGTCTTTGCTTATTGCATAGCCTAATCTCGATGTGCGTGTACTGATCTTAACGCCACTTCTATCTTCTGATCGGTATAAAAGAATCACCTTCCCGTTTTTAACCACGGCCGCAGGATTAAAGGTGTCATTATCTTCCCATCGGGTTTTTTTGCCCGACATGGGATCAAGGAATAAAGAATTTGTATCAGGGGCAATAATTGGATTTATATTAGCTGGCCTTACAAACCCTCCCAGTGCCCATTCTGGAAGCGAGTTTTTTGTTTGAGCCTTTAATGTTTCATTAACAAAAAAGGAGAATAGCAAGGCAAATAATAAACGATAAGCATTTTTCATAATTGTAAATAATGGGCTTGCTAGTTTGAAACAGGTGTAACAGACTCAATTGAGTTAAGTGCCGAGCTCACTAATACCAGTTTGGTTTTATTGGCCGATTCGGGAATTTCAATAGTTACTGATTTCTCTTCTCCTGGTAACAGTGAAAAGAAATTGTCGGAGTAATATACAGGCGCGTAGGTTTGGCCGTTTACTCCCCGCAACTGTAACTGGGTAAAAAATGCCAGGTTTTCAGATGGATTTTTTACCACTACCTTAGCTAATTGTTTACCTGCAGTTGCCTGCTTTTTTGCCGATATACTCAAACTGGCTTTAGGTAATTGATTAATATCCTTAAATCCCGATACTGCAGGCCCGGTCAAAGTCCATGCGCCTTTATAAGTATCTTTCGAGCGCCAATAAAAGGCATCGTTTACCAGTTTGCCATCTGCGTTAAGCAACCTCAGTTTAACAAAGTGAATTTGACTGATACTTGGAGGGAAGCTGATGGTTATCGCATCTTTAACTACTCCATCTTCAGGAATGTCTACTGTGGCAGACTTTGTCCATACAGGTTTACTGTTGAAATCGTAAACGGTTGCCTCTACGCGGTAACCCTTAAACGCTTTGCGGTAATCGTTGTAAACAGATACCGTATTTTTTAAATAATCAAATTGAGCATGTAACGGCGCAAGTCCGTTTTGCGAATAGTAAAGTGCTGCAGTTGGTTCCAAATACCAATCATACATTCTAGATGCAGTTTGAGGCAACGGACTGTTATGATACCAAAATAAAAACCCTGATGCCCAACGGTCGCCATAGTTAAACTTATTATAGTTCCATACTTCCCATATGGCTCTGAAATTAAGCGCTCCAACAAGCTGCGCTTTTTGAGCATACTCTTTTATAGATGATGACCGGCCAAATTCATTTACCGCCTGATTGTATTTGCCGGTTACTCCATGAAACCCGTTTCCATCAAGATAGTTCCAAACCGAATCATTAATAGGCCATAAGTCTTTGGCGGGCATCATTTTTTGTAACGACGATAGAACCGGCGTTGATAATGTACCATATTCCGGATTAAAGCCATCAACACGGCTTCCCCGGGGCGATGCCGTGTTTTCGAAGTACTGCATCGGGTTTTCGTATTTATACGGGCTGCCATCGTGTACACCACAGCATTCAGATTGTTCCTGGTAGCCGCGTGTAGGGTCTAGCTGATTAATTAGAATGCCAGTACCCGGAACCTCTTTACCTTCATTGGCATCAACGTAATAAGCCAGCGAGGCATGGTTGCGAATACGCTTAACAGTGCTCACCACGTTTTTAAAATAAAGTGCCGTATCTGTCGGTAACTTAGTGTCGGCAGTTACCCAAAATTCGGTCCACACCAAAATTCCGTATTCATCACACAACTGATAGAAGTAGTCTGATTCGGCTATCCCTCCACCCCAAAGGCGTAAGAAATTAAGGCCGGATTGCCTAGTGTATCGCAGTTCGGCTTTTGTCCTTGCTTCGCTGTTTTTCAGCATCGCTTCCGGAATCCAGTTAGTTCCCCTTATAAATATGGGAACTCCGTTAACCAGAAACCGCCGGGATTTGTCGGGCGTATTTTGATCTGAAGTTATTTCACGGATGCCGAATTTGGCATCAAGCGAATGCGTTACTACGTTTTTTGATGTAACAAATTTTAATGACAGCGTGTAAAGTGCTTGGTTTCCCTTGTTAATTGGCCACCAAAGCTTAGGGCGGCTAATATTTAACGCAGCGTATTCGGCAGGTGAAAAAGTTACCGTCTTGGTTTCATGAGGCAATAAGGTGAGGCTTTTTTTAAATGTCTTTCTGGTTTCGTTTATTGTGCCTAAAATGTAACCGGTTTGTTTAGTGTCAGATGCATTTTTTACCTCCACACTTACCGTTTCTTTGGCGGTTGTGGTATCGGGCAGTGGGAGCTTGGTTTTTATAAAAGCGTTTTCTAAAGTTACATCACCGGTAGCAAAAAGTTCAACATCTCGCCAAATGCCGGTATTGCGGTCGCGAATGCCGTCGTGAGTGGTAAAATCCCAGCCTACACTCATTAGCATGGTTACATCTTTACCAATTTCACCATCGCCTCCGTTATGATTTTCACCCACGGCACCAGTTTTGGTTTTGCCCGGTTTAAAGGTAGAACCCGGATGGTCAACAGGTTCAATATTCACTGCGAGAACATTGTTGCCACTTAAATTTACAATTTTACTGATGTCAAAACTTTCACTGTTAAACATGCCTTTCATCTGCCCTAAACGCCTACCGTTAAGCCAAATGGTGCTATGGTAATTAATGCCGTGAAACTTTAACCACAGCCGCTTTCCTTTAAAAGATGCGGGAACTTTAAAACCTGTACGGAACCAATAGTGGTAAAACTCTCTTCCCGCATCGCTGATGTCCGGTATCAGTTTACGTGTTTTGCGGTTGTTATCGCTATAATAAGGCTCGGGGTAAACCTTATTGGCAACAAGGCTTGTTAATACAGTTCCAGGCACTATTGCAGCTTTCCAATTTGTTGCATGGTATGCTGATGTTGAAATGATGTTTCCGTCAGTGCCTGCCTCTGAGGCTTTAATCATTTGCCAGTTGTAAGCGCCCTGATGGTTTTTTAGAGAGCGCAGAAAAACTGAATTTACGGATGATGGTGATGCCAAAGAGGCGTTTTTGTTTTGAGCCGAAGTTATATTACAAAACGCAATACCGGCCAGCATTAATAGGAAAAATATTCTCATTAGGTTTAACAATTGGCTTATATACTCCTAGAGTGCAACTGTTAGCCTGAACGCACATATGTTACGATAATAAAAATGAATACAATACGCAAATTGCACTTGCCGGCGCTTTCAGGGTGCAACAAAAAAGCATATTTACTGTAAAAGGAAGGTTGCCAAAATACTCAGCGCAATATTTTTAGAGTTTTGTTGAACAAACCTTTGAGCAATAGATATTTGGTTTTCAACAGTTCTTTTAGAAATAGAAAGCTTTTCAGCTATTTCAGTATTGGTAAGGTTGCCCAGCCGACTTAATAAAAAGATTTCACGGCAACGGGCAGGCAGGGCTGATAAGAGGGCCTCAATCTCGCTTTGCAAATTCAGGTACCTGATTTTTTCTTCCCCTGTATTAACTGATACATTTACCGGTGATAGGTTTTCGTGATCGGCCACGTATGCAAGTTTAAGTGCTTTTTTGGCTTTAAGTACCTTGTAAACATGGTAGCGTGCGCTAGTTGTAAGATAGCTTTTAAAAGTGCCTATATCCAATACGTGCTTTTTTTGCCATATATTAAGGAAGGTGTCATTTGCAATTTCCATTGCTATTTCTTTATCCCGAAGGTAGGAAAATGCGGTTGTATAAACAGCCTCCCAGTACCGTTTTACCAGAATTTCGAACGCAGGAATACTTTCAGATTTTATGGCTCGCCACAAATCATCATCAGGGGAATTTTTATCAAGCATATAATTGGTTTCATAAAATTAGAATTTTTATTGCTATATAAAAACTTCTAACAGCTCAAAATTTGCTGAGTAACTTATTTGCGAGGATAAAAGATAGTTAATATGTAGGTTTCAAACAATCATTTGTGCTTGTAAAAAAAAACTTTTTTTATTGTATGCGTTGAGGCCGGTAAAAAGTCTCTATGTTGATAGAACCAGTTATAGTTGAGCTTAGCCAATTATTGTCGTAACCGACTATTTTAATGACTAATGATGAATTTTTAGCACTTTATGAAAAGTGCCAAACGGGGAAATGTACAGCTGAAGATATTCAACGGCTGGAACATTATAAAGATGAATTTGAACTTAAGGAGTTGCCATGGTTACCAGAGATGGGTGACCGGGACGAGGTGAGAACTGAACTTTTGAATACCCTTCGCTCAAGGATAACACCTGATGACATAAGCCCTAGGAAATTTCCGTTCAGATGGGTTATTGCTGCATCTTTACTCGTCTTTCTTTCGGTTGGCCTTGTTGTGCTATTTAACAAAGAACAGAAGCAGGTTACCGTGGCCGATCATTTTGCCCAGAAGACGGCTGTTAAAACTGCTATTACACCGGGAAGTAATAAGGCTATACTCATACTAGCCAATGGCAACATGGTTGATTTAGATGGTTCTGACAAAGGGTTGGTGTCAAAGCAAGGCGCGGCAGAAGTCAGGAAACTGTCTAAAGGAAAATTAGTATACAATGCCGAACCAAAAGCCAAAAACGGAAGCCAGGTTGCATACAATACGATAGCTACCCCACGTGGAGGACAATACCAACTCACTTTGGCAGACGGTACAATGGTTTGGCTTAATGCAGCATCGTCTTTAAAATTCCCAACCACTTTTAGCGGCAAGGAACGATTGGTTGAGTTAACCGGGGAAGCTTATTTTGAAGTAGCCAAAAATAAGAGCATGCCATTTAAAGTAGTGGCTAATGGAGTTAACGTAAATGTTTTAGGTACACATTTTAATGTAATGGCCTATCAGGATGAAAGTGTTGTTAAAACCACTCTTTTAGAGGGATCTGTAAGGCTTGAAAAAGACGAAATCACAGCTATGCTCATTCCGGGCGAACAGGGGCTGATTAAGCAGGGGGGGAATGCCTTTAAAGTCCGCGAGGTTAAGGTTGATGATATTGTAGCATGGAAAAACGGATTGTTCAGCTTTGAGAATGAAAATATACGAACCATTATGCGACAAGTGTCCAGATGGTATGATGTAGATATTGACTACGAAGGTCAGCTAAGTAAACAAAACTTTGGCGGTTCGGTATCCAGGTTTAAAGATATTTCCTACCTATTAAAAACCTTGGAATTAACCGGAACGGTTCATTTTAAAGTTAATGGGAGGAGGATAACCGTTATGCCGTGACTTCTACAATAAATAGCCAATTGGATTTGTAAAATGAACGATAACCAGGAGCGTTGGAGCGCCCCCGGTAATCTGCCGTTAGGCCATAAGCAATCCAATTAATCGTAGCAACAATCAATTATAAATTAACTCATTAACCAAATGTATAAATTTTCCCATGCATTTTCATGCAGGAAACTTTCCTGTGTACCTTATAAAATCAGTCGAATAGTGAAACTTGTGGTTATTCTTATTGTAGCCTGCTTTATGCAGGTAAGCGCGGCAACATTTGCACAGATGGTCAGCATTTCAGTCAAGAATACTCCTCTTAACAAAGTGTTTGACAAACTAAAGCAGCAAACCGGGTACAATTTTGTTTATAACTCTGATATGCTCAGCGAGGCAAAGCCGGTTACGCTATATGTAAAAGAGGTTGAGCTTAAAGATGCACTCAATGAAATATTTGCTAATGAGCCGCTCACTTATGTAATTTATCAGAAAACAGTAGTTGTTCAAAAAAAGAATATTGTAGCTGTACCCAATGTTATAACGGTAACAGGCACGGTTAAAGATACCAAGGGCCAGCCATTACCCGGTATAACCGTGAGCATAAAAGGAGCTAACGGTGGTACTATTACCAGCCCGAACGGAACTTATTCACTTAAACTACCGGATGGTAATCAAACCCTTGTGTTTACGGCAATTGGATATGAATTGCTTGAAGTGCCGGTAAACAACCAAACCAAAATTGACGTAACGCTTAAAGAAAAAGTATCTGCCATGAACGAAGTGGTTGTGGT
The DNA here is from genome assembly GCF_913773635.1 of uncultured Mucilaginibacter sp. Classification (GTDB taxonomy): domain Bacteria; phylum Bacteroidota; class Bacteroidia; order Sphingobacteriales; family Sphingobacteriaceae; genus Mucilaginibacter. Next base: position 229,440 of record NZ_CAJYGQ010000001.1, read on the forward strand.
TGGTTATGGTTCGCAAAAAAAGGCTGATGTAACCGGTTCCATAGCTTCGGTAAATGAAGAAGCATTGAAGAGTGTGCCGGTAAGCAACCTGGTAAGTGCGTTGCAAGGCCAGGCTCCCGGCCTGGATATTCAAAAAAGCGGTGGTAACAGTCATCCGGGTTCAACACCTTCTATTGCCATACGCGGGCAACGTTCCTTACAGGGAGGTGCAACCAACGATGTGCTTTACGTTGTTGATGGCATTCCTTACAACGGAACTTACATTAATGACCTTAACCAGGATGATGTAGTATCTGTTCAAATACTAAAAGATGCTTCGGCAACGGCAATTTACGGATCAAGGGGCGCCAATGGTGTTATCTTAATTTCAACGAGGCGTGGTAAAACCGGCGCACCGGTTATCTCCTACAGCGGCTACGCCGGGGTAATGAAACCTTTGGGTTATTACGATGTAATGCAACCACAGGAGTATGAGGTATATAAAAAATGGGGAAGTTATAATGCAAATAACCCCAATGTTATAAACGCGCCTAACCCATATAGCGGAATTGACGATCCGCGGTTTTATACCGATGGCATTACCTTTTTGCCGGCTGAGCTTGCCGGCAGGCAAAACGGAACCAATACCAACTGGCAAAAGTTAATCTTTAAAAACGGTTTACGAACCAATCACCAGTTAGGTGTTTCGGGTGGTACCGAACAAACCAAGTATGCAATTTCTGCAGGTTATTTTAATGAAACCGGTGTATTTCCCGGGCTTTCTTTTCAGCGCTATAGCTTTAAAATAAGTGTAGACCAGCAATTGGGCAAAATTTTCAAAGTTGGAGTAAGCTCTCTTAATTCGGTGAGCAGAACCAACGGCGAAGGAATTAACCCGGTTTCTCAGGCGTTACAATCAAGCCCGTTAACCGTTCCGTATGATGCTGCAGGTAACTTAATCCCCTTTCCTGGTGGTGGATCACTAATATATAATCCGTTGGCTAACCTGGTTCCGGGGGCAGTGGTACAAAACCGTACCCGTTACAATACGTTTACCACCGCTTACGCAGAAGCGCAATTTACGCCGCATTTAAAGTACCGGTTTAATGGTGGTGTTGAGTTAACGCCGGAAACCTATGGCGACTTCTTCGGGAGCGCAACCTTCCAGAATTTAAGCGGACCGTCGACAGCCAGAAACACCAATTATGATTACCGGAACTTTACATTGGAAAATCTTATTGTTTACGAAAATACTTTCGCTAAAAACCATCATGTTACAGGTACAGGGCTGTTTAGTTACCAGCAGGATAACAAGTATTCTACAACCTTAACTTACAATAACATACTGGCCGATTATGTGCAGTACTACAACCCCGAGCTAGGCGCTAATTTTAAAGGAACCGGAAGTTATTCCAAGTTTTCAATAGTGTCATTTATGGGGCGCGTTAATTACGATTATAAAAGTAAATACCTGCTTACAGTTACTATGCGCTCTGACGGATCTTCTACGCTTGCTCCCGGAAATAAGTATCATTTATTCCCGAGTGCCGCCGTTGGCTGGAACATTTCTGAAGAAAACTTCATGAAAAGTATCAACGCCGTATCCAGTTTAAAACTTCGCCTCGGTTATGGTTCTGTAGGTAATGCAGCTGTTAGCCCTTACCAAACACTTGGAGGCCTTACCATATTCAATTATAACTATGGCACAACTAATGTAACGGGTACTTATCCTAACAGCGTGCCTAATCCGCAACTTGGCTGGGAGTACACCTCTACGTTAAATATTGGATTAGATTTTGGCTTGTTTAAAGACCGTATAACCGGTACGGTTGATGTTTATCATCAAAAAACCAATGATCTCATACTTCCTCAAAATTTGCCAATTACTACCGGCTATACCTCGCAGTTTTTGGCCAACGTTGGAAAAACCGAGAACAAAGGTTTGGAGATAACTATAAGCTCAGTTAACGTTAAGGCAAAAACCCGGAAAGATTTTGGCTGGACCAGCAACGTCAATGTATCATTTAACCGTAACAAAATAACCGCTTTGCAAAATGGTGTTACGCAAGACGTTGGTAGTAACAGGTTTGTGGGCTCGCCAATCAACGCTTTGTATAACTATCAACAAGTGGGCATATGGCAAAACACTAAAGCCGATTCGGCCGAAGCCAAACGACTTAACCTGACGATGACAGGGGCCGGCTCAGTTATAGGTACCATCAGAGTAGCAGACTTAAATGGTGATGGCGTCATCAATTCTAACGACCGTGCCGTTATAGGTAGCAGGCAGCCCAAATTCTTTGGCGGTTTTACCAACCGCTTCAGTTACCGCGGCATTGATCTGGCCGTGGTTGCATCATACCGGGTAGGGGGAACGCAAATAGCCACATGGTTGCAGCCAAGCAGTAACGTAAACGTATTAAACGGAAAGGCAAACAACCTTAATGTTAACTACTGGACTCCATATAACAATGCCAACAAATATCCAAAACCCAATTTCAACGTTGGGTCGCCTGCCTTTGGTGATTTGTTAGGTTACTATAACGCATCCTATTTGAAAATCCGGACAATTAGCCTGGGTTATACGTTCCCTTCGGCAATAGCAACAAAAATCAAGGCAAAGTCTTTAAGGCTTCATGCTTCTTTAAACGATGCCATTATTTTATTCTCTCCGTTGCATAACCAGTTCAATGGAGCTGACCCTGAATCGGCAGGGACACTGGGCGTTGATACGCCGCCGGTTAAATCATTATTGTTCGGTTTAAATGTTTCCTTTTAATTGATTATAAAAATGAAATCATATTTATATCAAATCATCATACTGGCTTCAGTTGCCATTGTTACTTCGGGTTGCAGTAAGCAACTGATCGAAGAACCAAAATCATCCCTTACTCCACAGTTTTTTAATACAGCTCAAGGTTTTCAATCCGGACTGGATGCTGCCTATGCTGGTAACCGTAATTTGTGGGGAACCGAAAACCTGATGACCATGACCGTTCCCGGAACCGATGAATTTAAATCCGGCGGAGGTGGCAATTCCAACTTTAATATCTACGCGAGTAGTTATGATGCCAGCAGCGGATTTTTATCCGGCGTTTGGAATCCATGCTATACCTTCATCAATACCTGTAACGGCGTAATTGATAATGGCGCTACGGTAACCGGTCTTGACGCCAACACGGTTAAGCAAAAGGTTGCCGAAGCTAAATTCCTTCGTGCCAACTATTATTTTTTATTGGTGAGGTTTTTTGGGCCGGTAACGCTAAGTAAGAACTTTATTAGCGAACCCAGCACCAGCGCCAGTAGAGCACCCATTGCCGAGGTGTATGATTTTATCGTGCAGGATTTGAAGGATGCCATTGCCGGATTGCCGGCAAGCCCAACTCAAACCGGTGTATTACCAGGTAAAGCAACAGCAGCAGCGGCATCGCACCTGTTGGCAAAAGTTTATCTTACCCGTGCTTACTCTTCGGCGAAGCAACCAGATGATTTTCAAAACGCTTACAATACGGCAAAGGGAGTAATTGATAACGCAGGAACATGGAATATTGGTTTGCTGCCTGATTTTGCTTCGGTATACGCCGAAGGCAACGAAGCCAACAAAGAAGTGCTTTGGAGCGTTCAACACACACCCAATTTAACGTACAATGCTGTTAGCAACGAACTTAACTTTCATTACGTAATGGGGTATGAAAATTTCCCGGGCCTGGTTAGGTCTATGGCATACGGCAGACCTTACGCAAGGGTGCAATTAACCAGTTGGTTAGGGAACGTTTGTTTTGCCGATAAAACAAACGATACCCGCTACTACAAAACATTCCAGTCTGTATGGTTATCCAACTCTGCCGACAAAATACCTAAGGTGAACGGCGTACCTAAATACGCTTTAGGCGATACAGCCATTTACATGCCGGGTGTAGATGTTACCAATGCCAAAATCAATGCATCCCGGTATTTACTGGTGCCGCCACGTAATTATACGCTGCAATTGTTTCCTACCATGACCAAATATCAGGATACTAAAAGGGCCGGTATCAATGATCCGTCGGTAAGGCCAATTATTGTATACAGGCTGGCGGAAACTTATTTAATTGCTGCCGAAGCTGCCTTAAATTTGAATGATAATTTTAACGCTGCAAAATATATTAACGTAGTGCGCCAGCGGGCCGCCTTTCCAACCGGCAATGCTGATGCGATGATTATAACACCGGCTCAGGTTACGCTCGACTATATTTTAGATGAACGTGCCCGTGAATTATGCGGAGAGCAAACCAGGTGGCTTGACCTGGTAAGGACAAATAAACTTGTAGAGCGCGTAAAACTTTACAACCCCGACGCTGCAAACAACATACAAGACAGGCATATTTTAAGGCCTATACCGCAAAGTCAGATAGATCGGATTATTACTGGACCTAAGTACCCTCAAAACCTTGGTTTTTAATGTGCGCCAAAACAGCAATAAGGGTGTACATACTTGTGCACTTTTATTGCTGTTTGTTGTAGCAATGGGCTATCGTATATAAGTTCATCTAACAATTATATTATAAAAAATGCGCTAAGTAAGGTTAACGGCTTAAGCGTATTTACCTGCTTCTGGAAACAAATATTGAAACCGACACTTGGGGTGGGCGGTCGTAGCGCAATTTTTAACGTTGCTATACCAGTGGGCACGTCTGTGTTTTTTTTGCAGCGGCCATGATCATGAGCTTTAGTTTATCATTTGTGAAATGAAATTTTAAAAAGATATGATTGACAGTGTTTTAATTATCGACGATAACGAAGATATTTTAGAGTTTTTATCGGAAGTGTTAAGCGATACTTACACCGTATATATTGCCGAAAGCGGCGAAAAGGCTCAGGAAATATTGGCTACAAAGACCGTTAGCCTCATCGTTTCGGATATTATGATGCCTGGTATTGATGGCTTTGAGCTCTGCGCACTCCTGAAATCAGACGTTGCTTACTGCCATATACCTATTATTCTTCTTACTGCTAAAAATACTCAGAATGCGTTTATAGAAGGGTTGGAGGTAGGGGCTGATGCTTATGTGCAAAAGCCGTTTTCACCTGAGCTGCTCCAGCTCCATATTGCCAATTTGCTCAAGAACAGAATGAAAATAAAAGTTCACTTTTCTAGCTCGCCATTTGAAGATTTCCGGGTAAACGCACAATCTAAAACAGAAGAAGCATTTCTTAAAAAACTCAGTGACTATATTCAAAAAAACCTGAATGATCCGCATTTGGATATTGATAACCTTGCTGACTATATGAATATGAGCCGGCCAACTTTTTATCGTAAAATCAAGTCCATTTCTTCGTTATCACCCAAAGAGCTTATTGATACTACACGTGTTAAAAGTGCGGCAAGACTTATAGGTGAAGATTTATACAGATTCTCGGAGATAGCAAGAATAGTTGGATACAATACACCCGGCTTATTTAGCCGAAATTTTAAAAAATATTTTAAAATGACGCCTATCGAGTATCGTAATAGCCTGCATAAAAAGCAAACCGGAAGTGCGCCTGTTGAACAATAGTGAGCAAGCTGAAAATTTATTGTTTTAAAGATTGCAGATATTCAATGCTTCGCGGTATCTGTTCAACCGCAAACTGGCTTTCATCTTCAAGATAATAGTGTTTGATTTTTGCACGCTTGGCAGCTTTAATAACGGCTGGAATGTTAATTTGTCCCTGCCCCAGTACCACATTGTTATTATGATCGGTTTTGCCCGAATTGTTCGTAGCGATGCCTTTTTTAAGATCTTTTACATGTAGCGCCTTAATTCGTGCAGGGTATTTGTCAGTTAACTGAGCCGGATCATGACCCGGCAAAAATGCCCATAGGATATCTAACTCAAAGCTTACATATTTGGGGTTCGTGCGCTGAATTAGATAATCGTAAAGCGTACCATTCTCATAAGGCACAAACTCTACACCATGGTTATGGCAAAGTAATTCAAGTCCGTACTCGTCTTTTAAAATTTTACCAACCCTGTTCAATTCCGCAACAGCAAATTCTGCATCCTGTAAAGTAAACGTTTTGCCAGCTTGCGGAACACTGCCCAAATGTATAAAGTGTGCGCCGAGTGCTTTGGCGGCATTTGCAACCTCGGCAGTTTTATGCATAATATTATTCCACCCCGTCCCAAATGAAGAACATTGTAAACTTCGTTCATCAAGTAATTTGCGGAGAGCTTCAGGGCTCAAATTAAATAAGCTCGAAAACTCAATATCCTTAATGCCATTATCTTTTATCAAATTTAAAGTTGCCGGCACATCCTTCGAAAAATTAGTCCGATAAGTGTATGACTCAATCCCCGGAGCATAAGGAAATAGCAACTTTTTGCTTTGTGCAAAAGCTACCGCAAATGCAAAATTTAAAGCAAATATTGAACAGCTGGTAAATATTAATTTATTGAGGAAATTTTTCATTTACTTATTGAAGATGGTTTATTATCTATTTATGATTGAGCGCTATTTTCCGCGCCTCGGTTCGGCTGAGGTGGTCTTAAAGTGATTTTATAAGTAGCGGGGGGTAAATTTCTTCTCTCATAAATTGATGAGTTATGGCGTTAAAAATTGATGATTAAAAAGGCCGATAAAATTTATAGATAATTGCTTCGCTACTGAACAAAGTAAACGGTTACGCATCATAAAATGCTATCATTTTCTGGCCGATTTGTATCAATTACTAGGGAAGACGCTCATTGTTTAGAGACATCTAAGTTCGATTTGCTAATAGTCGAAGTTTTGTATTTTCTTTACTGCTGTTACTTCGATGACATACAACGTCCAGGATCATATAAATCCTAACTTAATTTAAATTAATCTACTAAATCTATAGACTTTATAAAATATATCTTTTATATTTGTACTGTTTAATAAATGTTCTTTGTGATATTTATCCAGAAAGACTGAGGGAAAGGCCCTGTGAAGTCTTAGCAACCTATACTACTCTTAAGGTAAAAGGTGCTAATTCCTGCTCCAAATATGGAGAAAGATAATACGGCAAGTTCTGCTTGCTCAACAAGGCCTTCTAACTTCTTTCCGGTATAAGTATTTCAAAAAATCAAATTAGTAATACAATTGAACTCAACTTATACGCTCATGAAAAGCAACACATTACTCAATTTTTCGAAAGCTTTATTTGCTGCTGCAGTTATTGTAGCTGCCTCAAGTTCATCAAATGCACAAACACAAACCGCGGCGCCAAATGCAGCTATAGCCAAAGTTGCCGATGCTGACCGTGGTTACTTAGTTAAGGTTGGTGACCAGGCACCCGATGATTTTGAATTGGTGTTGGATAATGGACAAAAAACATCCTTAAAGCAACTAAGGGGCAAAGTAGTGGTTTTACAGTTCACCGCCAGCTGGTGCAGCGTATGCCGTAAAGAAATGCCCCACCTGGAAACTGACGTTTGGAAAGCTTATCAAAATAAAAATGTGGTGCTGATAGGGGTAGACCGGGATGAGCCGCTTGAAAAAGTTCAAAAATTCCGTCAGGATATACAAGTAACTTACCCGCTGGCCTTAGACCCGGGTGCCGAAATATTTGGCAAGTTTGCTAACAAAAAAGCCGGTGTAACCCGCAACGTGGTTATTGATGCTAACGGCAAAATTGTTTACCTCACCCGATTGTATGATGTAAACGAATTTAACGAAATGGTAAAAGTAATTGATGGCCTGGCAAGTAAAGCTTCGTTAAAGGCATCGCTTTAAAAGCATTGGTGGAGTGGCCGAGTGGTTAGGTGAAGGTACGCAAAACCTTTTACGGTGGTTCGAATCCATCCTCCCGCCTCAACTGACCTTAATAAAATAGCAAATTAACTTGGCTAACCGGTGGCCGTTTTAATTTGCATACTTTACCCTTAACATGAACTATATCTGCAACTAAATGAAACTGGAAACTTACTTTAAAATGCTTTTGTCCAACTTACCTTGGCTGGGTGCTACGCGCCACCAATCAGTCTTCGTATGGTGTTGTTGCTAGTTTAGCGCCTCAAATTATAGTAGTCGCGGCACGTCTGCATGCCGGTTTACTACCCCAACTTTTATTGAAAACTAAAATTTCTTTATGAAAAAAATAGAGATACTGGCTGTGCTGTGCCTGGCTGGTTATACAACATCATATGCACAAAATGCGGCTGTTAAGGGGTTTACGACTGAAACGGCCACCAAACAATTACAAACCGAAAAAGAGTTTGACAAGCACCTGAGCAATGTGCGCGTTGGTCAAAATATAAAAGAACTGGCCGCTCGTCCGCATCATTTAGGTTCGCCCGGAGGTAAGGCGGTTGCACAAGCTGTATTGCAAAAGTTTAAAGAGTACGGCTGGGACGCCCAAATTGAAACCTACCAAGTGCTATTCCCTACACCTAAAGCACGTTTGCTGGAGCTTACTTATCCAACCCGGTACGTGGCCAAGCTAAAAGAGCCTGCTTTTGCCGAGGATGCCACATCAGGGCAGGATGGGCAGTTGCCAACTTATAATGCCTGGGGTGCCGATGGCGATGTTACCGGCGAATTGGTATTTGTAAACTACGGTTTGCCTGATGATTATACACAGCTCGAAAAACTGGGCATCGATGTAAAAGGCAAAATAGTGATAGCCAAATACGGCCGTTCGTGGCGTGGAATTAAACCCAAGGTAGCCTATGAGCATGGCGCTATTGGCTGCATAATTTATTCTGATCCAAAAGATGATGGCTTCTACCAGGGCGAAGTATACCCCAAAGGTCCTTACAAGAATGACCAAACGGTGCAGCGTGGGTCAGTAATGGATATGGTAATTTACCCGGGCGACCCACTAACCCCCAACGTTGGGGCAACAGCTAAAGCGAAACGTTTGGATAGGAGTGAGGCGCAAACCATCTTGAAAATCCCGGTGCTGCCTATTAGTTATGGCGATGCCCAGCCCCTGCTGGCTGCCTTAGGGGGTCCGGTGGCTCCGGCCGAGTGGCGCGGTGCGCTGCCCATCACTTACCATGTTGGCCCGGGTAAGGCTAAAGTGCATTTAAAAATTGAACATAACTGGGATTTGGTTCCGGCTTATAACGTAATAGCTAAAATAAAAGGCAGCCAATACCCTAACCAATGGGTAGTACGCGGCAATCATCATGATGCCTGGGTGAACGGCGCAGACGACCCGGTAAGCGGTTTGGCTGCCCAGTTAGAGGAGGCAAGGGCTATTGGCTTGCTGGTAAAAGCAGGTTACAAACCTAAGCGTACGTTAGTTTATGCCGCCTGGGATGGCGAAGAGCCTTCTTTATTAGGTTCGACAGAATGGGTAGAAGACCATGCCGCCGAGCTGAAAGAAAAAGCGGTTGCTTACATCAATTCTGATGGTAACAGTCGTGGCTTTTTAGGTGCGGGAGGTTCGCACGCGCTTGAAGTGTTTACCAGTGAGATTGCCAAAAACGTTATTGACCCGCTAACGGGTGTAAGTGTTTTTGAACGCAAAAGAGCTAATGATGCCGTAAAAGCGGCATCGGCCAAATCACAAAGAGCAATACTTAAACAGGATACCCTGTCACTCGGGGCGTTAGGTACTGGGTCTGATTACTCTGCCTTTCTGCAGCACTTAGGCATTCCCACCCTTAATTTAGGTTACGGTGGCGAAGATGGTGGCGGCGATTATCATTCTATTTACGATTCGTATGATGATTATGTGCGGTTTAAAGATAGCAGCTTTGTTTACGGAGTAGCGTTAGCGCAAACTGCAGGTCGTGCCGTATTGCGTTTGGCTAACGCCGATGTGCTTCCATTTGATTTTGCAAGCTTGGGCAAAGTAATAAACCAGTACCAAACGGAAGTAAAACAACTGGCCGATGGGTTGCGCGAAAAATACAATGCCGAAAACCAACTTATTAAAAGCAACAGCTATAAACTGGCTGCCGACCCAAAAGACAAATTCATTGCAACGGCTTTAAAACCTGAGGTGCCTGCGTTTGACTTTGCCGGGTTTGATAAAGCTATACAGCGACTCAAGCAATGCGCAGCGGCACTAAATGGCATAAGCGCTAAAGCTTTGACTAATTTCAAACTTGCGGCAAAATTCAACAACGCCGTTTACCAGGCCGAAAAGAGCTTGTTGATTGCGGAAGGTTTGCCTAAACGCCCATGGTATCGACATAGTATATATGCGCCGGGCTTTTATACCGGGTATGGCGTAAAAACTTTGCCGGGTGTACGCGAGGCTATTGAGCAAAACAACTGGGACGAAGCCCGTCAGCAAATAACCATAGCCACCAAAGCTGTGGACCAATTAAGCACACAACTTGAAAACATAACACAAGGACAATAACCACCTCATCATTTTATGAAATTCAGATTTTTACTATTCCTGTTTTTAACGGGCTGGATAGCCCTTGCCCATGCACAGGAACGCAAGGTAACCGGAACAGTTACCCAGGAGGGTAGCACAACGGCCTTGCCCGGCGTAAACGTTAACATTAAAGGACAACGAAAAAGCACTCAAACCGACCCCGACGGTAAGTTTAGTATCACCCTTCAAGGAGCCGAAAATACACTGGTATTTACTTACGTAGGGTTTGAAGCTAAAGAAGTACCGGTGAGCGGTAACACCTTGTCGGTACAATTAAAGGCCGCCAATAACAACCTTAACGAGGTGGTTGTGGTGGCTTACGGTACTGCTAACAAGGCTACCTACACAGGTTCGGCATCGGTGGTAAACGCTGCCGATTTGGAAAAACGCCAGGTGTCAAATATTAGCCGTACGCTGCAAGGTGTAGTACCGGGTGTTCAATCGGTAGCACCAGCCGGGCAGCCAGGTAGTGAGGCCAGCATTCGCATTAGGGGTATTGGTTCTGTTAATGCATCGAGCGATCCGCTTTATGTGGTTGATGGTATTCCGTTTTCGGGTAATATCAATGCTATCAATACGGCCGATGTCGAGTCTATCTCAGTATTAAAAGATGCTTCGGCGAGTGCGCTTTATGGATCGCGTGGTGCAAATGGTGTAATTATTATCACTACAAAGCGCGGTAAGTATAACGCTAAGCCTACGGTAACATTAAACTCTAACATAGGATATTCATCACGTGCGGTTAAAGATTATGATTTTGTAAGCACCAATGATTATTTCCAGCTACAATGGGAAGCCTTGCGCAACAACCGGCTCGATCAGGGCAACACTGCAGCACAGGCTGCGCAATATGCCACCAGCGAACTGGTAAGCAACCTAAAAATCAATCCTTATGGTTCTGCGTTCCCAAACCCGGTTGGGTTAGATGGCAAATTGGTAGCCGGCGCAACCCCGCTTTGGGATGATGACTGGAGCAAATCATTAAGTCGTACCGGTGTGCGCCAGCAGGTAGATTTAGGTATAAGTGGAGGCGGCGCCGACTCGCGTTACTTTGTATCGGGCGGGTATTTGGATGATAAAGGCTTCATCATCGGATCACACTTTCGCCGCTATAATACGCGTGTTAATTATAATACTAAGGTTAACAAGTGGTTTGAGGCAGGTGTAAACGTAGCTGCATCAAGCACCAGTCAGGATTCACCACCACAAACCGATAGCAGCCAGGGTAACTTCGCCAACTTCGGTCGTTTGGTGTCAGACATTTACCCGGTGTATGAGCGTAACGCTGATGGTACCCTTAAATTAGATGCCAGCGGCAACCGTGTTTACGATTTTGGTAACTACCGCCCAAGCGCTGCCGCGACAGGCAACAACCTGCTGGGCATAGCCGAGCTGAACAAGTACAGCAACAAGCAAGACGCATTAATACTGCGCGGAAACATACAAATAAACATACTTGACGGGCTTAAACTTAAAAGCAGCGTTAACACCGATTATAACAATCGTAGTGGTTTGTCATACACGAATCCAACCTTCGGCTCGGGCGTAACAGGTAGTGGGTCGGTTAGTAAAAATTCATCGCGCACGGTGGGTTATACCATTAACAATCTGTTAGATTATACTTTTAATGTAGCCAACGTCCACCACTTTAATATACTGGCAGGGCAGGAGGTTTACGTGCTTAACATTTCCAGCCTATCGGGAAGCCGGAGTAATTTCGGTTTTTCGGACAAGATTGAGCCGGCGGCGGCATCGCTACTCAATAGCTTTACCGGTAATGCCGATGAATACAAACTAGCCAGCTTTTTAGGGAAAATAGATTATAACTTTAATCAGAAGTACTACTTGTCGGCAAGTTTTCGTAGAGATGGATCATCCCGTTTTAGCCCGGAGTCGCGATGGGGCAACTTCTGGTCGGTTGGTGCATCGTGGAATGCCAAGTCAGAATCTTTTTTAAAGGATGTATCATGGTTGAACAGCTTAACCGTACGTAGTAGCTACGGTGCACAGGGGAACGATAACCTGGGTAGCTACTATGCGTACCAGGATTTGTATTCTATTTATAATAGCTTAGGCCAGGCTGGTTTGGTTACTTCAAGACTGCCAACGTCTGGTCTAAAGTGGGAAACCAACCTCAATTTTAATTCGGGTGTAGACTTTGCCATTCTTGATAACCGCATCAGCGGCAGCTTTGAGGTGTATCAGCGCCGTTCAAAAGATTTGTTATTCAGCCGTCCGCTGGCACCATCATTGGGTTATACAGCCATTGACGACAATATTGGGTCGATGCGTAACAATGGTTACGAAGGCCAGATTAACCTGGTGCCTGTTGTAAGCAAAGATGTAAAATGGACGCTTGGCTTCAACTTTGGTCACTACAACAACAAGATTACCAAGCTTCCGCAAAAAGAAATCATCGCCGGAAATGTGGGCCAGTTAGGTTCAACCAAAAAAATGATCGTGGGTAGCTCGGTATATGATTTTTATATACGCGAATGGGCAGGTGTTGAGCAGGCAAATGGTAAACCATTATGGTACAAAAATATTTATGCTGTTGATGCTGCTGGCAACCGTACCATTACAGGGCGTACCACAACCAGCGTATACGCTGAGGCCGATCAGTATTTTCAAGGCAGTGCTTTGCCAAAGCTCTATGGCGGCGCTAACACCACCATTAAGTACAAACAGTTTGAATTGTATGCTTTAGTGGCTTACAACATTGGCGGTAAAATTTTGGACTTAGACGAGGTGATGATTTTGCACACCGGCGAAAATACGGGCCGGACCTGGGGTACCGAAATACTGAACCGCTGGACTCCGCAAAACACCATTACAGATGTGCCGCGCTTAACTACAACCACTACCAACTGGAACAGCATATCTACACGGTTTTTACATGATGCCACTTATGCACGTTTAAAAAACGTGAGTTTAACGTACAATTTGCCTAGCCAATGGGCAAGCCGTATAGGCCTCAAAAATGTAAGGGTTTACGGCCGCGGCGAGAACCTGTTTACCTGGTATAACCACAAGGGTATGGACCCCGAGCAGGCAGTTGATGGTGTTACGTTTTACCGTTACCCGGCCCAAAAAACTTACACCTTCGGTTTCGACCTTTCATTTTAATAAGCAACCGTCATGAAATTTAAATACACAACCATAAAAATACTTTTTGTAGCCATCGTATTAAGCCTATCGGCTTGCAAGGATGATTTTTTTGAAACCTCGCCATCGGGCGATCTTACCGGCAGCGAAACCTATTCGTCAACCAAAAACATTGATGCTTTAGTTAATGGTACCCTGCGTTACCTGATGGAAACCAGCACTTCGCAGGATAATCCAGGCTTGTCGGCCATTACCCTCACGCAGGAGGTAATGGGCGAGGATGCCATAGCCCGCGATGGTGTGTATGGCTTTCGCGATTCGTACCCGTATAAAGACCCGTTTGACAATACCACTCGCAGGGCTTTGTTTTTTTGGAGCTTTCAGTATAAGGTAATTGATAATTGCAACAATATTTTGGCCAACGTTGATAACGCCAGCGGTACCGATGCGGAACGCCGCTACTTAAAAGGTCAGGCGTTGGCATTAAGAGGCTTTGTATACCTAAACTTAGTAAGGCAATACCAGTTTACTTATGCTAAGGATAAAAACGCAAAAGCGGTGCCTATGTATACCGAACCAACCAGCCCAGCATCTGTACCTAAAGCGCGTGCCACGGTTGAGGAGGTGTACAACCAGGCTATTGGCGACTTAACCCAAGCCGAAACACTACTTGCAGGCTTTGTACGCAAGGTTAAAAACCGGCCCGACGCCAATGTAGTTAAAGGCTTACTAGCAAGAGCCTATTTAACACAGGAAAACTGGACACTGGCAGCTACCAAAGCCCGCGAAGCCCGTACCGGTTACAACATTATGGAAGCCGCGCAATACACCCAGGGTTTTAACGACGTAAGCAACGTAGAATGGATTTGGGGGCACCCGCAGCAGGCCGACCAGAATTTGGGCGGAGCATCGTACTTTGCTTACATTGATGTTACCCCGGCGGCAGGCTACCGCTCTATTATGCCCGACCCATACTTTAAGCAGTTGTTTGCCGATGGCGACATCCGCAAAACACTGTTTGAGACCGTAACCACCTCAACCGACCCAATGTACCGCTGGATTAAGTACAAAAAATTCGTCAACAAAGCTGATCAATCGGGCCATATTGTGCTCATGCGTTCATCGGAAATGGCGTTGATAGAGGCCGAAAGCAAAGCCCGCTTAAACGATTTAACCGGAGCCATAGCCGCGCTTAATGAGGTGAGGGTTAAACGCAATTTGCCCGTAGCTGTAGTTGCTAATTTTACCCAAGCCACACTAATTGAGGAGATACTAACCGAACGCCGCCGCGAGCTATGGGGGGAGGGTTTCAGGCTGTACGATTTGCTGCGCCTGCAACGCGCCCCGGTACGTAAAGAATCAGTTGAGACTATACGTGTTGGCAATGCCGATTTGCTTATCAAAGGTCATTACGTGCTCAAGTTTCCTGACAATAGCAATTTGGTGCCTAACAGTGTGTACTACCTGTTTCCAATCCCGGTTAACGAGGTTAACACAAATCCCAATTTGTAGCGAATAACCTGCAAGCAAATGTAAATCAATTTGCAAATGATAATTTAAAAGAAGCGTTTTCAAAGCCTTACATTGAAAGCGCTTCTTTCCATTATTATTGGCTCGATGCTGCAAAGAAACTACGTTCTATAATTCAATATTCAATTACCTTCTCAAAGGACTATCCACCATTGGCGTATCAGCCATTGCAGGCGAATCAATCGTATTGCTATCTACTTTAATCGTAGTATCGATGGTGCTCGAATCCGCTTCAGTGCTTGATGAATTAGAGCCTTTACAGGCAAATAAAGAGGATGATATCGCTAACGCAACTATGCCAGTCTTAATTGAATTTTTCATAAACTAATAATCCCCATTAAATGAAATTGTTTTAACTATTAAGTAATTAATGCGCTGCAAGTACTAAGTTTTGTTAGTATTTATGTAATTCAAATTCATTTAAAACATAATGTCGAATTGTTGTATTTAATTATTGGTTAATATATGTGGCGTTAATTATCAGTAATCGTTAAAATTAAATAACATGGCAGAACAAAATGAAAGCATGGCTCCGGGGCAACAAAACTATCCGTCAGAAAATGAGCCGCAAGGTAATTCACACGCATTATCTGGGAACGAGATAAGAGAGGGTGCTAATGAAGAAGATCAACTTGATGAGCTGAAAGAAAATTCGACTGATGTGGATGAAGATAAAAAATCAGGCGCAGCCCCAACGGCTTATCAGTATGAGCGCAAAATTACTGATAGTCAAAATAAAAGCAGTTGAAAGGTAATCTTATAACCTAAACTAATATCGCGCAATAAGCGTTACAACCAGCCTGTGCATGCTACCTTATATTTAAATCATTTGGTAGTTTAATAACGTTCGTTATAAAATCAGAACCTACCATGCCTTGCGAGATGCTCAAAAGATTGAGTTTCCGTAGGGTGTGGTATGTATTTTTTAAGCCTTGGGGTTATTGCCATTTTAAGATCTGGTTTCCAATCCAAGCATATGTCCAAAATCAATATCTACTGATTTTTGCTGCAACCCCGATATTAATAAGGTGATTGCTGAAAATACGCTACGTAGGCAATTATATCTATTTATTCACAACCAATCATTTCAAATAAAGCGTAGCACTCGTATTCTCTTAAAATCTTCAAAAGAATTTCTAAATATAGCTTTCAGGAATAAAACCTATCTATTAATTAATGGTTAAATATGTATATTAATAATAAATTTAATCGATAAGCCAAATCAACAATTTAGTCAATTATGAAGATAGGAAAAGAGCTACAAAAAATACTTGACAAAAGCTATGAACCTCACACTACTATCGAACGGAGCATGGGCCGGTACGATCTCCGGTTTGATACTGACCAGATAGGAAGACCGGTATTACTTTTTATGGGTAAGGCTAACGCACAAGGCCGTATCACGGGAGAACGTTTTACACGGCGAATAGTGACTAACGAAGTTGGCGACGTGATCAAAGATCATTGGGATAATCAAGGCAAGATATTTTAATGTTGTAAGTATGGATGTATTGGAAATATTGGGTTTGGTTGCCGGAATTTGTACATCAACTGCAAGCCTGCCTCAAATTATTAGTACTATAAAAACTAAAAAGGCATCTGAGGTTTCGCCATTTATGTTTATAGTACTCCTCGCAGGTAATGTATTGTGGACCTGGTACGGACTTCAAAAAAATGACTTACCCATTATTGCAACAAATGTACTTGCAGTAATACTCGACTTGGTTATGCTTTATTTGCGTTTCCGCTATCGTAAAAATAAATAATCACACACACAAATTTATATGCGCATAGGATATCAAGCCTCTCACGAGCAATTTTCTCCCGGTAGTTTGCTTAGGCTCGCTAAGTTGGCCGAAGAGGCCGGCTTTGATTTTATTAATTCATCTGATCATTTCAAACCATGGAATGAAAATCAGGGCCATAGCGGTTTTTCTTTCGCCTGGCTTGGTGCGGCTATGCAATGTACATCGTTACCCTTTAGTATGGTATGCGCCCCTGGTCAGCGTTATCATCCTGCTATCGTAGCTCAGGCCATCGCAACTCTTGCTGAGATGTTTCCTGGTAGGTTTGAAGTAGCCCTGGGTAGTGGAGAAGCTATCAATGAACAAGTAACCGGAGGCATATGGCCGGCAAAACCTGAGCGTAATCAACGATTGCTGGAATGCGCGCAAATTATCAAACGATTGTTACGTGGAGAGACAATAAATCATGATGGAGTGGTAAAAGTACGCGATGCCCGCCTGTATACTCTACCTCAAATACAGCCGCCATTATACTGTGCCGCACTTTCGCCCGAAACAGCTGCATGGGCCGGGCGATGGGCTGATGGCTT
This sequence comes from uncultured Mucilaginibacter sp., assembly GCF_913773635.1. GTDB lineage: Bacteria > Bacteroidota > Bacteroidia > Sphingobacteriales > Sphingobacteriaceae > Mucilaginibacter. The sequence goes on from NZ_CAJYGQ010000001.1 coordinate 246,713, forward strand.
GCTGACAGCACACCAGCCTATAGAGCATTTAAAAAAAGTAATACACGCGTTCAGAAGTAATGGTGGCAAAGCGAAGCCTATTATATTAAAAGTTCAATTGTCTTATGCTTCTACCGAGCAACAAGCGCTTGCAGGGGCATGTGAGCAGTGGAGTACTAATATTTTTGACAGCCATGTATTAAGTGATACGCGCACACCTGCAGATTTTGAACAGATGGCATTACACGTAAAACCACAGGATATGTATGACCATGTGCACATATCAGCCCACAAGGATGAATTCATCAAAATCATACGGAGTTATAGTGAACTTGATGTTAGTGATCTAATTCTACATAACGTAAACCTTGGTCAGGAGCGTTTTATTGAAGATTTTGGCAGATATATTATACCTGAACTGAAAGAAGGTTTTAAAGTTGAAAACCTCAGTCATGCTAAACATCAATGATTTAACAGTAATATAATTAGAAAATATGGAACTTGAACGGTTTATAAAAGTACAGGAGCAAGACTACGAAACCGCTTTGTCAGAAATTAAGCAAGGACGAAAGCGAAGCCATTGGATGTGGTACATTTTTCCGCAATTAAAAGGGTTAGGCAGTAGTGAATTAGCAAACTATTATGGCATTAAAAACCTGGAAGAAGCAAAAGACTATTTAAAACACCCCGAGCTAGGGGCCCGTTTAATTGAAATTAGTAAGGCTCTGCTGGGCACACCTTCAAATGATGCTAATTACGTAATGGGCAGCCCTGATGATATAAAACTACGCTCATCAATGACTTTATTTGCGTTCGTTCCTGATGGTGATAAAGTGTTCCAGGACGTTTTAAATAAATTTTATTCGGGCCGAAAAGATGAATTAACAGTTGAAAAGCTATCTGTAGATTAAATGTTTAATGTATGGTGTTTGATATTAATTATTAGTTAAAACTAATTTCGAATTCACTGGTTCTCATTATATAATTGCTTCTGCTTCCTACCGCCTGATGTGTCTTTCAGGCCACCAACATACTTGCCGATCGTCAGGAAGAAAACACTAATGTTTTATAAATAACGCAAAAAGTATGTTTTACCACGACCGTAAGCTACAGTACGAAGTACGCGTAGAAAAACCAAATCCGGCATTTGCCAAACTACTTCAACAGGCCATTGGCGGCATTGAAGGAGAAATCAGAGTTTGTTTGCAATACCTGTTTCAAGCCTGGGGAGCTAGAGGCCCTAGCAAGTACCGTGACATGCTATTGGATACCGGCACTGAGGAAATCTCGCACATTGAAATGTTGAGCACCGCCGTTGCGCTTAATCTGGAGGGCGCTACCAATGAATTAAGGGATAAAGTTGTAGGAGAGAATCCTATAGTTGGAAGCATTTTAGGTGGAATGGACCCAAGACATGTGCTATCATCGGGCCTTGCTGCTATGGCTGTTGATAGTAACGGTGTGCCGTTTAATGGCTCATGGGTAGTGGGCAGCGGAAACATTGCAGCCGATATGTATGCTAACGTAATGGCCGAATCAACCGGCCGTGTTTTAGCTACCCGCCTGTGGGAATTAACCGATGATGCTGGAATGAAAGATATGCTTGCATTTTTAATAGCCCGTGATACCATGCATCAAAATCAGTGGCTTGCTGTAATTGAAGATTTGGGAGGCGTGAAAGAGAATTTGCCTATTCCTAATACATTCCCAATGAGCGACCAGATCAGGCAGTTTGAATACCAGTTTGTTTCTACAAATATTGAAAAACCGGCACCGCCAGATGCACGCTGGACAAGCGGACCATCAATTGATGGCAAAGGCGAGTTCAGCTTTGTGCACGCTCGCCCGTACGGACAGGAGCCGGTTTTAGGTCCGCCGGATGTAAAAGGCTATGCCCAAAGCCAGCAAATGGTTGACGGCAACGATAAGGGCATACTTGAAAATATCAAAGATACCATACTTCCGTAGGTTTATGTTTTATTGGTTGGGTGCCGGTACCGCTTACCGGCGCCCTTGTTTATTTTTCCTATGAAAACTTTTGTTCCTATAAACTTTCATGCAGTTCTTGATTACATTGGCGGCATTTTAATAACCGCATCTCCTTGGATATTTGGTTTTTACCGTTTTGGAGGGGCTGCGCTATTTCTGCCTTTATTGCTTGGATCAATGCAGCTGCTCATGACCGTTTTTACTAATCATCAAGGCGGTTTAATAAAAGTATTTCCGTTGCAACTACATTTGTTTTTAGATATGGTTGTTGGCTTTATACTCATTGTATCGCCGTTCTTGTACAAGTTTTATGTAGACGTTTACCTGCCACACTTACTCTTAGGACTACTTTCCTTCGGTGCTGCTTTATTTACCAGACGCAGCCCCTTTATTGATCAGCTTGAACTACTTGATGCACGGGGAATATGACGCATTTAATGTTAGGTCATAAATAATTATACCATACCAAAACGGAGGAATTGCTTTGGGCAGCACAATCAGTAACCTATGACCCATAGAGCATCAACAGTTTTTTGAAAGGCTACGTTAAATCTATCCAGAAACAAATGCATAAAGACGGATTCCCGACTGCTGATAGCAGTGATGCGAAGTAGGCCGTTCATCGCTAATTACCAACTAGTTTCAAAACCATGTTTGTACCATTTTTAGTAACATCCGGAATTATTTTTATCGCATTTGCGCTTTGGCTTATTATACGTAAAAGCAAAGGCAACGAAGAAAAGCGTAATCATTAAATCACAAAAACTTCCAGCATGAAAAGACTAAGTATCGTGTTAGCCGTTATTGGTATAATTTTACTGATAGGAGGCAACTTCATTTATAAACAGAAATCAAACCCTGTCGATTCGCATGGCTCGGAAAGGCATAGCGAGACGTTGAATGGTGAATGGGGAACCAAAATACCAGTGTTTGCAGGCGGCGTACTTATTGCGTTGAGTCTTGTTTTTTATTTCGCCGACAGGAGCAAGCAGCCTAAGAACGTAAATCCTCATTAAGTGATATTATCTGTTCTTAGCTCAGATCTTGAATGTATATAAATTGTGAGCAGATCAATCAATTTCCGCTCTCTAACTTCATCTATAAACGCTCTGTTATTCTTTTAAACCAAATTATAAAAGTTATGCAAACCAACGAACAAAATCACCCTGGATATAGCTCAAAGGGACAGGCTGACCCGACAAATGTTGAGCAAACAGCAAGCGGAGTGGAGGACACTTCTGATGCCAATAAAATTAACACCGATGATAGACCAGTTAAAAATTATAATGCTAACGCCGCTGATGACCAGCCTTGGGTTGAAACTGAAACGCAAGCAAGCAGTAATGATGTAGACGTAAACGACGAGCAGCAACCTTAATAAAATGAAAGTTTCATAAGTAATGATGCTTCAGTCGCCATGCCCTCATTGAGTAGATACATAAAAAATCAGTTGCAAACATAGCAGCGCTATTTACAAACTGACATCAAAGGTATCGGTTCTTTCCTCTTTAAGCTACTTGAAGCTTTACATATAGTTTTTATTATAGCCTAAGTTTGTCAATTTGCCACGCCGAGCTATTTACCTCAATGTTTAAGCTTTATTAATATCGCTAATAACCGCTATAAAGTCTTTATGTAGATGTGTGAGTTAATACTTTTAAACTAAAGTCCACACATCTCGGTTAGTTGTACTAAAGTTTACGCTTGCATCGATTATAAGCCAGTTAGCAATACTAACTCAATTATGCGGTCCATTCACAATATTGACCTTATTACAGGTTAATGTGATTTTCTTTATAGAATTATGCTGAGTTAAATAGAGGAAATGAAGTCTTTGCTCTGCTTTGTGAAAGCGGTGTTTATACAAAACTTAAAGCATTAAAATTATAATAGATGTAAGATTAGTTTCGTGGGATTTATACCTATTAAAAAAGCCCTGTAAATTTAGCATTTACAGGGCTTTTTAGTTTTGCGGAGAGTTAGGGATTCGAACCCCAGGACCTGTTACAGTCAACAGTTTTCAAGACTGCCGCAATCGACCACTCTGCCAACTCTCCGGGGACAAAAGTACAAATCCGGACCGAATTGACAAATTGAAAATGCAATATTTTCATGTTTTCGAGCGTTTTGTTTGTAACCCATTTATTATCAATTCAATAATTTATTGTAAATGCCTGTTTCGGGGCCCGCGGAATGTGTTTTGGCGCGGTTTTACAATTTTAATGCTCCGTTTAGAGAGGTCAACAGAGGCATTTAACTCGAAACCAATCAAAATAATTAGTGAATTTATGTACAACCATATCATCATTACTATAAGCGTGCCTATAGAACCGTAAACTTTATTGTATGATGAAAAGTTATTGATATAGTAAGAAAATCCAATTGATGTCAACACGGCTAATCCCGTAGCTAATATTGATCCCGGACTAAAAAATCTCCACCGGCGTTTATGGGCCGGGCCGTATTTATACAGGATTGACACTACAGTAAAAAATACCATCACTACAATAAACCAGCTACTTAATGAAAGCAGCCAACGCCATAAATGCCAGCTTTTAAAAAAGTGTGATTTAAGGAAGCCAATCAATGCTTGACCGGCTATAAGTACGGCTATAGCAAATACCAGCGAAAAACTGATGAGTATAGTTAAGTAAACTGATACCAGCCTGCGCCTTAAAATGCTACGGGTTTCATGTATTAAAGATGATTTATTGAATGATTGCATGAGCTTATAAACGCCGTTCGAAGCAAAATATAAGGCTGATGCAAAACCAACTGAAAGCAGTTTGCCGTTTTGGTTTTTTATGATGTCGGTTAGCGTGCTTTTAAAGGCCTCGAATGCATTACTGGGTAAAATAACCTCTATAAGGGCAAATAAGGTCTCCTGGAAGTGCTTAATGGGCACAAAGGGTATAAGCGTAAACAAAAAGATGGTGGCAGGAAAAAATGCCAGCATAAAGCTGTAAGCCAAAGAAGACGCTTTATTAACCAGCGAACTTTTTTGTAATTCACCGATAAAGAAAACTGCAACGGTATAAAGCGGCAGCGGACGAAAGCCGGGCAAAATAACCCCTTTTGTCCACTCTAAAAAAGCTCGGTAAATGCTTGTTTTGAGTAGTAACCTGTGCAGCCAGTCCATTAATCAAATCTACTCAAAAAATGGTTTGAGTTTGTCTAAAAATTCCTGTTGTGGCAGGCTGGGGCGGTTAGTTTTCATGTTTATGAAAGCCAGCAGCGTTTCGCCAATATGAATGAGTTCCTGCTTTTCGTTAAACAGCTCATAACTGAAATGTATTTTTACACCGGGCATTTTGTCCATAGTTACCTTGATGCTTATTTCCTCATCATAAAGTGCAGGCTTTAAATAACGGCATTTCATTTCAAGCACGGGCATCATGATGCCGGTTTCTTCCATCCACTTGTAGGTAAGCCCTAAGCTGCGGAGCATTTCTACACGGCCCACCTCAAAAAATTCGGCGTAGTTTCCGTAGTACATATAACCCATTTGGTCGGTTTCGCCATAACGAACCCGCACTTTGGTAGTATAGGTGAACATTAACGCTTTATTCCCCTTTCATCAAGCGCTTTTTGAAAACGGCGGGCGTTAGCCATATGCTCAGCTACCGTACTGGCAAAGTTGTGGTAGCCTTTAAAATCTTCTTTAGCGCACATATAAATATAATTGTGCTCCCTAGGGCTAAGCACTGCTTTAACAGCATTAACTGATGGCATCATGATAGGGCCGGGAGGTAAACCGGTAACCTTGTAAGTGTTGTAAGGCGATGGCGTAGACAGATACCTGCGCAATACACGCTTAATGGTAAAATCGCCCGTGGCGTAAATAACGGTTGGGTCAGCTTCTAGCTTTATACCGCGTTTAAGGCGGTTAAGGTACAAGCCTGCAATCATGGGCATTTCATCATCATGCAAAGCTTCAGCATCAACAATAGAGGCTAATATAGACACCTGGATAGGAGTAAGGTTAAGAGCGGCTGCCTGTTGCTTTCTGGTTGCCGTCCAAAACTTTTCATACTCCTTGTGCATTTTCTCAAAAAACTGCCCTGCTGATGTATTCCAATACATTTCATAGGTATTCGGCATAAACATGGTGTACACGTTTTCGGTACTAAAGCCATATTTTTCAACAAACCTAGTTGAATCAAGCAGGCCGAGCAGGGCAACTGAATCTGCCTCAATTTGTTTAGCAATATGCCCTGCAAATTGTTGCTTTAAGCGCCACCCCTTAAACTTCAGTTTAACCGGCTCCTGTGTGCCCGAAGCTAGCATATTAATCAACTTGCGGTTGCTGGTGCCTTCTGTTAGTTTGTAGCGTCCGGGTTTAACACGGTCTACATAGTGCATGTTATGGGCAGCCCACAAAAATGTAGTGGTGTCTTTAACAATGCCTTGCTCGCGTATAGTTTCATAAACTTCATTGAAACCGGCTCCCGTACGTATGTAAAGGTACTCTTGCTTATTGGTAACGTTGGGGCCAAACCACCGCAAGTAATAAACCAAACCGGTTATGCCAAGCGCAAGTACTACAATGGCTACCAAAGCCACAATAAATTTTTTAAATGTACCGCCCGATGACGGTTTTTGAGTATCCATATTTTATTTGATATAGATGTTAACTTTTTAAGCGTTGTAAAGCGGTAAGTCCGCCGGTTAAATTGCGGGTGTTGATATAACCGTTTTGTTGCAAAATTGATTGCGCAGTACGGCTCCTTACGCCGGCCTTGCAAACCAGAATTATTTCGTCATCTTCATTCCATTCCAGTTCGTCCAACCTGTCCATCAGAGTACCAACAGATATATTGGTGCCGCCAATGTTATAAGTATGGTATTCAATTGGCTCCCTTACATCAAGCACTTTCAAAGCTTCACCAAGTTTCAGCCTATCCAGCAGCTCGTTTGCTTTAATATCAGGGTTCTTGCTGTTGTTGTTGAGGCTCTGGCTCATTTGTTGATTTACCTTGGGTAACAGTTAAGTTTACACGTGTACCAATACTTGTTTTGGAAGTTGAATCGGTTTTAGCCGGAAACTGGCTCACTACAATAAGGTTGGTTGAATCGGTAATAGTTCCTTCATAGGTTATATTGCCAATGCTCAGCCCTGCACCTCTAATAGCAAAACGTGCTGCATCAAGGTCCTGATTTACTAAATCAGGTATATCAACCTCGTTTGCACCGGCACCATCTCCTAACACCAAATCAACAATTGAACCTTTAGGTAGCTTTTGCCCGGTTTTTATCACCTGTCCGCCAAAACGCACTTCAAGTATGCGGTCGCGGGCAATATCTGAGCGGTAAGTGGTATCTCCAATCTTTAAACCGTTGTTTGATAATATAGCCACAGCTTCGCGGTAAGTGCTCTGCTCTAAATCGGGCAAATTAACGGGTGGTGCCTGAGTGGTTACCATGGTTAAGTATATGGTACGGTTTTCTTTAACCTTAGTGCCGGCATCAGGGTCTTGTTCAATGATGGTGCCCGGCGGTTGATCCTGAACGTAAACCGAATCAATTTTATACTCAAAGCCCTGCTCTTCTAATAATTGCGTAGCGCGGTCAACAGTAAGCCCTTTAAGTTGAGGTACCGGTATGCCCTCACCGTGGCGTGTGTAAAAGCCCAAACTCAGGTAAGCAATAAACACAACGGCCACCACTGTACCAATAGCACCTAAAATATGAAATCGAAAATCTTTTGTTTTTAAGTAAGTCCAGAATTGCTTCATCTGAGGCTGTGATTGTTTTTGCTTGTAACTGCTCTATCAAACATAACTTAATATATCGGCACTTTATACCTCAAAGCCAAGTTGAGTGGCAATTGGCAAAGGTAGGAAAAAAGATGCCGTGCCCAAATTGTCTTGCTTCATCAATATTTAAGCACATTTTTTTGTGATACTTACAATTTCACGCCGCGCAAAAACTCCTCAATTCCCATACGTTTTTTACCCTCTAATTGTACCTCGGTTACATTTATGTAGCCGTTATTGCAGGCAAATTTGAGGTAAGTCTTGTTATCGGTTTTAAATGTGCCCGGTGTTTCTGAAGGTGTTTCGGTGTTTTTTTGAGCTTTGTATATCTTAAAGGTTTTGCCATTCAACTCGGTAAACGCAGCAGGGTAAGGGCTGAGGCCTCTTATGCGGTTGTACACGGTTTCAACCGGTTCATTCCAGTTTATACGACAATCTTCTTTAAAGATTTTAGGGGCATGTTTAAGTTCGCGTCCATCAGTAAGTTGCTCCTGCGGTTGCTCGGTATAACGCCCGCTTTCAATAGCTTTTACGGTTTTAACCAGTAAACCTGCACCTTTAATCATTAGGCGGTCATGATATTCTCCGGCAGTAACATCGTCATCTATGCTTATTTTTTCTACGAACAGTACTGCGCCGGTGTCAATTTCCTGCTTGATGAAAAACGTAGTAGCGCCGCTTTCTTTTTCGCCGTTTATAATAGCCCAGTTAATTGGTGCCGCGCCCCGGTATTGCGGCAGTAGCGAAGCATGAAGGTTAATGGTACCTTTTGGCGGCATGTTCCAAACCACCTCGGGCAACATTCTGAACGCCACAACAACATGCAAATCGGCTTTTAATGCTCTTAATTCATTCAAAAATTCAGGATCGCGTAGCTTTTCGGGTTGTAAAACTTTAAGGCCCTGCGCTACCGCAAATTGTTTAACTGCCGATTCGGAAAGCTTTTGCCCACGGCCGGCGGGCTTATCGGGTGCGGTAACTACGGCCACAATATTGCTTCCGGCTTCAAGTAATGCCTGCAACGATGCAACTGCAAAGTCGGGCGTGCCCATAAAAATTATTCTCATAGATGTTTAGTTCACAGGTGACAGTTTGGGTTAAATGTTACAGTCGACGAATAACAGGCGCATTCATAAACCATAAACAAAGTTAATTATACAGCAGATATTTTTTTCTTGTTTCCTTAAATCGGCTTAGTTCAGGTTCCCAGCTATCGCGTATTTGCTTTTCGGTTTGCCCGGCTTCTATTTGTTTTTGCAGCTTGTTTGTGCCCGCCAGTTTGGTGAAGTAAGCGTTAAAAAACTTCGCTTTCTCCGGAAAGTTTTGATAGAACGAAATAAGCCAGTTTAAATTCAGGCGTCTCTCGTTACGAATAGTATCAGTATTGTAGTTGCGGTAATCTGTTCCGTAGCATTCCACGTTTTTTTGAGGCGGATTGTCGCTTACGCCGGGTATACTTTTAGGGGTGAATGAAAAGCTGTATTTACCCTTTAATGCCGGGTGCCCAACAACTTGAAACGGATATGCCGTACCGCGGCCCAGGCTCAGCGTAGTTCCTTCAAAAAAACAAATGCCGGGATATAGTAAAATCGATTGGGCAGAATTTAAATTAGGAGATGGATTTACAGGGAGTACATAAGGCATTGCGTGGTTGTAATTAGCTATCTTAATCAGTTTAAGCTTACACTTAGCTTTGCCTTTAAGCCATCCTTCGCCATTAATCATTTGCGCGTACTCGGCAATGGTCATGCCGTGTACCACCGGTATGGGGTGCATACCCACAAAAGAGCGGAATGCAGTGTCAAGCACAGGGCCATCAACATAAAACCCGTTAGGGTTGGGCCTGTCAAGCACCATAAGTTCAATGTTATTTTGAGCACAAGCCTCCATTATGTAATGCAGCGTTGATATATAGGTGTAAAACCTCGCACCAACATCCTGAATGTCAAATATCATCAAATCAATGCCTTTCAAATCGGCGGGCGTTGGTTTGGTTTTACTTCCGTACAGAGAAATAACCGGAATGCCTGTTTTTGCGTCCACTGCATTGTTAACTTTTGCGCCATCGCTGGCATCGCCACGAAAACCATGCTCGGGTCCAAATATTTTTTTTATGCTGATGCCGCGTTTCAAGAGGCTGTCAACCAAGGTGGTTTTATTGTTGCCGATGATAGAAGTTGGATTAACCACCATACCAACCTTGCGGTTTTTAAGGTAGCCAATGTATGCTGCAGTTTGATCGGCACCGGTAATAATTTCGTTTTGTGCGGCCTGCGGCAATCTTTGTTGTTTGGTTTGGACGCTTTTGTTTTTTTGCGTTACATGCACGGGCGCCTTGGCCGTGCCACATGATGTTGCCAGGTTAAGCAGCAAACAGCCAATACTAAAGCCAATATGTTTTATCATGTGAAAAATGTATGAGGTATGATGTAATGCACATGCCAATTACGGCACTAAATCTGCATATTTGCGAAAGTACAAAAAAACTGTTTGCCTTGAATTTTTCATCTTTTATTGCTTCGCGGCTTACGTTTAACAGCAAGCGCACATTTTCAAAACTCATTGTGCGTATTGCCATAGTTGGCATTATGCTGGGTTTGGGCGTAATGATTCTGTCGATAGCCATTGTTAAAGGGTTTAAACGCGAAATTCAGGAAAAGGTGCGTGGTTTTGCCGGCGATATTCAGGTAACTAAGTTTGATAATAACTTTTCGTATGAAAATTCGCCGTTTATGATTGATACGGCCTTTGTACGTAAAGTTAAAGCCAGTTCACTTGTAAGGGGCATTGTACCGTATGCCACCAAACCGGCTATTATAAAAGCTAACGGCGAAATTGAAGGTGTTGTACTCAAAGGCGTTGATAAGAACTACGACTGGAATACGTTTAAAACCGCTATGATAAGTGGCAAAATCATCAACTTTAAAGATTCGGCAGCAGCGCAAAACCAGGTAATGCTGTCAAGCCGCATTGCATCACGCCTTAAGCTCAAGGTAGGAGATGATTTGCTGATGTATTTTATACAGGAACCCATGCGTAAGCGAAAGCTTGATATTGTTGGTATTTACAGCGTAGGAGTGGAAGACGTTGACAAAACGTTTGTTATTGGCAATATGGCGGTTATACAGCGATTAAATGGATGGACACCGCGCGAGGCCGGAGGCTTTGAGGTTCAGGTAAAGAACTTTGATGACCTTGCACTGGCTAATGCTGAGCTTAATGATGTTTTGCCTACCTACCTGCGTTCATATACCATTGACGAAACATACCCGGCTATTTTTGAATGGCTTAGCCTTCTTGATGTTAATACGCAGGTAATGTTGATATTAATGGTTATTGTAGCCACTATTAACATGATTTCGGCCCTGCTTATTATGATACTGGAACGCACCGCAATGATTGGCATGTTTAAAGCCCTGGGAGCTACCAACTGGAGTATACAAGCAGTGTTTTTATACAACGCAGCATACCTTGTAGGAGTGGGCTTATTACTTGGTAACTTATTTGGTTGCGGTATAAGCTGGTTTCAACAGCAAACGCACTTTTTTAAGCTTGATCAGGCCTCGTATTACATGAACTTTGTACCTATTGAGCTAAAACTGGCCGATGTAGTTTGGTTAAACATCGGCACATTATTCATTTGCCTTTTAGTGCTGCTGTTACCATCAATGCTGGTTAGTCGCATTCAACCGGTTAAAGCTATACGTTTTAAATAAGCTGCTTATTTTTTTGATCCCTGAAATTTAAACTGAAGATTCACCCCTCCCGAACCAAATCGTATTTGCTGCGAGCCTAAGCCACCCAACGGATACTTAAAGAACGGTTCAATAACCAGGCGATTGTGCCTACTTAGCTGGTAACCCACTCCCATTGACAAGTTAAGCGTACGCGCGAAATTAAAGCCGGTAAAGCTTTTGCTTGAGGTGGCATCGGGTATGGATGATGTATTTGATGTGGCAATACCATCCCTGATGTTGCTATCAAACTTATATCTGAAGTTTTCGCTTATGAAAGTGCCCGAACTTAAACCGGCAGATATATAAGCATCTGACCTTTGCGGGTTAAATTCATACTTGATGTTTACGGGAACATCAAGCCCGGTAAGGCTTATATTATAAGCCGATATTGTTGGACTCGCCGCAACCCTTAGGGGCGTAAATCCTAACTGGTTGAGGTTTGATATAGGAATAACTTCAACTTTGGCAAAGTTGCTTGCATAGGCTGCGTCTGATTGCAGACTTGCAGAAACGGGCTGGTTTTCGTAGCTCAGCGTATTGCGGCCAATGGCAACCCCTGTTGAGAGTTTAAAGTTTTTGCTCAGGCGTATATCAGTACTGAAACCAGCTCCTGCATTTACCTGGCTTTTACTACCCTCGGCGTAATTAAAATATGTAGCTGCGTAAACGCCATACATTACTTTCTTATCAAGATTTGCCTTTTCGCCTGTTTTTTTACCTCTATCAAGCGCATCTTCCTTTTTTTGTTCGTTGGCTAAGAATGCCGCCATGCGCGACTGGCCCGCCTCAACAGCAGCCGAATCTTTTTTAACTGCAATTATACTTTTGTGTTGATCAGGTGCAACAGACTTTTGCTGCACAATCATTGCCTGGCTATTTGTTTGAGCACTATCAGCACCATAGCTTGCTATGCCTTTGTTTTGCATTAGAACACTGCCTGAATTTGCCGCCAATTTTGATTGGCTGATAACACTGCCGGCAATGCTATTTTCCAAAGGCAAGGCTTGAGTATTGGGAACAACACTAGAATTTCCAACCTTAGCAGATAACCCAGTGCTACCCTCAATGCTATGGTTTGTTGCCGGAAGCTGATTTATTGATGGCTGCTTTTGTTTGTTGTTGCCGGCTGCTAAACTGTTTGGTGCTACAATTTCAGGTGATACCGTTTTTTGAGAATCACGGTTTGGTACAATGCGTTTAATTGTGGTTTTAACCACAGATTGTCCTGAATTTTCAGTTGTTTTGCCGGGCTGCTGATAAAACCAAATGGCAAACACGCTCAAAATTAATAACATGGCAGCTGTTGCCATCCACCATAGAGGTATTATGCGTTTTGATTTATTTTCTGGAAATTTTTGGCGCAGCATTGCCCATCCTTCTTCTGAAGGAGCGGTGTCTTCATAGTTTTCAAACACCTCGCTTATGCGCTTTCTCAACTCATTATCCAACTGTTCACTCATGAGTATGTGCCTCCGTTGTTAATGCTTTTCTTAGTTTTTCTTTAGCCCGGCTTAAATACACCCGTGATGAGCTTGAAGGTATGCTAAGCATATCTGCAATCTCATCATGATTGTATCCGTCAATCTCATACATGTTAAATATGGTGCGCTGTATAGCGGGCAAATCGTCCATTAATTTTAAAATATCTTTTGCGTTAAGCTGTGATACGGCTGTGTGGTTATGGCCAATATGGTGTGCGTTTTCCATATCGGTGTGTAATTGATATTTAAGATCCTTACGGCGGCGGTCAATTGCCGTGTTAATTATAATCCGGCGTAGCCATGCCTTAAATGAGCGCTCGGCATTAAAGGTTTCAATAGTGCCAAAAACCTTTATAAAAGCATCATTTACTACCTCCAAACTATCGTCACGACTAGCGCAATAACGCAGGCCTACACCCATAGCATAGCCATAGAACTGCTTGTACAACTGTTCCTGGTGCTTTAGTGAGCCTAATTTACAGCGCTGTATAAGTTCCTGTTCAGCGCTGCTGGGGTTATCGTGCATTCAAAAAATACCGTAGGTGTTTTTTACTTTATCAATAAACTTTATTGCTTTTTTAATGCATATACGTATTTTACAGTATCAGCATAGTCTGACGCAGAAAAACTAAAATTTGAACCATCAAAATGATAGGCAAACTGGCCGTGCAAGTGGTAGGGGGGCAGATTAAGGTTTGCCGCTGTAGTTATGGTATTATCATACCACACTATAAACTGGCGGTTATACTCAAAAGCACCGTTGCTTGCGGCGTGCCTTTCATCTGTATTAATTACCTCATACTTATTACCGGTTAGTTTTAACTGTATGTTTAGCTTTACAGTGTCGCGTTTGTTATTCAACGCGTTACGGTGAATTTTGGTAAACTGTCCTGCAAAGTTTCCCTGCGGTTGTATAGCAGGTGTACTATCAGGCTCGGGGCCCTTTAAACAACTACTCAAACCCATCGCTGCACTTAATAAAACATAAACTAAATGCTTCCTCATATCAATAAAACAATTACGTATGCCCTTACGTGCGTAAGGTTACAAACGTAACAGCAGCATTAAAATAATTACATTTTCTTGGCCTCGTTCCAGTAAACATCCATTTCGGCTAAGGTCATATCTTGTAATTGCTTGCCGTTCTCCTGTGCCTTTTTTTCAAGGTGCTGAAAGCGTTTAATAAATTTCCTGTTAGTTTTTTCAAGAGCATCCTCGGGGTTAATGTTAATGAAGCGTGCGTAATTGATGAGTGAAAACATGAGGTCGCCAAATTCGCTTTCCGCCCGATCCCTGTCAATCATGGTGTCATCTTCGGCATTAAATTCTTCTCTGAATTCCTGCATCTCTTCTTCAACCTTTTCCCAAACCTGGCTTTTGTTTTCCCAATCGAAGCCAATGCCACGCGCTTTTTCCTGTATGCGCGATGCCTTAACCAGTGCAGGTAAAGATGCAGGTACGCCGCCCAAAACTGATTTGTTGCCTTCCTTTAACTTGATTTTTTCCCAATTGCGTTTAACGTCGGCTTCGTCATTAACTTCAGTATCACTGTAAATGTGCGGGTGGCGGGTAATCAGTTTATCGCAAATACCATTCAATACATCGGTAATGGTAAAGGCATTGGTTTCAGACGCTATGCGGGCATAAAAGACAAGGTGTAACATTACATCACCCAATTCCTTCCTGATTTCATTTAAATCGTTACTTAAAATTGCGTCCGATAGTTCGTACGTTTCCTCAATGGTAAGATGGCGTAAGCTTTCGAGGGTTTGCTTCTTATCCCACGGACAATTTTCACGCAGGTCGTCCATTATTTTAAGTAAACGGGTAAATGCAGTATCAGGAGCCTGGGCCGCAGCCGGAGGAGTTAAAGCCATAGTTTATTTTTTTAACAAAAGTAAGCAATGCTTGCTTAAGCTAAAAACTATGGTTTTCAGGCCTAAAATCGAAATTATAACAGCGGTTTGGTAGCGCGCAGCATTTCTCGTTTACCCGGAGCACCGGGTGCTTTTTCAACTATAAGCCCTAATGATTTAAGCATGCGTTTAAGGTTGCCCGTAATGGCATAAGTTACAAATAAGCCTCCAGGAGCCAGAAACTTGATGGTATGACCTATAGCGGCTTCGTTCCACATGTGTGGTTGATGGATAGCTGCGAATGCATCGAAATAAATTACATCAAACAACTTATTGGCTTCAAAGCGGAGCAGTTCAGTATGAGCGATCTGTATCTCAATAAATTCATTAATTGCAACCTGTTGTTGTAAAGCCTGCGTATAATTATCTTGAAATGCAGACCATATTAAAGGCTCTACATATTCATTATAACCAGTTTGAGTAATCAAATCATTGTTAAGAGGAAACGCCTCAATGCCGGTATAGTGAAGATTGAGCTTTTCGGTTGTACAGTAATCAGCAGTGAGCAAAAAGTTAAGCCCGGTACCAAAACCTACTTCCAGTATAGATACCTCATTAGATGGCTTGTGATTGAGGAAATGCTTTAAACCTGCGTTTAAGAACACATGCTTGCTTTCCTGTAAAGCACCGTGTTTGGAATGATAATTTTCGCCTACCTCTGCGTTATAGATACTCCTTGAGCCGTCGGCCGTTGTAACGATAGATAGGTTCATTATTTAAATTCCGTTATTGCCTCGCCTAAATCATATACTGGTACGTTGCTTATTTGCGCTGCGATTATACTGCGTGCCGCCGCCGACCGGTAACCTGCTGCGCAATGCACTACAATAGGCTTGTTTGCTGGTATTTCGGTTATGCGTTTACGTAATTCGGGCAACGGTATGGTTAAAGCGCCTTCAAATATTAGTCCTGTATTTATTTCATTCCAATTGCGTGTTTCAACAATTGTATAATTTCCGGGATGGATCTTGAAATCGTTTAGGTCGAGTTCTGCAGATTGGTTAACCGCTTGCTCCGGGTTTAGCAAAGCTCCTTTAATCTGCAACTCATATCCAATTTTGGCGGCTCTGCTAATGGCTAATTCCAACTTATCCTCATCAGCGCCTACTAAATAAAACGCCTCCTTGGGTTCAACAATGGCGCCAAGCCAGGTTTCAAATTTGCCTTGCAGTTGTATGTTAATGGCATTACGTACATGCCCGTTGTTAAACTCAGCTTTGGCGCGGGTATCAACTACCAAAATGTTTTCGTCCAAAATAGCATTGGCAGCTAAACGTTCAATAGCTTTTATTGATTGCTGGTAAGCAGGAGCACCTGTTTTATTAAGCTCCACATCATATCCAAAATATGTTGGGGCAAAAGGCTGATCAGATGTTAACTCTTTGACAAATTTTAACTCATCCATTAACTGCAAAGCATAGTTTTCGCGCAGTTCGCGCCCAATGGTGCTTTGAAGGTCGGGACTAAGGTTTTTGCCGCATAATGAGCCGGGGCCGTGCGCAGGGTAAACGGCTACACTTTCGGGCAAGGTCATTAGCTTTTGGCGGGTGCTTTGATACATCTGGCGCGCCAGGTCTTCTTTTTTTGCGGTAATGTTACCGGCTTCCTCGCGCAAATCGGGACGGCCCACATCGCCAACAAAAAGGGTATCGCCACTAAAAAGAGTGGTGGTTTGGCCGTTCTCATCTTCTACCAGCACACAAATAGAATCGGGCGAATGGCCGGGAGTATTCAATGCTTTTAATTTGATATCAGCCAGTTCAATTTCATCACCTTCATCAAAGGTTTGATGCGGATAAGCAGCACCAAGTAAACGGCTTACGTAAATGGTGGCACCGGTTTGCTCATGTATTTCAAGGTGCGAGCTTACAAAGTCGGCATGGGGGTGAGTCTCAATTACGCCTGTAATTTCAGCTTCGTGCAATGTTGCAAAATCATAATAAGGCTGCGGATTGCGGGCGGGATCAATAACAATAAGCTTTCCTGCGCGCAATATTGCGTACGATGCATGGGAAAGGTCGGTATCGTAAAACTGGTGTATTAACATGAGTGCTGCAAAGATAAGCTTTTGCCCAAAGCAGGCAAACGCGTGCTTGTCAGCCAACTGCCATCATGCGTTGGGCTTTGCCGCATTTGCACAAACACAAAAGAGCCAAAGGCGTTTAATGTGTTGTTATAACAGTAGCTAAACAGCTACACTAAGTATCAATATAAAGATGATAAAATATATTATTGCGGCTGCTTGTATTGCCTCGGCCTTATTTACCTCGTGCGGCCAGCAGATGAAAATGGTACAAACCGCTAAAACCGATTCACTAGCCGTTGAGGCTGTTTGGAAGCAATATGTACGTGGCTTAAGCAGCAAAAATGCCAAGGTGCTTAAAAAACTGTCATTAAAGCAGGTGTATTGCCAGCCCTGCGCTATACAGGCAGGTACGGGTGATTTGATAACAGCCGATGCATTCATTCAAACCATGTTTACTACCTTACCTAAAACGCAACTATGGCAAGCGGTGAAAACATCAAGGCACTTAATTGTGACCGAACAAATTAAAAATTACAAACCGCTTAACCTTAACGTTACTACTGATGCTTTGCTTGTACATGATGTGTGGTTTGTTACCCGCCAGCCCGATAAAGTTAAGGGATTTGAAAGCCAGCGTTATGCATTTCAATTTGTAAAAGATGCCGGGCAGTATAAGTTTTTTGGTTTAACCGCTGTAAATTAACAGCAGACGTAGCAGCGTTCAAAATTTACCATTTCATAAAATTGAGCAAAAGTTAAACTAATATTGCGCCCCTTAGTTGAGTAGTATATGGCATCAGGTTTTTTTGCAGTTTTAGATGATATAGCCGCCTTAATGGACGATGTAGCGGTAACAACCAAACTTGCGGCGCGTAAAACCGCCGGCATTTTAGGTGATGACCTGGCCGTTAACGCCGAAAAGGCTACCGGGTTTTTATCGTCAAGGGAACTGCCGGTGTTGTGGGCCATTACCAAGGGCTCATTTATAAACAAGCTTATAATTGTCCCAATAGCGCTGCTGTTAAGCGCATTTTATCCTCCGGCTATAAAAGTCATTTTATTGTTGGGTGGCTTGTACCTTGCTTATGAAGGTGTTGAAAAAATTATAGAATTTTTGTTTCACCGCGAAAAGATGGGGCATGAGGTGGTTAAAGAAGTGCAGGAAGAGGGTAATGATGCCGAGAAAACTAAAATAAAATCGGCTGTTGCCACTGATTTCATTCTTTCTATAGAAATTGTGATTATAGCGCTGGGCAGTGTGGCCAATGAGCCTTTGGTAACCCAAATACTTACCGTGTCGGCCGTGGCTATATTGGCTACTGTAGGTGTTTACGGCATAGTAGCATTAATTGTGCGCATGGACGACGCCGGCTTTAACTTAATTAAGCGGTCAAACGATAAAGGTTTTTTTGCGGCATTAGGACAGCTTTTAGTGAAAGCCTTGCCTGTAATTATTAAAATACTGGGTGTGGTAGGTACCATTGCACTTATTTTGGTAGCCGGAGGTATCTTTGTACATAATATTGAATACCTGCATCACCTTTTAACAGGTATTCCGGCCATAGTATCTGAGTTTGCCGCAGGGCTGGTTTTTGGGTTAATTGCCATTCCTGTTTTTGCGGGCGGAAAGAAGTTACTTTCGTTAGTTAAGGGCAAGCAGCTTACATAATAGCACCGCTATTGCCCTGAAAATGGGCAACTTTTATTTCAAACATTTTAGCAATGTTTTGCGCACGTTGTTTTGCTTCGTTGGCTTTGGTGCCGGTGAAATGTTCATCAATAGTAGCGTTAAAAATAGCTTTCCATCGTTCAAAATGCTGGTGTTCAACCGGCAATGTAGCATGGGGCGGAAACGGTCTGCCGTTGTACGTGTGTTGATCTAACAACAGCGTTTGCCAAAACTTATACATCTTTTCAAGATGCTCTGGCCAGCGGTTTTCTATGCGCGCATTAAACACCGGTCCAAGCAGCTCATCATGGCGTACACTTTCATAAAACCCGTCAACAAGAACTTTAATGTCTTGCAAGTTCAAAATTTCCCGCTTACTTTCCATACTACAAAGCTATAGCTTAAACGGCTTAACTGCGTCATCAAAAAAGAGACTTCATATAAATTTTTTTTAAGCTTAATGTTCTCTTACTCAAACAAGTTGTTGTATTAATAGTTTAAAAGTTTAACTACAAAAACAAACACCATGAATAACACAACTGAAAACTCACGTCGCAGCTTTTTAGCGCAATCATTTAAAGGTGCCATGATGATGGGTGCCGGAGCAACTTTTGCCGGTAGCCTATTACAATCATCTACTGTGTTTGCACAAACCGGAGCAGCGGCTCTGCAATCAAAAATTGCAATGCTTGGTACAGCATCTTTACAAACCAGCCAACTGGCTTTGACCAAGGCATCAAACGCACAAGTTAAATTGTTTGCCAAGTTTGAAGCTGCTGAGCAGGAAACAATGGGTAAAATACTGAAAGATATGAAAACCACTGTGCCTGCACCAACCCCGGAAGTGAAAGCAATGCTTACCAAATTACAAAGCTTAAGCGGTGCCGCGTTCGATAGGGCGTTTATGCAGGGCCAGGTTGAAACTCACCAGAAACTTCACGCAGCTGTTTCGGCATTAAATGCCGCCAGTTCAGATTTGCATGTTAAACATGTAACCAGCCTTGCGTTGGCTACTATAACAGAACATACCGAAAGAGGCAAAATGCTGCTGAGCCAATTAGGTTAACATTTATTCGCCAAATAGTTCACCAACGCCCCGATAAAATTGGGGCGTTTTGCTTTTAGGTATTTTTGCTGCTTTGATGGAAAAGGTGTGACAGCGGTCGTCTTAGGCATCAATTTTCTCGTTTCGCATTTTCAACTCTTCTTTTATAGCGTTGTAAGCTGAAAATACCGGCCACGCGCAAATAAATGGTATGGCAAACTGTATGGCAAAGCCCGGTTTCATTTTGAGGTAAATGAAGGTAAGCATCATTAATACCCATGCGCCAAACAGGCCCATTATTACTCCTTTTAAGGTTGATTGCCGTTTGCTCAGCTGAGCTAAGCTCATTTCAGATAGTTTCTTTTTCATGCTAAAGGTGAGGATTTATACAAAAATGTGTAGCTGCCATTTTTATTAAACTACACTATAGTGTAATTTAGGCATTATAGAATGAAAAACAATATCCATTCATCGCTCATAACCCGTAGCAAGCTGAACAATGCACCGCAATCCGATAGCACACCGCAGCAACATTACCTTGATGCTGTAAAGGCATTTGCAAGGCTTACGTACGAAAGTATTTATGTGATCAATTACGAGGATATGTCGTTTGATTATGTTTCTGATAATCCCTTGTTTTTGTGCGGTTATACAGCTAACGAGGTTTTAGAAATGGGGTATGATTTTTACTTTAACAACGTACCCGAAGCCGACCTGAAACTTTTGACGCTAATCAACACAGCCGGTTTCAATTTTTACGATAAACTTGCTGCCGAAGAAAGACAACAGTATAGCATTACGTACGACTTTCATTTAGTTAACAAGGATGGAAGCCGTGTACTGGTTAATCATAAGCTTACACCATTATTTTTAACGCCCGATGTAAAGATATGGAAAGCTATATGCATTGTATCAATTGCGCACCGCAAAACAGCAGGTAACGCATTTATTTACAAACAAGGTGATAATACAAGCTGGCAGCTTGATATGGAAACCGGCGTTTGGTGCAAAAACACAAAACCCACGCTTAGTCCTCGTGAGATTGAAATTTTACGCCTGTATGCTCAGGGACTAACCATAAATCAAATTGCAAAAAAGATTTTTGTAGCACCCGATACCGTAAAATATCACCGCCGCCATATTTTTGAGGAGCTTAACGTAAAGAATATGACCGAAGCACTGAGCTACGCTGTAAGCAGTAGAATAATTTAACCGTTTGAGAGCATGTTTAAATTGATAATAAACCAGTAAGCGCGGTTAACTAATTATAAGTTCGCTTTTGTATTTTGCAACACACATAAATAATTATGAAATTTATTATCACGCTTTCCATTGCGCTTTGCTGCGCTACTTTTGCCAGTGCTCAAACCTCAAAGCAAACGGCAGAAAGCAACCAGGTTTACAGTGTAGCTCAAAAAATGCCTGTATTTATGGGTGGTAACGGGGCGTTTGAAAAGTATATTGCCAAAAACCTGCGCTACCCCAAAAAGGCTAAGGATAAAAAGATACAGGGTAAGGTATACGTAAGCATGATTATTGAAAAAGACGGCTCGGTAAAAAATGTACAGGTAGCCCGTGGTACGTCTTCGCCCGAACTTAATGCCGAAGCCGTTCGCGTTTTAGCCGCATCGCCCAAATGGACTCCGGGCCAGCAAAACGGAAAGGTGGTTAGGGTATATCAAATGGTGCCTGTTGAGTTTAGTTTATTGTAGGTGGTTATTAGGATCTATGTTTAAGTTATTGAATTGATCCAAATATCAGATACTGATACCGGTTTATTATATAACTCGGGACCGAGCCTGTCAACTAATTCCTGATCGTAGTCTATTAAAAGTTCTTCTGAGCCTAACGAACTTACTGTTATAGTAACGAGAAACGGGCATTGGTGTAATATACTTTCGAATAAATCGGCCACATTTGAGGTTATAAGTAATAGGGGAGACTTACACCATACCCAACCTATGTTTGCGTTACTTAATCCAATCGCTGCCCAGTTTTCTACTCCATCCTCAAAGGAGGCGATCATGTTTTCTTTTTCGGCCATTTCTATGAACAGGTATAACTCGTTAACCCGCCAGGCAACGTTGGTGTTAATGGCTTGATAAATTTGCTGGGTTATATTCCTCATTTTAAATAAATTGATAGATAGATTGATAACTTAAAAATGCCCTTTGCTATCCAAAGTTTTCAACTGCCGATATATGTGACTACAAGGAGTGACAACCAAATTGTTATCTGATTTTTTGACTTTAGAAGCTTATACCCAATTTCCCAAATGCCAAACCAACAAAAAATCCCGTCCTCATGAGAACGGGATTCGGGATTTAAAACTTAAGACCTGAAGCTCTTGCAGCTTACCAAATCTTAATGCGCTCCTCGGGCTTTTTGTACATTTTGTTGCCCGGTTGTATGTTAAATGCTTTGTACCATGCATCCATATTGGTAATAGGAGCATTGGTGCGGAATTGCTCAGGTGAGTGCGGGTCGGTCATAATCTGTTGCATTGAAGCCTCAGGACGTTTTTTGCCTCTCCAAACTTGTGCCCAAGATAAGAAAAATCGTTGATCAGGAGTAAAGCCGTCAATTTTGGTATTTGATTTTCCTTGTTTGGTTTTCTTGAATGCATCATAAGCTACACTTAAACCGCCTAAGTCGGCCAGGTTTTCACCTAAAGTAAGCTTGCCGTTTACGTGTACGGTATCTAACACGGTAAAGGCATTGTACTGGTTTACCACTAAATCGGCACGGCTTTTAAATTTGTCTGCGTCTTCTTTTTTCCACCAGTCGCGCAGTGTACCATCAGCATCATACTGGCGGCCCTGGTCGTCAAAACCGTGGGTCATTTCGTGACCTATTACCGCACCAATACCACCATAGTTAATGGCATCATCGGCCTTAAAGTCAAAGAAAGGGAACTGCAATATACCTGCAGGAAACACAATTTCATTATTTACCGGGCTGTAGTAAGCGTTAACGGTAGGAGGGGTCATTCCCCATTCAGTTTTATCAACCGGTTTGCCAAGGCGGCCAACCATATCGTTATAGCTCCAAACGTTAATGCGGCGCAGGTTGCCAAAGTAATCATTACGGTCAATGTTTAAGCCGTTATAGGTTTCCCATTTGTCGGTATAACCAATTTTAACGGTAAAGGCGTTCAGTTTTTTCATTGCACGGGCCTTAGTGTCAGCCGTCATCCAATCTAAACGTTGTATACGCTCACCTAAAGTTACCTTAAGGTTATTTACCAAACCTACCATGTAAGCTTTTGCGGCAGGAGTAAAGTATTTTGCTACATAAAGCTGGCCCAGCAACTCGCCAAGGCTGCCATCAACTAAACCGGTCATGCGCTCATAACGTGGTGCCTGCACCTGCTGTCCGCTAAGTACGCTGCTGAATTTAAACTGGCTTTTTACAAACGGAGAGCTTAATGAACCAGCCGAACCACGTAAAATGCCCCATTTTAAATAAGTTTTCCAATCTTCAACCGGTACCGAAGCTAATAGGCCATCGGCAGTGGTTAAAAATGATGGTGATGATACCAATACTGAATCAGGAGCACCCACTTTAAGTTTAGGCAAAATTTCTACCCAGTTTAAGTGAGGTGTAGTTTTGGCTAAAGCAGGAGTAGCAAATTTGTTATAAGTTTTATTAGGATCGCGCATGGCCACACGGGTCATTTGTGCTTCGGCAAGTTTGCTTTCAATGCCCCAAATGGTAGCTGCATTTTTAGCGGCAGTTTCGGCATTGCTACCCGTAAGGGTAAACAAATCTACTATGTATTGCTTATAAGCATCCTGAATGCGCTTGGTACGTGCATCACTTTTAAGGTAGTAATCACGATCAGGTAAACTCGTACCACCCTGACCAAAACCTACAATGTATTTGGTTGGGTTTTTTGAATCTTGCCTTACGCCAAAGCTAAATAGTGGACTGCCTAAGGCGTTAACGCGTTCAAATACAATCTCGTTAATAACTCCATCAAGGTTTTGAATAGCATCAATACGTTGTAAATCGGCCTGAATAGGGGTGTAGCCTCTTTTTTCGATAGCCATGGTATCCATACCGCTAGCATATAAATCACCTACACGTTGCTCAATGCTTCCTTTTGGCGCGTTAGTTTTTGCGCTAACCTCGGTAACAATGCCCTGAAGTTTTTTCTTGTTATCGTCGTTAAGGATGTTGAAACTTCCCCAGCGTGTTTCTTTTGCCGGAATTTCGTTTGCCTTCAACCAGCCTCCGTTAGCATACTCAAAAAAGTTGTCGCCTGGTTTTACCGACTTGTCCATATTAGCCGGATCAATAAATTTCTTAGGGGGATCGGCCTTAGCCTTCTTGTTTTTTCCACCATCGCCGGCCTGTACATTAGCCGAAAGGCAAAGAGCTGCTGCGGCCAGCATCCAATTTCCAAAATTATATTTCATGCACTTAAACAAATAAGGTTTTAAAAGTAAGCAATTTAAGCATTTATGCAATAGTTAGCCGCTACAATTGTTACATTAAGTAATATAAAATTTGGTTGCATGTTAAAAGTTAGTTCAATATTGAAGTAACTGGCAAGCGATAACATGTAAGAAGTTGAGCATGCAAAAGCTTGAGATTAAGTTTTGGGTGATGCTACTGATATATTCAAAAGGTCTTTTTGTTATGAACTTTTAACCGAAAATTAAGAGCAAGTGAAAACAGGTAATAACGGGGTAATTTTGGAAAAGCACGTTAAGATAAGCACGAGATACGAACAGTAAAAACTATAAAAAGGTGAGCATTTTTGTCATGTTTTTAACTATGGCCTTAAATTTGTATGTTTGTGATTGCTTATCAAAAATCAGGGGTCGACCGGAATTGACAGGATGGAGATAAGTAAGTAAGCATGCAGCGCGTTGTGTGAATTAGCGCTTAAATCTGAACGCTCAAACTTACAAATGGCGAAAATAACTACGCCTTAGCTGCCTAATTTAGAATTAGCATAGCTTTTGTCCCGCCGGTTTTCCGTTTCATCGGATCGGCATACGGGGCATCGAAAGATGAAACTGGCCTGCTTAGGGTGTGATAAGCGGGTAAGATAAAGCACCTAAGGAAGATGGTATAGGTGAGTTACTGACCTTCCCCTTCCCGACAAATTAACAGAACTAAGCATGTAGAAAGCTTACCTTATACCATGTTTGGACGAGGGTTCGAATCCCTCCGGCTCCACCAAGCAGTTAAAAAAGACGGTTATAAAATAATAACCGTCTTTTTTTATGATCTTAATTCCATACTGATAGATCATATTTTATTCTTCTTTGCATTTATATTAAAGTTTCTAATCTAGATGCAATGCTGTTTATTAAAATGATTGTTCCTGAAGCGTAATACAGCAACCGAGCTGCAGTCATTACCTGAAATTACGAGCTTTGGGTATGGCGCTTTTAGCAGGGTTCTCTTTTGATAAAGTATTTTCTGCTGTGTTTAAAGCTCTTTGTTCAAATGCTGATTGTTTAGATTCATTTACAACGCCGTTTAATATTGGGGTTAAATCATGAAAACTTTTAATGACAATGTGCTGTACTATGCCTTCGCGTTGTATCCAGCCTTGTGCCATAAGTAGTCTTGCGGTGAGTATTTCTTTACGGTATGTTTCAAAAATTTTTTCAAAGGCTACCAGGTTTAATACGCCGGTTTCATCCTCTATAGTAATAAAGCATATGCCATGTGCAGTGCCGGGGCGCTGACGAATGGTTACCAAACCGGCAACCTTAATTTTTGTACCTACAGCAATATGAGCTGTTTCTTCACTGCTTACTATGCCCAGCTGTTTTAGTTTGGGGCGTGTGAGGCTTACCGGGTGAGCTTTTAATGACAGCGAGGTAGAAGTATAATCGCGAATTACATGTTCGGCCAGGCTCATTAAGGGGAGTTGCATCTGTTTAGAGTCTGGATTTTTAACCACCTGATCTTTAAATATTCCTTTAGGTGCGTCTGCCAGGGCCGAAATTTCCCAAAGAGCCTGACGGCGATCTAAACCCATTGAGCGGAAGGCATCTGCATCGGCTAAACGTTCCAAAGCATCGGGTGTTATACCTGTGTTCAGCAGTTCTATAATATGCTCGTAAGGTTTTGTGCGGCTAGCCACAATTAATAAAGCATCGTCTTCACGTAAGCCTTTGGCATTTCTGAAGCCTAATCTTAACGGGTTGTAATATTTGGTACGTTCTTCTAAAATATTGTCCCATTCTGAGTAGTTTACATCAATAGGCCTAACCTCAACATGATGATTTTTAGCATCAGTAATAAGTTGTGATGGTTGATAAAAGCCCATGGGCTGACTGTTTAATATAGCTGCCGCAAAAACATCAGGATAATAGCATTTAAGCCATGATGAAACATAAACTAATAAGGCAAAACTCGCAGCATGACTTTCAGGGAAACCGTAACTGCCAAATCCTTCAAGCTGTTTAAATATGCGTGATGCAAACTCGCGGGTATACCCGCGCTCCATCATACCTTCGGTTAGTTTTTTTTGAAATGCATTTACCTGACCTTTTACTTTAAATGTAGCCATGCTTCTGCGTAATTCATCGGCTTCGGCAGGGGTAAAGCCTGCAGCAACCATAGCAATTTTCATAGCCTGCTCCTGAAACAACGGAACACCTAAAGTGCGTTTCAAAATTTCCTCAAGTTCTTTTGATGGATAGGTTACTTCTTCTTCTTTATTCCGACGTTTTAAATAAGGATGCACCATATCACCCTGTATAGGGCCGGGACGTACTATGGCTACTTCTATAACCAAATCATAAAAGCATTCAGGACGCAGCCGTGGCAACATTGATTGCTGTGCACGACTTTCAATTTGAAACACACCAATGGTGTCAGCAAGGCTTATCATCTGGTAAACAACTTTATCGTCCTGCGGTATGTTAGCAAGGGTTAGCTCAATGCCATAATGTTGTTTAACCAGGTCAAAGGCTTTACGTATGCAGGTTAACATGCCTAATGCTAAAACGTCAACCTTTAAAAAGCCTAAAGTGTCAATATCATCTTTATTCCATTCAATATTGGTACGGTCTTCCATACGGGCATTAATGATAGGGCATAAGTCGGTAAGTTTGCCCTGAGTTACAACAAAACCACCCGTATGTTGCCCTAACTGACGTGGAAAGCCAATCATTTGAGATGTTAAACTCAATACTTTAACCAAAAGCTTATCCTTAGGGTTAAGGCCTTGTTCTTCCAACTGCTTGGCATCAAACCAGTCACTGCTATAATTCCAAATACCTGCTGCAAGGCGGTCAATCACATCCTGCGAAAGCCCCATTACCTTGCCTACATCTCGTATGGCGCCTTTTTGGCGTTGTTGTGTTACCGTAGCAACAATGGCTGCCCGGTCTCGCCCGTATTTATCATAGATGTACTGAATAATCTCTTCCCGGCGTTCGTGCTCAAAATCCACGTCAATATCAGGAGGCTCATTCCGGGCAGAAGAAATAAAGCGTTCAAAAAGTAAATCAAACTTTGTAGGGTCAACAGAGGTGATGCCGAGGCAATAGCAAACAGCTGAATTAGCTGCTGAACCACGTCCCTGGCATAGAATGCCACGGTGCCTGGCTTCTCTTACAATATCATGCACAAATAAAAAGTAGTTGGCATAATCCATTTGCTCTATAAAGCCAAGCTCATGGTTAATGGTGTTTATAAGCTTTTCAGTTGGCTCATTATTAAACATCTCTTTTATACCTTCATTAACCAGATGTTTGAGTTCCTCCATTGGTGTGCGGCTGCTGTGGTATATTTCTTCAGGATAAACGTATTTTAGCTCATCAAGTGAAAAGGTACAGGCATTGGATATTTCAACAGTATGCGCTAAAGCATCGGGGTAGGAGCGAAATAGCCTTTCAATCTCATTAATGGGTTTTAAATACCTTTCGGCGTTTACGTGCAATTTGAAACCGGCATTATGTATAGTACATTTTTCGCGTACGCAGGTAAGCACGTCTTGCAGCTCGCGCCTGCTTTGTTCATGGTAGTGCACGTTATTGGTAGCAACAACTTTAATGTTGTTTTTAAGCCCTAACTCATGAATGCGAAATAATCTTTTATGATCATTGTTTTGATAGGTTCTGCTGGCGGCTAAATACAGGTTATCTATGTTTTCTTTATACTCGGTTACATCGGCAATAAACTGATTGTCAAACTCAAAAAACTCATTCAGGTTTTCGGGAGGAATAATGAGCAGGATAAGATCAGTAGCAGCTGCGTAAACATCTTTTTTATACAAATAACACTTGCCTTTTTCGGCCCGCTGGTTGCCCAGGGTAAGCAGGGTTGATAAACGGCTGTAAGCGTGTTTATTGGTTGGGTATGCCAATAGGCTGGGACCATCAAGCAAATCAAGCCGGCATGCAGGTATGATGCTGATGTTTTGCTTTTTTGCTTCGGCATGGGCCCTTACCAGGCCTGCAAATGAGTTGTGATCTGTAATGGCAATACGCTGATAGCCTAGTTGAGCTGCATACTTAACCAATTCTTCAGGGTGCGATGCTCCCCTTAAAAAACTGAAGTTAGTAGTAACCTGTAGTTCAACGTAACGCATAATTTATTTAATTTATGCAAAATGGCCATGCAAATACCATTCAGGTGTTGCTTTATCATAATGCCCCGAACGAAATATCCAGTAACGATATCCGTTTTGATCTTCTACGATGTAGTAATCTCTGTGTTCACCTTCATCAAGCCACCACTCTCGCTCAATGCGTTCGGGGCCGTCAGACCGTTTAACATGGTGTACTTCGCCTTTGTACCTGAAAAGCATAGGAGCATAATCGGGTATGGGTGCTGAAACCTGTATAGGCTGGGGATATTTTAAAAGATTTACCGGACGCTTTAAATCAGTACGCCAGGGTGTTTGCTTTATATCCTTTATATTCTGACTGTTTTTAATTGCTCGCTCGGGCCAGTAGTTTTCCTGGGGTAAATACCTGTAAATGGCCTGTATACCTATTTTGCCCGCAACTTTGTCTAGCAATTGAATAATCCCATTATCATCAACATTTATTTTGCCCTTCCAAATGGCTTGCTGTTTTATATCAACCTTGTCAATTTTAGGTATTTGCAAAACAAACAATTCAATACCCATGCCCGGCTTTATGTCGCTTAAACGAAGCTCAAACAGTTTAAATAAATGCGCTAAATCATACGTGGCTTTGTTAGTGCCAATAGTTAAATGCTGAATTTTACCATCGGTACGGTAAGTGCTTAATATTGCAGTACGAACGCCATTGCCTTCTGCAGTTAAGCGTTCACAAATTTTTTTTAATAACTTTTGTACGGCAATATCAATCCCAGTGCGTGTTTTAATAAGTTCAGGGGTATGCAGTCGCTCCTGATAAGGTTCTGGTTCTTTAATTAGTTTAAGGTACTCTTCAACATCGCCAAGTGCCTGTAATATTCTTAAAATTAAATCACCACCAAAGCGCCGGCGCAACTCTTTAAGCGGAATTTTTAATACAGATTCAATGTTTAAAAAACCAAGTTTGTCAAGTTTTTCAATAGTTACGGCATCTAAGCGTAAAGCAGCCGGCGGCAGGTTGCATAAAGCAGCCCTTTGCTGTTTCGGTTCAACAATACAATAGTTTTCAGTATACCTTGATAGTGCCCAGGCGGTGCCAATAGTATCAGCAACAGCAGCTTTTACAACGTAACCTTTGCTTTTAAACCTGCTGATTATATCAGCCACATATCCGGCTTCGTTGCCCCATAAATGGGTGCAACCAGTAATGTTTAGCAAAAGACCGTCCGGTAGGTTAAGTGCAACAAGCGGCGTATAGCGTATGCACCATTCGGCAATGCTTTTAAGTAATTTTTCTTCACGTGCAGGCTTATCCTCCAGTACTTCTATTGATGGTAAAATAGCTTTTGCATCGGCCAGGCGCATTCCGGGTAATACACCTCCTTGCTGTGCAATATTATTTGCTGCAGTAATCATAACACAGTTATGATCAGGAAGTGAAAAAACAAAAGGTATATCTGTAAGTTCGGGTTTGCGAATGGTTATCCAATCGGTTTTTAAATAACAAAACCACAAAGCCATAAAACGTTGTTGCATGTCATTACCCTGCCTTTCTTACCGAAGTATTTATATTGCCGCTCTCGGTTTCATAAACCGGTAAAAACTTGCCTCCTTGCCATTCAAACTCCCAGGCACCTGGCTGGCCGTTGCGTACTTTCAAAAGTTCAACTTTCCAGCGTGGAAAGCCTACGCCGGGTAGCCCCCCTTGTAAATGGCTGGGCAGGGGAGTAATTTGCCAACGTGCAACCGTGGCGGTTGGATTGATTTTGGTATCATCGGTACGTAGCACTAAACCGGTAACCTTACTTTGTTCTACAGCCAGTTGTAAACGTAACGACTGGCTAAAACTAAGCTCTTTAATTTCGGTTATTACGGCAGCAAATCCGTCACATTTTAGCGCTTCTTCGGTTACCCATAATAAATCTTTTTCCTTAGCAACATCTACAAATATGAGCTGGTCGGGTTCAATACCAAATTCTTTCAATGCCGGTGCATATATCGTGCGTTGCATGCTTACCCAAATGCACATGCCCTTATTGCCGGTTAACGAGTTTAGTAAGCCGCTAATAAAACCCCGGCAGGCCGACGCATGTTCATCACGGTTGCTAATAAATTCATGTATCATTCCGGTTGGAAATACGCCATTTGGAAAGTTGGCTTCAACTTGTTGTAAACCACTAATTTTCAAAGTATCTGCTGATGCCGGTTTGTAGCCTTGCTTAAGCAAAATATCCTTTTTCAACTGTTCAATAACATTTTTATTAATCTGGGCCATAATAATATGTTTAAAATCAGTTTAAAGTTGGGTTGCGAAATGCCGGGACGAGTAAACCCAAATAAGCGGTAAGATAAACCACCATATGCCTTGATATAGCAGCGCCAATATCCTGTAGTTCAGGAGCGCTTAACGGACAATGATAGTTTGGAGGGCAACTATCAACTGCATTGAGGTGCTGTTTAATTTCCTCATCCTCAGCTAGGCGTAAATTACGATCATACCAGGTTCCGTGTTCAAATTGTAAGGTGAGGGTTATAAATTCGTTTTGATGATAGAACTCCACAATAAATTGCGGAATGAACGGGAAATCCCACTGATGTGAGGGTACTTCATCTACCTGTATTCTGGTAAGTCCGCGGTTTAACTGTATGTCAATATAAAACTCGTCCATAAATCTAAGTACAAATGTATGCTAAAAAAGTTAGCAAATTGTACTTTGATTTTAAACAATTTTTTGTGGAAAACTAAATTTGTAAGTAAAGGATGAATGCGCTACCTATACATGGTGCACATATAACAATTAGTAATTTAAACCAGATACAGACTTGAATATCAATTATATGAACCAGAGATTTGCATTATGCGGTTTGGGTAATATTTAACCCTCCGGCAAGTAACTCAATGCTTTTCTCAATAGAAATATTGCCAATGCGCGAAATGAATTCAGCAGGTCCGCCTTCTTCACCACAACCAAAACATTTAAAAATGTTTTTTTCGGCGCTTACCATTAATGAATTAGTTTGATCGGCGTGGAACGGGCAGTTACCTCTCATGCCTCGCCTGCTGGGTTGCAATAATAAATAAGATGAGATAATGGAAACTATAGGCGCCTTTTGTTGCACCTGAGCATGTAAGGTTTTTAAATCAGGGGAAATCATAATTACCCGATAAAAATAGGTATTGCCTTAAATGATGCCAAATTGCTTGTTGTATTGTTGAAAAGTTTAGTTTTATTAACTAACCGTTGCAAGCAAAAATTACTAAAAATGACCATGGTCACATTTTGGCGTGATGGTGGTTGTAATTTTAAAAGAGCTTAATCACTACTTTTACGCAATAGATAAGTTTATGGATAATGCCGCTTTGCTGAATGCTATTATAGAAAATGCCATTGATGGTATAATTACTATCAGCCAACGCGGAGTAGTAGAATCAATAAACCCTTCGGCATGTAAGCTTTTTGGGTATATCCCTGATGAGGTTATAGGCCACAACATATCTATGCTGATGCCTCAGCCTGATAAGGCAAAGCATGATGGTTATATTGAACGGTACCAGCATACCGGCCATGCACATATTATTGGCATCGGCCGCGAGGTAACAGGATTGCGTAAAGATGGTTCCGTGTTCCCCTTCAGGTTGGCAGTGAGTGAAGTAGCAGTTTCAGGCCGAAAAATTTATACCGGCTTTATACATGATCTGAGTCGTGCTAAAGAAGCCGAGGACCGCTTAAAAGAACATGCGGCCCGGTTAGAAGAATTAGTGGAGGAACGCACCAGCTCTTTAAAAGAAACAGTGCAGGCTCTGGAGTTTGCAAAAGAGGAGGTAAGTGTATCGCTTGAAAAGGAAAAGGAGCTCAACCAGCTTAAAAGTCGTTTTGTATCTATGGCATCACATGAGTTCAGAACACCATTGAGCGCAATCCAGCTATCGGCCGTGCTTATTGAAAAATATGCTCAACAAGCCGAAAGTAGCAACATTAAAAAGCATGTTACTAAAATTAAGGCGGGGGTAAACAACCTGACTTCCATACTCAACGATTTCCTTTCGCTTGAAAAACTGGAAGCCGGTAAAACACATGCTGTTAGCTCCACCTTTGATGTTTTAAAGTTTGGAGAAGAAATTACCGAAGAAATGCAGTTGGTTGCCAAGCAAGATCAAAATATAATATACCAGCACACCGGCACCGGTAATACCGTAACACTTGATCGGTCATTGCTCAAAAACTGCGTAGTAAACCTGATTGGCAATGCCATCAAATACTCGGGCGAAAACACATTCATTGAATTTAATACCGAGCTTTCTGTAAGTGAATTTACCATAACTGTAAAGGATAATGGCATTGGTATTCCGCCTGAAGATCAAAAGCATCTTTTTGAAGCTTTTTTTAGAGCGCATAACACCGGCAACATCCCGGGTACGGGCCTTGGACTTAACATTGTAACCCGGCATGTGGCTTTAATGGATGGGCAAATTCATTTTAAAAGTGACGTAAACCAAGGTACTTCGTTCGTTTTAACATTTCCCTTATCATCATGAAAACCATTTTAATTATTGAAGATAACGCAGATATACGCGAAGGTACTGCCGAGATACTGGGCTTATCAGGTTATAGGGTAATTGAGGCTGATAATGGCAAAACCGGCGTAGAACTGGCTATTGCGCATCAGCCTGATTTAATATTGTGCGATATTATGATGCCCGAACTGGATGGTTATGGCGTATTGTTGCGTTTGAGCAAAAACTTGCATACACAAGCTATTCCATTTATTTTCTTAACCGCTAAGGCTGAGCGTGTTGATCACCGTAAAGGTATGGAACTTGGCGCTGATGATTATTTAACCAAACCATTTGACGATGTAGAGTTGCTGAACGCCATTGAAAGCCGTTTGCAAAAGAAGCAAAAACTGGAAATTTATTACAGCCGTTCACTGGAAAACCTTGAGCGTTTGGCCGAAGGTAATGGTAAGGGAATAAAGGAGCTTAAAAGCATGATTGCCGGACGTAAGATACGGCAGATTAAAAAAAAGCAGACACTGTTTTATGACGGCGATCAACCTCAGGGGCTTTACCTGGTTATTGAAGGTAACATTAAAACCACTAAAATGGCGCCAGATGGCAGGGAATTAATTACCGGCATTTATCAGGCTGATGATTACCTGGGCCTGCACGGGCTGTTATTGGAAGCTGACCATGCCGAGACTGCTGAAGCATTAGATGACTCGGCAGTGTGCCTGTTGCCAAAAGATATGGTTACCGAGCTGCTATATAAGTATCCTGATTTAGGCAGGCAGTTTTTTAAAATACTGGCCAACAACATTAGGGAAAAAGAGGATCAGTTGATTGAACTGGCTTACTTATCTGTCAGAAAACGGATGGCCAATGTTTTACTAAGGCTAAACAAATATGCGGGTGGACAGCAGCAAATATCAGCTTCCAGAGAAGAGCTGGCCTCAATGGCCGGTATAGCCAGCGAAACCGTTAGCCGTACCCTTACTGATTTTAAGGAGGAAGGCATTATTGAAAAGAAAGGCAGCCTGATACAAATATTGTCTATTGAACGGTTGGAGAAAATGAAAAACTGATAACAATCACTTTTGTGTTTGACAGCGCTCACGCTTTAAGCTTTAAGCGTAAAGTAGCTTTGCTTTAATAAATACATATTTATGAAAGTGGTAGCATACAATGCCGAATTTTATGAGAAAGAATACCTGGCCCGGGCAAATCAGAAAAAACACGATATAACATTAATATCAAACCAGTTAGGGCCCGATACCGCCATTTATGCAGAGGGGAAGGAAGCTGTAATTATTTTAGCAGGTTACCAGCCCTCGCATGAAGTAATGACCCAATTAAATAATATGGGCATCAAGTATTTGGCCACACGTGCCGAAACGCCTGACCATGTGCTATCACTCCAAAAACCTATGTACAACCTTAAGCTAGCAAAAATTTCAGCTACCGACCGTAATGACCCGAATCGCTTACAAAGTGTGGCTAATGAAATCATTGATTTGCTTGACCGTTGGCAAGGTAAAAAGTGTGTAGGCAAAGCGTGTATTTGCGCAAGGAAATGCCGTTCAATAAAAGAGAGCGTAAGTGTTTGATGATTTCAAGCACCATTGCTGATGCAATCTTAAAACTTAATATACCCCTGGTTAACTATCAAATTCTTGCTTATACCAAAAGCGGCTCAATACACTTGAGCCGCTTTTGGTGATTAAAACAAAAATAGCTTTAAACAGCCATAAGGCCTAAATCAAGAGCTTCAAGGTGCGCTTCTGAAATTAGCAGCTCCTTATACATTTTATTCAAATATTCCTGCGTTTGTCCGGTAAGTTCGGGTAGCAATTGTTTATAGTAGTTTATACCATCTTGTAACTGGTTTTTAAATTTAAGCAGGTAATTTTCCCGCTTTCCATTCCAATTTTGTAAATGGCCGCTTATCTCTTTTCGTAGATAATCAATGTATAAATTAAGCTCGTTAACAAACAGGTTAGGCCGTTCTATATTTTGTAAGAGATTTACCTGGCCGTATATATGTTTAACCATGTCACCTAACGTATAAGTACTTTTAAAGTAAGCAAGGTTTGGCCCCGGGCAAACAGCTACAGCTCTGCTTTCACGTGGCTTAAGCATATCATTTTTTATGTAGGCCGATGTGCATAAGCCTTCGCATAGGCATATCTTTTCGGTTACTGCATCCACTTGTTGCTGGTAGTCTTTTTGCGGCAGGTTAAGCTCTTGCAACTGCGCTATTTTAAGCATTTGGTATTGGCGCGATGCCGTGCAAATTGGCTCGTGGGTAAACTCCGTATTACTTACTAAAAACTTTTTAACGCAAGGGCTTCCGGGTACACCGTTTTCAATGCGTTGCAGGCGCTGTTGCTCCATTGTGCTGCCCTTAAAATTATTAAATAATACACCAAGGGGAGAGGAGTTGCTGATGTAAAAGTCATCTTTACCAGCATTGGCCAAACTTTGCAAGGTGTCAGGATCAACGTTGGTTACCTCTGGTACCAGCAAAAACGGGCTCCCCCAACCAGTTGCACACAGCTGATAATGCTTCATTAAAAATGTATTTTCATAAGCAGTTCCAATGCCCCCCTGTACACTTACTTTTAATTTAGGCTTATGAGCGGTTATACCTTTTGTTGCTAAAGCTGCCAAGTACATTTGTGTAAGCTCATTGGTCATTTGTAGCCTTTTTTGTTTGAACTCTTCCAATATCGGTCCTAACAGCAGGCCATCAGTAGCAAAGGCATGTCCGCCGCAGTTCAGACCCGATTCTATCCTGAACTCTGATACCCACAATCCTTTTTTAGCTAAAAATTTGGCCTGTATTAATGCCGAACGGTAATCGCTAACCTTCAAAATTATTTTTTTGCTGAGCTTTCCGTTTTTATCAGGGTAAAAGTCTGCAAAGTTTTCAAGGTAACTGTATAAGCGCGGGTTCATACCGGCTGATAGAATAATTGATGACTGGAGGTTGCTTTGGGCAAAGCCCTTTAAGGCGGCCAGCGCATCTGAATTTTCTTCGCCGGCAGGGTTGCCTTCTGCCGTGTAATTCATTTTATCAACTTTCGACATAATATTTACATCAATAGCCCCCAGATGCATACGTGAACGTAATAATGACTGAAAAATGCGCTTACTGTCACTCTCCGGGTATTCGGACATCAGCTCATAGCCATGTTTTAATTCCGACCCCGGTGGTAAAAGTTCAAAGTAGCGATCAATATCAGAACATTGATTAAAAGGCAACTTGCGCAACTCTTCAAATTGTTCATTTATTAGTTTATGCAGCAAATTTAAATAAGCAGTTATACGCTTGGTTCTGCTTTCGGGTTCGGTTTTGTTGATAGGAGTAAAGGGTAGCGCATTTTGCTCACAGTGATATTTACGCATGCGTTCTAAAAGTTCATCATCAACTATTGAAACTGTTGATGATATGCCATAGCGTGCAACTTTAAGCGGAGTATCAACCGAAAATGCTAAGCCCAATACAGGGATATGAAAAGTGTGACTCATGTTATATAAGTGAATTTAATGGCATTAAACCATCGGTGTACAACTTGAGCAAATCAATCGCTCAACTACAAAAGTGACCGGATATGTACTTTCCGAAGATGACCGTCGTCACTCAAGTAGGTGATTTGCGTCAAGTAGATAAAAGGATGAGCAATTAATATTAAAAACTATTTTGTCTATAGATTTGGTAGATTAAATTTGATGTACTATAATTGCATAACGAATGAAAACCTTAAAAGAAATCAACAACAACGCTTTATGCCTGGGTGTAAACTCAACTCCTCAAAGTTATTGTACTGTCGCAAAGTACGCTTGTTGTTGCTGTAGATAATCTTCTTCATCCAATCCCATAATTTTCTTGCTGTATAATAAGGCATCCTCAGGCAGGCCAATAGCATAGCTATGCTTCGTCACGATGCTGCAATCAAAATATTTTTAGACGTAAACCATATAACACAACTCATGAAAAAGGAATTACTCACATTTACCTTCTTTTTGTTTACGGCAAGCTTTGTGTTTGCTCAAAGCAAAATCACAGGTATTGTAAAACGAACCGACGGTAGCGCCATTGCACGTGCAACCGTTGCTATACGCGGTACCAAAACAGCGGTAAGTGCTGATGATAACGGCGCTTTTACTATTGAAACTAAACAACAACCCCCGTTTTATTTGCAAATAAGCGCCGTGGGTTTCAAACCACAGGATTTTCAAATTCTTCAAATTCAAGAAGCGCCGATAGACCTGGTACTGGTTGAAAATGCACTGCTTGACCAGATTGTAGTAACATCGCGCAGAAGGGTAGAGGTGGTGCAGGATGTGCCTATACCTATTTCGGTTGTGGGTGGATCACAAATTGACCAGGCCGGCGCATTTAACGTAAACCGTGTTAAGGAAATCATACCCTCAGTGCAGTTATACTCTTCGAATCCGCGAAACACCGGAATTAATATACGTGGTATCGGGTCGCCGTTTGGATTAACCAATGATGGTCTTGACCCCGGCGTTGGATTTTATGTTGATGGTGTTTACTATGCACGTCCGGCTGCTGCCACGCTCGACTTTTTAGATATTGACCGTATTGAAGTTTTACGCGGTCCGCAGGGAACGCTTTTTGGTAAAAACACCAGCGCAGGCGCTATCAATATAACTACCCGCAAAGCCAGTTTTACGCCCGAAGCTACGTTTGAAACCAGTTATGGTAATTATGGCTACATACAGGCAAAGGCATCCGTGTCTGGTCCGTTAAGTAAAAAAATTGCAGCTCGTTTGTCATTTTCAGGTACCCAGCGTAATGGCCTGGTTGATAACATACGTACCGGCAGGGCAACAAATGATATAAATAACCTGGGTGGCCGTGCACAGTTGCTATACAAACCAACCGATGATATAGCACTTACACTTGCCGGCGATATAACTGATCAAAAACCTGATGGCTATGCACAGGTTGTTGCAGGGGTTGTTCCCACCAAACGTGCCGCTTACCGGCAGTTCAACAACATCATTGCCGATTTAAATTATAAGCTACCAAGTCTTAATGCTTTTGACCGTGTTATTGATCATGACACTCCATGGAGATCAGGTAACCAATTAGGAGGTGCTTCTTTAAATGCTGACTTTAAAATAGGGCACGGTACGCTAACATCAACAACTGCATGGCGCTACTGGAACTGGGATCCATCAAATGACCGCGATTTTACAGGCTTGCCGGTGCTGGCCAAGTCACAAAACCCGGCAAAGCATAAAAGCTGGTCGCAGGAGGTACGCTATGCCGGCCAGTTAACCGAAAAGTTGAGTGGTGTAATTGGCTTATTTTATATTGACCAAAAAGTTGATATTACAGGTACTGAAGAATCTGGTTCGGCGCAGGCGCGTTTTGCCAAAAGCACTACGGGTAACAATGCTAATACGCCGGGTACCACTAATGACCAATTATGGGCTACGCCCGGTTTGTTAGAAGGCTATGGTATTTATACCGATGCTTCAATTAAATCACAAAGTGCGGCAGCCTTTGCCAGCATTGACCTGGAGGTATTTAAAGGCTTTCATATTTTGCCGGGGGCACGCATAAATTATGATAATAAAGACGTGTACTATAATCGCGCTGCCCGTGGCGGTCTTGATATTGCCAATAGCAATTACAGTGCAGCTGTAAAATCTGAATTGCAAAAAATTAAAAATCTGGTTTACAGTAGTCAGCAATATGATGCCAGTGCCGATGAAAAAAACTTTACCTACTCGATTACCGCCGCCTATAAACCAGGTAAACGCATTAACGCCTTTGCCACTTATTCAACCAGCTTTAAACCAGTAGGTGTTAACGTTGCCGGTTTGCCAAGTGTTGTAGGCGGTACTACTGCCGATTTGAGCTTGGCCGTTATTAAACCCGAAAATACAAAGCACTACGAAATAGGCGTTAAAACCACACCACTTAACAACCTTATTTTAAATCTTAATTATCATAACTCTGATATTAAAAATTACCAAACCAATGTACAATCACCTGAGCTTGGCGTAAACCGTGGTTACATAGCTAATGCTGATAAAGTAAACGTTAAGGGCTTGGAGTTTGACGGTAACTTCAGAGCAAGCCAAAACTTTTCAGTTTACGGAGCCGCTGCTTATACTGATGCCAAATATGTAAAGTTTACCAATGCGCCGCTTCCGTTAGAAGAAACCGGACTTACAGTGAACGGACAACAAGTTGCCTTTAAAGATATTTCAGGCGGCAGGCTGCCAGGTATCTCAAAATGGGCCGGCTCATTAGGTGGTGAGTTCAGTATTGTGGCCAAATACATTAACAAAGACACCCGTTTCTTCATTGCTGCCGATGGTTTCTTTCGGTCAAAGTTCTCTTCAAGTCCATCTCCTTCCGGTTACTTAAACATAGGTGGGTATAGCATACTGAATGCACGGGCCGGTTTCAGGGCCATCAAAGGCATTTCAGCCTATATTTGGAGCCGCAACCTGCTTAACAAAAACTACTTTGAGCAGCTGTTGCCAGCCGGTGGCAATGCGGGCCAGTACGCTGCTGTGCTTGGCGATCAAAGAACCTTTGGTGTGACTTTGCGCTACGCTTTATAAAACTTACTTGTTAAACTATAATTAAACTCCTGAGCGGTCACAAAGAGCAATCTTTGTGGCCGTTTTTTGTTTAATACTTGCTGAAAGGTTAAACTGCAATTATTTAAAAGCGCATCTTTAATATAATTTATAAATTTGCACCATTGAAAAAGTTGTGCATATACTTAATGCTTGTACTGCTTGCAGCAGATACAACCGAACTGCACCAGCTGTTGAAGCTGCCTGTGCTGTTTGAGCATTTTGCCGAGCACAAGGAGCGGGACAAGAGCGTTAGTTTTGCAACTTTTATTTCAATGCATTACTGGGGCAACGATTTAAATGATAACGATGATGATCGTGATATGCAGCTTCCGTTTAAAAAGCTCGACGTGCATCCCACACATGTGCTTTTTTTGCCAACTGTACGCACGGTACTAAATTTAACCCCCGAAAAACACATACTTACAAACTACCCTGTTTATCAGCATCAGTACTTTCCTAATCCGGCTTTAGCATCTCCGTTCAGGCCTCCCTGCGTGTGATAATAGCTTATTTATTTTTTAATTAATTGTAATCTGTAAAGCTTCACCTCAAGGGCGGGAGTGTATACAGTTGCATTTTCTTTTCAGCAATTTAAGCACTTACATGCTCAATAAAATAATTCAGTTTTCGGTTAATAATAAACTGGTAATTGGAGCTTTGATGCTGCTGTGGATCATCTACGGTGTTTTTGAAGTTACCCGTTTACCAATTGACGCTGTACCTGATATAACTAATAACCAGGTGCAAATAATAACAACCGCGCCATCACTTGGAGCGCAGGATGTTGAACGTTTAATCACTTTTCCTATTGAACAGGCCATCAGTAATATTCCGGGTATTAAGGAAAGCCGCAGTATGTCGCGGTTCGGACTATCGGTAATCACAGTTGTAATTGCTGATGATGCCGATATTTACTGGGCCCGGCAACAGGTTACAGAAAGGCTTTCGCAGGTTGAAATTGATGAAAACGCCAATAAGCCCGAGCTGGCGCCAGTTACCACAGGTTTGGGCGAAATTTATCAGTATGTGTTAAGACCTAAACCGGGCTATGAAGGCCGATACAGCCTGGCCGATTTACGCACAACTCAAGACTGGATAGTACGCAGGCAACTTTTGGGTACAAAAGGCGTGGCGGATGTATCAACCTTTGGCGGTGAGTTAAAGCAATATGAAGTAGCTGTGAATCCGGCACGACTTAAATCGGTAAACCTTAGCATTACTGATGTATTTAACGCGCTACATACCAATAACGAAAACACAGGAGGCGCTTACATTGAAAAAGGACCAACTGTATTATACATACGCAGCGAAGGCCTTGCAGCCAACATAGCCGATATTGAAAATATAGTGGTAAAAAACACACCTGATGGAACCCCTGTACTAATTAAGCATGTGGCCGATGTAAGTACGGGCGCCGCCATTAGGTATGGTGCACTTAACTACAGCCCGGTGGGTGAAGTTGCAGGTGCAATAGTGATGATGCTCAAGGGCGAAAACTCATCAGAAGTTATCAAGAACGTAAAAGAGCGTATTTCTCAAATCCAAAAAACGCTTCCTGAAGGACTGGTGATTGATCCGTTTTTGGACAGAACCAAAATGGTTAATAATGCCATTGGCACAGTTAAGAATAATTTACTTGAAGGAGCGCTTATAGTAATATTTGTTTTGGTAGTATTCTTAGGCAACTTAAGGGCTGGCTTAATAGTGGCATCAGTTATACCGCTGGCCATGTTGTTTGCTATTATAATGATGAACACCTTTGGCGTTAGTGGCAACCTTATGAGTTTGGGGGCGCTTGATTTTGGGCTAATAGTTGATGGCGCTGTAATTATTGTTGAAGCCATTTTGCATCATCTGCATTTTTCAAAAAAGTATGCTGGCATAAATCAGCTATCGCAGCAAGAGATGAACGATGAGGTTGCCGGCTCCGCCTCAAGGATGATGAACGCGGCAGTTTTTGGTCAAATAATCATTCTAATTGTATACTTGCCAATTTTATCATTATCTGGCATAGAGGGTAAAATGTTTAAGCCTATGGCACAAACTGTGGCCTTTGCTATTTTAGGTGCGTTCATTTTATCGCTTACTTATGTCCCAATGATTAGCTCATTGCTTATCAGCAAAACGGTATTGCATAAAGCCAACTGGTCTGACAGGGTAATGAATAAGCTCGAAGTGTTTTATCAACGCTGGCTTTTAAAGGCCATGAAAGTGCGAAAGGTATTGGTGGCTGCAGCTTTTGGATTATTTGCCATTGCTGTAATATTATTTACACGCATGGGAGGAGAGTTTATTCCACAGTTGGAAGAAGGCGATTTTGCGGTGGAGACAAGGCTACTGGTAGGTACTAACCTTAGTACAACTATAGCAACGTTTCAGCAGATTTCAAAACTGCTGCAAAGCAAGTTCCCTGAAGTAGAAAAAATTGTTTCACGAATTGGCAGTGCCGAAATTCCAACGGATCCTATGCCTATTGAGGGAGGCGACATGATTATCGTACTCAAACCCAAAAAAGAATGGACAAGCGCCGGCAGTTTCCAGGAAATGGCTTCAAAGATGTCAGAAGTAGTGCAGGAGGCTGTTCCGGGCGTTACCCAAGGCTATCAGTACCCGGTTCAAATGCGATTTAATGAACTAATGACGGGTGCAAAGCAAGATGTAGTTTGCAAAATTTTTGGAGAAGATTTAAACGCACTTGCGCGTTATGCAGAACAGATAGGCAGCATCAGTAAAACGGTTGAAGGTACTGCCGACTTATATGTTGAAAAAGTAACAGGCATGCCGCAGGTGGTTATTAAATACAACCGTATTGAAATTGCTAAGTACGGCTTGAACATATCAGACATCAACCGCACGGTTAACGCAGCTTTTGCAGGTGCTGCTGCAGGCAAGATTTATGAGGGCGAAAAGCGCTTTGATTTAGTAGTACGCGTTGGCGGCGAGGGCAGAAAAAATCTGATCGATGTACAAAATCTTCTCATATCAACACCCCGTGGAACGCAAATACCGTTGCAACAGGTAGCAGCGGTAGATGAAGTTGAAGGACCCAATCAAATTCAGCGCGAAAATGCACGCCGGCGCATAACCGTTGGCTTTAACGTTAGGGGCCGGGATGTGCAATCAATTGTTGAGGAACTGCAGCAAAAAGTGAACCGCCAGGTAAAGCTTGTTCCCGGTTATAGCATAACTTATGGCGGAGCATTTGAAAACCTGCAACAGGCTAAAATGCGACTGAGCATTGCTGTGCCTGTTGCTTTGCTGTTGATTTTCATCATGCTGTATTTTGCTTTCTCGTCATTTAAAGAGGGTGCGCTTATTTATACAGCTATACCACTATCTGCCATTGGTGGTGTATTTGCTTTGGCGCTCAGAGGCATGCCATTCAGTATATCGGCCGGGGTAGGTTTTATAGCCTTGTTTGGTGTAGCGGTATTAAATGGTATCGTATTAATCTCAGAGTTTAACCGTATAAAGGCCGAAGGTGTAGTAGCCAGTGCGCTTGATTTGGTAGTGCAGGGTACACGTAATCGACTGCGTCCGGTATTGATGACGGCGGCAGTGGCTTCATTAGGTTTCTTACCTATGGCTTTAAGTAATGGAGCAGGGGCGGAGGTTCAGCGCCCGTTGGCAACCGTAGTTATCGGGGGGCTGATAACTGCCACGTTATTGACATTATTTGTATTGCCGGCCCTTTACCTTTTGTTTATGAAAGAGCACAAAATTAAAGTGAAACCTGCTCCTTTAGTTATTTTGCTGCTTCTGTTGGGCACATCGTCGGCTTTTGCACAGCAGCAAGGGTTAAACGTTGAAAGTGCAGTTGATATAGCACTAAAAAACAACCTGCAAATGCAGGGCAGCCGCTTAAACGAAGAAGCTGAACGTGTACGGCAAAAAACAGCGTTTGATATTTCTAAAACACAGTTCAGCGCCGATTATGGCCAAATCAATAGTATAAATAATGATACGCGCATAGGTGTTACCCAAGCAATAAGCTTCCCAACCATTTATGGAAACCAAAAGCGTGCATTGCAGGAAAGTTACCTTGCGGCGCAGCAGCAAACCCGGCTTACCCAACAAGACATTAAAGCTGATGTAAGGAGATTCTATTACCAGTTAGTGTGGCTAAACGAAAAGAAAAAGCTGCTGCGCTACGCTGATAGTATTTATACTTTGTTTGAGCGAAAAACCAATTTACGCTTTAAAGTAGGGGAGGCTAATATTC
Organism: uncultured Mucilaginibacter sp.; assembly: GCF_913773635.1. Taxonomy (GTDB): domain Bacteria; phylum Bacteroidota; class Bacteroidia; order Sphingobacteriales; family Sphingobacteriaceae; genus Mucilaginibacter. The sequence goes on from NZ_CAJYGQ010000001.1 coordinate 290,206, forward strand.
TTGAAAAAACAACAGCACAAACACACCACCAGCAAATTAATAATCAGCTTAACCTGGTTATAGGCGATGAAGAAATTGCTTTAAAACAGTTCAATATTCTGCTTAATGACTCTGTTGCTTACGTGCCGGCTTATCAAGCGCTCAAGCCTGAGCTAAATGCTCAATTATTAACACCTGCTGATGTTAATGCCTTTCCACAGGTGCAGCTTTACAATCACCAGGCCGAAGCAGCCCGCTGGCGCTGGCGTACTGAAAAGTCTAAACTATTACCTGATTTTTTTGCAGGGTACAATAACCAGAGTATTGCAGGCTCGCAAATAGTAAACGGCCTCGAAACAAATTTTGGCGCCGGAAAGCGGTTTAATTATGTATCGGCAGGTGTAAGTATACCCATATTTGCCGGTGCGCAATCGGCACGTATATCATCAGCCAAGGTTGAGTGGCAACTGGCCCAAAACCGCACTGCGTATGCTGCATTGCAGTTGAAAACCGAACAGCAGAGTGCTGTGAGGCAAATACAAAAGTATGCTGCCAGTCTTAACTACTTTGAAGGGCAGGGGCTTAAAAACGCCGATTTAATCATCAACACTGCAAGCAAACAGTTTACAGGCGGCGAAATTGATTACCTGCAGTGGGTAATACTGGTCGATCAGGCTATCAGCATCCGCAATGAGTATCTGGAATTGTTATATAATTATAACAATTCGGTAATTCAGGCTCAAAAACTCTATAACTTATAAAGCACAGCATGAAAATTTATATATCACTTTTAGTAACGCTTTTAATTCTTGCCAGCTGTTCAGATAAAAAGGTAGCAAGCCAAGAGGAAGAAGAGGTGCAAGATACCACGTTAGTTAATTTAACGCAGGCCCAATTAAGAAATGCAGGTGTGGAAATTGACACGCCCTCTATGAGCAATGTAACCGGAACGTTAAAGTTGCAGGGAGCCATTGATGTGCCGCCTCAAAGCACCGTAAGCGTAAGTTTTCCCTTAGGCGGTTACCTCAAAAGTACTGATTTATTGCCGGGTGTGCATGTGCGCAAAGGGCAGGTACTAGGTATACTGGAAGATATGCAGTTTATACAAATTCAACAGGACTATTTATCTGCAAAAGAAAAATTTCAATTTTCCGAAACCGAATACCGCCGACAGCAGGAATTAAATGCAAGCAAAGCCACCAGCGATAAAGTGTTTCAGCAGGCAAAGGCCGAAATGGAAACTCAACGTATATTAATGCGTTCGCTTGCCCAGAAGCTGGAGTTGATTGATATTAACCCCAATCGGCTTACAGCATCCAACATTTCAAAAAGCGTTCATATAATATCTCCTATTGATGGTTTCGTGTCCAAAGTAAATGTTAATATAGGTAAATACACTTCGCCAACTGATGTGTTATTTGAACTAGTGAACCCAAAAGATATTCACCTGGCGCTTGAGGTTTTTGAAAAAGATGTAAATCAGCTTGCAATAGGCCAAAAGGTTTCCACGTACACTATTAATAATCCGGAAAAAAAATATGAGGCCGAAATTATATTAATTAGCAAAAATCTTAATGAAGATAGGATGGCAAGTGTACATTGCCATTTTGAAAAGTTTGATGCCACACTTTTGCCAGGTATGTTTATGAATGCCGAAGTAGAGGTTGCCAATCATAAAGCTATAACGGTGCCTGAAAGTGCCGTTGTAAGGTGGCAAAATGCACATTACGTATTTAAGGCTTTAAATGATTCGACATTTAAAATGATGCCTGTCATTTTAGGCAATCAACACAATGGGCAGCAACAGGTAGACAGTAAAAGTTTAACCGTAAATACACGTATAGTCGCAAAAAACGCCTATGCGCTTTTGATGAAACTTAAAAACAGTGCCGATGAGGATTAACGGTTCGGTGCTATCTTAAAGTGTACGGCCAAGAACAAAACCGAGAATAAGCCCAACTACAACAAGGGCAAATAATAAATACTTTAAAGTTTGCCCTTGTTGTAACTCTTTTTTAAGATTACCTATTTCAATTTCATTGGCAAGCTTTAAATTTTGAAGCTTCATGTTTTGCTGTTGAAGTTTGGCCAGGGTTCCGCCAACCTCCAAAGGTTTTTTCTGCTCGTCTTTAAAACGGCGCATAAAACCGCCCTCTTTTAAAAAACGTTCGCCTTTAGGCATAAGTACAAGCCGGTCAGGTAGTTCAAAATCACCATGATTGCCCGCTACGCCAACTAGACCCTCTCTCAGCAGAGCACGTACCATGGCATAAGCTAAGGCCTCATCATCATTAAAAAGCTGCATAATTTGCAGGCGTGTAAGGTTATCTGGTACGCCAAATGCTTCTAACAGCACATCAAGCATTTCACACTCAAACTCATTTAAATCCGTCATCATTGCAAAAATATTACGAAACGGCCATATTTCAATAAAAAGGCATTTATCAACATACATTGTTGTCGTAATAAGCAATAACTAATTTCGCCGCACATATATATGGGACAGCTACTAAGATTGAATTTCGAAAATGTTGACAATACTTTTAAATTATTGAGCGCTCTGCCCAATGATCGTAAGGTTGATGAATTGGAGTTGCTCGTAAACGGAGAAATGAAGGTTTTGCAGCGCGATGGCGAAAAGTGGAAATTTAAAGACAATGAAAATTTCGACTTAAACCGATTGGCTGATGCAATAGGTAAAGCGATCACACTCCGGTTTCGTATTATATGAAAGTGATTATTGCCGAAAAGCCCTCAGTGGCCCGCGAGATTGCAAAGGTGTTTGGGGCTAATACTAAAAAGGATGGTTATATTGAAGGCAAAGGATATACCTTTACCTGGGCCTTTGGTCATTTATTGCAGCTAGCGCCTCCCCAAGAGTACGGTTATTATAGGTGGAGCGTACAAAATCTTCCCATGCTTCCTCAAAAGTTTAAGCTATCTGTACGTAAAACTAAGACAAAAGATGGTATGGTTGATGATCCATCAGCCGTAAAACAACTTAATACCATTAAAGCATTATTCGAAGAAGCTTCTGAAATAATTGTTGCTACGGATGCGGGGCGCGAAGGTGAACTAATTTTCCGGTATATTTATTACTACCTCAAATGTAAAAAGCCGTTTAAGCGCTTATGGATATCATCGCAAACAGATGAAGCCATAAAGGATGGTTTCCGCAACCTTAAGCCCGGTTCTGATTATGATACTTTGTTTAATTCTGCCCACTGCCGTTCCCAGTCAGATTGGTTAGTGGGCATGAATGCTACGCAGGCACTAAGCCTGGCATCGGGTACGCGGTCGGTTTTATCACTTGGCAGGGTGCAAACGCCCACATTAGCAATGATCTGCTCGCGTTATCTTGAAAATAAAAATTTTGTTCCGCAAATATATTTCCAGGTAGCCATACAGGTAGATAAAAATGGAACTGCTTTCAGGGCCATATCAGTTGATAGCTACAAAAGCAAGGCTGATGCTGAAGGAATTGTTAATGCCGTTGAAGATGTTGCATCGGGCTACGCCCAGGGAGGCAATATATTAAGCGTTGAAGCCAAACCCCGTAAAGAACCGCCGCCGCTTTTGCACGATTTAAGTAGTTTACAGCAGGAAGCCAATAAGAGAAAAGGATTTACAGCAGACTATACCCTTAGCCTGTTACAAAATTTGTATGAAGGAAAATTAGTAACCTATCCGCGTACAGGCAGCCGTTATATAGGTGATGATGTTTTTGCTACAGTACCTTCTCTTATAAGTAAGTTTACCGATCACCCAAATTTTGGCAAACAGGCAACCTTTTTAGGTACTATCAAGCTGAACAAGCGAAGCGTAAACGCAAAAAAGGTGACCGACCATCACGCTATTCTACCTACCGGAGAAGCGCCCAGGCAATTAACACCCGATCAGCAGGCAGTTTATGATATGGTTTCTGGTCGTATGCTTGAGGCTTTTCATCAGGATTGCATAAAAGAGATTACAAAAATTGCCGTTCAATCGGGCGCTAAGTTTATGGCCAGCGGAACTGTAATTAATACAGCCGGCTGGCGGGCTGTGTTCAACGATAAGGATGAAGAAAAGAAGGATGAGGAAAATGCATCTTTACCAAAAGTAGAGCAGGGAGAGCAACTACCCATTACAAATAAGGCCGTGCTTGAAAAGCAAACTAAGCCAAAGCCTATGTATAATGAAGCATCTTTACTCAAAGCACTTGAAACCGCAGGTAAGGAAATTGAGGATGAAGAATTACGCTATGCAATGAAAGATAGCGGGCTGGGTACCCCGGCTACACGCGCAGCAATTATCGAAACACTCATAAAGCGCGACTATATCAAAAGAGAAAAGAAGAACCTGCTGCCAACTGAAGTTGGTTTATCTGTATACGGGGTAGTTAAAAACCAGCAAATTGCGCAAGCTGAACTTACCGGAAACTGGGAAAAGCGTTTAGAAGAAATTCGGTCGGGTGCATCCGTAGCGAGTTTTCAGCAGGAAATACAGCAATATACACGCACAATAACCACCGAAATGCTTAAAGCGGGCGCGTCATTGCGACCACCCAAAGCTGAAACAGTTGCTGTAAAAGCTTAACATGACACTCTATCTTAATTAAACTTGCTGATTAAGAGCAAGTAAGCAGACTGATACAAAATAGATGCTTAAATGTTTTGGAGGTTTTTGATTAAATAGTTACCTTTGCAACCCGCAAGAGAGAAAGCGGGGAAGTTATTTGAAAGTCGAAGGGTTGAGTTGAGGATGATGGTTAAGGCCGTCATTTAAGACGAGGAAAGGGGCTCAAAAAAATTTAGAAATAAATTTTGGAGAAACCGAAAACATTTCTACCTTTGCACTCCCAATCGCAACGAGAGGGGGAA
>NZ_CAJYGQ010000002.1 GCF_913773635.1 uncultured Mucilaginibacter sp.
CATGCCCGATCCGGCTTATGATGCTGCGTGGCGTTTAACGGATACCCTTAAACGCTTAGGAATTGCAGTTGGTAAAGAACCAGAATCAACAACTACACTAAACACCAGGACAGAGGTTGTACCACCAATTGCAAAAGAGTTGGTTACCATTACATCTCCCGATTTTAACCGGATAATTTATTGGCTTAACCGAGAAAGTATTAACCTTTATGCCGAACAATTGCTTAAAACCATAGCCTTGAAAGCAGGTAAGCAGGTTTCAACAAAAAATGGCGTGGAAGAATTACGGAATTATTGGAAAGCTAAAGGTATTGATGGTAACTCGTTAAACCTGTATGATGGCAGCGGCCTTTCTCCGGGCGACCGTATTACTACACGCTCAATTGCACGCATATTACAAACTGCCGTAGATAAGCCCTGGTATAGTCCGTTTTATGAAAGCTTACCGGTTTACAATAATATGCATATGAAAAGCGGAACCATTGCTGATGTGGTTGCTTATGCCGGCTACCAAACTCACGGCGGTCAAAAACTGTGCTTTTCTGTAATTATTAACAACTATAACGGTTCAACCACTGTAATGAGACAAAAATTGTTTAAGGTGCTGGATGAGCTGAAGTAATTTGTGGAAAGAGTCAAGAGTATAAATTTTAGATAAAGAATCGTAAACAATGTCATTTCGACTATTGTGAAATCTTAGTTGAGCGACTTAGCCTTGCATAATTAATCGGATTTGTCGTCATCACTTGAAATGACCAGCGTAGAGGAAATCTATTCAGATTCTGTACTCTGTACTCTTGATTCCGTAGGCTCCCCCAAAATCATTCTTGCCACAAACATTGTATCGGCTCTGTGCGTGTACCCTTTTAGCACTTTCATTTCTTCAAGCTGAAGGCCTAATTCTTTCATCATAAAGTCAACTGCATCTTCGTTTTCAGCTTTGAAGGCCGAGCAGGTGATATAAATGAGCGGCTTTCCGGGCTTGAGGTATTTAACCACATTGCGTACGATGCTTTGTTGTAAACGCTGAAAAAACTCAATACGGTGTTCACCGAATTGGGTAATAAGTTCGGGCGTACGCCCCCAGGTACCTGAGCCGGTGCAGGGCGCATCAAGGATTATGCCGTCGAAGGCATAATTATGCATAATGAAGTCGGGGTTTTGGGTAAGATCGAGAATCTTTTTTTGATATTTCATTAAGCCAGCCTGCCGGAAACGTTCATCAAGATTAGCTAAAATAGATTCGCGGATGTCTGAAACCACCAGCTTAATATCAGGTTCTTGTTCATGCAAAAGCAAAGATTTTCCTCCTGATGCTGCACAAGCGTCCCACCAGTTTTCCCAGCGCTGCGGCTTAAAGTAATGAGCTGTTTGCTGTGATGAATAATCCTGCACTTCAAACCAATGCTGGTTAGGAAACAGGGTTTCAAGCCTGGTACCGTTTGGTAACGAAAGGCAGTTACTACCTTCATCCTTAAACGTAACTTCGGCTTTTGTAAGCGTGGCTTTTACCTGTTGCTCAAAACCTTTGCGTACCCTTATAAACAAATCGGGCTGAACGAAAAATGATCGCAAAAATTCAGGCGTGTCTATTCCTGCCGAAAGGCGGGTGTATAGCGGATAAACATCATGCAGGTTAAAATTGGGGTATGCGGCTTTAACCATTTCCAGCTTTTCATTAAGCGTAAAAGCTATGCAGGCGGCCCATTCGGGCTTAAAGTGCTGCAAAAAAGAATTGGTTTGCGTGTTGCATAAAAACTCAGCAACCATCAATTTATCTTCGGGCGGCAAACCTGGCAAAGCATTACCCAGCCTGAAGTAGTTATAAATTAGCCTGCTTGCTACCCTCCTATCGGTAGAACCCATTTGCTTATTTTGCCTGAAGAAGCCAGGCAAATATTTGCTCAGTTGTACATTGCCCGGAAACTCGGCCAGTATACGCTGAAATGTTTTAAGCTGATTTAAAGCCTTCATTCTACCTGCTTTAACTCAAAGTTAGCATATTTATATATACCAACATGGGTGTTTATCCAGCCCAAACCAGGCCGTTTAATAAAGTTAAACTCATTATGCAATGCCTTGTAACGGTGTTTGTCGAGGTGGTCAAGTTCATTACCCTCCTGCGCCATTACGGTGCCAAAGTACATGGCCTGGTCAAACCCTTTATATGCATAGCTTGATGGCTCACTATTGTATGCTTTGCGGTAAGCTCTGATAAAATGTACCGTTGCAGCTGCACGGTAGTTTAAACGCTCGGCCGATGTTATATGCGCTTTTATGCGTTGCAGTATGTCGGCCTTTAAAAACGAAAGTTTTTCCCAACTTGGATGCCCTATAACGGTAACAGGGTACTTACGCGAGAGCGTATCTAACGACCGTAAGGTAACCGACAAAAACTGCTGATTAACCGAGGGAACAATAAACACGTTTTCAACCTTGTTATTCAGGTGTGGCTTTAACGGCGTAAGGTTACCTTTTGATATGGTTGTATATACAACCTGTATTTTGCGTTTGCTTAACGTATCAATAGCCATTTTAAATGGCGAAGCAAACTTTTTATCATCACTATAACCTGATGACAAAATGAATATTTTAACGGGCTTAATACGGCTTTTAACAAAACGTGCAGCAGCAACTGCATGATATTCAAGCGGCGGGTTAACAGTAATTAAATTACCATCGGCAAACTCTTCGGGAGCTGCTGGTGCCAGGGGCGATAATAAAGGCCTTTTTAACTTTTGAGGCTTGCCAATAAAGGTTTTTATTCCTTGTGGAAATACGGGACCTACGATTAAATTACTGCTGTTAACCGCTGGGTTAAGCGAAAGGCCATGCGTGGCACCGGCGTCATCTTTGGTATCAAAAACCTGCAGCTTGTAATTGTAACCCTGCGCTGTAAGGGAGTCGAGCGCCAAGCGGAAACCCTGGTAATAATCAACCGCAATGTTAGCGCTCTTGAGCTGAGCAGCACTATACCCTTTTACCGAGTTCAGGTTATCCAAACTAAAAGGCAGAAGCAACGCAAAGCTTGAAACTTTGGCGGCTTGCGGTTTTACCGCAGTTTTATCAGTGCTGGCAGGCGTTTTCTTGTCTTTAGCCGGCACCGTTGATGTTGACGGTTGAGACGGGCGTGTTCTACCAACAGGCTGCACCTTAGGCGAGCAGGCGCTTATAAGTATAAGCGCCAGCAGCCAAAGTTTAAATTTATTCCCACTCAATGGTAGCGGGTGGTTTTGAGCTGATGTCATATACAACCCGGTTAATTCCTTTTACGTTATTGATAATCTCGTTTGAGATTTTGGCAAGCAGCTCATAAGGCAGGTGACACCAATCGGCAGTCATACCATCTAATGATTCAACAGCACGCAAGCAAACTACATTTTCGTAAGTGCGCTCATCGCCCATTACCCCTACCGATTGTACCGGTAAGTAAATGGCGCCTGCCTGCCAAACTTTATCGTAAACACCGGCTGAGCGCAAATTGTTGATGTAAATTGCATCGGCCTGTTGTAAAATGGCCACTTTCTCGGGCGTAACCTCGCCTAATATCCTGATAGCCAAACCCGGACCTGGGAACGGATGGCGACCTAAAATATTGGGATCAATACCTAAAGATTTACCCACACGGCGCACCTCGTCTTTAAACAAGGTATTCAGCGGTTCAACTACCTTAAGTTTCATAAAATCGGGTAAACCGCCCACGTTATGGTGCGATTTAATGGTAGCCGAAGGCCCTTTAACAGATACCGATTCAATAACATCAGGATAAATAGTACCCTGCCCTAACCATTTAACATCTTGAACTTTGTGTGCCTCATCATCAAACACCTCTATAAACACACGGCCAATGGCTTTACGTTTCTTTTCAGGATCTGATAGGCCTTCCAGTGCATCATAAAAGCGTTGCTTGGCATCAACACCGGTTACGTTTAAGCCCATATGCTTGTACGAATCCAATACCGATTCAAACTCGTCTTTGCGTAATAAGCCGTTATCAACAAAAATACAGTACAGGTTTTTGCCTATGGCCTGGTGCAGCAATACTGCCGCAACTGATGAATCAACCCCGCCCGAAAGACCTAAAACTACTTTATCATCGCCTAATTTCTCTTTGAGTGCAGCAACAGTACTCTCGATGAATGATTCTGAAGTCCACTCCTGGTGGCAGCCGCAAATGTCAACCAAAAAGTTTTTAAGCAATTGCTTCCCGTCTAAGCTGTGGGTAACTTCAGGGTGAAATTGTATAGCGTACGTATCAGTATCTTTTATATGGTATGCCGCAACTTTTACACTATCGGTACTGGCAATAATTTCAAAGCTATCGGCAACGGCGTTAATGGTATCACCGTGCGACATCCAAACCTGCGAATTTGCGGGAATGTCTTTAAATAATTTGCTATCCTGATTAATGTATTGCAGGTTAGCCCTGCCGTACTCGCGTGTATTTGATGCCGAAACCTCGCCGCCGTTATGCTGAGCCAGGTACTGTGCACCGTAGCAAACGCCCAAAATTGGCATTTTGCCGTGGTATGGTGCAAAATCAAACTGTGGTGCATCTTCCTGGCGTACCGAGTACGGACTGCCCGAAAGGATTATACCTTTAACAGTGCTGTCAACTTCAGGAAAATTGTTGAATGGATGTATCTCGCAATAAATATTGAGCTCCCGTACGCGGCGTGCTATAAGCTGGGTAAACTGTGAGCCGAAATCGAGAATTAGAATTTTTTCAGGCATGGGCAAAGATAGTTTTTTAGGTTTAGATTTGGGGCATTGGATATGACAATTGAAATTGAAGCGTTTAAACTAATAATAAGTCTTAACCTTAATCACACTAAAACTGCTATGATTTTTTTTAATAAAAACCTTTTACTGATACTGGCGTTTTGCTGCCCGGCACACATGCTATTTGCGCAAACCGCCGAAGATGCTTATAATAGATACACAGAGTACAACCTGGCCATTTTTGAAGGCAAGTCTGACAAAGCCTTTGAACTTGGTGAAAAACTCCTTCCTGAAATGGATAAGCTTCCGGCAAAAACACGCACGGCATTCCAGTACACTTTAGGCAAACAGTATGAAGACCGTAAGCAATTTGATAAAGCACTGCCTTTATATGAAAAGGTTGTTGCTGCCGAGCCCGATTACTATGTAGTGCATCTCGCATTAGGGCATATTTATTTAGGCAAAGCCAAGCAATTACAGCTTACAAACAAAGCTGGCTTTACTGCATTGGTAAATAAAATTATTCCTCATCTAGAAAAAGTTCAAGCCTGCGACCCGTATGATGAAAACCTTGCGCTCATCAAACAACTTTACCGTTCTATAAACAAAGAGGCTGCAATTACCAGCATCAATGAACGGTTGAAACCTATGAGGAACAAGTGCATCGACCTTTTGCAAGACCATTAAACGCTATGAAAACCCTTAAATTTTTAGCCAAATTCATCACCAGGCTGGTATTTATATTACTATTATTTGTTGGTTACCTGCTTATTCAAAACCAGGGCAAGCTGCACAACGCGGGCTACATTAAACTGCAATGGCAGCTAATATTTCCACTGGTATTAATACTTAGTTTTATTGGGCTGTTTATAACCGCTGCTATCAAAAAGTTTAATCAGGGCGACTTGAACCTGTTGCTTATTGTAAACTCGGTGATGCTTATCATTTATGGCATGGCTATATTTTTCAGGATATATGCTATGATAGGCCATGTATAAGCAAACAGGTTAGGTACATTTTTAAGGGCTTACTGTTGGCGCATAACTTAAATGTCATAAATATTAACAAACCAATATTTATTCAACAAAGGCCATTGCTTGCTGTTACTTCAAAACTAAAAACATACTGTTATGGCTTTTGAAAAAATACAGGAACTGTTGGGCGACAAGGCCGATTACCTGCTGAACCATCAAAGTAAAACATTTGATAAAGGTTTGCTGCATACCCCTTCGCCCGATTTTGTAGATAAAATATTTGTGCAAACCAACCGTAATCCGCAGGTGCTGCGTAACCTGTCGGCGTTGTACAACCACGGGCGTTTAGCCGGAACAGGTTATATTTCCATACTGCCAATTGATCAGGATATTGAGCATACCGCCGGAGCCTCGTTTGCTAAAAACCCCATGTATTTTGATCCGGAAAATATTGTGCGTTTAGCAATTGAAGGCGGATGCAGCGCTGTAGCCACCACCTTTGGCAACCTGGGTATGGTTGCCCGTAAGTATGCACACAAAATTCCTTTCCTGGTTAAAATCAATCACAACGAATTGCTTACTTACCCTACCAAATACAATCAAATTATGTTTGGTTCGGTTGATGATGCCTGGAATTTAGGTGCAGCAGCTGTTGGAGCTACTATTTACTTCGGCTCCGAAGAATCGGATCGGCAAATTATTGAGGTATCAAGAGCGTTTGAACGCGCCCATGAACTGGGTATGGCAACCGTACTTTGGTGTTACACCCGCAACAACGACTTTAAAAAGGACGGCATTAATTATGAAACCGCTGCCGATATTACCGGCCAGGCCAACCACATAGGTGTAACTATACAGGCCGATATCATTAAGCAAAAAATGCCTGATGTAAACGGAGGTTTCACTACTATCAACTTTTCAAAATCTGACCCATTGATGTACAGCCAAATGGCAAGTGATCATCCTATTGACCTTTGCCGTTACCAGGTTGCCAACTGCTACATGGGCCGCGCCGGATTGATCAACTCTGGCGGCGAATCAAAAGGCGAAGGTGATTTAGCCAACTCGGTAATGAATGCCGTGATAAATAAACGTGCCGGGGGCAGCGGATTAATTTTAGGACGCCGTGCTTTTCAGCGCCCGTTTGAAGATGGTGTTAAATTTTTAAACACTATTCAGGATGTGTACCTTGCTAAGGAAATAGACCTGGCATAATATCATGAAACATATCATCACCCTAACCCTTAGTCCGGTGGTTGACAAAAGCACCACAGTTGACCGCATTGTGGCCGATCAGAAGCTGCCTTGCGATGAACCGCGTTTTGAACCCGGCGGTGGCGGCATCAATGTATCGCGCGGACTGAAACGGTTAAACGTAAACTCAGTAGCCATTTTCCCGTCAGGAGGGCTAACCGGCCAGCATTTACAGGATTTATTAAAGGCCGAGCACATTAACCAGGTACCTGTCCTTACTGAAAAGCTTACCCGTGAAAACTTCATTGTAGTTAACAGAGAAGTACATGAAGAATACAGGTTTGGTATGCCTGCTGTTGAATTGTTACCGAAAGAAGAATTAGAAATATTAAGGGTAATTAAAAATCTCTCCCCAAAACCAAAATTTATGGTGGTGAGCGGCAGCATGCCTCCCGGTTCAAGTGATGATTTTTTGGCTAAAGTGGCCCGCATTGCTCATCAAGACGGAGCTAAGCTAATAGTAGATACATCGGGAGAGGCTTTAAAAAATGCCGTTGAAGAGGGTGTTTACTTACTTAAACCCAACCAGGCAGAGCTTAGTAAGCTTACAGGTATTGAAGTAAAAGACAAAACCACCGCTAAAGAAGCTGCGCGTAAAATTATTGACAAAGGTAAATGTGAGGTGGTTGTGGTATCATTGGGTGCACAAGGTGCTTATGTAGCCAGCCGCGGGTACAATGAGCATATTGCAGCACCTGATGTTGAAAAACGCAGCACCGTAGGCGCGGGCGACAGTATGGTTGCAGGCATGGTATACGCCGCCGAGAAAGGCCTTGACCTGGGCCAAATGGTGCGTATGGGAATTGCCTGTGGTAGTGCAGCCACCATGAACGCAGGTCCTGAGCTATTTAAAAAAGCTGATGCGGAACGGCTTTTTGCAGAACTAATGAAGAATTGATTACCAAAAAAAGATAGGCCCAACACGTTGGGCCTATCTTTTTTTGGTACTTATACAAAGGCTTTTTGTTCTTACGCCTTTACGCTTGATTAATGGCTTCCGGCTTTGTTTTTTTTTCTATTTTTGCCTGCTTCTAATAACGCTTTTAACAGAGGCTTTCAAGCTCAAGCATGGATATTTCAGTTGTTGTACCTTTATATAACGAAGTAGAATCGTTACCCGAACTTACCGCATGGATAGCACGGGTAATGAACGAAAACCGTTTTACCTACGAAATACTTTTGGTTGATGATGGCAGCCGCGACGGTTCGTGGGAGGAAATATGCAGGCTGAACTTGGATAATCCTTTTATTAAAGGTGTTAAATTCAGGCGTAATTATGGCAAATCGGCTGCGCTGAATGTAGGCTTTGAAGCCGCACAAGGCGATGTGATTATTACTATGGATGCCGATTTGCAGGACAGTCCTGATGAAATACCTGCACTATACAAACGCATTGCCGAAGAGAAATACGATCTTATTTCGGGTTGGAAGGCTAAACGGTATGACCCTTTAAGCAAAACCATTCCAACCAAGCTTTTCAATGCCGCTACACGTAAAATGTCGGGCATTGATAATTTGCATGATTTTAATTGCGGCTTGAAAGCCTATCGTAAGGCGGTAGTAAAAAATATAGAGGTATATGGCGAAATGCACCGCTACATTCCTGTTTTAGCTAAATGGGCAGGTTTCACCAAAATTGGCGAACAGGTTGTTGAACACCGTGCCCGCAAATACGGCAAAACCAAGTTTGGCATGAGCCGCTTCATCAACGGTTTTCTTGATTTACTATCTATATTCTTTGTAGGGAAATTTGGCAAACGCCCCATGCACTTCTTTGGCTCCATGGGCGTACTTAGCTTTTTTATAGGTATGATATTGGCCGTTTGGATATTGGCAGAAAAGCTCATTCACATATCAAATAATGAAAGATATCGCGATGCAACCGATCAGCCATTGTTTTATTTGGCGTTAGTTGCCATAGTGGTAGGTTTTCAACTTTTCTTAACAGGCTTTGTAGCTGAATTGGTATCGCGTAATTCACCAGACAGGAATAATTATCAGATTGAAGACAGGGTATAATTAAATCCAGCTTATCATGTGGATCAATAGTGAGATAGTTTTTAATTGAGCAAGGCCTTCTGCCCAAACTAAATTTTCTGTTCCACAGAACGATAGTATAAGCTGAAATAACCATCTTCACAAAATCCGAAATCGAACATCCGAACTCCGAAATTCAAAGAATGTTTTTTTCCATCATCATACCTTTATACAACCGTCCGCAGGAGATAAAAGAACTGCTGGAAAGCCTCACCAAGCAAACGTATTTGCAGTTTGAAGTTTTGGTTATTGAGGATGGCAGTAAAAATGATGCGAAAGACATAGTTGCCGCTTTTGCCAACCGCTTAGATCTTCATTATTTTTACAAACCTAATGACGGACAGGGTTTTAGTCGTAACTATGGTTTTGAACGTGCCAAAGGCAATTACTTCATCATCTTCGATTCGGATTGCTTAATACCGCCCGATTATCTCGAAGTGGTTTATCACCGCCTCAGCAATGACTACCTTGACGCCTACGGCGGCCCTGATGATGCACATTCATCTTTCACGGCTATGCAAAAAGCAATCAGCTACAGCATGACCTCACCCTTCACCACAGGGGGCATTCGTGGAAATAAAAAAGGCATCGGGCAGTTTCACCCACGCAGTTTTAACATGGGCGTATCTCGTGAGGTTTGGGAAACTGTAGGTGGCTTTATCATAACGCGCCTGGGCGAAGATATTGAGTACAGCATCCGTATACATACCTCGGGCTTTAAAATTGGGTTAATACCTGAAGCTAAAGTTTACCATAAACGCCGCACCAGCTATTTACAGTTTTACAAGCAATTGCACTTTTTTGGCAGGGCGCGTATCAACATCTCTAAATTCTTTCCGCAAGAGCTTAAACTTGTGCATTTTTTTCCCGCGGTTTTCACCCTTGGCTTATTATTTACGCTTGTTTTCAACGTTTTAGGTTGGCGTATTGCCTGGCTAGCTAACTCGGTATTAATAATATTTATTTTGTTGATATTTTTTCACTCGCTGATTAAAAACAAATCATTAAAAGTTGCATTTTTGAGCATAGGCGCCGCATTCATTCAACTCATAGCTTACGGACTGGGCTTTATGCAGGATTTTTGGAAGCGTATTATTTTAAAACAACCGTAAAACATCTATGTACCACCCTTTTACCATCTCCGATACTATTAAGGCAGCGTGGGATGTTATAAAAAAGAATTACGTTTCGCTCATTGTTTACTCTGTTATTTCGCTTATATGTTATGAAGTCATTAGCTTTTTAACAGGGTTTATAGTTGTTTATGATAACCAGTACAGCCAGGTAGCCTTTGTTTTTTTCATGATGCTGGTGCAATCATACCTGGTACTCAGCTTTTACAAACTCATACTTACTTTAATGGATAAGGAGTACTACGAGTTTGAATTCAGTGACATACTTCCATCGTTCCGTATGGCTTTATCATTTGTTACCATAGGTGTATTGTATACGGTGTTAATTGCCACCATTATTTTTATTAACCTGCAACTGGGCGATTCAACCTTTGTGCATGATGTACTTGATAAGATTGAAATTTTAGGTGTAGCCTATTTACTTGTAAGATCTATTTACTGCCTGTGCTTTATTGTTGATGAGGATTCGGGCCCGTTTGAATCATTAAGGCAAAGCTTTTCTATAACAAGGGGTCATTTTTTCAGGCTGCTTGGCTTAATACTTTTGGTAGTAGGGTTTGTTGCTTTGTTGCTTATTATCATCAACCTTTTTATAACCAGCTTGTTTGATGTTGATAACGACAGTTACATTTTCAAAATAGCGGCTATTTGCTGGTTTGCCATATCTTTCCCAACCGTACAGGTAATGATCATGACATCGTACCGTAAACTGGTATACAGCCACAAAGACATTGATGATGATGTGTCGGAAACTTTATAAGTAACATGGGGCTAAAATCAGTATTAAGTAAGTGGTTTGCAGCCTGGGTAAACCGGGATATAAATTACATGAGGCAAAACGGTATTGCCTTACAACAGAAAACCATGCAGCAGCTGATTGCACAAGCCAAAAATACCGCCTTTGGTAGCGATCATCAATTCCAAAACATAACTACCTACGAAGATTTTAAGCGTAACATACCCGTACGTGATTATGAAGACCTTCGCCCCTACATTGACCGTGTTGTTAATGGCGAAGCTAATGTAACGTGGCCGGGCAAACCTGCTTACCTGGCAAAAACGTCGGGTACTACGTCGGGCGTCAAATATATTCCAATCTCTAAAGAGAGCATGCCTGAACACATCAAGGCTGCTCGTAATGCCTTGCTCAGCTATATACATGAAACCGGCAAAGCCGATTTTGTAGATGGTAAGATGATATTTTTGCAAGGCAGCCCCATCATGAGTAAAAAACATGGTATTGATGTTGGCCGCTTGTCGGGCATTGTGGCTCATCACGTACCCGGCTACCTTCAAAAAAACCGTTTACCCAGTTATGAGGTCAATTGCATTGAAGACTGGGAGCAAAAGGTTGATGCCATAGTTGACGAGACCAATAACAAAGATATGCACCTTATATCGGGCATACCGCCTTGGTGCCAAATGTATTTTGACAGGCTATCGGCAAAATCCGGAGGCAAAAAAATAAAGGACATATTCCCTAACTTTAAGCTTTTTGTTTATGGTGGTGTTAATTACGAACCCTATCGTGCGCGTATTGAGGAAAGCATAGGTTTTGCAATTGATACCATAGAAACTTACCCGGCCTCAGAAGGATTCATTGCCTTTCAAGACTCTCAAAAAGACAAAGGGTTACTACTGCTTGTTAACTCAGGTATATTCTATGAGTTCATCCCATCCGAAGAGTATTTTAACGCTAACCCTACACGTTTAAGCTTAGCCAATGTTGAGCTTAATAAGAATTACGCGCTTATAATGAATACCAGCGCAGGTTTGTGGGGTTACAGCATAGGCGATACAGTGAAATTCACCTCGCTCAACCCTTACAAAATTGTTGTTACCGGACGCATAAAACATTATATATCGGCCTTTGGCGAACACGTAATTGGCGAAGAGGTTGAACACGCATTAATGAGCGTAGCTAAAGAAGAAGGACTTGACGTAGTTGAATTTACAGTTGCGCCACAGGTTACACCTGCCGAAGGCTTACCTTACCACGAATGGTTTGTTGAGTTTGGCAAAGCCCCCGCTAACATTGAAAACTTTGCTGAAAAAGTAGACGCTGCGCTGCAAAAGAAAAATATTTACTACTTCGACCTCATTGAAGGTAACATTTTGCGCCCTTTGGTAGTCAGAAGCCTGAAGCCCGACAGCTTTATTAACTTCATGCGCTCGCAAGGCAAGCTTGGTGGTCAAAACAAGGTACCGAGGCTCTCAAACGATCGTAAGATTGCTGATGCACTTGCAGCGTATGTTATTTAGCCGTATTTTTAAAGTTTTAACAAACTGTAACTTATAAATGCCGAATGCGTTTGGCAACTTGCGACCGGCATAATTACACGTTGCAGGTTTGCTTAAAATAAGAGTTTAATAAATGTACATCTCTTCTCATAAAGGTATAAAAAATATTGCCATACTGGGTTCTACCGGTAGTATTGGCACGCAAACACTGGAGGTTATAGCCGAAAATCCCGACCGTTTCAAAGCTCATGTAATTACAGCTAACCGCAATGCCGATTTACTGATCGAGCAATCGCTTAAATTTGAGCCGGCCTACGCCGTTATTTGCGACGAAAGTTTGTATGCTCAGGTAAAAGAAGCGCTGGCTCATACAAGCGTAAAAGTATTGGCAGGTTATGAAGAGGTTAAACACATAGTAACCTTACCCGAGATTGATATTGTACTTACTGCCATGGTAGGTTTTTCGGGTTTGGAGCCAACCATAAACGCAGTTAAGGCTGGAAAGCATATAGCTTTAGCTAATAAGGAAACACTTGTAGTTGCAGGCGAACTCATAACAGATTTAGCTAAACAGCATAACGTTAAACTGCTGCCTGTAGACTCTGAGCATTCCGCCATTTTTCAGTGCCTGGCAGGCGAGGATCAAAATCCAATTGAAAAAATCATTTTAACTGCTTCGGGTGGTCCGTTTAGGGGTAAAGACAGTGATTTTTTAGCTACCGTTACCCGTCATCAGGCATTAAAGCACCCTAACTGGGTAATGGGCGCAAAAATAACTATCGACTCAGCCTCGCTCATGAATAAAGGCCTGGAGGTAATCGAAGCTAAATGGCTTTTTGACCTAAGTCTTGAGCAAATCGAGGTAATTGTACATCCGCAATCAATTGTACATTCGCTGGTGCAGTTTGAGGATGGATCAATGAAGGCTCAAATGGGCCTACCTGATATGAAACTGCCCATACAATATGCCTTAGGCTATCCTGAACGTATAAAAAACGATTACAAGCGTTTTGACTTTACGGCCTACCCTACCCTTACTTTCGAAAAACCAGACATGGGTACATTCCGTAATTTAGCTTATGCGTTTGATGCTTTAAAAACCGGTGGCAATATGCCATGTATTGTAAACGCTGCAAACGAAATTGCTGTTGCCGGTTTTTTACATGATAAAGTTGGCTTTTTAGCCATGAGCGATGTGATTGAGCAATGCATGCATAAAATACCTTCCATCACACATCCCACTTTGGATGATTATTTGAATACTGATAAAGAAACACGCATCTTAGCGCAAAATTTAATTGAGCAAATGCCGTTAAAGGCATTGACTGTTTAGAACGTAAAAACAAAGAATGGATATAGTGATTATGGTGGGCCAGCTTATACTGGGCCTATCGATATTGGTAATATTACACGAATTAGGGCATTTTATTGCCGCACGGGCCTTTGGCATTAAGGTAGAGAAGTTTTACCTGTTTTTTGATGCCTGGAACGTAAGCCTGGTTAAATTTAATTACAAAGGCGTTGAGTATGGCATTGGCTGGCTTCCGTTAGGCGGCTACGTAAAAATTGCCGGTATGATTGATGAGTCTATGGATACTGATCAAATGGCCGGTCCGCCGCAGCCTTGGGAGTTCCGCTCAAAACCGGCTTGGCAAAGACTCATTGTTATGCTGGGTGGTATCATTGTTAACATCATTTTAGGCATACTTATTTTTTGGGTACTTACCATAAAATATGGTGAAACCTATATTCCAAATGATCAGGCAAAATATGGTATAGTTCCGGGTAAAATTGGTAAAGAAATAGGATTAAAGCCAGGCGACAAAATTTTAGCTGTAAACGGCCAGAAACTTGAGCGTTTTGAAGACGTTGTTAGCTCAAAAGTGCTTATGGGTAACTCAACGCTTAGCGTTTTACGTGGCACCGAAAGCTTAAGCGTAAAAGTGCCGGGCAGTATATTAAACGAGGTTTCTGACCTGGGTACTGAAGAATTTATAAGCCGCATTCCACGTACTACCTTTAAAATAGATACGGTTATTGCAGGCAGCAATGCGCAAAAGGCTGGGATACAAAACGGCGACAGTGTTGTAGCCGTTAATGGTAAGCCTATTAAATTTTTCGACCAACTTACTTCTGAGCTTCAACAGTTTAAGAACAAAAATGTAGATTTAACTCTCAAACGCAATAATGAAATTGTACCAGTAACTGCCCTAATAAATAAGGATGGCACTTTAGGCTTTGCTGATGGCCGTTACGGCATACAGGTAAAACGCGACCTGCCACAGGAGAAAACGCTTAATTTTGGCTTCTTTGGTTCTTTACCTGTTGGAGCTTCGAAAGCCTGGGGCACTTTCAGTGATAATGCCAAAGGCTTAGGTAAAGTGTTTACTGGGCAGGTAAAAGCTAATAAAGCGTTATCAAGCCCCATTGGTATAGCCCGCTTATTTGGTAGCCATGTTGACTGGTTACGCTTTTGGAGCTTAGTAGGCTTATTATCAATGGCGTTAGCATTGATGAACCTTTTGCCGATTCCGGCCCTTGATGGCGGACACGCGTTATTCCTCATCATTGAAATGATTAAAGGCAAACCATTAAGTGATAAGTTTTTAGAACGCGCTCAAATTGTGGGATTTGTAATTTTAATTACCCTCATGGTATTTGTTTTTGGTAACGATATTATAAAAATCATGAACAAGAAATAATATTCAGCTTTGTAAAGCTAAAGGCTCTCCCTGGCGGAGAGCCTTTTTTGTTACTACTTAACTATATCCATTACTCAGATAAATTGCGCCTTCGACAGGTGCTGGTTAACACTCTTTGTAAAAGCTAAATCATATTTCTGAGCGTTGAAACGCATTGCCATAAGCTTATCCCTAAAACCAAACCGCATGATATACTGCTTGACGTTAACATGCAGCAATGAATGGTGTAGATACGGCAAAATGGCTTAAAATAAAATCTCTGATGCTAAGATAATAGTATTGATTTTTTGAAACTTGCATCCACCGAAATGACATACAAGTAAATAGCCGATCAAATGTGTGTATGTGTGTGTGTGTGTGCGCACTGTTGACGGTTACAGCAATTAGTTGCACATTAAAAGCCGCGTAGGATTAGTGTTATACGCAATTAAAAACCAGCTAATCGAATTATAAATTGATTATATAACTACCAATGAAACAAAAAATCCCGGCCAACCTGACCGGGATTTGTTATATGGTAAAGCATGAGTTTATGCTCAAGCTTTAAATTTATTTTAGGTTGAACTTATGCTAATTTAGCAAGTTCTTCTGCCATAGCAGCACCAATTTCAGCAGGCGATTCTACTACACGGATACCACACTCTGCCATAATTTTCATTTTTGCAGCTGCAGTATCATCAGCACCACCAACAATTGCACCTGCGTGACCCATACGACGACCCGGAGGCGCAGTTTGGCCGGCAATAAAGCCAACTACAGGCTTAGTACCATTTTCTTTAATCCAACGGGCTGCTTCAGCTTCCATACCACCACCAATCTCACCAATCATGATGATGCCGTGAGTGTCAGGATCGTTCATTAATAACTCAACAGCATCTTTGGTTGGAGTACCAATGATTGGATCGCCACCAATACCAATAGCAGTGGTAATACCTAAACCGGCTTTAACCACTTGGTCAACAGCTTCGTAAGTTAAAGTTCCTGATTTTGATACAACACCAACGTTACCTTTTTTGAAGATAAAGCCAGGCATGATACCAATTTTAGCCTCATCGGCAGTAATAACACCAGGGCAGTTTGGACCGATCAGGCGGGCATCTTTATCTTTAAGATACTCTTTTACCTGAATCATGTCTTTGGTTGGTATACCTTCAGTAATACAAACAATTACTTTGATACCACCTTCAGCAGCTTCCATAATTGCATCAGCAGCAAAAGCCGGAGGTACAAATATGATAGATACATCGGCACCGGTTCTTTCTACTGCATCTTTAACAGTATTGAACACCGGGCGATCAAGATGCTGCTGACCGCCTTTACCCGGCGTAACACCACCAACTACCTGGGTTCCGTACTCAATCATTTGTGATGCATGATAGGTACCTTCGTTGCCGGTAAAACCCTGAACAATTACTTTGGAATCTTTATTTACGAGAACACTCATGGTTTTAGTTTTTGTACGGCAAAGCTATAAAAAAAGAAATAAGAGCCAAGAAATGAGCATTAAGAATTGGTTTTTTTTGGCTTAAAATAAAGCTTTATTAAAAGCATCCGCCATTTTCGAAGAACCTTAATATCTGCTACCGGTAAATTCAACCGGACACAAATTATTTGTCGGCATCTATTACAAACGCGCCAGCCTCCTCATACATCTTTTTAAACATGGTATTTGGTTCAACTGTTACAAATACTTCAAGCGTCGGAAAGATAAAGCCTTCCAGCAGGTGCCCACCATGTACCATTCCATTACTATCGGCCAGGTTAATATGAGCATGAACAACCGGCTTACCCTGATTCATAGTAATATTGCCAATAAGCGAAGTTATTTCAGCAGGCTCATCTAAGCTTATTACCTTAAACATTTTTTTACTGTTTTCATACCAGCCTACTTTAGCATGCATGGCATCACCCAAGCCTTTAAAATGGGCTGCAGTAACGTTATATTTGCGCAAATTCGGTTAAGCCCGATATAATTTCATCGTTTTTTGCAAACACCAGCACATAGGTTTTAACAGGTCCGTTTTTGCTAAGTAACTTAACTTTTACGCCGGGCGAACGTCCGGTTTTTGCAGGTGCTGTTGGTGATGCATATTGTTGTGCAAGCACGCTGTGCACATTTGCCAATATAAGCATCAAAACTATTGCAATTCCTGATTTTCGCACATTGTTTCTCATGGTGTAATACTTGACTATTACAACCACTCACCGTATACAATGTTTATATGCTAGATTCTAAAATACTCAGTTACGCAGCTGAGTTATCAATAGGCTGGCTTACGGCTACCTCGTAAGTGTTACGGTTAAAGGCCTTTTCGCTAATGGCTATTGCTATTGTGGCAACGCCATTTCCAATAACGTTGGTTATAGCGCGTGCTTCAGACATAAACCTGTCAACACCTAATAACAACGCAACCCCCTCCACAGGGATTATTTTGATAGCCGCCAGTGTAGACGTAAGCACAATAAAGCCACTGCCGGTTACCCCTGCAGCCCCTTTTGAGGTAAGCATGAGTATAGCTATAATGGTAAGCTCCTGCCCCAGCGATAATGGCACCTTAAATACCTGAGCCAAAAATATGGTTGCCATTGAAAGATAAATGGTTGTACCGTCCAGATTGAATGAATAGCCTGTAGGTATCACCAAACCCACTACCGAGCGGTCGCAGCCAAGCTTTTCAAGCTTATTCATCATACCCGGTAAGGCCGACTCTGAAGATGAAGTGCCAAAAACAATTAAAAGCTCCTGACGAATGAATTTAAGGTACTTCCAAAGGCTTACTTTACACAGGTAACAAATTAAATTCAACACTATAAATATAAAAAGTGCCATAGTTACATAAACCGACCCCATAAGCATAACCAGCGGTTTAAGGGTTTTAATACCCTGCGTGCTCACTGTGTATGCAATACCGCCAAAAGCACCTAATGGAGCCAGCTTCATTACCATATGCAGCATATTAAAAAACACCTTCGATATTTTTTCAAAAGTTGTAATTAATGATTGCGCTGCGCCACCCATACGGCTAAGTCCGTAACCAAACAACACGGCTATTACCAAAACCTGCAGTATGTCACCTTTGGCAAAGGCTTCCACAAAATTACCCGGGATAATGTGGCTGAAAAAATCGCCCAGGTTCATTTCACTAGCTTGCTTTTGGTATTGTTCAACCTTACCCGCATCAGTGTGTTGCTGAATATTTAACCCAACGCCCGGTTTAACCAGGTTTGCAACCGCCACGCCAATAACCAGGGCAAACGTGGTTACTACTTCAAAGTAAAAAAGTGCTTTACCTCCTACCCTGCCAACCTTTTTCATATCATTCATGCCGGCAATACCCAGCACAATAGTAAAAAATATGATAGGCGCTATCAGCATACTGATAAGGCTTATAAACATTTTACTTATACGTTGTGCAACCGGACCAAAAGTTGGAAAATAAATACCTACCAGTACCCCCAGCGCAATAGCAATAAGCACCTGTACAGTAAGATTAGATAAAATACGTTTCATAGTAAAGTACGCTGCAAAAAGCAGCACATGAGATTTATAAATAAAGGTTAACAGATTGGTAATAACTGAATAAGAACGATAGCATTATACCGCTAACAATATAATTTGGCTTTGATATATAACGGTTACACTTACAATAAGCACAGTAATAACGCTTAAGCGGTTTCCAAAATACCAGAGTTCGCATAAGCCAGCTACGTTTTAACCTGTATTTAAACCGGCGCCCACATGCCGGGCATATAGGATAGGTTCTTTTAGCGGCACTTTTGTTTGAAGCTCCGTTCTCGTCATTACTGCTCATAAAAACAACAGGTGTTAGGTTTGTGTAGTAGCTAAAAAACAGATATAAGGCGCCGCAAGCAACAACTATCTGCCTCTTACAAAAATGCCAATAAAAATATCAAATACAATTATTTTGCTATTTTTACGCATATTTTGTCAAATTAATATTATGATTAAAAATCTACGCTACCTGTTTATAATTTTCTTGGCTGTCTCTGCTTTCTCTTGTAAGAAAGAGGAAAAGAACACTACAACGCTTAAAGAAGAATTAGCTGATAAATGGTATTACGACTCTATCTCTCAAAAAGACTACGACCAAAACGGTAAATTAACCAAAACTACATCATTACCGGTACTGGTAAATGTGAATTATATTGATTTCAAAGCCGATGACACTTTTACTGCAGTGGTAAGGCAAGAGGTTGAACCGAAAAAATTTGAAAATGTAACTTCAACAGGCACCTACAAAGTTACCTCACTAACCAAATTTACAGTTACTCAACAAGGTGTTACTGCCGAATGTAATTTAAGAAACCTGAATGCCAGTCAATTAAGGTTCACTCAGGATATTGATACGCGTGTTGCGGGACAGCCATATTCAGTTATCGAACACGTGCTTCACCGGTAACGGCTTTTAAACTTTTTTCGTAGTTTCGCGCCTATACTTGCGAAACTGCGAAAAAATGGATTATCAGTTTAAAGACATTGAAAAAAAGTGGCAGCAATTTTGGGCTGCCAACCAAACCTTCAAAGCCGAAAATCAATCGGCTAAACCCAAGTACTATGTGCTCGATATGTTCCCTTACCCATCGGGTGCGGGCTTGCACGTAGGCCACCCACTGGGTTACATTGCTTCTGACATTTTTTCGAGGTATAAACGCCTGCGTGGCTTTAACGTACTGCACCCTATGGGGTACGATTCGTTTGGTTTACCGGCCGAGCAATATGCTATACAAACCGGTCAGCATCCGGCCATTACTACCGAAGCCAACATTGCCACCTACCGCCGCCAGTTAGATCAACTTGGATTTTCGTTTGACTGGAGCCGCGAAGTGCGCACCAGCTCGCCCGATTATTACAAGTGGACGCAGTGGATTTTTATGCAGCTTTTTAACTCATGGTACAACAAAACCGATGAGAAAGCCGAATCCATTGAAAAACTAGTTGCACACTTTGCTACCAATGGATCGGCGGGTATTACCGCAGTTGCCGACGACGAGATATTAACCTTTACAGCTGCTGAGTGGAACGCCATGAGCGAAGAAGCTCAGCAAACCGAACTTTTAAAATATCGCTTAACCTATCTCCGCGAAAGTACTGTAAACTGGTGCCCTGCCTTAGGAACAGTACTGGCAAACGACGAGGTGAAAGACGGCGTAAGCGAGCGCGGTGGTTACCCGGTTGAACAAAAGAAAATGATGCAATGGAGCATGCGCATTACTGCCTATGCCGAGCGCCTGTTACAAGGGCTTGATAACATTGACTGGCCCGATCCGCTTAAAGAAATGCAGCGCAATTGGATTGGTAAAAGCGTTGGCGCAAGTGTGAAATTCTCTATTGAAGGTAATACCCAACAAAATATTGAAGTTTTTACCACCCGCGTTGATACTATTTTTGGGGTTACGTTTGTGGTGTTAGCTCCTGAGCATGAGTTAGTAGCATCATTAACCACACCTGACCAAAAAGAAGCCGTTGAAGCTTACATTGCTCAAACTAAAAAGAAATCGGAGCTTGACCGTATGGCCGACACCAAAAGTGTGTCAGGCGCATTTACCGGGAGCTATGTACTTCACCCATTGAACGGTGAACGTATTCAGCTGTGGATTGCTGACTATGTTTTGGCAGGTTACGGTACGGGTGCTGTAATGGCCGTACCGTCAGGAGATCAGCGTGACTACCTGTTTGCCAAACACTTTAATTTGCCTATCATCCCAATTTTAGATACGCAGAATACAGAAAAAGAAGCCGATGCAACAAAAGAAGGTAAATACATTAACTCAGACTTTATAGACGGTTTAGAATATAAAGAGGCAACCGCGGCCATTGTTGCCAAACTGGAAGAAATTGGAGCAGGCAAGGCTAAAGTTAATTTCAGAATGCGTGATGCCATTTTTGGCCGTCAGCGTTACTGGGGCGAGCCGGTGCCTGTTTACTTCAAAAATGGCTTGCCGTATTTAATAAACGAAAGCGAACTTCCGCTTATACTGCCTGAAATTGACAAATACCTGCCTACCGAAAGCGGTGAGCCACCATTAGGCCGCGCCGAAGATTGGAAATATCAAAACCAGTACGAGTATGAACTAAGCACCATGCCTGGTTGGGCGGGCAGCAGCTGGTACTGGTACCGTTATATGGATGCCCAAAACGCCACCAATTTTGCTTCAAAAGAAGCGGTAGAATACTGGAAAGATGTTGACCTGTACATTGGTGGCTCAGAGCATGCCACCGGGCACTTGTTGTACAGCCGTTTTTGGAACAAGTTTTTAAAAGATATTGGCTTAGCCGTTGAAGAAGAGCCATTTAAAAAGCTTATTAACCAGGGCATGATACAGGGCCGTTCAAGCTTCACTTACAGGCTGAATCCTTTGTTATTAGGTATTGACGATAACTTTGTAAAGCCTGAGGTTTATGTATCAAAAGGTATTTATGAACTATATAAAGAAGGTGATTTTGACACTATTGAGCAAATAGCCCTGTTTTATAAAGACTTATTACCTGAAGGTGCCGAAGTTGGCGAAATGGATTTTAGCAAGCTGCACGTTGATGTAAACATTGTAAGCAATGATGCATTGGATATAGCAGCGTTCCGTACCTGGAGACCGGATAACAATAAGGCTATCTTTATTTTAGAGGATGGCTCGGTTATATATCCTGCTGACAATGCACAAAATGAAAGCAAATATATATGCGATGTTGAGATAGAAAAGATGTCGAAATCAAAGTTCAACGTGGTTAACCCCGATGATTTGATTGAGCGTTATGGGTCAGACACTTTGCGTATGTACGAAATGTTCCTGGGTCCGCTGGAGCAAAGCAAGCCTTGGAACACCAATGGTATTGAGGGCGTGTTCAAATTCCTGCGTAAGTTCTGGCGTTTGTTCCATAACGAGCAGTGGGAGTTTACCGTAAATGACGATGCGCCAACTAAAGCGGAGTTAAAATCGCTGCATAAGATCATTCGTAAGGTTGAAGAGGATATTGAGCGTTTTTCATTCAACACATCAGTGTCGAGCTTTATGATTGCAGTAAACGAGCTAACCGATTTAAAGTGCAACAAGCGTGCTGTTTTGCAAGAGTTGGTAATTATCCTTTCACCTTACGCTCCGCATATTTGTGAAGAGTTATGGACTTTATTAGGTAATGAAGCAGGTACCCTTTCATATGCTGCTTACCCGGTATTTAACCCGTCGTACTTGGTTGAAGATGAGTTTGCCTACCCTATATCAGTAAACGGCAAAACACGTCTTAACATTAATATGGCGCTTACAATGGAACCTAAAGAAGTTGAAGCTTTAGTACTGGCCAACCCCGATGTGCAAAAATACCTTGACGGCAAAACACCTAAAAAAGTAATTGTAGTTAAAGGCCGCATTGTAAACATTGTAATATAAGCCTAGCTAGAACTTAATATTTTAACAGGGAGGCTTAATAAAGCTTCCCTGTTTTTTTGTTGTAGGCGATGATGAACATTTGTTTTATATCGTTCTGATTTGTCTTAATTACAGCATAACACCCCTGCATTTGCAACATTGGTGATACAATAGCCACACAGCTTATCTATTTCAAAAAAAGACTGATTACTGCTGTAACAAATCAATTCTAATCAACTCTTAATACCAAAATCATTATAAATGAAACGTTTTTTTACACTCATTGCATTACTGACCTCCTTTGTGTGTGCTAAAGCACAAATTCCTGGTGCAGGCAGTTCGGGTATAACCGGCCGTATATCAGGTACTGTGATTGACTCACTCTCCAAAAAACCTTTAGATTACGCTACCATCAGCCTTTACCGCAGCGGCGGCAAAGCGGTATTAAATGGTACGTTAACAGATGATAAAGGAACATTTAAACTTAACAACATTGCTCCGGGCAAATACAAAGTGGCGGTAACCTTTATTGGCTACCCAACCAAGTTTATTGATCCGGTTGAAACCACCCCTGGTAAACCTGATATTAACATGGGTAACATTATTGTTTCGCCGGGCGCAAAAACGCTGGGCGCCGTTACCGTAACCGGCCAGGCTCCGGTAATTGAGAACAAAATTGATAAGATTGTTTACAACGCCGAAAAAGATATTACCTCGGCAGGTGGCAACGCTACCGATGTGTTGCGTAAAGTGCCATTGGTATCAGTTGACTTAGATGGCAAACCATCATTACGCGGCGATCAAAACGTACGTGTTTTAATTAACGGAAAACCGTCAGGTGCACTATCAACCAGTTTGGCTGACGTATTGCGCACCATTCCTGCCGATCAGATTAAGAGCATTGAAGTAATCACCTCTCCATCGGCTAAATATGATGCCGAGGGTTCAGGTGGTATCATCAATATTATTACCAAAACTAAAGACGTATCGGGCTTAAGCGGTTCGGTAAGCGGCGGTATAGGTACCCGTCAAAATAACGGTAACGCCAACCTAAACTACAAGCAAAACCGCTTTAGCTTAACAGGTAACATAGGCAGCAACTTTGCATGGCCACAAACTTCACTGTTTGATTTGAACAGCGTTCGCGACCTCAATGGCCGCACTAACACTGTTGTACAAAGCTCACGCGCTGAAACTAAACGCTATGGTACTATAGGTTCTGTAACTGCAGGCTATGATGTAAATAATTACAACAGTCTTAGCACTACATTTCGTGTTAATGGCGGAGGTTTTCAAACTGATGGCTCGGGCGACAATGCTTTTGACTTAAGAAAGTATACTAGTACCAATTATAACAAAGTAAAATTCAGTGGTTTTGACTGGAATGCCGATTACACCCGCAAGTTTAAAAAAGAGGGTGAAGAATT
The DNA here is from genome assembly GCF_913773635.1 of uncultured Mucilaginibacter sp. Taxonomy (GTDB): domain Bacteria; phylum Bacteroidota; class Bacteroidia; order Sphingobacteriales; family Sphingobacteriaceae; genus Mucilaginibacter. The sequence continues at coordinate 23,874 of NZ_CAJYGQ010000002.1, forward strand.
AACTGTTGCCGGTCAATGGAGTCATAGTAAACTTGGGTCTGACTATAACGCTTATTACTTTAACGTTGATCCCAATGATTTCCCTAACCAAATTGGCAACAATGATGGTGTAAATGACGAATACACAGCCCAGGTTGATTACGCTTTACCGGTAACTAAATCTTTCAAACTGGAAGCTGGTGGTAAATCAATTTTCAGAGATATTAGCAGTAATTATGATGTATATCAACAATTTGATGCAAGCGGAAATGTAACTAATACTGGTCCGTTTACACTTAGTAATCGTGCATCAAACAAGTATGATTACAGTCAAAACGTTTACGCAGGTTACACTGTGTTAACCTTTACACTGCCTAAAAACTACTCGTTACAAGCCGGTGCACGTGTAGAAAACACGGTAATTGAGGGTGTGCCAAGCAACTCTACGCAAACTAACTTGCAGCCGTTTACGCAAAACTACACTACGTTTGTACCAAGTTTTATTTTATCTAAAACAGTAAAAGGTACTCAAACTTACAAATTGAGTTATAACAAACGTATACAACGCCCAAGCTTACAATACCTTAACCCGTTCATCAATAAGGCCAATAACCAAAGCCAAACCGAGGGTAATCCTACCTTATCTCCGGAGATTACTCAAACGGTAGAGTTAGGTTACAATACCTTCATAGGTTCATCGGTTATTAACTTATCTACCTACTACAAATACACCAACAACCTTATTGAGGGAATCAACGCAACTGTTGAAGATCCGGAGCTGGCAGGTGATAACAATCCAAGAGGATTAACCAGCCGTACTACTTTCCAAAACATTGGTACAAATAAATCATTTGGTGCAAGTTTCTTTGGCTCAATAACTCCATGGAAACCGTTAACTATTCGTGGTAGTGTTAATGCCTTTACATACAGGCCAACGGTTAACCAAAATCAATCGGCAAACCAGGGCGAAATTAAAACCTACTTTAACTACAATGCATTCCTGAGTGCTTCTGCTACCATAACTAAAACCTGGACTGCAGAGTTCTTTGGTGTATTTAACTCACCACGCCGTACTATACAAGGTCAAAATCCGGCCTTCAACTTATTTGGTTTTGGTGTGAAAAAAGAATTGATTGCTAAAAAATTCACTTTAGGTTTGAACGCCTTATCTCCGTTCCAAACTTATTTAAAACTTGATTCTAAAGTAAATTCACCTACAATAAATCAAACTACTAAAATTCGTTATCCCCTACAATCGTTTGGCATATCGTTCACTTACAACTTCGGTAAGTTAACCTATGGTCAACAGAAGAAAAAAGGCGTTAAAAACGACGACTTAATGCAAGGCGGAGACCAAGGCGGCATGGGCGGCGGCGGCGGCCAAGGTGGCGGTCCGAGATAATCCTTTTTAGAGACAAGAACCAAGAGCTAAGACGAAAGCTCACTCAATAAAAAACTCCGGTCAGGTTGACCGGAGTTTTTTTTATAAGTTTATTTGCTCTTGTCTCTTGTCTCTACTAACTGAATATACCAATCCTCTCCAGCAACAACGAGGCGTTGAAGGTTTTACATTCGCCGGGTTTAAGTTTGTAGTCAAACAGCATTTCACCATTAATTACTTGTATGTCGAAATAAAAGTTACGTACATAGGTTGGATAGGCTTGTTCGAGCTGGGCTAACTGCAAATCATGAGTAGCAACCAGGCCTACTCCATTGCTGCTGATGAGTTTTTCAATTACCGCTTTTGAGCCGAGGTACTTATCAACAGAATTAGTACCGCGCAACATTTCATCAATTAAAAACAGGATGTTTGGTTGTTGCTTTACTGCTTCCAGCAACATTTGCAAACGGTCCAGCTCAGCCTTGAAGGTTGATGTGCTTTCGTTAAGCGAGTCTTTGATACGCATATAGCTAAATAACTGTACAACCGACACCTCCATAACATCAGCACAAACCGGTGCACCTGCTAATGCCAGTACGGTATTAATGCCCAGCGTACGCAAAAATGTGCTTTTACCCGCCATATTTGAGCCGGTAATTATATCAACCTTGCGGGTATTAATCAGTTCGTAGCTGTTAGGTACTCTTACGCCTTCTTTTATAAGCGGGTGCGCAACGTTGTTTGCAACCAGGGTAAATTCATCGCCGTTGGCAATGGCAGGCATACACCACTCAGGGTAATTGATATGTAATGATGAAATGCTTATGAGCGCTTCAAAGTCGGCAACTACATCAAATGCGCTTTCAATGTTCTCATGGTTATTACGTTTCCAATCCTCTATTGCTATAACGTACCTAATGTTCCAAAGGGCTATTACATTTAAAAAAAAGCCAACCAGCAAATTATTACGGTTATTAAGGCTGTTGATCAGGTTTGAGAGCTGGCGTGTAACTACTGATATACTCTTGTTGTTATTACGCTTAACATTGTCTGCCAGATTCTTGTTATACGCTGTACTCCATTCCTCCTTTTCAATACTATCAAATACATCAGAGTAGCTATTGAGCGTGCTCCCAATTTTACCGGCAATAAGGTCCGTTTGTTCGGTGTGCTTATTATAAATTCCGGTCAAAAAGAAATTAAACAAACCAATTACTATGGCAACATACTTAGCTTCCGGGTAAAAAAATGAAGCTGCTATTGCGGCCAACATTACCCAGGCAACAACTTTTACATACGTTTTTAACCTTCCTTCTCCGGGTATATTTAAAGGTTTATCTAAATACTTAAAAAGCTGTTGCAGCTCATTACTATTATGCTTTAGGGCAAATAATAACTTTGCTTGAAGTTTGAGCTTCAAATGGTTTTTAGAACTTATTTCCTGTACCGCTTGCTGCCTGTTTAAAATAACAGTTTTAGTAGCCGGAGCCTTAAGCCAACCGGCTAACTTTTCTTGCCCGGCTACAGTTGCTGTACGGTTAATGAGCTTGTAGAGTGATGCACGACCAAAAATATCAAGATCACTGGTGTAATAGTGCTTATCGTCATTAAACTTGCTGCCGTCAGGATATATGTTACCGTAGCTATCTATACTCTCCAACTCATTTTGGTTTACTGCCTTAAAGTTTTCAAAATATAAACGGCATTTTTCAAAGTACGCCTGCTTTGCAACTAACCAATTAAATGCAATTCCTGACACTATAGCGCCAGCAGCAAACACCGCAAAACTATCAAGCTTAACGCTCCAATAAATCAATAATAGCAACAAGGCAAATACAATTAAACGCATTACGGAAAACACATTTACTTTATTTTTAAAGTATTGAATTTGAGCCGTTGCATGCTCAATATTTTGCCTGTAATCGTCTTGTATAGTCGAACTCATATTGTGATATAGTTTTGGCAAAGTAAACCATTTTTTGGTAGCTGACGTTTTTAAGCTGTTTATTTGCAAAATGAAAATTGTTCTGCTTACCGTTGGCAAAACTGAGGACGCCTACATTAAGGATGGAATTGAAAAGTTTGTTAAACGCCTTAAACACTATACTAAACTTGAAATTGTTGACCTCCCTGAACTCAAAAACACCAAAGCACTTACTCAAGAGCAGCAAAAGACAAAAGAAGCCGAACTTATATTAAAAAAATTATCCACAACCGACCACGTGGTTTTGCTTGATGAAAAAGGCTTGGAATTCAGTTCGGTACAATTTGCCGAATATATAGACAAGAAAGCTATTGGTTCAACACAATCGTTAGTATTTATAATTGGCGGGCCTTACGGCTTTGATGCCACCGTTTACCAGCGGGCAAATGCGCAGTTGGCGCTTTCACGCATGACGTTTTCGCATCAAATGGTAAGGCTGTTTTTTGTTGAGCAACTGTATCGTGCGTTCAGCATTATTAAAGGCGAGCCATATCATCATCAATAATAATTTATCCGGCTTTTTATGCCTTTAAACTGTATTTAAGGTAAGTGTATAAAAGAGATTAATGATGCCGAACAATGTTAATTACTATGTAATTTTTTGCAGGTTGAGGCAAGATTTATTGTATTGAATGATACTATAAAATACTTTTGACGCATTATCAATCTCTCCTTATGGATTCAATCATTACTGAACTTTTCACATTTAAGTTTTTCATACTTTTCTCGTTTATCATTGCTACTGTAATTGTGCATTACCGTGGCCGGGTGAGGTACAAATTTTTCAGGCAATTTGCTGATCATTCAACCTTCATGGCACCTATCAATGTGCCTATGTATGCCTTATCTGAAGTTGAGAACCGCCCTTACATAAGCACAGCGCACTTTCCTCAACTATCCGTTTTAAAAGAGAATTGGCAAACCATACGAGATGAAGCCATACTCTTAGAAAGAGAAGAACTTATTAAGGGATCTGATACTTTTAATGATGCCGGGTTTAACTCCTTCTTCAGGCGCGGATGGAAACGCTTTTATCTTAAATGGTACGGAGATTTCCACCCATCGGCAAAGAAGTATTGCCCTAAAACAGTTGAACTACTTAAAAATACACCCAATATCAAAGCTGCAATGTTTGCGGTGTTGCCTGCCGGCAGCCAGCTTATGCAACACCGCGACCCCTATGCAGGCTCGTTGAGGTATCATTTAGGATTAATCACTCCTAACTCTGAACAATGCCACATTGTTGTAGATGGACAAAGCTACGCCTGGAAAGACGGCGACGATGTGCTGTTTGATGAAACTTACATTCATCATGCCGAGAATCAAACCAACATTGACCGTTTGATTTTATTTTGTGATGTTGAGCGCCCTGTGAAAACCATTTTTGGCCGCGCCTGGAACAACTTCTTTGGTTGGTTTGTTATGGCATCAGCATCATCTCCAAATATGGGCGATGATAAAACAGGAAACATCAACAAAGCCTTTAAGTATGTGTATTCTATAAGGCTGGTTGGCAAACGCCTGAAAGCGTATAATGAGCGTTTGTATTATGTAGTTAAGTACATCCTGTTTGCTGCTATATTGTATGCCTTATTTTTCAGGCATTTATTATAACGCCAAAAACACAAAGGGGAAGTTTGCTTATGGGGCACGATCATTCACATCATCACCATCATGATCACGCTCCAAAGCTCGATCATTTAAACAAGGCCTTCATCATAGGCATCCTTCTTAATTCTGCATTTGTAGTCATTGAAGCTGGTGTGGGCTTTGCCAAAGGCTCGTTATCGCTGCTTACGGATGCAGGTCACAATTTAAGTGATGTAGCCAGCTTAATACTTGCATTGCTGGCCTTTAAGCTATCAAAAATGCGCGCCAATAATGTTTATACCTATGGGTACAAACGGTCTACCATACTGGTATCATTACTTAACGCAGTTTTGCTTGTTGCTGCAGTAGGCGTTATAGCTTATGAGGCAATATTGAGAATTGGGCAACCGCAACCTATACCCGGCATAACAGTAGCCTGGGTAGCCTTTGCCGGTATTGCGGTGAACGGTGTAACTGCATGGCTTTTTATGAAAGACAAGGAGAAAGACCTTAACGTAAAGGGTGCCTATATGCACATGGCGGTTGATGCACTGGTATCATTAGGCGTAGTAATGTCGGGCTTAGCCATTTATTTTACGGGCTGGTATTGGATTGACAGCGTGGTGAGCATTATTATAGTAGTGGTTATACTTGCAGGTACATGGGGATTACTGGTTGATAGCCTACGTTTGGAAATTGACGGTGTGCCCAAGCAAATTGAACTGGGTGCGATTAAAAATGAGCTGTTAAAAGCCGAGGGTGTTAAAGAAATACACCATATGCATGTGTGGGCACTAAGCACTACCGAAAATGCATTAACCGCCCACATAGTTATTGAAGCCGGAAAAACCGCAAACTTTAATCAAATTAAAAACGACTTACGCCACCGCCTGTCTCATCTTGATATTCAACACAGCACGTTTGAGCCTGAGTTTGACGGCGACCATTGCCAGGCGAAAGATTGCAACATTTAACAGCTTAAGTCTGTAAACCTTACATAACCAGTTGTTCAACCGCGCTTGCTGTCTTTTCAAACTTAAATTGAGCCAGCACTGCCTGCATAGCGGCTTCAATTTGCGGATTACCTAAGTTACCAATACTACCCTCGTGTGTGTGGCTTATCGCTTTATCGGGGTTAAAGTTTCCTTGTTCAATAGCCAAGCCAACCTGTTTGTAAGCATCACGGAAAGGCACACCATTTAAAACCTGGCGGTTAACCTCTTCAACACTAAAGAGGTATGCATATCGGGCATCATCTAAAATATTTGATTTTACCTCTATATGCTGCAACATAAAGTTGGCCATATGTAAACAGCTCTTTAGCTCGGCAAAGGCAGGGAATAACAGCTCTTTAAGCAACTGCATCTCACGGTGATAGCCTGATGGCAGGTTGGTTGTCATCATAGCCACATCATTAGGTAAGGCTTGCAAGCGGTTACATTTTCCACGCATAATTTCCCAAACGTCGGGGTTTTTCTTGTGCGGCATAATGCTGCTTCCCGTTGTTAAATTTTCGGGATAGCTTACAAATGCAAAATTCTGGCTCAGGTACAAAGTTTGATCCATTGCCATACGCGCCAAGGTTGCCGCCACTGCCGATAGTGCTTGTGCTATTATACGCTCGGTTTTACCCCTACCCATTTGTGCATAAACTACATTATAATTCAAGGCATCAAAACCCAATAATTGCGTTGTTAGAGTGCGGTTAAGCGGAAACGAAGAGCCGTAACCGGCTGCTGAACCTAAAGGATTCTTGTTAGTGATTTTGTAAGCAGCTAAAACAAGCTCTAAATCATCTGCCAGGCTCTCGGCATAAGCACCAAACCATAATCCAAATGACGACGGCATAGCTACCTGCAAGTGCGTATAGCCCGGTAATAGTACATCCTTGTGTTTATTGCTCAAGGTAATAAGCAAATTAAAAAGCTGTTCAACTTCCTCTACTACCTGCTGCAACTCGCTCCTGAAAAACAATTTCAAATCAACCAAAACCTGGTCGTTACGTGAGCGGCCACTATGAATCTTTTTGCCGGCCTCGCCAATACGGCGGGTAAGCAACAATTCTACCTGTGAATGTACATCTTCTACGCCCTGTTCAATCTCAAAGTCGTTGTCCTGTATCTCACGGTAAATGCTTTTAAGCTCGGCTTGTACCAACGCTAAATCATCTTCACCCATCAGGCCAATGGTTTGCAGCATTTTTGTATGGGCTAACGAGCCCAACACATCAAATGCAGCCATTTGGCGGTCAAACTCACGGTCGCGTCCAACTGTAAAGTTTTCAACCAGCTCATTAACATTGGTAGTTTTTTGCCACAGCTTACTCATGCTGCAAAGATGTATATTTTTATGTAGAGGTAAAAGCAAGAATGCTAAGCATGATGCTCCTCAATTTTTGAGTGTTTATGCGTATCTTTCATAAACAGGTATATCAGCAGTGAAATGCCAATACAAGCCGTAACGTACCAGTAAAACCATGTTGCATGCCCGGCTTGCTTAAACCACAAGGCAATGTACTCGGCAGTACCGCCAAAAATAGAAACTGCTATTGCATAAGGAAAACCTACGCCCAAAGCCCTTACCTCCGCCGGAAACAACTCAGCCTTTACCACGGCATTTATGGATGTGTATCCGCTCACAATAATTAATGCAACCATGATGAGGACAAAGGCTGTAACAGTATTATTTGTAGTACTTAAACTGTTCAAAACCGGCAGTGTGCATAATGTGCCTAATACGCCAAAAGCTATGAGCAAGGGTTTACGGCCAATTTTGTCTGACAGTGCTCCGAAAGCAGGCTGCAGTAACATAAAGGCAAGCAAGGTGCAGGTTGAAATACCTGTTGCCTGTGTTTTTGAAAACCCGGCGGTGTTAACCAAAAACTTTTGCATGTAGGTTGTAAACGTATAAAAGGCAACCGTACCACCCAATGTAAGCCCAACAACCGTAGCAACCGCCCTCGGGTGTTGCATTAACGCGCTGATGGTACCGCGTTGCTTAGCTGTATCATTATCACTAAACGAGGTTGACTCATGCAAACTTTTGCGCAGGTACATTACTGTAATAGCCAAAACTGCACCTATGCCAAACGGTATACGCCAGCCCCAGCTATGCAGCTGTTCATCGGTTAAAAAATATTGCTGTAAGAGTACCAGTACCGCCAAGGCAAGTAACTGCCCCATTATTAGCGTTACATACTGAAAACTTGAGTAAAAGCCACGATTATGCTTGGCAGCCATTTCGCTCAAATATGTTGCACTGGTACCATACTCGCCGCCCACACTAAGGCCTTGTATTATGCGGGCCATCACCAGCAGTATTGGAGCAGCAATACCAATTTGCTTGTAGCCCGGCACAAACGTAATTATCAACGAGCCAAGGCTCATCAACAAAATGGACGCGGTTAAAGCTTTCTTCCTGCCGTGCCTGTCGGCATAGGTGCCCATTAGCCAGCCACCAACCGGGCGCATTAAAAAACCTATGGCAAATATGCCGGCAGTATTAAGCAACTGCGCCGTATCATCACTTTCAGGAAAAAACGAAGATGAAAAGTATAATGAAAATGCGGAATACACATACCAGTCGTACCACTCAACCAAATTGCCAAGTGAGCCACCTACAATTGACTTTAAACGCTGAATTACCGAAAGTGGTTGCCTGTGCTGGTTGTTATTATCCATCATTTTTGATTGTGCCGTTAAACATACCAAACAGGCGTAAACTTATGGCAATATTAAATACTTAAATTTTCGGGTAATGGGTCAAAATCTGTACGTGTTTCGGTAGCTTTTACAATATTACGCACGGTAAGGTCAAGCTCATTAACCGCTTGTTCCATCATGTTCAAAATAGCCGAATTGGCCTCTGTTTCCTCAAGCTTTAATAAGCTCATTAACCCCAAAATAGATGCAACTGGCTTTCGCAATTGATGTGATTGCATAAAGGCAACTTTACGCAAAGCTTCATTTTGCTCCAATATTTTTTGCTCGCTTTGCTTGCGTTGGGTTATATCGGTACTATTGAATGATACACCAATTATTTTTCCACCACTATCATAAGTTGGATTATAGCTTACTTTAAACCACATAGGATCAATGCCTTCAAACTTAACCTGGCGCTCATGATTAATACTTTCGCCACTTAAGGCTGTTTGCACGTTTTTTTCAAAATCATCAATGTAAGCAGGGTAAATAAATTTAGTGGCTTTTACACCTGCAAGCACCGGTTTACCAAACAGCATGTAAGCTATATCATAAAATGTTTTATTGAAAGTGATAATCTCCATGTTGCGGCCAATTAGCAAATGGCTCGATTTTGAACTTTCAAAAAACGAACGCAGCTTATTTTCAGAGTTTTTAGCTTCTGTATATTGTTCGCGCAACACGTCAATGCTAAGTTCAAACTCAACCATGGTTACCGCTTGCCTTGATAGTAAATGCAACATGCGTTTACGCCGCTCCGACAGTTTTTTTGCTTCAGAACCTAAAACAAACAAGCTGCCTATATGCTGCCCGTCATAAGTAACCAATGGCGCGCCGGCGAAAAATCGGATATAAGGAGTATTTTTTACCAACTGATGATGAGCTAACTGCGGATGCTGCTCAAAATCTTCAACTACGGTAATCCTATCTTGTTTAAGCGGTATATTAAACCTAACGTCTTCAATATTCAATTGCTCCGCAACGTTACCGAACTTAAAATGCTGTGTTATTTCGCCCTCTACACTTATTACTAAAAATGCAGCTGCAACCTGGCAAGTTTCGGCAGCCAGGGTAACAATGTTTTTTAATTCATTTTCGCGGCAGATTTTAAGATCAAGAAATCTTTCCATCGACCGGATTTTATCCAATCCGTTTAAAGGCATAATCAGCTTAGTGGACTCTTAATTGGTTAATAGGTGTTTAAACAATATACGGCTTAAGCTTTGCATAAGTTATAGAACAAACAATTTTATTATTTAGTATTTAACAATGGAGGTTGTAAAACAATTATTCACACCATTTAAGTTGATGAAGATGCTCATTAAAAGTTTGTTGTAAGTACAAATTGGATGATATGACGCCTGTAAGGCCCGTCGCTTTCGTGCTGAAACCAAAACATGTAGCCGAGTTCAGTATCAACATTTTTACTTAACCTGTATCCAAGTGACCCAAATGTCCTGTTTTGGTCAAACACTCGCCCGTTCACAGCTTTCCTGTTTTGCAGGTTTAAAAACAACTCATTTTGTAAGCCTGCAAATAACCCCTTGGTAAATCCTGTATCAGTAAGAAGTGGAATTTGCACTGTGTAAAATATTCGTCCCCGTTGCGAAAAGTTGTATGCATCTTCCTTAATCCAGCGCTGCTCAAAGCGTAAACGAAGTGCCATTTCAGTTTGTTTCGCCTTAAAGTCATGCTGGTACTGTTCGTAAACGCGATGCTCTGCAATGCGTACTTCACCGGTTTCATCAAACTCACGATCACCTTTGAAGGCATAACCTAAAGCAACTGCATGTTTTTTATTAAAATGGAAGTTTAAAGCACTTCTTAATAGCACTGTATTAAGGTATTTGATATCATTTGCCGACCTGACTTGTACATCAGCCAACACATCAAATTTATCAGTAAGCTTTTGCGAATGATTAATGAAAAGCCATGCCTGCGTTTCAGAAGTTTGCGCAATGCAATTTCCAAAAACGAGAAAACCGATGACAACAAGTGTTAAAAATTTCAAACCGGAGTTTTAAAGCCTGATGTTTAAACTTATAACACGTCTCTTTGTTGGGTATTAAAATATTTTACTGTTATGAATAAAGAAAGAATTGGCTGGACAGGGTTAGGTAATATGGGTACACCCATGGTTAAAAATCTATTAAAAGCCGGCTATACAGTTGAAGCTTTTAACCGTACCCGCGAAAAGGAACAAGAAGCCGTTGAAGCCGGAGCAACCTCTGCCGCCAATTTAAAAACACTGGGCGCCAATAACGAAGTAGTATTTGTGATGGTGTCTGATGATGAAGCTTGCAAAGAAATATTTTCTATAGAAACCGGTTTGCTTTCGGGAGATGTTTCCGGGCGCTTATTCATCAACGTAAGTACCGTGTCGCCAGATACGTCAAAACACATCAATGAGCTATGTACTTCAAAAGATGCCACCTTTTTGGAGGCACCCGTATCAGGAAGTGTGAAACCTGCACAAGATGGCACTTTGATTATTTTAGCCGGAGGCGAAAAGTCTGACTATGAAAGAGCCGAACCTATATTTAAAAACTTATGCAAAATGTCGGTTTTATTGGGCGCAGTCGGCACAGGAGCATCAGCCAAACTGGCTATTAATTACTTTTTAGCGTTAACCGTACAAGGACTGGCCGAAACTGTGCAGTTTGCCACAGATAACGGCGTTGATGCCGCCGATATGTTGAATATTATAAACGAAGGCGCCGTAGGCAGTGCAATTACAAAATTGAAAACTCCCTCAATTTTAAGCAATGAATTCCCTGCTGCGTTTGCGCTTAAGCATATGTTTAAAGATTTAAGGCTTGTCAAAGAACAGCAACTAAATTCACCCTTAAGTACCCCGCTGTATGAAAGCTTTAAAGCTGCAAACAACGATGGGCTTGGCAATTCAGATCTTATGGCCATTTATCAGCATTTGAAGAAATAGTATAATTAGGTAGAACCGACGTTTAAGGCTCTGCCTTTTCTTTTCGTTCAGTTTTATTAGCCACCATGCACCAATAAAACAAAAGACTTTTATTTAACTTTATCAGGCACAAACTTTCCTCATGCCTGAAAATAAAAGCACGCAGAAAACAAAAACATTAGCGGCTCACTTAGATGCCCACGTGCGTTTAATAATTGCCATTGTAGTAAGTGCTGTAGCGGCCTATATATTTTCATCAAACCTGCCAGTCACCGAAACCATATTGATGACCTGGATTTCATTTGCGTTCAGCATTATCATACCCGAATGGATAACCATACTAAGCGTTCACCCGCGAGATGTACGTAAATATGCCTCCATTCAGGACTCGAGCCGTACGTTTATATTCTTATTTGTATTGAGCGGTGCTGTTATAAGTTTGCTGTCAATCATATTCCTTATGAAATCGCCCAAGGAGGCTACCGAAACACAGGTAATAGGGCATGTCGCTTTAAATATAGGCTCGGTAATAATATCATGGTGGCTAGTTCACACTGTATTTACCCTAAGGTATGCACACTTGTATTATGATACTCATAACGATCAGGGTGATGCAGTACAAGCTGGTGGATTAAATTTTCCACAGGAAGACGAGCCTGATTACCTGGATTTCGTTTACTTTTCATTTAACCTGGGCGTTGCCTTTCAGGTGTCAGATGTAGCCATAACATCGCGCAAAATACGCAGGCTGGTATGGGTACATAGTCTTATATCCTTTGTATTTAACACAGCTATAGTTGCGTTAAGTATCAATATAACTTCTGAACTTATATCCAACCGTTGATTGAAGTTGATCACGCTCTATAGTTTTACACAACTATGGATATGTAATGTACCAATCGGTAGCTTATATACGTATCTTTGTACGCAGCAGGTTGCATTGGCACGCTGCTTACCCTAATAATTTAAATTGATGCTGAAGCGAATATTAGTGCTGGATGACAATGAGGATATACTCGATGTGGTGAACGAAGTGCTTTCGTATGAAAATTTTGAGGTACGTACCACCACTACCAGTAACAACTTTTTACAAGTAGCCCAAAACTACAACCCCGATTTAGTTATACTTGATTACCACTTAGGCGATGGCAACGGCGGTGATATTTGTCGCCAGGTTAAAGCCGATGAACATTTAGGTAAAGTTCCTGTCATCATATTTTCGGCCTACATCAATCGTAACGAAGATCCGTTATTTGAATGTGAAGCCGTTATTTCAAAACCGTTCGACCTTGATGAACTGGTTAGTAAAGTAACCGACCTTACTTCTCAAAATTAACGGCTTTATACATCTTTCTCTACATCTTAACCCAGGCATTTGTATTTTATAAAATACATTAGGGGCTAATTTTACATAACAGACCGGATTTTTAGGTAAAGGCATTTGTTTGGCACATAATTGGCATTGTATGTTACAACTAATAATTACTGCCTTATGAAAACATTAAATACTAAAACTCAAGTTCTGCTAAAAACAATTGATGTTGAACTAAAGAAACTTTTAAGTCAGGATTTAGCTGCTTACCGTTTAAGTCAGCTAAAAAATAAAGGCATCAACCAGGGCAACAAACAAGCTGCCTGACCACATAACATCTACCCTATGATTGAAGGAGTTTATATTAAATATAGACTCCTTTTTTATTTGAACAAAATTTACCTTATAAGCAAAAATCCACTTTTAAATACTATGGGGACACATTATGGCATGCAATTTGAACACTTTGATGATGTAAACCAACATTTGATTACTGATGGCAAAGCGTATAATGATTATAGATGAAGACGTGATGGAGTTAAACCGTTTGTCGCTATTATTAGGTTGTAAGGGTTATGATGTATGTCCACTACACCGTTCATATAAGGTGTTCAGTGAGATATCAAAATGCCATCCTGATTTAATATTAATGGATAGCATGCTTACTGAAATGGATAGCATGGTAGTGAGCCGCGCTTTAAAGGCAATTGATACATCAAAAAACATCCCGTTGATGTTTATATCAGGCAAAAACTACAATAACTATTCTTACCCGCATATAGTTAACGAAGAAGTTAAATCGGCTGGCATCAATGCTCTTATTGATGATATCGAATTGCAGCTGGCAAGTTAACAACTACCAATCCATAGCACGCGCACGTATACGTTTGATATAATGCCGAATGTCTAATACTATGCCTGCACAGAAATAAAAAATGAGCGGAAACCCTACGGCCAAGAAAGAAGAATAGATAAAAAATAAACGAATTTTTGCGATTGATACATTAAAACGCTCGCCCATATACGTACACACGCCAAACGAATAACGCTCAAAAAAAGTCAATATTCTTTGTATCATGTTATATTGAGTTTTAATATTTCATTTCCAATACCACACTGCAAGCACCTTTTGTAATTACAATAACTGTTTTTTAGCTCAAGCAAAGCCTGAGATTCATACGCAGTTTTCACCTTAATACCCAGGTTTGCAAAATCATTTACTATCTGGTTACTTTCTACAGCAAGCGATTCTAATAATTTCAAACTACGGTCAATATACTTTTGCTGGTTATGATGTTTTCCATAGGTATATAAAAACAGCGAAACAGTATTCAGTAAAAGTAAATCAATTGATGATTCGCCAAAGTTTTTCAAACTGCTTTTTGACTCCGCATCAAACCGATAGTGACTTATCCAATAATCGTTAACAACAATATTACTAAAAAGTTTACGCAATTCCTTTACCTCTTCGTAATCTAATATTTTGGAAAACAATTGATTAGACCCCAGCGCAAATGCAGCAAATTGTGCCAACCTTAACGTTGGAAAGTTTTGAGGTCTGAGCCGTAAAAATTTCCATAGGTGCTTTTCAATAGGTTTAAGGTTATATTTTGATCGCAAAAACTGGTATTCAGTTTTAAGTTTATTCGGATATTGATCTGCAAATACATTTTCGAGCAAACCTGCTTGCCCAAAAATAAGTGCTTCAACCTGCAAAGCACTGCTTTTATGCTTACCCAAAATATTTTGAGGCAATGATTTCGCCGTCAGCTCAAATGGCAGGGCGTTAATTTTAAAGCCAAAATTTGCTGCTAAATACTGGTAAAAGGTCTCCTCCCAGTTGCCCTTATTAATTTTCAACGCATCAATTACCGCAATTGACTTTTTTTCTAGTCGTTCAATCAGCATACGGGTGAACCAGTTTTGCAAGGTAACAGGTCGCACTGTGCTAATACTTGCCTCGCAGGGAATTATTTGCTTTTTGCCGTAAGCTAAATCATGATAACGCAAATAGAGTGCTTCGGAAATGCGGCTTCCCAGCTCTAATGTAGGTAGCAGTTTGCCTTCACTTGTATATATATCCTCATCGTGCTTATTAACCACGTGAAGTATTACATTATTATAGGCATCGTCGTGGGTGTGATTATGCTTGTGCCAGTCTGATGAATTAAGGTGAATCTCCACATTACCAGCCCAGGTGGTATCCCCAATTTTTATCCTTGCATTCTGAAAGTCGGCCCCCGAATTAAAATTATGTATACCTGCAGATGCAATTTCAATTACTTCACCATTCACGGTTTGAAGATTCCGCATATCAAAAAGCTTAAACTTCCATATGTAATGCAAAAAATCCTCATTGAAAAGCATTGCTCAATATAGGTATTTAGGTCATATATTTAAAAATATGTCGTGGCATTGCCAATTCAGGCAAATTTAGCAATCGCCTTATACAAACTGTGGAATCGCAATTCCCCAGCAGTTGAGTAAAGTTGGGGAAAACTTAACCACAGGTTAATCGCTGTTTGTCTTGCTTAATGCTTTTGGCACGATATGAAATATGCGTTTTTATAGGTGCCAAG
>NZ_CAJYGQ010000003.1 GCF_913773635.1 uncultured Mucilaginibacter sp.
TGATTTTGAGAGTGATTAGAGAATTTTCCGTTTAAAGAGTGCAGGTGCATGAGCACTATTCTTTGTGGATTTTGGATGTTTTTTTGAACTTTTTTATCCGATGTGCTTTTTCGATTGGTAAGACTGCTTTTGCTGCCTTACCACACATATTATTTTGTTTTTGATTCGGATGATGGTGAGGGGGTAAAATCAGAGCGGGTATTTCGATCTCAATACACTCAAAATGTTATTCGCAGCAAACAGCTATATATAGAAACGACTTTTTAAAACAAAGGGCGGGGGGCGTCTGGAAATTAAATTCACCTATATACTTGAAGCTTAAACCACAAAATTGGTTTTAAGAAGATTTGACCAGATATTATTTCCTAGTGGATGTGCGGATGCAAAAAGCGTTTTATATGCTCTACGGGCTTTAAAAGGTCAAGATTTGCATAAAGTGACCTATAAGACGGATCAAAAAGTCAAGATTTTTGCCATAAAAAAAAGCTAAGTCTTTTGAACTTAGCTCTCTCATGCCCTTAATATATAATGATGTTATGCAATATGTAATCTGCCTAACATGTTAACACAAATATACCAAAAATCCGGCTTTTTTAAAAGTTAAACAATTGATTTTCTGAGCTTTGTTCCAATTTGGACACTAACAATAAGGATTATATTATTTATGTAATAGTGTCCAGCACAGAAAAAAACAAGAATTTTTTCTTTATGCATTTTCATTTGCTGACTACATTACTTAATCCAAGTTAAAGTTGCAGAAGTCATACTTTTTTCGTATATTTAAGATTATAGTCCGCTTATTTACAGCGATTTAAATCAAAATTCAATTCCTGCCCTGTAATTGAATCCATCCCACTTATATATAATGATGTATAATGATTCTGCCCTAAGGCCTTACGTGGCTTTACCCGACTTTTTATTTTTAGATCGAGATAACCTTCAATATTTAGATGTTTTAGTTTATACAGCCCTTAGATGGTTTAATAGAATTGAAAGTGATGAATGTTTTCCCAAACACGAAACAATTGGTATTAAAGCTGGTGTTTCCAAAAATACAGTGATTGCGTCAGTCAAGCGCTTAGAGGAAGCCGGACTTATTTCAGTCAAGCGTAGCAACAAAATACGGGAATCGAATTATTATTACTTTACTGCACCGCGTTGGAATAATAGGCTTGAAAAAATACCGAAAGATTTCTTTGAAACAACAAAGGATTTATCTTCTCATGAACGTGCAATGTTGCTATGTATTCGTCAGTTCTTTAATAACGTCAAATATGAATGTCATGAGCCTAAACCAATAAAGTTCTTTGCAAAATATCTTGGACTAACTGAAAATCAAGTAAGAAAGCAGTTTTCAGGATTGATCTCAAAAGACTACATTAAAGAAAGATATACAATAAGTAAGTTTAGCGATAATTTAAGGAGGTATTACAAGTTGACTGATAAAATCGATTGGTCATTTGATCAGTATCAAAGTTATAATTTACAGACACTGAATACAGCTAATATTACTTTAAAAGTAGCCTGACAACTACTGCTGTCAGGCATTTGACGTGTTGCACAATTTTTATTTTTTGGTATTATGATTATAGGTTACTAATTTAAAATGTCCGCTTAGATATGTTGTCTTGGAGACACCTGATACAACTTTTTCGAAAGAAAGATATACGCACGCTCTTCATCTTTCTTGGTTTCTTTGTATTCAAAGTATCGAAGAACATCCGTACTTTTCGCTTTATACTCAATGTTAAATTTCTTAAAAATTTTAATTAGCTTTTCTTTCACCTGATTAACCGTATACTTAGTATTAAGCCGGAACGTCATATAAACCAAGTTGATAAGTGGGAAATGATTTAATTTACTTTCAATATCAAGCTTTAAAAGGTCAATTCGGATAGGGCGAATTTTAAAATCAAGCGACCTGATGCGGTCAAATCCTAATCTATCATATGCGTCGGTAATTACAGGGGAAAGTTTTTCAATTTCTTTTCTTACGACATAATAAGCTTCAGTGCCCTTATATGCTTCAATGTCTCGCAAGTCATTAGCCATGCGAAGGTTCATATTGGCCGAATAACGAATACTTTTCTTTTGTAATTTAATCAAACCCTCCTTGTCATATTTTTTAGGCTGCATGGGAGTGACAATATAAAGTTTCGTTTTCGTGTAAGCGTTCAATAGCGTTGATGTGTTTTTATAGTAAGCTTTCACACGTTCATCATCCAGATAGTTATCTTTTAAAAAATGGGAGAAGTCACCATTCGCCTTTAAAAGCCTTGAATATGGTTTTATCGTTTTTAATTGTTGATTAATATAGTCGTTAAACGTGTGGTCATATTGCGACGCTTTTAACGTAAGTTGGTGCTCATAATAGAATTTGCTATATTCTATTTGAAGTAACGCAGCTTCTTTACTAACAGGTTTTGTAAAATGTTTGGCGTTATTGATATGGGTTGCCATACGATATGCTTGCTCTTTGTTATCCTTTTGCTGCTTCGTTCTTCTAAATCTACCCAGGATTTGTAGAACATCGGTGAATGGGTCAAGCAGTGTATGATCACGATACCCATAGTCAGTAACAATAAGTATGTCTGGCTTCACCGTCATATGAATATCTAACCCATTAAAAAAGCTGCTGGTGAAAAAGTTGTAGCGTTTAAACTTTCCTATTTCATTGGATACATTAGGCTCCTCTGCAAGCTTTAAAAGGTCACTACTTTCTTTAGAGCAGTATATTATATAATCACTCTGAATATTTAATTGCTTAATTATACTCTTAATTCCTTCTACTGAATTAAAGAATATACAATAACACTCAGCTTGATAACTCTTGAAATATTCGTCCAAAGTATTGATTATGCTGTCTGTTGCTAAAATCGAAATTGGCATTTGATAAGAATAATCCGGGCATACTTTGATATGCTTAAATTCAGCTTTGGAAAATCTGGGATCACTTGGTGGAATTGGCGTTGCCGAAATCATAGCTTTACGATCAAACTCAAAGAAGAGGTCCATCATTTCAACCATATCAGCGCGGTATGATGCGTCCTGAACAAGCTTATGACACTCATCTATTAAAAGAAAGAACAGGCTTTTATATCCTACTGGCTCACCATTTAAATGACACGATTTCAAAAGTTGAATAATCTTACTTAGGCCTTTTGGTGTAGTAAGTATTTTTGCAAATCCTACACATGTTGAGAGATAATTAAAAATATCATCTTTGCTGATACCTCCATGTACACCTAAAGCCTGGATTTGGTTTTCCTGACAATCTTTAATCTTATTGGTTATAATGGATATGTGAGGCAGTACTATTATACTGTGACGCTTTGAGACAAGTTCACTGTATGTTGCACCGATACCTGTTACCGTTTTATAAATAATTGATTTTGAGGGTATAGGCGTCATTTCAAGTATATCTGTGAAGTATTTGACATCCTCTCCGTAAAATATTTCTTGGTCAAATATCACGTTTGTGATGTCGGGAGTTTTATTTGATGAGTGCATGAGTCCATGTATTGTTTCACAAGTGATTTTTTATTGAGTTCATTAATGCCATTGGGAAGTTTGGAAGAGCAAGTTATTCTTGCTCTTCATCCAAATCGTCAATGTTATAATCTTCAGGATCTTCTACATAAAATTCTTCATCATGCTCTTCAATGTAGCTGTGAACGTTCTCCAGGTCGGCAGCGTTCATAGGAGTTTTTAGCATTGCAACCAAGTCAAGAAATTTGGTTTCTTTAAGAACTTCATGGTGGGCGACTTCGTACATCCATTTTCCGATAACAATATTTTTGACTTCTCCCTTGTTGATGGTTGAAGATAATGCCACATCAAATACCTGTATTGTATAACCAATTGCGGAGGCAAAGCCGTTGGTTGTAGATAATGGGCCAACATATTGGAGAGAGCCGACTGCAATTTCAATAATTGCATCTTCAATAAAATTATCTTCACGTGATGCTTTCCAGTATGCTGTTATTATTGGAACATCAATGCGGTTTTGTACGTTGCGGTACTCAAACGCTTTTATGTGGTAAAATCCATTTCGTGCTGCTAGCTTGTTTGCACCTTGAATTTGCGCTTGGTTAAATTGTTCTTTAACTTTTTGCGCTGATCTAATTGTTAAATTAACCATGTTTTGTATGTCATTTGTTTTGATGACGATACAAAGTTGTGGATAGCTGCCAAGTTACGCTGGGAACCGTTTTTTCTAATTTAAACTTTTTTGGTTTCCTTAATTCCGTACATTTTGGCGTATTTGGTAAGTGTATTCCTCATAAAGTCTTTTGCCTCGTAACCCATTGACTTATCAAAACCCTGAGCATTTAATAGTTCGAAAAGAACTAATACTTCATAAAAGAAGGTAAGCTGCTCATCAGAAAAATTTGTTCTCTCGGCTTTCTTTAATATGGTTTCTCCGTTTAAATACGGTCGTAAGTAAAAGCAAAACTCTGCTCTTAATCTATTTTGAAGCTGCTTTATATAAGTATTGGTGTTTTGAACTTTCCGGTTATATATCTCAAGTACTTTGTTAAAATTTATACTGCGTTCGCCGTGTACTTTGTCAATGAATAGAAAGTCGCTGAACATATGCATCAACTGAATTGGCAAATTCCCGTTTAGCACTTTCTCACTTATCAATGAACCAATCCATTGAGATAGCGGTTGGTCAGATATTTTGTAAGTTTCCCTTTGTCCTTTAATGGAAATAGTTGGTGTTTTTTCCGAGTCAACGTCGTGGTATGCAATGAGCAGTCCAGCGAGCTCCTTAGCTCTTAAAAGCGCATTGTTTTGTTCTATGGCTGCTGTTATAATATTTTCAATTTCATTAACCTGATTGAGAATTAAGTACATCAAGTTATCGCCATCCTTTAAAAGGTTATACTTTTCGATAATAGCCCAAAAGCGTTTCAATATATCCTCAACCATTTCATCTGTATAATACCAATCAATTTGAATAGGATAGCCATTGGGGTATTGTTGATGCAATATTTCAGGCGCTGTTGAAAATTTATAGTATTTGCTAAGCCGGGTGAAGTTTGGATTTGGATTGAAGTATAACATAGGGCGAAAATAAAAAAGGTAGCGAAGCCTTCCACTCCGCTACCCAGTTATATTATAGCCATTCAATAGACTGATTGACTTTTAGGTTAACTTCATCAATTAATCCTTGGTCAAAGCTATCAAGGTAAATATTTGTAATGCGATTGCCGTGTTCATGCCCCATAGCTTCAGCTATAATCTCCACAGAGAAGCCTAACCTCTTTGCTGTGGTGGCCCATGAGTGTCTTGCAACATAAGTAGTAACATCGCAATCCAGCTTACAATCTTCCACAATGCTACGTAGCCACTTATTGGTCGTTTTAATCCATTGGGTTATCAATGCTTTCGCTCTAATGCTATCTTCGTCAACATTCGTTTGAACAACTGGCAGTAGATACTTTGCATTGGAGCCAGTGTAGTAAGCAAGTAGTTTTTCAGTAAGAGGCTGTAGCTTTATGCTTAATTCTTTACCAGTTTTTCTACGTCGATAGGTTAATCGCCCCTTCCTGATATTTTGAGAAGTGAGATAAGCAAGGTCGGTAAAGGATGCTCCAATTAGTGCAAAGCTTAAGAAAAAAAAGTTCCTGGCATGCCATTTACGCGACTTGGGTTTCAAATCAACTTGGGCTAGTGCTGTCAAATCATCAACTGTTATTGCTCGCTTAGTAGTTCGTTCTGTTTTAATAGAAATGTCAAGGAAGGGATAACTGCCCCGGTCTATGACCTTCGCCTTAATGGCCTTGTTGTATATGGCTCTTAATGTCCTGAAGTAATTACTAACGGAGTTAACCTTAACTTTCTCCTTTGTTAGTTTATGCTTAAATCCTTCCAATAACTTATAATCAATATCGGAGAACTTCAATTTTGGGTTTGCTACATATCCCATGAACCTATTAATTGCGGTTCGATAAACAATGGCGTTGCCTGTTTGATTTATAGATAGCATATCTTCCACTAATTGATTTGCAAAGTCGATGAAGTAAGCTTTGCTTACCTTCTTCTGTAGCGGGGTTGTTTCGGTCAGCCTTTCCTTCAATGTCTGAAAAGAAAACTCTTGCTCGTGTATAAGCTGGAAAGCAATATTTTGCACTTTGCTATAGAAGTCAGTGATGGTCTTGTTGTATGCCTGCGCATTTGGGTGACTATGTTTAACACAAAGCGACTTTAAGTCCCATTGCTCGGGCTTTAGACGGATTCCTGTGTTGAATGTGGTGTTGTTTCGGTTGAAGGTAACTCTTATAGCTACCGGATAGATGTTGTCCTCTTTCTGTCTTTTGTCGTTAAGGATGATTTTAAAATAAACCATAATGATGGGCATTGTGGTTACTTGTTTGTACTATCGCTGTACTAACACTGTACTATCAGATTGTGCTAAGATTGCAGAGTTGCGATCAGCACCAAAAACAAAAAACCCCTCAGAAACTAATCTGAAGGGCTTTCTTTTAGTGGGAGCAACAGGATTCGAACCTGTGACCCTCTGCTTGTAAGGCAGATGCTCTGAACCAGCTGAGCTATGCTCCCGTATTTCAAAGTTACTTTTTTAATTTTTGTTCCTTTGTTTTGGGACTGCAAACATAGGAACTTCATTTATATTATCAAAATAATTTTTCAAAAAAATTGGAAGTATCTGAAAGTCTTGCAATTAATTTTTTGTCGTGTTATATACTCAGTCGAAACATACTTGACGCATGGCGTGTTATATACTTAAACACACTACCATGACTGATAGCTTCAAAAATACAACCGACGGTAATTACGAATTTACCATTAATTACTCAGAGCGAGAGTTAACATGTCACGTACAGCGCGAAGGTGATATTTTGCGGGTACACATTGATAATAACATAAACGCCGAAATTGAACTGCAGCCTGATGGTTCAGCCGTTCAAATCTCAGGTGATGAGTTGCCTGCTTCAAGTGTTGAGTTCATTAAAAAGCAGGTTATTGAAAACGATATGGATCCGGGACGCGGATCGGGTTTTTAATCTGTTATATTCTGTAAGTTTTGTAAAGGCAGGGTTTTAAACCTTGCCTTTTTTTTAAAATTGCGCCTATGCTACAATTATCCAAAACGCTTCGCCTTCTTCTGTTATTTATCCTCTCGGTAATTATACTTTACTATTCGAGTTCTGTGCTTATTCCGCTTACGTTTGGCGGTGTGCTGGCTATGTTATTAATGCCTTTAAGCAATTGGATGGAACGAATGGGATTGAACCGAGGTGTCTCCTCATTTATCAGTCTTTTTGTTTTTGCAGCCGTGCTTGCCGGCTTGGTTCTTTTGCTTAACTGGCAAATTGGCGACTTGCTTAAAGACTTTTCGAAGCTGCAAGACCAATTAATGAAGCTGTTTGAGCAAATTAAAGACTATGTACGTTCGCAGTTTGGCATTACAACCCGTCAGCAGGAAAAAATACTTCAGGAGCAGCAATCAGGCGGAATGGAAAAGGTTGCAGGCATAGCTATCGGAACGTTAACATCTACCATGAGCATTTTGGTTAGCTCAGTACTGGTGATGGTGTACGTATTCCTGTTTTTATACTTCCGTGGGCATTTTAAAAACTTTGTACTGCGATTGGTTGATACACCTAATCATGCAACTGCCCAAAAGGTTATGCATAAGGCCAGCCGTGTTACCCAGCAATACATAACCGGCTTAGGAATTATGATTGTTATGCTTTGGTTTATGTACGGAATTGGTTTTTCAATTGTGGGTATTAAAAACGCCATATTCTTTGCCATCCTTTGCGGAATACTTGAAATTGTACCCTTTGCGGGTAACATTACCGGAACTTCAATTACAGTGCTTATTGCGTTTGCCCAGGGCGGAAGCATTGATATGGTAATTGGCGTGCTCGTAACCTATGCAATTGTGCAGTTTACGCAAACCTATGTGCTGGAGCCGTTGGTTGTTGGCAATCAGGTAAACTTAAACCCTTTATTTACTATTTTAATAATAGTTATAGGCGAGGCAGTTTGGGGTATTTCAGGTATGGTGCTTGCCATACCACTTTTAGGTATGTTTAAGGCATTGTGTGATCATGTAGAGCCACTTAAACCGTACGGTTATTTAATTGGCAACCAGAATGCAAAGGAAGATAAAAGCTTTTTTAAAAAATACTTTGGCGATAAGGATGACAATTAAGGTTTAACTTAAAATTTCTTCCAAAACATCTTGCGATCGGATGTTGCCAAAGCCTTCAACGTGAAGCGCATAATACTCCAGCAGCCTGCTAAGTAAATATCGGCGTTCTGTATTGGTAAGCACTATGGTTGAAAGATTATTGTAGCCGTATATAAGCAATTGCTTAAAGTGAGCTGTATGGGGTGGAGATAAATAGAAGTTGCTTTCTGGTCGGGTATTGCTGAAAACGCCATTGTGCAAATCAAAGTAAGCAGTGTTAACGGCATTAACGTCACTAGGGAAAAAACCAAGGAAGCGCGTTAGGCCAATCATAAACACCAGGTGAAAGTTAGCTATGCCAGCGTCAAGGTTATCCAGCAGCTCAATACTTCCAAAAATGTAATCAAACATTTGTTCATCAGGCACCTGCTGTTTTATGGCCTTGTACAATATTTCGTTAAGAAACATGGTGATGCTGCTTTTGGCAATATCGTAAGGAATATGCTTTAAAATTACCGCAGCCTTAATTTCTTTAATTCGTTGAATTGAGCCTGTTGATTTATGGTAAACTACCAAATCGAGCAGGTGAAGTGGCTGGAGCATATTGCGCGAAACTTTAGCCTTAGGTTTATTTACTCCGTTAATGATGTATGATTGTACGCCCAGTTTTTCGGTAAACAGTTGCACAATAACACTAGCCTCCCCATAATCGGTAACTTTTAAAACTATTGCTCGGGTTTTATGAAGCATATGATGATTGCCGTGCTTTTGTATGAAAGATTTATAAGGCTAATCTTTCTTAGTAAGCTGCAAAAGTAAGCATTGTGTTGCCCGGCAATTAATTTTATCATGAATATAGTTGAGCTTACCATTATACCCGCTATTTTGCAACATTATGAATTTGAAACTTAAAGACAAAGTTGCTTTAGTACTTGCCTCAAGTAAGGGGCTTGGCAAGGCTGTTGCAAAAACATTGGCTGCCGAAGGGTGCCGCATCATAATAGCCTCTCGTAACAGTGATGACCTTAAAGCAGCAGCTAAAGAAATTGAAGAATTAACCGGAAGTGCAGTTACTTGCATAGCTGCTGATGTATCAAAGGCAGAAGAAGTTGAACAACTGATAGGCCACGTTGCAAGCCGGTTCCAAAGTGTCGATATCTTAATTAATAATGCCGGAGGGCCACCTTTTGCCGGCTTTGAAGACTTTAACGATAACGATTGGCAAAGGGCATTTGAACTTAATTTGTTAAGTTTTGCCCGAACGAGTCGCTTGGTACTGCCCTATATGATGCAAACAGGCAGTGGCCGAATCATAAATATTATCAGCGGGTCGGTCAAATCGGTGCTTGCTAATTCTGTATTGTCAACCAGTATGCGTATGGGAGTAGTGGGCATGGCCAAAATGATGGCCGATGAATTAGGGCCCTATAACATTACAGTAAATAACGTTGCGCCCGGTTTAATTTTAACAGATCGTATAAAGCATACGTTACCCAAGGGTGTCGATTTAAATGAAGCTTTAAAGCAAAGAGCTGAAAATATACCATTAAGGCGAATTGGTAAGCCCGAAGAACTTGCCGCCCTTGTGGCGTTCCTGGCATCTGAACAAGCCTCGTATATTACAGGAACCACCATTCAGGTTGATGGCGGGGCAAACCGGAGCATTTTTTAATGTTGCTGTTTTTGTAAACGCAGCTCTTTGCGCCAATCATAATACCCCTTAGCTGCAAGCAGCGCGTAAATGGCAAACATGATAGCTGTTGGTTCAAGCTGTTTCGATGCATATATTAAAACGTATATGATGTCAACAAAAATCCATATCAACCAATTCTCTAAAACCTTACGAGCCATGTAAACCTGCGCTGTAAGGCTCAATACCGTGCAAAAGCTATCCAGGAATGGGTAGGCGGCCGGACTATAGTTTAAAATGTTGCTTAAATAAACCAGGGTAAAGCCCAGTAACGGCGTAATTGCAGCCGTTATAAGTATTGCTGTTTCTACTTGATTGATAGTTATATGCACCACAGGCACTTTGGCACTATTATCCGGCTGTTTGCTCCAGTAATACCAGCCGTAAATATTTATACAAAACAAGTAAGCGTTTTGTAGCATATCGGCGTAAAGGCCGTTTTGAGCAAAAATGTAAATGTAAATGCCGGTGCTTACTATGGCAAAGGGCCAGTTCCAAATATTGTTGCGGGCTGCAAGGTACACACATAGCAAGCCGCAGCAAACACCTGTCAATTCGAGTATACTTTGGTGTTTAAGCCAGTTGACAATTTCGCTCAGGAGATGCATTGTCAAATATACTTTTCAATATTAAGTAAGACAAGAACACGCATTATCATAAAATGTTAGTAACTGTTAACATTCTTGTAGTAATTATCATACACAATCTAAAGTTGTGTGTATGTTATAAAGGAATTGTAGTTTAATTGATACAACTTTCGGGGGTTTTATTAATCATTTATCTATTAAATTATTCACTTTTGATTATAACTCAGTATAAATTGGTAAGTGTTTGAAATTATAAATCTCCTATATAAAATGCTCGAATTGGTAGATTTATTATGAAAATGATAATTGACGAATACAGCTCCAATTGATAATAATTCTTGCTATTTGTTAATAAAGCATTGAAAAGCAATAACTTATAAGTATATTTTCAATGGTTATTAATGTGTTGTGAGAACTAGATGACTAGGAGGTAAATGGATTCAAGGCTTATTTTTTTGGGTGGTTCAAAAAGTTTGGCTTCACTTTTGTAAATAACATTACGACTCTGCATCTAAGTGAAAAACAAAATAAAGTAACATCTACCTATGTTACAACATTTATGAAAGAGAATTCTCAGGCACCCAAGTTGAGATGATTTTGTTCTTTGTTTTGGGTTTAATCAATAGTTTAAATTAATTAGGGGAAAGGGAGCTTCGAAAGTAGCTCTCTTTTTTTTATTCAAATTTTAAGCAAATAAAAAAGCTCCGGAAGTTTAATTCCGAAGCCCTACTTAAAACTATTGTTTGAACTTATTAATTAGCGAGTGTAACGATTTATTATATCAAGAATTACCTTGTTTTTTTGTAGCTGTGGAAGGTAATCAAATAAAATATAATGCTTATCGGGGTCTGAGGTTAAAGCAAGCTCAAGGTTAGCCAAGGCTTCATTATAATCACCTTTAGCAAACAGGTAAGCAACCATCCGATAGTAAAGTTCTGCTGCCTCAGGATTATTTTTTATGGCGTTAGCAATTACCTCAATAGCATCAATCAGTCTTTCCTGTTCATACATTATTGATGAATAGTCGAGCCATGCATCAACATCAAGCGGGTTTAGCTCTACCACCTTTTCGTAGGCCAGTTCGGCCTCAGGCAAATGGCCTAACTTATATTCTGCATCAGCAATTGCAAACCAATAGTCTGCATTCATAATGTCAAGATCAAGAGCTTTACGGTAAAAGTGCAAGGCCTCAAAGTACCGCTCTTCAAAATCAAGCGTTACGCCTATGCCAAACCAGGCATCGGCCAGTTTGCTGTCCATGCGCACGGCTTTTTTGTAAAAACCGCGTGCTTCATCCATCTGCTCCAACTTTTCGTAGCATTCACCTATGGCGCAATAGGTATCGGCATTTGGTTGCTCGTACTCAAAAGTTTGCCGGTAAACTTCAATGGCTTCAGCGTATTTTTCAAGGTTTACTAATGCATTACCTTTATTAAAGTAGGCAGATGCAAAACTGTCTTTTATAAGTATAGCATAGTCATAGGCATCAATGGCTTTTTCAAACAAACCTAATTTTGTATAAGCATTACCTAGGTTATACCATGCAGCGTAACTGTAGGGTTCGTTATCAATGTATTGCTGATAGAATTGAATACTCTCTTCCTGGTTGTCTATTACATCATAACAAAATGCCAATTCATAAAGCGCATCCTGGTTTTCCATGTTTTGCTTAAGGCACTCTTTTAAGTAATGAATAGCCATTTCATAATCGCCCATATTTTGATGAACATAGGCCATATGCAACAAAATATCGTCGGTTTCTTCGGCCATGCCAAGTGCTTTCTCGTAGTTTTCGAGTGCCTCGGTATAGCGGTCCATGCTTTCGTAAAGGTTTCCTCTTATAATATAAATGTCGGCGTCTGAGGCTTCAAGCAACGCAGCTTTATCAAGTGCGGCAAAGGCCTCTGTAACTTTATTAGTTACTACCAGTAACTGTGCTTGTTTAATTAAAAATACCGCTGCAAAAGGATGCTGGCTTTTGGCATACTCTACAACCTGTAAAGCCTTCGCAGGGTCGTTTCTTTCAATGTAGTAATCAATTATATTCTCAAATGCCTGAGCATCAAAAAAGTACTGGTCATGATTACGAATCATTTCTTCGTAGCGTTCTACCGAGAACTTTGGATCTTCAGTAAAACCAAATTCATATTCATCTTCCATCTTATCTGGTTTATACATTACCTGTACCGGCCACAAACTGGCCTGCACAGGTAATAACTTTCAGTTTAAGTTACTATAATAAGCCGATGCCGGGTAATTAAGTTTTCAACATACAGCTATTGTGGATATTTTATTGGTTAAAGAATTGATTATTAACACAAACTTGATCCGGATTAATTCATGCTATTAAAAAGGGTTTGGTACCCGCCTTGGGGTTGGTCAGCACTCTTGGTATGAATTGGAATTTATTATACTAATATAAACGTTTTTTGCCCTCAAATTGTTGTTGCACCGGTTTAGCGTCACAGTTGGCAATTATTGCCTAAAATAACCGTTAACTAAACAGCTCAAATTTTTAACTTGGCTACATTATTAAACATGATGAATACATATAAAAACTTTATACCCGCACTGGCATTATGTGGCGCGTTACTTACTTCGGCTAACGTAAATGCCCAAACCGCACCTGCGCCGGTACCTGCACCGCCTCAAAACTGGCACACTATGGACTTGACAGCCGATGGGTACTTTGGCATAAGCCTCAATAAAGCTTACCAGGCTTTAAAAGGTAAAAAAAGCAAGACTGTTGTTGTTGCCACTATTGATAGCGGTATTGATACTGCCCAGGCCGATTTAAAACCAGTGTTATGGGTTAATACTAAAGAAAAGGCAGGTAACGGTAAAGATGATGATGGTAACGGTTACATTGATGATGTACACGGCTGGAACTTTTTAGGCGGCCCGGGCGGAAAGTGCGACTTTACCGAAACTACAGAAGAGGTACGTGAATACAACCGCCTGAAAGGAAAATACCTGCAGGCCACTGAAGTCACAGCTACCGATAAAAAAGAGTTTAATTACTGGCAAAAGGTAAAGGTTACTTATGACTCTACTATTGCCCAGTCATCAAGACAAACCCAGCAGTATGGCCAAATGATGAACGTGCTGATGGGAACCAGTGGTTACATAAAGCGTGAGCTTAAGTTGCCTGCAAACGGTACTTTTAAAGCAGCCGATCTGGAAAAGATAAAATCAACTAATGATACGGTAGTGCAAAGCAAAGGAGTTTGGGGCTATATTTTTGCCGAAGAACCCAACTCAACAAACAGTGATGTATTAAAAGAAATAAGCGAAGCCCTTGCCAAATTCAACAACGATTTAAACCCCGACCTTGAAGCGCGCGCCCGTATTGTGGGTGATGACCCCAATGTTTGGGACTCTAAGCCATACGGCAGTCATCTTATAAAATTTGATGATGCATCACATGGTACAGGTGTTGCCGGTTTAATAGGCGCAGTGCGTGATAATAAATATGGTATAAATGGTGTGGCCGACAATGTGCGCATTATGGCTATCAAAGCCGTTCCAAACGGTGATGAGTATGATAAAGATATTGCCAAGGCAATACGTTATGCTGTTGATAACGGAGCCAAAATCATAAATATGAGTTTTGGCAAAAAACTATCGCCGCATAAAAAATGGGTTGATGATGCGTTTAAGTATGCTGCCGAAAAAGATGTATTGCTTGTACAGGCCGCAGGTAATGATCATCAGGATGTTGATGCTAAACCAACTTACCCTAATGATCAGTTTGAGGATGGCTCGGCAACTGATGCTGCCAACCTGCTTTGCGTGGGCGCTTCATCAGCAAAAAAAGGCGAGAACCTGCCGGGCGATTTCAGTAATTATGGAAAAAACAACGTTGACGTGTTTGCACCGGGTGTAAAAGTAACATCAGTTGATAAAGATGCGGAGTTTAACACCGCCGATGGTACCAGCTTTGCTTCTCCTATTACTGCAGGTGTTGCTGCATTGCTTTTAGAATACTATCCAAATTTGAGTGCACGCCAGCTTAAGCAAATCATTATGCAGTCGGCAAAGCCTTTAACAGGTGTTATGGTTAAAAAACCTGGCAGTGATGAGCGTGTTGACTTTACAACCCTTAGTAAAACAGGAGGTGTTGTTAACGCTTTTGATGCGGTTCAAATAGCTGCGAAAACCAAAGGCGATCGTAAAAACTAAACTTGCTTCAGTTAATTGTATATGAAAAAAGCGGGCATTAAACCCGCTTTTTTTTGTTTTAAATGATTACCATTTAATAAGTATTGCCCCTAACGCGTAGGTTATCTCAAACCGTTTGCCCTTGGCTGGTTTGTTAAGGTTTACCTGGGTTAGCCTTAATGTAACTACATGCTTGCCGCAGTTCCGGGTCATGGTAAGTTTACTTTGAGGCAGTGTATAGCTCGAAAAGTTGGAGCTTGACCCCTTGGTGTTCTCCAGCTTTTTAAGGCTTGCTGTGTCGGCAAGTATTTCATTTGCCCACTTTTCAAGCTCAAAACTGGCGCTCTCATTGCCAATTTGTATAACCTGTGTGCTTCTGAAAGTATCAATGTGCTTAACCTCCGTATTGTTAATCTTATATTCAATGGTTGTAGGTTTCAATGTATCGGGCGATCCGTTCAAAGTAAGATCATTAATGAGGTAATCATACCCTTTAATATCAATCACGCTCATCTCTTCGATAGTGAATCCAATGCGTTCGTTTTCTATATAAGTGTTGCCTTCTGTATCTTCATCACGCCAATAACCCCAGTACTCTTCAAGGTTTAATTGTTTTTTTACCCACTCAAGCTTCAGCGATATGGCTTCATACCGATGAAGCTTTGCAGTTTTTGAGTTGTTTTTATGAATAAGTGAATCTGATACCTTTTTAAGGTCTTTTGTAAAGTAAGGTTGTAGTGCTGTAATGTCATGCTGGCTAATCAGGTAGTCAATAACAGCTACGGCATGATTACCGTCTCTTTTTGAAATGCTCTTACTTACAGGTTGGAGTTTTGAATTGCTGAAGGCTTTATTCTTAATAAATATTTCTTTTAAAATACGTAGCTGAGACATCTTTGCCACGTTAAAAGCACTTAAGGGCCCGTATACCGATACGAGTGTTAATAAACATAATGATATGGGAATTAACTTTATGTTTTGCTTTTTTGAAACCAGGAAGTAAATGCTGATGAACAAAAGCCAAAAGGCCAGTACAACCAAAAAGTACCTTAGCTCCGTTATGCCGTACGTAAAAACCCTGGTGCCGGTAGCTACAAACAGCAGTACAATAAGCGGAAGGAGTAGTAAGTAGAAGCTTTTGGAAAAAGTTTTAATCCACCTGTTATCGTCTTGATTGCGGATGGGGTAAACCAGTAAGTTCGACAAGATGCCGAAAACTGCATAGCCTAATATCAGGCTTGATACCAGCCCTTTTGGTAATTGCCAGCTAATTAATATCTTACCCTCATAGGCTAATAGAATTATTACGTAAACTGATGCAAGCGGTATTAAAACGTATTGGGTGAAAATTTTTAAACCTTTGGGGTAGCTGTAGTCTTGGTTGAGTGCTTGGGTGCTTGCAGGCACGCCCGCTAAAAAGAACGTTGTGCTAAAAAGGCCCACAATTAACACCCATAGGGTGGCAAATGTATCCCACTCAAAGTTTGCGTTAAACAAAAAATTAATTGCACCTATAGCAGCCGTTAGGCCAATAAACAAAACAGCGCTGTACAATGCGCTGGTTAAAAAGCGTAAAAAGAGCGTTTCGTTGAATTGCCAAAAGCTTTGTACAGAATTGCCTTTTGTAAATGCCGCAAAAGCAACAAGCAGGTGAAATGCAA
The DNA here is from genome assembly GCF_913773635.1 of uncultured Mucilaginibacter sp. Lineage (GTDB taxonomy): Bacteria > Bacteroidota > Bacteroidia > Sphingobacteriales > Sphingobacteriaceae > Mucilaginibacter. The sequence continues at coordinate 16,270 of NZ_CAJYGQ010000003.1, forward strand.
AACTGAGCAACAGGAATTTTAAAATATCGGTTGTCTGCTCAAATGGATTAATGCTCCAGGTAATTGCACATGTCAACAATACTGCCAGCAATCGTAATAACCACAACTGGCCTTTGCTTAATGCGCGGCTTTCGCTATACAGGGTAGCCGAAAGTGATAACAACAGCCCAAGGTTTGCGCCGGTAATTAGCTGCCAACATAAGCCTTGACCATCATAATTAATTGAGTTTAACTCTATATTAGCAATTGCAGCAACTGTGCCTGTAAGCGCAAATAAAACCTCCAGCGGAAAGCGTTTGAGCACGGCAGCTGCCCCGTAAATGAGGTTTTTTAACGATATGAATTTCATGGTTTAAGCAATAAGACTAAGTTAAGCCTGAAAGGTAGCAAAGTTTGCTCATTATGAGTGTTATTGTTGTTTAATGATTTTATAAACAAAGGCCGGTTAACCTGCTGCAAAATCAAATTTTTATAAAAATAAATTTACCGTTTCATCTTTTGCGGCGGCAGGTTGTTTTTACCGCGCCATTAGCTATATTTGCGACGGAAAATTTTCATTCTTAATAATAAAATGAGAGAAATACAATTCAGAGAAGCGCTTCGTGAAGCGATGAACGAGGAAATGCGCAAGGACGAAAACATATACCTTATGGGTGAAGAAGTTGCCGAGTATAACGGTGCTTATAAAGTAAGCCAGGGTATGTTAGATGAATTTGGCGCTAAGCGTGTTATCGATACTCCTATCTCTGAGCTGGGTTTTGCCGGTATAGGTATTGGTTCGGCAATGAATGGTTTACGTCCTATCATCGAGTTTATGACGTTTAACTTCTCGTTGGTTGCTATAGATCAAATCATTAATGGTGCTGCCAAAATGATGAGTATGAGTGGTGGTCAGTTCTCAGTTCCTGCGGTGTTCCGTGGTCCTACCGGTAACGCAGGTATGTTGAGTTCACAGCACAGCCAGTGTTTTGAAAACTGGTACGCAAACTGCCCGGGTTTAAAAGTAGTTGTTCCATCAACTCCATATGATGCAAAAGGCTTATTAAAATCTGCAATATTAGATCCTGATCCGGTTATTTTCATGGAATCAGAATTAATGTACGGTGATAAAGGCCAGGTTCCTGAAGAGGAATACTACCTTGAAATTGGTAAAGCCAACATAGTAAAAGAAGGTACTGATGTAACTTTAGTTGGTTTTGGTAAAATTATGAAAGTAGTTAATGCAGCAGCTGCCGAACTTGAAAAAGAAGGTGTAAGCGCAGAAGTTATTGACCTACGTTCCGTTCGCCCTATTGATTATCCTGCAATTATTGAGTCGGTTAAGAAAACAAACCGTTTGGTAATTGTTGAAGAAAGCTGGCCTTTAGGTTCAATTGCTACTGAAATTGCATTCAAAGTGCAAAAAGATGCGTTTGATTACCTTGATGCTCCTATCTTACGTATTACCGGTGGAGACGTTCCACTTCCTTACGCTCCTACTCTAATTCAGGAGTACCTGCCAAATGCCGACCGCGTTGTTAAAGCAGTAAAAGACGTTATGTACGCTAAAAAGTAATTTTACTTTAATAGATATTAAAAGCCTGCTCAACGAGCAGGCTTTTTTCTTTTGAGTAGTCTTGATATCCTGTACGATACCGCTATCCTTTAAGATAGTAGTATCTTTTTAATAGTAGCATTATTTATGTTTGTTTCAAATAATTGTTTGAACATGAAAATACTGCATTTAATATCAAGCCCGCGCGGCAATGAATCTTACAGCCTGAAATTAGGTAACGCTGTTGTTGAAAAATTGCAAGCTGCAAACCCTGGTAGCACTGTTAAAGTACATGATTTGGCTAACGCCCAATTCCCTCACCTTGAAGAGGTTCATATCAACTCCTTTTTTACACCGCTCGAGAATCATACGCCTGAGTATAAGCTGGCTATAAAGCATTCTGATGATGCCATTGCCGAGGTAGAGGAAGCAGATGCCATTGTAATTGGTGCGCCTTTTTATAACTTTAATATACCATCAACATTAAAGGCCTGGATAGATCATATGGCCAGGGCCGGCAAAACTTTCAGGTATACAGACGCCGGGCCCGAAGGATTAATTAAAGGAAAAAAAGTTTACGTGGCTATATCATCTGGTGGGGTGTACTCAGAAGGACCAATGAAAGCTTATGACTTTATAGAGCCTTATCTGCGCGCTGTACTTGGCTTTTTAGGAATGACGGACATAACGTTTTACCGTGCCGAAGGATTGAAAATGCCAGCTTTACAAGAAAACGCCCTGCAAAAGGCAATAGACAGCATTAAAGTTTAATAATAATTTGCTATGATAAGCCGGAGGTATTACACTCCGGCTTTTGTTGTTTAATTGGGGTATCAATTTTTAAGATTGATATGATGATTGGCTAACAGATTTTTTTCATCTTTGCGGCGTTAATACTTTTTGTTATAGTCTATAACCAATTGTAAAGTTTTATGAATTACGCTTTAAACAATATTCCGCAACGAACTGAAAAACCCCGCAGCAGTGGCATGACCATGGTTATGGACAAAGGCTTAAGCCTTCGGCAAGTTGAAGACTTTTTGGAAGTTGCCGGATCTTATACAGATATTGTAAAGCTGGGATGGGCTACCTCATATGTAACCCCTAATCTGAAAGAAAAACTTTCATTATATAAGCAAGCCGGAATACCTGTTTACTTTGGCGGTACGCTTTTCGAAGCATTTATTATACGTAACCAATATGACGATTACTGCCGCATGCTCGACACGTTTGGGTTGGAGTATGCCGAAGTGTCTGACGGGTCTATAACTATTGATCATGCTTTAAAATGCGAGTTTATAAGCAAACTGAGCAAGCAGGTTACGGTAATATCAGAGGTTGGCTCAAAAGATGTTCAAAAGATTTTTGCGCCGTACAAGTGGATACAGTTGATGAAGGCTGAGCTTGAGGCAGGATCATGGAAGGTTATAGCTGAGGCTCGTGAAAGCGGTAATGTAGGCATCTACCGGGACTCAGGCGAGGTGCGCCAGGGTTTGGTTGATGAAATACTTACACAAATACCGGCCGAAACAATTATATGGGAAGCACCGCAAAAGGCGCAGCAAACCTGGTTTATAAAGCTTATAGGTACTAATGTTAACTTGGGTAATATTGCACCTGCTGATATGATTCCACTGGAAACTTTACGTTTAGGCTTACGGAGCGATACTTTTGATCATTTTTTAAATCAATAAACGGCTGTTGCCTGTTTGTAAATAAATAGGCAAATTAGCCAAACAATTGATCATTAAAAGCCATGAAAAAGTACGGGTTAATAGGTTATCCGCTTACGCACTCCTTTTCAAAAAAGTATTTTACAGCAAAGTTTGAGCGTGAGGGAATTGAAAACCACGTGTATGACCTGTACGAAATTCAAAATCTGAGTGATTTCCCGGAGCTTTTACGAGCTAATCCAAAACTGTGCGGACTTAACGTTACTGTTCCGCACAAAATTGGCGTGATGTTTTACCTTGATTGGGTGCATCCTGATGCCAGGGAGGTAGATGCGGTAAACTGTATCCGTATTACGGCCGAAAGTCCGGTGGCGGCAGCTTTCTCGGGCGAGGTTGGTATCAAAGACCATGAGTTCAGGTTGGAAGGCTTTAATACTGATGTATACGGTTTTGAAATGTCACTTAAGCCATTGCTAAATGCTCAGCATACACAGGCTTTAGTGTTGGGCACAGGTGGTGCGTCCCGCGCTGTTAAGTATGTGCTTAACAAGCTTAATATCTACGCCAAATTTGTTTCGCGCGAGGCAAGTGCAGATCGCATTGGCTATGCCGACGTAACTCCCGAGTTGCTTAGTAAGTATAAGCTTATAATCAACACTACGCCGCTTGGCATGTCGCCCAATGTTGATAAATGCCCGGATATTCCTTATGAGGCATTAACCTCCGAACATTTGCTGTATGACTTGATTTATAATCCTGAAGAAACACTGTTTTTGCAAAAAGGACGGGAACAGGGAGCCGCAACAAAAAACGGTTACGAGATGTTATTGCTTCAGGCCGAAAAATCATGGGAAATATGGAATTCAAGAGAAATAAAGCCCGAAGAGGAATAATTGCTTTGTTACTGCTTGTTGCTGCTGCTTCAGGCTGTAGTAATGAGCCTGATTATTCGCCCAAGCCCCGGGCGTATTCCCGTATTTATTTCCCACAGCGTAAGTATGCTGAATTTAATGAAGGATGTAATTATACGTTTACTTATCCTACTTATGCAGTTATTGAGCCAGATCGTTCACCCGGCGCCAAAGCCTGTTGGATAAACCTTCAAATGCCACAATTTAACGGTACTTTACATTTAAGTTATCAGCCGGTAACCTCAAAAAAGGTGTTCAACGAGCTGATTGAGGATGCGCACACATTTGCTTTTAAACATACCGTTAAAGCAACATCTATTGATGAAGGAGTGATACAATATCCCAACAAAAAAGTATATGGCATTTACTACTCAATTGATGGTAACGCTGCATCTTCGGCCCAGTTTTTTTTAACCGATAGTACACAGCATTACCTTAGAGGCGCTTTGTACTTCAACACACAACCCCGACTGGACTCAATACAACCCGTGCTTGACTTTGTTAAGAAAGATATGGCCGTACTTATAAAAAGCTTTAAATGGAAAAGCCCTCAGGCTAATTAGCTTAAGGGCTTTTGCTTATAAAAATGTTGAATCAGCCGTTAAACTTCCAATCTATTTTTTTAGTGCTTCTGGTATAACTTTGCCCACACAGCCGCTTGGCATTTGAATATGCAATAATGCTGCAAGCGTGGCCGATATGTCGGTCATGTGCGTGTCGCGGTTTAAGCTGCCCTGTTTAATTCCCCAGCCCATAAACAACAACGGAATGTGTGTATCGTAAGGAGAGCTTACACCGTGAGAGGTTCCGGTTTTACCATGACCGGCAAAATAGCCGGGCTTCAATATTACCTGAATTGCACCACTACGCTCAGCATTATAGCCGTTAATTATGCGTTCGCGTAAATCGGCCGGTATGCTTGCCGATTGAACTTTTTGCATATCAACCACATATAATACTCCGGGCTGTTTACGTAAATAGGCAATACTTAAATCTTTGATTTTCTCAGCATCAGCTTTAGCGTTATTGATAGCGGCGTAATTTAAGTTAACCTCATAATTATCAATAGACAAAATGGCGCGTTTCACGTTCAACTCTTTTTCAAACATATTGTTTAACTGTGTTGCAGCTGCATAGCCATCCCAGGTTCCACCTGGTATGTTATTGTCTTTCAAAAACTGGGCATTATGAGCAGCGCCGTGGTCGGCAGTTAAAAATGCAGTGTAATTGCCTTTACCTACTTTGGCATCCAGGTAAGCAAAAAAGGCTGCCAAATCGCGGTCTAAACGCAGGTAGGTGTCCTCCGCTTCAATAGAGTTGGGCCCAAACTGATGGCCAATGTAGTCTGTTGATGATAGGCTCACCGCAAGAAAATCTGTTTGCTCGCCCTTGCCTAGTTGTTCCGCATCAAGCGCAGTTTTAGCAAAGTCTAACGTAAAGGTGTTGCCAAGCGGGTTACTGCGTATTGCGGCAAAATCGGCACCCTTTATAGCCGGAAAGTTGTGCGGGAAAACAGGCGCTGCCTCGCCACTATAAGCACCTTCGTAAGGACTTTTATCGGCAGTACTCTGTTTGTAGGTATTTATAGAGTAAAGTGTTTCCCAGGTCTTAGCAAGGTAAGCAGTTGGCAGCTTTTTATCATTAAAATGCTTAACCCAGGCAGGTAAATCATTGGTGTAATAGGTGCTGGTAATCCAATTGCCTGTTGCATCATCAAACCAATATGCGCCGTTAGGCGTGTGGCCGGCAGGCAATATGCTTCCCCTGTCTTTTAAAGCAATACCTATAACTTTTGAGCGGAAATTAGTGGCAAGTTTAAGCTCATCAGTAATTGTGCTGGCTTGTAAGTTACGCGGAGACATTTTACCGGCTACGGATGTTGAACCTACACCACGCACGGTAGTGTCTTCGGCACAGTACATAGGTTTGCCTGTAGCTTGTATAATAAAGTTATTTGCTGCAATGCCATGTATGGCCGGAACCGATCCGGTGTAAATACAGCTATGGCCCGGTCCGGTTTCGGTTGGTAAATAATCTATGTGTGTATTTTCACAGGTAAAGCCTTCACTAAGCATTCGTTTAAAACCTCCTGCTACGTAACGGTCGTTAAAGCGGTATAAGTAGTCCCAACGCATTTGGTCAACCACAATGCCAACTACCAGTTTTGGGCGGCTAAGTGTACCCGGTGTTGCAGTGTTCTTAGTTTTTTGGGCCGATGTAACTATAGGCAATGATGCCAATGCGGCTAAAAACAAATGTTTTATCTTCATTTTGGGCAAAATTAAACGCCAAATATCAGCAATGATACCCAAACAGCGTGTGATTTTTTTGTTATGAAATAGGGGTGAAATAATTAAGGCCCAATACACAGCCTTGATCACTTAACTTTTTTCGGCAGTTGATGCTACTAAATGCCTGTGTGATTTTTTGTGCGTAATTGCCCTGATTTTTTTTGCTTTTGGTTTTTTGTTGCGTTTTCCAAGCCAAATGATGAACCCAGTAACTGGTAGACTTGCGCAAATTAAGCTGGCCAGGAAAGCAATTATTTTGCCCGGCAAGCCGGCAATTTGACCAACATGAATATCATAATTCATATCGTTCAGTTTCCTACCCGGGCTTTTCTGGGTATTTGGTAAATAGCTGAGTAATTTTCCGGTGTGCTTGTCAAATTGATAAGAATCGCTGTAACTGAAATATAAAGGCTTTGGATATGACATGGCGTTCAACACATCGCTTTTCTTTTCACCGCCGTAAAATACAATCATTGAAGCATCGGGCGATTTGGTGCGGATGGTTTGATACGCTACGTCCATTGCGGGTACAGCAATAGTTGATGGAATGTTTAATGTGTCAGACTGCATTGCTTTCTCCTCATCATCGTGGTTAATGTTACGGCCAATATTTGCAGTATTATAAATGGCCCGCTCCATCCATTGAAAGCTCATGGAAAGCCCGGTTATGGCTAATACAATAGCAACCGAAGTAGCATAAAATCCAAGCACGTTGTGCAGGTCATAATTTACCCGGCGCCAGCGGCCATTCCATTTAACAGTGAAACTGCGTTTGCGGTCACTTTTGCGTTTGGGCCACCAAAGAACGATGCCGGTAACCATAAGCGCAACAAAAATGAGCACTGCCACGCCTACAACAACTTTACCTGTTTCGGGAGGTAAAAGCAGGTACAGGTGAATAAATTCAACAATTACAAAGAAGTTCTTCTCCATAATATCGTCGCCCTGAATTTTGCCGGTGTACTGGTTAATGTAAACGTTATGGTAGCCGGCTTTGTCGGTAACGCGTACCTGGGCAGCCCTGTCTGGAGCAATATAAGCCATGCCGGCATAGACCGACTTAGGGAACTGCTTTAATACGATGCCCTGTAACTCAGATGGCTTTAAAGCAGGCTTATACATTACTTGTACTTTACGGTAATCATGCATCATGTCCTGCAGTTCATCCTGAAAGCAAAAGAGGCAGCCGGTAATGCTCACTATAAAAACCACAAGCCCGGATGTAAATCCGAGCCAGCGGTGAATAAATAGTACAGCTTTTTTAAAAGCAGTCATATTACGGAGTTAAATTAAAACTTGTACGACGCACTCAATACCAATTGACGTAAATCTTGCGGATTGATAGTAGTGTAACCTGTATAGTAACGTTTGTTACCTATGTTATTTGCAGTTAAACCCAAACGGTATTTAGCACGGTCGTAAAATATGTTTGCATTCAGTACAGTGTATGACGGTAATGAGAAAGTGCCTGAAAATTCGCTGTTGATAATCTTGTTTTCGCTTGCGTAATTGCCACCGAAGCCTATACCTAGCCCTTTCACAGCCGTTTGAGGCAAGCGGTAGCTTACATAAAAGTTACCCAGGTAAGGTGAGCCGGCAGTGTTTGGGCGAAAACCCACATCGGCTGCTGCTTTGGTTATTTTTGAATTGTTGTAAGCAAAGCCTGCTACTACGCTTAAGCCGGTAACTGGGCTGGCTACAAACTCAGCCTCAAAGCCTTCAGATTTTTGTGTGCCATCCTGTACCGAAGGGTTCGGTACTGTTGAGGTTGGTGGTAAACTGCGTAGCATGTTGGTTAGCTTTATATTATAGTAACTTACACTACCATTTAATTTACCATTAAACAAAGCCACTTTTACACCACCCTCAATTTGGTTGGCATTTTGTGGTTTTGGGTTAACAAGTGTGCCGGTAATATCCTGAAAAGGCTGAGGGTTGATAAAGCCGTTTTGGTAGTTCGCAAATATTGAGAGCTGCTCTTTAATAGCTTGGTATACCAAACCAAACTTAGGCGAAAATACGGTTTGTTTAAATGGTGCAGCTGTTTGGGTATTTGCAAGGCTGTAGCTTCCACCGTTTTCAAAACGGTCAATACGTACACCTGCCGATGCCAGTAACTGCTCGGTAATGTTGAATACGTCAGAAACGTAGGCGCTGTAAGTGCTTGTTTTGTATATGTACGGGAATGTGTTGGCATCAGTAAAAACAGACGGTATTTGCTTGAGTTGCGCCTCCCTGTTAAAGCTGCCATAATTAAATGTTGAGCTGTTTATTGGTGCGTAGCCATAATCGGACCCGTAATATCTTTGATTGGAGTTTACATGCTGGTAATCAAGACCAACTACAAAGCGGTTGCGGAACTGGCCAATGTTAAAATCGCCATTGAAGTTTTGTTGTACCTGTATAGCAGTAAAGTTGCTGTTTGAAGTTGATTGATCTCTTACCGAAATAAAGTTGTTATTGCCGGGTGGGTTAGGCAGCGTAGTGCCATCTATAGCAGTTTCATCAGTAACCAGGTAAAAGTAAGGGCTTGCGCCGTTAGAGAAACTATTTGCCGAAGTAAATATAGTTTGCGATGTAATTTTATCGCTTATTTTAAAGTTGGCCTGTACAAAGTTGTTAATGCTGCGTGAACGCTGACTAATATCATCATTTACATAAGCCTGGTTGTAATCAATGTTAAGGTCGCTCACTTTGCTTACACCTAACTGGTTAGGCGTATTCAGGAAAAAGAAGAATGGACGCATTGATGAGCTGCGGCCAAAAAATATTTCTGACTCAACCAAAAATGAAAGTTTATCATTTGCTTTGATTGACAAACTTGGAGCTAAGGTAAAAGTATTGTTCTTACCATAGTTTTGAAAACTGTTGCGCTTGTTAAACGCAGCATTAAGGCGAAACAATACATCTTTGCTTTCAGTAACCGGCGTGTTAATATCAATTGATGTGCGAACAAGGCCCAGTTTATTAAAATCGAAGCCGCCTACACTTTGAGTTATTTCGCCGCCAAAGGTTTCAAATGGCTTTTTGGTAACACGGTTAACCAAACCGCCAAAAGACGGTAGCGTACTGCCGTATAACGTACCCGAAGGGCCTTTAATTACCTCAACTTTTTCAGTATTAGCAGCATCAACCGTGTTGGTTACCAAACCTGCAACGCCGTTGCGCAAGCTGCTTTGTACAACAAAGCCTCTTAAAGTAAAGTAAGAGCCGCCATCGCCGCCACGGCCGGTTGCATCCCACAGCTTTTGTATGCCTGATGCATTTCTTAACGCGTCATCAATTGAAAACACTTGCTGCTCTTTAATCAGTTCGGTAGTTATGGTTGAATAAGTTTGCGAGTTTTCAAGTGCGGTTAATGGAATTTTAGCGGCATCAACGCTTGATTTACGTGTAAAACGAGCTTTGTTGCCTGTTACATTTACCTCTGATAACTGCGACATGCTGGTGTTTATATTTAAAGTGCCTACAGTGACGGTTTGATTAGCTACAACCGTTACCGTTGTTTCGGTAGGCTGCACGCCAACCGATGATATTACAAGGGTATAATTGCCTGCTGGCGCTCTGAATGTATAATCACCATTTTCATTAGTCATGGTACCATGCTTGGTGCCTTTTAAGCCTACAGTAACATAATCAGCAGGTTTATTGTCAGATGTAAGCACTTTACCTTTTACAGTTCCCCGGTTTTGTTGGGCAAATGCGCCGGCAGCGCTAAAGGTTATAATGCAGATTGATAGGATGAAGTGGTAAAGTTTGTTCATTTATTTGGACTTAGTATAAATAACGCCCCAAAAGTATGATTATCTTACCTAAATCAAAAGTTATTTTTAATTATTCTAAATAAGGGTATTGCAAGTTGAGATTGTCTTTAAAAGTCCATCACCTCTTTCTTCTTTTTGGTCTTGAGCTTTTTTGGAATGAAATGAAGGATCTCATTTTTTAATGCTTCGATAAGTCGCCGCTTAATAAAGTTACGTTGTATAACTATGCTTACCTCCCTTGCCGGTTCAGGCGATTTGAAGTAACGTATCCTGTCCAGCTGCTTATCGCTCAGATCATCAAGCGCCAGCTCAGGCAAAATGGTGGCACCATTGTTTTGATCAACCATGCGTTTAAGCGTATCAACGCTGCCTGTATTGTACTCAAAGTGCTGAAATCCTTTGGTTGATTTTCGGCGCTGGCATATGTTAAGCACCTGTTCGCGCATGCAATGTCCTTCATCAAGTACCCAAAGTTCTTCAACGTCTATATCATCGGGTGTGATGGTTTTCTTTTTATAAAGCTTACTTGATTTTGATGCGTAGGCCACAAAGTTCTCATAAAAAACAGGTATCTCACTCAGCCCGGGCTCATGCAGCGGGGTTGATAAAATGCCGCAATCAATGGTGCCAAGTTTTAGTTGCTGTATTATATTTTCGGTGTTTTGTTCCCACACAACCAGTTTTACCTGCGGGTGCTGGTCAACAAAGCGTGCAATTATCCTTGGAAGCAGGTAGGGCGCAATAGTTGGTATAATTCCCACCTTTAACTCGCCTGAAAGCTCTTTTTGACGATCAGATATAATCTCTTTTATCTTATAGCTTTCTGCCAGCATAAGCCTAGCCTGTGCAATAATTTCGGTACCTACCTCAGTTGGAGCAATTGGCTGCCTTGTGCGGTCAAATATTTTAACGCCTAAAATATCTTCTAACTTTTGTACTTGCATACTTAGTGTAGGTTGCGTTACAAAGCATTTTTCGGCCGCAAGCACAAAGCTTTTGTAAGTGTCAACAGCTACAATATATTCAAGTTGGGTGATGGTCATATAACAGAGATATTTAGATATAGTGCAAAGCTATAGGCAAATATAAGTTATATCAATAAAAGCTATTGCCTTCGAGCCAACAAAAAAAGGCCCGTGTATCCGGGCCTTTCAACAATTTTAGGTGAAATTATATCACGGTTCCGTGCGGAATTATTGCGCGTTTTTTTACAACTACAATGCCGCCCTGTACGGTGTAAGCACCATAGTCGCCGTCTTCAAGTTTTTCTCCGCAGTTGATACAAACATCGTTTCCGATGAAAGCATTTTTATCGATGATTGCATTCTTTATTTTGCATCGGTCGCCAATACCCATTATTGGTGTGTTATCAGCTTTTGATTGCTCAATTTGTTCCAGAGTTTGATAATTATCACCACCCATTATATAACAGTTCTCTATTTCAGTATTAGCACCTATGCGGGTACGTATACCAATTATTGAACGCTTTATAAGTTTTGCATTGATGATACAGCCGTCTGATATAATGGAGCACTCCAACAAGGTGCCTGACACTTTTGAGGGTGGCAACATGCGTGCCCTGGTGAATATATGCTTTTTATCGAACAGGTTAAATGCAGGAATATCATCCGTAAGGCCAAGGTTAGCCTCAAAGAATGATGGTATGGTACCAATATCTTCCCAGTAACCTTCGTATTGATAGCTTACCACGCGGTTGGTTTGTATTGATTGCGGAATAATTTCTTTACCAAAATCAGGATGGTCATTGCCTTGCAGCAAATCATACAAAGTTTGACGGTTGAAAATGTATATACCCATTGAAGCCAGGTAAAAGCGGCCTTTGGCAGCCATCTCTTCACTAACCTCAGAAGCCCAGCTTTCAAAACCGCTTTTAGGTTTCTCAATAAAGTCGGTAATCAGGCTCTCTTCATTGGTTTTTAAAATACCAAAGCTGGGTACATCATTAGCATGTACCGGAATGGTAGCTATTGAAATTTCGGCGTTACTTTTAATGTGCTCTTCAACCATGTGCTTAAAATCAAGCTGGTAAAGCTGGTCGCCTGATAATATAAGCACATACTCAAACTCATGTACCGATAGGTGGTGTAAGCTCTGGCGTACCGCATCGGCAGTGCCCTGAAACCATCCTACGTTTGATGGTGTTTGCTCGGCAGCCAGTATATCAACAAAAGAATCGCTGAAGCTGCTGAAATGATAGGTGTTTTTTATGTGCTTATTTAACGAGGCCGAATTGAATTGCGTAAGTACAAAAATACGCTCGAAGCCTGAATGCAAGCAGTTTGAAATAGGAATATCAACTAAACGATATTTACCCGCAACAGGCACTGCGGGCTTTGAACGGGTTGCTGTAAGCGGGTATAACCGTGTTCCCTGGCCACCGCCAAGTACAATGCTTATTACTTTAGAATTCATATAATTGATGTTAAGCTTTCATATAACATTATGTACTCTTTGGCCGACTTGGTCCACGAGAAATCGAGCGCCATCATACGTTTACGTAACAAATCAAGTTGCTCGGTGTTCTCATAAAGTGTAACAGCCCGGTCAATAGAATAACAAATATCGTTTACACTGCTGTTGTTAAAGCAGATACCGTATCCATCGGCGTCGCCAAAATCAATTACGGTATCAATTAAGCCTCCGGTACGGCGTACTATGGGCAGCGTTCCGTAACGTAAGGAGTATAATTGATTTAACCCGCATGGTTCCACGCGCGATGGCATTAGTAAAAAGTCTGAACCGGCATAAATCTGATGCGCGAGTTCTTCGTTGTAACCTATATAGGTTTTATAATTATCAGGATAAATTTCATTGAGCTTTGTAAGTGCAGTCTCGGTTTCTTTATCACCTGCACCAAGCATGATGATATTTACCTTGCCGGCATGCTTTTGCAAACTGCGCGAAAATGCTTCGGGTAATAAATCGGCACCCTTTTCACCAACTAACCTGCCAATAAAAGCAATTAAAGGTTGATCGGCCGAGAGGCCAAAGCGTTCGCAAAGAACTTTTTTATTGGCCAGTTTACCACTTTCGGGTTTCTTAGCGTCAATTTTGGCCTTAATCATCGGGTCTGTGAATGGATTCCAAACCTCCGTATCTATACCATTTATAATGCCTTTACCTTTTGCATGTTCAAGCCAAAATAAATACTCCAGGCCGTTTGAGCTATGGGTAAGCTCTTCTAAATAACTTGGCGAAACTGCAGTATACTTGTCAACGCATTTAATAGCACAGGCCAGTGGGTTTATAGCTCCTTGCCAGTCTAACAAACCGGCAAAGTTCATGTCAACTTCAGGTAGGTAATCAAACTTATCATAGTTAAAGGCTCCATGATACTGTCCGTTATGGATGGTGAATACCGTCTTTGTTTTAGCGTATTTTTTACTGTACAAGGCCGAGTGCTTCATCAGAAACGGAATTAACCCAACATGATGATCATGGCAATGAATAACATCAGGCCGTTGTTGCGACCAGTTTATCCAATCTAAAAAAGCAAGTTGAAAGATAATGAACTGTTCACGTTCATCAGGGTACATGTATACTTCCTGGCGGTCTAACAGGCCGGGTACATATATGAGGTATAGTTCAAAGCCAAGCGTATCAGCCCGTTCTTTCCATATCTCAAACTCATAGCGTTTTTTACCCAGCAGTGTCGACGCTTCAAAAACTACATCAAATTCGTTTTCTTGTACAAATTTGCGGTTATAAAAAGGTAATACAACAGCGGCCTGCAAACCAGCCTCGGTTTGGTATTTGGGTAAGGCGCCAACCACATCGGCAAGGCCGCCAACTTTGGCCACCGGGTAACATTCGGCGGCAAGGTGATAAACTCTCATTTTACAGGTAATGTTGGCTCCAATGTAAGCAAAAGTTTACTTACAAAATTACAACCTGTAAGTATAAAATGTGTTTGCAGTTGCTGTTAATTAATATGAAAAAAGTGCAATAAAAAGTGAAAGTTACACAGGGATATGTTTTTGTAACTGCTTATTCACTATAAAAGCAAACTACGTATAAGTAATAACGACGTTATAAGTAGTTTGCTTAAAATAATGATTGAAAAGAATGTGTTTATTAATGCGCTTCAAGCCAGTTTGTACCTATGCCCATTTCTACCATAATTGGCACTTCGGTTTTAATGGCGGTTTTCATATGGTGAGCAATTATAGGTTTTACAATTTCTATTTCATGTTTAGGAATATCAAATACTAACTCGTCATGCACCTGCATGGTCATGCGTGTTGCCAGGTTTTGCGCTTTAAATTCCTGATGAATATTAATCATGGCAATCTTAATCATATCTGCCGCCGAACCTTGTATTGGAGCGTTAATCGCATTTCGTTCGGCAAAGCCACGTACGGTAGCATTGGCCGAATTAATATCACGCAGGTAACGGCGCCGACCCATAAGCGTTTTTACATAGCCGTTTTCACGGGCAAAATTCATGGTATCGCTCATGTAATTTTTAATGCCGGCAAACTGAACAAAGTACTGTTCAATGATATCGCTTGCCTCTTTACGCGGAATACCCAGACTTTGCGACAAGCCAAAGGCCGATTGCCCATAAATAATACCAAAGTTCACCGCCTTTGCATTGCGGCGCTGCTCACTGGTTACTTGCTCTAACGTTACACCATACACGTTTGCTGCGGTTGCCGTGTGAATGTCCAGATTTTTGGCAAAAGCATCGAGCATGTTAGGGTCTTTGCTTATTTCAGCAATAATGCGCAGTTCAATCTGTGAATAATCCGCAGAAAGTAACACATGATTTTCATCGCGCGGAATAAATGCCTTGCGCACCTCACGGCCACGCTCAGTACGTATAGGGATATTTTGCAGGTTAGGGTTTTGCGAACTTAAACGCCCGGTTGCCGCCACGGCCTGGTTGTATGAAGTGTGTATGCGGCCGGTTTTCGAATTAATCATTAGCGGCAGCGCATCAACGTAGGTTGATTTTAATTTAAGCAACTGGCGAAAATCCAATATATCGCGCACAATATCACTTTTGGTAGCCAAGGCAAGCAATACATCCTCGCCCGTTTGGTATTGGCCGGTTTTGGTTTTCTTTGCTTTAGGATCAAGCATCAGTTTTTCAAACAATACCTCACCCAACTGTTTAGGCGATGATATGTTGAACCTTACCCCTGCCTTTTCGTAAACAGTTTGCTCAAGGCGGCTTAAGTCTGTGGTAAGCTCTTTTGAAAACTCACTAAGTGTTTGCTCATCAACCTTTACGCCTTCAAACTCAACATCGCTCAATACATATATTAACGGATGCTCAATTTTATTTAGCAAATCCTCTGCTTCTACCTGTTTTAGTTTAGGCTCAAAAACCTGTTTTAATTGCAGGGTAACGTCGGCATCTTCTCCGGCATATTCCTTTACCTTTTCTACAGGTACATCACGCATGGTTAGCTGGTTTTTACCTTTAGCACCAATAAGTTCTGTAATGGATACTGTTTTGTAGCCCAGGTAATTTTCGGCCAGTATATCCATATTGTGGCGGGTATCAGGGTCTAGTACGTAATGCGCCAAAAGGGTATCAAACAGCTGGCCTTTTACTTCAATGCCGTACCATTTGAGTACCAGTATATCATACTTAACGTTTTGCCCTACCTTATTAATGGCCTCGTTTTCGAGCACGGGTTTAAATTCGTGTGCAATAACCCGGGCCTCCTCAAAACTTGCCGGAAGCGGAATGTACCAAGCCTCGCCTGGCTTAATGGCAAATGATAAACCTACCAGTTCGCAGTTGTTGGCATCAAGTCCTGTGGTTTCGGTGTCAAAAGTAATTTCAGCCTCTTTAAGCAGGTTGACAATTAATTCTGCACGCTCTTCTGCAGTAGTTACCAAATGGTAATTGTGCTCAACGTTGTTAATGTTTTTGGCAGCAATTTGCACCTCGGGCTCCGATATGTCTTTTAACTCAACGGTAAGCGTACGGCCCGCACCGGGGGCAGGATCACCAAATAAGTCTTGCTGGCCACCAACTGCTTTAATTTCGGTAATGCTAAAGTCGTCGCCAAATACCCGGCGGCCAAGCGTTCTGAATTCCAGTTCGGCAAACAAGGGCTCTAAAAGCTCCCTGCTTGGGTTGCAAATTTCCAAACCTTGCTCATCCAAATCAACCGGCACATTTAATAATATGGTAGCCAGTTTTTTTGAAAGCAAACCTTGCTCTGCAAAGTTCTCAACGTTTTCGCGCATTTTGCCTTTAAGCTCATGGCTGTGGGCAATAATATTTTCCATTGAACCATACTGCTTAATGAGTGCCTTGGCGGTTTTTTCGCCAATGCCGGGTATGCCGGGTATATTATCTACAGCATCGCCCCATAAACCCAGTATGTCAATCACCTGGCAAACGTCATCAACCTCCCACTTTTTCTTTACTTCTTCCACGCCCAGTATTTCCATATCGTTACCCATGCGGGCAGGTTTGTAAATGAAAATGTTGGGTGATACTAGCTGGGCAAAATCTTTATCGGGCGTCATGCAGTACACCTGGTAGCCTTGTTGTTCAGCTTTTTTTGCCAGCGTGCCTATAATATCATCGGCTTCATAGCCGTCTGATGTAATAACCGGTATGTTAAAACCTAAAATAAGCTTAATTACATAAGGCATAGCGGCTGAAAGATCCTCGGGCATGGCCTCACGATGACCCTTGTAGTCGGCAAAGTCGTTATGGCGTTCTGTTGGCGCGTCGGTATCAAATACTACTGCCATGTGGGTAGGTTTTTCCTTTTTTAACACATCAAGCAGCGTGTTGGTAAAGCCCATTACTGCCGATGTATTTAAGCCGCCTGATGTAAAGCGCGGGTTTTTACTCAACGCAAAATGCGCCCGGTACATCAGGGCCATACCATCTAAAAGGAATAACTTCTTCATAATCAGAATTTACAGAATTTAAGAATTGCCAGAATTAAAATAGCATCCTAACGCCACAAAAATAAGATTTCCTATCGATGGCTTGGTATAAACAAATAACAACCAGAATTATTCTGTAAATTCTATAATTCAGAAATTCTGATTCGGACAATTTATTTAAAAGCACAATCCACTACATGATCGTTCACCATGCCTACTGCCTGCATATAGGCATAGCATATAGTAGTGCCGAAAAATTTAAACCCCCGCTTTTTCATGTCTTTGGCAATGGCATCAGATATGGGTGTGCTTACCGGGATTGTGCCGGGTTGGTTATTAATAGGTTTGCCATCAGGCATAAAGCTGTACAGGTATTTGTTAAATGATCCAAACTCCTTTTGTATAGCTATAAAGAGTTGGGCGTTGCTAATGGTGGTGGTTATTTTTAAACGGTTGCGTATAATGCCTTCATCCTGCATTAAGCGCTCTACATCATGGGCAGTCATGGCGGCTACCTTTGTTACATTGAAGTTTGCAAATGCCTTACGATAGTTTTCGCGGCGGCGAAGGATAGTAATCCAGCTTAAACCTGCCTGTGCCGATTCAAGCACAAGGAACTCAAAAAGCACATCATCATCGTGTACGGTTTTGCCCCATTCTTCATCATGATATTTTGTGTAAAGAGGATCGGTGCCACACCAGGAGCATCTTTTAAGGTTGTCGGTTGTAGGTTTAGTTGATTTTTTAACAGCCATTAGTGGTGATTTATTAATGGCAAATTGCTAAAAATTTTATCAAATGCAAAAAGAGCAACCTTTGAATAAGATTGCTCTGTAATATACTTATTGTAACTCCTCATCCGGTAAATGATCATCATCTTCCGGAGTCAGTTCGCGTTCGTCATCATTTGTTCGGAGTTGATGCAAGTCTTCTTCGTCCTGCATTTCGTCGTCAAACGCTTCATCGTCGTCATCGGCCATGTCTTCTTCGCGAGGGCTTAAAGTTTCTAAACCCAAAATGGATTGCTGATGCAGGCCGTTGATGTAAAATAATAGAAGCTGCATGGTTTTTAGTTTTACGGTCTGCCTGTTGGTGTAGCGTTACCTTCTGCCTGGCTCGAATCCATGGTGGTTGAGTCGGTACGGGTTGAATCTAAACCGCCAACGCTGGTAGCGCCTACGTCAGATGTGTTTTCGGTGGTGTCAGAGCTGCCGCCTACCGATTTGTCCTGGCTGTTGCCGCAAGCTGCCAGTGAAAGGGCAATTGCCGTTACGCCTAAAATGTTGCGAATAAGTTTCATAATTTTACTATTAGTTATATAAAGGTAACATTGCGGTTCGGCATATGTTTTTTATAGTTTGTTGTTCAAGTTTGTCTTATATATAAAATCAGTAGTTTTGCCACTAATGTGGTGTTTGTATGCGCCAACATCATGCCCAATATTCAGTTCATGACGCACAATCCTATAAATAATCAAACTTGGTTCTGGCTGTTCTTTTCGCTTTTGGTGGCTTATGTGTTCGGGCTTTTTGTGCCCTTGATGAATGAGGACGCCTCTCATCATGCCAACATTGCCTTACACATGGTTCAGCACCATAACTATGTTGATTTAGTTGATGATATGGGAAAGGATTATTTAGATAAGCCTCACCTGCACTTCTGGCTCGCGGCGTTATCATTCAACATATTTGGTGTAAATACAATAGCTTACAAGATACCGTCTTTACTGGCTACCATTTTAGGATTATTTTCGACATTTAAATTAGGCAGCAGACTTTATAACCGTAATGCGGGGATGCTGGCGGCTATCATTTACGCAAGCGCGCAGGCCCAGTTTTTGGCTAATAATGATGTACGAATGGATGCCTTGCTGGCCGCAGGAATTGCCTTTGCCACATGGCAACTGGTTGAGTCGGCAATTACAGCGCGCTGGTACAATTATGTGCTTGCCGGTTTGGGGCTGGCCATGGCTTTTACAACCAAGGGTATGATTGGGTTTGTTATGCCTTGTATTGCCTTATTTTTCTTTTTACTATATCAGCGTAACTGGCGCGTAATGTTCAGCTGGCGCTGGCTGGCCATATTTGTGTTTTGGGCTATTTTTATTGCCCCATGTGTTTACTGCTACTATTTACAATATGATTTACACCCCGAGAAGGTGGTGCGTGGGATGAAAAACGTGTCGGGTGTTAAGTTTATACTCTGGCAGCAAAACTTTGAGCGCTTAGAAGGCAAAAGCTGGGGCAAAGGAAATAAAGATTATTTTTTCTTCTTTCATACCACTTTATGGGCTTTTCTGCCTTTTTGTTTACTCACCTACATTGCGTTTTTTGACAGGGTTGCCTTCTTTGTAAAAACAAAGTTTCAGTACTTTAAAAACTATGAGCTTTTAACCACAGGAACCATCATTGTAAT
The DNA here is from genome assembly GCF_913773635.1 of uncultured Mucilaginibacter sp. Lineage (GTDB taxonomy): Bacteria > Bacteroidota > Bacteroidia > Sphingobacteriales > Sphingobacteriaceae > Mucilaginibacter. Next base: position 35,743 of record NZ_CAJYGQ010000003.1, read on the forward strand.
TTTTGCCATTATATCATCATCAGGCTACCAGTTGCCACACTATTTAAATGTGTTGTTCCCAGTTTTTGCAATTATAACAGCCGGGTTTTTAATGCAGAAGTTTGAGATGCACCAGTTTAAAGCGTTAAGCGCTTTCCTCAAAGTTCAATATCTGGTGATTTTTATAGTGGCTATTTTGTTGATATTACTAAACTTTTGGTGCTTCCCGCTTAACCGGGTTGCAGTAATTGCAACATCACTTATAGTAGTGGCCGCAATGATATATGTATTTGCCAAAGAGCAGGGTGTGCTTGTTAAACTGGTTACATTATCGGTTCTGTTGGCATCGCTAACCAATGTTTTGCTTAACGGGCATGTGTACCAGGAATTGTTGCGCTACCAGGGTGGTATTGGTTTAGCACAGATAGTTAACCGCAATAATATTCCTAAAAGCAAAATATACAACTACATCGATCATAGCTCGGGCTTTAACTTTTACACACGAAACTTAACGCCGTTTATTGAGATTAACGAAATTAAGGCTAAAAGAGCTAATGGCGAACAGGTATGGATTTTTACCTCCAAAGATTATCTTTACTTACTGAAGGATAACCATATTGGTTTTGATTTGGTGTGTTCTGACGCTGATTACGGAATTTCAAGACTTACACCCGCATTTCTCAACCCTCGTACCCGTGCGTCAACCTTCGGAAGAGATTACCTGATTAGGGTGAAATAGGAAACCATTTTATTGAATTTGAACGAAACAGGACTTTTATCAACGGTTACGGACTGTTTGTTTTACTGATTCGATTTTAAACGCTGTCAATATGTGTTTACTACCCTATTGACTTTCAAAATAAAACACTTATATTTGCATATCGGAAGAGGGGACCTTATGTCCCCTCTTTTTATTATCAATCAATTTTTTGCAAATGACTAACGTTGAAAAGAGGGCGGCAGAACTGGTTGAAGAAAAACTGGCCGAGAAGCCCGGGATATTTTTAGTGAGTGTAAAGATGCATAGCAACGGCAAGCTCATTATTTTAATTGATGGCGATAATGGGCTTGGTATTAGTGATTGTGTTGATGTGAGCCGCCATGTAGGGTTTCATCTGGAAGAGGAAAACGTGGTTGAAGACGCTTACAACCTCGAAGTTTCGTCGCCAGGGATTGATACACCGCTTGAACTGCCCAGGCAGTATACAAAAAATATTGGGCGTAGGGTATCAGTCAAAACAACTGACGGAACCAAGCGCGAAGGTAAGTTGCTTGCCTATGCTGATGGTAGCGTAATTATTGAAGAAACCATCAAAGAAAAAGGAAAGAAGGCGGAGCTGGTTGAAAGTGCCATCCCGACTGAGAATATAGCAGAAACTAAAGTTTTAATATCGTTTAAATAACATGAGCAATATTAATTTAATTGACTCTTTTCAGGAGTTCAAGGATTTTAAAAACATTGACCGCCCAACAATGATGAGCGTGCTGGAGGATGTATTCCGCAGCATGATTAGGAAAAAATATGGCACCGACGAAAATTGTGACGTCATTGTAAATACCGATAACGGTGACTTGGAAATTTGGCGCACACGTACCGTAATGGAAGACGGTTTTTCGGAGGATGATGACCTGGAGATTGAGCTTGCTGAAGCACACAAGCATGATCCTGATTTGGAAGTTGGTGATGAATTTATTGAGCAGATTACCTTGGAAAGCTTTGGTCGTCGTGCCATATTAGCTGCCCGTCAAACACTGGTTTCTAAAATTTTAGAGCTTGAAAAAGACGAAATATTTAAGAAGTATAAAGATCGTGTAGGTGAATTGATTACCGGTGAAGTTTACCAGGTTTGGAAAAAAGAAACCCTGGTGCTTGACGATGAGGGTAATGAATTGTTACTCCCAAAAAGCGAGCAGATACCTGCGGATTACTTTAAAAAAGGTGATAGCGTAAAAGCGGTGGTACACAAGGTTGATATGATGAATAGCAACCCTAAAATCATTATTTCGCGTACCGCTCCTGAGTTTTTACAGCGTTTATTTGAGCTGGAAGTGCCAGAAATTTTTGATGGCTTAATTACCATTAAGAAAATTGTACGTGAACCAGGCGAGCGTGCTAAAGTAGCGGTGGAATCATATGATGACCGTATCGACCCTGTAGGTGCCTGTGTAGGTATGAAAGGTTCGCGTATTCATGGTATTGTGCGTGAGTTGAAGAACGAAAACATAGATGTAATAAACTATACCAACAATATTCAGTTATACATTCAGCGTGCATTGTCTCCGGCTAAAATAACCACTATCAAGCTTGATGATGAGCGCAAAACAGCGGCCGTTTATTTAAAGCCTGATCAGGTTTCTTTAGCTATTGGCCGTGGTGGACATAACATTAAACTTGCCGGTAAGTTAACCGGTTATGAGGTTGATGTGTACCGCGAAGCGGATGAAGAAGAGGAAGATGTGGATATAGAAGAGTTTTCGGACGAAATTGACAGCTGGATTATTGACGAGTTCAAGCGTGTTGGTTTAGATACCGCAAAATCAATATTGGCACTGGGTGTGGGCGAATTAGTTAAACGTACCGACCTTGAGGAAGAAACGGTTAAAGAAGTTTTATCAATTCTGCAGGCCGAGTTTGAATAAGCTCCCATATGCCAATAAAAAATAGTAAATTTGCATATAATAAGCAGAGAAAGAATTATTAAATGTCAGAAGACAAAAGTATAAAGTTAATAAAGGCAGCAAAAGAGCTTAACATTGGTATAGGCACTATTGTCGATTTTTTATCATCAAAAGGATATAAAGTTGACCGTAACCCTATGACCGCTCTTAACGGTGAAATGTACAGTACACTGGTAAAGCAGTTTGCAGCCGATAAGATTATTAAGGAGGAAGCCAAGCAGATCAACATTGGTAAAATACGCCGTGATGAGCCTGGTGCTGCCCCTGAAAAGCCGGCTGAAAGCCGTTCGAACGAATTTGAAAAGGATGAGATCCTGATCAAAAACGCAGGAACGTTTGCTGCCCCGTCTAAACCAAAAGAAGCCGAAAAACCTGAGGGTTCATTGCCTGGGGTGAAAGTAGTAGGTAAAATTGATTTAGATAACTTGAACAAGCCTGCTCCTCGTGCAGAGGTTAAGGAAGAGCCTGTAGCTAAAGCAGCAGAGCCTGCGAAGCCGGCACCTGTTCCTGAGCCTGTGGCGAAACCAGAGCCTAAGGCTGAGCCTGTAGCTGAAAAGCCAGGAGTTGCACCAGTGGCCGAAAAGCCAGCTGCGCCTGTGACTTCGGCAACTCCAGTGGAGCCAGTAGCTAAGCCTGAGCCTGTAGTTGAAAAGCCAGCAGTTGCACCAGCGGCCGAAAAGCCTGCTGCACCTGTAACACCATCAACTCCGCCTGCTTCAACGCCTGCAGCACCAACACCTGCACCTGCCGAAGAGCCTGCACGTGAGAACGAGGTAATAAGAGCGAAAGCTGAACGCCTTACCGGCCCTAACGTGGTAGGTAAAATTACATTACCGGTTGATAACAGCCGTCGTGGCGGACCAGTTGCCTCATCATCTAACGCAAACTCTGCCGATCATAAGCGCAAGCGTAAGCGTAAAGAGAACGGACCTAATCCTAATGCTCCGCAAGGAGGTCAGCAAGGACAACAAGGTGGAGGTGGCCAGCAAGGTGGCAATCGTCAGGGTGGTGGTTTCCAGCAAGGCGGTCGTCCGGGTTTTGGTAACCGTCCGGGTGGACCAAACCAGGGTGGCAATCGCCAGGGTGGATTCAACCGTAATGCACCGGCGGGCGCTCCTAAAGAAGAACCTTCAGAAAAAGAAATACAAGACCAGATTAAGGCTACACTTGCCCGTTTGAGCGGTGCAGGTAAGTCGGGCAAATTTGCTCAGCGTGCTAAATTCCGTCGTCAAAAACGTGATGATGTAGCTGCATCAGCAGAGGAAGCAGCACTGGAACAAGAACTGCAGTCGAGAGTATTAAAAGTTACTGAGTTTGTAACAGCCAATGAGCTGGCATCGTTGATGGATGTTTCAGTAACGCAAATTATCTCTACCTGTATGAGCTTGGGTATGTTCGTATCCATTAACCAGCGTTTGGATGCAGAGACACTAAGCATTGTTGCCGAAGAATTTGGTTACCAGATTGAGTTTGTTAAGCCTGACGAAGAAGAAATTAATCTTGAGGAAGAAGACGATGAAGCTGATTTAATCCCGCGTGCGCCAATTGTTACCATTATGGGTCACGTTGACCACGGTAAAACTTCATTGCTCGATTTCATACGTAAAACTAACGTTATTGGCGGCGAAGCAGGTGGTATTACCCAGCACATTGGTGCATACGAGGTAACGCTTGAAGACAAAGGCAAGATTACATTCTTGGATACTCCGGGTCACGAGGCGTTTACCGCCATGCGTGCACGCGGTGCCCAGGTGACAGATATTGTTATTATAGTAATTGCGGCTGATGATGCTGTGATGCCGCAAACCCGCGAGGCTATAAACCACGCGCAGGCTGCCGGTGCACCAATCATTTTTGCCTTCAATAAAATCGACAAGCCTGGCGCTAACGCCGACAGGGTGCGTGAGCAACTTGCGGGTATGAATATTTTGGTTGAGGACTGGGGTGGTAAATACCAATCACAGGAAATCTCAGCTAAATCAGGTTTAAATGTAAACCTATTGTTAGAAAAAGTATTGCTTGAAGCTGAGTTATTAGAGCTTAAAGCTAATCCTAAAAAACGTGCAGTAGGTACAGTAATTGAGGCTGCTTTAGATAAAGGCCGTGGTATTGTAACCACTGTATTAGTACAAGCAGGTACCTTACGCGTGGGTGATCCTATATTAGCCGGTAGCTATAGTGGCCGCGTTAAAGCGTTAACAAACGAGCGTGGTATGCGTGTAAACGAAGCCGGACCAAGCACCCCTGTACAGGTACTGGGTATGCAAGGTGCACCTACCGCAGGTGACCGCTTTAATGCTCTTGAAAGTGAAAGCGAAGCACGCGACATAGCCAACAAACGTTTGCAATTGCAACGTGAGCAGGGCTTACGTACGCAGAAACATATCACTCTTGATGAAATTGGCCGTCGTTTGGCAATTGGTAACTTTAAAGAGCTTAATATCATTGTTAAAGGTGACGTGGATGGCTCAATCGAAGCGTTATCAGACTCTTTATTGAAGCAATCTACTGATCAGATTCAGGTTAATATTATCTCTAAAGGCGTAGGTCAGATTTCTGAGTCAGACGTATTATTGGCAACAGCTTCTGATGCGATCATTATCGGTTTCCAGGTGCGTCCGTCAAGCAGTGCACGTAAACTGGCAGAGCAGGAGCAAATTGATATTCGCCTGTACTCAATAATCTACGATGCCATCAATGAGATAAAAACTGCAATGGAAGGCATGCTTGCGCCAACCTTTGAAGAGAAGATTGTGGCTAACGTTGAAATACGTGAAACCTTCAAAATCAGTAAGGTTGGTACTATTGCCGGTTGTATGGTATTGGATGGTAAAATTACACGTAACAGCAAAATACGCGTTATACGCGAAGGTGTAGTAATATACACTGGTGAGCTTGCCTCTTTAAAACGTTACAAAGACGATGTTAAAGAAGTTAACCAAGGCTACGAGTGTGGTTTGAACATCCAAAACTTTAACAACATTGAAGTAGGCGATATAGTTGAAGCTTACGAAAATGTAGAAGTGAAAAGAAAACTATAATATAGTTGAATATTTTTTGAAGGCCGTTATTTTATATAGCGGCCTTTTTTGCGTTAAAAGGAATCTATTTGTAGCACTTTTCGCTTGTTGTGGCAAAGCGTAGGGGTAAATTCAAGGTAACCATGTATAACCAAACTAAACTATTGGATGATAATCCTTTGGTGCTCTATAATGGTATTCCTGTCTTTGATATGAATAAAGTGTTTGCGCTTGACCCACTAAAGCTAAGAAAACTTGAAGTAATGCCCGACCGCTATTTATATGGCGCTGCACGCTTTGATGGTGTATTAAGTTTCACAACTTATAAAGATGATTTGGCCGGTTTTGAGATAGATCCGCGCGCTGCTGTGCTTGATTATGAAGGCTTACAGCTTCAGCGTAAGTTTTATTCGCCGGTGTATGATACGGATTTGCAGCGCGCCAGTCGCACACCCGATTTTAGGACTGCGCTGTACTGGTCTCCGGATGTTTATACAGATGCTGCCGGCAACGCTAACTTGTCGTTCTATACGTCAGACCAGCCAGGTAAATATGCCGTTGTTATACAAGGTTTAAATGCCGATGGAGAAGCAGGCAGTAAACAATTTGTTTTTGAGGTGAAAAAATAATACTTACTTGCAGTACCTGGCCAGGTAATCGTCAGCCAGGCTACTGCCTGTATTTTTTATGAAGTTCCAGTCTTTACATGCACCGTCTTTGTCGCCTTGCTTTAATTTCTCATTAGCCTGATCAAGCACATCTTTCCAAAGCTCCTCATTAATACCAAGCTGTTGCTTTAAACGCTCAATGGTTGATTCATTTCGCTCATCGGCCTTGCCACTTCGTTTATTGATGTAGTAATTGGTTATAGCGTTTTCCAACTCCTGGCGTTTTTGATAAGCTGCTATGGCCTGGCCCATGCTCATTTGTGGTACGGAGGTTCCGTTATTACGCTGACAACGTACATAATCGGGCCTGAAGCTGATAGGCAGCACAACCCTTACAGCGCGCTTGTAATCGGCAGGAATATTCCATTTACCTGAAGTTAGCTTAATAACCCTCAAAGCTTCGTCGTCAAGGTCAATGCCTGGTCCTTGTTGTATCATTGCATCGGTAACCCGCCCGTCTGTTTGAATCATAAAACTCACCTGCACTGCAGCCGCAATACAATTTTGGCTCGAAAACTCAGGGTAAACAATTTTGCTTTGCAAGAAGGCATCAAGCGCAGCCGGGCCGCCTTTAAAAGTTGGTTGAGCTTTAGCCGGTGCTAAAGCCATTATAAAAATGAGTGGGAGGAAATACTTAAGCATTATATAAATCAATTACTTATATAATACTAACGCATAAATCAAATTATGGTTGCCCTGTTAAGTTGTAAAATTATTTCAGGATCAGGAACGTTTTGCATGTAGCTATCCTTGTCTGACAGCTTGCAAACTCCGGGATAGTCACCTTCAAGGCCTTGCATGTCAAACATCAATTGAAAATGCAGGTGTGGCGGCCAGTTGCCATTTTCGGCTGCCAAGCCGAAGCACGCAATCTGCTCACCTTGGTTTACCCACTTATTTCTTTCTAACCCATCGAGGCTTTGGGTATTCAAATGCCCGTATAATGAATATAAAGTCAGGCCATCAAGTTTGTGCTCAAGTATAATGGTAGCGCCATAATCGCCAAAGGAGTTATTGTCTTTAAAGCTATGTACCGTTCCGGCTAATGGTGCATATACAGGAGTACCGGCGGGTGACCATATATCAATACCTAAATGTAGCCTACGTGGTTCCTGGTTGGGTGTATCAAACAGTGGGCTACGGCTGTAAAGCGTGCGGTGTTCCATGTAGCCGCCAATGCCGTACCTGCAATCGTTACGGCTTAGCGTCTGTACAATCCACTGGCTAAATTCACCAGTATTGGCAATGGTTGCTGGTGATAAGTCCTTATTGCTGCTAGTGAAATTGAATTTATACAGGCGGTCATGCAAAAAGTCAATATCAACCACGCTTGATAGGGCGTGTGGATGCTTGCTGCAATATTCAGCTAATTGCAGATGTTTATCCATGAGTTTAGACTGTGAAGTTTAATTATTGCTGTTCGTCGTCTGGCTGGCGGGGCTCTTTGCTTATCTTCTCAAAAATTTTATCCATACGTTCAACGTATTCATTAGTATCATCTACAAAAAACTCAAGTTGAGGAATTACCCTTACTTGGTCTTTTATGCGTGCACCTAATTTGTAACGGATTTCAGACGAGTGAGATTTAACAAGCTGAAGCGCCTGTTGTGTATTGGTGTTATTAAAAAAGCTTAAAAATACACGTGCTATAGCCAAATCGGGCGTTACCCTAACTTTGGTAATAGTTACCAGCGTGTTTGGTAAAAAGTTCATTCCTTCACGCTGAAATATTGCTGCCAGGTCTTGCTGTAAAACTCCGGCAAATTTTTGTTGACGTTTTGATTCCATGATAATTTTATTTAGGTGAAAGAATAGAGGTTAAATGTAAAAGGCAAAAACAGGTAATTAGTTTTAATAGGATTGGCGAAGCGGTTTTAAAAAGAAAAAATGTCTAAATCCGCCTGGTTCAATTACACAAATCCTGCGGTATTTCTTTTGTGATTTTGATAACTTTTTTCACCACAAGCGTGCTGTCATAATCAGAGCCCATACCTTCGCTGCCCGATTTTATACTTACGCCCTCTACTTCAACATAAACGGGCTCGTAAGGCTTCTCAAAGTTCATTTGCGAATACTTAAGCTCTAATTGTGCTGAACTATCAGTTACCCAATATTCATGGGTATCATCGCAGTTTTTAAATGATTTTACTTCGGGTCCAAAACTGTATAATCCCTTAAAGGTATGCAGCTTGCCCTGGCTGCCTTTGTTACCATTGCATGAACACAATACCGCTATTGCCATTGCCACAAATCCAAATATTAACAGCTTGTACCGCATAACGCAAATTTATAAATCCTGTTTAATTTCGTCTAATCCTTTTACACTTAAGCGTGCGCTAATGCCCGATGCTATAACGGCTATACCTGTCACCGTTAAAAAAACCAAAATAAAGTCGGTAAACTTTATATCAACCGGGTAGGCATCAATTACCATTAAGGCACTGCCCATTTTTATAAGCCCAAATTGCTGTTGCAGCACACAAAATACAAGCCCAACTATTATACCGGCAATGCAACCGGTAATTGATATAAGCATACCCTCAAAAAAGAAAATGCCTTGTATTAGCGGCTTGCCGGCGCCTAAACTTGTAAGTATGGCAATATCTTTCCTTTTATCGAGCACCAGCATGGTTAACGAACCAATGATGTTAAAAATGGCAATGATGAGTACAAACGTAAGTATCAGAAAGGTGAACCAGCGCTCGTAATTGAGTGTTTTGTATAGCTCGGTATTTTGCTCATAACGGTTTTTAACCAAAAAGTTTTTACCTAGCTTGTTTTGTATTTCCTGCTGTTGTTTGTCAATATTTGTGCGCGGTTTGAAGTTGAGCTCCAATGAAGATATTTCTAACGGCTCGTCAAGTAAATCACGGGTAAAGCTTAGGGGCGCAATTACTAAACCATCAAAATCCTGCTGAATGGCAAATATGCCCGATACGCTGATAGGTAATCTTATGAATTCATCCTCAGGGTTTATAGAGTTTACGGTTTTTCTGCGTGGAGAGTAAATTTGCAGATGCGAAAGCTGATCATTAATGTTTACACCAAGACTGTTTTGTACCGTAGCCCCAATTACAGCATAAGGCACCGTGCCTGCATTCAGCGTAAAAGAGCCGTTTTGTATGGTACTGTCTAACTGTTTGTTCTTCAAAAAATCATTGCTTACACCTCTTACAGTCCCAATGAACTGGCGGTCGCCATATCTTATCAGTGCTTTCTCTTCAAGTGCCTGTGTGTATGAAAACAATGCAGGGTCACGTGCAAGTTGTTTCAGGTATGGCGTGTTTGGGTCAAACGTTTTGCCTGTTGCCGGCTCAATTTTCAGCTCGGGCGTAAAGTTATTATAGAGTGCAAGAATTACCTTTTCAAAGCCATTAAATACCGATAAAATAATTATCAATGCAGCACTGCCAACAAATACACCCAGCATGGAAATGCCCGAAATTATATTGATGGCATGCATCTTCTTTCTGGAGAAGAGATACCTTTTTGCAATATATATGGATGTATTCAATTTGAAGTGAAGTTACTTACGGGTGTTTAATGTAAACTTTTACAGGTTGTAAAAGTTCTGCTGATTGTTACTAAAAGAAAGGATTAGTTGCTTTTTCGAAACCAATTGTGGTTTCAGGTCCGTGGCCCGGGTAAACCGTGCACTCATCTGGTAATGTAAATAACTTGATTTTTATGTTATCAATCAGTTGCGCATGGTTGCCTCCGGGCAAATCAGTGCGGCCAATGCTCCCTCTAAATAACACATCACCGCCAACCAGCAAACTATCTGCTTCACTATAAAAGCATAAGTGCGCCGGAGAATGGCCGGGTGCATATATGAGCTCAAGAGTAGTGTTACCAAAAGTGATCGTACCGCTCTCGGGCAAAAACGTATCAGGCAGGGGAGAAAGCTCATATCGTATGCCTGATTGCTGACTCCATACCGGCATAGCTTCAAGTATTACAAGTTCGCCCTCATGAAACTGTGGCTTTAAACCATACTGATCAAAAACAAATTTATTGCCCAGTACATGGTCAATATGGCAATGTGTGTTAAGTAACAGAACAGGTATTAAGTTATTAAGCTTAATAAAGTTTACTACTGCATTTTGTTCGGCAGCGGTGTACATTCCCGGATCTATAATTGCGCATTCGCCCGTATCATCATATAACAGATAGGTATTTTCCTGGTAAGGATTGTTTGCAAATGCTTGTATGGTAGCCATGCTTCAAAGGTACATGATTTGAGCCTTTATTTAATAAACAGCTTTTTTATCTTCTTAAATAAGTCTTCTTTGCGTGGCTTGGCTTTGCCGTCATGCGTAAGCTGTTGTTGATAATGCCTTAGTAGTTCATTGGCGTAAGTGCGTTCGGCAGCAGTCCCTTTGTTTAATTCGTTAATGTACGGTAATGTGTTAGCCTGAAGCATGCTGTTTGCCGATACCGTATGGTATTCACTATATGCCGCTTGCGGCATGTTGTTGTTAATTGCCGGTTGTCCATTTTCGGCAAAGTAATCAACCTGGTAAATCTCAGGGTTAAGTTTTTTAAGGCGTTTGGTGCCTTTGCGCTCGTTACGCCAGGGGTGTTCACCCTTGCGCATTTGTTCGGCCAGAAACTTCCGCTCCCAAAGTGTTACCTGGTGCGACATTAAATAACCCGAGGCGCTGTTATTAAGCCTGGCAATTTGGAAGCCTTCAATGAATAAATCGGTAGTATGGGTTTTGTAAACATTTGAGCTGGTTAACTTAACCTGCTTCAAATGGTTTTTATTAGCCAGTACAAATAGTTGGTTCATAAACTGAGCGCTTACGGCTTTGTTTAACCACATATCTTCCTGCATGTATATAACGTACTCCTCGTGTAACACGTTAGTTAGTAAATAGTGGAGCCGGTCGGCCCATTCCCCTTTTCCTGATTTGATATTTGTGAAGCCCGGAACTGCAGCATCCAGCTCTTCTGTTGCAAAATATAGCTTGCAATCAATGTTAAAGTCCCAGTACTTATTAAAAAAATAGCCAAAACCTTCATACAAAAACCCATACCGGTCGCAGGTATGAACCAAAAGGGCAACATTCAAAGGTTGGGTTTGCACACTATTCATTTTTATATTTTTGCATCAGAAATTGCCTTGCAAACATAAGCTTTGGCCTTTAGTTAAAAAAGTATGTCATCACACCATATAGTTCGCGAAAAGCAGGAGCCCGCATTGCTTGTACTGGGTTTAAATAATTTTAATGATGATGAACTAGGGCAACTGCTGGAATGGAGTCCTACTGTTATTGCTGATGCATACACAGCCGAACAACTAATTGCTTATGGTATTAAAGTAGATTATGTGGTGGGAAATGATGAATTGAGATTGCAGGCAAATACGCGTTTAATAGCAATGGTTAATGATAACGTTGTTGAAACCGCACTGAACTTTTTAATTATAAATGGCTACCCCGCCGTAAATATTGTTACTGACGATTTTTATGCAGTGCAATATTTCAAATTCGCATCACAAATTAATATCGTAATATTTTACAACCGGAAAAAGACTTACGCTATCACATCGGGTTTTACTAAATGGAAACCTGCCGGCGAAGAGATATCTGTGTTAACGGAAAGCGAACTGCAGCTAACCGGGCTTACTAAAGTAAGCGTTGGCACCTATTTCACCACCAACGACGGGTTCTTCAGTTTGAGATTCAATGAAGATTTCATTTTTATATCAGAAAATCTTTATTGATGCATTTAATTCTTTAAAACTTACCTTTATGTGTGTGATTTAGTCGAATTTACTGTGATTCTGTATTTAAACGCGTTGTAAAAATTGAGTTTGATTGTTTTTGTATGCAGATAGTAAATGGTTTTTACATGGAATTTAAAAATTAACATATAAAAATCTAGATATTAAGATTTTTATATGTGAAATAATCTAATTTGTAAAAAAATTTGCCCTAATTTCTGAATAATTCATATAGAAATAGTTTTAATAGTGAAAAATTGCTAAATCTATTTTGATTTGTAATTTTTTTGTGCTTACCTTACGGTCAACTATTAAACTATTAACTGATGAAAAAAATTCTACAAAGATTTTTGTGGGGTTTGCTGGTATTCGTAGGTTCCCAAGCCTATGCGCAAACCCGTACAGTAACCGGAACGGTAACAGCCAAAAGTGATGGTCTCCCTCTTCCAGGCGTAAGTGTCAGAGCTGAAGGCAACCAGGTGGGTACCCAAACCGGAAGCGATGGTAAATTCAGCCTTAAAGTTCCCGAAAATGCTACTTTGATATTTTCGTTTATCGGCTTTACATCACAAAGTGTTCCTATTGCAGGCAAAGCGGCGGTTGATGTAGCGTTGGTACAAAGTTCGGGGCAATTGAATGAGGTGGTTGTTACGGGTGTTGGTGCTGCAACATCAAAAAGGCAGGTACCTATTGATGTAGCAACCCTTTCATCAAAAGACTTCCCTAAAAGTGCAACCACTAATGCAACCCAGGCATTACAGGGGCAAATTGCCGGTGCGCAAATTGTTCAGCGCAGCGGTCAGCCGGGTGCTAGTCCGCTTATTCAATTACGCGGTTTTACCAACCTGGGTAGCACGTCACCATTAATATTAGTTGATGGTGTACAGGCCGATAACAACATCTTAACATCTATTGATCCTAATATAATTGATCGTATTGAGGTTGTTAAAGGTGCCGCCGGTGGTATGCTTTACGGTGCAGTAGGTGGTAACGGTGTTATACAGGTGTTTACTAAAAAAGGTGCTAAAAATGGCAGGTTTACCATTGATATATCATCAAGATACAGCAGAGACCAGGTGATCAAAAAGAATGACTTGGTAGCATCAAACCACCACTGGGTTACTAACGCTGATGGTGCAATATTAGCATCGGGCGGTGCAGTTTTAGCTCCTAACGCTATTGGTGTTTGGCCTGATCCGGTTGCGCTGCCATACGCAACTGATAAAACGGTTCAAAATAACAAGCCATTTTTGTTACCTACATATGATCATATTGACCAGGGTAACAGGGTTGCTACCACACTAAGTAATGCTTTAAACATACGTGGAGGTTCTGAAAAGGTTGATTATGCATTTGGCTTTTCAAACCTTAAGCAACAGGACGTTTACAGTAATGATTTTAGCCGTACCAATATGAATATGAATATTGGCTTTAACCCGGTTGCTGGTTTAACGTTAAGAAGTAATACTCAGTTCTTTTATACTTACGAGAACTTATTATCTAGCAACAGGTTTAACCTAGTAAATTCATTTCAGTGGATTGACTTTAACTACATTAACCCGGCAACAGGCATGCACGTAGTAAAGCCAAGTACGCTTATTGACGGCAACAACCCGCTTGCAGAGCGCGAGGCACGTACCCGCAACGCTAAAACACCACGTTTGCTGCAAAACTTCAACGTCAATTATAAATTTCCAAAGTTTGTTGAGCTTGATGCCAAGTATTCAATTGACCAAAGAAACGGTGATTACTATGACTACTACTACAATCAAAGCGGACGTCCTCAAACCGTATTTTTTGGTGGAAATATAAACGGTAGCATTACTAATGAGTTTGAGCAAACCAGGTTGCAAACTGCAAATGCAAGCTTATTTTTCCGCACAGATTTTCAAAACGATTTTAAATCGAAGCTACCTATAAAAACCACAACTCAGGTAACTTACGAAGCGCGTAAAACAAATTACCGCTACTATTACGCACAGGGAAGCATATTGCCGCCATTCCCTCCGGCTAACATTAACGTAGCTACAACCAAAACCTCGGGCGATGATTATAGCGAAACATTGCTATATGGTATTTTGGTAAATCAAACTATAGACTACGGTAGCTTATTTGGTATTTCGGCAGGTTTCCGTTCTGATTATTCTTCAGCCTTTGGCGGGCAGTCAAAACCATTCACTTTCCCTCGTGGTACGGTGTATATCAACCCGTCTGAGTTCTTTTCTTCTAAATCGTTGGTACCAAACTGGAAATTACGTGCTGCGTATGGTGAGGCAGGTGTACAGCCCGGCGCTTATGACAGGCAGCCAACCCTTGTTGCAGGCGCGCTTGGAACAGAAGGTTCTGCACTGTACAACCGGTCTACGTTGCCTAACCCAAATTTGAATGTTCAGGTAACTAAAGAATTAGAGTTTGGTACTGATGTTACTTTAACACCTATGAAGGACAGCCCTTGGTTAAGCAGCATCAGCTTAAGCGGTACTTACTGGAGACGTACATCAGAAGATGTATTACAAAATGCACCTGCCGCAACGTCAACCGGAGCATCGGGCATTATTGACAACTTGGTATCGTTAAAAAGTAATGGTGTTGACCTTACTTTAGACGCAACAGCATACCGCTCAGAAAACTTTACCTGGAACTTGGGTGTAAGGTGGGCTAATGCCAATACATACATCACCAAAATATCAAATAACTTACCTATCACCAATAGCTTTTTCACTATTGCACCAGGCGGAGATTTAGGCGAATTGTACATGCAAACCCCACTTACCAGCGTTGACCAGTTAAGGCCTGACGGCACCCGCTACATTCCTGCTGCAAATGTTGGTAATTACACTATTGTAAATGGTAATGTGGTTAACCTGGCTAATTACAACGTAGTATTAACAGCAACCGATGACCAAAAAGTTGTAGGTAACGTTAACCCCGATTTTACCAGCTCATTAATTAACCGCTTCACTGTGTATAAAAATCTGAGCGTAGGTTTACAATTTGACTGGATTAAGGGTGCAAGTATTTACAACTCAACCCGCCAATGGTTATACCGCGACCGTTTACATGCCGATTTTGATAAGCCGGTAAATATCAACGGTCAGGAGGGTGCGTTTGTAGCTTACTACAACAGCTTCTATAACACCAACTCAGCACTTTCATACTTTGTAGAAGATGGTAGCTTCGTTCGTTTCAGAGACTTATCAATAAGTTACGATGTAACCAGTTTGGTAAAGCAAAAATGGCTGAGAAGCCTTGTGGTAACCTTAACCGGCCGCAACCTTGCTACCTGGACTAATTACAAAGGCCTGGATCCGGAGGCAACCAGCTCTCAAAACAATCAGGGCGGTGCTGTAAACGGATTAGGCTCATTTAGAGGTGTTGACCGTTATGGCGCTCCAAACGTAAAGTCATATCAATTTAGTTTAAACATAGGATTTTAGTCATTGACGTGCTCATAGGTTTGCCTAAACCAATGAATTGTTCTATCAACAGATAATAATCTCAGGAAAATGAAAAAAATTGTCGCACTTTTTGCTTTAGCTGCTGTAACCATAAGCAGTTGCAAAAAATCAGATCTACAACTTAATAACCCTAACTCGCCTACGCCTACAGAAGCATTAACGGCACAAAAGGGAATAGAAAACTTTGCGCTTGGTATGTGGAATAAGCTTTATGTGGGTAACAACCTGCTGGCGCATACTTTGGTAATGCATAGCATTATGGGCGACGAGCAGTTTTCATCAGTTGGAAACTTTGGCTGGCGCTACGTAAACCAAACTGATTATATAACCATACCAGCACCATACAACCGCAAAATCCGTAACCCTTTGGAACTAAGTCAGCCTGCGCAGTTAAAGGCTTTAAATACCTTGCCTGCAACTAACGGCTCTGCAACCAACGCCATTGTTTACGAGTGGAACATGGCTTATTATGTTAATGGCCAAGCTAACTTGTTGCTGCAAACTTTAAATGCGGGCGTTGTTACTTTGCCTGCAACCGAAAAGGCGGTGTTAACTGCCTGGGCTTACTGGTGGAAGGGTTTTGCTTACTCAAGAATAGGCTCGATGTATGTATCAGGTGTTATTACTAACAGCACTGACGGATCAACCAGCCCGGTATATGTTGACCGTAATGCCATAATCAACGAAGCTAACAGTAACTTTGATAAAGCTGCTGCTGCATTAACGCCAATAGCTGCAAGTGATGCAGTGTACGCTACAACCATGAATATTATTATTCCAACATTTAACCGCACTAACCCTATGGTTAGTCCGGCAATGTGGGTAAGAGGTATAAATACGTTGAAGGCCCGCAACCTGATGGTAAATAAGAAAGTTTCTCAAATGACGGCTGCCGATTGGGCCACTGTAAAAACCCTGACCAGTGCTGGTTTAATTGCCGGCGACAGGACGTTTGTTTTGGGAATGGATCCGGGCGGTGTAAACGACTTGACACCAAATTCACAACAACACCCTTACGGATGGAATTCAAATAAGAACAATCCGGGTTGGGTTTTTCCAAGCGAGCGCTGGATTCAGGATTTTAAAGCCGGTGATCAACGGTTTACTAAAGGTGTAACAGCCTTTGCTGCTAATGAGGTTGTTCAAAACCGTTCATCGCGTGGTTTGCAATACGGAACACGTTACTATTTAACTGCAATTGAAAATGGTGGTTATTGGTCAACTAACAACAGGTCTGGGCAGGTTCAATTTGCAGGTTCTTATGAAGAAAATGCATTGATGTTGGCCGAAGCTAATATACGCACTGGCGATTTAAGCGGTGGTTTAGCGCTTATAGATCAGGTACGTACTGCAAATGGTGCAGGCTTATCAGCAGTTGCGGGAGCCGGTTTGAGCCAGGCACAGGCGCTGGAAGAGTTAAGGAGCGAGCGCAGAATTGCTTTAACATACAGAGGTCTTGCATTCTATGACGCCCGCCGATGGAATATTACTGCACCGGTAAGCGCTGGTGGCGGCCGCGCTAATGCAAACGTAGTAGTACCTAACAGCGTAATAGGTACAACGCCTGCTGCCGGCTGGACATTATTACCGTGTTTAATTGAGTACAACTATATGGACTATTGGGATGTGCCGGTTACAGAATTCAGCTATAATGTACCTGATCCAAGTTCGGCGCCAATAGTAGCGAACTAAGAAGAATCTATAATTGTTCAGTTAATTCGTTTTCAAAACACAAGTCGGAAGTGCAAGATTTCCGACTTTTTTTGTTTAATCAAACCTGATTGAAGCCCCCGCTAAAATAACTGCAAGGCTAACATCTGCCTCCAACTTTAACGCGTAATTGTCATTCACATGCCCTGCCGGAAAGTCAAAGCAAACCGGGAAGTCATATTCCTCTACCGTGGCCTTAATTATTTGCGCCGCAGTTTGCCCAAATGGAATATCATTATCTTTCAAATCTGTAAACCCGCCCACTATTAAACCTGCCAAATTTTTGAGTTTACCGGCCCTCTTTAGCGTATACATCATGCGGTCAATGGAATATAGGTATTCGCCAACATCTTCAATAAACAAAATCTTGCCCTCATAATCATAGTCTGAAACCGATCCGAGCACCGAAATTAGTATGGCCAAATTACCACCAATAAGCTTGCCTTTGCCTTCACCAATGCGGTTAAGCGTATGCGCGCTTACATTGTAAGTTAACTCTTCACCAAAAAGCGCTTTTTTTAACGTTTCAACCGATGTTGCTGTTGCATCAGGAATATTTATGGGCATTTGCCCGTGGAGTGTTGTTAAGCCCAGTTGACGAGATAAGTGAGCGTGCAGCACAGTAATGTCACTAAAGCCAATAATCCATTTTGGATGTATTAACAATTTGCTGAAATCAACCATATCAATAATGCGTACAGTTCCATAGCCTCCGCGCGCGGCAAAAATGGCTTTAATGCTGGTGTCGTTTATGTATTGTTGCAGGTCGGCAGCACGTAAATTATCATCGCCGGCAAATTGATTATAGCTTGCCGAAACGGTTTGGCCCAGCTCCACTTCCAGCCCCCATGATTTTAAAAGTTTTACGGCATCGTCCATTGGCTTTGGTAGCTTTTTAGCCGGACAAATAATGGCCACACGGTCGCCTTTTTGTAGATATGGGGGAGTTATGCTCATAATGTTATCTTTGCAAAATAAAGAAAGAGAATTACAATTTTGGAAGCTCAAAAATATAAACGTTATACCATTACTGCGGCATTGCCCTATGCTAATGGTCCTAAACATATTGGTCATTTGGCAGGCGCTTACATTCCGGCCGATTTGTACGCCCGGTACCTGCGCCTAAAAAAGCGCGATGTGGTTTTTGTATGCGGATCAGACGAGCACGGTACCGCCATTGCCAACCAGGCCATGAAGGAAGGCACCACACCACGTGCAATTATTGACAAGTATCACGAGCTGATTAAATATTGCTTTAATAAGCTGAACATTTCTTTTGATATCTATCATCGCACAAGTGAGCCCATTCATCATGAAACAGCTCAGGAGTTTTTTAAAGTGATGAATGATAACGGCGACTTTGAAGTTAAGGAATCGGAGCAGTACTATGATGAGCAGGCAGGCGCCTTTTTGGCCGACCGCTATATTGTAGGAACTTGTCCGGTATGCGCTAATGAGAATGCCTATGGCGATCAGTGTGAAAAGTGTGGAAGCTCTTTAAGTCCTGATGATTTGATTGATCCACGTTCAACCTTAAGTGGTGATAAACCGGTTAAGCGCCCAACCAAGCATTGGTATCTGCCCTTAAATAAATATGAAAGCTGGTTAAGCGAGTGGATATTGAAAGGCCATGCCAGCGATTGGAAAACCAACGTTTACGGCCAGTGCAAAAGCTGGATTGACGGAGGACTGCACCCCCGCGCCGTAACACGCGACTTGGACTGGGGCATTAAAGTTCCGGTTGAAGGCGCCGACGGCAAAGTGCTTTACGTTTGGTTTGATGCGCCTATTGGCTACATATCGGCCACAAAACAATGGGCATTAGATAATAATAAAGACTGGAAGTTATACTGGCAGGATGATGAAACCAAGCTGGTGCACTTTATTGGCAAAGACAACATTGTTTTCCATTGTATCGTGTTCCCGGCTATGCTTAAGGCTCATGGAGAATACATTTTGCCTGATAATGTGCCGGCCAACGAATTTATGAATCTTGAAGGTGATAAAATGTCTACCAGCCGTGGTTGGAGCATTGAAATGCATGACTATCTGGAAGACTTTCCTACCAAGGTTGATGAGTTGCGCTATTACCTTACTGCCATCGCTCCCGAAACTGCAGATAGCGAGTTTACCTGGAAAGATTACCAGGCCCGTGTTAATAATGAACTAGTTGCCATTTTAGGAAACCTGGTTAACCGGGTGATGATATTGATGCACAAATTCTTTGATGGCAAAATTGAAGATGCATCAGGCCAAATTACACTTAAAGACAATGCGTTAAATACAGAATTGGGTAAGCTCTATGATGACTTAGAGCAAAGTTTTGAAAGCTATAAGTTCCGCCAGGCGCAGCAAACGGTTATGGAAATTGCCCGTTTGGGTAACCGTTACCTTACCGAGCAGGAGCCTTGGAAAACCATAAAAACTAACCCGGAAGGCGCACGCGAAGCCTTACATAATTGTTTGGTGCTTATTGGTCACATTGCAACATGCATACAACCCTTTTTACCGGGCACTGCTAGCAAAATATTAACCATGCTTAACTGGCCTGCAGATACTATTTACTTTAACGAGGAAATAGCATTTACAAGCGGTCATCAGTTACATGCAGCATCACTTTTATTTGAGAAAATTGAGGATGAAGTTATTGAAAGGCAAGTGCAAAAGCTCATCAGCAAAAAGCAGTCGATAGAGCAACCTGCAGTTGAGGCGGAATCAGCACTGGTGCCTGCTAAGTCCAACATTAACTACGAGCAATTTGCTGCTATGGACATACGTACCGGCACCATTTTAACTGCTGAAAAGGTTGCTAAAACCAAAAAACTGTTAAAGCTTACCATTGATACAGGTTTGGATGAACGCACAGTAGTATCGGGTATTGCAGAATACTTTGAGCCGGAGACCATTATTGGACAAAAGGTTAGTATACTGGTAAATCTTGAACCAAGGGAAATAAAAGGTATCACATCGCAAGGTATGATCTTGATGGCTGAGAATGCCGAAGGTGTGTTGAGCTTTGTTTCGCCTGTAAGCGATGGCATGCACAACGGTTCGGTAGTGCGGTAAAAGATTGCGGATTAGTTAAACCTTGTGCTATTGAATAAGTCATAGGTTTAACTAATCCGTAAACTTCAACCCAAGCTAACCAATGAAAAGTCTTATCCTGCCCGCCGTACTAGCTGTTTGTGTTATATTTTCTTCATGCAGCCGTTATCAAATCAATTTAATAAGTAGCACCAACACAATAAAAGAAGAAGATACAGGCATTTTTAATTTTGAAAATGACTCGGTTAAAATCTCCTACTCCTTTTATGGTTCAAATGCACCTGTATCTATAAAAGTTTATAACAAACTTGATAGACCCATATATGTTGACTGGCAACGTTCTGCTTTAATCATCGGCGATAAAGCTATAAGCTATACTCCGGGTAAAATTGATATAAGCGGAACTATAGATGCTCGTACTGATAATTATAATTACGGCAATCGTGGCGTAATATTTTCTAACCCTAGCTATACAACAGGACAAATTAACGCCGTTGCGAACTTGCCCAAAGATGTTAGCTTTTTACCTCCACATACACAAAGCACTAATACAGCGCTTGTGCTAACCAAAGCGTTTTTAAATATCCCACAGGAAAAATTCACACAGGAAATGCTGGACTATAAAGATAATTACCTTTACAAGCAAATAAGTATTAAGGCAGCCACGTTTGATAAATCAAATACACCATTACTCTTCAAAAGCTATTTAACCCTGTATATGGTTAATGGTACTGAGGCACATCCGGTAGCGTATTCACAAGAGTTTTTTGTTTCAAAAACATATACTACCATCGATAATCCCAAAAATCTGTTGCTCTTCAAAAATGAGCGCGGCGACTATTTTTTTAATAAAAAGGCTACAAAATATCAAGGTGTTGTTGGTGGTATAACCGTAGGTGCAATTGCAGTTGCCGGGCTGGCTATTTACGCATCTGATAATCCGGGTAAGTAATTGAGCAGGTACAATAATTTTGACGAATTTTACAGGGAACATAAAAATTTTTGCACATTTGCAGAAAATCCCAGCCCCTGTAGTTCAACGGATAGAATAGAAGTTTCCTAAACTTTAGATATGAGTTCGATTCTCGTCGGGGGTACTAAAAACGCAGTTTTCATATATGAGAGCTGCGTTTTTTGCTTGATGGGTAAAATTATTAGGGAAAGTTTTTATGAACCCGAAAGGGTGAAAAATGAGTTAATTTGATGCCGAACATGCTGGTGCTTTGACGCTTATATTAAGGCTCAAAAAGGGTAAAAATGTCAATAAGCTAATCATTTGATGGCAACGCTCAAGCTAAAACTTAAATACCGTTAATTTTCGGGTCGAATAACCGAGCAAGCAAAAACGGCATCAATTGCCATCATGTGACTTCACTTGAGTGGATATGATGTTCAAAAGCCGAGTTATCGATACACGTTAAATGCCTTTGGGAAATTAAAGACGCAGTTTTCGTATATTAGGGCTGCGTTTTTGCTTCATGATTATATCGCTTAGCTATCTTACTTAATACAATTTATGTAAGTTTTCTAAAATTCGGTTTGTTTAAAACTATGGCACTGAGTTGTATATTTTAAATCGCCAAATTCCCGATGGTAAGTTAATCGCTAGATCGTCCCGTTCATTTTTTAACAACAGTGCTATTTGATTAATATTAGATATATATCCATTGAATGATATGCCTACAGTGTCATAAGGTGGTGAGACTGATACAAAGTCTCCAACAGAGGCATTGCCATCTATGTAGTTATAAATTATTGCAAATTTACCCACTTCTAAATTTGGAGGGTCAATAAGCAAATTGTACTCTTTAAATCGTTCAGTTGCTTGGGATGGAAACGGTGGGGTTGCGAACAATCTTGGTCCATTGTTCCAGCCACGAATCTCCCAGCCTCCCATACTACCAGTGACTTCTCTAATCTCATAGCCATGATCATGTTTAATTTGAGGACGCGTATCAATAACTTTATTATTATAGATCGCTACATCAGAACTATATCTCACTTCCACAATTTGCCCGCAAAACTGACTTCTATCAATATCACAATCAATAAACGAGTTAGATGTGAAAGTTAAGCTATCAACTTGGGCAATGAAAATTCCATTTACAAAACTATTTGTAATCTGATTGTTTGATATCGTAATAGCTGATAAGCGCTTGGTAGGGACAGGATTATCAATCTGATTTGAACTATTTAAAGAGCCTATAAAAATGGCTGCTCTGCCACTTGACAATTGGCCACCATTTGAGAAACTGAGGCCATTAATTATTTGAGAGCCTCCGTTCTCATTTAAAAGATTGTCAGTAATAGTGATTCTTTTTACAGTAGCAGTACTTCCAAGGCTAAGAACGACGGAGTTAAAGACGTTAATTCCAGCATTGACCGTTCGCTCAATTTGATTGTTTGATACAAGAATGTCTGTACAACCTATCGAAGCAAAACCTTCAATTGCATATCTCACTGTATTTCCAATTACAATTGAGTGCCCCGCCTGTTCAAAACCAGCAGCCAACAGCTCCGCCTTTTCTGATGTAATCCCATAGTCATGTATTGACATGGCATCGTCCTTTATATTTTCTAAGTGATTGCCAATGTATGTAAGATTTGCGGAATAATGGGAGTAAATACCATCTCTAAAACAATTTTCTATACGACAGTTGCTAATTACTGCATCGATTATACTCATTAAACAAATTCCCATCTCTGGGGACCATTTAATATGTACTCTATCTACCCTTACGCATTTAGAACCGATAAATCTAAAGGTATGTTCATCTGCCACTCCCTCACTAACGGGCAATTCTCGAGTCCAAAGACCTCCTTGTATTGTTATATTGCTCCCTCTAAAAAACTGAATTGTTCCCACTAAGTGGTTCTGATTAATAACTGTAGCTCCATCGGCAACAATAACCCTATCGCTTAATTCACTTAAGGCTATTAAATTATTAATGTAAAATACATTCTGAGGGATAATTACTTGATGACAAGCTGTGATGGCATTGATAATCGCCGTTACATTGGTCGCTGCATCAACTGTTGAATTTGGCTTAGCTCCAAACCAAGCGATACTAGCGAATCCAGAATAGCTTCTACGCCAGCGCCCTATGTTTACGCCGGATACTTGAAATATTGTTCCGCCGTCATCAAAAGAATCGTCGAGACTATTCCAATAGAACGTGCCCTCTCCCCCGTCTCCAGAAGTAAGACATCCTTTAACATAGACAATTTCATCAACTAACGTTGGAGAAAAGTTTCTAAGTTCTAAGTAGTTAGATAATAAAGTCATAGGTGGAATTCATTTAAAGCAAATTAGACAAATTAAGTGGATAAAATAAAAACTATAAAATTTAGGTATTTTAAGTTACTTGTCAAGGTCAAAATAGGTTATCGTCTGAGGGAGCAATTACCGGGCAAGAATCAATGATATCAAACTGACTTTAAATGAGTGATTAAATCGATTTATTGCTCAAGGTTGGGTTTGGCGATACACGTTAAATATTCGTCGGGGGTACAAAAAACGCAGCCTTCTTATATGAAGGCTGCGTTTTTTAGTGAAAAACTCAACGACAAATTCTCCAAACCATTAAATTCATGTCAGTTACACTATGCATGATATGGCTTGATTCTATAAAACGGTAATCAATAATCTGAAATCTACTTATCATCATTCGTAAAGCAATCACCATAATTGCAGTTTAGCCTTACTTTTAGAACCTTAGTTTTTCAGCCAGGTGACTGCTGCATCAAGTACTTTATCTGTTTGCTTATCTTCACCAGCCGCAACCTTTACATCAGGCTGAATGTTCAATAGATAATTCTTTCCGTTTCTATCAGCGGCATAGCCAGTGGCTAAATATAAATAAGCTCCGGTTGATAACTTGATGCTTTGGTTAGTCGTCATATAGCCGGCTGAAGGCTCGCCAAATAGCTTGGTACTGGGTTTGCCTATTAAGCTTAGTGTGGCCATCTCGCCGCTGCTGCCTGTGTTTGGCCCTATTAATACTGCAACTTTAGTATCTTGTTTACGTAAGGTATATGATCTTTTTGCAGCAACCTGTTTACGACCGCCAACATCGAAACGTCCATTATAATACGTCCATTCATTTTTCGCACTAGCTTTGCTATCTGGATACACAAAGTAGCCCACCGTACCCTCACCTATTAATGGTCCTAAGCCGGCAATCATTGGAGCCATGTTGCCGCCACCGTTTTTACGCATATCAACCACCCACCCTTTAATGTCATTTTTGGTGTCTATTTCTGAGATGATATCTTGTATGCGAGTGGCAAAGTTTACGCTTGCCGTATCATTTATTGATCCAAATCCAGGTATATTGATATAACCAATGTCGCCTTTTAGCAGTTTGCCTTGCGGCTGCTGAACGACATTTTTGGCTGTGGCGTAATTTTGTGCACTGGTTTTAGTCTTGTAATTCGAATGTTTGTCACCTGCCAAACGGAGTCTCGATATAAGAAAGTCTAATATAAGCGGACTTTCTTTCATAGTAAGTCCACTGGTAGTCAAATATGCAATGCCTTGATCAACAGCCTGCCAGTTTAATGAATCGGCATAAATGGCACGTTTTTTTATAAGGTTGGTAATCTCTTGTGAAAACTTGGTTAGTTCTTTAGATGGTTTAACACCTGCTTCAGGTAGTTCCTGTACAGAATAATCATCCAACCAAACCGTACCGTTTCCGATTAAATAGGCACCTACTGTTATTTTCTTTGCGTTTGTATCTGCCAAAAACTTTAGCGTTAGTTGTTTCCAATCATTTGTGCCGCTTAAGCCCGCATCCTGCATTTGAGAGGTTCTAATGCTAATAATTCTATTTTTACTGTCCCTAACCTGGCAAAAAAGCTGAACACTACCGCTTACATCTTTGGTTTTAACATAACAGCTTAGCAAAATTTGCTTTAATTGATTAGCATTAATAACGGTGTTTTGCATTATTGACTGCCGTCCCCGTAAGCTTTCTTTACCGCTGATTCTTAAAGATTTAGCGCCGGTGTTGTGTTCTTCAGAAGTTACCTTCACACTGTAACCTTGCTCCAAATTAACATCCCAAAACATTGGCTGAATATTCAGCGTGTCAGAAACGGTCTCAAAGCTGGGATTAGATAGTTGAGCGTAAGTCACAATAACATTAAAGCAGAAAAATATAAAGACGGAAAATTGCTTCATTTAGTAAAGTTAATATAAGTCTTGTAACGCAGCACAAATGTATCAGCGTTATTCTTTTACCATGTGAGGAGATAGCTTCCTGGAGTTCAATTTTAAGGCTGATACGAATCGACAATCAATTGATACAAAAAATAAGAGCCGGTTGAGTTACTTTGGTTTAAATAACCAATTAGTTGATAGGATGAGTTGTGTTAATAATATGTGCGCGTGTTGTACCATATCAACAGCTTCATTGCATCAACGTTTAATTACCTGCATCATGTTTATAAGAAATGCTGTTGTTGTGCTTTTTTTATTATCAGCACAATTTGGGTTTAGCCAAACCAAAGAATTAAAAAATTTTCCCAAAGGATACGAGCCCGAAACGGTTGGCAAAAAGCTAGCTGAACGCTTTGTAGTAGGTAAGCATGCTCTACATATGGGCAAATGGATTGGGTATCCCGAAGTTTTTAACTGGATGGGTGCTTTGAAATTTGCAGCACTTACAAAAGATGATGTATTGATAAAAAAGCTGCAGGATAGATTTGAGCCGCTATTTACCACTGAAAAGCAGCTGCTACCCATCATGAATCATGTTGACGTGAATATGTTTGGCAGTTTACCATTTGAACTCTACAAAATTACCAAAGACAAGCGCTACCTCGAACTTGCGCTTCCATATGCTGGTACACAATGGTCGGTACCGGAAAGCGCTTCGCCGCAGGAGAAAGCCTGGGCCGATAAAGGATATTCCTGGCAAACCCGCCTGTGGATTGACGATATGTACATGATTACCATTGTGCAAACACAAGCTTATAGGCAAACAGGTGATAAGAAATACATTGACAGGGCCGCCAAACAGATGGTTTTATATCTTGATTCGTTGCAAAAACCCAATGGTCTTTTCTATCATGCACCTGACGTTCCATTTTATTGGGGACGGGGTAACGGCTGGATGGCCGCCGGTATGACAGAGCTTTTGCATGATTTGCCTAAAAACAGCCAGTATCGTCCGCGTATATTAAAGGGTTACCGTACTATGATGCAAAGCCTTAAAAACTACCAAGCAAAGTCGGGCATGTGGAACCAGTTAATTGATGAGCCAACATTTTGGCCCGAAACATCTGGCACCGCAATGTTTGCATTTGCTATGATAACTGGTGTAAAACAAGGCTGGTTGAATGAAAAGGAGTATGGTCCGGTTGCACGTAAAGCCTGGATGGCTATGGTACCTTATGTAAATGAAAGTGGCAATGTTAGCGAAGTGTGCGTTGGAACCAATAAGAAAAACGATAAGCAATATTATTTTGACAGGCCAAGACATACGGGAGATTATCATGGTCAGGCGCCATACTTATGGTGTACAGTTGCATTGCTAGAGAAGTAAGATACTTATAATTGGAGGATAAATAAGATGATGATGAAGGCTGAATGAAACCCTCGTTCATCAAAAAAATAACTTCAATAATATTCATATTAACAACAAAGCCCGATGTGTAGTCACGTCGGGCTTTGTTGTTATTTTAGTAGAGTTTAACTTTTATCTAAAACATCATCTGCTTTTTCTGATACTTCAGGTTCCACTACATGCCTTTTTGGAAAATTAAACAATAATGAGCTGAGCACAGGTAGTATAAAGATGGCAACAGTAAAGATGGATACGAACAAATCCATTTTCTCTCCTTCAATAAACCTGGCTATTTCACTCTCGGGTGCAAAATGTGTGTATACTGATGATGATAGTTTGATGCCTAAAACGCCAATCACAATAAAAGCAATGGTTTCCAAAAAGGTAAATTTTTCCATTAATTTAACAAAGGCCTGTGCTACAAAGCGCATGGCCAGTATGCCTATGAAAACACCTACGTAAATCAAAAACACATGATCGGTAAAGGCAACTGCCGCAAAAACGTTGTCAATAGAAAAAGCAAGGTCCATTACCTCAACCAAGGCAACAGTAGCCCAAAAGTTACCAACAAGGCCCACGGTTGATTTATAAATCCAGCTCTCATTTTTGTTTACCGATTCATCTTCTTCATCTTTATTGCTAGCCTTGCCTTTAAAGTAATCAAATGCAAGGTAAAGCAGGTATAAGCCCCCCAAAGGTTTAAGCCACCATATTTTTACCAGCCAGGCTGCTAAAAACAAACATATACCCCTAAATACGTAAGCACCTATAATACCGTAGCGCAAAGCTTTCTCGCGTTGTTCTTTAGGTAAATCAAGTACCATAGTTGCCAGTACTGCAGCGTTATCTACAGAAAGTAAACTTTCAATAACTATAAGGTTTAAAATAATGAGCAGGCCGGCTTGTATGTCATCGCCCAATAAAGTGTGTAATATATCCATATGTGTGTTTAGTGGCTTAAAAATATAAAATCTATATTACTATATGCTCAAGCAATTCTGATTTATGATGAATAAACAGGCTTTTAAGTTCAGTACACTTTCAAATAAATTCAAATTTATTCGTTATCGTTAAGCAGGGCTTTGAGTGTTTCAATGGTATCTGCCTCTTCTTTTGGCTTATCATGTCGCCAGCGCAATATGCGTGGAAACCTCAGCGCTACTCCCGATTTATGCCGTGTTGACTTGTTAATTCCTTCAAAGCCAATTTCAAACACCAATTGTGGCTTAACGGTACGTACCGGGCCAAACTTTTCAAGTGTGTTACGTTTTACAAAGGCATCAACCTTATTTATTTCTGCATCAGTTAACCCGGAGTATGCTTTAGCAAATGGGACAAGCTTATCGCCGTCCCAAACGGCAAACGTATAATCGGTATACAGGTCAGCCCGTCGCCCGTGTCCTTTTTGCGCATAAATCATTACGGCATCAACAGATAACGGATCAATTTTCCATTTCCACCAATCGCCTCGCCTGCGCCCAACCTGGTAGTGTGCATCCTTGCGTTTGAGCATAATACCTTCGGCTATCATAGCGCGGGATTGCTCACGTATTTCACTCAACTCCTGCCAGCTACTAAAATTAATAAGTGCCGATATATTGAAGACAGTTTGGAAAGATGAAGCTGCTTGTAGTTGCTGAAGTAACTGCCGGCGCTCTGTTTGCGTTTTGCTTCTGATATCCTCGCCATTGAACTCAAGGCAATCATATGCTATAAGCGCAACCGGACTATCCTCCAGTATCTTCTTGCTAAGCGTTTTGCGGCCAATACGTGTTTGTAAAATAGCAAATGGTAACGGCAAACCATTCCTGAATGATAGTATTTCGCCATCAATAACGGTTCCGTCAGGCAATTCGTTTAAAAAAGGATGCAGCTCCGGAAATTTGTCTGTTGCCAGGTCTTCGCCGCGGCTCCATATAAAAATTTCTCCTTTGCGTTTTATAAGTTGTGCCCGTATACCGTCCCATTTCCACTCGGCCTGCCACACACTGGCATCACCAAGCAGGTCTTGCATAGCATCCGGTGTTTTTTGCTTTTCAGATGTTTCCTGCACCGGATACGCTAAAAAGAATGGGTAAGGGCGCGATACATCTTCCAAAGCGGTATCAGCATGTGAAAGTTCGGCAAACTGGTAAGTTTCGGCCGTCCAGTTGCCCATAAGCCTATGGGTAAGCGTAGCTGCATCAAGTTCGGCAACATCAGCCAAAGCCTTTATTACCAAATTTTGGGAAACACCTACTCTGAAGCTTCCCATCAATATTTTGTTAAACACAAAACGCTCCTGTGCGCTCAGCTCGGCCCATGATTGCAGCAGCCAGGCATGTTTTTCTTCTTCAGTTTTAGTTGTCAAAGAGTTAATGTCGGCAATCCATTCGGTTAGGGTTTTACTGCTGGTGTTCTTATGATCTGGCAACAGCAAGGCAACGGTTTCAGATAAATCTCCTACCACATGGTAGCTTTCTTCAAACAGCCATGCAGGTATTCCTGATGCCTCAATAGCCCAAAGCCTGAACTGGGTAGAGTTTATTTGCCGTTTAGGCCTGCGGCCGGTAAATAAGGCCAGCATGTGCATTTTATCAGTATCTGGCACACAGGCAAAGTATTCTTTTAAAACCTTAACCTTTTCGTTGGTTTTGTTGGTTTCATCTAACGAAGTGAAAAGTTGAGCAAATGACTTCATGCCTCGCCTCCTTCATTTGCCATACTTTCTGCAGGCTCTTGCGAGTTATTATCAGCTATTTTGGTTTCTGTGGTTTGTGCAGGCGCATCATCTTCATCGGTGCCATATAATGTATGCACCTCATGCGCATCAAAACCAATTTCGCTTAAGTATTTCGAAAAAGTGGCCGTTGACCCATGAGTTAAGTAAACAGATTCGCAGCGTGTAGCATCTATGGCGCTTATCAACCCGGTCCAGTCGGCGTGGTCTGATAGTACAAAGCCGCGGTCGGCAGCCCGGCGACGTTTAGCGCCCCGTATGGTCATCCACCCCGAGCAATACCCAAAGCTGTATGGAGCAAACTTACGCATCCATGGCGTACCTACTGATGATGGCGGAGCTATGATGATACCCTTTCTTACCTCTTCTTTTACCGATTCCTGGGTAATACGGTGCGTTGGGTTAAGCACAATTCCGTTTCTGCGTAAAGCCTCATTGGTGTTTTCAATAACCCCGTGAGTATAAACATTGCCAATATCAAGATTAAGGTTTTGGAGTATGCGTTGCGCCTTACCTAGCGAGTAGCCTACAATAACAGTAGCAAGGTTATTTTGAACATTATTTTGCCACCACGAGTTTACTTCGGCAAATACCTCCGGCTGAGGCTTCCACTTGTAAACAGGCATACCAAAGGTACACTCAGAAATGAAGTGATGACATTGCACAGGCTCAAAAGGTGTGCATACACCATCATCTTCTACCTTATAATCACCCGATACTACCCAAATTTCGCCTTTATGCTCAATTTTAATTTGTGCCGACCCGATAACATGTCCGGCCGGAAATAAGGTAATTGCTACGCCGTTTTTAAAGACGGTTTCCCCGTACTCAACTGTTTGCAGCGTAATATCGCCCAGGCGATATAAGAGCACCTCGCGCGATAGATGGTGTGCGAGATAACGCTTATGCCCGGTGTAAGCATGGTCGGCATGGGCATGGGTAATTACAGCATCGTCTACAGGCAGCCACGGATCTACATAGAACCTTCCGGCAGCACAGTAAATACCTTTATCTGTAAACTCAAGTAATGGCATAGCGTAAATACAACACGTTACCGTTGAGTTAGTTTGATGCCGGTGTTTTTGACGATGAGCTATTGCTTATTGAAAAAGCTATGCAAGCTGTAGCAAGGCAAAGAAAATAAATTGTACAACTAATAAGGCTGGAGCCGTAATGTTCTGATGTTTAAATTTGAAAAGCTCAAATATACCCAGGAATAAGGCGCTTACTCCAAACCACCCTAAATAGTTTTTTAATGGCGGGTTAAGATCTACCCAGCTCCAGTAATCAAATTTAATAGCTACGGGTTCAATGAGCAGGTCTAAACATACAAGTACAATTGCACCAATGAGCATACGTAAAGCCACGGTAGGAATTTTTAAATGCTTTAGTATAACCCCGGTTGCATAAATCAGCAAAAACCAGTTTACGCCAATCATTAACGGTATGTCGAAAACCTTAGTGCCTAAGGTTTGACCATAATCATAGTCTCCGAAAATAATATTGGTGTGTACGCCAATCCACTCGGCAGTAAAGCCACCTGTAGATATGAGCGCGGCAAAAGCCCAGAATTTGCCGTCGCGCCAATTTTCATGGTTAATGATTACTACAGCCAGCATAAGTAGCAAATGGAACGGCACAAGCCGCAGAAACATAGATCTGAACGGGATAATAAAAAAACCAAGTGAGCCTACCGCATGAAATAATATGATTACAGCAACCGAAGCCGAGCTTTTACTCATTTTCATACATTGCGGCCTTTCCAAACTGTTTTTCGGGTTAAATGAGTTTGTATGGCATTAATGCCTATGATGAGCAGCGTTAACATTTGAATAGGGTGGAGCAATATGTTGTAAATGGCATTCTGACCGGATGATAAGGAGATCATCATGCGGCTCAAAATGATTAAGCCGCACATAAAAATAATCAATGGCAGGTTAAGGGTTGATATTATTACCAAAGGACCACCAATTACGAATAGCAAGTAGAATATAAAACCTATAATACTGTAATTAAACGGGGCCAGGAAGTTTTTGCTGAAGCCTTTAACCGCATCAGTATAATTAGTATACATACGGCAGGTGATCAGGCCGTTTGCCAGCAAACTCTCGCCTTTGTATTTGGCAGCCTTAATGTACTTCATTAATTCAACGTCTTCTACTACGCGGTCTTTTACAACTTCATGCCATTGGTTTTGGCGGTATGTATCAGCATTAAACATCATAAATTGTCCGCTTGCGGCTGCAAACGACGGGTTTTTTGATATATAAATTAAACGTACCGGCAACAGGTTAAGCAGCAAATAATGCATTAACGGGACCGTGCAATATTCACCAAGTGATAGCATCTCCTGGTTAGTAAACAGGCTGAATAGAGCAAGGTTCTTAGCTTTTATCCTGTGAACGGCGCTGTTTATTAAATCGTCATATACCTTTTCATCAGCATCTAAAAAAAGCAAAAAGCGGCCGCGGGCCAATTTTGCTAACTGGTGGCATGCAAAGTTTTTTCCTAACCAACCCTGTGGTAAAGCTCGCCCTTTTACTACCCTGAATTTTGGGTGATTGGCTGCAAACTGCTCGCATAGCTCAAAAGTACGGTCGGTGGAGTCATCATCCAAAACAATCACTTCGTAGTTGGTATACTCCTGCTGCTCAATTGATTTTAATAGCGTAATAATGTTGTTTTCTTCGTTCCGGGCAGGTATCAAAATTGAGACAAGGTCGGTTTGTAAACGGTTTACGCGCCTGAGTTTAGGATCGGAAATAAAATTGAACAAGGTAACAACAAAGCGCAGTATCAAAAAGATGAAGATGATGGAAAGAACAATAATCACTTTATACTATAATTTGAGTTTGTTGCGCTTTAGCCTGCTGATAATGTTGTTGAAATACTTGTTTTAAGTCATCAATCTGGTCAATATCTTCGTCATGGCGTTGAACATAAACGTTTACAGATGGCTTTTTGTGCGAAAAATATTCAATAAATGTTGCAGCAAACACATACTGAAACTTACCTGCTGCCTGCTTTATTACCCGGCCTAAGCCCCGTTCAAAGTGAATATCATCTACAAAGTTTGAGTAAAGCCTTGCCTGCGGAAATACCAGTACAAGGTTGCCGGGATCATTTAGCAAGTCGGCTGTAAATTGCAGCGACTCCAGCATTGACCTGGAGTTTTTAACAACTGAAAATGCACCCATGTACTTTAAAAAGAAAACCTTTTTTACCGTATCCTCCAGTATCATGATGTGAAACTTTTTTTTGATGAGGAGGTGATTAAGCCAGTACAGCAAAAAACCGTCCCACCAACCAAAGTGATTTGCAAGCAAAAGCACCGATTTGTTGGCATCAATACTAACCTCGTTAAAGTTGAATGCATTAAAGTTACGGCTAATGATATGCCCAATATAACGGTGAAAAAAACCGGTTATTAATTTGTTTTTCTTAGGATATATCATGGTTGCGGCAATATAGCAACGCCATGCAGCATATCAAACTTATGCATGGTTTTTATATGCAATATGATTGCCGTACTAATGCGCTACATTTATTTGATTAGCTAAAGCCTGTTTATGAAAAGCATTGATGTTTTCAACCAATTGATTAAACGGTACTTCGCCGGCAACACCGCAATCAAACAGGTGTATAAAGGCTGATGGTTTCAAACTTTCAAAATAATCAATAAGCACGCAGGAGTATACAATTTGACATGGACCTTTAACATGCTTTATCAAACGTTCAATCCCCTTTTCAATTGAAATGCTTGTGGCATGATTAGATACAAGCTCGCCTTGTGGAAATACCACCACCAGGTTTTCGGGCGTGTTCAGTAAATCGGCAGCATAGTGTAATGATTTAAGCATTTCACGGGTGCCTTTCTCAATGGAAAAACCACCAAAAAAATTAAAGAGCATCCGTTTCTCTAAATGATCATGCTGCATCATAATGTACAGCTTACGTTTGAGGTGATAGTACGCCAGGTAGTTGCCAAAAAAGCCATCCCACCAGCTAAAGTGGTTGCATAGCAGTAAAACAGAGTGGCCGGGCTTGGGCTCAAACGGTAAAACCACCACCCGGTTAAATGCCTTGTGCATACGGTAACGCATATACCTGGCAAACCAGTTGCTGAATAAATTTACGCGCCTTGCAGGTATCATAATTTGTAATTTACCAGATATTCGTCTAATTGAGAGGTAACCAGCCAGTGGCCCAACGGCACCTCGTGCACCAAAGGGTTGTTTAGCCTTTGTATAAAGTTAGCCGCCGAACTTTTCGGAAACAACATATCGTGCTTGCCAAATATCAGGTGGCACTTTATATTATGCCGGTTAATTTCATCTGTAACTTTAACTATGTTAGGCTGCAACTGTTTTATAAGGTTTAGCGTGTAATATACATCAAGCCTTTTTTGGGGCGTATCCATTTCACTATAGGCTATCTTATAAAGGCTGTCATCTATAAAACGTATCCTGCGTAAACTTTTAAGTACTCCCGGTGCCAGCCAGTTGCTTTTAGTTACCGTTTTAAACAGGAGCTTCCCTGCCGCGTTATGCATCAAAAAATTAAATCCCTTGTATACCGAAAGGCCGTCAGGAGCCATCAGTATTACTTCATCAATCCATTCTGCAAACTCTTCAATAAGCACCAATGCCAAATTAGCGCCTATGGAGTAGGCCATAAGGCTTATACGCTGGGTACCATGTTGTTTAAACCACTCCTCAAGATAGGCGCGCATCATGGCTTTGGGCATACCCGCCAAAATTTGCTGTTCGCTCCAACCGCTTATTTGGGTTTTACCATGAAAAAAATGATCGAAGCTATAAACACGGTAGTCGGTTAAAATTGATTTTTGTAGCACTTCGAACTGCCGTCCGGTCATGCCATAGCCATGAAAAGCCAGCATTGGTTTGGCTCCGGTGCCGTACTCGTGGTAATGAACTTGCCCTAATCCAGGTAGATTTAAAAATGCCATAAACAGGCAATATTAAATATAATTTTGGATTTTGCTGGTTGTTTGTCTTTCGGTTACTGGTTAAAGCAATTCAATAACTTGTAAGTGGACCTTAATTTACCCATTCACTTACAATTTTTGCGGATAGCAAGGCCAGGGGTATACCACCGCCCGGGTGCACGCTGCCTCCGCAAAAATACAGGTTGCTTATTTTAGATGAACGATTGGCATGACGCAAAAAAGCAGCGAAGCGGTTATTAGAGCTGGTGCCATATAAAGAGCCTTGATAAGAAGATGTGCGGCTTTCAATAAGCCGTGGATCAAGTATGCTTTCGGTGGCAATAAGCTCTTCAATATTCTGGCCCAATTGTGTTGATAGTTTTCGTACGATGTTGCTGCGCGCCTCAGCAATAAGCTTATCCCAATCCTGGCCCGTATTAGCCGGCACATTGATCATCACAAACCAGTTTTCGCATCCTGCCGGTGCATCAACGGTTTCATACTTTGAACTGATGTTAACGTAAACGGTAGGATCATTACAAATGGTTTGTTGTTTCCATATGGCATCAAATTCGGCTTTGTAATTGGCACTGAAAAAAATGTTATGCAAATCAAGCTGCTCAAAATTCTTTTGAATGCCCCAATAAAAAATCAAGGCCGAGCTGCTGCGTTCCTGACTTAAAATATTTGATGGAAACAGCTGAGGGTGTTGTTTAAGCAACTTACGGTAGGTAAACCAAACATCCATGTTTGATATCACTATATTTGCGGCAACAAAGCTGCCATTTATAATTACGCCTGTTGCTTTATTGTTCTTAAGTACAATCTCATCAACAGGAGAGTTGTAGTTGAATTGAACGCCAAGGTCCAGAGCCAATTTCACAAGGCTTGCCGTAATACTGTACATGCCACCCTTTGGAAAGTAGGCACCAAAATGCTGTTCTAAGTGCGGAATTACGTTTAGCGTAGCGGGTGCCTCGTAAGGGTTTGAACCATTATAAGTTGCGTAGCGGTTGTAAAATTGCACCATCCGCTCGTCATTAAAAAAATGCTCGTTGGCTTTGCTCATACTGCGCAGCGCATCTATTTGAAACAGCCTTAAAATTGATTGAAGTGTTTTGCTGTTGAGATAGGTTTGCAAACGGTGCAACGACTG
Source organism: uncultured Mucilaginibacter sp. (assembly GCF_913773635.1). Lineage (GTDB taxonomy): Bacteria > Bacteroidota > Bacteroidia > Sphingobacteriales > Sphingobacteriaceae > Mucilaginibacter. Next base: position 71,425 of record NZ_CAJYGQ010000003.1, read on the forward strand.
CTCGAGAAAAACATGATTTGTAACCTTGTATATACGCGCACTGTTACGGTTGTAGCGGTACACGGCTTCTTTAGGCTCACCGGTTTTTTGATTTATCTCGGCAGCAAACTTATCCTGATCGGCATATGCGTTAATATGCGTGCCATCGGGGTAAAAGTAACGGCAAACAGCATCAAGCTTTTGGTACGTGAAGTAATTGGCCGGGTTTTTACCTGCCAGTTTAAAAAGCTCATCAACATATTGTGGCATAGTGAACAAGCTTGGCCCGGCATCAAAGCGGTAGCCATTTTGCTCAAACTCCGATAGTTTGCCACCCGCATAGGCATTAGCTTCAAACACCTTTACGTTAAATCCTTTTAAAGCCAGCCTTATAGCCGTGCCAATACCGGCAATGCCCGCACCAATAACTACAGCCTCAGATTTTTGCATGCGCCGTTTACCTTGCCTTTGTTTTGGCCATTTCATTATCAATAGCACGCAAAAAATCATTGCCATGCTGTGAGCCTATTATGTATATAAGCCCATCACGATCGGTTAAGTGGATGGCCTCGCTGCCTGCCGTGTAAAAGCGTATGGTGCCTTTGCTGTGCAGGTTGTAAACCGGGTTGTTAACCAGGTAGCGACTGTACTGGCCCTTTTCGGCCTTAACTATACTGTTGAGGTCTATTTTTACAAGTTTGGTGGTCCATAGGCCGTTAAGCAATATACTGCCGTTTTGTACCCTTGTAGTAAAGTGTACAACAAAGCCTAAAATTACTGATATAATTACGATGGCAAACCCAACCACAACCAGTAAATCGGCATTACGCTCATTGGTATCGGTAAAAAAGAAAATGGCAAAGCACAGCATAGCCAATACCAGTCTAATGCTTACCGGTATCCATTCGCGCCCCAGGTACTGCTTTTCAATATAAACCGGTTTTACTTCTGTCATTTTACTTTATAATAGTTCGAAGATAGCAACTTTTTTAGTTTGAGGCGTTACTTTATAACGGTCGTCAAGCCTGTAACCGACTATCCATATCAAATCGCCGTTGCCGTTAATTAAAACGGGTATAGCCTGTTTTTGATGAAGCGGCACTTTTTGGTTGATGAAAAAATCACTGAGCTTTTTGCGCCCTTTCATACCCAGCGGATAAAAATAATCACCCTCATGCCAGTGTCTTATGATAAGCGGATAAACGAGAAGCCCGGCATCTGTAAGCGTAATGGTTTTACTCAATGGAAATCGATCCTTATAAGTATCGTAAGTAATTTTCACTGTATTTGTATTATAGCTTACTTCCTCATCTTCTTCGTGAATTAACACTAAATCATTTGCCACCTTTTTTTGAGGCGATATAATCAGTTCATTACGATTTAAAATCATAAAGTGAGATGCCGATTCAAAAATGCGCCCGCTATGTTTATCCAATGAACTGATGATGTTATCAACGGCGGTGTCATTAAAGTTGTAATCTTTTAACAAAGCCGATAGCAAAAGCTTTTGAGGTAATAATTGCTTTACAGCATCAATGGCAATATGAACATCTGTTCCGTTTAGTTCATAGTATTGCTTTTTAAAAATATCAACCTGCTGATTAAGCAGCTGTTCTAATTCGCGAAAGTAAGTCACATTGCGCTCAAAGGTTTGTTCGAGGCTGGGGTTGAGTTCCCGCAACTTGGGCACAACCTCATGCCTTATTTTGTTACGGGCATACTTGGTTGATGCGTTTGAACTGTCTTCAACATACTGCAAATCATTTTGCCCAACAAAGGCGGTTATTTCGGCCCGGTTAAGGAATAACATAGGCCTTACCAGGTAATTATTCCGCGGTAAAATTCCATGGAGGCCGGCAATACCGGTACCGCGTGTAAGGTTCAACAATATAGTTTCAATTGTATCGTTTTGGTGGTGTGCCAGCGCAATGGCATCATAGCCAAACTGTTGACGCACTTGCTCAAACCATTGATAACGAAGCTCGCGGGCTGCCATTTGAATAGACAGCTTTTGATGATTGGCGTAGGTCTCCGTATCAAAGTTTACGGTATGAAATTGCACGCCAAGGTGTAACGCCAGCTGCCTGCAAAATTGCTGATCGGCCTCGGCCTCAGCCCCACGCAGTTGAAAATTGCAATGTGCAATAGCAAACGTAAAGCCGGCCTGCTTAAGCATATGTACAAGCAGCACCGAGTCCATACCGCCGCTTACAGCAGCCAGTATACGGCTATTGGCGGTAAAAAGCTGGTTTTGATCAATAAAAGCACATAAACGTTGTACCGGCAGCATAGCCAAAATTATTAATTTAATAAGCGCATCCAAACAGCTAATTTTGTAGCGTGAGAAAATATCTCTTTACATACATCCTCTTATTGCTGGCTGTTGCTGCAACTGCACAGCGAAGAGCTAAACCTTCAATTGTCAGAATATTAAGTTCAACCGGAACCGTTGGTGTAAAAATTAATGGCGAGGATGTAGTAAAGATATATAACGGCGTTTTTTTACATGAAGGTACCACGCTCAGGTCAGATAGTTCTTACCTGTACAAAACCCGTAACTCGTTTGATGCTTTTGGTAATGTAAACATTAACCAGGGTGATACGCTTAACGTTTACGGCGATAAGTTATATTACAATGGTAATACACACGTGGCCTTGGTTACCAACAACGTACGTATGGTAGATCGTGATGCTACCCTTACCACCAATTATCTTACTTATAATACCGCCACAAAAATAGGCACCTATACAGGCGGAGGAAAACTGGTTAACAAAGACAATACGCTTACCAGTAAAAACGGATACTATTTTTCAGGATCACGTGATGCTTACTTTAGGTACGATGTGGTGCTTACCACGGTTGATGCGCTGATAAAAACGGATACCTTGCGCTATAACTCGGGTACCCGTATATCCTATTTTTACGGGCCAACACACATTTACGGTAAAGATAAAGATACCTTGTACACCGAGCGAGGCGAGTACCACACCATTACCGAACAGGCCTTTTTTAGTAAAAACAACATATATACCCAAACATCCAAGTATTTAAAGGGCGATAGCTTATTTTATGATAGATTAAAAGGTTACGGGCGTGCAGTACGCAGGGTAACATTTAATGATAATGAACAAAAAGTAACCATAAAAGGTCAACTGGGCACTTTTTACCGAGCCGAAGACAGGGCCGTAGTTACACAAAACCCGTACGTAATAATGGTTACGGAAGATAAAGACACTTCTAAAACCGATACCGTTGCCCCACAGGCCGTTGTAGCCAAAAAGGATAAAACGGCAGTTGCAAAGAAAGACACAGTTGTTTTGAAAGCCAAAGCTGTTGATGCCAAAGCCGAGAGCGGAAGTGCTGCCATCACCGCTGCTGGCGATTCTGTAACCATAAAGCCTGCACCAAAAATTAAACGGGATACACTTTACTGGGGAGCAGACACCCTGGAAACACGAATTGTTACGTACAAAACGCTGCGGCAGTTGCAGGAAAAAATGCGTTTGGCCGGAATTAAAGATACATCAACCGCAGATAAGCCGGCAGCTGTACGGAAAGCTCCGCTTAAGTTATCAACCGTAAAAAATCTTATTCCTATGCCTCCGGCGGGTTTGAAGATGGATACGAGCTTTTTCAGATCTAACTATTTTGGAAATCCTAAAGCGCCGCGCGTTGACAGTGCCAAACTGAAAAAAGCCTTAGCCGATTCATTAGCAAAGAAAGCCGCTAAAGATACCAGCGCAAAAAAGGTGGCGTCACCGCCAAAGGTTGTACGCCTCGATTCGGTTTACCTGCAACGCAAGTTTGATTTGAAGGATACAGCACGTATACGCATTCTTACGGCACATCATAACGCAAAAATATTCAAGTCCGATTTGCAGGCTAAAGCCGATTCTATGTTTTACAGTTATGCCGACTCGACCATGCGCATGTTTGTTGAGCCTATTATATGGACGCAGGGTTCTCAAATTTCGGGTGACACCATATATTTCCAGCTTAAAAATAAAAAGCTCGACAATATGGACGTTTGGCCCCGCGCATTAACTGTAAATGTGGAAGGCACTGATTCGGCTTACTTTAACCAGGTGGCGGGTAAGAAGATGAGGGGCTATTTTGTAAGCAATAAACTACAGCGGCTATTTGTGGATGGCAATGCCGAAACAATTTATTTTAACCGAGATAGCACCAAGCAGGTTACCGAAATGATGCGCTCGGTAAGCAGCCGTATAAGGGTTAATTTCAAAGATAATAAGGCACAAAACGTTACACTGTTTACCAAAGTTGGCCAGGATATTTACCCAATTGAGAAAGCCACTGAAGATGATAAAATCTTAAAAGGCTTTTTATGGAAGCCGAAGGAACGGCCGGCAAGCAAGGAGGCCATTATATCGCCACCTAAAGTAAAGGCTGTTTCACCTGTAAATAAGAGTGCCGCTAAACCATCACCAGCTGGTAAGAAACCGGCATTAGCTGTTAGTGCTAAAAAGGCAGCTCAACCTGATTCAGCTGCAAACCGGAAAGTTATACCTGATTCTTCTGCCGTAAATGGCAGGCCAATGCGTGCCGATACGTCAAACACACCGTCGGTGCCTGATACGGTAATTAAAAGCAAGCCTGCCGTAACTCAACCGGTAAATTCGCCGGCAGATAGTACAAGGAAAAGAGCGCTAAGAGATACATCGGCTATATTGAACAAGCCAAAGGGGAAGTAAAGGTATAAATAGAGAGGATAAGGATGTATATCAATTACGGTACCCTTATCCAGTCTTGCTTTTCAAAATCATATTGTTTAATGATTTTGGCAGGGTTACCCGCAGCAACAGAAAACGGCGGAACACTTTTGGTAACCACAGCGTTGGCCGCTACCACACTGTGCTTGCCAATGGTAACTCCTGATGTAATTACCGCGTTGGCTGCAATCCAGCAATCATCTTCAATAACTATTGGGTTGGTAAGTATTTTTTGAGCGTGTATAGGCATGGTTACGTCCCTATACTCGTGGTTGAGTGCGCTTACAACTATGTTTTGAGCCATAATTACATTGTTGCCGATGTTTACCGGCCCAATTATCACATTGCTCATACCTACCAGGCTGTTATCGCCAATAATTACATCGCCTACACCGTTGTTGATGGTGCAAAAATCTTCAATGGTTGAGTTTTTGCCCATTTCAAACTTGTTAAAAGGCAATACATCAATACGGGTACGCCGCCTTATTTTAGAGCCGCTTCCTTTTTTATGCAGAAACGGATTTACAAACCACTTAACCCATAACCTGGGCGTGGCTTCTCCTTTAGGTATAAGCATGCGGTGTACCGCTTTTTTAAGCGATGGATTGTCTTTTATTTTATCTTTAAGCGACATACGCTTTTTTACGTTTTATATCAGCGTTAATTTAATGAACGGGTATGGCTATTTCTTATAAAGCACATCGTAAGTCCACCGGGCAAGTTTAACCTGCAGGTATACGTAACGCAGCGCAAGTGCCACAGGATTTTTGCTTTCACGCCAGCTAGCCCTGTTCATAGTGCTTGGCTCATCAGCCGAATTTTTCTGGTAAAATAAGTCGTTGAACTTTTCAAAAAACAAGCCTCTCCCCTTGTTTTGAATAAACGACTTAGCCATACGGTATTCTGTTATATCACCTTTAACACCTTCAGCATAGCGGCCAAATTTTTCAAAAAAGCTGCTCCGGCGCAAATGTGGGTGGTCACTGTAAACGTAAAACTTTAGGTGATTATTAAACCACAATTGAGGTTTAAATAACATTTCAACAAATCCCTTACCATATGGCTTGGTGTATGGGTAACTAAAGTAAGCGTAAAAGCGGGCTATATCCAGGCCCTTGTCGGCTTCCATATAATTAAATGCATCCCGTAAATGGTCGGCAAAGCCGGGCTTTGGTTCAAAATCTTCCTGAACGTAAAGCGTATATGGTGTAGTAACGGCGTCTTGCCCTTTATTAATATTATTACCCAGCCCTTTGTTAACGGGCGTAGTTACCAGGTTGTAACCATACTCGGGTTGCATTTGATGTAAGCGCTCCAAATGTTCGGGCTTGCTGCAATCGTCAGATACCACTATGCCTCCAAAGCTTATTTGCTGCTTGCGAAAAGTGCTGAGCAGCCGCTCAAGTGATTGGCTTCGGCTGTAATGTGTAATCATTAAGGTAACTTCCGCGAAGTGTTTTACGTTTACATCCATAAATTAAGCTAATATGCTAATAATGTTCTGTTGTTACAGGCACTTTGTTTGCTTTGCTTAGTGCATTGTACGTTATATGTGGCTAAAAGTTATTACCCTGATTAAAAACAAACACTTCCTGTCGCTGGCGGGTAATGTCATCATGTCGGGCCTTGCGCTCGTTACCATGGTGCTCATCTACCATGCCCTATCAGTAACAGATGCAGGTATTTGGGTGTTTTTTCAGTCGGTATTAATACTGGTTGATACGTTTCGCTCCGGGTTTCTTACCACTGCGTTTATTAAGTTTTATGCAGGTGCCACACCCGGCCGCAAGGTGGAGGTGGCGGGTTCGGCATGGTGGATTGGAATACTCATTACAGGTATTTTATTACTCGCTAACGTTCCGGCATACTTCGTTGCTCCTTACATAGGTGACTATAGCATTGTTTTATTTTGTAAGTGGTTTGGTATAAGTTACCTGTTATCATTACCCTGGTTTATGGCAACATGTGTGTTACAAGGTGAACAGCGCTTTGATAAGCTTTTGTATCTGCGCCTGGTTAACCAGCTTAGTTTTGTTGCCGGGGTACTCATATTATACTGGAGTGGAAATATAACGGTAACCGGTGTGTTATATGCATATCTGGCATCAAACCTGGTTACCAGCGTTTATGTGTTTGCTATGGGGTGGACACGCCTGCGCAGCATCACCCACCGCACAAACACCATAATTTCACAAATAGCCAATTTTGGCAAATACAGTTTAGGTACAACGCTTAGTTCAAACCTTTTTCGTACGTCAGATACCTTCGTGATTAACTTTTTGCTTAACAAACAGGCGGTAGCTATTTATAACCTTGGCCAAACGCTTATGCAATTGGTTGAAATACCTCTTCGCAGTTTTGCGGCTACTGCAATGCCCGAATTATCAGTTGCTTATAACCAAAACAATCCAATTTCCGTAATAAGCACTATGAAGAAATACACCGGAACTATAAGCGTGGTTCTTGTACCACTGGTTATTGCCGGTTGTTTAGTAGCCGATTGGCCTATAAACCTTATTGGCGGCCATAAGTATATGGGCACCGATGCTGCAAATGTATTCCGAATCTTTTTAACGTTTGCGTTGTTGTACCCCCTAGATCGCTTTTTTGCGCTTACACTTGATGTTATTCATTTACCTAAAGTGAACTTTTACAAGGTATTGGTAATGCTTGCAGCAAACTTAACTTTCGACTGGTTAGGCGTAAGACTTTTAGGCAGCATATACGGTATTGCTATTGCAACAGTGGTGCCTGTACTTGTAGGAACTGTAATTGGCTATAAAGCTCTGAACAAATATTGCCCGTTTAATATATGGAGTGTTTATTCTGCAGGTTACCGGCAGGTAAAAAGCTGGATTAGTTTAATTACAGGAAGTAAGCGATCAATACAATTGTTATAATTAGTTGAACTCCCATAAATCGTGTTTGTAAGATATATCAACCAACGGACAGAAAGTTCCATGAGAATAGCACATTTGATATTGGCTCATAACAATCCACAGCATCTTGAGCTGCTTGTTAAGCGGTTGAGTTATGGCGATGATGTTATTTTTATTCATATTGATAAAAAGGCCGATTTAATTGCCTTTAAACATCTTGAAGCATACCCCAATGTGGTTTTTATAAAAAACCGTATCAAAGTTGGGTGGGGCGCCTACAGTATTGTTGAAGCTACCTTAAGTGGATTTAAAGAAATTTTGGCTGCTAACTTAAACTTTGATGTGGTTAATTTGCTTAGCGGCTGCGATTACCCGTTAAAAACGCCCGAGCTTTACCACCAGTTTTTGCAAAGCAATAAGGGTAAAATTTTTATGGAGTTTGAGCTGATGCATTCTAACTGGAAGGAAGCATTGTGCCGTATTGAACGTTATCATTTAACCAACTACGAGTTTAAGGGTAAGTATGCGCTCCAAAATATATTAAACAGAATTTTGCCGAAGCGCCGCCTGCCTGGTGGTATGGTGCCTGTGGGTAGGTCGCAGTGGTTTACCGCCCCGGCCGAGTGTATCAAATATTTAGTTGATTTTATGGATAGTACCCCGGGCTTTAAGCGCTTTATTGAACATACCTGGGCACCGGATGAGTTTGTATTTCAAACAATTTTATATAACTCACCATACCGTGCGCAAATGGTAAATGATAATTTGCGTTACATCGATTGGTCCGAAGGGAAGCCTAGCCCTAAAACGTTTACTATTGCTGATAAGGAAAAGCTGCTTTGCTGTGATAAGCTGTTTGCCCGTAAGTTTGATGTAGCAAACCACGGCAACGTTATACAGGCAATTGATGCTCAGTTAGACAATAAGGGAGAGCAACTATCAGTAATATCAGCTTAGCTTAATACGGGCACAAAATAAGTTGGTGGGTTTATGGTAATGATAAGTAAACTCATCGGCTGCTTTTGTAATTATAAGCAAACCCAAATGCTCGGCGAGCTGGTTTACATCCAGTTGAAATGTTAAGTTTTCTTTGCAGTAAAAGCTTACCGTGTGATCCTCTTTTTTTACGGCATAAAGTAAGTGCATAGCATCAGAACTTACCATAAGTTGCGTGTTCTTCTTTTCAATCTCCGTAACCAAATCAAACGGCTTGCCATCATCTTTTTTGCTGATGTATAAGTGATTGTCTTTTAAGCCAACCTCTAAGGCGCTTTCTTCAGTACCTGAATGCTTTACTGCGTTGTTGAGTAATTCGGCTATGATAAACTTAGCCCTCAGTTTTACAGCTCTTGATAAACCATGCGTTGCAAGCAGGCTGTCAAGGTAATCAAGCATTTGCTTTGAGCAAGCACTTATACCCGATGCCTGATTATTAAATATGAACGACTGCGAGGCTGTCATAAAAAGGTTTACAATAGTGAAGCTTTGGCTTCCTGCTCGTTGTTATATAACTTAAAAACCTTGTCGAGCCTAATGAGTTTTAATAAATCTTCAATATCTTTTTGCAGTGCAAGTAATACCACATCACACTGCATGGCAATGGCATGCTTAAGGCCAGCAACCAATGCACCTAAAAATGAACTGTCAACATAAGTAACCTTTCCCAAATCAAACCACACGCTCTTTTTTTTGAGGTTCAGGAGTGTTATCAACTCGTCTTTAAACTCATCGGCATGGCTAAGGTTGGCTTCGGTAAGGTTAAGCTGCACCAATACATGGGCTGGCTCTTCTTTAACAATGTTAAACATATTTGGTAGATTTACTTATTTGTATAATGCTGCTATCATCAACCAATGTAGTTGATTGTTGTAAACGGTTTTTCAGATCGCCGAAAGATTTGCCGTTGTTAAGCAAGGTTTCAAGTTCTTTAGCAAATAACGCATAATCGCTTTTTTTGCTTTCATCAGTAGCGAAATCAATCAGCCCATCTGTAAAAACAAATAACTGATCGCCTTCTGCCAAAATAATTTCAGTGTTGGAGTAGCTGTTGTGCGGCATTAAGCCTAATAAAAACCCGGATGAGCTAATTTGACTTAATTGGCGGGTTTGAGCATGGTAATGGAGCAAAGGCAAATCGCCCGCACCCGAATAGTTGAGCACACCGGTGTGTTTATTTACCTTGATGAGCGATACGCCCGATAAGATATCGCGCAGGCCGTCATCGTCGCAAATTACTTCATTTATTTTACTTAAAATAGCCGCCCCCGATTCCTCATGCCCTGATACGCCAAAGCGTACGGCTGCCCTTATATAACTAAGGTAGGTGAATGTGTAAAACCAGGCTTTCCATTTTTTACCCATAATATCACCCAAAATGATGAACACAGAATTGGGTGTATCAATAAAATCTATAAAGTCTCCGCCCGGTATATCCTGATAATCGCGGTGCCAAAAATCAATGTGCAGGCCGTTAATAACAGGTGCCTTATCGGGCACAGCCTTAATGTTTAACGCCGCAACGGTCTTCTTAATTTCAAGTTCTGATAATTCGCGCTGCTTGCTTACGGTATGTAACAGGTTGTTTATCTTAGCAACAATAACATCAACCGGTGTTCCTTTTGATACGTAGTCAATAGCTTGTAAGCCAAAGCTTTTATACATTACATCATCACCCTCAAAGCCGGTTAAAAACATAAACGGAATGTCGCGTAGTCGCTCATCGGCTAGTACCTGCTGTCTGAACTCGAGGCCGTTCATGCCCGGCATTTCATAATCAGATACAATGACGTCTGGCGATTTATCTTTAAGGTATTCAAGCGCGTGCGGAGCATCAGGCGACGAGCTGCAGGTAAAGCCCGATTTGGTAAATGCTTTAACCAACAGTTTTAAAAACAGAGGGTTATCATCAACCAGGAAAACAGATTTTGATGCGCCTGCAGCCATTACTTATCAGTACTGAGTTTTTTATAGATAGATTTGACCAGTAAATATACGCCCGAAAGAATAATTAATAATGAAATAACATCCATTAAGGTAACTCCATCATCGGGGTTAAAGTAAAAAATGGTGAACATTTCAAAATATGGCGGTGCCGGCATTATAATCATGGCAAAGCCTAGTGTTATGAGCACCAGCCCAATTAAAAAAAGTACCGTTTTGGCAATACGTTCGCCACGCAGGTATTTTTTTGACATGGTACTGTCAACCTCGTGGCTGGCCAGCATAACACTGAATTCATCCAGCATATTAGCGCGGTCATTGGATGTGTTAACCCTTATATGCTTAAATGCATCAATATTGTCTCTGAAGTTTATAGTAGATGGTAGGGCATCGTTTACACGTTGCTTAACCTGCTTGGCCTTTTCGCTGTCAATATCACTTTGAGCAAGCAAGGCCAGCAATTCATCGAGCTTGGCATCAATAGCAGCATTGTTGCCTGCTGCCTGCTGCAGCTGCTCAACCTCTTTTTTTATATTTTCGTGCTTACTCAAATTAAAGTGATAATTTCATCACAAACTTTTGCGGTTCAAAAACCGTAAACTGCAATAATGAAATTGGTTTCCATCATTACGGTAAATTACAATCAAAGTTACATCACCGAGCAATTGCTTGCCTCTATTGCGGCAAATAATAGTTATCCGGCTATCGAAATTATTGTAGTTGACAATGCCAGCAAAGACAACCCTGTACCGGCATGGATACCGCAATATCCTGATGTTACCTTTATACGTTCGGAAGTTAACCTTGGTTTTGCCGGTGGTAACAACTTGGGTATAAAACAAGCCAAAGGCGATTACCTGTTTTTTGTAAACAACGACACTGAGTTTACCCCCGGCCTGGTTGAAACACTGGTGAAGCTGCTTGATGAGCAACCTCAAATAGGCATGGTATCACCTAAAATACGCTACTTTGATGAGCCAACTATGCTGCAGTATGCAGGCTACACGCAAATGAACTACTATTTTATGCGTAACAGTACCATAGGGCAGTTTGAGGAAGATAAAGGGCAGTATGACCAAACCACAGGGCCAACCGGTTATATACACGGCGCAGCCATGATGGTGCGTCGCGAGGCCATTGAAAAGGCAGGCGTAATGGCCGAGAACTTCTTCCTGTATTATGAGGAGATGGACTGGAACGATCATATCAAACGTGCCGGTTACCAAATATGGGTTGAGCCGCGGGCATTAATTTACCACAAAGAATCTGTATCGGTAGGTCGTGTTAGTGGGCTAAAGGAATACTTTATGAACCGCAACCGTATTCTCTTTATCAGGCGTAATGCGCCATCTGCCTTAACGGTTATAATATTTTATATATACTTCATACTATTGGTTACCCCGCGCAACATTATTAACTATATGCGTAAAGGCAATGAATATAAAGGTTTCACCAGCCTGCTGCTTAAAGCTATATGGTGGAATTTTACGCACTCAAAAAACATTACCAATTTAGGCTACAAGCTCAACTAACCTATGAAAATTGCACTTTGGCTTAGCCTCTTCATTGTTTTTTATGCCTTTTTTGGGTACGGTATTTTGCTGTTCATCATCATTAAAATAAAACGTGTGCTGCGCGGAAAACCCGTTGCACCCATAGTTGCCGATGCCTATATGCCTACTTGTAGTTTGGTAATTGCAGCTTACAACGAAGAAGGTTTTATTATCGAAAAAATAAAGAACACCCTTGAACTGCAATATCCTGCTGGTAAACTCGAACTGGTTTTTATAACTGATGGCTCAAGCGACCGCACACCGGATTTGATAGCCACCTATCCACAAATACGTTTAATGCACTCGCCCGAGCGTAGGGGTAAAATTGCTGCCATTCATCGTGCTATGGAAACTATTGCTACTGATGTAGTGGTGTTTACTGATGCCAATACTTTTTTAAACCCCGATGCATTGCTGAAAATTTGCCGCCACTACGCCGACCCTAAAGTGGGTGCAGTTGCCGGCGAAAAGCGCATACATGTTGACGCTACTGCCGATGCCACCGCAGGCGAGGGTTTTTACTGGAAGTACGAATCCAAACTTAAAACCTGGGATTCTGAATTGCTTACTGTTGTGGGCGCCGCAGGCGAATTATTTAGTATACGTACCGCACTGTACCGGCCTATATCTCCCAATGCTATTTTGGACGATTTTATGATATCATTACTGGTGGCCGAAGAAGGGTTCCGTGTACTATACGAACCGGAGGCTTACGCTACCGAAACTTCATCAGAAAACGTAAAGGAAGAACTTAAACGTAAAATACGCATTGCCGCCGGGGGTATTCAATCCATTGTTTGGTTAAAAAGCTTACTCAACCCGTTTCCGCAGCCGCTTTTGTCATTTCAGTATATCAGTCACCGCGTTTTAAGGTGGACGGTAGTGCCTTTTTTAATGATACTTTCATTGATATTTAACGCCGTGATTGTAGCTGCATGTGGAGGAGTAATTTACCAGTTAATGCTTGCAGGGCAGGTACTGTTTTATGGCGCATCATTAGCAGGCTGGTTGTTGGAGCGCCGCGAAATAAAAGTTAAGGCACTTTTTATACCTTATTATTTTTGCATGATGAATTATGCGGTAATCAGGGGAATATTCAGGTACATGGCAGGTGGACAAAGCGCTGCCTGGGAAAAAAGTAAACGGAAATAATTTAGAAGTACTAATCTTAGATTTCTTAATTAAGAATCTATTTCAATCCGCTACATATAAGAGCATCAACTAAAAGCTATGGCAAATCAATATCCATCTGTAACGCTTTTAATAACACACTACAACCGTAGCCAATCATTAGAAAGGCTGTTGCTTGCCTTTCAAAAGCAAAATATTGTTTTTGGAGATATTGTTGTTTCTGATGACGGTAGTAAGCCTGAACATCTTACTAAACTGAAAGAGATAGCCCCACTTTACAATTTCAGGTTAATTACTACACCTAAGAATGGTGGTTTAGGTAATAACATTAATAAAGGGCAGGATGCCGTCAACACTGCTTATACGTTGTACGTACAGGAAGATTTTGATCCGTTTGCTGATTATGCTACAAGGCTAACTGACGCTTTAAGTATTATGGATGAGCGGCCTGATGTAGACATGGTAAGGTTTTATGCTTACTTCAAATACCCATACCTGAAACCTTACCGCAATGGTTTCTCAGAAATGGTTTTCAAAATATGGTATCCGGGATATAAAAAATTCCACGTTTACAGTGATCATCCGCACCTGCGCCGAAGCTCATTTTTTGCCAAATTTGGCCGTTATGCTGAAGGAATTAAAGGTGACCGAACGGAGTTTTTGATGAACTTGTCATTCATTAAAAAGAAGGGCAAAGCCATGTTTTATGAAAATTATAAGGGCGTATTTGACCAGGTAAATTCAAGCGACGAGCCAAGCACCATGACACGCAGCGACCTGCGCCAAAGCAATAACCCGTTTATTGCATTAGCACGTGCTATATACCGCAATGTTAAGCATACGTGGGAAGTACTTTTTTAATGGCCTTGTAAATTTCGGCTACGTTGTTTTCCCAGGTGTGTGAGCCTGCAAAGCGTATGCGCTCATCCTGCTTATCAACGGTGTTTTCGGCAAGTGCCTGGTCAATTAAACGTACGTAATCTTCCTTGGTGTCGGCCAGATAAACATAGCCGTCAAACGCGCTCATGGCTTCGGTACGGGTAGCTACGGTTGGTTTGCCCATTGCTAAATACTCGTCAATTTTACGCGGATAATTACCAATGGTTACCTGATTGACAATTTGAGGGTTAAGGCATACATCAAATGCACTTATGTAAGCCGGAAGCATATCAGGATTTTTGGCACCTAAAAAATGTACGTTAGGTATTTTATGTAAATCGCTTTTTTGAAACTCACCATCCTCAGGACCAACCAGCACTATGTTCCATTGAGGGCGTTGCCTGGCTACATAGCGTAAAATTTCCATATCAAGCCTTATACTCTGCAGCGCTCCAACGTAACCAATAACAGGTTTGGGTACATGTAAAATGTCTTTCGGAGCGGGCTTTTCCTGGTTATACCCTGTAAAAGTATCTAAATCACAACCCTGACCTACGTAAAACGAGTTAGGATTGTACTGTTTGCAATAGTCGGCCAGGTAGGTGGAGTTGGCTACGCATAAATCACTTTTGGCAATGAGGGCAGGCTCCATTGTGGTGCCGTGCAACTTCCAGTAGTCAACAGCCAGCATAAAATCACGTGAGTAGTAAATGCTAACGGCCGGCTTTAAAAGCTCTTTTAAATAATAGCTTCTGAACATATCGTTATCATTAAACAATATGTAATCTTTAAACCCAAGTTGCTTTACAGCTCTTTGTATGGAGCGGGCAAATCGTTTATTGTTTATCTTGTTTAAAAAGGTATAAACCGAATCGTTCTTAATCCAGTTTACCGATTCTATCATTTCATCAGGATAGTAGTTCCATAGGTTTTCCTGCAGGTGTATAAGCCCGTTTACTTTGCCCTTTATAACCTCACGGCGCTTTTTTACGTTTGGGCTATCCTTATACTTAAGCAGTGTAATACGATCAAGCGGTGAGTTAACATATAACACGCGGTTGTGCCTGGCAAATTCAAGCGCAATATTTTTACAGTTGCTGCCAATTTCAACATCCCATGGTTGCTGACCAACAATAATGATGTCTTTATTTTTGATGATTGCGCCGCTGCTCATATAAAATGTAAGGTGTTATACAGTTAAAGAATCAAAAGAAGATACGCCTGCCGCTTCTTTTTGTTTAGCCTGATCAAGTCTGAAGGTGACTTCAATAAGCGCAACTTCAAGGTAAAAGAACACGTTTGATGGGTATTGAACCAATGCCTCCTGCGGAAAGTTAGCAATATTATAGGCAAATACAACCAAAGTCATGGCCAAACAGTACGTTTTAAGCTCAGGATCTTTCATTTGGTAATAGTTGTTTATGCCCTTTTTCATGATGGTAAACATCATTAGGCAAAATAACAACAGGCCAATCCATCCTTCCTCAACAGCTACGCGTATATAACCACTATCGGGCGGGAAACTGGCAAGGAATGACCCGGGCGCAAATTTTTTGCCCCAGTCACCGGTAGCACCCAGGCCGCCGCCCATAGGGTGGGTAAGTATGTAAGGCTGTATACGCTTTTGATTTTGCTTACGCAGGTTATACGAATCATCGTTATTGGGCCTGAAAGCAGTTTGAAAGCGTTGAATGTTGGCGTTACCCGTAGGTATGTTAATAAGAACCAGCAAAAATACTGCAGCTACACAAGTAAAAATTAATACCCGTTGGCTGTAGTTTAGTATGGCAAACAACAGCAGCGCCGCCGGTAGCAGTACGTTGGCCCCACGTGTGCCCGAAAACAGCATGGATGACATGTACAAAAACGCACACACTACTAGCACCAGCTTCTTCCAAAGCTTATATTTACCGGCTATAATACATATACATAAAATGGTAGGCATTACCATGTTGTAAGAAAACGAAACCGGGTCTGAAAAGGTAGAGAACTTACGCCAATGGCCGGCTATAAACAGCAACGAGGCAATAGCCGGATCAGAATGGAGATAGGCTTCCTCAGCGTCTGAAAACCCGATATATTCTTGCTTATAGGCGTATAAGGCAGCAATTAGTGCCATAAGCAACCATAGCTTAAAAATAAAGCGTATAAACGTTACCGACCGTATACTGTATAGGTGCACAAAATAGCCCAACAGCACTATGGCAACAGTACGTATGGTGTATACCCAGGCCAGGCGCGATTCGGCGAAGGGATTGCCAAATTCAAGTATGTTGTAACCCAGCCAAACTAATAGTACGGTGGTTATAGGGCTTTTGAAATATGCCCAGTTATTATCGTCGTTTTTTACCCTTACGGCCAGGCCTAGCAACAGTAAAAACTGTATGCCATCCATAAGCGTACCAATTGGCCCGGGTACACCAATACGGCCCAGCATAAATAGAAAGTAGGCCATTATTAGCTGTAGCGTAATGCCAAATTTGGGATAGCTGGTAATAGCATGCAATAGTGGTAAAACGCCAATTGCAAGCATTAATAAAATGCCGAAGGGCAAACCCATTTTAACTGTGCCGGCTGCAATAACTGCCGAGGCGGCAAGCAGCATAACTATACCTGCAGGCGTTTTTAATTTTTGAATCAAAAACAGGTTAACCAGGCGCTGTTTAAAGCTGCCGCCTTTGTTATTGCCGGTTATGGTTACCTGTAAGTTGTTCATGTATAAATAATCATTACGTTGCTGCTATTGGGTTGCCGCAATGCATGGCCATTGTTATTATAAAAACAGTATTTTAATAAATAAAAAAAAGGTACTTACAAAAGCTACGACTATTGCCACAATACGTGTAACAGCATTTATTTTTTGCTGAACCTCCGGATCAACCTTGCCGTTACGGAGTGCTTTTTCTGATGGATTTATTCTCATGATTTTCCATTTTTAACAGGTTCGGCACCTGTGCCACGTGTAGCTACCGAATGCTGATTTGCACGGCGTGCTTTAAGTAATGAAAGTATTTGAAAATAAATAAATTTAGGAATGTTAACCAACGACTGGTATATGCGCTTATCAGTGTCAGACTTTGCCAGCGATATATAGAAGCCAAGTACAAAAAACATGAATGCAAGCAACCATAACGCTACAGCAATCCAGCTTATAAAAAAGTTGGCCAGCATACAAAATGCCGACAGAATGAGAAAGATAAACAACGGCGGACGTAACAGTATCAACCCAAATAAAAACTGATTGAAACTAAAGTTGCTTACCGATTTTCCAAGCAAAGTAAAGCCGTATTTAAAGTATTTAAACCAGGTATTAATCCACCGGGCGCGTTGCTTGACTAATTGATCAGAGTGGGTGGTTTTCTCGTCCCAAACAATTGCTTTATCAGTAAATGCAATGCGTTTGTTGGCGCCAATTATTGCCGCCTGTAATACTTTGTCAAACCCGGCACCGCTTACATCACGGTGCTCAAGCGACTGGCGGTAAAGCTGCGTGGTAAATGCCATACCCGAGCCCGCCAGTGTAGCCGATGAACCTACCTGAAATAAAATTTTACCATCGTAAAAATGGTAATAAATGTCACGCGCAGCATCCAGGCAGGCATAAGTGCTATCCAGATTTTTTGCTTCGCGGATACCTTGCACTGCCTCAAAGCCCTGGTTAAAAAGCTTGTTAAGTTCGTTCAGGTATTCGGGTTCAACAAGGTTATCGCTATCAATAATGGTAAGGCGCTCGTGTACCCGCTTAAAGCGGTTTATTGCGTAAAAGTGTGAGCGTACGTTGCCTGCCAAAGTTTCCTCGGGGCGTAAAATAACCACGCGCTCGTCTGTAAAATGTAAGCTACTGATGTCGCACTTATCGGCAACTACATAAATTATGTAGTTACTATAGTTAAGCTTTAAAATAGAAGCAACTACGTCAGGTATAGCGGTAACCCACTCATAAGCTGTAACAATGATGGCATAATCTGCCTCCGCCGGTGCCGACGCTAATATTTGAGGTTTCTTTTTTAGCTTGTATAGCAAATACAGCAGTATAGGTAATATAAGGTTATACCCTATAAGTATCTGAAATGCTAGCCATATCACCTTAATTACTACCATTGAATTTGCCGTTATGCCCGTTCTTCAGCTGTAAGCTGACTTTTATCCACCTCATTCAATACCCAACCTATAAACTGGTTGTTTAAGCTTTTTAAGTAGCTGATGTGTAATCTGCGGTGTTCTTTTAAAGATTGTCCCGCCTTTATAACGGTAAGCACTTTATCTGACGCCACTACCCATTCTTTTGCTTTATTCAATGAATTAAGCGCCGGCGATTCAATGATAATAATATCAAATACCGACTTTAAATGGTTAAGCTTATGCCTGATGTCTCCTTCAGTGTCTACCTGCAGCAGTGACATATCGCCGCCATAGTTACCCATGGTTGTTATTTTTCCTGTGGGCGCAAAGTTGTAATCATTAATGTTGCGTGACAGGAAATCCTCAAGGTAGTAAGTTGAATTAACCGCTTTTGTAATATCAGGACGGGTGAAGTCACCATCAATGAGCAACACTTTTTTATTGACCTGCGCGTATGCATAGGCAAGGTTAAGCGCTACAAAGGTTTTGCCTTCATCCTGAGCCATACTGTTAACAAGCAATATCTTACTGCCGTTCATTTCATTATCAACCTCAAAGCGTAAAGCCTGTATGAGATTGCGAAACTTGCGATGCTCATCAGTTATGTTGTTACCGTTCCAAATTTGACCTAAATCAAATGATGCCCCACTTAATTTAAACAGATACCCCAAAACGGAAATTTTGGTGGCGTTGGCCAGCTCACGCGGGTTTTTAATAGTATTATCAATATAGAAAAGTACAAACAGTACCAGCAAGCAAAATATAAAGCTTACCACACCGCTTATAATAACCAGCAGCATTTTTTTAGAAGGTTGCGCTGCACCTGGCATTGCTGTTTCAATTTGGCGCAGTAATACCGAAAAGCTCGACTCCAGTTGCTTTTGATTGTACTTGCCCAAAATATCCATGTATTCGTCCTGGGCAATTTGTATGGCATTTTCATTGGCCTGTACAATGGCCTCATGTGGTACCAGTTCGGTAAGTCTTACGTTTAAACGGGCAAGTTCATTTTCAATTGACTTGTTGCTGCTTTTTGCCAAATCATACTGAATTTGCATGGTTAGCTTTTGTTCAATAAGGTTTTGCTTACTAACCATAGGGTTAGCAATATACTTATCGCTCGACCGGCTGATCTGGCTGCTTAATACATTAGTTAACGAGTCTACCTGTTGCTTGTATTCCGGCTTGAAACCGCTTTGTATATAATCATTATTTGCACTCTCCAACTGCGAACGCGTTGCTATAAGCCGTTGGTTAAGGCGTATCATAGAGCTTTCTACATAACGGCGGTCGGCAGGGTCAAACTGCTGGTCAATGTCGTTCATGGCCGCTTTGTAAGCAATGGCGTCTTTGGAAGCTTGTTGCCTGCGTGTTTCAAAGTCAGATAACTGGGCGTACAAAGCTTTAGCCTGTTCGCTAAGGCTCAATACACGGTTCCTGATTTTATAATCTTTCAGGCGTTCAAGACGACTATTTAATGTGTCTTCTTTTGCCTTTAACAAATCGGCATAAAAGTTTACGGCTTTTAACTGGTTTTGCTTAACCTGCAGGCTATAATAATTGATAAACTCACGGCACAGGTCGTTAACCACCTTGGCAGAAAGATTTGGGTCTTCTGATTCAAATTGAACGACAATAAAATCGCTGTTACCGTCGCGGTAAATGGTTAGCTTTTGCAGTAACGACTGATCATCATACTTCATTGAGCTAAGCAAGTCGTGCAGGCCACGCTGATCGGGGTTAAATAATGACAGCGTTCGGCGGCTTTTATAAAAGCTGCTGAACATTTCAACCGCATGCTTGCGTGCGCTGGCGTTCATGCCCTGCAATTCCTTGCTCGGCTTTCTAAAAGGCTTAGTAGTGGTAAGGTCATGTATCATGAGCAGGTATGATACCTGATCTAACGTCTTTTTTGACCTCATTATGGCCGTGAGATTGCCAAACTCCTGGCTTACCTGGGCATCCTGCAAAAATTCAGAACTTGCGCTAAGCGTTTTTTGTGTTTGGTCAACAATACCGGTGGCAATTTGGGTACCTGACAGATAGCTGTCGGGCTGGTTGCGTACCAGGAAAAAGGTGATGATTACAGTTACTAACGGAACTAAGATCAGCGTGTATTTGTGCCGTAATAAGACCTTTAAAAAGCTGCCTAAATCCATTATCTGATATTTTCTAATTTTTCGCCCACAAGCTCTTCTAAGTCAGCTTTAGCTGTAAAAAGATCTGTTTCGGCGGTAATTTTTGCTTGTGTTTGTTGCGTTACGCTTATTCGGGCCTGGTTGTAACTCTCTACAGTAACTTCGCCTTTTTCAAAGCGGTATTTCACATCTTTCATTACACTTTCGGCATCGGTTGAGGCCTGTGTTTGTAATTTAAGTGATGCTAAGCGTTGCAGGTAAGTATAATATCTCTTTTTTACCAGAGTGGTAAGCGTTAGCATATACTCCTGCACATCATTATTGGCAATATTTAGCTCTCGTTTTGACTGCTTAACTGCGAAAGGCTTTTGCAAATATGAACCCAGGTTAAAAAACAAGCCAAACTGCGTGCCGCTGAATATGCTTGTACGGTTGTTATTCCCTATGGCCGAACCATCGGTGTTACCGGGTTGCAGTGCGTTTAAGTTTAAGGTGGTGTTGGGTTGATACACGTACGAAAACGTTAAAGCGTCAAGATAGGAGAGCCTTTGCCTGCTAACGTTATTTTTAGCAATGTTAAGCCGTTCATCCAATGATTTTACCCGCGGATAGTTAGCCTTTGCAGTAGCTATTAACTTTTCAAGATACGGCTCTGAAATTTCAGGTATAATAGAACTTTGGGCTATGGCGCTATTGGGAGCCGCAACAACAGTAAGCAGTAAAACAATAACAAGAGTATATATTTTGCTCATTCAGTATCTGTTTTGGTATATGCTACCCAATTCTTTCTAACGGGAAAAGTACTCAAAATACCTTTATACGTCAAAATTATTAAAGTGGTTTAAATTTTAGTGGCATTCTTTAAAAAATCTGCAATCGGCAAAATTAAAGAAGCATTAATTGTAAGGGAGAATCTTACAGTAGTTAAAACGAGTGAAACGTATTTAAACAAATTTGTTCATAACGTCAACCACCTGCATTACCTGCGCTGGTGTATGCCAGTATGAACATGGCAGACTTAATGTAGTGTCATGAATTTCCTTTGCAACAGGGAACGTTTGCCCCTTCAGTGCCTCCCGCATTGCCTTTTGCTCATGCGGCGCAATGGGATAGTGTATTTCAGTTCCTATACCATGTTCAAGTAGATAAGCTTTAAGCGCATCGCGCCGCTCATGCCTTACATTAAAAATGTGGTAAACGTCATGGTAGCCATCCTCCACAACGGGCAAAATGTAATCTCTCTTAAGGTTTTGCAGGTAAAGATTTGCCAGGTTGCGTTTGTGGTCGTTAATATCGTTTAGTGCCTGCAGCTTAACACTTAGAAATGCTGCCTGCAATTCGTCAAGCCTTGAATTGGTGCCAATACGTTCGTTATAATATTTTTTGTCTGAACCGTAATTACGCAACTGCCTTATTATGCCGGCTAATTCATTATCATTTGTGGTTATTGCTCCGGCATCACCAAGTGCGCCCAGATTTTTGGTGGGGTAAAAGCTAAATGCTCCGAACTCGCCAAATGTGCCTGTTTTAGTGCCGTTGAACATTGCACCATGTGCTTGTGCACAATCTTCAATCAGCACAAGATTGTGTTTATTTTTAATTGCAAGTATAGCATCCATTGCACAGCATTTGCCATACAGATGCACAACCATAATTGCCCGTGTCCGCGTTGTAATGGCCTCTTCAATTAATTGAGGGTTTATATTATAGGTGCGAATATCCGGCTCAACTAATACCGGTTTCAAGTTATTGTTGAGGATGGCTAAAATGGTAGCTATGTAAGTATTTGAAGGAACAATAACCTCGCTGCCAGGCTCAAAGTTATAAGCCTTAAGTGCTAGCGTAAGTGCATCCAAACCATTGGCTAATCCAATACAGTAGGTTGATTGGTTCCATGCTGCATATTCTTGTTCAAACCTTTTAACTGAGTTGCCCAGTATATACCAGCCACTTGCTAAAAACTCATCAAATTGTTCTTTAAAACGTGCTGTAAAGGGTTTGTTTGATTCCAGCAAGTTTTCGTATGCTATCATGAGGATTGTTGTTCGTGTGGGTAAGGATCAAAAATATAATCGGCGGCATCAAATGCGGTGCTGGCTAAAACCAGCAAAATTGCATCGGGGCTAAAATTAGTCATTACATGCCAGTCTTTAGTTTCTAAAATGAGGCATTTGCGCGGTGTATCTAACTCAATGTGCTCGGTATGCTCACCATCGTCATTGATAATAGTGCAGCTTCCTTGTATGCATATGGCAGCCTGTACGGTTTGATGATGACGATGACCGCCCCGGGCCGAATTATCAACACCATAAATATAAAACAGGCGTTTAATTTGAAATGGAATAGCTTCGTCTAATACGGTAAGGTTACCACGTGCATCGGTAAAAGTTGGAATGTTTATAAGGTATGCCATTAAATTGTTGTTGCCTCCGCCGCTGGTAAAATAAGCTTATCAAGTGCATCTAAAAGCTTACCGCTTTTTTCAACATTAAGTTTACGTGCAAAGAGATCATCTGTATTGCGTAAAGCATCAAAATCTTTTATAGTCAAAATCTTTGGGTGCGCACCCCCTGCCGACCAGTCAATGTATCGATAGTCATTATTCACCAGTTCATCTCTGTATGGCGAATTCATTAATACGGTTTGAAAAACAAATTCGTCGCTGCCCCAGGTTAGTAGAAAAAATCGTTCAAGCTGGGGATTGCTTTCTACATAATTCACCACATACATTGCCCGTTCGGGGTTCAACATCCAAAACATAGCTTTCCCATAAGGCTCAAGTTCAAACGGTAAGCTGCGTTTGGGGGTAAGTAAATTTACCAGCCATTCTACACGGTGGCGACCCTTAAAGGTGAAGTTTGTAAAATGATACTTGGTTATACGGGGCTGTGCTTCAACCCATTCGCGTTCAATGCTTTGAAATTCAATAAATTGCTTTCCTTTGTTTTTTTCAAAAAAGGCAAGCATGTATTCGGCCGGTTTAAGAGGGTAGTCCTGTCCGCTTAAAAAGTTAATGTACTCGTAGTTTATTTTTGAGGCGGCAATTTCTTTGATGCACTTGAAAGTTGCCTTAATAGTATTGTAGCCCGCCCAGCGTACATCTTCCCTGTCATTTATAAAGAAAACATTAGGATATTTACGCAGGTACAAGTAGGGCTCAATTGGGAATTTTTTATCAACGTGAATATAAAAATCAAATTGCGGGTGACTTAATACCTTAATCAGTCTTTCGGTTAATTGGGGATTAGTATAGGTAAGAACTAAATGCGCAATTTTCATATTCAATCAATAGCCGCTTAATAACAGGAGCAATTAGGGCTGCATCATCCCATTAACGGCAAAATCATGCCAAATTATCTATCCCTTATTAAGAATTCATTAGGATTAGGTTTAATCTTTAGAGCAATTTCCTCTAAACAGGTTGTAACATACATTTGACAACCTTGTATTTAATTTTATTAACTAAAATGTTACATTCGCTGTCTTTGTATTAAACGTTGCATGGTTAAAAGGAAAGCACCGCACATTACAGTAGCAATTGATTGTATTGTTTTCGGTTTTGATGGTTCAGATATGAAGCTTTTGCTTATACAGCGCGGCTTTGACCCCGAGCGTAACAAGTGGAGCCTCATGGGCGGGTATGTTAATGATGATGAAAGCGTAGACGATGCCTCAAACCGCATACTGGAAAGCCTGACAGGTTTACGCGGGGTGTATTTGGAGCAATTGCATACGTTTGGTAACGTAAAGCGCGATACTAATGAACGCACCATAAGCGTTGCCTACTTTGCGCTCATTGATATTGCCAGATACAAGCAACAGCTAAGCGCTGATTACCATGCAGAATGGTTTCCGGTGAACAACATCCCCAAGCTTATTTTTGATCATAATGAAATGGTTGAAATGGCTAAAAAACGTCTGCAATACAAAGCAGCCCTGCACCCCGTAGTATTTGAGTTACTGCCCGAAAAGTTTACTCTCCCGCAAATACAAAGTATGTATGACGCCATTTACGAGGTTAACTTCGACAAACGCAATTTTAGCCGTAAGTTATTATCAACTGATTTATTGATAAAACTGAACGAAAAAGATAAGCTGGGCTCAAAAAAAGGCGCATTTTATTATACGCTTGATAAGGCTAAGTACAATGAGAATTTATACAAGATTTTCAGCCTCATTATTACCCCCGATCACCTGCAGTTTTTGTAACAAAATATTTTTGCAGAGGCACAAGATTACCCCTACATTTACATCCTAAAATATTAAACGTCAAAACTACGTTTAATTAACAAATAACCATGACTGATAAACCTCAATATGTAATTGGCGTTGATTACGGCTCGGACTCGGTGCGTTCCGTTATTGTTAACGCTGCCGATGGTAAAGAGCTTGCTACTTCGGTATTTTATTACCCGCGCTGGCAAAAACAACAGTATTGCGATGCTGCCAAAAACCAGTTTCGCCAGCATCCTTTAGATTATATCGAAGGCTTGGAGAGTACCATTAAAGCTTGTATAACCAAAGCCGGACCTGAAGTTGCTGCACAGGTAAAAGCCATTGCGGTTGATACTACAGGCTCTACCCCGGTTGCGGTAAATAAAGCCGGTGTGCCCCTAGCCTTACTGCCCGAATTTGAGCACCACCCGGCTGCCATGTTTGTGCTTTGGAAAGACCATACCTCGGTTAAGGAGGCTGCCGAAATTAACGAGCACGCTACCAAATTTGATACTAATTATCTGCAGTATGTAGGTGGCATATACTCATCAGAGTGGTTTTGGGCAAAATTACTGCACATTTTACGTACAGACGAAATTGTACGCAACAACATCTACTCATGGGTTGAACACTGCGACTGGATTCCGTTCTTGTTAACCGGTGGTACCAATGCCGATGATATTATGCGCGGCCGTTGTTCATCAGGCCATAAAGCACTTTGGGCCGAAGAGTTTGGCGGTTTGCCGCCCGATGAGTTCTTCTCATCACTCGATCCGCTTTTGAAAGGATTTACCGAGCGTTTATATAAAGATACTTACACTTCAGACGTATCAGCCGGAAAGCTGAGCGCCGAATGGGCAGAGCGTTTAGGCCTTTCAACCGATGTGGTTATTGGCGTTGGTGCTTTTGATGCGCATATGGGTGCTGTAGGTGGACAAATTGAGCCCTATCACCTGAGCAAGGTAATGGGAACGTCAACCTGCGACATTTTGGTTGCCCCTAACCGCGATATGGATGGTAAACTGGTTAAAGGTATTTGCGGACAGGTTGATGGTTCGGTTATCCCGGGTATGGCAGGCTTAGAAGCCGGCCAGTCGGCCTTTGGCGATACTTACGCCTGGTTTAAAAACCTGGTGGCCTGGCCAATTCAAAACCTGCTCAACAATTCAACAGTTGTTGATGTTCAAACTGCCGAAGCTTTGAAAGAAGAAATGATTGGTAAGATCATTCCTGAACTGAGCAAAGCAGCAGCAGCTTTACCTTTAGACGAAAAAGCCGAACTGGCAACCGATTGGTTTAACGGACGCCGTACGCCTGATGCCAACCAGTTGTTAAAAGGCACCATTACCGGTTTAGGTTTGGGTAGCGATGCTCCGCGCGTATTCCGTGCACTGGCCGAGGCCACTTGCTTTGGCGCTCGTAGCATTGTAGAGCGTTTCCGTAGCGAAGGCGTACCTGTTGAAGGCATCATTGGTATTGGTGGTGTGGCCAAAAAATCGCCGTACATTATGCAAATGATGGCCGATGTACTTCAAATGCCTATCCGCATACACCAGTTTGAGCATACTTGTGCCTTAGGTGCAGCCATGTTTGCAGCTACGGTTGCAGGCATCTACCCTAAAGTTGAAGAGGCTATGGAAGCTATGGGAGGCGGCTTTGACGTAGAGTACTTCCCTGAGGCTGGCAACGCAGAGTTTTATAACAAGCGCTATACGCAATATAATACCTTGGGTAAGTTTACTGAAACAACTGTATAATCTATTGAACCGGAATTTAAGTAATTAGTAGAATTTTTAGAATTCTGTTTTTTCACAAATATCCAAATTCCGGTTCAAAAATAATATCCGAAATGAAATACGATCATATAAAACAGGCTGCCTACGCCGCCAACATGGAACTGCCTAAGTTGGGGCTGGTTATTTTCACGTTTGGCAATGTGAGCGCTGCCGATCATGACTTAGGCGTTTTTGCCATTAAACCAAGCGGCGTGCCTTACGAAGATCTTTCGCCCGAAAAAATGGTAATTGTTGACTTTGAAGGCAACACCATTGAGGGCGACCTGCGTCCGTCATCCGACACCAAAACCCACGCTGTATTATATAAGCACTGGGGGCGTTCGGTTGGTGGCGTTTGCCACACGCACTCTACCTACGGCACCGCCTGGGCGCAATCACAGCGTGATATACCAATTTTTGGTACCACACATGCCGACTATAATACGGTTGACATTCCTTGTGCTCCGCCAATGATTGACGAGTACATTGCCGGCGATTACGAATACAAAACCGGTTTCCAAATTATGGATGTGTTCCAGGACAAAGGTTTGGATTATAAAGAAGTTGAAATGGTATTGGTAGGCAACCACGCGCCATTTAGCTGGGGTAAAACCGCTGCTAAAGCCGTACACAATAGTGCCGTGCTAGAGGCTATCGCTAAAATGGCACTGCTAACAGAACAAATTAATCCGCAGGCACCACGCTTAAAAGATGCGTTGATACGCAAACATTACGAGCGCAAGCACGGCCCTGATTCGTATTATGGACAAAGCTAATAATGAGTGAGGGATGAATGAGTGAATGTTTTACTCGTCCATACTCTTACTTATTGTCATTCGTTTATATTAATTCACACATTCACTCAATCAATAATTCACTCATTGATATTATGATCAACTTAAAAGAACTTGAAGTTTGGTTTGTAACCGGCAGCCAGGACCTTTACGGCGAGGAAACGCTGAAACAGGTTGCCGAGCACTCGCAGGAAATTGCACGCGGTTTAGATGCCAACGCAACCGTTCCGGTGAAAGTGGTATTTAAACCAACTGTAAAATCATCCGACGAGATATATAGCCTTATTCAGGAGGCTAACGTAACGCCTAGCTGTATTGGCTTAATTACCTGGATGCACACTTTCTCGCCCGCTAAAATGTGGATTCGCGGTTTGAGCATCCTTAAAAAGCCAGTGCTTCACCTGCATACCCAGTTTAATGCCCAAATTCCATGGAGCACTATGGATATGGACTTTATGAACCTCAACCAGAGCGCCCATGGCGACCGTGAGTTTGGGTTTATGATGAGCCGTATGCGCCTACGCCGTAAAGTGGTTGTTGGTCATTGGCAAGAGGAAGAAGTAGCCAACCAAATTAGCGTTTGGGCACGTGCTGCTGCAGGCTGGCATGATTGGCAAGGTGCCAAATTTGCCCGCTTTGGCGATAACATGCGCTATGTTGCCGTTACCGATGGCGATAAGGTAGAAGCCGAATTGCAATTTGGTTTCTCGGTTAACTCATACGGTATTGGTGATTTGGTGCAGGTAATCAATTCATTAGATTATGCTTTGATTGATCAGCAAATTGCTGAATACCATGATTTATATGACGTAGCTGCCGACCTGCAAAAAGGTGGTGCGCAACATCAGTCATTAATTGAAGCTGCTAAAATTGAGGTGGGTTTACGCACCTTCTTAAAACAGGGAGGCTTTAAAGGCTTCAGCGATACGTTTGAAGACTTGCACGGCATGGTACAATTACCTGGTATTGGCGCACAGCGCTTAATGGCCGAAGGTTATGGTTTTGCCGGCGAAGGTGACTGGAAAACTGCTGCGTTGGTACGTGCCATGAAAGTGATGGGTGCCGGCCTACCGGGTGGTAACGCCTTTATGGAAGATTATACTTACCATTTTGATGGTGCTAACTCAATGGTTTTAGGTTCGCACATGTTGGAGGTTGACCCTGCCATTGCAACCGGTAAACCAAAGGTAGAAGTACATCCGTTAGGTATTGGTGGTAAAGCCGATCCGGTTCGTTTGGTATTCAACGTAGCCGGTGGTGCTGCCTTAAATGCTTCAATTGTAGACATGGGCAACCGTTTCCGTATGATAGTAAATGAGGTTGAAGCCGTTGAGCCAACTAACGACTTGCCTAAACTGCCTGTGGCCCGCGTGCTTTGGAAACCATACCCGAACATGAAAGACGGATGTGCTGCCTGGATTTATGCCGGTGGTGCTCACCATACCTGCTACAGCCAAAACCTAACCGACGAGCACTTGCATGCCTTTGCCGAAATGGCAGGCATAGAGTACCTGCTTATTGGTAAAGAAACCAAGCTGCGCGAATTCCAGAAAGAAATTGCCTGGAACGACGCTTACTACAAAATGGGTAAATACTAAACTTGCCCAAGCAAAATATAACGCCCCTGCATATGAATTATGCAGGGGCTTTTTTTGTTATCATTTGTAGCATAACTGCTAAGGCACACGTAATGGCTCTAAACCTTAATAAACCATTGTTATGAAAAATTTAAAACTCATACTGCTTACAGTTTTTGGCATGATACTTTTAAACTCCTGTAAGAAGGATAAAATTGAAGTAAACGAAACCAAAATTTACGAGCAGAGGCATAATAAAATTACATCAGATACTACCCCCGATTATATAAGTACCTGGCAGGTTACGCTAAATCCTGATGGTAGCGGCAACGTTGTGCCCGGTGGTGATATAGTTTACCCGGGACGTTATGAAATTAAAGGATCGTTGTTAAGAGTTAAATCGGGCAATGAAACCTTTGAATTTGATATTTTATCTGATACCGAAATAAAAGAAAAGAAATACGGCGCGTTACTGCAGTTACAACAAAAATAGTGTGGTAAAAAGTGATGGGTTTGCCCTGAATATTATGGTTACAGTAAATAATTTATTTTTACTGTAACCAATGAGCGTTTGGTAACATCTTATGTTCAGAACAACAAACTTATTACTATGATAACTATAGCCAGAATTTTATTAGCTGCTGCCCTTGTAACAGGGGTTGCACAAAGTAATGCTAAGCCAAGTATTAACATAACTAATTTTGCCGATGAGCAGGACCGTCACCTGTCAGGGTTCTCTTCGGTAAGTGTTTCCGGTTCTTTTGATGTTTATTTAACGCAGGGAGCCAACGAATCGGTTAAAGTTGAGGCCGATGCCGATGAGATAGATAAAATTATTACCGTTGTTGAAAACGGTGTTTTAAAAATCTACACCAAACGCAATAATAATTCGGGCTGGAACTGGGGAGGGAGCAATAAAAAGCGTATAGTTAGAGTAGTGGCCAAAGATTTGAATAAGATAGGTCTCGCAGGTTCTGGCGATGTGTTTTTCAAAGATGGCTTCCGTACTCAGGATATGGTAGTTAGCCTTAGCGGATCTGGCGATATTAGCGGAAAACTGGACGTTAAAAAGCTTGATGTATCTATCGTAGGCTCAGGAGATATAAGCCTTACAGGTAATGCCGAAACCTCAAACGTTAAAGTATCAGGTTCGGGCGATTATAACGGTCGCTCATTAGTTACGGCTGTTACTGCGGTAAGGGTTGTAGGTTCTGGAGATGCTGCAGTTAACGTAAGTCAAAAGCTTGACGCCTCTGTTGCTGGCTCAGGCGATGTACGTTATACGGGTGCTGTTAAGCAAATATCAACGTCAAAAGCTGGTAGTGGCGATATCCATAAGTTTTAACCAACTATAAATATTTAATAAAAAGGCGCAAGAGCGCCTTTTTATGTTTTTAAGCGTTATTAATTAACTAATCCATCATAAATTACTGGCAAAAGCATAAACTTTTGTCAACATAGGCTTAACAATGCGGACATAGATTTACAGTATACCGATACACGCCTATGTTTAAGTTCTTTGTTCCAAAAAATACCGTTTTCTTTAATCTGTTCAATCAATCGGCTACAAATAACGTACGCATGGCCGAGCTGTTATACAAAACCGTGAGCAGTGATAC
This sequence comes from uncultured Mucilaginibacter sp., assembly GCF_913773635.1. GTDB lineage: Bacteria > Bacteroidota > Bacteroidia > Sphingobacteriales > Sphingobacteriaceae > Mucilaginibacter. The sequence continues at coordinate 101,757 of NZ_CAJYGQ010000003.1, forward strand.
GCCACACGAGGAAAAAATGCATTTTAACCAAATTGCACGCCTTAAATCAACAGGCAATGAATTAAAGCACCAGGTATATACGGCTTCTTCACGTGCGTTGGTATCGCCGTTTGAACGCAATGATATGTATGCTTTGGCATCGGGCATAAACCAGGTATGTGATACCATACATGTGGCCGCACGCAGGCTTAATCTTTACCAGTTAAAATTTGTTGAGCCTGCCATGAAAGATATTGCAGGCCTTATTATTGAAGCAAGTATTGAGCTGGAGAAAGGGGTGCAGAGCCTTGGTAATTTAACTTTAACACATGATGTAAGCACATGCTGTAAAAAAATACGCCAGCTGGAAACCTATGCCGACCAGGTTTACAACAAAGCACTTTCTTCACTCATTCACAATGAAACCAACTGCATTGAACTCATTAAATACACTGAAATATTAGCCGCACTCGAAAGAGCAACTGATAAGTGTGAAGATACTACCGATATTATAGAAAGCATTATTGTGAAAAATGCCTGATGTACGGTATTATTTAATACTGTTCAAATAAACCTCCAACATAGTGTAACCGCTTTTATGAAGCTTATTACCATCGGCCGCATTGTTTTTATCAAGACCATTGGCTAATTCCCAACCGTCGGGGATACCGTCATGATCACTATCGGTTAACGTTTTGCCTGTTTGATAGGCCGGCCAACCACCTACACTAGTGGCATCATCAATTATACCGGCTTTTTGAAGCGATCCCATTCCTTTGGGATTGTTATTTTTTACTTCGCTTACTATTCGTGCATCAACGACATCACGCTTTGGGAGCATTGCCCCGGCTTTTTGCAAAACTAATTTGTAAGCATCGGGCGCAGTTTGGGTTGTTGTTTTTTCAACCGGGAAGGGTGCGTTTAGAATCACAGCGGCGCGTTTTTCTTGAGGTACCCTATTAAGATCCAAACCAGTGTTATTATCAGCGGTTAAGGCGGCATCGCCTTCCATGGTGTTGCCGTTTATGTACCACTGGCCGGTGCCTTTTTCATACAGAGCTTCACAAAAAATCTTTTTGAAACCCTGCGTGGCTGGCCCGGGCTTGTAATAATTGTTAACCATGTTAATCTCCGATCTGCCTCCGGGTATTTTTATGTCGCCGCCATAGCATGATCCGGTACGCCCCCAGTTATAAATTACGTTATTGCGGTAATCAATTACGGCAACGGTATCATGGGCCCGGGCCCCATTGAAGCGCACGGTGCGGCTAAAATTGTTGGAAATAAGATTATGGTGGTAAGTAACATGTTGGCCTCCCCAAACACCGCCGTAACTGCGCTTTCCTTTTAAATGACCAGCGTTATAAAGGCCTTCACTTACAATGCACCATTGCACCGTAACGTTTTTAATATCGTACATAGCGGCACACTCTTCGTTAGCCCAGCTAAACGAGCAATGATCTATAATTACATTACTCATGTTTTCCATATCCAAACCATATAAGCCCGACGCTACCTTACCGCCGGGCCTTGAGCGCAGGTAACGTATAATGATGTTGCCGTTTTTACCCCTTCCGTTAAGTATAAATGAATTGCCTTTTAAACAAATGCCGTCGCCAGGGGCTGTTTGCCCGGCAATGGTAAGGTTTGAGCGGCTCACCTTAATTTCCGACTTTAAATCTATTATTCCACCTACCTTAAACACAACAGTAAGTGGTTCGTTGGGGTAGGCATTAAGTGCATCCCTAAAACTACCGGCACCTGAATCATTCAGGTTTGTAACTTCGGCAATTTTACCTCCGCGGCCGCCTGTTGTATACTTGCCAAAGCCTTCCGCTCCCGGGAAAGCAACCAAGGCGCTGTCAGGAACATTTGCGTCAACAGGCTTTGCTTTGAATGATGACAAGTGTAGCGCACCTAAAGCGAGCAGGGCAACGAAGAACAGAGTTTTCATAAAATGCCGGTTTAATTAGCGTTTAGAAGTAGTTACAAACTTAAGTTATTATAATAACCGGCTTTGTAAAACTTACGATAGCTTAAAAATATATAATATAAAATACGCTAAGCCTTGGTCTAATTCCAGCAGTGATAGTTGTTGGAGTGAATGCAATTACAAGGCCAAGGCCTCGAAGGAGTAACCCTGCTTTTGCCATATCTCCAACGCCCGTGGTAGCGTATACTTTAAACGGTTAAATGCTTTAAGGCTGTCATGAAACACTACTATTGATCCATTTTCGGTGTGCTTCAGTACGCCTTTTAAACAATCTTCGGGCTTTAAACTCATATCAAAGTCTCCGCTAAGTACATCCCACATTATAATTTGAATGCCTGGTTTAAGCTGTTGAAGACGGCTTATTTGCGTGCGGCGTATACGGCCGTAAGGTGGCCTGAAAAGCGTAGTTTTTAATTGCTCGTCGGCTTGCAAAAAATTGTTTATGTACGTGTCGTCGTCGGTTTTCCAGCCTTTAAGATGATTGTAAGTATGGTTACCTATTGCGTGCCCTCCGGCTTTTACTTCTTCAAAAACATCAGGGTGTTTGCGTACATTATCACCTATGCAAAAAAAGGTAGCCTTGGCGTTAAAATCCTTTAGTGTTTTAAGCACAAACGGCGTAACTATAGGTATAGGGCCATCATCAAACGTAAGGTAAATAACAGGTTTATCGCGCGCAGCATTCCAGCATAATTGCGGGTACAGCTTTTTGAGCAGCCAGGGCGTTTTTACCAGGTACATGTACAAATAAAGCTATTTTTATTGAGAGCTGTTATACCTTAATAAGCAAACCTAGTTTGCTTGTGCTTCTTTTGCCTGGAAGTATTTTATATAATAGTCTGTTCCTATAAGCAAGCAAAATACAAACACCGCTAAAAATATAAGCTTCAACAGCTCAGCCGAGATGCCTGATAATAATGCTAAGTAGCCCGGCAAACAATAGCTGGCTGCAACCCCTGCAACCAGGAAAAATGCAAAGCAAAGCATAGAGTAGCGTATATACTTGACATTTTTTTTGTACTCAGCCTGCTGACCCATACGCACTAAAACCCGCTGCTCAAAGTTATTGTCAGGCATGGTTAATTTGCTTTTGCTAATTGCTTTACCTAAACAAAGTTCATCGTCATTAAACTCATTCATACTGTTTCTAGCTTTTGGTTTTTAATGATAGTAAGCATACGTTTACGGCCACGGTGTAACAACACTTTAATATTGCTTTCTGTGTATCCGGTAATCACCTCAATTTCTTTTATACTACTTTCTTCCAAATAAAACAGGCGCAAAGCAAGTGCTTCATTTGGCGGCATTAATTTAAAAGCCCGGTTTATGGTTTCAAAGCGTTCGCTTTCATTCAGGTTTTCTAAATCGTTAGCATCCGCTATATCTGCTTGATAGTCCTCGAAATAAACCAACTGGTGTTTTTTTTCCTTTTTGAGGCGCAAAAAAGCTTCGTTAACGATTATACGATAAATCCATGTTTTAAACGCAGCCCTACCGTTAAATGATTTGATGTTGTTGAAAGCTTTAATAAAGGCGTCTTGTGCCACTTCCTCAGCCATGAAGTTATCCTTCACAATTGATACAGCCAAAGTAAAGGCCATGTCTTTATAAGTTCTGATAAAATAGCGATAGGCGCTCTCATCTCCATTAACAAGCTTTTCAATATAAATGCCTTCTGTAAATGTGCTGTTAAGCATTTTCCTTTCCTGCCTTGTTAGCAATCAACATAGAAATACCCCCCGAAAGACCTAATATAGGAAGAGCCAGCGTTCCGTTTACATTGGTAAATTGATCAATGATGTAAATTAGCAATAAGCCAGTACTTAAGCCTATAATGATGATGCCCATTTTGAGTAGTGAAACACTGGTCATCTTATCAACCGTTTCTTTAGGGTCGAGGCCTTTTTCCAATAAAAACAAGCGTTCTTTCGAATTGGCCCTGTGCCAAAAAAACCAGGTTAAAAATAAGCAAACTGTTATGGTTACAGTAGCTACACATACTACTAATGCTTTTTCCATGTTGTATAAATTTTTATTTACCTGTTTGATTATTTAAGCTTTCAAAAGGTTACAACAATCAAAAATTTGATAAAAATCAGTATCTGCAAGCATGTGGCTCAATTACTAAACCTCGGGTATAGCATCTTTCGCGTGTTTTAACTCTTGTTGTGATGCATTGTTGTTAATTTGTTGCTGCAGATAAATGTCAGCGACTCAATTCTGTAATCATTTGCGGCATTATGAATAGTGGTGCCGTTGATAACGTCGGATACTAAATGAGGTATTGAAACGAAATTTATTTTTGACGAGGATAAGCAATTTTAAGCGTGACATTTGAAATCAGCGTTCAAAAAAACATACCTTTGCAAATTCCGGTTATTCAACATATAAACCGCCGCAAGTTTAGAATGCAACATAAGCCAAATAAAATTCTGGTAGTTGGTGGTGGCAGCTGGGCCACTGCTAACATAAAGATGCTTACTGATAACACTACCAAAAAAGAAATTTTTTGGTGGATGCGTAATCAGCAGGCTGTTGAGCATGTGCAGAATATTAAGCACAATCCTAACTACCTTAGCTCGGTTGAAATTAAGGTTCCGGAACAAAACATTTCAACAGACCTTAAAGGCCTTATTGCGCAAGCCAATTTCATACTGCTTAACGTGCCGGCTGCATTTTTAAAAAATGCACTTTCGGGTATTGCACCAGCCGATTTGGAGGGTAAAAACATCATATCGGCTATTAAAGGAATAGTGCCTGATGAGAACCTGATTATAGGTGAATTTTTGCATAAATATTATAACATCCCTTTCGAGCGCTTTTTAGTAATCAGCGGCCCTTGCCATGCTGAAGAGGTTGCACTTGAGAAACTTTCTTATCTTACCATAGCCTCTGCCGATACTAACCTGGCAGCCGAATTTGCCGGTATGCTGAGTACTCGCTACCTTAAAACCATCGTGTCAGACGATATATATGGTACCGAATATGCCGCCGTTCTTAAAAACATTTACGCCGTAGCCAGTGGTATTTGCCACGGTGTTGGTTATGGTGATAACTTTCAGGCAGTGCTTATCTCTAACGCCCTGCGCGAGATGAAAGACTTTGTAGATGCCGTTCACCCTATTGACCGGGATATAAAAGAGACCGCTTACCTGGGCGATTTGCTGGTAACAGCTTACTCGCAGTTTAGCCGTAACCGTACCTTTGGTAATATGATAGGTAAGGGTTATACGGTTACATCAGCGCAGTTGGAAATGAATATGGTTGCTGAAGGTTATTATGCAGTAAATTGCCTACACCAGGTTAACAAACAGTATACAGTTAGTATGCCTATATGTGAGGCTGTATACCGCGTTTTGTACAAAAAACAATCTCCCGTACTGGAAATGAAGCGTTTGGCCGAACAATTGAGTTAGTTTTTTAAATTAACTTAATTGATACCATGAAAAACGTACTTAAAGTTGCTTTACTGGCAGCCGGAATATTTATTGCTGCCGATACTCAAGCTCAAATCTTAAAAAAAACAGGCCAAGCCATTGACAGCGGTGCAACCAAAACAGGCCGTGCAGTTGGTAAAGGTGCCAAAGCCGTAGGCAGAGCCGGTAAAAAAACCGGACAAAAAACTGCTGAATTAGCCGTTAAAGGAAAATCGGCTGTGGTTGATAAAAAATATGATGGCAAGGTTGGCCCACAAGGACAAACTATTTACATCGATAAAAATTCAGCATACTACTACGTAAACAAAAAAGGCCGCCATGTTTATGTAAGAGAATCAGCTTTGGTGACTAAACCAAATAACTAATATATATTACAGCATGCCTGCATTGCGGGCATGCTTGCTTTTGCAACCTTCCCTGCATGAAAAACTATCTACTCATTTTAGTCCACGTTATATGTGCGCTTGTTCTTATTTCTGCTGCTTGCTCTGAAACGGGTAATAGCAGCTTAAAAGGTAAGTGGCGTTCTACCGATGGCAAAACACAGCTTCAAATTACAGGTAAGCAGTTTATACTGAGCGAAGAGGCTGAGCCTGTTGCAGAAGATTACTTTGTTAAAGGAGATACCATATTTACATCGTTTGAGGGCAGCGCGCCAACAAAGTTTGTGATACAGCAATTGGATAACAAGAATCTTAAACTTCTTTACCCCGATTCGCTTTCAGTTGCATTTGTACGCTAAAAACAAAAGCCTCCCCAATTAAGGAAAGGCTTTGTCAAACTAAAACTAACTGCTTTACGTTCAAACTTGCTGAACCAAAGCATAAACTAAATGCTAATATCTTTTACGGCGTTCACCTCTGTCTTCGCGGCGTTTTCCTGAAAAGTCGCGGAAACCGCCACCTTCTTTACGCTCACCGCTGCGGTTACCACCATCACGACGGTTGCCGCCATAGCCGCCACCCTCACGTTTTTTGTAGCCACCGCCACCATATCCGCCACGGTCACCACCGCGTTCGCGGTCACCATCAGCAGATACTTCAATACGCACCTGACGGCCTTTGTACTCGGCCGATTTAAATGCGTTGAAAGCCTGGTCAACGTCACCGTTAGCAACTTCAAGGAATGAGTAAACACCCTTAATATCAATTTTGCCAATAGTGCGGCCAACAATACCGGTTTGGTTACAAAAATAACCTAACAAATCGCCGCGGGTAAAGCCATCTACCGAACCCAGGTTGATAAACAAACGGGTAAAGTCGCCTCTCATGCCTGTGCGCGGGTATTTCTCACCGTTATCACGGCTTGCACGTACTTCTTCAGATACGTTCAAATCAGGAGCATTTTTGTAATACTCTAAGAAGCTGTTAAACTCAATAGATGCAAAACGTTTGATGATCTCCTCTTTGGTCATATCGGCAAACTCATCCATAATGCGTGGTAAATAAGGCTCAATCTGGCCTTCGTTTATCTCTACATTATGAACTTTATGTATTAAACCAAACAGCTGTTTTTCACACACATCAAATCCTGTAGGAATTTCAGCTTTGGTAAATTTCTTACCAATTACACGCTCAATCTGACGGATTTTGCCAACCTCTTTTGAGTTAACAATTGCAATTGATACACCAGTTTTACCTGCACGGGCAGTACGGCCGCTACGGTGGGTGTAATTCTCAATTTCGTCGGGTAGTGAGTAGTTAATTACGTGAGTAACATCATTAACGTCAATGCCACGTGCAGCAACGTCAGTAGCAATAAGTAATTGCAGGCTGCGTTCACGGTAACGTTTCATTACCTTATCACGTTGTTGTTGCGAAAGGTCACCGTGAAGCGAGTCGGCGTTATATCCGTCTTTTACTAAAGCCTCGGCAATCTCCTGTGTTTCAATTTTGGTACGGCAAAATACAATACCAAAAATTTCGGGGTTAAAATCAACAATACGCTTAAATGCCGCATACTTATCACGGGCGCGTACTACATAGTACTCGTGCTCAATGTTGGCATTACCGGTATTTTGCTTGCCCATGGTAAGCTCATGCGGATCGGTCATATAGTTTTTAGCTATACGCCTAACCTCAGGCGGCATGGTGGCTGAAAATAACCAGGTTTTTTTCTCGTCAGGGGTAGTAGAAAGAATCTCATTGATATCTTCCTGAAAACCCATGTTCAGCATCTCGTCAGCCTCGTCTAACACCACGTAGCGGATGTTTGAGAAGTCGATAGCGTCGCGGCCAATAATGTCAAGCATACGGCCGGGGGTAGCCACCACAATTTGCACACCGCGTTTAATCTGGCGCAACTGATCGCCAATGCTGGCGCCGCCATAAACGGCCACAACGTGTACGTTTTTAACGTTTTTCGAGAAGTTTTTAAGGTCGTTGGTGATTTGCAAACACAACTCGCGAGTTGGGCAAAGCACTAAAGCCTGTGGTGTGTTTTCTGTAAAATCGACTAATTCTAAAAGAGGTAGTCCGAATGCAGCCGTTTTTCCGGTCCCGGTTTGGGCTAATCCGACAAAATCGTTGCTGCCAGACAATAGTACAGGAATAGAAGCTTCCTGAATAGGCGTAGGACTTTGAAATCCTAAATCACTAATGGCATTAACAATATCATGACGGATTCCCAGTTCTAAAAATGGGTTGTTCATGAATTAAAATAACGAATTTGGCAACATCGCCAAATCGGGTGCAAAGGTATGAAAAATAAATGCCTTTACAAACCCCCGTTTTAAAATGAGACAGTAATGACTATGTGTAGATAATTTTTTGACTGACAGTGATTTACTGCTGTGAGCTAAAATTCATTTTTAGCTTACCGTAAACGGTCGGCCGAGCGTACCAGCGCGTTATCTCTTTTAATTGCCTTAATTGCCAACAGCGTTAACAAGATTGCAATTGGTGCAAGGAAAAGCCCTATGCCAAAGTTGCTGGTGTTAAGTGTAACGGATCCAACCGCGCCTTTAACAGTTTGAGCCACCCAAAAGCTATGACCAATGATCACAAGTATAGTTATGTATGCAAGCACAATTTGCTGTTTGCGGTTGCGAAACAAAAATATAGTGACTAAAGGTAACAAACCAACTACTGCGGTGGCAGCGGTTAAGGCCACGAATGATTGAATTTGCTGCTGTTGTCCGTTAACATCCTGTATAAGGCCGGTAACCTTTATGCTTGTTGGTATATTGTTAATGTAAACGTTGTTTGCAAGTGTAAATAAGTAAAGGGCAAATATGGCCAGGCTGGCCAAAAACAAGTATATGCTTTGTACGCGTTGTATCATAATTAGTGTTTATAGCAAGGCAAATATAAAATTGTTTGCTTAAATAATGACTTAAGCTTGCGGCAAGGTTTGCTACCTTTGCATCGTGGCCCAATTACAACGCTATTATTTAGAACTGGCTTATGATGGTACCCGCTATCACGGGTGGCAGGTGCAGCCCAACGCCATAAGTGTACAGCAAAAATTAAATGAAGCTTTAACTGTTTTACTTCGCCAGCCGGTTGAAACTACTGGTGCAGGCCGTACCGATACGGGCGTACATGCAAAGCAATTATTTGCTCATTTGGATGTTCCGGTACTTGAATTGCCCGAAGAAGCGGCTGGAAAGGTAGTTTTTAAGCATGATGCGAAAGGGCAGCACAAGCTTCGCATTGAAAGTTTGAATGCCTTACTTCCTCATGATATTGCTGTTAAACAGATAATCCCCGTTCATGCCAACGCACATGCCCGGTTTGACGCCACACAACGGTCTTATGAATACCACATGCATTTTCATAAAGATCCGTTTAAGCAAAATTATTCGTGGCAGGTAAAGGGCGAATTAGATGTAGAGGCCATGAACTGCGCAGCAGCGATTATAATGGAGTACACTGATTTTAGTTGCTTCAGCAAATCAAACACGCAGGTGTTTACCAACAACTGTAAGGTTGTAAGGGCGCAATGGCTGCATAATGATAATGGACTTGTGTTTCATATATCGGCCGATAGGTTTTTGCGCAATATGGTGCGCGCTATTGTGGGCACTTGTATGATGGTTGGCCGCAACGAAATCGAGCCCGAAGGCATTCGTTCCATCATCGAGAGTAAAAATCGTAGTAACGCCGGAACATCAGTGCCTGCCTGTGGTTTATACTTAACAGAGGTAAGGTATCCGTATTTGTAAATAGCGGATTGTGGAGGTTCGATTTTGGATTTAAATTCATACGAAATTGTATGTCTACTTTTGCAAGAAGTAAAAATCTGGAATCGAACATTCGAAATCCGAAATAAAAAAACATGTCTAAAGTAACAGGAAAGGCACTTGATGTACAGCTGCTTAAACGTATTATGGTTTACGTTAAGCCATATAACCGCACGTTTGTCATTGCTGCATTTTTAACCATATTTTTAGCCGTAATTACCCTGGCTCAACCCATGCTGATGGAAATTGGGTTAGACAAATATATTTTAGCAGGTAACTATAACGGTTTAGTTTTTATAGTAACCCTAATGATTGCGCAATTAATTGTGCAAACCATTGCGCAGTACTATCAAACGTATTTAACAAATGCGTTGGGGCAGTCAGTTATCCGCGATTTACGTATAGATGTATTTAACCATGTAATGAGCCTGAGGTTAAAGTATTTTGATCGTACGCCCATTGGCATGCTCATTACCCGCACGGTGTCAGACCTGGAAACCATTGCCGATATATTTTCAGAAGGTTTAATATCAATAGCAGGCGATTTGCTTTTGGTTATATCCATCATTACTTATATGCTGGTGCAAGACTGGAAGCTTACGTTAATTACCCTTATTCCATTACCTTTTTTACTGGGAGCTACATACATTTTCAAAGAAGCTATTAAATCTTCATTTCAGGATGTGCGTACGCATGTGGCTCAACTGAATACTTTTTTACAGGAGCATATTTCAGGAATCAGTATTATTCAATACTTCTCGCGCGAGGCGCAGGAAATGCGTAAGTTTAATGCAGTGAATGAAAAATACCGTGATGCCAATATCAGGTCAAACTGGTATTACTCTATATTTTTTCCGGTAGTAGAAATTTTTATGGCCTGCTCAATAGGGTTGCTGGTTTGGTATGGTTGCAAACGTATTTTAAGCGATCAAACTATGGCCTCAATTACTGCCGAAGGGCAGGGCATTACGCCTGGTAAAATATTGGCATTTATTACTTTGCTTAACTTGCTTTTCAGGCCCATACGTCAACTGGCAGATAAGTTTAACACCCTGCAAATGGGTATGGTAGGTGCCGATCGAATATTCAAAGTGCTTGATACTGATGAAGTAGCACCTAATAACGGTAAAATCAACAACGTTACCTTAAAAGGCCAAATTGATTTTAACAACGTTTGGTTTGCCTACAATGATGATAATTGGGTACTTAAAAATCTTACGTTCAGCATTAAGCCCGGCGAAACGCTGGCTTTGGTTGGCGCAACCGGGGCGGGTAAATCATCAACCATAAATATATTAAACCGGTTTTACGAAATTGGAAAAGGTAATGTGAAGGTTGACGGGGTAGATATTCAGGATTATGAACTGAGATTTTTGCGCTCACAAATAGCAACGGTAATACAGGATGTATTTTTGTTTTCAGATACTATTGCTAATAATATAAGCCTAAATAATCCGGCTATAACACGCGAGCAAATTGTAAAAGCAGCAACCGAAGTAGGCGCACATGAATTTATTGAACGCCTGCCAGGCGGGTACGATTATAATGTAATGGAGCGCGGGGCAACCTTATCAGCAGGGCAAGCGCAGTTAATATCTTTTGTGCGCGCGCTGGTGTATAATCCTGCTATTTTAGTTTTGGATGAAGCCACCTCATCTGTTGACACCGAAACGGAGATACTCATTCAAAACGCTATTGATAAGTTGATGCAGGACCGGACAGCTATTGTAATTGCTCACCGTTTGTCAACCATACAAAAGGCTGATAAAATTATTGTTCTCGATCACGGCGAAATCAAAGAAATGGGCAGTCACCAGGAATTGTTGCGTATAGAGGATGGTTATTACCGCAAACTATACGACCTGCAGTTCAATTCAGCGGGGATAGATAGGGGGTAATAGAGCCAGGAGCTAAGAATCAAGAGCCAAGAGATATTTTTAATTCTATCAATATCCTTGGCCCTTGGTTCCTGCTTCTATTTTTTCACCGGTGGATTATCCTTCTCCGGGTCCTGAAATTCATCGGGCGGAGTTTTTATCGGGTTAACCGGCTCTTCGCTGTTTTCACGTGTTATGGCTACGTTGCCAAAATTGGCGTTGTCTTTATCATAATCTTCATCTTCGGGCTTTTTTACGGCTTTGCCACCGTTGTCATCCGGCCTGTCGGTTGGTGTATCAGATGGAGATGGTTTATCGTGTTCGTTTGCTGGTTGGGGCATCATAACATTGAGTTTTTTGGTATATTAAGCTTAACAGCCGGCCTTAATGTTTGTTTATTTGAGCCAATAGAGGGCAAACGTTAAGCGTTAAAGTTTGTTAAAAGCCAACGCTTAACGCCTGCAAATGGCATTAATAATTAATAAAGTTTTACCTTTAACCAAGCGATTTTTTAATTTCGCATCCCAACAGGTACTATATGGAAGAATTTGAAGCAAGTACGGCCGCCAAAAAAACCAAAACCATTTACATTTCAACGGTTTTTGGTATTGCCATGGTGTTGCTTATGGTGGGTATGCTGGGGTTGATACTGGTACATGCCAACAATTTATCACGCTATATTAAAGAAAATATGGTGGTGAACGTTTTTGTTGATGAAGGTGCGCGTGAAACCGATGTGTTGCAATTTCAGCGTCAGCTGGATGGAAACCCACTGGTAAAACGCACGCAGTATGTAAGTAAAGAACTCGCTGCACGGAACCTACAAAAAGATTTAGGCGAAGATTTTGTAAAGTTTTTGGGTGTAAACCCACTTTCACAATCTATAGATGTTTACATGCGGGCCGATTATGCTAACAATGCCGATTTAACACGCTTTGCTAATGAACTGCGTCAAAACCCTTTGGTTAAAGAGGTGAAATATCAGCAATCGTTGGTTGAGCAGATGAATAAAAATATAACCAACATTAGCTTGGTTATACTTGCGTTTACAGGCATATTTGTTATTCTATCGGTAGCGCTAATTAACAATACTATCCGTTTGGCTATATACTCACAGCGGTTTTTGATCAAATCAATGCAGTTGGTGGGTGCAACAAAAGCTTTTATACGTAAGCCATTTTTGTTGTACGGTATATGGCACGGGCTGTTAGGTGCATTAATTGCAACCATTATTTTAGTGGGTACGCTTTACCTTGCCTATAATCAAATTCCTGATTTAATAGTGCTGCAAAACTACTATGAGTTTGCCATTATATTTGTTGCCATTGTGCTGCTTGGCATATTCATATCGGGCTTTAGTACCTTTTTGGCAGTTAACCGTTTCCTTCGTTTAAAAATTTATCAATTATATAGATAGTACAATATGGCTCAAAAATTTGAAAAGCCTGCAGGCACACCAGTAAGGCCTTCTATTTTAGGTAATAGCAAGCCGGCTGCTGCGCCTGTTCAGTTTGTGTTTGGCAAAGCCAATTATCAAATACTGGCAGTTAGCGTGCTTATTGTAACTTTAGGCTTTATACTTATGTCTGGCACAACTGATATATACAGCACAACCAAAATTGTGATTGCGCCGCTGGTTGTATTAGCAGGTTTTGGCCTTGCTTTTTATGCCATCATGAAAAAGCCTGTTGCCTAACGCATGACTATAATACAAGCTATTATTTTGGCCATTATTGAAGGCCTTACCGAGTTTTTGCCAGTGTCATCAACCGGGCACATGATTATTGCCTCATCGGCCATGGGCATTGCCAGTAATGACTTTGTAAAGCTGTTTACTGTTGCCATTCAATTAGGTGCTATACTTTCGGTAGTAGTATTATACTTTAAACGGTTTTTTAAATCGTTAGATTTCTATTATAAACTGATAGTTGCCTTTATACCGGCGGCCGTTTTTGGTTTACTGTTCAGCAAAAAAATTGATGAGCTGATGGAAAGCGCGCTTACCGTTGGTATAACGCTTTTTGTTGGCGGCGTTATCCTTTTGTTTGTTGACAAATGGTTTGGAAAAACTGATGTGGAAGACGAAAAGGATATAAACTATGCTACGGCATTGAAAATAGGTTTTTTTCAATGTATTGCCATGATTCCGGGTACCTCGCGTTCGGCTGCTACCATTGTAGGCGGTATGTCGCAAAAGCTAAGCCGAAAAGCCGCCGCAGAGTTTTCATTTTTTTTGGCTGTACCTACCATGTTTGCTGCTACAGCAAAAAAATTACTTGACTTTTTTAAAGACGGGCACACCTTCAATGGTGAGGAAATTAAGTTACTGGTAATAGGAAATGTGGTAGCATTTATAGTTGCCCTTTTAGCTATACGTACATTTATCACCTTTTTAGAGAAAAAAGGCTTTGTGCTATTTGGCTGGTACCGCATTTTAGTTGGTGCAGTTATTATAGGCCTTTATGCAACGGGGCATAACCTGGAGATAATTTAAAAGCCAGATCCCAGAAACAATACCCAAGATATTGAAGCGATCTATCCGTTGAAAGGGTAGATCGCTTTTTGTTTTTACACAATTATCCTCTTGATTCTGCACGCTGTACTCTTGATTGTTATTTGTTACCTTTGTGCTTTACAAAAAGTTTTGAACGAAGCACATCCAAAATATAAAGACTTCAATTTTGTTGAAGGCGAACTATTGTTGATTAACAAACCTTACCGCTGGACCAGTTTTGACATTGTAGGTAAAGTGCGTAATGCATTTAAGCCACTGAAGTTGAAAGTTGGCCATGCGGGTACCCTTGATCCGTTGGCTACCGGGCTACTAATTGTTTGCACCGGCAAAATGACCAAGCAAATTGATACTTTTCAGGCCGAAGAAAAGGAATACACCGGTACATTCACACTGGGGGGCACTACACCATCCTATGATATGGAAACTGAGGTAGACCAAACCTTTGAAACGGCTCACCTTACTGATCTGGTTTTGAAAGAGGCTTGTGCACAATTTATTGGCGAAATTCAGCAATACCCACCGGCGCACTCGGCTATTAAAGTAAATGGTGAGCGCCTTTATGAAAAGGCCCGCCGGGGCGAGGAGGTTGAACTTAAAGCACGCACATTAACAATAACAGAATTTGAGCTAACCCGTATTGAGCTGCCTGAAGTTGACTTTAGGGTTGTATGCAGTAAAGGCACCTACATCCGCTCGCTGGCAAATGATTTTGGTAAAGCCGTAAATAGCGGTGCTTACTTATCAAGACTAAGGCGTACACGCAGTGGTAATTTTAAGGTTGAAGATGCGTGGGAAATTATGGAATTGGTTAATGTAATTCGTAGCAAAAATTCGCCCCAACCAAACCCTCCCCGGGAGGATGTGGACGCGGCAACAGAAAGCGTTAACACGGGAGGGGAAGTATGAAACTCTATCATAACATAGACGATTTTACACCGCTACCTAATGCAGTAGTAACCATTGGTACGTTTGATGGCGTTCACCAGGGGCATCGTCAAATTATTGCGCGCTTGAAAGAGCTTGCCCGCCAAACAGGTGGCGAAACTGTTATCCTCACCTTTTTCCCGCATCCGCGAATGATCATTCATCCTGAAGATCAGAGTTTGAAGTTAATCAGTACGATTGATGAACGTGCAGCGCTGCTTGAAGAACTTGGTGTCGATCATTTGATTATAACTCCTTTCTCCCGCGATTTTTCTAACCAAACGGCCGAAGCTTACATTCATGATGTACTGGTTAAAAAAATTGGTACCCGAACTATTATCATTGGTTATGACCATCGGTTTGGTAAAGACCGCCGTGGCGGGTTGCAGGATTTGCAGGCGGCTGGTCCTGAATATGGTTTTGATGTAATTGAAATTCCGGAGCAGGACATTAATCATGTGGCTATAAGTTCAACCCGTATACGTGAGGCATTATTAAGGGGAGATATAGAGCAGGCTAATACCTTTTTAGGATACTCATTTTATTTAACAGGTAAAGTTATACGTGGCAATCAAATTGGACGGCAGTTAGGCTACCCTACAGCTAACCTGCTTGTTGAAGAGGGGTATAAGCTCATACCTGCCGATGGTATATTTTCGGCAACCGTAAAAATTGGTGCCGAAATTTTTAAAGGGATGGCATACATTGGTCACAGGCCAACCATCAACGGCATGACGCGCAACATTGAAGTGAATTTGTTTGATTTTGACCGTGATATTTACAATCAAACTGTTCAAATGAACTTTCATCATTTCATAAGGCACGATGTTAAGTTTTCTTCCCTTGAGGGTTTAAAAGAACAACTAGCGGAAGACAAAATTGCGGTAATGACTGTGCTCAACAATTTCTGATACTTTCAGCTGCTACATTCAATTTCGAAGTAATCTTCATATATTGGTGTAGCCAACTATAATGTCAGCTTCTTGATAGTTGAAAAAGTAAGTAAAATAAGCTATTGGCTAACCTAACAAATGAAACTGAATCTTGATAAGCAGGAAAGCGAATTCTTAAACAAGGCAATTGCCCATTGGGAAAAGGAGCAACTGCTTTCGCCGGAGCAAGCTGAAAAGCTGCGTGCATCTACCGAGGTAAAAGGTTTTGACTGGATGAGGCTGGCTCAATATTCCTTTTGGGTGGCGTTAATTTGCGGGGCAATTGCCGTTGGCTCGCTTATAATAAGCGATCAGGTAATTAACTGGATCAAGAGCCTTTATTATACGCCCGATATTATCATTGCCATTGGTTCGGGAATACTTGCTGCCGGTTGTTTCTATGTTGGCCGCCGTCGCGAAAAAATGGTTCCGCAAAGGGTTTTTAGTAACGAGGCAACCATATTTACCGGTATATTATTTACTGCTTGTAGCATTGCCTACTTTGGTAAAACCTTCGATAATGGCTCCGGGCATTACTCCATCCTCTTTCTTATCTCAGTATTCATTTACGGATTTTTGGCCTGGAAGTTTAACTCACGCATGATATGGCTGTTTGCACTGGTATCATTAGGCAGCTGGTTTGGTACCGAAACCGGTTATCAAACCAAGTGGGCTTATTACTTTTTGGGGATGAACTACCCGCTGCGCTTCGTTTTATTTAGCATGGTTTTACTGGTTGTATGTTACCTGCTTAAGGATAAACCGTTTATACAGCAATTTTGGGATTTAACTTACGTAGTGGCCTTATTGTATCTATTCATATCATTATGGTTGCTCAGTATTTTCGGAAATTTCGGCCAGCTAAATGATTGGCTTCAGGTGAAGCAAATCACTTTATATTACTGGGGAATAATTTCATTGGGCATAGCAGGCGGGTTTACGCTTTACGGTCTTAAAAGTAAGGATGCCATTGCTCGAGAATTTGGTATTACCTTCGTGCTTATTTTTATCTACACTAAATACTTTGAGTATTTATGGAATCATATACCAGGAACGGTGTTCTTCGCTGTTTTGGCGGCGTCATTTTGGTTCATTGGTCGCCGTGCTGAAAAAATATGGAATTTGAACGCGTAAATGGCGTTTATTAAATATTCTTAATTGCTCTAACGTTGCGGTTATCACATCTTTAATAGCTTACGTATAATCGTTAATATATTTTAAATAATATAATACAGGTAAACAAAAGCAGTTTACTATAGTTGTTTTATTATATAAGTTGTACTTTTGATGTGCTTAACTTATTGAAAGAAAGCAATGATAACTCAACTGTTTAAATATATAACCCTGGTTTGCCTCCTGGCCGGTATTTTAGAATACAGCCAGGTGCCGGTTATATCAGTATGGGGAAATTATAGCAAAACCACAGAGCAAAGCGATAAAGGATACTCCGAAGATCCGGTTAAGGAGTCTGAAAATATTCGTTCAGAATCAGCTAAAGATTTCTTACATGAGGTTAATCTGTTTCGTTTCTGCCAGCCGGTGTTTGTTATAGTGGTTAAGCATATTGTTTTTCACCGGGCCGATTTTCCGTATCACTTCTACCCAGACGTTCCTACACCCCCGCCCAATTGCTAAGCTGTAAACAAACAGTTTAAACATGTGCTGTAAGGCATAATTGTTGCCTGCGCACCATTCTTTTACCTCAATTTACATAAATATAGTTATGAAAACTTCAAATTTTATAGCAGTGCTATCAGCATTGTCACTATTCTCTACCGTATCATTTGCTCAAAGTAAAGTTTCTGAAAATCAGCTTAAACAAAATGTTACACCTATAAAAGGTGCTTTAAGTGCCGTTAACCAAATTGAGCCTATTAGCTACAATTATAATAACCAGTTAAATGGCTTAAAGCTACCTGGTGGAACCCAATATGGCTTTAATGCCGATAACGTTCAATCTGTTTTACCAAACATAGTACGCACGCACAGCATGTTACCTGCAGCGCCACGTAAAGGCTCAGTACAGTCAGTTGATATTAAAACAGTTGATGTGCAAAGCTTGGTGCCGGTGTTGTTGGGTGCAATAAAAGAACAGCAACAACAAATTGATGCCCTTAAGGCCGAGGTACAAGCCTTACGTACTAAGGGTGGAAGCAATACTTCTGCAGCTATTAAATAATTTGATTCTTCTTTTTCTTTTTAGCAAAAATGCCCGGTGTTGTAACCGGGCATTTTATTTTTTATCTGTCTCTCTACTTTGTCTTTTCATTAAGAAAAGCAATCAGCTTTTCCATGGCAATAGCCCGGTGGCTTATGCGGTTCTTTTCTTCCATGTTCATTTCGGCAAAAGTTATATTGTAACCCTCAGGCTCAAAAATTGGATCATAACCAAAGCCCTTAACGCCAACCATTTCTTCGCGTATTGTTCCGTTAATTACACCTTCAAAAAAATGCTCCTCACCGTTCCATATGAGTGAAACAACAGTAATAAAACGCGCTTTACGATTATCTACGCCTTTAAGGTTATGCAACACTTTTGCAATGTTGGCTTCATGATTACCATGCTCGCCCGAGTAGCGTGCCGAGTATACGCCAGGTTCATTATTCAGCGCTTCTATTTGTAAGCCGCTGTCATCACCAAAACAGTTAAGATTGTATTTATTAAACACGTAATGGCTTTTAATGGAAGCATTTTCGTTAAAGGTAGTACCATTCTCCTCAATCTCGTCATGGCAACCAATGTCGGTAAGGCTTTGTAGCTGCAACCTGTCGCCGGTTTTGGCGGCTACTTCCTCTAACTTATGTTGATTGTGTGTAGCAAATACTAAAGTTGGTTGCATGTATTAAAAGGTTTTTATTAAGTTCCAGAATATGCGCGTGTAATCTTTATTGCCCAGCATGTTGCCAAACCCAAATGTATAGAGCGTCTTTACTTGACCGGTGTACTGTATTTCATTAGGACTTAGTGCAGGCATAGCAGCGGGTAGTGCGTTTTTTCCTAAAATCAGTAATTTTTCAGGTTTAAAAAAATGCCTTATATCAGTCCACTGCTTGCTATTGGCTTTTGCCATGTTTAAAATAGCAACATCGTCCTGCACGTAATTTATACGTGTTAAAGTACCGGTAAGTGCATTCAGGTGTTCGGCAGGCATATGATCAACGTCAGTATAGCATGCCAGTATCAGAAAGTTTTTTAGATTACCGCCTAAGTAATTAAATGTAATTGCCGGCGTTACAGGTGTAGGGGTTGCAGGCAAGATAACGGTTTGTGGTGCAACAGTAACGTTGCTTGCTTCAGGCGCATTAACAGGATTTTGAGCTACAGGTTGAGTGTTTGCAGCATCGTTGACCTGTTGATTTATATTCAGGTTTTGATATAAAGATTTGTCGCTTTGGAGCAAAAACAAATCTTCCTGTAAAAAATAGCTGAGATGTTTTGCCTGCATATCCATTATCACTTTAACAATTTTTAACAAAAATAGTTAAAGCAAGTGATGCTTTATGGGCATATTCGCATAATATTATAGCACAGGCATATAATGACATATTTATGCCGCCTAAGTGCAGAAATTTTGCGAAATTCGGAGGTTTTATTAAAACGCCATGCAATATATACTGTTAGGTGTTCAATTAAAGGTAAATGAGAAAGTTTGGATTTATATTTTTAAGTTTTTTACTTATTGCAACGGCTGTATCTGCGCAAAAAATATCGCTTGATAAAGTTGCCGGTGTGGTGGGTAGCAGTGTTATTTTAAAATCGGACATTGAGTTGCAATATGCACAGTACCTTGTATCTGGCGGGCAACCCGACGTCGATATCAAATGCACTATTTTAGGGCGTTTGCTTACACAAAAGCTTTTGGCTCAGCAGGCAGTGATTGATAGTGTTACCGTAACTGAAGATGATGTTGATGGCCAGATTGACAGACGTATGCGCGGAATGATTCAGCGCGCCGGCGGGCAAGACCGTTTGGAGCAGTTCTTAGGTCGCTCGGTAATTCAGTATAAAGATGAGATAAGACCTGACATTAAAGAGCAAATGATTGCTGAAAGAATGCAGGGAAAAATTACTGAAAAGGTAGGTGTAACTCCCCAGGAAGTAACCCGTTTTTTCCAGAATATACCTAAAGACAGTTTGCCATCTTACAACAAAGAGGTTGAGGTAGGAGAGATTGTTTTTCAGCCAAAACTTAGCAAAGAAGAAAAACAGTTTTATAAAGATAAGGCCGAAGGTTTACGCACACGTATAAAAAACGGTGAAGACTTTGCCAACATTGCCCGCTTATACTCACAGGATCCGGGTTCGGCGCAAGAGGGTGGCGATTTAGGCTTTTTTGACCGCCAGGGAATGGTTAAGGAGTTTTCGGCAACTGCATTTAAGCTTAAAGCAGGCGAACTATCTCCGGTTTTTGAATCAGAGTTTGGCTTCCACTTTTTGCAGGTACTTGAGCGCCGCGGCGAACAGGTGCATGCACGCCACATTCTAATTACTCCGGTTATAACCCCTGCAAGTTTAGACAGGGCAAAGGTTAAAGCCGATAGTATATACACCCTGTTAAAAACCAACAAACAGCTTGATTTTTCAACTGCAGCTTCAGTTTATTCTGATGATAAAGAAACCAAGTACAACGGTGGTATGCTAATGAATGCTGAAAACGTACAGGCACGTTCAACCTTAATTCCTACCGATAAACTTGAGCCTGCCGTGGCACTTGTTGTTGATACCATGAAGGTTAACACCATATCTAAGCCCCAGTTAATAACTGCCCAGGACGGAAAATCAACTTATAAAATATTTTATTTACGCTCGGTAACTGATGCGCATAAAGCTAACCTTGCTCAAGATTTGCCTAAAATTAAAGAGTTAGCGCAAAGTGATAAAGTTAACCGTACAGTAAGTGAGTGGTTTGAGAAAAAGCGCAAAAGCACGTTTACGCGTATTGACCCGGAGTTTCAGTCATGCAAGCAATTAAAGGATTGGAGCACGCCGACCACAAGCGCGCAAGTTAAGCCATAAAAACAATGTCATTATACCGTTCGGATGTAGAAGCTGCTGATGCCCTTAAAACGGCCTATCAGAATATAAGAACCGAAATTGCCAAAGTAATTGTTGGGCAGGATGAGGTAGTTAAATCTGTTTTAATTTCCATATTCAGTAACGGTCATTGTTTATTGGTAGGTGTGCCCGGCCTTGCAAAAACTTTGCTGGTGCAAACCATAGCGCGGGTGCTTGACCTTGATTTTAACCGTGTGCAGTTTACGCCCGATTTAATGCCATCAGACATTATTGGCGCCGAAATATTAGGTGAAGACCGCCACTTTAAATTCATTAAAGGCCCTATTTTCTCTAACATCATTCTGGCAGATGAGATAAACCGTACACCACCAAAAACGCAGGCAGCCTTGCTGGAAGCCATGCAGGAGAAGGCAGTTACCGCAGCAGGTATAACGCATAAACTTCAGCAGCCGTTTTTTGTACTGGCAACGCAAAACCCAATTGAGCAGGAGGGCACCTACCCGCTTCCGGAGGCTCAGTTAGATCGTTTTATGTTTAACGTTACATTGGGCTATCCTACCTTTGCCGAAGAATTGCAGGTGGTAAAAAATACTACCAGTACCAGCAAAGTTGAGTTAAGTAAAATCATCGGGGCTGCCGAGATTGTAGCATTTCAGCAACTGGTACGTAACATTCCGGTAAGTGATAATGTGTTGGAATATGCCGTAAAAATGGTAGCTAAAACCCGCCCGCAGGGAGAGTTGGCCACAGACAACGTGAAGCGTTTTTTAAACTGGGGAGCCGGTCCGCGTGCATCGCAATACCTTGTACTTGGCGCAAAATGCCATGCGGTGATAAGCGGCAAATACTCGCCCGATATCGAAGATGTACAAGCTGTAGCTAAACCTATATTAAGGCACCGCATAGTGCGCAGTTACCATGCCGAAGCCGAAGGTTTATCAACGGATCAGATTATTGAGCAGCTTTTTTAAAACTTTATTTATTGATATGCAGGTTATTCGGCTTAGCGTTTTCGCAAAGGTTGAATAGCCTCTTTTTTTGAAATATGAAATACCTTATAGTAGGCTTGGGCAACATAGGTCCTGAGTATCGTGATACACGCCATAACATTGGCTTTATGATTTTGGATGAGCTTGCTAAACAGGAAGGCTCATCATTTCATAACATGCGGTTGGCCTATTATACCGAGGTAGGTTACAAAGGCCGCACGCTTCACCTAATTAAGCCAACCACTTACATGAACTTAAGCGGCAAGGCCTTAAACTACTGGATGGGGCAGCTTAAAATACCGGTTGAAAACGTGTTGGTGCTGGTTGATGACTTAGCGCTACCTTTGGGTACCGTTCGCCTTAAGCCTAAGGGCAGTGCCGCCGGGCATAACGGGTTAAAAAATATTGAGCAGATACTTGGTCATAATAACTATCCGCGCTTGCGTTTCGGCATAGGTGATAACTACCCAAAAGGTAAACAGGTTGACTTTGTACTGAGCGGATTTGATGACGACGAAAAACCTGAACTCCCTGCTTTAATTGACCGCTCTATTGAAATGATTAAAAGCTTTGCAACCGTAGGCACCGAACTGACTATGACTCGCTTTAACAAGTAAGTTAAAAAATGTTAAATTTTGGTTAAACCGGCTGTGAGCTATTTTTAATAGGTTGATGTTTAGTAATTTGCAAAAAAAATGATCAATTGTTGTAACTATTTTAAAAGGAACAACATCTATTAGATAGAAACGGCGTAAACCGTTGTTGAGCTACATACTATTAACTGACACCCACTTATCACACCCAAAATGAAAAAAGCTTTACTAAGCGCAGTACTATTTGTTTTAACCTTTAATTTAACCTTTGGGCAAACTCAGCCCGCAGCAACTGCTACTGTAAAGGGTGTGGTTATTGATTCGGCTAAGAAGGAGCCTTTAGGTTATGCTACCGTAGCTTTGGTTGATGCCGCTACAAATGCTCCTGTAAAAAGTACCTTCACTAAAGATGACGGCAGCTTTGTATTAGCCGGCCTTGCCTTAAAACCCTACAAACTTGCTTTAGTAAATGTGGGTTACGGAACCAAAAACATCAACATTGGTACCCCCAAAACAACAACTGATTTAGGAAAGCTATATATGTCGCCGGTGTCAAACCAGTTAGGCGAAGTAAGCGTAACTATGGTTAAACCGCTGATGAAGCGTGAGGTTGACCGCATTGCTTATGACGTACAGGCCGACCCGGAAAGCAAAGTACTTACTGTGCTTGATTTAATGCGCAAAGTGCCTTTGCTGTCGGTAGATGCATCTGACCAGATCAAACTACAGGGAAATACCAATTACAAAATTCTTATCAA
Source organism: uncultured Mucilaginibacter sp. (assembly GCF_913773635.1). Lineage (GTDB taxonomy): Bacteria > Bacteroidota > Bacteroidia > Sphingobacteriales > Sphingobacteriaceae > Mucilaginibacter. The sequence goes on from NZ_CAJYGQ010000003.1 coordinate 124,954, forward strand.
CGGTAAAGAGTCGGCTTTGATAGCACGCAACCCGGGTGATATCTTCAAGTCGATGCCTGCAAGTAATATTCAAAAAATTGAGGTGATTACTACTCCACCGGCAAAATACGATGCAGAAGGTATAGCAGGTATAATAAACATTATAACCAAAAAAGATATTGAGCAAGGCTATAACGGTAGCGTTAATGCCCGTTACAGTAATTTGTGGGGTCCGGGTGTTAACGTAAACCTTACTGTCAAAAAAGGTAAATTTGGTTTTGGCGGTTACGCTGGTTACAACCGCAGAAATACTTTAACCAACAATTCGTCAAATAACACAATTAATCAAAGCCTTGATCCTAACGGCACTGTTCGGTCATCAGATTTAACTCAGTTAGGAAGCAATACGCAAAAAGGTAATAACACTTACACCAGTGGCGAATTAACCTATGAGGGTGATAGCTTGAACCTGCTTACCGGAACCATTGAATTTTACAAAGGGAATAACTACAACAACCGCGATTTATACTCTAATTTAGTTAGCTCAAATGCGGTAAACAGCAGAAGCTACCGCTCGCTGAATGATAACGATAATACTTACCGCGGACTTAGTGCCGGTTTAAATTACCAGTTAGGGTTTAAACGTAACAAAGAGCAGCTACTAACAGCATCATATAAGTACAACTCCTCAAAAAATGATCAGTTGAATGACATCAGCTTTCTTGATCGTATTAATTTTAACGATCCTAATTACCGCCAATTCAACAATTCGGGTAATAATGAGCATACTTTACAATTGGATTATGTGCAACCCTTTAAAAAATTGAATTTTGAAGCGGGCGGCAAGGCTATATTCAGAGATAACTTTAGCGATAGCCGTAACGAACAATTTGACGGCACAAGCAATACATATATAAACATACCCCTGCCAGGAAGTAATTTTGATTACCAGCAAAATGTTTACAGCGTTTACAACTCGTATCAGTATAAGTTTAACGATAAATGGGTTGCAAAGGGTGGTTTGCGTTTTGAACATACAACGGTTAATTCAAACATAGGTGTAAATCAAAATTACTCTAACCTTATACCGTCAGCCTCGTTACAGCGCACTTTCAAAAGCAGCAGTGTAAACCTGGGCTATTCGGAGCGTATTCAGCGCCCGGGCATATGGCAGCTTAACCCATTTGTAAATAACCAAAACCCTAATATTATATACGTTGGTAATCCCGATTTGCGCCCCGTGGTAAGCCGTAACGTAGAGGCTACTTACAGTTGGTTTAAAAAGGGATCAATAAATTTTGGTGTTAACTATCGCTTTGCCAACAATACTGTTGAAAACGTAACAGTATTTGACGCCACTACCGCCACCAGTATTACTACTTATCAAAACGTTGGTGCAAACAAACGTTTGGGTGCTGATTTAAGTATCAATTACCCTATAACCAAAGCCCTTAACGTAAACGTCAACAGCCAGCTTATGCACGTATGGCTTAAAGGATCGGTTAACGGTCAGCTGTATAATGCAAGAGGGTACCAGGGGCACATATTTTCAGGCTTAAGTTACAAGCTTGACAATGGTTACCGCTTTGGTGCCAACTTTGATTATGACAGCCGTTACGTAATGCTGCAGGGACGTGACAATTACTGGTTAGGCTACGGCTTAAGTGCATCTAAAGAGATATTAAATAAAAAAGCCACCATTTCACTGTTTGCTAATACACCGTTCCAGCGTATACGTAAAATTGATAACACAGTGCGTACGCCTACATCATTCCAATATACCGTTAACGAAATGTTTGCCCGTACTATCAACATCAGCTTTAACTATAAATTTGGTAAGCTTGATGGCGGACTTAAGAAAAACCAGCGTGGTATTAATAACGACGACGTAAGCGGAGGTTCAAGAAATTAATAAATTTGTTGCCATGAAAGTATATGGCATAACTAACTGTAACACGGTTAAAAAAGCGTTAGACTGGCTTAAGCAAAATAATATTAATTACGAATTTCACGACTTTAAAAAGCTGGGTGTAAGCGACGAAAAACTTAACGAATGGAATGAAAAAGCCGGGTACGAAAAGTTTTTAAACAAACAGGGGCTTACCTGGAAAGGGCTTGATGCTGAGACCAAGGCTGGTGTAACGGAAGCCGCCAATGCACTTCCTTTACTTAAAGAGAAAACAAGCATGATAAAGCGGCCGGTGATTGAAGATAACGACTTCCTGTTTTTTGGTTTCGACGAGAAAGCATACGAGCAACATTTTAGTAAATAAGCAGTTTAATATTGAGTAACAATGCGCTTACCTCATGGGCAATAGCGTAAATAATATTATAATTGCTTTTTAATTACTACTACTGTTATTCCTGGAGATGAAAAAATCTTTAATCACCTGCTTGTCGCTGGCAATGATGGCCTTCAATGGCTTTGCCCAGGCGCAGCAACAGCCGGCGGGCTCGGCCCCGGTTAGTAAATATGACTACCATGATGCCTTTGGCCCCTTGCTTTACACCAAAAATGGCAGCGAATACAGGGCTGCAAGTGGTGAACCCGGACCACGTTACTGGCAAAACCGAGCCGATTACCAGTTAAGCGCACGCTTAAACGATCAAACCAATGAAATTACGGCTTCTGAAGTTTTAACGTATACCAACAACAGCCCTCAAAAGCTGGGTTTTGTTTGGATGCAGTTAGATCAGAATCTTTTCAAACAAGATTCACGCGGATCGGCCATTGTGCCTACATCTGGTAGCCGCAACGGCGGCCGCGGACAGGTGTTTGATGCCGGTTATAAAATTAAATCGGTAAAGGTTGGTGATGCTGATGTAAAATATGCCATTAATGATACCCGCATGCAGATATTCCTTCCAAAGGAGGTTGCTGCTAACGGCGGGCAAATTAAAGTTAAGATAGACTTTTCATTTATTGAGCCTGATTACGGTTCAGACCGTACAGGTATCTTACAAACAAAAAACGGTAAAATATTTACTATAGCTCAATGGTATCCACGTGTATGCGTGTTTGATGATGTTATGGGCTGGAATACAGTACCATATACAGGTCCGGGTGAGTTTTACCTTGAATATGGTGACTTTGACCTTGCGATTACTGCCCCTGCCAACCATATAGTTTTGGCTAGCGGCGAGTTGCAAAACCCACAGGAGGTTTACACTGCCGAGCAGCAAAAGCGCTGGGCACAGGCTGCTCAAAGTGATAAGACAGTTATCATACGTTCGGCCGGCGAAGTTACCAACGCAGCGTCTCGTCCTGCCGGTAAACAAGAGCTTACCTGGAAGTTTAAAATAAAGAACGCACGTGATGCAGCATGGTCTTCATCACCATCTTTTATACTTGATGCAGCGAAAATTAATTTGCCAAGCGGTAAAAAATGTATGTCGGTTTCTGCTTACCCGGTTGAAAGTGATGGCAATGCTGCATGGGGGCGTTCAACAGAATACACTAAAAAATCAATTGAATATTATTCTGCCAAATGGTTTGAGTTTCCTTACCCTGTGGCTAACACTGTTGCAGGTATAGTAGGTGGTATGGAATACCCTGGCATTGTATTTTGCGGTTACCGCGCCAAAGGTGCCAGTTTGTGGGGTGTAAATGATCATGAATTTGGCCACACCTGGTTCCCGATGATTGTTGGCTCTAACGAGCGTTTATACGGTTGGATGGACGAAGGCTTTAATACTTTCATAAACAGCCTATCTACCGATGCTTTTAACAATGGTGAATACAAAGAACGTCCTATGGACATGCATCGTTATGGTGCTTTCTATACTCGCCCTGAGGTTGAAGCCATCATGAATACTCCTGCCGGTATAAAAGAGCGTAACAACGGTTTGTTGCTTTATTCAAAACCAGGTGCAGGCTTAACCATGCTGCGTGAGCAAATTTTAGGTCCGGAGCGTTTTGACTTTGCCTTCCGTACTTACATTGAACGTTGGGCGTTCAAACACCCAACACCTGATGATTTTTTCCGTACTATGGAAAATGCAGCCGGCGAAAGCCTTCAATGGTTTTGGAGAGGCTGGTTCATGAATAACTGGCGCTTGGACGTAGCAGTAAGGGATGTAAAATACGTTGACAACAATCCGTCGAAAGGTGCACTTATTACACTTGATAACCTCGAAAAAATGGCAATGCCAGTAATTTTAGAAGTTAAATACAAAGGTGGTAAAACCGAGCGTATCAAGCTTCCGGTAGAAATATGGGAGCGTAATGTTAGCTGGACTTTCAGACAGCCATCTACCGCCGAGATTGAATCAGTGACTTATGATCCTGATAAGGTGTTACCAGATTACAATGAGGCCAACAACGTTTGGAAACAGTAATCTAATTCAATAAGAAAACCGGTCTTATCGCCAGTTTTCTTATTGAATAGTATTTGCAGATACTGTCGTAATATACTACTTTACAGTCAAAATTACATGCTTACTCCACCCCGAAATTATACTATAGATGCCTTCCGTTTAATAGGAGCATTCTCGGTAGTCATCATACATACTATAGGAGCTGGAACCATGGCAGGTGGCGTAGCCTTGCAAACAATGCACTGGGCTGTTGCTTTTTTCTTTATGGCAAGTGGATACTTTTTCTTCGTACAGTATTCAAAAGCTGGGTTGGATATATTTTTCAAAACACTCATTAACCTTATCGGGATATTTATAGTTGTAAATCTAGTTTTTGCTGCATTCCATTTCGCTAGTGGCACATTGCGTTCGTCATTTTCTGTGTACACATTCATAAGTTATGGTACAAACTTTCATCTATGGTTTTTGAATTCGCTTATAGGCACATATATGGCGTGGTGGATACTATTTAAGTTTAAATTGCAAAAATTCTTAATTCCTTTAGCAATTTTAATGTATGGCTACAATTTGGTGACAGAGGCATATCCACTATTGTTAAAACCTAAGTTTGCCCTATTCGCCAGTAATGCGGTTGCCTTTCCTTTAATGACCGTAGGTTACTATTTAGCAAAAAAACGAGAAAGATTGTCGGCTGCCTTAGGTATACGCATTGCCATTGCCGGTTACCTTTTTCAATTTATTGAGATAGGTATGATAAATTACTATCACAATGTTCAAGTAATAGGTTACCATCTAGGCATTAGTACGCGTTTATATGCTATGGGAATATTTATTTATGCGGTAACTTCTACTGGCTTGCCTAGTAAACTATCAGATTACGGACGTAAATACTCGTTACCTATTTATTTATATCATCCCATTGTGATATCTGTTTTGTACAGTATAATCAAACCATATATAAATGCAAATTCGGTTGATTTTCAAATATTATACCCAATTGCATCTATTGCTATTAGCTTTATTATAATTTATTGCATTGAAAAATGGTTTAAACGGTTGTTCAGAGCTATTAATGGTTCAATTGGATTGCAAAAATTATTTACAGCCAAAAAGCAATCAATTACTTAGCTGTTGGATTCCAATCCAACTTATGGCAGTTTCGCTAAGTCTTTTTTTTATTGAGTAACTTTAACACTTTAATCTAAACCATGCCTTTAATTGGCGGTTTAATCACATATACACCTTCAATTATGAGATCAGGATTCATCATAGTTTTTTTACTGACGCTGTTTACTGTAACGGTAAAGGGCCAGCAGAACGTTGTAAGAGGGCAAGTTACCGATGCAACAAATGCTAAGCTGCCTAGCGTACTGGTAAAAAATATTACTAACAGTCAGGTTACGTTAACTACTGATAGCGGCAACTTCGAAATAAGAGGCTTGATAGGTAATACATTAATTATATCATCACCAGGCTACGTATCAGATACGTTATTTGTTGCCGATATGAAGTTCAAAAATGTAAAGATGACTCCGCTCGGTATCACCTTAGGTGCAGTTAATGTACGTGGTCAGCGTTTTGATCCTCGTGTAGAGTACGCGCAGGTTTATCAAAAAAGCAAGGTTCATGTTTTATCACCCACCACATGGTTTGGTAAGGAAGCTAAGGATGCCCGCCGTTTAAAAAAGTACTTTGAAAAAGAAGTTGAGGAACGCCATGTTGACTCGGTATTCACCAAGGTTTACGTAGGGAGCTTGGTTCCGCTTAAGGGTGTTGAGCTGGATAATTTTATGAGTCTTTACAGACCCACATATGAATTTGTGCGTAGTAATGGTGGTGCATCAATGGCTGCTTACATAAACGATTCTTATAAAAAATATCAGGCGCTTCCGCCTGAAAAGCGTGTAGTACCAAAGCTTACTTCTGAAGTTCAGCCGCAGCAAAGCAAACCATAGTCTATAATTTACAATCTTTTGACGGCCGTTTTGCAATGCGGCCGGTAAACTGTTATTTTTATACATGCAATCAGTATTAAAACTGTTTGATTTTAATCTTTTCAGTGCCTTAGATGTGTTGCTGGTAGCCTTCCTGCTTTACCAGCTTTATAATCTTATAAGAGGTACTATAGCTGCCAATATATTTATCGGTTTAGCCCTTATATGCCTGCTTTATTTTGTAGTTAAGGCTTTGGACATGAAATTGCTTACCACCATACTGGGCAATTTCATGAACGTGGGAATTATTGCTGTAATTGTGGTGTTTCAGCAAGAAATACGGCGGTTTTTGGTGTTGGTTGGGCGCAATGCATCCCTGCAAAGAAACCGTGCCTGGTGGAGATACTTTTTAGGTAAAAACGAAGCCGAAAAGGATAACTATAAACGTATAAAACCAATTATAGATGCTTGTAAAAGTATGAAGCAAACCCACACCGGTGCGTTAATTGTTTTTGTGAAAGATTATGACGAGCAGATCTATCAAACCAGTTGTGAGGTTGTTGATGCCAAAATTTCAAAGCGCCTGATTGAGGCTATCTTCCAAAAAAATGGTCCCTTGCATGATGGTGCCGTTATCATATCGGGAAATAAAATTAAATCTGCCAGCTGCATATTACCGTTAACCGATAACAGTGATCTACCCGCTCAATTTGGATTGCGTCACCGGGCAGGTATAGGTGTAACTGAAGCTAATGATGCAACGGCCCTTATTGTATCCGAGGAAACAGGGGAGATATCTTACGCCAAGCATGGGCGGGTAAAGATGAACATTAGCTTTGCCGAATTGGAAAAGCTTTTAAACAAGGATTTTTAATTAATACCTTATACTGTTGTAAGTGCTCTATTTTTGACTTTCAGTTGAAACCTGCTCAATCTTCGCCCGCTTAATCAACATAGTATACTTTGTACTTCTATCTCCTGTTTGGGCTACGGGCATACGGTATTGTTTTACATTTCGTTTCCCTGCGATAGGCATGGTGCTGTAGCAAATATCTGGTGAGGATATCTGAGATGCTGCTAAAGAATCATTATGCAGTTTCTTACGCCATACCTCATCGGCGGTTTTTAGGCCGTTTACCAAGGCTTTTGTACTAAACTCAATATTCAATGTAGGGTTGCTTTGATCGGACCTTTTAGCAATAGTATCGGCGGTTTGTGCTTGAGTATAGGTAGAGGCTGTGGCAACAATTGCAACACATAAAAACAACTTTTTCATGGCGTTAAAGTTAGGATAAAGCAATATAGGTCATGAGAATGTGTATTCCTAACCATTTAACATTTTTAACGATTGCCTAAAGCAAAACGGCTGCCTGTTTTTACCCAGGCAGCCGTTTTGTGTTAACAAAAAGCTGATATTATAAATCGCTTGCAGCTTGGTTCGCATCGCTTTTTACTCGGCGTTTTATAAACTTATCTATTATTACATCAGAATATATCATAGCTGATAAAGATTCTCTCTCATAAGTTAAATATACGTCTGCAAATGAACCTCTCCACAAGTAGCTATCCTTTGTTTCGTCGCTTTGATTATAATCGCTTCCGTATGCTGTAGTAAGCACTTCTTTTACCTTGTTGCCATCTTCCTGTTCAAAAATTAAGTAAATAGCTGCGATCTTATCAAGATAGCTTTGTATCTGTATACGCTTAAGTTGAACGTTATTGCCAAAATTTAAAGCCTCAGGATTGTTATATGAATACATATAACGCCCCTGATCATCTGCCTTTTCAGATTGTTTAATAAGATATTTGCTGTTTAACGTACTTATCTCACTCCCTAATTTAATTGATTTATAGCTTCTCTTGTAATCAAGATATTTTATACTACCTATAGGAGGAGTTGCCGCACTTTGTGCTTTTAGCAACAACGGGCAAATAAACATGAATATTAAAATCCAGTTTTTCATGACGTGATAAGGTGTTTAACGAATTAATTATTTGCTTGCTATAAGTTCAAAAGCTTTTCTGACTTTTTCGCCCATTTTAGGTTTTACATCGTAATCCTGATCTCCGTTGGTAGTGCTAATACGAACAAATTCAATTGGACTAGTTTGAAGCTTTTGCAAGTCTTCTTTAGTGATTGCATATGGAGTTAACGTTTTGGTGCCTTCTCCTACGCTACCATAAGTTTTTGTATTCGATCCCATCATTTCAGTAAGATTATTTTTTGCTGCAGTCAAATTGATGAGACTTTTATCGCTAAGCTTTAAAATTGTTTTATCTCCCGAAAGGATAGAATAAAGTTTGTTGTCGGTTTTTGGCTTGGTAATGCAAATCCATACAAAGCAAACAGATTGATCTTTTACTGGTTGGATAGTAACTAACTCGTTAGCTCCAACTAACGTAAGTTTTGCATATAAAGCCTCTTCTGAAGTCTTCCAAGTTGTATCACCTGAAATTTTATCAACTTCCGGTTTAAGTAATTTTTGAGCAGATGCTGTGTATGCCGTTAGGGCAATAGCAATTGTGAGTAAGGTTTTTTTCATGTTGTGTTTTAATTGCACTAATATACAAACTTTTATGCTGTGCTAATATACTTAGTAATATTATTTTTTAAATAAAAAAAGGCCTGAAGAAAAACCTCCAAGCCTTTTAATTATGCGTGTTAACTTAATTATCCGCCATGATTAACTTCACCAATTTCTTCTTCGCGGAATAATTTGGCGCTGAAGAAATCAAAGTTCATGCGGGCAATGTTGGTAAGCGTAATCTCTTTAGGGCATTCGGCCTCACAAGCACCGGTATTGGTACAGCTACCAAAACCTTCAGCGTCCATTTGTGACACCATGCTTTGAACCCTGCGATAACGTTCAGGCTGTCCTTGAGGAAGCATACCCAGCTGTGAAATTTTTGCGGAGGTAAATAACATAGCCGAACCGTTTTTACAGGCTGCAACACAAGCGCCGCAACCAATACAGGTAGCTGAGTTAAAGGCCTCGTCGGCAATAACCTTCGGAATTGGAATTTCGTTGGCATCGGGCACACCACCAGTGTTGACTGATATGTAACCGCCGGCCTGCTGTATACGGTCAAATGCTGAGCGGTCAACCGCTAAGTCTTTAATAACCGGAAAAGCAGCTGCGCGCCAAGGTTCAATGGTAATGGTTTCGCCGTCTTTAAAGCTACGCATATGCAACTGGCAGGTTGTAATTGCGCGTTTTGGACCATGCGGACGACCATTGATGTACAGTGAACACATACCGCAAATACCCTCACGGCAGTCGTGGTCAAAGTTTATGGGCTCTTGCTTGGCATGAATAAGGCTCTCATTCACAACATCCAGCATCTCCAGGAAAGACATATCAGGAGATATGTTTTCCGCCTTATAAGTCTCAAACTTTCCGGCAGTTTGAGAATTTTTCTGACGCCAAACTTTCAGCGTTAGATTCATATTTCCGTTTGCACTCATGTTTCTATTCAGATTAGAGTCAAGAATCAAGAGTACAGAGTCAAGAGAAGAAAAGTCTTTATTCCTGATTCTGTAATCTGTACTCTCTCTTATTTATAACTTCTTTGTGTTAACTTAACGTTTTCGTATACCAAATCTTCTTTATGAAGAACTTCGGGCTGGTTTTCACCTGTGTACTGCCATGCAGCAACGTAAGCAAATTCATCGTCATGACGAAGTGCTTCACCTTCTTCGGTTTGTGATTCAACCCTGAAGTGGCCACCACATGACTCACGACGAGCCAAGGCATCTTCAACCATTAGGGCACCTAGTTCAATAAAGTCGGCTACACGGCCTGCACGCTCAAGTGAAGCATTGATTTCTTCATTCTCACCAACAACAATGGCGTTCACCCAAAAATCATCTTTCAATGCTTGTATTAAGCCACGTGCTTTAATTAAACCTTCTTCGCTACGTGCCATGCCGCAGTACTCCCACATAATGTGTCCAAGCTCGCGGTGGTATTCAATAACGGTTTTGTTGCCTTTAAGTGATAACAACTTGGCAATGCGCTCCTCAACATCCTTTTTGGTTTGCGCAAATGCCGGGTGCGTGGCATCAATAGCTTTTGGTCCGATGGTTGCCAGGTAATCACCTAAAGTGTATGGTATTACAAAGTAACCGTCAGCAAGTCCCTGCATTAGTGCTGATGCACCAAGGCGGTTAGCACCGTGGTCCGAGAAGTTAGCCTCACCTAAGCAGTATAAACCAGGTATATTGGTGCTCAGGTTGTAATCAACCCAAAGGCCACCCATGGTATAGTGTACTGCAGGATATATACGCATTGGTTGTTTGTACGGATTCTCATCAGTAATTTGTAAGTACATGTCAAACAAGTTACCGTATTTAGCACGTACAGTATCTTCGCCTAAACGTTTAATTGCGTCGGCAAAGTCAAGATATACAGCTAAGCCCGATGAACCAACACCTTTGCCTTCATCAGCCATTTCTTTAGCGTTACGAGAGGCTACGTCACGTGGTACAAGGTTACCAAATGATGGATATTTACGCTCGAGGAAGTAGTCGCGGTCTTCTTCTTTAATTTGGTCAATTTTAATTTCTCCCTTACGCAGGCGTTGTGCAGTTTCGGCAGTTTTAGGTGCCCAAACGCGTCCGTCGTTACGTAACGATTCAGACATCAGCGTAAGCTTGCTCTGGTGATCACCTGACACTGGTATACAGGTAGGGTGAATTTGAGTATAGCAAGGGTTTGCAAAGTAAGCACCGCGTTTGTGCGCGCGCCATGCCGCAGTTACGTTTGAACCAATTGCGTTAGTTGAAAGGTAGAATACGTTACTGTAACCGCCAGTACAAAGTAGTACTGCATGTGCCGAGTGCGTTTCAATGGCACCGGTTTTAAGGTTACGTGTAACAATACCTTTAGCTTGTCCGTCGGCCACAACCACGTCAAGCATTTCGGTACGGGTATACATTTTTACTTTACCTTCATGTATTTGACGGTTAAGGGCAGAGTAGGCACCCAAAAGTAATTGCTGTCCGGTTTGACCGCGGGCGTAAAACGTACGTGATACCTGTGCACCACCAAATGAGCGGTTGTCTAACAAGCCACCATATTCGCGGGCAAAAGGCACACCTTGCGCAACGCACTGGTCTATAATATTCACTGATACCTCAGCTAAACGGTAAACGTTAGCTTCGCGGGCACGGTAGTCACCACCTTTAATGGTATCGTAAAATAAGCGGTAAATGCTATCACCATCATTCCGATAGTTTTTAGCGGCGTTTATACCACCTTGTGCAGCAATTGAGTGTGCACGGCGTGGGCTATCCTGAAAACAAAATGCGGTTACATTGTAACCCAACTCGGCTAATGATGCCGCTGCTGATGCACCTGCTAAACCAGTACCAACTACAATAACGTTGTATTTACGTTTATTGGCAGGGTTTACAAGCTTTAAATTGAATTTATGTTTGCTCCACTTTTCGGCCAACGGGCCTTGTGGAATTTTAGAATCTAAACTCATCTTTTCCTATTTTTTAGCGAGTGGTGAGTTGTTGAATAGCTTTAGTGTGTATAAAATTACTTAGCCAATCAACTACTTAACCAATCAACCTTACTTTAAACTCTGTATAAAATAAACAATTGGCATGGCTGCAAAACCAAGTGGTATAATTACTGCAAACAACCATGTGCCTATAAATTGAATTATTGGCAGGTATTTACGGTGTACCCAACCCAATGTACGGAAGGCACTTTGAAAACCGTGCAGCAAGTGGTATGATAAAGCAATCATAGCTATAACGTAAATAATTACGTATACAGGCATGCTAAAGCTTTCTGCAACCTTGGTATGCAAGTCTTTTACTTTAATAATTTCAACGTCGCCATCAAAAGTTTGTGAATGCTCAAAGTCATCTTTTTGAGGAGTGAAATCATTTACTGTGCGCTCGCCTGTTGATAGGTTGGTGCGGTACTCTTTAAAGCCAACTGAATGTGTGTACTTGTATTTGTACCAGAAGTCGCCCATGTGAATAACAATGAACAAGAACAGAATGCTACCCAGCAAGCCCATGTTTTTTGATGACCATGATGCCGGAGCCTTAGGCGTAACTGCATAACCTACAGGGCGGGCCTGGCGATTTTTAACAGTAAGTAGTAAGGCGTAAATTGCGTGTATAATAATGGTAGCATATAGTAACCATGCAATTACTTCAATAGGCGGAAAATGCGTAAGGAAGTTAGCATACATGTTAAAGCTGTAACCATTATCGTTACTAAATAATAAAAGATTGCCGCCCAAATGGACAATCAAGAAAAGACTCAGAAACAAGCCTGTCAAAGCCATGATCAGCTTTTTCCCCAGTGAAGAGTTAAAGGTCTGTTTTAATTCACTCATTATGTCAGAATTTTAATCAAGCAAAAATATTTAATATAACCCAAATCATACAGATTGATTTACGTTATTGTCAGGTTATTGTCTATTTAGAAACATTCTAAAAATTAAAATGCTGCTTTACTATCAAAATTTTAAAATCATATATTAGCACCCACAGCATTTACTCATGAAAAAATACCTATACCTTTTTGCCATTGCCATTTTAACCTGCAGCTGTACTAAATTACCCCATATTACTGTTAACGGCCGTGTTGAAGGGTTAAAAGATGGCGTTATTAATATTGTTGATATAAGTGGTAATAGTATTGCCGGCCAAAATATTACGGATGGCACGGTTAAAATTGATACAGCATTTGAAAATCCGGGTTATGGTGTAATCGTTATCAATAAAAATGGTGACAAACCACAGGAGGCGGACGTGTACCTTGAAGCCGGCGAGTATACTATAAACGCTGATGCCGGGCATTTGGAGCGTTATCCTGCAATAAAATCTTCATCTGCTTTGCAAAACGAACTTACCGCATTTTATACCACTCAGGATGAGGTTTTTTTAAAAACGCAGGGTAAAGTAGCCAGCCAGGTAAAGCAAGGCGATGCCGATATTGATGGTTTAAAGTTAAAGGCCTTTAAGCAGTTTATTGACAAAAACCCCAATAGCAATGCTGCAGCACATTTAATGCTTAAAATGAACTATGAGCGAGATGTGGAAGGATATTACTCAATATTTCAAAAACTTAATGCCGGAGTTAAGGCAACAGAAGAGGGTTTGTTTTTACAAAAAAAGCTATCAGGCATGATGAAGCTGCTGCCGGGTAAAGATGCACCTTTGGTTGCAGGTACTACTCCAAATGGAAAAAAGTTTGACAAAAGTGCGCTCGATAAAAAGGTATACGTGCTCGATTTTTGGAAAGCAGGTAACAAGGTAAGCCGCCTTAACCATCAGGATATGTTAAGTGGCATGGTTAAATCCTTAAATCCGGTGAAAGTTGGTTTTGTAAGCATTTCATTAGATAATAAAAAGGATTGGTGGACCAAAGCCATAGCCGACGACAAGTTGAACTGGACCCAGTATTCTGATTTAAAAGGTGATGAATCAGACAATGCTGAGGCTTGGGCAATTATCCGTATACCCACTTACTACATTTTAAACGGCAAATGGCAGGTTATTGAACGTGACGTTACTTATGACCGCATTGAATTTGTGGTTAATGATTATTTAGCACATCATTAAACCGCAATTACCTTTTCTTTCAGTACACCAAATACCTTATCGCCATTACGGTGCCTTAAGGCTACCTTCCCTGTAAATTTACCAAATGAAGGTAGTATGGCCTGCTTTTGACCAAAACTAAAGCAGGGTAGTGTAACAGATTGTCCGCCCCGGCCCGATAGTTTAACCCCGGGATGAATATGGCCGCAAAATACGTAATGTGTACCGTCGGCAATGCAGTTCTCATCTTTTGGATGATGTTGCATTAAAAAAGGCCCCTCGGTAAGCTGATGGTGAGTTGAAACGTTTAAATCATGATAATGCCTTTCTTTTATAATATCATGATTACCAATAACCAGCTGCATAATAATATGCTGATGATCTTGACGCCATTTTGCAAAATCGTGCCAATCGGCATTCATTTCACTATGAAAAAGGTCTCCTAAGAACCAGATTTTTTGAGGCTCATGCTGCTTTATTAACCTGGTAAGGCAATCAAGATCATCAAGACCCACCTGGCGGGGTACCGCTATACCGGCTTTGCGAAAATGACCGGCCTTGCCTAAATGCACATCGGCTACAATCAGTGTTTTTTGTTGCAGCCAGTAAATTGCACGCTCGGGCAGCAGCAGCAAATCCTGGTCAAGTAAATTAAAGTTCAATCCTTCACTCATCATTTCGGCGGCAAATATAAAATATTTGCTAATAATGTTAGTGTTTGGGCGACGCTTAATATTATAATGAATGCTTTTTACGCTTACTTAAAGCGTTGTTACGTACAACACAATATGCTTAAGAGCTTGTTTGTGTTAAACCAAACGCTTTAATAAATGTCAGTATTGTAAATTTAAATTTATTGATGATGCAGCGATGTGTGAAAGTGGTTTTGATGTTAATTATGTTGTGCGGCCCATATGCAATTAAAGCCCAGAGTTACCGCCAGCTAACCCCCGAAGATTTTACAGGCCAGGTACCGGCCGGAAGTGGTTTTTATGTGGCGCATACCAGTTGCAATGTAAGTATGCGCTATAATGTGCAAAGCTACCGCAGTAATTATCGCTTAACTTTTTTCATTCCCTTAAATTTTAATCCTGAAAGGTCATGGATAAATCGTAAAATGATAACTAATGATGATATGATGAAAGAAGTAATTCATCATGAGCAAGGACATTATGTTATTGCATTTTTAATGCAGCAGGAACTTATACGCGAGCTTAACGCTTTTCATTACACAGGCGATTATCAGCGCCAGGCTAACAACATTTTCAATCGTATTGATGACAAGTATCGTCGTATGAATGCTGATTATGACCGCGAAACCATGCACATGCAAGACCGCAAGCAACAAGCCGCCTGGACCAATTTCTTGAACAGGCAGCTTAATGAATCAAACAGCCTGGTTATGGGGCGGTAAATTATAACCTTATTCTTTTCCTGCTACGCAAATAACAAATTCGCCTTTAACCGGGTGGTTTTCATAATAAGTTTTGACCTCGGCAACCGTACCACGTACTGTTTCCTCAAATACTTTAGTAAGCTCGCGCGATACAGATATCATACGATCTTCTCCCCAGTAAGTAGCCATTTCATCCAATGTTTTTAGCAGGCGATGCGGAGATTCGTATAAGATGATTGTACGTTCTTCTTCGGCCAAAAACTTGTAGCGTGTTTGTCGTCCTTTTTTAAGTGGCAAAAAGCCCTCGAAACAAAACTTATCAGTAGGGAAACCTGAGTTTACCAGCGCAGGTACAAATGCTGTAGCTCCGGGGAGGCACTCTACAGGTAAGTTAAATTTCAATGCCTCACGCACCAGGTAAAAACCAGGATCGGATATGGCAGGCGTGCCTGCATCTGATATTAGAGCAATGTTTTTTCCTTCAAGCAAAAACTTAACAATCTCATTGCTCGACTGATGCTCATTGTGCTGATGGTGGGCAAATACACGTTTTTCAATGCCAAAGTGCTTGAGCATAGGGGCCGACGTACGGGTATCTTCGGCCAGTATCAAATCGGCCTCTTTTAGTACGCGCACAGCGCGGTAGGTCATATCTTCGAGGTTACCAATGGGCGTGGGTACTAAATAGAGTTTACCGGTCGTGTTATTCATAGTTCATAGTTAACGGTTCATGGTAGTTGCAAAATGTGGGTGATACATGCTCCCGGATATACTCTTTCCATGAACTATGAACCATCAACCATGAACTACTAACAATGAACCACAAAATCATATCTTTGCCGTTCAGAAATTAAAAATAATGCTGCAAGTTAGTTATATCCGCGATAACAAGGAACAGGTTTTGGCTCGTTTGGCTGTTAAAAACTTTAAACAACCCGAGCTGGTTGATGAAATTTTGGCGCTTGACGATAATCGTAAGCAAACCCAAAACCGTTTAGACAGTACATCGGCCGAGGCCAATGCTGCTGCCAAACGTATTGGTGAGCTGATGCGCACCGGGCAAAAAGAAGAAGCCGAAAAGGTAAAATCGCAAACCGGAACCTGGAAAGAGGATATTAAACGTTTTGGTGAAGAACTAACCAGTATTGAGCAGGAATTGCATCAAAAGCTTGTGCAGCTGCCTAACCTGCCGCACAGCAGCGTACCCGTTGGTATAACGCCCGAAGAAAATGAAGTAGTGCTGGAACATGGCGAAAAACCAACGCTGCCCGAAAATGCCTTACCCCATTGGGAACTTGCTGCAAAATACAATTTAATTGATTTTGAATTAGGTGTTAAAATTACAGGTGCAGGTTTCCCTGTTTATAAAGGTAAAGGTGCCAAGCTGCAACGTGCATTAATCAGTTTTTTTTTAGATGAGGCTGAAAAGGCAGGTTACAGCGAAGTTATGCTGCCTTTGCTGGTTAATGAAGCATCAGGCTTTGGTACCGGTCAGTTACCAGACAAGGAAGGACAAATGTACTTCGTTGGTCAGGATAACCTGTACCTGATACCTACCGCTGAGGTGCCGGTTACTAACCTGTACCGCGATGTAATTTTAAAAGCCGACGAACTACCCGTGAAAAATACCGGCTATACACCTTGTTTTCGTCGGGAAGCGGGTTCATATGGTGCACACGTACGTGGTTTGAACCGCCTACACCAGTTTGATAAGGTAGAGATAGTTCAGGTTGTTCACCCTGATACGTCATACAGTGTACTTGAGGAAATGAGCAGCCACGTACAAGGCTTGTTGCAAAAGCTTGGCCTGCCATACCGGGTTTTACGTTTATGCGGCGGCGACATGAGCTTTACAGCCTCGTTAACTTATGATATGGAAACCTGGAGTGCTGCACAACAACGTTGGTTAGAGGTGTCATCAGTATCAAACTTTGAAACTTACCAGGCCAACCGCCTTAAGCTGCGTTTCCGTAATGCAGAGGGTAAAACGCAACTGGCGCACACTTTAAATGGTAGTGCATTAGCCTTACCGCGTATTGTGGCTACACTATTAGAAAATAACCAAACTGAAAACGGTATAAAAATCCCTGAAGCGTTGGTGCCTTATACCCGTTTTGAATACATTGATTAAATTTCAGAAGTCGGATCCTCCATTAGGATTTAATCCGCATCTTCAAGATAAGGCTTTAGCGCGTTACTTAAATAAGCAACTAATTCGGGGTCGTTGTACTGGTAATTGTCTTCAATATCCAGTACAACGACCTCTTTTTCAATTATAACTTCGGCAAAGCGTTGTTGCAATAATTGCTTGTGTTTGCGTCCCATTACAAAAACTACATCGGCCCAAGCCAATAGTTTAGCGCTAACCTTTATACGTGCCTTCTCACTCGTACCAGCCGAACGTGCCTCATAAACCTGGTGATTTTTAAACAAATGCTCGGCTGTGGGGCTGCGCCATTGATTTTTACTGCAGATAAAGAGAAGGTTGGGCAAGGTTGGTTAAGTGATTACTGTTCTCGCCATATGCGGAAAGCTGTGATGATTAGTATAAACATAATGCCCACGATAAATATGATGCGTCCGTGCTGTCTGTCGCGTTCTAGGTAATGGAAACGTACTCCCCATTTGGTAGTATATTTTTATGGCTCATTAAGTGCCAACCAATAAATGCACTTATTATACCGCCAAGCGGCGCTAAAAGGTAACCTGCAATTATCCAGTTAGTTTGAGAGGGAGCAGGCATCCTTAGTTCTGCTAAATGTTGCTGTTTCAGTGTTTCTATGGTCTCAGCATCAGCAGGAGCCCCCCTTTCTTTTAAAAGTCGTCTGGCTAAAATAACGTCAGTAAAACTCCATTCATCAGGTTTTATAAGGATATCCTCAATTCCTCGTCTGTAAATTTGTGCAAATAATGATCTTCCTCTATTTGATCTAGAGTTGCTTCCTCGTCAGCCATAACGAGTTGGTTCACAAGTTCAAAATCAACGGGCGCTATTTTTACTACATATTCAGTGGAGGTTTCGCTAGCAGCGCCGAATGAGGGATCGAAGCTTAGTTTATTTTCTTCGGATTGATAAGTAACGCTATTGGCAATTAATAAGGCTATAAGATTTTGGGCAAGCGCTGGGTCATCGAATTTTCTGTATTGAATAAATGTATTTTGCATAATAGTTTAGGTGTAGGCTTACTTCCCAGCCATATAGTCCAATGTTAAATTACATAACGCTTTTACACCCAACGTCAATCCGCTTTCATCTACGTAAAAATCTGGCGTGTGGTGCGCTGCTGTTTTAAGCGGATCCTGTACTTTGGGCATGCCTCCCAAAAAGATGAACAGGCCAGGTATCTTTTCCTGGAAAAAGCTAAAATCTTCGGCGCCGGTTACAGCGGGGCGTAAAAGTACGTTGGCGGCGCCGGCGGTAGCTTGCAAAGTAGGGAGCATTTTTTCAGTAAGCTTGGGATCGTTATAAGTTACAGGGTAGCGTACACTCAGTGGTATTTTTACTTCGGCGGTGGCTCCGGCTGCTTCGGCAGTTTTAGTGGCAATAGTTTTTACGCGTTCAATAAGCGTTTTTTCGTCTCCGGTACTTAACGCCCTTAAAGTGCCCAGCATGGTTACCTGCTCGGGAATAATGTTGGAGCGGTTGCCGCCTTGGATAGAGCCGATAGTAACCACAGCGGCATTTTCGGTTACATTAATGTTACGGCTTACAATAGTTTGCAGGCTGTTTATAATTTGTGCCGATACCACAATAGGGTCAACGCTACTCCATGGGTAAGCGCCATGAGCCTGCCTGCCTTTAACAACAATCTGCATATCGTTAACGGCTGCCATGGTCCCGCCTGGACGATAAGTGATTTTTCCCACTTCGGTTTGTGCATTGATATGTAAACCAAAAATGGCATCAACCTTAGGGCTTTCAAGTACGCCCTCCTTAATCATTAGCTCGGCGCCGCCTTCCTCACCAAATGGAGCACCTTCTTCTGCCGGTTGAAAGATGAACTTTACTGTACCATGAAGCTCTTTTTTCATGCCCGACAGTATTTCGGCCACGCCCATTAATATGGCTACATGTGTATCATGACCGCAAGCGTGCATAACGCCAACTTCGGCATTGTTATAAGTGGATTTGATTTTTGATGCAAATGGTACTGGCGTGCGCTCAATAATTGGTAAGCCGTCCATATCGGCCCGTAAGGCAACTACAGGCCCGGGTTTGCCGCCTTTAAGCAGGCCAACAACGCCGGTTTTGGCTACGCCTGTTTTAACTTCAATACCCAACGCTTTTAAATGGTTGGCAATAATACCTGCAGTACGGGTTTCATGATTACCAAGCTCAGGGTTTGCGTGAAAATCACGGCGCCAGGCAATTACTTTATCCTTGAGTTGTTCGGCCTGTTGCGCAGCTTTTGTTTTAAGCGTGGTTTGCCCAAAGCATACGGTTGTGTAGAGTAAGGTTGCTATAAAGTAAAGCTTTTTCATGCCCGTTAATTTAGGCTTAATATACTAAAATGAACTTAATGTAAGCATTTTAATAGCAAAGGGCTGCACCGTGGTACCGGGCAGCCCTTGCATTAAAAAACAAACACTAAACAAAAAACTACAGGATATAAACATTGCGTTTAAGCGGCTTTTACCTTTCCTGCATGCTGCAAGGCATGTTCATTTTAAGTATGGCTAAATACTTAATATTCTAACTTACTTTATATAAAACTGCTGCTCGGAGTTGTTAAGGGCCGTAACAAGCAGGTTTAACTTAGTCTTATAGTGTGCGTTAATTACATTAATACCGCTGCGGTTTATCAATAAGGTCGGTTCAATACTGTGTTTAAAAAGCAGTTTATAATCATATCCGCTTAGTAGTACAGCGGCGCTTATTTTATTTTCGGTTATGAAAGCTTTAAATGAGGCAAGTGTACTGCCGTAAAAAAACTCAATTTTAATACTTGCTAAACCGGGAATCTCCTTTACTAATAATTTACAGGCGTCATAAAATTCAGGCGGTACAAACTTTCTCTCAGCCGATCGTTTGGCAAGCATTTTAAGCTCGCTTACGTTATCGGTAACCTTCATCATGTGAACCAAAACAATGGTTATTTTTTGTAGAGCAAGGCGGTCTGCTATTCCGGGTATGTACTTTAGCGTACGTAAATCAAAATCAGTTGGAATAAGCAGTTTTTGCATAATGCCTTAATTAAAAGCACAACCCGCATTGGTTACATTACAATGGTAGCCTTATTTAATTAGCAACAACTAAGAAGGATGTTAAAATTTAATTAGAATACATCAGGCTGTTGCTACAGGAAGCAAAATAAGTATCTGTGTGCCTTTGCCTACCTCTGAGCTGATATCAATTGTGCCTTTATGCAGCCTTATAATATTAAGCGTTAAGGGTAAACCAACGCCATAACCCTGAAAGTTAAGCGTGTTCGATGCCCTGAAGAATGGCTCGAAAATGTACGGAAGCTCCGACGATGGAATGCCAATACCCTGATCGGTAACTGTAATGCCAATTTGCTTGTTTTGTACCATAAGTTTAACCGTTACTAGTTGGTTTTGTGAGTATTTGCATGCATTGCTTATGATGTTAGTGATAGCCAACCTGAGCAAATTGCTATTACCCGATATTTGAAGAAGTTCCTCATTTTCAGGCAGGGTTTCAAAATCAACTTCGATATTACTTTGTGCCTGTATTTTTTTGACTGATCCAACCGACATCCAAATCAGTTCATCAACCCTAATGGTTTGCCAGCTTTGCTTACGGCCGTTGAAGCCTGATTGCGCAAGCAGCAGCAAACTGCTTAATATTTGCGTAAGCTTATCCGTTTCGGCGCAAATGGTGCTGAATATGGCTCGCTGGTTTTCGGTGAGGTCCGCTTTAGTGAGTGCCAGTTCAACCTCGGCATTTATAATAGTAAGCGGTGTGCGCAACTCATGCGATGCATTGCTTACAAAGTTATTTTGAGTCTCAAACGCGGTTTCGAGCCGGTTGAGCATATCATTAAAAGTTTGTGTAAGTTCTGATATTTCATCTTTGCCGTTCCAGTCGTTTAGCCGCAGGTGCAAGTTATCAGAGGTAATCACCTTCATACGGTCGGTAAGTTTCCGTATAGGATCAAAAGTATAGTATGAAAATACCTTGCCAACAAAAAAAGCGATGATGAGGGAGCCGGTGAAACCTACTATTATAATTTTTTGCAGCTCTTTAAGCTCGCGCATGCCATAAGGGTTACGCGCCGAAACTATAACAATATATTCATCAGGAATGGCGGCGACAATTTTGCCGGCCAAAAACCTGTTTTTATGCTTGTACCTTGATTTACCCTGACTAAATATTTCTTCTGTAAACTCGGCCGGGAACTGCCTGGTGTCAAATTTGCCTTTTGCGTCGGCCTTTATAATGTATTCTGTTTCGCTGTCTAGTTTTTCAAGGTACTTGTTTCTCACCTCTTCATAAGCCCGGCTGCGTTCTCCGGGAAAAAGTCGGGTTTCAGCGGTAAGGTTTACTCTTGCTTCAAGGCGCTTAAAAAAATCGTCATAATTAAACTGATAGTCAAAGTACAAAATGAAGGTGTTCAGCAAAACAAGTATTCCTGTTGATAGAATAAGAAACAGGAGTGTTATTTTGGTTTGTATCTTCATTTAGTCCGAATCCTTAAACATATAACCCATGCCAAATATGGTGTGTATAAGTTTATGGTTGCTGTTTTTTTCTAACTTTTTGCGCAGGTAATTTACGTACACGTCAACCACGTTGGTACCCAGGTTAAAATCAATGTCCCAAACGTTTTCAAGTATCTGTATGCGCGATAATACCTTCTTCTGGTTTTTTACAAAATACTCCAGTAAGCGGTATTCGGTAGGAGTAAGGTTAAGCGCTACATCGCCCTGGTAAACCGTCTTTGCTTCTACGTCTACTTCCAGGTCGGCAATTTTATAAAGCGTATTTGCCGGTTGATTATCATTTTGGCGTCTTCGTAATAAAGTGCGTAATCTTGCCGCAAGCTCCGCAATTTTAAACGGCTTAACCATGTAATCATCGGCACCGGTGTCAAGTCCGGTTACAATATTCTCGGTTGAGTCAAGAGCCGTAAGCATCAAAATAGGCACGCTTGTGTTCTTCTCCCTAATGCGTTTACAAATTTGAACCCCATCTATGCCAGGCAGCATAACGTCAAGAATAATAAGATCAAACGGATGGCTAAGCGCCATTTGTAAACCTGTTAATCCGTTTCCGGCAACACTTACATCAAAGCCGAAATCAGCCAGTCCGCGTTTAATTACCGATACTACATTCGGTTCGTCTTCAACTAATAATAAAGCCATTGATGGTGGTTTAAATGTTTAACAACTGCAATGCAAAAAAGATTAAGGCAATAAGTATAACCGGTAGCTTACAGGCTCATCAACAAACATATAAGCATTCAATTAAAAACTAATAAGAATTCACTTTCATAAAGTAAGTTGCAACATGTTTATATTTAATAATTAGGGATTAATAATGTATTGCAGCAAAGTTGTCACTGTAGGCAATTAATAAAGTCATATCACAATACGGCATATAAATTGTTTATAGTAAGCTACTTATCTTGAAGGTTAAAACAAAAAAATGCATGTTGTAACATATTTTTTTTTTGCATGTATTTGAGTGTATGTATCATTTTTGTTGCTGAAATATTAAATTTATGAACCTGATTTTTGTAATTTTGTAATTGAGCGATGCTTAAAAATTGGTTACATATAATTTTATCGGTTTGGCTGATTAATTCAGTCACGTTTTTGCACTCGGGTAACCCGGCCGATAGTTTTATTCATGGCCATATAGCCGATAACGGCGAGGAATCATACGTTAACGTTAACAGTTGGGCCGATTGCCTGCTTGAAAGTGTTACCAATGATGATGACTCTCCGGCACAAAAAGCGCATAAAATCAAATATCAGCGTCGTTACGTACGCAACCGCTCGGCAAACGACCGTGTATTTGTTCCCACTACCGCATTTTACCTGCCTTTTGAAACAGTAAGAATTACTGTACTGCATACAGTGAATAAAAGTTTTATAGGCATGGCCAAATTGCCTGCTTACTACAACTTTCTGTTCCGGCTATCCCCATTCTGATTTCGTATTCTTTTTTAACGTTAACTACAAGCTGGTTTAACCGGCCGTGCCTTCTGTTACCACGCTGGCACATGCGTTTAATACATTTTAGAATACACTCAGATCCATGATTTCCGTTAAATATTTATATAGCTGGATTGCTGCTGCCGTTATTTTATCGGTAGCTGCCGGCTGTTCTTCAAACAAGCAAAATACCGAAGCGCAAGACACGCTTGAACTACCTGTACTAACCATTAAAGCCAAAGACACAACCCTGCAAACTGCTTACGTTGCCGATATACAGGCACTCAAAAATGTTGAGCTCAGATCGCGTTTGCGCGGTTTTCTTGAAAAAATATATGTTGACGAGGGCATGCCGGTACACAAAGGCCAGGTGCTGTTTAAGCTTAATGACGAAGAATACCGGGTATCACTTGCCCGCGCCAAAGCTGCTTTAAGCAATGCAGAGGCCGATGCTGTTGCCTCGAGGCTTGAAGTTGACCGCGTTAAAATGCTTGTTAACAAAAAAGTGCTTGCAGCAACC
The DNA here is from genome assembly GCF_913773635.1 of uncultured Mucilaginibacter sp. GTDB lineage: Bacteria > Bacteroidota > Bacteroidia > Sphingobacteriales > Sphingobacteriaceae > Mucilaginibacter. The sequence goes on from NZ_CAJYGQ010000003.1 coordinate 148,794, forward strand.
GAACTTGAGGTTGCCCAATCAAAACTAAAAGCCGATCAGGCCACCATTGATGAAGCGCGTACCAATGTACAAAGTGCTCAAAATCATATCGCCTACACCATTATCAGGGCACCATTTGATGGTATTATTGACCGTATACCGCTAAAAGGCGGCAGTTTAATTGATGAGGGAACTTTATTAACCAGTATATCAGACTTAAGCTCTATATACGCTTATTTCAGCTTCCCTGAGAATGAATACCTTAAATACCAACGCTCCCGCAATAGCGGCGAAGAGCAGGGTGACGGTAAAGTAAAGCTCAAACTGTCTGACGGTAGTACTTACACTCACATAGGCCAGATTGAAACTATTGAGGGCGAGATTGAGCAAACTACCGGTTCAATAGCATTACGTGCAAAATTCCCAAATCCGCATAAGTTATTGCGCCATGGTGCAAGCGGTAAAATTTATATCACCACCGAAATGGATAACGCAGTTATGATTCCGCAAAAGTCTGTTTTTGAGGTACAGGATAAGAGCTACGTATACAAAGTGGATAACAACAATAAACTCCACATGACCAGCTTTACGCCACTTACCCGTTTTTCGCAATTTTATGTTGTAAAAGACGGACTTAAAGCAGGCGATAAAATACTGTTTGAGGGTGCGCAAAACGCCCGCGATGGTATGGTAATAAAGCCTAACATGATGAAAGAGGCTCCTATGTTGGCTGTAAAATAAGCGAGCTTTCCATTTTATTCTGAGTTGCTGTGTATACACTCCGTATGAGGTATGCAATGGCTGTTTTCTGATATAAATCTTAACGTAATGTTTGAAACTTTTATTAAGCGGCCTATCCTGTCGCTTGTAATTTCACTAATAATAACCTTATTGGGCGTATTGGCTTTGCTTACATTGCCGGTAACCCAGTTCCCTGATATTGTTCCGCCGTCGGTTACGGTTACTGCCAACTACGTGGGCGCTAACGCCGAGGTATGTGCCAAGGCCGTAGCTACACCACTTGAGCGTGCCATTAATGGTGTGCCGGGCATGACTTACATGTCGTCGGTTTGTAGTAATGATGGTTTAACCGTTATACAAATTTACTTCAACGTAGGCACCGACCCCGATCAGGCTGCCGTAAACGTTCAAAACCGTGTTGCCACTATTATAGATGAGATGCCCGAAGAGGTAATTAAAGCAGGTGTTACCACCGAAAAGGAGGTGAACAGTATGCTTATGTACCTCAACATCATGAGTGATGATAAGGCAATGGATGAAAAGTTCATTTATAACTTTACCGACATCAACGTGCTGCAAGAGCTTAAACGTATTGATGGTGTGGGCCGTGCCGAAATTATGGGTGCAAAGGAGTACTCCATGCGTGTATGGTTAAACCCCGACCGCATGATGGCCTATAAGGTGTCAACTGATGAAGTGATAGAAGCCATTCGCGCGCAAAACGTTGAAGCTGCGCCTGGTAAAACCGGTCAAAGCTCTGATAAGTCGCCGCAAATGCTGCAATATGTACTGCGTTACCCCGGTAAATTTTTCGAGCCTAAGCAGTATGAAAACATTGTGATACGTGCCGATGGATCTGGTACTGTTTTAGCTCTTAAAGATGTAGCCAATATTGAATTCGGCTCGCTTACTTACAGCATGGTGTCAAATACTGATGGTAGGCCATCAGCTTCCATTATGATTAAGCAGCGCCCGGGCTCAAACGCACGTGATGTTATACACAACATCAAAACCCGTATGGCTGAGCTCAAAGAAACTTCATTCCCAAGCGGAATGACGTATAATGTAAACTATGACGTTTCACGTTTTCTTGATGCATCTATTGATGAGGTTTTGCACACACTTATTGAGGCGTTCATATTGGTATTTATTGTGGTGTACATCTTCCTGCAAGATTTCCGCTCAACATTAATACCCGCGCTTGCCGTACCTGTGGCTTTGATTGGTACGCTGTTTTTTATGCAGATGCTGGGCTTCTCGGTAAACCTGCTTACCCTCTTTGCGCTGGTGCTCTCCATTGGTATTGTGGTTGATAATGCCATTGTAGTGGTTGAGGCCGTGCATGTGAAAATGCACGAAGAGCACATGAGCCCTATGGATGCTACGGTAAGCGCCATGAAAGAAATTAGCGGGGCAATTGTGGCTATTACACTGGTAATGTCGGCCGTGTTTGTGCCAGTTGCGTTTATGAGCGGTCCGGTGGGGGTATTTTACAGGCAGTTTTCATTAACAATGGCTATTGCTATTGTTATATCAGGTGTTAACGCCGTTACGCTTACGCCTGCATTATGCGCTATTATGCTTAAAAATAATCACGGTGCTAAAAAAGGCTTTATTGATAAGTTTTTTGCAGGCTTTAACAAAAGGTATGATGCCGTTCAAAACAAATATTCGGGCTTCATCAGCAAAATTGCCGGCAGGCGTATCGTAACCTTTGTTATGCTGGCCGTGTTCTTTGTAGGCACATTTGGCTTAAGTAAAATTCTGCCAACGGGCTTCATCCCTACCGAAGATCAGGGTATGATTTACGTAAACATCACCACCCCTCCGGGTGCAACCGTTGAACGTACCGAGGAGGTTGTTGCTGCCATACAACGGCAAACTAAAGATATTAAAGCCATTGAGTCGGTATCTACACTATCGGGTTATAGTTTGGTGAATGAAATTGCCGGTGCCTCATATGGTATGGCCATGATCAACTTAAAGCCTTGGGAGGAACGCGAAGAATCATTACAGGATATTATAGATGAGTTACGCCGCCGCACCAAAAACATGGGCGATGCTACCATTCAGTTTTTTCCGCCGCCTACCGTACCAGGTTTTGGTAACTCCAGTGGTTTTGAAATACGAATGCTGGATAAAAGTGGTACAGGCGATCTTCAAAAAACGGCCACTGTATCAAACGACTTTATCAAAGCGCTTAATGATTCCAAAGAGATTGATAATGCATTCTCCAGCTTCGACCCCAACTTTCCGCAGTATTTAATCACGGTCGATCAGCCGATGGCAGCCAAAAAAGGCATCACCATTGATAAGGCCATGAGCACGCTGCAAACATTAATGGGTAGTTATTACGCTTCCAATTTTATTCGCTTTGGTCAAATGTATAAGGTTATGGTTCAGGCATCGCCGGAATTCAGATCAAAACCCGAAGATGTACTGCAGCTATATGTAAAAAACGACAAAGGCGAGATGGTGCCGTTTTCTACTTTCATCAGGATGGAGCGTGTTTACGGTCCGGAGCAGTTAACCCGTTACAACATGTACACCTCGGCAATGGTTACGGGAGATGCCGCACCCGGTTACAGTAGTGGTGATGCTATTGCAGCAATACAACGTATTGCTAAAGAAAAACTGCCTAAAGGTTACTCATTTGAATGGTCGGGTATGACGCGCGAGCAAATACTATCGGGCGATCAGGCCATATACATTTTTATTGTTTGTTTAGTGTTTGTTTACCTGCTATTGGCAGCACAATACGAAAGCTTGTTGCTGCCTCTAGCGGTAATCTTATCACTGCCCACGGGTATCTTGGGAGCATTTTTCTTCCTTAAAATTACCGGATTGGAAAACAATATTTATGCGCAGGTAGCACTGGTAATGCTTATTGGCTTATTAGGTAAAAATGCCATTCTTATTGTAGAATTTGCCGTGCAGCGAGAGCGTGAAGGGGCAACAGTCTTGAAGGCTGCCATTGAGGGTGCCGTATCAAGGTTGAGACCAATTCTAATGACTTCGTTTGCTTTCATTGCAGGTTTGGTGCCATTATGTATTGCAAGCGGTGCAGGTGCTATGGGCAACCGTTCAATTGGTACTGCAGCCGCCGGCGGAATGTTAATGGGAACAATTTTCGGTTTGATTTTAATTCCGGGATTGTACGTCATATTCTCCAGCCTTAGCAAATCCAAAAAGAAAGAAGAACCTGTTCCTGTGGTGCTGGAACCCGAGTTGAACAGTACCTATCATTAATTAGTTTTACAATGTTTAAATACAAAGTTCATTCATATATTACCATCGTAGTTGTTGCATTGCTTACGGCATGCACCACTTTAAAAACGGTTGATACCACGCTGCCCGATGAAATACCGGGCAGCTATAACGGATCAACCGATACCACTACTATTGCCACCCTACCGGTATCAAGTTTTTTTACCGATATTTATTTACTGCAATTAATTGATACTGCTTTTGGTGCAAACCCCGATATACTTGCCGCTTTGCAACGGGTTGAAGCTGCCAACGCAAACTTGAAATATAATGGGTTACTTTGGGCTCCTGCTGTTAATTTAAACGCCCGTGCAGGCGTTGAGCGTTATGGTGATTACACGCTCAATGGCGTTGGTAATTACGATACCAATTTATCACCAAACATTAATGGCAATCAGCGTATACCTAACCCTACCCCTGAGTATTTTTTAGGTTTCCAAAGTTCATGGGAGCTTGATTTATGGGGAAAGTTGCGCAGTAGAAAAAAAGCAGCATTTAACCGTTTTTTAGCCAGCCGTAGTGGTTATAAAATGGTAACAACTTTACTTACTTCGCAAATTGCTACTGCCTATTACCAGTTACTGGCATTAGATAATGAGCTGCGCGTAATACGCAAGAACATAGAGTTGCAAAATAACGCGCTTGAAATTATCAAGGTTCAAAAGCTGGGCGGACGTGCAACGGAGTTGGCAGTGCAACAGTTTTTGGCGCAGCTTAAGCGTACGCAAGGTTTAGAAGCAATGACTAAGCAACAAATTACCGAAACGGAAAATCAACTAAATTTTCTCACCGGTAATTTTTCAAAAAGCATTCCGCGCGATACATCTATTAATACCCTCAAAGTGCCTTCTGTTTTAAAGGCGGGTATACCATCGCAATTGCTATTGAACCGTCCGGATATTCAACAGGCCGATTTTGAGCTAAGAGCTATGAATGCTGATATCAAAGCCGTTCATGCCGCATTCTTTCCAACGCTTACCTTATCTCCATATGTTGGGTTTAATGCGTTCCGTTCAGCTGTATTATTTAATTCGGGTTCATTAGCTTACGGAATTTTGGGTGGAGTTACTGCGCCCATATTTAACCGTAAACAAATAAAGGCAGATTATGAACGTACTATAGCCGAGGGTAAACAAGCTTTGTACAGCTATCAAAAAACAGTACTCAACAGTTACCAGGAAGTGCTCAACAGCATGAAAAGTATTGAAAACTATACTACTGCTTATCGCAATAAACAGCAGGAAGTGCAAGCGCTTAACAATGCCGTATCGGTAGCCAATGATTTGTACCTGGTGGGCCGTGCAAATTACCTTGAAGTAATTACTGCACAGCGCAACGTGCTTGATGCTGAACTTGAACTGGCTCATACTAAAAAGAACATCTTTTTTGGAGCCATTAACTTATACCGTTCTGTAGGAGGCGGTTGGAAACGTTAAGTTTCTGCGTTTAGTTTTTTCCTGCAACCCTGCTTAGCCCTGGCACTTTTGTGCCGGGGCTTTTTTCGTTGCATCATCGAAGCGGTGTAAGCCATTTAAAACAATTGGGCTATTTATGTATGTTTGCTTTAAAACAAGTGCAGGGCATGGCTAAAATTTTACTGGTTGAAGACGAAGACAAGGTGTCGTCTTTTATAAAAAAAGGGTTAGAAGAACATCATTACCAGGTTGATGTGGCCAAAGACGGTATTGCCGGTTTAACCAATGTTTTGCAAGATAGTTACGACCTTATTATACTTGATGTAATGCTTCCGCTTATAAACGGTATTGACCTTTGTAAGCAAATTCGTCAAAAGCAAAGCCAGGTACCCATATTGATGTTAAGTGCTTTAGGTACCATTGATGATAAGGTAACCGGGCTGCATGCAGGTGCCGATGATTACTTAATTAAACCTTTCCATTTCAACGAACTGCTTGCCCGTATTGAGGCTTTATTACGCAGGCGCAACATGGCCGAAACCACCACGCACCTGTTAACATTTGCCGATTTAAAGCTAGATACCTGGGATAAAACTGCCGAACGAGCCGGCAAAAAAATAACGCTCACCGCAAAAGAGTACGCGTTACTAGAATTATTTATGCGCAACCCCGGTAAGCTGCTTTCGCGCGAGTATATGCTGGAGAAAGTTTGGGGACTTAACTTTGATACCGGTACCAACATGGTTGATGTATATGTTAATTACCTGCGTAACAAAGTGCAAAAAGGTTTCAATAATAAGCTGATTCATACCGTTATAGGTATGGGCTATATTATGAAGGTTCAGCAATAGATAATGAAGATAAGAACAAGGCTATCGTTATACTTTACACTCATCAGCTCGGGCACATTGCTGCTGGTATTACTGGCCTTGTACTTTGCCGTATTCGGCTTTCTTAAAACGGATTTTAACAAGCGCCTGTCTGACAGGGTAAACGTTGCGGCGCAACTGTATTTGAAGGCTGATGAGATTGGTGCAGATTCACTGGTTCAGGTTCAGCAAAAGTATCTTGAAAAGCTGCCCAATGAAGTTATACGGGTTTATAATGACGGTAACAAGGCCGCTTTTGTATCATCAAACGGCATATACTGGCGCGATTCAACCATTGAAGAAGTAAGGCGTAAAGGAGAGATTGAATACGAAGAAGAAAACAGGCAGGTTATAGGCCGTTACTTTCATGATAATCAGGGTGATTTTGTGATTCTGGCTTCTGCCGTTGATCGTAATTTTAACCCCAGGGTAACTATGCTTGCACGCATAACCCTTATTCTTTTTTTAGGTTTCAGTGCTATATTATTCTTTGCAGGTCAGTGGTTTGCCAGTAAATCGCTGGCTCCCATACAACGTATTATAGGCGAAATACGGCACATCAGGTCAAGTAATTTGCACCTGCGTATTGCCGGTGTTAAAAATAACGATGAGATAGCCGAACTGATAAGCAACTTCAATAACCTGCTCGAACGTTTGGAAAATGCTTTTGAGCTGCAACGTAGTTTTGTGTCTAATGCATCACACGAGTTGCGTACGCCGCTAACCAGTATTATGGGCGAGGCCGACGTAGCACTTGAAAAGGCACGCAGTGCGCAGGAGTATAATCGCGTACTACAATCCATATCCAATGATGCCATGCACTTGCAAACTACCATTACCAGCTTAATGGAGCTTGCCCAGGTTGATTTTAATTATACTCAAACGGTATTGCAGCCTGTACGTATGGATGAGCTGATGTGGGAGCTTAATGAGTATTGGATTGAAAAGAAGGGAAGTGATAAGCTCATTTTGCAGTTTAAAGAATTTCCTGAAGATGAAAATTCACTGATTATTATGGCAAATAAATCATTACTTGCCATAGCACTCAATAACATTATTGATAATGCATTCAAGTATTCAAAAGATGCAGCAGTGAATGTAACTTTTGATGTACGCCCGGATGCCATCCAAATTGAAATTACTGATAAAGGCCCCGGTATAAAAGCCGAAGATACTGACCAGATTTTTAAATCCTTTTACCGTGCCGAGCGTACCCGTAACCATGTACAGGGTAGTGGTATAGGCTTGTATATAGCAGGTAAAATTATACAACTTTGCAATGGCACAATTAAAGTTGTATCAGATGGTTCATCCGGAAGTTCGTTCATTTTAACCTTTGTTAAAAGTACCTGATTAGTTGCTTGCCAAGTGGCTACATTTAATATAAAATCCTGCTTTTGCTTTCTAATGTCATTCTAATGCACGTTTAATGCACGTCTAATTCTGCCACAATAGTTTTGAATTATCAACAGTTCAAAACAACATGTTCAATATATCAAAAGGAGCAAAGCTCCTGCTTATACCACTCATTGCCTTTATTGCCGGGCAGGCTCATGCCCAAACCGATAGCCTTCGGTTAAGCTTTAAAGATGCCGAAAAGCTGTTTCTTCAAAATAACCTGAGCTTGCTTGCTCAAAAATACAATGTTGACGCCGCGCAGGCATTAGTGCAACAGGCCCGTTTGTGGGATAACCCTGTTTTGTCAACTGATCAGAATGTGGTTGATAACTCAGGTAAGTTTTTTGATCATCGTAATGGTAGCGGGCAGGTATTTGTTCAGTTAACCCAGCTTATACAAACTGCGGGTAAACGCGGCAAGCAAATTAAAGTAGCCGAAGACGGTACAAGAATTCAACAGGCTGCATTTGATGATTTGCTGCGTAACCTGCGTTACAACTTACAGCTTGATTTTGCTGAAGCAGCCAATTTGATAGCGCAACGCAAGGTTTACGCAACCGAAATTAAATCGGCTACCGGTTTGATTAATGCCACAGATAAAGCTTACCAGGCCGGAAATACATCGCTTAAAGACTTGGTGAGGTTGAAAGCTTTACTTTTTAACCTTCAGAATGAGCTGGTTGACAATGAGCGCCAGTTAAATGATTTACAGGCCGAGCTGAAAACTTTACTGGGTGTTAAAGAAGATCAGGCCATTCTGCCGTTGATAAGTCCTCCGCATGAGAGTACTACACTTAATCCTTTAGCACTTGCTGAGCAAGCCAAAACTTCACGTGCCGATTATTTGGTAAACCAATATACGTTAGATCAAAATAATAGCAACCTTAAGCTACAGCAAGCCCTGGCAAAACCCGATATAACTATAGGAACCAGTTTTGACCAAAACAGTAGCTACACTCGCAATGTAATCGGGCTGCAAATAAGTGCCCCGCTACCTTTTTTTAATCGTAATCAGGGCAATATCAAGTCGGCTAAACTGGCCGCTCAAAGCCAGGAGTTTGTTGTAAAAAACAGCGAATTGCAGGTGAAAAACGAGGTTTATAACGCCGTGCAGCAGTATAACCTTAGCCAGCAGCTTTTAGGAAAAACTGAAAGTGATTTCTATGATAAATACGATCAGATTTTTGCTGCCATGATGAAAAGCTTTCAGCAACGGCAAATTAGTTTGCCAGAGTTTATAGACTTTTTTGACTCTTACAAAGAGACTAAAATTAAAATTCTTCAACTACAAATGAACTTACAAAGATCCATAGCTGATTTAAATTATGCAGTAGGTTCTACAGTAATAGCAGCACAATAATCATACAATCGAAATCACTTTAAGCGCCGGTGAAATCCTTAAAACATACAACAATGAACTCAAGAATTATATACGTGGCAATGGCGGCAATCACCGTTTTAACCGCTTGCGAAGAAAAGAAAACCGGCACAATGGAAAACAAGCAGGTTTGCATCAGTGATTCACTTGCCCGCATGATTACTATTGATACCGCCCGCGAATCGGCCATGAAAAACGAGCTGAAGCTTAGCGGAGAGGTGTCGTTCGACGAAAACAGCGTGGTAAAAGTATTTCCGTTTGCCAGCGGCCAGGTAATGAATGTAAACGTATCATTAGGTGATAAGGTTAACAAAGGCCAAACACTTGCTGTAATTCGCAGCGCCGACGTTGCCGGCAATTACTCTGACCTTACTTCGGCCAAAGCCGATCTGGCTATCAGCCAGCGTGCATTGCAGCAGGCCGAGTATCTTTATAAAAACGGTATATCAAGTGAGCGAGATTATACTGAGGCTAAAGAAAATTATACTAAAGCCATTGCTGCCAACCGTAAGGTGCAAGAGCAAATTGCCATTAATGGCGGTGGTAATACTAACGCTGCCGGTACATTGATTGTGAAGGCACCACGTAGCGGTTACATTGTTGAAAAAAACATAAGTGCAGGCAATTACATACGTCCTGATAACGGCAGTAGTATGTTTACCATATCAGATATGAAAGATGTGTGGGTAAATGCCAACGTATTTGAAACTGATATTGCTAAAGTTAAGGTAGGCTATGCAGCGCAGGTTACCACGCTGGCTTATCCTGATAAGCAATTTACCGGCAAGGTTGATAATGTTGGTTCGGTGCTTGATCCTGACAGCAAGGTTCTCAACGTACGTATTGTACTTCCCAATCCCGATAGGTTATTAAAGCCCGAGATGTTTACCAATGTGCTTGTCACCAATGCCGAGGCGTCACAGGCTGTGTCAATTACAAACGATGCTGTAATTTTTGATAGCGGTAAAAACTATGTGGTGGTTTATAATAGCAAATGTGATTTGCAGGTGCGCGAGGTTAATGTAATTAAAACGCTTGACAATGTTGCGTACCTGTCATCAGGATTAAAGCCAGGCGATAAGGTGATCTCCAAAAATCAGTTGCTGCTATATAATGCCTTAACCGAAGAATAGTTAGCCATTTTCCCCTTTTATTAATTGGCAGGCAACTTCAGTTTGCCGGTAATCAACATACACAATGAACAAGCTCATTAAAAATATAATATATTTCTCGTTACGTCACCGCGCCATGGTGTTTTTTATGACCGGCGTGCTGGCTATACTTGGTGTTTGGAGCTATACAAATACCCCCATCGAGACTTTTCCTGATGTTACCAACACACAGATAATTATTATAGCGCAGTGGCCGGGTCACAGTGCCGAAGAAATGGAAAAGCTGGTTACCATACCCATGGAAACCGTGCTTAATTCCGTTCAAAAGAAATCAAACCTGCGCACTACATCATCTTTTGGCTTATCATATGTGCGCATCATATTTGATGATGATGTAGATGATTCATTTGCCCGACAGCAGGTAATGAGCCGTATTATGAATGCGGAACTACCTGATGGGGTAAAGCCTGAAATTGAACCGCCGTATGGCCCAACAGGTGAAATTTTCCGTTATACGCTTAAGAGCCGTACAAAATCATTACATGAGCTTACTGCCATACAAGACTGGGTTCTAGACCGCCAGTTTAAAGCCATACCCGGCGTTGCCGACGTAAATAGCTTTGGTGGCGAAGAAAAAACGTATGAAGTAAGTGTTAACCCGCTGTTGCTTCGCAAATACGGGCTTACATCTTTAGATGTTTACACCGCCGTAAACCGCAGTAATATAAACGTAGGTGGTGACATTATTGAAAAGAATGATCAGGCCTTTGTTGTACGCGGTATAGGCCTCATTAACAACATTGGCGAGATAGAAAATATCATCATTAAAAACGTAAACAATGTTCCTATACTGGTTAAAAACGTAGCTGATATTAAAGAGGGTGGCTTGCCGCGTTTAGGCCAGGTTGGCAGGGACAAAAAAGATGACGTTATTGAAGGTATTGTGGTGATGCGTAAAGGCGAAAACCCTGCCGATGTATTGGAAAGAATTCGTGATAAGGTGACAGACATGAATGAAAACGTGCTTCCTAAAGACGTTAAAATTTCCACCTTTTATGATCGTACCAACCTTATTGAGTTTTGTACAGAAACCGTAATACATAACCTGGTTGAGGGTATCGTTTTGGTAACCGTAATTGTGTTTTTATTTATGGCCGATTGGCGCACAACACTTACTGTTGCCATTATTATTCCGCTGGCGTTACTGTTTGCCTTTATATGCCTGCGCTTAAAAGGTATGACGGCCAACCTGCTTTCAATGGGTGCTGTTGATTTTGGTATTATTATAGACGGCGCCGTGGTAATGGTTGAAGGTATATTTGTAGCGCTCGACCATAAAGCGCACGAGGTGGGTATGCAGCGCTTCAACAAGTTGGCAAAGCTTGGTTTGTTTAAAAATGTTGGTGCCGAAATGGGAAAGGCTATCTTCTTTTCCAAATTAATTATCCTTACCTGTTTGGTGCCAATTTTTGCCTTTCAAAAGGTTGAAGGTAAAATGTTTTCGCCGCTGGCTTATACATTAGGTTTTGCATTATTGGGAGCACTCATATTCACGCTTACATTGGTGCCAGCACTATCAAGCATATTGTTGCGCAAAAATGTAAAGGAAAAGCATAACCCGGTGGTTAACTTTTTTGAAAACGGAGTTAGACGTATGTTTAACTTTACCTTCCGCAATCAAAAGCTTAGCCTTATTGTATCGGTGGCTTTCATGGCATTAACTTTTGCCTCGGCCAAACTTTTAGGTACTGAATTTTTACCGCAGTTAAATGAGGGAGCCCTTTGGGTTACTGCACAATTGCCTATGAGTACCTCAATTGAAAGCTCAGTTAACCTTACCAACAAAATGCGCGATATACTGATGCAGTTTCCGGAGGTTAAGCAAACGCTGTCGCAGGTAGGCCGCACCAATGATGGTACCGACCCCAAAGGCTTTTTTAACGTACAAATACAGGTTGACCTGCTGCCAAAAAAACAATGGAAGCGTCACATCACCCAGGAGGAGTTGATTGCCCAAATGGATAAAAAGCTGAGTCAGTTTCCGGGTATCATCTACAATTACTCGCAGCCTATTATTGATAACGTGGCCGAAGCTGTTGCAGGTGTGCCGGCTTCAATGGCAGTGAAAATATTCGGGCCCGATTTTGAGGTGCTCGACCACAAGGCCAATGAGGTAATGGGCGTGCTTAAACATATTAAAGGTGTTGAAGACTTGGGTGTATTGCGCAACCTTGGCCAGCCGGAGTTTAGGATTGAACTTGACCAAAAGAAAATGGCCCGCTATGGAGTGGCTACTGCCGATGCCAACTCGGTTATTGAAATGGCAATAGGAGGTAAAGCCGCGTCAGAGCTTTACGAGGGAGAACGCAAGTTTGATATACGCATACGCTATCAAAAAGAGTTTCGCGATGCGCAGGCCAAAATTGAAAACCTGATGGTGCCCACACTGAACGGATCGCAGATAGCAATTAAAGAAATTTCAAAAATTAAGCAAATTACAGGCCCGGCGTTCATATTCCGTGATAATAACAGCCGTTATATTGCTGTTAAATTCTCGGTGCGTGGCCGCGATTTGGGCAGTACTATTGACGAAGCACAGCATAAAGTGGGCAAGGTGGTAAAGCTTGACCATGGTTACAGCTTTACTTGGAATGGCGAGTTTGAAAATCAAATTCGTGCGTCAAAAACCTTGTCACAAGTTGTTCCTATCTGTTTGGTGGTGATATTCCTTATACTGTTTAGCATGTTTGGTAATGCTAAAGATGCCATATTGGTTATCCTTAATGTACCATTTGCCTTAATAGGGGGCATACTTGCACTGCACATTACGGGTATCAATTTCAGTATATCAGCCGGTATAGGTTTTATTGCCTTGTTTGGGGTATGTATACAAAATGGTGTAATACTGATATCGGTGTTCCGCAAAAACATTGAAGAGGGCATGCACCTTGATGACGCTATACTTAAAGGTGTAATATCAAGGGTAAGGCCGGTAGTGATGACGGCGTTAATGGCTGCTATAGGCTTGATGCCGGCAGCAATATCAACCGGTATTGGTTCTGAAACGCAAAAGCCTTTAGCCATTGTGGTTATAGGTGGATTGGTTACCTCTACCATTCTTACGTTATTGATTTTGCCAATCATATATGCAATGGTGTATAAACTTATACACCGTCGCGAAAACCGCAAGCTGCTTAAAAAGCTTGGGGCCATAAGTTCTTAACCGTGTGGTAACGGTTGAGGTTGAGTGTGTTTGTTGAGACGCAGCCCGGGCGAGCCGGACTGCGTTTTTCTTTTTAGCTATATGATAAATAAAGGTTACTTTGGCTTAACAGAAAAAAACATGCGTGTACTGCCGTTAATTATTTCAGCTGTTATTGTAGCATCCTACGTAGGCTGTAGGCCCCGAAACAAACAAGAACCGGCAATAAAGTTGGCGGGTTCTGGTTTGGTGACTAAACAAAGCGAGAACGATACTGTAACCAAAGAGCTTCCGGATGATGCGCAAGGCAAGTTTAAATTATTAACAACGGGTACTTTTCATCATGATGAGGTTGCCGCCGGTTCAGAAACATTAACGTGGTACGGGCTTTTTAAAAGTAAACACGGCAGATATTTTATCTCTCCGGCACAAATTAAAATAAAGCAGGTTAAGGATGATATGGTTGATGAAGGCGTAGCTAAAACAGGCTGGGAGGTAACTACTGATGTTAAAGATACCTGTTTCTTTCTGTTATCGGGCTACACGCTGTCAACCCATACGGTTGAACGATTGCTGCCAACCGCGGGAGAAATGATATCGGGGCAGGTGCAAAAGTATCAGTATAATGATGTTGATTATACGCTTGCTGCAGGCGGTAAAAAGGCTTTGAAGGCAAACGCCGTATATCCTTTTACTAGTTACCGGCTACATTGCTCCGTTGTAAAAAGCGGAATAAGCTATAATGATTTATTAGTTGCACATAGTAAGCCCGACTACGGTTGTACTATTCTGTTTGTAGGTGACGTTGACGGTGATTCCGTTCCCGACTTGTTGGTGGATACATCGGGCAGCGAAAATGTAATGTCAATTACGCTATACCTGTCAAAACCGGCTGAGATAGGTAAGCTATTTAAGCATGCCGGCACGCATACTATCACTGGTTGTTAGTGCGGTACTATTCGTCGGCTTTAAATTCGCGGGCCAGACTTATGCCTAATGCTTCGTACTTATCTTTATCTATAGTAGGATAGCGGTATAAAAAGTGGGAGAATATTAAGTCGCCCGATACGGGCATTTCAACCATTATTATTTTATATAAAAGTTGTTCATCGCCCTTATTGGCTTTCACACATATGGTGTAGTTATAGCCTTTTACACCTTTACATATGTGTTGAATTTTTGCCGGTCCTAACTCTTTATCCTTGCCTTTTTTAATATTGGCGATATGGTCGTTGGCGAACTGGTCAATCTTCATCACATCTGCTATGCCTATTTTGCGTACCCTGCCCGATGGTAAAACAACTACATTCCCGGCATAAATTTTAAATACAGCTTTCTTGTCCTGGCTGGTGTAGGTAACCGTGTCAATATAAGGATCATTGTTTTGCCTTACTTCGCTCACCACTTCCTCTTTAGGCCAACTCTCGCGGAAATTTTTAGGATATACGTATGAGTAGCTGTATGATACATTGCGGCTTTGCGCATATAATGCGGTGTCAGAAAGCGAAATGGTGCGCCCTTCCATATTGCAAGCAATGTTGCGCTCCAAAAGCTTCTTGAGCTTACTCCGCTTAGTTTGAGCTTGCGCAAGCAGGGCAGCCGTTAGCAACATTAAAAAAAGGAGCCATGCTTTTTTCATAACTCTTATAATTGGTTGGTTAAAGATAAAAGCCCCTTGGTTTTCACCAAAGGGCTTTCAGTATTAAGAGCTTGTATGGTTATATTAGTAATCTTACAGGTTCTTCCAGTAAAGATTTTACAGTGTTTAAGAAAGCTGCAGCAGTAGCACCATCAACCGTACGGTGATCAGCGCTCAAAGTAACTTTCATAACATTGCCCGGTACAACAGCACCGTTTTTAACTACAGGCACTTGTTGTATACCTGCAACAGCAAGTATACATGAGTCAGGAGAGTTAATGATTGCAGTAAATTCATCAACACCAAACATACCTAAGTTAGAAATGGTGAAGGTTGAACCTTCCCAATCAGATGGCTGAAGTTTTTTGTCTTTTGCTTTTTTAGCAAATTCCTTAACCTCGGCACTAATACGGCTTAATGATTTACCATCAGCAAAGCGTACAACAGGTACTAAAAGACCTTCGTCTACAGCAACAGCAATACCAATGTTAACGTGCTCGTTAAAGCGTATCTTATCACCCAACCATGATGAGTTTATAGCCGGGTGCTGTTTTAACGCAGCAGCACAAGCTTTAACCACCATATCATTAAATGAAATTTTTATTGGCGATACCTCGTTCATTTTAGTGCGGGCTTCCATTGCCGAATCCATATCGATAGAAACGGTAACAAAGAAGTGAGGCGCGGTAAACAAGCTCTCAGATAAACGTTTGGCAATCACCTTGCGCATTTGAGTAACCGGTTTCTCGGTGTATTTCTCTTCGCCAATAAAAGGAGCTAAGGTAATAGTTGGACCAGCTTTTGCTGCACCTTCCTTAGCGTTTGCACTTATTGCAGCTTCTTCAGCCGCAGCTTTTTGTGTAACCTCTTTGGTTGATGGCGTAAAGCCTTCAATGTCTTTTTTAACTATACGGCCGTTTTCAGCAGTGCCTTTAACTTCATTTAAGTTAATGCCTTTATCTTTTGCCATTTTACGGGCAAGCGGGGATGCTTTTACGCGGCTATCATCAGATGTTGATTCTGATTTTTCAGGAGCAGCCTCAGCAGATTTCTCTTCTTTAGCTTCACCTTTATCATCGCTTTTAGCAGCTGGTGCGCCTGATCCGCCTTTTAACAAAGGCTGAATGTCGGTACCTTCTTCGCCAACAATGGCAATAATATCATTCACTTTAGCAGCGGCGCCTTCTTCAACGCCAATGTAAAGCAGGGTACCTTCTTCGTAGCCAACCACTTCCATGGTAGCTTTGTCGGTATCTACGTCAGCTAATGAATCATCAGCCTTTACTTTATCGCCCACTTTAAAGTTCCATTTGTTAATGGTTCCTTCGGTCATGGTGTCGCTTAACAGCGGCATACGAATAACAGCAGCTTTAATGTTAGATGTGTCAACCGCTTCCTCAGCTTTTTCCTCTTTAGGTTTTTCTTCCTTAGGAGCATCGGCTTTCTTGTCTTCGGCTGGTTTTTCTTCTTTCGCCGCAGCGTCACCACCTTCTAAAAGTGGTTTATAATCTTCACCTTCATCACCAATAACGGCAATTACAGCATCAACCGGTACAGCACTACCTTCCTCTACACCAATGTAAAGCAGGGTGCCTTCCTGGTACGATTCAAAATCCATTGTGGCTTTATCGGTTTCAACCTCGGCTAATAAATCGCCTGATTTTACCTTGTCGCCAACTTTTTTATGCCATTTAGCGATGACCCCTTCGGTCATAGTATCGCTCATTTTGGGCATTTTAACTACTTCAGCCATAGTGTTGATGAATAGTTTGGTTAAATATTGTTAGTAATAGTATTAGTCGCGGATGTAAGGGTAGTCGCTCTGAACATACACATCAGTATAAAGCTCAGATGCCTCAGGCCATGGTGACTCCTCGGCAAATTTAACAGCCTCTTCAATTTCAGCCTTTATGCGAGCCGCAACTTCTTCAAACCATTTTTCATCAGCATAACCATTTTTCTCTATCTCTTGTTTTACAATCTCGATAGGGTCTTTGGCTTTGTAGCTTTCAACTTCTTCTTTAGTACGATATTTTTGAGGATCGGACATAGAGTGACCTTTATAACGGTAGGTACGCATCTCCAGGAAAGTTGGTCCTTCGCCGGCACGGGCACGCTGAGCAGCCTCATCCATTGCGTTGTGTACAGCAACCGGGTCCATACCGTCAACCGCTGATGATGGTATGCCGTAAGGTAATCCTAATTTATAAATATCAACATCGGCAGTGGTACGAGCAACTGATGTACCCATTGCGTAGCCATTGTTTTCGCAAACAAAAATTACCGGCAATTTCCATAGTGCGGCCATGTTAAAGGTTTCGCCCAGGGCACCCTGGCGTACAGCGCCATCGCCCATGTAGCAAACGTTAACAAACTCAGTACCTTTATATTTTTCGGCAAAAGCAATACCGGCACCTAACGGAATTTGACCGCCTACAATACCATGTCCACCGTAAAAATGGTTCTCTTTGTCGAACATGTGCATAGAGCCACCTTTGCCTTTTGAACAGCCGGTAGCTTTACCATACATTTCGGCCATAATAGCTTTTGGAGAAGTGCCTTTAGCTAAAGCATGCGCGTGATCACGGTAAGTAGTAATCATACTATCTTCATGACGTAATGCTGAAACGGCTCCGGCTAAAACAGCCTCCTGCCCGATGTATAAGTGACAAAATCCTCTGATCTTTTGCTGTCCGTATAACTGGCCGGTTTTTTCTTCAAACCGTCTCATCAACAGCATCAACTCGTACCACTTCAGGTAGGTGTCTTTAGTTATTTCGATTGAACTCATTTATTAAACAATCTTTCTGTTTTAGGATTCGCAAATCTAATTATATCCTTGAAAAAAACAGATTTTGGGAGGCCTATATTAAAAATATTTTATCTTGCGGCCCGCAATAGTAACCTCTGATTAACTTAATCCGTATAAAAATTAATTTTAAAATAATTTGTTTTCAGGATTTGCATAATTAAAAGGATTATATAACTTTGTAGACAACAGTAGACATTGATGTCCATTTTAATAAACATATAGATCAGATACCCCTAATTATTGTTGATTAAATGAAGAAATTGTTCCTGGCTTTCGCTCTGTGTTTTAGTGTTTTAGCGTCGAGCGCGCAAACAAAAAGTGTTCCAAATCAGCAGGTTGAAGAAACCGATGAAGATAAGAGTTTAGCAAAAGATTACTTTTCGCAAATTATGGGTGTGGCAATGTCGGCCACCTCAAATGTGAAATTATTTCAATTTGTTTACGACTGGATTGGTACCCCTTACCACTTAGGTGGCGATACCAAACGTGGTATTGATTGCTCTGGATTTGCTTACCAGCTTTACACCAAAGTGTTTAACACTGCCATAGGTAATAACAGCCGTAACATTTTCAGCATGGTTAATCCTGTTGGTAAAACTGATTTAAAGGAAGGCGATTTGGTTTTCTTTAAAATACACAGCCGCTCAATTACTCACGTTGGTGTTTATATCGGCAACGGTAAATTTGCCCACGCCTCAACCAGTAAAGGTGTAATGATCAGTTATCTTGCTGATCCGTACTGGACCCGCTACTATTTTAAAGGCGGCCGGTTACTTGCAGATGCCCCTCAAAATAACTAATATATATTGTCAACACTTAGTTGCATAATAAAAGCTCCTGTTTTAAGCAGGAGCTTTTTTCGTTTTACGTTTTTGTGTTTGTTTAATGCTTATTGCTAAAGATAAACCAATGTTAGTCGGTATCTTTCGTATTCTTCACCAGGCCAATGCCTGCGAAGAAAAATATGACTGCAATAATGCCGGTTACAACCAGTGTGGTAACTGATGATGTTTTTTGAATTATACCAATGCCGGTATAAATTAGGCCAATAATACCCAGTACCGTGAGTATGGCGCCGAAAGTACGCTTTAAGTTCATATGTAATAAATTTGGTTAAACAGAATACAATGCATTAATAATCATTTCTCTATATTCGTTACCTTATAACACCAATTTATGATTGCCGTTTGGATTATTGTATTAATTTTAGTTGTAGTAATATTTACATCCTTTGTTACCATAAAACAAGGTACTGTAGGTGTGGTTACCATTTTTGGAAAATACCGGCGTATTCTACTACCTGGCCTTAATTGGAAAATTCCGTTGATTGAGGTGTTGTACTCGCGCATCTCAATTCAAAATCGCTCGGTGGAGTTAGAATTTCAGGCTGTAACCGTTGATCAGGCTAATGTATACTTCAAAGCCATGATACTGTATTCGGTGTTTGACCAGAGCGAAGAAGCGATAAAAGCGGTTGCCTTTAAATTTGTTGACGAGCGTAACCTGATGCAAGCCTTGGTGCGCACGGTTGAAGGTTCGATACGTGCTTACGTTGCTACAAAAAGGCAAAGTGACGTTCTTATTCTGCGCCGCGAAATTGTAGAACATGTTAAAGAGCAGATTGACAATATATTAGAAGGATGGGGCTACCACCTGCAAGACCTGCAGCTTAACGATATTACCTTTGATGATATCATTATGAAATCAATGAGTCAGGTTGTGGCATCTAACAACCTGAAGGCAGCCGCTGAAAACGAAGGTCAGGCTTTGTTAATTACCAAAACTAAAGCTGCGGAAGCCGAAGGTAACGCCATAAAAATTGCTGCCGAAGCCGACAGGCAAGCGTCGCAATTGCGCGGACAGGGAGTGGCATTGTTCAGAGAAGAGGTAGCCAAGGGTATGTCGGTAGCTGCAAAAGAAATGCATCAGGCCAACATGGATACGTCGGTTATTTTATTTACCATGTGGACGGAAGCTATCAAGCATTTTAGCGAAAACTCAAAAGGCAACGTCATATTCCTTGACGGATCGGCAGAGAACATGCAAAAAACCATGAAAGAAATGATGGCTATGCATGCGTTGCAAACAGACGAAGTAAAGAAGGCCTAAGCTGTTTAAAGCTTATATAAAACTAAAAAGGCATCAATATGCAACTGTTAAGTTAGCACATTGATGCCTTTTTTATAATTGACTATTTGATTATGCTTTTTCAGTTTTGGCTGTAGCGTTAATCATATTTTCGGCCAGTTGAGTCAACATCTCATCAGTTTTTTTCTCTTCGGCCAAAGTTTCCTCTAACAATTGCGCTGCATCACCGAAGCCCAGTGTGTTGGCAAGGGTACGTAATGTACCATATGATGCAATTTCATAATGTTCTGATTTTTGTGCTGCTGAAATAATACCGGCATCACGGGTAATTGATCCGTCTTCAGTATCACCTACAATGCTTTCAGATTCTTTGATTAGGCCTTCCATCGCATCACATTTTTTAGCTGATGCTTTTTCGCCAATTATTTCAAATACCTGCTCAAGGCGTGATACCTGATTATCGGTTTCTTCTTTGTGAGTTTCTAATGCTGAACGCAACTCTTCTGATGTTGCTGCCTTAGCCAGTTTTACCAGTGCTTTTGACAAATGTTTTTCAGCCCAGTAAATGTCTTTTAACTCATCAACAAATAATTCTTTTAATGCCGACTCTTCAACGTTTTCGGTATTCTCCGGTTGTTTTTTTGATTTTGTAGTTGCCATAGTGTAGATTCTTTTAAGTAAGTATTCAACACACGGCAAATGGTTAGGTTTTAATTATTTATTAAAAAATAATAGTATTAAATTATTGAAGGTCTTTCGTGGTTTCAATTATTTCGTTGAAGTGACGGGTGTTTAATTAGGTTTTAAAACTCCTCCTGTTCGATGCTTTCCCAACTCTGACGTTTATAGTAATACATCATGAGTAAATAGAGCAAGAACGCCGGTACAATAAGTATGCTAACCGCAGTATTCCACTTCATTTTTACCAGCATGTAATGCCCAAAGCCAACGGCGCCGATAAAAAAAGTTATTAGTAAAGAGATAATAACACGTCCGCCCGATTGTTTAACTAATACAGGTTTTGAAAATGGTAGCCCTTTTACCATAAACAGCGCCATAAATATGCCGTAATTCATTCCGGCCAGTGTAGCTAAAATAACATCGTTTATTACATCAGGTCCCCATACCACAATACTAACAATACCTAACACAGCACAGTACGGCAAATAATAAAGACTGATTACGGCTTTATACATTCCCGAAAGAATTTTACCCGGCTTGTCTATAGGAAGCGCATAATATACCCAGGCCGGCTTAAACTTTTCAGAATAGGATATGTGCTGCAATACTGCCGATAAAACAAATGTGCTCATGTAAATGAGTGCTATGTAACTATAGCCTGATTGTACATCTTCCATGCGGTTATTAAGGCTGCCCTGGCGGTTGAGCATAAAAAATACAAAGTACACCGGGACGTAGCCAAACGCCGGATATACTTTAATCTTGAACTCACGTATACGGGCCGCTAATTTCCAGGTTATTTTGAAGCCTGCATTTTCAACAGGATCGCGAGCAATAATATTAGCCAACTTGTCAACAATGTTAAACCTGCCCTTTTTTACAGCTTTGTCAGCAATGGGTTTGGCTTCTGTATTGGCGTCAGAAGTTGAAACTACGGCAAGACGCTTGTTAAAGCCGGGAGCTAATACTTTGGCCACCAACCATAAGCCAGCAATCGGTAAGGTAATGCCAATAATGGCCATTAAACTGGTGAAGATATTTGACCGGCCGGGATGCATCAAAACTTCATTTAATGCTGCAATCCAAACCGGCGGAAGCAGGTATGCCCACCACTGGCTCAGCAACTCAATTTTTGCTAAAGCGCTTGCATTAATTACACGTGGCAGTATTTGGTAAGCAGCAAAAATAAAAACAGATAAGCCAATTTGAAAGTAGCTGATGATGTCTTTAAACCGTTGAGGCGATACTGACTTCATTAGCAGCAGGTAAACAATGTTTACAAACAAAATGCTTAAAAACGTAGCCATTACAAGCTGCACTAAAAATACAGGAACGGCAAGTATGCCATCAGTGTAACCTACAATCACCATTCCGGCCAGGCCTTGCAAAAAGGCTAACCTAAAAACGTACAAACTTATGTGCATTATACGCGCAACTGCCAGGGTGCGATCATTAACGGGGCGTGGCAGAATAATAAATTGTTCGCGAACGTCAAACAGCACCGTGGTAAAATCAGTAATGAGGGTTAGCGATATAAGCACCATAAAGATGCTGAAGTATATAGTGTGACCAATAAACGGTGCATCAAACATAACCAGAAATGCACCTATGAAGAGGCCCATAAGCACGGTAAATAATGATATCGCCCATGGGTTTGTAGTTTTGCCGTTAGCCGAGGCTTTACGCGTGTGTGCAAATGTATTATTGGGCCGGCGGTCGTCCATCAGTAGCTTTACCCTTAGTATGTGGTGAAGCTGATAGGTATCCACACCCGTACGTTGCAGCATGGGCATAAGCGGACCAACCATTTTAAGCAGCAATTTATTCATATCAACGGCGGCTTATTAATTAAAGGCGTTTATAATGGCATCTGTTTCATTGTCTGACTCGTCTCGCCCTGTAAGTTTTGCAAATACCCTTTCAAGCGTGTCGGCGTGGTTTTGCTTTAATGATTCGAAGGTTCCGTCGGCAATAATTTCGCCTTTATTAATTAACAGTATGCGGTCTGATACCTTTTCAACTACATCCATTACATGCGAGCAGTAAAAAATAGTTTTGCCTTCTTGTGATAAGCGCATAATTAACTCTTTGATCATAATTACTGCATTGGCATCTAAACCCGAAAGTGGTTCATCCAGAATAATAATTTGAGGATTATGTATGATGCCTGAAATAAGCAGTACTTTTTGTCGCATGCCTTTCGAAAAGGTATCCATACGGTCATCCTTATTGTTGCCCAAACCAAATGCAGTTAGCAACCTGCTGGCGCGCGAGTACAACTGCTCATCTTCCATGTTGTACAGCTTGCCAATAAAGTCTAAATATTCCATTGGAGTAAGCACTTCATAAAGCTCTGCGTTTTCAGGAACGTAACCTATGAGCTTCTTAATTTCCTGAGGATTGCTTTGCATGCTTATACCGTTCACCAAAACTTCGCCCTCAAACTCCGGAATCAAACCTGTGAGTATTTTAACAGTTGTTGATTTACCAGCTCCGTTAGGCCCAATATAGCCTATAACCTGACCAGGGCATATATCAAGCGACAGGTTTTTAAGAACCAGTTTTGAGCCGTATGATTTTGACAGATTACGAATTTGAATTAGCGGATTATTGCTCATAGCATTAATTAAGTTACCGTAATATAGTAATCAAATCATAATTTATAGCCTTAGTGCGTCAAAATGTAAACTTTAAATAATAGGCATAAAAAAACCTGCCTTGTTTGGGCAGGTCTTTAATATCGGATTTTGGTTTACTCGTTTTCAACTGCTGATAGTATTTCCAGTAGAATGTTCCAGCGGTGTTTTTCGTCCTGTTGCCAAATGCGTACATAGTTGTAATTACTTACAATATTGCCCTTTTGAATACGGGCTCTGCCGTAACTGTAGGCTAAATCATTACTGGTTGAACGGTTTGCGTCAACAGTTTCTCCTGATATAACAATGGCTTGGTTTGCAAAAAACTGTAATACCTTATCTGACCCAACCATAGGGTTAAAGCCCGGAAAGTAATAGTGTCCCTCAGGCATAAAAAATTCTTTGTATGCACCCACCGTTGATATACGCAACGCCTGATTAAGCTGGCGATCATTATCAATGATGATTTTTTTAGGGTTGAACGGATCTGTACTGGGTGCTACCTTGCTGGCAGATGCCGGATCTTTAATATCGGTTAGCTCAACCTTATCTGTTTGCGGATGCTGTATACCCAAATTGGTAAACAGTTTAAGCTTTTTGGTTGAAGCATCCATTTTCCATATAGACACGTAATCGCCGTAAACCTTATCGTCATCAGTTTTGCCATTTTGATAAACATAAGGGCCGGCAGTAACGGCAAGGTCACCGTTTGTTGCTATGCGGGCAAACTTTGGTGTCCAGGTAAGTGTGCCAGGCTGCTTGTCAATTTTGCTGTAAAATTCGGTTATTTTAACAGCCTCGGGCTTAAATACAATCCCTTCCTGATCGGCTACGGTTAAAAATGCGTCCTTAATTCCCTTCTTAAGAGTAAGTTTAGCAAAATCCTCTTCGGCTTTAATTACAGTTTGTACCGTAGCGGTTTGGGCAAAAATTGAGGTGCTTATGCTTACAGCAGCTACAGTTAAAAAAGCTTTAATCATGTTCATAGTTAGATTGATGCAACCCAATCGGCATGCTTTAACAAGCTGATGTAGCTGCGGTAGTTTAGAATGATAACTTAAAATCAGTAAATTTATTATGCGGGTATATTGCTATCGCGTGTGTACAAAAAACAAAAGTGAACCATTTGTTTGTGCCCGCCTGCAAATTATACTGATGGTTATAATATTTATCAGGTGTTTAAATTTTTTAATAAATTAAATTTTGCTCCAGGTGGTGCCTTCCTTGCTGTCTTTTAACTGAAAGCCAATTTGCTGTAATCCATCGCGTATACGGTCTGATGTTGCATAATCGCGGTTTAATTTCGCCTGGCTGCGTAAGTCTACAATAAACTCCATAAGCTGAGGCAGTTCATCAGTGCCGGCCTGTTCATTTTGTAAGCCTAAAATGCCGTTAACAAAAGTGTTCATTAAATTTTTAAGCTCAACAAGGTTAGCTTCGTTAATCTTCATCTTGCCATCGTGTACCGAATTGATAATGCGCGATGCTTCAAACAGTTCAGCTATTAGCACCGGGCTGTTAAAATCATCGTTTAAAGCTTCGTAGCAACGGGTAAGCAAAGGCTGTATCTCTATTTCTGTTTCGGCAGATGGTTTCAAACCATCAAGCAAAGTATAGGCGTTCATTAAACGCTTAAAGCCCTTCTCAGATGCCTCCATAGCATCATTGCTAAAGTCAAGCGTGCTACGGTAATGGGCCTGAAGCATAAAGAAACGCACCGTCATAGGGCTGTAGCCCTTGTTGAGGATGTTATTATCACCACTGAATAATTCATGCGGTAAAAAACTGTTGCCTAATGATTTTGACATCTTTTGCCCGTTAACAGTAAGCATGTTGGTATGTACCCAGTATTTAGCCGGATTTTTACCATAGCATGCCATGTTTTGCGCAACCTCATTGGTATGGTGTGTAGGTATTAAATCTAACCCGCCACCGTGTATATCAAACTGCTCTCCTAAATATTTATGGCTCATGGCCGAGCACTCCAGGTGCCAGCCCGGGAAGCCAAGGCTCCATGGCGACGGCCACTTCATCAGGTGTTCGGGCTTTGCTTTAATCCATAGGGCAAAATCCAGCTTGCCACGTTTTTCCTCCTGACCGCCAAGCGAACGGGTATTGTTAAGCAAATCTTCAAGATGCCGGCCGCTTAGTACGCCGTAATCTTGGGTGCTGTTATACTTTTCAACATCAAAATAAACAGAGCCGTCAACTTCATAAGCAAACCCCCTGTCGAGCATAATTTTAACCAACTCAATTTGCTCAATAATATGGCCGGTTGCTGTTGGCTCAATACTTGGCGGCAATACGTTAAACTGGCGCATTACCTCATGGAAACCTGTAGCATACCTTTGTACAATTTCCATGGGTTCAAGCTGCGATAACTTTGCCTTTTTTGATATTTTATCTTCACCCTCGTCACTATCGCCCTCAAGGTGCCCGGCATCGGTTATGTTGCGTACATATCTAACCTTGTAGCCAAGATGAGTAAGGTAACGGAAAATTAAATCAAAAGATATATAGGTGCGGGCGTTGCCCAAGTGTGCATCACTGTAAACGGTAGGGCCGCAAACATACATGCCCACATACGGAGCATCAAGCGGTATAAACTCTTCTTTAGTGCGGGTTAACGTATTGTAAACAAATACATTTTGTTTCATGATGGCAAACTTACAATTTTTAGTTCAGGCTTGTAATTTTTTGCTGCAATGTACAGCTATTGCAAAGTCAAAAAAATGGCTGTTATTTAAGTAAAAGGGTGCTGCAAACCGGGTAATGGTCAGATAATTTCTTTCGTAAGGTGTAATAATCAGCTACGTCAAAGCCGCTGTTTACCAGTATATAATCAATCTGAAAATTAGGGAACGAGCCGTTATAGGTACGTGCAAAGCCAACGCCTTTTTCACGAAAGGTATTTTTCAAACCTTTGGTCATTTGGGCTACTGCGTAGGATGCAGGCGTATCATTAAAATCTCCGGCTATAATATAAGGGTAGGGGCATTGCGCTGCATGGGCCTTAATTTTAAACACCTGTTCGCTACGTTTAATGAAAGCACGTTTAAGTTTGCTGCCTATTCGGCGCGATGAGCTCACATCGGGCTTTCCTTTTTTTGAAACCCTGCTCAGGTATTCATAGTCAACAGGGTCAAACCTTATAGATTGCAGGTGAACGTTGTAATACCTGAAGGTTTTGTCACCTTTCTTCACGTCAACAAAAATGCATTGATTGCTGCTGTTAGGCTTTGTAGAAAGCATGATAATGCCTTTGTTTACAACCGGGAACTTTGAAAATATAGCCATCCCCATAGCTTCATGATCGGTGTTAAAGCTAAACGGTTCAACATAGCACTCATCAGAGTGCATAAGCTTTTTCATGGAGTCTTTAATGGCATATTCGCCTCGCCTGCGCGTGTAAAACTCATCTATGCCTATAATATCAGGGTTTTGGGCGCTTATTAGTTGTAGCATGCGCTTTTTGGTAACAGGGTCATTTACCTGTTGCCCATAGGGTTTAAAGTTATGGGCATTGTATGTCATTACCTTTATAGCATTGCTACCTGTATTTTGATGCTTTTTTGTGCGCAAGCCAACATTATCTCGCAGTATATTCCAGCCCAGCCCAATGCATAACAGCGGTACCAATATATACCTGCTGCGCCTGATGAGCCAGTAAAGCAACAAACAAAAATTTACAAGCAGCAGGGGCAGATATCCTAAACCAAAAAAGGCAACAGGCCAAAACGTTCGCGGATCAGTAACCGGGGCAAGGTAGCAAACAAGCAATGCAAGGCCAAAGCCTATGCTTAGCCATAAAAATATCTTATCAAGAAAAAATAACCTTCTTTTTTTCTGTTTAGCCCTCATGTTTGCTGGCGCGGCTCAGTGCATCTCTTTCCTGTTTATTCAGGCTGTCATAGCCGGTAGCCGAAATTTTATCAAGTATACGGTCAATTTCTTCCTGGCGGGGTATAGAGGAGCTTTGTTGCTGATATGATCTGTTTACCGAAGCTACCTTTACTTTAGGCCGCTGGCTGAAAATTTGATTTACCGAGCGGTTTAAATCATTGCCGCGGTTAAGCTGTTTGACATAAATGAAACCCATAAGCGCACCGCCTAAATGCGCAATTTCTCCACCAGCGTTAGGGCCGGCAATGCTCAAAAAGTCAACCACCACAAAAAACAGGGCAAGCCACTTTAATTTAACAGGGCCGATAAACATCATATAAATGGTGTAATTAGGCAGTAACGTAGCGGTTGCTATTACAATGGCAGTAACACTGGCTGATGCGCCCACCACTACGGCATTGGTACCCGCAAATATGGGGAATACGTTAAATGAAAGCACAAAGAATACTGCGCCAACGAGGCCACCCATAAGGTAAAGGTTTACAATGCGTTTGTTGCCCAAATACTCTTCAAAAATTTGCCCCATCCAATACAGCCAAAGCATGTTAAACAGAATGTGGAAAATTCCGTCGTGCATGAACATGTAGCTAACAGGTGTCCAAAAACGGGTTGCTAATTTGCTTAATGATGCAGGGAGGGCAAGGTATTCGTTGGCATAATAGGCAACCATGTCATTACCCATCATGTGCAAAAACACATTTGGTATATTGATGAGTAAAAATACCAGTACGTTAATACCTATAAGCAGGTTTATGCGGCTGCCTGATTGAGTTAACTTTATACGAATATCTTGCCAGAGCGAGTTCATAACCGAAGAGATGTTGTTTTATACTTACATAACTTACGTTAGTTAATAAAAATTGTTTGAGTTTTTATATCCCCACAATTTAATTAAAATGAATCCGAATAACGCACCACCTATGTGGGCAAAGTGCGCAACCGAATCGCCCGGAGTTGGCCTTAATCCCTGGAATACCTCAAGCAGAAGATACAGCGGAACAAAGTACTTGATTTTGATGGGCGTGAGGTATAAATATACTTCTAAATTGGGGTA
This sequence comes from uncultured Mucilaginibacter sp., assembly GCF_913773635.1. GTDB lineage: Bacteria > Bacteroidota > Bacteroidia > Sphingobacteriales > Sphingobacteriaceae > Mucilaginibacter. The sequence continues at coordinate 176,968 of NZ_CAJYGQ010000003.1, forward strand.
AAGTAAAAAAATTGCCATCATTAAACCAAATATAGAACCTGACGCGCCAACGATACCTATGCCGTAAATACTCTGCAGGGTAAGTGACTCAGACATGTCTTTAGGCTGGTAGTCGGCAGGAATACCAAATGAGCCGGTTATCTGGTGCACCTCGTATGCCTGCACTGCAAATTGTAAGGCCAACGCGCCAATGCCGGTTAAAAAGTAGTAGTTAAAAAACCGCTTCTGTCCAAACGTTTGCTCTAATATCGGCCCAATGAAAATAAGCCCCAGCATGTTTGAAAATATATGGAATATGTTGCCATGCATAAACATATAGCTTATAATTTGCCATGGCTTAAAAAGGGGCGATGCCGGGTAATAGGCAGCAAGTATCTCGTTTAAAACGGGTATAACGTTTGAAGCTATAAAAAAAATCACGTTAATGATCAGGAGGTTTTTTACAACCGGTGTTATATCACCAAAAGGGCTTTGCCTGTACATATCAATTATTTATTTTTCAAACCTTTCAGCAAGTTCGTTCATTGTAAAAGTGCTGATTACCGGTTTGCCGTTTAACGCCGAATTAGGCATCTGGCATGCAAAGAGCTGGTCAATCAGCAGGTTCATTTCTTCTAAAGTTAAACGCACGCCGGCTTTGGTAGCTGCGTTGCGGGCCAGCGTACGTGCCAGGTTGTCGCGCTTATCTAACTTCAATATAGCCATGTTGTTTTTAAACCCTTCAAGCAAGTGCTCAAGCAATTGATGCTCGCTTGATTGATTAACGTCAGCAGGTACGCCGTCAACAACAACGGTGTTTTTGCCAAATTCGCGTATATCAAAGCCAAGGGCTTTAATATCAGGCAACAGCTCCATGAGTAAAGCGAAGTCGCTGCCGTTTAAGGTAACACTTTGCGGAAACAGGCTTTGCTGGCTGGTGCCCGAGTGGTTTTGCAATTGCAGCAAAAAGCGCTCGTATAAAATACGCTCATGAGCCGCCTGCTGATTAATGAGCATAAAGCCCGATTTTATTTGTGACAGAATATACCGGTTATGTATCTGAAATAGCTGGCGCTCGCTATTTTTACTTACTGCCTGGTTATTAACCTCAAAACTGGCATCAAGCAATATTTCCTGTTGTGCCTGCTCAGTTGGTTGTTTGCTTATTTCATAAAGCGTTTCCCAGTTATTGGGCATACCTCCCCTGTAAGGGTTATTTGATGATTGATAACTGCCTTCGCGTGAAGACGGCGTTGCCTTTGCAGGGGTATCGAAAGGATTAAAGTTAGGATTAAAGGTTATGCCTGGCGGAGTTATTTGCTCCAGTGGTTTGGCCGTTATCAGGTGCTCAATACTATTTTCCTGGTCAAAATCTAAAGTAGGTGTTATATTATAGCGGCCTAATGACCGTTTAACCGCCGACCGGATGATGGCGTATATTGCCTTTTCATCCTGGTACTTAATTTCGGTTTTGGTAGGATGAACATTGATATCAATTTTAGCCGGATCAATGTCAATAAATAACACGTAAAACGGATAGGTGTCTTCGGGCAGCAATTCTTCAAAGGCAGTCATTACCGCGTGGTTAAGGTAATTGTCTTTAATGAAACGGTTATTTACAAAAAAGAACTGTTCGCCACGGGTGCGTTTCGCAAACTCGGGCTTGCCTACAAAACCACGTAAGTTAATAATGGTAGTATCTTCTTCAACAGGCACCAGGCGCTGGTTATAATTATTACCAAACAGGTGTACAATGCGCTGTTTTAGTTGTGAGGCCGGTAAGTGGTAAACTTCCTGCCCGTCGTGGTGCATGGTGAAAAATATTTGCGGGTGAGCCAATGCTACACGCTGAAATTCATCAATAATATGGCGCAGCTCAACCGGGTTACTCTTTAAAAAGTTACGGCGGGCGGGCGTATTGTAAAACAGGTTTTTAATTGATGTTGACGTACCTGCGCCGGTAGCACAAGGTTCCTGGCTTATTACTTCTGAGCCTTCTATTATAATGCAGTTGCCCAATTCATCCTCATGGCGACGGGTTTTGGTTTCAACCTGTGCAATGGCGGCAATTGAGGCCATGGCTTCACCCCTGAAACCCATAGTGCGTATCGCAAATAAATCTTCGGCCTTGCGTATTTTTGAAGTGGCGTGGCGTTCAAAACACATGCGCGCATCTGTGGCACTCATACCGCAACCATTATCAATTACTTGTATAAGCGCTTTGCCTGCATCTTTTAAAATTAGCTGTATTTTGTCGGCCCCCGAGTCTATTGCGTTCTCCACCAGCTCTTTCACTGCCGACGCCGGGCGCTGCACTACCTCACCTGCTGCAATCTGGTTGGCTACCGAATCGGGTAAAAGCTGTATTATATCTGACATCAAAAAAATCCCTTCAATTTCAATCGGCTAAATTAAATATTTGATGGCATAACTTTACCTTTGAAACGTTGTATATAATAAAACTACTGCCCCTTCCGTGTCCTTTAACGTAGGAGATTGTTGATACATGGCATAGGCTTCCCGCTTCAGGGGAAGGGTTAAGGAGGGGCTAAATCAATACTTATGAATAAAAAGCTGGCTCTGCTTTTACTGCTGCCTTTGGGTATAGCCTGTAAGCAGCAAAAGAAAGATTATAATGCCGATATGCTGGTTAAAAACGCAACGGTTTATACTGTTGACAGTGTATTTACAACCACCGAAGCTTTTGTTGTAAATGCCGGGAAAATTGTAGCAGTTGGCAAGGCCGATAGTTTAGAGAAAATTTACCTGGCACGCGAAGTGGTTGATGCAGGCGGTAAAGCAGTGTATCCTGGTTTTATTGATGCCCATACCCACTTTTACCGTTACGGTATGAGTTTGAACGAAGTTCACCTTGAAGGCACTAAAAGCTGGGATGAGGTTTTAGACTCGGTTCAAACTTATGCGGGGCGTAATGCTGATGGCTGGATTATTGGCCGCGGCTGGGATCAGAATGATTGGCAGTTAAAGCAATTTCCAAATAAAGCAAAGCTCGACTCGTTATACCCTGTACGCCCTGTTGTTTTGAGCAGGGTAGATGGGCATGCCGCCATTGCCAACCAGGCCGCGCTTAATATTGCAGGCATTAAGCCCGGACAAAAAATTGATGGCGGAACCTTAGAGACGGTGGATAATAAGCTTACCGGAATTTTGGTTGATAATGCGGTGGGTTTAGTTACCCGCAAAATACCTGATCCGGTTGAGGCACAAGTGCAGGCGGCTTTGCTTGATGCTCAACGTAATTGCTTTGCCGTTGGTTTAACTACTGTAGATGATTGCGGGCTGGACTACCCCATGGTAAACGTTATTGCCGAGTTGCAACATAAAAAAGCGTTGAAAATGCGCATGTATGTGATGTTGTCTGACAACGAAGCAAATATTAATTACCTGTTTAAAAGGGGCGTTTACAAAACACCCGGACTCAACGTACGCTCATTTAAGGTGTATGCTGATGGCGCACTTGGATCGCGTGGTGCTTGTTTGCTACATGATTATAATGACCGTAAAGGCTGGAAAGGCTTTTTGCTTAGCAATCAAAAACACTTTGAAGATGTTGCGGGGCGTATAGCAGCCAAAGGGTTTCAAATGTGTACACATGCCATAGGCGATTCGGCCAATCGTACGATATTAAAAATATATGCCGGGGCTTTAAAAGGTAAAAACGACCGCCGTTGGCGTGTAGAACATGCCCAGGTTATAGCTCCTGATGATTTTAAATACTTTGCCGAAAATAATATTGTACCATCAGTACAGCCAACGCATGCCACATCAGATATGGGATGGGCCGCTGAGCGCCTTGGACAGCAACGTTTAAAAGGTGCTTATGCCTATAAACAACTGCTGCAACAAAACGGATGGATTCCGCTGGGGACTGATTTTCCGGTAGAAAATATCAATCCGCTTCTAACGTTTTATTCAGCAACCGAGCGAAAGGATTTAAAGGGTTTACCTGCTCAAGGGTTTCAAAAAGAAAATGCGTTAAACCGTACACAAGCATTGCGTGGCATGACCATATGGGCAGCAAAATCAAATTTTGAAGAGACTGAAAAGGGAAGCATAGAGGTGGGTAAGTACGCAGATTTTGTAATACTGGATAAAGACATTATGAAAGTAAAAGGAGCCGACCTGCCAAATATTAAAGTGTTAAAAACTTACGTGAACGGCGAGAAAGTGTATGAGAAGAAATAAGTTAAGTTTTATTGCGGCCTTTTTTTGTGGTTTTGTAGTTCTGAATACTGCATGTGCGCAGGTTCCGCCCGTGCAGCCAATGCCTGTAGGTGCAGCTTATTTAAGTGAAGAAAATCTTTCAGCACAGTCAACCGTGTTGCTTAATAATGAGCAAGGTGCGATTCCATTAAAAGATTTAGATAGATCTGCTATTGCAAGTGTGCGCTTTAATCATGAGTATGCTACATCTTTTGATAGTCTGCTTAACAAGTATACCCTTATTAAGCCGTTTAATGGGCTTACTTACTTAGCTGTAGGCAAGCTAACCGATGATTTAAAGCTTTTCAATACAGTTATTTTACAGGTTACTGATCGTGATTTAAATAACCCGCGTTTGCTCGAGTTTGTTGCGATGAACGATAAGCTTAAAAAAGTTGTAATAGCTTATTTTGGCAGCGGGCTTATGCTTGATAAGCTTAACGCCGTTACTACGCCGGTTTTATGGTGTTCGCGTATATCACCGGTGGCTGCTGCATTTACTGCACAGGCAATATTTGGAGGAGTGGCAATTACGCAAAAAATGCAGAAAACAATGTCTGCCAAGTATGTTGCAGGCTCAGGCTTTGCTACTGTCAAAACACGTTTGCAATATACCGTACCCGAAGCTGTGGGTATTAAAAGCGAAAACCTTTTGCCTATTGATAATATTGCCCGCGAGGCTATCAGTGATCGGGCAACACCGGGTTTTGTGGTACTGGTAGCTAAAGACGGAAAGGTTATTTTAAACAAGGCTTACGGATATCATGTGTATGATAACACTCAGGCTGATAAAATCACCGACATATTTGACCTTGCATCGGTTACCAAAATTTCGGCCACTACTATGGAGGTTATGCAGTTGGTGGAGCAGGGCAAGTTGAACCTCGATTCTACCGTAAGCTCATATATTGCTTTGGCGCGCAATACCAATAAAAAGAATATCAGTGTACGCGAGTTAATGCTACATCAGGCCGGGTTAATACCCTATATACCCTTTTATGAACGTATAAAGCCAACCGACCATAGTTCCGACTCATCTGCCGCTTATCCTACTAAAGTTACTGATGGATATTACATGCGTAAAGATTATTTTAAGGATGTGATGTGGCCACAAATGCTCAACACGGCATTACGCACCCGTGGCAAGTACGTGTACAGCGACTTGAGTATGTACTTTATGAAGGAAATTGTAGAAACAGTAACTGCCACTCCGCTTAACGAGTATGTGCAAACTCATTTCTACAACCCGCTGGGTATGCAAACTGCCGGCTTTTTGCCACGTAATCGCTTTGCTAAAGAACAAATAGTACCTACCGAGAACGATACTTATTTCAGGCACAACCTGTTGACCGGTTATGTGCATGATCAGGGTGCAGCAATGGTTGGGGGAGTGTCTGGCCATGCCGGTTTATTTGCTTCGGCAAATGATATGGCCATTTTATTCCAAATGGTGCTTAACGGCGGCAGTTACGGAGGGGCTCAATACTTTAAACCCGAAACGGTAGCACAATTTACTGCCAGGCAATCAAATGTAAGTCGCCGGGGGCTGGGTTTTGACCGTTGGGACCCTGAGGTAAGCAAGCACTATCCATCAAATTATGCTTCTTCAGAAACATACGGACATACAGGCTATACTGGCACGTGTGTTTGGGTTGATCCTAAGTCGGGTTTGGTGTATGTGTTTTTGTCAAACAGGGTATATCCTAAAGATTCGCAGCTGTTAAACAGTCGCCGTATAAGGCCGCGCATTATGGATGTGGTTTATGAAGCCATACAAAAGGGAATGCAGTAGTGCATTAAGCGTTGATGGTATTGCCTGTTGCATCAACTTTAGATATTCTTTGCTCAAGGCTATCGCATAAACCAATGCATAAAACCGCAGTTGCTGCATACAAAACATATGGCTGTACTATCTGTCCATTCTACATTAAAGAATGTGCGGGTTGGTGAGTGTAGTTGTTCGCGGCGGGTATAAAAGGTAGTGTTTTTGCAAAAAGTGCAAATGAGTTGCCTGTTATCAATCTCGTATGATTTAGGTTCTTCGGCAGAAAATAAGCCCATGATTTTTTTGGTTTAAGTTGTAAAGTAAATATAGATGTTTAGCGTTGTATTGTTGTGCTTTATACAACAATTGTAAGGCTGTGTAAAGTTTACATATACATAACACATTTGCCATAAATAGCTGTTAAACTTGTGGGCATGAAATCAAACCAAATTATCGGGTACCAAGAGGTTGAGAGTTATGGTATGGCTTCATTTCAACGCTTAATCAAAACATCTTCATGAAAATTGGCATAGTTTGCTATCCAACCTTTGGCGGTAGCGGTGTTGTGGCAACTGAACTGGGCAAGGCCCTGGCCGACCGCGGTCATCAGGTGCACTTTGTTACCTATAACCAGCCGGTAAGGCTCGATTTTTTCTCCGAAAATTTATTTTACCACGAGGTTGCTGTAAGCAAGTACCCGCTGTTTGAATATCCGCCTTATGAACTGGCGCTGGCTAGCCGTTTGGTTGATGTGGTGCGGTTTGAAAAGTTGGACGTGTTGCACGTGCATTATGCTATACCGCATGCATCGGCAGCTTTTATGGCCAAGCAAATATTGGCAACCTATGGCATCCACATACCGGTAATAACAACCTTGCATGGTACTGATATTACGCTGGTGGGTAATGACCGTACCTATAAGCCAGTGGTAACATTTTCCATTAACCAAAGCGATGGCGTAACATCGGTATCGGAGCACCTTAAGCAGGACACTTACAAGTTTTTTGAAATAGAAAAGGATATTAAGGTAATAACCAACTTTATTGACCTGAGCCGTTTCAGTCACTCGCCTAAGGAGCACTTTAAAAAAGCAATAGCGCCTGAGGGCGAGAAAATACTGGTACATACCTCCAATTTCCGCAGGGTAAAACGTACGCCAGATGTCATCAGGATTTTCGCACAGGTGAATGCACAAATACCATCAAAATTATTAATGGTAGGCGATGGGCAAGACCGCCCTGAATGTGAAGAGCTGGCACGTGAACTTGGCGTAAGTCAAAACGTGCGGTTTTTAGGTAAGCAGGATGCCGTTGAAGAAATCATGTCGGTATCTGACTTATTCCTGATGCCATCACAGTCAGAAAGTTTTGGTTTAGCTGCGCTGGAAGCTATGGCTTGCCGTGTACCGGTTATAAGCAGTAACGCCGGTGGTTTGCCCGAGTTAAATGAGGAAGGTGTAACCGGCTACCTGCGCGATGTAGGTGATGTTGATGGTATGGCCGAGCGTGCTGTTTACATGCTGCAAGATGAAGCCCGGCTTGCCCAGTTCAAGGAAAATGCCCTGCAACATGCACGTAAGTTTGATTTGGCCAACATTTTGCCTGAATACGAAAACTTTTACATGGAAGTAATCGAAAGCAGTAAGCGCTTTTAATTAAACCGTTTCTCCTTTAAAACGTCTGTTGGTAATAAAGCTCAGGGCCGGCAAAAACAAGGTTGCCGGTTGTGTGTATTATTATACGTTCAAATAAACACTACAATGAAAAAGATACTTCAAATTGTTTTAACAGCCGTGGTAATAGGTTTTGCTGTAACGGCTTGTTCAACTCAAAACGCTGCAACCGGCGTTCAAAATGTTGGCCGCGGTAAGTTTACCGGCACTTGGGTAGTAAATAACGTAAGTTATGAAGGCTTGGTTGAAAACGCAGTTTCAAGCGCGTTTGACGAAGCAAAACCATCGGCTTTTGTTGGCAGCACCTGGAAACTTACCAATAGCGGTAACGGTATTTATACCTTAACCAGCGGCGTGTCACAAACCATCTTCTGGTCAATTAACAACAATGGACCAAGCGGACAAATGTTCCAGTTTAAAAAGATATTTGAAGGTGATAAAGCCAAAAATGTGCAGCAAGGTTACCAGTTAATGGTTAGCAGCAATGATGGTAATAGCATGGTGCTAAAAACACCTGTAGCCATTGGTAACAGCACCGGTTACGTGGTGTACAGCTTCAACAAGCAATAAAATAGTTTTTTTCTTTTAATAAGGAAACGCCGGTTAGTAATAGCCGGCGTTTTTTTTTGCGTCTTGAACTGGAACAGTTCAAATTGAAAAGTATAAAATGGCTTCGTGACTTACTCTATCGAGGCAAATTTTAAACAACTCGGGCTATCCACCTCAATTTTATTAGCTGTTTGAGTGATCTGACCGGTACTACGGTTAATTTTAAATACAACCACGTTATTGCTGTTCTTATTAGCTACCAGCAGGAAGTTTCCCGTAGGATCAATCACAAAATTGCGGGGATGGTTGCCGCCGGTATTATGACGTTCCACAAAGCTCAGCATGCCGTTGTCTTGATTAATGCGGTATACCACAATTTCATTAGCTGTACCACGGTTGCTGGCGTAAAGAAACAAGCCGTCGGGCGATACGTGGATATCTGCACCTCCGGGTTCTTTGGTTGAGCCATCTTCCATCATACTTACTTTTTGCAGCATTTTTGGTTTGCCACTGTTGTACTCGTAAGTAAATACATGGGCCCCCATTTCGGTAATAACGTACATGTATTTACGGTTGGTGCTGAAATCAATATGGCGCGGGCCATCGCCACCTGTTACGCTTACCGATACTGGTTCGCTTAACGGTTGTGGTTGCGAGGCTTTATATTTATAAACATGAATTTTATCGCTGCCGAGATTGGTGTATAACAAATGTTTCTCATCAGGAGATAGTACTGCCGTGTGCACGTGCGGTTTTTCTTGGCGTTTTTTATCCGGACCAAGATCATTCGATGGGTCTTGTATAATTTGAGAGGCCGCACCTAATGATCCATCAGCAGCAACCGGGTAAATATATAGGCTTCCACCTGCGTAATTAGCCGAAAATACGTGCTTCTGATCCTTATCAACGGATATGTAGCACGGACCCGCACCCGATACCTGTTTATTAATTAAATTCAACGTGCCTACCTTAGGGTCGAAAGTAAAAGAGCTTACACTGCCTTTGCGATCATCACCAATTTCATTTACTGCGTAAACAAACTTCCTGTCATTCGAAACGCAAATGTACGATGGGTTATCAACACCCTGACCGGTACGGCTTAAATACGCTACATGACCGGTTTCTGTGTAAAACCGATAAACGTAAATGCCTTCGCTGTTGGTTCCGGTGGTGTAAGTGCCAATAAGTAAATCCAATATTTTAGGTCCTTTGTTTTTGCTTTGTGCACTAAGTAAGCCAGGTAGTAAGCACAAAATCAGTATTAGTTTTTTCATAAGGAAAACGCTTTAATTATTTGCAAGGTAGCAAATTCTTGGTTGAGGTATGGTTTACGCATGAGTGCTGTTTAGTCCTCCCTCGGCGTTACGAAAGCACAGTGTTAATAGCATGGGTTGTAAGTATTTGATAGTCAAATACAATTTTTTTGTAACAAAAATGTTATATATAATGTTACTAACCTTAAATTATGAGAAAGCCGGAGTTGTGTTGTTCGAAGTGTAAGCGTCCGTATCATTATAAAAAAAATACGCCACTTATATTTAAGTGGCTGGAAGATATTATTCCGGTAAAAATCTTCTTCTGTGCCTGCTGTGTCAAAAGTCGCTACCACATTATATCACGTAAGGAACTAAGTAAATACTGGATTTGAGCTTACGCTACAGGTGAAAACTTCAGACAGCTTGGACTTCTTATTGAAACTTGCACCCTGGCGGGAGTAAGTTCACCCTTTTCGCCATTAATTTTAAAAACAACTATATTATTGCTTTTTTGATTGGCCGATAACAAAAAGCCTCCGGTAGGATCAATGGCAAGGTTACGAGGCTCTTTACCACCACTATCCTGCCGTTGTACAAAAGTCAGTAAACCGCTTGCAAAATCTCTTTCAAAAACGATAATTTCATTTGCATCTCCCCGGTTACTAGCGTAGACAAAACGACCGTTAGGGCAAATTCTGATATCGCCACCGCTAATTTCTCCGTCAAAACCATCAGGTAACATGCTTTTTTTTTGAATTTGTTCAAGCGTACCGTTGTCATATTTGAACGCGGTAACGTTGCCGCTCATTTCATTTACCAGGTAAAGGTTTTTATTGTCCGGACTGAATACCACATGTCTGGGGCCTTCACCAGGCTCCGCTTTTGCAAGAGGTGCTGAAACAGGAACTAATACATCATCATTACTGTAAGGGTTGTAATTGCGGATGTTTATATTGTCGGCACCTAAATCGGTATATACCAAGTGGTCTTCATCGGCCGATAGAAGCGCAATGTGAACGTGTGATTTATCCTGGCGTTCATGATTAGGGCCTGAGCCATGTTCCTGTATTATTTGTTTTACCGGTGCAAGAGAACCATCTTCATTTATAGGAAAAACATAAACGCTACCTCCTTCATAGTTTGCAACAAACAAGTGTTTATGTGCCCCGTCTATGGTAACATGGCAGGGGCCGGGGCCAGTGTGCTGTGTATTAAGCAGGTGTAAAGTACCATCATTAGCATCAAAAGAAAATGCACTAACGTAGCCGCTGCTTTCTATTCCAACCTCGTTAACAGTATAAACAAAGCGATTGTTAGCTGATATGCAAAGGTAAGTTGGGTTTTCAACAGGTACAGCGGTTTTATTTAAAAACGATAGTTTTCCGCTTTCTGCATCAAACCTGTAAACATATAGTCCATCGGTACCGTCTTCAGTGTACGAACCTATAATTAAATTGAAAACCAGATTCTTCATATAGCTATAAGTTGTATTTGTTTAACGCTATAGCAGGCTTTGGGTTTTCATAAAAGTTAAAAAGGGAAATTTCCTTGTAGAAATTTCCCTTTACTTATTGCTACTGTAAATTGTACAGATAGATTGTTATTAAGCTTTAACCAAATGCTTTAATTGAATTATTTCTTTTTCTTCGAGGAATCTCCAGCGCCCGCGTGGTAAATCTTTTTTGGTAAGATTTGCATAAATAGTGCGGTCGAGCTTTACCACTTCATAACCCAGGTGTTCAAAAATACGACGAACAATACGGTTTTTGCCGCTATGAATTTGGATGCCAACCTCACGTTTGGTTCCACCTTGCACATAGCTTACCATATCTGGTTTAATAAAGCCATCTTCCAGCTCTAAACCATACTCAATTTTATTAAGGTCGCCCTGGGTTAAACTTTTATTAAGTTCAACCTGGTATATTTTAGTAATGCTATTGCGTGGGTGCGAAAGCTTGTCGGCCAGTTCGCCATCGTTAGTCATTAGTATTAAGCCTGTTGTGTTTCGGTCCAGCCTGCCTACAGGGTAAATGCGCTCTTTGCTTGCCTTGTCAACCAGGTGCATAACGGTGCGGCGCTCCTGTGGGTCATCAGTAGTGGTAATGTAATCCTTAGGTTTGTTAAGTAATACATAAACCATTTTCTCGCGCTTCAAAGTTTCACCATTGTAGCGTATCACATCTTTTGATGGATCAACCTTATGGCCTAACTCTGATACTACCTCGCCATTTACCGATACCACCCCCGCGGTAATAAGTTCATCAGCCTTACGGCGCGAGCAAATACCTGCATTTGATATATAACGGTTAAGACGTATTAAATGACTGTCGTCGTTTTCTGAAGTTTTTTTGTTGCGGCCCCTTAAGTTCGTTTTAGAGCGGTCTTCGTTAAAATCCTCGGTAGAATTTTTACGGTAGCTTGATGACCTTTCTCCCGATTGCTCCCGGCGTTCACGAAAAGGTTTGTTACGCTCATCATTGCCGCTTTTACGGAAGTTTGAAGATCTTTCGCCTGATTGTTCGCGGCGTTCGCGGAATGGTTTGTTACCATTGTCATCACCCGCTGGTTTATCAGCCCAGGTGCGGCTACTACCTACAGCACGGTTAAATTTCTTTTCGCCACCTTCGCTTTGCTCACCTGTGCGTGATTTAAAGTTGCTTCTATCGCCACCTTTAAAGTCACCGCCTGTGCTTTTTCTAAATGGCCTGTCGGTGCTGCTGCCACGGCTTTCGCTATTGCGCTTAAACGGACGGTCAGCACCTGTGCTTTCGCCACGGTTGCTGCGGTCGCCAAACGGTTTTTTTCCGGCGGTAGAGCCGAAGCTCCTTTTTGGCCTGTCATCTGCGTTAAAACCACCTGATGAAGTTTTGCGTCCTGCTGTAAACGGTTTTTTGTCGCCATCGGTACCGAACCTTTTTTTAGGTGCGCCATCGTCTGATTTTTTGAAACCTGAATTAGCATTACGTGTACGCGGTGAAGAGCTGTTTCGTGGTTCGTGGCCACTGCCGCCGGTGCGCCTGCCGGCTGATTTGTTGGACTTGTCGTCGCGACTGTTCCCTGGTTTTTTGAATACCATATTTTTTTGTTAAAGCTTTAAAAGCGGGGAGCAAAGGTACGAAAAATTGCCTTATTGCAAAAAAAGTTTCCACATGCGAAATCGGCGTTTAAACACCCGTCAACCCATTGTTTTCACATTTTTTCCACATCGCTCAAAACACTAAGCAGGCCTAAGTGTTTGATTGTGTGATATGTTTTATACCTTTGCGCCACACATTTACCTGTGTATTGTTGAACTAAATTAAATTGAATGATTAAAAATCACCTCATTACGTGCTCCGTAATATGTGTGCTGTTTATCATTTCAAGGCTCTTTGTTTTCAGTGTTGATCACAAAGAGGAATTGAAAAGCAGTCCTGTTCTTTTCAACGTTTTTGAAACCAAAAAAGTTGAAGAGAAACCAAATTTAAACTTTGCCGACGAGAAAGTGCCGGTGAAAAACGTTAAAGTAAAACGCAAGATCAGCTACTCCATTTGGAAGCATAGCCGATACACCTCTCAAGCCAAACAACTGCAGGCTCAGGCCGCAAAATGGTTTCCGATGATTGTACCCATTTTGCAGGTTTATGGTATCCCCGAAGATTTTAAATATATTCCTTTACTGGAATCGGGTTTTCAAAAACATGTGCGTTCGCCGCGAGGCGCAGCAGGTATATGGCAATTTATGCCTGGTACCGCACGTCAGTACGGTCTTAAGGTTGGACACGGCAAAGATGAACGCCTGAACAACCGTAAAGCTACTATTGCCGCCTGCAAGTACATTAAAGACTTATATGATGAAATGGGTAGCTGGACGCTGGCTGCAGCGGCTTACAACGCCGGTTCGCCGCGTATGCACAAGGCAATTAACCGCAAAAACGGCGGCAACTATTTCTTTATGCACCTTAACCGCGAAACGGGCATGTACGTTTACAACCTTGTAGCCATGAAAGAGGTTATGGATAAGGAAATAGAGGAAAACTATGGCCCTATGATGGCTAACATAGTACCTGCCGACACATTGTCATTAAACTAAAATATTTAGTAATTACGGAGCAAGCGAGGCCTGTATGCATTGTGCATGCAGGCCTTTTTTAGTATATTTGCGGCTCGTTTTTAGATAATTATACACGGCCAAAAAACTTAGCGGCCGTTTACAAGTTACATACTTGTTGTTTAAAAAATTTATGGCTGAAAAAACAATTGACCTGGGCGAACAAAGTGAAGTAGAGGTATACGGGGCCCGGGTGCATAATCTTAAAAATATTGATGTTTCATTTCCGCGTAACCAGCTGGTGGTGGTAACCGGGTTGAGCGGCAGCGGTAAATCATCGTTGGCTTTTGATACTATTTACGCCGAAGGGCAACGCCGTTACATGGAAACTTTTTCGGCCTACTCGCGCCAGTTTATGGGCGGTATGGAGCGGCCCGATGTTGATAAGGTATCAGGCTTGAGTCCGGTTATTGCCATTGAGCAAAAAACAACCAGTAAAAACCCACGCTCAACAGTAGGTACCATTACCGAGATATATGATTTTATGCGCTTGCTATATGCCCGTGCCGGTGAGGCATACTCATATGTAAGCGGGCAAAAAATGGAGCGCATGAGCGAAGATCAGATTATGCGCACCATTGCCGAAAAATTTGACGGGCAGCCGGTAAATATTCTGGCACCGGTGGTGAAAGGCCGTAAGGGTCATTACCGCGAATTATTTGAGCAAATACGCAAGCAAGGTTACCTGAAAGTATATGTTGATGGCAACATTATGGATGTTGAGCCTAAAATGCAGGTAGACCGTTATAAAATTCATGATATTGATATTGTAGTTGACCGTTTGGTGGTTAGCGAAAAAGACAGCAAGCGTTTACATACTTCGATACAATCGGCACTTAAAACAGCTAAAGGCATTATACGTATTGCCGATAAGGACAACAATGTATCTTATTTTAGCAAGTTTTTAATGGATCCGGTTTCGGGTATTTCTTATGATGAGCCGCAGCCCAATACATTTTCATTTAACTCGCCTTATGGCGCCTGTGATAAGTGCGATGGCTTAGGTTATATTTTTGTTGTAGATGAGTCATCAGTTATACCAAACCCAAAACTGAGTATTATTAACGGCGGTTTGGCGCCCCTTGGCGAGTACCGCGAAACCTGGGTTTTTCAGGTGTTAAAAGCTTTAGGTAAAAAGTATGATTTCTCTTTATCAGTGCCTATTGAAAAAATTCCACGCGAAAAGCTGGACATTATATTAAACGGCTCACAGGAAATTATTTCTGTTGCTGTTGAATACAATAAATGGAACGTTCAAAATTACCAGGTTACTTTTGATGGTATCATCCGTATGCTTGAAGAGCAGCAAGAACGCAAAAGCGAGGATGTATCAGACGATTTAGAAGCTTACCGCACGTTAAAGGTTTGTCCCGTTTGCGAAGGCGCAAGACTTAAAAAGGAGTCATTACACTTTAAGGTTAGCGAGAAGAATATTTTCGAGCTGGCTACAATGGATATACGCACCCTGCAAGATTGGTTTGTAGGTATTGAAGACAGGCTTAGCGAGCGTCAAAACGTCATAGCACGAGAGATACTTAAAGAAATTCGGGCACGCATTGGCTTTTTGCTTGATGTAGGCTTAAGCTATTTAACGCTTGACCGTACGGCGCGTACCCTATCGGGCGGTGAGGCGCAGCGCATACGTTTAGCTACGCAAATTGGCTCGCAGCTAATGAATGTAATGTACATTTTAGATGAGCCAAGCATAGGTCTGCACCAGCGCGATAATGATCGCCTTATCAACGCACTAAAAAACCTGCGCGATTTAGGTAACACAGTGTTGGTTGTTGAGCATGATAAAGACATGATACTTGAGGCCGACTACGTTATTGATATGGGGCCTGCAGCAGGCGTGCATGGTGGTACTGTAGTTGCCGAGGGTACACCGCAGCAGTTAATGGCTATGCATACACTCACTACATCATATATTAATGGTGAACGGGAAATAGCCATACCAAAACAACGCCGTAAGGGTAACGGTAAATCTGTAACCCTTAAAAAGGCTACAGGGCATAACCTTAAAAAGGTAACGGTAGAGTTTCCGTTGGGAAAGCTTATAGGTATAACAGGCGTATCGGGTAGTGGTAAATCAAGTTTAATTACCGAAACGCTGTACCCTATTCTGAATCATCACTTTTTCAGGGCTAAAAAGCAGCCGCTACCTTATGACAAGGTTGAAGGACTCGAAAATATTGATAAGGTTATTGAGATAGACCAAACGCCAATTGGCCGCACGCCGCGCTCAAATCCGGCTACTTATACTGGTGTATTCTCGGATATCCGGGCTTTGTACGTGCAATTGCCCGAATCAAAGATACGTGGTTATAAACCGGGCCGCTTTTCGTTCAACGTAAAGGGTGGCCGTTGTGAAACCTGCCAGGGCGCCGGTATGAAGGTTATTGAAATGAACTTTTTGCCCGATGTGCAGGTGCCTTGCGAAGAATGTGGTGGTAAACGTTACAACCGCGAAACTCTTGAAGTGCGCTATCGTGGCAAATCCATCAGTGATGTGCTCGATATGAGTATTGAGGATGCCACAGCATTTTTTGAGCATATCCCGGCCATCTATCGTAAGGTGAAAACATTAAATGATGTTGGTTTGGGCTACATCACGTTAGGGCAGTCATCCTTAACATTATCAGGCGGTGAGGCACAGCGTGTAAAGTTGTCAACCGAGTTGTCTAAAAAAGATACCGGAAACACATTTTATATTCTTGATGAGCCTACTACAGGTTTACACTTTGAAGATATTAACGTACTGTTAGGCGTATTGCAACAATTGGTTGATAAAGGCAATACCGTACTGGTGATTGAACATAACCTCGATGTAATTAAAGTAGTTGACCACGTAATTGACCTTGGTCCGGAAGGTGGTTCGGGAGGTGGACAAATTTTGTACAAAGGTACACCCGAAGGTTTGTGCAAAGTTAAAGAAAGCTTTACTGGTAAATTCCTGGCTAAGGAGATGGGTGTAAAATAGAGAAAGAAGTTAGAGACAGGAACCAGGACAAAATATGTAGAGGCACAATAATTTGTGCCTCTTTTTGTTTAATTTGCTTATCACAGTTTTACACGATGAAATATTTATACATCTGTTTTCTATTACTAGCTTTTTCTGCCAAAGCACAACAAGCAACTTACACAGCACTAATTTCTAAAGCCGACTCCTTATATCAGGCTAAAAATTATAAAGCCTCGGCGTGGGCTTATTCTTCTGCTTTTAAAAGTAACAAGTGGCAAGGGCTTATAAATGATCGTTACAATGCTGCCTGCGCCTGGGCACTTGCAAATTATACGGATAGTGCCTTTACTAATTTACAGCGTGTAGTTTATATAGGTGGCTACCATAACTACCAGCATATTACGCAAGACACTGACTTAACCTCGTTATATGCCGATAAACGTTGGCCTAAATTACTTAAGCAGGTAAAGTTAAATGAGCAAGAGGTTGAAAAAAAACTCAATAAACCTTTGGTAAAAGAACTTACCGGTATTTATAACGATGATCAGTCGTACCGGTTGAAACTGGATTCGGTAGGTAAGAAATACGGACGCAATTCTAAAGAACTAAAGGATTTGTGGTCCACCATCCAGCAAAAAGATTCTATTAATTTATCAAAAGTAAAAGCAATTCTAGATGATCATGGTTGGCTTGGAGCTGATGTTGTAGGCGATAAAGGCAATTTAACCTTGTTTTTGGTAATTCAGCATGCCGATATTAAAACGCAGGAAAAGTATCTTCCTATGCTGCGAGCAGCCGTTAAGGAAGGCAAGGCACACCCGGCAAACCTGGCTTTACTTGAAGACCGAGTTGCTATACGCCAAGGTAAAAAGCAAATTTACGGTAGCCAAATTTCAATTGATAAAACCGGCAAAGCCACTATTGATCCTATTGATGATGAACCTAACGTAAATAAGCGTAGGGCTGCAGTTGGCTTGCAACCGCTGGAGGACTATGTTAAACAATGGGGAATTGAGTATCATCTACCAGCCAATTAGCACTGGTTGCAAACAAAAGCGCGTAACTCATCTTAACAAGTTATGCTACCATTACTTACTGCACAACAAATTCGCGAAGCCGATGCTTACACCATAGCTCATGAGCCCATAAGCTCCGTTGATTTAATGGAGCGCGCCTCTAAAGCTTTTGTAAGTTGGTTCGTAAATCATTTTCCTGATAAGCATGAAGCTATATCAGTTTACTGTGGTACCGGAAATAATGGTGGAGATGGACTGGCTATTGCCCGTTTGCTTTTTGAGCATGATTACAGGCGAATCAACGTTAAAATTGCGCGTTATTCAACCAGGTCAACAGCAGATTTTGACATTAACTTGCAAAGACTGCAAGCCATGCAAATTCCCTTAATTGAATTATCCGAGTCGGAAACCTCACCACAAGAAAACGCCGATATACTTATTGATGCCTTATTAGGAAGCGGGTTGAATAAACCGTTAGATGGTAGTTTTAAGGCTTTGGTTGATCACCTTAACAGCTTAAGCAAATGTGTAGTAGCAGTAGATGTTCCTACCGGATTTTATACCGATGGAGTAGTAGAGTTGGAGGGGGGCGCACTAAAATCCAATTTGGTGATCACTTTCCAGCAACCTAAAATAAACTTTTTGCTACCCGAATCTGGTGCATACGTTGACTGCTGGGAAGCGGTTAACATTGGACTGGATACCAAGTTTATCCGTTCGCTGCAATCGCCTTATCAAATGGTTGAGGACAAGGATATCCAAAGCATACTTAAGCCGCGAACGAGATTTAGCCATAAAGGCACTTTTGGACATGCCTTAATTATTGCTGGGCAGGCCAAAACAATGGGTGCTGCATTACTATCCTCATCAGCGTGCGTGTATGCAGGCGCAGGGTTAACCACAGCATGTGTACCTGAGGCTGGTTTAACCGCGCTAAACAGTTATCAGGCTGAAGTAATGGCCATTGTAAGAAACGAATATCAGTTGCCTGATTTAGAGCTGGAAAAGTTAAAGGCAATTGCTATTGGGCCTGGATTAGGCACAGGCGATGATGCTTTGGCTTTGTTGCAACATGTAATTACAGATTACCAAAAGCCGTTAGTGATAGATGCAGATGGACTAAACTTATTGGCCGGTAACACAATACTGCTGAATCAGTTGCCCGCAAAAAGTATTATTACACCACACATGAAAGAGTTTGACCGCTTGTTTGGCAATCACACAAGTTGGTGGCAACGCTTACAAACCATGCGGCAAAAAGCAAGTGAACTTGATATCTATATCGTTTTAAAAAACAGTTACACCATCACCGGAACCCCAGAAGGGCAACTATATTTTAACTCAAGCAGTAATGCCGCAATGGCGGTAGGCGGTATGGGCGACGTTTTGACGGGAATTATAACGGCTTTGCTAGCGCAAGGCTACAGCCCTTTGGAAGCTTGTTTAGCAGGAGTATACCTGCATGGCCGTGCCGGCGATGAGCTTGCACTGCCTGATAAATTAAATGTTGTATTGCCGGGGCAGGTTGCTGCACGTGTACCTGCAACAATAGCTAAGCTGATGCAAAAATAAAAGGGCTACATGTATTTGAATGTAACCCTTTCACTATTAACTGACCTTATAAAGAACAACAAATACTTTTTAAAAGTTATTCATAAGACGCGGTCAAATGTAAATAGTTACACAAAATTCAATCAAAATTTTATTTTATCTGCGAAGCTTAAAAACTTGGATTTGAAATTAAATATTGATTTATATAATTTACTAAAATAAAATTCTATAAACTGGCTATTACAACCATTTGCTCCATAGTTGGGTTTGAGCTTCCTCCCCTTGGTTCAATTGTAACAGCAAAAGCCTGTGCTGTGCTTACTGATTTCATAAGCTGCATATCAGCATTATCGGTAAGAGCTCCATCAAACACGCCAAGATCAACCGGTTTTTGATCTACAATTGCCCACAATTGGTATTGCTGATCTTTGTTGGTTTCCGGAAGTTTAACACTCTTTAAATCAACCATAACCTTTTTACGTGTTGCACTCCAGGCAACAGTAAGTGCACTGTTAGGCGCTTTAGCCGTTCCCTTTAATTGAATAAGTTTGAAAGACGGATCGCGGAACACACTGATTTCATCCTGCATGAAGCTTACCTGATTGGCAAACTTTTGATTGCTTTGCGCTAAAGTGATTAACTGCTGCTGCGATTGACGTAAGCGGCTGTATAAAATTGCCGTAGCGGCAATGCTTGCGCATAATAAAAGCAAACTTGCTGCAAAACCATATTTGTAAAATACACTTACAGTAGGCTTGGCTGCAGACGCGGCATTCATTTTTCTTACAGTAGCTTCTTCATGCCTGTTTGTTACAGTCTTTAAATTTCTGTCGTCGGCTAAGTTGGTAAGTAAACTGTTTAAAACACGGTCGCGTAATACGGGAGAGGGTTCTGTTTGGTGAAGATCTGCGTAAAGGTAAGCTGCCTTTTCAATTTCCTGAAGTTCGGCTTTAACTAAGGGGTGTTTTTGAACCATAGCTTGTACCTGCAGCTTTTCTTCTGTGCTCAAATCGCCCAGAACATAAAGCTCCAAAATACCCGATTCTATATATTCCCTTGTCTCTTCCACTTTTAGTTAAAATGCTTACGTAATTGCTGTATTGCCATACGCAGGCGGGTTTTAATGGTTCCTAACGGCATACCCAGCTCATCAGCAGCTTCGGTATGTGTGTAACCTTTAAAATAAATCAAATCAAGTACTGATTTTTGCTCGGGTCTCAGCGTATTAATCAAATCCTTTACACCCAGCAGCTCAGGCTTATAAACCGTGCTGTTGTTTTGATCAATATAACCTACGTTATTTTCGAGCTCCTGGTTTTTAAATTGATTACGAAAATCTTTCGATCTTATTTTATCAATTGCAAGATTGCGTGCAATATTCACAATCCAGGTAAACAGCCTGCCTTTTTCGGCGCTGTAGCTGGCGGCAGAATGCCAAATTTTAACAAAAGTTTCCTGTAAAACGTCTTCGGCTGTCGACGTATCATTAACAATGCGTACAATCACCCCGTAAAGTGCTGCAGAATACATATCATACAATGCTTCAGCGCCTATTTTATCATGGCGCTGAAGTGCTGAAACAAGTTCTTCTTCAGTAAGGGTAATTCTATGCTTTTTGGCCAAAGTGCAGTAAATATAAAATATTATACCACAACATTATAAATCAAACAAATGTTTTTCAGCATGGTAAGATGAGCGTACAAGGGGTCCGCTCTCTACATACTTAAAGCCCATTTGCAGGCCTACCTCTTTATAATAGTTAAATTGCTCGGGTGTAACCCAATCAATTACCGGGTGGTGGTTACGGGTTGGTTGAAGGTACTGGCCCAGTGTTAATATATGCACTCCGGCATTATATAAGTCCTGCATTGCTTCCAGCACATCTTCTTGCTGCTCGCCCAAACCAAGCATTATGCCCGATTTTGTACGTAAGCCGGCAGCAGATATCTGACTAAGACATTCCAGGCTACGGTCATATTTGGCTTGTATACGTACTTCGCGGGTTAAGCGGCGTACGGTTTCAAGATTATGAGATACTACTTCGGGGCGTACCTCCAATACACGGGCAAGGTTATCCCAGTTTCCTTTAAAATCTGGTAAAAGCGTTTCTAAAGTAGTTTCGGGACTTTCCCTACGTATGGCATTGATGGTTTCGGCCCATATAATTGATCCTCCATCTTTAAGGTCATCCCTGTCTACCGAGGTAATTACACAGTGTTTAACCTGCATAAGTTTAACCGATGTTGCTACACGGTTTGGTTCATCCATGTCAACCGCTAATGGACGGCCTGTGGCTACGGCGCAAAATGAACATGAGCGCGTGCAAATATTACCCAATATCATGAACGTTGCAGTACCGGCACCCCAGCACTCACCCATGTTTGGGCAATTACCGCTTTCGCAAATGGTATGCAGCTTGTGGGTATCAACCAAACTACGTACATGTGCATACTCTTTACCAACAGGCAGTTTAACCCTAAGCCAATCGGGCTTACGTTGTACCTGGTTGGCTGGAATTACCGGTAAATCAATCATAATAACAAAAGTAGGGATTTTAGGATAGAAGCAAGAGCCAGGAGTCAAGAAACAAGATTTTTTACAATACATAACCAATACGCCACATCAATTTTGGCTAATGGTTCTTGTTTCTTATCTACTATCTCTGCAGTTATTGTACCATCTCCAGTGTCTCTTCAACCGAGATGCCACCGTGTGATTGGTCAAGTATACACTCGCCGTCTTTAATCAAAAGCAATTGCGGCGATTCATGATGAACTTTAAAATCTGACTCAATTTGATTAGATATTTCGCGAAATTTAATCAGGTCAAGAAAATAAAGCGGAATGCTATCGGGCAGCTGATCCCAGTCAAGTTCAAAACGGCGTTTAGCCATCATGCTTATTGAGCAACGTGTGCTGTGCTTAAAAATAATACTGTAGCCGGGTTGTTGCTTAATACTGCTTAACTGCTCAGCCGAGTCTAATGCCGTCCAGGTCATATTTAAAATTAGTCAATTGTATAACTGTTAGCAAAAATACGCTATCTGTTACAAATGGTTTTCAGCAATTTGTCAAAATATGGCTGTGTTGGTTTAGCGGCGGCGTGAGTTACCGTACGCAGGGCATAATTTATTTGAGCACGATGAGAAGGTGCCGATTAAAGTGGCGGCCAGCAAGGCAATGTAAATTAGCTTTTTCATGTTAACTGCTTAAATCAAATAATTAATCTTGTAACTGTTTGTTAAGGTCAGCCATCTTGATAGCAGTTACAGCAGCTTCAACGCCTTTGTTTCCGTGCTTTCCTCCGGCCCTGTCTTCGGCTTGTTGCTCATTATCAGTGGTTAGTACACCAAATATAACAGGTTTTGAATATTTAATACTAACATTACTTACACCATTTGCTACGGCATTGCAAATAAAGTCGAAATGACGTGTTTCGCCTTGTATAACGCAGCCTAAGCAAATAACGGCATCTAAGTTTTTGTTTTTAAGTAAAATATCGGCCCCTGTTGTTAATTCAAAGCTACCCGGAACAGAATAGGTGAAAATGTTTTCTTCTAACGTGCCGTTATCAACTAAACTCTGGTAAGCACCTTCGTAAAGGGCTCCTGTAATTTTTGCATTCCACTCGGCCACTACAATGCCAAAGCGGTATGCACCCGCGTTGGGTATGGTGGTGTTTGAAAAATCAGAAAGATTTTTAAGCTGTGTAGCCATGCAAAATAATTAATTTGTTAACCGCAGGATGTTATACGTAAAACTATTAATTATTGTTTTGCTTCAACACGAGCAATATAAGCATCAATATTTTGAGCTTCAGTGCTTGCCGGATAGTCGGTTTTTATTTTCTTATAAGCTTCTGCAGCTTCTTTCGCCTTATTAAGTTTTTCGTAAACCAAACCTAATTTTTTAAGGTAAAACGGCGACAAAAATTTGTTATCGGCCTTATCAGCAGCTTGTTTAAAATTGCTTTCTGCTTTATCAAATTCTTTTAGTTCAACATAAGCATCGCCAATACCACCTAGTGCCTCTGCAGATACTACTTTGTCGTTGCTGCTGAAACTGTTAAGATTATCAATGGCTTTGTTATATTCACCTTTGTTAAGGTAAGCAATACCTGCATAGTAATAAGCTAAATTAGCTGCCTTGGTGTTGCTGTAGTTAGAAATGATTTTTTCAAAACCCGGATAGCTGGCATCACCTTTTAAAGCTTTATCCCATTCTTTTTTAGCCCAGTAATCCTGTGCTACATACATTTGGTTTGCAGCTTCAACCTCACGCGGAGCCAGGTACAGTTTTTGGTAGGCAATGTATATGGCTATCAGTGCAATAATAGCTGCACCAATAAATAGTAAACTTTTCTGGTTCTCTCTTACGAAGCCACCTGTTGGTACATGAGTTTTTCTTTCTGGTGCAACGTTGGCATTCACTTCCGTATTTGACATTTCTATGCTAAAATTAAGTTTGCAAAACTACGTTATTCTATTTTTTTATACAATATTAAAAACCGTAAATATTTGTAGCTCTTATTTAAGCGTGTTAAAAGCTCCATTCGTCGGGTTTTAGTGCTAACTTTGAAGCCGCTTTATGTATTTGCAGCAACTATCTGTTATCAATTTTAAAAATTATACCGAGGCCGAATTAACGTTCAGTAGTGGTGTAAATGCGCTTGTTGGTAATAATGGTGCCGGCAAAACCAATATTCTTGATGCTATTCATTACCTCTCGCTTTGTAAAAGCTATTTTAACCCTATTGATAGCCAGCAGATAAAGCAGGGTGCCGACTTCTTTATCATCAACGGCACGTTTGAACGTAACGAGTTGCCCGAAACAGTTGCCTGTTCGGTAAAACGTAATCAAAAGAAAATATTCAAACGCAATAAAAAGGATTATCAGCGCTTGGCCGATCATATAGGTCTTATTCCCCTCGTGATGATTTCGCCGTATGATAGCAGTATCATCATGGAAGGAAGCGAAGAGCGGCGTAAGTTTGTTGACAACGTTATTTCGCAAACAGATAACCATTACCTTGACGAGCTTATTGTTTACAACAAAGTATTGGCTAACCGTAACGCCCTATTAAAGCGTATAGCCGATACAGGTAGGTTTGATCCTGGATTACTCGAAGTTTTGGATGAACAGCTTATAATATCCGGAACAAAAATTTTCAATAAAAGGAAAGCATTTCTCGAAGTTTATACCCAACTGTTTAATCAATATTATCAATTTTTGAGTGAGGATGCGGAGCTGGTTGAGCTAATTTATGATTCGCAGTTACTGCAAAATGATTTTGCAGCACTTTTAAAAAAGGTAATTGAAAAAGACAGGGTGCTGGAGCGTACTACGGCGGGTATTCACCGCGATGATTTGCACTTTAGTGTACACGGT
This sequence comes from uncultured Mucilaginibacter sp., assembly GCF_913773635.1. Lineage (GTDB taxonomy): Bacteria > Bacteroidota > Bacteroidia > Sphingobacteriales > Sphingobacteriaceae > Mucilaginibacter. The sequence goes on from NZ_CAJYGQ010000003.1 coordinate 201,419, forward strand.
ATGCCATTAAAGAAATTTGGCTCGCAGGGGCAGCAAAAGTCTTTTTTGATTGCACTTAAACTTGCGCAGTATGTTTACCTGCAGCAGCAAAAAGGGTTTAAGCCTTTGTTATTGCTTGATGATATTTTTGATAAGCTGGATGATAGCCGTATTACCAAGCTAATGCAGTTGGTGAGCAATAAGGAGTTTGGTCAGGTGTTTATAACCGATGCCAACCCTAAACGAGTTACCAATATTTTTAACAAGATAAAGGTTGAGGTGAAGTTATTTGAGGTAAGCCGGGGAGAGGTTTCCGGTTAATTGTAAGTCTTTAAAAAGTAGTGAGATCGAGAGTGCAGCTTTTAATAAGGTGTTGCTACTTTAAACTATATTTAATTAGAAAACATGCGCAAGCCTAACGATAAATCAATAAAGGAAGCAATTGAGCAAATGCTTAGTGTTTACAAAATAAAGCAGCGGTTTGATGAAACGTCAATGATTGCCGCCTGGCCCGAAATTGTAGGTAAGCCGGTAGCCAACCGTACAAGCGAACTTTTTGTTAATAACAAACGATTGTTTTTGCGTATAGAATCATCAGTAGTAAAAAACGAATTGATGATGATGCGTTCACAAATTATAGAGAAAATCAATGCCCGTGCAGGCAGCGCAATAATAGAAGAAATTATTCTTCTCTAAGCGCGTGACGAACGTGAGCGCCTGGCTTGCTGAAAAGATCATCGCGTATTACAGCATAGATAATTACCAAGGCTGCAGGGATATAGAAAGTAAATTGCACTTCAGGATGCGCCTTAACCAGTGACCAGCTTCCAATTATAAACAACACCACACAAACTGAGTAAATAGCGGCTCTTGATGCTTTCTTCATATTGCTAATATAATAAACACTCTTTTTACCAAGAAAATATTATGCCAGCAGGCTATAAAAAAAGACCAAATTTTACCTTAAGTGAAATTTGGATTTCTTTAAGAGTAAAATTTGGTCTTTTAGCTTGAATTCCTTAAAAGGAAAAATTAAAATTTCTCAAAAGCTGAGAAGAAGAAGCTACCTTCAATAGCAGCATTCTCATCAGAGTCAGAACCGTGAACGGCGTTAGCCTCAATTGATTCTGCATACAGTTTACGAACAGTTCCTTCGTCAGCTTTGCTTGGGTCAGTTGCACCAATAAGGGTACGGAAATCAGCAACAGCGTTTTCTTTTTCTAAAATTGCCGCTACAATAGGGCCTGAAGACATAAAGCCAACAAGATCTTTGTAAAAAGGACGCTCTTTGTGCACAGCATAAAACTCACCTGCTTTTTCAGGGGTTAAATAAGTGTACTTCATAGCAGTAATTTTGAAACCGCCTTTGGTAATGTGGTTTAATATAGCACCTATGTGGCCGTTGCGTACTGCATCTGGCTTAATCATGGTGAAAGTTTTGTTATTTTCCATGTTTGTTTTAAAGTTGCGGCAAAAATAGAGTTTTGTTACTGAAACCTAAAGCTTTTTATAGAATTTGCATGGCGCGTTTTTGATATTATTATTTAGATTTGCACTTCTTTTTTTAGTTGATGTTAGATATAGCCTCGCTTAGCGAATTATTAAACCAGCCCCGCAAAATTGTTATCACCACGCATCATAAACCTGATGGTGATGCTATGGGTTCTTCATTGGGTTTATATAATTACCTGGTGCAGCAAGGGCACCACGCCGTAGTTATAGCACCAACAGATTATCCTGAGTTTTTATGGTGGATGCCGGGTAACGAAGAGGTTATCATCTATACCGAAAAAACCGAAACTGCAGCCCGGTTGATTGCCGAAGCTGAAATTGTTTTCTGCCTCGATTTTAATCATCTGAGTCGTATTAACCAAATGGGTGAACTGGTTGGCGAAAGCAGTGCTGTTAAAGTGATGATTGATCATCACCTTGAGCCGCAGGATTTTGATGACTATCGCTACTGGAATATTAATGCCTGTGCAACTGCCCAGTTGGTTTATAGCTTCATAGTTGAAGAGCTGCAACACCCCGAGCTTATTAATGCCGATGTTGCTACTTGCCTGTATACAGGTATCATGACTGATTCTGCTTCATTCCGTTTGCCAAATACTACTGCTGCGGTGCACCGCATTGTGGCTAACCTTATTGATGCAGGTGCTGTTAACTGGCGCATACACGAGTTGGTATACAGCAATGCTCCTGAAAACAGGCTTAGGTTTTTAGGCTACTGTTTAAGTAACAAGCTCGAAATTTTACGCGAATACAATACGGCCTTAATCAGCGTTACTAAAGAAGAACTTAAAAAATACGAATCAAACACCGGAGATACCGAAGGCATTGTAAATTATGCTTTATCAATAACCGGCATACGGTTAGCGGCCTTTATAGTTGAACGTACTGACATGGTTAAACTATCGTTACGGTCAACAGGCGAGTTCCCGGCAAATGAAATATGTAAAAAGTATTTTAACGGCGGCGGGCACCGGAATGCAGCGGGCGGCCAGTCGGGCAATAGCCTTGAAGAGACTATTCAACAATTTAAACAAATACTACCCGAATACAAAACACTGTTAATTCAATAAACAAACAATGAGAAAAAGTTTAATGTTTTTAACCGCAGCAGCAATTGGCCTGGCCAGCTGTAACAGCGGATTTAAAAAGGGTGACGGCGGTTTGCTGTACACCATTCATGAAGATAAAGAAGGTGCTCCGGTTAAGGAGGGGGATTTTATAAGTGTAAACCTGATTGCTAAAACTGATGCCGATTCGGTACTTTTTAACTCTTATGATCAGGGTAAACCTATGCCTACCTTAATGCCTAAACCACAGTATAAAGGTGATATTTATGCGGGTATAAGCAAGCTGAGCGAAGGTGACAGCGCAACCTTCAAAATCAACACCGACTCAATGTTTAAGGCAAGCCCAACTCCGCGCCCGGCTAACTTAAAAGGTAAATACATTATTTACCAGGTGAAGGTTGTTAAAATTATTCCAAAAGGTAAGCTGAGCGATCAGGTATTTCAGGGTCGTATAACTGATTACTTTAAAGCAGAGTCGGCTAAGCTTAAAGGTGTTGAGCCAGGCAAAATCAGTAAATATATTGCTGCAAACAACATCAAAGCTACCAAAACTTCAACCGGCCTCCAGTATCAAATAACTAAACCAGGCTCAGGCCCAACTATTGCAAAAGGTGATACCGCTGTAGTAAACTACACAGGTAAACTTGTTAGCGGTAAAGTATTTGATACCAGCATCAAAGAAATTGCTCAAAAAGAAAAAACTTATGACGCTAACCGCCCTTACCAGCCTATTCGCATTGCTGTAGGTGCAGGTGCTGTTATACCTGGTTGGGATGAAGGTTTGCAGTTGCTTAACAAGGGTGCTAAAGCTACATTGGTTATACCATCAAGCCTGGCATACGGCGAGCAAGGCTTAGGCCCGGTTCCTCCGTTTGCGCCAATTGTATTTGATGTTGAATTGGTTGACATTGTGCATCCAAAAGCTGGTGCAGCAGCGCCAACTATGCAACTACCTGCACCAACTCAGGCTCCGGCAAAACAATAAAATTTAATATTATACTTTCTCCTCATTGCGAGAAACAATGCAACTGTACGTTTAAAAAACAGCACGGTTGCGTTGTTCCTCGCAATTGATGTATTAGGACATTTACAGAATGAAAAAAGCTTTCTTATTAACGGTTTTTGCAGCGGCATACATTGGTCAGGCTGTTGCACAAGCCAACTATATCAAAACACCTAAAGGGGCATTATACGCTATCTTAAAAGCCGGTGGCGGTGCAAAAATTAAACAGGGTGAGGTAATAACCTTCCAGTTTACACAAAAAAATGATCGCGACTCGCTTTTAGGCAGCTCATACCAAATGGGTAAGCCCGCAATGGTACAGGTGCAGCCCAGCCGTAGCGTTTCTGATTTAATGGAGGTGTTTACAGTGCTTAGTGTTAATGACAGCGCACGTGTACGTATACCAACTGATTCTATTTTTGCAGGGCATGAGGATGGGCGTCCGCCGTTTTTACCAAAAGGCAGCTACCTTAACTTTACTATAAAAGTTGAGAAAACGCAAAGCCTTGATGAGGCTATGGCCGAACGGAATGCTGCTATGGAAAAAGAAAAGACCGAACGCGCAGCCATGGCCGAAAAATTACGCGGTGAAGAGAAAGCAACTTTAGCGAGGTATATAGCCGATAATCAACTTACGCCACAAACCACAACATCCGGCTTAAAATATATTATTACTACTCCATCTGCCGGCAGGAAGCCCGTAAATGGCGATACATTACTGGTCAACTATGCAGGGCGTACCATGGATGGTAAACTATTTGATTCAAGCATTGAAGAGGTAGCAAAAGCCGGAGGCCTTCAGCAACCCGGCCGGAACTATGAGCCTATCAAAGTAGTAGTTGGAGACGGACAAGTGATACGCGGATGGGATGAGGGTTTGTTATTGGTTAACGAAGGCGCAAAAGCCAAATTCATTATCCCATCGGCTTTAGCTTACGGTGAGCGCGGAGCCGGTGCTGATATTAAGCCTTATAGTCCGCTGGTTTTTGATGTTGAGGTTGTAAAGGTAATACCTGGTGTACGCAAGAAGGCCGTTGCTAAGACGGGTGTTAAGCGAGCCCCGGCAAAAAAAGCCACAGGTAAAAGGACTGCAACTAAAAGAAAAGTCACCAAAAAATAATATTGTGCAAAAGCCCTGCGTTAACATCGCAGGGCTTTTTACTTTCGCGCCATGGTACTAACCGATACGCATACTCATCAATATTATGAAACTGATTCTGTTAAAAAGGATGAAGTTATACAGCGGTGCATAAGCAACGGTGTTAGCAGGTTGTTTTTACCTAATGTTGATAGCAGTAGTATTGCGCAAGTGATGGATATGGTAAACCGGTATCCGCAAAACTGCTTCGCCATGATGGGATTGCACCCATGCGATGTAAAAGCCAATTGGGAGGAGGAACTTGAGGTTATTTACGCTGCCCTGCAACAAAACAAAGTATATGCTGTTGGCGAGATAGGAATTGACTTATACTGGGACAAGACCTTTATAAGCGAGCAGCAGGAAGCCTTTCGCCGACAAATTGGTTGGGCCAAAGCTGCAGGTTTACCCATTAATATTCATTGCCGCAATGCGTTTGATGAGGTATATGAGATATTAACCGAGCAGTATGATGATAAGCTACGGGGGATATTTCACTGTTTTTCGGGAACGCTAGAGCAGGCCAATAAAATTATTGACCTGGGTTTTAAGCTTGGAATTGGCGGTGTTGTAACTTACAAAAATGCCGGGTTGGACAAGGTTGTTGAACAAATAGACCTAAAACATGTGGTTTTAGAAACAGATTCTCCGTATCTTACTCCCGTACCGTTTCGTGGTAAGCCTAATGAAAGCTCATATTTGGTACATGTGGCCCAAAAGGTAGCCGATTTGCACCGTATAAGTATTGAGGCAGTTGCCGAAATTACAACTGAAAACTCCAAAATGATTTTTGGGGTTTAATGGTGTTATTAATTAACAATTTATTATTTTCAAAAGTATAACCAATTATTAAATGTGCCAGATACTGATCATCTATACCGGTGGGACAATAGGTATGATGAGCGACCCACGCACTAAAGCCTTAGTGCCCATAAATTTTGAGCAAATTATGGAGAACGTTCCTGAATTGGAGCGTTTAAACTGCCGTATTAAAGTACACTCGTTTGAGGATATTATCGATTCATCAAACATGAGTCCGGCTATTTGGAGCCGCCTGGCCGGTTTAATTCAAAAGCATTACGACGAGGTTGATGGCTTTGTGATTTTACACGGCTCAGATACGATGGCCTATTCGGCATCTGCATTAAGTTTCATGCTTGAAAACCTGGCCAAGCCTGTAATTTTTACTGGTTCGCAATTGCCTATCAGTGCTATACGTACTGACGCTAAAGAGAATTTAATGACGGCCATAGAGCTGGCCAAGGCTAAAAAGAACGATAGAGTACGCGTACCTGAGGTTTGTATATATTTCGATTACAAATTATTTAGAGGTAACCGCGCGTTTAAATATAATTCATCAAAATTTGAGGCTTTCCGCTCACCAAACTATCCGGTACTAGCCGAGTCGGGTGTACACCTGCGCTTCAGTATAAATGATATACGCAAACCAGGCGAAGGTGAATTGATTGTGCATAAAGAGTTTACAAGTGATGTTGCCGTTTTAAAGCTGTATCCGGGTATTAGCCCTAAAGTTGTTGAAAACATTGTAAATTCTGATGTGCGTGGTATTGTAATGGAAACCTTCGGAGCAGGTAATACAACAACCGACCAATGGTTTACCGATTTACTGAAAGGTGCAATTGACAGCGGAAAGGTTATTGTTGATATATCTCAATGTAAGGTGGGTACTGTTGAGTTAGGCCGTTACGAAACCAGCAAGCAACTTAAGGATATTGGCGTTGCCAATGGTTACGATATGACGTTTGAAGCCGCTATCACTAAAACAATGTTTTTATTAAGCCAGTTTGAAGATCCTAAGGAAGTGAACTACTGGCTTGAGCAGGATATTCGCGGCGAATTGACAGTTTCGTAAGAAGAAGGGCTTTATATCCCGCGCGTCATGCTGAATTTATTTCAGCATCCCTTATGCTAAGCCGATTGTTTGCTTGCCTAATGAGGTGCTGAAATAAATTTATTATAACAAACAATGGCATTCAACCATGCTAATCTAATCCAGCTCCAACTCAAGTTTTAAATCCTTCATAGTAGGATTAACTGAAGTAATGAGATTGATTTTCCAGTCTTTGTGCCAATTTTTTAATTGCTTCTCTCTATCAATAGCATCACTAATGCGTTCATAGTATTCGTAATAAATCAAATCATAAAGGCGATATTTCTTTACAAATTTTGAGCCTTCACTGCTGTTTAAATGCTGCCAAACTCTTGCGCTTAAGTTACTGGTAACACCAATATAGAAAGTTGTTCTGTACTGGTTCGACATAATGTACACATGGCCTTGTTTGAATAGCATATTACTATAATCCCTTCATAACCTGTCCTGTGAGATGCCGAAATAAATTCGGCATGACTGTATTTCGTTAACTAATCCTTTTAAGGTCATGTTCAACCTGTTTAGCACCCCAGATGCTTAGTTGGAAATCTGTTTTCTTGTTGTATGTGAAATGAGTTCAACGTGATAGTTATTTGTTCACTATTTCATAGCACTGCTGCGCAATCTCCAGTTCTTCGTTAGTTGGCACAATTAAAATTTTAACCTTTGAGTTTGCCGTACTAATTTCACGAATGCCTTTAGCGCGGGTGCTATTTACTGGAGTGTCAAGTTCAATACCTAAATACTCCAAATCGGTACAAATCAGCTCGCGTATCAGGGCGTCGTTTTCTCCAACGCCGGCAGTGAAAATGATGGCGTCAAGTCCGTTTAAAACAGCAGTATATGAGCCAATGTACTTTTTAATGCGGTAGGCATACAGGTCGTAAGCTAGTTTTGCCTGCTCATCGCCTTGTTCAATGGCTGCGGTAATATCGCGCATATCGCTGTGGCCGGTAAGGCCCAGCATACCGCTGCGCTTATTAAGCAGGTTGCTCACTTGTTCAATGTCATAGCCTAATTGGTTAACCAGGTAAAATACCACCGTAGCATCAATATCGCCCGAACGTGTGCCCATGATTAGCCCGCTCAACGGACCAAATCCCATACTGGTATCAACCGACTGCCCATCGTTAACCGCAGCCATACTGCAGCCGTTGCCCAGGTGTATGCTAATGAGTTTGCTATCAGCCTTACCCAAGTAGTCGGCAGCTTGTTCAGTCACATACTTATGGCTGGTGCCATGAAAGCCGTAGGTGCGTATATTAAAATCTGTATAATATGAATTTGGTATAGCGAAACGAAACGCCTCAGGAGGTAAAGTTTGATGAAATGCGGTATCAAAAACACCTATTTGGGTAGCATTAACAAATATCTTTTCAGCTACCTCAATACCTAAATAACTGGCCGGATTATGTAAGGGGGCTAATTGAAAAGTGCCTTTCAGCTCCTCTTTTACCTTGGCATCAATAATGGTAGTGGTGGTAAAACGCTCGCCGCCATGCACAATGCGATGTCCAACTACCTTAATGTCGGCAGGGTCTTGTATAACGGCAAGTTCGCCTTCTGTAAGCAAAGTGTTTACTTCTTTAAGTCCGGCTTCATGATCGGGCAGTTCTTCAGGCGTAAGTTTAATCACTTTCTCCTCGCCATCAACAAAAACCTTGTGGGTTATGGTTGGATTGCTCAAGCCAATGCGCTCCACCAATCCGCTGCAAACAGGCGTGTTGGTTGGCATTTTAAATAACTGATATTTAATAGAGCTGCTGCCGGAATTAACTACAAAGATGTTCATGTGATTTTGTTTATGGTCAATAGACCATATATATAGCATAGTTTATCAAATTATCATAGTTAATGAACCATCAACTATGAACTAAAATTAATCTTCTTGTGCCTGAATAGCCGTAATGATCACCGTATTAAAAATATCGTCTACTGTACAACCTCTGCTTAAATCATTCACCGGTTTGTTTAAGCCTTGCAACATAGGGCCAATGGCCAAAGCACCCGTTTCACGCTGAACGGCTTTATAAGTGTTGTTGCCGGTATTTAAGTCAGGAAAGATAAGTACGCTGGCCTGACCGGCAACCTCTGAGCCGGGAAGTTTACTTTTACCCACAATAGGGTCAACTGCGGCATCGTATTGTATTGGTCCTTCAACTTTAAGGTCGGGTCGCTTGGTTTTCACTATTTCGGTAGCGCGGCGTACTTTCTCTACATCTTCGCCCTCGCCGGAGGTGCCTGATGAGTAAGATAGCATGGCAATGCGTGGTTCAATACCAAATCGCTGACTGCTTTCGGCTGATGATATAGCAATTTCGGCCAGCTGCTCGGCGGTAGGGTTGGGGTTAACGGCACAATCGCCAAATACCGAAACACGATCAGGCAAACACATAAAAAATACCGACGAAACCACAGAAATACCCGGCTTGGTTTTAACAAACTGCAATGCCGGGCGAATGGTGTGCTGCGTGGTATGCACTGCGCCTGATACCATACCATCTGCGTGGCCTTTATAAACCATCATAGTGCCGAAGTATGAAACATCGGTCATCATATCGGTAGCCATTTCCATATTTACGTTCTTATTTTTACGAAGCTCGTAAAGCGTGTTTACATAGTCCTGGTAAAATTCAGAAGCAGCCGGGTTAACAATATTAATCTTGCTTACGTCGAGATTAAGGCCAAGGCGTTTGATGTTGGCAGTAATATCATCGGGGTTACCCAGCAGGGTAAGCGTTACAATATCCTGGCTTACTAAGCGAGCTGTGGCTCGTAAAATACGTTCATCGTTACCTTCGGGCAATACAATATGTTTCTTTTGGCTTTTTGCCCAATTGGTAATTTGATACTGGAACATGCGCGGCGTAATGCCTCCGCTTGGTTTAAAAGTCACAATCTGCTCATCGAGCTTGGCTACATCAACGTACTTGTTGAATACATCAATAGCCAATTGTATTTTCTTGGTATTATCGGCCGTAATTTTTGAGCGGATGTTACCAATCTCGGTAGTAGTTTGAAAGGTGCCGGTTTTAACCGCTATAATAGGTACAACAGTTTGCAAACCTTGTATCAGCCTTATAATAGGTTCCTCCGGTATAGTATCGGCAGTTAAAACTATGCCGGCAATTTGCGGATAGCTGGTAGATAGATTTGCTTGTAATGCAGCAATTATGATATCACCCCTGTCGCCCGGTGTAATAATGAGCAGGTTATCTTTAATATAGTTTAAAAAATTAGGCACCTGCATAGCACCAGTAACAAAATTATCTACCTGGTTGCTTAAGCGCTCTTCGCCAAATAGGAGTGTTGCGTTTAAGCTTTCACAAATCTCCTTCATGGTGGGCGCCTGCAATACCCGCATAGCAGGTATGATAGCAACAATAACATCGTCAGGCAGTTGGGCAGCAAGCAGTTCGCGTACGTCGTCTGTTTGTTCCTCAGTTATTTTGTTGGCAATAACAGCAAGCACCTGTATTTCGCGTGCTTCAAAGTTGCGCACCATTGTAATGGCCGAATTAGCAATCTGAGCCGTGGTTTTGTTCTCCCCTGATATTACGGCAATAACCGGTGCGCCCAGGTTTTTGGCAATAGATGCATTTACCTCAAATTCAAACGCCGAACCTTCGCCCTGGTAATCGGTACCTTCTATAACGGTAAAGTCGTACTTGTCTTCAAGCTGTTTGTATTTGCGAATGATGGTATCAATCATTTCGCCCTGGCTGCCTGTTTCTGACTGGCGCATAGCTTCCTGCCAGCTGAGGGCATGTGCCTCATCATAGGTAATAGGTAAATCAAAGTAGCTTAGTACGGTTTGTATATGATCGCTTTTATGCTGAGTAGCCGGCCGGCTTACAATGGGTTTAAAGTAGCCTATTTTTTGAGCCTTGCCCAACAGCATATTTATAAGGCCGAGAGATACGATGGATTTACCGCTGTACGGCTCGGTACTGGTAATAAAAACGGTTTTTATCATACAGGCAGAGGTGTTAGTAAGCCAATAGCTTACATGACAAATATAGGAGCTAATAGTTCTTGTGCAATTGCTATTTGATTTGGCTTAATCGCCTCCGCAGCCTCCTCCAGAACCGCTGCATCCGGATGATGAACAGCCCGAGCAGCCACTGCTGCAACCATGTCCGACATCGCTATCACTATGTCCATGCCCTCCGTGGCTATGCCCACCATGCGAATCATTGTCAAATGACGAATCATTGCTGTCACCACACCCTCCAGCCGAATTTTCATTTTAGCGTTGGCGTTTTTCAGTAGCATAAATACTTATGCTTATAAATAAAAAGACCCCACAAAAAAATAGGTGAATCTTTACATCATCAAAATGGCTGATAATGTAAGGTATAATAAAGCAAAGAGCTATGAATACAAATGCAAACAGTAAAAACTGCATTTTGCTAATGATAGAGCGCTTAACTGGCTTGTACTGGCTAATATTTACCCGCTGAAAATTAATATCTGTAAAGCGGCTTTCATTATCCAGCCATATATCTGCAGGAGGTTGAGTATCAAATTTATCTTCGTAAAGCTTGAAAGATTGTGTGTAATAACTGTCGAATTTTTCGGCTTCGGCAATGCCACCTTTGGTGGGGTTATGGTGAATGTCCTGTCCCAAAGTGTCACGGCAAAAATCAAACCAATATGAACGTGTGTAAGTGAGGTGCAGGTGCCAGGCCTGGTCAACTGCATCAGACGGGGTAACACCTGTTGGTGATATACAGCAAAGGAAAATGAATTTTTTATATTCCTCAATCACGCGTTTTGTGTAAGCGCTGCTCCAGCCGTTCTCGCGTGACAGCCGGGCCGTAAAATTAAAACTGCTTTCATCATCGTCAAGATTGAAATTCTCAATCTTGCGCCATAAGGTTTGTTCGGTATGTGTCATCATAGTTTTATCATGACCTTTGCCGAAAGGTATTAAGAAACTTTTACATTCTCTGATGTAAATAAATTACTTATATTGATTTGGTAAGCTCAGTGAGCGCATCAGTATTTACAATGGCTATGCTTTTACCGGTTAAGCTTATGCAATTTTCATTTACCAATTCATTAATTACCCTAAAAACGGTTTCGTAGGTTGCTCCTGCGTATGAGGCAAGGTCTTGCCGGCTTAGGTTAATGTTTATTAAACCACTATCGGTTTTGCCAAACTGGGCTTGTAATTTCAACAGCGCATCTGCTACCCGGCCTTTGACCGGCATATGCGCCAGGTTGCGCATACGGCGTTCTGATATGCGCAGTTCATTTGCAAAAAAGTTTACCAATTGGAAAGTAAGTTGGTTGTTTACCTTTAGCGTACTTTCAAAAAACTTCATATCTATGTAGCAAACCACCGAGTCTTCAAGTGCCGAGGCGGATATCGGATAAATTAAGTCGTCGCCAATACCCCTATGACCTAAAATAGCACCATCTTTAGCAAAACGTAAAATCAGTTCCTTATCAGCATCCCATTTTTTATAAACCTTTACGTTTCCGCTGTAAACAAAGTATATACCCGTAACAGGATCACCTTCCTTGAAAATAAGCTCACCTTTTCTTAATTTATAGTTGGTTTTGTTAGCGCATATAGCCGGACGCCATTCCTCAATGCAATTTTGACACATAAAACAGGAGTTTGCGTCACAAGTAGCTTTATTTCTTTTCATTATTGCGCTTTAAATACTAAAAATTAGAGTCTTTTATTAAAATATGTCTAATTAAATGACAAAACTAATGTTTAAACGCATATAAATGTAACATCTGTATAGAATAGATGTGCGTTTGTTATGTAATTTATATCTAAGCGTTGATTTTTGATGGTTTTGTCGTCGCGAAGTATATATTAAAAGTAAATCGATAATTTGAGTGTTCCAATATCGTATCCCTTATAAAATTGTTTATTTCGCAAAGTGAGCCAAAGGTGCTACTTTGCATAATGAGTAATTTGCAGGCTGCACTACAGCTTTTTGATAGCTATAATCAGCAAGATCCGCGTGTTATAGATAGCAATGGCAAAAGCTATCCGCAGGAATATTTTTATGCACTCAAATTATACGATTGGATAATAACGCTTAATGCTGATGCTACCAACGAATTAATTTTAGCTTCGCGATGTCAGCACATAGGCAGGTGGGAAATACCGCGCGAATCATACCCCGAAGGACGTGACGCATATTTAAAATGGCGTAAGGATTTAGCTTTACATCATAGTGCAATAGCTGGTAAATTAATGATGGAGGCAGGCTACAACGATGCAGATATAGAACGTGTAGTGCAAATTATACTCAAAAAGCGTATTAAGGTTGATGCTGATGTACAAACTATCGAGAATGCGTTATGTCTTGTTTTCTTGCAGTACCAGTATGACGATTTTAGGTTAAAATACGAGAATGAGCCAGAGAAAATGATCAATATTCTTTACAAATCATTATTGAAGATGGATGCGCATGGGCATCATTTTGCATTACAGCTTAAATATAGTGAAGGGGGATTTAAATTAGTGCAACAGGCAATGGCTAAAATGTCTTAATTGAATTAAATTTTTCTTAATTGTAAACACAGCCCGCTAATTATAGTTACTTTGTTGGTTGCAATTATAAGCGTTACCCATTTTGAGCGAGCATAGCCAACTGTTAAAGGAGATTGAGTTTTTAAAAGCCGAACGAAAGCTTTTAACGGAGCGTGTTGCCCTGCTTGAATCGCAACAGGAAAGCAACAGCAGTACGGTTTTTACTGACCAGATGATGCTGCGTACAGTAGCTGATTATTTACCCGTAATGGTGTGGACTGCACAGCCCGACGGGTTTGTTGACTTTGTAAACAAAGGCTACACAGAATACTGCGGGCAAACTATTGCAGAGGCATTAAGTGACGGTTGGGTTCATATTGTGTTTGCCGATGACCTGGATGCTACTACAAGAGCCTGGCAAATGGCCATAGAAACCGGTAACGCTTATGAAATACAATACCGGTTAAAGCGTGCAAGTGATAATTCGTTTCGCTGGCATCAGGCCAGGGCCTTGCCTATAAGTAATGCTCAAGGGCAAACCATACAGTGGTTTGGCACCATCATAGATATACACGAGCAAAAGGAAACCGAAGCTGCAAAAGACGAGTTTTTAAGCATAGCCAGTCATGAATTGCGCACACCCTTAACAAGTGCAAAGGCGCTTATTGACTTAAGTAAACGAATGGCCGATCCGGCTGAAAAGGTATTTCAATTTGTTGACCGTGCATCAGGGCAGCTTAAGCGTCTTGAAAGGCTAATTGCCGACTTGCTTGATGTATCAAAAATACATGCAGGAAAGATGGTTTACAATAAAGAAAGCTTTGACTTTGCAGCCGTACTTCAAGACACCATCTCCCTATTACAGTCCACCGCCGGTAACCATCAGTTATTACTTGAACAAAATGATGCCGTTACCATAACGGGTGACCAGGTGCGTATTGAACAGGTGATTAATAACCTTATTTCAAATGCCATCAAATATTCGCCTGATGCCAACAAGGTTGTAATACGGTCGTCTGTACAGCATGATAACCTGGTAGTATCTGTGCAGGATTTTGGTATAGGAATAAGCGAAGAAAACCTCAACCGTATATTTGACCGGTATTATCGCGCCGATAATAGCTATATGCGCTTTCAGGGCTTAGGGTTAGGATTGTACATAGCTGCCGAGATTATCAAAAGGCATAACGGCAGTTTATGGATTGAGAGTGAAGCAGGAAAGGGATCTACGTTCTATTTTTTATTGCCGCTTAATGGCAAACAATACTTTATAGATATAGATACCGACAACCAAACCTTTTACAAAGGCAACTTCATAACTATAAACTACAACGAGCAAATGAACTGGCTTGATGTTAATTGGTTAGGTTATCAAAATTATGACTCGGTGAAAAAGGGTTGCCTCATTATGCTTGATCTGCTGCGAAAAAACAAATGCGCGAAGGTTTTGAACGATAACACACATGTGTTAGGAAACTGGTCGGAAGCGGCTGATTGGGGCGGCGAGTACTGGTTTCCGGCTATGCAGGAAGCGGGGCTTAAACATTTTGCCTGGATCTACTCTCCAAGCACCTTTAGCAGGCTTTCGGCACATAAAAGCATCGATATTACCATGGGGAAGGTTACTGCTCAATTCTTTGACAGCCTTAATGAGGCCAAACAATGGCTTGCTGCTCAGGCCGGGTAAAACACTATATTAACTTATATCGGTAGCATTTACAACGTATAATGTAATGCACAAACTTTTAAACCGCTACTACTGTAGCAAAAGCTTAAGGTTTATACCAAAATTGGTAAAGGCGGTATTAAAGGTTTGCGAAGTGTAGGGCCGGGTAATGTTTGAATCGTAAAATATATTGAAGTTAAAGCGCTGATTAATTACATAATCAATAGAGGGGCGAATGGTGATATTTTTAGCTCCTGATGATATCTCCGCGGTTTCTACATCGGCACGGTAAATCACAATCTTGTTGTCGCGCAGGGCAAAGTCAAACTTAAAGTTCAAATCATTATTGAGCTTAAAGTTGCTGAACAAGCCAAACGGAAAATGAAAGTTGCGTGTACGGTAACCAAATCCTACCACCATTATATTCTCATTTTGCTGCGCTAACTGACTGTTAAGTACGCTTAAGCTAAGGGTACGGCTGTTGCGGTATTCGGCGCTAAGCGTCATGCTGTTTTTAAAACGCACATCAACGCCTACAAGCGGCACAAACTGTTCAAAAAGCGTTACCTGGGTAAATTGATAAAACGGTAAGAAATCATTATTTACATCGCGCTCAACAGACGCGCCATTTACTTCACGGTAGCGGATGAGCGAATTATAGCTATTTACACTGTAGGTTGAACGGTAACCGTGGCGTAAATCAAATGAATCAAAAAAGTCTTTAAGCCAGCTTACCCGGCTCAATCCGTTATAGGTAATTTGCCAGTTTGGAATAGGTATCTGTGGAAACGAATTTAGCCCCGATTTACTCGCGTCTTTGCCAGCATAAGCGGTTAAGAATGAATTTACCAGTACATCCTGCTGGTTAGGTCCGTACCCATCGGCATAGCCATTGTTACCAGCGCCGGTGGCGTTGCTGTTTTGTGCAGCTAACCGCTGCGATATAATTTGCCGGTTGTTTAAAAGTTGTTGAAAAGCCGCAGAGGTATTATTCAATCCCCTGTCGCGGCTGAATGCGGTACCTATTGAAAGGAATGATACACTGTAAGTACCGGATGTTATAGGGCTTTGGTCTTCAAAATTATTAGTGGCCGGATTGAATTTATAGTTAGTTTGAAAATTACGATCGCGCGTGCGGAAGGCTGTAAGCTCGATATTTAAATCGGGTATTGGGCGTATGGTGCTGCGCAGGTGCATATCCTCATTTAGCGTGGTTGTGTATAATTGATTTTGCAACGTATCGCGGCTGAGCCATCCATTTGCAACGGCTCTTGAACGTAAATCGGCCTGGCTGCCTAATAAAAATCCTATACCTGGCGCGTTTGCGCTAAAATCCTGTCCACCAAAGCCGGTTGTTGGCAAATATCCGGGTAAAAATGTTCCTTGTGTGCGCGTATAGGTTGCGCCCAGATTTTTTACGCTGGTTAGCAAATTCACTAAAAACTTTCCGCCACCTTTAGCATCGGCATTATTAAACTTACGTATGGCACTAAACTTATTATACAAATTGCTCAGGTTAAGGGTAGGGTTGAGTTGAACCGAACGTGAGTTTTGTATGGTATTGCCCACATCATAAGCTGCATTATCAATAGCAAATTTAGGTTGGGTTTGCCAGTTAAAATTGGTGCTGTAACGTGCAATGGCACTTACCCAATCAAATCCCGGTATTTTACTTATAGGTAATGTATAGTTAAAGTTAATGGTGTGATTATAGTTGGTAGTACGGCCTAAACGTTTAAGGTTTTCCCAAAGCGTATCACGCTTCATTCCGTTTATACGACCGGCAGGCTCATCAATAACACCAAGGTTGGTGGCATCAATATCCATTTGCAATGATTTGGTTAAATTCCAGCCTATACCATAAACACGGGTAACGTTGAAGTTTTTGTTAAACGTTGTGGTAGGTATGGGCAGGTAATTATTAGGGTCGTTGTTACGCAGGGTGTTTTCTGAATAAAACCTATCAAAACTAATGGCAAAATTTAACCTTGAAGGAAGAATGCTGAAGTTAAAATCGCGCAACAGGTTCAGCATGTTGGTTTTTATTACTTTTTCTAAAGGCGTATAATACTTTGCCTGGTTAAGATAATTGTAAGCCAGGGCAACCTTGTATATCTTTTGAATATCGTTCTCGGTAATGAAGTCATGGTGCTCATACTCAGAGTAAGCATATGTAGCGTTAAGGTTCTCTACATCCCACAATTTGGCCGGTGCTGCCTGGTTTGATTTTGACTTGTGTACGTTGGTAAAGTTTATGCTTTTGCGCATGGTATAATCTTGCGCTACACGTTTTATCTCATCTTTTTTCTCCTGCGTTGGTGCATTAGCAATAGCAGTCTTTAACTCAACATCGGGTTGTGCCGGGTTAAACTGCGGCATAGCTACCTGTTGCGATACGTTTACATACATTGGTATGCGCATACCGGTTTTAGCCGGGAAAAACTTACCTAACTCTAAACTGCCGGCCATATCAAAAGTGTGACTATCATGACGGCTACGCTCGCTTACGCGCTGCTCAATTGATCCAAAACCAATGGTAGTTTTGCTGCCAGCCAACGTAATGTCGGCAAAATCGGCAAGTTTTGCGTTTAGGCGTGCAGTTGCAGCCCAGCCACCACGCTGGTCAAAATCGGTAAGGCGTAGTTCGTTAAACCACACAATGGCATTTTTATCGAACCCGCCCGATTGCCTGTACGGGTTACGTATACCCAGCATAATAGCCCTCAAGCGGCTTAAATCGGGCTGACCCTTAATGGTTATTTTATTGTTACCATCGGTTACCGTGAAAGGAATATTTATTGATGCAAGCTGTCCGGCTGCAATGGCGTTATCGCGCGCAAGCTTAGCGCGGGTAAGTGCGGCCAGCTCAATGTCCATGTTATTGGCAGCAGGCCATATAGCACTGGCATCTGATGTGCCGGGGCGGGTAATTTTCAGCGGAACCTCGTACTCATAGTAGCTATCCTGGTAATCGACACCTAAACGTATAAAAGCGCTTAGGTCGTTATCGTTAAGCTGTTCGCCTTCGGCATGTACAAAGAGTTGTAAACGTTTGTATGAGCGTAAGTCATTATAAAACGTACGGTATGCAGCCCGCGAGTAACCGTTACGCAGGTTGGTAACATTTAAAGATAAAGATTGCTCATTAAGGCGCGTATCAGTACGGAGGTTATTGTAATCACGCTGACGCTCAATACCCGGAGGCAGCACATAAGGTATTGGCGAACGATTGCCATTAGCCTCCAGGTTTACTGCCTGTACATTTAGTACCGAAGCATCTAAAGGTGGATTGATGAGCGCAGGGTCGGCAATAACCTTGGTAGCATTGTTTTCTACATTATAACCACGCCATTCGCCCCTTACCAGTTGAAGGGTACCCATACGCAAAACGGCGGTATCGGCAAAGTTGGTCATAAACATACGCATGTAACGTATGGCCTTAAAATCCTGAATATTTCCCTCGCGCGAGTTATAACCAGCAATAGGAACCCTAAACTGGTACCAGTTAACACTTTGCGTGGTGCCATCAGGCAAACGCACTTGTGCGGTAACACGATCGTTAATAAAGTTTTGACCGATTACCATATCCTGCGGGCGGATGGATACTTTGTATTGGAAATACTCGTCGGCCTGGCTCATGCTGTTATCTCTGTTCAAATCTTCCCCGTCAGGAAAAGATGTGGAGGCCGAGGTAGATACGCCAAGTTCGGTTTGTGACTGCTCCGCTGTTTTAGAGTTGCCCTCAGTTCCGTTGTATTTACTGTAGCGCTGCAAGATGCCGGCACGTGATTGATCTAGTTGTGGTCCCTGGTAGTACTGGTAATTATCTGAAGAAGGGTCGGCCGCAAGTGCGTTGGCCGCTGCCGGGCTTAACTGAGACCTTAACTGCTGTACAAAGCCAGAAAATTTAGTTTGCTCACCGGCATCATTCAAACCATCTAAACCTATATCCTGCAGCCGGCGTGCATCTGGGTTATTGTCAAAAGCATTAATTACGGGTTGCAGGCGGGGTACGCGTCCCCAAACGGTTTCGTCGGTTCCGTTAGCACTGCCATCAGGAGGTAAGCCGTTCTCTACAGACTTACGGCCGTCTTTCAAAATATCTTCAGATATGCTTCCAAGGTTTAAATATAAATCACCCCCTTGCGAGTTGGGTTTATAAATGAACGGATCCATCATCCAAAACTCAATATACTGAACGTTGAGCGATTCAAAATCATTAGTCTCCAGCTTACGGAACATGCCACCCCAACGGCTGCGTGGATTTTGCAGGGTACCATCAGGATTGATGCCCGTTGTGGTATAATTGTACTGACCGCGTGTGTTTGGGTAAAAAGCTAAATCGAGAGTGGGTAAAATTAACGGCTGCCCCGTTACCGACTGCCGGTAGGGTAGTACTTCGGTTTCAAGCACCTGGCGCACGTAATGGTTTGATAAATCGGCGCGTGTTAAATTGAATTGAGCGGTTGATGTATAAAATATGGGGTCGATGTTGTAAAAGGCTAAACGGGCGCGGTTATAACCGTAGCTTAAGTCATTAAACAGCCGCGACTCGTTAAACAGCTGCGGTGTTCCTGATATTTGCCAGCCAAGTGCACTTTTAAGGTCAATTACTGATTGGCTGCTTTCAAAATCATCAAGATATGACGTTCCGTTTTTTGATCCTGCAAAATTTATGGCACGCGGGCTGCCCGGCATTAACTGGGCAAATTCGCCCGAAAAATTGATGTATGACGGAACTTTAGTGTTAATGAGCGGCAAACGATCAATAATACGAGTTAGCCAGCGCGACTCGGAACTGTAATTTACGTCGAAACCGGCAATGGTGTTTGAAACCGACTCTTCGCCAATAATTTGCTTTTGAGTGAGAGGCTGCTCAGACAAGTGCATTATAGTGGCACCTAAGTTAAGCTTGGAGTTGGCCCTATAATCAAACCTTGAGCCGTACAGAGTTTTTTGCTGTACGCCAAAAAGCTCATTATTTTCGATGTTAACGGTAATGGGTTGACCTGATGATAGCAGCGATTGGTTAAGGATGCGTATGCGGCCAATGCTATAATCAACCGTAAAATCGGCTCCCTCCTGCAAGCGTAAAGCTCCTGCGTTAACTACTACCGACCCTTGAGGTATGTTCACTGCGTTTAATTGGTACTCTGAGCCGGATTGTGACGTGTAAGTACCCCTGATTACATAGCGGTTGAGCTGAGGAAAATATTGTTGAGCAATGGTACGTACCGAGTCATACAGCGGCTGGTAAACATAACGGCTTTGCAGGTTAGGGCTGTTTGATAACCGCCGGGCCAAATCGCTGCCGAAGGGCTCAATGGTTGGGAACATAATGCGCCCGTTTTGCGAATCAATGGTAATACCTTCCAGAAAGTCAAAGTATCCATCAGGTCGCTTATCATTTTGCTGGTTAAGGTTATCAAGGTTGGTAAGCTGAAGCCAAAGTTTGCCGCGTACGGTTGTATCACCTTCGGTAAGCAGTGGCTTTTCAATGTTTGATTGGTCGTCAACCCGCGCAATGGTCATCCTGAAATTTACCGGACTAACCTGGTAAGCACCTAATGAGTAAATGTTTTTCATCATCAGGTCCCAGGTGGGCAGGTTGGTTTTCAATATCTCATTCTTCAGCATCTTTACATAAAGTGCCTTAGGGTTTACTGCATCAACCGGTATATCGTTTGAAAATTCGCCTACCTGATATTCCCTGCCGTTATAGGTGTACCGGTAGGCCACGGCCAACACCTCATCGTTGTTCAAAGGGTAGTTAAGTGATATATAACCTAATTGCGCATGCAGGGTGTATTCGCGCGTGGTAAGCTTACGTGCATAAGGCAGCTTTACGTAATTATCAGTAGCACCGGTAGCCTGAAAGAATGTGGCAACGTCATTTGAGTTTGTTAAACGGCCTTGATTGGGCAAAGCTTGCAGGTTTTGAAGCAAATTGTTTGATTGCTGCGTAAACCCCGGGCCAATGAACCCCGCCGGCAAGCCCGAAGTACCACCCTGAACGCGCACAGTATTGTAAGGGCGGTTTTCGCCTAAATCAAGTAAACCTATAATATCGCGTGAATCGGTAGTGGAATTGGTACGGTTGGTAGTCCAAACCTCTACACGCGTTATCGTAACGTTTGAGCTGATAATAGGAATGTTAGCAAGCGCTTTGTTATAATTATCTCTGAAGTACTGCGCCAGGAAAAAGTGACGGTTGGCTTCATAGTCGGCCGGAGTAAGCCTGAACTCTCCTTGCTGTGAGCCGTTGGTTATAGTAATGGTTTTGGCCTGCGAGCGCTGCTGCGAAAAAATACTGGTAACATCCAATTTGCCGAACTTCATTTTGGTTTTTAAACCAAATAAGGCTTGGCTGCCACGAATTAGCGACGTGTTAAGCGGCATACTCACGGTACCTGCTTCTATTTTTTGAATGATTTCATCGGGGCGGCCGGTATAATCCAACTTAACCTGGTTTTCAAACTGAAACTGGGCATCAGTATTGTAGTTTGTAGCCAGTTTAAGCTTATCACCAATAGCACCCGTAATGTTCATTTGAATGCGCTGATCAAAATTAAAATTGAACTGTTTGCGCTGGCGGGTATTAAACAGCGGATTTTGGTTGCTGTTTACCTGTCCTGCAAATATGAGCTGGGCTGACCCCTGCGGACGGATATCAATAGTATTACTGCCAAATATTTGCTCAAACGTACGGCTGCGTACCTTTATTTGCGGTATAAAGCCCGGTTGCTGTGAGTCATAGGCATATTTATCAGCCAGCTCCCGAAAGTATTCGCGGCGGTTTTGTTGTTGGGTAAGTTGCAGGTACTCGGTGAACATTAAATAACGCGGTGCCCGGTACATAAGGTTACCCACCTTTTCAATAAGCACATAACGGTTGGTAGCTGCATCGTACTGTATAACCCGCTCAAGGTTTGGCGGATCGGGCATGAAATCTCCCTGCCTCACACGAGCGTTGCGTGATTGCGGCTTTTTGTAAGGTACCTTAATGGTAAGTGAGTCTTTAGAATTAGGCGTAACCTGGGCAAAAAGAGGCCTCATCCCGCCACAGGTTAACATCAACAATCCCACTAAAACACTTGCAGCAAATTTGTTTACCGAGCTTACCAATGGTATTAAAAGCTGTAATTATAAACTTTTGAGAGCCGATTTAATTAGTTGTTCCACCGTTAAAGTTTCGGTGTTTTTACCTATTTCTGCGTCGAGTACCTTCTCGGCTGCGTTACGGGCAAAACCCAGCATAACCAGTGCAGAAAGTGCCTCATCTTTAACCGTATTGTTGGCCGGCATGCTTATGAGTGTATCCGGTCCTTCCTTTCGTAATTTGTCCTGTAACTCCAGTATTACCCGCTGGGCCGATTTGGGTCCTATACCTTTTATGCGTTGTATTTGGGTAACGTTTCCTTTTACTATAGCGGTTTGTATTTCTTCGGGCGTAATGGATGACAGCATCATGCGCCCGGTGTTTGGGCCAATGCCCGATACCGAAATTAAATGAAGAAACAGGCGTTTTTCACCTTCATCGGCAAAACCGTAAAGCGTGTGACCATCTTCCTTAACATGCAGCCATACAAATAGCTTGCAGCGTTCGGTATCGCCCAGTTTTGAGAAAGTGTTTAATGAGATGTTTATGTGATAGCCTACCCCGCCAGCATCAATCACCACATAGGCCGGGCTTTTAAAAGCCAACTTGCCATCAATGTATGCGTACATGTATAATCAATAAGTGTGTGTTTATTATTTTTCGTTAAAAATAATAAAACATACGCTTATACGGCGGGCTTGTAAAAAAGATTTAGGCCTATCTGCAAGATAGGCCTAAATGACTTTAAATTGATAATAAATATAAGTGCTAAACCAGCGGAAGCTTATAATGCGCCGTCTTTAGCTTTTTGCTGAGCATCAACTACAGCAATGGTAATCATGTTCACAATTTCACGTACCGAACTGCCTAACTGAAGTACGTGTACAGGCTTTTTAAGGCCTAGTAAAATCGGACCAACAGCCTCGGCTCCGCCAACTTCCTGTAAAAGCTTGTAAGCAATATTGCCCGACTCCAGGTTAGGGAAAATTAAGGTGTTAGCAGCCTTGCCGTTTAAGGTTGAGAATGGGAAGTTGTCTTCTAACAACGCCGGGTTCATGGCAAAGTTAGCCTGCATTTCACCGTCAACAACCATATCAGGGTATTGCTTATGCAAAATCTTGACTGCCTCGCGTGTTTTATCAGGCACGTCTCCATCATTCGAACCAAAGTTTGAATAAGATAGCATTGCTATACGCGGGCTGATGTTAAACTGTTTAACTGATTCCTCCACCAGTACAGTAATGTCAACCAAATCCTGCACGGTTGGGTTTACATTTACTGTGGTATCTGCAAAAAACAGCGGACCTTTTTTAGTGATCATCATGTACATACCCGCTACACGGCTAACACCTTCGGCAGTACCAATAATTTGCAGGGCAGGTTTTACAGTTGATACATAGTTTTTGGTTAAACCTGAAATTAAGGCATCGGCATCACCAAATTCAACCATGCTTGCACCGTAATAGTTACGGTCGCGCATCATTTTTTTAGCCTCATAAAGCGTTATACCACGGCGCTGGCGCTTTTGGTACAAGTGTTGTGCGTATTCATCCTGGCGGTCACATGGCAGCAGGGTGTTAATGATTTTTACATCACCCAAATCAAGTTTGTGATCGGCAATTATCTTTTGAATTTTTTCGGTGTTGCCCAGCAAAATTGGAATGGCAATGCCTTCATCTTTTACTATTTGTGCAGCACGTAATATTTTGTAGTTATCGGCCTCTGCAAAAACCACACGTTTTGGATCTTGCTTGGCTTTACCGCTTAAGTTACGCATCAGCTTATTATCGCTTCCTATGCGGCCGTGTAGTTTTTCGGCATATTCGGCCCAATCGGTAATTTCGGTACGGGCCACGCCTGATTCCATTGCAGCTTTAGCCACCGCGGCCGATACCTCCACAATAAGGCGCTGATCCATTGGTTTTGGAATGATGTAATCTTTACCAAAACGCAGGTTGGTGGTGTTATAAGCCAAGTTAACTTCTTCCGGAACAGGTTTACGGGTAAGTTCGGCAATGGCATGTACTGCGGCAATTTTCATTTCCTCGTTAATTGCAGTAGCGCGCACGTCTAATGCACCACGGAAAATGTAAGGAAATCCTAAAACGTTATTAACCTGATTTGGATAATCACTGCGGCCGGTAGCCATAATAATATCCTGGCGGGCTGCTACGGCAATATCATAGGTAACCTCAGGCTCAGGATTGGCCATAGCAAACACAATAGGGTTGGGTGCCATGCCTTGCAGCATTTCGGCAGTAACCACGTTACCTGCAGATAGTCCGATGAAAACATCAGCGCCTTTCATGCCTTCGGTAAGGTTGCTTACATCAGTACGGTGCGTAGCAAACTCCAGGCGTATATCATCAAGGTCGGTACGGTTGGGCGTAATCAAACCATTAATATCAAACATGATAAGGTTTTCTTTTTTCACACCTAACTGCAAATACATTTTAGTACATGATACTGCAGCGGCACCGGCTCCGTTAATCACCAGTTTTATCTCACTAAGCTTTTTGCCTTGAATTTCACATGCATTCATCAGCGCAGCGCCCGAAATTATAGCCGTGCCATGCTGGTCATCGTGCATAACCGGAATGTTCATTTCAGCTTTTAGCCTGCGCTCAATTTCAAAACAGGTTGGTGCCGAAATATCCTCGAGGTTTACACCGCCAAAGGTAGGCTCCAACGCTTTTACAATATTTACAAACTCATCAACGTTTTTGGTATTCAACTCAAGGTCAAATACGTCAATATCGGCATATATTTTAAACAACAGGCCTTTGCCTTCCATTACCGGCTTACTGGCCTCAGGGCCAATATCACCCAAACCTAATACCGCGGTACCGTTGCTTATTACCGCCACCAAATTACCTTTGGCAGTGTACTTATAAACATCGTCGGTGTTTTTGGCAATCTCGCGGCAGGGCTCGGCCACACCCGGAGAGTACGCCATAGTTAAATCGCGCTGTGAATTAGTTGGTTTTGTTGGAACCACCTGTATTTTACCGGGGCGGCCTTTAGCATGGTAGCTCAAAGCATCCTGACGGCGTTTAGCATTATTATTGTTGTTGGTTGTGCTCATTCTTCTCGAATTTTCAGGTTGGCAAAATTACGATTCCTTTTTAACATGCTGCATATTACCTCAATATTATGAAGTTGGCAGCATTCGCAGGGTTTGGTTGCGTAAATATTAAAGGCATTATTTTATTTTTCTACATTAACGCTGTGCGCCCAAATTTTATTCGGCCAGCTGATGTTGAGTTACTGCAATTGCTTATCAAATAAGGTCAATTTAAAGCTTATATAATATTTTTTAAGAATAAATATTGTTGCTTATATTAGGTAAATGTAGTTACTACAATACCGATGGGTAAAAAGTTTGTTTTAAAGCTGATGCTTGGATATGTTGCCGCCGGGTTATTATGGCTGGTTGGCGGTACATGGTTAATTGACCAATTGAAGTTACATGATTACTTTGCCGGGTTTGACTTGGCATTAGTAATTAAAAACATATTATTTCTGGTTGTAAGCGTAATAACTCTTGTTTACATCGTGGCTAACTATTACAGCCAGTTACTGGCACGCCAAACTATATTAAACCGCCAGCTTACAGAAAGTGAAGGTAGGCTAAGGCACTTGCTTAATACTTATGAATATGTAATGAAGGCCACCAATGATGTAATTTGGGATTATGATATAGCAAATAATAAGCTTAAATGGTTAAGCGGATACAGTGAAGTATTTGGCTATGCCAGCGACGACGAATTACCGGTTGAGAATGCCTTTTGGAACATGAACCGTATACATGAGGATGATAGAAAGGCAACTATAGAAAGTTTTAAAACAGTACTGGAGGGAAAAGAGCGCAAATGGAACGCAGAGTACCGCTACTTATGCGCCGATGGTGCATATAAGTATGTTGCCGATAGGGGATATCTGATATTAGACGAGCATGGTGAGCCTGTGCGCATGCTGGGCGCAATGCAAGACATTGACGTGCGAAAAAACTACGGGTTGCGCCTGGAAGCACAAAATGAAAAATTGAAGGAAATTGCATGGCTAAACTCGCATGAAATAAGGCGCCCGCTTTGTAACATGCTCGGACTTATGCCTATGGTTAAAGCTAACGTGAATGATGATGCAGCATTACCTGAGCTTATAAACTATTTAGAAACTTCGGCTAATGAGCTCGACGAAACTGTAAAGAGAATAAACGCACAGGTTTGTTTTTGATAGGTGCTTGTAAGAGCTAAGCGAACTTATTAGTATGGCATACATGTTATTGCCGATGTTTTGAAAGTTAGAATAATAAACTATAACTTTATTTTTGCTAACCTAATCTACCTCCTTATGCTAAAATGTTTAATAACCTGGTATGTTCTTATTACCGGTATAATCATTTGCGGTAATTGCTTTGCGCAATCGCCAACGCGGGCTTACCTTAATAGCGTAATTACAACAGTAAATTCAACTACCGAAAAACTTGCTATTGAAAAATTATACCTCCAAACCGATAAACAATCTTACCAGGCCGGTGATACCCTGTGGTTTAAAGGTTATTTGTTAAACGAGGCATCGCTTAGCTCATCAACTAAAAGTGGTTTGTTATATGTTGAATTGGCCAGTGACAGCAACCGGTTAGTTAAGCGCGTTATGCTGCCGGTTTACATGGGCTTAACTTATGGTAACATTGTGCTGCAACCGGAGGATGTGCCGCAAGGCGGATATGTTTTAAGGGGCTACACCAATTGGATGCGCAACTTTGGTGAAGATGCAGCGTTTCAAAAGCACTTCTATGTATCGGGTGCTGCCACTAACGATAGCTGGCTGGTGAACTATAATGCTGCAACAACAAGCTTAAATGGTAAAGATAACGTGCGCCTTAAATTGTTGGTTAACCAGTTAGACAAAGACCCGGTACGGGTAAGAGAGATGCAACTGCGGCTGAGTGATGGTAAACGTACCTTGCTCCGGAGCGATGTACAAACCGACCTGGGGGGCGAAATGGATGTCAATTTTAATTTGCCTGATAAGGTCAATATCCAAAACCTTTCATTAAGCCTTAAAGACATGCGCAAAAATGCGGGTAACCGTGTTATCGAAATGCCCCTCATGCTTAACCGTAGGGAAAATATTGATGTGCAGTTTATGCCCGAAGGTGGTAACCTTGTTGCAGGTATACCTGCGCATGTTGCATTTAAAGCAGTTACCGAAAACGGTTTAAGTACAAACGTTAGCGGAAAGGTTTTCAACAGAAAGATGGAGGAAGTGGCTTCATTTGCATCAATACATAAAGGAATTGGTGTTTTTGATTTTACTCCTGCTGCAAATGAGGTTTATACCGCCAGGCTTCAAAATAATGGCGTATTATCTAAAAGTTTTACTTTGCCTGCTGTTGCCTTAAAAGGGCTCAGTTTACGGGTTAGTAATCCGTACAAAGCCGACTCTTGTGAGGTAATAATTAATGGCTCTGCCGATTCGTTAATTGTTGGCCGAACGTATTACTTAATTGCGCAGGCACGTGGCATGATTTGCTACGGAGCATCGTTCAAATTGCTGGCCGAACCAACGAAACTTTGCATTGCAAAAAATCTACTGCCTACAGGTATTACACGCTTTATGCTGCTTGACGCCAGGAAGACGGTTTTAAACGAACGTATGATTTATATTGATCATGCCGATAAGCTTAAAATAAAGCTATCTGCTTCAAAGCCGGCTTACGGGCGCAGAGACAGTGTTGCCTTACAAATGGAAGTGAGGGATAAAGATGGCAACCCCGTTATAGGATCATTTTCTTTAGCCGTGACAGATGATAGTCAGGCTAAGACCGATACGCTTGCTGCCAATCGTATCAATAGCTATTTGTACGTTACCTCAAGTTTGAATGGTGTAATTGAAGATCCCGGGTACTATACTAACCCTGCCGCCGATGCACTTAAGTGGCAGCAAACCGATCAGTTACTTATGGTGCATGGATGGGTAGGCTACAAATGGGATAATTATTTTAAACCGGCAGCACCAATGACATTTAATGCCGAACAGCAGTTTTCCATACGTGGTAAGGTAACCAACGCTTTTAACAAACCTGTATCAAATTCAGGTATAACGCTGTTTTCAAAAAAGCCATTTTTAATTACTGATACTACGTCTAACGATAAAGGCATATTTATATTTAATGGTATTTACCCGTCTGATACGGCAGTTTATTTCTTGCAGGCAAAAAATAAGCGCGGCAAAAGCTTCAACGTAGGTATTGAAATGGAAGAGTTTGTACCACCTGTTTTTAAAGCTCCGGCAGGGAGGCTTGTGCCATGGTATGTGAATATTGATACCACACAGTTGCGCTTAAAGAATAAACAAAAGCAACTTAAAGAAGAGCAGAACCGCGTTACGCAAGGCAATGTGTTGAAAGCCGTAGAGGTAAAAGCAAAAAAGGTAATTAAGGGTTCAAAAAACCTCAATGGCGCAGGCGGGTCTGACGTGGTTATAGACGAGGAAGAGCTAAAACGATCGGGCCGTACAGCCTTGCGGCAACTACTCGAAAAAAGGGTAAAAGGCTTTTATCTTAAAACGTTAAAGAATTTTAACAAAGAGTATGTAATCAATAGCAACTTGCTGCACTTAATTATTGATGGCGTTGAAATTGACTACTTTTTTAACCCTGATGGTGGCTTGGCACGCTATCAATATTATGACCAGTACCTGGATTATTACGATGCCGAGGAAATTAAGGGAATTGAGGTGATGTCGAGCTCAAAATATTCGCTAAACTACTTTTCGGCGTTTATTGCATCTAAAAACCCATTAGCTATTCCGTTTGAGCATTGCTTTGTTGAGGTTACCACACGCAGCGGCAGCGGGCCTTTCATGAAAAAGGCGGTTGGTACTTATGTTTACCGCCCTATGCCATTTGCACTGCCTAAAGTTTTTTATGCCCCAAAATATAAGGCAGGTGCTAATCCGGATATGACTGATATACGTTCAACAGTACACTGGGACCCTAATATTGTTACCAGTAAAGATGGCAAGGCAAAAATTACCTTTTACACTGCTGATAACGTGGGCAGCTATACTATTAATATTGAAGGTGCCGATTTGCAGGGTAATGTTGGTATACAAAGGTCAACAATAAGGGTTGAAAAATAATTACCGGCAGACTGTATTTAACACAACTAATTAATAGTTAAAATTATTAAATCCGTCAACTATTTTTAGATTTTTAGGTTAAGATTATTAATGCTATTTTGCGGTTAGCCAATTTACTATAATACTACTATCGTGAGTGATTCTACCATATTCCTGCATGGCGGAGGCCAGACCGGCAAGCTACTGCGCTCAACTGACTGGTCCAACCATCCACTGGGAATGCCCGATGCCTGGCCCGAAAGTTTGAAGCAGGCGATTAGTATAAGTCTTAATTCAGGCTTTCCAATTGCAATATACTGGGGCCCTCAGTATATATTATTATATAATGATGCTTACAGCTCTATCCCTGGTGATAAACACCCATGGACTTTGGGCAAACCCGGTGCAGTTGCCTGGGCCGAAATTTGGGATGGCTTAAACAGCGAGTTTGAAGGCGTATTATACCAAGGTCAATCCATACGCAAGCCTGATGCATTATTACTGATGCGCCGTTATGGCTATACCGAAGAATGTTATTTTGATTACACGCTTTCGCCCATTATAAATAAAGATGGTGTTGTTGAGGGTGTATTTAATGCAGTTATTGAAACTACCTACAAGGTAATTAACGATAGGCGTAATAAGATTTTGCAAAGCCTGCAGCATGCTGTTAACAGTGCGCATAGTGTGCAGGAAAGCCTTGCCATTATACAGCAAATTTTAGCCACCTGCAGTAGCGATATTCCATTTTATAAACTGCAGCTGTCAGGCAATATTAATGTACCTGAGGCCGGGCAAACTGTTGTAAGTACAAACCTGCCCCTTAATCAACACATATTTGATGCGGCAGTTAAAAAGGTGATGGTTAGCAGCAGTCCGGAGCATATTGAAAACCTTGATGAGCTAGCGGAGCCTGTAACAAGTGAATGGAACGAAACTTGCCGTGAGGCGTACGTTGTATCTATAAGCGGGGGCGAGGCCAATGTTAAAGGAAGTTTGGTGTTAGGCGTGTCGCCCAGGAAAAAGCTGGATAATGACTATGAGCATTTCCTCGCATCTGTTGGCAATTATGCGGGTATTATACTTAATAACGGTTATAACTTTAGTTTAAGCACAGCCTTGCAACGCGAGCAGGCTTTAAATGAAGAGCTTGCTGCAACTAATGAAGAACTGGGTGCTACTAATGATGAGTTGCATAAATCTCAGCAAAATCTGGCCGATTTGAATAATGAACTGGAAGATCGCATCAGCAGTCGTACTCAGGCTCTTACTGAAAGCGAATCTCGGTTCAGGCAGTTGGTTGAACAATCGGCCGTTGCTATGCTGGTACTGCGTGGCCCGCAGTTGCTATTTGATATTTTTAACCAGCCTATGCTTGATATGATAGACCGCACGGCGGATGTCAAAGGCAAGCCCCTGCTGGAAGTAATTCCCGAGCTTATTGGGCAACCTATAGTTGATAAATTAAATGAGGTCCTCAAAACCGGCATTGAATGGAAAGGTCATGAGCAACCCGTTGTATTAAAACGCAACGGGCAGCAGTCACGCGGCTTTTTTAATGTATCATACCGGCCATTGTATGAAAACGGCGAAATAAAAGGCATTGTTCAATCGGCTGTTGATGTTACAGCGCAGGTTGAGGCACGCAAGGCAATTGAGCAAAGTGAACACAGCTTACGCAACCTGGTAATGTCGGCTCATTATGCCTTGATGATACTACGTGGCCGTGATTGGGTTATTGACGTCGCCAACCAGCAATTAGTTAAGCTATGGGGAAAAAGTATAGAGGAAGTAACCGGCAAAAGGCTGCTTGATGTACTCCCTGAATTGGAAGGACAACCATTTCCCGGATTATTAACCCGCGTTTATAATACCGGTACATCATATGGGCAAGAAGAGGAAGCTTTTCTTCTTGATACGCCAAAAGGAGCTGTAAAAAAATACGTAAGCTTTTATTATGATCCTGTTTTTGATGCCGATGGTAATGTTACGGGCATAATTGTAGCGGCCGAAGATATTACAGAAACAGTAGAGAACCGGCTATTACTGGAGAAGAGCTATAGCGAACAGCAATCATTAAACGAGGAGCTGACAGCAACTAACGAGGAAGTAGCAGCCGCTAATGAAGAATTGGTGACTACTAACGAAGAGTTAGCGCATACTCAAGAAAGTTTGCAGCGCACTGTTGCTCAGCTGGCAGAAAGTGAAGCTCGTATACGCTATATGGTGGCTGATGCGCCTGTAGCCATTGGTATAATTACCGGTCAAGACCTTATTGTTGAAGCAGCTAATAACAAGTTGCTGGAGGTTTGGGGTAAAGATAAGGCTATATTGAATTTGCCATTGCATATTGCCCTTCCGGAGTTGGAAGGGCAGGCCTATATAGGGCTTTTGCAAAACGTTTATGAAAGCGGTGTTCCTTACTCAGGAGATGAAGCAAAAGTACTATTAGTACGCGGGGGTGTTTTAGAAGAATGCTACTTTAACTATGTATATCATCCTATAAAGGATAATAATGGCAATACCTTTAGCATAATGGTAGTTGCTAACGAAATTACAGAGCAGGTAAGGGCGCGCAACACTGTTGAACAGGCCGAAGAGATGTTGCGCTTGTCTATAGAGGCTGCAAGGGTAGGCACATGGTATTTGGATATCAACTCCCGCGAGTTCAGGGTATCGGGCAGGATGAAAGAGCTGTTTGGCTTTTATGCCGATGATGTGGTTGATTACGCAGATGCAGTTAACTGTATACCCGATGAACACCGTGCTTTGGTTGAAAAGGCAGTTGCCAAGGCAATTGCTGACGGTGAGGTATATAATATTGAACACCCGGTAATTGGGCACCATGACAAGAAGATACGTTGGATCAGAGCATCGGGCCGGTTAAATGATGATAACAAAAGCGGTGTAACCTACTTTTCGGGCGTAATTATTGATATTACTGAGCAAAAGCAGGATGAGCAGCGTAAAAATGATTTTATAGGCATGGTAAGCCATGAGCTTAAAACGCCGCTCACATCATTAAGTGCTTACGTTCAAATGTTGCATGCAAAGGCTCGTAACAGCAGTGATAGCTTCACTACAAATGCATTGGATAAGGTAAGTATTCAGGTTAGAAAAATGACTACCATGATCAACGGCTTCCTTAATGTTTCGAGGTTGGAATCAGGTAAAATCCATTTAGATAAGCAGATCTTTGACTTAGCTACTTTGGTACATGATATGGTTGAAGAAACACAGCTTACTACATCAAGTCACAGCATTAGTTTGCATCAATGCGACAGCCATAACGTAAACGCCGACAGGGAAAAAATAGGAACTGTTATATCAAATCTGTTAAGTAACGCAATAAAATATTCGCCACGTAATACCCACATCAAAGTTGGGTGTGAGATACTAGATGGTGTAATACGTGTGAGCGTAAAAGACCAGGGAATTGGCATAAAAATGCAGGATTTAGAAAAACTATTTGAGCGCTATTACCGGGTAGATAACAACCAAACACAAACCATATCAGGGTTTGGTATAGGGCTTTACTTATGCGCCGAAATTGTGAACCGCCATGACGGCAAAATTTGGGCAGAAAGTGAAGCTGGTGCTGGTTCTACATTTTACTTTAGCTTGCCCCTAGCTTAAAGCCTGGGCATTTAGTCATTAAATCAGCCCTTCATCGGCAAAGCTAAAATAGCCGCCGTCGGTAATAATTAAATGATCGAGAACGCCTATATCCAGAATTTTTCCGGCCTGGTGTATTTTACGGGTTAAATCAATATCCTGCTGGCTGGGTTTAAGGTTGCCCGAAGGATGATTGTGGGTTAAAATAATGGAGGATGCCTGATGTTGCAGGGCAACATGGAAGATTATTTTAGGGTCGGCAACTGTTCCTGAAAGTCCACCTTTGCTAATTAACTCTTTAGAAATAATTTTGCAGCTTCGGCTTAGCAGTAAAATCCAAAACTCCTCATGGTTTAAATCAACTAAATGCCTTTTCATAACTTGGTAAACACTTTTACTACCGGCTACAGTTTCAGGCACCTTTACATCGGTATCGGTACGTCGCCTGCCCAATTCAAGTGCCGCAATAATGGATATTGCTTTTGCCTCACCAATACCTTTGAATTTCGAAAGCTCAGCAACTGAAACCTTCCCAAGCTTTTGCAGGTCGTTATCATAATGGTGCAAAATTCGCTTGCTTAGTTCAACTGCCGATTCGGTACGGCTGCCCGAGCCAATCAAAATAGCAATCAATTCGGCATCACTTAACGCACGGCGTCCCTGGCTGTTAAGTTTTTCACGCGGACGGTCTTCCTCTGCCCAGGCCTTTATGCTTATTTTGCTTTCATATGCTTCCACGGCTTGAAACTATTGAAAATTTATCATCAGTGCAATACCTTGAATGTTAGCCAAAGCTTTCAATTCAACAAAGCTTAAATATAAAAGGCCACAGTGAAACTTCACTATGGCCTTTATATTACAGGTAAAGCAGTTAATTGCTAAGCCCTGTAGGCTGATTTTATCTTATATCAATTTGTGGTTTTAATTGGTATTCTTTAGGCGTTTCAGCCCCCATCAGGTAACGCACAAAATAATCCCAGCGCCTGCGGGTCATGTAATAGCTGTATTGGCCATAGCCGTGCGCGCTGTTAGGAAATATTACTAGGTCATAGTCTTTACCTGCTTTTTCAAGTGCTTCCACAACAAGTAACGTGTTGTAAGGAGGTACGTTGTCATCCATCATGCCATGAGCCAGCATCAGTTTTCCTTTCAAATTTTTTGCAAAATTTTGGTTGGCCTGGTCTTCATAGTTTGATTTGCCGCTTGCGTCCTTGGTAAGTAAGCCAATATAGCGTTCACCCCAATCATCCTCGTAGTTACGGTTGTCATGATTGCCTGATTCTGATATACCTACTTTGAAAAAGTCTGGATATTTAAACATAGCACATGCAGTAGCAAAACCACCACCCGAGTGCCCCCACATACCAGCCCTGTTAATATCAATGTACGGATACTTTTGAGCCAGTTGCTGCATTCCGGTAACCTGATCGGGTAGTGTGTTTTCTGACATTTTACCATAAGCCATATCATGGAAGCTTTTTGAACGAAGCGGATTGCTTGTGCCTTCTATAAGTACAACTACGAATCCAAGTTCGGCCAGAGCCTGGTGATCGCCACGGGCAGCCGAAAAGCCCCAGTTGCCGCCCATACTGCCACCCTGCGGACCAGGGTAAATGTAGTTTATGATAGGATACTTTTTGCTTGGGTCAAGGTTGGTGGGTGTAAACATTAAACCGTACAAATCAGTCTTGCCATCATGTGCTTTCACTGTAATGGGAGTGGGCGCTTTCCAACCTGATGCACTAAGCCTTGATACATCTGTTTTTTGTACAGTAGTAATTACTTTGCCGTTTTTATTACGCAGTACTGTAACAGGCGCAACGTTAGGTTGTGAGTAAGTATCTACCAAATAGTTGCCTGATGGTGAAAACGTAACCTGATGAAAGCCGGTTTCAGGCGTTAAATCAGTAAGTTTTTTGCCATCGAAACCGATTTTAAAAACATGGCTAAAGTAAGGGTTTATCTTATCGTGCCCGTTAGCTACAAAGTAAATGAGCCTGTTTTTTTCATCTACTTTAAGTAAACGTGTAACAACCCAATTGCCTTTGGTTATTTGGTTTTTAAGTTTGCCGTTAGCTGCATTATATAAATAAAGGTGTCCCCAGTTATCGCGCTCTGAAAACCAAATTATTTCGTTTGATTGGGGCAGGTAGCGCCAGTTAATGCTTCCCCAGCCTGATTCATATTGTGTGGGTACAACCTCTTCAAAAACCTCACGCACCGCGCCTGTTGCTGCGTTGGCAATACGCACCTTTTCCTGTTTGTGATCGCGCGATGTTGATACGAAGGCCAGTTGAGTAGCGTCGGCGCTCCAGTTTACATCATCTAACGAGCCGCTGCTTGAAATATCATCACTTAAGGTAGCGCGGTGAGGGTCTGCTTCTACCTTAAGCATTATTACTTTGGGGTTGTCCACCTCTACAATGCAACGATGAATCATGGCAATATCCTTATCGCCGGGAAGTGGATACTTCCATGCTTTCAGGGCAGGCGTACCTACATTTGTTGTTACGAGGTACATGTCACCAACTTTACGCTGGTCTTGCTTAAAGGTGGCTATTTTTCTAGAATCGGGCGACCATTTCAGAATGGCAGCGTCACTATGCGACCAGCCTGCATTGTCTGTTGCGTAACCAAAGTCCTTCTCGCCATCGGTTGTTAGCTGGGTTTGTTTACCTGTGGCTAAATCACGTACCCAAAGATTATAATCATTAATATAAGCCATGCGTTTGCCATCAGGCGAAATGACGCCACCTGCCATAGCGTTACGCCTGTTCATAGTTGCGCTACGGTTGCCTTGAGCAGGGTTGGTGTTTTCGCTTAAAGTACCCGTTTGGAGATTGTAGTTCCAGTATTTATTACCTGCGTAAACGGTCGCAAAATTACCATCGTCAGTAAAGCTAATGCTTGCAGGCAGCGCTTCGGCCTTAAATGTGCTTTGAGTGGCCTTTGATAGTTCGCTGGCAAATTTATCATGATCAAATGCGAGGTTGCGTGTGCCTTTTGCCGCATCAACAATTATGTACTCTGAGCCTTTAGGGGTAAGGTTGCGATACCAAAAGCTATCTCCTGTGAACCAGTTAGGGCGTACGTTTGCTCCGTCAATAAGCGGAGCCGTGTTGTAGCCCATAAACTTTTCGGCCCGTTCATAATCAGTAACCGTAAGTGCTTTGCTGTTTTGAGCATTGGCAGCAGCACAGCTTAGCAGCAAAACAGGTAGTAAAAGTTTTCTCATTTGCTTGAGTGAATAAGTAATACAGTTTTAAACAACCAATATACAGCTTTTAAATATGCTGCTCATTGAACATGGTTGTATAACCTGTTTTTTACGTTTGTAAACTGCAAACAAAAAAAGCCGCTCCATTTGCATGAAGCGGCCATATCAGCATAAAACTGAAATATTATTTTAAGCCGTTAACAAATTTAGTCAGTTTTGACTTATTGTTAGATGCTTTGTTTTTGTGAATTACGTTTTTCTTAGCTAAACGATCAAGCATTGAAATTACTTTGCTCAATAAAGGAGTAGCTTCCTCTTTGCTGGTAGAAGCCCTTAACTTTTTGATAGCATTTCTCGTAGTTTTAGCCTGATATCTGTTACGCAGACGCTTCGCAGCGTTAGCCCTGATTCTTTTAATTGCTGATTTATGATTTGCCATTTTAGCTAATTATCTTTTTTAATTTCGGACTGCAAATGTAGTACAAATATTTACAAGTTGCAAATCTCTTACAAAATAATTTTCAGCACGTTATATAGTTTGCACAGGACTATTTGTTGGTAAATACACCCACGCTAAATGCTTGGTTGCCGGTTCCGCCAACCAGGCCTTTTGCATAAACAGTATAAATTTTACCGCTTTCAAGGTTTACTGTTGCTGCGGCTGATGGAAACGCACCAGTGTTATAAGCACGTAAAGTATAGCTGCCAGCATTAACCTCGGTAGTTGCCGCAACACCTCTGAAGTTTTGTGCGCCTACCAATACTGTGCTTCCGTTGTTAAGTGTAACGCCCGATGAGTTTGGCGATGCGTTTACATATCTTATTTTAGCTTTACCTGATGCAGGTGCCGCCAAATCATCAGTAACGGCCAATACGCTCAATGCACTGTTTTGACCGATAAGCATGTAAGTGTAACTTGTTTCTACATCAAAGCCGGCATTGGTGGTAGCAAGCGTTGCCTCGCCCGAAGCAGATTTGATGATTACATCCTGCGTACCCGAAAATGTATCATAGTAGCCTGATGCCTCACCAAAATTTACACCGTTAGGGGTGCGTAATACATCATCAACATATAAACGTGCGGCAGGAGCATCGGGGCTTGCATTAATTAAGTTAACACGTGAATGCAGGGTTTCTTCAAAATTGTAAGGGTCGTCTTTTTTACAGGAAGAGAAAAGGCTTAAACTTAACAAACTCATAAATGCATAACGAGCCGTAATTTTAAATGCAGAAGTGAAATTTTTCATAGATGATTTTAAGATGAACAAATTGGGTTGTATAGCAACCGTGTTATTTGTATAAGTACGTAAAACATGGTGTTATAGTATTTGTTTGCCACGGGTTTTGTTCGTTAATTAGCTTAAAAGAATTAACACAACTATTTCAAGGGTTTATAAATGAAAAGTGCAAGGTGAAATTTTCAGTGCGTTTAATGCTGTATACTGCGTTGCTTTTCCTGATGAGTTCGTGGGGTTTTTACGCTCATTTCAGAATAAACAGAGTAGCTGTTTATACCCTCCCTGCCTCAATGAGTGCCTTTTACCGGGCAAATATTGAATTTATTACTGAACATGCAATTAGTGCCGATAAACGACGCTATGTTGATTCGGCCGAAATACCGAGGCACTTTTTTGATGCCGATCATTACGGTAAAGATCCCTTTCATACCGTACCACAAAAGTGGAAAGATGCCATCAAAAAATATTCGGCCGATACCTTATATAAATATGGTACACTTCCCTGGACAATTCAGTACAACTACTATAAGCTTGTTGATGCATTTAAAAGCCATGATACATCATTAATAAGGCATTACTCGGCTTACTTAGGCCACTACGTGGCTGACGCTTGTGTACCCTTGCATACAACAATGAACCACGATGGGCAACTAACCCACCAAAGCGGGCTACATGCTTTATGGGAAAGCCGTTTACCCGAGCAGTTTGGCAATACTTATAATTACAACGTAGGTAAGGCGCGCTACATTGAGAATCCGTTATGGCAGGCGTTTATACTATGCAGGAGCTCCTTTAAATGCACCGATTCGGTGTTGCGTGTACAGCGTTTGGTTGATAGGGCGTTTCCGGCCAATGAGAAGTATGAGACCATATTGCGCGGTAAGCGCAAAATAAAAGACTTTTCGGCTGCTTACTGCCGTGCTTATCACACAGCATTAAAAGGTATGGTACAGCGGCGGTTGCGTATAGCCATTCTTAACACAGGAAGCTATTGGTATTCGGCTTGGGTTGATGCAGGCCAGCCTGATTTAGGTAAGCTAACTGATTTGCTGGCCGACTCCGTAAAACAAAAAACCGCTCATGAAGCGGCTTTGTATAAAATTGGAAAGATTGCAGTATTACCCGCATACGGCACAGTTAACAAACCGCTGCCTGAGGTAAAATCATCATCATTACGCGCTACGCGAGAACCTGCTCCGTAATGCTGCCCATATAGGCGGAAGTAACGACACTACAACTATACCCAGTGCTATCAGCGAAAAGTTTTTCTTGAAAAACGGAACGTTACCTAGTAAATAACCTAAAAATAAGAAGGTTACAATCCAGGCAAACCCTCCAACAATGTTATACAAACTGTAACGGCCAAATGGCATACGCCCAACGCCCGCTACAAATGGTGCTATAGTTCTGATGATGGGCATAAACCTGCTAAATATAACCGCTTTACCGCCATGCTTATCAAAAAAAGCTTTGGTTTTAAGATAATAATCAAGTTTAAGTACTTTATTTTCGGGCTTAAAAACGCGTGCTCCTAAATAATGGCCTAGCTGGTAGTTTACTGTGTTGCCTAAAAATGCAGCAATAATAAGTAAAATAGCCAGCAGGTAAATATCAAGACCTGAGCTACCGGTAGCTATTAAAGCTCCTGCAGCAAATAGCAGTGAATCGCCGGGCAAAAACGGTGTTACTACAAAGCCCGTTTCAGCAAAGATGATAACGAAGAGGATGAGATAAGTCCAGGCTTGGTACTGGCTGGTTATTTGCACAAGATGCTTATCAATGTGCAAAATAAAGTCAATAAGTTCTTTTATAATTTCCACCGTTGTTACAGTTTGGCGTAAAAGTAACAAATATTTGCACACTACCGGTTATTTTCCGGCGGGTTATTGGCAAGCACCGCTATGTTGAATGCAGCACTATCAGTAGGGGCGCGGCCTACTATTCCGCGCGAGTAAATGGTGTACAGCCGGCCATCCTGAACGGTAATGTTATTGAGTTCGGCAAGGCTGGTGGCCGAGGTATTTGCCGGATAAATTCTGAAGTTGTAATTGCCGGGTGGCAATGTGAAATAGTTTGACACTTCGGCAAAGCCAACATTCCTAATGATAGCTACTCCGTTGGCATAAATATCATGAGCACCTGTATTACGGGCGGCAGTGTTTACAAAGCGTACCCGGCCACCCTTGCCTATAGGCGGTAATGAAGCAGTATCATCAACAGTTAATATTGTTCTTAAAGTTTTTTCTGAACGCAAACCGGTGAAAAATAAACTGTAACGCGTATTAGGCAAAGTCACAGAATCTGAGCTGAGTGTTACGCCATTATCATCGGTACGGGTGGAGCGCAGTTGAAGTGGAAATCTGGCCTGGTCAGAAGTGAGGTAAAAATAAGCGGGCGTTGTGTTGTAGCTATAACGGTTTAATCCGCCACCATTAATAAACAATTGTACCGGATATGCATCGGGACTAAGGTTAAGTATTTGTATTCTTATATCGGAGGCAGCTCGGGTAGTGTCATCTTCTTTGCCGCATGAGCTTAGCATGGGCAACGCAAGTAATAAAAAGTTAAGTGTAAATAAACTATAAAATATAGTGTTCTTTTTTAACATGTTTATTGATTTACGATTAAACCTGCCCTGAAACTATTGCGCCTTCCTTGACTAAACAGCGTGTAAATGGTGCCGGCGTTAAGAGTTATATTCGATGTATACAAAACCTCGTTGGTATTCAAAGGCGATATTCTGATTGTTTTTTTTCCGTTACCTACAGGTATGAAAGCACTTACAGCCTTAAAACTACTGCTGGTAAATCTTAAAGTATCATTTAAATAAACCCTCACCTGCGGCATCTCCTGTGTTGCAGGTACAAATCTCAATAGGGCATTTTTAGCGTCGGATGCAAGCGTGTCTTTTATTAAAAAAGCCGAATTGCGGTTGAGGCCGCTTAAAAATAAAGAATAGCTCACATTTGAGGCAGCCGAATCAAGCTTTACCGGAAGAGTAAAAAGTGTATCGGCATAGTTATAGTTCTGATTATCAAACAAACGCCTGAAAGCAATCACGGTTTCTCCGCGGTTTACTGCGCTATAACCGCTGTTTGCCAATGGGTAAATACCTGTAACACTGTTTTGACGTGCGCCATTTATGTAATAATTAATTACGATAGATGTATCGGTAATAGCATTAATTACATTTAAGTTCACCGTGCCCGGATTGGCAACCGGAGGATCATTTTTTACGCACGAGCAAAAAGCCAGCAAAACTGTTGCAATTAAAACGGTTAAATTGGCTTTTTTATACATATCCGAATTTATAACTGCTTTTTCTACGGTTTGTTATATACGGCTAACTAAAAAAGTCCGGTTTGGTAACCGGACTTTAATTTGGATTTATAATTAAGTTAAAACTTATGCATAGCTATTAAGCATCACCGGCATAACCAGCATCAGCACATCCTCGTTTTCATCACCGCCTTGAGGCAATAGCAAACCTGCCCTGTTAGGAGTTGACATATGCAATGCTACTTCTTCGCTGCTTAAATTTTTAAGCATTTCAATTAAGAAACGGGCATTAAAGCCAATCTCAAGATCGTCGCCCTCGTATTGACAGCTTAAGCGCTCATGCGCCTCATTAGCAAAATCAATATCTTCTGATGATATATTTAACTCGCTTCCGCTAACTTTTAAGCGTACCTGGTGTGTTGTTTTATTTGCATAAATGGCCACACGCTGTAATGAACCAAGGAAAGACTGACGGTCAATAGTCATCTTATTAGGGTTGCTTTGTGGTATTACAGCTTCATAATCAGGGTAACGCTCATCAATTAAACGGCACACCAGGTTAATGTTACCAAACTTGAAGAAAGCACTGGTATTATTGTATTCAACAGATACATTAACATCTTCTGATGGCAAAGCCGATTTTAGCAGGTTTAATGCTTTCTTTGGTAATATAAATGATGTATTGCTGGCGGCCTGTGCATCTTTACGACGGTAACGAACCAACTTGTGCGCATCAGTAGATACAAAAGTTAAATATGAAGTTGACAGCTGGCAAAATACACCTGTCATGGCAGGGCGCAACTCATCATTACTTACAGCAAAAATAGTTTTGTTAATTGCCTCGGCTAAAACAGATGCCGGTAAGTTAACTGACGATGCGTTTTCAACAACAGGAATTTTTGGGAAATCCTCACCGTTTTCACCACTTAGCTTATATTTTCCATCACCGGCACTTATCTCAATAGCAAAGGTTTTGTCATCTACCGAGAAAGCAATAGGCTGCTCAGGTAATGATTTCAGCGTATCAAGTAAAATGCGTGATGGGATAGCAATACGACCATTCTCTTTTGCTTCTACCGATAATGACGTAGTCATGCTCGTTTGCAAATCTGTAGCCGATATGGTAAGGTTGCCTTCTTTAATTTCAAATAAAAAGTTTTCCAGTATTGGCAACACTGTGCTGCTGCTTAAAGCGCCGCTTACAGCCTGCAATTGCTTCAGTAAAGTTAACGTCGAAACAATGAATCTCATAAACAAGTATTAGTCCATCCAAAAGTATAAAATTTTAACGGGCATACTTGCGTTTCCGTAAAGATTGTTGAAAAATTGCAAAAATTAACAACACCGCAACAGGTACCACTGTATTAATGGTTTGCCAGTACGTTTTCTCTGTGCGGAGACGAGCCCTGTCTAACAAACGCAGTTTTATTTCTTTGTTACGCAAGGCTATAAGTCCGGTATCATCAGTAAGGTAGTCAACCAAATTTAACAGTAAATTTTTGTTGCCATAGGTTTGCTGTGTATACCGGTCAAACCCTAAAGTAAACGGAGAGCCATCACTTCCAACCTGATTTTTGATGATATCGCCATCGCTTAATACCACCATTTTTGCTGCCTTACTATGCGGTACAATTTCAATAGCTTCAGTAATACCGGCAGGAACTGGTCTGTTAACAAAAGCAGAATTAAAGCTTCCTTGCAGTAAAACACCTGTAATTTTAGGCTGGCTTTTAAACTCATTGGGGTTTGGCTCCTGCTCAAGCGCTTGTAAAGAGAGCGCATGGGGTGCTGTAATCTTTTTGTTATACGGTGATGAAGCAAGTAACACCGTTTGCTGTATACCTTTAACCGGCAGCAAGTCAATGGTACTTGCAAATTCGCTTCGTATGCCTTCTAAATTTTTAACTACTGGATGACTGCCAAGCGGCATAAAAACCGGGTAAAAAAGCCATGGTAACATTTGTATTTGAGCCTGACCACCTGCATTGCCCGTGGAAACCGGTATTTGTGAACAATTTAAATCGGCAACGAGGTCATAATTAATACGCACTCCGTACCTGAACAGCTGATCATCAATATTTAATTGCTTTGGAAATGCAAGCTGCTCACCACCGTGCCCGCGCAAACTGTCAAGCTCGGCACTTACCTGGTCTATAGCCCAAATAATACTGCCGCCCCGCATGAGGTATTGATCTATTTTAAATTTTTCAACCTCGTTAAACGGCTTGTCAGGTTTGGGCACCACTAACAATTTCATGGTTTGCAGTGTGGAAAACGGCATGGTTTGTAAGTTAATGCGGCCTACCTCAAAGCCGTCTGAAAGGGTTTGAAGGGCATCATTGAGCTGTACGTTATTCAGCTCATTATGGCCTTCTGTGAATCCAATGCGTGGCCTGCCACCTGAAACTACTTTTTTTATAGCAGAGGTAAACGCATATTCAAGGTTTTGAATAGAGTTGTTAAGCACTTCATCGGGCGAGAGGCCAATACGCGTTTGCAGCAGTTTTACACCAATACTTTTATCGCCGGCGTTTACCAGTGCTGTTGGAAAGATTATTTTTTGCGATACCCCGTTGTCGGTTTTTACGCTGAGGTTGGTAGCTTCAACACCTTTACTTTGAAGATCCTGAATGGTTTGTTCCTGTTCCTGCTCGTTTAAGCCATCTAAGGGATTTATAAATTCGAATTGTAAACGGCGGTTGCTGTAGGCTTTCAGGTCACTCAGCATGTCGCGAGTTGCCTGTTGTAATCTTTTCATTCCGCCGGGCAAGTCTTTGCCCTGAAGGTAAACAGTTACTTTAACAGGCTGGGGCAGGGTATCCATCACACCGCGGCTTACATCAGAAAGTGTAAAGCGCTTCTCTTTGGTAAAATCAATACGGGTGAAGGTTAATAATGAAAGTATGATGATTGCAACAAGTGAACCTGCTATGACTGGTAGCGCAGTGTGTTGCAGTTTTTTTTGACGCTGATTGGTTACTACCAAAAGCGTAAGTGTTAAAAAAAATCCTGTTAAAACTAAAAAGTAAGCCAAATCGCGCGTGTCGAGCACGCCACGGCTTACCGAATCATAATGGCGGGTAATACCTAAATTTTGTATATCCCAATTCTGAAGTGA
Organism: uncultured Mucilaginibacter sp.; assembly: GCF_913773635.1. Lineage (GTDB taxonomy): Bacteria > Bacteroidota > Bacteroidia > Sphingobacteriales > Sphingobacteriaceae > Mucilaginibacter. The sequence goes on from NZ_CAJYGQ010000003.1 coordinate 244,871, forward strand.
TAGCAACTGGCTTACCGAATCGAACCCGCTGTATAAAAGGTAGCTGATAAATACCGCAATGGTAAATGCAATGATCTGGTTTTTACTAACCGATGATGCAAATAAACCAACCGCTACAAAAACAGCTCCTAATAGAAATAAGCCTATGTATGAGCCTATAACTGCACCCGTATCTAAATTGCCTTGAGGGTTGCCCAGTATCCAAACCGAAAATGCATATAGCAATGTTGGCAGCAGTGCAAATAAAACCAGCAACAGGCAGGCTACATATTTGCCCGCTACTATTTGCCAATCGGTAAGCGGACGCGTGGCCAATAATTCTAAGGTACCTTCACGGCGTTCTTCGGCCAGCGAACGCATGGTTATAGCCGGTATCAAGAACATAAACAGGTAAGGCGCAGTACTGAACAAGCTTTCCAGGCCAGCGTAACCATACTCCAGTATGCTCGACTCTGGAAAGACCCATAAGAATAATCCGAGCACCAGTAAAAATACTCCTATAGTTACATAAGCAACCAGGGAGCTGAGGTAAGAACTGATTTCTTTTTTTAAGATGCTGAGCATAAATGTAAAAGGCTTGAAAGGTTGATGTTGTTTAAAAAAAATTAAGCCGGTAAGGCAGCATCTGTTTAATTGTGGGTTAATTAAGATTTTTAGAAAAGAGCGTTTGCAATTGCTTAGCGATATGTATTAAAGATGAAAGCGGTAAGCAACCCTTATGGCAAACTGCCTGAGCCGGTTTTGTGACCAGTTTTCAAACCGCAGGCCAATATCAACATGATTGGTTTTTTCGCTGTTAACAGGCAATAAAAATCCTGTTCCTAATGAGTAAGCAAACAAATTGCTTGTACTGCCACTATTATTTTTGTTGTTAAAAACGGTACCCAGTTCGCCCGCAAGGTACAGTTTGGCATCAGGGTAGTATTTTACACCTGCTTTTAGCGGCGTGAAGTAATCGGGGCCAGGCTTTATGTAATTATTAAACCCAAAGTTTTTATGGTTATAACGGTGGTACCCTGCAGCAACCATTAAATTGACGCTGGCCGCTACCGGAAGTTCGAAATTTGCCGATGCGCCATAGCCAATAGTGTAACCGCTGCGTTGAGGTACGTTTAGTTCAGGGCCTAAGCTAATGGCCGGTTTTCTGTCTGTCTGGGCATTGGCTACAACTGATAAAAAGACTAATATAAAAAACAGGTTTAGCTTAACCATTGCGGGCATATTGTTGCGTAAGCAGTAAAGTAAATGATAAGTTTTTAAACAAAAAAGCCTTGATTAAATATATCAATCAAGGCTTTCTGTAAAGTGTAAAGTTAAAACTACAAGCCAAACTTGTAAGCAATTCTAAATACAAATTGCTGAGCATTTGCGTCAACAGTCCATCCTTCAAAGCGGGCACCAAAATCAATATCATGACCGTTGCTTACCGGGAACGAGAATCCAAGTCCGGGAGCATACACAAATGCAGTACCTGTACCTTTATTAGTACCTATGCGTGCACCAATTTCACCCTCGCCATAAAAATTTGGAGAAAAATAGTATTTACCACCAGCTTTTAAAGGCACAAATCCTAAATAGGTATCGCCACCTACTGCTTTAATTGCGTCACGCACTGGTTTATCATAATAATAGCTAATGTAGCCAGCTGTTACTGTAAAGAAGAAATTTGATGATAAAGGTAATTCAGCTTTACCGGCACCACCAAAACCAATGCTGTGTATGTCGGCAAAATCACCAATAGGCACACCAAAATCTAAACCAATACCAAGCTTAGCAGCTGATGAACGTTTGCGTTGTGCAAAAGAGGCAGTAACTAATAATGCCAGAGTTAATGTAAGTAATATTTTTTTCATAGTTTTTTTGATAAATCGTAGGTGTAACCAAAACCATACAATATTGTTTTGCTTTTTGCTACAAAGTTCATATTCATAAGTTTATTATAGACTTACTACCCTTATGGCATAAATGTTGTTCGGTAGTTACAAATTTTAAATTCTTACACATATCTATTTTTATGAAGAAATTTATCCTTTTGGCCGCTATTGCAGCTTTATTTGCCACTACAAACACGTATGCACAACGAGGAGGTTCAGGTTACACTACTGCCTTAGGTTTAGGAATTGATTTTGGCGATGGTTCAACTTTGGTTGGTCCAAGCATTAAACATTTCTTTAGCCCAAATGATGCTATACAAGGAGATTTATTATTTGGCGGAGATGCCACATGGATTGGCGGTTCTTACAACTATCATCAGCCATTCAGAGAAGCTCCTGAATTGAAATGGTATATCGGCTTAGGTCCGCAGGTTGCTCTTTATGACGGTGGTTCAACCTGGTATTTAAGACCAGCTGCTGGTTTAGATTACAAAATTAAATCGGCTCCTATAAGCCTTGTATTTGACTGGAGACCAGCAATCGGATTGAGTAATAATGTTGGTACAGCCGCAGCACGCTTTGGCTTAGGCTTCCGTTACGCTTTCCAATAAAAAATTAAACATATCTACCTATAAAGACTAAACCCCTGCTTTATATAAAAGGCAGGGGTTTTTATCTTTATAAGATTATATTAAAACGCTACAATCCAAATTTGTAAGCAGTTCTAAGAGCAAGCTGTTCTATATTTTATAAAAGGATTAAGTATGGCACAAACTTACTACCAGTTTGCGTAAAACTTAATTGGTGAGCGAAATAAAGATTTCTTCCAAAGATTTACCCAAATGCTCCTCTTTTAATCCTTGCAGTGTGTCATTTGCTGCAATGTTGCCTTTATTAATGATAATTACTTGGCTGCAGGTAGCCTCAACTTCTTGCATAATGTGGGTAGAAAGAATCACAGTTTTTGTAGCACCCAAATCACGAATGAGTTGCCTTATACCTATGAGCTGGTTAGGATCGAGTCCTGAAGTTGGTTCATCAAGAATAAGCACCTCAGGGTTGTGCAAAATTGCCTGTGCTATACCTACTCTTTGTTTGTAACCTTTAGATAGCTGATGTATTTTTTTATGTTGTTCGGGCGTGAGGCCGGTTTGTTCAATTACCTCTTTTATACGGCTGTCGGCGTTTGGCAACTGGTGTATGCCTGCCATAAAGCTTAGCGCCTCTTTAACATACATATCCATATACAGCGGGTTACTTTCGGGTAAGTAACCAATACGCCGTTTTACTTCAATGCTGTTTTTTACCGTATCAAAACCGCATACACTTGCATAGCCCGACGATTGCGGAACAAAGCCGGTAAGCATTTTCATGGTGGTTGATTTGCCTGCACCATTTGGCCCTAAAAAACCAAGCACACCCGGGCCGGCAGTAAAGCTTATGCCATTTACTGCTGTTTGCGAACCGTAAACTTTGGTCAATTTGTCAACCTTAATGCTCATGGCTGTTAAATTTATGATATAATAATACAGCTACAATAGGTAACACCTATAACAGTACTAAGTTTTTAAGTAGTGTTGTGGCGTTATTTATTGCGCTCGGTGGTATACCTTACCAGCTGTTCAAGGCCTGTCCGGGCTTCCCCGGGAGGGAAGGTGTTAAGAATTTCAAATGCTTCGTTTTGGTACTTTTGCATCTGAGTTTCGGCGTATTCCAGTCCCCCGTTTTGTTTTACAAAGCTTATAACTTGGCTTATCTTTTCGGGGTTGTCTTTATGGTTTTTTACCAGACTTATAATTTTTTTTCTTTCAGCTGATGATACGTTGTTTAAAGCGTAAATAAGTGGCAGGGTTACCTTCTTCTCTTTAATATCGATGCCTAACGGCTTGCCAACATCATCAGTGCCAAAGTCAAACATGTCGTCCTTAATTTGAAAGGCAATGCCTATTTTTTCGCCAAACAGTCGCATTTTTTCAATGGTATCAGCATCAGCGCCGGCAGAGGCCGCCCCACAGGCACAGCAAGATGCTATAAGTGATGCTGTTTTTTGTCTTATCACCTCGTAGTAGATGCCTTCGTCGGTATTGGTCTTACGTGCTTTTTCAACCTGCAGCAATTCACCTTCACTCATTTGCTTTACGGCATTTGAAAGTATTTTTAGCAGATCAAAGTCATTATGATCTAATGACAGCAGCATGCCTTTGGTTAGTAAAAAATCACCAACTAAAACAGCTATCTTATTTTTCCATAAAGCGTTAATGGAAAAAAAGCCACGACGCTGGTAAGCATTATCTACCACGTCATCATGCACAAGTGAGGCGGTATGAACCAGTTCCACCAGTGCTGCACCACGATAAGTAGCCTCATTTATGCCCCCACACAAGCTGGCGGCAAAAAATACAAACATGGGTCTTATTTGCTTGCCTTTGCGCTTTACAATATAATGCGTTATCCTATCGAGCAACGGAACCGAGCTTTGCATCGAAGCCTTAAACTTCTCTTCAAAAACATCAATTTCAGCAGCAATGGGCTTCTTTATTTCGTTAAGGCTCAGCATTAAAAACTTAGCAAACAGTTTATTTAAGTGTACTTTTTACCCATTAAGGCAAGCAATCGCAAACATACTAAAATAATTTAAGTGACTGTTTGCCATCATTAAATTTAGAGGGGGTTTAAACCTTTGATAGGTACGCAGGTCTTGAAAATGTATTTCCCTGGTGGTTGCAGGATAAATGCATAGGGTTTTTATATTAGTTGAAGTTTTGCTTGCAAAGCCCCGCAGTAGCGGGGCTTTGCTTTTTTGTTGTGTATAAACACCTATTAGTTTACATTTGCAAACATTTTTTTGGAGAGGTGTCTGAGTGGTCGAAAGAGCACGCCTGGAAAGTGTGTATACGTCAAAAGCGTATCGAGGGTTCGAATCCCTCCCTCTCCGCCCAAATTTTATCATCGTTTTTCAATATTCCACTTCAAACGTAGTTGAATAGTAACTGTGCCTTCTGACTTAGTTTAACTGTCAATTCTGTATTGTGATTGAAAGAATAAGAAGCGTTATTTCCAAACGGCTGTCATATTAATATTGCGATGTACAACGCGAGTTTATCTTAAACTGGAAATAGTTTGTAAATTCAGGTATGATATGGATAACGCGTGATCGGCCGAAGATTGATAGAATTGCCTGCCCATGGCTAATTAAGCGCTTTATTGACCCTGATGCTGAAATAATTTTTGCCCCTCATCAGCAAGTTTTGCAAAAAGCAGCTGAAATAAAAGCCATACCGTTTGATATGCCGGGTGTTGAATACAGCCATTACGAGGACCGCTGTACCTTTGACTATATCATTAAGAAGCATAATTTAAAAGATGAGGCGTTGGATAGAATTGCCGCCATTGTAAGGGGTGCCGATACAGATAGGCATGATTTTGCACCACAGTCTGCAGGTTTGGAAGCAATCTTTTCAGGCTTAAACTACAATATTAAGAATGATAGAGAGCTTTTAGAATTGGGCATGACTATTTATGATGGATTGTATAGTTGGGCAAAGCACCTGTATAAACTTAAACACACGCAAGGAGGGCCAATTGAAGATTTACTTTTTCAGGTGTATAATCAATACCTGAAAGTTGATAAAAGTAAGAAAGCGCCAGCTTGGGCCAAAATCCTACGTGAAATGATACAGGATCAATTAGATACCAACATGACAATGAGTTTACAGCAGGCGTCTCAAGAACTGGAGATAAATCCGGCCTATCTTTCCCGTGAATTCTCTAAGTACTTTGATAATTTAAGCTTTGGAGAATATATGCGTAAATTACGTATTGACAAAGCCATCCAGTTAATGGAGAATGAGCAATATTCTTTAACCGAAATTGCCTATCTAACAGGCTTTTCAGATCAAAGTCATTTCAACCGAACGTTTAAAAGGCAGGTAGGACAGAACCCGCTCAACTACCGTAAAAGTGTTACACAGGTAAAGAAAGTACAAAAGCGTTAAATCAATTCTATTTTCAGTATTCCGGGCAGGTTAATATTGCCTGTATGAAAATATTTTATACAATAATGTTACTGTATATAAGTGCGTTTTCTTATGCACAAAACAGTGTATTGCAAAATTATCCTAAAATTTCAGGATACGTTGGCATTCTTCATCCTATTGCTACTTTCAGTAATGCCGGAACTGAAACAAATTTTAATCACCATTACATAGTGGGTATGCCGGTAGGAATAAACATTTGGAAAAGTCAGCGTATAGGTTTTTCGGCTGAATTTGTGCCCACTATACGTGCCGAAAATGGAACAAGTAAAATGGCTAATTTTACGTTTCATCCGGGATTATTAATTGCTGTGGGAAGCGGTTTTACAATTGCTGGCCGTGCTGCTTTTGAAACCTCAGGCCGGTATGGGGTTACACCTGTTTTAAATAAAGTAATTATTAAAGGTAAAAGCAGTAGCATGTTTGCAGCTGTGCCAATGCCTTTGCGCTTTGGTAATGATAAGCCTACCTCGTTTACAATAGGATTTCAGTTTGGAATTGCCTTTTAGTTATTAAAACGAATCCGACTAAGTTTATAAGCGTTTTTACAATTTCAACATTCTTCTTCATTATGTTGAAAAGCATATCTACCTTGGCTTGAGTTTTAGCTAACATCAATTCAACCAATGGCAAGATTAAACTTATTAGAAGAAACGCGTTACGAGAAACTGCTGGTTAATGTTTATCCAGGTCAAAAGGAGGCCTCGTTGTATGTGGCCCAAAAAATTGCAACTTTAATAAAGGCAAAACAACAAGCATCTGAAAAAGCGGTGCTGGGTTTGGCAACCGGTGCTACACCTGTTGGCGTTTACCGCGAGTTGGTGCGCATGCACCGTGAAGAGGGACTAAGTTTTTATAACGTAGTTACCTTTAACCTCGACGAGTATTACCCCATGCAACCGCACGCCGAGCAGAGTTACGTAACGTTTATGTATGAGAACTTATTCAGTCATATTGACATTGATAAAGCCAACATTCATATACCCGACGGTACGCTTGCTGTTGAAGAGGTGGCTGCATTTTGCTTAAACTATGAAAAGAAAATTGAAGAATTTGGCGGCCTCGATTTACAAGTTTTAGGAATTGGCCGTACCGGACACATCGGTTTTAATGAGCCTGGTTCGGCACCAAACTCAGGTACTCGTTTGGTTACGCTCGATAACTTAACCCGTAGCGATGCTTCGCGCGATTTTGGAGGAAAAGAAAATGTTCCTACCAAAGCAATTACTATGGGTATTGGAACCATATTTAAAGCACGCGAAATTATATTGATGGCCTGGAGCCGCAAAAAGGCACCCATTATTAAAAAGGCTGTTGAAGGTGAAATATCAGGTGAAGTTCCGGCTACTTATCTGCAACTTTCTGACCATGTTGAGTTTGTACTTGACGAGGATGCCGCATCAGAACTTACCCGTTTTGATACGCCATGGCTGGTTAAAGACTGTGTTTGGAGCGAGCAACTGAAAAAGAAAGCAGTAATATGGCTGGCTAATGAGTTAAACAAGCCGGTTTTAAAGCTTACCGAAGAAGATTACAACAATCATGGTATGGCGCAGCTGGCCGTTGAGCAAGGGCCGGTGTACAACATAAACATTGATATTTTCAATAAGATACAACATACCATAACTGGCTGGCCAGGAGGTAAACCCAACGCCGACGATTCGCAGCGCCCGGAGCGGGCAGAGCCTGCACGCAAGCGTTCTATAGTTTTTTCACCCCACCCCGATGATGACGTAATATCAATGGGTGGAACTTTTATACGTTTGGTTGATCAAGGGCATGAAGTACATGTAGCTTACCAAACATCAGGTAACACCGCCGTTTGGGATGATGATGTTTTAAGGTACATGGAGTTTGCCATCGATTTTAACAAGAGTATAGGCGATGATGCTGCTCATCTCACGGGTATATACGAGCAAATGAGATCTTTTTTAGAGCAAAAGCAACCTAACCAGGTTGATACCCGCGAAATAAGAGATGTAAAAGGCTTTATACGCAAAACAGAAGCAATATCGGGTGCGCGCTATGCAGGCTTGCCTGATAACCAAATTCATTTTATGGCCTTGCCGTTTTATGAAACCGGGAAAACGCAAAAAAATGCTGTAACTGATAAAGACGTTGAACTTACCATGGAGCTGTTACAGCAGGTTAAACCGCATCAGGTATTTGCGGCCGGTGATTTTGCCGATCCGCATGGAACACACATTGTTTGCTTCAATATTATATTGCAAGCCTTGCAGCGTTTAAAACAAACCGAAGATTGGGTTAAAGATTGCTGGCTTTGGTTATACCGCGGAGCATGGCATGAATTTGAAACGCATGAAATTGAAATGGCTGTTCCGCTCTCTCCTCAGGAGGTTTCGCGCAAGCGTAACGCTATATTTAAGCATCAGTCACAAAAAGACCGTCCGGTGTTCCCTGGAGATGATGCCCGCGAGTTTTGGGTACGTGCCGAAGACCGCAACCGCGATACGGCAGATAAATATAACAAACTAGGCCTTGCCGAGTATGAAGCAATGGAGGCGTTTGTGAGGTATCATTTTTAGGTTGAGCCTTTATCAAACCTGAGTAAATAATAAATAAAAAGAGCCGGCTATCACAGCCGGCTCTTTTTATTTATGGATTAGTCTTTCGGGCTTCCTGCATAGGATTGCCGCCAGTGCTTGCTCCCCTTATAGTGTTCTGCTGTTTAAATAATTCAAAGCGGGTAGGAGTATACTCACGCGGCCAGCTGTTGTTGCCTTCATTAATGTCGGCCGTTTCGCGGTAAGGATCAAGTTTAATGCCCTTTACCTCTTTGGTTTTAGCAAACACTTTGGTTACGTTAAACTCGTTATGGCGCCATATATAGGCCGATATTTTTTCAAGCTCCTTGCTTCCGTCAGTGTAGGTCCATTCAATAAAAAGTGGCATAGGCAGGCCTCCTCTGTTGCTGAAGCTTACTTCATAAAAGTAATTTTTTGTATCGTATAATTTACGCTCTTCAGGGCTTAAAGCATCGTACATGGCTTTGTAGGTTTTATCAGTTGCCGGCGTAGCTGCAAACCTGTCCCATTTGCTGTAAAAATCCTGCAAAGCGGTGTCGGCCTCTACCGCAAAACGGGTGCCTGCTTCCTTGTTACGGGTGGTACTAATGTTGGTTAAATTTTTATCAAACTGCGCACGGTCATAAGTGCCTTCAGTTTGTGGGTTCTTGGTGTTCAGACGATAGTACTTAACACTGTCTACTGAAATATCTACCGGGTCTGTTCCATAAAACCAACCTCTCCAAAACCAGTCCAAATCAACGGCAGATGCATCTTCCATAGTGCGGAAAAAGTCAGTAGGAGTAGGGTGTTTAAAAGCCCAGCGTTGTGCATAGGTTTTAAACGAGTAATCAAACAGCTCACGACCCATAACCGTTTCGCGCAAAATATTAAGAGCGGTAGCTGGTTTGGCGTATGCATTTGGCCCGAAGCGTTGTATGTTTTCTGAGTTGGTCATGATAGGTTCCAGCTCATTTTTAGGCAGCTTCATGTAATCAACAATCTTGTAAGCCGGTCCGCGGTTACTCGGAAAGTTGGGGTCCCATTCCTGTTCGGTTAAAAATTGGCAAAAGGTGTTCAATCCTTCATCCATCCATGTCCACTGCCGTTCATCGGAGTTCACAATCATTGGGAAGAAGTTATGACCTACTTCGTGAATAATTACGCCAATCATGCCATTTTTTGTGGCCTCGCTATAGGTGCCGTCTTTTTCAGCACGACCGTAATTAAAGCATATCATTGGGTACTCCATACCGTTGCTGGCCTCAACCGAAGTAGCGCAGGGGTAAGGATACGGAATGGTATATTTGCTGTAGGTTTTCACTGTATGCGCCACTACTTTAGTACTGTAACGACGGTATAACGGATAAGCCTCTGGTCCGTAAACCGACATTGCCATTACCTTACGACCACCATCAATTTGTGCGGCCATGGCATCCCAAACTACCCTTCGTGATGACACCCAGGCAAAGTCACGTACGTTTTCGGCATGCCAGTTCCATATTTTGCGGGTGGTAGCATGGCCTTGTAGAGCCTTTTTAGCTTCGGCAAGGGTAACTACCTCAACAGGTTCTTTGTAAGAGCTTTGCGCTTTTTGCCAACGTTGATATTGTGCTGCAGTAAGCACCTGGCTATAGTTTGAACATTGGCCGGTAGCATCAACAACGTGGTCGGCAGGAACGTTGATGGCTACTTTAAAATCGCCAAAGGTTAAGGCAAACTCTCCGCGACCGGTAAATTGTTTGTTTTGCCAGCCTTGAAAATCGCTATAGACGGCCATACGCGGATACCACTGCGCCATGGTATAAAGATAATTCTTGTCTTCAGGAAAATATTCGTAACCACCGCGGCCGCCAATGGTTAAACGATCGGATATGTTATACCACCAAACTATTTTAAACACAAACTTAGCACCCGGAGCCAGCGTTTTGGGCAGCTCAATGCGCATCATAGTTTGGTTAATAGTGTATTTTAAATTATTGCCCGATGCATCTTTACAGCTCACTATATGGTTTCCCAAATCGAGGTTATGGCCCATAATAGCTTGCAATTGGCGCAGGCTCATTTTTTCTTGCATGGTGCTGCCGTCAAACTTTGCATTCTCGGCGTCCTTTTTATGCTCGTTTTCATCTAACTGCAGCCATAAGTAAGTAAGCGGGTCGGGCGAGTTGTTATAGTAAGTAATGGTCTCGATGCCGTCAAGGCGTTGCTTGTCATCGTCAAGTTTGGCAACAATGTCATAGTCGGCTTTTTGCTGCCAGTATTTTGGTCCGGGTGCACCCGATGCCGAACGGTACATGTTAGGATCGGCCAGCAATGTACTGCCCAACTGTTCAAATTTATTGCCGTGGTTACTGCCGGGGTTGTACTGTATTTGTTGTGCTTGCAAAGCAGACAAAAACAGTACCGTTGCGGCCAGAGTAAAGTAAAGTTTTTTCATTTGAAATGAATTAGAGCAAGGCGTTCAATGCACATTATGAACGCTATTCCAAATATAGCAGATGAGAGGAACAATGTCCACTCCCGCCTTTGAATTTTAAGGATATTAAGTAAAATAAATGATATCGTTAAGATGCATAGAACAATCAAAACCTGCCCAAACTCAAGGCCCAGGTTAAACGCCAGCAGTTGTGATGTTATGTTAGTGCTTTTACCAAGCAAACTTTTAAGATAGTTGGAAAAGCCCAGGCCATGTATAAGTCCAAAAAATAAAGCCAGTATGTAACTTATACGAAGCGTAGCCGGTGACCGTTTCTTTTTTACAATGTTGATGACTGCTGTTGTTACAATAGTAACCGGAATAAGAAACTCAATAAGCGAAGAGTTAACTTTAACAATGTCAAGTGCGCTTAAAGCCAGCGTTATGGAATGCCCTAACGTAAAGGCCGTAACCAGTATGAGTACCTTGCGCCAGTCTGCCAGCAGGTAAGTGCCGCATAACACGGTAACAAACAAAATATGATCGTAACCTTGCCAGTCGCAAATGTGCTGCCAGCCAAGTTCAAAATACATAGCGAAGTCTTGCATCGGCTAAAAATAAATAATGCCGATAATAATACCTTAATTTGTGTAAACAGAGATGTTTGAATCAGCAATGTTACTATTATTCGTTAAAAGCTTATTGTTAATGTTTCATCCGTTTTACGTAAGCGTAACGGAAGTAAACCATAATGCCAAAACCCAATCAGTTGAAATAAGCTGCCGCATGTTTTATGATGACCTTGAACATGTACTTGAAAAGCAAAACAAGGTGAAGCTTGATATAGTGAAGCCGCCAAACAAGCAACTAATGAACCAGCTTATTAGTCAGTACGTACGTAAGCACTTGATTTTAAAGGCAGATGGTAAATTACTAGTGCCTGATTACATAGGTTATGAAATACAGGAGGATGGCGCATGGAGCTACTTCGAAATTAAAGGCATAAGCAGCGTTCAAAAAATTGAGGTATTTGATGATTTGCTTTACAGCGAGCATCCTGAGCAAATTAACATGCTGCACGTTACTGTTAACGGTGAGCGCAAAAGTACCAAACTTGATAACCCTAAGGCTAATGTTGTATTTAATTTCAAATAGTTGTGAAGTTTAAATCGGCAAGAAGCATATTTGTTGCGTTGGCGCTGTGGGGAGCCATAGCTTTACTGCTTTTCAGCAGCGCTTTAATTTTGCAGCAAGGTGGCCCCGGGCAGTGGTTACTTATATTACTTGCAATGGTTGTGGTATTCATTGTATGGTCGTGGTTTGCTACCTACTATGTAATAAACGGCGATGAGCTTAGCTATCGTTCTGGGCCAATACATGGCAAAATAAGTATAAGCAGTATACGTATAATAACGGTTAATAAAACGTTGTATGCAGGATTAAAGCCCGCTTTGGCCTCTAATGGCTGCGTTATTGAGTACAACAAATACGACGAAATTTATATGTCTCCGCAAGATAAGGAAGGTTTTATTGCAGCGTTGCTGAATGTGAATGCAATAATAGAGGTGCGCCAAAATAAATAGAGCCCGGTATCACCGGGCTCTATTGTAACAAAATCAATTACTTTAATTAAAATTTAAAGCCAATACGTAAACCTACCTGGCTTGTTGTGCCATTGTTTGACCAGGCTTCGTAACGTACACCTGCATCAACAGATGGGCTGAAGTTATAACCTAAACCTGGGGCGTAAATAAATGCAGTACCGCCGCCACTTGAAGTGCTGAATGCCGCACCTAATTGAGCTTCGCCAAAGAAACCGCTGCCAAGCATTTGCTTAATGCCGCCTTTAACAGGTATTGCACCTGATGTAGATTCAAATCCAAGATCTTTGTAGCGTGACTTGGTCAAAAATGCATTGTAACCTGCAGAACCGGTAATGAAAGTGCTTTCAGCTACAGGATGCTCATACTTTAACGAAGCACCTAGCACAGCACTATAAAAATCAGCGGCGTCACCCACTGGTAAGCCTGCTTCAATGCCAATGCTAAAACCGCCTTTGTTTTCAGATGACCCTGATTGTGCGAATGAGTTAGCAGAAATTCCAGCTGCTAAAGCTAATCCTAATAGAACTTTTTTCATGTAGTAAATAAATTGTGAATAAAAATACAGCCTACCTTATAGGTAAGCTATGGTTGAAGGCATAGACGCCTGATTAAGTAAAATGTTACACAGTGTTATCGTGACTTTTAGTGAAATGATTGTAAGTTGTTGATTTATAATACTATAAACTTAAAAGTACGTTGCGTGCAATGTTAATTTGCACCTACTTATAGCGCCTTTACAGAGCCGGCAAACAATAACAATAACAAAATGTTAGTTAACGATTGAGTGGAATTGTGAATTTGTCAACGCAAATTATCAGGCTTAAAATTTATAAATCATTTTAAAGCAGTATTTTGCGAGCGACATTCACCTTAGTTCAATTTAAAAGAAAAATATCATGAAACTACAATTATTACCGGCGGCGTTGATAGCTATACTGTTAACGTCGGCAGGGTGTGTGAGTAAAAAGCAATATACTCAGCTGCAGTCAAATTACGACACACTGCAAAATAAACACCGCGATTTGAACGTGCGTTTTCTTAACAGCCAGCAAGAGCTTTCAAACGCTAATGTAAGAAACAAAAGCCTTGAAGAGCAGATAGCTGCCGGACGCCAGAACCTGGCATCATTACAGGCTGCTTTAGATAAGTGTTTAACATCATCAGGACAGGGTAACGTTAACATATCTAAACTGGTTGATGAAATAAACTCATCTAACAAATACATTCAGCAGTTAGTTAACAGCAAAAATAAAAGCGACTCGCTTAACATGGTGTTAACTAATAACCTTACCCGCTCATTAAGCCGCGAGGAAATGAAAGATGTTGACGTACAAGTGTTAAAAGGTGTGGTTTACATATCACTTTCTGATAACATGCTTTACAAATCAGGTAGCTATGAAATATCTGACAAAGCCAACGCAACACTTACCAAAATTTCGAAAATTATTACCGATTATAAAGACTACGAAGTATTGATTGAAGGTAATACGGATAATGTGCCTATTAAGCAAACCAACATTCGTAACAACTGGGATTTAAGCGCGCTGCGTGCATCGTCAGTTGTTCAGGCTTTGCAAACAAGGTTTAACGTTGACCCTAAACGCTTAACAGCCGCTGGCCGTGGTGAGTACAACCCGGTTGCCGATAACAACACCGAAGCTGGTAAAGTTAAAAACCGTCGTACGCAAATCATCATTACACCTAAACTTGATCAGTTTATGGATTTGATTGACAAAGCCCCGGAGAAACCAGCTACTGCACCTAAGCAATAATTGCTCAAAGCTTATAAAAAAGGCCCTTCTGTATAATATAGAAGGGCCTTTTTTTATGCCATTATCTACGGTTCAAGTGCCTTGATTATTAATCCTTTTGAGTTAGCGCCATTATTTCAGAATGTAATTGATAAAGCATTGGAAATGCAAGGCACTGCGTTAGGCTGTAAATGATTTCGGCGTACCATAAAAATGCCTTCCGTTATTAGATAGATTGTTTATATCTAACTGTAGACGGAATTGACAGCAGATGCCCTATAGAAGTGGCACCAGTTATAAGGCTTTATATGCTATTAGTTTATGGCTATTGAAAACAAAAGCCCGGTTAGTTTTCCAACCGGGCTATGCCACATCCAGCAATGTTTTTACTAAATTGAACTACTGGTATTGTATATAAATAGGTTGCGGTTTGTATTTCAAAACTTCATCAGGCGTAAGCATATGGTGCGGTGCCTTCTTTAAATCGTTTTTGTAAAAAAGTTTGAAACCGGTGAACTGTACAGGCTCAGGGAAAATATGATTTCGGTAGGTACCTAATTTAAGGTCTGGTTCTCCCCATCCGTCCATGTCAATAACAACTTGCACTTCAGGGCGCAGTTTAATGTTTTTGTAGTTAGTTACCATTTTACGGGTAAAGCGGTGTACAACAAGCATTTTAGGAGGCAGATTGTATTTTTTTACTAATCCGGCTAAATACTGGCTGGCAAAGTTGATGTCCGCAGCATCAAAGGTTCCGATTTTTTTGCCTGGCTTGCTGCCATCTTTCATCGAAAATTCAGGGTCCATGCCGAAATGAACGTTAGGCATAGCTAAGTATTTTTCCAGCAACGGAAGTTCGGTTTGAATAGTACTTAATGAAACCTGAACATCTAAAAACACAATGGCATTTCCTCTTTTAGCAATAGATAATACGGTATCAATTTGCTTAAAAGGCATACGGTAGCGGTATTTACCATCAGAACCTGCAGCACCCTGGGCTACTACTGCAATATAATGCAAAGCCGGTTGAACAGGAGTTTTAGGGTCTGCTTTTTCCCATGCTTTAACTTCGGTTTTTAGCTTGGCAAGCATCTCTTTTGGTGGTAATTCACCCAAAATACCCATTTTTTTACTGAACAAATTGCCGTAAAATGCCACAACACGTTTAAATGGAAGTATGGCACCTGCAACCGGATAAGGTTGTTTTTTAACTGGCCAGCGGCCGGTCGTATCACCATTGGCTAAACGTACTAACAGGCTATCATACTTGGCAGTATCAATAGGTGCAATTCCAGCTTTGGTTACAGTGGTGTCTTCTGTAGTGGTGGTAGTGGTTGTTTTGGTAGTTGTAGCACTTGGCTTGCTGTTTCCGGTGCAATTTGTAAATAATACAAATGATGATAACAGGACAGACGAAGAAAAGAGCAGCGTTTTAAATTTCATCATAAAGGTAGCCATGCAGGCCTTATAACTTGCAGTATGTAATATTTTAGTACCAATAAAATTATTTACTTATTGGTACGTTGTAAATATAAATATTGCCCCGGTTACTTCCCCTTAAAATAAAATTAAATTTTATAAAACTTTCCAAACACGCCAAGCGGTAATTTAGGGCCCGCCGTAGCCTGTAAATACAGCTCCCCAATTTCCAGGTTTTCAACTTTGGGGTTAGCGCTTTTTATCAAGTTTTCTACTATAACTGATGAAAAGCCAAGCGAATATGTATTGAGAATGAGGAAGTGCTCCTGCGGATCCAACAATTGCATCACATCGTTCATCATCTCAGTAATGTGATCTTCCAGCTTCCACTTTTCGCCATTAGGGCCATGGCCATAGGCAGGAGGATCGAGAATAATGCCGTTATATTTTTTGCCGCGTTTAATTTCGCGCTTCACAAATTTAAGCGCGTCTTCAACTACCCAGCGTATATCTTTCAGGTTTGATATTTCCTGGTTTTCATTAGCCCAGCTTACTACCTGCTTAATAGAGTCAACGTGTGTGGTGTCTGCCCCGGCAGATTGTGCAATTAACGATGCACCACCGGTATAAGCAAACAAGTTAAGCACCTTGGGTTTAGGCGTTTTAAAACGTTTAATGTTTTTTGCAATATAATCCCAGTTCACCGCCTGCTCCGGAAATACGCCTACGTGTTTAAACGAGGTCATGGCCATGCGTAGTTTAATGGCAGCATCACCGTTTTTGTATTCAATATGCCAACGGTCTGGTGTTTTAGGGTTTTTCTTTATCCATTCACCTGCTGTGGCCGAACGGCCTTTAAAGCGAATATCATGGCGCTTTTGCCATTCCGCATCTGAAAAAGTTTTGTTCCAAACCGCTTGTGGCTCAGGTCGTATTAAAACAACGTTACCAAAGCGCTCCAGCTTTTCAAAGTCGCCGCAATCAATCAGTTCATAATCTTTCCAGTGCGTTGGAGTAAGAAGTTGGATCATTTTGTACTTTTTTCAGATATGAGCACAAAGGTACAAAAACCATTTTATTGGTAGTTCATGGTTCATACGGGATAGTTCATAGTAGATTCAATAACTCAATTTCGGCTATTAACTATGAACCATCATCTATAAACTAAAATTACAATTTTTCCTTAGCTGCTTGTGTGAACTTACTGGCAAACACAAAGTCATTTAGCTCCTGGTTATCAGTGTGGGCAATGTCTTTATTAGTGCCTTCCCACGCTTTTTTGCCTTGATGTAAAAAGATAATATGATCACCAATACCCATAACAGAGTTCATATCGTGGGTAACTATTACTGTGGTGATCTTATATTCCTGGGTAAGCTCGTTAATCAGCTCATCAATTACAATAGACGTTTTAGGATCGAGGCCCGAGTTAGGCTCATCAACAAACAAGTACTTAGGCTCCATGGCAATAGCACGTGCAATACCAACACGCTTTTTCATACCGCCCGATAGTTCTGAAGGGTATAATTTGTTCTTATCTTTAAGGTTTACCCGCTCCAAACAGAAATTAGCGCGGTCGAGCTTTTCGGACTTGCTCATGTCTGTAAATAAATTGAGCGGGAAAATGATGTTTTCCTCTACCGTCATAGAGTCAAACAGTGCCGAGTTTTGAAAAAGCATACCTATTTGTTTTCTTATAGGCACACGTTCTTCAAAGCTCATTGTGGTAAAGTCTTCACCGTTAAAAATTACTTTGCCTTTAGTAGGCTCGTGCAACCCTACAATGCATTTTAGCAAAGTGGTTTTACCCGAACCTGAGCCACCAATGATGAGATTATTTTTACCGGCCTCAAAGGTTGCAGTAATGCCTTTAAGAACCTCGTTATCGCCAAATGTTTTATATATATCCTGAATCTCAATCATAACATTGCGCTTGTAATAATTAAATCGGCAAATAAAATGAATATACAGCTATAAACTACGCCGGTTGTAGCTGATTGACCTACCTCCAAAGCGCCACCGCTGGTGTAAAAACCTTGGTAAGCACATATTGAAGTAATAATAAAGCCATAAAAGAATGCTTTTACCAATGCCACCTGTATAATAATAGGTTGAAAGCCGTCGCGTAAACCCATTACATAGTCGGTAGTAGCAATATCGCCGGTGATGGCGCAGGCCAAGTATCCGCCTAAAATGCCCAAAACCATAGAGTAAATTACCAGCATGGGCACCATTATTATACCTGCAAATATTTTAGGTGCTATCAGGTAACCCGGTGCATTTACGCCCATAATTTCAAGCGCATCTATTTGTTCGGTTACGCGCATGGTGCCAATTTGTGACGCTATGCTTGAGCCTACACGGCCGGCAAGTACCAGTGCCGAAATGGTGGGGCTAAATTCGAGGATGGTTGAATCGCGCGAGATGCTGCCTGCAATACTACGTGGTACCAGCGGACTGGCCAGCTGAAAAGCTACCTGTATGGTAGCCACAGCACCAATAAACACTGATATAATGCTGATGATGCCCATAGAACCAATGCCTATAGATACCATTTCGCGCATGATTTCTCCCCAGTACACTGAGAACTTTTCGGGCTTTTTAAAGCTTAAGCGTATCAGTAAAATATATTTACCTAAAGTAGTGAACATGTAATGTTGGTATATATGTGCGTTAAAAATACATTTTTATGCTCACCGTTTACAGGGTAAGCTAATTTGATTTACATTTAAAACATGGAAAACGCCCTCATAACCGGTGCCACGCAGGGCATAGGTCGCGCTATAGCGCTCGCATTTGCTAAACAAGGAATAAGTATGGCAATTTGTTCGCGCAATGTTAAAGATTTGCAAAACCTGCAGATAGAACTACTCAAAATTAACTCTGAAATACAAGTACATACCCAGGTTGCCGATTGCAGCAAGCGCGCCGATGTGCGTGCATTTGCCCAAGCTGCTCAAGATAAGCTTGGCTTTATAAATATATTGGTAAACAATGTTGGCGCATTTATACCATCAACCGTGTTAAATGATGATGATAGCACCTTTGATACCTTATTTAACACCAATGTAATGCCGGCTTATGAGCTGTACCGTTTTTTTGGCAGGCAAATGCAGCAGGAGGGAAAAGGTCACATCTTTAATATATGTTCTGCAGCATCAAAAAGCCCTGCAATAAATGCCGGAACATATAGTGTAACAAAAGCTGCGTTGTATAGTCTTAATACTGTAATGAAGCTCGAGATGCAGGCTTACAAAGTAAAAGTAACCGCTGTACTGCCAGGCTCAACATTAACAGGCTCCTGGGCCGGAACGGAAGTGCACCCATCCCGGTTTGTGATGCCAGAAGATGTAGCCGCCGCCGTACTTACTGCTTACAACATGAGTGTTGGCGCTAACACTGATGAAATTGTGATAAAGCCGGTATCGGGACAGATTTAAAATGAACCATTAAAGCTTAAAAAAATGTACACTCAACATAAAAAACTTTACCGCGACGAGCAGAACAAAATGATTGGCGGTGTTTGCCAGGGACTGGCGCAATACTTAGATATAGATGTATCAATAGTAAGAGCTGTGTTTTTACTGGCCTTATTTCTTAAAGGTGGCAGTATAATTATTTACATTATTTTAATGATTGTATTACCCAAAAAGCCTTTTGCATTTTACAATCCAGAAGTTGATTACACCATGCCTCCGCAGGGAGAGCAGGTGCCGCCCTTTACCTTTGAAAGCAAGCCGGCAAAAAAAAGTAATGCCCCTGTAATTGCAGGTGTTATGCTTATACTGTTAGGAATTATACTTACCGTTGATGAGCTTGATTTAATTCCTTATTGGGATTTTGAACACCTTTGGCCTGTTCCGCTTATAGTGATAGGTATAATGCTTGTGTTTACATCAGGCAAAAAGAAAGATTTAGATCCTAAACCTCCAATTGAATAATACAATGAAAAGCGATAGATTATTTTCGGGACTGGTATTGGTTATTATCGGTGTCGTGTTCTTACTTAACAGTTTTAATATTATACACTTTAGCTGGTGGAACATTTGGAAGCTCTGGCCAATATTTCTGGTAATTGGCGGTGTGAATTTACTTCTGTCTAATACTAAGGCTGCATGGGCTGTAATTGTTAAAGTTTTGGTTTTGGTAATTGGCGTTGGCCTGATTGTTTATTCGGGTACAAGACCGCGCAATCAATCATTACCGGGCTGGCAGTTTAATTTTGACGATAATGACAACGATGATGATTCAGACCGCGACGGCGATGTTAAATCAACCCGTAACAGCAACACCTATTCAGAAGCATTCGTTGCCGGTACTAAAGTAGCCAGGTTAGAAATAGCAGGTGGCGGTACAACTTATGAACTTAAAGATACAACCAATGATTTATTTCATGCTGAAGCACGTGAACATTTTGGCGACTATGGCTTAAGTACAACCAAAGAGGATTCAATTACGGTTGTTGATTTTAGCATGAGCAAGCACAATCAAAAATTTAATTTCGGCGACGGCGGCATGAATAAAGTTTCAATTGGCTTAAACCTGGCCCCGGTATGGGATATAGAGCTTAAAGGTGGCGCTGCCGAAATTGATTTTGACCTAACCAAGTTCAAAGTGCGCAATGTTGACATTAATGGGGGAGCAACTTCTACTGATATTAAGTTGGCAGCTAATATGCCGGTTACCAATGTGAGCGTACATGCAGGTGCTTCCGAAACAAAAATTATGGTTCCAAAAAATGCAGGCTGTGATATTGAAATGCATGGCGGACTCACCTCAAAGCATTTTGATGACTTTACAAAGGTGAGTAACACTCATTACGTTACGCCCGGTTTTGAAAACGCAACTAATAAAATTTACTTAAAACTAAAGGGCGGAGTTTCTGAGTTTAGGGTTGAAAGATATTAATTGTAATTAGCACTGCTTAACTAAACAGTTTGAAAAGAAAGCGTACCCGAACGGTACGCTTTCTTTGTTTTAATATCAGGGTGCTTTAACTGGCAGCCGTTTTAAATTAATGGTGTTATTTTGCAGTAAAGTAAAGGTATATATATGAAGCGATGTTTGATGCTGTTTGTATGGTTACTGATTGGTAATGCGAGTTTCAGTCAGTTTATGGGTGCGCAGCCAGGTTACAAGCCATTGTCGGGAAGTGATTGGGTAAAGTCGAAAAATTGCTACCTGCTCACGTTGCTTGAAGAAGATAAGGCCGTTACCAACTTATTAAAAGCGGATGTTGAATTGGCAAAACTAACTGCGGCTAAACACAGTGCTTTACAATCATCGCTTTCAGAATGTAAAGATGCATTGTGCCTGCCCGGCGTTGTAAAGTTTACAAGCCAGGAGATTGGAGTAGTTAGTAACAGGCTCAAAGTTTTGTATAAGGCGGGTAATGCGCTTGATGTACTCATAAAAATGCATCTCATACCATCGGGAATGTATATCAGATATAATGATTTAGCTCCTGTTGATTTACTGGTAAAAGCCTGGGAACAGGATGCTGCCTGTGTAAACTACATCATAAGCGTTTATGCGGAAGCGAAGAAACCGAATTATCCTCAAATTGATTCTATAAGCTACGATATCAATAAGCGTTCATACTATACACTGATGTTTGATTGTACAAGTGAAGTTGTTGAGGCCGTTAAGAAAAGCGATTTGTTTTTTAAGCCATCGCTGCATGCGGCGCTGACCTATCTCGAAGTAAACGAGCGCCGTCATTCGGCCGATTATGAACCTATGGTAAGCACAGCTAATAAGCTTGCTGCTGAGAGAATAAAGCAAACTAAATGGACAGCTTATTCTTACTCGCACATTTTGGTACCAGGTGCAGGGCCTGATAATTTAACAACGCCGTTAAGCGGTGAAGGAATGCTTCGTTGCAAAACAGCTGCACGGCAATACTTTGCAAATAAGGCTCCTTTTGTTGTGGTTTCTGGCGGAGCGGTGCATCCTTTTAAAACTAAGTATAACGAGGCGGTTGAAATGCGCAAATACATGATTAATGTGCTGCATGTGCCTGCCTATGCAGTTATTATTGAACCGCACGCACGCCACACAACTACCAACTTACGTAATGATGCCCGCCTGATATTTCGATATGGTATGCCGTTTGAAAAACCAGGCTTAATTATAACCGATAAATACCAAAACGACTTTATTGCTAATATGAAGCAGCGTTGCCTTAAAGAGCTTGGCTATGTGCCTTACAAGTTGGGTAAGCGACTTTCAGATACCGCATTGGAATTTTACCCGTTGGTAACAGCATTGCAAACAGATGCTGATGAACCAATGGACCCATAACATAACCATTGCTCAGCAAATATTAATTCAAACATCACAAATTCTTTATAGTGTGTACATGTTCGGTTGGTAGTTTTGATTGCTTGATGGGAGAGTTTTAGTACAAGCAACTCAAAATAGCAACGGTATTTCAATGCTTACCGAAGTTTACCTTATACACACCGGGACATCATAAGAAACGGCCTGCTATTCAGCAGGCCGTTTCTTGTTTGTATTCAAAGTTATTGCCCTTTTGATAAGCCAAATTTTGGCTCCTCAACGCCAATCATGTACATGTATTTTACATCCTGCCATTCTGCTTCAAATGTGGCAGCATCAACGTTAGCTATAAGCTGAGTTTCTATCTCGTAATAATCTGCTTCAAACTCTTTTTCAAAGGCATATGAAAAGGTTTCGAGCGGACTCCAGCCCAATTCTTCCATTTCACGGTCGAGTTCAATGGCCAGTGCTGTATCATGCGGAACGGTATCAAAAAATACTAATGCTTTCATAGGTATTAAGTATTTAAATAGCCCTATTGGGTATAGCTACATTAAGGAATAAAAAGCGCAAATGTTTCAACAGTCGGTGCGTTGGTCATCTATAATTAACTATACCTTATATTTATGCATAGCTCTTCGTGGCTTTTTTCTACGCCCGCTGCCGGTAATTAAATTTTCAAGCTCCCAAAGTTTGTTTTCGGATGTAAACCAATACTATTTTGGCGGGCCAAATGCAATTGGCGGCATTAAGCCAACGGTTTGCTGATAATATTTTGTAATCTTGCTTACCGAAAGTTAACTCCAGGCTACCTGCCATTAACTTAAATATCAACATGAATAAAAACGCGCTGATTTTAACCCGTTTAGGCCGTTGTGCCATAGCTATCTTGTGCTTTATTGCCTTATTTGTTACCGAAGTGCAAGCCCAAACCAAAGCCACCTGGATTTGGTACCCAGGCGATTACGAAATTTGGTTAAGCAACAAAATGCAAAACCGCCGTACCGAGCGTGGTTCCTTTTTTCCGCCATTTTGGAAACTGGACAGTCATTATGTATTGATAGATTTCCATAAAGATTACAACATTGCATCGTCAGAGGAAGCTGAGATAGCCGTTGAAGGGCAATACAATCTTAAAATTGATGGAAAAGCCGTTGCCGGTTATCCTAAGAAAATAACCTTGCCTGCAGGTAAGCACCGCATCAGCCTAAAGGTGTATAATCAGGCTGCGGTACCGGCAGTTTTTGTGAAAAGTGCTCACGTGGTAACTGATAATACCTGGCAGGTGACCTTTGAAGATAAGGAGTGGATTGATGCATCGGGCAAAACGTCGGATATATCGGCTACGCAATATTTACAGGCTGGTTCATGGAACTTTAATGAGGCCAACACCTCACCATCGGCTTTTCGTTTGCCGGTTAAACCACAACAGGCGGTATCAAAAGATAAAAAAGCACGCTCTATTTTTGTTGATTTTGGTAAAGAAACATTTGGCTTTGTAAAACTGCATGATGTAAAAGGTAAAGGCAACGTAACCCTTTATTTTGGCGAAAGTAGGGAAGAAGCCATGAGCCTTGATGGCGGTGAACTGGTAGACAAGTTTGAAGTAAACCAAGATAAAAGTGGCGACCTAACCTTTGATGGTTCGCGTGCATTCCGTTATGTAAATGTGGTGTTTGATGAAAACGTGAGCATTGGAGATGTATCAATGCTGTATGAATACCTGCCGGTTGAGCAGCGGGGAAGCTTTAAATGTTCGGACGAGCAGATTAACAAGATTTGGGATGTTTCGGCTTATACTATGGAGCTGAACACCCGCGAGTTTTTTATCGATGGTATTAAACGCGACAGGTGGATATGGTCGGGCGATGCGGCACAGAGTTACCTGATGAACTATTATCTGTACTTTGATTCGCCATCGGTAACCCGTACCATCAGCGCGTTACGTGGTAAAGACCCGGTAACCAGTCACATTAATACCATTATGGATTATACGTTCTACTGGTTTATCAGTGTTTATGATTACTATCAGCACACCGGCGATAAAGCGTTTATTAAACAATCATACTCACGCATGCAAAGCATGATGGATTATTGCTTGTCGCGCCGCAATAAAGACGGCCTGATGCAGGGCTTAACCGGCGACTGGGTATTCATTGACTGGGCCGATGGCCTGAGTAAACAAGGCGAAGTAAGCTTTGAGCAAATGCTTTTATGCCGCAGTTTAGAGAGCATGGCGCTTTGTGCCAACATTATGAAAGATACTAAAGGTTCGGCCAAATACGGTGCACTGGCTAAGGACTTAAAAGCAAAGCTGTTTACCTATTACTGGAATGCACAAAAACATGCCTTGGTACACAGCCGCGTAAACGGTAAGCAAACCGCCAACGTTACCCGCTATGCCAACATGTTTGGTATCTTCTTCAATTACTTTACCGAAGCCCAAAAGCAGGACGTTAAAAAATACGTGCTGATGAATGATAAAGTGCAAAAAATTGTAACTCCATACATGCGTTTTTATGAGCTGGAAGCACTTTGCGCCATGGGCGAGCAGGATTATGTGCTAAAGCAAATGAAAGATTATTGGGGCGGCATGCTCAACCTGGGCGCAACCTCATTTTGGGAAGAATATAATCCTGATAAAAAAGGAGCAGAGCATTATGCTATGTACGGCCGTCCGTTTGGCAAAAGCTTATGCCATGCATGGGGAGCCAGCCCTATTTACTTGCTGGGTAAATACTATTTAGGAGTAAAGCCAACGGCACCGGCTTACTCGCAATACTTAATTGAGCCAAAATTGGGTGGTTTACAATGGATGGAAGGAACAATTCCAACCCCTAAAGGCGACATCAAGCTAAAGGTTAGTACCACACAAATTAAAGTAACTGCCGATACCGGTACAGGTACACTCCGCATTAAAAGTAAAACCAAGCCTGGATGCAATGACGCAGCAGTAAGAGCTACTGCCGGTGGATACTACGAAATAACCATACAAAAAGGTAAAACTTTTACTGTTAATTATAAGGCCGTATAGGTTGTTCAACTATATTTTTAAACGGAGCAAATAACCTTGCTCCGTTTTTTTTTGGCTTAATTGACGAAGACCGGCAGCGCCTTAGCCAGATGACACATAACTGGCTTAAAACTGCGGGTGCCGATACGGGCACTTAAAAGCTTTAAGACTTTGTTCATTAAAGCAGGTTTTATATAACTGTGTTGTTCACTTTAAATCTAGAGATTTATGGTCACTACATCTTAGAGCAAACCCGCATTTTTGGCCGGTAAGCTAACGGTGAGTGCAGGTGGCATCCCGCCTAATGGTATCAAAGCAACTTTTAAACAAATAGTCAGCAAAGATTACGTCTGTTATAGAGTGGTATGGCTATTTCGTATTTATTCACTTTTTTTTGAATAACTTGACAAGTTTAAAGGGTTAAAAAAACGCCATATGATAGGCTCACTATCCAAAAAGTAAAAATGCTTAAGGTTCGGTATTATGTTTTAAAATGACGTATTTAGCATTACAACCAAATTGTAGATGCTTAGCTTTTTACGTACTTCTTTTATAGGGTTAATTACCTTATTAACTGCTGCTTGTTCTTTTGCACAACAGCGGGCGGTGATGTCAACAATTGCCTCAAACGGTTGGGCAAATAACTCCGTGAATACGGTTATATTCCGTAAAAATGCTTTGGTGACTTTTAATAATACGCAGTATGCTGCTTTTTATGACAGCGCCAAATATGTAGTTATTGCAAAGCATACTATTGGTGAAAATAACTGGCAGGTACAAAAAACACAATATCAGGGTGATGCTGCCGATGCACACAGAAGCATAAGCATTATGATTGATGGTGCCGGATTCCTGCACGTTGCCTGGGGGCAGCACAACAATCAGTTAAATTATGCCAAAAGTACAGCACCCGGCGCGTTGCAATTGGGCAGCAAACAAAATATGGTTGGCCTTAAAGAAGGTAGGGTAAGCTATCCTGAGTTCTATCGACTGGATAACGGCAATCTTTTGTTCTACTATCGTGATGGAGGGTCGGGTAACGGAAGTTTGGTTATTAACTGCTATGATTATAACTCGGGAAAGTGGAAGAGATTGCAGGAGAATCTGATTGACGGTGAGGGTAAACGAAGTGCCTACTGGCAGGTAGCTACAGATGTAAAAGGAAATATTCACTTATCATGGGTATGGCGCGAAACTCCCGACGTGGCAAGTAATCACGACATGGCTTATGCATGCTCAAAAGATGGAGGTAAAACATGGCTTAAATCTACCGGTCAAGCGTATGCTTTACCTATAACGGCCTCCAATGCCGAGTATGCTTGCAAAATTTCTGAAAAGAGCGAGCTCATTAATCAAACATCCATGTTTGCTGATGCGAACGGAACCCCTTACATCGCCACATATTGGCGCGCGGAAGGCGAAACCGTGCCACAGTACCAATTAGTTTTTAAAGATAAACATGGTTGGCATACCCGCAATTTAAAGTTTCGTACTACACCATTTAGTCTGAGCGGAACTGGTACCAAACGTATACCTGTATCACGCCCACAAATAATTGCCTGGAAAAACGGTAAAAGTATGGCTGCCGGTTTAATTTTCAGAGACGAGGAGCGGGGTAATAAGGTGTCGATTGCTATTAACAACAACTTAGCAGCAAATAAATGGCAGGTGTCAAACCTAACCGAACAGCAGGTAGGCTCATGGGAACCTACTTACGATACTGAACTGTGGAAAAACAAGGGCATACTCAGTTTATTCATACAACAAACCACCCAAATTGATGGCGAAGGTAAGGCCAATAATCCACCTTCAGCTGTGCAGGTACTGCAATGGAAACCAACAACCAAATAACAAAAATGCTATTCACAAAATCGGTGTTAACGGGATGCCTTTTGGGCTTGATGGTACTTACATCAGCTAATGCACAAGAATTAAACACATTCAAAGCTGATAAAGCCTTTTCAAAAACGCTCAAATCGCAGTTTCAGGATGCGGCCAAACAGTATAAACTGCAAATGAAGCGTATTAAGCCCGAACGTTTCCCTAAAACCTACTATGCTAAAACCGATAGCCTGGAAACCAGTAATTCAGGATGGTGGTGTAGTGGCTTTACGCCCGGCACTTTGCTGTATTTATATAAGGAAACCAAAGATGAAGCGCTGCTTGATGATGCAGAGATGATGCTAGGCTGGTTAAAAAAAGAGCAATTCAATAAAACTACACATGATTTAGGCTTTATGATGTATTGCAGTTTTGGCAATGCACTGCAAATTGCACCCAAGCCTGAATATAAAGAAATTCTCATCAACAGCGCAAAATCACTCCTAACCAGGTTTGATCCTAAAGTAAAAGCAATAAAATCATGGGATTCAAAGAAACCGGAGTACCTGGTTATTATTGATAACATGATGAACCTTGAATTGCTATTTTGGGCTACACGTACAACCGGCGATTCATCATTTTACAAGGTTGCGGTAACCCATGCCAACACTACGTTGAAAAATCATTTTCGCAGCAATTATAGTTCATATCATGTAATTGATTACAACCCGCTGAACGGCGAGGTGCAAAAAAAGAAAACTGCACAGGGGTATGCCGATGAATCAGCCTGGGCTCGTGGTCAGGCCTGGGGCTTATACGGTTACACAGTAATGTACCGCGAAACTAAAGACAAACGCTATTTAGAACAGGCAAATCATATTGCTTCTTTTATCTTAAATCACCCTAGTTTGCCTAAAGACAAAATACCTTACTGGGATTTTAACGCACCCGACATTCCAAATGCATTACGCGATGCCTCTGCAGGTGCAGTTATGGCTTCGGCACTGCTGGAGCTTTGTCGCTACACCAGCCTTGCCGAGGGCAAAACCTATTTCAGCGCGGCTCAAACCATGCTCAAAAATTTATTTACAGCACCTTACAAAGCCCCTCAAGGAACCAACGGCGGCTTTATATTACAGCACAGTGTTGGTCACAAGCCTCAAGGTACTGAGGTTGATGTACCCCTAACCTATGCCGATTATTATTTTGTTGAGGCTTTGATGCGCTATAAGCAGTTTGTAAAATAAGGTTTAAAGTCAGATTTTAAATTGCTATTACTTAGCGCTGCTCCCATGTCTTAAGCTAAACCTTATGAAATACTTACTAAGCCTTATTTTGATATTATTAACAAAAGCAACCATCGCGCAAGACTCCATATTTGCGCGTCGCATGGTTGATACCCTCACATCAAAACATTTTTGGGGGCGTGGCTACACTAATGATGGTATGGGTAAGGCAGCGGTATTCATAGCTCATGAGTTTAAAAGCTACGGCTTAAAGCCTATGAGTAGTAAGGACTTCATGCAGCCGTTCAGCTTTAATGTAAATACTTTTCCGGGTAAGATGGAGCTGAACATAAACGGAAAGGCATTAACACCCGGTCGTGATTTTATTGTGGCACCTGAAAGCCGGAGTATAAAGGCCCACGGAAATTTGGTACAACAAGACAGCGTAACCTTTCTTGATGTTGAGAATCATATTATCCTTACTGTAAAGAATAAACTTACCTGGTCTATATCGCAAGAGGTAGCCGATTATACTTCCATTGAAATTGATAAAAAAGCTCTTAAACAAGTTCCAACAAGCATAGGTGTAAACATCGAGAACAAGTTTGTAGAAGACTTTAAGGCCAATAATATTTGTGGTGTGGTGAAGGGGACCACCAAGGCTGATTCGGTTATTGTAATTACCGCACATTACGATCACTTAGGCGGCATGGGTAGCACAACTTATTTCCCTGGAGCCAATGATAATGCCAGCGGTGTTAGCTTGTTGCTTAGTTTGGCTAAGCATTACGCTGCATATCCGCAGCCATATACCCTAGCATTTATTTGCTTTGCAGGTGAAGAAGCCGGCATTTTAGGTTCGAAATTTTTTACTGAGAATCCTCTGATCCCGCTAAATAATATTAAATTTTTAGTGAATACCGATTTGGCCGGTACCGGCGAGGAGGGCATAACTGTGGTAAACGCGACCATATATCCTAAACAATTTGAGTTGCTCAAACAAATTAATGCGCAAGGCAATTACCTGGTTAAAGTTGTTTCACGCGGAAAGGCAGCCAACAGTGATCATTACTGGTTTACAGAGAAAGGAGTACCAGCTTTCTTCTTTTACACCATGGGAGGCATTAAAGCCTATCATGACGTATTTGATGTTAGTAAAACCCTGCCGCTTAATAAATACAATAGTTTATTTAAGTTGATGAACAGGTTTATAACGGCATTGCAGCAATAAAAACGCTTGGAATAAAAGTTTCACTATGTTTGCCTAATACAATATGAAATACTTATTCCTTTTCATCGCCATTATTTCTGAAGTTATTGCAACCAGCGCCCTTAAGGCCTCCGATCAGTTTAGCCGCTTTTGGCCGTCGGTTTTAGTGGTGGTGGGTTATGCCTCGGCGTTTTACTTTTTAAGTTTAACGCTTAAAGTACTTAATATGGGTATTGCTTACGCCATCTGGTCGGGCGTGGGTATTGTACTTATTTCAATAGCGGGCGTGGTTATTTATAAGCAGAAACTTGACTTGCCTGCTGTTCTGGGTATGGCGCTTATTATAGCAGGCGTTTTGGTTATCAATCTTTTTTCTAAATCAGCAGCACACTAAGTGCGTGCCTTGTTACAACGGCACAATCACTTTCAAACTCACATTTCTGCCAATATTGTAAATACCCGAACGTCCATTTGGTGAAGCTTGATGGTACTCAAAATATTTTAACCGGTTAAGATTAGATTGATACGCCTTGTCGAAAACATTATCCACCTGTAAAAAGACATCCACTACCGTTTTGCCGGTCTTGTTTTTAATTCCCGACCCTAAGCCTGCGTTCCAAAGCGTGTAGCCCGGTGTAGCGGTTTCTGTATTATCCAAAGCGTAAAAGCGGTTTTGGGTGGCATAGGCATCGGCTTCAATCTTTACGTATGGCTTGCTGAAGGTTTTAGATTCCTGCGATAAGTTTACGCGCATCTCAGAGCGTAAATGTAAAGGCGGAATAAATGGCAGATATTTCGCATCATTACCTGCACGGGCCAATAATTCGGGATTTTTGTTAAGTCCAGTAACATAAGCAAGGCTGTTGTTCCAGCAAAACCATTTTAACTTTTCTGGGTGTAAGTTTATGGTTGCCTCGGCACCATAGAGGCGGGCTTCTGATTGCTGGTATTGGTAGGTGCTATTGCCGGGCACAATAATTACAGGCTGTCCGTTAGCATCGTTTAAACGTGCCTGGTATATATAATTGTAAATATAGTTGTTAAAAAGTTCGGCACTGATGTCGGCATCTTTAAGGTAGGCAATTATGCCAATATCCTGCTGAATATTAAACTCGGGCTTAAAGGTGCGGTTACCCAGGTACACGATGTGTGCACCGGGGTCAAGGCCGTTGGAACCAATTTCGGTAATATTTGGTGCACGGTATCCCCGGGCAATGTTGGCTTTAAGTAATAGCCGTTCGCTTACATTGTAAGTTAACCCTAAACTGCCCGACCAGCCATTATATTCCTTGCTAAACGACGGGAATTGTAGATAAGTACCTACAGTATCGGCTCCGGTAACATGCTTCTGAAATCCGTTTTGCGGATTATCGGCCACAAAAAAATTATCCCATTTAATCTGCCTGTTATCAAGCCTTAAACCTCCGCTTATATCAACAGGGCCAAAGCTTTTTTTGGCGAAGATGAACGCGCCTATATCAAACGAATTATAATCGGGTATTGGGAAATCGGTGGCATCTTCACTGCGGTTGGTTTGATACATGCCGTTTACGCCAACCGAAGTTTCAATACCCGCCATTTGAGGCAGATTGTACTTTACATCATAATTAAGCGTATTCAACACCACATACAAACCCGGCTGGCTGGGCTGCGTAGGATGATTGTATTCGCGGCGGACGCTTTGTTGCCCGCCCAGTAACACATTTATATTGCCCTCGCCTACATTAAACTGGCTGCTATTGTAAAAGCGGTAATGCTGTATATGCTGGTAAAGCGGATTAAGCTTGTAAGTTTTCAATTCATTTTCCGGAACAATGGGACGGTTTTTTATGTCATCACCGTCATCCAATACCTGCCGGGTAAAGCGTCGGGTTAGTGAGTCGCGGCTGCCATCGGGTATCTCTTGTTTATTGTTAAACAATGTGGCAGCAAATTGCGTATAGCCCCATTTTTTATCAACCCGTGCCATGGCCGATAGGTTGAGTTCGTTATAAGCTGTTCCGTACACTCTGCCGTCGACGCTGTTTTTGTAGTTATGCGCCAGTTTACCGGTTCCGCGGGCAGTAAATCGCCACTCGTTACGCTTGTAAGCCAGTCCTAATGATGAACCTATGAGACCGTTATTAGTATGGTAGTCTACTGTGTAATCGCCTTTAAGGGCATTGTTTTCATAATTGGGTAAATAGGGTATCATGTTAATTACACCCGCCAAGGCATCCGAGCCGTAAGATAAACTGGCCGGACCTTTTACCACTTCAGCCCGGGCAATGCCATACTGGTCTATTTCAATACCATGCTCATCGCCCCACTGCTGGCCTTCCTGCCGTATACCATCATATAGGGTAAGCACCCGGTTGTAGCCCAAACCACGAATGAATGGTTTAGACACATTAGGTCCTGTAGTAACGGCACTTACACCCGGTACGCCTTTAATTACCGCATCAATAATGTTGTTATTCACATGCCTGTCCATATCCTTTTTAGCCATTACAGCTACAGGTACGGGGTTTTTGCGTACCTCGGTGGCTCGGCTTACGCCGGTTACTATCACATCGCTTAGTTTCGATTCGCTTTTTACCAAGCTTACATTTAGCACGGTTGCAGCATTGCCTTTCACCTCTGCGTTAAGCTGCTGCTTTTGGTACCCTAATGATGAGAATACGATGGTGTACTGCCCGGGAGCAAGATTGCTTAACTCGTAATGGCCATTGTTTGCCGTGCGGGTACCGGTAGTCTTATGAAGTATAGTAACTGAAGCAAAACCAATAGGCCCATCATTCAAAGATGTTACCTGCCCTTCAATGCTTCCAGTTTGCGCAAATGTTGCAGAGTACAGTATTGACAATGTGATGAATAAGTAAAAGTATTTTGCCATTGCTAATTATATAAATAGATAAAGCAAAATTATAAAATTAGGTTTGCCTAATTTTATAATTTGTAGAAATTATTTCCATAAGTTTGATTTGGCTAAGTCATACATCTAAATGAATACTTTTTCAGAAGAGAATTACCTGAAGGCTATTTTCAGGCTATCGCAAATGCCCGATAATAAAAAAATATCAACCAGTGCCATTGCCGAAGCGTTGGGAAACAACCCTGCATCGGTAGTTGATATGATACGTAAGCTAACCGATAAACAGCTTATTGAGTATGACAAAAAGAAAGGGGTGAAGCTCACTCCGCAGGGACAAAAAGATGCCATACAAATTGTACGTAAGCACCGCTTGTGGGAAGTTTTCTTACTCGAAAAACTAGAGTACCGTTGGGATGAGATACATGATATAGCCGAAGAACTTGAACATATCAAATACCACGACCTGGCCGACAGGTTAGAAAAATTTCTGGGTTTCCCGGAGTACGATCCTCACGGCGACCCTATACCCAAAGCCAATGGTAAAATGGCCAAATCTTTCTCGGCTTCACTGGCCGATGGTAAGGTGGGCGGTAGCTATCGTGTAGCCGCCGTGCGCGATACCAGCAGTGAGTTTTTGAAATACCTGCATAAGTTGCAGATCAATATTGGCACACAAATAAAAATTATTGAACAGATTGCGTTCGACCATTCACTGATCATCAGTATTGATAATGGTGAGGCAACTACGGTATCATCAAAGTTTGGCGAGAATATTTTGATTAGTTAACCCGTTGCTTTTATATATTTGATTTAAAACATCAGCCCAGCTTATGAAGCCTTTAATTGAAGCAACAGCGTTACAACAGTTAGACCCGTACTCATTTACCCTGATAGATGCCCGTGGGTTTGGCAACAGCCGCGAACGCTATGAACAGGGCCATATTGAGGGGGCGCTTTATATTGACCTGGAAGATTTAGCCTCGCATACAGAAAATGCTGCTATGGGTGGCCGTCACCCTTTGCCCAATTTAAATAGCTTTACCAGCCTGCTAGGTAGCCTGGGCATTATGCCCGATACTCATGTAATTGTATATGACGACAAAGCAGGAGCCAATCCTGCGGCCCGCTTTTGGTGGATGCTACGCTCGGTAGGACATGAAAAAGTGCAGGTGCTTAACGGAGGTTTGCAGGCAGCGCAGGATGCCGGGTTAAATGTTACCACCGATATATCCGCACCGCCCGAGGCAACACAATACCAGATTAAGCACGGTTTCAGCGGTACCGCGGATATTGAAGAAGTTAAAGCCGCTGCGGAAGATAGCAGCCGTATGGTGATTGACGTACGTGAAATTCAACGTTATTTAGGACAAACCGAGCCGCTTGATTTAATAGCCGGTCATATTCCGGGAGCCATTAACGTGCCTTATAATACCAACATGGGCGAGGGTAACCGCTATTTATCGCCTGAGCAACTGAAAGCTAACTATGCAAAAGTATTCGGTGATGTTAAGCCCGAACAGGTAATTGTGCATTGCGGATCTGGTGTTACGGCCTGCCATACCTTACTGGCTTTAGAGCAGGCCGGTTTAACAGGAGCGAAACTCTACGTAGGTTCATGGAGCGAATGGTCGCGCCGGAATTTACCCGTTGCAACCGAAAATGGCATCATAGCGCCGGAGAATAAGTAATTATTTACCGCTCAACATCCATAAGTCGCCGTTTTTGCATTGGTAGCAGCTTAGTAGGCCTTGTTGCAGCAAGTCGTTCAAAATAACGTTAGCATACGTTTTGCTTATTTCACTTAATTCAGCAAATTCTCTGGTAGTCATGGTAGGGTAAACGCCAAACAGGCTCTGCCAGTCTCTTGCATACGCAAACCTATCCACCTGCGGAACAAGCTTTTTGATAGCTGTTTGGTAAACATCGTATGGTTTTGAGCCATATACCCGTTCACTATTACCCAACGCATCGTTAAAAAACATGGTTGGAAAACCTCTTACGCTAAGGCTTTTGGCCAGGTCAAGGTCTTGCTGAAAGGAAAGTTTTGCGGTGTTGTTAAAGTCGTTCTGTAGTTTATTCAATTCTAAACCCGCAAGGTTTCCTGCTTGTTCGATAAACTCCCATTTGGTAATATTCTTTTTTTTAAGAAATACCATTTCGCGCATCATACGTAGCATAGCTACGGCCTTTGTATTATCCTGTAATTGGGCTGCCTTTAAGGCAATTGAAGGTGGGTAAGATGAATCCAATGGATCTTCCAGCCACACATCACCGTCAATAGGCATATCATAGTGCAGGCTAACCTCATCCCAATGGTGGGCTACGTCTGAAGGTTTGCTTATTCCTCCGCTGTTGTAGCTCCAATCGGGTAGGAGGCCACCCATGTGGTATTCTACCTCAAGGATGTGTCCGTATTCTAGCTTTAACTTTCGTAGTTGCGGTTCAATACCCCAGCACGATGAGCAAATAGGGTCGGTAAAATACAGCAGCTTCAGTGGCTTGCTACCTTTTTCTACCGGTATGGTTTGAACGTTGTTTTCCTGCGCTGGTGTTTCGCAAATACCGGTTTCAATGTTGCAAAGTAATGGATTGCTATCTAGTGGTGTAGTCATCTGTTGTTAAGTGAACGGTTGGCAAGTTGTAAAGCGTTTGCTTTGCTTGGTGACGCAACCGTTTGTACATTGCGCAAAATTGATCAATATCGTAAACACTATCAATTAGTCAGAAAAACATGACCACCTTAAACGCCGATAACACCGATGACAATTGCCCGGCACAAGCCTTATTAAAAACGTTATCAGGCAAGTGGAAGCCTCAGCTTTTTAAGTTGGCCACAATAGCACCTTTAAGGTTTAATAATTTGTTGCGCCAACTGGATGGTAGTAATAAGCAATCGTTATCTGCCGCATTAAAAGAACTGGCTGAGGCCGGTATACTATGTAAACATACTTTACAAACAAAGCCGCTGCATATAGAGTATTCGCTCACGGAAAAGGGTAAGCTAATGATTCCGATATTCCAAGAGCTTGAGGGCTTGATTTGAAAATGTATAGGTTAAAAAAGTAAAACCCGGGATCAGTCAAAACCCGGGTTTTAGTTTTATTAGTGGCGACGGTAACCATTGTTGTCATACGGGCCATGGTGCCTGTCGTAATGGCGATGGTAGCGATCATAATTGCGGCCACGGCCACGACGTTGCTGTTCAACCATACAGCTACTTAATGATACTACAACCGATGCTAATAATGCTATGCTTAAAATTATCTTTTTCATAATGTGCTTATTGTAATTATGATGATTGGAGTATATCTATACGCAAAGGATTAATGCGTCATACATCTGTTACAGATGGGATGGAAGTAATTGATATAGTGCCTTTAAAACGCCTGTTACAATAAAATGTATTAACCAATAGTTGTATTTTTATAAAATTCTACATTTTTTTGAAGCAATTACATTTGCGCCTATGTTTAAAAAATTACTCGTTGCGTGCGGTTTGTTAACAGGGATTGTATCAGCAAAAGCCCAAACAGATAGTTCAGTAACGCCCTCGGTTATTAAAACCCTTACGTTGAAGCAGTACGTTGACTATCAGAAAGGTCCGACGTTAGAAACTATGGCTTTGCCGGCTACACTAAATCGCTACCCTATGCCAGATGACGTGCTTAAGTATAAAAAAGATTTGAAGCTAACGCCTGAGCAGGTAAAGAAGATTACCGAGATAAGTAAGTACCTGCAACTGAAGAAAACGGAGATTGGTCAATCGGTTATACGTAACGAGAAAAAGCTTGATGATTTGTTTACCACGCAAAAGGTTGATGAAGGAAGTATTGCCTTTTACGGTAATCGCTATGGTTTATATGAGGGTGAGTACCGCACCTCAGTGTTAATGGCATGTTATAATACTTATAATGCGCTCAACCCGCAGCAAACCAAACAGTACTGGAAGCTCAAAAAACCTTAATTAGCAATATTTGCGTTCAATTTGCTTAACTTAGCCCCCCGTTACAAAGGATTATGAAAATTACGTTTGATTTTGAAAAGCCGCTTTCTGATTTGCAAACGCAGATAGAAAAAATAAGACAGGTTGAAGAAAAGACCAAGGTTGATATGTCGGCTACGTTGAACGAGTTGCAGGACAAGTTTGAAGAAGCTAAAAAAACGATATATACCAACCTTAGCGGATGGCAAAAAGTGCAGATATCGCGTCACCCCGATCGCCCGTATACCTTACAGTATATTGAGCTGATGTGTGATGACTTTATTGAGCTGCACGGCGACCGCAACGTGGGAGATGATAAAGCCATTATAGGCGGATGGGGTACCATTGGAGGCCAAACTGCCATGATTATCGGTCACCAAAAAGGTAAAAACACTAAAGACCGCCAGTACCGTAATTTTGGTATGGCCAACCCCGAGGGGTACCGCAAAGCCTTGAGGCTGATGAAAATGGCCGAAAAGTTTAATAAACCGGTTATTACCCTTATTGATACCCCCGGAGCATATCCTGGCCTTGAAGCTGAAGAGCGCGGACAAGGTGAAGCTATTGCCCGTAACATCTTAGAAATGTCGGTGTTAAGAGTGCCGGTTATTTGTGTGGTTATTGGCGAAGGTGCATCAGGTGGTGCTATTGGTATTGGCATTGGCGATAAAGTTTACATGCTGGAGCATACCTGGTACTCGGTAATTTCGCCGGAGTCATGCTCATCTATCCTGTGGCGTACCTGGGATTACAAAGAGCGTGCTGCCGAAGCGCTTAAATTGACCTCGAATGAGATGTTTAAAAACAAGCTGATAGATGGTATTATTAAAGAACCTCTTGGCGGCGCTCATCAGGATCCGATTGCCATGGCATCAGTATTGAAAAAGCAACTGGTAAAAGATTTAAAAACACTTAAGGACCGTAACATTGACGAACTGGTTAGCGAACGTGTAGACAAGTTCTGTTCAATGGGCGTTGTTATTGAAGACGAGCCTGCAGCTACAGCACCGATTATTAATGATCAGGAAGTTTAAATTCCTTTAATATCCTCAAACAAAAACGCCTCTCAATTTGAGAGGCGTTTTTGTTTTTATACCGCGTCTGACAAAGACGAGAAGGTAAAATCCCTGATCTTCATTGGTGGAATAAGATAGCTTCGGTAGCTCTCTACACTGATGGCGCGCTCGGGTTTGCCGAGGGCTTCTACATTGTTGAGCATAATTACCGGGCTTTCATTAAAGCGCATATTTTTGATGGGGAATTTTATCTTGCCATTTTCAATATAAAACGTACCATCGCGGGTAAGACCAGTTAAGGCCAATACCTGAGGGTCAACCATACGAATGTACCACAGGCGCGATACCAGAATGCCGCGCTCCGTGCTTTTAATCATTTCTTCGAGTGATTGTGTTCCACCCTCCATAATAATATTACTTGGGCCGGGCTGTGGTTTTACGCCTTTCTTTTCGGCCCAGTAGCGTGAATAGCTCAGGTTTTTAACCACTCCTTTATCAAACCAGTAAGTTTTTTCTAAAGGCAAGCCATCGCCGGTCCAGGTTCCTGAAGGTAATTCAGCATTAAAAGGATCTGAATAAATAGTAACCTTTTCGTCCAGTAATTTTTCGCCCAAACGCGTGCCTCCACCTTTTTTGCTTAAAAAGCTACGGCCTTCATCAGCGCTGCGTGCATCAAACCTAAACATGTTTTCCATCATGTAGGCAGCAGCGGTAGGCTCTAAAATAACGGTGTATTTACCTGGCTCAATGGCGCGCGCACCAACTGAACCAGTTGCTTTTTGAGCAGCAATTTTTGTTGCGGCAAAGGTGTCCAGCTTACTCACATCAGTAAAGCCGCGTGCTGCGTAACCCGAACCCGTTCCCTCAGCATTGCGGGTAGTTACTGAAAATGTAACATCGGTTGATTTGTTGTAGGCAAACAAACCTGCTGAATTCATCACGGCGCGAAAATCTGTAGAGTTTTCAAGGAAACCGGCGGCTTGTAAATTTGCAGCTTTGGTTACCTCTAAACTTTTGGCAACCAGCTCGGCCCTGCCTTCGGGGGTCATAGCGGCTGTCTGATCATTATATGTGGCGGCATCTTTAAATGTTTGCGGTCCCAACGGTGGCATATACTCCGGATTGGGTGGAGCCAGTTGTGCCAGTTCTTCTGAACGGCGCACTACTTTTTCTAACGATGCATCATCGAATTCATTTATGGTAGCCGTTCCGGTTTTTTTGCCAAAGGTAGAGCTTACTGCTAAACCCAGGGTACCTATATCTCCGGCGGTTGATACTGCGTTTAAAGCGTAGCGTATATTGCCGCCTTCGCTGCCGCCAAGGCTTACTTCACAAGCTTCGGCTTTTGAATAACTAAGCACTTTCTTTAATAAAGCCTGTGCTTCTTCTTTGCTAAGTATGGGCATATCTTAATTATCCAATTTTACGTTTAACATTAATTACATTCACACCGGTAAACTTGGTGGTTGATGAGCCGTGCGATACTGCGTTAGATTGGCCCGGCTGGCCTTTACCATCATTGAAAGCGCCGCCTAAACGGTAGTCGCTTTCATCGCAAACAGCTGCACATGAATTCCAAAACTCCTGGTTGGTTGCCTGGTAAGCTACATCGTTAAGCATGCCTACAATTTTTCCGTTCTTGATTTCATAAAACAGCTGACCGCCAAACTGGAAGTTATAACGCTGCTGGTCAATAGAGAATGAACCGTTACCCACAATATAAATTCCTTTTTCAACACCTTTAATCATGTCATCGACACTCAACTTGGCTTTGCCCGGTGCCAGTGATACGTTAGGCATACGCTGAAACTGTACATCGCTCCAGGTTTGAGCGTAGCAGCAGCCTTGCGACTCTTTAAGGCCAATAACATGCGCCTGATCACGTATGGTTTGGAAATTGGTTAAGATTCCGTCTTTTACAATATCAAACTGCTTAGGTTGTACGCCTTCATCGTCATAACCTACTGCACCTAGTGAGCCTTTCTGACTGCGATCGGCCACTACGTTTACGTTTTTGCTGCCAAAGCGGAAGTTGCCCGATTTAAGTTTATCAACGGTTAAAAAACTGGTTCCTGCATAGTTTGCTTCGTAGCCTAACACACGGTCGAGCTCGGTAGGGTGAGCAACCGATTCGTGAATGGTTAACCACAAGTGCGACGGATCTAACACAAGGTCGTATTTGCCCGGCTCAACTGATTTTGACGAGACTTTTTCTGTTGCATTCTTGGTAGCGTTCTTAACATCCTCCAGCATGTCGTACCTGTTTTTGTACCGGGTAACAATACCCTTTACTTTTTCAGATTCAACGGGGTTTAAATACTCGTAACCCATGCCTACCGGTGAGCTTAAAGCTGCGCGTGTTTCAAATGCTCCTTTGGCGGCATCAATTTTTGTAACGCTGAAGTTAGGGTACAGACGATGAATATCCTGATCGATGTATGAACCATCGGTAGAAGCAAAAAACTTCTGCTCATTAATGGCTAAAATGGTTGAGTTTACAAAGTTTGCACCACCGGCCAGTGCAGCGCCGTTTACTGACATCAGTAGGTCTACCTTTTCCTTAATAGGAACCTCAAATGCGTTTTTTTCAATCGGTGTTTTCCAGCTAACCTCGCCAAAGCCTTTTTGAGGAGCCAGTTGAACAGGTTTGCCGCCAATTTTAGCGTTAGCCTTAGCTACGGCTACAGCCCGTTCGGTAGTTTTGGCTATACCATCTTTGGTTACGTTGTTGGTAGCTGCAAAGCCCCAGCAACCATTAACCAATACACGTATGCCTACGCCGTATGATTCGGCATTAGCCACATTAAGTACTCGGGTTTCGCGGGTAACAACAGCCTGGTTAAGGTAGCGGCCAATACGAATATCGGCATAAGAAGCGCCTTTTGATTTTGCCATGTTAAGGGCAACATCGGCAAGCTCTTTCTTAATGCGTGCGTCTACCTGGTTCAGTGCTTCGGCCGGGTCAATAGGCGTACCGAAGGCGGGCAGGTTAGGCAGCATCATAGCACCGGCACCTACGCCCGAGAGGTAAATAAAATTTCTACGTTTCAAGGTTTAATCCTCCTTTTGCAGTTAGTTATAGTTTGAGTTTAATAGTTTTTTTTCAGAGCTGAATGGAAAACTTGCGTTCTATCCATAAGAATGTACAAGCTAATAATAAAATCACATAAAACCAGAATTTTGGAACTTCTGACTGTGTTTTTTGCTGTATTTGTTTTGTTACAGATGATTTTTGATTTGATTTAGCGGCAAATTCTTTCGTTTCGTTTGCTTTTATTAAGTTTTTTATACTTTTCCAGTGCTTAGTATCATAAATGTACAGCCAATCTTCGCCTTTCGTATTAAAGTTGGTTCGTTGCCAGCCAGTTGTTGATGGATTGTAATTTAATTTCCACCGATAGGGTAAAATTTCGCTCTGTAAAGGTGATATTCTATCATTATTTACTGAAGTCTCTTCTCCTGATGTTGTGCCGTTATAAATAAGCTCAACAGGTTGCCCAATATTAGGTACGGGCGTATCCACTTTGTAACTTTGAATAGTTGATGATTGCTTTGCAGCCTTATTTATAAGTAAAGACCAAAGTGCTGCGTAATCGTTTAGGTTGCCGTTTAGTAACCAGGCATAAGTATGGTTAAGCGTAGTGAAAACAATTTTGCCGCCACCTGCAATAGTTGTAGCAGCTAAACCATAATTTTGTGCATCGGCTACGAGGGTTTGCGTGTTATTACGATAGTTGATGTATGATGCATCGATATTAAGTTTAGCGGTTTTAGTGGCTTTACCTTGTAATGTCAACGCAATTATAGGCTGCTCTTTTAAATTCAACGTACTCACGGGGAAGTCGCGTTGGAGCCATGAAGGTACGTTAGACGAGCTATCAGCTTTCACAATAACACCAAGTCCTTTTTGAGTTACCTCATTACGCAGTGCCAAAGCCTCGGCTGTTGACAGCGTTTTCAGGGTAGAGAGGTCGCCTACCACCAAATCAAAACGGTTTAAAATGCCGGCATCGATACGTTGCAAATTCAGCTTATTCATATTAACAAACTCAGTGCTGCTTTTATCTTTACTGATGGTTGCCCTGGTAGCTACGGCATAACCGTTTTCGCCCAGCCAGTTTTTAAGAAATCGGTTTTCAAAGTTTGGCGCAGCATTCAGCAGCAACACTTTTAGGGGTTTGGTAGGTAATATTTGTATTGGTACCGCGTCATTACTTAAAGTATCGGAGCCGGATAAGGCCAAAAGATGGTAGACCACAGGACCAGTTAGTTTTGGTGTAGTGCTAAGTTGAAACGAAGATGTGCCGGGAGCTATACTTGTCGAATCGAGCGATGTATTCAATCCTTTAAGCAATAATTTAACAGGCCTTTTATACTTATTAAGGTAGCTACCTTGTAATGAAAATATATCACCCGCTTTAATTTTAGCGGGCCAGTTAACTGACGTGTATCCGGTAGCTGGTTCGGGCGCATTGAAGCTTACATGCAATTTGCTAAGTGGCTCCAGTTCATATTTATTTAAACCATGTCCCAGTATTTGTAGATGGGTAACTGTAGGTTTACAGTGAATCAGTTCTTCGGTACTGCCAATAAGTTTGGCCTTTGCGTATTGTTTTTGGATAGCCTTATCAATAGTGAACACAGCAACTTTAGCGGGAATGCTATCAATATTGAAACCTTCGGTGAGGAGTACAGCCTTGGTGTCTTCGCTAATATTGGTTTGCTTAGTGTAACTCACCGGCAAAGTAATACAGGCCAATGCGCCAACCGCAATACAAACGGCTATAATACGCCAAATCAAACGGCGTTTATCGGCACGGCTAAACTCCTGCCAGGTAAACAACAGTGATAATAAAAGGCATATAATGACAACTGTTAAAATCCAGCTCATATTCGTTTACCGGTTTAAGTTGTTAAAATAACGTTGGCCCAAACCCATATCAGCAGTAGTGCCTGTTGCCGATGGCTTTATTTTGCTTTCAGGCAGGCTTCTTTGAATAGCTTTTTCTACCAGGGCGCGGTCGCTTGCCAATATTTGTTTGTTATATGCCAATATGCGGCGTACGGCACTAACCGCTTTTAAATAAATTCCCGGCTGCGTTGATGCCTGCTGCGCCAGTTGCTGAGCGGCCAGTTCCAAAATGCGTTTGTCGGCTAAGGTTAACACCTGGTGTTTGGAATGCTCTAAAACTACTGCTGCTTTCTTCAGTATCTCAAACTTATCTGTAGCAGGTTTTATTTTTTGTTGGTTAACCGGCTCTGCTATTTTACTTAAATCGCCGCTTAGTCGTTTTTCGGGCTTAATGGGTGGTGGATTGTAATTGGTTTTAGCCACGTACGAGCGCGATTTTTGTTGTAGATCTTTAAGCAGGCGTAAGGCTTTATACTCAAAAGGCAATGCATCCTGTGGTTTGTACAGGCGCAACCGCAGTTCGGCCTTCCACATTTCATTTAGTGTAGCTTTAAGTTGTGACTTGGCCGCAGGCTCTAAAAAAGTGGCGTCTTCGGCATTATCGTGCTTATCAGTAAATGCATCCATTACCATTTTGGCGTTGCCAAAATTTTCGGCTTTGCCAATTTCTTGGTTATCTTCTCCTTCGGTCCCACTTTCATCTTCTTCGCCCAGAAACTTGCCGTAGCGTAAGCGCAGCAGCTTTTGATCGGTGCCTAATTCGTTACAGCGGTTTTTAAAGGCGGCGGTGCTAAGACTGTCTTTTTCTTTAAGTAGCTTTTCGGTATCCAAAATGATCTGTCGCTGACTGCGGAAGTATTCAGGTTTAATGTTGGCCGCCGCTACAATGCCGTCCATGCTTAACAATTGGGCCGTGTCCTGAATGGAAACGATGAGTACATCAGTACGGCTTTTCTGCTGGTGCGTGTCCAGGGCCTGTATGTAAAAGTACAATTCATCGCCCGGTTCCATATTGAGTTTGGGCAGATCAATAGTGCGTTGCAGATCATAGCGGCGACTATGCGCCGAAAACGGTGTGTTGAAACTGAAAACCGTATCTTTAAATTTTACCGACTCGCCGCTGCCTTTGGCTATGGTTGCAAAAATTTGTGCATTGTTAACGCCATAATCATCGGTAACGGTGGTGTTAATGGCTACACGTTGTGCTTCGCCCGCATCAATGTGAGTATACTGTTTGGGTGACTTGATGTGAATAACAGGAATGGCATCCTTAATAACCTGAATTTGATACAGGTCTGATGATTTTCC
Organism: uncultured Mucilaginibacter sp.; assembly: GCF_913773635.1. Lineage (GTDB taxonomy): Bacteria > Bacteroidota > Bacteroidia > Sphingobacteriales > Sphingobacteriaceae > Mucilaginibacter. The sequence continues at coordinate 288,121 of NZ_CAJYGQ010000003.1, forward strand.
ATTAATACTTACCTGGTAAAAGCCGGGCTTGGTGATTATTCTGCGTGCCTGCCAATCTGTTTTATTTACGCTGCTTAGTGCTATCTTCTCTCGTTCATTAAATAGTAAAAACACATCTTTAACGTCAATATTGGTGCTGATGTTCCAGCTAACCAAAGCACCTTCTTCTGCGTTGATAGTGAATTTGTCTTGCGTACGTGTTGTCTTGCGCGTATAAGCGGGAGGAGCAATCTTAAGCAATACGCCGTCTATTTGAGGTAGTACTTTTTCGGGCGGCAGGTTTTTTTGTGTTGATTGGTTCGTGTTAACTTCATCGGCCCCGCCTGTGATTTTACTAAACTTACCTAGCTTTAAAATAGCAATACTGATAATTAAAGCACCTGCAAGTAACCATGCTGCTTTTTTTAGTTGTTGCATAAACGCAGCCGGCTCTTCGGATAATTGTAATATGGCGGTTTCTAACTTACTCACCTGCAATCGCTCCAGTAAATTAAGATTGTCTGCAGGTTTAATTATCAGTTGGCTGCTCTCTTCAAGTTGTGGGAAATAAAAGTTGAGATAGCGGCAAATGATTTCTAAACTTGTTTTCCAGGGGCGGTATATGAATGTTACTACTGCAAGCACCGTTAAGAATACTAATATGGCCGCTATTATAGTTTTGCCGGGCAGCAAATAGTAACTCACACTGCCTGCCAGCAAAGCACATGCAATAGCAACAAACACCCCTGCTGCCAATTGGTAGCAAATATAGCGTTGCCGCATTTGATGTAGTTTATGTATTGCTGCCTGCTCCATTTATGCAACTGAAGGGTGAGGTTTATAATGAGCCAACCAACGTTCGGCCGCAAATACAATAATGAGCGCAAGCCAAAAATAACGGCTCAGGCTTTTTGTCTCGGTAATTTTAGCTGTCGTACTTGCCGTTTGATTAGTACTAATGTGGGGCCTGTATTGTGACGCACTTAAAGTGCGCTTGTCATAAGCAGGGTTTAGCGGTTTTTCATCAATCATTAGTTGAAGCATCCATGCCGGGAAATTGCTGCTCCACACTAAATTATTGTATGCTGGGTTAAAGCGATTGTAAAAGCGGTAAAGCTTTTTTGAACCTTGCTGCTCAGTGGTTAAAACCGGGTTGCCAAAGCCATCCTGCCAAACAGGTATGCCTTTAACATTGGCCGCTGTTATAGTTCTAAATAGCTGAGTTTTGTCATCCTCAGCCAGTGAAGTGGCAAACGCACCTGCGTTGCTCGTCCAGGTATTAATGTTGGTTACTTTACCGCTTTGATAAGTGAATATATTTTGTGCCAATACATTACCAACTGGTTTATCTGATAGCCAAAACAACCAGTCAGCGTTTTTTGGGATAGCACCTTCACTACTCACTATTTTAATGCTGATATTGCGTTGGCTAAATTGGCTTACGGCCTGTAGTGCGGCTTTCAGATAGTTGGCGTCAAGCTTATTGTTGTTGGTATAAATAATTACCTGTAAGGTTTTTGTATTAATGTAAGTTGCTGGTAGTTTGCTGTTGTTAAGCTTAACACTTGCATTGCCGCCCGTTGTTTGAATAATGTAAAACTCGTTTGAGCCATTATTAGCTTTTACGTTTTCAAAAGAAAAGGTATTGCCCGATGGCGTGCTTTTGCCCTGCACTACCCTTATATTGCCGTTTGGCGTGAACCATGCATCGTGTATCCATGTGATTACCGAATCGGCAGGAATATAGGTTTGCCATTTAAGGTTGAGTGCCACATTGGGCTTTTTGCCTTTAAAATGTTTGATTTGGTTTGGTGTAAATAAGCAAATATGGAGGGAGGTGTCTGCTTTTAAATCAAGCTCTTTAACTAAATTCCAGTAATTGCCTATAGTTGAGTTTTGAGCTTTTATGGAATCTTTAGGGTGCAGGAAAATTTGTTTTAGGTCAGATTTGCCAAAGCCATAATTAAAGTAATGAAATTCGTAGCCGGCTTGAGTTAGCGAGTCTATTTGCGGTTTAAACTTTTGATAGGTTTCGCTAAGTCTTTCGCGTGGAATAAGCACCCAGCCTTTTGCTTTAGCTGCCTGCACCCGCTTTTGCCAAACGGGAGAGGCTAGTAAGGAAGCCAATAACACCAGTAATAGGCAACGTAATATAAATAACAAAATATCAAGCAATTTAAAACTGCGGCTGCTTTTGCGTGAGGCAGCCTCAATAAGCGTAATGCTGCCTACTTTAAGTACTTTGCCTGTACGGATATTCCACAAGTGTATTAACACCGGTATAATAACCGCTGCACCGCCAATAAACCATACGGGATTTAAAAATTGGAACATTGTGTTTTAAACGCCTTTATTTCTTTGCACCAAAAATGCCTGCAACGCCTCATCCAAAGGTTGAGCAGTGCTAATCATACGGTAAACTATACGCTTGCCCAATAGCTGCATGCGTATGTTTTCTAAATGTGTTTGTAATGCCTGTTTATATTGTTGTTTGGCCTGGGTTCCAACCTGTATCACCTCACCTGTCTCCAAATCTTCGAGAGCTGAGTAGCCTTTGAAATCGAAGTCGAGTTCATTTTGCGCCATTAATTGAAAAACAATTATTTCATGCTTCAATGCTGCCAGTGAGTCTAATAGTTTAAAAATTTCACCTTCGGGTTGATACATGTCAGTGATAAAAACCAGCAATTCTTTACGCCTGGCACCTGCAAAAAGCTCTTTGTAATGTATGGGCTGTGTGAAAGTACCAGCCGGCTCAATGTTTTCCAACTGATGATACAGCCGCTGTAAATGTTGCGGGTCTGGTTTGGCAGCTAATGAAAATAAGCCACCTTCCTTAAATATGTATAAACCCGCAGCGTCGCCCTGTAGGTTGGCTAAATAAGCCAATGATGCAGCCAGGTAACGTGCATAGTCAATTTTAGTCATGGTACCATCATTATGGTTCATGGAGGCGCTGGCATCAATTAAAAACCTTACCGATATGCTTGTTTCAACTTCCGACTCTCGGATGTAGTACCTGTCGCTGCGGGCAAACATGCGCCAGTCAAGCCAGCGTAAATCGTCGCCGGGTTGGTAGCTGCGGTACTGACTGAACTCTAAGCCCGGCCCTTTTACAGTACTTTTATTAAAACCATTCATAAACCCGTCAATCACTGATTTAGCTAACAGCGGCAGGTTTTTGATGGTAGTTAGTACTTTAGGATCGAGCATTGTTTTAAATTTGGAGTCCGGATGTTCGATTTAGTTTTTTTCCTATTTAAATTGTCATTTAGTATAACGGAAAATTTGTTAAGGCTGCTAAGCGTTGCTTAAGTAACTGTATTTTTTCCCTTGTTGAGAAGAAATGGTGGTAAAGCTCTTCCTTTTAACCTTGGCCTCTGGTTATTGTCTCTTAGTTTTACACCTTTGGTCTTTCTATTAGCCTAATCAACTCTTCTGTTGCCTTGTCTGATGTGATGCCTTCGGCTTCAGCCTTAAAGTTCATTAGCACGCGGTGGCGTAATACCGGCGTAGCCATAGCATGAATGTCTTCCATAATAACAGCGTACCGGCCTTTTAACAGCGCCCTTGCTTTGGCGGTTAATATTAATGCCTGCCCCGCGCGCGGGCCGGCTCCCCAGCGTACCCACTCCTTTACATAGCTATAAGTAGAGGTATCCGGTCGGGTGGCACGAATTAGCAAGCTAACGTAGCGTATTAAATCTTCGCTAATGCTAACCTGCCTTACCAAGGCCTGAGCCTGTTGTATCTCCTCGGCTGTTATAACCGGGTTAACGGTTGCTTTGGCAGTGCCTGTAGTGCGGTTTAATATGGCAAACTCTTCCTGCTCGGTAGGGTAGCCTATTTGTATTAAAAGTAAAAAACGGTCTAATTGTGCTTCGGGCAGCGGATATGTTCCTGCCTGCTCTATAGGGTTTTGTGTAGCCAGAATAAAGAAAGGCTTATCTAACGGATAGGTTTGCCCGCCGTAAGTTACTTCAAACTCCTGCATGGCTTCCAGTAAGGCTGATTGCGTTTTAGGAGGCGTACGGTTTATTTCATCGGCCAGTATAATGTTGGCAAACAGCGGCCCTTTGTTAAACTTAAAAAAGCGCTTACCAGTTGCATGGTCTTCTTCTAAAATTTCCGTACCAATAATATCAGTAGGCATCAAATCGGGCGTGAATTGTATACGGCGAAATGATAGGTGTAGCGCCTGAGACATGGTTTTAACCAATAGTGTTTTGGCCAAACCCGGAACACCCTCTAACAACGCATGGCCTCCCGCTAAAAAAGCTACCAAAAGCTCGTCCAGAATATGCTCTTGTCCTACAATTACTTTTTGTATTTCGGTTTTTAACTGCGGAAGTTTTGCCAGCAGTGATTTAACGTGAGTTTCTGTTAGTTCCAAAGCTTAAAAGTATTAAGGTAAGTAGCGTGCTTCGTTAAAGCAGGCATATTATGCCGTATTATTACCAAATAACATTTGGTTAATGCATCAGGCATCACAATATATTGTGATTTGAGATTAAAAGCAGAATTATTTTATAAAAATTTGAATTAAGTATTCAAAAATTTACAAACGATGTAATTAAAAACGGTATACCGACAAAATTTTGTACTACTTTTAGGTTTTTAACGCAAATGTCATTAAGCGCTAAGTTTACTTTTACCCGTTTAAGCTACCATTCGGGCGATTGGGATACCGATCAGCGTATGCCATCTAATATACTCAACTCTTTGTTGGAGTATACCACCATACCTATTGACACCAAGGAAAAAGTAATTGCCTTAAGCAGTCCTGATATTTTTAATTCACCTTTTTGCTACCTGAGCGGGCATAAGCTGGTGCAGTTTGATGCTCAAGAGCGTGCTAACTTTAAAAAGTATGTGCAAAACGGTGGATTTGTGTTTGTAGATGACTGTAATCATGACATTGACGGCTTGTTTGCCAAATCATTTGAGGCGCAAATGGCTTCATTGTTCGGCCCACAGGCGTTAAAAAAAATCCCTAACAATCATGAGCTGTATCGATCATTCTTTACGTTTGAAAAGGGCCCACCCAATACTTCGTTTGAACTTAATGGTTGGGGCGATGATTTAGTGCACGACTATTTAAAAGCTATTACTATAAACGGGCGCATTGGTGTGCTGTATAGTAATAAAGATTACGGCTGCGAATGGGATTACGACTTCAGAAACAAGCGCTTTTTAGCTGAAGACAATACTAAGTTCGGCGTAAATATTGTTGTTTATGCCATGAGTTCGTAATTGAACACGTAACTTTGCCCCGCTTAAGGCGTTGAGTATTTATGGATGAGTTTTTTGTAAAGGATGAAAAGGGGGAGAAAGGCCCTTTTACGTTTGATGAATTAACAGACGGCCGCTTAGAACCCGATGATTTGGTGCGTACGCCCGGCTCTGAGTGGGAACGTGCTGCCGATTTAGCCGATTTTTCAGAATACTTCCGTTTTGAAGGTTATTTTTTTCCAACCGAAACCAATTTAGCAGGTTTTGGCATTAGGTTCCTTGCCTTTTTTATAGATCATTTCGCCATATCATTCGTTATCGGAATTGGCCTCAATATTTTTGCCGACAAACTGCCGTACAAAATAACCGAATGGGATGTAAAAAATGTTGACCTGATGCTATGGTTACAGGAAATTTACGCTGTGGGTTTAATAGTATACAATATTGTTTTATGTAGTTTGCCATTGAGCAGCACTTTAGGCCAATACCTTTGCCGCCTGGTGGTTGTTGATGCCGACGGGCAAAAAATCAGCGTACTTAAAGCCGTTATAAGAGGTTTAGCCAAGCTGTTATCAATAGGTTTATACGGTTTGGGTACTGTATCAATTTTCTTTACGCAATACCGCCAGTCGTTACATGATATATTAGCACGCACGTACGTCATACGTCGCGACGTGTTGTAATTTGAATTAATTCGTTACAAAAGTATCATTAACGTATAATTTTATTGGCATTAAACTTGCTACTTAATTATCGAAATAATTAGTAGTAAACAACTTAAAGTCGAAAATAAAATGGGTTTATTAAAATGGGCCATTGTAGGCGCAGCAGCAGCCTACGGCATTAAATACGTAACCGAGAAACGTAAAGAAGACGGCAAATCTATCATTGATGACTGGAACGAAAAAGCTCCGGAATGGATGGAGAAAGCTAAACAATATACAGATGAAGCGGTTTCAAGAGCAACCAGCAAAGTAAGAGAAAACTACCAATAATAATTAAGGGGGCTAGTAATGCCCCCTTTGTATTTACTAAGCAGGCAACGGAAGTTTAATAATAAATTTAGCTCCTTTGCCATCGCCCTCACTTTCGGCAATAAGGCTGCCGCCATGATATTTAATTATTTTACGGGTGAAGTAGAGTCCCAAGCCGTTTGAACTTTCGCCCATAGTGCCGCTCCTACTCGATTTTGTGAATGGTTCGAACGAAGGCGCATTTGCAGCAGTAAAACCTATTCCATAATCAATTACCCTGATCATGATATGATCATCCATAACTGCCGCGCGTATCATTATCTCGCTATTGCGCCGGCTGAACTTAATAGCGTTTGTTATTAAGTTGCTTAACGCCATACTAAACAGCTCATCATTAACTTTAATTTGTATGGTGGGTGCTACATCAGTAAGAATCTGCAGTTTTTTGTTTTGCAAACTGGTTGAGTGGTCTTTAAGCACTTTGCTAAGCATAGGTTCTAAAAACAGTACACGCGGCTCGTTACCTTCAGTAAACTCGCTAGTGGCTAAGTTTAAAACAGAGGTGATAAGCTGGAGCTGATACTGGGTAGATTGCCTTATTAAATTAATAAACTCCTCTTTTGAGTCGTTATTAGTGTCTTCCTTCATCAAATGCGTGATAGTCAACACATTGTGCAGTGGAGTTTTTAAATCGTGAGAAAGCAGATAAATAAAATCGCGCTTCTCTTTAATCAGGTTATCTAACTCCTGCAAAGCGGTGCAGGTATTACTCATTAGCAGGCCTGCCTCGTCCTTAAAATCTGTTGGTAGTTGCGGCAGCTTTTTGTTGCTTAAATAATCAATAAGCGCATTTTTGGTTTCAACAATGGGGCGTGCCAGGGCATTCTGCATAAGTAAGGTTACCGCACAAGCTACCAGCGTAAAGCCAAGGGTTGATAAAATTACCATGCCCGGCGTGAGTGAAGTAAAATCAGACAGGGTAATGAATGTGATAATACCAATTAAAGGAATGTGAACGCCTACAAAGGCTATGAAAAGGTATTTAAAGGAATAGTTCCTGTCCAAATATCTGAATTTAGACAGCGAGGTGTAAAGTCGCATATCGGTCATACGCACAATAAATTTAAAATAATTAGGTTGTGCTGTTATACGATGATATACACAAAAAGGTTGTGAAATATTTTAAAAGGAAAGTTAAAATATTTCACAACCTTTTGTGCTGATACTACTCCATTATTTATGCAAGCTTTTTACTTTAACGGGATATGTACAATGTTGAATGAATAAGGTTTAAGCTCAAGCGTTACCGTTTTACCTTTCAAGCTTACACGTTCATCAACCGGGCTTACTTTTGTAGCGGCGTCAAAAGAGTTAACTGCCTTTAAATCATTGCTCATTGATGTAACAATAGCGGTAGCTCCCAGCTTTTTGCCACTTTTTATTTGCAAGTTTTGAGCTTTTGCTTTGTTTGAAGCATTAACTATCTTGATAATAAGTTCATTTTTATTCTGATCTATTACGGCTGATGCATATAAACTATCCTGACCGGCAATTATCTTTTTACCCTGCTTAATATCAACCACATTGGTGCCTTTGTTAAGCGAGTATAGTTTTTGTACATAGTAATCCGGCGTACCGTATATGCTTGTATTGTCCACCCAAATCATATCGGGCGACCATTGCCAGCCATCAGTATGAGCAAATAACGGTGCGTATGACGCCATATTAACAACACTTGCATTGCGCTCAAGGCCGGTTAAAAATGCTGCCTCGGCAAGGGCTGCACGCCAGTTGTTGATGTTGGGTCCGTTTGGTTCATTTTTAGTGTGTGCAGCATATTCTCCGGCAAAAACCTTCGAGCCGTTTTTATCATAGCTGTCATAACGGGCAGCGTTGCTAAAAAACCACTCGGGTGAGCGATAGTAATGCTCGTCAACAAAATCGGCTTTATTTTTACGGTGCGCATTGTTAAGCAGGTCAAAACGTGCGCCATCAGGATCAGTACCCGAACTGTTAATTAATTTTATGGCCGGATATTTTTCTTTCATGGCTTTGGTGAAAATGGCCAGGCGTTCTAAATATTGAGGCCCCCAGTTTTCGTTACCAATGCCCATCATTTTAAGGTTAAATGGTGCCGGGTGTCCCATGTCAGCACGTTTTTTACCCCAGGTGGATGTTACCGGGCCATTTGCAAACTCAACCAAATCCAATGCATCCTGCACGTAAGGGCCTAACTGATCTATTGGTACAAGCTCGGCAGTATTAAACTGGCAAGCCATGCCGCAATTTAATATAGGAAGTGGTTCGGCACCTATGTCCTCACACATTTGGAAATACTCAAAAAAGCCAAGACCAAAAGATTGAAAGTAATCGGGTGCAGGTTTGTGTTTAAATTCGGTGTTCCAGCGGTTCATAATTAACTCCCGCTCTTCAATAGGGCCAATTGTTTTTTTCCACTGGTAACGGTTTGCCAGGTCACGACCTTCCACAATACATCCACCCGGAAAGCGTACGAAGCCTGGTTTCATATCGGCCAGCATCTGTACCATATCGGCACGCAAGCCACCGGGGCGTTGCTTCCAGGTATCAGCCGGGAAAAGCGATATCATGTCAAGATCAATACTTCCGCTTCCTTCAAACCAAATTTGAAATTTTCCTTTTTTTACATCAGTGTTGGTGGTAAAGCCGGTAGTTTGTTTATGCCAGGCGGTTCCGCTTTGCTCCGGGTTAAGCATACCACTGCCCACTGATTTGCCGTTTTCATCAAGTAGCTGCAAGTGCATTTTCAGGCCTTTGGATGCCTGGCGGTACATTACCGAAAAGTTATAACGCAAACCTTTTTTAATACCTATTCCTCTAAATCCTTCATTAGTAAGGGTTGCATCGGTTGGGGCATCAGCATCTTTTAAATTTACCCTTAAAAAGCGCGGATTGTTTTCTGCAGCTTCCTGCCTGTTAAGCACAAGTACATCGCCTTCGTTTATTTTTTTGCCTTTTACCGTCCAGCCCATTAACGGCGTGGTAAATTCAAACGAGCGGTTTTTAATAAGTTCGGCATATAAGCCTCCGTCAGCACCAAGGTTTATATCCTCAAAAAATACGCCCCACATAGTTGGCTGTATTTTGGCCATTAACTTATCGGCGTTAATAACTACGGGCTGACTTTTTTGAGCAACTGCATTTAAAGAGAGCACAGAAGCGCAGCAAGCGGCAAGAAATTTAATTCTCATAAATTGTCAAGTTTACAATTAAAAAGGTGTGCGTCACAAACTCAGCCCCTGAGGGTTAATTTTTTTCACAAAAAATTGCTTATGGAGTTTAGATAGCAGATTTATAATCTGCGGTTAAATTAAGTAAATTTTGAAACTTACCAAGCAGGCAATTGAACGTTTGTACGCAGGTACAAGAGGAGGGATGTTAAAGCGCTAAAAGTATATCACAAGCAGCCGCAAGTGCGGTTGCTTGTGATATGAACTTATTAATATTTTATAATTTTAACAGGCCCTATCAGTCCCGATGGCATAGGTGTCCAGTTGCTGGCATCAAATGGCTTGTAATTGATGTTTACAAAGTTAATTTCATGATATTTACGCCACTCCATTTTATTTTGATCCATGTAACGGATGCGGTTGGCCATTAGGTTATCAACCTCAACCTTGATTGTATTTACACCGGTTTTAAGATAGCTGCCAACCCGGGCTTTAAACGGAATACTCCATAAAATGCCCACCTCTTTACCGTTTATCCAAACGCGGGCGCTTTCATCAACTTGGCCTAAATCAAGCACGTACTGGCCGCCGGTTTTAGCCGGAACGGTAAATGTGTTGGTATAAACACCGGTTCCCGAAAAGTTGACGGCATCAGTGTCACCTAAATCCGTCCATGATTTCAGTTTCTCAAGCCTTTTAGCAGCCGGCACAACCGGGCCACCTTGAGTAAATTGTAGTGTCCATGGGTTTTTTAATTCTATTTCGCCGGTTACTTTTTCCAAATAAGGCCACTTGGATATGCCTGTTTTAGGTTGTGTACTGGCAAATAAAATCATGGCCTCGCCCGATTGTAGTTGCACCCTCACATTGGTTTTGCCATTCACTGTAGCCGAGGATGCCAAGCCATAAGCGCTGCTTTGAGGATCCATTGTAATTACCGATGCAAAAATGCCATTCAGCGGAATGCGGGTATCAATTGCTTTAGCGGTATGGTTAACCAGGTAATAGTATTTACTACCCCCCACATTGCGGCGTATGAACTGTAAACCACTTTCTACCAGTTTTTCGGCCGGAATTTTGGCGTAAGTAAGTGCATTATCTAAATTATCTGCCAGCAATACCTTGCCAGCGCCAACGTTTGCCTGTTTTACACCGCTGCCGTCACTAGTAAATTTCAGCGCGGCCAAAATTTGCTTTTGCTGAGCGCGGCGTTCATCTACTTTAGCTAGGCCGGGTACATCTTCAGGTAACTTCTGGAATATAATGGTTGCGCCTTGCTCTGCCAGCTTTAATATGCTTTGCAGTGTTCCATTAGGCATCATGGTACACTCAGGCACTACCAATGTTTTGTATAATGCATTGGCGCTTGTTTTAATGCCAGCTTTGCTGCCTGAACTTTTATTTAAGGCTAAGTCTGAAGCAAAATCAATGCTGTATCCTTGCTTTTGCAGTTTAACGGCATTTTTATAAAACGCGGTTGGAATAAGCCACTCGTTAATATCATGTATAGCCATGGGCATGTCTAACCCTTTGGGGTGGTTCCATGCATCATATATGGGCCAGTACATCAACACTTCATTGTCGGCCTTGCCAGCCTGTAATACTGATTGAACGCGGGTTATGTAGCCGTTAAGCCCGTTGGCATGGCTCCACAAGCTGTTATCAGGTACCATGTTCATTGAGGCGTAAAACAACCATCCCGGAAACTTGATATCACCAGGCGAATAGGTTGTGCCATGATAAAACACATGGTTTACGCCCGACAGAAAAATCTGTTCAACTTCGGGTTTGCACTGTGAGTATGATGTTTTAAAATGCTCGGTAAGCCATGTAAAGGTTTCGCTTGATATAAGCGGTTTGCCGTTTACATGCCCTGCCGATGAAGCAAATTTCAACATGATGGGGTTGGGGTCTACATTACGCACATCAGCGCTATCGCGGCGTAAACCAAGTATAGGAAACTTGCTTGAGCCAAAGGTTTCGCACTCCGGTATATCAACGGTACCGTACAAATCAAGCAGGTTACCCGGCGATCCGTGTGACTGGTTTTTGGTAATGCTTTTGAGGCTATGTGCCCAGTTAGTCCAGTTTTGAGTAAAGTTATGCAGCAGCATGTTACTCATAGTTTCGCGGTAATCACTTTTTACGCGGCCAACGGTTTCATTTTCTTCTTTGCTGTTCAGCTCGCGTACATGCATGCGCAAGTCATAGCCGTGGTCTTTTTTAAAAACATCAAATAACTCTGGCGACCAGCTTGCACCGTAAACCTCATAGCTATCATTAAAGTAAGCACGCACTTTAGGTTGGCGGCCTTTGTAGGCATTGTTAAAGCGGGCTAAATAGACATCAGTTGCTGATTTTGACAAATGATTTAAAGTAAAACCCTCGCCGCCCGGAGCTGCCCGTTTTACCTTTTGCAGAGTTTTGCCCGCAAATGCTGCAAAAACCTCTGTTTTTGATGTGACTGGCTGCATATTGAGATTGCCGTCTGCATCTACCTTACTCATTAAATCGGTAGCGTTACCTTTTTCATCATACGCTACCAAGGCCTGCAAAACGGCTATGCCCTGCTGCTTTACATCGTTAACACGTATGGCTTCCTTAACAATTTCGCCCGGGTTAAGCTTATAAGTTTGTATAATGAGTTTGGTAGCGGCATCAGTCGTTTTAATTTGTGGGCCGCCAAAAGGCCAGCCCGTGCCTGTGTTCATATCAACGCCCATACCCAGCGTTGCAGCTGTGCCGGCAGTATAGTTGAGCATATCCATCCACTTGGGCGACAGGAAGTCGATATACCGGCCTTCATAACCTATTGCACCGTATATAGGAGTTACTTCAACACCACCGAAACCGGCCTGCTGATATTTGTTTAGCAGCATGCCTATATTTTTTTGGTCTACGGCGTTTCCCATCCACCACCAGCGGGTCCAGGGGCGAGTTTGGGCTGTAACTTTAGGCCAAATTAACGGTTGTTTGGTTTGTGCTGCTGCGGCAGTTGCTGCTATGCAAAACGCACTTATAAACAAAAATTTCTTTGCTAACATATATTGTAAAATGAGCGTTAGTCTAAATGAAAAACTTTAGTAAGCGGCGTACTTACCGGTGAGTTATCGGGATTTGTATCCATGATATCGGCCATGTAAGCCCACCATTTCTGTACAATTTCGGTGCTGCCCAAATCCTGTGATGATTGCCCTGATTGTATTTGAACGCCAAACAATGTATTGGTTTCTTCATCCAAAAAAATGGTGTAGTCACTTATGCCGTTAGCTTTAAGCAAGGCCGATAACTCAGGCCATATTTCATCATGGCGTTTTTTATATTCATCTTTAAAGCCGGGTTTCAGCTTCATTTTAAAGGCTACTTTGTGCATGCTTTCTTCTTCTATAATTAACACACGCCATTGCGAGTGATAATAAATGCTTTTCAAGTGATAACTTATGGTTTAAAAAGCACTCTCACTGTCGTTCAAATGACAACAATATTAACTTTTAACTTCATTTGGGCGTTTCCCTCCGGGTCGGGCTATCCGCTGCAAGTCCTCGTTTCGCTACGCTGCTCTCCGGGCTTTTCGCTACTATCCCTAACGCAAGCTTCGGCTTGGTTGTGAGATAAAAATTTAAAACAATTCATCCTTAACCGGACGAGTAAAGTTTTGCTTTCCTTTACCTTCCTGCTCAAGCTGGCCAAAATAAAAGTATAAGGTGCGCCTGATTGTGCCGTTAATATGGTTAGGCTCACTGTTAGGACCAAGTTTTGATGTATTGCCATCGATATTTAAAGCCAGTTTTGTACCTAACGGCGGTATAGCATCAAGGAAAGATAAATTACCTGACGGCAAAGCCGGAAACGGTTTTACGCCCGATAGGCCATAAAAGTCGAACAAACGAACATACAAATCGGGCTCCTTGGCGGCAATCATAAACTTACCTTGTACGGTGTTAAGTTCCATCCAGGTAATGTTGGCAAAATAGCCTTTGAACTCAGGGAATATCCATGGCGCACTACCTGTTTGCGTATTGTTATAGGTATTGCTCCATACATCGTCAACCACCCCTTGCAAACGGTTTTTCCACACGCGGTATGGGCCGCGGCCCAGCCATTTTGCACCTAAAACATAATTTTCAGGATAGTTGAATGTTATACCTGCGTAAGGATAATCTCCTTTTAGCTCGTATTCATAATCAAGACTTACCCAACCGCTGTTAAATATTTTCCAGCGGGCGTATTTTAGGTCGCCTGTGTAGCTAACTTCAACCAGTTCGCCATCATTTTCCTGGCGGTGCTTAATATCTTTGAATGCTGATGAACCACTTACCAGCATAGGGCCTCCGCTAAACAGGAAAGGATCGCCGCTGTTGTTGGTCATGTTTACAATTTGTCCGTTCTTTTTATTAAAGGTTATACCCATAGAGCCGGCCTTTAACAAAAGCGTAGAATCGGTTTCGGTAACTTTTACCTGGTCTTTGCCGGTAAAGCTTATAACATTATTCAGTAAGCGCTCATTATTATTTTTCCACACCCAGCGGTAAACAAGGTCTTTATGCGGATCATAAGCTGATAAGGTAAGTGCATCGTAGCTTTTCCAGTCGGCCGGAAGGTTGATTTGCACATTTCCTGAAGCCAGTGGCGCTACAGATGGGCTTAGCGCAACACCTTTCTTTTTCACCGTGTAGCCGCCGTTTTGCTCATTGGGTTTACGGTAATCAATCAGCTCCCAGTTAAACGTACACTGGCTTAAGTTGGTAAAATGGAAACGGTTTTCCACCGGTATACTACCTGAAAAACCCGTAGGAAGATCTTTAAGCGTTATGTGCACGGGCGAAAATATCTCGCGCATGGCATAAAAGCTTCCTTCCTTTTCGCGATGAGGGCCAACTACACCATCAGGTGCGTTAACACCGTTTACGTCAATAATTCCATTTTGATCGGTGCGTACTATGCCCTCGTCAACTAAAGCCCATATAAAGCCTCCGCCCGAGCGTTGCGATTTCCAATGCAAATCCCAAAAATCGGCTAAACCTGTTGCTGCACCACCATCATCCTGCGCATGCAAAAATTCGGTAGGCATGTAAATGTTGCTATCGGCCAGTATGCTCTTAGTGCTGTAGTAATCCTCATAGTGGTTACAGTCAATACCGTTAAATGCGTTACCCGGACGATGATGCGGGTGAATAACCGGGCGTTTAGAAAAGTCGTATTGAGTAAAATACTGATCGAGTTCCTTGTTGGTGCCGCCCTCGTTACCGTTATCCCAAAAAATAATTGATGGGTGGTTAAGGTCGCGTATTACCATTTCCTTAACCAGCTTTTTGCCGGCAGCAGTGCTGTATGCTTTTTGCCAGCCGGCAAGCTCATCAAGCACATACAGGCCTAATGAATCACATATTTCAAGAAACTTTTTATCGGGCGGGTAATGAGACATGCGCACGGCGTTCATGTTCATTTCCTTCATAATCTTAACGTCTTGCAGCTGAATATCGTCATTAAGCGTACGTCCGGTTTCGGGCCACCAGCTATGGCGGTTTATGCCCTTCATTTTAATGTTTACACCATTAAGGTAAATGCCATCACCTTTACGTACCTCAATGGTACGGAAGCCAAATTTTTCGGAGTGTTGATGAATGATTTTTCCTGCCGATTTTAACGCTACATTGACCTTGTAAAGGTTAGGTGTTTCTGAATTCCATAACAGCGGGTTTGAAACATTGGTAGCTATAGAGACCACAGAATCGGCCGGTTTAACAGTTCCTGAAACCGACTTTGCAATTTTTCCTTTCGCATCGCTGATTTGTGCTACCCATTGCAGGTTTTGTTTAACGTGTTCAGGGTAAACCTCCATTTTGAAATCGCCGTTGGCTTTAGCGTCAATAGCGATGCGGTTAATGTGCTGCTTAGGATATGCGGCTAAATACACAGGGCGGAATATGCCGCCAAAAACCCAGTAATCGGCCAAACGCTCGGCATTATTTACCGATGCATCTGCACTCATTTTACTTACCCTTGCTTCAAGCAGGTTACTGGCGCCATATTTAAGTTTATTGGTAACGTCATACTTAAACTCATAAAACGCCCCCTGGTGTTTTTCGCCCGCTGCTTTGCCGTTTATTTTTACCTCCGTATCGGTCATTGAGCCCTCAAACACAATAAAAATATCCATATTTTTCCAGGCCTGCGGCACCTGGAAATTCAGTTTATAAATGCCTTGCTCATCGGCAAATCTGAAGTTTTTGCCATATGTTTTATAATCACGGCCATAGTTGTAGCTGCCAAACCCTTGTTGTTCCCAGCATGAAGGCACCGCAATTTTGGTCCAGTAACCACTTTTGCGTCCGCCGGTACAATAAAAGTCCCACATGGTATTGGTGCGATTGTCTTTACCCGATAGGTATTTAACCTGCCTGCCTTGTGCATAAGTGTCAGATATCTGCAAACCTGCTGTAGCCAGCAGTATTACCAATGCTGTTTTAAAACGTGAAATTAATGCAGGGTAATTGTTCAATGTCATAAATAGTAACAGTTTACGTTGAACAACCGATTGATTATACTTTATTATCAGTAGTTGACATTTCACAATTTGGCATTACATTACAGTAATTGCACATTGGAAAATTGCTACGGCTAAAAGCTAAGTACGGTTAGTTAACTAAGATTTTATTGGTTTTGTGGCACAATGTACTTACTCATGCATTTACATCTATCCTGAACTATCATGTAATTTGTGTAATTATTCTGTATCATTTTGGCATAAAGTGTAATTTGTCTGCCTCAATATAGCCACGCAATTTCACACCAATTATTAATGAAACGTATAAATTTATTTGCTTTAAATGCAGTCATGCTCATGAGCATAGGTTCGGCCGCCGTTGCTCAAAAAGCTAACAACGTTTTTCGCAGCAGCGATACTACATTTAAGTCGGTAGGTAATCCGGTTATCACCCATAAATATACCGCCGATCCGGCTGCATTGGTTTATAAAGACAAGGTGTACCTGTATACCGGTCATGATGTAGCGCCTAAAGAACAGGCACGGTATGTAATGAATGATTGGGCCGTTTTTTCGACAAGCGATATGAAAACCTGGACCGAGCACGCAGTGCCGCTTAAGGCATCTGACTTTGCCTGGGCCAAAGGTGATGCCTGGGCTGGGCAGGTAATTGAGCGTAACGGTAAATTTTATTGGTATGTGGCTATTACGCATGGCAGCATACACGGAAAGGCCATTGGTGTAGCAGTAGCTGATAATCCGTTAGGGCCGTTTAAGGATGCTAGAGGATCAGCCATCATTACAAACGACATGACCACCGAAGCTAAAATTAGCTGGGACGATATTGACCCAACTGTTTTTATTGATGATGACGGCCAGGCCTACCTGATGTGGGGTAACACAACTTGCCACTACGCTAAACTCAAATCAAACATGACGGAGTTAGACGGATCCATTATTAAGGTAGAAGGTTTGCCCAAGTTTACCGAGGCTCCGTGGCTTCACAAGCGTAAAGGCTGGTATTACCTCTCATACGCAACCGAGTTTCCTGAAAAAATTGCCTATGCCATGAGTAAAAGTATCAAGGGCCCATGGCAGTACAAAGGCATTATTAATGAGATAGCCGGCAATTCAAATACCAACCATCAGGCTATTATTACCTTTAAAGGCAAAGACTACTTTATTTATCATAACGGTGCGTTAACTCCCGATCATGGTAGTTTTCACCGATCAGTTTGTATTGATAACCTGTATTACAACGCCGACGGAACAATCAAGAGAGTAATTATGACAACTGAGGGCGTAAACTGATAGCTAAAAATAAAGGGCGAATAATTTTGCCCTTTATTGTTAAGATTTATGCCAGCAACTTGTCGGGGGTAATTGGTAACTCCCTTATGCGTTTGCCGGTAGCATTGTAAACGGCGTTTGCAACTGCGGCACTCATGCCTATCAGGGCAATTTCGCCCATGCCTTTTGCTCCCATAGGGTTAACACGGTAATCGGGCTTGTTTACAAAAAGAGCATCAATTTGCGGAATATCGGCACTTATTGGCACATGATAATCGGCGTAATTATTATTAACGTAGCGGCCATACCTATGATCCATAATGCCCTCTTCCATTAATGCCATGCCTATACCTCCAATAGCCCCGCCAATAATTTGGCTGCGTGCGGTTTTCGGACTCACAATGTGGCCTGAGTCGGCCACCGATACAACATTATCTACGCGCACAACGCCCGTTTTAGGATGTACTTTCACCTTAACAAAGTGCACCGAGTAGGAGTAGCTTGAAAAATTGCGCATTTCTGTACTGCCTGATGATGTTACAGTAACCTCCAGTTGTGGCAGGTTCTTTTCTTTTAACACCTTTACATAGTCTGGCTTATCCGTACCGCCGTTGCCAATAAGTTGCTGAAACTTCTCTTTCAGTTGTGTACAGGCATCATGCACAGCTCCGCCCACAGTTGAGGTTATAGTTGAGCCACCTTGCGTTGGTGATGGTGGCAGCGATGAATCGCCCAGCTCGAATTTAATTTTTTTAACGGGTATGCCTGTAAATATTTCTGAAGCAATTTGAGTCATGGCAGTGCCTGTTCCCACGCCAATATCGGTAACTGAAGTTTGAATAAGCAATGTGCCACTATCAAGCAAAGCTGCTTTAACGGTAGCGCGCCCTCTTCCGGCGCCAAATACACCTGTACCCATGCCGTAACCTATCAGCCAGCCATCTTCGGTTAACGTGCCCGGCTTAAGTTTGCGTTTGCTCCATCCAATTTTATCGGCTCCCATCTCATAAGCTTCTTTAAGGTTTTTGCTGCTGAAAGGTTTGCCGTTTTCAGGGTCGGTATCGGCATGGTTACGTATACGCAACTCAATAGGGTCAATACCCAGTTTGTCGGCAAGTTCATCCATGGCCGATTCAAGTGCAAAGGCACCCGTTGCCTCACCCGGTCCACGCATCCAGGTAGGGGTATTTACATCAAGCGGTGTAATTTTGTATACCGTACCAACGCTTGGGCAGGCGTACATAAAGCGTGTCATATTTACAGTGCCCTCGGTAAACTCTTCAAAGCTTGACGTTTGGGCGGTTGCCTCATGTATTATGCCGGTAAGCTTACCATCGGCTGATGCACCCATGCTTACTTTTTGCCAGGTGTATGGGCGGTAACCTACCGTATTAAATTGTAACTCGCGGGTTAAAACCGTTTTTACCGGCCGTTTAACCAATTTTGCCGCTTGCACTGTAGCAATTTCGTGAGGCCAGGTACGCAGGGCGTTACCAAACGCGCCACCTACAAACTTGGTAGTTACCTGTACGTTTTCAACCGGTAGCTTAAAAGCCTGCGCTATTGCATTCTGAGTTGATTTTACGCCCTGTGTTTTGGCGTATACAGTTACCTTATCATCGGCTGTCCAGTGGGCAAGCGTTACACTCAGCTCCATAGGGTTATGTACATTTATAGGCACAACATATTCCTGCTCAACCTTAACCGCTGCTGTCTTCCAGTCATCAGGCGTGCCACGCTTATAGTCGCCTCCATTGCGTCCGCCTTTTGGCGCAGCTGCTTTAAATTTATTTTTCTCGGTATCTGTTTCGTGCTGCTCCTTTTTGTATTGTGCCTTAATAAGAGATGCGGCATAGGTTGCCCTTTCAAAGCTGTCGGCCACTACCATAGCAATAGGCTGGCCATTGTATTTTACCGTATTGTCAACAAAAAATTTAAGCGGGCCGCCGGTAGTAGGTGGCTTACTCGGATCTTTTCCTGATTCATAGCCCGGTACTTTGGGGGCATTTAAATGGGTTAGCACTGCAAGAACGCCCGGCGCACGTTCGGCTGCTTTAATGTCAATAGAGGTAATTATTCCTTTAGTAATGTTACTTATGGCAAATACTGCATAGGTCATGCCCGGCAACTCATATTCGGCAGAATATTTTGCAGCACCGGTAACTTTCATTATGCCATCTACCCGGTTAATACCCTCGGTAAATGGGGGAGTATGTTGAGCTTGTTGTTTCATGGTGATTGTAGGTAATTGGCTTACTAACTTAATTTGGCAGCGTTGCTTAAGGCTTCAATAATACTTGCCGGTGCCATTTTCAATTTAAAGTCGTTATGGCCAAAACTTTTAGCGCCTTGCATAGCCAGGCTGGCAGCCTGTTCAAAATTAGCAACCGTAGCTGGCTTGCCTTTCAAAAATTGTTCGGCAGCTTTTAATCTCCATGGCTTATGTGCAACACCTCCCATAGCCAAGCGCGCTTCCTTGATATTGCCTCCCTGTATATCTAAACCCACGGCTACCGAAATAAGTGCGAAAGCGTATGATGCGCGGTCACGCACTTTGAGGTAGTAACTGTTTTTCGCAAAATTGTTATGAGGTATGATTACCCGGGTAATTAGTTCGCCCGTAGTTAAGGTGTTATCAAGTTGCGGAGTTTCGCCCGGCAGGCGATGGAACTCTGTAAACGGAATATACCTTGTTCCTTTCTTGCTTTTTACCTCAACAGATGCATCTAACGCTGCCAAGGCAACGCACATGTCACTTGGATGCACGGCAATGCATTTTTCACTTGTGCCAAAAATGGCATGCATGCGGTTAATGCCCTCCATAGCGCCACAGCCCGAATTCGGTTCACGCTTGTTGCAAGGCATAGCGGTGTCATAAAAATAAGTGCAACGGGTGCGTTGCATCATGTTGCCACCAACGGTTGCCATGTTGCGCAATTGCGGCGATGCACCGGCATTTAAAGCCATGGAAAGCAAAGGAAATTCTTCTTTTATCAGTTTGTTTTCTGCTACTGCACTATTAAGTTCCAGGGCGCCTATTGATATACTACTTACGTTGCCGGTGCTCTTGCTAATACCTTTTAATGGCAGCTTTTGAATATCAACCAATTTATCCGGCGAGGTTACGCCACGTTTCATCAAATCAATAAGGTTGCTGCCACCAGCTAAAATTCTGGCTCCTGGTTTAGTAATAGCGTCTAAAACGCTTTGCTGTGTGGCCGGGCGTATGTACTGAAACTGTTTCATACTTGCTGCCCTCCGTTTTTAACTTCCTGTATGGCGTTTACTATGTTGGGGTAAGCACCGCAACGGCATATGTTGCCGCTCATGTACTCGCGTATTTCGGTTTCAGAATTGGCATGCCCCTCACGGATACAAGCCACTGCCGACATAATTTGTCCCGGCGTGCAATAACCGCACTGAAAGCCATCGTGCTTAATAAAAGCTTCCTGCATGGGGTGCAACTCATCGCCCTTGGCCAAACCCTCAATGGAGGTTACCTTTTTACCGTCAACCGTCATGGCAAGGGTAAGGCATGAGTTTACGCGCTGCCCGTCAACATGTACGGTGCATGCACCACATTGCCCGTAGTCACAACCTTTTTTGGTGCCCGTAAGATGAAGTTGCTCCCGAAGTAGATCAAGTAACGTTACCCGTGGTTCGATAGAAAGCTTGTGAGGCTTTCCGTTCACGATGATATTGACAGGCATTTTCTCAAATGCAGCAGCAACTTTTTCGTCGAGGTGGTTTTCTGCAGCTTTCACGGCCACACCCGGCGTTAAAGCTACAGCAGTAAGCAGCGACGATTTCTTTAAAAAATCACGCCTTGCATTTTCTTTCGGCTCATGGTTTTCATCAGCCTGAAAGCCTTTGTCGAGGTCTTTCATAGGTAAATTGGATTGTATATACCAAGCTACCTGTTTTTTTAAAAAAGGTGTGTATTTAATGCTTATTTATACCAATTCCAAAAAGCAAGGAAAGGTGTTATCTTGAACTCTACAGCAGCGAAATGTTTTGCAAATTTCCGCTGTCCTTCAGTTTCTTTAACCCCGATGTTTGCAGGGCAACCTTTAAGGCCTGGGCATGGCGCGGATGGTGCATATCGCTTGATATAAAATCAATAAGTCCGGCATCAACCAGCGCATCGGCTGCAGCTTTAACTTCCTTGCCGTAATAGCCGGTAAGGCTTATGGTGTTAAGCTGAATGCGGCATCCCCAGTTACGCATCATTTCAACCTCTTCAATGGTTAAGTAAGGGTAACGCTCGGGGTGGGCAAGTATAGGTGTTAAGCCTTTATCTGTTATTTTTTGTACGGTGTTGATTAAGTTAGGCGGCTTAGCCGTAAAAGCCAGTTCAAATAAAACATACTTGTCTTTAATAAGCATTAATGAGTCTGTTTCAATAAGCTTTAAAAAGTATTCATCAAAGTAATGTTCGGCAGCAGCCTCTACTATAATGTCAATATTCTCACTTTGAAGATGATCATTCAGTTTTTTAAGTGCATCATTAATGGTTTGTGCATTGTTCCTGAAATAATCGGCCATGATGTGTGGTGTGGCAATTATTTTTTTAATGCCTAAAGCCATCATTTCCTTAATGAGTATAACTGAATCCTCTACAGTTTGCGCGCCATCATCAATGCCGGGTAAAACATGCGAGTGCATATCTACCGAAACAAAATCGTAATCAAAGTCTGCTTTAACAGCCTGAGAGGCTTTCTTTTTAAATAATCCGAACATATTGCTTATTGCTGAGCTGTACAAAGATAGAGAATTTAAACACCTTAATATTTTCGGAGGTTAAATCACATCCTGCAACTTTAAATTTAAAACACTTAGTACATACTGATGTTTTAACACATAACCTGAATTATAACCGCAAGCAATAAAGGTTAAAATTGCCTTTTGATTACTGAAAATGTAACCAATGATTAATCTCTTAAAGGTTGTGTTAAAGTATTAAAAGGGAATAATTAATTGTAATATATTTGAAGAATGCCTTGTATTATAGGCAAATAACATTTTAACAGATTGAAAAAGAAAAAGCCTTCGCAAGTTGGCCTTGCACACGTATTGAAATGAGGAAGCTATTGGTTGGCATATGGTTGTTGTTGCTTGTAATAGCGGTGGGTGGCTTGTTTTGGTATAATGAATATCGTTACACTTTGCCTACCCCTGTACCAGTAAATTACAAGGCGGTAAGCAACGGTACTATAATTAAGCTTCCAAATGGTGTAAGAACAACTAAAGCCAGGCCTGTGCTGCTTCATTTTTTCAATCCCGATTGTCCATGTTCGAGGTTCAACCTTAAGCATGTAAAATCATTAATAGCACAATACGGTAACGAGGTTGATTTTGCCGTTGTACTTGTTACTAAAAAACAAATAACAGAACAAGAGGTGAGGCAAAGGTATGATCTTAACGTGCCTGTATTTAAAAATGCTGCGCTTGCTACAGCGTGCGGCGTTTACTCGACACCTCAGGCAGTAATTTTAAATGCACAAAACCAACTCATGTACCGCGGTAATTACAATAGCAGCCGGTACTGTACCGATAAAAAAACCGAATACGCCCGTTTGGCATTAACCGATGTATTGCAGCATATGCCGGTGGCAACGTTGCCCATGGCAACCAAAGCATACGGATGCAGCCTGGCAGAAAATTTAAAAGCAGAAAGAAATGTCCAATAACGAATATCAGGAAAAACTGAGCGCAGAAGTCAAAAAGCGCTCTGACAAGCTTATGGACTATTTTCTGGTTGCTTATGCGGCAGCAGGAGTTGGGCTTTCATTATATTATGATACGCTGAGCATGGCACTGTGGATTACCACGCTATGTCTTTCGGCATATTACAGCGTAAAGTTTCTTTTGCCAAAGTCAAACCTGTACCAATATGTATTGAGTGCCGTTTTGGGTATTTTTATGGCACAATTTATATACCAGATGCATGGTATGTTTGAAATGCATTTTTTTGCATTTATAGGTAGCGCCGTACTAATAACTTACCAAAACTGGCGCTTACAAATTCCTATGCTCATTGTAGTAGGCATACATCATGCTACGGTTGGGTACTTGCAGCATATAGGGGTTGATGGTGCTTACGTTACACAGGTTGATGATTTGGATTTGCAAACCATTATTATTCATTTGTCCCTTACTTGTGTTATATTTTTCATAAGTGGACTTTGGGCTTACCAGTTAGATAAATACGGAAAAATACAGGTTAAACAGGCTATTGAACTGGGCGAATTGCATAAAGAGGCCATGTTGAATATGGAGCGTCAGCGTAATGCTGAAGCACTTGCTTTATATAACGCCCAACTACTGCAAAAAAATGAAGAACTTGAGGTTGCACACCGCGAGGCCGAAGAGGCACGCGAAGAGGCGGTAGCTGCGCAGGAAGAAGCCATAGCTGCACAGGAAGAAGCTATTGATGCCAAAGAAGAGGCAGAAAAAGCTAACCAGGCAAAAAGTATTTTTCTGGCCATGATGAGCCATGAAATACGCACGCCCATGAATGGTGTGATAGGCATGTCGGGTTTATTGGCCGAAACTGCCCTTACTGACCAGCAACGCATGTATACCGATACCATTAACAACTGCGGTGAAAACCTGTTGGTGTTGATTAATAATATACTTGATTTCTCGAAAATTGAGGCTGGTAATATGGAGCTGGAGCGTGAAGACTTTAACTTACATTACTGTATTGAGGACGTGCTTGACATATTTGGTAAAACGGCATCACAAAAAGGTATTGAGCTGGCTTACCTGGTTGATAAGCGCGTACCGGCGCAAATTGTGGGCGATAAGGTAAGGTTGCAGCAGGTGCTTACCAACCTGGTGGGCAATGCGCTTAAATTTACCACCTATGGTGAAGTTATAATTAAGGTAGAGCAAAGCGAACCTGAAGACGCCTATGGCGAAATAGAACTCAGATTTGAGGTTAAGGATACGGGTATTGGCATTCCTCCCGAAAAAATAGACCGCTTATTTAAGGCATTTACTCAGGTTGATTCATCAACAACTCGAAAGTACGGTGGCACAGGTTTGGGTTTGGTTATATGCGATAAGCTGGTGAAGCTTATGGGAGGCGATATAAGCGTTTGCAGTAAAGACCGTAAAGGATCTACATTTACATTCAGCATTAAAACCAAACCGGGCGTTAAGGTTTTGCAAACTACGGTAACTCCGCTGATGTTAGATCAGGCGGGTAAAAAAGTTTTGGTAGTTGATGATCATGCCATTAATCGTAAAATTTTAAAAGATCAGCTTGAAAACTGGAAACTTAAACCTGTAATTGCCAAATCGGGTATGGAAGCCATTGAATTAATGGCTAATCAGCTTAATCCTGATTTAATAATCACAGACGCGCAGATGCCTGATATTCATGGTGTGCAGTTGGCAGAAAGTATTAAAAAGCAGTATCCGGCTATACCTATTATCCTGCTTAGTTCAATAGGGCATGAGCATGCACGTGAACATGGTAAATTGTTTACATATGTACTTAATAAACCCATTAGGCAAGATGATTTGAACCGGTATGTATTCAACAGCCTGTCGGTTAAAAGTCAGCAAAATACCGAGGAGAAGGTTACTAAAAGCCGCCTGAGTGTTGATTTTGCACAGCGTAACCCGCTTAACATATTAGTTGCTGAGGATAACAAAATAAATCAGAATGTTATTAAGCACATCTTAAGCAAACTGGGCTATCAGCCTCAAATTGTTGAAAACGGACTGGAGGCAGTTGCTGCATGTCGTTCAGCTAAATTTGATATAATACTGATGGACATGCAAATGCCCGAAATGGATGGCCTGGAAGCTACTACAGTAATACGTAAGGCATTTGGTGCTCAGCCCGTAATTATTGCGCTTACAGCTAATACCATGCAAGGCGACCGTGAAGAATGTTTACTGGCAGGAATGAATGATTATATAAGTAAACCGGTGAAAACCGATGAATTGATGGATAAGCTGCAACAGTGGTATGCTTTTTTACAACACACAACTGAGAGCATGAGTGCCGGGGATACTATTGAAGATGCTGTATAAAGGCTTTATTAGTCATCTTTAAAGCAAAATGCCGTTTCAACTTGGAGAATAATCTACTTATAGATTTCTCGTTAGTTGAAACGGCATTAGTTTATTATTACAGATTGTGTTTTATTTCACATCAACCACTGCTAAGGGATCCATATCGGTATAAACCTGGTTCTCTCCGGCCATACCCCAAATAAATGCGTAGTTGCTGGTTCCGCAACCAAAGTGTACGCTCCATGGTGGCGATATTACAGCATCGTGATTTTGCATTACCAAACTTTTAGTGGCTTGTGGTTCGCCCATGAAGTGGAATAAGCGTTGGTTCTCCGGTAAATCAAAGTAAAAGTAAACTTCGGTACGGCGGGTGTGCGTGTGCGGCGGAATAGAGTTCCAAACGCTGCCTGTTTCAAGCACAGTTAAACCCATTACCAATTGGCAGCTGCGTATGCCATCTAAGTGTATGTATTTATAAATTGTACGCTTATTTGATGTGGTGATGTCACCTAACTGAACCGGGGCCGCTTCTTCTTTAGTCATTAAGCGGTTTGGATAGTTAGCGTGTGCCGGATTTGATAGTAAATAATATACTGCAGGATTCTCAGCATCAACACTTTTAAAGCTAACATCTTTAGTGCCTTTACCCAGATAAACGCAGCTCATTTTCTCAACATTATAGGTAACGCCGTCCGCAACAACAACGCCACTACCACCAACGTTAATTATGCCAATTTCTCTGCGCTCCAAAAAGTACTCGGCCCGCAATTCAGGATGATTATCTAAAGTTACTTCGGTGTTTACCGGCTTTACGCCGCCAACGATGGTACGGTCGTAATGTGAGTAAACGGTGGTTAATTTATCAGCCTGCATCAAATTTTCTACCAGAAACGACTCGCGTAGTTCCTCGGTAGTCATACGGCTTACTTCTTTCTTGCTATGTTCAAATCTTATTTCCATTACAATTAGTTTGTATGTTTATTATAAAACCTGTCATTTTGAGGAATGAGAAATCTATTACTATTGCTTAGCTTATCGCTTTGAAAGATTTCTCCTAATTTCAAAATGACAAGAGTGTAAAGTTGAAATTAAAGAGTGTGGCTCTTGATTCCTGACTCTTAGCTTATCTCCCCATCCAGCCGCCGTCAACGGTAAGCAGGTGGCCTGTTACATAGTCGCCGGCTTTTGATGCCAGGAACACTGCTGGTCCTTTAAAGTCTTGCGGTTCGCCCCAGCGGCCGGCCGGTATACGGTCAAGTATGCTTTTGCTGCGGTCAGGATCGTTACGCAAAGCTTCGGTGTTATCAGTAGCAATATAGCCAGGAGCAATACCATTTACGGTTACTCCTTTTGAGGTCCACTCGTTGGCTAACGCTTTAACCAAACTGGCTAAGGCGCCTTTGCTTGCTGCATATCCAGGTACATTTATACCACCCTGAAAGCTAAGTAACGAACAGGTGAAAATAATACGGCCGCTACCTTGCGTAATCATGTGCTTGCCAATTTCGCGCGCAAGTATAAACGGTGCGTCAAGGTTCAATGATAATACATTGTCCCAATACTCATCAGGATGTTCGGCAGCGGGCTTACGCATAATAGTGCCTGCGTTATTTACTAGAATGTCTATGCGCGGGTTTTCGGCCAAAAGCTTATTTACAAAATCGTACAGGCCTTCGCGGTTGCCAAGGTTAGCCTGGTAAGCTTTAAACTTGCGGCCCAATGCAGTTACCTCTTTTTCTACATCACTGCCCTCTAAGGCAATTGAACCCGATACCACAATAATATCAGCACCGGCTTCGGCCAAACCAATAGCCATACCTTTGCCAATACCTTTGTTGCCGCCGGTTACCAGCGCAGTTTTGCCTGTAAGATCAAATAAGTTTAATAAATCGCTCATTATGTATGTATGATGATATTGTTAGTTGAAAATTACGCTACCGGGGGTTTTACCGCCTGGCGCGCCAGTAAAATCCATTGTCCTTTAACTTTTTGAAATACCAGTATTATCCAAAGTTTTACATTGCCAGGGGCTTTACCTTTATCGGCTGTTGCACCGGCCAGAGTATGGCGTACAATAGCTGTACTGCCCGAAACGGTTACTGTTTGATCAGTGAAATCCAGGCTGGTAAAATCAGTTTCGCCGGTTAAAAATGAACGTAAAAATTCCTGTTTGTTTTGAATTTTTCCGCCTGAATGTCCAAACGTTAACTTTTCAGACGCTGCGGCCGACAGGCGGGCGCTATCCGGATTGAGCATAAGCTTACGCAGGCTTTCTACCGTTTCCTCAACCTGCTTTTTTGCGTTCACCTTATTTTTCTTTTGAGCTTTCAGCGTTGTTGCTGTGCTTACCATTAGTACAAAGGCTAGTAGTGCCAGCTTTATATTTTTCATAGATTAATACAGGTATAAATGAAAGTAAAACGTGTTGTTAACTTGTATAATACGATGCTTTGCAAATGTAATGCGTTCTTTTATAGATAAAACCATAAAGTGATTTTTATTTACCCTTAACCGGCCGTTTAAATAAAAGAAATTTTGCATACGTAAGCAAATCAGCTACTTTTGCGTTTAAGAAATTAAACATTGCTATGTCACACCACGAAGAAGATAAATCAAACGATCAATACTATTATATTGTAGCTCTTTTAGCCGGCTTATTTGTTGGTTTTATTGTTGATAGAGGTGCTATTTACATCCCAATTGGTGGTGTATTGGGATTATTAACTGCTGCCTTATTTATCAAGTTTTTGGTAAGAGGCCGCCACGATGTATAATTCTGATAAGGAGAAAGAATTACCTTCATTTATAAAAAACTGGAACCAGTTTTACGGTATCATTATCGTATGGCTGGTTTTTTTAATTTTTGTATTTTGGCTCATCACTATTTATTTTAGATGAGTGTAATTGACTGGATTGTTTTAGCGGTCACGCTGCTTGTAATTATTGCTTACGGCATATACAAAAGCAGTGGCAGTAAAAACCTCGATCAGTACCTTGTTGGAGGGCGGTCATTGCCCTGGTATCATATCGGGCTTTCGGTTATGGCTACCCAGGCCAGTGCTATAACCTTCCTTTCGGCACCCGGGCTTGCCTATTCAGACGGGATGCGCTTTGTGCAATTTTACTTTGGCTTACCACTAGCCATGGTAGTGCTTTGCATAACCTTTGTACCTATATTCCATAAGCTTAGGGTTTATACCGCTTATGAATACCTCGAGCAGCGCTTTGACTTAAAAACGCGGGCCTTAACAGCATTTTTGTTTCTTATACAAAGAGGCTTATCAACAGGCATAACCATTTACGCGCCTTCTATAATACTTTCGGCCATTTTACAAATTAACGTAGTGTATACTACGCTGTTTATTGGTACGCTGGTAATTGTATATACGGTTTGGGGTGGC
The DNA here is from genome assembly GCF_913773635.1 of uncultured Mucilaginibacter sp. GTDB lineage: Bacteria > Bacteroidota > Bacteroidia > Sphingobacteriales > Sphingobacteriaceae > Mucilaginibacter. The sequence goes on from NZ_CAJYGQ010000003.1 coordinate 316,724, forward strand.
ACTAAGGCTGTATCATATACACAAATGCTGCAAATGAGTATAATATTTGCCGGTATGTTTCTGGCCGGAGTGCTGGTGGTGATGATGCTTCCGGATGGGGTTCATTTTAAGAACTCACTGCAAATAGCTGGTAAGTTAGGGCGGATAAATGCAATAGACTGGAAGTTTGATGCAAAAAACCAATACAATGTTTGGAGCGGTTTAATTGGTGGTTTTTTTTTGCAGCTGTCCTATTTTGGTACTGATCAAAGCCAGGTTGGGCGCTATTTAACAGGTAGCTCGGTAGGGCAAAGCCGTTTGGGTTTACTCATGAACGGGCTAATAAAAATTCCCATGCAGTTTCTTATACTGCTTATTGGTGTTTTAGTATTTAGCTTTTACCAGTTTAACCAGCCGCCTATGTTTTTTAATAAAAACGAGGTAGACCAAGTGAAGAAAAGCAGGTATGCCACTCAATATCATACGCTTGAAAAGCAATACGCCGATGCTTTTAAACAACGTAAAGAGGCTGCCACGAAGCTAACGGAAGCGCTTAACACAAATAACAACGATGCTATTTATTTTGCCGAAGGCAGGCTGCATGCGGCGCAAGCTCAAACAGATACTTTGCGTAACCGTGGCATTGCGCTAATGAAGCAAAATAATAAGCTGGCCGATGTAAACGACACCAACTACGTATTCCTGAATTTTGTAACCCATTACCTGCCGCGTGGCTTAATTGGCCTCTTAATAGCAATTGTATTTCTGGCTTCCATGGGTTCAACAGCCAGTGCGCTTAACTCGTTGGCATCAACTACCGTAATTGATATTTATAAGCGCGTAATAAATAAAAACGCCACCGATGGGCAGTATGTAACGGCATCACGTTTGGCTACTGTTTTTTGGGGTATAATTTGTCTTCTGATGGCATTGTATGCAGGGCAATTGGGCAACTTGCTTGAAGCGGTAAATAAACTGGGGTCTTACATTTACGGTGTAATATTAGGTGTGTTTGTGGTAGCCTTTTATTTAAAAAAAATACGTGGAAATGCTGTATTTATAGCCGCCCTGTTTGCTGAGGTTATTGTAATATACTGCGGCTACACCGAAACAATGGCTTACCTGTGGCTAAATGCAATAGGCTGTTTAAGCGTGGTTTTGCTTGCATGGCTGGCAGATAAGTTGCTGCCAAAATCTTTGGCTGATAGCCTAGCTTCATAAGAGTCATACCTGCTAAACTTTCTTAAAACTATAAATAAAAAAAGCTCCAACTAATAGTGGAGCTTTTTATGTAAGTAAGCTTGAGAGCTTGCGGTTAATATTAAGCGTTAAAAGCTTTCAGTCCGTTTTTAATACGTTTAATTACTTCCTCTTTTCCTAGCAGGGCAGCGATATCAAAAACATGCGGGCCAAATTTGCCGCCAACCAGCATTATACGTAACGGTAACATTGCATCACCGGGTTTCAAGCCCTTTTCGGTTAACAACGCTTTAAAGTCGGCCTCAAGAGTGGCGGCATCAAAAGCTCTGCTTTGATTCAGATGGCTAATGAATGCATCAAACAAATCTGATTTCGCTTCATTCCATTTCGGTTTTACTGATGCCAGATCATATTCTTCAGGTTGCTTAAAAAAGTACCAGGCATGTTCATAGGCATCATTAAGCAACACAATGCGGTCCTTTATCAATTCAATAACAGCCGTAAGATACGCGTCATTTGTAACCTCAACACCTTTGGTAGCTAAAACAGGTTTTATTTCAGCCGTTAAACGTTCGGGGGCTAGTTTTTTTATCCACTCGGCATTATACCATTTGGCTTTTTCAAAATCAAACTTTGCCCCTGCTTTGCTAATGCGCTCCATCGAGAATTTCTCAATCAGCTCATCAAGCGTGAATATTTCCTGATCTGTACCGTCGTTCCACCCAAGCATGGCTAACAGGTTGAGGAATGCCTCAGGCAAAAAGCCTATTTCGCGGAAGCCTTCAGTTAAATCGCCGGTTTTAGCATCAGTCCAATTCATTGCATAAACCGGGAATCCTAAACGTGCGCCATCGCGTTTGCTTAACTTACCATGCCCGTCGGGTTTCAAAATTAATGGCAGGTGCGCCCATTGTGGCATATGCTCTTTCCAGCCCAAATACTCCCATAACAAAAGATGCACAGGTGCCGACGGCAACCATTCTTCTCCTCTGAAAGCATGCGATATTTTCATCAGGTAATCATCAACCACTACTGCAAGGTGATAAGTTGGCATACCATCAGCCTTGAGCAAAACTTTATCATCAATAGTATTGGTGTCAAAGCTTACGTGCCCGCGTATCATATCATTAAATGATATGGTTTCATCTTCAGGCATTTTTATACGTATTACATGCGGCGTGCCTGCATCAAGCAGCGCATCAACCTCATGTTGCGATAGCGAAAGAGAATTTCGCATTTCGTTACGGTACGCCATACCATATTGAAAGTTTGGGACGTTGCTACGTTTCTGCTCCAATTCTTCGGGGGTATCAAAGGCGTAGTAGGCATAGCCATGCATAACCAATTTTTCGGCATACTCACGGTAAAGCGGTTTGCGTTCGCTTTGGCGGTAAGGGGCGTATTCGCCACCATGCAGGGGGCTTTCATCAGGTATAAGGCCACACCATTTAAGGCAGTCAACTATATATTCTTCGGCTCCCGGTACATACCGGGTTTGGTCGGTATCTTCAATACGTAAAATAAAGGTGCCGTTGTTTTTTTTGGCAAACAAATAATTAAACAATACGGTACGTACCCCGCCCAGGTGTAAACCACCCGTAGGGCTTGGCGCAAAACGTACCCTTACTTTTTGTTGTAACATAAGGGCAAATATAAGCAGTGAGCAAGTGAATGCGTTAATGAGTAAGTGGTTAATTACCGTTGTATTATAAATTTATTTGTTGAAAATTCGTGTAATGTAGCAGGCATATTTTGTATTAAACGGAAGCGTTTAGTACATCATCAAACAAAATCATCATTCAGGGCATTATTAACGGACTTATCTACTAAGCAACTAAAGAACTATATTTGGGCAACTCATGAGCAACCCCTACCAACGAAAAAAGCGCTGGAAATACCTGTTATTGTTTTTTGCCGTGTTAATTGCAGGCAGTTCTTTGTTGTATACACAATATCTGGCAAAAAATATTGCCACCAGCGAACGTACGCGTGCACAGGTTTGGGCGCAGGCCATGAAGCAGGTTTTCAAAACTGTTGACGAAGATCATTTAAACTTCGTATTTGTTGTACGCGATAGTCTTACCGTACCGGCAATAGTAACTGATGATAAAGGCGATTTTAAGTTTGCCCGTGGTCTTGATACCACAAAAACCTTTATTGAAATGCCACCCGAGCAGGAGAACGGTAATAAAAAGCAGCCAGTTTATGATATAAAGTATTTTGAAAATGAACTTGCCATAATGAAGGCCCAGCATGAGCCCATTAAGGTAAAAATGGACATACCCGGCTTGGGAGAAACATTTTGGTTGGTTTATTATAAAGAGTCAGTGCTACTTAGTCAATTGCGTGTGTTTCCTTATGTGCAGTTAACCATCATTGCTATATTTTTAGGCGTTGCTTATTCGGCTTTCAGTTCCTCGCGTAAATCTGAGCAAAACCAGGTATGGGTAGGCTTGGCCAAAGAAACAGCGCATCAGCTAGGTACGCCTATATCATCATTACTGGCATGGATTGAGCTTTTAAAAGATAAGTTTAATGCAGAGGAAGACCCGCTGATTGCTGAAATGAGCAATGATGTTAAGCGTTTGGAGATAGTAGCCGACAGGTTTTCAAAAATTGGTTCGAAACCTGTGTTAGAGGCGCACTCAGTGTTTGAAGTTATTAATGATTTTGTGGATTATTTCCGCATTAGGGTTACTGATAAAATAACTTTTGAAGTTACCGGCGATCGCTATCTTAAAGCAGGCATTAATATTCCGTTGTTTGATTGGGTAATTGAGAATTTGCTTAAAAATGCAGTTAACGCCATTGAAGGTAAGGGCAGTATTAAGGTTGATATTTTGGCAAGCAAAGCCCGTAACCAGGTTTATATTGATGTTACTGATACGGGTAAAGGCATCCCACGTTCCAAGTTTGTTACGGTTTTCAGGCCGGGGTATACTACACGTAAACGTGGCTGGGGACTTGGCCTTTCATTAACCAAGCGCATGGTTGAAAACTACCACAACGGACAAATTTTTGTGAAAGACTCGGAAGTAGGGAAAGGTACCACCTTCAGAATTATACTCAGAAGTAGAGAAGAATGATAACGCAACCTCAGCCCGGCGAATACGCTCCATTTTATTCCGGATACGTTAACGCGGCAATTACTGCCGGAAATATTATTCAAACACTTACCCGTTTAAAGGACAGTACCTATGAGCTTTTCACTTCTATTATTGACGAGCAAAAGGGGAATTACGCCTACGCACCGGGCAAATGGACAATTAAGCAGCTGTTGAACCACATGATTGATGCAGAGCGGATATTTGCGTTCAGGCTGCTGTGCTTCATGAGAGGGGATAGCACAGCGCTACCAGGGTTTGATGAAAACGCCTATGTTGAACAAAGCGATGTAAGCAACCGTACCCTGCAAAGTATTGCTGCAGAATTTAAAGCCGTGCGCGAGGCTAACATATTCCTGTTTAAATCAATTAAAGATCATCACTTGTCATTGATGGGTGTAGCCAACGGACAGCCGGTTTCAGTGAGGGCGTTACTGTTTATAATGGCAGGACACGAAATGCACCACATTAATATTATAAAAGAGCGATACCTGTAAACAGCAAAAAGCCTCCTCTTTATAAGAAGATGCTTACTTGCTTCAAAGAATTGCATTTACAGGCTTTTGTTGTCTTCTACATAAATTGATGGTTTGCCCTTGTCAATGGTATCACGCTTTTCAATTACAAATGACAGGAATAAACCTATGCCTCCAAAAATTGCTATAAGGGCAAAGTAAATAGCGGGGCTTTCTGATTTTGATGTTTGAAAAACCGTTCTGTCTAATAAAAAGGCTAAAAACAATCCTAAACCTGTTCCTATTAAAAGCAGACCCCATTTCAAGTTTTGATAAGGTGCTGATTGTGGCTTGTATCTGCGTGGATCCATACCGCGTTCAATCATGGCCATCTTTTCGCGTTTGTGTAGGTAAACAATTCCAAAAATCATGGCAAACATGCCAAGTGGAACTAAAATAGGGATCATTAATGCTAAGGTGCCGTCCATGGTATTTAAATTTAAAGTTGTTAATGTTTGTTTCCTCGCCAACTGCGGCGATTTGTATACTATGACCACACGATTTTTAAGGAGGTTACACCAATTTCAAAAATTTTCTAAATATATTTTACGGATTATTACAGGCTGAGTTTGCATTAACGCTTAGTACACTATTAATGCTATTGCACACCTTACATGTATAATTAATTTTTTTATCACATTAGGTGTAACCTCTTTAAATAACATGTGGTCATAGATGTTGTAAATGCAAAGCAAGCTTTCAGATATCGAGTTAATTGAGCAAACTTTAAGTGGCAACCAATCCGCCTATGCTGATTTGGTTAAGCGCCACCAGCGGTTTGTATTCACGCTGGCTATGCGTTTTACTAAAACCCGTGAAGATGCCGAGGAGGTTGCGCAAGACAGCTTTGTAAAGGCTTACCGATCATTGCAAAACTTTGAAGGGCAAAGCAAATTTACCACATGGCTATACAGTATTGTTTATACAACCGCCATGACATTTTTACGCAAGCGAAGGTTAGATACATCATCAATAGACGATGAAAATAACTTTATACAGGTTGAAAACCAAAATACAGGGTTTGAAAATAACCTTGCCGAAAATAAGTCAAGGTCATATTATTTAAATAAGGCTATTGAGCAATTGCTACCAGATGATGCCACTATTATTACATTGTTTTATAAAGGCGAACAATCATTGGAAGAAATTGCGCTAACTTTAGGTATTGAGCCTAACAACGTTAAGGTTAAACTATTCAGGGCCCGCCAGCGTTTAAAAGAAAAACTGGAAGGCTCATTAAAACATGAGGTGAACGAGTTGTTATGAGGAATTTTGAAGAACAATTGTGGAATTATGTGGACGGCACCTGTACACCGCAGGAACGTGAGGTTATTGAACATTTAATTGCTACTGATGAAGCCTACCGGTTAAAGTTTGAAGAAATTAAAGCATTTAATCTTGAATTGCAGGATATAGAGTTAGATGCGCCACCTATGGCTTTTACTTATAATGTGATGGAGCAGGTACGGGCAGAGGAAGCTCAAAAGCCACTTAAGTCCTCTATTAATACTATGGTTATTAAGGGTATAGCTGCGTTTTTTGTACTAACTATAACGACCCTAGTGGTAATAGCTTTAGCAAACGCAAATTGGTCTGCAGGGGCCGCAAATCAAATAAATGTACCCATTATTCGCACGTCAGAGTTAAAAAACTTATTTAGTGGCAATGTGCTAAACGGTTTCCTGTTTTTTGATTTGGTACTGGCACTTTACTTTTTTGATAGCTACCTGCGTAAGCGTAAAATTAGCGAGGCGGTATAAAATCATCGACACTTTTGTAGTTAAAAAAGTACAGTAAATTGGCACTCATAAATGTTGTAACATTTAAAATTTTCAAGGTTTGATAAAAGTGCCTTAAAATCAGCCAAAAAGATTTTTAAAAAAAATGTTACACTTTGTTGTAGTTTGGTACAGGAATTGTAATATTGTACACGAATTGGTAAACTTACCAATTTAATTGTGATAAGGTTTAGGTTGAAAGTCCCCCGGTGCAAGACTGGGGGGCTTTTTATTTTTAGTCATATTATGAGCATTGAGTTACTGTGTTATACAACACTTCGTATATTTGACTTGATAAGATTCAGAATATGAAAAAACTTTACACCCTTGTTTGCTTAACATTAGCTTTAGGTGGTGCAACAACAGCACAGGCTCAAAACGCTTTGAAATTGCCACAGGCAAGCACTGCACAAACATTAACCCAAGAGTTCGGGCTGGGTAAAATTACTTTAAGTTATTCACGTCCTAATACCAAAGGCCGTAAAATATTTGGCGCATTAGAGCCTTACGGTGCTGTTTGGCGTACCGGGGCCAACTCTGCAACTACAATTTCTTTTACCGATGAAGTGATGATAGAAGGACAAATAGTTGTGCCGGGTGAATACGCATTGTTCACTATTCCTGATGCAAAGGAATGGACCATAATACTAAACAAAGCTGCCAAGCAATGGGGGGCATATGAATACAAGCAGGCCGAAGATGTATTACGTGTTAAAGTTAAACCTGCAAAATCTGCCTCTTTTACTGAAACTTTTACAGCTCAGTTTGCCAACGTGGCAGCAACCACTGCTGATTTGGTTTTAACATGGGAAAACACTGCAGTAACCATTCACTTGAAAACCGATATTGATACCCGTATAATGGCCAATATAGATGAAGCCATGAAAGGTGACAAAAAGCCTTACTTTGGCGCGGCTCAATACTATTTTGAAAACGGTAAAGATTTAAACAAAGCTTTAGATTGGATGAACGAAGCCGAGAAAGCTGCGCCTAAAGCGTACTACATCAGGTACTGGAAAGCACGCGTTCAACTTAAAAAAGGCGACAAGGCTGGAGCTATTGCTACTGCAAAGCAAGGTGTAGCATTAGCTAAAGAAGCAAAAAACGATGAGTACATACGCCTTAATGAAAGCATTATTGCACAAGCAAAGTAACAGCGTTTATAGGTAATTATGTTTTAGAAGCATGTTTTACAGATAAGCATGAAAAAAGAGAAAGCCGCATAAATTTGCGGCTTTCTCTTTTTATAATGAAATAACACCACGTTATCCATCTAACAGAAAGACAAAAAGCTCCTTAGGGCCATGTGCACCAAGTACCAAAGTCTTTTCAATATCAGCTGTACGGCTAGGGCCGGTAACGGTTGTAATCATACTGGGCAGGTGCCTGCCATACTTATCGCTTATAAGCTTAAAACCGTCTTTTAAATCAAGCACCAATTGTGATGTGTAAGCCAATACAATATGCACAGGTGGATAAATACTTAACCTGCGGCCTGCCATGCTTGCATTACTCAATAATATACTGCCATTGCGGGCAACAAGCGCTTCGCAAAGCGTAAAGCCCACCTCAGCCTGGTCAAAGTCTTTATCGGTTTCATAGTATGGATAACCATACTGCTCTAACACTTCTTGCAGGCGCGGCTCCCAACAGTATATTTTATGCCAGTTCCTTTCCTCGGCCAGGTTAAGCAATGATTCAATGAACTGTATTTCATCTTCACAAAAAACGAATTGCCCTGCCACTGCCAAAAACTCCTCGGCAAACATTACTTCCAGCAAATCGTCGTCAGTGGGGGCTGCATATAACGGCTGATCTTCGAGGTTAGGATATGGATTGTCGCGGCGTTCAAGAAGTGCCTTGCGCACCTTTTTTAACATTTTTTCTTTCGAGGTAGTGTTATCCTTCATCATAAAAAATAAAAAGCCGCTATTTGCATAGCGGCTTAAATATAAAAAGAAATTATATTAATTGTTTTCAGATGTGCCGTCTATGCGGGCAGTCTCCGGATTGGTTACGCTTTCCGGAATGGCATTATTGTCAGTCTCAGGGTTTAGGGCTGCCTCTCCGTTTACAAATTTATCGTAAGTAGTACGGTTGTCAAACGGGCGTTCACCTAGCAATTCCACTAGGTCCTGCTGAAACAATACTTCTTTCTCTAGCAATTTGGCAGCAAGTAACTCTAAACCATCACGTTTTTCAGTAAGCAGGTTTTTGGTGCGTTGATAAACGTCGTCAACCATCTGGCGTACCTCAGCGTCAATCAATTCTGCAGTAGTATCAGAGTATGGTTTGTTAAACTGGTATTCGCCTTGAGGATCGTAAAACGACAGGTTACCCACTTTTGAGTTCATTCCATATATTTTCACCATGGCGTAGGCAAGTTTAGTAATACGTTCCAAATCGCTCAGTGCACCGGTTGATATACGGCCAAAAACAATGTCCTCTGCCACGCGGCCACCCATTGATACCACCATCTCGTCCATTAACTGCTCCGTTGTATGCAGGAACTGCTCCCTCGGTAAATACTGGGCATAACCTAAAGCGGCAACACCACGCGGAACAATAGAAACCTTAACCAATGGATCGGCATGTTCAAGGAACCAGCCTGCAATAGCATGTCCGGCTTCATGGTAAGCAACAATGCGTTTCTCTTCGGGCGATATGATTTTATTCTTTTTCTCTAAACCACCAATTACGCGGTCAATAGCATCCTGAAAATCCTGCATATCAACCGATGGCTTGTCACGGCGTGCAGCTATAAGGGCAGCTTCGTTACAAACGTTGGCAATTTCGGCACCGGCAAAACCTGGGGTCTGTGCTGATAGTTTTTTGGCATCAACACCTTCAGCAAGTTTTAAAGGGCCTAAGTGCACTTTAAATATTTGCTCACGGCCAATCAAGTCCGGTTTGTCAATTGATATCTGGCGGTCAAAACGTCCCGGGCGTAATAATGCAGAGTCTAATACATCAGGGCGGTTGGTTGCGGCAAGTATAATGATACCTGAATCGGTACCAAAGCCGTCCATTTCTACCAATAATTGGTTCAATGTGTTTTCGCGCTCATCATTACCACCTACAATATTGTTTTTACCGCGGGCACGGCCAATAGCATCAATCTCATCAATAAAAATGATACATGGTGCTTTGTCTTTTGCCTGCTTAAACAAATCGCGTACGCGTGATGCACCCACACCTACAAACATCTCCACAAAATCAGAACCTGAAAGTGAGAAGAAAGGCACCTGGGCTTCGCCCGCAACAGCTTTTGCCATTAGGGTTTTACCTGTACCCGGTGAACCTACTAAAAGCGCACCTTTTGGTATTTTACCACCAAGATTGGTGTATTTTTTGGGGTTTTTAAGGAAGTCAACAATTTCCATTACTTCCTCTTTAGCTTCCTGTAAACCGGCAACATCATTAAACGTAACGTTTATTTGCGCCTCTTTATCAAACAAGGTAGCTTTTGATTTACCTATGTTGAATATCTGACCACCCGGGCCACCACCTGCACCACCACTCATGCGGCGCATAATGAATATCCATAAACCGGCCATTAAAAGCAGCATAATAATGCCTTGTACCAGCCAGTTTGACAGCCAGCTATCATGCGCAGGTTCAAATTGAATTGGCACCTTGGCGTTATCAGGCAAGTCTTTTTCAGCAGCTAAAATTGATTGCTTCATGCTATCAAATGAAGCATCAGTAAAATAAAACTGCGGGTTGTTGGCATTCATGCTCAACGAGCGCTGGTTTTTTAGCTTAGCATATTCAGGTTTGTTAAGGCTGTCTTTTTTAATATATACCTCGGCAATAGTACGTTCGCCATCTTTGTAAGCAACAACTTTTTCAACGTCACCATTGCGTAGCATGTTAACAAAGGCAGGATTGAAGTCAATTTTAGTGCCCGGGCTGCCACCTAATATGTAAGGAACCACCAATAACGCCAAAATAACAATGGCGTAAATCCACATGAAGTTAAAACGAGGTGGCTTTGGAGTAATTTTTCTATTCGGAACCCTTCTGAAACGGGGCTTATTATCTGATTTAGTGTCTTTCATTTTATTTAATAGAGCTCAAACATAACCATCATTTAAATAGATAGATGAATTTAAAAAGCAGATGGTTAGGCGCTTTTATAATACTTTATCTCGGCGTCTCCCCACAAGTCTTCTACGCCGTAAAACTCTCTCTTGTCTGTCTTAAAAACATGCACTACCACATCAATGTAGTCCAGTAAAATCCACTCGGCATGCTCCAGTCCTTCTTTGCGCCACGGCTCCTGTTGCGTTGCTTTATAAATTTCGTCTTCTATACTGTTGGCAATGGCTTTTACCTGTGTAGTTGAATCGGCATGGCAGATTACAAAATAATCAGATACGGAGCTTTTGATGTTTCGCAAATCCAATCTCACTATGTCGTTACCTTTCTTTTCCTGTATGCCGTGTATGGCTAATTCAGATAGGTAGGCAGATTCACTTAACGCTTTGTTTTTTACCATTAAAAACCTTTAATTTTGAACGATTTGAATGTAAGAAATATTATTTAGACTTATATACTTTGCAAAATAACAAATTTTCAGAAGTAATTGTTGCACAAAATTTGGTTACCCTTAAAGAAGTTGACTCAACAAATACATTCTTAAAAAAACTATTGTCAAATACTGAGCCAGTAAACGAAGGTACAGTCATATTGGCAGAGAGCCAAACTGCAGGACGGGGTCAACAGCTAAACCGGTGGTATAGTTCGGCTAACGAAAGCTTAGCGTTCAGCCTGCTGTTACTGCCCTCATTTTTACCGCTTGAAAATCAATTTAACCTTATACGCATAGTAAGTTTGGGTGTTTATGATGCTTTGTCTCCATTGGTTGGTAAGGCCCTTAAAATTAAGTGGCCGAATGATATTTACATTAATGATTTAAAGTTAGGCGGCATTTTAATTGAAAACCAGGTGCAAGGTGGCAAAATAAAAAGCTCGGTTGCCGGCATAGGGCTTAATATAAACCAACACGCTTTTCCTGATTGGGTACCTAATGCGGTATCGCTAAAGCAGATATTACATAAAGATTATGATTTAAAAGCGTTAATGTTTGACATTTGCAACCATATTGGCCAGTGGTACATTAAACTAAAGGCCGGTGATGAAAGTCAGATAGAGGAAGCTTACCTTAATACTTTATATTGGTTAAACAAACCCGGAAGCTTTAAGGCTCAAGATGCTATATTTGGCGGCACAATTACCGGCGTAAGTAAAACAGGTTTACTGCAGGTTAACTGTAACGGCGTTACAGCTGAGTACAATTTAAAAGAGATTGAATTTTTAAATAAATAAACCCTAATGAAAAAGGTATTATTAATGATGGTTGCCCTGTTTTTGACAGTTGCAGCTTTTGCCCAAATTGATGAACCGGTTAAATGGAGCTATGCCGCAAAGAAAATAAGCGCTACCGAAGCCATAGTGCTTGTTAAAGCTACCATTGAACCAGGATGGCACATTTATTCTCAGCATATTAAAGAGGGTGGGCCTATTGCTACAACCTTTACTTTTACACTAGGTAAAGATTATACTCTTGTAGGTAAAACTATTGAGCCTAAGGTAATCAGTAAATATGATGATCAGTTTAAAATGAATATTGGCTTTTTCGAAAACTCAGTTGTTTTTCAGCAAAAAGTTAAGCTTAAAGCAGGTGCGGCCACTGTTAAAGGCAAGGTTGAATTTATGAGCTGTAACGATCGTAAATGTTTACCTCCTGATGAAGTAGCGTTTAGTGTAACTGTAAAATAAGGCGCTGTAATAATGAGTATAAAATATAGTCGCCTGTTTTTTGTTGTTATTATAGCCCTCATTGCAGGGCTAAGCTTTTTTATGCCTGCAGCCCACGCTAAAGCTGCTGCTTTTCAGAATGCTGATACCGTTTCAACAGAAGGTATTGAGTTTACTGATGTTGAGCCGGCTAAACCCCAGGTAAAGGCCGCCGATACCGCTGTAGTAAAACCATCGGCGCCCAAAGCTGCAAGCACAAACACAGCAGTTAAACCTGCCGAAAAGCCTAAAACACTTTGGCAAATATTCATTGAGGGCTTTTTAGGAGGCTTTGCAGCGCTTATTATGCCTTGTATATATCCACTGCTGCCATTAACGGTTAGCTTTTTCACAAAAAAGGCCGGCTCGCGTAGTAAGGGTATAATGCACTCACTTATTTACGGCATATCAATTATTGTAATTTATGTTGCGCTCGGCCTAATTATTACGATAATATTTGGCTCTGATGCTTTAAACGAATTAGCTACCAGTGGCATATTTAACTTGTTTTTCTTTTTATTACTGGTGGTGTTTGGTATATCTTTTTTGGGAGCTTTTGAATTGCAGCTACCAAGCTCACTTGCAAATAAGCTTGATGCCAACTCAGATAAAGGCGGAATTGCAGGCATATTTTTCATGGCCGCTACACTTGCAGTAGTATCCTTTTCATGTACCGGACCTATTATTGGTTATTTACTGGTAGAAGCTACCTCAAAAGGAGAGAGGCTTGCCCCAATAATGGGTATGCTTGGTTTCTCATCGGCACTGGCAATTCCGTTTACCATATTTGCTTTATTCCCTTCTCTGTTAAAATCACTGCCAAAATCGGGCGGATGGCTAAACAGCGTTAAGGTTGTATTAGGCTTCCTGGAGCTGGCCTTTGCGCTTAAATTCCTATCAGGGGTTGATTTGGCTTACCACTGGAACTGGTTTGACCGTGAAGTGTTCCTGTCGTTATGGATTGCGTTGGGCTTATTGATGTTCCTGTATCTTATTGGCAAAATTAAGTTTTCGCATGATAGTGATTTGCCCTATTTATCTGTTCCGCGTACGTTTATTGCTATAGGCGTATTAGCATTCACCATTTACATGATACCTGGTTTATGGGGCGCTCCGTTAAAGGTAATCAGCGGATTTTTGCCGCCTCCGGCTACTCAGGATTTTGTGCTGAGTAACGGCGGAACAAGCGGTAATCAGGTTGCTCAGGCCCCCGCGGTATCTGTTAAGCAAAAAAAATATGAAGACTTATTTGCCCGTGGTAAACATGCCGGCTTAAACGAGTGGTATGACATGGAACAGGCTTTGCAGGTTTCGAAGGAGTTAAATAAGCCCATTTTAATCGATTTTACAGGGTGGTTTTGTGCTAACTGCCGTAAAATGGAGAACGAGGTTTGGAGCGATCCGCAGGTACACAAGCGTTTAGCCGAAGATTACATATTGCTTGAGCTTTATGTAGACGAAAAAGCTGAACTGCCTAAAAATGAGCAGCATGTGTCTGATTTTAGCGGAAAGACTATCAAAACAATAGGAAATAAGTGGAGCGATTATGAAGCTTCGAAATTTAATGTAAATTCGCAGCCGTATTACGTAATCGTTAATGCAAAAGGCGATGTACTTGTGCCACCACAAGGCGCTAATTATAACGTTAATAATTATATTGAATTTTTAGACAGCGGCAAAGCCGCCTATGAGAAAAACAATGGCAGAGATTAAAAATATTGGTGTTTACACTTCGGGCGGAGATTCGCCCGGTATGAATTCGGCTATACGCGCCGTGGTACGAACGGCATTATATTATAACCTTGAAGTAACCGGCATACGCCGTGGTTATGAAGGCATGATTACCGGCGATTTGTTTCCGATGGACAGGAAGTCGGTTGCCAACATTGTTCAACGCGGCGGTACCATTTTAAAAACTGCACGTAGTGAGGAATTCCGTACGCCTGAAGGTCGTCAGAAAGCTTATAAGCAACTTAAGCGTTACGGGGTAGATGCCCTGGTAGGTATCGGCGGTGATGGTACGTTTACCGGAGCTAAAGTATTCAGTAATGAGTTTGGTATTCCTATTGTTGGTTTACCGGGCACCATTGATAACGACTTACAAGGAACCGATTTTACTATTGGTTATGATACCGCTTTAAATACCGTGGTAGAGGCTGTAGATAAAATTCGTGATACGGCCGAATCACATGACCGTTTATTTATTGTTGAGGTAATGGGTCGTGATTCGGGCTTAATTGCTCTGCGTACCGGTATTGCATCAGGAGCAGAGGCTATCCTTATTCCTGAAACCAAAACTAACATTGAGGCGCTTTATCAGCGTTTAGAGCAAGGCCGTCGTGATAAATCTTCGAAAATATTAATCGTTGCCGAAGGTGATGAGGCCGGCGGTGCGTTTGAAATTGGCCGTTTAATTAAAGAAAAGTACCCTAACTATGATACCCGCGTATCAGTACTGGGCCACATGCAGCGCGGCGGTCATCCAACCTGTATGGACAGGGTTCTGGCCAGCCGTGTAGGTGTTGCAGCAGTAGAGGCTTTAATGGCAGGTCATAGCCACGAAATGATTGGTGTTATCAACGGTCAAATAGCCTATACACCATTTGAGAATGCAATTAAGCATAATGCCGATATTGACAGTAACTTGTTGAGAATTGTAGATATTTTATCACTGTAAATATTCTTACATCAAAATAAAAAGACCGTTGGCTGAGCTTACGGTCTTTTTTGTTTTGAAGATGATAGTATAATACTATCTATATTATTGCACTCTTGTACTTTAAATATTTAATTTCTATCTTTGCGTCCCCGCAGAAATAGCTCCGGGGGAATGTTGAATACATAATCAAAGAAAAAAAGAATGGCAACTAAAATCAGATTGCAAAGACACGGTAAAAAAGGAAAACCTTTTTACTACATCGTAGTGGCAGATGCACGTGCTCCACGTGACGGTCGTTTTATTGAGCGTATAGGTTCATACAACCCTAACACTAATCCGGCTACTATCGACATCAACTTCGATAAAACTTTTGAATGGGTAAGCAATGGTGCACAACCAACCGATACTTGTCGTGCTATCCTTTCTTATAAAGGTATAATGTACAAAAAACACTTACAAGGTGGTGTTAAAAAAGGTGCATTAACTCAAGAGCAGGCTGATGCTAAATTTGCTGAGTGGACTGAAAATAAATCAGGTCAAATCACTGGTAAAAAAGATAGCTTAAGTACAGCTAAAGCTGATGCGCGTAAAGCTGCGTTAGCTGCTGAAGCTAAAAAGAATGAAGACAGAGCTGCAGCTATCGCTGCTAAAAATGCTCCTGTAGCTGAAGAAGTAGAAGAGGCTCCGGCAACTGAAGAAGGTGCTGCAGAAGAATCAACTGAAGAAACTGCTGCTGAGTAATTTTAAAGTTCATCAATTTACGCAATAGCGAAACAACCCTGTTGTTTCGCTATTGCTGTTTTAAAAGGTTAAGTGTTTAAAGGCTTATGAAAACAGAAGACTATTTCAGAATAGGTACCGTAACCAAAACCCGCGGACTTAAGGGCGAACTGCAGGTATATGTTGATTTTGACGGGGTGCAGGATATTGACTTTAAAGCCATATTTTTTGACGTGGCAGGTAAACTGGTGCCCTACTTTGTAAGCCAGATCAAGTATCCGCAGGCTAACACGGCTTACCTTTTTTTGGAAGACGTTGACCACATTGATAAGGCATCTCCGTTGGTTAAAAAAGATTTGTACCTGCCCAATGAACTTAAGCCCGAAAAAGATCCTAATGATTTTACACTGATGGATTTGGAAGGCTTTATAGCCATTGACGAAACCCAGGGCGAACTTGGCGAAATAACGGATGTTACCGAATATCCTCAACAAGTTATTGCTACTGTGCATTATCAAAACCGCGAAGTGTTATTCCCGCTTAACACGGAGTTTATTAAAGGTATTGATATAGAGGGAGGGGAAGTTTACCTTGACTTGCCTGAGGGCTTGTTAGATGTTTATTTAAATGGGTAAGCAGCGTTGTCTTAGTCAGTCTTTCGTGCATTCTTTATTATAAAATACATTATCATGCGTTTTGACATTCTTACCGTATTGCCCGGCTTGCTTGAAAGTCCCTTTGCTCACTCTATATTACAGCGTGCGCAAAAAAAGGGCATTGCCGAAATACATGTACATAATCTGCGCGATTATTCATCGCTTAAGCATAAAAATGTTGATGACTATCCTTACGGTGGTGGCAGCGGCATGGTAATGATGATAGAACCTTTTGCTGCTTGTATTGAAAAGCTGAAAAGTGAGCGCAATTATGATGAGGTGATTTTTATGACACCTGATGGTGTTACCCTTAACCAGGGTATTGCTAATGAGCTTTCCATTAAAGGCAACATAATTATACTTTGCGGGCATTACAAAGGTATTGATCAGCGCGTGCGGGATTTATTTGTAACGCGTGAGCTGTCTATAGGTGATTACGTACTATCAGGCGGAGAATTGCCAGCTGCGGTTTTGGTTGATGCTATAGTGAGGCTGATACCCGGCGTATTATCTGACGAAACTTCTGCCTTATCAGATTCTTTTCAGGGTGAATTGTTAGATGCGCCGGTATATACCCGGCCTGCCGATTGGAATGGGCATCGTGTGCCCGATGTTTTGTTGAGTGGTAACACTCCTGAAATTGAAAAGTGGCGCTTTGAGCAATCATTGGAACGCACACGCCAGCGCCGTCCCGATTTATTGGGAGAATAGCATTTTCGAGGCGTAAATGCAGAGGTTTGACAGCGCGTTTATTTGATGTATGTTAAGTGGTTTTACTATTTGCACATCAGTGCTTTAGAATTATATACATCAAATAAATTATTTTCAAAATCGTCTTTTAAAATCAAAAAAATATACCTATTATTGCAATCCGATTTTTACGGGTTAAAAATCGCATTAAGAGCTTAAAATCATGGATTTAATTAAATTTGTTGAAGAGCAGTCAGTTGAAAAAAAGCAAGTTCCTGCATTCAAATCAGGCGACACTGTAACTGTACACTATAAAATCAGAGAGGGTAACAAAGAGCGTGTGCAGCTATACCAAGGTGTAGTTATTCAACGTAACAGCGCAGGCAGCACCGAAACCTTTACCGTACGTAAAGTATCAAACGGTATTGGTGTTGAGCGTATTTTCCCAATCAACTCGCCAAACATCGATAAAATTGAAGTTAACAGCTTTGGTAAAGTTCGTCGCGCTAAATTATTTTACTTGCGCGCTCTTACCGGTAAAGCTGCACGTATCAAATCAAAACGCGTTTAATTACCGTTTTAGATTAGTAGCGTAGCTGATAATAAAATATTAAAGGCCGTTTTGGAGTTTATCCGAAACGGCCTTTCTATGTTTAAATTAATTCAAATACGCTTTGCAGCGGCCAGCATAAAAGGGTGTGTTTAGTTGAGTTTGTCCAACGTTGGTAAGGGATAATTTCCAACCGGCACCTTGTGCGTTCCAATATGTAACTGATGCCGTTCCATTCTGTCTATCCTGTTTGTATTAACAATGTAAGACCGGTGTACTCTTGCAAACATGCCTGCAGGCAAAAGCTCAGTTGCCTCAGTGATAGTTAAGCGGCTTGTTATGCGTTTATCGTCGTTTAAAATAAAGGTTGCGTAGTTTCCGGCGGCTTCTAAAAAAAGTATATCGTCAAAATTTATACGTACCGTTTCATAACCTGATTTTACAAAAATGCTACTTGCAGGTATTTTTTCGGCTTTACGTGATTGAAGTAAATCATTAGCCTTATGGCAGGCCTTTAAAAAGCGTGTGAGCGCAAACGGTTTAAGCAGGTAATCAACTGCATTAAGCTCATAGCTTTGCACGGCATGCTCGGCATAGGCAGTGGTAAAAATAACCAGCGGCCTAACCTGTAAACTTTCCATTAGTTCGATGCCCGATATATCGGGCATCTTAATGTCTAAAAAAAGCAAGTCAACAGGGTTTTGCGCCAGGTATGCAATAGCCTCAAAGGCATTGGTAAAACATGCCCCCAATTCCATAAACGGCACCTTTGCCGCGTGCAACCGTATAACCTCCAGTGCAAAGGGTTCATCATCAATGGCTATGGCGTTTATCATTTACAGGTATTGTGCTATTTGTTGGTATAACAGCGTTTTATTGCTCGGGCGTTTAATATCATTTATAATGGCTTTTCCGCTCTTATCAAATATAAAATAAGTTGGGTAAGAACCCTGCTTGTTTTTGTCAGGCTGCAGCTCATCCCAAAACTTCTGAATATCGGCATTGCTTTTACGCAGGTGTATGCCGGTCATGTTGTTTACCATAATAAAGTCACGCCAGTGTACATCTTTAATATCATCGTCCATATCCAAATAGATAAAAACTACATTTTTGCCCTCAAATTGCTTTTTTAGTTCGGGCACAAAACGTAACTCATCACGGCAGGGGCCACACCAGGTACCCCATATATCAAGGTATACTACCTTGCCTTTGTATCGGTTAACTATTTCGTATATCGAGTTTATTTTCTCGAATCCTTCAATTATGTGTATGCCCTCGTTACTTTTGTTGGTAACCAAAGCACTTTGCATATTCGCAATACGCGCGGCCAGTTGAGGGCGGTATTTACTTTGCGGATACAGATTAATCATTTCATCCATTAACGGCCGAGCCTCGGTAAGATCTTTTTCAGAACATTTAGCGTTTATAAATTGTGCGAGCATCGCTTCAGCTACAGGTTTATTATAGGTGTTTTTTACTGCTAACCAGTTTACATACAATTTACCTTTAGATTTAGCGAGTGCAATGGCATCATCGAAAGAAACATTAAAGTAGGGTACAGGCGTTATATTGGCTTTGGCCTTATCAAGCCCTTGCATATATATTACCGCCTGCGATTCCATGTAGCCAATATAATCATCAGCAAACTGGTAAAATTGTGGCCCGGCGGGCAGTACATCGGGTTCGGGTTTAATGCTGCCGTATAGTAATTTGTATAATCCAATCAAATCGGCTTTGTTGACGTTCATAATGCCGCGCGCAAAAAAGTTGA
The DNA here is from genome assembly GCF_913773635.1 of uncultured Mucilaginibacter sp. Classification (GTDB taxonomy): domain Bacteria; phylum Bacteroidota; class Bacteroidia; order Sphingobacteriales; family Sphingobacteriaceae; genus Mucilaginibacter. Next base: position 336,148 of record NZ_CAJYGQ010000003.1, read on the forward strand.
GCCAGTTGAGGGTTTCGGTACGTACTTCCTGCGCTATGAGGCGTTTGTCGGCGGTGTTGAGTGCGGATGCCCGTACCTGAGTAACCCGTGTTTCACCTAATTTTAATTGCGGTTTAATTACCTTTTCGGTTATTTCGGCTACAGTACCTTTAGCATAGCTGTTATTTCCACGTGTACCGGCGGCAATAAAAGCAGGTTTCTGCCCCGCATTAACCTGATACAATAGCTTATTCTCGGCAGCTATCGATCCTTTGAACGTGCTTAAAGTGGTATCAGTTGCATTGATGGTTACCTCTAGTTGTTTTCCAGGCTTCATCATAATAGTCCATAACCTACTATGATACATCAGCGTAGCAAACTTGGTGGTACTAAGGGGAATATCAGCTGTGAAATTTCCTTGCTTGTCTAACCGTATCTGCTTAATATTTTCATAGTAATATCCGTATAAATATGGGATATTCAACTGAATAGTGTCGGCTTGCTGCAGGTGTTCAACTTTACCGCTCAGCTGAAATTGCGCCAGGGTTTCACTTGGAGTAAGCAAAAGAGTAATGATGACGCCAATAGTTAAAGAAATTGTGATAAGGTTTTTCAATTGAGGTTAAGGGTTAAATAAATGAAAAATTCGTTTGGCTTTTGGCGTATAACCAGTTCATGCTTTTGCGGATAAAGCAGCTGCAGGCGCTGCCGTACGTTTTCAAGACCAATGCCTGAGCGGGCACTTTCAGGATCGTTGGTAGCACGTTGATGTATGCTGTTCTGCACATCAAATTGTAACGTGCCGTCGGTTATTTGCAAGTTTATGTTTATCCACGATTCTTCATTCAGGCTGATGCCATGTTTGTATGCGTTTTCTACAAACGGAATTAGTAGCATTGGTGCTATGAAATACCCTTCGGCTTCTACATTCATATCAGTGGTGATATTAATAAGCGGTGAAGATGCTGTGCGCATATTTTGCAAATCAATATAGTTTTGCAGGTAATCAATTTCTTGCGTTAATGCAATGCGTTCCAAAGTGTTTTCATGCAACATAAAGCGCATCATATCCCCCAATTTTTGTATGCCTTCACCTGTTTTTTCAGCTTTTTCGGTAAGGGCTAAACCGTAAAGGGTATTAAGCGCATTAAATAAAAAGTGCGGATTTATCTGTGAGCGCAAAAACTGCAAATTTGCTGTTGAAGCACCCAAATCTGTTCTTAAACCGCTGAGCTCAGCCTGCAAGCTTTTACGGTATTGATAGATATAAAAGCTAAGCGGCGTTATAAGTAATAGCTGTCCAAACCAAAACACCAGGAATGAAATTATGCGCGTTACGCCCGAGTACGTGGCTTTGTAGGCAAATGCACCGGTAAGCGGTAAATTTATACCAAGCGTAACCAGCAATAAGATAAACCAAAATCCCATTCGTTCGGCTCTTTTATCCCAGTATTGCGGTATAAGCCAATACATTATAACTATGTGGCAAAAAAAGGCGCATGGTACAATAAGACCTATAAAAAACGTTACGCTCACATGAGATTTTAATATAAAACACCCAACCATCAGTGTTGTCCACAGCATTAAAAAGTAAGCTGTTTCGCGGCTTATACGCATGCGTGTAAGCGAGTAGGCATATTTTTTTTGCGTAAGCAACCAGTTTATTAATTGTTTTGCTGCCTGGTAAGCCAGCAGCGCTTCAAACCAAATGGTAGCCTGGGGTAATTTTTTAACAATTGCCCGGTAAAGTAAATCGTTATGGTAAGGAAAGCGTAATGTATAGTTGACACAAAATAATGCCATAGCCGCCACAAATGCAATTGCAATGGTAAGTATGGCTTTTCCCCATTTTTGTTTACTCAGGTAGTAATTTGGCAGCATACAGGCCACCCATACAAATGACAGGTAATAAGCCAGGTATTCAATAATTGATGGCCATAAAAAATTGTTAGTAAACTTAAATACGTATCCATGCTTTCTAAAAACATCTGCATCAAAAGAATCAGCAGTAAAATAGCCGTGCATGTAGCTATCGGCAGTGTTAAGCAGCCCAAAAGTATGAGTGAGCAGCAATAATGTGGCTAAGGCAATTTCGAGGTGTTTAAATTTCATGCTGCAATCTTACTCAGCATCCTAGCCGCTTAAAAATAAATGTGACCAACCGGCTTTAAAATGTGATGAAACGTGTTATTGAGCTATTTGCCTGTCAATTTCTCCAGTTCGTTACGGGTAAGCAGGCGGCCTCCCTGCCATTGATAATGGTCGGGGTTAGTGAATTTTTCGGGGTAACGGTTGCAAAAGTCATTGGTTTTTGGTTTGCGTTTAAATAGCCGCTTAATAGTACTGATTAAGGCTTTATTTTTTGTTTTATATGATAGCTTATAAAAGTATAAAAGACCTTCGGTATATTTTTGATTGATGCTGTGCATGATTTAAGGTTTATATATTCTTTACTACGCAGCGAGAATGAAAAATGCTGGGTAAGCCGACCTTAAAATAAATTTCACATTTTGCCCAGCGTTTTGCAGTTGACTTACGTAGGGTATAGTAGCAGTTGCTGCACGCCTATTGTTATCTGAATATTTAATGAGCAAATCTACCAAGCAAATGCCCGGTATAATTGAGGGCTGCAAAGCCAACAGGCGCCCGGAGCAGGAAGCTTTGTACAAGTTTTTTTATGCAGATATGCTTAAGCTTTGTTGTCGATACCTATCCACAGATGAACTGGCGTATGAAGCTTTAAATACAGGTTTTCTTAAGGTTTTTCAAAACATTGACTTTTACGATGAACAAAAGGGTGAATTAGGCGCCTGGATACACACCATTATGATGCACGCCTGCATTGACCTGGCCCGGAAAGAAGCGCGCTTTAATAACGTAGCGAATACAAATGATGTTATTGACGAAGCTTTTGTAGAACCAGCGGTTTTGGAAAAGCTATATGTGGATGATGTGCTGTTGGCAATACGTACCCTGCCCGCATCTACTCAACTGGTATTCAACCTTGCTGTAATTGAAGGATACTCACATTACGATATTGGTGAGCAATTGAACATCTCTGAAAGTACATCGCGCTGGCATTTGTCAGTAGCTAAAAAGCAGTTAAGAGAATTATTGCAGCCGTCAAACAATCAACTTAACAAACCAACTGAAAAATCAAACAAGGCAACATGAAAAATTCAGCATGGTATAATAAGCTTTGGCGTAAAAAATTAAATGAACTGCCTGTAAGAGCCGATGCCGATGCAGCTTGGTTGGGTATGCAAAAAATGTTGGATGTACACCTGCCTGTGCAGCCCCCCGCAACTACTGCACCGGCAGTTACAAAGCCGTTAATTGCAAAAGTAATATCGGTTGTTGGTTATGTTTTGCCCGCTGCGGCAATGGTAGGAGCAGCCACTTGGTTTGCTGTTAAGCCCCCAATTAAACAAAGGGTGAAGGATAAAACAATTGAAAAAAAGGAGCGCATTGAAAGACGCAAGGCTTCAGCAAGTGATTCAATAGCAAGTGATAGCTTAGCAGAGTTCACAAGTATGTCAGTAGATACGCTTAACACATCAACACCAGCTACTAATGAGGATAGTTTAAATGAACAAGACTCAGTGTCAATTGGAGAAGACAAGTCAATTGCTGATTTACGCACAAGAGCATTAGCAGGCAGGAGTAATAAGCCTGGATACCCGTCAGGGAATGATTATCTTCTCAAAGAAAGGACTTTCAAGGCAATTACAACTAATAAATTGAATGCTAGTGAAATTAAGAAACAAAGCGGCATAGCCAACAACATTGATTATAACTCTTTGCAAAAGCTTAAGCGTATTCAACAAGAAACCGCTCACTTCCCGCAACAATTAATTAATTACAGGGATGTTGTAAATCAATCCTCCATTGCTATGGAAGAAGAAGCACCTCAAAAGGTGTTTGTTGGCAATAAAAAGGGTCATGAAATGAACGCATTTCAGCCTCCCATACTAGCGCATTGGTTGCCTGGAAAAGTTGAAAGTGATCGAACTGCATTATTTGCGAAAACCGGAAAGCAAAGTAGATGGAAAGGCGCATCAGGTAAGGAACTTAATACCCCAAGCTTTAATATCGGAGTTGAAGCCGGACTTAATATTGCTAAAAACACTAGCGTTTATGGTGGTTTAACATCCAACCTGGCCTTGTCACAACGTTTGCTTATAGGTTCAGGTATACTTGTTAATTTTGGCCGCCAGGTTGTTGGCAGCTATTCTCATCCAAGCTTTTTCAGGCCCGACTCATCTTCGGCATTTACTGTGAATGAAAAACACAAAGTTTTAGTCGCCGATATTCCGCTTATACTCACTTATAGAGTAAATAAGCTCATTAGTATTAAGGCTGGGGCCATTGCCAGCTTTGCGGGTAAGCTTGGTAATCAATCGTATTCATTTGGAGCTGTGGCCGGTTTAAGAGATACTTTGGGGTATACTAAAACGATTGATACATTGGTAAGCAGCCCTGTGCTTACGAAAAGGGTAAGCCTTGGCCTAACAGGAGGCATAGCCATTAACTTTAAGCAATTTAGTATAGATGCACGTTATATAGGCTTGCCGCCTTACAAGGTAAATAATACTATAGGAAATTATATACAGAGCAACAAGTCTGTTCAAATAGGCATTACTTATTGGCTTAAGCAAAATAAAAGCAAGCAATAAACAGCGGCTATACAACTGTGCGCTAATATTTCAAATCCCTTTTGTTAAAGCGTTTTTACCATTTGAAATTAGCATCTATTTATAAGTTCGTTTTAACCAGTTGTCGGGTACAGGAATTATACAAATGTTCATTGATCTGCCGTCTTCTGAAAGCATGGCTGATTGTATTTCTATCCTAGTACCATCGGGGCTGAAGGTTGGATGAGGGTGATCGGCGGCGGTAGTTTTATGACCGGTTGATAGCATAATCATCTCACGGCTGTGCCTGTCAATAAGGTATACACTACGCGAAAAATCATCACCAACGGCCCATCGTCCGTCCTTTGAGCCGCCTACATGCCATAAGCCGCTGCCACTTGGAGTTTGGCCGGCAATGGTCATTTCGCGGGTGTGAATGTTTACTATGCCTAAACCTGTTGGTTTTTCGCGTGTTCCTGAGGGGCCCCAGGCGCTTTCCTGCCCCGGGTTGGCTCCCCCAACTGCAGTACCCGGCTCACCCTGGGCGTTAGTCCCTGGTATTTTACGATGGCCCATAATGGCAATGGCTACCTCATCGGGCGTAATTACAGCCTCATGAGTAACCCATTCATAGGGCGCTTCCGGGTAAAGTGGTCTCAAACCGGTGCCATCTGCCATTACAGTCCACGTACGCTGCGGAGATTTTCCTCCGGTTTCCCAGCAAAAGATAATTTCGCCCGCAACCCATGGGTTTACCTGTATGTGTCCAATTTGAAATGGTACGGTGACAATGTATTTTACTTCGCCCGTTTTAACGTTCATGCTCGCCAGGCCGTTGGGACCGGCACCCATATTACGCGGGCCAAAGGCGTTTTCAACCTTGGTGCCGGGCTGCATATGCTTAGCTGCCTCAGTTCGGCCTACGTGGAAATAGATTTTATCTTCGTCAGCATCTAAAGCCATGTCGCCACCTGCACCCATTTCTGCGGGTATAGTGCCACATACACGTTGATAGGTAGATAGTTTTTGCATTTTACCCGCGTTGCTGTCTGTTAAAACTTTGTTCAAATCCATCTCCACCAGTTGCATAGCAGTTGGTGCCCTGTGGCCCTGAACTTCAGTTTGAGTATCAACCCTGCGTAACAAATACAGCTTCATGCTTTTACGCGCCAGGTTAAGCATGCCGGTATACCCACCTTCGGTAATCTGTACCATATCGCCGGTTTTTTCATTTACAGCTAAAGCTTCACCTTTTGCCCTGTTTGAGCGAAAAACCAGCCATTGCCCGTCTGAAGTCCATTGCGGATGCGTTTGATAAATTTTACTGTCGCCCGCCGGGGTGCTGGTTAAAAAAGTAAGCATGGTACCTGTAACCGGGTCTTTAACCACTTTACGTTCAGACGGAAACCGTTTGCCTATTTGGGCATTTGCGGTAAAAAATATACCTGCTGCAAGCAGCGTAATGCCGGTTAATATTTTTGTTATCATGATTTAAAAAGAGTGAACCAAGCTAAAACCGCCTGTATGTTCAATTATAATTGGTAATACTAAGCTACAATTAAATCAAACAGCCTTGCTTGCTTTCAGGACAGTGCAGGCCGCTCTGTTATAGAATTGTTACCGTGGTAATTACAAGTAACGCGTTCTTTTAAACATGCAAGTTCTGCAAGCAAACAAAATGTAAGGTTTCAGGCTTTTAACTTAAATTCCGTTTCCCAATGCCTAAATGGTTAAAAATCATACTTAAAGTAATTGCCGGTGTTGTTTTGCTTTTTGTGCTTCTCTCTGTAGGATTGTTTATTTACATCAATTCAAATAAGGCTAAAGTGCTATCGTTAATCACATCAACGCTGAATAAAAACCTCGATGGTAACCTGGCTATTGGCGACATGGAAACTACTTTTTTTAAAGGATTTCCTGGCATTTCAGTATCACTCAAAAACGTAACTATAAAAGACAAGCGTTGGGCCGAACATAAACACACCCTGCTTTCAGCCAAAGATTTCGATGTATCAATAAATACTGCGGCACTGCTGCGTGGTACCATACGTATTAGTAATATTGGGATAAATAACGCTGCCATTGAGTTATATAAAGACAGTACGGGCTATAGCAATACTTCGGTATTTAAAAAGAAGAAAAGCGCTCCTAAGACAAATAAGCCTGATGATGATAGCGGTAGTTCTGCCGAGTTTGGAAAGTTTTCGCTCAGTAACGTAAGCTTTGCTGTAAATAACCAGGCTAACAATAAGCTCTTTTCGTTTGACATAAATAAACTTTCCGGAAAAATGGCTTACCCTGATAGTGGTTGGCGTGCAGCTTTGCAACTGGATGTAATGGCCCGTAGCCTTGCATTCAACACAAAAAAGGGAAGTTTTATTAAGGATAAGCTTATATCGGGCCAGATGATGGCCGGGTTTAACAACGAAACTGATAAGATATTTATATCGTCAAAAGGATTGAAAATTGGTTACGACATATTTCAGCTTAATGCCATGTTTGATACCGGCAAAAAGGAAACAGCGTTTGCCATACATCTTATAGTTAATCAAATAATGTGGCGCAGTGCGTCATTGCTCCTTGCAGATAATATTAAGAAGACACTTGATAAATTTAACCTCGCCAAGCCAATTGACTTAAAAACCACTATTGCAGGTAGCCTGGGTGAGGGCGACCCGTACCTGCACGTAGCCGGAACCATTAGGAACAACACACTGATTATACCGGGCGGCCAGATAGATAGCTGTAACTTTAACGCGGTTTTTACCAACGAGGTTGAAAAAGGTAAAGGTTTTAATGATGCAAACTCCGCTATAAGGCTGTTTAAATTTACGGGGCGTTACAATCACCTGCCGTTTTTAATTGACACGGGCAGTATCATCAATCTTGAAAAACCTATTGCAACCGGGAACTTTAAATCAAATTTTCCTTTGGCAAACTTCAATTATATGCTTGATGATATTGCCAAATTTAGCAAAGGTACGGCTAACATGGATTTGCACTATAAGGCCGACATTGTTAACTACAGGTTGAATAAGCCGGTTATAGCAGGTGTAATTAATTTCAGGAATGCCGATGCCATTTACCTGCCGCGTAACCTGGCATTTAAGAATACCTCCCTGTCGCTGAATTTTGTAAAGAATGATTTAATACTAAATAACATACGGGTGCAAAGCGGGCACAGCGTGGTAATGATGAACGGGCGTGTGAACAATTTCCTAAATTTTTACTACGATGCTCCTGAAAAAATGCTTCTTACCTGGAACATTAAAAGTCCGGAGTTAAGACTGGCAGAATTTTTAGGCTTTTTAGGTACTCGTAAGCAAGTGCAAACTAGAACAGTGCGCCGAGGAAGTGGCAATAGCGGTAACATTATTGACCAGTTAGGTAACGTGTTAGATAAAGGAAACGTGGAAATGCATATGGAAGTTGCCAAGGTTTATTACAAAAAGTTTTTGGCAACTGACGTACGCGCTAACCTGCTTACCACTGGCGACGGTATTATAATTAAAGATGTTGGTTTAAAACATGCAAACGGAGCTTTGCGCTTAAACGGTAAGTTAATGCAGGGAAACAACCTTAATAATTTCAACATAAATACTACCGTTAGCAGCGTTGACATTCGTCAGTTCTTTTATTCATTTGATAATTTCGGAATAAAGGATATTACTTATGAAAACTTAAAGGGTTACCTCTCTGCCAAAGCAAACATAAGCGGAGGAATAAAGGACAATGGCTCACTGGTTCCACGTTCAATACATGGCACAACCTATGTAAGCTTGCGCAACAGTGCATTACTTAATTACCAGCCGTTAATTAAAGTAGGCAAGTTTGCTTTCCCATTTCGCGATCTAAAAAATATTGAAATACCTAAGCTTGATGCTAAGTTTGATATTCAGGGCGATAAGATCATTATCAACCCTATGCAGTTAAATTCCAGCGTACTCAACGCCGACATAGCGGGTGTTTACGGACTTACAAAAGGTACTAACATAGCATTTGATGTGCCATTACGTAATCCTAAAAAGGATGCGGAGATAACTGACAAGGAAGAACTAAAGAAACGCAGATACAGGGGTATTGTGCTTCACCTTGCAGCAAAGGAAGATGAAACAGGCAAAGTGAAAATAGGGTTTAACAAAGACCGTAAAAAGGACTAGTTAGTAAAAGAGGCAATGAAGTTATAAACGTCATCCTTTGTGCCGGTGAAAGGGCCTGACTGCGCAATTTTCAATCCGGCCATACCAGCAGCAAAGTTTGCTGCTTTTTCAATATCATCGCCTTTGGCGCGGCGGTAAAGGTAGCCGGCCATATACGTATCACCGCAACCGGTGGCATCGGCTATGGTTGCAGGCACATAAGCAGGTATGTCATAAAATACCCCATCAGCATAAATAACAGAACCTAAACTGCCTAAGGTAATAACTACCTCTTTAACGCCCCAGTCTGCCAGCATAAGTGCTCCGGCTTTAATATCGGTTTTGCCGGTTAACACCTCAAGCTCATGCTCATTGGCTTTAAGAGTGTGTATGTATTGAAGTGCTTCCTGCTTTTGGGGCCAGTCTATAGCATGTACTTCACAATCTCTCACTTCGCGCAGGTAGCCTTGTGCATCTAAAGACAGCTTACTCTTGCTTGTTAAAAATTTGATGGTATCTAATGCAAAATCGTCGGCAAGAAGCGGCCCGAGATGAACTACCTCGGCATTTATATCATCTAACTGCTCAATTAAAAAAGGGTCGGCCTTTTGTAATACGCGTTGGGTACGGTGATTTTGATTTGCACTGTAAGTGTTTTCAAAGTATACGGAATGTTTACTGTTGAAAGCTTTGATAGTTGTACCTCCAGACCGGAGCTCGTTTACAACCGCCATTTCCGACTCCCCAAGCGATGTTACCAAACCATAACTAACATCCATGTGCTGCAAGGCTTTCGAAAAGTAATAGGATGTACCCCCCGATAGGTGTTTAACACCGTTTAAGTTAACAACCTTATCTAATGTAATATGACCTACGCAGCAAATTTTTAACATACAGTTTTTTTTACCAAAGGGGCAAATATATACACCTCATTTAAATAAGCAGGTCTGTATTGGGTCAAAATGCTTAAACAACACTTATTTCGAAAGATAAATGATGATTGGAGAGCAATGTGTAGGTTGTTAAACACCGTTTAATATAAATCAATAAATATATTTGGAAAAAATTTAATCATGTTAGCACACCACGTAATATTTTGGCTTAAAGCCGATACAACCGACGAACAAAAAACAGCTTTCCGCGCAAGCTTGGAAACACTTGCAGGAGTTGAAACTGTTAAAACCTTGCACATTGGTACGCCAGCCCCAATTGAGCGTGCTGTTGTTGACACAACTTATACTTTCAGCCTTATATTGTTGTTTGAAGATATGGCCGGACACGACGTATACCAGGTGCACCCTTTGCATAAAGCTTTCCTTGAAGGATTCAGGGTATACTTTGACCGCGTTGTAATTTACGATGCACAATAAAAAAAAGACCGGCTTTTAACTAAAGCCGGTCTTTTTTTATTATAAAATTTATACCGCTTATTCATATTGAATATGACTACTGGTTAAACTGACCGATATGCCATAATATGCCAGACGGATCATGAAGAAAGCACTCGCTTCCCCAACCCATTACCCTGATAGGTTGTAGCCTAACACTGCTGTATTTGTCAGATAAATTCAGTGCTTTAAGCTCCTCATAATAACGCTCAACGTTATTCACTTCCAAAAATAGCATGGTGTTGTCCACCCAGTCTTTTGCGTAATAATCCTGCAAATAAAATGCTGTGTTCTCTAACTGAAAGACAGATAGTTTTGGCTCAAGTTTGGTTTCAGTAAAGCCCAGGTCGCGGTAAAAGCTGCGCGACTCGTCAAAATTTTTGGCACCAATAAAAGGTCTTAATGATTTTATGCGGTTATCCATATCAAGGGCTTATATCAAACATACAAAAATGTCTCAATAGGAACAAGGCAACGCTCAAAGTGTCATCAATAACTCATATAAATTTATTTTGGAACGTTCGTTCCGTTTTGATTTTACATTTGCGGAACGATTGTTCCAATAAGGGGGCATTGTTTCAAAAATGAAAAGACTAGAAAATAAAGTAGCAGTAGTAACCGGGGCATCAAAAGGAATTGGTGCTGGTATAGCTAAGAGCCTTGCAGCGCAAGGTGCAAGCGTTGTAATAAATTATGCATCGGCAAAAGCTGGTGCTGAGCAGGTAGTTGCTGATATTGTGGCAGCAGGCGGCAAGGCAATTGCCTTGCAAGCCAACGTAACAAATGAGCAGGAGGTAGCCAAACTTTTTGCTGATACCGTTGAGGCATTTGGTGCTATAGACGTATTGGTAAATAACGCGGGTGTATACAAGTTTGGTGCTATTGAAGAGGTTACCGCCGAAGATTTTCACCATCAGTTTAATACCAATGTTTTGGGTTTGCTATTATCTACACAGGGGGCGGTTAAACACTTCTCCACAAACGGGGGCAGTATTATAAACATAGGTTCGGCTATTACCAGTCTTGCACCGCCGGCAAGTTCAATATACACTGCTACCAAAGGAGCAGTTGATGGTATTACACGCGTATTAGCTAAAGAATTAGGCAGCCGTAAAATAAGAGTAAACTCAATAAACCCAGGTATGGTTGAAACAGAGGGTACGCACACAGCCGGGTTTATTGGTAGCGATTTTGAAAAGCAGATTGTTGGCACCACGCCACTAGGTCGCCTTGGCCAGCCAGATGATATTGCTGGTGTTGCCGTATTCCTGGCCTCTGATGATTCACGCTGGCTAACCGGCGAAATACTGCTTGCAAGCGGCGGCGTACGTTAATTGTTGGTTTAATAACTAACTAAATTTAAATAGCTTTGTCTTACTGTAGGCAAAGCTATTTATTGTTATGGCACGAAGTAAAGATTTTGATGAAAACGAAGTATTGTGTAAGGCCATGCAACTATTTTGGCAAAAGGGATATAACGCCACATCCATGCAGGATTTGGTAGATACGTTGGGCATAAGCAGGTCAAGCCTATATGACACTTATACAGATAAGCATACGCTTTTTCTTAAAACGCTTGAAAGCTACCAGCTTTCGGGTGCTGCCAAAATTCAGAATATCATCAGCAGCGGCAAATCTGCCAAAGAAACTATAAAGAATTTATTGGAACTAGCCACAAATGATTTAACCGATGACAGCCAGCAACGTGGTTGTTTTATGGTTAATGCCGAAATTGAGGTGGCATCAACCAATAAGGAGGTTAACGAGGTAATTTGCCGCAACGACGAGCAAATGGAAAAAGCAATTTACCAGGTGATACAATCCGGCCAGGAAAACGGCGAGGTGAGTAGCAAACATGATGCAATATCGCTTTCAAGGTTTGTACTCAATGCGTTAAAAGGCATGCGGGTAACGGCTAAATCAACCACCAACAAAGACTTTTTTAATAACATCATCAATCTCACCATAGCAGCACTTGATTAAGTGGTTAACTCTATGTAAGCATGCTAAGTGGTTTGATGGATAATCGCATCCAATTACGGCTCCATACCTGCAGATAATTGTTAACGCTCATGAAAACATGGTTAATAAAACTTGGTTATCAACTGGTATTTACACAAGAGTGATTAACATTGAATGCCCCCATGCTTTTAAAAAGCATAAAATCTGTAAATTTGCAGTTATGAAATTGCCCATTGTAGCTTATGGCGATCCTGTTTTAAGAAAAAAGGCCACTGACTTTGAACCTCAGGAAATTGCCGGTCTTAAACAACTGGTTGCCGATATGTATGAAACCATGTACAACGCACGCGGCGTTGGATTGGCCGCTCCGCAGGTTGGTTTATCAAAACGATTATTTGTAATTGATGCCACCCCGTTTGATGATGAAGAGCCTGAATTGAAAGACTTTAAAAAGGCATTTATCAATCCGCAAATAGTTGAAGAAACCGGCGAAGAATGGCCGTTTAACGAAGGCTGCCTTAGTATTCCTGATATTCGCGAAGATGTATACCGTAAGCCACAAGTGCGTTTAAGCTACTTTGATGAAGAGATGCAGCATCGCGAGGAGACTTTTAACGGCATGGCGGCACGTATAATTCAGCATGAGTATGACCATATTGAGGGAAAGCTATTTACCGACAAGCTAAGCCCGCTACGCAAAAGGTTAATTGAAAAGCGACTGAATGATATTTCTAAAGGTGCCGTAAAGGTTGATTATAAAATGAAGTTCCCTGCCGCTAAAAAAGGTAGATAACTTTATTGAGGCATAAAAAAGCAAAAGCGACGTTGATTAAGCAGCGTCGCTTTTACTTTTTATAATTCCAGGCTTTAAGGCCTTAGAGTTAATCTTCGTTAGTTGCTGTTTCGGCTCTTATCGCCCGCGGTAATTGATTTAATTAAGCTACCCCAGGCAATAGGGTTGAGTAACGGGTTGGGTATAAGCGAGTGCGAATTAAGTATACGCTGATGCATATCCTGAGCAACGGCCGATTGTATTTCGTTAGCATCACGCGGCATTGCACTGTACGATACGCCGGTAAGCGGAGTTTTATTTAAGTTTTTACGGGCAAGTTCTAAATCATCGTCGGCCAGTTTCATGGTCAGAAAGTCTTTCCTGAACTCATCAGTTGTGGCCCATGGCAACATATGGAAAGCCGGTAAAGCTATTATTTCAGGTTTCATCATCACCTTCACCGTATAGCTTTTACTTTCCCTGTTTGCAGGTATAACCATTTCTAAAGGTGCGTAACCAACAGCAGTAAACTGCAGCGTATCATTTTCATGCGTTACAAAGGAAAAGTAGCCTTTGTAATTAGCTATAACAACAGAGTTTTTGTTAGATAGGTTGGTAACCGTTACATACGGAACAATAATCTTTGAACTATCGGCATTGTAGGTTATACCGGTAAACTGCACAAGTGGCTTATCAGCCTTTTGTGCAAAGGCAGCCACTGCACTAAGCAGGCTCATAACCATTACCAGTAAACACTTTCTCATACACGTTTAAAAACCCAACAATTTATACGTTGCCGGGTTTACAATAGTTTAATAACGCAAAAATATAATCAACTGATGTATGCTCTGCAGCATTTAACACCTTTTAACATTAGCGCATGTTTGCCGGTAACACGGCGTTAGGGTCATCAATATCGGTTAGGTTTACGGCTTCAACAGCAGTAATTTCTGGTACAGCTTTCATTATAGCCTGTTCAATTCCGGCCTTTAAGGTCATAATACTCATAGGGCATGAACCGCATGAGCCAAGCAACTTAAGCCTCACCACTTTTTCAGGAGTAATCTCTTCCACCGAAACATTGCCGCCATCGGCTTCAAGATATGGGCGTATGGTGTCAAGCGCTGTTTCTACCTCTTCAACTAAACTCATGTTTATCAAATTATTAATGTAAAGATATTAATTTTTAACGATTTATTACATCGGCATAGCCTGTAGCCTTTGCGTTGTTGATTGATATTTGCTGTGCCACACGTTCGGCAATATCTTTAAAAACAGCGCTGGTAACACCATCCTCAGTAAGTACAACCGGTTTGCCGGCATCACCGCTTTCACTAACACTTTTTACCAGCGGTAGCTCGCCCAAAAATGGAGCGCCAACTAGTTCAGCAAGCTTAGCACCACCACCTTGTCCAAAAATATAGTACTTGTTTTCAGGCAGCTCGGCAGGTGTAAAGTATGACATGTTTTCGATCACGCCTAGTATAGGCACATTGATTGATTCCATCATAAGCATACCAACGCCCTTTTTAGCATCAGCCAACGCCACATTTTGCGGTGTGGTTACAATTACGGCCCCGGTAATAGGGAAGCTTTGAGTTACGGTGATATGTATGTCGCCGGTTCCTGGAGGTAAATCAACTACCAAATAGTCAAGGTCGCCCCAGTCGGCATCGTTAAACAACTGTTTAACGGCTGTTGAAACCATTGGTCCGCGCCATGGCACTGGTTGGTTAGGGTCTGTAAAGAAGCCTATTGACAATAGCTTTATGCCATATTTTTCAATAGGTTCAATACGGGTTTTGCCATTTTCCTGTGTTGCATTAGGGCGTGCACCCTCAAGGCCAAACATAATAGGCACCGATGGGCCGTAAATATCAGCATCAATTAAGCCAACCTGCGCACCCGTTGCAGCCAAACCCAAAGCAAGGTTAGCGGCCACGGTTGATTTACCAACACCACCTTTGCCTGATGCTACCGCAATTATATTTTTAACGCCCGGCACGCCGGTGTTTTTTTGCGTGGTAACCTGCGAGGTCATGTTAACGGTAACTTCAATTTCGGGACTTATGAAATGGCTTATCGCATTGCGGCAGGCATTCTCTATCAAACCTTTTAACGGGCATGCCGGAGTAGTTAATACTACCGAAAAGGCTAATTTATTACCGTCTATATGTACATCCTGAATCATGTTCAGCGTTACCAGATCTTTTTTCAAATCCGGCTCTTCTACATGGCTAAGGGCTTGTAGTACTTGTTCTTTTGTTATTTGCATGTTTATAATATGGCACAAAAATACTAAAACAGGTGCGCTTTGCTTTTGTTAGAGAAATAATTGTGGTTCGAAAATCGTTTTATAGCCGATAAGATTTAGTTTTGGAAAAATTTACCTAATGCATCGCCCTGACTTTAGAAAATACCTTCGTATAGCCGGAATTGTAGCCGGTGCACTATTACTCATACTTATTGTTGGCGGCTTTGTAGCGTACTCAAAACGTGAAGCTTTGCTTCAAAAAGCCATTTACAAAGCTAAGGCTAAAGCAAAACGTGATTATAATTTAGATGTAAAAATAGGCACGGCCAAGTTTACCGGTTTGAGCACGGTTGCGTTTAATAATATTACCGTTGTACCCGAGCAGCGCGACAGCTTGGTGCGCATAAATAACTTCGAAATCAGTGTAAAGCTCATGCCTTTAATAGCCGGTGATATTAAACTTGCTGATGTAAAGCTTAAAGACGGGTATTTAAACCTGATTGATAAGAAAGGGCAGCGCAACTTCGATTTTTTATTTCACCGTAAGAGAGACTCAACTAAAACCAAATCATCTTCAGGCTTGAATGAGTTGGTTGATAATCTTATTAATCAGGTACTCTACAAAATTCCGGAAAACCTTGACCTTCAAAATTTTAAAATGAGTTTTGAGGATGATAGTACGCATATAAATCTTTTGGCAAAATCGGCCAAGATTGATGATGGAGACCTGATGTCAACTATTGATGTAAATGACAACGAGTCCATATGGCATTTTGCGGGCAAACTGCATCCGGGTGATAAAGAAATAGACGTTAAGCTTTACGCTGAAGGCAAGAAGGTGGAGTTTCCGCTGCTGGAAAAAAAGTTCAAGCTGAAATTTAATTTTGATACGCTTACAACACGTTTAAACAAGGTTGAAGCCAGCGATGATCAAACCCAGGTTTACACTTACCTGGCGGTAAAGAACATGCTGGTTAATCACCCTGCGCTTTCTGATACTGATGTTGTTGTGCCCGATGGTTCAATTGATGCCAATTTATTTGTTGGTGACAGGTATGTGTCATTAGACAGCTCGTCGGTAATACATGTAAAGAAATTAGACATTCATCCATATATCAAGTATCAAATACGCCCGGTTAAGGCATATACCGTAAAAATTCATACTGATTGGCAGGATGCTCAAAACTTCTTCGATTCATTTCCTAAAGGATTATTTGAATCATTGGAAGGTATTGAGGTAGCTGGGCAGCTTCGTTATAACGCCCACCTGTATCTTAACACTACTGATCCGGATAACGTTCAATTTGAATCGGGGTTGGCTAAAAAAGACTTCAGGATATTGAAGTTTGGCAAGGTAGATCTTGGCCGTCTTAACCGGGAGTTTGTTTACACGCCTTATGAGCGCGGAAAGCCTATGCCACCGCGTAATATATCGCCTGCAAACTCCAACTACACGCCATTGCATTCAATCTCTCCTGATTTACGCAACGCAGTAATGACCGCCGAAGATCCGTCGTTTTATACAAACAAGGGTTTTGTGCAAGAATCATTAAGGAAATCAATAGCTGAAGATTTTAAAGAGAAGCGCTTTAAGCGTGGTGGAAGTACCATTTCGATGCAATTGGTTAAAAATGCCTTTTTAAGCCGGCAAAAAACTCTTACCCGTAAGTTTGAAGAGATATTAATTGTATGGCTCATTGTAAACGGCGATGTAATGACCAAAGACCGAATGCTGGAGGTTTACCTCAACATTATTGAATGGGGACGTAACATTTATGGTATTGGCGAGGCCGCACGTTACTATTTTGCCAAGCACCCGTCTGAGCTTAATATTGGCGAAAGTATTTACCTGGCCAGCATTGTGCCTAATCCTAAAAATGGTTTGTATGCCTTCGAGCCCGATGGCTCGCTGAGGTACAGGCTGCATGGATATTTCAGGCTCATAGGAAACCTGATGGCTCGCCGCGGCCTTACCCAGCCTGATAGCAGCGCCTACGGATTTTACAATGTGCGCTTACGCGAAGGTCTGAGACAAAAAATGGCACCTATTGATACCGCTGTTGCCGATAGCCTGCTGCAGCATAACCCTGATGACCCGGATGGAGATGGTATGATTATGCCTGGTGTTGTTGAAGAGCCGAAAGATGATGAAAAGAGGCCAGGCTTTTTTCAACGCTTATTTGGCGGTGGTAAAAAAGATAGTACCGACAGGAAAAAAGAAGCTATACAAGATTCAATTGATGCCGTTAAAAAGCGTGAAAAGGAAGCTGACCGCGAACGTAAACGTTTAGAGAAAGAACGACGCAAGGAACTCAGAGAACGAGGGTTGATGTAAATAAAATAGGGGAGCAGTTTTGCGCCCCTTTCTTATTTTAAGCTGTTTTTTAGTTTTTCATCATTACAGCGCTGTCATTAACTTCAAAGGTGTGGTTTTTAAGTAAATTAATGATTTCTGCACCTGCAAGTAACGCCGGGCCATAGCCATGTGCTGCGTATACGTTTACAGGCCTATAGTAGTAAAACGCCGGGTCAAAAGCCATGCCTGTTCCAACACAAACACCCTCAACCTGCCCTTGTGTGTTTACCTTGGTAGCAGTAGCATTCCAGGCAAGTAACGCTGCTGGGCCATAAGCGCGGCCGTTAAGCCATCTGTTGTTTATACCCCGTGCCAGGCAGTAAGCATAAATTGCCGTAGCTGATGTTTCAAGGTAACTGTCATTACGGTCAAGTAACTGGTGCCAAAACCCTGTACCCGACTGGTAAGATACCAATCCTTTAGCCAATGACTGATACTGCTGTAAAACAGCAGCATAACCCGGATGGCTTTGCGGTAGCACATCCAAAAGTTCGGTCATGGCCATAAAAGCCCAGCCATTTGCGCGCCCCCAGTGAAATTGCGGATGCACATCCATTTCTTGTACCCAGCCATGCATGTAAACGTTTTTTTCGTTATTAAACATGCGCTTGCTAAATTGTAATACCTGTTTCACGGCGTCATCGTAATACTTACTATTGCCGGTTAACTTGCCAAATTGCGCGATGGCAGGTACGCTCATAAACATATCATCAAGCCATAGCGTGTTTTTTAACGGCCTGTTGCGGGCCAGGGTACCATCATTAAAGCGCTGCTGCTTGTTACTCACAAAGTTTATAAAGTTATCGGCCATAGGGCGTAAGTTGGCCGATGCTCCCGCTGTACCAATTGTTTTAACCGTTGCAGCGCATAGAGCTCCACAATCATCAAGTGCGCCAGGTTCCATCACAGAATGTAGCGGATTACGACGCGCTACCGTTTTTCCGGTTTTTTTAAATGCCGCAATAGCGTCGGCTAAAAAATTAAGGCGCGTTTGGGTATAGGCTGTGTAGCGGGTGTCGCCCGTAGCTTGCCCGGCTAAAAGCATGCCTGCGTAAGTAACGCCCCACTCGTAGCTTGTAAGCCTAAAATCGCCCGGTTTAAATGTGGTATTGGTGTCAATGGCATTAAGTGCAATCGGCTGATTGGTGCCGCGCTTTACCAATTGTGGCGGTGTGTTTTTATCTAAATAATTGAGTATACGGTCGAGGGTTTGTTTAACCTGTTCAGGTGTAGTAATATCATAAGGCGTAGGGTAATTAACCTTCATGGCATGCAACGGGGTTACTACATCATTTACTTTTTGGGCAAATGCAAAGTTGCAGGCTGCTAAACCACTGCACAGCAGTAATGTGGCTTTAAATGCTTTCATTACAAAAAATGTTGATTTATGGTTGGTTTACAAGGGCATTTTGCGCCCTTCGCAAATTAAAATTAAATATACTTAAAGTGCCTTATTAAGGCAGACAGTGTAGGACAGTTAAACTTTTTGGGCTTTGCCTAATCTCACTACCTTTGAAAGCTAACCAAACAAAACTTTACATGAGAAGCTTGTACCTTTTATTATTGCTGCTGCTTTCGGCGTTTAACCTTATGGCACAAAGTAATGACGCTTATATTTTTTGCTACTTTAAAGGCAATAGTGCAGATGGCCTGCACCTGGCTTACAGTAATGACGGCCTGCAGTGGGCAGCACTTAAAAACGACAGTTCGTTTTTGAAACCGGCAGTAGCCAAAGATCGCCTCATGCGCGACCCTTGCATTATACGCGGTGCCGACGGTTTATTCCATATGGTATGGACGGTAAGCTGGGCCGATAAAGGTATTGGCTACGCCAATTCAAAAGATCTTATTAATTGGTCTAACCAGCAATTTATTCCGGTTATGGCCAAAGAAGATGGTGCGCGTAACTCATGGGCACCTGAAATTACCTATGATGCCAAAAATAAGCAGTATATGATTTACTGGGCAACCACTATCAAAGGGCGCTATGCTACCGATACAACGGTAGAAGCCGGTTATAATCATCGTATGTATTATACCCTTACCAAAGATTTTAAAACTTTCAGCGATGTAAAGCTGCTTTACGAGCCGGGCTTTAATGTAATTGATGCTACAATAGTTCCATACGGCAAAAAGTACGTTATGTTTTTTAAAGATGAGCGCCTAAAGCCTGAGCAAAAAAACATTAAGATAGCTTACGCCAATAAAATAACCGGTCCTTACAAACAGGATGGTGATAAAATAACCGGAAATTATTGGGCAGAAGGGCCAACAGCATTGCAAAAGGGAAATGAGTGGATTGTTTATTTTGACAAGTACCGCAATCACAAATATGGCGCGGTATCATCAACCGATTTAAAAAATTGGAAAGACATATCTGATAGCATTAATCTACCATCGGGTATACGTCATGGAACAATATTCAAAGTAACCCAAGCCGAACTTGATAAACTGAAAGCTATAAAGTAACGGCGATTTATCTAATGCTTCAAAACCTAGCTGTGAAGTTTTTGTGGTAAGGTATTAAAACCGTTGGTTGAATGATCTCCTTGCGTTAATGTATTATTGCTGTTATAAACACGGCAACAGCTACAATTATGTGCCCTTTTCAGGATGGTACAGGATACGTTTGCTTTGCAGGTAAAATAAATTTGACCCAAGCCAATTACCGGCGGCTAATGCCTGCCATCCATTTTGTATAAATCTAAGTATTGTAATAATGAAGCTTAAACCGCTATACATACGCTTTATGTTTTTGTTAACGTTCTTCGTTATGGGCGTAAGTATTGCGTGGGCTCAAACATCATCATACAAGTTTAGCTTTAACCGGCAGCAAAAGGCTGCAGGTTATACCCAGGTTGCCGCAGATTACAAATTTGACGGTACGTATGGTTTTGATTTTGAAACCAGCGCACAGGCAATTAATGGCAAGGACAAGAAAGGTGATTACATTACTTCCAATCAGCCCTTTTATTTCTCGGTGGCCGTGCCCGAGGGAAACTACAAGGTAACTTTAATATTGGGCGGAAACGATGCAAGCCTAACAACGGTTAAGGCCGAATCGCGCAGGTTAATGCTCGAAAACATAGCTACTAAGCCGGGTGAGAATAAAACTGTAAGCTTTATCGTCAATGTACGTAAACCTCAGATTGGCGATAGCAGCAGGGTAAGTCTTAAACCCCGTGAAAATGGCAAACTTGACTGGGATGATAAGCTAACGCTTGAATTTGACCAGATTCCAGCTATTAAAGCATTGCAAATTGAAAAAGTCAATAATCAAATAACCGTTTTTCTTGCCGGTAACTCTACCGTGGTTGATCAGGATGACGAACCTTGGGCCGCATGGGGACAAATGATTCCAAGATTTTTTAAACCAGGGGTAGCTGTTGCTAATCATGCCGAATCGGGTTTAACGCTGGGCAGTTTTATGGGCAGCAAACGGTTAGACAAAGTAATGAGCCTTATTAAACCCGGCGATTATTTATTCATTGAGTTTGGCCATAATGATCAAAAAGAAAAAGGGCCCAATGATGGTGCATATAAATCATACACCGAACGTTTAAAAACATTCATTAGCCGCACACGTCAAAAAGGCGCTATCCCTGTTGTTGTAACTTCAACAGCGCGTCGCTCATTTGATGCAAACGGTAAAACCGTAAATACGCTGGGCGATTATCCTGCTGCGGCACGTAAGGTGGCTAAAGAGGAGGGTGTTACTCTGATTGACTTAAACGCCATGACAACCACCCTTTATGATGCATGGGGTGTTGAGCCATCAAAAAAAGGATTTGTACATTACCCTGCAAATACCTTCCCGGGGCAAACAAAGCCACTTGAAGATAATACGCATTACAACCCTTACGGGGCATATGAATTAGCAAAGTGCGTGGTTCAGGGTATTAAGGCAAGTAACTTAAAATTAAAGAAATACCTGGTAGATATGCCTGGTTTTGAGCCCAAAAAGCCTGATGCTCCCGATGCCTTTAACTGGCCGTTAAGTCCAAAAAACTCATCTATCAAACCCGATGGTAATTAATCAATAATTGGCAAAGGTCTTCTACTTTTCTAAAGACACACTCAAGCATGCTTAAATGAGAAAGCCCGTAATAAATGGAATAACAGTACTGTCTTCGCCGATGATGGTACCCAATTAGTTATACCTTAATAAACCATATTTAAACTAAGTAGTTTCAAATCAATCCAATAAGCTTAAATGAAAAAGATATTAAAACTTGCTATTTGTGCATTTGTGGTTCTTGTTATAGCGCAGGCTTTCAGGCAGCCGTCTAAGCCGGTTATTTATTTAATCGGCGATTCAACCGTGCATAACAACGATAAAGTGCAGTGGGGTTGGGGCTCAATTTTAGGAAGCTTTTTCGATGAAAATAGAATCAGCGTAAATAACCAAGCCATGGCCGGTCGCAGCACACGTACCTTTATTAAGGAAAATCGCTGGCATACAGTTGATTCCATGTTAAAACCAGGCGACTACGTGTTGATGCAATTTGGCCATAACGAGGGTAGTAAGCCTGATACCAATAAGGCCGGCTACAGAGGCGTATTGCGCGGTACCGGCAATGAAACTGTTGAACTTACCTGGAAAGATGGTGTTAAGGAAACCGTTCATACATACGGTTGGTATTTGCGCAAGTTTATTCGTGAAACAAAGGCTAAAGGAGCTACACCTATTGTACTGTCAATGATACCACGCAACCAGTTTAAAGATGGCAAAGTGCTTCGTGCCGATAGCAGTTACGGCAAATGGGCTAAAGAGGTTGCTCAGCAAGAGAACGTTGCCTTTGTTAATCTGAACAGCATATCGGCCGATAAGTATGATAAGTGGGGAGCTGATTCTGTTAAGAAATTTTTTCCCGGCGATCATACCCATACCAATAAGGCAGGTGCTACTGTAAACGCCCAATCTGTGGTAGAAGGTATCAAAGCCAATAAATCGATTACGTTAAATAAATATTTAAAAAAGTAATATGCTTAACAAATATACCCGGTCTGTACTTTTTGCATTAGTTGTTATTACAGCAGCAGGTGCATTATTTTCGTTCATTATAAAACCTAAACCAACGTTATACCTCGTTGGCGACTCTACCGTAAAAAATGGTAAAGGGAAAGGTGATGGTGGTTTATGGGGATGGGGCAGCTATTTGGCCAACCACTTTGATACCACAAAAATTACCGTGGAAAATGATGCCCTGGGCGGAACCAGCAGCCGTACATTTCAAACACAGGGTTGGTGGAACAAAGTAGCCGAAAAAATTAAACCGGGCGACTACGTGATTATGCAGTTCGGGCATAATGATTCCAGCCCGCTGGTAGATTCGTCACGCGCGCGCGGCACCATTAAAAGTAACGGCGACGAGCAGCAAGAACTATATAACCCACTTACCAAAAAAACAGAAGTTATACATAGCTATGGCTGGTATTTGCGTAAAATGATTGCCGAAGCAAAAGCCAAAGGTGCTGCTGTAGCAGTTTGTTCACTTATTCCGCGTAACAGCTGGAAAGACGGTAAAGTAGTACGCAGTACTAATGATTACGGCAAATGGGCTGCCGAAGCGGCTAGACAGGCAGGAGCAACGTTTATTGATCTGAATACATTAGTAGCGGATAAATACGACGCCGAAGGAGAAGCAAAAGTTAAAGCAACCTATTTTAATGATAAAGATCATACACATACCATTGAAGCCGGAGCTGTTTTAAATGCCAAATTGGTAGCTATGGGTATAAAGCAGGCAAAGGGTTTTGGTTTAAGTCGTTATCTTAACAAGTAACTTCCCGCGTTTAAATTTCCTGTTAAAGCAAGGGTAAAGCCTGTTTAAAGCGTCATTGTATATAACTGGTTATAGGTAAACCTCTGCTTTCATTTTTATTTGTATTAAATAGGCGGTTGGTGTTACCTGGAGAGGGGTGGAATGTACATTCGCTATCACTGATAATATAGCACTGTCTTGGCCTAAATGACCGGCAAGTATGTGGCTGCCTTGCTGCTGTTAAGAACGGGTAGCGTTTGTGGCCCCAACAAAAATGAATATATAAACTATAAATATGCTGAAGAGTAAGTTTTCCGTTCTGGCAATAATCGCAGGTTTAATGCTGGTAGCTCCTTTTAAAGGCGCTGAAGCGCAAAAGCTGCCGTCAAAAAATAAAGTAGTAATTGATATGGCTTTGGCCAATCAGTACTTTATGAAAAAATGGCCCGATCCGGGTGCTGTTACCAACGTTGGCCGGGTACGTACAAGTAATTTATGGACACGCGCTGTTTATTATGAAGGCCTAATGGCATTGTATAAAATCAGCAAGCAGCAGCAATATCTGAAGTATGCATTAGACTGGTCAAATCATCATAAGTGGGAGCCACGCGATGGATTAAACACCCGCAATGCCGATAACCAGTGCTGCAGCCAAACTTACCTTGAACTATATGAGCTGGATAAAAAGGCGGAGTACATTGAGCCTACTAAGCAAAACATCGACAAGATGATGACCGGTGAGAAAATTGATGACTGGCACTGGATAGATGCTTTGCAAATGGCAATGCCTGTATTTGCCAAATTAGGCACCATATATAAAGACAACCGTTACTACGAGCGTATGTACGAAATTTATAATTACTCAAAAACCAAGCACGGTGGCAACGGACTTTATAATTCGGCTGAGAAGCTTTGGTGGAGAGATAAGGATTTTGTGCCACCTTATAAAGAACCTAACGGCGCAAATTGCTACTGGTCTCGTGGTAATGGATGGGTTGTAGCGGCCATGGTGCGTGTACTT
Source organism: uncultured Mucilaginibacter sp. (assembly GCF_913773635.1). GTDB lineage: Bacteria > Bacteroidota > Bacteroidia > Sphingobacteriales > Sphingobacteriaceae > Mucilaginibacter. The sequence goes on from NZ_CAJYGQ010000003.1 coordinate 360,418, forward strand.
GAAGTAATGCCTAAAAGCGCCCCTCATCGCCAAGAGTATGTAACCATGCTGAAAGATATGCTTGAGGCCTTAGTGCCATTACAACGCGCCGATGGCTACTGGAACGTTAGTTTAATGGACCCTGCCAATTATGGTGGTAAAGAGCTTACCGGTACAGCTTTGTTTACTTATGGCATGGCATGGGGAGTAAAAAATGGTATCATCAGTAAAAAGAAATATCTCCCTGTAATAACAAAAGCATGGAATGCCATGAGCAAAGAATGTATACACCCTGATGGTATGTTAGGCTATGTACAGGGTACGGGTAAAGAGCCTAAAGACGGACAACCAGTAAGCTATGATCATATCCCTGATTTTGAAGATTATGGTTTAGGATGTTTTCTTTTGGCCGGAAGCGAAGTTTACCGTTTAGCCAAATAACCTCAATAAGTTTAAAATATTACTGCTAAGGGTCGGTATTTTCAAAATGCTGACCCTTTGTGGTTGGTAAGGTTTCTAAAATGTCATAAATGTTAGGTTTTATTTAAGTAATTTTACCAAGAGTATAACGTTCCAAAATAAATTCGTATCTTGTACTCATATCTTAAATAAAGGCACCTGGCTATTTCTTGCTTGTCACAAATATTAACAATTGTGTAGCCATTTATAGCATAAATCTTTATACATCACTTACATCAACCGGGTGCGTAATGTTGATAGGATAACTTTAGCAAACAGGTTGTCCTTAGTTGGCAAAATAAGTTTTGAAGCAGCTTTTTTGTTAATGAAACAAGTACTTTTTTAAATACTTCACACAAAATAAAAAATCTCACCGGTAAAGGACGGGGGGCAACAGCTTTTGAAAAATTCAGAAGCTTATTCATCATTTAAGTAAAATATGGGTAGATCGGCAGAAACATTCAGTAAAAAAGAAAACGAAAAAAAGAGATTAAAAAAACAACGCGATAAGCGTGAAAAGGCAGAAGAGCGTAAAGCAAATGCGGTAAAGGGAAGAGGCCTGGAAGATATGATGGCTTATGTAGATGAGAATGGCAACATCACATCAACTCCACCAGATCCGACTAAGAGAAAAGCTATATCATCTGACGAAATCAGAATAGGAACTCCTAAGCAGGAAGATATTCCGGTTGATATAGTGAGAACGGGAAAGGTATCGTTTTTCAATGATGGAAAAGGTTACGGCTTTATACGCGATGCACAATCACAGGAAAGCGTATTTGTTCACATTAATGGTATAATTGAACAAATAAAAGAAGGTGATAAAGTAACGTTTGAGGTGGAAAAAGGCCCGAAAGGCTTAAACGCTGTAAAGGTTAAAAAGGCATAACTTCAATTTAAAATATTAGCTTAGACATACTATGGTTTAAGCACAAAAAAACGGCTAAGTATTCCTTAGCCGTTTTTTATTTAGTCATATTTTTAATCGTAATTATGCCTCTCGAGGTCATAGTCAGATTGCGCCGAAATTATCTTTTTCTTCTTGTTGATATCTGCCCCAACCTGGTGATCAAACACCTCGTCTGTTACCAGTATTTCGCGGTCTTTATCACGTTCGGCGTAATGAATATTAGCTTCGGCAAGACGTGCAACGGCAACATCATAAGGGCCTTTAGGGCTCATTAATTTTACAAATACAGGTAAGCATTCAAACAATATAAATAGGTAGCCAATAAATGACTGCGCCATATAAGTGTCCAAGTCGCGGGTACCATCCTGCCTGAATGATAATTGGCCAAGCGCCCAGTTACGATCGGCAAAACCGGCAATATCAGCCAGGCTGTCCAATTGCTTGTTGTTAAACAATCTGGTATTACTTAAGCCTTCAAAATCTTTACGCTGGCCCAGGTATTGTTCCATGCGTCCCAAATCTTCTGTAACAGTTTTTAACCGTGCCTCCTTTTCCTGCAAAACGGCTTCTTTTTGCTTTGCATAAGTGCCGTAACCTGTAATGCCTGATGTTTGGTTGGTTTTATCGCCAAAAACTTCCTGGTTAAGCTGCACACGTGAACGGTTAATATCACGCTCCAAAGAGTCTTTTTCCTTTTTAAGGTCTGTATTTTTGTTTAGCTCCATAGCATACTTTTGCGAGTATGTTTTTTGCAGCGTATCAATTTTACGGTTTTGCCCTTTTATGTAGGCCTCTTTCAGTTTACTTCTTATTTCTTTGTCAAATATTTTAAGCTCCAGCGGACGAGAAATAACCATACCAATCATAATGGCTAGTAATATACGCGGGGTGGCTTGTAAAAGCTGCTGGTTGGTACTGCCTTGCTTATTTATGCTCGATACAATGTAGCGGTCCATGTTAAAAATGGCCAGCCCCCACATAACACCAAAAAGCAACGCGAATATGGTAGCAAAGGTGTTACCGCTAAACACAAAGTACATAGCATAACCACCCGACAAAGAAGCAAATAAAGCCGTAAAGAAAATAGTGGCTCCTATACCAAAGTACCTGTTGTGCTCAATGGGATACTTTTTAAGGGTTTCAATATGCGCTCCCGAACAGAACCAAAAAAAACGGGTTACTTTTCTCATCTATAACTAATGTACAAAAATTGTGCTGTAAATATATGTGAAACGCCGCTGGCTGCTGAATGTTACACTTTTACGACTGAATTTTTAGGATTTAAAACTATACCTTTGACCTCAAATTTGGCACCCATGAAAGAAGTTACTGTAGAAGACCTGAAAAGGATGAAAGAAAACGGCGAAGATTTTCAACTGATCGACGTGCGTGAAGACTTTGAATACCAGATGTCGAACCTTGAGGGCGATAATATTCCGTTAAGCGGCGTTGTTATTGAAGCTGATAAGATAAGCAAAGATAAACCTGTTGTAATTATGTGCCGTAGTGGAAAGCGTAGCGCTATGGCTGTTATGCAATTGGAGCAACAAGGTTATGAAAACCTGTATAATTTAAAGGGCGGTATACTTGCCTGGCAACAGGAAATTGATCCTACTATAAGCGTTTATTAATATGGCCTTTAAGCTTCTGTTAAACGTACTGTATACTATTGGCATTTTAATAAGCCTGTACACCATATACTGGGGCGTTACCCACGGGCGCTGGGAGTTTATTGTAGGCGGTGCTTTTGTTGGCATTATATTTTTTCTGCTTAAAATCACGCTTATGAAAGAAGTGCGTGCCATGCAAAAGCCTGCATCAAAGAAATAGATAATTAAAAAGGTGGCAAAGCAACAAAACTCATCCTGTTGCTTTGTCACCCTTTTTTTGAAGCTTACAATTGCTGTAAGTGATAGTTTACCTGGTTTTGGCAGTATGAGCTCTACCATCGTTAACGCCATCAATAAAGCCTCGCTTTACATCTTTCCAGTTTTTTAACACTGATATAAGCAAAACTATAATTAAGGCTGTAACTATCCTTTTAAAGGTTAGTCCGCTGCGCATAAAATAAAAGTTTATAATTGGTTTATAATGGCTGCAATTTATACAAAGTAAACTAATTAAGCAACAGGTAGTTGTACTCCTAAACCAGGTGCGTTGCTCAATGCCCATTTGCCGTCAAACATAACCGGATTTTCAAATGGGTTATTACTGGTCAGAAGCGGGCCATCCAAGTCAACCCAATCACATTGCGGGGCCAAAGCGGCAGCGGCAAGGGTGGCACAACTGGTTTCGCTCATACAGCCAATCAAAACTTTCATATTTAATTTACGGGCTTTATCTATCATGAGTTTTGCCTCATGCATTCCGGTCGATTTCATCAGTTTTACATTAACTCCATGGTATATACCCTCAGCTAGTTCAACATCAGGCAGGCGTTGTACAGCTTCATCGCCAATTATTGGTATGGGGCTTCGCTGGGTAAGCCAGGCATTGCTGTGCAAATCTGTTTTTGCAAAAGGCTGCTCAATAAGCTTTACGCCCTGTTCAAATAACCAGTGCACCATATCAAGGCTTGCCTCACGGTTTGTCCAGCCCTGGTTGGCGTCAACATATAAGGGTACATCAGTAACCGAGCGTACCGTTTTAATAAGCACTTTATCTGCCTCGCCGCTTAACTTCACTTTAATTACCTTTAGGCCTGCAGCTTCCTCTACTTTTTGCAATAGTATCTCGGGTTTGTCAATGCCAATAGTTATGCTTGTAACAGGCATTGTTTGGGCGTTGCTTCCTAATAATTGCCAGCAGGGTTTATTTAAAAGCTTACCTTCAATATCATGCAACGCAATGTCAACAGCTGCCTTTATAGCTGGGTTGCCAGGTGCAATGCTGTCAAGATAAGCAGTAATCTTATTGTAATCGAATGGAAAAGTTAGTTTTGAAGTATCAATACTTTTCAAAAATGCCGTAGCCGATTCTATGCTTTCGCCCAAATACGGAACCATAGACGCCTCGCCGTATCCGGTATGTCCTTCATAATTTATGTTAACAAGCATGATTGGGGTATACGTACGCGAAAAATGAGCTATTGTAAAACGGTGTTTCAGCAGTAGCTCAAAAGGCTTATAAGTGATTATCATGTTATCTAAACTAATCATTTTACAATTTATACATATTACATCTACTGGTTATAAATGATGATTTAGGTGCGGTGCGTATCTTTGCAACATGCCGGCAAATTTATATAACCCGTTTGAGCGCTTTAGTTTTAGTAACCGCAATTGTTTTTTAACCGGGCAACCGTTAACATCTGAGGAAGAAAAGATTCAGGTTTTTCCAACCTGGCTTATGACGCGGTATCATCTTGAAGATAAGGTAATAAAGCTGCTGGATGAAAGCTACACAGGTTATAAAGATTTAAAGTTGCCATGCTCGTCGGCTGTTAATGAGCAATACATTGCACCTCTTGAAAGTGAAATTGAAACGGCTTTTTTGGCCGGATACGACGCTGTTAAAGAGTTAGAGCCATTAAAACTATTTCAATGGGCAGGCAAATTACTTTACGGTATTATTTTTAACGAGTTGCAGGCCGGTATAAGGCAACAACACGCGCAGGGTGAATCCTTTCATTTATCGGAAGGGTTAAAGCACAAGTTTAGTCACCTGCACTTAATGCTGCAAAGCCTTAATCAGCCTATCGAATTTGATGGTTTTAGCCCGTATAGCCTGTTTTTGTTCAAGGTTGATAACCCTGAGAACGAGTTTTCGTATCGCGACGAAATCAATACACTTACCTTTTCATTACGTATACAAAATTTCGGCTTAGTTATATGCCTGCAGGATAATGGAGCTAATCGTCGTTATCATCAGGAACTAATTAGCAAAATTGAGAATGATACGTTGCATCCCATTCAATTTGAGGAAGTATGTGCAAAGATATTTTACTCGGCATTTTTATTCAACCGTTTACCCGAGTATGAAATAATGCCCATTGGCAACGAGATTTTTATAGAAGCCAATGCCTTAAGAGGCACAAGCGGCCGGCCTGTTTTTGATGATTGGCAAAATAAAACGTACGGACAGGTATTAGAAAACTTTTGGAAGCGCTGGGGATTTATTCTTCTTGAAATTATTAAGGATCCGGAAAACCCCATGAGCTTCTTGTTTACCAAAGACGGTTACAAGATAGGAGCAGAGGCCTGCCCGCCCGAAAGGCAATAGCTAATATTAATCTTTGGGCTCAAACAATAGGGTAAGCAGGCTTTGCTCATCAAAAATCTGGTTGCTTATCTCTAAAATTTGCTCGGCAGTCACTGCATTTATTTTATCAAATACCTGTTGCAGGGTATCAATGCAATTAAAGTCAATAAGGCTTTTTGCCATTGATATAATAAGGCTCAGGCGGTTTTCTTCAGCAAGCGCAATTTGCCCTATAAACTTTTGCCTGGCTTGATGCAATTGTAGGGTGCCCAGTTTATTTTCGCGCAATTTTCTAAGTTCTTTGTGTATTAGCTTTAAGGCTTTGCCTGCCTTTTCTTCGTCTGTGCCAAAGTATATGGTAAATATGCCTGTATCGGTAAACGGTGTATAGTTTGATTCGATAGTGTAAGCAATACCGTATTTCTCGCGTATTTCAAGGTTAAGCCGACTGCTCATGCCCATGCCTCCAAGCAGGTTGTTTACCAGCAATAAACCGCTTTTATGCGGATGAGATGAACTGAATGCCACGTTGCCAATAATGCCATGCAGCTGTGAAATAGGCTTTTGAACTTTTATAAGCTGGCTTTGAGGTGCGCCGGGAGCAACGCGGTTTTTTACAGCCTTGTTTTCTTTGATACTGCCGAAGTATTTTTCGGTAAGTTTTACAAGCTTATTAAAACTATAGTCGCCGGTTACGGCAAATACCATTTCATGTGTATTATAGTTGGCAGCGGTAAAGTTATCAATGTCGGGGCGGGTTAAGCTCTGTACAGTATCTTCGGTACCCAATATGTTATTGCCAAGTGGGTGGCCGTTAAAAAGATAGCTTTCAAAATCATCCTGAATGGCTTCTTCAGGCTGGTCCTGGTACGATGCAATCTCATCCAAAATAACACTTCGCTCCTTAGTAAGCTCCTCTTCAGGAAAAGTAGAGTGAAAAAGAATGTCTTCGAATAAATCAATGGTGCGTTCAAGATGCTCTTTAAGCAATGAGGCATGTATACAGGTGTACTCTTTGGTGGTGTAGGCATTTAAATCGGCGCCAACCAGTTCGAGCCTGTTCAAAATTTGATTGGTATTACGACGCTCAGTTTGCTTAAACAACAAATGTTCAATGAAGTGCGCAAGGCCATCTTTGCCCGGGCTTTCATCGCGGGCACCGGCATTTACAATAAAGCAGGTGTGGGTTATATTTGATGGTGCGTGCTTGAACAATAGTCTTATGCCATTGCCAAGTGTATGTACCTGGTAATCTATCATGGAGGGACAAAGATACGCTAAATATTATCAGTAGCCGATAGTGTGAATAGCGGGCTATTGCGTATTATTGTGTATAAAATGTAATACTTTTTATAGTTAAATTTACATTTACCATTATTTCTGTTAATAAAATTGAGCATGATGAAAATTGCCGACCTCACATTTGAACCGCTAATTGAAGCCGATGCTATTGCCAAACGCATAAATTTAATGAGCGAGCAATTGAACGCCGACTATGCCGACCGCTCACCTATATTTATTGGTGTTTTAAGCGGTAGCTTTATGTTTATTTCTGACCTCATTAAGCAGGTAAACATTCCGTGCGAAGTTACATTTACCAAACTTGCTTCTTACTTTGGAGGCACCAGCTCTACACATAAAATTCGTGAAGATATTGATATAAGTGTTGATATAAGCGGACGACATGTGATCATTGTTGAAGATATTGTTGATACCGGCAACACGTTGGCATATTTAATTGAGAAATTAAAGCTTTATAGCCCTGCCTCGGTACGGGTGTGTTCATTACTGTTGAAGCCTGCCAAGCTCGAAACATCGATAGAGGAGCTGCGCTACGTTGGCTTTGAAATTGAGAATGAATTTGTAGTAGGTTATGGTCTTGATTATAATGAGCTTGGCCGTAACCTGCCTAGTATATACAGGCAAATAAGTTAACCACATTTACACAAAAGCATTTATATGGATGGTGCTGAATAAAGTGCACCATCCATATAAAAATGACTGCAACAAATTATCTTTCAGTGGCTACGGTATATTCAGGGTCATCAATAATGTTCACTTCAATAACATCATCTGCGTTTTTAAGCAACTTACGGCAGTCGGCACTTAAGTGCTGAAGTTGAAGTTTTTTACCAGCCTGGTGGTAGCGCTCGGTTAACTTGTTAAGCGCATCTATTGCCGACATGTCTGCAACCCGACTATCTTTAAAGCTGATGATGGTGTTTACGGGGTCGCCATTTACATCAAACTTTTCATTAAAGGCTGAAATTGATCCAAAAAAGAGTGGTCCGTAAATTTCGTAATGTTTAGTGCCCTGCTCATCTACATACTTACGAGCTCTAATACGTTTTGCACTTTCCCAGGCAAAAACCAGCGCCGAAATTATTACGCCTATAAGCACTGCCAGTGCAAGATTATGCAGCCAAATGGTTATGAGCGCTACTAAAATCCCAACAAATACATCTTGCCTTGGCATTTTATTAATCACTCTGAAGCTTGCCCACTCAAATGTGCCAATGGCTACCATGATCATTACTCCCGTTAATGCGGCCATGGGTACCCGCTCAATAACAGGCGCTCCAAAAAGTATAATGCACAAAATTGTTAAGGCAGCTATGATGCCCGAAAGCCTTGCACGTGACCCCGCCGATAGGTTAACCAGTGTTTGCGCAATCATAGGGCAGCCACCCATGCCAAAAAAGAAACCGTTGAATATGTTAGCCGTGCCTTGTGCTACACACTCGCGGTTGCTGTTGCCACGCGTTGCTGTCATTTCATCAACAAGGTTTAAGGTGAGCAGGCCTTCGGTTAAACCTACGCCCGCCATAATAAGAGAGTAAGGAAATATGAGTTTAAGCGTATCTAAACTAAAAGGTATAGCCGGTATATGAAACGGGGGGAAGCCTCCGCTTACGGCAGCGATGTCTTTAACGGTTTTAGTTGGTATACCTAATACTAAAACAATAACGTAAATTATAATTATTGCTACTAACGATGGCGGTACAGCTTTAGTAAAGCGCGGCAGTATAATAATTATGGCAATGGTGAGCGCAACCAAACCACTCATAATTAAAAGCGGTGTACCGCTCAACCATGCTGATTGTCCGTTTACTATGGTTTTAAATTGTTCAAATTGGGCAGTGAAAATTATTACTGCCAGTCCGTTTACAAAGCCATACATAACCGGTTGAGGCACGAGGCGTACAAATTTGCCTAGTTTAAAAATACCAACCGTAATTTGTAATACACCAGCCAGCGCAACGGCTGCAAATACGTATTCAATACCGTGCGATTTCATAAGTGCAATAAGCACAATTACAGTAGCACCTGCCCCGCCCGATATTAGTCCGGGCCTTCCGCCTAATACGGCAGTTACCAAACCCATAATAAAAGCAGCATACAATCCTACCAATGGTGGAAAACCTGCAAGTATTGCAAATGATAAAGATTCGGGCATCATGGTCATGGCTACGGTTAAACCAGCCAAAACCTCATTTTTATAATTAACTTTTTGTGAAAAATCAAATAAGCGAAATAGAGCAGCCATAAGATATTTATGTTGTGAGGCTATATCAATTTTAGTATAGTAGCCTGTAAAAAATAGTAATTGAATGAATAATTGTTCCTTATGTAGTAAGGAGAAGTGATTGGCTAATTACTAATCAAGGTGGTGTAACAGGGCTACTCAAAAAAGAGTTTTTCATCAGATGTTGTAAAAGTATGAAGTTATTGCTTAATAGTTGTATTTAAAAAAGAGAGGTGGTAAGCGCTTTTGAAATGTTTGTATAAAAGCAAAGCTCCTGATGGGCAGGAGCTTTTACTAACCAATTATAAACCTAAATTATGAGAAGACTTTTTTGTGTATCTTTTGAATACGGTGTAAAAGTAACACTTTCTAGTTTGATTGCAAAATGTTTTTTCAAAATAATTGCAAATTATTCATCAAGCGGCCAATTGTTGTACAAAGTTGTCATGAAATTATATGATATGTTAATAAATGTTAAAATTATATACGTGTTGTAACGTGTTAATTACAAAAAGTTCAGTTTGACAATTGACTGATTTTGAAAGTGTATTTTATGGTAAACGTTTGCAACCTTTGCTTTCTTACAACATTTTTTTAAAAATGCACACTACCGCCAGCAATAAGCTAACTAATACTATACTATGGACCATGACCCTGGCAACGGGTTTTGTGGTTGCCAATATATACTACAACCAACCGCTTTTAGGTGATATAGCGCAAGCTTTTGGTATTACAAACGGGCAAGCCGGGCAAATAGCCATGTTTACACAATTAGGCTACGCAGCTGGTTTACTGCTTATTGTACCCCTGGCCGATATGTTTAAAAGAAAGCGTTTAATGCTGATTGATCTTGCTTTTGTTTTTATAGCCTTATTAATGGTAGCAAGTGCAAAATCATTTTGGATTTTGGCGGGCGCAAGTTTTTTAGTTGGTGTTACCTCTATTGTGCCGCAAATTTTGTTGCCCCTGGCAGCACATCTAGCTAACCCCGAAGAGCGTGGTAAGAAAATAGGCTTTATCATGAGCGGGCTTTTAATAGGTATACTGTTATCGCGTACGGTAAGTGGTTTTGTAGGTGAACATTTTGGCTGGCGCGCCATGTTTTACATAGCAGCCGCTTTAATGATGGTTATGTGGCTGCTTATTGCTTTTGTTGTTCCAGAGGTTGAGCCTCAACACTCAGGTAATTACAAAAGCTTAATGCAATCACTGGTTACATTAATTAAACAAGAGCCTGAGTTAAGGTTAGCTGCATTAAGAGGTGCGTTATGCTTTGCTTGTTTTAGTGCATTTTGGACAACCCTCGTTTTTTTACTCCGCGAGCCGCCTTTCAACGAAGGTAGTGCAGTGGCCGGTGCTTTTGGTTTAATAGGCGCCTTTGGTGCGCTTGCAGCCTCACTTATTGGCCGGCTTAGTGATAAAGCTAACCCTTACCGGCTTATAACCTATACATTGTTAATGCTGTTGGTGTCATTTGTAATTTTCATGTTTTTTGGTAAAAGCATCATCGGCCTGGTTATAGGCGTAATTCTCATGGATATGGGTGTTCAGGCTACACACATATCTAATCAGGCAATCATATTCGGTTTAAATCCTTCGGCTCGTAACCGTATCAATACCGTTTACATGGTCTCTTATTTTGCAGGCGGTTCTGCAGGCACGTTTTTCGCGGCAAAAATATGGGGTGTTTACCACTGGCAAGGTGTGTGCGCTATTGGAATTATACTGTCCGTAATTGTACTGTTAGTTCACCTTTCGAGTTCAAAAAAGCTTACAGCCTAGCTGCTGCACTGTACAAAATTTGCAATTATCATACAGTCGGCGTTTCCTCCTGTATCAGTTTAGCTATCATTAACAGCGCGCAGTTGTGCTGGTAATGTAAATTTTGTGCCTAATAATCAGTTGTTTGTAAAATAATTTAGGTTGTGTTGGTTAGTTTGGCACCCTATTAGAGTAAGATTAAACAAATACAACGATATGATTACCGCTGATCAAACTAATCCGGACGAACAACAAGGGCAAGAGTGGGAAAATCCTCAAAATCCTGAGCAACCGTCAGATTCGCGCGATCAGGAACAAGTGCAAAGGCAGTTTGAAGAGGCAAAGCGCCGAAAAGATAACCTGAGCGAAACTGATCACATTGATAAAGAGAAAAAAACAGAGTAATTAATTTTTTGACCTTAAAACTTAGAAACGATGAAAACTAACAGCAAAACCCCAATAAGCAAACTGGTTGCCCGTTTTGACAATGAATTAAAAGCCCTGTTAATGGAGGACTTAAAAACGGTTAAAAATGCAAAAGATCAGTTAATTGATACTATCAAACAAAGCATAAGTACTAAAAAAGGCCTTTCGGCTGCTTAATATATTACACACTCATCAACCCTGCATCTACCATGAAAAACGCTAAACAAAACACCGAAAGCAAGCTGATGAAACAGTTTGACTTAGATTTAAGAAACTTACTACTTGCCGATTTAAAAGCGCATAAACGCAAATCGCAGTTCATTAGCAAGCAATTAAATGCTGCTGCATAATAAAGCATTTACATATCTACCTATATAAAGCTTTTTTCATCACCTATGAAAACAATAGAGCTCCGCGTATGCCGGAGCTTTGTTTATTTATAGGTATCCTATGATAAGCCTGGCCGTTTTAGCCGAAGCACCAGGTTGCCCCATTTTTGAATCCAGCTCTTCATAATTGTTAAGCATAGCTTCACGGTAATTGCCCTGCACCAAACGTTCAAGTTCAGCACTAATGGTGTTCGTATTGCAGTCTTCCTGTATAAGTTCTTTTACCACCGGCTTGTCCATTATCAGGTTAACCAGCGTAATATATTTAATTTTTAAAAACATGCGTGCTGCCGTAATCATAAATTGATGGGCCTTATATACGGCAACTTGGGGCACATTGAACAAAGCAGCTTCTAACACTGCCGTTCCTGATGCTACAACGGCCGCGTGCGCATGGTGCAGCAAATCATAAGTGCTATTAAAAATAACCGGAATATTACAGGTGCCAATGTATTGCTGATAGTAATTGGCACTAAAAGATGGCGCACCGGCAATTACAAACTGGTAATCTGTAAAATTTTTGGCAATGTTTAGCATTTCAGGCAGCAGGCGGCTTATTTCCTGTTTACGGCTTCCGGGTAACAGGGCAATTATTTTTTTATGACCGAAATTATTGTTCTCAATAAAATGCGGATCGGGTATAAATGCGGCAATGGCATCCAATAAAGGGTTGCCTACATAATCCACCTTCATGCCAAATTGCTGGTAAAAGGCAACTTCAAACGGGAGTATACAAAACAGGTGATTAACTACGCGTTTTATTTTATGCACCCGCTTTTGATTCCAGGCCCAAACTTTTGGCGATATATAGAAGCATACCTTTAAACCTAAAGTTTGGGCGTACTCGGCAATCTTTAAGTTAAATCCCGGAAAGTCAATCAGTATCAGAACATCGGGTTGCCACGCAGCAATATCATGCTTACAGGTTTTCATATTGCGCATAATGGTGCGTATATTCATCAACACCTCGGCAAAGCCCATGTAAGCCATTGTGCTGTAATGCTGAACTAAAGTTCCGCCTTGCTGATGCATTAAGTCGCCGCCAAAAAAACGAAAGTTTGCCTGCGCATCTTCCGCTTTTAAAGCTTTCATAAGGTTGGCACCATGCAAATCGCCCGATGCCTCGCCCGCTACCAAATAGTACTTCATTTGCTTAAAGCCTTATTTTAAAAATAACAACCAGTACCATGCAAATAAATGAGGCCAGCATAACGCCCCGGCCGGTGTCTTCGGCACCTTTTGAGTGCAAGATTCTGATGAGTAACAAATTTAAGCCTATGGCAATAAGATAGGGCATGGCAGGTCGGTTCATAATTACGGTGCCTTTGTATATGACTTCAAAAATAAGCCAGGCTATACCCGGCAGTATGCAGCCGGCTAAAATGCCTAAAGGCAATGAATTTTTGTTAAACATTTAGTAAAGGTACGTTTAAGTTACCGGTGTTTACAAAACGCGCCAGCTTAACCGCCGCTGTAAACTGACACGATTCAAGCTTACAGTCCCCAACTGTTTAAAACCGATATGGCATGATGAGCAGTCATATCAAATTGCACCGGAACCACTGATGCATAATTGTTATCAAGCGCCCAAACATCGGTGTCTTGTCCCTGGTCGTTTAATTGAAATTCGCCGGTAAGCCAGTAATAAGGTCTTTTATGCGGATCCATACGTTCATCAAACTCCTCGGCCCATTTACCATGCGCCTGTCTGCACACCTTTATGCCTTTAAGGTTATCACCCGCCGGAAAGTTCACATTAAGTAATGTACCTGAAGGTAGCCCACGTTGCAATACCTGTTCAGCAATTTGCCTTACATACGGTAGGCATGGTTTAAAGTTTGCCTGCAGGGTGTAATCATCCAGCGAAAAGCCAATAGATGGAATACCCTCTATCGCTCCCTCCACCGCGGCCGACATTGTGCCCGAGTAAAGAACATTTATGGAATTGTTAAGCCCGTGATTTATGCCTGACACACATAAATCGGGCTTTTTGCCGCGGAATATGCGGTTTACTGCCAGCTTCACACAGTCAACCGGTGTGCCCGAACATTTGTACATTTCAACGCCGTCATAAAGCTCCACCCGGTCTAACCGTAATGGTTTGCCTATGGTTATGGCGTGCCCCATACCCGATTGCGGGCTATCGGGTGCTACAACTACTACGCGGCCCAGCTGCTGTACAGTTTCCATTAATGCTTTTATACCGGGTGCGGTAATACCATCATCATTTACTACTAAAATGGTTGGTTGTTGCTTACTCATTGGGCTAAATTAAATAATAATTAAGCAATGCCCGGTATAGGTTAGTGATGTTGCTGTAAAAGGCACATAAACAGTTAATTATAGGAGAGTAAAATTTATTGTAATTAAATGCACCATATATATGCATTTTGCGTATAACGTTATTAAAGCTAAAAAAGCCTGATTGTACTCAAAGACTCTAAAAAGCTCTGTTGGTATTAATTTTCCATTAAATGAGTAGTTTAGCTTATAAAAAATATAAAAAGTTAAAGGAAAAATTATAATTTGCTTCGTTTTATGAGACCTGTTTCGATACCTGCTTATGTGCGCGATTTTTTCTACAATAAGCAAGACCCTGCAAAGGTGCGTGAGGCTTACCAAAAGTTGCGTAAAAACTCAGCAGTACCCGATGTAACCATATCGATACCGGCTTACAATGAGGAAGATACCATTGTGCAAACCTTGGCATCCCTTTGTAACAATGAAACAAAGTGGAGTGTTGAAATCAATGTAATTAACAACAACTCTAAAGATAAAACAGAAGAACTGGTAAAAGCCTGCGGCGTAAACTGTATTTTAGAAACAACGCAGGGTATTACACCAGCCCGCAATCGTGGGTTGGCCGAAGCAAAAGGTAAATACATTTTAAATGCCGATGCTGACACCATTTACCCCAAGTTTTGGATAGAGGAGATGATTAAGCCGCTGGCAGATGAAAGCAGGAAAGTTGCCATTACACACGGCTTGTTTTCATTTATACCCGTGGGTAGCACAGGTCGTTTTACTTACTTTTTTTATGAGCACCTATCTGACTTAACCAGGGTTTACAACCAGTATTTTAAAAATGAGGCGGTAAATGTTTATGGTTTCGATTCGGGTTTCAGGCGCGAAGAAGGGCTGCAGGTAGACAGTTTTAATCACCCGCCCGGTACCAATGAAGATGGTTACCTGGCATTAAAATTAAAAAATAAAGGTTTTGGCAGTATACACCGCGTTACAAGCCCGCAATCAATTGTTTGGACAACTGACCGCAGGCTGCAAATTGATGGCGGTTTATGGAAGGCGATACTAAAGCGTTTTAAACGAGTGTTTTTTTCATAACAATTTTGTAATTACAGAACCTTTACATTAAAAATTTCGTAACAAGGTATATAAACAAGTTAGTATGATACCTGTTATTAACAACCTATTAAGCACAAATACCAAATCCACTCGCATGGGATTTTCAGACACGGGACAAACCAAAATATTAATTGTTGAAGACGACAATTACATGCAGCTCATACTTCGTAAGTTTTTAGGTAAATCTTACGAAATAGAGATATGCCCTTCGGCGCTTGAGGCGCTGTCGTTTTTACAGAACGGTAATATACCCGATCTGGTTATTTCAGATTTAAATACGCCTAACCTAAGCGGGTTAGATCTTATAACGCAACTACACAGCAGCGACTTTTTTAAATCAATTCCAGTAATTATCGTATCGGGCGAGGATAGCTCTGAGGTGCGGGTTAGATGTTTAAATACCGGTGCCGACGATTTTATTGTAAAGCCGTTTAACCCGGCCGAACTTGAAGCACGTGTAAGAGCGATATTGAGAAGAATTGGAAAGAATGTGCAAAGTTTATGAGCCAACCCTACACTCAGCAACGGCAGGTAATTGCGCTGATTAATTTGAGTGATGAGCTAACCATCTCCATTAACCAGTGTAATTTTAAAGACAGGCAGCTGATGCATTTCAAAAACGGAATGCAAATGTTTTCGGCCTGGCAGGAAAATAAACTTAACATTGCAGCAATTATTTCGCAAGATGAAATTTTAGCATCATCAGGCATTACGCTGCTCGAAACACTTAAAAAGAACAACATGGGTAATGTTCCCTTCTTTTTAATTGTTAACCATTTTAATGCTAACCTAAGGCAGCTTGCGCTTGATGCCGGCGTGGCCGATGTGTTTACCAACCCTGTGTCAACTCAAAACATTGAAACCCGCGTAAACTTTCTTATTGATTATTGGAAAGCCCTACGCCAGGAGACAACAAAAACCCTTAACGTAAATTACAGCATTCCGCCAGGTAAGCGTGCTTTTGATATTTTCTTTTCAGGAATGGCGCTGTTGTTTTTATCGCCATTCTTTTTGCTGGTGTATTTGTTGGTAAGGCTTGAATCAAAAGGACCGGCATTTTATTACTCATTGCGGGTAGGTACGGGTTACCAGGTGTTTAAGTTTTATAAGTTCAGGTCAATGTATGTAAACGCCGATCAGCGTTTGAAAGATCTGAAGCACCTGAATCAATACGATACTGATGCCGCGGCAAAAAAGGAACAAGCAGGGGTAAAAGAAGAAAAAGTAATCGAAAATACTTCATTTTTGTGCGCCGATTGTATGAATTCGGGCAAATGTCAGTTTCCTATGTATGCTGATAATGTACATTGGTGCGAACGTGAATACATTGACAATAAAAAGACTGCCGGCGGGTCGGCATTCTTCAAGATAAAGAACGACCCTCGTATTACCCGTGTAGGCAACTTTATACGTAACACCAGTATTGACGAATTACCACAGTTGTGGAATGTATTTATTGGAGACATGAGCATAGTAGGCAACCGCCCGTTGCCATTATACGAAGCTGAAAAGCTTACTACTGATAAATATGCATTGCGTTTTCACGCTCCGGCAGGTATTACTGGTTTATGGCAGGTAGAGAAGCGCGGTAAAGGCGATATGAGCGAAGAGGAACGCCTGATGCTCGACAACGTTTACGCCCAAAATCATAGCTTGGTTAATGACGTAAAACTCATTATGAAAACTATACCGGCACTTTTACAAAAAGAGAGCGTTTAAGTTTATTATTAGGAAGTACTAAAACATATCATACTTTATAAAAGGTCAACCATTACATGGTTGACCTTTTATTTTTTGTTGATAAGCTGAATGGTTTGCAGTATCCAATCGCTTTGCGCACTAAGTAGCGTATTCGGTTTTACACCTACACCTTCAAAAGGAAGGTAATTTCCATCATCACGCATGTCGGTTATATAAAGCTTAAACTCGCCCGATGGTAAAGTTTCCGTCACTCCGGTATTATTGCCATAGGTTAACGTGCCATTTGTAGGTTCGCCAAGCAAGGTTACATTTTTTAATTGTGATAGCTTAATAGCAAATTGCTCCGCGTTACTAAAAGTACGATTGTTTATCAATGCATATATGCGCCCTTTTCTGATGTATGCTTCAAGTAGCTTCAAAAACTTACCCGATGATTTAAAACCCCCGCCGCCATTGTTTCTTAAATCAACAATTAAGGTGGGCGCAGTTAAGCTATCTTTTATGGTATTGTAAAAATCAGTGCTGTTTGCAAGGCTTTTGTTGGATGTTGCAAAGCTGCCTAAGCGTAGATAATTAATACCCGGGCCAATGTTTTTGAATTTAAAAAGTGGTTCTGTTGATTTAATGTTCACAAAGTCGGACTGGTTCTTAAACTTTTTCCAGTGCGATTCAGTAAGCATACCATGCATCAGCTTTTCATTTAAAAGCAGTCCCCATGTTTTTTGCAAAACATGCAGCGTGTAGGCCTTGAAGCGTTTGGGCTGATATTCTTTCAGCACCATGGCTATTTGCCCTGGTTGCCATGTTTTTATTTTGCTATCGGTAATTACGCCTACTAAGCTGTCTCGCTTTGTGGTGCGGTATAAGGCCATAGATAACGCATCACCATAATGATAAATTCCCTCAACGCTGTCTGCTGGAGTAGCTGATAAAGCTTTACTTATCGAGTCGATGTTCAGTTTACTGCTTAGTGCCTGCTTAAACCATACCGAACCGCGATATCGGTTCATGAATGCTGTGTCTTTTAAAGATGGAACAGTAATATCAACAGGCGGGGCTTGGCTGAAATAAAGATGGTTATCTCTAAGCGGCAGTATTAGTTGAGATAAGGCATAGAACCTTGAATAGGGATCTTTTGCCTTCATGATATCGCGTTTTACTTGTTGTATTTGTGCGTCAAACAAGCGTTTTTGATCACCTTTAATCTGGTCTTTATAAGATGGTAGTTGCTGTATAATAGCAGCAAGTTTATCTGCATCAGCAACGTAGTCCTGAGCTAATGCATACCGGCTTACAAGAAGGCTAATGAAGACAAGAAGTACACGGTTCATAAAGCCAAGACGCTGCATTTAAGGCAAACGTGTCGTTGTTTAGCATATTTATTTAATTTGCCTCCACATAATTGCTAATTCCCTGCTACTATCATTTCTCTAACGCTTCCGGCAGGTAAAATTGAGACCTTACTATCCTTGTAAATAAAAATCATTTCTTTGGTTTTACCTATCAGTTGCGCTTTTATCCATTTATTGTCATCCAGCCTTATTGCAATTTGCTGCTTTTGATTGAGTGTTTTACGCTTGGTGTTTTGGGCAATTGCAGTTGATGATACGTACAGGTAAAACAAAAACAGGGTTGCAAAGGCAATATGGTGAACCGGCTTAAACCAAGGTTTGGTCACCAGTCCAAACGAAAGTTTTAAATATTGAGCCGGCTTATTGAGCCTCATGTGATTATCCCACGTGTATAAAGCTGATACGATGATTATAGATAAGAGGATAAAGGCAAAAATTGTAGGATCCCGAAACGGGGCAATCAAAAAATCAAATATATCGGCATATTGGAATATGTTGATGTGGAATATTTTGTACTTATGGTATTCAAACAGCATTCCCATGCCAACCATTAAAATGTATAGTGCAGGTAAATAGGTTTGTGCCTCCTTTAATAGCATCAATCCCGTTGTAGTAGTGCTATTTGCGTTGTGATTTGCCATAAACTTAACAAAGTATTTGGTTTACTTGATTGCTTTAATGTAGGGCGAAAGCTTAAAGATATAATAATGGCAGCTAAACCTGTATGATATGGTACTTAAATTTGTAGCTGAGGCATAAAAAAAGCCGCTTTACAATGTAAGCAGCTTTTAAGATTTTAGTAGTCCATAGGGGAATCGAACCCCTGTTTCCAGAATGAAAATCTGGCGTCCTAACCCCTAGACGAATGGACCAATTATTAAATTTAAACTGGCGGATAATAAACACTTAACCTAAATATTTATACCTCACCAATGTAGTCCATAGGGGAATCGAACCCCTGTTTCCAGAATGAAAATCTGGCGTCCTAACCCCTAGACGAATGGACCAATTGTTAAATTGGTAATGCGCAGTAATGATTTACATCATGTTTTACGCTTACAAGTTAAAGAACAATCCCTTATTTTGGGACTGCAAAGATAGACGTTTATCTGAAAAATTAAAAAATAATTCACCAATTTTTTTACATTTTTTTATTCCTATTCTTTAAATGTGTACCTGAAAACAAAATGTGCTTAATTCAATTTATTTCTGTTGTTGAACTGAGTGTTGCTACAGCATTCATAACCCCAGCAATTTTTAATTATGAAAGCCTCGTGGAACAACCAGGTAATTGCCGAAAGCGATCAAACCATTGTTATAGAAAATAATCATTATTTTCCTGTTGATAGCGTTAATAAGGAATTTTTAACCGAGAGTGATACGCATACTATGTGCCCATGGAAGGGCAAGGCATCTTACTATAACCTCAAAGTGGATGGAAAGCAGAACCCTGATGCTGCCTGGTATTACCCTGAGCCTAAAGATGCTGCTGCGCAAATCAAAGGCTACGTAGCATTTTGGAAGGGAGTAAAAGTTACCGCATGAAACAGTATGACGTTATAATAATAGGTGCCGGGCAGGCTGGTAGTCCGCTGGCGCGTAAAATGGCCAAGGCCGGTAAAAAGGTGGCTATTATTGAAAAGCGTTTGGTTGGCGGTACTTGCGTAAATGATGGTTGTACGCCAACAAAAACATGGGTGGCATCAGCCAGGGCGGCTTATCTTGCCGGGCGTTGTAACAACTTAGGTGTGCATGTTGATGGCTATAGCATTGATATGCCTCAAATTAAAAAGCGTAAGGATGACATTGTAATGCATTCGCGCAGCGGCAATCAAAAAAGTTTGGAGGAAGATCCGAATATTGATTTGTTGTTTGGTGAAGCTAGTTTTAGTGGCCATAAGGTAGTTGCCGTAAACCTTAATGATGGTGCAAGTGCGGAAATAACAGCTGACATGATTTTCATTAACGTAGGTTTGCAAACCGTAATTCCGGATATTGAAGGCCTTGACAGTATCGATTACCTTACGTCAACAAGCATACTTGAATTAAAAACGGTACCACAACACATTTTGGTTATTGGAGGTAATTACATAGGCTTAGAGTTTGGTCAGATGTTCAGGCGCTTTGGTAGCCAGATAACTTTACTTGAACGCGGTCCGCGTATAATGAGCCACGAAGATGAAGACGTATCGCGCGAGGTTCATAATTTTTTGGAGGAGGAAGGAATAGCGGTATTTACCAACACCCAAGCCACTAAATTTGAAAAAGATGCTCATGGCCGCATACAAGCAACCTTAAATATAAACGGACGCACCGAGCAAATGGAAGTAAGCCATGTGCTGGTAGCTGCGGGCCGTAAACCACAAACCCAAGCGTTGAATTTACAAGCATCGGGTATAGAGGTTGATGATAAGGGTTTCATTAAGGTTGACAATAAACTGCAAACTAACTTGCCCGGTATATATGCTTTAGGTGATGTTAACGGTGGGCCGGCCTTTACGCATATTGCTTATAACGATTTTACTGTTGTTTGGCGTAACCTTTTAATGAATGAAGATTTAACCACCGAAGATAGGCCGGTACCATATTGCATGTTTACCGATCCGCAGTTGGGCCGCGTGGGTATAACCGAAGAGGAAGCAAAAAAGCAGGGTATTAACTACAGGGTTGCTGTACTTAAAATGAAAAGCGTTGCCCGTGCCGTTGAGGTGGGAGAGGTACGCGGACTCATGAAAGCCATTGTAAACGCCGATACAAAGGAGATACTTGGCGTAGCTATTCTTGCTGAAGAAGGAGGTGAGATAATGTCGGTATTGCAAATGGCTATGCAGGGAGGCATCACTTATGATCGTATTCGTTATTGTGTGTTTGCTCATCCAACATATTCCGAATCATTGAATAATTTATTCATGACGTTAGACGATAAATAGTTATTCGATAAAGGCAATGTTGTAAAGCATTGACTTTAAATAAATCTAATCAAAAAATCATCTTAAGTGCTCCTCACAAGAGTGAGTATTTACAAGTGGTTTCACTACCTTTAAAGCATGATCAGGGTTCAAAACCTCAGCAAACAATACGGCCAGGTTATGGCTGTTGATAACATTTCATTTGAAGTAGCTGAGGGTGATAACCTGATTTTGCTGGGTACCAGCGGTTGCGGTAAAACAACTACGCTAAAGATGCTCAATCGTCTTATTGAACCAACTGCCGGTAAAATATGGATTGGTGGAGAAGATATCACTGCTCAAAAGCCCGAGTTATTACGCCGGAATATAGGTTACGTTTTACAAAACAACGGGCTGTTTCCGCATTATACCGTAGCAGAGAATATTACCATAGTACCCGGCCTCTTAAAGTGGGATAAAGAAAAAACACGAAACCGTATACATGAGTTGCTTCAAAAGCTACATCTTTCTACTGATTTATTAACCAAGTACCCTTCACAACTAAGCGGAGGTCAGCAGCAAAGGGTTGGCCTGGCGCGTGCACTCATGACCAATGCTCCGGTTTTACTAATGGACGAACCGTTTGGTGCACTTGATAATATTACACGCACCAAAATACAGGAAGAATTTAAAGAGCTGGATGAATTGCAGCGTAAAACCATTGTAATGGTAACGCATGATGTGCACGAAGCCTTTGAATTAGGTAACCGTATTGCCATTATGGATAAAGGGCAGATTGTGCAAATGGGCACACCTGCTCAACTGCTATTTAAACCGGAAAACGACTTTGTACGTAATTTTTTAAAGGCACAACGCCTACAGCTTGAGTTAAAGGCTATAACCTTGCATGACGTTTGGTACAGCTTGCCATCTGCTCATGATTTGCCAGACTCTGGTTTGCCGCTTAATACAAATGAAAGCATCTGGCAGGCCATCCAGAAGCTTAAAGGAGATGTCAAACAAATAATGCTCAAGTCGGCACAAACAAATGAGGTAAAATTGGTAACGTTTGAGCAATTGATGGCCGCGTATAACCATTATCAAAACACATTAACTGCATGAACCAGCAACAACAAAGCCTATGGCAATTTGTGCAGCAGCAAAGCGATAAGCTGTTAAGCCAAACATTAGAGCACATCGGTTTAACACTGGTTTCATTATTGATTGCCATTATTGTCGGCTTGCCGCTGGGTATATTCATTGCCCGTAAAAAGCAGCTATCTGGTACGGTATTAGGCATTGCGGGTGTGTTGCAAACTATTCCGAGTATAGCCTTATTGGGCTTTATGATTCCGTTGCTGGGTATTGGTGCTACACCGGCTATTGTAGCGTTGTTTTTGTACGCATTGTTACCCATTATTCGTAATACATATACAGGTATAACAGGTGTAGAACCATCTGTTAAAGAAGCAGCCCTGGCTATGGGTATGAGTGCACGGCAAATACTATTTAAGGTTGAACTGCCCTTGGCTATGCCGGTTATATTAGCAGGCATACGTACGGCAACAGTTATCAATGTAGGTGTAGCAACGCTGGCCTCTTATATTGCCGCAGGCGGTTTAGGTGAATTTATATTTGGTGGCATATCGCTTAACAACAGTAATATGATTTTGGCAGGTGCCATTCCGGCGGCACTATTGGCCATTTTGTTTGATGTGCTGCTATCGGTTGTGCAGCGTGTAAGCTTTAAAAAGTTGAAGTATGCCTTGTTTGCCCTGCCGGTAATTATAGTTGCGTTTGCCGTGTACTATCTTGTTCCATCCGCATCGGGCGGTAAACTTACTGCAGGCTTTACGCCCGAGTTTATGGGTCGGCAAGATGGTAACCTTGGCCTGCAGCAAAAGTATGGGCTTAAAATTCATACCACCGTTATAAACGATGCTGTGATGTACAAAGCGGCTTTCGAAAAGCAGATTGATGTTATAAGCGGGTACTCTACTGATGGCCGGCTGAAGGCTTTTAATTTAACGGTGCTTGATGATGATAAAAAGATATTTCCACCCTACTACGCTGCACCTATTGTAAGGGCGGATGCGCTGCAAAAATACCCCGGCCTTGAGGATGCACTTAACCTGCTTGCCGGCCACATCAACGATTCGGTAATGACCGAGTTGAACTATCGCACCGACCAACTGCATCAAACGCCAGAGCGTGTAGCTAAAGATTTTTTAGTGGCTAACAATATGTTTAAGCCAAGCCGTAAAGGTAAAGCGGGCGTAATTCGTATAGGCTCAAAAGTTTTTGGAGAGCAATACATTTTAGCCGAAATGTACCGAATGCTAATTGAAGGTAATACTAACTACACTACATCGGCCAAAACCGGCTTGGGTGGCACTAAAATATGTTTTGACGCACTTACTAATAATCAAATTGACTTTTACCCCGAATATACCGGTACGGGTTTGCTTGTGCTGCTGCAGCCGCCTGCAGTTAAGCTGCAGCAAATAACTTCCAATAAAGAAAAAACATATAATTATGTGCAGCAGGAGTTCAATAAAAAATATAGCGTAAAATGGCTAAAACCAATTGGCTTTAACAATGCTTATGCTTTAATGATGCGCAGGCAACAAGCCGATGAATTGGGCATCAAAACAATTTCAGACCTAAAACACTTTTTGGATAGGAATTAACTTTACATGACTTTAGCCGAGCGTTATAAAACCGTGCGCCGCCGCACCGAAGATATTTGCAGTTACCTTCAAACCGAAGATTACGTGGTGCAGCCCGTTGTGGACGTTAGTCCGCCTAAGTGGCATATTGGGCACACCACATGGTTTTTTGAAACCTTTATACTTAAGCCTTATGTTATGGGCTATCAGGATTACAATCCTGATTATAACTATGTGTTTAACAGTTATTATGAAACAGTTGGTGCACGAGTTATACGTACTGACAGAGGTAACCTGAGCAGGCCCACAGTGCTTGATGTTTACCGCTACCGTGAGTATGTTGATGAGGCTATTTACAAATTTTTGTGCCAGGAGACATCACCGGAAGTTGAAGAACTATTTATATTAGGACTTAACCATGAGGAACAGCACCAGGAATTACTGTATTACGACATAAAGTACATTTTAGGGCATAACCCATTGTTCCCTGCATATAACCCGCAATACTCATCGCCTGAAATTACAGAGCAGGATGGCTTTATTAATGTAAACGAAGGTGTTTATGAGGTAGGACATACCGGCGATGGCTTTTGCTTTGATAATGAGTTAAACCGTCATAAGGTGTATCTTAACGCTTATCAAATCAGTGCCGCTTTGGTTACCAACGGCGAGTACCTGGAATTTATAAACATCGGCGGTTATCAGGATTTTCGTTACTGGCATGCCGAAGCCTGGGATTGGGTTAAAACTAATAATGTAACCGCGCCCATGTACTGGCATCAAATTGATGGGGAGTGGCATACTTATACCTTTAGAGGCCTGGAGGCATTGAACCTGCACCATAGCGTTCAGCACGTAAGCTTTTATGAAGCCTACGCTTATGCTACATGGAAGGGGATGCGCTTGCCAACCGAATTTGAATGGGAAGTTGCTGCCACGCAATTCAACTGGGGCAAAAGCTGGGAGTGGACGGAAAGTGCATATTTACCATATCCGGGGTTTAGCAAGGCTCCGGGTGCAATTGGCGAGTATAATGGGAAGTTTATGGTGAACCAAAAGGTGCTTCGCGGGGCATCAGAAGCCACACCACCCGGACATAGCCGCATAACCTACCGAAATTTTTTTCACCCTAACCTGCGCTGGCACTTTACCGGCATACGTTTGGCCAAGTAATACCAATAATCTAACCTATGAAAAATTTTGAGAACAATGTACTTACCGATACTTCCGTTGCCGAGCAGGAATTTAACCAGCAGTTTTGCGACGATGTTATAGCAGGCTTAAAAGCGGTACCAAAATTTTTGCAACCAAAGTATTTTTATGATTCTGCCGGCGATGAAATTTTCCAGCAAATTATGGGTAGTAACGAATACTATCCAACTGATTGTGAGCTGGAGATTTTTACGCAACAAACACAAGAACTGGCTAAAGCCATGATAGCAGATGATAGTCCGTTTGATTTAATTGAGTTGGGTGCCGGAGACGCTATGAAATCTACACACCTGCTGCGCCATTTACTTAATGAGAG
The DNA here is from genome assembly GCF_913773635.1 of uncultured Mucilaginibacter sp. GTDB lineage: Bacteria > Bacteroidota > Bacteroidia > Sphingobacteriales > Sphingobacteriaceae > Mucilaginibacter. Next base: position 385,569 of record NZ_CAJYGQ010000003.1, read on the forward strand.
TGCCGATTTCAGATATGTGCCTATCGATATTTCGGGGCATGTAATTAATTATCTTAAAGAAACCTTACCCGTTACCTTACCAGGCTTACAATTAATTGGTTTAACAGGTGAGTATTTTCACATGCTTAAAGAAGCAGCTGAGCTATCTCCACGCCGTAAGGTGGTTTTGTTTTTAGGATCAAATATTGGTAATATGCCAGTAAGTGATGCTCAGCAATTTTGTATTGAGTTGCGTAACCATTTGGCCAAAGGCGATAGTGTACTGATGGGCGTAGATCTGAAAAAAAATCCCAAAACTATTTTGGCAGCTTATAACGATGCCGAAGGACATACGCGTAATTTTAATTTAAATTTACTTACCCGTATAAACAGCGAACTGGGTGCAAACTTCGACCTTTCTAAATTTGAGCATTACCCTACTTATGACCCTGAGACAGGTGCTTGTAAAAGCTATTTAATTAGTTTGGCCGATCAACAAGTTAGTTTGTGTAACCAAACAGTAACCTTCACTAAAGATGAGTACATCTATATGGAGATTTCACAAAAGTACACTCTAGGTCAAACCGATTATATGGCTTCAGTATCGGGCTTTAAGCCAGTCCAGCACTTTTTTGATAGCAAAAAATGGTTTGTTGATGCCATTTGGACGGTTGAATAGCGTTTAACAAAACTTAGCACCAAACCAAAAGAGCCAGTTTAGGCATATGATTTTGTATATTGCCGGGCCACTTAGTTAACTAAGTGGCTTTTTATATTATTACATCATGAGCAACTTTTCTTTAACAGACAAGGTAATTATAGTAACCGGTGGTACTGGCGTTTTAGGTGAGGCCTTTATCAATGGAATAGCCGATGCAGGCGGTATTGTAGGCATTTTGGGCCGTAAAGAAGATATTGCACAGCAACGTGCCGATGCTATAAAAGCCAGGGGAGGGCAAGGCATTGCCCTTGTAGCCGATGTAATGAATGAGCAGGACCTATTAGCTGCGCGCAATAAAGTAGTTGATACATACGGGCGTATTGATGGTTTGGTTAACGGCGCTGGCGGTAGTATACCGGGAGCTGTGCTTACACCCGAAACCGATTTGTTTTCCATGAATCTTGATGGCATGCGTCGTGTAATGGATTTAAACCTTTGGGGCAGCATTGTGCCAACACAGGTTTTCGGCGAAGTTATGGCCAAAGGTGGCAGAGGTAGCGTTGTTAACATATCATCAATGGCTTCACAACATGCCGTAACCAAGGTTTTGGGCTACAGTATGGCTAAAGCCTCCATTGATATTTACACCAAATGGTTTGCGCTTGAGGCAGCTAACCGTTATGGCGATACTTTGCGAATGAACGCAATAGCACCAGGCTTCTTTTTAACCGATCAAAACCGCACCCTTTTAACTAATAGTGACGGCAGCTACACTGAGCGTGGTAATCTTGTACTCCAGAATACTCCTTATAAACGTTTCGGTAAGCCAGAAGAGCTTGTAGGTGGCTTAATTTGGTTGCTGAGCGATGCATCAGCCTTTGTTACAGGCACAGTTGTTTATATTGATGGTGGTTTCTCAATGTTCAGCGGAGTATAGAGTAATTTTAACACGATAGATAGTAATGCCATACCAGCATTGCTCCTATGCTCCTGTAAGGTCTCCATTGTTCGGCTATTTGCAATAATTCCTCTTTAGGTGTTTGAACCGGTAAGTTTTTTAACTTTTTAAGGGCGTTTATAATAGCTAAATCACCAATTGGAAAGATGTCTGTACGATGCAAAACCATTAACAGATAAATGTCGGCGGTCCAGTTACCTATTCCCTTTAATGCTGTAAGGCGTAGGCGAACTTTTTCGTTAGGCAGGCTCTCCAATTCCTCAAGGTCAATAGCTCCGCACAGCAGGTTTTCGGCAAGGTTTCGTACATAGGTGGTTTTTTGCCTGCTGAAGTAGCAGGCGCGTAATTGCTCATCACTTAACAGCAAAAATCTGGCAGGCGTTACTTGTTGTATATTGTCTTTAAGCTTATTTAAAGCGGCAAGAGCTGATGCTAACGAAACTTGCTGCTCGAGTATGATATGTACCAGTGATTCGAAAGTGTTGCTGCGCGACCAATAGGGCGGATAGCCAAAATTTTCGACAATGGTTGCCAGATCATTGTCTATTTTTGTTAACCTATTGCAAAGATCGGGCAGCGTGTTGTTACCGAACGTAAGTAGGTTATCCACAATACGTATCAAATAGCAATATCCTGATCCATTCGCGGGTCTTCAGGTAAAATTTCCATCTCCGGAAATTTTATGTAGGTGGCATACCACTGTATAGCGCTTACCACATCCAGCGCATCATCAGGTGCAATATTAATGGTTTCAAAGGCGTATAGCCTGTTGTTAGCGTAGGCATAAAGCTGAATTTCATCAGGGTCTGGCGTAAAGCTTTCGTCTGTTACGCAGTACACTTTCACCTTCAAGTCGGTATCGCGCGAGTGTATTACGTCGCGGCAAGGTTCATTGGGGTCTGTAGCTAAAAGAAATACGGCCTGTTCCATAAATAGCTAACATACTATCTTATTTATAGTTTAATAATTAACGATAAATACGTATTAAACTTAACGCGAAGGCATTTTTCTGGCGAAGAGTATGAACAAACTGTTTGTTTGCGAGTTGTTTTTAAAACCACTAAAGATGAAAAAAGCTAAATATATATTATTTGCAATGTGGCTCACAATTTTAACTGCCTGCCACGAAGACCCGAACAACAAATTTGGAGGACCATCCAACGCCAGGGATACAGCATCGGCTAGAAGAGATACAAGCTCAGTAGGGACGCGTACTGATGGTCATATGCAATAATTGTGTAGCTAAATTTTCCCGTTTTGAGAATTTAATTGCTCTTTATTCTACAGATGAATCGTTTGAAGCAATAAATTAAGTTTGTGGTATAGGTAATTAAACCATTGGTACAAGATTTGTCTATACTAATGTGCCCTCTCAAAGGGCTGTTTTTCATAGGTAGATGTAGAGTCGGATGCTGCGAGAGTTGTCCGACTTTTTTTTGCATTATCAATTCTGCTTAAACTGCTAAATCTCATTAAATACCTAAACTGATTAACGCTGGTAAATAACTGTCTGCAGATTTTCAAGTTGTCAATGAGAGTAAATACGTAAGCATGTATTTCTACAATCACAGTAAATATTTCCTCATAAAAAATATACTTTCCGTTTTGCTTGCCTTAAATTAAGCTTAAAATAAGGTTTTAAGCATTGGTACAAGTGTTGCATTTATATAACTGCCCTACTCAAAGGGCTGTTTTTCATAGGTAGATGTAGAGTCGGATTACTGCGAGAGTTGTCCGACTTTTTTGTGCTATTGTCTTTTAAGACCTTCTTCGCCAAAACGAAGTAAATTTTTGGCCGTAATAAATCCAACAGTATTGAGCAGTATCTTACCGTCGCTGTTAAAAATAATAAGGGTAGGGTAGGCCCGCATGCCCCACTGTTGCGCAAGTTTGGGGTTATTACCCCGCTCCATGTCAAGTGCAACATTTATAAAATTGGCGTTATAAAATTTAGCAGCATCTTTATTTTTAAAAGTGGTGGCTTTTAGCATTTTACAGGGGCCGCACCAGGTAGCATATGCATCTACAAAAATGGGTTTGTTTTGCGCTTTTGCTTGTTTCAATGCTTCATTCCATGATGTAGCTGTAAACGCTATTTCGTTATTATTTTGCGCGTAAGCTGTTGAGGTTGCAAGTATAAGCACAACCCAAATACATTTTAAAAACTTCATGGGGGAGATATTATAATAAAAGCCTGGCGTAGTTAAACGCCAGGCTAAGGTTATTTAATACGGACGTCCTGGTCTTTGTCGTCCTTGCTGTTGTTGGCGCTGTTGATCCTGCTGCTGCTGACGCTGCTGCTCCATTTGTTGGCGACGTTGCTCCTGCTGTTGCTGACGTTGCTGTTCTTGTTGTTGGCGCTGTTGATCCTGCTGCTGCTGCTGACGCTGCTGTTCCATTTGTTGGCGACGTTGCTCCTGTTGTTGCTGGCGTTGCTGTTCTTGTTGTTGGCGCTGTTGATCTTGCTGCTGCTGACGTTGCTGGTCTTGTTGCTGTCTGCGCTGTTCCATTTGCTGGCGGCGTTGTTCCTGCTGCTGCTGACGTTGTTCATCAGTCATCTGCTGATTTTGCTGATCGCGTTGCTGTCTGTGCTGTTCCATTTGCTGGCGGCGTTGTTCATCAGTCATCTGCTGGTTCTGCTGATCGCGTTGTTGTCTGCGCTGTTCCATTTGCTGGCGGCGTTGCTCTTGCTGCTGACGTTGCTCATCAGTCATCTGCTGGTTTTGCTGATCGCGTTGCTGCCTGCGCTGTTCCATTTGCTGCTGACGTTGTTCATCAGTCATCTGCTGATTTTGCTGATCGCGTTGCTGTCTGCGCTGTTCAAATTGCTGACGTTGCTCATCAGTCATTTGACCTTGAGCCGGTCTTGGTCGTCTGCCTTCCGAATTGTTGTTCTCGTTATTACGGCGGTCACGCTCTCTCTCGTTACGTTGCTGTAGAGCTTGCTGATCAGTAACTGAGGATTGGCCTTCCTGTTGTTTGCGGCGCCAATCCTGTTCATCACGGGTACGATTAGGTACTCTATCAGTCGACGGACGAGCCGGACGCGCTCTGTCAGCATCGTTGTTGTTTTTTATAAACCTGTTATTATCTGTGTTGTTGCTGCGTGCAATGTTTGCCAGTCGCGATGCATTATCGCGGTTGGTAAAGCGGCCGTTTCTGTTACCTATACGGGCACCCGGGTTAGCGTTGCGGTAGGCATTGCCGTCAATAACGCGGTTGGGTCGTGCATTGTCACCACGGCGTACCACCGGGCGGTAAATGTTAATGGTGTTGTTATTGACTACATAATTGCGGTTTGGCCTGCTTATGTTACGTACGTTATAAACGTTAACCCTTGTGCGAGTTGCACGTTCAATATCAACGCGGCGCGGCCCGCATACGTACCGGTAATTGTTGTAGTTGTAAAAGTTATTAATGAACCTGGTGCGGCCAAAAAATACTGAAATGCGGGTACGCGGTACATAGTAATTGTACACTACCGGACTGTAAATATAGGCCTGTGGTATAAAGGTCCAGTAATCATATGATGGTTCATCGGCGTAATAATAAGCGTCATCTATATTGGCATCGGGCCCTAGCGGTGCCCATCCGTAATAATCATCGCCGCTGCGCCAGTCAACCCATGCTGGTCCCCACTCGTAACCCGGTATCCATTCCCAACCGTAGTAATCATCAAATTTCCAACGGCCGTAATGAAACGTTGCCCAGCCCCATTCATAATCTGATACCCAGGTGTTTCCATATTCGGTCATTACCCAATGCCCGTTGGTAGCATACGGTTTAAAGTCCTGGTCTACATCAGGTACCCAAACTGTTCCGTGTTCAGGGTCATCCACCCAGGTACCAAAGGGCGAAAGCTGGTCATAAAAATCCTGAAAGCTTATTTGCCCGCCTTGTGCTGCTGTTTGTTGAGGCATGGCAGCAATGCTGATGAATGCCAGGCAGCATATACTTATATATTTTAGTAAACCTTTCATGTTGGTTGTGTTAACTGGTGTTTGCAATGTTCGACACCGTTGAAGCAAAAGCGTTTAATGCCTGTGAATGTTTATTGTGTAAAGCGTTTGTTATTATATTTAAACGGCAGCCGGGCAAATAAAATTTTATCAACGCTACCTGCTTATTAGCTTTATTAGATAATTTTACATCATATTACCTTAAACTGATTGTTATGAGTACAGTAAATATTCCGCGGCTTGATTTAAACTCTTATAAAAACGGAGATACTGAAAGCCGCAAGGCATTTTCTGATGCCATAGGCCGTGCATTTAATGAAACAGGCTTTGTTACTATCACTAATCATGGGCTTAGCAAAGAGCTTATAGATAGTTTGTATACGCAGGTTAAAGCACTTTTTGCATTGCCCGAAGAAACAAAGCTAAAATATGAAAAGCCCGAGCTTGCCGGCCAGCGTGGGTATACCAGCAAGGGTAAGGAAACCGCTAAAGGGTTTAAGGTGCCCGACTTAAAGGAGTTTTGGCAAATTGGACAAACGGTTACTGACGGAGATCCTGTTAAAGATCAATACCCTGATAATGTATATGTAGATGAGTTGCCTGATTTTAACACCGTAACACGTGAAATATATCAAAAGCTGGAAGCCACCGGTATTATGTTGCTTGAGGCAATAGCCATTTATCTGGGCTTACCGCAAAACTATTTTGATGATAAGGTTCATAACGGTAACTCCATACTACGTACGTTACATTATTTTCCTATTGAAGACCCGGATGCCCTGGCACCCGATGCAGTGCGTGCCGGTGCCCATGAAGATATTAACCTGATTACATTACTTATAGGTGCAAGTGCCGATGGTTTGGAAGTGTTAACGCGTGATAACGAATGGTTCCCTATTAAAGCACATGGTGAGGATATTGTTGTTAATGTTGGCGATATGCTGCAACGTTTAACTAATAACAAACTTAAATCAACAACGCACCGGGTGGTTAACCCTCCGCGCGAGCAAATGAAATTTTCGCGTTTTTCGGTACCGTTTTTCCTGCACCCAAAATCGGCAATGGACTTAACCAGCCTGGAAAGCACCATAGATGACCAGCATCCTAAGGTGTACAGCGATATGACAGCAGGCGAATATCTTGACGAGCGTTTAAGAGAAATTGGTTTAAAGAAATAGTAATTAACTGTAATACTTAAATCTTAAGCCGGATAGCATATACTGTTATCCGGCTTTTTTATGCGTAAAGCAAATTGTTATATTTTTTCATGATGATGTGTAACCTTTTTCATTTGAAATAGTCTGTTGTAAAAACCTACAGATCTTGTCATGAAAAAAGTGTTGATAATATTAATGCTGAGTTTAGCCTGCTTACATAGTAACGCCCAGTTGCTTGAACCGGGTAAAGAAGTATATAAAAGTCCTAAGCTTAAGCAAGCCATTAAAGCACATCGCACAGTTGCTATTCTTCCGTTTGATACACATATTGCTTACCGTAAAACTCCTAAAGACTTTGATTCCACAGCTCACCTGCGTAACGAAGCTGAACTTTCCAAACAGGTTCAATTTGATGTTTACACGGCCTTAATTAAGGAGTTTTTCAAGTATAAGGTGCGTTTTCAGAACATACAGGAAACAAATCAATTGCTTAAGCAAGCAGGAATGGAGGGGAGCTTAGATATGTATGGTAAGGACGAAGTAGCCAAAGCGCTTGGCGTAGATGCCGTTATTTACGGAGATTTTTTAAGAAAGGAAAATACGCCTAACGTAGGCATAGTTGCCGCTGCGATATTTGGTTACAATAAAACTGCCGAGGTAACCATGTCGCTTAAAATTGCCAATGGAGCCGATGGCGAAGTGCTTTGGGCCTACACAAAGCTGATGAACGAAATAGGAGCGCCTGAGGCTAAAGATGTTTTTGAACGACAAATGGAAAAGCTTACACGCAATTTGCCTTACACCCGTGGCGTTTTTTCGGTATTTTAATTACCGGTTAAAATGACCTTTTATAAACGCGGCTGTAAATAAAACGGCCGTAAAACTCTTTTTCATCTGTAAGCTGATAATTGCAAACATCGAAAACGTTTTGAACATCAGGTAGTTGGTTAACGTTTACGGCGCCAATGGTTCTAAAAAATGTATACATGCTGTACAGCATCAATTTTTGCCAACGTGCACCCGTTAGCTGAAAATCGGTATCGAGCCAAATACAGTGCGGCTTACACCATCTGCTAACCTGAGGCAATAACTTGGCTACGTTTTCATCAGTGAAGTTATCAAAAACAAAGGCGGTAATAATCACTTCAAACTTTTGATTGAAGGATATCTGAGATATATCCTCGGTGTAGTACTCAACTATGTTTTTACCCGTGTTGCGCTTACGTGATAAAGCCATCATTTTTGGCGAAATTTCAACGTAGGCAATACTCAAACCCGATGGATGAACTTTGGTTAGGCTTTCAAGTATCTGTCCCGTTCCTCCGCCTATAATTAATATGTGTGCATCACTACTTATTTGGCTAAGAAAGTACTCCTGTGCTCTGATTTGTGCTTGTCCAAATACCAGTTTCGACAGCTTTTCATAAAACCAGGAAGCATTATCATAACCCACAGCCATTTTTAAAACATTTGAAATGCTTGTAAAGCAACGTACTGTAAAATGAGTACGCCATCGAGGTAAAAAAAGTAATAGTATTCGTTGCGCTGCCAGTTTGATTTGAAAATGAGCCAGCCTGTAAGAACGGCAACTAATGACAAGGCAAAAAAATCAGATGTAAGACGGTAATTACGGAGCAGCAACAGTAAAATAATATGGCCCGCCAGCAAAAACTGACAAATAATATAGGCTGTCTTTTCGCCAAAGGCAACCGGGATAGTTTTTAAACCGGCAATTTGATCCTGAAATAAATCGCGTATATCAAAAGGTACTGTTAATGCTGCAATGAATAAGAAGCGTTTAGCTAAAATAATAATTGTGTTAGTATTTGATACCGCTATATTCATGGTGTATTTAGCTTCAAAAATTGGCAGCAATACACAACTAAGCACCCAAACCAAAGTAATTAGTAATGCTTTTAAACCAGGTATGTTACGCAGTCCGGTTTTACGCCCTTTGTTACTGAATAGCGGCAAGCCATAACCAAAAGATAGCGCAGCAAGACACAAAAGCAGTAGTTTTGATTGATTTGCCAGCAGGAAAAACAGCGGAACGAGACTAAGCAAACAGGCAACCGTAATGCCTATCATTAAGCTATGATGTTTAAAAAACCAGCGAACCCGCCTGTAAGGTGATGATTCGGGCTTTTTGGGGCGAATGATAAGTATACAAAAGTTATACAGGCCAAGAGTAGAGGCAAACAGTAAAGCGAGAACAGGTAAGGATGGTTTAGAGCCTATAATATGAAATGTAACCATGCCCTGTGCAACCGCACAAAGTGCCATAAATACATTGCTAAACAGCAATGCATCTAAGCCGGCTTGCATGAATTTTTTCATTGATTATGCAATGATAAGGAAGTCAAAGTAAAATGTTGTCATTTATGGCTGCAACATCATAACACCTAATTCAAATAAAGTGTTACTAAACCCTACCATATAATAGTAACCCTATCCTAATTTGGGATCAGTACCTGAACGAAGTTCAAATATGCTTATCTCCGGCAAAATACCTACCCGGCCCGGGTAACCTAAAAAGCCATAACCAACGTTAACATAAATTTGCTGTAGTCCCTCGCGGTATAAACCACCCCATTCTTTATACACAAATTGAATAGGGCTCCATTGAAAATGTTCGGTTCGTATGCCAAATTGCATTCCATGTGTATGTCCTGAAAAAGTCATATCAATTTGAGGGTAATTGGGCAATATTTGCGCCCGCCAGTGTGACGGATCATGTGATAAAAGGAGCTTTACGGGTAAATCATCGGTGTTTTTAACAGCCTCATTTAACTTGCCGTATTTTGGAAAACGGCTTAGTGCTCCCCAGTTTTCTACGCCCAAAATACCAATTTCTTCGCCATCAACCTTTAAGCGTCGGTTTTCGTTCATGAGCAAATCCCAACCCATGTTTTTATGGGTAAGCATCAAATCGTTAAGGTTTTTTTGTTTGGCTGCCGCATTTGGCCACCAGGCATAATCACCATAATCATGATTGCCCAGCACGGAGTAAACGCCTAAAGGTGCTTTTACTTTTGTAAAAACGTCTTGATATTCACGCATTTCATTGGCAAGTGTATTAACCAAATCACCGGTAAAAAATATAAAATCGGGTTTTTCGCCCAAAAGCAAGTCTACACCACCAGCTACAGCTTTTTTGTTGTAAAAGCTGCCCGAATGTATATCAGAAACCTGCCCTAATTTAATGCCATCAAACTTTTTAGGAAGATTAGGCAAATATATGGTGCGACGCCTTACGCGGTAATCATACACACCGTTAATAATTCCGTAGCTTAAACCGGCAAGAGGTAAAGAGCCTGCTATTAAACCGGCCTTGAGTAAAAATTGTGAGCGGGTAATGTCAGTTTCAGGTTTAGGCTGGCTTGCCGGAAACTCAGGCTCGGGTTTATTGCGTTTACGGGCAATGCGTAAACACAATCTTCGTATATCATCAACCAAAAACATGGGGAGCATACACACCTTGCAGCATAACAGCAAAAAGAATAGCAGTAATACAGCACCCTTAAAGCCAACGCTGAATTTGATATATATACTGGCTATTAAACCTGTAATAAGCAAAATTGATACCGCCCAGTAAACGCGTAAAAAAAGCTTACTTTGCACAAACCGCCACTTTTTAAAGCCTTCGCGTAAGCCGTTGGTAATGTACAAGTCGGCCAGGATGAGGCCAATACAAATCAAAAAAATAGTAGGGGCTTGTCCCTCCATGTGTTGTAGTATGTTTTAAAAAGCAGCCCTTCCAAAATCTACCTCGATATGAGTTGCTTTGGAAGGGCTTGGTTGTCATTTATTACTCCTTAGAGTGAACTTAAGATTAATACCTGTCGTCGTCTAACTCGTCCTCATCATCAGGCTGCAGGTTAAACAGGCTGTCAAACATGTCAGAAAACGCAAAGCCATTATCTAAAAAGCCTTTGCTAAGTTGCGAAAACTCTGCTAAACCATGCAAAATAAACTCCATAAGCAGTAATTGCTGGTTCTCGCTTAAACGTGGATGGAATTGTTTAATAACATCTTTTAAACCGTTTACCGAGTTAAGCATCTTTTTATACTCAGCCAATGATAAATCATCATTAAGCGATAATGTGTTGCCTGCCGCAAACCAGCTGATTACCTCGTTATAAGGATTGCCTTTTTTGTTTTTCTTAGCCTTTTCAGGATCAGGGAAAAATTGCAACAGCAGCGTTTTAATGGCTTTGCCTATTAAGATGTTAGCAACCTTGGCCGGCCCTTCCAGCTCGCCTTCGTAAACCAACTCAATTTTACCCGTAATTGCCGGAATAACACCCAGAAAATCAGAGATGCGTACAAATGTGCTTTTCTCGCCATTGATAATCATGCGGCGTTCGGCATTGCTTATTAAGTTTTCATAAGCCGATATAGTTAAGCGTGCTGATACACCCGACTTTTTATCGATGTACTCCGAGTTACGTGCTTCAAAAGCAATTTGCTCAATCAGGTCTTTCACCAGGCCATCTGCTTCAACCGCGCTGCGTTGCGCATCGGTCAACAAAGCTTCCTGCTGGGTTATTTTACGCGAAATTTCTACCGAGCGCGGGTAATGCGTTAATATCTGGCTTTCAATGCGGTCTTTAAGCGGTGTTACAATTGAGCCGCGGTTGGTATAATCCTCAGGGTTGGCAGTAAATACAAACTGCAAATCTAAAGGCAGGCGTAGCTTAAAGCCACGTATTTGAATGTCTTTTTCTTGTAAGATGTTAAACAGCGATACTTGTATACGTGCCTGTAAATCGGGCAGCTCGTTTATTACAAATATTCCGCGGTGTGCACGAGGGATAAGGCCAAAATGAATAACGCGTTCATCGCTGTAAGTAAGTTTCAAAGTTGCCGCCTTAATAGGATCAACATCGCCAATTAAATCGGCTACGGTAACATCAGGCGTGGCCAGCTTTTCGGTATAACGCTCCGAGCGGTGTACCCATGATATAGGTGTGGCATCACCTAATGATTCAATTTGATTATGCCCGTACCATGAGATTGGTGCTAACGGATCGTCAAATAATTCTGACCCTGTAATGTAAGGCATATACTCGTCTAATAAGTTAACCATTAAACGTGCAATACGCGTTTTAGCCTGTCCGCGCAAGCCTAATAATAAAATGTTGTGGCGCGATAAAATTGCAGTTTGCAAATCGGGTATTACCGTATCTTCAAAACCTATAATGCCCTCAAAGCCGCCTTCGTGCTTTTTTTGCAACTGCGCTATCAGGTTTTCTCTCAATTCTTCCTTAACCGACCGGCTTTTGTAACCGGTTTGTTTTAACTCACCAAGTGTTTTTATATTCTTAATGTCCATTTAGTTTTTATGGTAGTATTGTTGCTTTTAGCAATGGTAAATGTTTATTAAAATCTGCACAATCGCATATCTACGCATTCGCACATTATCGCACCGTTTTTCGTCTGTTTTTGATATAATCTTCAAATATGTACTCACCCAAACCGTTTAGCGAGCTGTAAAAAGCACGGCCGCCGTTGGTTTCGGTAAACTTGCGTACAAACTGTTGCAGGTACGGGTCGCGGGCAATCATAAACGTGGTGATAGGTATTTTCAAACGTTTACATTGTGCGGCCATGTTCAACGTTTTGTTCACCACCTTACGGTCAAGACCTATACTGTTTTTATAATACTTGGTGCCTTCCTTTAAACAAGTAGGCTTGCCATCGGTAATCATAAAAATTTGCTTGTTATGCGTTTTGCGGCGGCGAAGCAAATCGGTAGCCAGTTCTAACCCTGCGTAAGTATTGGTATGATACGGACCGACCTGCAGGTACGGCAAATCCTTAAGCGTTATAGGCCAGGCGTCATTACCAAAAACCACAATATCCAGCGTATCTTTCGGGTACTTGGTTTTTATAAGTTCTGACAGTGCCATAGCTACCTTCTTGGCCGGAGTAATCCGGTCTTCGCCGTACAAGATCATAGAGTGCGAAATATCGATCATGAGCACGGTAGAAGTAAGGGTTTTGTAATCCATCTCCTCCACTTCAAGGTCGCGCTCGGTCATCATAAAATCGCCAATGCCGTGGTTAACCTGGGCGTTGTGGATAGATTGAGTCATGTCTATCTGATCCAAACTGTCTCCAAACTCAAACTCACGGCGTTCCGAGTTCTTTTCATCACCCTGACCCGATTGAGGTGTACGGTGATTACCCTTACCCGATTTTTTTAGTTTACCAAAAATCTCTTCCAAGGCCGACTGCCGAATGCTTTGCTCGGTTTTAGCTGTGATATTAAATTCGCCTTTTTCGTTGTCTTCGCTCAGGTAACCCTTTTGCTTCAACTCGTCAATAAAATCACCCATGCCGTACTCGTCATTGGTAATATTATACTGCTTGTCAAGCTCATTCATCCATTGCAAAGCTTCGCCGGCATCGCCCGATGTGTAATTAAGCAATTCCAGGAAGAGTTTCAGAAGTTCGTCAAAACCGCCTTTTGGTATCTCGCGGGGTGTATATTTAGAGAAGCCGAAGCCACGCATGTGCTATCCTTTCTTTAAATTAAAGTAACGGAAAATATTTGGTTTAAGTTTTATGCCGCCTTGCTTAAATACCTGCAGACGTTTAATAATAGAATAGTATGACAAAAGGAGGCATGGAACCGGAAGTTGAAAAGTTGATGAATATGCAGAATTAATAAACTGCCCAGAACTTGGTAATATAGTCCGGTTTATACCTGGGCGTTGCATCTGGCCCGGGCTATTTGCTGCAAGTCCTCACTGCGCTACGCTACGTTCCGGGCTTTTCGCTGCTATCCCTAACGCAAACTTCATCAATAAGTGGATGGGGCTCAACTGTGGAATCGCAATTCCCCAGCAGTTGAGTAAAGTTGGGGAAAACTTAACCACAGGTTAATCGCTGTTTGTCTTGCTTAATGCTTTTGGCACGATATGAAATATGCGTTTTTATAGGTGCCAAG
>NZ_CAJYGQ010000004.1 GCF_913773635.1 uncultured Mucilaginibacter sp.
TGTTAAACAGTTTTTAGCTAACCAACGTCAGGGTACACACAAATCAAAACAACGTAACGAAATTGCAGGTTCAACCCGCAAATTACATAAACAAAAAGGTACTGGTGGCGCCCGTGCGGGTAGCATCAAATCACCTTTGTTTAACGGTGGTGGCCGTGTATTCGGTCCGCAACCGCGTGATTATAGCTTTAAGCTGAACAAAAAGCTTAAGCAATTAGCACGTAAATCAGCACTTACTTACAAAGCTCAGGATAATAGCATTGTAGTATTAGAAGACTTCACCTTCGATACTATCAAAACTAAAAACTATACTAAGCTGGTTGCTGATTTAAACATCGCCAATGAGAAAACTCTTTTGGTGTTGCCTGCTGCCAACAACAATATTTATTTATCAAGCAGAAACTTGAAGAAAGCTAAAGTTATCACTGCCGACCAGTTAAGCACTTATGATGTGTTAAACGCAGGCAAGCTTTTATTAACTGCAGGTTCTGTTAAAACTCTGGAGGAAGCATTCGCTAAGTAATTATGGAAATTTTAAAAAAACCCTTACTTACTGAAAAAGTATCTCTGCTAACAGAGAAACTTAATCGTTACGCTTTTAAAGTTGATACCAGAGCGAATAAAATTCAAATCAAATCAGCAGTAGAAGCAATGTATGGTGTTACTGTTACCGCAGTAAATACCATGAAATATGCCGGCAAATTGAAGAGCCGCTACACTAAAGCAGGTACTGTAACCGGGAGGCCAGCTGCTTTCAAGAAAGCGATCATCACTTTAAAGGATGGTGAAACAATAGATTTTTATAGCACAATTTAAAGAGACATGGCAGTTAAAAGATTTAAACCGGTAACCCCGGGTACCCGCTTCCGGGTAGGCGCTGACTACTCTGATGTAACTACCAACGTTCCTGAAAAATCATTGGTTGTATCGCACAAAAAATCGGGCGGACGTAACAATACCGGTAAAATGACTATGCGTTATATCGGTGGTGGTCACAAAAAGTCATACCGCTTGATTGACTTCAAACGTGATAAATTTGAGATCCCTGCAGTAGTTGCTACTATTGAGTATGATCCAAACCGTTCAGCTCGTATCGCCCTGCTACATTATGCAGATGGCGAGAAAAGATATATGATCGCTCCTGAAGGCCTGACTGTAGGTCAAACTGTTCTTTCTGGTGCAGGTTCTCCTCCTGAAGTTGGAAATACCTTACCATTAAAAAACATCCCTTTAGGTTCTATCATCCACAACATCGAACTTAATCCTGGTCAGGGTGGTACTATCGCTCGTTCGGCCGGTACATACGCTCAGTTGTCGGCACGTGATGGCAAATATGCTATCATCAAGTTGCCTTCAGGCGAAACCCGCATGATCCTGTCAACCTGTTTAGCAACTATCGGTACTGTATCAAACGCTGAGAAAGCGAATGAGGTATTAGGTAAAGCTGGTCGTAAGCGTTGGTTAGGTGTACGTCCGAGAGTACGTGGTGTAGCTATGAACCCTGTTGATCACCCTATGGGTGGTGGTGAAGGCCGTTCATCTGGTGGTCACCCACGTTCACGCAAAGGTTTACTGGCTAAAGGCTACAAAACCCGCGACAAAAAGAAAACATCTGATCGTTATATCATAGAAAGAAGGAAGAAATAATGGCACGTTCGATTAAAAAAGGTCCTTATATTGATCATAATCTGGACAAAAAAGTTCAGGTTTTGAATGAATCAAATAAGAAATCTGTTGTAAAAACATGGTCACGTCGTTCCATGATCTCTCCAGATTTCGTTGGTCATACATTTGCAGTACACAATGGTAACAAGTTTATCCCTGTGTATGTAACAGAAAACATGGTTGGTCATAAACTGGGAGAGTTTGCCCCAACCCGTACATTCCGTGGTCACGCAGAAAAGAAAAAATAATTAGGTAATGGAAGCAACAACAAAAATCAAAAAGTCTGTACTAATCAGACAGCGTAAAGAGCAAGAGAAAGCTCAGCAAGGAGGAGCTTCGGTTGCCAAATTACAGAACTGCCCAACTTCGCCTCGTAAGATGCGTTTGGTAGTGGATCTTATCCGTGGCGAAAACGTAGTTAAAGCACTTAGCATTTTAAAGTTCACTAACAAAGAAGCTGCTATCCGCGTTGAAAAATTATTGCTTTCAGCTATCAAAAACTGGGAAGCAAAAAACGAAGGTAAAAGCATCGATGATAGCAACTTATATGTAAAAGAAGTTTCAGTTGGTGGTGGCCGTCAGTTAAAAAGACTGCGTCCGGCTCCTCAGGGCCGCGGATACCGTATCCGTAAACGCTCAAACCACGTAACTTTAATTGTGGATAGTAAAACCGAAATCAACTAATTAGAAATGGGACAAAAAGCACATCCAATAGGTAACCGTTTAGGAATCATCCGTGGTTGGGATTCTAACTGGTTCGGTGGCAACAACTACTCTGATAAATTAGTTGAGGACGAAAAAATCCGCAAATACTTATCAGTACGTATTGCTAAAGGCGGCGTATCAAAAGTAGTTATTGAGCGTACCTTGAAACGCATCACTGTAACAATCCACACTGCCCGTCCGGGTATCGTTATCGGTAAAGGCGGCCAGGAGGTTGATAAAATTAAAGAAGAGCTTAAAAAGCTTACTAAGAAAGACGTTCAAATCAACATCTTTGAAATTAAACGTCCTGAGCTTGATGCTCAATTAGTAGCTGAAGGCATAGCTAAACAATTAGAGGCTCGTATATCTTTCCGTCGTGCCATGAAAACCACTATCGCATCAACCATGCGTATGGGTGCAGAAGGTATCAAAGTTATGACATCTGGCCGTTTAGGCGGTGCTGAGATGGCACGTACCGAGCAATACAAAGAAGGCAGAATTCCTCTGCACACTTTCCGTGCTGATATTGATTACGCACTGGGTGAAGCTTTAACTACTTATGGTAAAATAGGTATTAAAGTTTGGATTTGTAAAGGTGAGGTTTACGGTAAACGTGATCTTTCTCCAAACATTGGTTCAACCAGCAGTTCAAGTGGTCGTGGTGGTCGCCCTGAAGGCGCAGCAGCTTATGGCAACGAGCGTGGTGGTAATGACCGTCGTGGTGGTAATGATCGCCGTCAGGGTGGTGGTGACCGCAGAGGCGGTAACAACAACCAACGTGGCGGAGGTAACAACCGTCCAGGTGGCCAAAATCGTCAGGGTGGTAACCGTCCGAGCGGAAACAGATAATTAATCAAAGTTGAGATAACATCGTTTAGATATAAAAAGCTAATAAAATGCTACAGCCAAAAAGAACGAAGTTCAGAAAGATGCAAAAAGGCAGAATGAAAGGTGCCGCTACCCGCGGTGCTGAACTTTCATTCGGATCTTTCGGTATAAAATCACTCGAGCCGGCCTGGATTACCAGCCGTCAAATCGAGGCCGCACGTATCGCTGTAACACGTTTTATGAAACGTGAAGGCCAGGTATGGATCAGGATTTTCCCTGACAAACCTGTAACTAAAAAACCTGCAGAGGTACGTATGGGTAAAGGTAAAGGTGCTCCTGAATACTGGGTAGCGGTAGTACGCCCCGGAAGGATCATCTTCGAAGCAGAAGGTGTGCCATTAGAAGTAGCTAAAGAAGCTCTTCGCCTGGCTGCACAAAAACTGCCGGTTCAAACCAAATTTATTGTACGTAGGGATTACGTAGAAGCATAATAAGTGTTACGGGTTGTGAGTTGTGAGTTGATATTAAAGCTCACAACCCGTAACCTGATTTATAAGTTAACAAACAGAAGCAACGCGTGATGTAAGCATCCAACTTACCTCTCACCGTTCACCAGAGAAAAACTCACAAAAAATGAAAAGCTCAGAAATATCAGCGCTGTCAACCGAGGAGTTGGTTGCAAGAATTGGCGAGGAGAAAACTAATCTTACCAAACTGAAATTTGCACATGCAGTTTCGGCTATTGAGAACCCTAACCGTATCAAAGTTATACGTAAGGAAGTTGCTCGTTTAAATACTGAATTAACCAAGCGTAAAGCGGCGTCAGCTTCTGAACAGCAATAATTAAAGCGTCGAAACAAAATGGAAAGAAATTTAAGAAAAACACGTACCGGTCTGGTAGTAAGCAATAAGATGGATAAATCTATCGTAGTTGCTGTTGAGCGGAAAGTGAAACACCCGATCTATGGTAAGTTCGTAAACAAAACTGCCAAGTTCATGGCTCATGATGAAACTAATACCTGTGGTATTGGCGATACCGTATTGATTATGGAAACCCGCCCGTTGAGCAAAAATAAAAACTGGAGATTAGTTGAAATTTTAGAAAGGGCTAAATAAGATGGTACAACAGGAATCAAGATTAACCGTAGCTGATAACAGCGGTGCTAAAGAAGTACTGGTTATCCGCGTATTAGGTGGCACAGCAAAGCGCTATGCCTCTGTAGGCGATAAAATTGTAGTAACTGTAAAAAGCGCTATCCCATCAGGTAACGTAAAAAAAGGTACTGTATCTAAAGCCGTAGTAGTAAGAACTAAAAAAGAGGTTCGCCGCAAAGATGGTTCTTACATCCGTTTCGACGACAACGCAGCTGTTTTGTTAAATAACCAGGACGAGCCAAGAGGTACACGTATCTTCGGTCCGGTGGCAAGAGAGTTACGTGAAAAACAATTCATGAAAATCGTTTCATTAGCACCGGAGGTATTATAACCATGGAAAAGAAAATTAAATTAAAGATCCGTAAAGGTGACCTGGTGAAAGTTATTGCCGGCGACTCTAAAGGTCAGCAAGGTAAAATAACTGAGATTATTGCCGAGAAAAACCGCGCAGTGGTTGAAGGCGTAAACTTAATTTCAAAGCACACCAAACCAAATGCAGCTAATCCTAACGGTGGTATCGTTAAAAAGGAAGCCGCAATTCATATTTCAAACCTTGCACTGGTTGATCCAAAAACAGGTGAAACCACCCGCGTAGGCCGTAAAAAGAATGACGCAGGTAAATTAGTTAGAGTAGCAAAAAAATCAGGGGAGGAAATTAAATAATGTCTTACGTTCCAAGATTAAAATCCAAATACAAAGAGGAGATCCGCACTGCACTGAAAGACAAATTTCAGTACAAAAGCGTAATGCAGGTTCCTAAACTGGAGAAAATTGCTATCAACCAAGGTGTTGGTGGTGCTACTACCGATAAAAAACTTATCGATACTACTATTACCGAGCTATCTACCATTACCGGTCAGAAAGCTGTTGCATCAAAATCTAAAAAAGATATCTCTAACTTTAAATTACGTAAAGGTATGCCGGTAGGTGTACGTGTAACTTTACGTGATAACAACATGTACGAGTTCTTAGATCGTTTAATTGCCGTTGCATTGCCACGTATCCGTGACTTCAAAGGTATCAACGATAAAGGTTTTGACGGTAAAGGCAACTATACCTTAGGTATTACCGAGCAAATCATTTTCCCTGAAATTAACATTGATAAAATCAACAAAATTCAGGGTATGGATATTACCTTTGTAACTTCGGCAACTAACGATGTTGAAGCGTTAGAATTGCTTAAACAATTTGGTTTACCATTTAAAAATCAAACTCCAGTAAACAATGGCTAAAGAAGGTGTAAAAGCACGCGAAGTAAAACGTGCTAAATTAGTAGCAAGATATGCTGAGAAACGCGCAGCCCTTAAAGCCGCTGGTGATTACGAAGCATTAGATAAATTACCTAAAGCATCATCACCGGTTAAATTGCATAACCGTTGCAAGCTTACCGGCCGCCCACGTGGTTATATGCGTCAGTTTGGTATTTCACGTGTAACTTTCCGTGAAATGGCCTTAGCTGGTAAAATCCCCGGCGTTAAGAAAGCAAGCTGGTAACAGCAATACAGGTAACAAAATTGCCGGTTGCAGGTTGAGAATTAAATTCTTACCTTTGCGGCCGGCAATTTGTAACATATGCCTGTTTGCAGGCGAGTAGTGGGTTTGGAAAGTAGTGATACTTGCCACTAAACTATTGTGCCTTTCTATATTGAATTATTAACCGATGGAAGGTCGTCGTTGTGAAAACGAAGGAAACCGCCGTCATATTTTAACATAAATGAATACAGATCCAATCGCAGATTATCTTACCAGAGTAAGGAATGCTATTAAAGCCAACCATAGGGTTGTTGAAATTCCTGCATCAAATCTGAAAAAGGAAATCACTAAAGTGCTTTTCGACAAAGGTTACATCGCTAACTTCAAATTTGAAGACAATGGTCCTCAAGGCACCATTAAAGTAGCGTTAAAGTATCACCCTGTAACCAAAGTTTCGGCTATCCGTACGCTTACCCGTGTGAGTAAACCAGGTTTGAGAAAATATGCAGGCATGGACACTATGCCAAGAGTATTAAATGGTTTGGGTATCGCTATCCTGTCAACTTCAAAAGGAGTAATGACTGATAAAGAAGCCCGTCAGCAAAACATCGGTGGCGAAGTATTATGCTTCGTTTATTAATCGTACAAAAGCAATTAAAGAAATGTCAAGAGTAGGAAAAGCCCCCATTACTATCCCTTCGGGCGTAACTGTTACCGTTAGCGATGCTAACGTAGTAACCGTAAAAGGCCCTAAAGGTCAGCTCGAGCAGGCGTTAGACAGTGATATTACTGTATCACAAGAAGACGGCGTATTAACAGTAGTACGTCCAACTGACCAAAAACGTCACAAAGCATTACACGGTTTGTATCGTGCATTAATCAACAACATGGTTGTAGGTGTAACCAATGGTTACAAAGTAGAACAAGAGTTGGTTGGTGTAGGTTACCGTGCTACCAATTCAGGTAATACATTAGACTTAGTGTTAGGTTTCTCTCACCACTATGTATTTGAATTGCCTTCAGAAATTAAAGTATCCACTACTGCTGAAAAAGGTAAAAACCCAACCATCATCCTGGAGTCAATCGACAAACAGTTAATCGGTCAGGTTGCTGCCAAAATCCGTTCGTTACGTGCTCCGGAGCCTTACAAAGGTAAAGGTGTTAAATTTGTTGGCGAAGTGTTAAGAAGAAAAGCAGGTAAATCAGCATCTAAAAAATAATCGTCATGACAGGTAAATTATCAAGAAGAGACAGAATTAAAAAAGGAATCAGAAAACGTATTTCAGGTTCTGCAGAACGTCCGCGCTTGTCAGTGTTCAGAAGCAATAAAGGCATCTACGCACAGATTATTGACGATGTTGCCGGCAAAACACTTGTATCAGCTTCATCATTGTCAAAAGATTTTTCATCTGACGGCAGTAAAGGCGAACAATCAGTTGCCGTAGGTAAGCTGATTGCCGAGAAAGCAAAAGCTGCTGGTATTGAATCAGTGGTGTTTGATAGAAATGGATACTTGTATCATGGCCGTATTAAACAACTGGCTGAAGGTGCACGTGAAGGTGGATTAAACTTTTAACCGTAACGAGTAATGTCAACAATAAATATTAAGAGAGTAAAAACCAGCGAGATCGAATTAAAAGACCGCCTGGTAAGCATACAACGCGTTGCCAAAGTAACTAAGGGTGGCCGTACTTTCAGCTTCTCGGCCATTGTGGTTGTAGGTGATGAAAACGGTGTAGTTGGTTACGGTTTAGGTAAAGCAAAAGAGGTTACTGAGGCAATTGCCAAAGGTATTGATGATGCAAAAAAGAACCTGGTTAAAGTTCCAATCATCAACAACACCATTCCTCACGAGCAAATTGGTAAATTTTCAGGTGGTTTCGTTTTCTTGAAGCCTGCTGCTAATGGTACCGGTGTAATTGCTGGTGGTGCGATGCGTGCTGTATTAGAAAGTGCCGGTGTACATAACGTACTTGCAAAATCAAAAGGTTCATCAAATCCTCACAACGTGGTTAAAGCCACTGTATCGGCTCTGGCGCAATTGCGCGATGCTTATACTGTAGCTCAACATCGTGGTGTTAGTTTAGGTAAAGTATTTAACGGATAATCATCATGGCAAAAATCAAAATAACTCAGATTAAAAGCGTGATCGATAGAAGTGAGCGCCAGAAAAAAACTGTTGAGGCTTTAGGTTTAAAGAAAATTAACCATAGCGTTGAAGTTGAAGCTAATCCTGCTATCATTGGCATGATTAGAAAAGTTAATCATTTGGTAGCAGTAGAAAACATTTAATGTTATGAATTTAAGTAATCTTAAGCCTGCAGAAGGTTCTACTAAAAATAGAAAAAGAATAGGCCGTGGTACCGGTTCGGGCCGTGGCGGTACGTCAACCCGTGGCCATAAAGGTGCCGGTTCACGTTCAGGTACTTCAACCAAGGTTGGTTTTGAAGGTGGCCAGATGCCATTACAACGCCGTTTACCTAAGGTTGGTTTTAAAAATCCTAACCGCGTTGAGTATAACGGTATCAATTTAGATACTTTACAACAATTAGCTGATACTTATTCAGTATCTTCTATTAACTTTGATACCTTGAAAGAGCACGGGTTAGCTTCAAAAAATGACCTTGTGAAAATTCTTGGTCGTGGTACCCTGACTGCTAAAGTTGAAGTTCAGGCCCATGCATTTTCTGCCACTGCGCAAAAAGCTATAGAAGCAGCGGGCGGTTCAATTGTAAAGTTGTAATTCTCAATGAAAAATTTTTTCACCACATTATCCAATATCTGGAAAATTGAGGACTTAAGAGTGCGTATTTTAAACACACTCTTATTTCTTTTAATATACCGTGTAGGTTCATACATTGCTCTACCAGGTGTAGATGCCAATGTTTTGAACAACCAGGCAGCCAAAGAAGGTTTGCTGGGCTTACTTAATATGTTTGCCGGCGGATCTTTTTCCCGTGCTTCTATCTTTGCCCTGGGCGTTATGCCTTACATCTCTGCCTCAATTGTGGTGCAGTTATTAGGTATTGCTGTTCCTTACTTTGCAAAGCTGCAGAAGGAAGGCGAAAGCGGCCGCAGCAAAATCAATCAATGGACCCGTTACCTGACCATCATTATTACTATGGCACAGGCAGTTGGTTACGTACGCTCGCAAATTACACCTGCAGCCATTAATCCGGCTTTAGGTTCGGGCTTATTTACCCTGAGTTCAATTTTCGTTTTAACTGCAGGCACCTTGTTTGTGATGTGGTTAGGTGAAAAAATTACTGACAAAGGTATTGGTAATGGTATCTCGCTTATTATTATGGTGGGTATTATTGCTCAATTGCCTGCGGCTATAATTGATGAGTTCAGCTCACGTGTTAGTGGTACTAACGCTACAGGTGGTCCGTTACTGTTTATTGTGGAAATACTTGCCTTGGTTGCAGTAGTTATGTTTACTATCCTGGTAGTTCAGGGTACACGCAAAATTGCAGTTCAGTATGCAAAACGTATTGTAGGTAACAAGCAATATGGTGGTGTACGCCAGTACATTCCTTTAAAAGTAAATGCTGCAGGTGTTATGCCAATCATTTTTGCTCAGGCATTAATGTTTATACCAGCAACCATTTCTTCTTTCTTTCCCGACATTCAGTCAAACAGTGTATTGATGGCATTGTCAAACTACACCTCTTGGTTACATAACCTAGTCTTTGCAATTCTTATCATCCTGTTTACTTACTTCTATACTGCTATCACGGTAAATCCGAAGCAAATGTCAGATGATATGAAGAAAAATGGTGGTTTCATTCCTGGAGTTGCTCCGGGTAATGCTACTGCTGAGTACATTGACGCCGTTATATCACGTATTACACTTCCGGGTTCAATATTTTTAGCAATAATTGCTATTATCCCGGCCTTAGCTAACATTCTGCATATTAACAGTCAGTTTGCACGCTTCTTTGGCGGTACTTCATTGATCATCCTTGTAGGTGTAGTATTAGATACATTACAGCAAATTGAAAGTCATTTGTTAATGCGTCATTATGATGGATTAATGAAAACCGGACGTGTTAAAGGCCGCACTGCTGTTCCAGCAGCTGCCGGAACGGTACCTCCGGCTATTTAATTCAAGCATGTCAAAGATTATATTCAAGACTGCTGAAGAAATAACGCTCATACGGCAAAGCGCCCAGTTGGTTGCAAAATCACTGGGCGAAATTGCCAAGATTATAAAGCCTGGTGTAAAAACCATTGAACTAGACAAGCTGGCCGAAGCCTACATCCGTGACAACGGGGGCGTGCCGGCTTTTCTTAATTTTCACGGGTTTCCTTATTCTCTCTGTATTTCTCCCAACGATCAGGTTGTACACGGTTTTCCGGGGCAACAAGAGCTAAAAGACGGTGATATTATCTCTGTTGATTGCGGCGTTGTTCTAAATGGCTTTTACGGCGATTCTGCCTACACCTTTGCTGTTGGTGAGGTTAGTGAGGAAGCCAAAACGCTTTTACGTGTTACACAAGAGTGCTTAGCTAAAGGCATTGAAAAAGCTGTTGTTGGTATGCGTACCGGCGATATTGGTTTTGCAGTGCAGGAGCACGCTGAGAAGCATGGTTTTGGCGTAGTGAAAGAGCTGGTAGGACATGGTGTTGGCGTTAAGCTGCATGAGAAGCCTGAGGTTCCAAACTATGGTAAACGTGGTTCTGGCGCTAAATTAGAGGAAGGAATGGTGATTGCCATTGAGCCTATGATTAACGCCGGCAAGGCTGGTGTTAAGTTTTGGAAGGATGGATGGACGGTATCAACCGTTGACGGTAAGCCATCTGCTCATTTTGAGCATACGGTGGCTGTGCACAAGGGAAAAGCCGAGATTTTATCCTCATTTGAATTCGTTGAAGAAGTTTTAGCAAAAAATAAAAATATTTAAAAAATTATTTTTATTTTTGCATCCCGATTTGCATCGGTATAAAAAAGTAATAATCAGTAAAATATGGCCAAACAATCCTCGATTGAGCAAGACGGTACTATCAGGGAAGCATTATCAAACGCAATGTTTAGAGTTGAACTGGAGAACGGTCATGAGATCATTGCTCATATATCAGGAAAAATGCGCATGCACTACATCAAAATTTTACCTGGCGACAGGGTTAAACTGGAGATGAGTCCATATGATTTAACTAAAGGCAGAATAACCTACAGATATAAATAATTAAAATGAAAGTTAGAGCATCCATCAAAAAACGTAGCGCTGATTGCAAAATCATCCGTCGTAAAGGAAAGCTTTTTGTTATCAACAAAAAGAACCCTAAGTACAAACAACGTCAAGGGTAATTAAAAACATTGGAATGATTCGTACAACGGTGGCCCGCCGTTCGGTCATTTATTAAAACAAACAAATATGGCAAGGATATCAGGTATTGATTTACCAAGAAACAAAAGAGGAGAGATCGGACTTACTTACATCTATGGCATCGGCCGTTCAACTGCGCAAGCAATTTTGGATCAGGCTGGTATTTCATATGATACTAAAGTACAGGAGTGGACCGATGATCAGTTAGCTGCAATTCGTGGAATTATTAACGATCAGATTAAAGTTGAAGGTGCTCTACGTTCAGAAGTTCAGCTGAATATTAAGCGTTTAATGGATATTGGTTGTTACCGTGGTACACGTCACCGTAAAGGTTTACCTCTACGTGGTCAGCGTACTAAAAACAACTCTCGTACCCGTAAAGGTAAACGTAAAACAGTTGCTAACAAAAAGAAAGCTACTAAATAGTAAATAACGATTAAGGGCCCGGTAACGGGCCTTTAGGAATATACGATTATCAAACAGCCGAAGAGTCCGGTTACGCGTTAACTCAGTAATTCATCGGTTTTATAATTAAAGGAAAATGGCTAAAGCTAAAAAAGTAACCAAAAAGCGTATTGTAATCGTTGAGCCGGTAGGTCAGGCACACGTTAACGCTACTTTCAACAACATCATTATTACCTTAACCAACAGCAGCGGTCAGGCTATATCTTGGTCTTCTGCAGGTAAAATGGGTTTCAAAGGTTCTAAAAAGAACACTCCATACGCTGCATCACAAGCTGCTGCCGATTGCGGTAAAGTTGCTTATGATTTAGGTTTACGTAAAGTTGAAGTATTTGTAAAAGGTCCGGGTGCTGGACGTGAGTCTGCTATCCGTACACTGCAAACTTCAGGTATCGAGGTTACTACTATTAAGGACATCACTCCACTGCCACACAACGGCTGTCGTCCATCAAAAAGAAGAAGAGTTTAATTTATATATTTTTTAAAGCTAAGATTCTGCAGCTACAGGCTGCATGATACTTTAAAAGTCAAACAAAAATGGCAAGATACACCGGACCCAAGTCAAAAATTGCGCGTAAGTTCAGAGAGCCGATCTTCGGTCCTGATAAAGTATTAGAAAGAAAAAATTACCCTCCTGGCATGCACGGCGTGTCAAAACGTAGAGGTAAACAATCTGAGTACGCTGTACAGTTAATGGAGAAGCAAAAAGTTAAATACACTTACGGTGTATTAGAGCGCTACTTCGAAAACTTATTTCACCGTGCTTCTGCACGTGAAGGTATCACCGGTACTAACTTGCTTCAGTTATTAGAGGCTCGTTTAGACAACGCGGTATACCGTTTAGGTATTGCCCCAACCCGTTCTGGTGCACGCCAGTTGGTGGGTCACAAACACATTACTGTTAATGGCGAAGTTGTGAACATTGCTTCATATACTTTACGTCCGGGTGATGTAATTGCGGTACGTGAAAAATCAAAATCTCTTGAAGCTATTACCAATTCGGTAGCTGGCCGCAAGATCAATAAATATAGCTGGTTTGAGTGGGATGCTGCTGCGTTAAGCGGTAAGCTTTTAAACTACCCTAACCGCGACGAGATTCCTGAGAATATCAAAGAGAACTTAATCGTCGAGCTTTATTCAAAATAATTAATGATATTGAACTGCGAAATGATTGGCATATTATGTCAGTCATTTTCGTGGTTACATATCATCCATCAGTAAACAATAAACAAAGCATATAAATGGCAATTTTAGCATTTCAAAAACCTGATAAGGTTATCATGCAGAAGTCTACCGACTTTGAAGGTACGTTTGAATTCCGTCCGTTAGAACCAGGCTTCGGTGTAACCATTGGTAATGCTTTACGTCGTATCTTACTTTCATCACTGGAAGGTTATGCTGTCACCTCGGTACGTTTCTCAGGTGTAACGCATGAGTTTTCAACCATCAAAGGTGTAGTTGAAGACGTTACCGAGATTATCCTGAACCTTAAACAGGTTAGGTTGAAAAAAACTGGTGAGTCTGGTGATACGGAAAAGATCTTTGTGATCATCAATGGCCAGGATTCTTTCAAAGCCGGCGATATTACTCAGTTCTCTAATAATTTTACTATCCTGAATCCTGATCTTGTTATTTGCAACATGGATTCATCGGTAACTTTAGAAGTAGAGTTAACTGTAAATAAAGGTCGTGGTTACATTCCAAGCGATGAGAACAAAAATCCTGACGCTGCGGTTGGTGTAATTGCTATCGACTCGATTTATACTCCAATTAAGAACGTTAAATACACTATAGAGAACTATCGTGTAGAGCAAAAAACCGACTATGAGAAATTAGTTTTGGATATTGCTACCGACGGTTCAATTCATCCGGAGGATGCACTTAAAGAAGCTGCTAAAATTTTAATACAGCACTTTATGTTGTTCTCTGATGAGAATATGATGTTAGAAGCTCAGGCTAAAGAAGAGACTAAAGAAGTTGATGAGGAAATTTTACACATGCGTAAAATCCTTAAAACTGAATTGGTTGATCTTGACCTTTCAGTACGTGCATTGAACTGCCTAAAAGCAGCTGATATCCGTAGCCTGGCTGATTTGGTTTCTTATGACGTTGCTGATATGTTAAAATTCAGAAACTTCGGTAAAAAATCATTGACCGAGATTCAGGACTTAGTTAAATCAAAAGGCCTATCTTTTGGTATGAACCTGTCTAAATACAAATTAGACGAAGAATAATCTAGTGAGCGGTGAGTAGTGAATGGTTGATTTGTTAACCACTCACTATTTACCATTAACTACTCACTTATCAATAAACCCGGCATAATTCCGAGGGCTTGACGGTAACGCCGCCCAACGGTATGCACGTGCCAGCAAACAAACAAAAATGAGACACGGTAAAAAACACAACCACTTAGGTCGTACCAAAAGCCACCGCGTGGCAATGATGAGCAACATGGCTTCATCACTAATTCTGCACAAACGTATTACTACCACTTTGGCAAAAGCAAAAGCACTTCGCGTGTATTTTGAGCCATTGGTAACCAAATCAAAAAGCGATACTACACACTCACGTCGTACTGTATTTAGCTACCTACAAAACAAAGAAGCGGCTACTATCTTGTTCCGCGAAATTGCTGAGAAAGTTGCTAACCGTCCGGGTGGTTATACTCGTATCATCAAGTTAGAAAACCGTTTAGGTGATAACGCCGAAATGGCAATTATCGAGCTTGTTGATTACAACACAGTATATGGTGCTAAAGAAGCTGCTCCTGCTAAGAAAGCTACACGTCGTCGTGGTGCTGGCTCAAAAGCTAAAGCTGCTGAAGCTGCTCCTGTTGCTGCTGAGGAAACTGTTGCTGAAGCACCTGCTGCTGAAGAAACTGCTGCTCCGGAAGCACCTGCTGCAAACGAAGAGAATGCAGAAAAAGGCGAATAATTTTAAATTATCATTTATACGCAAAGCGGCCTGTTCACTTGAACAGGCCGCTTTTGTTTTATAATAGTTCCGTGTTTTTTAATAGTGTTATGAGGGTAGTTACTTCTGCAAGTCCGGTAAAAAGTGATTTGTAATTGCTAATCGGTTCCAGGCATTTATAGTCAGTGCGGCAATAAGAACCTTCTGTACCATGGTCTCGCCTAATACGGCAACCGCATTATCATACGTTGCGTCGCTAACATGCCCTTGTATGTTGGTAATCTCTTCGGTCAAGGCTAATACTGCCTGCTCTTCTTGTGTAAAAAAGTTTGTTTCGCGCCAGGCAGGGAGTACGTAAATGCGTTGCTCGGTTTCGCCTGCCTTACGGGCGTCGCGGGTATGCATGTCAAGGCAGTATGAACAGCCGTTAATTTGTGAAGCACGGATCTTTATTAGTTCATGCAACTTTTTATCAATACCACATTTTTGTACGTAGGTTTCCAACCCCAACATGGCCTTGTAAGCTTCGGGGTCAATTTGATTTTGTGCAAATCTTGGTTTCATGATTTCTATTTTAAAGGTATGTGTTATTTGTTTTGTCATTACTGACAGTACAAAGGTGCACACCGCCTCCAACCAAAATCTTGACCATGATCAAGAAATCAAATTAGTGTTCTTTTGCTCGTACTCTGCTTAAAAATTCGGGTGTGAAACCAAGGTAAGATGCCAGCATATATTGGGGAATACGCTGAATGAACTCAGGAAAGCGGCTGGCAAAATGATGGTACTTTTCTTCGCCCGACAAATCAGACTGAAATACCTGGCGTGTTTGTAAAGCGGCATAAGCCCTTTGGTAAACCCGCCTGAAATACTTTTCGAGCTTAGGTACTTTGTCAAGTAATTCGTCCTGCTTTTCCTGGCTCAGTATGATTACCTTACTATTTTGAACCGCTTGTATGTAAAACTGTGATGGAGTATGCAGCGTAAGGCTTGTATAATCGGCCAGCCACCAGTTATCTATACCAAATTGTACAATTTGCTCAATGCCGTTTCCTTTAATGTAATACATCCTTATACAGCCATCAACTACAAAGTACTGGGCGTTGCACTTATCGCCTTCACTTAGCAGATAGTTCTTTTTGCCAATTTCCCGGTACTTCAAATAGTTCACCACCAATTGCCGTTCCTCATCAGTTAAGTTAATGAATTTATCTATGTGGTTTAGCAGTGGTTCAAACATGTTATTTTATATAATACAACACTTAACAATATGTGCATTCGTTCATGCCAAATTAGTAGGTCAAACTAACGTTGTTTTGAGCAATTCTATCTTTAGTGACTTCGTAATAAAGTGCACCGCCCTCTGTATGGGTATACTTAAAGCCTGTTTTAAGTAGTACCCTTTGTGATGCTTTGTTGCTTGACTGTGTATCGGCATTTACTTTTTTAAGTATGCTAAAGGCAAAGCCCCAATTAAGTACAGTAGTTAAAGCTTCGGTAGCATAACCGTTTCCTTGTTTGTCCTTGTATATCATATATCCAATTGATGTACTGCCGTAATCATCAGGGTAGCCGCCCAACCCAATTGTGCCAATTATGCTGTTAGTACTTTTCAATACAATTTGCCAGTTAGTGTACCAGCAATACAAATCGGGGTAGGCCAAAGTATTGGGTAACCAGTATTTGTGCATAGCCTCAATCATTTCAATTTTGAAGGCTTTATCTACTAACGGTGTTGAAGGGTTGAGATCAAGGTTTTGCTCAAACTTGCTCCAGTTATTTACCGATAATAAAAGCTGATGATGAGTAAGAGGGATAAGCTTTAATCTTGTGGATTGTATATTATACATCAATGATCTATTCAACTTTTGGAATAAACCTACCTTAAGTTTCCATGTCTGTTTGGCACTAATGCTGTTAATGCATTAAAATTACATATATGCTTTAGCAATGTCAACATGTCACTAAAATGTAAGTATGAGCTGACTAAATGTAGAAGTTTCTGCCATCAAATTATAAATAATACTGACAAATAACATTGGCACAAGCATTGATAAATAGTGCATGTTAAGATTAAAAAATAATAACAGGAAATATCAATCATATGTCTAAAATCATTGGAATCGACTTAGGAACAACAAACTCCTGCGTTGCAGTAATGGAAGGTAACGAGCCGGTAGTTATTGCCAACAGCGAGGGTAAACGCACTACGCCATCGGTAGTTGCTTTTGTTGACAACGGCGAGCGTAAAGTAGGTGACCCTGCAAAACGTCAATCAATTACCAACCCTAAAAAAACTGTATACTCAGTAAAACGCTTTATGGGTAACCAGTTTAATGAGGTTACTAAAGAAGCTGAGCGTGTACCTTACTCGGTTGTTAAAGGTGATAACAATACTCCACGTGTTGAAATAGACGACCGTAAATACACTCCGCAAGAAATTTCTGCAATGATTCTTCAAAAAATGAAGAAAACTGCTGAAGATTTTCTTGGGACCGAAGTAACCGAAGCGGTTATTACCGTACCGGCTTACTTTAACGATGCTCAGCGTCAGGCTACTAAAGAAGCCGGCGAAATTGCAGGTTTAAAAGTGCGTCGTATTATCAACGAGCCTACTGCTGCTGCCTTGGCTTATGGCCTTGATAAAGCGCACAAGGATATGAAAATTGCAGTATTTGACTGTGGTGGTGGTACACATGACGTATCAGTACTAGAGTTAGGTGACGGCGTATTTGAAGTAAAAGCTACTGATGGTGATACTCACTTAGGTGGTGATGATTTTGACCAGGTTATAATTGATTGGTTAGCCGATGAGTTTAAGAATGATGAAGGCTTTGACTTGCGTCGTGACCCAATGGCACTACAGCGCTTAAAAGAAGCTGCTGAAAAAGCTAAAATCGAACTATCAAGCTCAACTACTACCGAAATTAACCTGCCATACATTACTGCAGTTGACGGTATGCCTAAACACTTGGTTAAGCAATTAACCCGTGCTAAATTTGAGCAATTGGCTGATAGCTTAATAAAACGTACAATTGAACCTTGCCGTACAGCGTTGAAAAATGCCGGTTACAGCACTTCAGATATTGATGAAATTATCTTGGTAGGTGGTTCTACACGTATTCCTGCTATTCAGGATGCTGTTCAGAAATTTTTTGGTAAAGCGCCTTCAAAAGGTGTAAACCCTGACGAGGTTGTAGCTATCGGTGCTGCTATTCAAGGTGGTGTATTAACCGGTGAGGTTAAAGACGTGTTATTGTTAGACGTAACCCCACTTTCATTAGGTATTGAAACTATGGGCGGTGTAATGACCAAGTTAATTGAGTCAAACACTACTATTCCAAGCAAAAAGTCAGAAGTTTTCTCAACCGCTTCTGATAACCAGCCATCGGTAGAGATACACATTTTACAAGGTGAGCGCCCTATGGCATCACAAAACCGTACACTTGGCCGTTTCCACTTAGACAGCATTCCGCCTGCTCCTCGTGGTGTGCCTCAAATTGAAGTAACTTTTGATATTGATGCTAACGGTATTCTGCATGTATCTGCTAAAGATAAAGCTACCGGTAAAGAGCAAAAAATCCGTATTGAGGCTTCATCTGGCTTAACTGATGCTGAAATCAAGAAAATGAAAGAAGAAGCGGAAGCTAATGCTGATGCCGACAAAAAGGCAAAAGAAGAGATTGAAAAGCTGAACGGTGCAGATGCACTGATCTTCTCAACTGAAAAACAGCTGAAAGAATATGGCGATAAAATCCCTGCTGATAAAAAGGCACCTATTGAATCGGCTTTAGAGAAATTGAAAACTGCTTACGCATCTAAAGACCTGGCAAGCATCGAAGTTGCCCAAACAGAATTAAATACTGCGTGGAGCGCTGCTTCTGAAGATATGTACAAAGCATCTGCCGAAGCTCAACAAGGTGAACAGCCTGGAGCAGGTGATGCTGGTTCAAACCCTCAAAACGGCGGTGACACAGTAACCGACGTAGATTTTGAAGAAGTAAAGTAAGTTTACAGAATAAACGATTAAAAAGCCTTCCAGCAATTTGTTGGAGGGCTTTTTTTGTGCATAAATATCCTGGATTTAGCAGAAAGGTGGTGATGTAGTAAATAAACATACCAAAAAATGCATGTCGGTATATTTTATTGGCCGTTTGAATATTAACGACAGCAATTAAAGCGACTCTTCAACGTAAAAGCAAAATGATTTGCAATTTAAAGATAGCTTGTAAGGTTAACAGCAAATAAAATTTGTGTTTATTTAAAAATAACGGAAACCATATATAATTTTGGAAGATTGGTAAAATTTTTAGAAAAATTTTAAAATAAAGTTTGAATTTTAACAAAAATTTTAAAGATTTGATGCGGAAAGTTTATATTCGCAATTAAATAAAAAACTTAAAACATAAAACTTATATAGTTTTCCTTAATTAGTTAATAACCTACAAAAATGGCATCAAAATTAGAGTACATTTGGCTGGATGGTTACAAACCCACCCAAAGTTTACGTAGCAAAACCAAAATTGAAAAAGATTTTTCGGGAAAACTGGAAGATTGTCCTCTTTGGAGCTTTGATGGTTCGTCAACCGAGCAAGCACCAGGTGGTTCTTCAGATTGTATCTTAAAACCGGTATTTATCTGTGCCGATCCACAAAGAAAAGATGGCTTCCTGGTAATGTGCGAAGTACTATCTTCAGATGGTAAACCACACGAGTCAAATGGTCGTGCTCTAATTGAAGATGACGATAACGATTTTTGGTTTGGATTTGAGCAGGAATATTTCCTTTGGGATCCTGAAACCAACAAACCATTAGGTTTTCCTGTAAATGGTTACCCAAGCCCTCAAGGTCCTTACTATTGCTCGGTAGGTGCTAACAATGCTTTCGGTCGCGAAATTGTTGAAGAACACTTAGACGTATGTTTAGAAGCGGGCTTAAACGTTGAAGGTATCAACGCTGAGGTTGCTGCTGGTCAGTGGGAGTTCCAAATTTTCTCAAAAGGTGCTAAAGATGCTGGTGACCAAATTTGGGTAGCTCGTTACTTATTAGAAAGAATTGGCGAAAGCTACGGTGTATCAATCAACTGGCACTGTAAACCATTAGGTAAGTTAGACTGGAATGGTTCAGGTATGCATGCTAACTTCTCAAACACTGTACTGCGTACAGCTGCAAGCGAAGAGACCTACAAAAAAATCCTTGAGGCTTTCCGTCCGGTAGTAAAAGAACACATTGAAGTTTACGGTGCTGACAATGAGCAACGTTTAACCGGTAAACATGAAACTGCTTCTATCCATGATTATAGCTATGGTGTATCTGACCGTGGTGCGTCAATCCGTATCCCGTTATACACTGTGCAAAAAGGCTGGAGCGGTTACCTGGAAGATCGTCGTCCTAACTCGGCTGCCGATCCTTATAAAGTTGCTGCACGTATTATTAAAACCGTTAAATCGGCTCTGTAATAAAAATTATTGTAAATTGAGACTAAATCCCCCGGCAGCGAGTGTTCGGGGGATTTTTCATTTTCGATCTTATGCGATACATGGCTGTAAACAAAGGTCATCAAATCAAACTTTGCAGAGCATAACTACAATAGATTACTTTAGTCGTTAGCAGTATCAAGGAGCTATAATTGCAGTTTGCGTTAGGGATAGAAGCGAAAAGCCGGAATGAAGCGATAGCGAAATGAGGACTTGTAGTGCATAGCACGGGCCGTAGGCAACGCCCAAGTCGTTAATACTATATCAAATGTTGCAATCGTTTTTACACCCAAACGCAGCATTATCACTCACATTTTCAGTAGTTTCTTACCGAATTCTATTTAATTGAATTTAAATATACCATCTTAACTGCACACACTAAACTGCACGTGGTTACATCGCTCGGGTAGTGTAATTCTCATTTTAAAGTTCTTTTCGCATCATAATATCGGTTTGTTCATCATCGCCCATTTTGAAAATGTGTTTATCGAAAGCTTCAAACCCATTTTTTTCGTAAAATTTGATAGCACGCAAGTTTTTTTCCCACACGCCCAGCCATACGTAAGTATTTGCTTGTTGCACTGCAGTATCTAAAGCTTTATTGAGAAGTAGCTGTCCAACTTTTTTGCCGAGATAAGCGCTTTTTACATAAATGCGTTCAATTTCAAGCGCGTTCGTGTCTTGTTCTTCCGTTTGGGCCAATGCTGTATTCAGTTTTAGGTAACCTAACGCAATGTTTTCATCCCAGGCAATGTAAAATTGTGAGTTTTTGTTTTGGAGTTCGTTGGTTAATTTATCGTCATTAAAACTGGCTTCAACATATTGAGCCATATTTTCGTCCGAATTGCTTTCTGCAAATGTTTCAATAAAAGTTTCTCTACTAACTACTTGCAGCGCTTTTAAATTAGTAAAATCAGCTTTTCTAATATCGATATCATTCATAAGTAAGGTAATTGTGGGCTTACTAATTGCGTACGCACTATGAAGCCTGTTATTTACTGAACCCTATTTCTAATTGTATTTAAATATACGGCAGTACCTGCACCCATTAAACTCCCTGTGGCTACATCGCTTGGGTAGTGCAAGCCCAGGTACATACGCGAGTAAGCAACTGAACCGGCCCATAGTGCAGCAGGCGCAATCACATACCATTTTGGGTATGCAATAGACAATGATGTTGCGGTACTTACGGCTGATGATGAGTGTCCGGATGGGAAGGAATAATCGCCGGCAATGTAAACAGGTATAATCCTGTAATTCCCTCTGAATGGACGCGGACGTTTCAATAGCTTTTTGATTAGCAAAACGGCGCCGTATGATAGTACAGAGCTGCTTGCTACGTAAGCCGCGTTTTGCCTCATTTCCTTATTTCCACTTATAGCTCCTCCAATGAGTAAACTGGCTGGTACCAAGGCATTGCCGTACAAGTTGGTCTTCGACATGAAGTAGTAAAAGTCGGTACGCGGAGGAGTACGGTTTTCAGACAGGTTGACCATAATATCAGTATCAATTTGCCGCAAAAGCGTAGGTTGAGATAGCTGTGCACTTGCCGAAAAACAAGTTGCCAGTGCCGTTGCAAAGAATAAAATATATTTACCGAAATTTAGTTTGTTCATTATAAGTGAGATGATAAGCGTTGCGGTAAAAAAGGCGTTAACACTGCGATGAATTATAAGCGCATACAGTTAACTAAACGCTAACATAGGCATACTGTTGCACAAATAAAATCGTAATTTATTACCTTTAACAAGCGTTTGTTTTTACAAGCATAACAATCTAAAAACCATATAGCCAAAAAAGTTATTATACAGCAGTTCAACTTCACAAATGGCAACCATAAATTCATCTATCAATTACCAGCAGCTGCTTGAAGATATTAAACAGCAGGTTACTAAGTACTTCAAACTTCGTAACAACGAAGATTTGCTTTACCATAATCGTACCCATACCGAAAACGTAGTTAACGCCGCTATACAATTAGCAAATCATTACCAGTTAAATGATCATGACTTTTTTGTAGTAACTGCAGCTGCATGGTTTCATGATGTGGGTTACATGGAAGATAAAAACAACCATGAAGAGCATAGTGCGCGCCAGGCTGAAGATTTTTTAAAGGCTCACTACGTTGACGATAGTACCATTAGCGAAGTAAAAGGCTGCATAATGGCTACAAAGATGCCGCAAAAGCCGGAAGGTTTATTGCAAAGTATTATTTGTGACGCTGATGTATTTCATTTGGGTACGGCCACCTTTAATGACAATAACAAGCAAATGCGTAAGGAGTGCAAGCTGGCATTTAACTATGATTACAGTAAGCAGGAGTGGAGAGAAAAAACCATAAGATTTATGGAAATGCATCACTACCATACTGATTATGCAAAATTGCTGCTTGATGATCAAAAAGCTAAAAACCTGCAGGAGCTTAAGGCAAAGGTTGAGGCCTGGGATCAAAAAAATAAGCTACAGCCACCTGTAACCAAGGTAACCGAGACAACAACAGTAACCGAAACAGAACACTCACAACTGTTTTTTACGCCAAGCGAATCGGCCAAGCCAACTGAGGTATACACCGAAAAAAATGTAAAAAAGAAAGACAAGCCCGAAAAAGGTATTGAAACCATGTTCAGGGTAAGTTCCAGCAATCATCAAAGGTTGAGTGATATGGCCGATAATAAGGCACACATCATGATTACCGTTAATTCCATCATCCTTTCTGCAATCATCAGTTTGCTGCTTCGCCGGCTTGAAGATTATAGCTATCTTATTATTCCAACGTTTATCATATTGATGGTAAGTTTAACCACTATGATATTCGCCATTTTAGCTACGCGTCCGTCCATTCCTGAAGGCCGCTTTACGGCACAGGATGTTGATGACAAAAAGGTAAACCTGCTGTTTTTTGGCAACTTTTACCGTATGAATTTGCAGGAATATATTGCAGGCATGCGCAATGTAATGGCCGACAGGGAGTTTTTATACGGCAGCTTAATTATTGATGTGTATTCGCAAGGTGTGGTTTTAGGTCGTAAATATCGTTTGCTGCGCATCTCTTATAACATTTTCATGTTCGGGCTTATTGCATCGGTTTTAGCATTCATTATTGCATCAGCTATAAACGGTAACGGTAAGCACTAAATAATATGTATAGCTATTTCAATCGTGATCTTAGCTGGCTTTCTTTTAACGAGCGTGTTTTGCAGGAAGCCGGTAGAGAAAGTTTGCCTTTGCTTGAACGGGTAAATTTTTTATCAATTTATTCGTCAAACCTCGATGAATTTTACCGGGTGCGCATGCCTGTACTGGCGGCGTTGCATAAAATAAGTAAGCGCAAGGGTACCGAAATTGATGCTGAGATTGAAAATGAAGAATATTTGCAAGCTCGCGAGCAGATACAGCAGCAGCAGGAACTTTACGGAAAAATCTTAACTCAGGACATACTTCCGCAGTTGAAAAACGAAGGTGTTGATGTTATATACAACTGCGATTTACCCGATTTTATAAAGCAGCCCGTTACCGATTACTTTTTAAGCCAGGTAATGGCATTTTTGCAGCCGCTTACCATTACCGAAACTACTACCTTCTTTCCTGAAAATAATAAGCTGTATTTTTTAATAAGTTTGGGCCAGGATGATGAGTTGGTGGTATTGAATATTCCGTCGGATGATTTGCCTCGTTTTTATAAGGTAGAGTACAACGGCAGGCAATACATTATATTTTTAGATGATGTAATAAGGTATAATCTTGATAAAGTATTTACTCAACAAGTAAACGGTTGCTACAGTTTTAAGGTGACACGCGATGCGGAGTACGACCTTAAAGACGAGTACAACGAGGATATGGCAGATGCGTTGGAGAAGCAGCTTAAAAAACGTGATTATGGTTTGGCTACACGTTTTTTGCATGAGCCTGGACTGCCGTTACGCACCTTGCATCAAATAAGCAGACTGCTGGGCATACGTGAAGGCAGTTTAATGCAAGGCGGACGATATCATAATCTTAAAGATCTTGCATCGTTACCTGCTGAAGGGGCGGAATTAAAAATAAAGCGCTGGCCGGCATTGCGCATGAATGAAATGTCGAACGCGCCGTCGCTTTTAAACACCATTGGCAACAAGGACTTTTTGCTTAATACGCCGTACCAAAGTTATGATATGGTGTTGCGTTTTTTCAATGAAGCTGCCATACGTGCAGAAGTAGAAGAAATTTATGTTTCGTTGTACCGTGTAGCTAGTGATTCTAAAATAGTAAATGCACTCATCAGCGCAGCCAAAAACGGGAAAAAGGTAAACGTACTGGTTGAACTAAAAGCGCGCTTTGATGAGGCCAATAACATCAAATGGGCTAAAAAACTTAAAGCAGCCGGTGCAAAAATAATATATAGTGTAACGGCGCTTAAAGTGCACGCCAAAATAGCTTTGGTTAAACTGCGTGCAGGCGAGCGTATGCAATACAGAGGATTGCTGGCTACAGGTAATTTTAACGAAAATACTGCCCGTTTCTATACCGATCATATTTTGTTTACGGGTAACCATGATTTGCTGCGCGAAATGGAACTTGTATTCATCTTCCTTGCAAAAAAGCAAAAACCGACCGATACAGATGTAATGCCCTTCGAGCATTTACTAGTTGCCCAGTTTAACCTGCAGGAACGTTTTTTGGAATTGATAGATGCCGAAATTGAGAACAAGCGGCAGGGGAAAGAGGCGTTCATTACCATTAAGATGAATAACCTTGAAGAAGAAGTGCTTATTAGTAAATTGTACGAAGCCTCAAATGCAGGTGTTAAAGTGCAGCTTATAGTGCGAAGCATTTGCAGGCTTATTCCGGGTATTAACGGGCAAAGTGAAAACATAACCATAACCCGTATTGTTGACCGTTACCTTGAACATGGCCGCATATTTATTTTTTGTAATAACGGCATTACCAGCGTTTACATGGGATCGGCAGATTGGATGAACCGCAATATTTATCATCGTATTGAGGTTTGCTTTCCTATTAAAAATGAGGAGATGAAGAATCAGGTTATTGACATGATCAATTTTCAACTAAAGGATAACATGCAGGCAGTTCATTTAGGCACACAATTAAACAACATACCTGTTAAACAAAACGGAGAAGAAGCTGTAAGCTCGCAGCAAATGATTTACAATCTGCTGCACCAATAAACCAAGTGAAGCAACTAAAAGCAGTTTTTGAAATGAAGAATTATACAGCCATTGGCTTGCTGGCCCTATTTATATTAATGAATTTTTCGTGCGCACAAAGTCAGCAAACAAAATATAACAGTCCGAAGGGTTATGACCTAAATAAGCCCGTGAAATATAAAATGCCCGACGATTTGCTTGAAATTTCGGGAATTACTTTTAGCAAAGGAAATGCTGACAGGTTTTATGCCATTCAAGATGAAGATGGTAAGCTGTTTTACGGCAAACTTGGCGATACCCGCGTAAGCCACACGAAGTTTGGCAAGCATGGCGATTATGAAGACGTAGCTATAATGGGCGATAAGGTGATAGTGCTTAAAAGTAACGGTAAGTTATATACGTTCCCTATGGCCGAAATTGATGAGCAGGAGCTTACTCATGTACAGGAACTGGTTGATTTACTGCCGGGCGGCGAATACGAGAGTATGTATGCAGATGAAAGTGCAAAAAAGCTTTATGTGCTATGCAAAAACTGTGATGATGAGCGTACCACAAAAAGCAGTACTGGATATGTGTTTAATGTACAGCCAAGCGGCGTAATTGAGCCTGCAGGTAATTTTAAAATTGAAGTAAAGCAAATTACAAAGCTTATTAAAGATAATAAGATCAAATTCCGTCCATCGGCAATGGCACGCAACCCGATTGATAAAAACTGGTACATTGTTTCGGCGGTTAATGGCTTACTTGTAGTTGCCGATGCATCTTTTAAAGTAACGGCTGCTTATCCACTTGAACACAAAAACTTTTTGCAACCCGAAGGCCTGGCCTTTGATTCAAAAGGCAACATGTATATATCAAACGAAGGCGACGAATTTAGCAGAGGTAGCGTATTAAAATTTAATTATTCGGGAGCCAAGTAAAAAGTAATTACGTAATTAATAATGCAATCAATTTTATAGTTGAATTGGTTGTATAAGTTAATTACCAAAGGGTATATGCAAAAAGTATCATATTACATCAATGAGCATTTGGCGGGTAAAAATCCTATTGAGGCTACTTTGTCATTTACTCCTTTTGTAAATCATCTTGAACACCATATCCAGTCGGCAGATTCTATCAAGGCCAGGTTTTATGCTTTTGCGCTTGACCACTTCAAAGGTACAGCAAACGGTGATGCCAGCGCGTTAACCAACGGCTATGATACCTATGCGCTTGAACTAATTTATAGCGCATTATCTCCCGTGTTGCAAAGTGAAGACAACTGCTTTTGGGCGTTAAGTACGCCGGTACCCAACGAGATACTGTATAGTACTGATGCCTTTCATAAACTCATTACCAGCAAGGGCATTGAGGAGGCATCATCATCAATAATCACCAATGACGATGAACTGCGTCGTCAGCAACTGGAGTACGTATACCGGCTCATTTTGAAGCGCCTTTATCATTTTTCGTCGGTATTGAGCAGTAATGTATATTACACTTACCATCATCCTGTAACGGGCTTGTGCAGGCATTATCATATACATGTTAACACCAGCTTTATTGACATACAGGTAAAAGGCCCGCTTCCTGATCTGGAATTTGAAACTATTGAAAATTACCTTCAGGATGATAATGGGGGAGTAAGCATACTGGCCGAAATACTTCCCTTGAGCTTATTTAAGCTAGAAGGGTTTTCAGTTATTACTCTGGAGGATGTTACCGCCCGTAGAGCTATTGATGATATTCGTGATGCAATCAATGAGTCTACCGAAGACCAGAAAGCATTATATCAAAAGGTAATTGATTCGCTTAAAGTATTAACCGAAAACACAGAGGTTAAATTTGGTTTACTTCCGTTTTTGAAATTAAACGGGCAGCCCTTGTTTGATCAGTCATCCTGTTCAGAAAGTATATTAATACAATCTGCCTCAAAGTATGGCGTTGCCGAAGCTGCCTATCACGCCTTGGTTACGCGTTACGAAAAA
This sequence comes from uncultured Mucilaginibacter sp., assembly GCF_913773635.1. Classification (GTDB taxonomy): domain Bacteria; phylum Bacteroidota; class Bacteroidia; order Sphingobacteriales; family Sphingobacteriaceae; genus Mucilaginibacter. The sequence continues at coordinate 27,119 of NZ_CAJYGQ010000004.1, forward strand.
GAACCGAAAGCAAAATTTTTTAGTTCAATAACTGAAGCACTCGAAAACAAGTACTTCTTTTTAAAAGTATTGCGCGAGTCGGGTATTAAATCATACGCCGTCATCCCGGTTTTCCATAATAAGCACATAGCAGGTATTATGGAAGTTTACTCAGAGAAAGAGCTTGTGTTTTATGAAAATCTGTTGTCGCGTCTAGAGTTTGCTTTGCCTCTGGTTGCTCAATTACTTCAAAATACTATAGAGTACTTTAACGATTGTATCACTGATGTAATCAAGGAAAAATTCACCTCTATTCAGCCCGCTGTACAGTGGAAGTTTAACGAAGTTGCGTGGGATTACATCAAGAACCCTAACCGGCGCAGAAAAAAGAAAGAGCAAAATGACATCACCTTTAAAAATGTTTTTCCGTTATATGGTGCTATAGATATACGTAACTCAACCATTGAGCGCAACATTGCCCTGCAGCAGGATATGCGCCGTGTTACCAAGCTACTACTTAAAATTTTGCTAACGCTTGATGAGCAATACCCTAACGACCGCTGGCAACCTTTAATAGATAAGGCCAACAATTGGTTGCAGGTACTGCAAAATCCCATCAACGCCGGCGAAGAGGTTACTCTGAATGCTTTTCTTGAAGATGAAGCAGGTAAGGTATTGAGCGAGTTTAAAAATGGAAACGCGGAGAGTGCCGAGTTGCTTGACCGTTACCTGGAAATGATATCGCAGGAGAATGATGGCCCGGCGTTTACGCAACGCAACCGCCTCGAGAATGCCATGCAAACCATTAATCATTGCATTAATAAGTATTTTGAGCAGGCTCAGCATCGTTTGCAAAGTATATATCCGTGTTATTTTGAGAAGTTTCGTACCGATGGTGTTGAGTATGACATTTACGTTGGCCAAACCATATCCCCGCAACAGTCATTTTCACATGATTGCTTAAAGCAAATGCGTATGTGGCAACTAACATCAATGGTGGAGGTTGCCCGCCAAACCCACCAGTTGCTTGAGCGCTTACCGGCCGTTTTGCAAACTACCCAGCTCATTTTCATACACAGCATGGCCATTGACATATGCTTCAGGAACGATGAACGCCGCTTTGACGTGGAGGGTGCCTATAACATAAGGTATGAAGTAATCAAAAAGCGCATAGATAAAGTAATGCTTGCCGATGGATCAGAAAGGCTGACTCAACCAGGTAAAATTGCCATTGTTTACTTTACCGAAGAAGAAGCTAAAGAACAATTAGAGTATATAAAAGAACTGCAAGGCAAAAACTTAGTCAAGCCAGAGGTTGAACACCTGCAACTGGAGGAGCTGCAAGGAGTAGTAGGCTTAAAAGCCCTAAGGTTAAGCGTAAATTTTGAAGCTTGATTATTAATGATGCAGTAAAAAGTACGAGTAGTGTTACTACAAAGATTGTACTAACTACGTTAGCTATGGGTGTCCTGCCCAAATTGCGTTGCTAAATAATTAAGGGGAAATATTGAATAATTGTTAAGTTTTTATCGCCAAAACCGTTACTTTGTAACTGAATGGCGCTTTATATAACATCACTTAATTCAGGCAGCAACGGTAATTGTTATTATGTTGGTAATAAGCAGGAAGCTGTATTAATTGATGTCGGCATATCATGCCGCGAAGTTGAGCGCAGAATGCTGAGACTTGGACTCAACATACAAAAAGTTAAAGCTATTTTTATATCCCACGAGCATTCAGATCATATAAGGGGCTTAACTGTACTATCAAAGAAGTATCAGATTCCTGTTTACATTACCACAGCAACTATGACTTATGGCCGGCTGTTTTTAGAGCCGCACTTGGTTATTCCTTTTAAAGCTTATGAACCGGTTTTAATTGGCGGGCTAAAAGTAAACGCTTTCCCAAAATATCATGATGCAGCCGAGCCGCACAGCTTTTTAGTTAGTTGCTGTAACGTTAACGTTGGCGTATTTACCGACATTGGAGTTACCTGTCAGCATCTGATAAATCATTTTAAACAATGCCATGCTGCGTTTCTAGAGGCAAATTACGATGAGGCCATGCTTGCAAGTGGCAGCTATCCGTATCATCTGAAAAAGCGCATTAGCGGGGGGCGTGGGCATTTGTCAAATCATCAGGCGTTAGAGCTTTTTAAGTTACACCGGCCGCAATTTATGAGTCACCTGTTGCTAGCTCACTTATCGAAAGATAACAACTGCCCTGATGTTGCGAGAAACATGTTTTTGCCGCATGCCCAGGATACTCAAATCATTTTGGCATCACGTTACCAGGAAACGCCGGTGTATCAAATTAAGCAGGAAGCCGTTATTACGGTATCAACTTACATTAGTCAGCCATCTGCAATGCAAGCACAATACTCGCTGTTTTAAAACATAACGCTTTGTTTTGGACCTTTGATAAGGGAATATGATATCGACCCAATAAGATGCACGGCAGGCTTAGCTGTAATACTGATAAAATTTCACAAATATTTTTATTACTTTTGTACTAATTAAAAAATCTGACTTCAAAAGCTTTTACTTTCGAGCGTTTTCAGGATAAAGTTCTGTAATGCATTTGCTACTTCCCTTACAGTTTTTTATAACAACTATTGCAAATTATGCTCAAACGTATACTGGTACTTGACGACAACATGGACATTCTTGACATTGTTCATGAAGTGCTTACTTATGAGCAATTTGAAGTAAAATCAACATCAGACAGCAGTGGTATTATAACCATAGCAGAGAACTATAATCCTGATTTGATCATCCTTGATTTTAAATTGATGGATACTAATGGTGGTGATATATGTCGTAGTATGAAATCTCATAAGATATTACATAAAACGCCAGTTATTATCTTTTCTGCTTACACCACTAATAACGTTGATTTTTACAGTTTCGGCTGTGATGCGGTTATTGCAAAGCCGTTTGATTTAACTGAGCTGATAAACACCGTTAATCAATGTCTTAGTTTAAACTAGTTTCTTTAATCAAGCTTGTAAATACTATAGCTGGCATGCAGCAAAATATTATATTAGCGACGCTAATATGACTCCGTAGCTCAGTTGGTAGAGCAACTGACTCTTAATCAGTGGGTCGAGAGTTCGAGCCTCTCCGGGGTCACCAGTAAAAAGCCTCCATATACTTTATGGGGGCTTTTCCATTTAAATAGCCATGTATATATGATTATTAGTTATGAGAATAGCAAAAAAAAGCCGCCTGGAGTAACCCAGGCGGCTTTTTTAACTTCTTCTTGAATAAGAAATTATTTCATACCGTATTGACCTTCTTGCTCCATGGCAAGGGCAAGAGCTTTTTGCCGGCGGTCCATTCTTTTGTTAAACATCATTTTTTGCAGCTTATGTGTTAGGTAAGCCGAACCAGTACCTACAAGCACTCCTGCCAGTACGTCGCTTGGATAGTGCGCTCCGCGGTACATTCTTGAATAGGCCGTTGCACCTGCAAAAGCAAAGCTTGGCGCAATAACATACCATTTAGGATAAGCAAGGCTTATTGACGTTGCCACCGAAAATGCAGTGGATGTATGTCCTGATGGAAAAGAATAATCAGTAGGGGATGTATTGCCTTGTAAAACAATCTTATCGGCCCAGGTAACAAACGGACGCTGACGCTGAATAGTATTCTTCATCATCATGGTAATAGCAGTATTGCCTAAAAGGGCTATACCGGTATTCATGGCTGTTTGCTTAAGCTTTTGATCATGCTTGGCAATACCAATGGCCATTAAAGTAAGCGGGGTAGCCGCCGACATGTAAATGGCATGATTGGATACAAATTTCCAACTCGAGCTTTCATCGCCGCGGTTTGGATTAAATTTGTTTAAAAGATTGACGTCCCAGTTTTGAGCTTTTACAAATGATGCTTGAATACAAAGCACCAATACAATCAGTTTAAATTTCATTTATAAGTAAGGGGTTATTAAGTATGTCTTTTCTCTATAACTAATTACTAAATAATGAAAGGTTGGTTATGATAACTGAAATTAAGAATGTCCTAAATTTTGGCTATTATCGGGACGTTGTTTTATAAAATTAATAAATAATACGCAAGTTCCAAATTATTTTTATGCTGCTTGAAAGTTACAAACGACAAATTGGTTAATAAATTGTATTGCTGCTTATAAATTAATTCCTAGTTTATGACTTGTTTACGGTGTTGACGTTGCGTTTGTTTCCTTAATAAATTAATTACTGAATATGCTCCTATAATGGCTGGAAAAAATAACAAGAAAGAGCGCTGTAAGAGGGTAAAAATAGATAATAACGCAGCAGGCACAATTTTACCAAAAAGTACAGAGATGCTCACTTCGGCAAAGCCGCTACCGCCCGGGCTTGGCGCAAAATAAATCATAAATTGTATCAATATTTGTATTGAAATTACTTGTACCAGGCTTGCATTAACACCCAGGCCGAGCAAAATAACGTACTGCATGCAATACTTATTCATGTAAAGCAACGTAGTTATTACTAAACTCAGCGGAAACAGAAATGGATGCTGCTTGATAATTACGCTGCAGGTTTGCTGATATTTTGATATATTAACGAATGATTTTTCGGCCCATGCTGCAAGTTTTTCTTTGCGCTTCGGGAAAATTGCAGATAAACCTGATGCTATTTTTTTTATAATTACGCCTACCCAAACCGGCTTCCAAAATGCCAGTAAAAAGGCAATTAAAAACAGCAGGAAAAAGCTAAAGCCATATTTAAGCATGGCTGGTACAATGCCGCTTACATAACTGGTATCCATTAGCATAATGGCAACAAAGCCGGCCAAAGGCATAAAAATAAGCGTTGCGCCCATGTTAATCAGGCTTACCGCAAAGGCGTCTATAAAGGTAACACCTGCACTGGTATAAACATATATTTGAGCCGGACCGGCGCCGCCGTGCGCCGGGGTAACAGCTCCCATAAACATATTAGCCACATTAGCCCTGAAGCTAACCCAGTGAGACACCTCAGGGTTAAGCTTACGTATGTAAATATGATTACGCCAGCTACCCAGCATCAAATCAACAAAAAGCATCAGCAAACAAATAGCAATGTATTTGTACGAAATATGTTGTAGTGCTTCAACCGTTTGACCAGTATTATTATAAAAGAAAATACCCGCTATGGTTAAAACGGTTATCAGCGCAAACCAAAGCGAGCCTTTAATAATAATACTTTTATCAAATACCGATTTTACCTCTTGCTTACCCTCATTTTCAATTTGCTTTTCCTGGGTTGGTGTAACGTTTAAGCTTGAATTTTCTGCTGAATCAGACATGGTTGGTGATGGCGTTTGGGTTGATGTTTGGAGATACTAAAAAAGTGATTCGCCTTCAGATGCTTTAGGCGTAATACCTTTCCATTTAAGTATGGAGTTAAAAAGATCGGCTGTACGTGCGGGCTGCGTATGCCAGTTTTTTTGGTTGTAAATAAGCGGCACGTGTATGTGCGATTTATGAAGCGATCCATGTGAGCCTAAATGTTCAGGGTATTCCCAAAAATCACGAAGGTCATGTCCTACCCGGGCGCTAATCACGATATCGCCCGCACGGCGGCTTCTAAACAATTGGTGTATCTGGAATAATGAGTCAGGGTAATCGGTTTCAAAAGTAGCTTCCAATGCAGCACGATGTCCGTTCACCTCAATATCTCTGCCTTGTTTAAGCGGGTCGGCACTTTCGGGGCGGTATATAAATTTATCGCCATTTACCTGTACTGTTGCTTTACCCTCAGCACTATGCACAACATAGGTTTGCTCGGTATTGCCGCGGTAAATTCCAAAATCAACCGCTTGCTCGGCAATCAGGCTGTTTAAGCGACTGGTTCCCATAGCCGTGTTAATTTCACTCTCGCTCAGCGGATGATCGCCATCATGATTAAGCAGGTGTATACTGCCAAATGAGTTACCGGATATCATTACTGCCGATTTTGGATTTGATTTCCAAATTGTTGGGTAGTAAACAGATTTTAAGTCGTTGTTAGTCATCCAATCACCCAAGTCAAGGTGCTTCTCGGTAGGAGTAAGTCCATGATCTGATGTCATTACAAATAAGGTATCATCCCACCAGCCTTTTTGCTCTAACAGGGCGCGTACCTCACCAAGGCTGTTGTCAACTATTTTGTAAGCCTCAATGGTACGTGCGTCACGCACATGGTGATAATGAGAGTCCCAGTCAACACTCGGAAACACAGCAAACAAAAAATCAAAATCTTTGCCCGACTGCAGCATATCCATAATGCGCTGATGCCCCTGAAGGTCAACCGGGTGGTGACGTTTCCAAAAATGTGCACGTGTATATAACAACCCTTTACCTTTCTTACCCAAATCATACTCATCCGGTACGTTGCGGGTAATCATGTTATAAAGGTTGTATGACTCGCCCATTAACTCAAAAAGCGTAGGCTTATCAGCTGGCATGTCGGTATTAAACCACGCCGCTTCAGGCCCGCAGTAAGAGCGCATGGCCATTTTATTCCAACGGGTACGTTTAAATTCTTTTTTATCAAACCAACGTATACCGGTAATGCCCATAGTGCCCGGAAAGTGCCCGGTCAAAAATGGCAGGTATGCAGGCCCTGTGGTTGACGGAAAACATGTGGTTGCTTTACGGTAGGTACCCTCGTCAATGATGCGTTTTATATTTGGTAAAAGGCCCTGATTTATAAGTTCCGGCATTATTTCGGCATGAGCGCCATCAACCAGGTAAAATAGGGTTCGTTTTTTATTGTGCATTAATACTGAACTTATAGGTGGAGTTAAAAATAGCTTACAGGCAGCTTTTAACAATCGGTAAATATAATTTTTACAATAAACAATCAGCTTATAAACTTTTATAAAGCTTTACAGGGCACTCGCTTTAAACTAAATAACCTGCTTTAACAACTTTTTAATAAATATTTTGTAGTTGAGTAAACCGGCCGTCACAAAAAACATCTTTTAATGTTATTGATTACTAATTTATTATAAATACAACCGGCCGTTCTATTAAAATGCCTTTGAAAAAACATTACTTATCATACCTATTAACCGCAGGTTTAATAACTCCTGCAATTAACGTACTGGCCCAACGCAAGGCCGATAGTATTACTGTTGCTGTTGCACCCGATTACAACGATGTAAGTGGTGTACATCGTATTTTACTTGGCGAAAATTACCGAAAAGAGTGGGGCTTGCCGGTAAAAGTTCGCATAATTGACCTAAGTAAAGAAAAAGGCGGCCTGGAGATTGAACAAAAGGGCGGTGGTATGCAAACCAAATCTTTGCGGTTAAAAGACAAAACGGGACAGGAATGGGTACTGCGTTCTGTGCAAAAATATCCTGAGCGTGTTTTACCTCCATCATTACGATCAGGTTTAACTAAAGCCATTATACAAGATCAAACCAGTACCGCAAACCCATTTGCAGCTTTAACGGTGCCTGTAATGGCTGATGCCCTGAAAATACCACACTCAAACCCTGAGATAGTTTATGTTGGTGATGACCCGGTTTTAGGTAAATACAGCAAGGACTATAAAAACAGTGTGTTTTTATTTGAAGAGCGAGAGCCGCTTGAATCAGAGAAAACAGATAACACAAAGAAAGTACAGCGAAAACTGGCAGAAGATAACGATGTAGAGTTTGATGCTAAGCTTACTTTAAGAGCCCGTTTATTTGACCAGGTAATTGGCGATTGGGACCGCCACGACGATCAGTGGCGTTGGGATAAGAAGAAAGATGGAGATAAAACCATGTATACTCCCATTCCGCGCGATCGTGATCAGGTTTATTACAAAACATCGGGCGTTTTACCCTGGATAGTAGCTCACCAGTTTTTGAAGGCAAAATTCCAGCCGTTCAATAACGAGATAAGGGATATAGGCGCCTGGAATTTCAATGGCAGATTTTTCGACAGGTACTTTTTAAGAGAACTTAACGAAAAGGATTGGAAAGAACAGATAGCCTATGTGCAAACGCACTTAACTGACAAAGTTATTGATGAGGCTATGCACCGCATGCCTCCGGGTGTTTATAAGCTATCAGGACAAAAAATCACCCAAACTGTAAAGGCACGGCGTGATAACCTTATGAAGATGGGGCTGGAGTATTACCGGTTTATATCGGGCCAGGTTGATGTACCGGCAAGCGAAAAAAATGAGCATATTGAAATTGATCTTAAAGACAGCGGCGACGTTAAGTTGACTATACGTAATATCAAAAAAGACAATTCGCTGGGGCGCGAGGTTTACAAGCGTACCTTTAAGCCTGATGTTACTAAAGAAGTGCGTATTTACGGCTTTGGAGGCGGTGATAAATTTGAAGTAAAAGGCACCGGAAAGTCTCCGATTAAAATACGTATGATTGGCGCCAAGGGCAGCGTTGATACCTTTACCGTTAATAAAGAAGTTGACAATCGTGGTCGCTTGTATGTGTACGACCGCAAAGACGAGCAAAACATACTGCCCGATAAGGGCCTTGCCAAAATACGTACCTCAACAGATACGGGTGTTACTTACTACGAAAGAAAGAACTTTGAATATAACCGACCTGAACCCATTGTATATGCACGTTATAATAATGATTACGGTGTAATCCTTTCGCTGGGATATGCTTTTACCAAACAAGGTTTCCGTAAAGTGCCTTATGATTGGCGACAAGAGTTCCTGGTTAATTATGCATTCGGTCGTAAATCTTTCCTTATACGTTATAATGCCGATTTTAAACAGCTTATTGGTAAAAATGATTTGATGGTGCATATTACCTCCAGGGGGCCGCATAACATCAGTAACTTTTTTGGCGTAGGTAACGAAACATTCTTTGAGAAAGACAGCGAGTGGATTAATTACTTCCGTAACCGGTACGATCACTTGTATGGCGATGTAAGATTAGCGCATACCTACGGTAAGGTTAAACTGAGTGCAGGTGTAACCGGGCAATATTACCATGCTGACGGAGGCGATAATAACAATAAGTTTTTACAGCAATTCAATATTCAAAACCCGGGCGACAATGTCTTCAGCAACAAAACCTATGCGGGTTTAATAGCCGGTGCCGAAATTGATACCCGTAACAGTGCTATATTACCAACCAAAGGTATTTACATGAATACCACTTTGCGTGGTTTACAGCAGTTAAACCAGGATAATAGCCGTTATGGTCAGCTGCTATCAGAAATTAGCTTTTATAACGACTTAGGGCACGATTCAACCTTCGTACTGGCTACACGTTTTGGCGGTGGTACAACAATTGGTCATGCTGAGTACTTTCAGCAATTAAAGCTAGGTGGATCTGATAATTTAAGAGGATTTCGCACCTGGAGGTTTACCGGTAAAAGCATGGTATACAACAACATTGAAGCCCGTGTACGAGTGCTCAACTTCAACTCTTTCTTATTTCCCGGAACTTTGGGTTTAATTGGTTTTAATGACATTGGCCGGGTATGGACTCCGGGCGAAAAATCATCTAAATGGCACGATGGTTACGGAGGAGGCTTGTTTTTAGTGCCTGCCGAATTGTTTTTGATACAGGCAACGCTTGGCCATTCAAAAGAAGGAAAGTTTGTTTATGTAAATCTTGGATATAGATTTTGACAAGTTATAATTGAAAGTAAATAAAAGAGGGTTTGTGAAGCATTTTACAAACCCTCTTTTATTTATAACTTAGATAGCTTAAGCGTACATTTCTTCACGCTGTTTTTGTACCGCATCGTTGCTTATATAATCATCGTAGCTCATCATTTTATCAATTACGCCGTTAGGAGTAATTTCAATAACACGTGTTGCAACTGTTTGGGTAAGCTCATGATCTCGTGAGGTAAACAATATGGTGCCTTTAAAATCTTTCATGCCGTTGTTCAGGGCAGTAATTGATTCCAAGTCAAGGTGATTGGTTGGTTCATCAAAAATAAGCAGGTTAGGTTGTTGCAGCATCATGCGGCTAAACATACAACGCATTTTTTCGCCACCCGAAAGTACAGTGCAATTTTTCAAAACTTCCTCACCTGAGAATAGCATACGGCCAAGGAAACTACGGATGAACTGCTCGTCTTTATCACCGGTAGAATACTCACGTAACCAATCAACCAAATTAAGGTCTTTGCCCGTGAAGTAATCGGCGTTATCAATAGGAATATCAGCTGGGTTAATGGTAACCCCCCATTTAAAGCTGCCTGTATAATCTTCGTCGCGGCCGGTTAAAACATCATAAAAGGCAGATGTTGCAAGGCTGTTTTGTGATAATATAGCAATTTTATCGCCCTTGTTTACCATAAGGTTAACGTTGGCAAACATCACTTCTCCGTTCACCGTTTTGCTCAGGTTCTCAATCTGCAATATCTGGTCACCGGCCTCGCGGCTTTGCTGGTTGAACATGATAGCCGGGTATTTACGGTTTGATGGCTTTATTTCATCAAGATTGATCTTATCAAGTGCTTTTTTACGGCTGGTAGCTTGTTTTGATTTAGATGCGTTAGCGCTGAAACGGCTAATGAATTCCTGTAACTCTTTAACCTTATCTTCCAGTTTCTTGTTCTGATCGGCACGCTGCTTAAGGGCAAGCTGGCTTGATTGATACCAGAAGGTGTAGTTACCGGTAAATATGGTCATTTTGCCGAAATCAATATCAACTACGTGGGTACAAACAGTATCTAAAAAGTGGCGATCGTGAGATACTACCAAAACAATAGCCTCATAGCCGGCCAAAAAGTCTTCAAGCCAGTTAATGGTATGGATGTCCAAATCGTTGGTAGGCTCATCCAGCAGTAAAATATCTGGTTTGCCAAATAGTGCCTGCGCTAACAGCACGCGTACTTTTTGCGTGCCATCAAGCTCGTTTACCAACTTATAGTGCAGGTCTTCCTTGATACCAAGATTGCTTAACAGGGTAGCGGCGTTACTTTCAGCATTCCAGCCGTCCATTTCAGCAAAAATGTTTTCTAACTCACCGGCACGTTCACCATCAGCATCTGTAAAATCTTCTTTAAGGTAAATGGCATCCTTTTCTTTCATGGTGGCATAAAGTTCTTTGTGCCCCATAAGTACAGTATCAATTACCGGAAACTCGTCAAACTCATAGTGGTTTTGTTTTAAAACCGCCATACGCTCGCCTGGTGTAAAGCTTACCGAACCTGTTGATGGATCAATTTCGCCCGATAATATTTTAAGGAAAGTAGATTTACCCGCACCATTGGCACCAATGATGCCGTAGCAGTTACCTTGGGTAAATTTTAAATTAACATCCTCAAACAGGGTGCGCTTACCGTAGCGCAACGATAAATTAGATACTGTAATCATGCCGTTCTTTTAAAAAGAATTTGAGCAAAAATACGGTAAAAATGCCACACTTACGCGTTTTGGGCATCAAATTCAACAATTACAAGAGTTTATGATGCGATTTTACGCCCCATGAGAATGTTTTAACAATTTGATATTCTTAACTTAAGAATAAATATTTTGTTAATTTATTAAAGGCTATACAGCGATTGCTAAAATATTCGGAAAAGTGCTTAAAAACATGCCAAAAAGTAACTTATGGATGTATGATTGCGTTAAATTAGTAACAAATAAAATCAATATTATGTTAATAGTAATCGCAGGATTGGTAGTTGTAAATGTAATAGTTGCATTATATAACTCACAAAGCAAAAAGGCTTTTTAATTATAATTACAAGCCTGCGGCTCATTAGCCGCATAGCATCAACTTATAAATTGCAAACAGGCTGTCATTGTTAAATGCAGCCTGTTTTTTTATGTTTTTATTTGCCCCACTCAGAAGGGGTTTCCCTCCATTTTTGCAGCAGCGCAACACTATCTTTATTAATGTACTGCTGCTCCTCGGCAAACTTAAGCATGGCATTGTAATTAGAAAGGGTTACATATCTGCATTTAGCTTTTTTGAAATTATCTTCGGCAACATCAAAGCCATAGCTAAAAATTGCAGCCAGGCCTGCCACTTCGCATCCTGCCTCACGTAGTGCTTCAACCGCCTGAAGGCTGCTTTTGCCTGTGGAAATTAAGTCTTCAATGACCACAACACGTTTACCCGGCATAATTTCGCCCTCAATCATTGATCCGGTACCGTGCTCTTTGGGTTTTGAGCGTACATATATAAATGGTAACCCTAATTCTTGTGCTACAAGCGCTCCCTGTGGGATGCCTGCAGTAGCTACACCGGCAATGCACTGTACCGAGCCAAATTCTTCCTGAATTACAAGGCTCAATTTTTGACGTATATACGTACGTATAGCCGGATAAGACAAGGTTACGCGATTATCACAGTAAATTGGAGATTTCCATCCCGATGCCCATGTAAAAGGATTATCGGGTTGCAATTTAATTGCTTTAATTTGCAGCAGGAATTCGGCCACTTGCTGTTCAATCTCATTTTTATTAAACATGGCGCAAAAATACAGAATTTATATCAACCAGAAGGTTGTTTTAATTACAGAAACGGTACCTGCTCAGCCTGAGCAGTACGAACAGCTTGATCAGCAATCATTTGATATGAAAACTTTGTATCATAAAATTGTTGCCGACAACACCAGGTTGTATTACTACATACTTTGTAATAACGCCAAAGCATACCTTAAAAAAGTAATGAAAAGTGTTACACTTATTGAAGCTGCAGGTGGCTTAGTTAAGAATGATAAAGGCGATTATCTTTTCATTTTCAGGAATGGTAAATGGGATATTCCTAAAGGTAAACTTGAGAAAGGTGAGAAGCCTAAAGAAGGTGCCGTGCGTGAAGTTGAAGAAGAATGCGGCATCAGCATTGATAAATGTGGAAAGAAAATTGTGAACACTTACCACGCTTACACTAGCCGCGGCGAAGTAGTTTTAAAGAAAACCTACTGGTATAAAATGAAGTATTTTGGCAAGGCCAAACTAAAACCGCAGGTTGAAGAGGGTATAACCGAAGTGCGTTGGATGAACCGCAGCGACATTAATATGGTAGTAAATAATACCTTCCCTTCAATTATGGATGTTTTGCTTAAGCGCGATTTGCTTTCAGATGTTCCAGCGCCTCTTTCGGAATAAATTGGCTTACATCGCCATTGTGCTTTAAAACCTCGCGTACAATTGTTGAACTGATAGATGAGTAACCCGGTTTGCTCACTATAAAAATACTCTCAATATCAGGGGCCAGAGCGTGATTCATTTGCGCTATGGCCTTTTCATACTCAAAATCTGATACAGTACGTATGCCGCGTATCATGTAATTTGCATTAATGCTTTTACAAAAATCAACAGTAAGCCCTTCGTAAGCAATGATGTGGATTTTTGGCTCCATTTCAAAAACTGCCCGTAGCATTTCCTGCCTTTGCTCTATACTTAAAAAGCTTTGTTTTGAACTGTTTACACCAATGCCTATGTAAAGTTTATCAAATAAACCTACCGAGCGTTTTACAATATCAACATGTGCTTTGGTAACAGGATCAAACGAGCCGGGGAAAAGGGCAATTTTCATAGTTACTTTTTGGAGTATGGCAAAGTTAAATTTTTTGACCGGATAATGTGAATAGCTTTTCGGCAAATACTTGTTGTTTGTACAATCATTTCTTACCTACAACTGTTATGAGTATCAGTTTTCATCAACATACACTCAATGGCAATCATAGGCGAACTTATTAAAGCGGCAATTGACTTTACTGACAAAGTAATAAAGGACCCCGACCCCATAGAGGCACAAAACGAAGTTTTAAAAGAAATGCTTGAGAAAGCAGCCAACACTGCGTTTGGAAGACATTACCATTTTAAAGAAATATTAGAAAACAACGATGTAGCACAAGCCTTTGCCAGGGCAGTTCCGGTTTTTGATTATGACCGTATGGAAAAGGAATGGTGGCACAGGGTGGTTAATAATGAAACTGACGTTACCTGGCCTGGCGCTGTACATTATTTGGCCTTAAGCAGTGGTACCACAAGTCACAGTAAAACTATACCCGTAACCGATGATATGCTTGCAGCTATCAAACGCTCGGGTATGCAGCAGGTTGCTGCGCTTGCTAATTTTGATTTACCCGCCGATTTTTTTGAAAAGCAAATATTAATGCTTGGCAGCAGTACCGATTTAAAAGATATCAACGGACACAAGGCCGGCGAAATTAGCGGTATAAGTGCAAGCAATATTCCATTTTGGTTTAGAGGATATTACAAGCCTGGAAAAGACATTGCATCAATAAGTGATTTTGATGCGAAAATTAAAGAGATTGCCCGGCAGGCACCAAACTGGGATATAGGCAGCCTGTCAGGCATTCCGGCTTGGATTGAACTGATGCTAAAAACCATCATTAAAGAGCATAACCTAAATAACATTCACGAAATATGGCCTAATCTGGCGGTGTATACAACAGGAGGGGTTGACTTTGAACCTTACCGTAAAAGCCTTGAAAAGCTGATGGCTCATCCGCTTATTTACATTGATACTTATTTGGCATCGGAAGGGTTTATGGCTATGCAAAAGCGCCCCGAAACTTCTTCAATGGCTTTGGTTGTAGACAACGGCATATACTTTGAATTTGTACCTTTTGAGGAGGGTAACGTTACCGAAGATGGCAGCGTAGCTATTGGCGCCGAAGTGCTTACGCTTGCTCAGATAGAGGAGGGCAAAGAGTACATATTGCTCATATCAACAGTATCGGGTGCGTGGCGTTACACCATAGGCGATACGGTTACCTTTACCGATGTAAGCCGCCATGAGATTAAGATAACCGGCCGTACCAAGCAGTTCTTAAACGTAGCAGGTTCACAGTTATCAGTTCTGCAAATGAACAAAGCCATACAGGAGATGTGCCACAAGTACAACTGTTCGATGGAGGAGTTTATAGTTGCTACTGTACACAGGGGCGATGATTTAATTGACCGGTGGTATATAAGTGCCGATAGTGAAGTTGATGATGCACGTTTGGCAAAAGAGCTTGACGAAACGTTACGTAATAACAATAAAAACTACGCAGTTGCCCGAACGCGTGCCCTCAAGGATGTTGAGGTGGTAACCATACCTGTTGAGATTTTTCACCGTTGGGCCGAAACCAACAAAAAACTGGGCGGGCAGGTAAAAATTCCGCGCGTTATGAAAGAAGATCAGTTTTTGGAGTGGGAAGAATTTGTAAGTAAGGCACGTAACTAGTTTTCGGTAATTGGCTTTTTTAACTCCTTAATTAAGTCAAGTATTTGCTGGGGCGAAAGGTACAAGCGTTTAATGCGTGCAATATACTCGGGCGGTAAATCATGATTGTTGAGTATAAAGTTTTTGGTTTTGATGATGTAATTGCCAAGCCCGTGCTGCACCGCATATTTATCAGCATTACGCTCGGCCTGCATTAATGATTTTTCGGAACTTAAATAGCTTATGCCAAAACCAATCAGTTGCCAGTTGTTGCGATTGTGATAGTCCATAACGTGCCCCAGCTCATGTCCTATCCAACCTATCAACACATCATTTGGCGCGTCCTCAATTGGCATTGACCGGTGAACCATGTGAAACATAGGATTAATTTTGATCACGTAACTTCGTTTTTTTTGCCCCCTGAAAAATGTGCCAACCACAGGTTGCGACAGCATTATCGACTTGCTGGTATTGGGATCGAATATGAAATCAATAGGCGTATCTTTTAATTCGGGATAATACTTCAAAGCGGCAAGAATTTCTGTTTTAAGTACTACTGGAATAGTTTTATGCTGGTAGAAAACATTTTTTTGGCTGGCACCAGCCAGTGAGGCAGGTGTTGAGGAAAAATACACCAATGTATATACATAAGCACTTACAATTAGTGCCACAAGTACAATCATAAACAGGTGTTTCCTTTTCATAACTAAAACAACGCATGTATCAGGTTATGGTTTATATAGCTTTTGTTAATTAAAATATGTTGTTTTGGCTACTCTATGACATTAGCTATGCAACAACAATACAACGATGGCGTAACATTTGAAAAGTTAAGTTACGCAGGCGAGATTATTAACGGTAAAGAATTTCAGGACTGTGTGTTTAAGCAATGCGACCTGAGTAACGGCAACTTTGGCAATAATAAGTTTATTGATTGTGTATTTGATGGTTGTAACTTATCTATGTTAAAGCTTTCACAGGCAACTTTAAGCAGCACTGTTTTTAAGAATTGCAAACTGCTTGGAATAAACTTTCACGAATGCAGCGACTTTATGTTTAGCGTTGAGTTTGAGAGCTGTGTGCTCGACTATGCATCTTTCAGCGGGAAAAAGATGCTTAAAACAAACTTCAGTAAATCTTCAATTAAAGAGGTAAACTTTTCACAAACTAATCTTACAGGTTCCAAATTTCAGCATTGTGACCTTGACCGTGCAATATTTCACCGCACCGATCTTAGTTCGGTTGACTTTACAACAGCTGCAAATTTTGATATCGATCCCGAAGTAAATACTATTAAAAAGGCAAGCTTCACTGCTGATAGCCTTATTGGCTTGTTAAGGCGCCATCAAATAAAAGTTATTTAATGTTTGCTTGGATCTACATCAAGCAAGGCAATATATGGGTTGCCTTCTAAATTTAAAACTTTGGCAAAAGCAGGCTCAGTTTTATAGCCTTGCTGCTTAAGCTGTATAATTTGTTGCCTGAAAGATTCCCCTTTATATTCAAGCAACTGATGTTCAATAATCATGTGACGGTAGCCAAACTGCTGTTTAACCGGTATGCTTTGGCCAAATACCTCAACTTCCCAATCATCAGCAAAAAAGTTGGCAACAACTGCATCTGTTCCGGCTATTGACGTTTCGTAAATCTTAAATCTGTCAAGAAACGAAAACTCTTTGAGTAGCGTATTCATGAAGAAATCTTTATCCGTATAATGACATAAGATGTCTAAATCACTTCCTTGTATATCAATATTAAGAGGAATTGTTCCGGCCAGTACGGCTTCAAATGGTTGCAGTATTGATAAAATATTAAGACTAATTAAGGTGCGGTAGGCACTCTGCTGCCGGCTGGTGCCATTAGCTAAATAATCAATATTATCAAAGTTGATATGAGGCACGCGTTATACTTTTTTATCTACGCATGAATAGCGCTTAAATTACTGTTCCTCGCCAGTTGCCTCTTCATGCTCTTTCATCCAAAAGAATGAAAAAGACGAATGCCCGTAACGGCGCTGTTCGGCAAAATTGGAATGATTGCTCAGGTTTTGCATCGATTGATGTTCTACAATAAGCAAACCACCTGGTAGTAACAGGTTCCGGTCAAATACAATTTTAGGTATCTCGGGTATGCGGCTAAGGTCATACGGCGGATCGGCAAAAATCAGGTTGTAACCTTCAGTTTCAATATCAAGGTATTTAAATACATCGGCCTTAAAGGTTTTTATTTGATCAAGTCCGTGTTGTCGCGCTGCCTCCTTAAGGTAGTTAACACAATGAATACTACGATCAACGGCAACTACGTTTTGCGCGTAGCGCGATGCAAATTCAAGTGCAAGATTCCCCGTGCCGCTGAACAGATCAAGTACCTTAATGCCTTCCAGCTCAATTTGATTTTGCAGAATATTGAAAAGGGCTTCTTTTGCCAGGTCGGTTGTGGGCCTTACAGGTAAGTTTTTAGGCGGATTAAGGCGTAATCCTTTTAAGCGTCCGCCAATGATGCGCATAACGATAGTGCAGTAAGAGACAAAAACTGATGAGCAGGCAAAGTTCCCGATTGTTGTACCACCGATGTGTTGTTTAATTCTACCGTTTTAAAAATATCGGTAAGAATATTGTGATATCGCATGTCGTTGTGCGCAATACTGCCACTTAATACAACCGATACTGTACTCATATCAAGCTTTAGTTGCTGACAAACAAAAGCGGTATAGTAAGCCAATTCATCTTCGTGGGTAAAATCAAAGGTGTTAAACAGTTGTAGCTTGCCCTGCCTAAAATAGGCAACATCAAATTGCTGATGGTAAATATTGATATATAAATGATAACCCGATGGCTGGCTGCTTGCAATAGCTTGTAACCAACCGCTTGCGCCAAATATTACTCGTTCGTTGCCAAAGCGCTGTATGGCTTGTGTTACGGCTGGTGTAGCCTTAAATATAACATCATTGCTGTCATCAAGCGGCTGTGAAAATACAGTGTCTTCGGGCTTAACGTCTAATAGCCGTGCAGTATCAATGGTGGTTTCCTGATCAAGCAAACCTTGCGGTACAAGTGTAAAAGCAGATGATTTGATGCCGGTAACTACGTTAGCATAGTGAAAGTTGAGTACTTCCTGCACCTCGCCTGGTTGTGTAAGCTCAGTTAAAGGCGCATCATGCCGCCAAACCATTAACTTATCACCGTGCGTTACCGCCAGCGAAAAGTTTGTTTCGCTTAGTTGCAGCAATAGTGTGTAATTTCCAACCTGGGTATAATTAAACTGCGGGTCGATATAATGATACAGCGAATCGTTCATAGCAACGCTCAAAAGTAACTATTTTTTCATTGCTTTGTTAAGGTTTAGGGCCTTTTTTGAATCATGCCAGCATCAGAGCAATTAAGTAAATCATTTCCGCATCAGCCAGCTCCGCAGCAACAGGAGCTGTTTAAACGGCTGCATGAGTTTTTATTAAGCAATAACGGCCACGAGTGTTTTTTACTTAAAGGTTATGCTGGTACAGGTAAAACAACCGTTGTAAGCGCTTTAGTGAAAGCTCTTAAAGCCTATGGTTTAAAGTCGGCCTTATTGGCGCCAACGGGCAGGGCGGCAAAGGTTATCACAAGTTATTCGGGGCGCAAAGCATATACCATTCACAAACGTATATACCGTAAAAAGTCGGCCATGAACATGGATGAGGCGTTTATGCTTGCCCCAAATCTTTCTGAAGATACCCTTTTTATTGTTGACGAAGCGTCAATGATATCTGATGAGGTTAGTGGCGGTAGTTACAGTACCTTACTGCATGATTTGGTCAATTACGTTTACAACATGAAAAATTGTAAACTGATGCTGGTAGGAGATACTGCACAGCTTCCACCTGTTGGAGCCGATTTTAGCCCGGCGCTTGATGCGCGCATACTGAAAGAGGAATTTGCGTTGCAGGTTTTTGGCTTTGAACTTACTGATGTACTTAGGCAGCAAAAAGATTCGGGGATTTTAAGCAATGTTACCGCCGTACGCGAACTTATTAGGCAGGAGCAGGAAGTATTTCCGCAGATTATTACTAAAGGGTTTAAAGATGTTTACCGTATGACGGGTGAGCGGCTTGAGGAAGGGTTGAATTATGCTTACAGTAAATATGGGCATGATGGTACCCTGGTAATTTGCCGGTCGAACAAAAATGCCAACCTGTATAATCAACAAATACGCAACCGCATACTTTACCGCGAAGAAGAACTTACAGGCGGCGATCAGGTAATGGTGGTTCGTAATAATTATTTCTGGCTGCCGGAACGCGAGGAGGGGAGTACCGGCTTTATAGCCAATGGTGATATTGCCCGTATAAAAAAGGTGCGGCGTATTGAGGATATGTACGGTTTCAGATTTGCTGATGTACAAATTGAGTTTATTGATTACGCCGAAGACCCTGTAATTGATTGCAAAGTATTGCTGAATACGTTATATACTGATGCCCCTGCCTTACCGCAGGAAGATCAACGAACATTTTTTGTAGAGGCCATGAAAGATTATGAGCATATACCCGCCCGGCGCGACAGACTCAACGAGCTTAAGAAAAACCCGTACTACAACGCCTTGCAAATTAAGTTTGCTTATGCGGTTACCTGCCATAAGGCTCAGGGTGGGCAATGGGAATCTGTTTTTATAGATCAGGGGTATTTGACAGATGAAATGCTTAATACCGATTTTTTGAGATGGTTTTACACAGCATGTACGCGGGCAACAAAGGAACTATTCCTGGTGAACTTCAGTTCTAAATTTTACCGTGATCCGGCACCGGAGATATAATAAAAAAGCATCTGCATAAACGATGTAAATAAGGTTTATACAGATGCCCGAAAGGTTAGGTTTAAAAAACGAGGTTAATAATGCGGCTCTTTAATCTTAAATAAGATAATTACCAGTAAACACATCAGCGTAAATACCGCCGAAAATAAAGTAAACGCCTTTTTCATAACTCTCACATGATTAGGTAAATAATTAATCAGTACGCTTGGGTACACTTTGGTGATACAATTTAATAGCCACAATTCAACTTTTGATATAATTGCAACAGGCGATTGTATCGTTAATGTAATGTGTAAAGAAGTAGCTAAACCATTGAAAAAGGACTAATTGTAGCAATTTTTATATTGTTTCAAAAAAAATACACCCTGTAGGTTTTTAACTAATATAGTAGGGCGTTTAGCCTCTTTAATAGGCTTTAAACAATATAATTCCTGCTAGCTTGTGCGCTAATTTAAAGTTAATAACCTTTAATTTTTCAGCCGTGGCAATCTTATACTAAAAGTGGTTCCCTTGCCTTCAATACTTTGCACATCTATACGCCCATGATGCTTCTCAACTATTTGTTTTGAGATGCTTAGGCCTAAGCCGGTTGATTTTTCACCTTTCAATCCGCGCCTGCCCGCCTTTGAAAACCTATCAAATATATTTGGCAAAAGCGGTTCGGGGATACCCATTCCATAATCTCTCACATCAATTTGCACATAAGTGTCTTTTTCACTTAATAGTATTTCAATTCTCTCTTTATCTTTTGAAAACTTAGCTGCGTTACTAATTAGGTTATCTATAACGCGATGAAACTTCTCCTGGTCAATAAGTGCATGTACAGGCTGTTGCGGGTAGGTAAGTACCAACTCATTGGTAAAGCTGCTTACATGTTGCCAAACCTGCACTATACCTTGCAAAAAGCTATTCATATCAACAAGGGCTTCGGTCATTTGGTTGCTGTTGTCATTGCGGGCAACCTCAAGTAAATCATTTATAATGGACAATGCTTTTCGGCATGATGCCTTGATCATATTCATGTTCTCCTGCATGTCATCATCCAGCTCGTCCATTTCAATAAGTTGGGCAATTGATTCAACTGCACCTATAGGATTGCGGAGGTCATGTGCAACCATTCCTAAAACGTCGTTTTTAAAGGCACTTGCCTTTTCAATTTCCACGTTTTTTTCCTTTATCATCTTAAACTGTATATACTGGCTGGCCCGGTACGAGTAAATATGCCTTGATACAAAAAAGAAAATTCCGGCCAGCACTATGAGTAACAGTTCGTTATATAAAATCTCAGTAGGGTCGGCATGGGTATAAAGCAAGATAAGGCTGAACAACAGTATGTTTACAAGCGTAAGCAAAATACTTTCCTGATACTCAAAAGTATAAACACCACCAACTGCAATTAATGCTACCATATAAATTATGATGTTGCGGCTTGGATCAGAAGTGGCCATAAACGTAAACACAATTCCGCAGGCAAGTAGATACGTACTGAACAATAGAATATGAGCGAGTGACAATTGCAGCCCGTTTCTGTACGTTTTAATTTTTTTAATTAAAAAGGCGCCAGAAAGGTAAAATAACGGCGTAATAATTATAGTTGCCCAGTTTGCTGCGCTAAATTCTGGAAAGTTATGGATGCGTGTTAGCGAAGGTGGAAGCAGCGTTATAAACAGCCGTATGGCAACGCTAAGTACAAAGAATATTATGGCAGCAACTTGTGCCGTGCTTAAGTTTTGAAGCGTATAAAACTTTTGATAGCCAACACGGTAAAGCTTTGGAATGCTTTTAAAGTAGTAGGTTTCCAATTTTGATAAGTGTTTGAGTCAAAACTAAAGGTTTTAATCAAAATTGGATAAAAGAGCTCAGCTCTAATGGGTGATTTTTAACCCAAGTGTTTTGGTTTTTAACCTTATGGAAACTGCAAGTGATATTGGCAGATGTTATGAACTTAGCTTTAACGTGTTTATTTATGTTTAAAAGACAAATTGACGTTTAATATTTAACTAAGGCTGACTTTTTTTCAGGAAAGTAATACTGGCAAACAGTTTGAATGGTAGTTGTTACCATGAATTTTAACAACTTTACCATCAAAGCACAGGAGGCTGTACAAAAGGCATCCGAAATAGCAACCGGTAATCAGCAACAGGCCATTGAGAATGCCCACCTGCTGAAAGGTTTGTTACTGGTTGACGAAAATGTAATCAGCTATCTTTTAAAGAAGCTGAATGTAAATATAAGCCGTTTAAACCAAACACTTGATACGCAAATTGAAGCGTTTCCAAAGGTAAGCGGCAGTAATATATACTTGTCTTCAAACACCAATACAGCGCTGCAAAAAGCGCAGAGCTACTTAAAGGAATTTAAAGACGAGTTTGTATCAGTGGAGCATATTCTGCTGGGTATACTATCGGTAAACGATAAGGTTAGCAGCGCCCTTAAAGATTATGGCGTAAACGAAAAAGATCTCAAAACCGCTATTATAAGTTTGCGTGGCGATAGCAAAGTAACAGACCAAAACGCCGAAGCTACTTATAATGCCCTGAACAAATATGCCCGTAACCTGAACGAGTATGCCGAATCAGGCAAATTGGACCCTGTTATTGGCCGCGATGAAGAGATACGCCGCGTAATACAGATATTAAGCCGCCGTACCAAAAATAACCCGGTACTGGTAGGCGAGCCGGGCGTAGGTAAAACTGCCATTGCCGAGGGTATAGCTTTTCGCATTATCAAAGGCGATGCGCCAGATAACCTGAAAACCAAAACGGTTTTCTCGCTTGATATGGGTGCGTTGGTTGCCGGTGCAAAATACAAAGGTGAGTTTGAAGAACGCCTGAAAGCCGTAGTGAACGAGGTAATTAAAAGCGATGGGGAGATTATTCTCTTTATTGATGAGATACATACCCTGGTTGGTGCCGGTGGTGGCGAAGGTGCTATGGATGCGGCAAATATTCTTAAACCGGCCTTGGCCCGCGGCGAGTTACGTGCCATAGGTGCCACTACACTCAATGAGTATCAAAAATATATTGAAAAAGATAAGGCCCTCGAACGTCGTTTTCAGCGTGTGCTGGTTGATGAGCCTGATGCAGCCGACGCTATTTCAATTTTACGTGGATTAAAAGAGCGTTACGAAGCACACCATAAAGTGCGCATTAAAGACGAAGCCATAATTGCTTCGGTTGAAATGTCGCAACGATACATTGCCGACCGCTTTTTGCCCGATAAGGCTATTGACTTAATGGACGAGGCCGCTTCAAAACTTCGCCTTGAGATGAACTCGGTGCCCGAAGCAGTTGACGAACTGGAACGCCGTATTATGCAGCTTGAAATTGAGCGCGAGGCTATCAAACGGGAGGGCGACGACCGCAAGGTGAAAGACCTGAGCGAGGAAATTGCCAATTTATCATCACAGCGCGATTCGTTACGTGCCAAATGGCAGGGTGAAAAGGATTTGGTTGATGGCATCAACACCAAAATTGAAGCTATTGAAGCTTACAAGTTGGAAGCCGACCAGGCCGAACGTGCGGGTGACTATGGCAAGGTTGCCGAGCTACGGTATGGCCGCATTCGCGAAACCGAAGCCGAAGTAGAAAAGTTGAAAGAGGCTCTGCGCCAGGATCAGGAAGATCACCGTATGCTGAAGGAAGAAGTTACGGCCGATGATATCGCCGGTGTGGTATCGCGCTGGACAGGTATCCCGGTATCAAAAATGATTCAGAGCGAGCGTGAAAAACTGCTGCATTTGGAAGAGGAACTGCACAAACGTGTGGCTGGTCAGGAAGAAGCCATAGAGGCCATAAGCGATGCCATTCGCCGTAGCCGTGCCGGTTTACAGGATAAGCGTAAGCCAATTGGTTCGTTTATCTTTTTAGGAACAACCGGCGTGGGTAAAACCGAGCTGGCCAAAGCTTTGGCAGAGTTCCTGTTTAATGATGAGCATTCGATGGTGCGTATTGATATGTCGGAGTACCAGGAACGCCACGCCGTTAGCCGTTTAATTGGTGCGCCTCCGGGCTATGTGGGTTACGATGAAGGCGGACAGTTAACCGAAGCCGTGCGCCGTAAACCATACAGCGTTATCCTGTTAGATGAGATTGAAAAAGCCCACCCCGATATATTTAACATATTGTTGCAGGTGCTGGATGATGGTCGCTTAACTGATAATAAAGGCCGCGTGGTAAACTTCAAGAATACCATCGTAATCATGACCTCCAACATTGGTTCGCACATTATACAGGAGAACTTTGTAAATTTTGAGGATAGCGATAAGGAAGAGGTAATGGCTCGTACCAAGAACCAATTGTTTGAAGTGCTGCAAAAAACCATCCGCCCGGAGTTTTTAAATCGTATCGACGAGATCATCATGTTTACCCCACTAGGTAGAGATGAGATAGGGGAGATCGTGAAACTCCAATTCAAAGGGCTGCAACAAACCCTCAACGAAATGGGTATTCAAATTGAAGCAACCCCCGAGGCCCTCGACTGGCTGGCACAGCTGGGCTACGATCCGCAGTACGGCGCACGTCCGCTAAAAAGGGTTATCCAAAAGAAAATACTCAATGAGTTGAGCAAGCAAATACTGGCCGGTAAGGTTGATAAGGATAGCAAGATAAAGCTGGACATGTTTGATAACCAGTTCGTGTTCTTAAACGAGTAAGGTCTCGTCTTCCGCCTGAGGCGGATCTATTATATGATAAAAGGGAATTGTCTTAAAGACGGTTCCCTTTTGAAGTTCGTGATTGACTTATAAACACAGATTGCTACATACCTTGCAATGTTATCTTACTGATTTTGCCAATGGATTCATTTAAAAATTTTTCTTAATAGTATTTGGACTGCTTCTAAATAATGCTAAATTTGCCTCAGTAAGATGATGACCGGGGTTAAAACTAAAACTACTGATAGATTTACCGAAGTGTTCGGCACTAAAGCCGGAACTGTATACCAAAGTGACCGTGAAGGCTGTTGGTATATTGACTTTGCGGGTAAGTTAGTAAAGTTTGATTACCGCACATTATTACTCCTCAAAAAATCTATTTACCGCGTTGATATTGAGCAGCTGATATTAGACAGTGGTAAATCGCCTGAAATAGAAATGGTGTTTATTTGCGCCTGCAACCATTGCTATTTCCTCAGCATCCTGCAAATTATCGCCCTTAAAGAGCTTCTTGAAGGCACCTTTGCCATGCTCGAACTTAACCAGATATTGCACGACAGGCTGAGCAGGATGGTGATTTAAAGAAAGAAGTAAGAGACAAGAGCCAGGAAACAAGTTGTTTTCCCGGAACTTTTAAAAATCTTGGCTCCTGTTTCTTGGCTCTCGTCTCTGAGCTTCACTAATTTAGACTTATTTCATATTGCCTTTATATTGTACAACATGTTGTTATAGCACTATTTTTGTATGTATTCAATCGGATACAACAATCCCTAACTATAATATAACATGAAAGATATAATGCGTATTAAGTGTTTGCTGTCTGCCGACATCGAAATGCTTTTAAACCAACAAATAAAGAAAGAAGCACATTCATCAGCTATGTACCTGGCGATGGCTTCATGGTGTAATCAAAATGGCTTTGATTATTCATCTGACTACTTTTTTAAACAGTCGGGCGAGGAGCGGGAGCATCAGCTTAAACTTTTTAAATACGTATTGGACATGGGGGGTCGCGCGGTATCTCCAGATGTTAACGGTATTAAGCAGGAGTACACTACCTTCCGTGAGGTATTTGAAGATGCTTTAGACGCAGAGGTTGCTATTACCCAATCATTCAAAAACATTGCAGCTGCTTGTATGAAAGAACAAGACTTTGTTACGTTCGAATTTTTGAACTGGTTTATGAAAGAGCAACGCGAGGAAGAGTACAAAGCCCGCCGTGCACTGGAGTTATTTGAAGTTATTGGTGAAGAAGGTACCGGACGCTGGGAAATTGACAAACACGTTAATAAAATTAAGTACGACAGCGAAACTGCCGGAGAATAAATATTTACAGAACTATTATTGAAGAGCCGATGCGTAAGCACCGGTTCTTTTCGTTTTATACGTAGCGTTAGATTATGAAGCGGGAAATAAAATGCATCAAGCAAGTGGTTATTTAATGATGAAGATGTAGGTAACTAGTTACCTATTTAATTGAATGTAGTTTTTGGTTAAAAACTTATTGTTTTAGCTTTGCGCTTCAAATGAGTGATGTTTTATATAATCCGGGCTGGAACGCTTTAGTCACCGGAAATGCGGCTTTAGCTAAAGGCCATGGTGACGTTAGGTACTTTGATGCAGAGGTGTCGCCCATTATTGGTTTAGCCAATTTTAACGAATTGCTTTTAAATGATTTGTATAATCAAATTCCGGATAATACGCCGCGTGTTGTATTTACTCCGGAAGACATTGTTATACCACCATCCTGGAAATTACTGAGGTATATGACCGGCTATCAAATGGTTTGGGAAAAGCCGGCTAACACAGCATTGGATGATGACATCATACATTCGTTAACACATGAGCATGTACCTCAAATGCTCGAGCTTACTCAACTTACTGTTCCCGGTCCTTTTTCAACCCGCACTATTGAATTTGGTTACTATGAAGGAATATTTGAGGATGAAAAATTGGTTGCTATGGCTGGTCAACGCCTTAACCCGGGCATGTTCACCGAAATAAGCGCCGTTTGTACGCATCCACAATATTTGGGCAAGAGCTACGCACGCAAGCTGTTATTAAGCCAGGTCAGCCGCATGCTTGCCGCTGGTAACCTGCCGTTTTTACATGTAAGAGATGATAATGAACGCGCTGTAAATGTTTATAAGCATTTGGGTTTTAAAATAAGTTCTGTTATGAATTTCCATTTTATTGAAAAAGCATAGACAATAATCAAATGTTTGCTTGGTGATTATAAGACGATATAATTGTGTTTTTTAGCTGTAACCTACCTGTGTAATTAAAAGTTTACTTTTAAACCAATGGTTAATATTAGTGATTTTATGTAGTTTCGTTCACGAGTTTAACTTAAGCCATGAATAAAACATTATTCCTCCTTGGTGCAATGGCATTGTTTACTGCCTGCAAAAAAACAAACGTATCAAACGCTGAAAATGCCAATCCTGAAAATATAAAAGACGTCAAATTTAGCCTGAGTAAACTTGCGTTCAGCCCCGTTAAACAAGGAAATGGCGATTATAACTATGTCGGTTACGGATACGACATAACCGGTAAGTATGCTGATGTTAATTCAGTTATGGAACCTGTATTTAACGTGCCTGCCTTTGCAGCTGCATATCCACAACGCATTGATGTTGGCCGTAGCACTTCAGGCGGATTCAGAACGCTTTATGCTGAAAATGCTGATGATTTCCTTACTCAAATGACACAGCGATTTGATAAAGGGCAAACCAGCAGACTTTTTGTTAAAACGCTTACTAATGTGTATCCCGGCGATGATGTCCTTGCAAATAAATATATATATGCGCAGTATGACTACACCGTTATATCGAAAACAATTAAAGCTTACTTAATAGACGAAACTGCAAAGCGGTATTTATCAGCTGAATTTCGGAATGATGTAAAGGGCCTAGCTGCCAAAAATTTAGTCAAAAAATACGGTACTCATGTTTTATCACAATTAAGTTTGGGAGCAAAATTCAACGTGTTTTATCAGGCTAAAACTTCTGATAGCCGTAAGCTGCATTCAGCTATGGTGGGCTTTACCTATGCTTTAAATAATGTGTTTTCCACCCTGTCAGGTTATTTGGATGATCTTAAAGCCGCTGATGTGAATGCTATTTCTGAGCCAAATCTTATTTATGAGGCCATTGGTGGCGATGCAGCAGCAATAGTCAATAAAGAAACGGCAAAGGGAACAGTTGTATGGTTTCATGATTGGGTTAAAACCTGTACTAATGACAAAGCAGTTTTTGTTGAAATTTTGCCAAAGGGTTTAATACCATTATATGACCTGATTGATGATGAGGCAAAAAAAACAGAAGTGAAAAATTACATTACTTCTTACATCGAGCAAAGCCACGTTAAATCTTAAAAAGCTGTGTGGAGTTAAGGTGGTCCAATCATCGATAATTTAGAACGTTCCTTAGTTTTGGCTTTTGTTTTGCAACGAAATTGATAAAACATCTACAATGACATTACAAGAAAGAATTAAGGAAAAAATAACCGGCCAATTAAAGGATAATGTTGACGAGCAAAATGCCGATACGCTTAGCCAGTTGCTCACCGCTGATGTAAAATATATTGCTACAGCATTTGCCGAGTATGGAAGCAAGCACCCGGAACTGGAAGTGCATGAATTATTTGATGAATGGTTCAAAAATCATTTTACCGATCCTCAGATAAAAACGTTTGAATAAAAGAAATTATTATAAATATAAAAAAGGTGGGCAGCTAAATCTGAGAATCAGAAGAGCTGCCCACCTTTTGACTTTTATTAGTATTCGATAACTATTTCTTCGTTACTAAAGTCGAGCTTGTTTAAGTGTATGGCATCATCAAAGCCATGTAACACTAATTCAAGAAGATTATATTTCGACTCGTAATTGCCCTCAGCAGCCGAAATCTTTATAGTTTTTTCATTCGGGTTAAAGGTTATCGAACGTTTATGATAATTTCCGGCTTCGTAATCATAGGTATTACCATCATCTTCGTAATACACAAAGTAATTATCCTCTGCGCTATTCCAAACATGCAAAATTAGCGTGCCATCAACTGAATGCTGTGTGCTTTGCGTTACATTTTGCATAGGCACAATTGCACCTGCTTTTGCAAACACCGGCATATCGCTTAATGGTGCATCAACTGTATACTCGCGTCCGCCTGTGTATTTTTCATCAGTGCCAAGCCTGTACCAATCGCCGCAAGGTAAATATACCGTTGCTGTCAATTCCGTGCTTATAACAGGTGCAACCAATAAACCGTCGCCAAATAAAAACTGATTTTGATAATCCTCGTAATAAACGGCCTTATCATGCGTGTAGTCAATGGCCAGTGTACGGCACACAGGTAAGCCACTTTGTGTAGTTTGGTAAAATGCCGAATAAAGGTACGGTAGCAAACGATAACGATCTTCAATAAACTTGCGTATGAGGTTGAGGTTCTCCTCACCATATTGCCATGGTTCCCTAAA
Source organism: uncultured Mucilaginibacter sp. (assembly GCF_913773635.1). Classification (GTDB taxonomy): domain Bacteria; phylum Bacteroidota; class Bacteroidia; order Sphingobacteriales; family Sphingobacteriaceae; genus Mucilaginibacter. The sequence continues at coordinate 56,112 of NZ_CAJYGQ010000004.1, forward strand.
GTCAGAATCTTTGATAGAATGATTGCGATACATAGGGGTATACATACCTAAGTTGTTCCAACGTACCATCATCTCGGGGGTGGGGTTACCGCTGAAACCGCCAATATCAACACCAACAAAAGCCATTCCGCTTACGCCTAAACTATTTACCAGCCGGGCTCCCAATAGTAAGTGCTCATCGGTAGCCGTATTATCGCCCGTCCACACGGCCGAATAGCGCTGCGTGCCTGAGTAAGCAGCGCGTGTTAATACAAATGGCCTTTTGTTTCCTAATATTTTACGGGTACCATCATAAGTGGCACGTGCCATTTGCATGCCATATACGTTACGTACCTCAGGCATAAATTTGTCTCCAAATTTTACTATCCACGGCATGTTCTGGTTCCACACTGCGGGCTCGTTCATATCGTTCCAAAACCCTTCAACTCCAGGTTCGGTTAAAGCAGTAAAGGCAGCGCCCCACCACTCGCGCACATCCTCTCTGAAAAAATCGGGGAAGTGACAGCGGCCGGGCCAAACCTCGCCTATATAATTTTCACCGTTAGGGTAGGTAGCAAAGTAGCCGCGTTCAACACCTTCGTCATACTGCTGGTAGCCTTCTTCAACTTTAATACCCGGATCAACAATGGTCACCAATTTAAAGTTCATTGCTTTTAGCTTATCAATGAATGCTTTTGAATCAGGAAAGGTCTCGTTATTCCAGGTAAAAATTTTAAAGCCTTCCATGTAATCAATGTCGCAATACATTACATCAGCTGGTACGTTATGTTCCCTGAATTTTGCTGCAACATCTAACACTTCCTGCGCGCTCATGTAGCTCCAGCGGCATTGCTGGTAACCCAGGCTCCATAGGGGAGGCATTTCCATACGACCGGTTAGCCAGGTATAGTCTTGAATAATGCCTGCTACCGTTTGCGCACCAAAAAAATAATAATTCAAATCGCCATCATCAGCTCCAAGCCAAATAAACTGATCATCGCAAGATGCGGCGAAATCAAAATAACTTTTGTGTGTATTATCTAAAAAGAACCCGTAAGTAAGCTCGCTGTGTATGCCTATAAAGAAAGGAAAGGTTTCATACAAAGGGTCGGTTTTAGGGGTATGGTCAGATGCATCCGTATTCCAATTGGTAAAAGAACTGGCACGGCGGTTAAGGTTACCCACCTTTTCACCCAAACCAATAAAGTGCTCCTCGGGCTGTAACTCCCTATAATTAATTACACGACTGTTTTGCCAGTTGGTACCAAAGCGGTCGTCATCTTTACTAAGTAGCTTTCCGTCTGGTGTATAAAATGCAAAACGTAATGGTGTTTTATTAATGCGTAGGGTAAGTGCCGTTGTTTCGATGATAATCTCGGCGTCTGTTTCCTCGTAAGCCAGGCTGTTTTCGGGTTGTCTGATTACAGCAAATGACTCATCAGCATCTGCTGGCTGGCGGGTAATATTTACCCTAATGATTGATGGGCTGTAAACAGTAACGTGTGCCTCAGCTTCAGCAGCTTTTATAATTAACTTGTTGTTTTGCTGTACAACGCTTTGGGAAGGGCCTAATACTTTAAAATCCATATAGGGTTACAATATCTGGTGAATATAACTACTTAACCGAAATTTGAACAGCTACCAGAAGGTGATAGTTTGATAAAACAGAAAATTGAGCGTATTGCATTATGAAATGCTAAAAACGGACCTCAAATGTTCCGTCTTTAATGATTATGGAATCTTGCAGGTTCTTCTCATTATACAATACACCATTTAGTTTTCCGCCCACGTACGGAACCATACTGCCATACGGATACTCATATCTTGTAATTTCAACTTCAAACGGTTTTTTTGCAGTATTAGCCGAGTACGATATATTACTATTACGTAATGAGATTAAAGACTTGTAGGGAGGATAATCTTTGTTCTCGCCAGTTATAAGGAATTCCCCTTTTTTTACATTTTCAACTTGAACACGAAGTCGTGCCTGTGCTGAAATTGGTGATATATCCGCCGGGAGGATAACGTCAACCGTGTATATGCTTTTTTCAGTACCATCGCCATTGCCTAAGCCCGTCCACTGGCCGGTTAATTGAGTTCGGTTTCTATCCCGGGTGTTTTCAATCGAAATCTCCTTGCCGGCAATATTTGCCTTAAAGTGTTGTACAAACTCTTCAGGTTGCGGTTTAGCAACCCTGGTTTTCGAACAAGACGTAATGCTTAAAGCTGCAGATAAGGTTAAGCTCATATTCAGGAGCGCAATTCGTGTATTTATCATGTGATTGCTATTTGGTCGAATATAAGACAATGTTTTGGAAGGTAAAATTAAATTAATTATTAAGCAACAAGGCCAATATTTGAGTCAAGAAAAGAAATAAACGAATACAAACATATGATGTTTAAGAAAAACATCATATGTTTGTATTCGTTTTGAAAAACATGGACGCCCGTATTAAACTCAGCGACCGCATTAGCCGGTTAATAAAAGATGATATTACTAAAGGTAAATATAAACCAGGTGACAAAATACCGGCAGAGCCTGATTTGATGAAGCTTTACGAGGTAGGGCGTTCAACCATACGGGAAGCAATCAAGGCGTTAGCCATGGCTGGGGTAGTACGGGTACAACAGGGGATAGGTACGGTGGTGAATGCGGTTGATGACAATGAACCAATTGACAATAAATTGCGTCGTGCCGATTTTGATGAAATCAATGCGGTAAGACAAATGCTTGATAAGGAAATTGTAAGCCTTGCCGTGGAAAACCACAGCCATGAGCAATTGCAGCAAATGCAGCAACATTTACAAAGCCGTAAAGACGCTATTGAACGCAACGACAGACAGGCGTGTATGGACGCTGATATTGCATTTCATACTACCATTGCCAGGGCAACGGGCAACAGCGTACTCTTTAACCTTTACACAAGTTTCAGCAACGTAATACGCGATTTTTTTTTAAAGCGGGAGCCACAGGGAATAGGCCGGTTTGCCATGAGCCACCATTTGCATGAGCAATTATACAATGCTATAAAATCAAGAAAACAAAAGGCAGCGCGCTTGGCGATGCAACAAATACTTAATAATAACTACTAAACAAATTATATATGACAATACTAACATTCACCATAATATTGCTGTTGGGATCGTACTTGGCAGGGTTGCTTGGCTCGCTCACCGGGCTGGGTGGCGGTGTAGTGGTTATTCCGCTGCTAACATTAGTTTTTGGTGTTGATATTAGGTATGCCATTGGTGCTGCACTGCTTGCATCCATTGCAACCTCATCGGGAGCGGCTACGGCATATGTTAAAGAGGGTATTACTAACATTAGGCTAGGTATGTTTCTTGAAATAGCTACAACAATTGGTGCCGTTATTGGTGCCCTGTTGGCAGTTTACACGCCTGTTAATATCATTGCAATCATGTTTGGCTCGGTGCTTATTTTTTCGGCAGCCATGACGTTGCGTAAAAAAAATCAGGAAGCTTTAACCGAGGGTAGCAAGCTTTCTTATTTGCTCAAACTTAATGGCAGCTATCCTACCAAAGACGGTGTAGTGAGTTACAAATTGAAGAACATAGGTGTCGGCTTTTCAATAATGACTGTTGCCGGGGTAATATCGGGGCTGTTGGGCATAGGTTCGGGTGCGCTTAAAGTTTTGGCTATGGATACAGCCATGCGTATACCATTTAAGGTTAGTACTACCACCAGCAATTTTATGATAGGCGTTACGGCTGCGGCAAGTGCCGTAGTGTATCTTCAACGCGGTTATATGGATCCGGGTATAGGCTTTCCGGTTATACTGGGTGTACTTGCAGGTGCCTTTACAGGCTCAAAATTACTGGCACGCATCAATCCGCAAACCCTGCGAATTATTTTTTGTGTAGCCATAGTATTTGTAGCACTGCAAATGATTTATAACGGTATTCAGCACAAGTTTTAATTAAAGAAATTTTGAATATGAAAAATATATTTACGGCCATGTGGGGCGATAAGGATGTGGAGCTGGTTGTGGGGCGGCTGTTGCGTTACGGCGTTGTTACCGCAAGTGTGGTAGCATTGGCAGGTGGTATAATGTACCTGTTGCTGCACGGTAGTGGGCCTGTACCACAATACGGCAACTTTATTGGCGAAGGAGCAGGCTACACAACCTTCAACGGCATATTTAAAGGTGCATTGGCATTAAATGCTACCGAGGTAATTCAACTAGGCGTGTTAATTTTAATTGCCACGCCAATACTTAGGGTCATCTTCTCCTTACTGGCTTTCATTCTGGAAAAAGACAAGCTGTACATATTTATTACCCTGATTGTACTCTGCGTAATTATGACAAGTATTTTTGGCGGGTTGAAAGTTTAGGTAGTTAGTTTTGACAGTGGTGCTTAACCAACCCTTTAAAGTTTTCATTATATGAGAATGTTAAAATTTATATACATTATACTGTTCACTTTTGCCGGTTCCATGACATTTGCGCAACAGCAAAAGGGTGGTGATGATTTGCGCATCATAATTATGCGCCATGCCGAAAAACCGGCAAATGGCGATAATTTATCTTGTAAAGGCTTTAACCGTGCCATGATGTTACCGGGCGTGCTTGTAAAAAAGTTTGGAGTGCCACGTTACGTTTATGTGCCATCACTATCAACAGGTAAGGCAACCAAAAGCGGGCGTATGCTGCAAACTGTTTGGCCCTTGGCAACCAAATACAATTTAACGGTTAACAGCAAGTTTGATGTAGAAAACACTAAAGCTCTTGCCAAAAATATAAGCAACAAAACGGGGACCGTACTGGTAGTTTGGGAACACAATGCCATTCGTAAAATTATAGCTGCCTTGGGTGTAAAAGCCGATAAGCTTAAATGGAAAGGTAACGATTATGACAGCTTATGGATAGTCTCAATTCATAACGGGAAAGCCAGCCTGCAACAAAGCGCGCAGGGTATTAATGTACCGGATGGGTGCAGGTTTTGAATGCTTATTGAAAACATTGCCACAAAAAAATCCCGCCTTGTATAGGGGCGGGATTTTATATTTAAAAGTAAGTTTTTGAAAATTGTTATTCCCAAAGATTAGTTGGGTAAGTGCCGTTTTCAACCAGTTCATTAATGCTGGCTTGTACAATTGGCTTATCTTCTTTGTAAGTAACACCAAACCACTTATTACCGGTTGGTATAACTTTAAATGCAGCAGTACCTGTTTTAATTAACTCATCGGCTACTAGCGGAATGAAGAACTCAGCTTTTGGATTGCTTTCGTTAGCGTCAACAAATTTTTTGAACATTTCCTCGCTTTGTTTGAATACAGCAGGAGTAAAGCCCCAGAAGTTCATTGATACACGGGTGTCTTTTGGTAACTCGTGCTCGCCGGTTGCGTCTTTGTAAAATACGTCGCCGTCTTTAAAGTAAACTTCGGTACGTTCGTTAATTTCAACCATTTTACCGTCTTCAACCTTACATACACCGCGAGATACAGAACCGTAATCTGATAAAGTACGATCAATTTGGTAACCCATTAATGAGTAGTTATCATCGGCAACTTCGGTAGTTAAAAACTGCGCCATTTTTTCAAATGCTTCGTAACCGTAAAAGTCATCAGCATTGATAACGCAAAACGGCTCGTTGATTTGGTTGCGTGCCGCTAATACAGCATGGGCAGTACCCCAAGGTTTTGAACGCTCAACGGTTTTATCAATACCAAATTGGGTAAGGTCATAGCTTTGAAACACGTAATCGGTTTCAATGCGGCCGGCCAGTTTAGGCTCAAATATGGCTTTAAAAGCATCCTGGAATTCCTCGCGAATGATGAAGCTTACTTTTCCAAAGCCAGCTTTTATAGCATCATATATAGAATAATCGATAATGGTTTCGCCATTAGGACCAAAACCATCAACTTGTTTCATACTGCCGTAACGGCTGGCCATACCTGCGGCCAATATCAGTAAGGTTGGTTTCATAGTGATGTAAATATAGAAAAATATATACCCGAAGGTATAAATACGGTTAATTAAAATATATGTTTTAGATTATATTTAATGCTTACTTAATATATCTGAAATCTTGTCCGGGCTTAATATTTAATAATGTTTCATAAATCATACGTATCACATTGTCTACGTCTTCTTTATGAATCATTTCAACAGTAGTATGCATATAACGCAGCGGCAATGATATCAGTGCCGATGGAACGCCATCATTTGAGTAGGCAAAAGCATCGGTATCGGTACCTGTTGAACGTGATGATGCCTGGCGTTGAAATGGTATACTGGCTTTCTCTGCCGATTCGATCAGTAGCTTGTTCAAGTTGTTCTGCACAGCAGGAGCATATGATACTACCGGTCCGCGGCCGCAGGCTAAGTCACCCTGAGTAATTTTGTTAATCATAGGCGTTTGCGTATCGTGAGTTACGTCGGTAATGATAGCTACGTGCGGTTTAATTTTGTGAGCTATCATTTCGGCACCACGTAAGCCAATTTCTTCTTGCACAGCATTTACAATGTACAAGCCGAAAGGTAATTGTTTGCCGTTTTCTTTAAGCAGGCGGGCAACTTCGGCAATCATAAAACCACCAACGCGGTTATCAAGTGCGCGGCCAACGTAGTAACGGTTATTTAAAACCATAAATTCGTCTTCATAGGTAATTACGCAACCAACGTGTATACCCATAGCTTCAACCTCTTCTTTGCTGGTGCATCCGCAATCAAGAAAGATATTTTTGAGGGTTGGAGCTTCCTCTTTTTCACCACCATGACGTGTATGAATGGCCGGCCAGCCAAAAACTGCTTTAACAACGCCTTTATCAGTATGTATGTTCACACGTTTTGACGGTGCAATTTGGTGGTCTGAACCGCCGTTGCGTATAACGTATATTAATCCGTCGCTGGTAATGTAATTTACAAACCATGATATCTCATCGGCATGGGCCTCAATTACAACTTTATATTCTGCTTCAGGGTTGATAATGCCAACAGCTGTACCATAATTGTCAACATAATGAGTGTCAATATAAGGTTGCAGGTATTCCAACCACATCTTTTGTCCCATCCATTCAAACCCGGTAGGGGAAGGGTTATTAATATATTTTTCAAGAAACTTAAGCGATTCTTCAGTTACCACAGCAGTGTGTTGTGGTTTTTCTTCATTTATATTTTCGGCCATAATTTATATGCAAAATTTCTGATGAGGTTAGCAAATATATAAAAATTCAATTCTGTGCCAATTTAATGGTGTTTGAGGCAATTTGTTTTGGCGGCGTGTGATGAAAGGAGTAATAGCGACTAAAATTATTGATGTATTAATGATGAATTAACAGGCAAGCTGTTGTTTTGTGGCGAGTAAAATTTTCAGGAGTTAATAGTTTAGAAAGACCGGGTTGTGCAATACAAGCCGGTCTTTCGTTTTCAAAGCGGCTTTTCCATAACAAGGTAATCAATACCATTTTTTCTGAATGTTTCTCCGGATGCAGTAAAATTAGCCTTTGTATAAAACGGTACAGCATCCTTACGAGCATTGCACCATAGGCGTGTACCTTTTTCATTGATGGCAAAGTTTGTGATATACTGTAATAAGGCCGAGCCCACGCCCTGGTGCTGATAAGTAACTGCAACGGCCAGTTTGCGAAACTGAAAATTGCAACAATGCTGAAACAATGATACTACACCTACTAAAGCATCGTTATTAAAAGCTGCAAAGTGCCAGCCATTGGTATCTTCTTCCAGTTCCATTTCGTATAACGGAAGGTTTGGATACAAGGCTTCGCGGCGTAGGCGCCATGTTAGTTCGGGTCTTACCTGTTCAATATGTAATGGCATTTTAAATTATTAAAAAACATTAAGAAATTTCACTTGTATGAAATTGACAATTTAATGTTCTAAAAAAGTATACTTTTGCAAAAAATATGAAAAACGGAATTGGTAAGATAGCAATATGCCTGCTGTTTATGATGATCTTTGTTGCAAAGATGATCATATCGGTAGCTCCTGCCTTTCTGTCTCTCAATAATAAAACCGTCAATGCTGTGATTATGCAGCTTGAAGAGGAAACTAAAAACGAAAAAGAGTCGCCCGAAAAAGAATCGGCGAAGGAAAAAAAGTTTTTTGATGAGGATATGCAATGGTTCTCTCACCATGTGCATGAACCCCTTACTATAGAAACCCAGAAGCGGTTAGATTATGGCCATTCCATTTATCAGCCCGGCCATCACCCATCTGTGTTAACCCCGCCGCCAAACTCCGGGCTTATTTAATACCTCTTTTGTTGCAGTAGCTTAAAGCAACTTACTGTACGCTACGCCATTTAAAGCCTAGGTCATCAAATTGCCTGATGAATTCTTTAAATGACTAGTTGTACAGCACCAAACATTGCAGCAAACAATAAATCATTAGCATTGAATTAATTAACTTGAAACATAATGCCCGCAGGCTATGTTTCTCATTGCAAAAATTATAAGCCTTTGTGTACCAAATGCAACCTCTTAACTGGCGAGGCAGCATTTAAATATGCAGTATTTGTCGTCCGGTGCCTTTGAGCCGGGCAATCAAAAACCTGCAAGCATCCACCTATATACTATTGATATACGTAAAGAATAATGAAAAAACATCATCATAAAGAACTCCTTACACCCTGGCAAAGGCTCATGCGCATTTTGCACTACGAGCGGTCTACCATTAATTACATCTTTATTTATGCTGTACTTATAGGTTTAATTGGCCTTACTCTACCATTGGGTACAACAGCAGTTTTTAACCTGTTATCAAACGGTGCTATGTATAGTTCAACCTATATACTTATTGCCGTAATACTGTTAGGTATTGTAATGGGTGGTTTGCTGCTTATTGGCCAGCTTTCGCTTGTAGAGGTTGTAGAGCAGAAAATTTTTGCCAAAACAGCTCTGGAATTTGCATTCAGGCTTCCGCGCATAAAGCGTCAGGCGCTTGAAGACGAAAACCCGCCCGAACTGGTTAACCGGTTTTTTGATATACTCACCATTCAAAAAGGGCTTACCAAACTATTGGTTGATATTGTTGCCGCTGCTGTGCAGATATTTTTCAGCGCTATCCTACTATCGTTCTACCACCCGTTTTTTATTGCATTTGGCATATTGGTAATACTGTTTATAGTTATAATTCTTGCGCTATACTTTAAGCCGGGGGTAAACACCAGCATTGAAGAATCGCACCACAAGTACGAATTAGTAGCTTACCTTGAAGAGGTAGCTGCCGATTTAGAACCTTACCGTAACGATGCCGCCAAGCGTGACCATGTTATTGAGCGTACCGATGAAATTACGGCAGAATACTTACAGGCCCGTAATGAGCACTTTACCATTTTAAAAAGATTTTTTGCCAGCGCAGTTGCTATCCGCACTATTTTGATGGGTGGATTGCTGTTGTTAGGGTCATACTTTGTAGTTACCCGCGCAATGTCTTTTGGCCAGTTTGTAGCTGCTGAGGTGATTATCGTACAAATCAGCTATGCTATAGAAAAATTAATGACCAACATGAATACCTTATTTGATATGGCTACAGGCGCTGAAAAACTTGCCGTTGTAACCGATCTTGAACTTGACGAGGAGGGGCATCATCATGCATAAAAATTCAAGTTACGTAGAACAAATACATAATTGGCAGGAACTTTCGGTAAGATCATGTGAAAAGGTGTTGCCTGCAAAAGGCGCCCGTTTACTTGGCCGTATACTGCTCATATTACTGGTTCTTTTCATCATAATTTTGTTGTTGCCATGGCGGCAAACCATACCCGGCCGCGGTACCGTAACAGCCTTACGCCCGCAAGACAGACCTCAAACCGTTCAAAATCAAATTGGCGGACGTATTGAACGCTGGGCTGTAAGTGAAGGTCAGGAAGTTAAAAAAGGAGATACCATATTGGTTATTTCCGAAACCAGCCAGTCATACTTTGACCCCGAATTGCCGCAGCGTTTGAACGAACAGCTAAATGCAAAACGCGGGAGCGATACCGCAAATCTGCAAAAAATAAGAGCTACCCGCGCCCAAATTGAGGCGCTTAACAAAGGTTTGCGCTTTCAATTACAGGCTGCCGAAAATAAGGTTAAGCAGGCGCAAAACTATGTTGATATTGATCAGGCCGATTTGGTAGCTGTGCAAAACTTCTTTAACACCAGTAAAGCACGTTTAGAACGTTACGAGCAGGGTTATAAAAACGGTTTGTTTTCACTTACCGATATTGAAACCCGTCGCCTAAAGTTGCAGGAAGACCGTGCAAAAGTGATAAGCCAGGAAAATAAGCTGAATAACTCAAAGCAAAACCTGCTTAACGCACGCATTGACCTGGATAACATTAAAGCCAAATACCAGGAAACATACGCCAAGGCACTTTCTGATTTGGGTTCGGCATTATCGGGCCGTGCAGGTGTGCAGGGTGATATTGCAAAGCTTCGTAATGATATTGCTAATATCTCTATACGCCGTAATTTATATGTAGTGCGCGCCCCGCAAGACGGTTTTGTGGTTAAAACCATGAAAGCCGGTATTGGAGAAAACATCAAAGAGGGCGAATCTGTAGCTACACTGCAGCCAAAAAATCCGCAGGTAGCTGCCGAAATTTATGTAAGCGCTATGGATGTCCCTCTGATATTGGATACCAGTGATGTGAGGCTTCAGTTTGAAGGCTGGCCGTCAATACAGTTCTCGGGCTGGCCGTCGGTAGCGGTTGGTACGTTTGCCGGTAAGGTGTTTTCGATAGACAAGGTTAGCAGCACAGGTGGTAAATACCGTTTATTGGTAAAGCAACAACTCCCCGTTCCTAAAAACGATGAATCGTGGCCGGAGCAGCTCAGGCAGGGCTCGGGTGTGTATGCACGTGTTATCTTAAGGTCTGTACCGGTATGGTACGAGATATGGCGCCAGTTGAATGGTTTCCCGCCAAGCCTAGAAAAAGAACCTAAGGACGAAAAAGACAAAGAAAAGAAATAGTTGGTAGCCGAGACAGGAATAAATATATATGAAGAAACAGAAAATTAGTTGTCATATAAAAAGCTTGTTTTGGGTATTGTTGCTGTGCGTAACCACAGCATCGGCTCAAAACAAGCGGCCTGCCGATACGGGAAAAGTTTTTTCTCTGGAGGATTTGCAGGTAATGGCTTTCAGGTACCATCCTATTATAAAACAGGCTTCTCTTTTAACTGATGCTGCAAGAGCTAATGTTTTGCAGTCATTAGGTTACTTTGACCCTACCTTAAAAGCCAACTTTAACCGTAAGGCTTTTGGTAATACTGATTATTATAATTACTGGACAAATGAGCTTAAAGTGCCTTTATGGCTGGCAGGTGCCGATTTAAAGGTTGGTTATGACCGTAACGCCGGTACCTATACCAACCCCGAAACCCGTACAAGTTTATCAGGCTTATCAGGTGTCGGTTTGTCAATTCCGTTAGGCGCGGGTTTAATTATTGATGCCCGTCGTAGCACATTGAGGCAGGCAAAAATAATGGTGAGGTATGCCGAGGCCGAGCGTGTAAAGCAAATAAATACAACATGGTACGAAATTGCTAAAGACTATTGGGAATGGTATTATGCTTACAAGCAATTAAGGCTTACACAAGAAGGGGTTGATTTGGCTCAAACCAGGTTTAAGGCGGTAAGTAACCAAACCCAACTTGGCGATAAAGCACCTATTGACTCAGTTGAGGCCTATGTTACTGTGCAAGAGCGTATAATACAATTTGAAAAGAACAAAATTGAATTGGCTAACGCAAGGCTTATACTTTCTAATCACTTGTGGAACAATGAGGGTAACCCCATGGAGCTTCCCGAAGATGCCGTGCCCGAACTGCTGGATGGTAACGTGCAGCAGGTAAACAAGCTGGTACTTGATACGCTGGTAAGCCGTGCTGCCGATCAGCATCCTGAGCTTGTTAAGCTACGGGCCAAAGGAGGACAGTTGGCAGTTGAGCGTTTGTACAGGCAAGAGATGCTGAAACCTAAGATTAATATTAGCGGAACTCTTATATCAAGCAGACGATCATGGAACAGTTATGTGCCCGACTATTACGACTTTGGCTGGGCTAACCATAAAATAGGTCTCGAGTTTTCATTCCCGTTGTTTTTACGTGCCGAGCGCGGAAAGCTACGTGAGGTAAGAATTAAGCAACAAGAGCTTGATTATGATTTGCAACAATCGGGACGTGAAATACGGAACAATGTGGTGGCTTCTTACAATAGTTTGAAAGCATACGAGGCACAGTTAGCAGTACAAGTACAAAGTATCCGCAATCAAACGGCTTTGCTTAAAGGTGAAACTACTAAGTTCGACCTGGGTGAAAGTACGCTGTTCCTGATCAACAGCCGCGAAACCAAACTGATTGATATGCGCATAAAGCTCGAAAGTATGATAGCAGCTTATCAAAAAACTTTGGCAGAGCTTTACTATAAAGCAGGTACCCGCCAAACATTTTAAGAATTATTGTGGTTTGTAAGCTTGCAATATCTTTTGTTATTTTAACCAAATTTTAATAAAAGCATTTACTATGGCACAAGGCAATTTAGCAATACACGATACAAGCCACATCACTTACGAGAGCTTGCTGGAAGGCAACCAAAAATTTATTGAAGAAGCACTTCAGGAAGATCCGCAGTTTTTTGAGAAACTGGCAAACGGGCAAAAGCCGCCGGTTTTGTGGATAGGTTGTGCAGACAGTAGGGTACCTGCCGATAGAATTACCCGCACCAATCCGGGTGAGATATTTGTACACCGCAACATTGCCAACGTTGTTGTACATACCGACCTTAACTTGTTATCGGTACTGGATTATGCAGTTAACGTACTAAAGGTAAAACACGTAATTGTTGTAGGCCATTATGGTTGCGGCGGTGTACAGGCAGCTATGGGCAATAAGCAGTTTGGATTAATTGATAACTGGTTGCGTACCATTAAAGATGTTTATCAAAAGCACCTGGCCGAACTGGAAACTATAACTGATGAGAAGCAGAAGTTTAACCGCATGGTTGAATTAAATGTAATTGAGGGAGTTAATAATCTTTGCAAAACCACTATTGTGCAAGGTGCCTGGGCTGATGGCCAGGAGCTGAATATACATGGCTGGGTTTATGCCCTTGATACAGGTAAAATTACCGACCTGAAAGTTGATGCCAGTGACAGCACCAAAATGGGTAGCGTATATAAATTTGACTAATAGCCAGCCTTTCTTAAGGCAAAGCATAGAGCTAATAAGCAAAGGCCATGTTTTATATAAATAAAACTGGCTACAATAGCCGGGAAGTATAGGTAATAAATTACCTTGCTTTCCGGCTTTTTCGTTGGCGCTCAGCTGTTAGTTCTTGTCTTTTAACCCTCTTTCATTGCATATAAATAAAACGTATCTTTGCATTTCAACCCAGATAGTTATAAAACTGGGATGCCCAAACTCATCATAATTCTGTACTGTCTGTACAGCTTTATACATACGTTATACATTTTACATGTTATTTGAAGATTTAAAATTAATTGATCCTATCCTTAAGGCATTAAAAACTGAAGGATACGTTCAACCAACCCCTATACAGCAACAAGCTATTCCAATTGTACTGCAACGTAAAGACCTCTTAGGTTGCGCCCAAACCGGTACCGGTAAAACAGCAGCTTTTTCTATTCCATTGCTGCAATTGCTTTATCAGGATCGTAACCAGCACAAAGAGCAAAAAACCATTAAAGCACTCATTTTAACACCAACGCGCGAGCTGGCTATTCAAATTGATGAGAGTTTGGCAGCTTACGGGCGTCATACAGGGTTAAAACATTTGGTAATTTTTGGTGGTGTATCACAAAACCCGCAAACCGATGCTTTAAAGCGTGGTGTTGATATATTAGTGGCAACACCAGGCCGTTTGCTCGATTTGGTAAACCAGCGTTTCATAAGCCTTGATCATATCAAGTTCCTTATTTTGGATGAAGCCGACCGTATGCTGGATATGGGCTTTGTGCATGATGTAAAAAAGATTATAGCCAAGGTTCCGTCAAGACGACAAACTTTGTTTTTTTCGGCAACCATGCCAAAAGAAATTCAGCAACTTGCCGATACCATATTACATAAGCCCGAAAAGGTTGAAGTTACACCGGTATCATCAACTGCCGATACCATAGACCAGGAAATTTTCTTCGTAGAGAAAGGTGATAAAAGAGCATTGCTTAACCATATACTACAAGACAAGGCAATTCAAAGCGTGTTGGTATTTACCCGTACCAAGCACGGCGCCGATAAAGTGGTTAAAGATTTGGTTAGAGCTAACATTACCGCTGAGGCTATACACGGAAACAAATCTCAAAATGCCCGCCAGCGTGCTTTAAGTAACTTTAAAGCAGGTACAACACGTGTATTAGTGGCTACTGATATTGCTGCACGTGGTATAGATGTTGAAGCGCTTACTCATGTTATCAACTATGAGCTGCCTAACGTTCCCGAAACCTATGTACACCGCATTGGACGTACAGGCAGGGCGGGTGCAAGCGGTATAGCACTATCGTTCTGTGATCATGAAGAAAAAGAGTTTTTGAAAGATATTCACAAACTTATAGCTAAAACCATTCCGGTGAATGAGGAGCACCCTTACCCAATGAAACAGTTGAGTACAGTGGAGCGCATACGCGAGGAAATGAAAGGCAAGCCAGCACAACAGGGTGGAGGTGGCAACCGTCAGGGTGGTGGTCACCGTAACGGTAAACGCAGGTTTGGCAACAATCGCAATACCTCAGGAAAAGGTAAGCCAGCGGCAAAAAATTAATTATAAGTATTTGTAACTTAAAATATTCGGTTTACATTTATAATGACTTTCAAGCCCATCCTTGATATGAAGCGTGTAATCGACCTCATTAAAAATAAGTACTTTCTGGTGACCGTGGCGTTTATAGTTTGGATGTTGTTTTTTGATAAAAACGATTTGTACACCCAGTATGAGCATCGACAGCAATTAAACAAGCTGGAGCAGGAGCGTGATTTTTATACAAAGGAGACAGCGGAGGTAGCCAAAGAGCTTGATGAGTTAACCTCAGACCCAAAAAAACTCGAAAAGTTTGCCCGCGAAAAGTATTTGATGAAGAAGGCCGACGAAGACGTTTTTGTTATAGTGAAAGAGAAAAAGGAAGATAATTAATATATCTCAATAAACTTTAAGCGGCTCAAAATGGGCCGCTTTTATTTTCTCCGTAGTTTCACTCGAAAAATTAATCAGGTAAAAATACGCATACAGGTTAAGCGGCAGTCAGCTACCTTAGCTCTGCGATCAATAAAATTAGAGAAGCTGAAAGGCTAATCAGGCACTCCGCAAGGGAGTGCCTTCTTTATTTAATATATTTCGTAGCCGATGCGCAATATTGCGTTTAAATAATTCCGTGCAAACTGCCACCTTTAGCACCTAAGGCATCTACAGTTCTTTCAACCGCAGGATCTTTAATGAGTTCAGGAGCATGATGGGGTTTTATACGGGCGTTGATGATCATTGGGCCACGGCAGCCCCAGTGCTTATGCTCTGTAAAACTGTCAATACCATAAATATCATGCGATGGATTACTGCGTGTAAACGTTACCCATACCAGGTTATTGATAGTTTGTGCGGTAAAGCCGGCATCGTCACATAGCACCATAAGCGGCAGGCCGCTCAGGTCAGTATCTTTTACATAGCTATTCATTATTTCAATGGCGCCTGCAATATCATCTTCATGAATAAATTTTGGAACCTCAATAGCCAGCACGCCGGGCATTGCTAACCTAAATACGTTAAACGGGCGCGGAAGGCTGAAACCGGCAGGAAGTTCTGTCCATAACTCGCGCTTTTTTTCTCCGGCTACTGCAATAGCTACCTTACTGCCGCTGTTTAAACCGCTGCCGCTGTAATCAAGGGTATCAATGGTAGTTTTGGTGTAAAAATGCAAGTCGCGTGTAAGGTCAACTCGTTCTAGTGTATGTTTGAGAAAACCGCCTATGTTATGAATATCTACCGACGGATCATCTTCTTTAGCGGCAATGAAAAGATACTTAGCCAAACTCAATTGATTTTTACCCAGTATATGGTTGGCAATAGTCAATATTTCCTGAGGGCGGCGCTCTTTTAAATAAGGCGTATACCGCTCGCTGCCTATGGCAAATAGTAAAGGGTGCACACCGGCGGCATCCACGGCGTTTACGGCATGTAAGCCAGGAATTTCCGACGGCAACGCCGAGCCGGTTATTTCATGTATTAAAGCTCCAAAGCTGGTGTCTTCCTGTGGAGGGCGGCCGACTACCGTGAACGACCAAATGGCATCTTTACGATGATATACCTTATGCACCTTCATTAACGGAAACGGGTGAACCAGACTGTAGTAGCCCAGGTGATCACCAAAGGGGCCTTCAGGTTTATTTTCGTGCGGCATTACGGTACCGGTTATCACAAAATCAGCATCGGCCGAAATGCAAAAACCTTCGGCATCATAAAAATACCGGAACCTGCGGTTACCCAGTGCACCGGCAAAGGTCATTTCTGAAAGTCCTTCGGGCAGGGGCATTACCGCTGCCACAGGGTGCGATGGCGGTCCACCTACAAATATACTTACCTTAAGCGGCTGGCCTTTGGCGTTGGCTTTAGTTTGATGAACGCCAATACCGCGGTGTAATTGGTAGTGCAGTCCAATTTCTTTATCAGTTATATAATCGTTACCGGCTAATTGTATACGGTACATACCTAAGTTTGCGCTCATAATGCCTGGTTTGTCAGCATCTTCAGTGTATACCTGCGGCATGGTGACAAAGGGGCCTCCGTCCATGGGCCAGTTTACAATTTGCGGCAATTCACTTATTTGTGTTTGGCCGAAATTGACAGGTGCACCCTTACTAACCCTCATGGGCAGGGCCGATAGGGCAGTCATAGCTACATTGGCATAACTGAACGGGCGCTTGATTGCCTTTATTGGGTCCGTTTTAATATCAACCAGTGTTTTAACCTTGTCCAGGGTATCGCGAAAAATAAACTTCGAGCGGTTAAGCGTGCCAAATAAATTACTTAACGCCGGGAATTTACTTCCCTTTACATTTTCAAAAAGTATGGCCGGGCCTTCATTTTCATATACACGCAAATGAATAGCTGCCATTTGCAAATAGGGGTCTACTTCTTCTTTTATGCGTATAAGATGACCATGTTTTTCAAGATCGGTAACGCAGTTTTTTAAACTTGAATATCCCATTAACTGGCTGTAATTATTGTTCAAAACTACTTAAAAAGAGCTATTAGGTTTGTTTTTTTTTAAACTATATGCGGTTTCATATGTGGTTTAATGAAAATTATTTAACCACATGGAAAATACAGCATTGAGATTAGAGGCAAGTAAAAGCTTTGACGTAAGCGTTGAAGATTTATACAGAGCATGGAACACACCCGAAGCTTTGAAAGAATGGTGGCAACCATCAGGAAGCAAACTTAAATCAGTTGAACTGGACGTCAAAGAGGGTGGAACTTTTAAGTACGAATTTGAAGGTAAAGATGGCGAAACGTCAGTAGTAATTACCGGCGAGTACCAGGAAGTAAAGGAAAACGAAAAGCTGGCTTACAGCTGGAATTGGAACATACCCAACAGCGAGGTAAAAGAAGCAGAACACGAATTAACAGTAATGTTTGTAGCAAAAGGCGAGGGTAGCGAAATTAAAGTTATTCAGGAAAACTTTGAAAACGAAGAATCAATTAATCCGCACCAGGAAGGCTGGGATAAGGCATTAAATGATTTGCATAGCTATTTAAGCAAATAAACTTTTTTTACGATGATCATGCCTGTGGTGTGATCATCGTAATTTGTATGAGAAGTGTTATTGTGCAAATGCCTAATTTTGCCGTATGACACATGAACAGGTTATTGCTGCACTTAAAACCATTGCAGATACCGGAAAGCCGGCCGGAATAAGTAAAGAAGATTTGCAAAGCTTAAGGGGTTATAACCTTATTGCACCTGCAGAAGACGAAAAGACGAAAGCTCCCGGCTTTGCCCTCACAAAAAAAGGACGCGTAATGTTGAAAGCTAATTCTAAATAGTTAATAAGCTTTCTATTCTATATTTTAGGTTACATAACGTTTAATTATTTTTATGCTCCTCAATAAAATTACATGTTTATTAGGCTGTTTTGCTTTTGGTGCCGTGTTGTCGGCTTCTGCTCAACAAAAACCTCAGGGCTTTAGTGCCAAAAGTTATACTGCGTATGTGAAGGCTATCGCCTCTGATGAACTGATGGGCCGTATGCCGTTCTCTGCCGGTGAAACCAAGACGATAGAGTACCTTGAGCGAGAGTTTAAAGTCTTAGGGTTAGAACCCGGTAACAAAGGAAGTTTTGTACAGGAGGTGCCTATGGTAGCTATAAGCTGCAATCCGCAAATGAGCATGAGAATAAGTACTTCATCATCGCCAATAAAGCTGGAGGGGCTTAAGGATTATGTTCTATGGACCCGCCGTACAGAACCCGACATTGAACTAAAAAATGAAGATCTGGCGTTTGCCGGGTTTGGCATCACCGCACCTGAGTTTAAGCATGATGATTATGCCGGGTTAGACGTAAAGGGTAAAATAGTTGTAGTGCTGGTTAATGACCCCGGGTATTATGATGCCAGGCAATTTAAAGGCAAAACCATGACCTATTACGGCCGGTGGACCTACAAGTATGATGAGGCCGCACGCCACGGTGCAAAGGGTTGTTTGATTGTTCATGATACTGCTCCGGCTGCGTATGGCTTCAGCGTGGTACAAAACAGTTGGAAAACTACCAAGCTATACCTTGACAGCCGCGCAAAGGAAACTTACAAATGCGCCATTGAAGGTTGGTTAACCCTGCCTGCTACTGAGCGCTTGCTGCAAGCATCAAATACCAATTATAAAACACTGTTGGCAAGTGCGCTAAGCAAAGATTTTAAGGCAAGGCCATTGCCTCTTAAGCTGAGTACCGGCTTAAGCGTAACAGCTAACTATAAAAAATCACACAACGTTATTGCAAAAATTACGGGCAGGCAAAAAGCTGATGAATGTGTTATTTATTCGGCGCACTGGGATCATTTTGGAATAAGTAAACCTGATGCAAAAGGCGACAGTATATATAACGGAGCAGTTGATAATGCAAGCGGTACAGCAGCACTGCTTGAACTTGCCCGTGTGTTTAAACAAAATAAAGAAAAGCCCGCTCGCAGCATTGTATTTTTATCAGTAACAGCAGAAGAGCAAGGTTTATGGGGGTCGGCTTGGTATGCTGAAAATCCGGTATTCCTGAAAGAGAAAACTGTGGCCGATATTAATATGGACATGTTTTATCCTTACGGAAAAACCAAAGACATAGGGTTGGTTGGATACGGACAATCAGAACTGGAAGATTATTTGAAAACAGAAGCAGCTAAACAAGGCAGGTACGTTGCACCAGAAGCTGATCCTGCCAAAGGCATGTACTTCCGGTCAGACCATTTTAATTTTGCAAAGGTGGGTATACCGGCGCTGTACACTGAAAGCGGTGTTGATTTGATAGGCAAGGGCCGACAGGCAGGCTTGAAAATGCACGAGAATTATACGGCCACAACTTACCACAAACCATCTGATGAAGTTACAGCCGATTGGGATGTAAGCGGAACAATACAAGACCTGGAGCTTTTATATGCTGTAGGGAAAAAAATGGCTTACTCTACAACCTTATGGCCGAAGTGGAAGGCAGGTTCAGAATTTAAAGCTATACGCGAGCGCTATAAGAGGTAATTACATCAGAAGCAGGCCGGGAAAGCTTCCCGGTCTTTTTTGTTTGCTCTTTGTTACATGCTTTAAATCCGAAGAAAAAGATAGCCAGCCAAATTAACCCCTTAATTAAAAAGAATAAAAATCCGGCAACCCCTAAACGTTTAAGCCACGTTTTCATAAGTGCGGTAAAGGTAAGGGCTACATTTCACATATAAAAGAAAGCACTAGCAGATGCGAGCTATCTTTTAAGAAAGCAACTGTTTTTATTGCGCGGCCGTAGTAAAATCAATTAAATAAGGATTAATAGATATTCCGTTTTCATTCATAAACCTCGACCCTAAAAGTAACTGGTAACGACGGCTGGGTTTTAAGTTTACTTCAATGGTTAGTTGTTTGCTATCTTCCGAAAAGCCTAAAAATCGCTTAACCATCATCACATAATCAATACCCAATGGCCCTGCCTCAAAGTTTCGCGAACGTTTGTTCATCTTATCTGAAAATTCAATAATAACTTTGGTGGTAGAGGGATCAACGTCGTTAGCTCCGTTTTTAAATGTTTTGATTTTAGTAACTGATGGCCGGCTGGCTTCATATTGTGTTTTTAGCACAGATGCTTTCTGATCAAAGTATTTTGATTGGTCGACAAAGGCAAACAAATCAGTTTCGTTGTTATAATCAAGCTCTATTATTTGTTTGATAGCTTGTTGTTTGTTGCTTGCCCGCTGGTAGTATTGTTCACATATGAGGTAGCCAACATAGTAGCCTAAATCGCGTTGATTGAACTCATTACTTTGATTACTGTAAAGCCAGTAACCGTAGTCGGTTAAGTAACTGTTGAGTAAAAACTTGTTTTAATCTGTTGTTATCAATACTGTTAATGAATTTGGCAAAAGTGGGGGAGTGCTGCCCGGTTGATTTAACGGCCATAAACTCGGCGGCGCCTTCCATTATACTCTGCCCCAGTAGTGTATTAACCTCTGTAGATTTTTGCTGCGTATGCACATACTCATGCACATTGGTGAACACCAAAGTTTTTATTGGGTTGGTTTTGAAAAAATTATTCAGGTTTTTGAATTCATCCGGAAACTCACTGGTAACGGTACGTTCATCTGCCATTGAGATTTCGCTTCCTATAAGCACACTTCCTTCAGATACCGTACCACCGCTTCGAAAAACACCCATTGTGAAGTATACAGGCGCTGGTTTAAGTTGCGGATAAAGCCTTTTTAATTTGCTTATGCCTATGGCAATATCAGCAGCAAAGTCATCGGCCTTTAATGTGTTTTGCCTTACGGATTTCCAAAATAGCGGGTAGCGGTTTATAGCATTTATGTATTGCTTCGGCGTATAATCACGAACCTGCATCATTGCTTTTAATCCCGGGGTGCCTTTGTCAATAAAAAGCTCATTAAGGTAAGTGTATTGCAGGTTACTATCTTTTGTAGTGGTTATTTTATCATAGGCACGCCAGAAGTTTTTAATGTCGGTACTTACTACCGTTTCTAACTTTACCTGTGCTTGCAAGCTTTGCACCGCAATAAGTAAGCAAATTAACAAAGATAGATTTCTCATATAAATGGTAAGTCGCCACTTGCAGACTAATTGTGACACTGAGAAATTATTTATTTACTGCGTCCTTCTTCTTTGCAAGCATCAGTTCTTTAATAAACTTAACAGGTGCACTGCCGTAGCTTAAAAACTTTTCGTTAAAATCTTTAACGCTGTATTTTTCACCCATTTGCTTTTTGTAAGCATCGCGCAGGTCAGTTATTTCCTTGTAACCGGTATAATAGCTTGTTAGCTGCACGCTGCTTACACTTACCCGTTTCCATTTTCCTTCGGCTTCGGCCTGTTGTTGAAAAGCTTCCTGCGTAAGCATTTTAATAGCTTGTTCCTTTGTCATGTTGTTAGCATGCACACTATAATCTAATATCGTATTGCAAACCGAACGTAAATTCCATTTATACCACATTAGGCGCATTTCGGGCTCATTGTTGCCGTACCCTGCGTCAAGCATCATCTCTTCACCGTATACTGCCCAGCCTTCAATCATGGCACCGTTTTCTAAAACTGATTTAATTAAGCTAGGGGTTTTATTTGAATAAACCAGCTGGGTGTAATGGCCCGGTATAGCTTCATGTATGCAAAGTATTTGCAATATGTACTGGTTGTATTCGCGCAGGTAGCTTTCTGCGCGTTGTGGAGTCCAGCCGGCCAGGCTGCCAACGTTAAAGTAGGTGTTTCCATTTTTGTCATACGGCCCCGGCGATGATACCGATGCGCCGGCTACACCCGCCATGTAAGCGGGCTCTTTGCGTACAATTAAAGGTTTGGATGCATCCTGTGTAAGCAGATCTTTAGCCTTCACAAACTCAGTTAGTTTTGGTATCAGGTTTTGTATAGCACTTTGAAATTGCTCGGGTTTAACATGTTGTGCTGATAGCGTATCAATCATTTTGGCTACAAGCGTAAGCGAATCTTCAGGCATATTTGCCTTGCCAAAATACTTAGGCCATAGCTGCTTGCTAAGCTTTATCATTTCATGATGAAGCAGTTTTTTGCGTTCGGTAGCGGCGTTGAATATTTGCTGCGCCGTTAGTGATGATTGAATTTCATACTTAAACTTATCCTGATAAAGGTTTTGCCCTAGCCTGAAGCTTCGTGGCTTAACGCTTTTTAGCTTGCCCAGCCAGTCGGTAAAGTTCTTAATAACATCAGCAGATAGTTTTGCCCGTGCAAGCATTTGCTTTTTAGTTGCGTCGGCAATCTTGGTTTTCTTTAACGAGTCGGCAAAGTCATTTTCTAAAACAGTAACACCGCCCGTAAGCTGTTGTATGGTAAGGCTGGTAAGTTCGGGCACCGGGTTTTTAATTTGCTTTTCAGCCTCTTTGTAATAGGCCGGAATATTCTCCATTTTTTCATAAAAATTACGCAACCGTTTATCAAGCGGGGAATAGTTTTCATTCAGTATGTGCGCAAACGTTGATATTATATTATAAGTATTGGGGTTCCACTCATAGGCTTTTAAGCTTTGCACATCCCATTGCATTCGCTGCAGCTCATTTTGTATCAGCTGAAAATCTATTTTATTAGCATCGTTTAAGGTGTTGGGATCATAGCGTAACAAAGAATCTGTTTCCACTTTGCAAAACTTTGCAATCTTATCACGATAACCGGCCGATGGCACTAACAAAACGCTGTCATATTTATGATAACCATTCATGGTGCCACGGTTTGGGTCAAGCTCCCAAAGGGCATCTAAAAAGTGTTGTGTATAGCCTTTAAAAGCTGCCTCATCTTTATTCATTTCCTGCATGCTTCCTCCATCTTTTTTACATCCTATTAAAAGAAGCGCTGCAATAACTATTGCCGGTAAAAACTTGTATGCCACGGTAGGTATAGTTTATAATTAACGCATAAACGTACGCAATAATGGTTGTTAGTGCCAACACAGATTTTAATCTATACTGCAATCATTGTATTGCATTGATTGTTGTGGTTTAAAAAAGGAGTGTTATGGTGATCGATAATAAAGTATTAACAGATGAAATTATAAAACTGCTAAACGGCGGTACGGCACATGCCACTTTTGATGATGCCATTGAGGGCTTGCCGGCCCATCAGCGAAGTCAAAAGCCCAATGGCCTGCCTTACAGTATATGGCAATTGGTAGAGCATATTCGCATAGCATTATGGGACATGCTGGAGTTTAGCAAAGATGGCAACCATCAATCACCAAAATGGCCAGATGAGTACTGGGTGAAAAGTGAAGCTCCCGAAAATGACGAAGTGTGGGAAAAGTCAGTGATGCAGATTAAAACAAATTTGGCCGAGATGACGAATTTGGTAAAAACCGGAGAGTTGTTTATCCAGATACCGCATGGAGACGGCCAAACACTGCTGCGTGAAGCACTTCAGGCTGCCGATCATACGGCATATCATGTGGCCGAAATAATAATTATAAGACGGCTTCTTGGCAGTTGGAAATCCTGACTTGCTGATAAGGTAAGATAATCAACAAGTTAGACAATTAAATATGTTTAAAAATGCTTTATTTATATGAAGATAATTATGTATCTTTGCTCTCCCTGAAAGGAGGTATATAGAAGGAATATGATTATCATCAATGTAAAAGACGGCGAATCATTAGATAAAGCCCTTAAACGTTTCAAAAAGAAATTTGAGAAAACCGGTGTATTGCGTGAACTACGTAGTCGTCAGGCTTTTGAAAAAAGATCTGTTACCCGTCGTAACGTGGTTAAGCATGCCATCTACAAACAAGGCTTAAACCAGGAAACAGTTTAATTTAAACTTCCTGTTTTGATATAATAAAACTATTTGTACTTTGCCTTTCTGGCATTGTTCAAATAGTTTTTATGTTTTTAGAGCAGTTTATAGCGTATATTAAATACGAAAAGCGGTATTCTCCTCATACCGTATCTGCCTATGAGTCTGACCTGACTCAATTCTTCACTTTTTTGAACCATCCGGACGCGGTGGTTAATCATCCCGCAGAAATTACACACCATCAAATACGCAATTGGATGGTAGAGCTTATGGATGCCGGCATAGCTGCACGCTCTATTAACCGCAAAATTGCAACTCTGCGCAAATACTTTAAATTTTTACTCCAGGGCGGGCAAATTTCAGCTTCGCCGGTTGCGCGTGTACAAACGCCCAAAGTAGCCAAACAATTACCTGTGGTGGTAGAAGACGAGAAGCTATCCAAGCTACTGGATAACGAAGAGGTATTTGAGGCCAATTTTCAAGGAGTGCGTGATAAGCTTATTATTGAGCTGCTTTTTGGAACGGGTATGCGCCTTGCCGAGTTACTGGGTTTAACCAGTAACGATATAAACATGTATGAGGGTACGGTGAAGGTGCTTGGCAAGCGTAACAAACAACGCATTA
Source organism: uncultured Mucilaginibacter sp. (assembly GCF_913773635.1). Classification (GTDB taxonomy): domain Bacteria; phylum Bacteroidota; class Bacteroidia; order Sphingobacteriales; family Sphingobacteriaceae; genus Mucilaginibacter. The sequence goes on from NZ_CAJYGQ010000004.1 coordinate 80,694, forward strand.
TACCGCTTAATACCGAACTTAAGCAAGTAATAGTTAAATATGCAGAGTTAAAGAAAAATGAAATTTTTGCTAACAATTCGTTAAAATTAATCGTTACAAATAAAGGAGCCGATGCTTACCCGAAGATGATTTACTTAATTGTGCAGAAATATTTAACCTACATATCTACCCAAAATAAGAAAAGCCCGCACGTGCTGCGGCATACATTTGCTACAAGCTTATTAAATAAAGGTGCTGACCTGAATGCCATTAAAGATTTATTAGGGCATGCCAGTTTAAGCGCCACGCAGGTGTATACACATAACTCAGTTGAAAGACTTAAATCTATTTATAAACAAGCCCATCCAAAGGCTAATTAACACGAAGGAGGAACATATGAAAATTACTGTTCAGGCGATTCATTTTAGTGCAGACAAGAAGTTAATTGACTTTATTCAGAAAAAAGCCGATAAACTCGAATTATTTAGTGATAATATAATTAGTGGAGAAGTGTATTTGAAATTGGAAAATACCGGCGAAGAAGCGAATAAAATAACCGAAATAAAATTGCTCACACCGGGCAACCAACTGTTTGCAAGTCATCAATGTAAAACGTTTGAAGAGGGTACAGACCTGGCCATAGAGAGTTTGCGTAAGCAAATTCAAAAACATAAACAGAAGCAAAGCGCAATTTCAAGCGAAGCACGCAATGCCGATCCGTTGGCGGTTGAAGAGGATGAATATTGATAATCAACCACATAGAAGCAAAAAAATCAGCAGGTAAAAAACCTGCTGATTTTTTTTGAAAAAATATTTTGCACGGTACTAAAAATGTGTAGATTTGCATTCCCTTTTGGAGAGGTAGTCAACATAAGGGAAACGGTTCTTTAACACTTAAAATAAACGCCTCCTTAGCTCAGCTGGTAGAGCAACTGACTTGTAATCAGTAGGTCATTGGTTCGATTCCGATAGGGGGCTCAAAGTTTTTAAATTAGAACTTTGCTTTTATAAATAAGGGTGTATATTTGCACCCCGTTTAAGCGGTAAAGGTTAAAGATTTAAAGAACCTTGGAGAGGTACCAGAGCGGTCAAATGGGGCGGACTGTAAATCCGCTGCTTCGGCTACGAAGGTTCGAATCCTTCCCTCTCCACAATTAGTTAGTCAATGAGTGAATTGTTGATTGAGTGAATAAGTGATTAAGATTTGTCTTGTTCGCAGTATTCACCCCTTCATTAATTCACTCTTTGTGCAAACTGCGGAAGTAGCTCAGTTGGTAGAGCGATAGCCTTCCAAGCTATAGGTCGCGAGTTCGAACCTCGTCTTCCGCTCTTTGAATGTCGGATTTCGGATTTCGATTTTGGACATCGGGCCAGGTTTCAATAACAAAAACTCTTGAACATGTTCAGGATAAAGTTATTTAAGCCGTTTAAAGTAAGCAAGCCGACGTAGCTCAGGGGTAGAGCACTTCCTTGGTAAGGAAGAGGCCAAGGGTTCAAATCCCTTCGTTGGCTCAACGTAGTAATAACGTTTAAAAGAGTAAATTAACCTACAAACATTTTATAAATCATGGCAAAAGAAAAATTTGACCGCAGTAAGCCGCACTTAAACATCGGTACTATCGGTCACGTTGACCACGGTAAAACCACTTTAACTGCTGCTATTACTAAAGTATTAGCTGATAAAGGTTTATCAGAAGCTCGTTCTTTCGATTCAATCGACTCTGCTCCTGAAGAAAAAGAGCGTGGTATCACCATCAACACTGCGCACGTTGAATATTCAACTGCAAACCGTCACTATGCACACGTTGACTGTCCAGGTCACGCTGACTATGTAAAAAACATGGTTACTGGTGCTGCACAAATGGACGGTGCTATCCTGGTAGTTGCTGCTACCGATGGTCCTATGCCTCAAACTCGTGAGCACATCCTGTTAGCTCGTCAGGTAGGTGTACCTGCTTTGACTGTTTTCATGAACAAAGTTGACATGGTTGACGATCCTGAGTTATTAGAATTAGTTGAAATGGAAATCCGTGAGTTATTATCATTCTACGATTTCCCTGGAGACGATATCCCTGTAATCCAAGGTTCAGCATTAGGTGGCTTAAACGCAGAGCCTAAATGGGTTGAAAAAATTATGGAGTTAATGGATGCTGTAGATAGCTACATTCCAATTCCTCCACGTTTAACTGACTTACCTTTCTTGATGCCTGTTGAGGACGTATTCTCGATCACTGGTCGTGGTACTGTAGCAACTGGTCGTATCGAGCGTGGTGTAATCAACTCTGGTGATCCTGTTGATATCCTGGGTATGGGTGCTGAGAACTTGAAATCAACCGTAACTGGTGTTGAGATGTTCCGCAAAATCCTTGACCGTGGTGAAGCTGGTGACAACGTAGGTTTATTGTTACGTGGTATTGAGAAAACTGATATCCGTCGTGGTATGGTTATCTGTAAACCAGGTTCAGTAACTCCTCACACCGATTTCA
>NZ_CAJYGQ010000005.1 GCF_913773635.1 uncultured Mucilaginibacter sp.
GGCATGAGCATCAAAGGCCATGCGTACACCGAGGGTGTGATCTTTGCAGGTATGCAACAACAATCAGCTCAAAGCACTCCTGCACAGGTACTGGCCAGCAGAGAATAAGCTGCAAGTAGCAAAGCCCAAACAAGTTCCCTATTAAGTTTTCATATGTAATGTAGCGGTCGTTTGATTATTCAAACGGCCGTTTTTTATGCACTTAATTGCTACCTGGCTATAAAAGCTCAGCGGTATAAGTTGGGTTTGCACCACGCTGACTTGCTACAAAGCCTCCAACTTTACATGCTTTTTCTAAAATATAAGGCATGGGTTGGTTATTTATTAAACCGGCAACCAGCGTAGCTAAAAAAGAATCGCCTGCGCCAACGGTGTCTACCACATCAACCTTAAAACCCGGATGTTCATAAAATTCTTCGTCATGCCATATCAGTGCTCCGTTTTCGCCGCGGGTTACACATATGGTTTGCGTGTGGAATTTTTTATGAAACTCAATCATTTTTTCGCGCAGTGGCGCACTGCCATGAATAAGCATGTTGGCCTCATCTTCATTCATCTTAATTACATTGCTTAATGCAGCAAGTGTTTCAATGGTATCCTGCTCAAAATGCGGCGGACGAAGATTTACATCAAATACACGTAGCGGTACAGTATATTCGCTAAGCATGTTTAGCAGGGTGTTTCGTGTCTCTGCTTGTCGGCAAGCTAAGCTGCCAAACACAATGGCTTCGGCTTTTTCAATTTGCCCGGTAAATTCATCGGTTGGCTGAATATTATCCCATGATACGGGTTGAGGAATTATATAAGTTGCATGCCCCTCGCCGTTAAGCTGTACGGTTACTTCGCAAGTGGGTAAATCTTTGTCGCTTTGAATAAGCGATATGTCAAGCCCATTTTCAGTCAGCACGCTCAAAAGCTCATTACCCGCCTCATCAGTGCCTATGCGGCTTACCATTGTTGCGTTTGCGTTTTGCTGCAATAAATGTCGGGCTACGTTTAGCGGCGCACCACCCACTTTCTTACCGTCATCAAAAGTGTCCCATAAAACCTCGCCGAAGCATAAAACCTGTTTATCCATAAAAAATCAAGCAGATGAAAAAGTGTAAAACTACAAGAATATTCAATACATAATTGTTTACCTTGTGTAAATGAAAAGGTATGTATTCTTAATCTTGCTGGTTTTAAGTGTGTTGAATATAAAGGCTCAAGACCGCCAGGCCATTATCAACGTACTGGAAACACAGCGCCAAGCCTGGAACAAAGGCGACCTCGAGAGCTTTATGAAAAGCTACTGGAAATCGGACTCGCTGTTATTTGTGGGCAAAAGTGGCCCCAAATACGGATGGCAAACCACGCTTGACAATTACCGCAAAGGCTACCCTAGCAAAGCGGCCATGGGATACCTTACCTTTAATATTTTAAAAGTGGAATTATTAAGTGCAAACCATGCTTTTGTATTAGGTGGCTGGCACTTAAAACGTGCTAACGATAATCCTGAGGGCTATTTCACCTTGTGGCTACGCAAAATAAAAGGCGAGTGGAAAGTAGTGGCCGACCATTCCTCGTAAAATTAAAATTGTTATAACACGGGCATTGGCTCGGCAATCAAGCTACTTTGGTTCGCCTGCCTGTAGCGCTTTGTTGGCACGTTTTACAGCAAGTTCTTCTTTCCAATCCATATAACGTTTTTTGTAACGTTTTTTCAAAAAGCTATCAAACTTGCGTTGTACGGTAAGGTTATATAAACTTTTTGCCTTTATTGCCCACGATTTGTCCCAGGCACGTAGTGATATAGAAAATGAACCGTCCAGGTATTTCATCCAGTGCCAAAAGCCGGTTGGCATAAACAGCGTATCGCCATGCTCTAATATGGTTTCTTGCCCCTCAATGCCTTCTAAAGCAGGGTATTTGCTGAAATCCGGATTTTCAATATCGTAATCTTCTAAAGCATAAGTGGCAAAAGGAATACGGTATAAGCGTTCTTTCCACTTGTAATCAAACAGCATAACATGTTTGCGGCCATGAAAATGTGTGTGGAATATGTGCGCCAGATCAATATCGTAATGTAAAAACGTAACAGAACCGGCTCCTCCAAAAAACATATTAGGGTACTTGTCTAAAAAACCGCCCATTAAATCTTTTGGTGAACGGTAATCATCTAACAGGCCCGGAGCGTGTTTAATAGGATCAAAAAGGAATATACGCAAATCGGTGGGCTCTTTTTGAATCAGATCAATATAGTCGCCAAACTTCATCTCGGCGGCCGATGCATTTATGGCTTTGCTTGGGTCGGCTTTTGAGCTATCATACAATGGTACAACTTGATCGCCAACAACTTCTTTTAAATAATCAAAGGTCCATTTTTGTAACGCCGGCCAGCTTTCAGTTGCCTTACGTATAACCAAAGGTTTACGTGGCTTGAGGTAATTATTTATAAAATCTTCTTTAGTAATGGTATCTACTTTATCTATTTGCGTAAGATTCAAACCCATGCTTTTAACGTCAAATTAACATACAAAACTAATGAAAATTGAAACAGCTAAACCGGTTCTATAGTTTTTGATGAATAGCTGACAAATGCTACAAATCGTTTTATAACCATTACAATAACTTAATCACGATAAGATTAGCTCATCAGCATAATACGTTAAGGTATTTGATTATAACAAAAAAGCCCGGCGCTCAAGGCTGCCGGGCTCATTAAATATATAAAAAGCTGGTTAGTGCTTATTTGGGCATTAATACGGTATTCACTACATGTATCACACCATTTTTTTGAAAAACATCGGCAATGGTAACCCATGATTTTCCACCTTTTTCATCAACAAGGTATAATTTTTTACCATCGGCCATGGCAGTTAAGGTGCCGCCGCTTACGGTTTTAATTTCGGCTTTGCCGCCACCTGCTTTAACCTTAGCTGCAATTTCTGCTGCGCTCCATTTACCGGCTACTACGTGGTAAGTAAGCACTTTAGTTAATGTGCTTTTGTTTTCAGGTTTAAGCAAGGTTTCAACGGTGCCTTTAGGTAACTTATCAAATGCCTCGTTGGTTGGTGCAAACACGGTAAACGGACCTGCTGATTTCAGGGTTTCTACCAAACCGGCTGCTTTAACGGCAGCAACCAAAGTAGTATGGTCCTTAGAGTTAACAGCGTTATCAACAATATCTTTAGTAGGATACATTGCCGCTCCGCCTACCATAACAGTTTGTGCGCTTGCTGCGGTTGCCATTGCTACAAAGGCAAAAGCCGCTAAAAATAATTTTTTCATAATAAATGATTTAGTGTGTTGAAAGAAATACGCAGCACAGGTATACGCGGATTTGAAAATGAAAACAACTTGTAAACACCTGTAGGTGTGAGAAGATTACGTAAAGATTGAAACCGCCGAGGCGTTATTTACGTTTGCGCGCAATAATTAAAAAAATAGCTCGGCCGCAATATGGTCTGCATAAAGCTTACCTTGTTGGGTGAGGGTAATAACCCGGTTGGTTTGTACAAGCCAGTCCTTATTCAAAAATTGCTGTGCTTCTTTCAGTAAAAGGTGTGCAGTACCGCTTTGAATAATTTCAAGCTTATTTAGATCAAGTCCCCACATGGTACGTATCGAGGTCATGATGTACTCATTGAGGCGGTTTTCGGGTGTAAGTTCTTCCAGCTCGGCAGGTAACTCATTTTTTTCGAGTGCTGCAAGATACCTGGCATTGTTGGCCACGTTCCACTGGCGCGTGCTTCCATTATACGAATGTGCCGAAGGCCCTATACCAACGTAAGGCACGCCTTTCCAGTAATTAGAATTATGCCGCGAATGCATGCCCGGTTTGCCAAAGTTCGATATTTCATAATGCTCAAACCCTTGTATAGTTGCGCACTCCATAAGGTGCGTAAACTGCTCGGCACTCTGACTATCGCTTACGGGCGGGGTTTGCTTTTTCTTAATTTGTGCAGCCAGTGCGGTACGTGGTTCAACCGTCATACTATATGCCGATATATGCGGAACCTCCAGCTCAAACATGCGGCTTATGTTATGTTCCCATTTAGCATTGCTAAGCAGCGGATAGCCATATATCAGGTCGGTAGTTATGTTTTCAAAGCCTGCATCCTGCACCCGCTTTACTGCTGCATCGGCTTCATTAGCACGGTGCGCACGGTTCATCCAAACTAAATCTTCATCAAAAAAAGATTGTATGCCAATGCTGAAACGATTGATTGCAGTTTGACGTAAAGTCCGAATTTTTTCGCAGTTCAAATCATCAGGGTTAGCTTCAATGGTAACTTCGGCGTTGCTGGCAACGCTGTGGTGGCGCCCTATAGTATCAAGCAAAAAGCTAATCTCCCCCGCATCAAGCACTGATGGAGTTCCTCCGCCAAAGTATATGGTTTCGATAGGATCGTGCGAAAGGTAGTCTTTTTGTAATCCTATTTCTTTAGCAAGCGACTGTACAATTTCGGTACGGTACTTTAGCGAGGTTGAGAAATGAAAATCGCAGTAATGACAGGCCTGCTTGCAAAAAGGAATGTGAATATATATACCTGCCATAACGTTACAAAGATACAAAGCGGCGCTAAAGCTAAGTTATAGCTAGCCAATTTTAATAAAACCGACATAAGCAACCCACTTAGTGATATATGATTTAAATCATCATTACAGAACTTTATGTCGGCTCCTTTTACTTTAAAATATTAAATTTGCAAGCCCCAACATTTATTTCTTGGTACGTCATATATGCGTAAACACATCAAACTTCACGCACGCAGAGCCCGCTACATCATCTACAAAGAAACTTTAGTTGATTTTAAAGAGCATTTCTGGACCTTCATTGGCTCGTTTACAGGCATAGCCTTACTTGGTTTACTTAACAGCGAGTATTTTACACTTTACGATAATCTGTTCATCATAGGGTCGTTCGGTGCCTCGTCGGTTTTAATTTATGGTGTTATTAACAGTCCATTAGCACAACCACGCAATTTAATTGGCGGGCATGTAGTAAGTGCATTTGTAGGTGTAACGGTTTACAAATTTGTTCCGTGTGATATTTGGTTTACTTCGGCCTTAGCGGTTTCGCTGGCCATTATATTGATGCAAATTACCAAAACTTTGCATCCGCCCGGAGGTGCTACTGCACTTATTGCAAATATAGGCTCGGCTAAAATTAAAGCATTAGGCTACATTTATGTGCTTAGCCCAGTACTATCAGGCGTGTTAATTTTACTGCTGGTGGCCATAATTTGTAATAATGCTACCCCGCACCGTAGTTATCCTCACAATAAAAAGTGGTTTAAATTTTGGAAGCGCAGTTACAGGTACATGAGGCATCAATAGCGGTAAAGTAACTATTGACTTAACGCTATTGTTAAAGCTGTTAAAGCTCTGGCAGCTTTTTTATATCTTTGCAGCGGTGCTGCGTAACATACTTCTATATCTTATTTTCTTTGCCGGTTCGTGTTTGAGCGCGTTTGCACAAACCGATTCCAGCGAATTGTATACACAACCCGACACCGTACAACAACCACGCATTTACAAGCCTAAGCCTGCAGCAGCCGGATTGCTTGACTCTGTGGCCAATGCCCTGGCAGCCCGCGAGTACTTTGTAGGCGATTCACTTTCGAAAATATTTATTGTAAAGCCAGATTCCCTCAGGCATAACAAGTTCTATGACACATTGCTTAAAACGCAGTTTTACAGTGACTATGGCTTTATAAGGCAGCCGGGTAAATTAAAGAGCATGCTGCGCGAGGGGAGTGCCCGACGCACGCGCGACCAATGGGTAATTGTAATTATAGTTGCTCTACTCGTTTATACGGCTATGCTTAACCGCGCCATGAGTAAAGATATTAAAAGTGTGGTTCAATCATTTTATAATACTCGTGTGCTTACTCAAATAAGCCGTGAAGACAGCTTGCTTAACTCGTGGGCGTTTGTTGGGCTGTTTATATTATTTGGGTTTACTTTTGGTTTATTTATTTATCAGTTAACCCAATATTATGAAGTTTACTATAGTATAAGCGGTATACAGCTATTTGTGTCATTTGCATTGCTAATACTGGTACTATTTGCGGTTAAGCTGTTTATATTGCGATTTCTGGGCTTTGTATTTAAAAACAGCCGACTGGTTGATGAGTATATTTCAATATTATATTTAACTTATTTTAATATAACATTTGTGTTTTTGCCGGTATCTCTTTGCTTTAGCTTACTTGCTGCTGCATACATACCTTATATATTAACCGGTGCTTTTGCGTTGGTAGTTGTAATATTTGTTTGGCAATATCTGCGCAGTAGCGTAAATATAATTTCAAACATAAGATTTCATAAATTTTATTTATTTACCTATCTTTGTGCCCTCGAAATTTGCCCCATTTTGATATTAATAAAGGCACTGAACAATTAGGACTTAGGTAGTTAACATTAGATAAATTGGAAGACAGAAAGAAAAAGGTTAAAAGTATATTGGTTACTTTACCTAAACCTGAGAATGACAAAAATCCATATGCTGAACTGGCTAAGAAACTTAACCTGAAGATCGATTTCCGGTCGTTTATTCATGTTGAGGGTGTGCCTGCAAAGGATTTTCGTAAAGAGAAAATTAACCTGGCTGATTTTACAGCCGTAATTTTTACCAGCCGTAACTCTGCCGATCATTTTTTCCGTATTTGCGAAGAAATGCGTTTTGAGGTACCGGTAGATATGAAGTATTTCTGCCTTTCTGAAACCATTGCACTTTATCTTCAAAAATACATCCAATACCGCAAGCGTAAGATATTTTTTGGCAAGCAAACGGCCGCTGATCTTGCGGAGGTATTAAAGAAGCATTCGAGCGAAAAATTCCTTTATCCTTGCTCTGATGTTGCTGCCGAAGAAACCCAGAAGTTTTTGGCTGAAAACGGTTATGACTTTACACCTGCAGTACTGTTCCGCACTGTATGCAGCGACCTGAGTGATTTGGCAGAGGTGTTTTATGATGTTATTGCTTTTTTCAGTCCATCAAGTATACTGTCATTATACCAAAACTTTCCTGACTTTAAGCAGAATAATACCCGTATTGCAGCCTTTGGTGCAACTACACACAAAGCTGTGTTAGATGCAGGTTTAATACTGGACATTCCGGCTCCTACACCGGGTGCTCCGTCAATGACTATGGCTATAGAACAATACGTTAAACAAGCCAATAAGTAATTTCATTTTTGCTGTAATTTACCGTAACCTTAAAGGTGTTTTAACCGTATAAGACGTGTAAGTTTTGATAATATAATGCCTAAATAATATTTTAGGTGAATATTATTTAAAAGTGTTTATTTGTAGCCAAACAATTTGTCAAATCTATTATTTGATAACATTGAAAGGCTAACGTAACATCCAAAGCTTCTACTTATTATCAAACACAAAAAAGGAATATTTAGGTTATTACACGAAGCATGAAGACAAGGTACTTTCTATTATTGTTGTTAGCGGGGGCGATACTGAGCAGTTGTAATTTAAATGACAGGGGAGAAGTACTTGGGGTTCGTCAGCGCCCGTTCAGGGCCGAACTGCCTGCAGGTATGGTTTATATACCCGGCGGTTCATTTTTAATGGGGCAAACAGATCAGGATGTTACCTTTGCCCAAATCTCTCAAACAAAGCAGGTTACGGTTTCTCCATTTTTTATGGACCAAACCGAAACAACCAACAGCCAGTACAAACAGTTTGTTAACTGGGTGCGCGATTCTATTGCAATAAGCAATTATCTCAATGACGACAAATACTACATTAAGCCAAAAAACGCATCAGCAACCGACCGCAAGTATATCAACTGGGAATACGTAAAACGTAACCCGGTTTGGCGCTCAGGCGGAAAAAAAGGTCAGGCATCAAATGATGGTAAACTCGACGGTATGTTTTACCAGGGTGATGACCGCATTTTTGACCGTAATGAGGTTGACGTTCGCTTGCTTAAATATAACTACGCCATGATGGTGTTGCGCAGCGCATCAGAGCAACGCTTTGATAAGAGCAAAAAACGTTCAGATTTCATTTTGCGTGATACCGTTCCTGTATATCCTGATACGCTGGTTTGGTTAAATGATTTCTCATATGCTGCCAATGAGCCTATGGTTGAGGGTTATTTTTCACACCCTGCATATCAAAACTACCCGGTTGTGGGCGTTACCTGGCGTCAGGCCCGTGCTTTCAGCATCTGGAGATCACGTTATAACGATGCTTATAAAGATAAGATGAAGGCGCCACATCGCCTGCCTTACAGTCTTCCTACTGAAGCTGAGTTTGAATATGCTTCACGCGGAGGCCGCATTGGTACCGATTATCCTTGGGGTGGTCCTTACATTAAAAATGCTAAAGGCTGTTTGCTTGCCAACTTTAAACCTGGCCGCGGTAATTATACTGATGACGGCGGCGCTTACACGGTAAACGTACGTTCGTACTTCCCTAATGATTATGGCTTGTATAATATGGCAGGTAACGTAGCCGAGTGGACACAATCAGCCTTTGATGAATCGGCTACCACGTTTGTGCATGATATGTCGCCTACGTTTAACTATGAAGCCAAAGCAACCGACCCCGAAGTACTTAAACGTAAAGTTGTGCGTGGCGGATCATGGAAAGATATTGGTTACTTTTTACAAAATGCAACCCGCAGTTATGAGTTTCAGGATACAGCGAAATCTTATATAGGTTTCCGCCTGGTATCACACTTTGTAGGCCGCGACTTTAAAGACAAACGTTAATTCTCAATCATTGCAAACACTCTAAATAAAAACAATACATCTAAAAACTACAAAAAACAATTAATTATGGCTGGCAAATCAAAAGGAAAATTTGGAATTGGTAACATAGTGTCGTTCGGGGCAACTATCGTTATTATAGGTCTGTTATTTAAAATTCAGCACTGGCCTTATGCTGAAATCTTTATCACTGTAGGTCTTTTAACCGAGGCTGTATTATTCTTTTTACTAGGTCTTCAACCTGAGGCTGTTGAAGTTGACTGGACTAAAGCTTACCCTGAATTAGCCGACGATTACACCGGCGAACCGGTTAGAAGAGTAAGCGCACCTGCGCAGGTAAGCACTGGCCACACCGCGGCTTTAGACAAAATGCTGGCCGATGCAAAAATCAATCCTGAATTGATAGGTAACCTTGGCGATGGCTTAAGAACCTTTGGCGATAAAGTAGCAACTATATCAAAAGTAGCTGACGCTGGTGCAGCAACTACTGAATTTGCTCAAAAGCTTAAAACTGCAAGCAGTGGTTATGATAACCTGAGCGTAGCATTCTCTAAAGCATCAGAAAGCTTAACTGAACTTGCTTCAACAAGCGTTGATTCAAAAGCATACCATGAGCAGGTAACCAGCTTAGCCAAAAATTTATCGGCTCTTAACGCGGTATACGAACTTGAATTACAAGACTCAAGTGCTCACTTAAAATCAATGAACAAGTTCTACCAAAACCTGTCATTAACCATGAACAACTTTAACGAGTCATTAGAAGATTCGAAATCATTTAAAGATGAAGTTGGTCGTTTAGCTAAAAACTTAGGCTCTTTGAATAACATTTACGGTAACATGTTAACCGCAATGAACCAACCACGTGCTTAATTAATTAACCTTATTATTTAAAATTAATTAAGATCAAACCACATGGCTGGAGGTAAAGAAACCCCAAGGCAGCGAATGATAGGCATCCTGTACTTGGTTTTATTAGGGTTGGTGGCGCTCAACGTGCCCGACAACCTGTTAGATGCCTTTAAAAATATCAGTGATAGTTTAGCTTCATCAAAAACAAACGTACAGGCAGGTATTGATAATACATTTGATGCGTTTGAAAAAACTAAATTAAAAGAACAACCTGATCGTGCTAAACCGGTTTATGACAAAGCTAAACAAGCCAGTGCTGTTGCAAACAGTTTGCATACCTATATTGAAGGTATCAAAACCGAGCTTGCAGAAAAAGCTGGCGGCATAGACGAAAACATTGCCGATTACAAAAAGCGTGATAACCTTGATCTTTCTTCGGAAATTATGATCAACGGTAAAAAAGGTGAGGAGTTACACAAAAAGATTGACGAAACACGTGAGAAGTTAATGTCTTTATTAACTGATAAAGAACGTGTTGGTGTCAAACTTCCATTAGCAACCGATGCACCAAAACCTAAAAAAGGCAAACCTCAGTTAACCTGGGAAGAAGCTTACTTTGGTGATGGTATACCAATGGGCGCTGCCATGACCTCGTTAATAAAAGTACAGTCTGACTTGAAAAACGCAGAGTCGGAAGTAGTTAAAAAGATTTTAGGTGAGGTAGATCAGGCAGTTGTAAACCTGGATAAATTTCAGGCTGTTGCTGTAGCTCCAAGCAGCTATATAATAGCCGGCCAGCCTTACAAGGCCGAAGTTTTCCTTACAGCTTATGATTCAAAATCAAACCCTGAAATTGCTGTTAACGGTTCACGCCTGCAAGTATCAGAAGGCCGTGGTATTTACACTACCGGTACAAGCGGCGAGGGTGTGCGTACCTGGGTAGGTACTGTACGTGTTCGTCAAAATGATGGTACTATAAAAGAATACAAAACTGCACCTCAACAATACCAGGTAGCTCGTCCTTCGGCTACTGTAGCTGCCGAGAAAATGAACGTGTTGTACATCGGTGTTGCTAACCCGCTTTCAATTTCAGCGCCGGGTATACCAAAAGAAAAACTGCGCGTAAGCATGAGCGGTGGATCAATCAGTGGTTCAAACGGCTCATTCACTGCCCGTGTATCATCTCCGGGTACTGTAAACATTACAGTTTCTGGCGAGGCTTCTCCTGGAAAAAGTCAGGTTTTGGGTGCAACAAAATTCCGCGTAAAACGTATACCCGATCCAAAGGTTATGTTTGGTGGCAAAAGCGGTGGCTCAACATCATCTGCAAACTTAAAAGCTCAGGACAGGGTGTTTGCTAAATTAGATGATTTTGAATTTGATGCTACTTTCAGCATTCAGCGCTTTAACTTGATTATTATTAAGCCAAGGCAAGATCCTATGTTGATGTCAACATCGGGCAACCAATTGTCTGGACAGATGCGTGGTGCAATGGCATCATTAGTACCAGGCAGTAAAGTAATATTCACCAACGTAATTGCTGTTGGCCCTGATGGTGCTCAACGCGGACTTGATGATGTTATTATATCAGCAAATTAATATTAAACAATGCATATGAGACGTAAGATTTTTGTGGTGGGGCTATTGAGTTTAATTTGCCTGAGCGCTTTTGCTCAAAAACGAGGTAAACGTACAACTGCAAAAAAAGCGGTAGCAACTGCTCCGCAATCGGCTAATACAACTTTTAACGCACAGCCGGCTGGTGATACTTCAAAAAAAGCCAAAGTTTTTGAGCGCCCTATGGATGGCTTTTACAAAAAAGCTAACATCCTAAGTGCCAAGGTAACTCCTTATGCCAACCTGCGTGAAGCTGACGTCGTGTATGCAAAGCGCATATGGCGCGAAATTGATTTGCGTGAAAAAATGAATCAGTATCTGGCTTCGCCAAAAGCACGTTTGATTGATGTACTGATGGAAGCTGTAGATGCTGGTGAATTAACGGCTTATGATGCCAATCCAAGCAAAGACGACCCGAATGGCGACGCGTTCTCTAACCCGCTTACTCCGGGTAAAGCACGCTCTAAAATGGCCGATAGTACCATTGTTGACAAATTTGACGACAGTGGCAACAAGATTGGCTCGAGCATGCAAGCCGGTGAGTTTAATGCCGATAGTGTAATACGTTTCCGCATAAAGGAAGATTGGGTTTTTGACAGACAACGTTCAGTTTTTGAGCCCCGCATTATTGGTATAGCGCCTTTAATTAAGCTTAAAGCTGCCGGTGTTGAAACTGACTTTCAGCCAGCATTTTGGATTTACTTTCCGGAGGCAAGGCAGGTACTGGCATCAAAAGAAGCCATTAGCCGCAACAACGATGCTACTGGTTTAAGCTTTGACGACGTATTTATGAAGCGGTTATTTGCCAGCGTAATCATAAAGGTTTCAAACCAAAAGGATGAACGTATTAAAGATTACGCCCAAGGAATTGATAAGTTATACGAATCAGAAAAGGTGAAAAAATCTTTGATGGACTGGGAGTTGGGTTTGTGGCAATACTAAACCCCTTCGGTTAAAGTCATACAAATATAAAGGCCCGGTTGAGCAATCAATCGGGCCTTTTATGTTTATAATATTGTCAAGCATGAAACTGTAGGATTTAGCAATTAAAAAACACATGCGTACATTTATATCTCCGAACTGGTTCCTCCCTCAGATGGTTGAGGTGTAAAGTAATTTTTAACGGCTTGTGCTTGTTTTAAATTAACAACCTCCTGCAATTCTTCAACCGTGGCCTCACGAATTTTTTTAACCGACTTAAAGTATTTAAGCAGCTTCTCGGCAGATAGCCGACCAACGCCCGGTACTAACTCAAGCTCAGTAGCTAAAGTGCTTTTGTCGCGTTTTTTGCGGTGTGCTGTAATACCAAAGCGGTGAGCTTCATCGCGCAGCTGTTGTATAATTTTAAGCGTCTCCGATTTTTTATCAAGATACATCGGGTATTGATCGCCCGGGTAAAATAACTCTTCCAGGCGTTTGGCAATACCAATTACAGTAAGTTGCTTATCAATGCCTAATAAGCGTAAACTTTTTAAGGCTGCAGATAATTGTCCTTTACCACCGTCAATAATTACCAGTTGTGGTAATTCGGTCCCTTCATCAAGCATGCGGCGGTAACGACGGTGTACCGCTTCTTCCATGGTAGCAAAGTCATTAGGCCCTTCAACCGTTTTAACATTAAAAAAGCGGTAATCTTTTTTAGATGGTTTGGCGTCCTTAAAAACAACAATAGCCGATACCGGATGCTTACCCTGGAAGTTTGAATTATCGAAACATTCAATATGGCGTGGCAATTGGTTCATGCGCAAATCCTTCATCATTTGCGTAAGCAGCCTGTCGGTACGTACATCGGGGTTTAGTTTTTCATACTGCTCCATTTTATCACGCCTGAAAAAGTGTACGTTCTTTTGCGAAAGATCAAGCAACTTCTTTTTCTCTCCAAGCTTAGGTACAGTAAACTTGATCTTTTCATCATCAAGCTCAATGTCAAATGGAACAATAATTTCTCTCGACTTGCTGTTATAACGTACCCTGAATTCAGATATAGCAATGGTAAGCAACTCCTCATCGCTTTCTTCCAGCCGCTTCTTCATTTCCAGGGTTTGCGTCTGTATGATGGTGCCATTCATTACCTTAAGATAATTTACGAATGCATATTTTTCGTCGCTGGCAATGCTAAACACATCTACATCGGTAATTGATGAATTTACTACCGTTGATTTATGCTGGTAGTTTTCGAGCAAGTCATACTTACGTTTAAGCCGGTGGGCCTGCTCAAAATCCATATCCATTGCGGCTGCCTCAATATCAGTTTTGAGCTTACGAACAACGTTGCCTATTTTGCCGCCCAAAATATCTTGTATCTCTTCAATACTGTTATTATAGTCTTCTTCGGTTTGAAAGTTTTGACAAGGGCCTTTGCAATTGCCTAACTGGTACTCCAAACAAACCTTGAATTTGCCGGCATTAATATTTTGAGGCGTTAAGGCAAGGTTACAAGTGCGTAGTGGATAAGTTTCGCGTATTACGCCCAAAATAGTATGCATCATACTAACCGATGGGTAGGGTCCCAGATATTTCGAACCATCACGAATGATATTTCTGGTCCAGTATATACGCGGGTAGTTTTCTTTCTTAATGACTATCCAAGGGTACGTTTTATCATCCTTTAAATCAATGTTGTACTTGGGCTTGTGCTTTTTTATAAGGCTGTTTTCAAGCAACCAAGCATCAACCTCAGTATCAACAATGGTAAAAGTTATATTGCGTATTTTAGAAACCAGCATCCGGGTTTTGGAATTTTGCTGGAGATCTTTAACAAAGTATGATGAAACACGGTTACGCAGGTCTTTAGCCTTGCCAATATAAATCAATTGGTTTTCGGCATCCCAATACTGGTATACGCCGGGTTTATGTGGAATTTTCTTTAATGCTTCGCGATAATCGAACATAGTTCTAAAGCCCCAACCTATTCCGCACACAACACATTAGCAGCGGAGCAAGTTTTAGTAAATAATTAATATTGAATATAACGGTTTTGTTTAGGCTGCTATTATATAAAAATGAGTAATGCCGAAACATGTTTCGGCATTACTCATTTTTTAGCTTGAAATATTTAAAGCCGGATTTAAAAGCCCAGTTTATTATCAACCTCGGCCGTGCCTTGCTGCTGCTGGTTATAAGCGTTACAATCTAACGTTATGCCTACGCCACCTTTTGGCTGCGCAAAGTCAACATTTTGTTTGATGCCTAATGATGCATCGGCGTACACCTTTTTCATGTATAGGGCAAATATAGGCAGCGCAGTGTTAGCACCCTCGCCAAGGTTAGTACTGCGGAAGTGTATGGAACGATCTTCACAGCCTGTCCACACGCCTGTAACCAATTGAGGTGTTATGCCAATAAACCAGCCATCAGAGTTGTTTTGGGTAGTTCCTGTTTTACCTCCTATAGGGTTACGCAAGCCATACTTGCTGCGTAATCTCCAGCCTGTACCTTCGTCAACCACACCTTTTAGCATGTAGGTCATTACGTAAGCAGCTTGCGGATTCATGGCCTGTACTACACGTGGTTTATGCTCGTAAAGTAAGTTGCCGTTCTTATCTTCAATGCGTAGCAGGTAAGTTGGTTCCGTCCACAAGCCCTCGTTAGCAAAAGCACTGTATGCTCCGGTCATGTCAAATACAGAGGCATCAAATACGCCAAGACATATAGTAGGATAAGGATCAACTTTGCTGGTAACCCCCATTTTTTTAATAAGCTGCATTACCGGCTCGGGGCCAACTTCTTTCATTACGTGGGCGGTAACCCAGTTTTGCGAACGGGCTAAGGCTTTACGTAAAGTAATCATACCCTGAACGGTTTCGGACGGGTTAGAGCGCGGACACCATGGTTTACCGTAGCCATAAATAGTATCGGGTACGTTATTTACCTGCATACAAGGCGAAAACGCAGCCTGCTCAATAGCTACGGCATAAGTAAACGGTTTTGCGGTTGAACCTACCTGGCGGGTACCCATTTTTACCTGATCATATTTGAAATGCTCGTAATCAATGCCCCCAACCCAAGCCTTCACAAAGCCGGTATTTGGGTCCATGCTCATCATGGCGTTACGTAGTAAAAGTTTACTGTAAACAATAGAGTCAATTGGCTTCATGGTGGTATCAATATCGCCATGCCATGTAAACAGGTTCATTTGTGCAGGCGTATTAAAATCTTCCAATATTTCCTCTTCTGATTTTCCTTGCTGACTGAGTGCCCTGTACCGGTCAGAACGCTTCATGCCCTCATTGAGTCGTGCCTTAAAATCAGGAATGCCTTTCCAAAGGCTGCGCCCTCTCCAATGCTGATTAAATTGCACCTGCAACTGCTTCATATATTCTTTTTGCGCCGCTTCAGCGTACTGTTGCATGGTGTAATTAACGGTAGTGTATATTTTTAAACCGTCGCGGTCAAGGTCATAAGGGGTACCGTCAGATTTATGCAGGTCCTGCTCATTCAATATTTTTTGTACATCCTTTTTAAGTACCGAACGGAAGTAAGTGGCCAAACCCTCATTATGATCAGTAGGGTGGAAGTTTAAGCCCATAGGTTTTGCCTTAAACTCTTCGGCTTGCCCGTCGCTTAAAAAGTTCTCTTCGGCCATGCGGCGTAAAACAAAGTTACGGCGCTTAACTGCATTATCGGGGTGGCGGATAGGGGAGTATATACCCGGGCCGTTAATCATACCTATCAGCAGGGCAGCCTGATCGGGAGTTAGTTTATCAGGCGTAGTGTTAAAATACGTAGCAGCAGCCGAGCTGATACCAAAAGTATTGTATGCGCCAAAATCAACCGTGTTTAGGTACATGGTTAATATCTCCTCTTTGGTATAACGGCGTTCTAACTGCACGGCTATTACCCACTCCTGTAATTTTTGACGTATACGTGTGGTAAAATTGCGTGAGCGTTCAGAAAAAAGATTTAATGCCAGCTGTTGTGTAATGGTACTTCCTCCCTGCTTTTTACCAATAAGATTGTAAAAAATGATGGTGAAAGTACGGCCGAAATCAATACCCGAATGCTTTAGGAAGCGATTATCTTCGGTAGCAATTAATGCATTAATTACATTGGGCGAAATTTGATTATACGTAACGCTAGACCGGTTTTGTACAAAGTATTTGCCCAGCATCTTTTTATCAGACGAAATAATCTCAGACGCCTGATTGCTTTTAGGATTCTCGAGGTCGCGGAATGATGGTAAGCTGCCAAACACACCAAACGCGGTTAATGTAAAAACAAGTGCAATAAAAAGCAGGAAAGCAATGGCCACTTTCCATATCATCCAATTATATCGTTTTATTTCGTGTTGAGTAAGTTTTACAAACATCAGTTAAAAGTTTTTTTGATAGTATTCAATATAGCTATCCAATAATTTTCGGTCGGCTAATTTATCCAGATTTTCTTGAGTGATGATAAAAAAGCTGTATTTATCGGCAGGCACCTTCATTATTTGCGGCAACAATGGTATAATTTTACGTGCATATTCCTTCACCTCGTCTACGCCTGTAAATCGTCCTACATATATTAGCTGGTTATCATCTCCCACCGGCTTAAGCTGGTGTTTTACAGCGCTGCCCTGGTAGGCTGTACGGTTAAACTGTCCAACTCCAAAACGCGAAGACGATAAGTTAGTTGTACCACTGCTTACATTAATCACAAAAAGATAATTGCTGCTATCACGATTACCGAAAATTGACGGTGGAGCAACCGGCGCTTTAGGCGTAGCAGTTGGCTTTGCTGGTTGAGGTGTTTTTTCAACAACAGTTGGCTTGTTGGTTTTTGCTTCGGGTTGTTTAGTTTGCAAATTATTGGCAGCTAAAGCAGGTTGTTGTGATTTTGATTCAATAATCGGCTCAGGAATAAATGACGGGGCGTTAGGATCACTGTCTATGACGGCAAAACGGCGGGTTGACATTTCGGCCTGGTTTGCATCTATATATAGAAGGTGTTGCCTTACCAAAGGCGTAATCAAACCATCGTTAGGATAACGGCTGGTTATTTGAACAAGTTCGCTACGGAAAGGGGTGACCTTTTGCTGATGGCCGGCTGCAAGGGCACGTAAATAAGCCAGTTGCGGTGATATGCGGCTGTCGGTGTATTGGCGCAACAATTCATCAGAGCGGGTTATTACCTGCTGATACTGCCGTTGCGTATATAAATCATAAATCTGGTTGTAAAATGCATTCAGTTCCGCATCTTTATTATCCAGCCGCTGTGCATAGTCGGGGTCGGTTATTACTTTGGCAAAAGTGCTGGTTGGATATTTACTTAGTATTAAAGCCTTGTACTCGTTTGATCGGGCAGCATTTTCAGTAGCATATAAACGGTAAAGGTTGTAATAGTTTGCTGCAAGGTTCTTATCATCCGGAAAACGTTTTAACAGTTGCTCAAACGTTTCAATAGCCTCTGGTTTGTCGTTGAGCACATCACGGTAAAAAACAGCTAAATCAACATAGGCATTATAAATACGCTGATTAGAACTTTCAAGCAGTTGCGGTGTAAGAGGTAAGTTTTGCAACAAATCCTGCTTTACGCCTGATGTTACTACATCTGCGGTGCTTTTTTGCATGTTTGGCGTTACTACACCTGCATCTACGTTTTGCGATGTATTTGTGGTATTAACCGTAAGGTTGCTGTTGTTTCGTACACTACGGCGCCAGTTGTCTTCAAGTTTACGGTTTCCCCACTTGCGTTTAAAATCGGTAAAGCCCTGGCTTATGGCCCCCGTGTTATCAAAATAAAAGCCGCTGGCATCGCTACTGTTGGGCACCGCACCGTTATTCATATCAACAGCTGCCAGATTATTGCTGACGCTATTCGCTAGAGAAGCATTGCTGGTGTAAACTTCTGTAGCAGTTGCGGTTTGCTTTGCCTCTTCCTGCCGAGCCATTTCCTCAATTCTTATTCTGCGTGTAGCAGTATCTAGTTTTGCCAGGGCCTGCAGGGTGTCTTCACGGGCAATAATCTGCAATTTGTCGGCAATAAGCTGAAGATTATCGGCCTTGGTTTTGATTGTTTCATAACCCGGATAGTTGGGCGAAAGACTAACAAGCGTACTATCGTAGTACTTTCGGGCGGCAATATAATCACCTTTGGTTTTAAAGCTAATGTCGGCAAGGCGTAAATAGCTTAACCCTTTCTGGTTTTGGTTCCTGAAACTGTTCTTTACCGATAGTCCGTAATTTTTTATGGCTTCATCAGTTTCATTTGAACTTATAGCCAGTTCGCCAAGCTGATAGTAGATCTGATCTTTGAACTCTTCGTTATTCTCGTTGCGTAGTAAGCTTTTCAAGCGGTCGGCCCTACTAAGGTTGCGGCCGTTGTTACTGTCATCAATGCGAATGCGGTTAAGCTGGGCATTAAATGCCATTACAAAAGATGCATTGCTTTTAACAATACGCGAGTAATTCTCATAAGCATCAGCAGGTTGACGCGTAAGTTCCTGCAACTGTGCTAAAATAAAAGTCCAGCGCAAACGCTGCTGCCTGTTTTCGGCCAGTGGGATTGCACTTTTTACCATCTCGATAGCTTCGGTATAGTTCTCGGTATCAATGTAAAGCTGTGTGGCGGCAGCGTATACCATACCCGCCTCAGCCTTTTGTTTATCGTTAATGCTGCTTATAGCAGTATCTAAAACAGCCTTAGCCTGCCGTGTTTGATTAAGGTATAGTAATGAACGTATTTGCCAGGCGCGGGCTTGCTGTACAATTTGAGCGTTTTTACTAAACGATCTTGTAATATAGCTACTGTATTCAACTGCGTTATAATAATCGCCCCGCAGGTGTGCGGCCTTGGCCAGTAGCAAATAAGCATCATCAATATAATTGCTTTGCTCTTTAAGGCTGATGATGTTATTTGCTTTTATTACAACTTCGTCCAAATCTTTATCGCCCGTGGCAAGGCGCGATGCCGTGTCTTGGTATACATTCAACACGCGATCATAATCATCAATAAATGACGCAGCGTAGCTTTCCTGTTTAATGCGCAGCAATTCGTTAGCATTAAATAGTATGTTGTAGCGTGCAGTGAGGTTTTGCATGCGGCGGTTAAAGCCACTCTCTTTTTCAAGCGAGCAGCCGGCAGCCAGCAATAGCATTAATGAAACAGAAAAGTATAGATATATATAGTAGCGCTTCAACTTAAATGTAATGGTTTTAAAAACCCATGCTAATTTACTAAATACTCTGTAACCCGTTTTGTAAATTTGCACTCAGTTTACAAAAGCACCATTATAATAATATATATAGCAACATACTTATGAGTAAACCTATAAATAGTTATATAAAATACTCTGGTATTGCTTTTCAAATGATACTTATTATAGGCGTACTTACCTTTGCCGGTTACGAGCTTGATAAACGCGCCGGTCACACCACTCTTTGGGTAACGGCCATGTTATCATTAGCTGGTGTTTTTATATCACTTTACCTGGTTGTTAAATCGCTTAAAGATTGAAAAGGTTTTTTATTGCCTTTGGCATATGTACTTTATTAATTGCGTTACCACCTGCCATAGCTGATTATGCCGGGCAGGGTAAATTGCTTATACCCGGCTTTTGGCTTATATTCCAGTTCTTTTCATCGCTTACCTTTTTAATATGCCTGGGAGTAATTTGGGGGCAAAGGCAAAATGATACTTTGGGCGGACAAATATTTTTAGGAGCCACCACCTTAAAGCTTATTTTATGCATGACCATTGCCCTTATTTATATGCGTAAATACAAGGTAAACGACATTGTTTTTGTACTCAACTATTTTTATCTGTATTTATTTTATACGGCCTTTGAAATTTACAGTTTGTTGAGTAACTTGCGCGTCCAAAACAAAAAGTAAAAATCTCACAAATTGATGGATTTTAGGCACATTTTGAACTCAAAAAAACTTTTCCTTAGCTTAATTTTAGGTGTCTTTTTTACACTAACCACGTGTAAAACTTTTGCTATACAGCACGAAGAACACACTGCTGAGGCCAAAAATGCAGAACAGGAAGCCTTTAATCCTACTACTGCCATACTTGAACACATTGCCGATTCGCACTACTGGCATTTATGGGGTGAAACTTCGTTGCCTCTTCCTGTAATTTTATTTACTGATAAGGGAACTGAGTTTTTCTCAGGAGCGGGTTTTCATCACGGGCATGAAGCTTACCAAGGCAAATATTACACTTACAAGCTTATTGATGATAAAATTCGTGTGGTAAATGCCGAAGGTGAAGTTGATAAAGAGGCATCAAGCCACATTTACGACTTTTCAATCACAAAAAACGTATTGGCAATGTGGATTGCAGGTACATTGTTATTTATTATATTCTTTAGCGTTGCTGCATCATACAAAAAACGTGTAGGTAAAGCACCTAAAGGTTTGCAGTCATTCATCGAGCCTGTGATTATGTTTGTGCGTGACGAAATTGCCCGCCCTAACATTGGCTACCGTTATGAGCGTTACATGCCGGTATTGTTAACCATATTTTTCTTTATATGGATTAACAACCTATTGGGTTTGGTGCCAATATTCCCGGGTGGCGCTAACGTTACCGGTAATATTCTTTTCACTTTTGTATTTTCATTCATTGTATTGCTTGTGGTTAACTTTAGTGCCAACAAGTATTACTGGAAACACATTTTTATGCCACCGGTACCTGTTTGGTTATACCCAATCATGATTCCGGTGGAATTGATTGGTGTTATATCGCGCCCGTTCGCATTAATGATTCGTTTGTATGCTAACATCTCGGCAGGTCACATCATTGTGTTAAGTTTGATATCATTGATATTCATCTTTAAAACACTGTGGATTGCGCCGGTATCTATCCTGTTCGTTTTATTTATGGATGTGTTGGAGTTGTTAGTGGCATTCCTTCAAGCTTTCATCTTCACCATGCTTACCGCCCTGTTTATTGGTACCGCTGTTGAGGAGCATCATCATTAATAGTTTTTGTAAATAATTATACACTATATTTAACTTTAAATTAAACAAACATGACTGGAAGTATTGCTGCATTAGGTGCAGGTTTAGCGGTTATCGGTGCTGGTATCGGTATCGGTCAGGTAGGTGGCAAAGCCATGGAAGGTATTGCTCGTCAGCCTGAAGCTTCTTCTAAAATTCAAACTGCAATGATCATCGCAGCTGCACTTATTGAAGGTGTTGCTCTGTTCGGTGTGGTAGTTGCATTGTTGGGTAAATAATTTTTCCCAACCTTAAAAGTTAAAGCCTTACTTGCAGCGGTTGGCGGCAGGTAAGGTTTTTTAACCCTCTGAAATTTTCGCGGTTCTGCGTTTATAACAAGGGATTTATAAGTTAAATAAAGTGTTGGTTTATCTAACAATATTCATATAAATGGAACAATTATTTGAAGGTTTATTAAATGATCATTTAGGATTTGTAGTATGGGCTGCTGTTGCGTTCATCATCTTGCTTATCCTGTTGGCTAAATTTGCCTGGAAACCTATCATGAGCGCCATCAGCGATCGTGAGCGTTCAATTGAAGACGCGTTACTTAAAGCGGAAGCCGCTAAAGAGGAAATGGCTCGTTTAACTAACGAGAATGAGCAATTGCTTAAAGAAGCCCGTGCCGAGCGTGATTTAATTTTACGTGAAGCTAAGATTTTAAAAGACCAGATTGTTGCCGAAGCTAAAAACATAGCTAGCGTTGAAGGTAACAAGATGATTGAAAATGCCAAGCTTGAAATTAACAGCCTTAAGGCAATTGCCATGGCTGATGTAAAAAACCAGGTGGCTACGCTCTCAATTGAAATTGCCGAGAAGGTATTACGCAGAGAGTTTGACAACAAAAATGCTCAAGACGAACTTGTAGCCGACTTATTAAAAGAAGTTAAAATTAAATAAGTTTGTGAATAGTAAATGGCAGGCGGTTAGTCATTAACAATTAATCACTCTGCGCATTCAACCATTCACCACTAAACAATATGTCTGAAATAACAGTTGCATCCCGTTACGCTAAATCGCTGATTGATTTGGCTGAGGAGAAAAATAATTTGGAAGCTATTAAGCAGGATATGACCTTTTTTGTAGAAACATTGAAGGCTAATACCCAGTTACAGGCTGTTTTACGCAATCCTATTATTTCGCATGATAAAAAGCTGAAAGTGCTGCAAGGCATATTTTCAGGTAAGGTAGATGTTGCAACTGATGCCTTTTTTAAGATAATGGTTGATAAGAGCCGTGCAGAATTACTATACCCAACTGCAGGTGAGTTTATAAACCAGTATAACTTAAAAAAGAATATTGTAACGGCAACTGTAACTTCTGCTACAGCGCTTTCTGAAGCTAACAGGCTGCAGATTATTAACGAGGTTAAAGCGTTAGCCGGCGGCGAGGTGATTTTAAAAGAGAAAGTTGACCCGGCCCTTATTGGCGGCTTTGTTTTAAAAGTAGGCGACCGCCAGATTGACACATCGGTGGCAACCAGCCTTAAAAACTTGAAAAAGGATTTCACCCAAAAGGTGATTTAATATTATTACACACACTTATACTAAAATAAAAAATTAAAATGGTAGAGGTTAGACCAGACGAAGTATCGGCCATCCTGCGTGAGCAGTTGTCGGGCTTTAAGTCAGAATCTGAATTAGAAGAAGTGGGTACCGTACTCCAGGTAGGTGATGGTATTGCCCGTGTTTATGGCTTAACAAAAGTACAGTACGGCGAGTTGGCTGAATTTGACAACGGCTTGCAAGGTATAGTACTTAACCTTGAAGAAGACAACGTAGGTGTGGTATTGCTAGGTTCTTCTGAAGGTGTTAAAGAAGGTGATACTATTAAACGTACCAGTAAAATTGCCTCTATTAAAGTAGGTGAGGGTATGCTTGGCCGTGTGGTAAACACTTTAGGTGAGCCAATTGACGGTAAAGGCCCTATCGCCGGCGAAACTTATGATATGCCTTTAGAGCGTAAAGCTCCGGGTGTAATTTACCGTCAGCCGGTTAACGAGCCATTACAAACCGGTATCAAAGCTATTGATGCTATGATTCCTATTGGTCGTGGTCAGCGTGAGTTGGTAATTGGCGACCGTCAGATTGGTAAAACTGCGGTTTGTATTGATACCATCATCAACCAAAAAGAATTTTATGCTGCAGGTGAGCCTGTAATTTGTATATACGTAGCTTGCGGTCAAAAAGCATCTACGGTTGCTAACATTGTACGCACCCTTGAAGAGAACGGCGCTATGCCTTACTCTATTGTAGTTGCTGCAAGTGCTGCTGAGCCTGCTCCAATGCAGTTCTTTGCTCCGTTTGCCGGTGCTGCTATTGGCGAGTACTTCCGTGATACCGGTCGTCCGGCACTAATTGTTTATGATGATTTGTCTAAACAAGCTGTTGCTTACCGTGAGGTATCATTGTTACTTCGTCGTCCACCGGGCCGTGAGGCTTACCCTGGTGACGTATTTTACCTGCACAGCCGTTTATTAGAGCGTGCTGCTAAAATTAACGCCAACGACGAGATTGCTAAAGATATGAACGACTTACCTGAGTCAATCAAGCATTTGGTTAAAGGTGGTGGTTCATTAACTGCACTTCCAATTATCGAAACTCAGGCTGGTGACGTTTCTGCTTATATTCCAACCAACGTAATTTCAATTACCGATGGTCAGATTTTCTTAGAGTCGAACTTGTTTAACGCAGGTGTACGTCCGGCTATCAACGTAGGTATTTCGGTATCACGTGTAGGTGGTAATGCGCAAATCAAATCAATGAAGAAAGTTGCCGGTACCTTAAAGCTTGATCAGGCTCAATACCGCGAGTTAGAGGCTTTCTCTAAATTTGGTTCAGACCTTGATGCAGCTACTAAAAACGTATTGGACAAAGGCGCACGTAACGTAGAGATTTTGAAACAAGGTCAGTTCTCTCCGGTATCGGTTGAAAAACAAGTGGCTATTATTTATTTAGGTACAAAAGGCTTAATGCGTAACGTACCTGTAAACAAAGTACGTGAATTCGAAAACGAGTTTACCAGCCAAATGGAGTTACGTCATCCTGAAGTGTTAAAAGCACTTAAAGCAGGTAAATTTGACGATAGCTTAACCAGCGTACTGGAAACCGTAGCTAAAGAACTTACAGCAAAATATTAATATTTAGTACTAAGTACTTAGTAAAAAGTAAAAAGTAGCAGGAAGCAGTCTTACTACTTTTTACTCGATACTTTCTACTCATAAAGCATGGCTAATTTAAAAGAAGTAAGAAACCGTATTGCATCGGTAAACTCAACACAGCAAATTACCAAGGCCATGAAAATGGTTTCGGCAGCTAAGCTGAAAAGAGCTACCAACGCTATTGTGCAGTTACGCCCTTATGCTACCAAGCTTAAGGAGATGCTGGCAAACCTTTCGGCAAGTATTGAGGATGGCGCTTCACCTTATTTGCAGGAGCGCGAGCCGGTTCGTATTTTGGTTGTTGTTGTTACCTCAAACCGTGGTTTGGCTGGTGCTTTCAATACCAATGCTATTAAAACGGCTAACAACATTATTGCCGAAAAGTACAGCGAGCAATTGCAGGCGGGTAACGTTTCAATAGTAGCCATAGGCCGTAAAGCACAGGATTATTACACCAAACGCAAATACAATGTAATTGGTGATAATAATGAGGTTTACAGTAATCTTGATTTCTTAAACGTATCAAAAATTACTGAGGCTATTATGCAAGGTTTTGTTGATGGTAAGTATGACCGTGTTGAATTGGTTTATAACCACTTTCGCAATGCTGCGGTGCAGGTGCTTGTTACCGAGCAATTGTTGCCGGTTCCTAAAGCCGAAGCTGAAACCAAAGCTACCAAAAGCACTGCCGATCAAACTGATTACATTTTAGAGCCATCAAAAAAGGCAATTGTTGAGCAGTTAATTCCAAAGAATATTAAAATTCAGTTGTACCGTGCCGTGTTGGATTCTAATGCATCTGAGCATGGAGCACGTATGACTGCAATGGATAAGGCGACTGATAACGCCGGCGACTTATTGAAAGCTTTAAAACTTTCATACAACCAGGCACGCCAGGCGGCTATTACTACCGAGCTTACAGAGATTGTAAGCGGTGCCGCTGCCCTTTCAAACGGATAATTATAAACTTGAATATATGCTAATAGCCGGACGCCTGTCCGGCTTTTTTTGTTTATACCCTTTTTTACTGATGTAACAAAGCTGTCACAAGCAAGAAGCATAGGTTACTTTTGGAGGGTATGCGGTATCAATAATAAAATCATTTAAATTTTAATGTTATGAAAATGAGTAACTTATTTGTGCTCCTGGCCGCGCTTTGCCTTTTTGGAGCTTGTAAAGGCGGAATGCATAGATCTAGCTCGGTCAACGAAAGTTCAGCTTCGGCAGATACAAGTTCGGATAATACCCAAACATTAATTAGCAGTAATGAACAAGCCGGAAAAAAAGTTGTGAAAACTGCTCAAATGCGTTTTAAAGTAAGAAACGTGCAAACTTCAGGAGAAAAGGTTGGGACAATTGCGCGTACGCATGGTGGTATGATTACTCATTATGACATGGAGTCAACTGTTATTAATGATGAAGATATGCGAACAAATAACATTGACTCACTGAAACACATAGCTGCTTTTACATCAACAGCTGACATAACAGTACAGGTGCCCCCTCAAAACCTCGAGTCATTTTTAAATGATGTAAGCCGCTTAGGCGTTTACATCAATGTGCGTAAAATGGATATAGAAGATAAAACTTTGGATTATCTTTCCAATCAATTGAAGCGTCAAAACAGGATGACAATAGATCATAAACAGGAAAAGTGGAAACCGACGGTGAAAGAGACAGACGCTATGTTAAGACTAAAGGATGACATGGTAGATGAAAGGATAGCCAATGCTCGTATTGATGATTTAAGTAAATACAGTGTTGTTGAATTAAGCCTTTATCAAAGTAACACCATTAGTCAGGAGATTATTGCCAACAATAATACAGGTGCTTATCAATTACCAATTGTCAACCGCTTATGGCTTGCCGTAACAGATGGATGGGAATTGTTTGCATCCTTGTTCATAGGCTTAATGCATTTATGGGTATTTGTTGTGCTAGGTATAGGTGGTTTACTGGTATTTCGTTCATACAAGCGAAAACCAACCTTATCTGCAAACGCAGCTTAAAAATGTGTAAACAAATGCTACATTTTAGTTAAACATTTATATTTTTGCGCTAACTAATAGCAATTACCATGAGTTCGATGCAAAAAGCTAATGCTGTAAATATTTACGTTATCTTATCAGTAGCTACCATTATTGGTATAGTGGGTGTGTTTTTCCGTTTCCTTGATGAAATTTTCGGTCATGGTTTTATATTCACAAGCATCTCAAACGTTATTTTGGTAATTGGTATCATCATTTCGTTAAAAGGTGTTTTTGCAATACTAGGCGCAAGAGACTAATATCAATTTCCAGCATATAAAAAAGAGCTTACTGATTACCGGTAAGCTCTTTTTTTATTGGAATTATTTACTGAACAGCAGTTGGCTATTGTCTGGCTGAATGAGGCTTTCAAGCTCCAGGGGGCAATTTTGTGATTTATTTAGGATGATAGCCCGCCTCGTCAAGTATCTTTTGCGCATCATTAAGGGCCAATAATTGTTGTATTGTAGTATCTGGATGTTTGATCATATACTGCTTTACAATCTGCCACCCTGTATAAATAGCCAGCTTAGGCGCCGATTCATTTTTTTCGCCCAGCCCTGGTGTAAAGGGTGCTTCATTCAAATACTTTTGCAGTTTTTGATAGTCGGTTTCGTACAGCAGTTTCTCTTCTAAAAAATAACCCCATATGTTACTTTCAAATGCCTTGCTCCATTCCATTTGTTTGGTAGTGTAACCTATTTTTACACTGTCGGCTACGTCGGGCAGTAATACATCCATCAGGTACATCATCTTACCTTCGTAAACCATTTTTGCCAATAATGATTTATCGGCATCTTTTTCGGGGAACATGTCTTCCCTAATAATGCCCTCAATTATACGCGGTGCAATATTTTCAGGCGTAAACCTGCGCGATATATATTGAGGATAGGTATTCACCAATGCCGGGTAAAATTTTGATTTTGAACCCAGAAACTGATCGAGGCCAATACCTATGTAGCCATTGCCCAAGGTAGTTTGCGCCTGGAAACCCGAGAAGTAGGCATACACCTTAGGCAACTGCTTATTTGGAAAATAATACTTTATACGTTTAAAGGCGTCGGTAAGTGCTTCGTTTTGCTTATTTAAATCGGGGAATACCGAA
The DNA here is from genome assembly GCF_913773635.1 of uncultured Mucilaginibacter sp. Taxonomy (GTDB): domain Bacteria; phylum Bacteroidota; class Bacteroidia; order Sphingobacteriales; family Sphingobacteriaceae; genus Mucilaginibacter. The sequence goes on from NZ_CAJYGQ010000005.1 coordinate 27,405, forward strand.
TCAACCTCATGCTTAAGATCTAAGTATGGTTTACCGTTAATTATTTGGCGGATGTTGGCAAGGTAGCTGGTATCGGCAATACTGCCAGCTTCCAGTATGCGCTCAATAAAGTCGGCGTAAAACGGCCCGTATTTTTGCTGCAAAACGGCTGCCTGCTGCACCATTGGTTTCAACCGCATTTGGTCAAAATCATGATCAAAGCGCTCAATGTGCACTTCCAAATCAATGTTGCTTACGTCAATCTTCTTTTTATCAGATTTACATGCGCTAAGTAAAGCTGCTATAAAAAAAAGAGCACAAAAATGATTTAATTTGCTGGAGTAGAGTATTCTCATAAATGTATCAACAAAAATATTGCTTTTGAGTTCATATAATTGAGTATACCGTTTATAATATCTGATTATGAAAATTGCACTGGCCCAGCTAAACTATCATATTGGCAACTTTGAAGCTAACACCAATAAAATACTATCTGCAATAAATAACGCCCGCAATGCCGGCGCCGACGTTATGGTATTTGCCGAATTATGCATAGGCGGCTATCCTGCACGCGATTTTCTGGAATTTAAAGAATTTATTGATTTGTGTGAACAATCAGCGCAGCAAATTGCTGCAGCCTGTACTGATATTGCCTGTGTTATAGGCATCCCTACACCAAACAAAAGAAAAAATAAGGGAGGCAAAGACTTGCATAATTCTGCCTACTTTATATACGACGGTAAAGTGCAGCAAATTGTGAATAAGGCTTTGCTGCCAAACTACGACGTGTTTGACGAGTACAGGTACTTTGAACCCGAAACTGAATTTGCCTGTGTGGACTACAAGGGCAAACGCATTGCCTTAACTATATGTGAAGACTTGTGGAATACAATTGAAAATCCACTATACATAACACGGCCTATGGACGTGCTGATGGAGCAGAAGCCTGATGTTATGATCAATATTGCTGCATCACCTTTTGCTTATAATCATGATGAAGAGCGCATTGCCATTTTGGGTGATAACGCAAAACGATATGGATTGCCGCTGTTTTACGTAAACCAGGTTGGCGCACAAACCGAAATTATTTTTGACGGCGGATCATTGGTATTTGATAAAAACGGCTCGCTGGTTGATGAGATGCCTTATTTTGAGGAAGCCATTACTTATTACACCTTAAACGATGATGCAACAGTTACTCCGCAGCAGCCTGCAACCGTAATGGATGAGCGGCAGAGTGATATTGAACAAATACATCAGGGATTGCTGTTAGGCATCCGCGATTACTTTTATAAGTCGGGCTTTAAACAAGCAATACTGGGCTTATCAGGCGGTATTGATTCGGCAGTGGTTTGCGCTTTAGCCGCCGAGGCATTGGGCGCAGAAAACGTAATGGCAGTGCTTTTACCTTCAAAGTATTCTACCGGCCATTCAATTAAAGATGCGGAAGACTTGGTTAAGAATCTGGGTTGCAAATCGGAGCTTGTTGAAATTAAATCCATAACCGATGCTTTTGAAACGGCTTTGCATCCTCAATTTGAGGGCCTACCATTTAATATTGCCGAAGAAAACCTGCAGGCGCGCAGCCGTGCTGTTGTGCTAATGGCTATGTGTAACAAGTTTGGCTACATTTTGCTTAACACCTCCAACAAAAGTGAGGCTGCTGTAGGTTATGGTACTTTGTATGGTGATATGTGCGGTGGCATTTCGGTATTGGGTGATGTTTACAAAACGCAGGTTTACCAGTTAGCCAATTACATTAACCGTAACACCGAAATTATACCGCAAAATTCAATTGTTAAACCGCCATCAGCGGAGTTAAGGCCCGATCAGAAAGACAGTGACTCATTGCCCGAATACGATATGCTTGACACTATATTAATGCAGTACGTAGAAAACCGCTTGTCATCAGAAGAAATCATTGCATTGGGTTATGATGAAGCTGTTGTTCGTAGGGTAATTAAACTGGTTAACACCGCCGAGCATAAGCGTTACCAAACACCGCCAATTTTACGTGTGTCGCCTAAAGCATTTGGCATGGGACGCCGTATGCCTATAGTTGGAAAGTACCTGTCATAATAGTACTTACCCGAAAATAGCTTTTTGCCGCGAAGCTTTTGCAGGTGAGGAATGTAAATTGTATTTGATATAGCTCATCTAAACAATTTGCTCATGTATCAGCTTATACTTAATACAATTAGTTAAGTATGAAGAAGATATTAACCATTGCCCTTGCGTTCTCCATTATAGCGCTTATATCAGCCTGCTCAAGCTATAACTACTATTCGGTTGGTGGTAATGAGGCTGCATTGAGCCGTTACAGCAGTTTTGCCTGGCTTCCGCCTATTAAGCAAACGCGCAATGTGGCTTATAATAACGAGCTTGCTGATCAGCGCATTCACGAGTCGGCTACCGAGCAGCTTGAAAGCCGTGGTTTAAGGTTAAAAAGTAAAAACCCTGATCTTTTAGTACGGTACAGCATTATGGTGGATACCAAGGAGCGTGTGTATGACCAGCCCGTATATAATTACGTAGGAGGCGGGTACTATCCGCGGGCAGCGCTATACCGTGGAAGGCTGGCGTACTACTATGCTTATAGTGCTCCCTATCCGGTGTACGTAGGAAATGATGTTGAGCGCATACCTTACAAAGAGGGTACTTTAATAATTGACCTTATTAACCGTAAATCGCGCAAGGTAATATGGCGTGGCTATGGTGTAGGAGAGGTTGAAAATGCTGCCCGCACAATCGAGGATATACCCAAAATAGTGGAAGGTATAATTAAAAAGCTACCCCTTAATAAGGTAAAATAAGTTGCAGATTATGGGCGCAAAAAAAATCATTAATCATTAAACCTTTAGGCTTGTGCTTGTCTAACTAATACTAATAAATTATATACATGAAGAGGTTACTATATATTGGGCTGGTGTTGGTTATGGTATCCGCATTTTCAGCTTGTTCTACAGGTTATCGTTACTATACTGCCGGGCATGATGATATCAGTTTAACGCAGTATAAATCATTTGCGTTTGCACCACAATTAAAGCCGCGTAAGCCAGATAGCGTTATAAGCAATAAACGCAATTTGGGTGCCCGCTTAAATTATGTTAACAACAACCGTTACTTTAACAACCCTGCTGCTTACCAAAAAATTAAAGATGCCACTGCTGCCAGTTTGCAGGCTAAAGGCTTAACCTTAAAAGAAGGTGGCGCCGATTTACTGGTACGCTTTAACTCACTTGTTGACAGGGGTACCCGCACAAGCTACTATACGCCCTACTATGGCGGTTGGGGCTGGGGTCCTGGATGGGGCTGGGGTTGGGGCTGGCGAGGTCGCTTTAGTCCTATGTTCTATGGTGGCTGGGGCGGCTGGGGAGGCGGTTACGCTTATCCAAGCCAAGAGCATTTTAAAGAAGGCGTATTAGCAATTGAGTTAATTGACGCACGTACCCAGGAGCCTGTTTGGATTGGTTACGGTAGCGGTGAATTAAGTCGTGATCCGCAAAAGGCCATTGCTGAGTTGCCAAAGGTAGTTGAAGACATATTTAAACGACTGCCGGTTAAGTCATAAGTGTTGCTATCGAATGCAATTTTTAAAGTTTGTCTGTAAGGCAAACTTTTTTTGTTTAAAGGCCTTGTATCAAAGAGCTAATACCGCTGCAAGCTGCCATTTGGTGCTGAGGTGCATAATCAATCGTAATGGCAGTTCCCATTTTTAAAAGCAAAGTTTTTAAAGTTATTCTGATTGTCCTGGCTGTCTTAGCTGTATTGCTGCTTGTTGCTACATTAGGTGCAAATACTTTTCTAAAACCCATACTTGTAAGCAAGTTAAAAAAGTCGGTTAGGAAGGCAACTAATAATCTTTATAAAATTGATTTAAAGGACGTCCAGCTAAATGTTTTTGCCGGAAGCATTGGCCTTGCAGATATTACTTTTAAGGCTGATACCAATGTTTTCAAAATATTAAAAGAGCAAAATAATGCTCCTACAAGCTTGTATACTGTAGAGGCCGGACGAGTATCCGTAAGTGGTGCCAAAGCCCTCAAATACATCTTTAGTAAAGAGGTAAGTGTGCAACAAGTTTCTATTGGTGATGCAATTGTAAAGATTGATAAGCTCAGCAATAAAACCGGCACCAAAGAAAACGATAAACGTACCCTTTACCAAAAAATTAAAGATGATATAAAGTTCATTGATATAGGCGGCATAGAATTAAATGATTTGCAATTTAACTATGCTGACCGAACTGGTAAAAGCCCGTCTGCATCGGTAATAAAGCATATTGATATAAAGGCAGCAGATCTTTTGATTGACTCGGCTACACAGGCAGATACAAGCCGTACCTTGTTTTGCAAAAATATAACCGCAGGTATTAAAAACTACGAAGGTAAATCGGCTAGTGGCTTATACACCTATAAATTACAATCGCTCACCTTGCATACGCAAGCCTCAAAACTTGTAGCTACAGGTTTAAGTTTGCAGCCCCTTCCATCGGCACAATATTTTAAAAAGAGCAAAGAGGATAGGTTTGATATAAGGTTAGATACTGTTGTAATTAACAAAATTAACCTGGAGCAGTATTATAAGCAAAATAGTTTTAGTGCTTTAAGTATAGTAATAAAACAAGGCAGGTTTGAGGTGTTTAGCAATCCAAATGGACTTGTGCCAGTAACCGATAGGCTGGTTACTTTTCCACATTGGGCTGTAAGGCAAATAAAGCAGCGTGTGAAGGTTGATACCGTCTATCTCAAAAACATTAACGTTAAATACAAAGAGTATCACAAGAAATCAAAAAAAACAGGCTCAATTGCTTTTACTAACACCACGGCCAGGTTTTTAAATATCACCAATAACAAAAATGCGCTTAGCAAAAATAATATTTGTAAGGCCTATGTGCATTCCCAGTTTATGGGCAAAGCTTCATTCAATTTATGGTTTGATTTTAATTTGAACGATGCAGATTACAAGTATGCATACAGAGGGCACCTTGGTGCGATTGATTTAAAAGCAGTTAACCCTGCAGTAATGCCATTGGGTATGGTTCAAATAACATCAGGCAATTTAAAGTCACTTGATTTTAAGGTCACCAGTACTCAGAAGGTTTCTGCCGGGAGTTTGAAATTTCTCTATAATGATTTAAAAATAAAGCTATTAGGGCAAGACGATAAAAAAGGGTACAAGCAAAAGTCATTGTTAAGCTTTTTTGCAAGTTCATTGATATTGAAAAGCAATAACCCCGATAAAGCCGGAGAGGCTGCACGTGTTGCTACTTTAAAGATTATACGACCTTCAAACTTTCCTTTTTTTAAAACCATATGGTTTACCTTGCTCAACGGCATAAAAACCAGTGCTATGGGTAAGGCGCCCAAGCAGGATGAACAGGATAAGGAAAAGCGCTTGAAAGAGAAAGAAAAAGCTGATAAAAAGGCGCGCAAACAAAAGGAAAAGGAAGACAAAGAATTCCGGAAGAAGCTTGAAAAGCTGAAAAATAAAAATTAACGCTTTAGTAGGCTGCACCAATATTCACCACGATATTTCGGTTACTTACTTTGTTTAGTTGCACCTCAATTGGGTTGATGTTGTCATAGCCGTCTGTTTCGCCGGCAAAATATCCTTCACTTAGCTTAACAAACAATGAATATTTTCCAACGGGAAGCGACAATTGGAATTCACCGGTGCTATCAGTTTTTACATGGGCAATTTCTTTGGCATTAATTTTAGAAAACAGCGGCATCTGCCCCTCTGCGTTTTTTAGGCTTACATTTTCAAAAATATACACATTGGCCACTATCGGCTTGCCTGCACTTTGTGATTTGCCTTTCAATGGCATTTGATTGCCGGTTACCTGCGTAACTATACCGCTGATTCCCTGCTTAACTATCATACGTTTTGAAAGCACGCATGATGTTGTTAGTATAAAGCATAATACTGCTAATACTACATGTTTATGCGTTTTATACCAGTGATTTAACATGTACAAGTTTTAAGCAATATAATAAATTAAATGCCAATATTTTTAACAGCAAATGTTATAGGATAATATTTAAATTAGTCGAAATTTATAGGCGGTTAGCCATAATCGCTTCAATTATATGCACCGGAGTAAATTTCACAAAAGTTTTTGGGCAGGTATAATTACCTTGCTGTGGGCAGTTAATGTGCTGGCACAAAAGCCGCTGGTAACAGCCGAAAAAAAAGCCCAGCTTGATCAGTTGGCCGTCCAGATTCAGGAAACTTACGCTGCCGGGCTGCAAAAAGCACTATTGCAGGCACCACAACGCAATTGGGTTACACGCCGTACAAGTAAAGACGGTACCGAAATTGCCTTGCAACGTATAAACACACTTGGCTTTCCGGTATTTTACAAAACTTACAGCAACGTAATAGCTGCGGCTACAACACGCACCAATAGCATACAAACAGGCGGCGATCTTGGTTTAAACCTATCAGGATCAAGTACTGCCTTGAACGGCAAGCTGGCTATTTGGGATGGCGGTTCGGTGCTCACCACTCATCAGGAATTTTCAGGTAAAGCAATAAACCTGCGTAATCCAACCGCCACGGTGTCTCAGCACTCAACACACGTGGCGGGCACTATGATAGCCCGGGGTGTTTATTCGCCTGCAAAGGGAATGGCATTTGGTGCCAATACCCTGCAATCATATGATTTTAACAGTGATATTGCCGAAATAACTGCAGCAGCGTCGGGCTTGTTGCTATCAAACCATTCGTACGGTACCATAGCCGGGTGGAATTATAACGATGATGAAGCACGCTGGGAGTGGTATGGTTTACCCGGAGACAATGAGGATTACAAATTTGGCTTCTATGACAGTGAGTCGCGTGCGTTGGATCAGGTAGCTGTAAATGCGCCATATTATTTAATTGTGTCGGCCTCTGGTAATAACCGCAGCTACAACGGCCCGGCCGTTGGTTCAAATTATTATGGTTTTACCAGCCGTACCGATCCAACAATGATTAGTAAGGGGCCGCGGCCTGCAAACATCAGCAGCAATAACGGCTATGATATTATTCCGGGTTTCTCCAACGCAAAAAATGTGCTTACGGTTGGGGCCATCAATCAATTGCCTTACGGCCCGTCATCACGGCAGGGGGTAAGCGTAACATCATTCAGTTCAATTGGCCCTACAGATGATGGGCGCATTAAGCCTGATGTTTGCGGCGATGGTGACCAGGTTTTATCTACAGGTAACAGCAGTAACACTTCTTACGTTACGCTTTCGGGTACCTCTATGGCAACACCAAACGTAACAGGTTCATTGTATCTTTTACAGGAGTATTATGCTCAAAAAAACAGCGGCAGTTTTATGCGTTCGGCAACGTTGAAAGGGTTAGTTTGCCATACCGCGTTCGATGCTGGGAACGTTGGCCCTGATTACACCTTTGGCTGGGGAGTGCTTGATGCCCGCAAAGCGGCGCAGGCAATAACTGATAAGGGCACTAAAAGCCAGATAAGCGAACGTACCCTGCAACAAGGCCAAACAGAAAATATTACGGTTGTGGCATCTGGTAACGGGCCGTTAATTGCCACCATCGCCTGGACAGACCCGCAGGCAACGGTTGCTGCCGATGGTACGCTTAACGACCGGACGCCAAAGCTGGTTAATGATTTGGACATACGCATTAGTGATGGCACAACAATTTACAGCCCCTGGGTACTTAACTGGCTTGCGCCTGCAAATGCAGCAACCCGTGGCGACAACGTGCGCGACAATGTTGAGCAGGTTTATCTTGATAATGCTATACCTGGTAAAACCTACACAATTAGGGTTACCCATAAAGGTACATTACAAATAGGTAATCAGCCTTATTCAATAATAGTTACAGGCGTAGGTGGCACCGCTTATTGTGCATCCGCGCCAACTTCAAACGCCGACTCGCGCATTAACAACGTTACGCTATCAAATATTAACAATACCCCTGCTGCGGGCTGCACCACTTATTCTGACTATACTGCACAGGTTGCACAGCTGGAGCAAGGTGTAACCTATCCGTTGAGTGTAACTTTAGGCACTTGCGGTGCCAACTTTAATAAAATAGCCAAGGTATTTATTGACTGGAACGGCGACGGTACTTTTGACCCGGTAGCCGAACTTGCCGCTACAACCAATGTAATAAATGGTACAGCAGCATTTAATGGAAATGTTACCGTTCCTGCAACGGTTGTACCGGGCAACTACAGCCTTATGCGTGTGGTATTGGTTGAAACGGATAACCCCGCCACCATAAACCCATGCGGCAGTTACAACAAAGGCGAAACGCAGGACTACAGGGTGCAGTTTACCGGTGCAAGCCGGGATGTAGGAGCTTTAAGAGTTACCAATAGCTCAGTTGGAGGCGGTTGTGCAGGAGTATCAAACGTTAGTGTAAGGCTAAAAAACTATGGTACAACTGCCGTAGGTAATATACCGGTAACCGTTACTATAACTCCGGCCAACGGCGGACAGGTGATCACTTTTAACGAAACTTACACGCAAACACTTGCCCCGCAAGCCGAAGATGATTTTGTATTAAACGGAACCTTTAACGCTACCGCAGGAGCATCATATACCATTGCAGCAACTACAAGCTTAGCAAACGACCAGGTTGCAATTAATAACACCGTCACAGCTAATATTGTAATCGGCTCTATACCTGTTCCTACAAACTTGTCGGCCATTTATTGTGATGATACGCAACAGTATTTGCTAAGCGGAAGTGGAGAGGGATCAGTGCTGTGGTACACCGTGCCAACCGGCGGTACGCCAATAACGGCAGGTAATAGTGCGTTCACCAAAACTGCACCGGTTAACAACACCTATTATGCAGCACTTAATGATTACAGTGCCAGTGTTGGTCCTGCTACCAAGTATGCATTTACCGGGGGAGGGTACAATCAATTCGGACAATCGGTTACGGTATTCACCAAAATACCAATTGTTATACAAAGTGCCCGTTTATATGTAGGCAACGCCGGTAATATTAGTGTGGTAGCTACCAATGCTAATGGCGAAGAAGTGGCGCGAAGCAACATTGCGGTAACGGCAACACGCTCGGTTGCGGGTGGCGGTGCCCAAAGTGATGACATTACCGACCAGGGCCGGGTTTATAACCTGAACCTTGTATTGCCCCAGCCAGGAACTTACCGCCTGAACGTAAGCTATACCAATGGTGCAACACTCTACCGCAGCAATGCCGGTGTAAACGGCTACCCATTCGGAAACGATGTATTCAGCATACGAGGTAATAACGCTACCCTGGCATCAAACCCGTCAGATACCACTGCGTACCGTAGTTTTTACTACTTCTTTTATGATATGAAGATTGGAAGCAATGGTTGTCCATCGGCCAATCGTGTGCCGGTGCAGGTATCCGGTCCGGTGATTACACAAAACGGTGCTACCTTACAATCCAATCAGGCAAGTAACAACCAGTGGTATTTAAATGGCGTAATTATTCAAGGAGCTACATCACCAACCTTTATACCGCAGCAAAGTGGTAACTATCAGTTACGTAATGTACAGGCAACAGGCTGTATGGCTGTTTCGCCGGTTTATACCTATATTAAGGCTGATGCTGTAGTTAATACACCAACCGAAATTAAGCTAGCGGCATACCCTGTACCAACCGCAACTGATTTAAACGTGAGTTTTGTTGCGCCCGAAGCTGCTGACTTAACCCTATCCTTAATTAGTACTCAAGGGCAGGAAGTGTATCGTAGCAAAGCAAATATTCAGGCCGGGTTTTATAACAACGTTATAAGGGTAAACAATTTTGCCGCCGGAACTTATGTGCTCAGGGTTATCCTTGGGCAAAAGGTATATTCTGCCAAAATAATTGTTGTTAAGTAGGATAACAAAAAGCAATGGCCGGTAAATTCTTACCGGCCATTGCTGCTTTATGTTTATTAAAAAGTGTACTTAATACCTAAGCCGGGAGCAAGGTCAAAGAATGGTCCTCTGCCAAGTTCCAAACGAGGGTTTAAATCAACACTTAGTGCAATAGGGCTTTCCGGAATGACATATTCTAAACCCAGTACTGCATCGGCACCCAAAAGTATGCCTCCGTTGTAATACTCATCGTCGCCCCCAAAGCGCTTATATCTACCATCGCCCATGCCGCCAATGTGTGCACCGGCGCCGTAGTACCATCTTAATTGCGCAACGTCAAAAGCGTTTTGATAAAATTGGTATAAGCCGGTTATCACAATACCATTTTTGCGTATGCCCAAAACGCCTTCAATAGCATTTGTTTCATTCAAAAAGTATTTACCCGATAGGCCGTTTTCGTACCCGCCGAATTTAAGGCCAACTGCAGATTTATATGATTGGGCTTTAGCCGACTGCTGAACTAGCACAATGCTGGCAATTAACGCGATAAGTAGAGCTGTTTTTTTCATTCAATGTAATTTGATTATTAATAGTAACGGCAAATTTGAGGTTTTATGCCATTTGTTAACCTTCATAACTTTTGTATGCCTGTATATAGATGAATATCAAGGATAAAATTTGAGGTTTTTGACCCGTATAGCTTGATAGGGTTTAATGATATTGTGTTAATTTAGATGAAAATAAAAACTAATGTTTATGTTCATGACGGGCCGCTGGGTTAAGTTTGTTGTTATAGCTTGTACTTTGTTTGTTAACGTTGCGCAGGCGCAATACCGCAAGGGGATGGTTGTTTGTGCATATCCCGATGCTGCAACCGTTGGACTTAATGTTTTAAAAAAAGGTGGTAACGCTGTTGATGCAGCAGTTGCGCTGCAATTTGCTTTAGCGGTTACCCTGCCGCAGGCGGGCAACATTGGCGGGGGAGGCTTCATGGTATACCGGTCGGCAAGTGGTGAGACAAATACGCTTGATTACCGGGAAAAGGCACCTGCCGCTGCATCGGCCAATATGTATGTTGATGCCAGCGGTAATATAATACCCGATAAAAGTTTATATACCCACCAGGCTGCAGGCGTTCCGGGGTCAGTTGATGGCATGGTGCAGGCACACCAAAAATACGGCAAGCTTAAATGGGCAGATTTGGTTCAGCCCGCTATTGATTTGGCCAGCAAAGGTTTTGTAGTAACAAGTCACCTGGCCAATGATATAAATAATAGCCAGGCTCAGTTTAATAAGCTTAACGAGAAGGGAATAAATTACTTCGCTAAAGCCAGAGCCTGGAAAGCTGGCGATACGCTCTTTTTGCCCGACCTGGCAAATACGCTTATTCAAATACGTGATAAAAAACGTGCAGGCTTTTATAATGGCATAGTTGCTAAACAAATACTTAATGAAATGAAAGCCGGTAACGGTCTCATTACTCAGGCTGATTTGAATAACTACCGTTCTGTTTGGCGTAAAGCTATTAACGGCAAGTACAAAAATTATAACGTAATTACCATGCCTCCACCCTCAAGCGGTGGTATTGCACTGTTGCAATTATTGCATAGTGTAGAAAAGTATTCTTTAAGCCGTTGGGGGCATAACAATGATTCAACCGTTCAACTAATTACAGAAGCCGAGCGACGTGTATACGCCGACCGGTCAAAGTATTTAGGCGATCCGGATTTTTTTAGAGTTCCGGTTGATAGTTTGCTGAATACTGCTTACTTGGATAAGCGGATGCGCAGTTTTGACTGGAGTGCAGCAACACCAAGCAGCACCATTCAGCCAGGCAATTTTACAGGGTACGAAAGTGATCAAACCACTCACTTTTCAATAGTAGATGCTGAAGGTAATGCCGTATCAATTACCACAACTTTGAATGGTTCTTTCGGTAATAAAAAATTTGTCAAAGGTGCCGGTTTCCTGCTTAATAACGAGATGGATGATTTTAGTTCAAAACCGGGAGTACCTAACATGTATGGATTAGTGGGAGGAAAGGCCAACAGCATACAGCCTGGTAAGCGTATGTTATCATCCATGACGCCTACCATTATTGAAAAGGATGGAAAGTTGTTTATGGTGGTGGGTACGCCGGGTGGTTCAACTATCATTACATCGGTATTTCAAGCCATATTGAACGTTATTGAATTTAAGCAGGACGCGCAGGAGGCGGTTACATCCAAGCGTTTTCATCATCAGTGGCTGCCCGATGAGATACAAACAGAAAACGATGCCTTGAAGCAGCCGGTGATTGATATTTTGCAACGAAAAGGGTATAAGTTTAGAACGCGTGGCAACATTGGACGCGTTGATATAATTGTAGTAACCTCTGACGGGTTTGCCGGTGGGGCAGATCCACGTGGTGATGATACCAAAGCCGGCTGGTAATCTTAATTAGGCAAGCTTTTACATTTATTTGTGCCGGCTACATTTTTAATTACCTTTGGTTTGCTGTGAAACATCATCACGAAACCATTGATTACCTTTTAAAGATTGTATGGCAAAACATGGCCAATCGTTACAACCAGTTGGTAGCCCCATCTGGTATCACGCAATCTATTGGCTATGTGCTTATCAACATTGATGAGAAGGAGGGAACCACAGTATCACAGGTAGCGGCATTGCTGGGCTTAAAATCTACAAGCTTATCGCGTATGCTAAGCCAACTCGAAAAAATGGATTTAATTTACAGGCAATCAAACGAGGGTGATAAGCGGTCGGTTAAAATTTACCTTACAGAGCTGGGCAAGGAAAAACGGAGGATGGCTCGTAACGTGGTTAAACAGTTCAATGCCTATTTAAACGATCACATAACCGAAAAGGAAAAGCTGTTACTTAGTAACGCGCTTAAAAAAATTAATAATCTCACTTTAGATTATAATCCCGAATAACGCGTTAATATTTGCGTTAAAGCAAGTTATAATCTCACCCCAAATGTTAAAAATTGTTAACCTGCCTTTTTTATTCATTAAAAAGGTAAATTTGCCGTTTATAAAACCGGTAATGAGCAAACTGTTATTACTAATTTGTTGCCCTTTACTTATTTGCTTTTTTTTAAGTGCCTGTAACAAGGTTGATGATCCGGCCGTAATTAATGAAGACCAGGTTGCTATTGATAGCAATTTAATTAAAAATTATTTGGCTGCTAATAACATAAAAGCAAAGCGTGTAGAGAACATACTTGGCAGGCCCGATACTATTGGTGTTTGGTACGTTGTTGAGCGCGAAGGTACTACTGCACCGCTGTACAGTAATTCAACTACCGTTACTGTTGGCTACACAGGCAGAGAGTTAGATAAGCCGCGCTTTTTTGTACAAACCGGCGAAATACATCCATCATATGTATTAGGGCAGGTAATAAGAGGATGGCAGGTTGGTTTGCGTAAGGTAGGTAAAGGTGGTAAAGTAAGGCTGTTTGTTTCATCAGCCTACGGTTATGGCCCTTATGAGCAACCAGTGCTTGGCTTACCGGCAAATGCTGTACTTGATTTTGAAATTGAGATTTTTGACGTAACGAATTGATTTGATATAAATGAGAAAATTTTATCCCACGCTTTTAATATTGGCTGTAGTGGCATTAAGTGCATGTCGTAAAGAGCGCAATGATATTGACATAAAAGCTTACGACCAGCAGCAGATTGAAGGTTACCTTAAGTCAAACAACTTAACCAACATGAAGCGTGATTTAACCGATGGTGACACTACCGGTATATATTATGAAATCATGTCGCAGGCCACAAAAAACCTTGTTCCACTTGAGTACTCTACTCAGATTGCATATGTGTACTCGGTGAAATCATTGGATGGCAGTTATAATTCAAGTGACACGATAGCTAATCATAGCTACAGGTTTTTAGGTTCAACTGGTGTTGATTTGCCTAAAGGACTTATGCTGGCTATCCGTAATTTAGCAAAGTATAAAGGCACACGTGCAAGGTTTATTATTCCATCGCGGCTTGCTTTTGGTCAAAGTGGGTACGGTACCGGAGCCACTCGTATTAAGGGAAATACATCGCTTGAGTATTACGTAAATATTTTGGATGACAGGCAGCTTGCTGCTTATGATGAAGCTTGTATAAAAACCTATGCCACTGCAAATGGAATAGACATTAGTACCTACACTCGCGAAGCGTCAGGCCTGTTTTGGAAAAGAACACAACCTGATACAGGTAAAGTTGTAGTTACTCCAACATCAACTGTTACAACGCAGTATACCGGAACTTACTTAAACAATTACCAATTTGATAATAGTTCAAATGCGTCTGAAGCCGGAGCTGAACTAACTGTTGATAATGTAGTAAAAGGCTTTGGCGAGGGTGTACAAAAAATTAAAGCAGGTGGGCAGATCTCTATGTTTTTGCCATCAGGCATTGCCTATGGTACTGGCGGACTAGTAGTTGATGGCGTTGTAAGAGTTGCTCCGTTCCAATGCTTACGCTTTGAACTTAAATTGTTAACGGTTAAAAATAATTAATCCTTAACGGCTTCCTTGTAAGCTTTCAAAGCGCGTTCCTTACCTTCTTTGTTATCAATAATGGGTTTCGGATATTGGTCAGTTCCATATTCCGGAACCCATTTTTTTACATACTCCATTTTCGGATCAAATTTCTTTAGCTGTGCCTCCGGATTAAAAACCCGAAAATATGGCATAACATCCGTACCCGATCCGGCCACCCATTGCCAGCTGCCCACATTGGTCGATCCTTCGTAGTCAAGTAGTTTGCGTGCAAAATAATGTTCGCCCCAGCGCCAGTCAATAAGTAAATGCTTAATTAAAAAGCTGGCAGTAACCATACGCACGCGGTTGTGCATAAACCCTGTGGTGTTCAGTTCGCGCATGCCGGCATCAACCAACGGGTAGCCCGTTTTACCCTCGCACCAGGCTTCAAATTCCTTTTCGTTATTACGCCATCTAATCCTGTCGTAGGCAGGCCTATAAGCGGAGTGTGCCGTATCAGGAAAAAAGTCAAGTGCCATCATGTAAAACTCGCGCCACACTAACTCACCCATCCAGGTTTGCTCCCGTTTAAATGATGTACGTACCGCATCCCTTATGCTTATAGTTCCAAACCTTAAGTGAATGCCTATATGTGATGTGCCTTTTTTGGAAGGTATGTCGCGGTTTTTTGAGTAATCGTCAATGATGTCTTCATACTCGGTTCCGGGTATCTCCAGCTCACTTTTTACAAAACCCATACTCTCCAGCGATGGAATTCTTAGGCCGTCGACTTTTACAAGGTTTTTGAAATACTTTTCAGTAGGGTATGATTTCAGGTAAAAATCGTTAATGGTTTTCAACCAGCGTTTTTTGTAAGGAGTGAATACGGTGTAAGGCTTCTTGTCATCCTTTACAACTTCTTCACGCTCAAAAATTATCTGGTCTTTATACGTTTTAAAAGGAATGTCATGCTTCTTAAGCATGTCGCCTATTTCACCATCACGTTCTTTTGCGTAAGGTTCGTAATCGCGGTTGGTATAAACGGCGGCTACGTTGTACTGTTTAAGTACGTCTTCCCACGCTTTTTCGGGCTTATCATACTTAACTAATAAACTACTTTTATGTTCGCTAAGCTCTTTGTTAAGCTGTTCAATGGTGTTGTAAATGAAGGTTACGCGCGCGTCGTCTTTGTCTTCCAGTTTATCTAAAATCTCGCGGTCAAAAATAAAAAGGCATAATACAGGGTTGGTGCCTTTTAGTGCCCTGTACAAACCAGCGTTATCATGCAACCGCAAATCGCGGCGAAACCAGAATATGGTTACCGGCGTTTTCTTATCCATAAATATCTTTTAAAGCATCAGCTAAATGGGCAAACTTAAACCTATAGCCTGCCTCTTCAATTTTGTTTGTCGAAACTCGTGTACTGCCCAAAACCAAGGTTGAGAGTTCGCCAAAAAGTAGTTTTATAATAAAAGATGGAACGTTTGGTGCCCATAATGGTCTTTTCAATTGCCTGGCAACGGCTTTTGTAAGCTCCTTATTGGATACCGGGTTTGGGGCGGCCATATTGTATACGCCCGGTTGTAATTTACCTTCAATTGCATCAAGGTACATCCCAACGGCATCCTGCAGGTGCAACCATGATACCCATTGTTTACCGCTGCCCAACGGCGAGCCAACTCCCAACTTAACAGGCAAAGCCAATTGTGGCAGAGCGCCTTCCTTTTTGGTTAGCACAACACCTGTGCGAAACTTGGTAACATTTAAACCTAATTGCTTTCCATCATCAACCGCATTTTCCCATTCAACGCAGCATTTCCCTAAAAAGTCATGCGCGGGTGTATCATCTTCAGTTAAAATCTGATCACCTCTGTCACTGTAATAGCCAACACCTGACGCCGATATAACATGTTTTACAGAATGGTCGAGCTTTGATTTCAGGAGGTCATAAATTAAGCCAATTGATTTGGTCCTGCTTTCTAAGATTTCGGCTTTGCGCTTTTCCGTCCAACGTTTATCTGCAATTCCGGTTCCGGCAAGGTGCACAATGGTGTCAACACCATCTACGCTGCGCTCATCTATTTCGCCTTTTTGTAAATCCCATAAAAAAGTAGCTACATTTTTATGGTTACTTGGCTTACGGCTTAAGTGGCTAACGGTGTAACCCTTGTTTAATAGTTGCTGTGTTAATTGCTGCCCAATAAGTCCGGTGCCTCCCGTAATTAAAACATGTTTTTGCATCAGCTAAAAAAAATAAATCTTAATTGTTCACTGGCATGGTCTCAAGCAATGCTTCACGCAAGGTTTTCAGTTTAAGCGGTATTATACTTTTAATCGCATCATCGCGCGATACCAAGTCATACTTTAAGTTTTCAACCAATGTTTTTGCATGCGAATAGCTTATAGGCGTTAGGTAGTTAAGCCAGTATGATGATAGCGCTGCCGAAACTTGAGGCATTGTCATAATGCTTACCTTGCGCTTTCGGCAAACCTCGCCATGCAGCAGCAACATTTGTTTAAACGTTAGTATCTCCGGGCCGCTGATGTGAAATTCGGCGTTAAAAGTATCTTCATTTAGTAAGCAACCCGATAGGTATTCAACAACGTTGCTTGTTGCAATAGGCTCCTCTTGTGCTTTAGCCCACTTTTGCGCAATTAATATCGGCGATTTTTTGGTAAGGCCTTCCATCAATTCAAGTGCAATGCTGCCTTCGCCAATAATCATTGTTGATTTTAGGATGGTGATTGCTGCATCTGCCTGGCGCAATATATCTTCAACATGCAGGCGTGATAAGCCGGCTTCGGTTAAATGGTCATCAATTTCGCTTAGAGATATAATTTGCTTACAATGAGTTTGATTAACTGCTTTGATAAAGTTTTCGGCCGATAATGCTTCCAAGCCGGCAAACCCCGAAGTTTGGGGTAATGCATTCACAAGGTAATAAGCCGCTTGTATGTCAGTAGGTAATGATTCCATACCCCGGTTACGAAGTAAATCGCCGGTAATTATGGTTACTTGTGGGGCATAAATGCTTTGCTTTTCAAATAAGGCTTTGTCACGTACCAAACATACTACCTCATGGCCTTCCGCCAGCAATGCCGGAATTAATCTTGCACCAATATACCCGTTAGCGCCCGTTAGTAATACCTTCATCAATGTTAAGAAACAACAAAGTATTGATGGGGTTTTAAAATTGTAGGTTTATGTTAAAATCTGCTTGGAGAAGCATCAAGCTACGGTTTCAATTTGCAACTAAATGTGCTGGCTAAGCTAAAATATTATTCGACTTAATACAATTAATTTTCTGGTTGTTACAACTAATGTTCAAGCACAACGTGCGGTTTATAGGTATCAGTTTTTACCTGCGCTTTTAGCTCGTGCAGTATGTTATATAAACCAAAGTTGGTACGGTTTACATAAATAAAATGCTTAACCCCGCGCGCTTGCTTAAACTCAGGCATACGTGATAATTGCTCTCCAAAGCCGTATAGTTCATTAAAAAATCCTGTTTCGCCAAAATCAAATGTGCTAACCATGTAGGGCTTTGCAAACAAGCTTATCATCTGATGATAGATGCCGTAGTAAAATTCAATTTGCTGAGCATTATCACCTGGCAAAATCATTTCTAGCTTACGGAAGGCTTTGATAGTTTCCTCCTTGTTATCCAGCAGGTTTGTTGATGTGAGCGAGAAAAAGGGATCGTAAAAATCTTCGGGCATTTCTTTTATACAGCCAAAGTCAATGATGCCTAAATCACCTTCAGGGGTTATCAAAAAGTTACCCGGGTGCGGATCGGCATGTACGGCACGTAATTCGTGCTGCTGGAAGTTGTAAAAATCCCACAAGGCCTGACCAATTTGGTTACGCAACTCTTGTGACGGGTTAGTTTGCAAAAACTCTTTAAGGTGCTTACCGTCAATCCAGCTCATGGTAATTATGCGCTTGCTGGATAACTGAGGATAGTAAGTGGGAAACACTATGTTTTGAAGATTGGCACAAGCGTTTGAAAACTCAACCGAACGGCGGACTTCCAATTCATAATCAGTTTCTTCTAAAAGGCGTTCCTCTACCTCGCGCATATAAACGTCGAGCTCCTTTTCGCTCATGCCCAACAGCCGGAATGCAAATGGCTTAACCAATTTAAGGTCAGAAGAAATGGAGTCGCCTACACCTGGATATTGTATTTTTACTGCCAGTTTCTGGCCGTTAAGTTCAGCCTGGTGAACCTGCCCTATTGATGCCGCATTGGTAGAACGCAGGTTAAACTTATCATATATTTGCTCGGGCGATTTGCCAAAGTATTTTCTGAACGTTTGTACAATCAATGGTCCGGACAGCGGAGGGGCGTTGTACTGCGATTGCGAAAATTTGTCAACGTAAGCTTTTGGCAGAATATTCTTATCCATGCTAAGCATTTGTGCTACTTTAAGCGCACTGCCTTTAAGTTCACTTAATGATGCATAAATGTCTGCAGCATTATCTTCGTTTAGTTCGGTTTTATCAAGGTTTGGATTGAAGAGTTTTTTTGAATAATGTTTAATATAGTTACCACCAACCTTTAAACCGGTTTTAACAAACTTTGCCGACCGTTCAACTTTGCTGGTAGGTATGCTATTCTGCTCTCTGGCTTTCTCTTCGCTCATATTAATCGTTAACTTCAAATAAAGCTGCTACATCGCGCTCGGTTATTTCGCTGTAATCGGTAATTACCCGGTGTACGGGTTGCAGCTCCTCACCCGTATGGCTGGTGGTAATACCAATTACTTTCATGCCTGCAGCATTACCTGCTTTAACACCCGAAAGCGAATCTTCAAACACTACGCAATTTTCGGGCCTTACGTCTAGGTCTTCGGCTGCTTTCAAAAAAATTTGTGGATTTGGTTTTGCTTTGCTTACACGCGGGCCGTCAATAATAACTTCAAACAGGTGTTTGAAAGGCAACTTACTTAATATAAAATCAATATTTGAAGCCGTTGCCGATGATGCTACAGCCAGCTTTACACCAGCATTTTTTAATTCGGTTAAAAAGCGCTCCAAACCGTTTACAGGGGCCACGTATGGTGCGTAATCCTGCTTGTATTGCAGGGTTTTCGCCTCAAACATGTCTTTCATCTGCTCCTCGGTATAGTCATCAGCAAAAAACTCACGCATAATAACCATTCCGGGTACGCCGCTTAATTTTTCATTATACAGCTCGGGCGTTACCTCAACGCGATTGTATTGTTCAAAAAGGTTTTTCCAGGTTTTGAAATGATATGGGTTGTTATCAACAAGAGTGCCGTCCATATCAAAAATAGCAGCGTACATGTGTTCCTCCGGGCCTTACCCTTGTGGTAAGGCTATTCAATAATAAAATAAAACTTACAATCTAAAGGGCAAATTCCCTTTTGAAATAAGCTGATGCGTGCTTTTATAACCCCATTTTCTCCTTAAAATTTCCGTTTTTTACCAGAAATTTTCCATAGTCGATAAGGTTGTCAATAGGTGAGCGCTGAAACAAATCAAACGTAACGTTCACACCCTTTTCAATAGCTTCATCAGTTTTCTCAAAACCTGCCGAGTTATCATTGATCCAAAAATTCAGCACAAAGCCAAATTGCATCCATAACCCATCTTTGTATCGTTTGGCAAAAAACTTACGGTCGGTGAGTTCGCCGCTATCAAGGCCATCGCGCAGTATTTCATCGGCAAAACCCTCAAATAAATTTTTAAACGTATCAAGTACTCTTGGTGATGATAAACCACGCGGATGCTTCCTGATGCTGTAAACGGCAAAGCTGCGGCTGCTTTTAAGTAATTCAAAAAAGCTGTAGAAAAACGATAGAGCTTTCTCACGCGCTGAGTACTGCGGCCAAATTTCCTGGGTTTTTATTTCGGTAATGGTTTTGCGGGCAAAATCGGCCCATATACTTTGTTCAACTGCCTCAAATGAGCCAAAAAAGCGATAAAACTCTTCCTCGCTCATGTCATTGTTTTTGGCAAACAAATAAACCGATTTTGGCTCACGGCCCTCGGTAAGTACATAATCAATATAGGCGTTCTGAATGCTTTCGGTAGTAGCCATAGTGTATCTGATATGATGATTTATATAAATGTACGTTATAATTAACCAAATAGTGTGAGGCTGGTTTAAAATCAAATAATTAGAATGTGATTAAGGTTATGCCCAAGTGTTGGTAAGGTGTCAAATAATGCCGCAACTATGCTGTATAAATTAGAAAATTAGCATTTTTGTTTGTTAATTTGGATTGGTTATAAACAATGAGCGAAAGAACGATACTGGTTTGGTTTAGAAATGATTTACGCGTGCATGACAATGAAATATTGCTCGAGGCCACCCGTAAGGCAGATAAAATAGTACCGGTATACGTTTTCGATCCTCATTACTTTACAGTTACACCAAGTGGCGGACAAAAAACCGGTAGTCACCGTGCACAATTCCTGATTGAAAGCGTGGCCGATTTAAGGAATAATCTTCAAAAATTGGGTGCTGATTTGTTAATTGCACACGGTAATCCTGCCGAGGTAATTCCGCAGCTTGCTGTGCAATATGAGGTGAATGAGGTTTATCATCATAGAGAAGTAGCGTTAGAAGAAACCAACATTTCAGAAGAGGTAGAAGCTGCGCTATGGAAAATGAAACTAAATCTTAAACATTTCATAGGCCATACACTCTACCATAAAGAAGACTTACCTTTTCCCATAAAAGATATACCAGACAGCTTTAACACATTTAAGAAAAAAGTTGAGCGCGACAGTGACGTAAGGCCCTGTTTAGCCACTCCTGAGGTGATAAATATGCCAGCGTTAGCAGACGCAGGCCAGATACCAACGCTTGATGATTTAGGCCTACCGGCACCCGGAGCTGATGTGAGGGCAGGTTATTCATTTAAAGGTGGCGAAACCATTGCCTGGCATCAGCTTGAGCAGTTTTTTGCTAACTACAGCACAGCACGCAATACCAAAACCGCACGTAATAGTGCATCATCAAAGCTATCGCCGTGGCTTGCATTAGGGTGTGTATCGCCAAGACAGGTTTATTGGGAGGTTGTAAAACACGGTCAGGAAATCAATAATCACCCATTAATGCTTGAATTACTGTGGCGTGATTATTTCCGCTTTATGTTTAAAAAGCATAGTCACCGGTTCTTTAATCCTGAAGGCTTTAAAGGAGCAGCACCAGAACTGGCCGATAATCAGGAAGAACTTTTTGAGCAATGGAAAAGCGGTAATACAGGTGTTCCTTTTGTTGATGCCAGTATGCATGAACTTAATGCTACGGGTTTTATTGGAAATGCCCACCGCCAGGCTGTTGCAGCATATTTGGTAAAAGATTTAAAGGTTGATTGGACTCGTGGCGCACAATGGTTTGAAGAGAAACTGATTGATTACTCGCCTGCAAGCAACTGGGGTAATTGGGCTTACATTGCAGGGGTGGGTAATGATCCGCGCGAAAACAGGTATTTCAGTCCTAAAGCGTATACAGAACTTGACCCCAAAGGCGAATACGTAAAGCTATGGCTTAATAGCCAGCCTGTAGCTTGAAAATTTTCGGCATCTTTTTAAGGATGCAGTAAACAGTTATTTTTGCACCAGCAAACCTCCAGGCAATTGACACTCGGTAACAACGGCAAAATTATTTATTTCAATAAGCAGGCTATTGAAGGAATTGCCTTACCCGAACAATTTACCTTTCCGTTTTTTTACAAACCTCATAAGCTAAGCAAAATAGCTGCTGCTGAGTTACAGCAATACCTCGAAACACAAAATGATTTTGACCACAACTTTGGCCTTGATAATAGTAAAGAAGGCAACGCCATAGGCAAAATGTTCGGCGTGCTGGTAGTGCAAGATGCTGAAGGCAACATCGGATATTTATCAGCCTTTTCGGGTAAACTTGCCGGTTCAAATCATCATCATAAGTTTGTTCCACCGGTATTCGATATGCTGGCCGAAGGTAGCTTTTTTTTAAAAGGTCAGGAAATCATCAACAGAACAAACGCTAGGATAGAAGCGCTGGAAGGTGATGAGTTTTACTTGCGCCTGAAAGAAAACCAGACCAAACTGAAGCTTGACTGTGAGGCTAATGTTAAAGCCTTAAAAACCGAGCTTAAGGAAAATAAAGCCAAGCGTAAAGCTTTGCGTGTGGCGCAGCAAAGTGTGTTAGATGCTGATGCTTATAAAAACTTTGAGGCCGACCTCATTAAACAAAGCTTACATGATAAACACAGGCTTGCTCTGTTACTGCAAAGCAATGAAGGCTTGCTGCTAAATACGGCTAATGAAGTCAAATCATTTGAGGACAAAATTGAATTTCTGAAAAATGAGCGCAAAGAACGTTCGGGCGCATTGCAGCAACAGTTATTTGAGCAGTACTCATTTTTAAATAAAGCGGGACAAGCCAAAAGCCTGCATGATATTTTTAGTGTAACTGCATTTCAAAAACCGCCATCGGCGGCTGGCGAGTGCGCAACACCCAAGCTGTTACAATATGCGTTTTTAAATGGCTATAGGCCTTTAGCCATGGCAGAGTTTTGGTGGGGAGCAGCGCCCAAATCGGAGGTAAGGCAGCACAAGCAGTTTTACCCGGCCTGTAATGGCAAGTGTAAGCCTATACTAGGGCATATGCTTGAGGGGATGGAAGTTGATGAAAACCCTTTGCTGCATAATAACGTCCAAGGCATTAATTTAACTATAGTTTACCAGGATGATTATTTTGTTGTAGTAAACAAGCCTGCCGAATTAAGGTCGGTACCTGGTGTGTACATTGAAGATTCGGTTTACAGCCGGCTAAAAGTGATGTTGGGAAATACTGAGCCGCTTATTATTCACAGGCTTGACATGGGAACATCGGGGCTTTTGGTTGTTGCTAAAACAAAGGAAGCTCACAAATTTATTCAGGCGCAGTTTTTAAAGCGTACGGTAAAAAAGCGTTATACCGCGCTGTTATCAAAGGTATTGAATGATGATGAAGGCGAGATTGACCTTCCATTACGTGGTGACCCGGAAAACCGACCAAGGCAGTTAGTATGCTTTAAGTACGGTAAACGCAGCCTTACCAAATGGAAGGTGGGATTGCGTACACTTACCACCACAAAAGTTCATTTTTGGCCCTTAACAGGTCGTACCCATCAGTTACGTATGCACTCTGCACATGAGTTAGGGCTTAACGCACCCATAGTAGGAGACGACCTGTATGGTACAAGTAGTCAACGGTTGCACTTACAGGCATCTTATCTGGAGTTTTTGCATCCGCACACGTCACAGGTGATGACTTTTGAACTCGAAGAGGAATTTTAAGTTGAGAAAGCTTAAAAAGCTTCACCTAAACTCATATAAAAACCTTGCTGACGTTTTTCTCCGGCGGCTTGCTGTCCAACTCCGTAATCAATTCGCATGGTTAAACCTTTTTCGGTATCAAAGAAATAACGAAGGCCACCGCCATAGTTAGGCTTAAATTGTTTTAAATCGAGCTTGTTACGAAATACTGTTCCCGTGCCTGCAAACGCAGCAATGCCTATGCGGTCACTAATTCGATAGCGTAATTCTGTTTGGCCGGCAAGTAAATTTTTATCGCGGTAGCGTCCGTTATAATATCCGCGCATCATCTCGTCATTGCCAAGTTCGGGTAACAGGTAAAACGGCGTTTGGTTGCCCAGTAAGCTTTGTTCCTGAATGTTTAGGCCTACAACAAAGCGTTTGCTTAAGCTAAAAAATTGGGCGTATTCTATATTGAAAAAGCTGCCCTTATAATTATTATCGGCAAATAAGCCGTGCATTACATTTAAATAAGCATTTACTACCATGCCTTTGGTGGTGTAGGTGTTATTATTACGGTTATCAAATGTTATGTTGGGCCCGGCAAAAATACCTGCACCGCCATTACGATCATATGGGGTAAGCTGTGCTTCAAATGGTTTCCCGGTGTTATCTATGCGGTAAGTAAAGTTATAGCCGCCGGCAACATACCCAAGGTACCAGTTACCCAATCTTTTTTCACCGCTGAAGTTTATACGCAGCCTTTTTTCGCTTATGCGTTGTTCACTGCTTTTTTCGGTATTGTTGCCAATGCCATAAAAGTTGAAAGGAAAGTTTACATAGCTTATAAGCCCCGTATAATGATAGCGGTTTTGTGCCGTCCAGTAGCTGCTACTTAGGCTAACGCGTTGCTGGCCTTCGGTAGTAAATGTGCCGTAGGCAAATATATTTGATACGCGGGTTACCTTGCTGGTATCAGTATAAAAAGAGTATAGGGTTGAGGCGCCAAGTTCCAGGCCTGTTTCGGGTGCGGAGCTAATTACCGGCAGTAAAAAAAAGCTTGCGCTACGGCTGCTGTCTTTTTCAAACAGCATTTTGCGTACAAACTTAGGTGCAATTTTTTTTATAAACTTAGGTTGCGCATATGCGTTGCCAACACAAAGCAATCCTAACAATATCAGGGTAACGTATTTTCTCATTGATGCAAAGCCGCAGGTTGATTAAAGGCAAAGTTACCTTTATTGTTTGCAAAGTTTACATACATACGCTTTATGTTGTAAGGTTGACAGTATATGTGAACCTGCCAATCAATCCTTTAAAGATAATAATGAACTGTGTACAGATATAAAATAGGCCTGCATATGCAGGCCCTCTTATAGTTGTTTAAGCTACCAAAGCTTCCGGTTCTGAAACCAGCGGATTCACTGTGGCATCATCTTTTTCTACCCGCAGGTTTTGCACAATATGCTGCTGGCGGGTAGGTGTGTTTTTGCCCATAAAGTATTCAAGCAAGCCTTTAATGTTGGCATCTTTTAAAATCACGGGATCGAGGCGCATATCCTTTCCAATAAAAAGACCAAATTCATCTGGCGATATTTCACCCAAACCTTTAAAGCGTGTAATTTCGGGCTTGTTGCCTAATTTGGCTATGGCATTTCTGCGTTCTTCGTCGCTGTAGCAATAAATAGTTTCCTTTTTATTACGTACGCGAAATAAAGGGGTTTGTAATATAGAAACATGACCGGCCTTAACCACATCAGGGAAAAACTGCAAAAAGAAAGTCATGATCAGTAAACGGATGTGCATGCCGTCAACGTCGGCATCTGTTGCTATTACAATGTTATTGTAACGCAGGCCGTCAATTCCATCTTCAATATTTAATGCGTGCTGTAAAAGGTTGAACTCTTCGTTTTCATACACAACCTTTTTAGTTAGGCCAAAACAGTTAAGTGGTTTACCTTTTAAGCTGAATACGGCCTGTGTAGCCACATCACGTGATTTGGTGATAGAACCACTTGCCGAGTCACCCTCAGTAATAAATAAGGTTGTTTCCTGTTTACGTTCATGGTTGTCATCAAAATGCACCTTGCAGTCGCGCAGTTTGCGGTTGTGTAATGATGCTTTTTTTGCGCGCTCGTTGGCAAGTTTTTTTATACCGGCAATATCCTTACGTTCACGTTCTGATTGTAAAATACGTTTCAGCAAAGCATCGGCTGTTGCCGGGTTTTTGTGCAGGTAATTATCTAACTGTGTTGTAAGAAAATCATTAATGAAAGTACGCACAGTAGGTCCATCAGGCCCAATGTTTTGTGAGCCCAGCTTAGTTTTGGTTTGCGATTCAAATACCGGTTCCTGCACTTTTATGGCAATGGCCGCAACAATAGATGCCCTGATATCTGCAGCATCAAAGTCTTTTTTGAAATGCTCACGGATTGTTTTTACCACAGCCTCACGAAAGGCTGCCTGGTGCGTACCGCCTTGCGTGGTGTGCTGACCGTTTACAAATGAATAGTACTCCTCGCCATATTGCTGACCGTGGGTCATGGCTATTTCAATATCCTCCCCCTTAAGGTGAATAATGGGATAGCGAATGTTATCGGCATCGGTCTTGCGATCAAGCAGATCTTTAAGTCCGTTTTGCGAAAAGTATTTTTCTCCGTTAAAGTTGATGGTTAAACCGGCGTTCAGAAACACATAGTTCCAGATCATGTTTTGCACAAACTCCGGTATAAAGCGGTAATTACGGAATATGCTATCATCGGGATAAAAATTGATAGCTGTACCGTTGCGCTGTGTGGTTTCCTTCTCGGCTTCATCGCGCACAAGTTCGCCTTTGGTAAACTCGGCTATTTTGGTGCGGCCATCACGGTATGATTGTACGGTGAATGATGTAGAAAGCGCGTTTACGGCTTTGGTACCTACACCATTTAAACCAACCGATTTTTGGAAGGCTTTACTGTCGTACTTACCACCTGTATTAATTTTAGATACACAATCAATTACCTTACCCAGCGGAATGCCCCTGCCATAATCACGTACCGATACTTTATGATCGTTCATGCTTACGTCAATGCTTCGGCCGGCGCCCATCACAAACTCATCTATTGAGTTATCTACAATCTCTTTCAGTAATACGTATATGCCATCATCATAAGCCGAGCCATCGCCCAGTTTACCTATATACATACCCGGACGGAGCCTTATATGCTCTTTCCAATCAAGCGACCGTATACTATCTTCACTATAATTGATGTCTTCTGCCATGTAAAACCTGTTTAATTGCTACCTCAGGAAAGGATTGACTTACACCATCAGGATGAAACAAAATGATATTCAATATCATGCGCAAATGGCCATGTATCCTTGTAATAACAACTTTTGTTATCATCAAACATACTAAAATTATTGGCAATGAGCAAGGTTGCGCTGCTATTTAAAACGCATACAATCGCGCGCTTTGTTTATATTTTTGAAAAAGTCGGGGCCTTTAACGTTGGTGAGGCAAACAGCCAGCATATAGCCTGTGTGATCTTTTTGCACGGCTATAATAAGTGCGTATTTGTAATGCTTGGTATCAGGCAAATCGGCCAGGTTAAGCAAATATGTTTTGCCCGAGTCGGCATTGTACTCGCTTAATATACTTGGAGGCAAGTTGCGTGTAAAATATCTCGTATCATCACTTAGCGCGGCAGCGTGCGCACGTGCGGCTTCAAGGTAGGACGAATCGGGGTTGGCAAGAGTTTTCCCCGTAACGTTTTTAACCTGCTCATAGCTGGCCCAATTTTGCTTTAAAGAGTGTACCTGCATCCAAACCTCAAAATCTTTTCCGGGCAGTTCCATACCGTAATCAAAAGAAAAGTTTTCGTTATTTGCAGCAGAAACTTCTTTGAACGCTTCGGGCAGGTGAAATTCAATACCAGCCTCAGATGCCTCTTTGGTGAAGTTTGACAGGGGAGTACTTGCGGTAACGCGTGCAGCAGGCTTGTTTTTTTTAACACCTTTTACCTGCGCATTTACAGCAGTCATACTCAGGCATAGCAAACCTGAAACAAGTAGCATTATTTGAGTAATTTGCTTGGCAATGTGTTTCATTAATGTTAAACCGGCAATGAGTTAATTTTTTGCGGAACAAAGATACGCACCTATGCGAAAGCAAATGTATAATATTAATTGAAAAATAAAACTGTAAGCTAAAACTACAATGAGTATAAAACCCCGGCTAAACCGCTTTGATATAACCATGATTGTGGTTAGCCTGATTATAGGTACAGGCATATTCAAAACCCCGGGTGAGGTTGCCTTAAGAACCGGCAGTGTTAACTTGTTTTTTGCCGCCTGGGTTGTTGGCGGCGTGGCAACCCTTTGCGGCGCATTTACCTTTGCCGAAATTGGCGCACGCTACCCAACCACCGGAGGGTTTTATAAACTGTTTTCGTACTGTTACCATCCGGCATTTGCTTTTATGATAAACTGGGTGGCCATTGTTGCCACAACAGCATCAGTAGCAGCAGTTGCACTTATAGGTGCCGAATATCTTAATCCTTTGGTGCTGCCGCCGGCTATGCAAAACCAAACAGGCAACAAAATTAGCACTATAGTAATGGTGCTTATCGTTTACTTTATAAACTTCATGGGCATTAAAACCAGTGCCCGTACACAAAATTTGCTTACGGTATTTAAGGTTGCAATGATTGTGCTGCTTTGCCTGGCCGTTTTTTTAAGTGATGGTAGTGCGCGGGTAAACCAGGCGGTTATGCCGCAGGGTAGTACGGTTGCATCATTCGGGCTTGCGCTGGTTGCTGTGTTTTTTACCTTCACCGGTTACCAGCAAACTATAAATTTTGGCGGAGATGTTATAGATGCCAAGCGAAACATACCTAAGGGGATTTTTGCGGGTATTGCAATTGTAATTTTGGTATATATGACGGTAAATTATGCTTACTACTCGGTTTTAGGCATGGGCGGCTTGCAGCAAAATACCGGCCTTGCAGCTAAAATGGCTTCGGTTGTTTTTGGGCCAATTGGTTCAAAGGTTACATCAATACTCATGTTTATATCGGTATTGGCTTATGTTAACGTAAACATCATGTCGGTACCCCGAATGTATTACGCCATGGCCGAAGATGGTGTATTGCCGGCCATTTTCAAGCGCGTAAACCCGCGTACCCAAACACAGGTATTTGGTATGAGCTTTTTTGTAGCCACCGTACTGCTTATCTTACTTGCTGTAGGTTCATTTGGTGAGGTACTTAACTATGCCATATTTTTTGAATGCCTTGGGTTAAGCTTTGGTGCAATAGCCATATTTGTTTTACGTAAACGCACCAGTAACCTTAACGGCACCGGAATTTACACTATTAAATGGTACCCGTTAGTGCCGCTGGTATTTATTGTAGTTTACTGGTTTGTGATTATCAGTATTTTTATGGCACAGCCTAAGGCCATGTTGGTGTGCCTGGGCGCCTTTGCAACCGGGTTAATAATATTTTATTTAGCAAAGTTGCGATCAAAAGCGATAATTGATAGAAGTTAACTTGCTATATTGTGCTATTAAAACCTCATCATGAAACCTATTATTCTACTGCTGCTTACGACGCTTGCTTCGGGTGTATTTGGGCAATCCAACAGAGTTGATACACTTCAATTTGATAAGCGCTATACCCGGTGCGAAAAGCAATGGGTTGCCTTTAAGAATAAAAAAGATAAGGAGTATTCTTACGGATACATTTACATTGATGCACAGGCCGGCTTTACATATGATGCCAAAGGAACATTTACCATTGGTGCCGATGATAAATATATAGCTGATACCACTATATCAAAAAACTCATCAATAAAATATCGTATAGCTCCTAACTGGGGTAACGTTGCTTTAATACCAACATCACGTTACAAAGAACTTAACCTGCCCGCCGAGCCATCATGGCTAAAGTTCTATTACAATTATACCGACACTGTTGCTCATAACGTACGCTGGGGCTGGACGTATAATGCCGTAAACGATTGTGAAATTGCGCTTTTGTATTTACAGAAGGCTTACGCGGTTAAACCCCACGCCGAAGGACTGGAGTTTGAAATGGCTTATGCCTACAATGCACTGGGACAGCTTGATAATGCAATAAGCATTTTAAACGCTGGTTTAGCTTTCAACCCAAAGGATGTTATGCTTATACGCGAATTGGGCTATTCGTATTTACAAAAGGCCGATTATCCTAATTGCATAAGAATTTATAAGCAGGGAATAGAGCAATGCACTGATAAGCAAATTGATACCAAAAGCGAAATGGCACTTAACCTATCTGCCGCTTACAAGCGCTCTGGAGACGAAGGACAGTATAAAACATGGTTGGATAATGCGCGTAACTGGGCACCTGTAGGTTCACCCGTTGCAGAAATTGTAAAAAGGCAGCAGTAAATTCATCGTAACAGCGGTAATGCCGGTTGATAAAAAACCGATTTCTTATTGTATTCTCTTGCAGCGTTAAAGCAGGTAAATAAAATGTTATATGCATACATTGCCGGGATAAAGAGAAAGACAATTAAATCCGGCAGCTCCATTAGCGGATTGTAATAATGCAAAATAGCACTGCTGATCATCAAAGCGTTATAAGCAACAAATATTATGCACCAGGTAATTTGAAAGTTAACTACCCTTTTAACTGTGTAGTTTACTTCTTTAAATTGCTTTCCGTAGCGTATTGCCATAATGTAGGGTACTAAAATGCCAAATAGCGGAAACACAATAAAACTTAAGGCCGAAAGGTGAATTATGGTCAGGTAGTTGCTATCCACTTCCGGATAATTATTTGCTGCAGATGTCAGCTCACTTACATCAATACCAAGGCAGGCAGACAAGCGTTGCAGCGAATCGCCCCTTGGTTCGGATTCCCCATTTTCAATACGTTGAATAGTGCGCAAACTTAGTTGAGTTTGGCTGGCAAGATAATCTTGCGAGTAACCTTTTGCTATGCGTAAACTTTTAATCCGGGTTGATAAGTCCTGGTTTTTCATGGCTTTGTTTTGTGACAAATTTATAGCTTAAGGTTTAAGTAAATGTACGTCTTGTTTACGGCATTTGCACGCCAAAGTCTATTTAAGGGTATTACAAGAAATATGAACTTTAAAATGAACAAACGAGATGAGTAAACTTTACTTGCCGTGATAAGTAGAAGTTTGTGTCGGCTAGTATATAAAGAGTAAATGCGACATAGCTTTTGAAGATAAGGTGTAACAGGCAACTATTTTAAGCGCAAGGCTTACCTTTGTAGTAAATATAAAATCTGCATGTTTGATGTTTTGCTATCGCATATTGATGAAAAGGTTACCCTGAACGAGCAGGAAAAAGCGCTGATGCAAAATTACTTTGTACCAAAAAGGTTAAGAAAACGCCAATACCTATTACAGGAAGGCGACGTTTGCAGAAACCTGGCTTTTGTATCTAAAGGATTGCTTCGTACTTATAATGTTGATGACAAGGGCGACGAGCACATGAGCATTTTTGGCTGGGAAGGCTGGTGGATATCCGACTTTAATAGTTTTCTTACCGGAGTTCCGGCTGTGTTTAATATTGATGCAATTGAGGATTCGGAAGTGCTGTTGTTATCGCGCGAAAATTATGAAGCCATAACATTGGCCATACCTATGATGGACCGATACTTCAGAATACTTTACCAAAACAGCCTTGTCACTAAAGAACGTCGTTTAATGAGCTCGGTAACTGATACGGCCGAAGAAAAATACCTAAGGCTAAGCCAATCAAACCCCGACATG
The DNA here is from genome assembly GCF_913773635.1 of uncultured Mucilaginibacter sp. Lineage (GTDB taxonomy): Bacteria > Bacteroidota > Bacteroidia > Sphingobacteriales > Sphingobacteriaceae > Mucilaginibacter. Next base: position 58,726 of record NZ_CAJYGQ010000005.1, read on the forward strand.
ATTGAACGCATACCGCAAAACCTCATTGCCTCCTACCTTGGCATTGCCCCCGAAACCCTGAGCCGGATCAGGAAAAATCTGGCCATGCGCAAATAACACATACTTGATATAGATCAAGTGGATTTCTTAAGCAGGGTCAAGTGTGCAATACTTGATTGCCTTTAAATTTGACGTTATAAAAATTTTAACAAATGTCAAATACTATCAAAGCATTAGTTGTAGGCGCCAGTGGCATTACAGGCAGCAACCTTGCTAATAAACTCACAAGCAAAAATATCATCACCTACGGTTTATCGCGTACGCCAAATGGTAACATCAACGGCTTAATTCCGGTTGCGGCCAACCTTTTAGATAAAGATAACCTTGCTACCGCTTTAGCCGATATTGCACCTACCCATGTATATTTTACCGCATGGATGCGTAATGATACCGAAGCGGAAAACATCAGGGTAAACAGTCTTTTGGTAAGTAATGTGCTTGATGTACTATCGGCCAAGGGCAGCGTTGAACATGTGGCACTGGTTACCGGGTTAAAACATTACCTGGGCCCTTTTGATGCTTATGCCAAGGCCGGAACGTTGCCATTAACACCCGTGCGTGAGGAGCATCCGCGTTTGCCTTTAGATAATTTTTATTACGCGCAGGAAGACGTGGTTTATGCCGCAGCCGCCCGCGACGGCTTTACCTGGAGCATACACCGTCCGCATACCGTAATTGGCTATGCCGTGGGCAACCTCATGAATATGGGCACCACCCTAGCAACTTACGCCATCATCTGCAAAGAAACCGGGCGGCCATTCCGTTTTCCGGGGTCGGCTGCACAATGGAACGGGCTTTCGGATGTTACGGATGCCCGCTTACTGGCCGAACATATGATATGGGCATCAACTACCGATGCCGCCCGCAATCAGGCCTTCAACGTAGCCAATGGCGATATTTTTCGTTGGAACTGGCTTTGGCAACAAATAGCCGACTGGTTTGGCATTGAAGCCGCAGGTTTTGACGGCACCATACACCCGCTTGAAACCGAAATGGCAAACGATGCCGAAGTATGGACCAGCATTGCCCAAAAGCATGGTTTAAAAGAACCCAACCTGTTGCGCCTGGCGTCAGCCTGGCACACCGACCTTGACCTGGGCCGCCCGTTAGAGGTAATGACCGACATGTCGAAAAGCCGTAAACTGGGCTTCACCCATTATCAAGACACGCGAGAATCATTTTTTGAACTTTTTGCTTTGCTAAGGGAGTTAAAGCTGATTCCGTGAGAATAAGTATAAACGTCAAAAGCCCGGTCTTGCCGGGCTTTTGCATTACATCTCTTTTTCTTGGAGTGGATTTCTTATGTAATTATTTACGGCAATTACAGCTTTCGGTCAGCTTCGGTGATGGGCACATCATTTATGCTGGCATAACGTTTAGCCATTAGTCCATCTTCGTTAAACTCCCAGTTCTCGTTGCCATAAGCCCTGAACCAATTACCGCTAAGGTCCTGGTATTCGTACTCAAAACGTACTGCAATGCGGTTATCGGTAAAAGCCCAAAGCTCCTTGCGTAATTTATAGTTAAGCTCACGTTCCCACTTGCGGCTTAAAAATTTAATAACCTCCGCACGTCCGTTAACAAATTGCGACCGGTTACGCCATTCGGTATCTATCGTGTAAGCTTGTGCAATTCTTTGCGGGTCTTGGCTATTCCACGCATCTTCGGCTAATTGTACCTTTTCAACAGCGGTTTCGTAATTGAAAGGAGGCAGTGGGTATCTTTTATCCATAAAGCATTTATTTGATTTATACAAAGATAACCTGCGTTGTAGTGCCTATTATGGTAGTATTTATGGTTTGTGTGGTAGTTTTAGGGGGTAATAAGCATATAGTTTCTGTATTACTATATGAGAGGTAAGGTACGAGCTGCAAGCGCACTCCAGTGGAGGTGAAATCTATTTTCCAATTAAAATAATAATTTATAGTGTATAATATATTAATGTTATAATAATATATATTTATGAAAATTCTAAACCTTATTAATTATGGACTTCAAAGACCAAATACTGCAATTGGCCGCCCGAGCAGAAAAAATGCTCTCACAAATTCAAACAGAAGAAGCAACTAAAAATGCATTGATAATGCCATTTATTCAAATAATGGGCTATGATGTGTTTAATCCGTTCGAAGTTAACCCTGAATTTATTGCGGATATTGGAATAAAAAAGGGAGAGAAGGTAGACTACGCAATTATGAAGGATGGCGAACCTGCAATATTAGTAGAGTGCAAACATCACCTGGAAAATCTTGATCCACATAATTCCCAATTATTCAGATATTTTCATACCACTAAAGCCAAATTTGGCCTTCTATCTAACGGCATGACCTATCGCTTTTATACGGATTTGGTTGAAAAGAATAAAATGGATAGCACTCCTTTTTTTGAATTTAAGCTAACTGAAATTAAGGACGTGGAAATAGCTGAATTGAAAAAGTTCCACAAATCATATTTCGATGTTGAGAACATTACGAACACAGCGAGTGAATTGAAGTATTTAAATGAGTTAAAGGCTTTATTGAATAAAGAAATACACAATCCTTCCGAAACTTTTGTTGCTTTCTTCACGAAGCAAGTTTATCCGGGCGTTTTAACTGCCAAAGTGAAGGAACAGTTTACACCCATAATTAAAAGGACGTTTAACCAATTAATTAGCGATGCAATAAACGACAGATTAAAATCTGCACTTAATCAAGAAAAGGAAGCTGAAGCACAAGAGGTTGCAAAAGTTGAAGAGGAGCTCGAAAATCCTTCTTCTGGCATTGTAACTACCGAAGAGGAATTGGAGGGATTTTTCATTGTGAAATCGATTTTAAGACAAGTTGTCGACCATAGAAGAATTGACTACAGGGATGCCTTATCTTACTTTGCAATATTATTGGATGACAATAATCGCAAAACCATATGCCGATTGTACTTTAATACAGCACGTAAATTCATTTCAATTTTTGATGAAAACAAGAAAGAAACTAAATATGAACTTCAAAATCTTGATGAAATATTCAACTATGCTGATAAGCTTAAGGAAGCAGTCAATAGATTTGACAAAAAATAATTAATAAAAAAGCCCGGCAAAACCGGGCTTTTTTATGTCAGTGATTGAACAGCTAATTTCAAGTAGAATAAAGTTTACGTATCGCAACTCACATCATCCCATTCTGCATTCTGATATGATATGAGCCAATTCAATGCATAGTGCCGCTCATACACTACACCCGGGTGCACCTGTTTCATCTCCTGCATGTTTAGCCTCGCATCAACGCAAGCCCAGTCCAGCCTATAATACAGGTCGGCGGCATCTAATATCTCTTTTGGCGAACGGCTGATTGTGGCAGCATCAATAAATGAATGCGGATCTCTGTCACTGCCAACCGGCTGATCGTCATCGGCAATGTCATTTAAATTGCACAAGTTTTCCGGAAAATCAAGTGTATTTACCTTACCTAAGGCCCACATTAGTACGTAAATGTCTTCGGCTTTCCAAGTTTCAACGGTTTGCTTTTCGGCGGTGGGGTGCAGCAGGAAATCTTTTTCTTTAGAGGTAGCATGCTCCCACAGGTTATGTTGTTTTAAATAGTCAATAGCAACGTTTGGTGGTATAGTATTAAAAGCTACGTAGTTTACAACCGATAAAACGCTTACACGGGTGGCTACTTCTTGTGCCGTCCTGAATACAACCTCATCTTCAGTTTCGATACAAGGTAAATTAACATTTACCTTAATGCCTTTGGCCTTAATTATGGCTTCGCTATTCTCCTTTCGGGCTCTTTGTTCATCGGTAACCACCGACTGGTCTGCATCAAAGTGAGCTGTTTCTATTTGTACTTTCAACGTTTCAACTTCGCAGGCTCCGTTCCCGTCAATAAGTAAATTCAGGTTCTTATCTAAAAAGTGCTGCCCTTTCGACCGGCTGATTGGCGTATCGGGCTGAGCGAAAATGATAGCATCAAATTCAAGTGCCAAACGTTCAATCAGCGTTTTAAACTCTTTGGTTTCGCCCTTATCCTCACTTACGGTAAACTCACAATTTAAAGTTTGAATCTTGCGCAGCAATAGTGCCTGCACATCCGGTTTTGATGATGGCAGCGAAGCCACATAATTGTAAAGACCTTTCAGGTTGTTAGTAAATGCGCTGTCATCTCCTTCGGCAATTTGATAGGATGGCTTAGGTTTTTGCCGGTAAGATACTTTAATAACTTTTGACGAGCCGAATAATCCACCTTTAATGGTTAAATCGGCAAAATGGTCAGTGCCGTTTGCACTTTCCGATAGTTTTCCGTCGGGATAAATTTCCCTGATGATAGCAGTGATTTTTTCAAACCCAACGTGATGGGCATATAAAGTACAAATCATGTTATAAGGCAATTGTAATTACATCAATAACCTAAGTTATATTTAAATGTTCAACAAAAAAAGCCCGGTTTTACCGGGCTTTCGATATTAAAACTGAATACTCAGTAAAAATCAACTTAAACACCTAACAGCAAACGTGCAGGGTCTTCCAGTAGTTGTTTAACACGTACCAGGAAGCTTACTGATTCGCGACCGTCAACAATACGGTGATCGTATGACAGGGCTAGGTACATCATTGGGCGTATTACAACTTGACCGTTAACGGCTACCGGGCGCTCAATAATGTTGTGCATACCCAAAATGGCCGACTGCGGCGCATTGATGATAGGGGTAGACATCATTGAACCAAAGATACCACCGTTAGTAATGGTGAAAGTACCGCCGGTCATATCTTCAATGGTCAGCTTGTTTTCACGGGCTTTACCGGCTAGAGTTACCACAGCTTTCTCAATTTCAGCCAGGCTCATGGCATCGGCATTGCGGATGATAGGAACCACCAAGCCTTTCGGAGCCGATACAGCGATAGAAATATCAGCAAAGTTGCTGTACACAATTTCTTCACCCTCAATACGGGCACCTACAGCAGGCCACTCAGAAAGAGCCACACAAACTGCTTTGGTAAAGAACGACATAAAGCCTAAGCCTACACCGTGCTTCTCTTTAAACTTGTCTTTGTATTTTGACCGTAGCTCCATAACCGGCTGCATATCAACCTCGTTAAATGTGGTTAGCATAGCTGTCTCGTTTTTAACAGCTACCAAACGTTTGGCTACTGTTTTACGAAGGTTGGTCATTTTTTCTCTGCGCTCTTCACGGGCACCTGATGCAGCCGGAGCTGATGCAGGTTGTGCGGCAGGTTTTGTAGCTGGTACAGCAGCCTCCGGCTTCTTCGCTCCGGCTTGTGCGTTAACAGCATCTTCTTTTGTTATACGGCCACCAACACCTGTTCCGCTTACGCTTTGAGGGCTGATGCCTTTTTCTGTCAGAATTTTACCTGCAGCAGGTGATGGCGTGCCAGCAGCATAATTACCGCCACCATAACCACCCTCGTTGCCTGGAGCATTGCTTGTAGCCGGCGTTTGGCCTTGCTGTGAACCTTGTTGAGAAGGCGAAGCAGCTGGGGCAGCACCACCGCCGGTTATTGAGCAAACCACAGCACCAATAGCTAAGGTATCACCTTCATTGGCAATGGTTTTCAATGTACCTGCACTTTCAGCAGTTAATTCAAAAGTAGCTTTATCTGACTCCAGCTCGGCAATGGCTTCATCCATTTCAACCTGTTCGCCGTCTTTTTTAATCCAGCGTGACAGGGTTACTTCGGTAATTGACTCGCCTACAGCAGGAACTTTAATTTCTAAAGTTTTAGCTTCGGTAGCAGGGGCCTCAGCAGCCGGAGCAGCTTCTGGTCTTTCGGCACGTTGGCCAGGGGCGCTTTCATCTGCAGCAGCAGCGGTGCTTTTGTCAACCGGTGCAGGAGCAGCGGCAGCAGGTGCGCCACCTTCTTCTATACTGGCTACTACGGCGCCAATAGCTAAGGTATCACCTTCGGCGGCAACAGTTTTTAAAGTTCCGGCACTTTCAGCAGTTAGCTCAAAAGTGGCCTTGTCCGATTCTAATTCGGCAATTACTTCGTCCATTTCAACCGCATCGCCGTTTTTTTTAATCCAGCGCGACAAGGTTACCTCGGTAATAGATTCGCCAACCGGCGGAACTTTGATCTCTAAACTCATGTTGTTTTTATATTGTAGTTTGTGAGTTTAGTGAGTAGTGAGAGGTGAGTAGAGAATGGTTATGACGGCTAAAAAGCACGTATCAAACTATTCACTACTCACCACTCACCATTCACCAACTAATTAATCTGCATTTGTTTCGGCCATTTTCTTGGTCGATTTTTTTACTTTCTCTTTTTGATCCTGGCTAACCGGGGCTTCAAAAGCTTTAGAGATAATGTACAACTGCTGCGACGCATGTTGTTTTGAATAACCGGTAGCCGGGCTTCCTGCTTCCTTGCGTGAAATTACTTCCAGCTGCAACTCGCTCTTGCGGAAACGGCGTAGCATGTAAGGCCATGCACCCATATTTTCCGGCTCCTCTTGTACCCAAATAAAGTCAGTAGCATTGCTGTACTTAGCTTTAATTGCCTCCATCTCTAATACAGGAGTAGGGTAAAGTTGCTCAATACGTACAATGGCTACGTCGCTGCGTTTATCTGCCTGTTGTTTGTCAAGTAACTCATAATAAATTTTACCGCTGCAGAAAAGTACGCGTTTCACCTTTTTGGTATCGGCAGTGTAAGTATCATCAATAAGCTCATGGAAACCACCGCTGGTGAAATCTTCAATTTTTGACACGCAGGCCGGATGACGCAGTAAGCTTTTTGGCGAGAAAATCACCAATGGCTTACGGAAGTCGCGGTGCAGCTGGCGGCGTAAAATATGGAAGAAGTTAGCCGGGGTAGTACAGTTAGCCACCTGAATGTTATTATCAGCACAAAGCTCCATAAAGCGCTCAATACGTGCTGATGAGTGTTCAGGGCCCTGGCCTTCATAACCGTGAGGCAGCAACATTACCAAACCGTTACCACGTTGCCATTTAGTTTCGGCACTAACAAGGTACTGGTCAATAATGATTTGCGCACCATTAACGAAGTCGCCAAATTGTGCTTCCCAAATAGTAAGTGCATTAGGGTTAGCCAGTGCATAACCGTAATCAAAACCTAACACGCCGTACTCTGAAAGCAGTGAGTTGTAAATATAAAATTTAGCCTCGGTGCCCAGGTTTGCCAGTGGTGTATACTCCTCGTCTGTATCAGGAAGGGTTACAACGGCATGGCGGTGTGAGAATGTTCCGCGTTTTACGTCCTCGCCGCTCAGGCGTACCGGGTGCCCTTCTTTAAGTAAGCTACCGTAAGCCATTAACTCGCCCATAGCCCAATCAAAGGTTTTGGTTTCGTTAACCATTTTACGGCGGTCATCAAACAGCTTTTCTATCTTTTTGAAGAATTGCTTATCTGACGGTAAGTCTGTTATTTGTTTGCCAAGTTCAAGTAAAGCCTCTTCGCTTATAGCGGTATTAATTTCGGCATAAACTTCGGCTTTGGTAGGTAAGTGTAAACCTTGCCATGAGCCGGTGAACATTGGGTTACCTGCTTGTATACGTGCTTCGGCTTTAGTTTCGTCAAGTTGCTTTTGCAACAGGTATTTAAAGCTTTTTTCTATTTCTTTAGCTGCCTCAGCAGTGATGCTTCCTTCGGCAAGTAATTTCTGATAGTAAATTTCGCGCGGGTTAGGATGCGATTCAATAGCCTTGTACAAGGTAGGCTGAGTGAATTTAGGTTCGTCGGACTCGTTATGGCCGTAGCGGCGGTAACAAAGTATGTCAATAAACACATCCTCATTGAACTCCTGGCGGTACTCCATAGCCATGTTAATTACATAGGCTAAAGCTTCTACATCATCACCATTAACGTGGAATACAGGAGATAGTACGGTTTTAGCAATATCAGTACAATAAGTGCTTGAGCGTGCATCTTTAAAGTTGGTAGTAAAACCAATTTGGTTGTTAATTACCAAATGCACGGTACCGCCGGTTTTGTAACCGTCCAGCTTTTCCATTTGCAACACCTCATAAATAATACCCTGGCCTGCTACTGAAGCATCGCCGTGTATTAATATAGGTGCAATTTTATCATGATCGTTGCCGTATTTGCTGTCAATTTTAGCGCGGGTTATACCTTCAACCACAGGGCCTACTGTTTCCAGGTGCGAAGGGTTAGGGCATAAGCTCAGGTGAATTTTTTTACCATCAAAGGTTTCAATATCAGTTGAGAAGCCTAAGTGATATTTAACGTCGCCGCCAAAAGACGACTCCATGTCATAATTTTTGCCTTCAAATTCGGCAAATATCTCTTTATAGGTTTTGCCCATTATGTTGGCCAAAACGTTTAAACGACCGCGGTGAGCCATACCAATGGTAAACTCTTCGATGCCTAAAGATGAGCCTTTTTCAATAACCGAATCTAAAGCCGGAATCAATGCTTCGGCACCTTCTAATGAAAAGCGCTTTTGACCCAAAAATTTGGTACCTAAAAAGTTTTCAAACCCAACCGCTTGGTTAAGCTTTTTAAGCATGCGTGTTTTTTCATCCTTAGAGAAGGATGGCTGGTTACGTTTGCTTTCCATGCGCTGCTCAAACCATTTGGTTTTGATTGGGTTACGCATGTATTTGTACTCGGCACCAATTGCCTGGCAGTAAGTATCCTCAAGCAGCTGGCGTATATCACGCAGCTTTGCCGGACCTAAGCCAACCTCAACACCTGCATTAAATACAGTGTCCATATCAGCCTCGCTCAAACCAAAAGTTTCAAGCTCTTTACCAGGATAATATTTTCGGCGTTCGCGTACGGGGTTGGTTTTGGTAAACAGGTGTCCGCGGGTACGGTATCCATTTATCATATTCAGCACGTTTATTTCTTTCAAAACGTGCTCAGGGGTGGCTGCTGAAGCTGTGCCTGCGGCTGATTGAGGTGCCGAACCTTGACCAAAATCAAAACCCTCGAAGAATTTTTGCCAACCGTAATCTACCGATTCGGGGTCTTGTTTATAAGCTTCGTAGAGTGAATTTATATAGTCAGCGTTTCCGCTATTAACGTAATTTAGACGATCCATCTGAATACCAATCTGTAAAACGGTACAAAACTAAGAATATATGCTGTAAACTACACGGTTTAATTTGCTTTTGGTTTTGCATTTTTTTATATTTTGCAGTTTGGCAATCAGCCTTTCACCTAAATAAAGTTTAAGTTACTATTATTAACCTTTCCGTTAATTGTAGTATTGATGTTTATAGATAAATGTGGTTGTATTTCTTAAAAAAAATTGCTTACAGAGTTGGTTTTAATTGCAAAGTATAAATTGTAATGTTTTTTGCTTACATTGTATCCCCACATTTGTTGGTGGGTTAAGCAATGGTAAAACACAACATAAATATAGCTTTTGAAGAGTACCAAACTTTTGAGGAGCTTAATGAAAGTGACAAGGCACTTTGCCTTGAAGCCGAGAAAGCCCTAGGTGGTTCGCATTCTCCATATTCTAATTTTAGGGTTGGCGCAGCGCTGCGGCTTAAAAGCGGGCGTATTGTATACGGTAGTAACCAGGAAAACGCTGCTTACCCGTCAGGACTTTGTGCCGAGCGCGTAGCATTGTTTACATGGAGTGCTAACTTTGCCAACGACCCGGTTGAAGCCATGGCTGTTACCGCAAATACCAGTAAGTTTAAAATTGAAAAGCCCATTACTCCCTGCGGATCATGCCTGCAGGTATTGGCCGAGTTTGAAAAAAAGCAGCTAATGCCAATACGTACACTGTTGTATTGTAAAAACGGTGTAACCTGGGCAACAAATGGTGCCGACAGCTTTTTGCCTTTTATGTTTTTTGAAGACAGGCTGGCCACAGTACCTGTATAAAATACTAAAGCCGCTCTCGCAGCGGCTTTTTGTTAACTAAAACTATTATCTGACAAAATTTATTATTTAAATACTGAGTATACGTTGGTGATTTTCCAGCCCTCACCGGTGTTGGCAATGGTTACGTAATTGGTGCGGGTAAATTTTTCGTACTTCATATCTACCTTTACAATTGCCATATCGGCATTGCTTTCAACTTCCGTTACTGACGTAGTACAGTTTTGCTGGATGTTTTTGTTATCGCCGGCAAATGTTAGCATTTCTGCTTTGCTAAAACTAAGTACCTGTTTGCCGCGCAGAATGTTGATTTTAGCGTTGCTTTCAAAAACATCGCTCAATCCGGCATTTAGGCCGCGGGTCATCATGTTAACGTAAGTGCTTACTGCATAACTTTTTGTTAAACGGGCTACGTTAGGTTCTTCGGCTTTAACAACATTGGCAATTACTAATAAAGCTAAGCCTGCTACAAGTGATTTCAAGGTTTTCATATTTTAAAGTTTTAAGGTTCTTATGTTTTTGTTTCTGTATATAAGACAGCATCATTACACCAAACGTTACACTATTTTATGTGGAGAGTAAACATTTAACATATCGTTAACAACTTGGCTGTAACAGGAGAGAAAAACGGCATGATAATCAATAAAAATTAGGAATATTGTAATACATAGTACCGTTTATTGGATGGTAATATATCAATCATCGTTATTGAAGGTTTCGTAAAGGCTGTAAAACAAAAAAGCCGGCTCATTTGAGCCGGCTTTTTTCAAGATTTGAAATTTATATTATTTAAACACTGAGTATACATTGGTGATTTTCCAGCCATCTCCTGTGTTGGCCACAGTAACATAGTTGGTGCGGTTAAATGTTCCGTAATTCATATCAACTTTAACAATGGTCATATCGTCGTTGCTTTCAACTTCAGTTACCGAAGTGGTACAATCCTGGCGGATGTTTTGGTTTTCTTTAGAAAACTTCAACATATCAGCCTTGCCAAAGCTCATTACCTGTTTGCCACGCAGTATGTTGAACTTTGCATTGTGCTCAATCACATTGTTAAGGTCTGTATTTTGGCCCAAGGTAACGCTGCTTATGTATGCATCAATGGCGTTTGATTTTGTTAATTTGATTGTTGATGGTTCATCAGCTTTAACAACGTTTGCTGTTACTAATAAAGCTAAGCCTAATATTATTGATTTCAAGGTTTTCATATTGTTGTGAGATTAAGTTTGTGTATTTATTTGTTTTATACTTCTATGACTACCATACCTCACTAAAAGTTACACTATTTTTATTATAATTGAATATTTATAACATCTGTAAAAGTTAAGTGCATTAGGGGTTCTTGTCATTGCGTAATGTGCTTTTAAATGTTAATATGATAACGTATACAGCTTTGATTTTAAAGTTTGCCGAGCAAGGCGAAAAAACCGGTTGGACGTACGTTGATGTACCGGCAGATATTGCTCAGCAACTAAAGCCAGGTAACAAAAAATCATTCAGGGTTAAGGGTAAGCTCGATAACTACGAGATAGCAGGCGTTGCATTGATGCCGATGGGCGACGGGAACTTTATTCTTACCCTCAACGCTGATATGCGTAAAGGTGTTCACAAGCGCGAGGGAGCAATGTTACAGGTGAGTATAGAAGAGGATGTTGATTTTAAATTGGTAGTACCCGATGACTTGCAGGAGTGCCTCACTGATGACGCTGATGCATTAAGTTACTTTGATAGCCTTCCTGAATCGCACCGCCGTTACTTTGTAAACTGGCTAAACAGTGCTAAAACTATTGCCACCCGCGCCAAGCGTATAGGTATGATATGCCATGCCATGGCAAACCGTATGGACTATGGACAAATGATACGTGCCGGGCGCGAGCGCAATTAATAAATTACTGTGTGATGCGCCGTGCTTAACGCGCCGGTTAACTAATTGCCTGCCAGTTGAGTACTCTTGTAAATAAAAGATAACTTAAGCGCTTTCGCATTAGGTTTAAGGCAGCATAAATAGGTTGTTTAGCTTATTTTTTAGTATATTTGGCTAATTTTATTAGCAATTAAACAGCTGATAATGTTTGCTTGAAGTGTATTACCTTCAATTTGCAGTTACGATACTATGTCAGAAAGTTTAGACACCAACGAACACGAAGAAAACGCATCGCAGGTAAATGGCGAAACCATGCATAATGTAATACCGCTCGACGGGCTTTACGAAAACTGGTTTTTAGATTATGCTTCGTATGTAATACTTGATCGTGCCGTTCCGCATATACATGATGGCTTAAAGCCTGTGCAACGCCGCATTTTGCACTCACTTAAGGAAATGGACGACGGCCGCTTTAACAAAGCAGCCAATGTTATAGGTAATACCATGAAATATCACCCTCATGGCGATGCATCTATTGGTGATGCCATGGTACAAATAGGGCAAAAAAATCTTTTGATTGATTGCCAGGGTAACTGGGGCGATCCTATAACAGGTGATTCGGCTGCGGCACCGCGTTATATTGAGGCAAGATTGACAAAGTTTGCCCTTGAAGTTGTATTTAATCCTGATACAACCGAATGGCAGGCAAGCTACGATGGCCGTAACCGCGAGCCTATTACTTTGCCTGTAAAGTTTCCGTTATTGCTGGCGCAGGGTGCTGATGGTATTGCAGTAGGCTTAGCTACCAAAATATTACCGCATAACTTTGTAGAACTTATTGATGCTGCCGTTGAAGCCTTGAAGGGTAACCGGCCAAATTTACTGCCCGATTTTTTAACAGGCGGTATGGCTGATGCCACCAATTATAATGAAGGGCAGCGCGGCGGCAAAGTACGCGTGAGAGCCAAAATTATTGAAAAGGATAAGAAAACGCTGTTAATTACCGAGGTTCCTTACAGTACAACCACCGGTGGATTAATTGACAGTATAATTTCGGCTAATGATAAGGGCAAGATTAAAATCAAGAAAATTGAAGATAACACTGCTCAAAATGTTGAGATTGTGGTGCACCTTGCACCTGGAATATCGCCCGATGTAACTATTGATGCACTATACGCCTTCACCGATTGCGAGGTATCAATATCGCCCAATACCTGTATAATACTGGATGATAAGCCACACTTTATGAGTGTGAACGATGTGCTTATTCACAGTGCCAATCATACCAAAGCCCTGCTTAAGCTTGAGCTTGAAATAAGACTCAATGAATTAAAGGAGAAAATATTCTTTAGCTCATTGCTCAAAATATTCATTCAGGAGGGTATGTACAAAAATCCTGATTATGAAAGCTCAGGTAATTTTGATACTGTAGTTGAAGTATTAAACCGCTTGTTTGAGCCGTTCTTTCCGCAATTTTACCGCACTATACTTCCGGAAGATTATAAAAAGCTTATTGATAAACCAATGAGCAGCATTACCCGCTTTGACGTAAAAAAGGCCGATGAGCAAATGAAGGCGCTGGAGGCCGAAATTAAGGATGTTAATTACAACCTGAAGCACCTGACCGATTATGCTATAGCCTGGTTTACCAAACTCAAAGAGAAATACGGTAAAGACCGTGGCCGTAAAACCGAACTTCGCACCTTTGATAAGGTTGAGGCTGCACAAGTGGCTCTTGCCAACGTAAAACTTTACGTTAACAAGCAAGACGGATTTATAGGCTCGGGCATTAAGCGTGATGAGAATGTAGAGTTTGTTTGCGACTGTTCAGATATAGATGAAGTTATCGTATTCAGAGAAGATGGTAAATGCATCATTACTAAAATGCAGGATAAGGCCTTTGTAGGCAAAAATATTATTCATGTAGCGGTGTTTAAAAAGAACGATGAACGCACCGTATATAACATGATTTATAAGGACGGTGAAAGCGGCACCACTTACGTTAAACGTTTCTCGGTAGTAGGCGTAACGCGCGATAAGGAGTATGATTTAACAAAGGGTACCAAAGGAACGAAAGTATTATACTTTACAGCCAATCCAAACGGCGAGGCCGAGGTAGTTACCGTGCAGTTGAAGCCGCATAGTAAACTCAAAAAACTCCAGTTTGACCAGGACTTTGCCGAGATAGCTATTAAAGGCAGAGGATCAATGGGGAACCAGGTTACTAAGTACCCGGTTAAAAAAATCCTTTTAAAATCAAAAGGTGTATCAACCCTGGCCGGGCGTAAAATTTGGTATGATGATATACTTAAACGTTTAAATGCCGACAGCCGTGGACGTTACCTGGGCGAGTTTGATGGTGAAGATAAGATATTGACCATCCTGTCAAACGGGGTATATGAGCTTACCAGCTTTGATCTTAACAACCATTTTGATGATAAGATGATGTTAATTGAAAAGTACGATGCCGAGAAGGTTTACTCAGTTATACATTACGATGGTAAGTCAAAAAACTACCTGGTTAAGCGCTTTGTGTTTGAAAACATAGTTATAGGTAAGCAAACCAGTTTCATAAGTGAAGAACCGGGCTCTAAGCTGGTTATTATATCAGGAGCGGCACAGGCTGTGGTTAAGGTTGAGCAGCTTAAAGGCAAAGCTCAAATGCCCGAACTGGCCGAATTAAACTTAACTGATTTGATTGATGTTAAGGGGATGAAAGCGATGGGTAATCGGCTTTCGGCGCATACTATACAAACGGTAGAATTGATTGCCGAGCATGACGACGCTGAAGATGTACCCGACCCGGCGCCGGATTCAGTGGCCGATACACAAATTATTGCTGATGTAACCAACCCGGCCGAACCTAAACAGGTACCTGATTCCACACCTGAGCAGGCTGCAAAAAATGTAGGTTTTGAAATTACAAACCCCGACGACATTGATATAAACAATGGTCAGCAGGGATCATTATTTTAATAAACAACAAAGGAGCCCATAAGGCTCCTTTGTTGTTTTAGAGTGATTGGTATACTGATTATAAAATCAGGATAAGTACTAAAATGATGATAATGATAGCACCTACTGAAAGATAGATACCACCGCTGGTAGCAGCAGCGTTAGCTTCTTTTTTAAGCTCTCTAAGCTCTTTTCTTAACTCTTTGCGCTCAGTTTTGCTTAAGTCAGATTTGTCCATTGCTCTGATCTCGTCAACACGGGCTTTGATTTCTTCTACGCGTGCGTTTCTTTCTTCAACGCTTTTGTTTGCGTAGTACTCTTTGTAATTAACGCCAGCATCAGTGGTAGCTGCGTTTGATGTAAAAGCAACAAAGCTTAACATCAACGTTGTCATAAATAGATAAATAATCTTTTTCATATGATTGTAGATTAATTGAATAATAAACAGATTACCTCCAACAGGTGCGGAATGTTTTAAAAATATTCAATTAACCTCAGGCTAACGTTAAATGCTGATGTAGTATGGCGACTCAAAAACATGTCCTTTTTCGAGTTTTTGTATAGCCGGTTTCAGGCTTATATCATTTGCCGGTACAACATCATCGGCGTACCCAAGCCAGGGTTCAATGCAAACAAAATCGGCACCCGGTTTTGCCCAGATACCTAGGTGTTTATAATGCGGATACTCAACGGTGATTGATTGATCAGACTTTGCAGATTTGATGGTAACCACCTTTGATTGTATGTTCTTAAATACAAGGGCATCGTTGTCAAAAAGGTTACGGGTTAGCGCTAATTTTTTACCTTCAAGTTTCACAGGAGTAGTTTCTCCGGTAAAATATCCCTCGGCCGATAATACATGCGAGTTAAGCTCTTCGGCAACCTCAAACTCAATGAAGTAGTCTTCGTAATTATCACCAGTGTAAAATGGTACATTAAATGCCGGGTGCGCACCCACCGAAAAGTAAATGGCTTTATCGTCAAGATTTATCACCTTGTAAGTGATTCGTAGCGCATTGTCAATAAGGTCATATAATATATGGAAAGCAAATTTGTAAGGGTACACCGCCAGTGTTTGTTCATTGCAATGCAGGACAAGATCAGCATGGTGAGGGTTAGCTTCGGCAATGCTGAAATCAGATTGACGGGCAAACCCGTGTCTTGACAGATTATACGTTGTTCCGTTTACCCTTAACTCATTATTAACTAAACCGCCAACTATAGGAAAAAGATTGGGGGCATGCCAGGGCCATATTTGCTCGTTAGCCTGCCATATCAGTTCAGTTTGTGATGCTTTGTTAATTAACGATATAAGCTGGCCACCCTTACTGCTAATTGAAGCTTTTAGGAATTCGTTTTCTATTGTTACCATAGGATGTTGATGATGATAACGCTAAGTTAAACATTTTCATCATCACCATCACTTATACGGTAGTTGGCTTATTTGTCGGTTATTAGCTTTGCTTTAATTATCGAATCTTTTTGTGCGGCTTTAAGCCCGTAATTGAAGTTGAACAGTGCGCCTTCCCAATCACCGTATGACGGGTTGGGCAGTATGATATATTTGTTTCCGAACTTTCCCGAAAGCTTAGCAGTAACGTCGTTGCGCTTTTGCTCGGTGGGGTGGTTATCGTATAACGCATCAAAGTCGGGCAAATTGTCGCCGCATAAAAGCACGATATCATAGCCCTTGAGTACATCCAATCGTCTTGGCTCCTTGCTCGATGTGCCAGCTTTAAGGACTACATGCTCGTTGTCAGCAAAAGGCATGTTAAACTTCTGAAGATTTTTGACTGTGCCCGCCCGCTCATCTTCATCGCGGTTGGTTATATAAAATATGGCAACGCCCTTGCTTGCTGCATATTTGAAAAATGCCGGAGCTCCGGCAACGGTATCGCACGCAGCTTTAGCGGTCCATTGTTTCCAAGTAGCTGGGTCATATTCCAAGTTCTTTATAGCGCGTGATGCATCATAAGGGCTATTGTCAAGCACAGTTTCATCAATGTCGGTTACTATGGCTAATGGTTTATTGTTTTTTTTAGCCAGCGCTTCATCAAGCCTGAGTTTGGCCAGGTTGTAGGCTTGAAAGCATAGCGCCTTATACTCGGCCGACCGCTGCTGCCATAAAGATGACCAAACCTTACTATTGTTTGTAACAGATGTTTGCTGCACTGCTTGTTTGGTTGTCGTGCAAGAGGCCAACACAATGCCAAGCATGCCAATAAAGAATTTCTTACTCATGAGCACTTTGCTTTAAAGCGCAAAGTTATAGGATACTTTTAATAAGTATAGTAGTGCACCCATCTGATTAAAAAGCTTACCGTAATAATTACATGATTAGATTCCCCACCTCCTTCAAACAGCTCCAGCCTTAACCTTTTCAGTAAACTTCCGAGCAAATTTGTTGAGCTTAGGTTGTATTACAAAGGTGCAGTATGGCTTGTATGTATTGTTATTGAAATAATTTTGATGGTATGATTCGGCAGTGTAAAGTGTACCAACCGGACTAATTTCAGTTGCTATTGGGTTGCTGTAAATACCTTCATTTGTAAGTTGCGCAACCATCTCTTTGGCTTGTTGCTCTTGCTCCTTATTATGGTAGTAAATAACCGAACGGTATTGTGTTCCCACATCATTTCCTTGCCGGTTCGGGGTTGTGGCGTCGTGTGTCTCAAAAAAAACAAAGAGTAAATCATTATAACTTACTTCATCTGCATCAAATTCAACTTCAACAACCTCGGCGTGTCCTGTTTTTCCACCACAAATTTGCTCATAAGTAGGGTTTTCTACTTCTCCGCCCATATAGCCCGAAACTACCGACCTCACACCTTTAATTATCTGAAATATAGCTTCAGTACACCAAAAACAGCCTCCGCCAAATGTTGCCTTTTGTAAGTTCATGCCGTGGCAATGCTAAAAGCATGCCACTGGTGACATTTTTGTAATTGTGGGTTAAATAATGTGAGTGATTCGAAATTGATCTATGATAGACATGTCCACAATTCACACCATATTAAATGGCCGAATTTATAATAGCTGTTATGGCTCTAACTTTTTAACTTCAAACGTGTTAGCTAAAAATGCCGATCGTTTACAAAACTTATTTATTTGCAGCTGTAATACTGTTTTACTCTTGCGGTCAAAACAATACTTTGCAAGAAAATTACATTCCAAAAGATAACGAACCTGCTGTAAAACCCATTATAGTCGACGATCGACAGCCCAAGGTTACTATTAACACAGGTACTACCAAGCCTGCTGAGCTAATAGCCTATGCAAAAACTCTGATAGGGATTCCATATAAGTATGGTTCGCTTAAACCTGATGAGGGATTTGATTGCTCAGGTTTTATTACTTATGTATTTAACCATTTCAATATAGCAGTTCCACGGTCGTCAGTTGATTTTACCTACGTAAATCAGGAGATATCTATAAGCCAGGCTAAACCCGGTGATTTGATATTGTTTACCGGCACCGATAGTACAAAGCGGGTGGTAGGCCATATGGGTATTCTTACTCAAACCGGTGCTGAACCTATATTTATTCATTCAACATCGGGCAAGGCTAACGGCGTTACCGAAACACCTTTAAATTCATATTACCAGGGCAGGTATGTTAAGACACTTCGCATTTTTAAGAAAGATTATTAATAATGCATAAACTGGCTACTATGGCCCATATAAAAAAGCCCGCCTCAATATGGATTTGAGGCGGGCTTTTTTTTACTTGTAAAAGTTTGGCAACGGATTAAGCTTAGTATTTTGACGCTGATGCCAATATGGATAAACGGCAGGTATTTCGCTTGCTGCATCAAGTTTTTTTATTTGCTCAATGTTTAAGTTCCAACCTACAGCTTCGAGATTTTGCTTTAACTGTTCCTCGTTACGTGCACCAATAATAATGTTAGCCACCGTAGGGCGTTGCAATACCCAGTTCAGCGCAACTTGCGCAACCGATTTTCCTGTTTCTTCTGCAACCTCGTCTAGTGCATCCACAATAGTATATAAGCGCTCCATGTTGGTTTCAGGACCATGTGAACCTCCCTGGCTGCGGCGGTTATCTTGCGGTATTGGCTGGCCACGACGGAACTTACCGCCCAATTGGCCTGATGCCAACGGGCTCCAAACAATAGTGCTTACATTTTGATCAATACCCAAAGGCATTAATTCCCATTCAAACTCCCTGTCGAGCAAAGAATAGTAAGCCTGATGTGCTATGTACCGTGCCCAGCCATAACGTTCAGATACTGACAGTGACTTCATTAAATGCCAGCCCGAAAAGTTGGAGCAGGCAATATAACGCACTTTGCCACTGGTTATCAAATCATCAAGGGCTTTCAGGGTCTCTTCAACCGGCGTGTTACCATCAAACCCATGCAGGTGGTATATATCTATATGATCTGTTTTTAAACGGCGTAGGCTTGCCTCGGCCTGCTCAAGCAAGTGGAAGCGAGACGAACCAAAATCATTAGGCCCCGATCCCATAGGAAAAGTAGCCTTAGTAGAAATAAGTACTTTGTTGCGTAGTCCTTCAAGTGCCTGACCTAAAATTTCTTCTGATACGCCATGCGAGTACACGTTTGCTGTGTCGAAAAAATTAACACCTGCATCAAGGCAAAGGTTTATTAATTGCTTCGCTTCATTTAATTGGGTATTTCCCCAAGCTTTGAAAAACTCATTGCCACCGCCAAAGGTTGCTGTACCAAAGCTTAAAACCGGTACATGTAAACCCGACGCACCTAATTGCCTGTATTCCATAGTATGTAGTTTTGTTTTAATGGTGTCAAAGTAACACTATGTTTTTAAATATTTGTCAGGCATTTTTCAGTTATAATACAGGATTATGTCAATAAGCCTTAGTGAGCCTGTAACGCAATCCAAAATCAAAATGTCTTCCGGTAAGGAAAAATTGATCGTACAGCATAACCCAGTTAGAATACGTGAAGTTACCGTAAATGTCTAATCTCTTATTCAGCGTTACGCCCAATTGCAATGGGGTAGAAGTCCAGGAGCTTTGTAAGTTTTTAAGATCATTAAACTGGGATAAATTGCGCTTAAAAGTTATTTTGCTTGAGGTTCCGTAATTTAATGACAAACCAACTCCTGCAAAAAGCCTGAAACGGTTACTGTTGATGATATTATACGTAATGTTTGGAATGGCAGAAAAGTAATAATGGTCAATTTTGTAGCTGTACTCATTGATAATATTTGTTGCACCTACCTGTACCGTTTTGTTGAAACGTGGCTTTACACCTGTGAAAGCAAAATCTAATTTAAAGCGTAGGTTTTTAAGGATACGGTGATCAGAAAGTTCAATTCCCGCTAAAACACGTGGAAGGTAGGACCATGACGTTTCTCCGGCAAATACACTGTTGCCATATAAACCTGATTTTGCTGCGTTTAAGCTAACGCCGGCGTGTATGCCTACAACAAAGCTTTTCTCTTCAACTTTATTGTCTTTATTCATCAACTTAAGCACACGCGTAAGGCTGCTTGACGTAAATGTGGTATTATCAATAAGCGCCATAGTTTCAAGGTTGTTGCTATAGCGGTTTGCTGCGTTTTTAAGTGTTTGCTTATACATTTCGGCTGTTCGCACGGTACGGCTACCATCAATGTTAGCGTAGTACTGGTAATATATCAGCTCAGTTGCAGCGGTGTTGTTTTCGGTTAAAAAGTAACGGTGTTTTGTTGCATCCTCTTGTTCGGCTAAACCAACGTTGTCTCCAATATAAGTTACTTTTAAAAATATTTGCTGCTGTTGTGTAGTGGTATCTATTGCGGGCGATATATCCGGAAATTTGTTTTTATCCATTGATACTTTGCCCGAGTAAGTAATAAAAGTGGCAGCGTTAAGCACGTTGATCGCTTTAACATCGGTAGTGGTGTAAACAACCGGCGTTTTCTGATCGGGGTTAGCTTTAAATTCAAAATACTTTGGTGTTGAATTCTGCAAACGATAGTTAATGAGGCCTTTTAGTGTATCACCGTTGCTTTTAACTACATAGCCCGGCAGGTATTTTGTCTGTGCAAAAATTGCTGATGGCAAAAGCATCAGTAACAGAAGTTTTATCCTGTTCATTTAAATGTTGTGATAAGTGTTTATGCGTACCAAGATATGATATTGCATCAACTATCATGGAAAGTATGGAAACAAAAAAAGCCACTCTGCACGCAGCAAGAGTGGCTAAATAAAAACTATACTAAATCTTAATCTTCTTCAGGTGTAAATTCTTCACCCGAAACAACTTCCTTAATCTTGTTTTCCAGTTCTTCTGCAAGCTCAGGGTTGTCAATAATCAGTTGTTTAACGGCATCACGGCCTTGTCCTAAACGGCTGTCGCCGTAGCTAAACCATGAACCTGCTTTTTTAATAATGCTGTGCTCAACACCCAGGTCAATAATTTCACCTGCTTTGGAAATACCTTCGCCAAACATGATATCAAATTCGGCTAGGCGGAATGGAGGAGCGACCTTGTTTTTAACGATCTTAACCTTTACACGGTTACCTGATACCTCATCGGTATCTTTAATTTGTGATATACGGCGTACATCCAAACGTACCGAAGCGTAAAATTTAAGGGCGTTACCACCGGTAGTAGTTTCCGGGTTACCAAACATAACGCCAATTTTATCGCGCAGCTGATTGATAAATATACAGCAGCAACCGGTTTTGCTAATGGTACCGGTAAGCTTACGCAAGGCTTGCGACATTAAGCGGGCCTGTAAACCCATTTTAGAGTCGCCCATTTCGCCTTCAATTTCACCTTTTGGTACAAGGGCCGCAACCGAGTCAATAACTAATATATCAATAGCTCCTGAACGAATCAGGTTATCAGCAATTTCTAAAGCCTGCTCACCATTGTCTGGTTGAGAGATTAATAAATTTTCAACATCAACACCCAGCTTTTGAGCATAAAAACGGTCAAAAGCGTGCTCAGCGTCAATAAATGCAGCAATGCCGCCTTTTTTCTGAGCCTCTGCAATAGCGTGTATGGCCAAAGTGGTTTTACCTGAAGATTCCGGACCGTAAATTTCGATTACACGGCCTTTTGGTAAACCGCCAACACCTAAAGCTAAATCAAGTGTTAATGAGCCTGTAGGTATTACTTCAATGGGTTCGATAACGGTATCGCCCAATTTCATAATGGTACCTTTACCGTATGATTTTTCCAGCTTATCTAATGTAAGCTGTAGTGCTTTTAATTTATCTGCGTTTACGTTACTCATCGTGTTTATATTGTATACAAATATAAGAAGTAAATAATTAAATACTAAAAAAATTAGTAAATATTTTTAATTGTTGCTTTTTATTTTAGTGCTTGTGAATATAGCATAATTAAGCTTGAATTGTTTGATGCTGATTGTTTATAAAGCGCTCAATTTACCGTGGCTAAATATTTGCACAAGTATAAGCCTTACAAAACAACACATGCCATTTATGTCGCTTAAAAAAGGAGATTTTGTTCCGGCTATAGTTAAACGCATTATGAGGTACAGCGCCCGCTACGGCTGGCACGGTAACTATAAGAGCTGGCAGCAGGCGCTACAACAAACCACAGGCTATAATGCGCAAAGTGTGTTGCGGCGGGTTAGTGAAGCCGCGTTAAAAGTTAAAAATGGTGAGGCTAAGTATGAATGCGATGGTATAGCCCAGCAACAAGTGGAGATATTTTACCCCATTTTATCCTCATTGTTGTGGATAGCATCGCAAAATAATAATCAATTGAGCGTGGTAGATTATGGCGGTTCGCTAGGCACATCGTACAGGCAAAACCTACCCTTTCTTAAACATTTAAATTTATTGCAGTGGCATTTGGTAGAGCAGGAAATGTTTGTTGATGAAGGTAAGCGCAATTTTGAAAATGAGCATCTGAAATTTTATTACTCGCTGGATGAAGTGCTTGTAAAAAGTGAGCCTCAGTTGTTGATGTTCAGCAGTTCATTACAATATATGGAAGCACCGTATAAGCTTTTAAATGAAGTTAAGCAAAGTAGTATACCTTATCTTATAATTGACCGTACTGCGTATATAGACCGACCAGAGGATCGCTTAACCATACAAAAAGTGCCACCAGCGTTTTATGATGCTTCATACCCGTGCTGGTTTTTCAGCCAGCAAAAAATGAATGACTTTTTAAAAGATACTTTTGAAGAAGTGTTTAGTTTTGAATCGGGGCAAAAGGTAGCACTGGGGCTAAACGAACTTAATTATACCGGCAAGTTGTGGAAGCGTAAATAGCTTAATTATGGTAATTGTTAAAAATAGTTAAAGGATTAAAACAGAATGTAGCTAAGTGCTAATTTGGTTGTGAAATACTTCATCATTTAGCCTTATGCCAAATTACGGTTCATTTAATCCAAACCTTGTTTTTAACAAGAAACTCATTTGTGAATATACGTTAGGGGCAGCTTTGACTGCATCTATGCTGCTAGGCTTAAGTGCCTTTAAAATGCCAAATAAAAGACTTATCAAACATTTTAGTTTGGGCAAATACGACTATAGTTTATACCAAGAAGATTACTACGTTCATGATGGAAATGTAGATGGGGCTTTTTTTGTAGTTTACCGTGCCGGTCAAACGAGAAGTTTGTGCAGCGCCTGGATGAAAGCCAGCCGTAACAAAGTTTTGCTCACTAAAGGCACCCATACCATTAGCCGGGATGGAATTACATTTACAGAGGTTTACTTTGATCACCACAGACGTTTAGACTCAATGACGAAAGCTTTTACTGCCGATGACATGGGCAATTTGCACTTGCACGAGGTGAAGGAATATCATGATGGGCAAGTAAAGAAAACGTTTTATTGAATAAATATCGAAGTTTAGTTTGCTGCCTACTGCTCCTTGAAACCATACCATTTATATTCATAGCCACCTAATGCTAAGGTCAGGCGTCCATCTTTTATCTGGACTTTTTCTGCAGAATTAATTGCATTTTCAGCAATTGGGGCGCTAGTGTCATTTCTGGTAATTTCAACTTTCTCCAAATGCCGTTTGCTGAAATTATGTACAACAATTGATTTGCGGCCCTCATAAGTATACTCAATGGCCAATACTTCATCTGTGCCTGTATCTAACACATTCCATGCGCCCAAGCCAATTTCCGGATGGGATTTACGGGCAGCAATTAGCTGCTTTATTTTGCTAAGCAAAGACTGTGAATTTTTTGATTGCAGATCAACGTTAACTGCCTGGTAACGATATTCACCCATATTAATCAAAGGTCGGTAGGGCTTATTCCCGCTGGTGAATCCTGCGTTAGCGCCAGACGACCATTGCATAGGTGTGCGTACCGAAAGCCGTTCCTGAAGCGTAAGATCATCGCCCATGCCGATTTCCTCGCCATATCTTATTACAGGCGTTCCGGGAAGCGAAAATAGCAGACTATAGCAAAGCTCAAGTTTTTTAGCATCATTAATCATGGGCGCCAGGCGTCGGCGTATACCACGGTCATAAAGCTGCATGCTCTTCTCGGGGCCAAACTTTTCATAAACTTTGTTCCGTTCTTTGCTGCTTAAGCGCCCAAGATCTATTTCATCATGGTTGCGCATAAAGTATGCCCATTGCGATTCGGCCGGCTTTTCATGTGTTTTTTGCAAAGCCTCTTTAAAGGTGCTTACATGTTCATCAGCCAGTGAATAAAAAAGGTATTGGTTGGCATAGAAGTTAAACATGAGTTGCAAACGACTGCCGTGCACTCCAAAAAAGACTTTATTTTTATCAGGTGCTACGTTGGCTTCACCTAATAAAATGGCATCTGGATTTAGCTTTTTAACCGTAGCATTCAGGTTGCTAAGAATATTATACATAGGTTGGGCATCGTCACCCTCGGCAGGTTTATCAATAATAAAGGGTACGGCATCTAGCCTGAAACCATCAAGCCCCTGATTAAGCCAGTAAGTCAAAATCTTTTTTCCTTCGGCCTGCACCTCTTTGTTTTCAAAATTTAAATCGGGCTGAAAGTCATAGAACCGGTGAAAGTAATACCTTTTGGCTACCTCATCATAAGTCCAGGTTTCGTTTTGCACGCCTGGGAAGGCCATGCCCTCGTCAAAGTTTTTTGGCTTTGCTTTTGACCATACATACCAATTAAAATATTTGGAGGTGCTATCTAATCGGGCCTTTTGGTACCATGGGTGGCTGTTTGAGGTGTGGTTAAGCACCACATCCATCACCACTTTAATACCGGCTTTGTGAGCCGCCTTAATAAATGAATCAAAATCTTCTTTAGTGCCTATTTTAGCATCGATGCCGTAGTAGTCCATAACATCGTATCCATCGTCACGATACGAGGTGGGTTGGAAAGGCGCCAGCCACACGGCATCAACGCCAAGAGATTTTAAGTAGGGAATTTTTTGGGTAAGTCCGTTAAAATCGCCTATTCCATCACCGTCACTATCTTTAAATACACGTACCTCAACATTGTAAATGATGCTGTTCATGTACCAGCGATTAGCACTTACTGTTTGCTCTTTCTTTTCGCCATTGCTGCAGGCAGAAATAAGCGCCATGAGGCACATAATAGATAAGTTGACACAGTAGCGAACGTAATTTAAAACCATAAGCGCTTATAAGTATGTATATACAATAAAGCGCATACTTCATAATTGTTTATCTACCAACAAAAAATCCCGGAACTGAGGCCCCGGGATTCCGATATTTTAACAAGTAAAGAACGTTAAACGCCCAAATCTTGCATAATGGTTTTCAGCTTTTCATCGAGTTGCTTTTCAGTTTCGTGGAATGCCTCTTTGCTGGCCAGCTTGGTGTTCACGCTGCAGTAAAACTTAATTTTAGGTTCGGTACCAGATGGGCGTGCCGAAATTATACTACCATCTTCGGTGATAAACTGCAACACGTCAGATTTTGGTAAATCAATTGGTGTTACATTGTTTGAAGTAAGGTCGGTTTCTTTGCGCAGTTCGTAATCTTTCAACGCAATTACTTTAGAGCCACCTAATGTAGCAGGAGGATTAGTGCGGTACTGCTCCATCATGGCCTTAATTTCTTCGGCGCCGGTTTTTCCTTTTTTGGTGATTGAAATAAGCGTTTCTTTATAGAAACCATATTTCAGATAAGTATCTACCAAAGCCTCAAACAGGCTGCTGCCCTTGTCTTTGTAAAATGCAGTCATTTCGGCAATAAATGCTGCCGACACCACGGCATCCTTATCACGCACAATGTCGCCAATTAAATAACCGTAGCTTTCTTCACCACCACCAATAAAGGTTTTTTCACCTTCGAATTTGGTCATCAATTCGCCAATGTATTTAAAGCCTGTAAGGGTGTTGTAGCATTCTACGCCTTTATCTTTAGCAATGGCATCAATAAGATATGAGGTTACAATGGTTTTAACAATGTACTCTTTACCGGTAAACTTGCCTTTCTCTTCCCACGCCGATAGCAGGTAGTTGATTAGCTGGGTTGCAACCTGGTTACCGTTAAGTAAAACTACTTCGCCTTTGTCATTTTTAACTGCAATGCCCACACGGTCAGCATCAGGGTCGGTAGCCATAACCAGGTCGGCATCAATTTCTTTGGCTTTTTCCATAGCCAGGTTAAGGGCTTCTTTTTCTTCAGGGTTAGGGTAAACCACGGTAGGGAAGTTGCCATCAGGAGTAGCCTGCGATTCAAGCACGGTTACGTTTTCAAAACCAAATTGCTCCAGTGCCTTAGGTACCAGGGTAACGCCGGTACCGTGTAACGGTGAGTAAACTATTTTAAGATCTTTCTGACGTTTGATAGCCTCCGGCGATACAGAAAGAGCTGTAATTTTATCCAGATATAGCCGATCTATTTCCTCACCAATTAACTCAATATTAGCTTCGTTGCGCGTAAACTTAACATCATCAACACTGCTTATGGCAGCTACTTCGTCCATTACGGCTTTATCATGAGGGGCAACAAACTGGCCGCCATCTTCACCGTAAGCTTTATAGCCATTGTATTCTTTTGGGTTGTGTGATGCCGTAAGCATAACACCGCTCTTACAACCTAAGTGGCGTACCGCAAATGAAAGCTCCGGCGTTGGGCGCAAAGCTTTAAAAAAGTATACATATATGTCATTAGCCGAAAACACATCGGCAGTAATGCCGGCAAGTACATCAGAGTTGTTACGGCTATCGTGTGCAATAGCTACTTTGATTTTTTCGCCCGGATAGGTTTTTTTAAGATAATTGGCCAGGCCTTGCGTAGCCGCGCCAATAGTGTATTTGTTAATGCGGTTTGAACCCGGACCCATTAAACCGCGAAGACCGCCCGTTCCGAATTCAAGATCTTTGTAAAATGAATCGGTAAGGTCGGTATAAGCTTTATCATCAATTAATTTTTGCACCTGTTGCTTAACATCGGCATCATAATTTCCCTTAAGCCAGGCGTTAGCCTTATCTAAAATGGCTGGATCTAATTCTTGCATATGGATTGTGATTTGAAGTATTGTTGTACGTTCAAATATGGTAAAAAAACGGAGTTTTTATGTTTTACCCTGTTTGATAATACTAAATGTTGTAATGATACAAACAGCAGGTTAAATTGTGTGCATTAAATGATTAAAGTTTTATAAAGCGATAATAATGTCTTCTTATTTCAAATACCGGCTTACAGGCACCACCGTAAAAGCAGGATCATTTTCAAAAATTTTAGATAACACTGCTGCATGGCGTTGCCCCATTATAACTAATATGCGCTTGCCCTTTGTAGCCTGCTGCACACTTAAAATGTTGCTGAATATTTTAAGTTCCCGGTTGTAAAAGATGGAGATATATTCAGCCCCGATGTATCTCTTATCTACATGCGCGCTGTCAACTGAGGCATCAAGCTTACCAAAGGTACCATTGGTAACTCTTGCCGGATTAATAAACAATGTATGATAAGTGAGTGCATAAGTTTCGGGCGAGTTTATCTTAAGCAGGTATTGTTTTAAATTGATGACGTTATCTTTCAACTGCTTATCAACCGAACGCCCGAAATTTGAAAAGGCCGATAAACCTTCAGTAAAAAACTGTAAGCCTTCTCCTTCCTTAAGTAACCGTGTTGAAAGACCGTTATAATAATCAACACCAAATACCTGGTTAAGGCCCAAAGTTTTGGCAAGATTAAAGCCAAACTGGTAGGCTTCGGCCCGGCCATAATTGAGTTGAGCAAAGTTAAGCTTGCCGGCTCTAAATAGATTATACAAGCTGTCAACGGTGTGTTGCTCGGCAGGTTCGCGTTCAATTAAAACCAGGTCGGGCTTGTAAAGTGCCAGCTGGCGGTTTATTTCAGCAACATCTTTTTGACGATTAGGGCTGAACAAGTCAGTAGAAGGTGCTTGTTTGTAAAAAGCTTCCTGCCCAAAGTGGTTGCAACCCAAAAACATAATATTGGTTTTGGCATTAGTTGAAATGGCCTGACCTTTTACAACAGCCGTAATGGAGGTGCAAATGAGTATAGCTAAACGTAAAAGTTTCATTGTTGTATTTAAAAGGATAGAGCAATAATTACAAAGGTTGTTACAAACCAAAATTGATTAAATTAATTGCATATTTAACGCAATGTATACAAAAGTGCATAGAGTTTTATGGCTGTTATTTGTAGTATTCCTGGGGGCATGTAAACCAGGAGATAATACCTCAAATAAAACCATATTTAATATTAACCTCGATCAGGGTCTTACCTCTATGGATCCGGCTTTTGCGCGCAATCAAAACGCATTATGGATAGACAACCAGCTTTATAACGGCTTGGTTCAAATTGATGATAGCCTGCATATAAAGCCATGTATAGCTAAAAAATGGGAGCTATCGCCCAATGGTTTGCTTTATACCTTTCACCTGCGTACAGATGTGTACTTTCATGATGATGCTCAGTTTGCAGCAGGCAAGGGTCGCCGCGCAACCGCTGCCGATTTTGTATACAGCTTCGGCAGGTTGATTGATCCGAAAGTAGCATCATCCGGTTCGTGGATTTTTAGTGATAAAGTAATTGGAAAGGAGTCATTTATTGCGCTTAATGATACCACATTTCAAATAAAACTAAAGCAGCCGTTTCCGCCTATGTTGAGTTTACTTACCGCACAATATTGTTCGGTTGTTGCGCATGAGGTTGTTGAGCATTACGGAAAAGACTTTCGCAGCCACCCGGTTGGAACAGGCCCTTTTAAATTTAAGTATTGGAAAGAAGGTGAGGTGCTGGCATTACTTAAAAATGAACGCTACTGGGAAAGAGGTGCACACGGCGAACACCTGCCGCATTTAGATGCTGTAAGGTCAACCTTTATAAGCGATAAGCAAACAGCCTTCATGGAGTTCATCAAGCATAAGCTCGATTTTTTTAATGGTATTGATGGTAGTTATCGTGATGATATACTCACCAAAAGCGGACGTATTACCAGCAAATACCGCGGGCGCTTTAAAATGTATACAGCCCCTTTTTTAAATACAGAATATCTGGGTATATTAATAGATACCAGTATTAGCATTGTTAAGCAATCGCCGCTTAAGATGCTTAAGGTGCGGCAAGCTATAAATTATGGTATAAATAAAGCCCGCATGGTTAAGTACTTGCGTAATAGTACAGGTGCCCCCGGCTATGCAGGGTTTATTCCGCAAGGAATGCCCGGTTTTGATAGTACAGCAGTGCATGGATATCATTACCACCCCCAAAAGGCTAAGCGTTTACTGGCAGAAGCAGGTTTTGCTAACGGTAAAAACCTGCCCGAGGTAGTGTTGAGTACCACCACAAGCTATCGTGATTTAATAGAATACATTCAGGGCGAATTGCAGCAAATTGGTATACGTACCAGGGTTGAATTGGTGCAGGGTGCAAGCTTGCGCGAACTAATAGCAAAAAACGGGGTGAACTTTTTCCGTGCCTCCTGGATAGCCGATTACCCTGATGCTGAAAATTATCTTTCGGTTTTTTACGGCAAAAACAAAATTCCTTTTGGACCAAATTATACCGGCTTTCATAATAAACAGTTTGATGCTTTGTTTGAACAGGCATACAACGTTGCCGATGACCGGCAACGCTTTAAGCTTTATCAACAAATGGATAAACTGGTAATGCAACAGGCTCCGGTAGTAATTCTTTATTATGATAAGCTGGTAAACTTATATCAAAATAACATTACCGGGTATCATGTTAACGCGCAAAACCTACTGGTTTTAAAGGATGTGAAGAAGAGATAGATTGAGCTTTTAAAATGTTATACATTTCAACTGTACTCAAATAACTTTAACAATTATAATGGCATCTCTAAAAAAAATACCTCACCCTTTAGCTATTTTAATGGCGGTGGTTGTGCTAGCTGCTATTGCTACATGGCTTGTGCCTGCAGGCAAATTTGACACGCTTAGCTATACCGACAAATCTTTTACACTAACCAACAGTAACAAAGCAATTGCGTTGCCTGCTACACAAAAAACGTTAGATAGCCTGCACATAAGCGCACCACTGAGTGCTTTTGAGCAGGGCACTATACGTAAGCCGGTGTCAGTGCCCGGCACTTATCACAAACTTCCGCAAAATGGCAGAGGTTTGCTGAGTATTGTGCAAGCGCCTATACAGGGTATTTATGATACCATTGACATTATTTTGTTCATACTCCTTATTGGCGGATTTATAGAAGTGTTTAATGCAACAGGAGCGTTAGAAGCCGGCTTAAAGTCATTGTCTGTTAAAATGAAAGGGCGCGAAGGGTGGCTTATTATCATACTAACTTTTTTGCTTGCTTTTGGCGGGGCCTCGTTTGGTATGGCTGAGGAAGGCTTTGCCTTTTATCCCGTATTGGTTCCATTGTTTCTGGCGGCAGGTTATGATTTATTGGTGCCGGTGGCTGTTATTTTTGGGGGTACGCAGTTGGGTACACTCTCTTCGTTTTCTAATCCTTTTTCAACTATAATAGCATCAAATGCTTGCGGTATAAGTTGGACTGACGGCATTAGCGGAAGGCTTGCTATGTTTGTGCTGTCGGGCGGCATTTACATCTTTTACCTTTTGAGATATGCTCATAAAATTAAGGCAAACCCTGCTGCTTCACTGGTATTAAAAATTGATGGTGTGGTTAACAGCCCATTCCCGCAGCTAAATGTATCACGCAGTGAAAGTAAGCTTCAAGGAAAAAATATTCTTTTGTTGGTGGTTTTCTTTTTTGCCTTTGCCATCATGATAACCGGAGTTATAAAGCTGGGTTGGTGGCTGCCTGAAATGACGGCAGTTTTTTTGGTGGCTTCCTTAGTTATAGGAGTTATACAGCGTATGGCGCAGGAAGATTTTATTAAAACCTTTATAAAGGGGGCGGAGGCTTTACTGGGCGTAGCGTTTATTATAGGTACCGCACGCGGGGTAACCGCTATTTTAGAAAGCGGGCATATAAGTGATACCATTGTTTACGAAGCATCGCGCCTGATAAGTGGTATGCCATCAGGCGTGTTTATTGTTTTGCTACTGCTCATGTTCTGTGTGTTTACCTTGTTTATTGCCAGTACATCGGGTATGGCGGTAGTAACCATGCCTATAATCGGAGCGTTGGCAACGGCGGCCCATATACCCGGGCGTGATATCGTAAACAGTTACCTTTTTGGTATGGGAATAATGGGTTTTTTAACACCAACCGGCTTATTACTTCCCTCCCTTGCACTGGTGGGAGTAGGGGTAAAAACATGGGTTAAATTCATATGGCCTGTACTTGCCATTTTAATGCTGGTGTGTATAGCTTATCTCATTGTTGGTGTGTAGTTACTTGCCAATTAGCAGGCCAACAAGTGTGCAACAATTTAAAAGCAAATTTTAGTTACCCATTCGGCGACGTAAATTCCGGCGTCTTTGTCGTAACTCACGTTTGTTTTGGCGTCTTTTTTTATCAAGCTTGCGTTGAACAATCATTTGCTTAACATGCTTTTCGGTTGCTGCATCATAGCCAACGCTGGCCTTTATGCCCTGTGCAAGGGTTTTCACTACAGCTTTAAAAAACGGAGTGTCGGGTTCGCGAACATAGCGCACATCAACCGAACGGGGTACAGCACCTAAGAACTCCGGGTTATTTCGCTTCACAATTAAGGCATTAGCCATTAATGATACCAGCATACGGTGTTTATAATTTCCGGCTGCGCTATCAACTTTGAGCAAATGTACCTTTAGGTCATGGTAATGCAGCGCAACCTTTCCCCATGATACATTTTTGTTGGCTTGTATATCAAAATCCATATGGTCAAGCCATCCGGAAGTAATTTTTATAAGCGCAAAGGGCATGGTGGCCTTGTTCAGCCGGTCGAGATCGATATTGCCTACCCAGCCCTTGTAACTGTAGCTCTTTGCCGAATCGGTTAAATTAAATTTGATGTTAGCATGCAGGGGGGCGCTATCCATTAACCTGGTAGTAACCTCAATGCGCATGGTATCACGCGTGTTATTGGCTTTAGCATTATTGGTTACGTTATAAATGTTGCCGCTTGTACCGTTAAATGATACCGAACCTTGCTTGCGCGATTTACGTCCGTAACCCCTGTAGGTGATGTTAATGTTGCGTAGTTCAACAGTATCAAGCGTAAAACTATTTGGTATACGCTGCAAGGCAACGTTAGGGAAACTTTGCAGCCTGTTGCCTTTTGGTGCCGGTAAGCCACGGTTGGCAAAAACAACAAAGTTGCCGCGGTTAAGCAACAAGTTTGATCCGTAGATTATCCTGAACTTGTTGAATTTTTTCAAGCTGAAATCGTTCAACTGCAATGTATCAGTATCAAATTGGTAATAAGTACGTACACCCTTTTTGATAAAAGCCGAATCAGCTGCTGGCACTATACCAACGCCGGTAGCCAGTAGTTTTGATGTAAGTGTTGAATAGTTGAGCTGTTTTAATTTTAGCCGGTAAAGACTATCGCGCCCCAGCGGCTGGTTGATGTTATTAAGTTCAATTTGAAGTTCTTTAAAATAATAAAACCGGGTAGAGTCGTGCTGGGTGAGTGAATCAATGCGCAGTTCGTTTCCGGTTAAATTTACTTCCTTTATGGCCGATATCTTAAGCGTAATTCCCGAGCGGTCATTA
Source organism: uncultured Mucilaginibacter sp. (assembly GCF_913773635.1). Classification (GTDB taxonomy): domain Bacteria; phylum Bacteroidota; class Bacteroidia; order Sphingobacteriales; family Sphingobacteriaceae; genus Mucilaginibacter. The sequence goes on from NZ_CAJYGQ010000005.1 coordinate 91,427, forward strand.
TAAGTAAAATCAACATCATTGAACATTACCTGTTTAATATGTACAGATTTAAGCATAGGGCTGATGCGCTGCCAGGCAGTAATCTGATTTTTTTCGACCGTATCGCGGCCCCTTACTTGCCGGTAGTGAACCTGCAATGTTGGTTTGCTTATTACAATTTGGCCAATCTCCAGTTTGTGATCGTAATACATCATAAACGGATGGATATGCTTAAATACAATACGCTTTACTTTTAACGTGTAAAGGTTGTTAGGAGCGGTACCATTCTTTAATTTACGGTTGTAAACTTTAATGTTGGGTTTGAGGGTTAGGTTAAAAATTACTAGTTTACCCTGAACTATATGCAAATCAGCATCTGTGAAATTGGCTGTATATAAGCTGTCAGATGCAACTAAAATGGTACTACGTACTTTCCCTGCTAAAATTGGCGACCAATACCTGTTAACAAAAAACGCTATTATGGTTATTAAAACAGCCAGTGCTATCAATACAGTTATAAGTATCTTTTTTACTCTATTTTTAATTACGGCTGTCATCAGGGATTTAAAAGTACCACAACTTCCTGCATTGCTCAGAGAGTTGACTTCACAAAATAAAGATTTTGAACCGTATGCTAAAGCTCAGATTCAAATTATTGACGGAATAAGTTCGTAATTAGTTACAGCGCTTATCCTGCAAAGGTCAAATTTTATATTGTGCTGCCAATCTGTCACCGTATTGTTTTTAAATATGTACTTTTGCAGTCCAAAAAGTTTTACTAATGATGGATTTGCTTATTCCGGATAAAACACATGATGAAAGCAGGCAAGGTGAGGCATTAATGCTGGAGCAAACCCCTGAGAAATATAACGGCCGTAAACTGTACATTGAAAGTTACGGTTGCGCCATGAATTTTTCAGACAGTGAAATTGTTGCTTCTATTTTGCTTGAGCGGGGTTTTGAAACTACAAAGGATTTTAACAATGCCGATGTGATTTTCATTAACACCTGTTCTATACGTGAAAATGCCGAGCAGCGTGTGCGCAACCGCCTGCGAGAGTTTACTATTGCCAAGGTTAAAAACCCGGGCATGATAGTGGGAGTGCTGGGCTGTATGGCCGAACGCCTGAAAGCAAAATTTTTAGAAGAAGAAAAACTGGTTGACGTAGTTGTGGGCCCTGATGCCTACCGCGATTTGCCTAATTTAATTGACAAGGTTGATGATGGCCAAAAGGCTGTAAACGTCCTTCTCTCTCGCGAGGAAACGTATGCCGATATTAACCCGGTACGTTTAAATAGTAACGGTATTAATGCCTTTGTATCAATTATGCGTGGCTGCGATAATATGTGCTCATTTTGCGTGGTGCCTTTTACCCGTGGCCGTGAGCGTAGCCGCGATCCATTTTCAATTGTAAAAGAATGTACCGATTTGTTTAATCAAGGCTACCGCGAGGTGACTTTGCTAGGGCAAAACGTAGATTCATACAAATGGAAACCGGAGCCAACCGAAAATGAAGAGATATCTTTAAACGAAATAAAAGGTGCAAACTTTGCTAACCTGCTTGAGATGGTAGCCCAGATAAGCCCTGAGCTTCGTATACGTTTCTCAACATCGCACCCTAAAGATATTACCGATGAGGTATTGTATACCATGGCTAAGCACGATAACATTTGCAAGTATATTCACTTGCCGGTACAATCGGGTAATAGCCGTGTATTAGATATCATGAACCGTACTTATGACCGCGAATGGTATATGAACCGTGTAGAAGCTATTCGCCGTATAATTCCGGGTTGTGCCATTTCAACCGACGTAATTGCCGGTTTTTGTACCGAAACTGAGGAAGAGCACCAAGACACCCTAAGCATGATGGACTTTGTACAGTATGATTATGCTTACATGTTTATGTACTCTGAGCGTCCGGGTACGTTAGCTGCCAAGCGTTTTACTGATGATATTCCTGATGCGGTGAAAAACCGTCGTCTTAAAGAAATTGTAGTTAAACAGCAGCAGCACTCACACCTGCGTTTACAGGAAAAAGTAGGTAAAGTACAACGCGTGCTTATTGAGGGGTTCTCAAAAAAATCAAACCTTGATTATTGCGGCCGTGCTGATAACAATGCTATGGTAGTTTTCCCGGTAAACGAGGGCTACAAACCCGGTCAGTATGTAAATGTATTGGTTGACCGCTGTACAACAGCTACTTTGCTGGGAACGGTCGTTTAAATAGAGCCAAGAACTAAGAAACAAGAGCCAAGATAGAAGTAAGAAAATCTGAATTGTTGATGAAGCACAACTTTAAGAATTTAAAGGTTTGGCAAAAGGCTTTAGATTTGACCGACTTAATTTACAGCTATTGTAAGGTTTGCCTGCTGATGAACGCTTTAATTTGATCGATCAAACAAATTGAGCCTCTTGTTCAATTCCTTCAAACATTGCCGAAGGATCGGGCAAAAGGACCAATATTCATACAGCAGAGTTTTTATCAACTGCGTTGATATCTTCTTAGAAACACAACTGTTGATTTGCAGAAGAAGGTTGTATGGCAACGTTGCTGAATTAACGTAATGTCTCAACATGGTTGAGGAAGTTCAGAAAATGATATTCGCATTTAGAGAACATGTACTAACACGGCCAAATGACCATTGATCTTGGTTCCTGGCTCTTAGCTCTTGTCTCTGTATTCTATCTTATGAACGTACAAGAAATTAAACAACGCTTTGGTATCATCGGCAATTCGCCGTTGTTAAACCGGGCTATAGATATTGCTAACCAGGTAGCACCTACCGATATTTCGGTATTGGTAACGGGAGAGAGTGGTAGCGGTAAGGAAGCGTTTTCGCAAATTATCCACCAGTTGAGTCCGCGTAAGCATGGGCCCTTTATTGCCGTGAACTGTGGTGCCATACCCGAGGGGACTATAGACTCAGAATTGTTTGGCCATGAAAAAGGTGCCTACACGGGTGCTGTTGGCGAGCGTAAAGGGTATTTTGAAACGGTTAACGGCGGTACCATCTTTTTAGATGAGATAGGTGAGATGCCTTTAGGCACGCAGGCGCGTTTGTTGCGTGTGCTGGAGTCGGGGCAATTTATTCGCGTAGGCTCATCAAAAGTAGAGAAAACCAATGTTCGTGTAATAGCTGCTACTAACGTAGATGTTTACGAGGCGGTTAAGGCAGGCAAGTTTCGCGAAGATTTATACTACCGCTTAAATACCGTGCCTTTGCGCATACCGCCATTGCGTGATCGTAAAGAAGATATTTACCTGTTGTTCCGTAAGTTCTCGGCCGATTTTACTGATAAATACCGTAGCCCGGCAATACAATTAGATGAAGGTGCGCAGCAGGTACTAAGCAATTATTCTTGGCCGGGTAACGTTCGTCAGCTAAAAAATGTGGCTGAGCAGCTGGCAGTTTTGGAGCGCGACCGTATTATCACTGCGGAGATATTATTAACCTATATGCCGCAGGAAGCCGGCCGTAGCAACCTGCCTATGCGTTTGGACAGCCAGCCCCGCGAAGATTTCTCGGAGCGTGATATACTATATAAAGTGCTTTTTGATATGAAGCGCGATATGAACGAGCTTAAAAAGCTGGTTGCCGAAATAATTGAGCACGGAGGAGTGCCGGTTAATTACAATAATCCGCAAACGCTCAATTACCTTCATCATGATATTGATTTGCCCATAAGGCAGCAAGATACACAATTTACTATTCAGCCGCCCGTTGTTAATCCGGTTGCGCATCATAATGAGGCCGTATTTACGCCACATGCCGAAGAAGTGGAAGAGTCGTTGTCATTGGTTGAAAAAGAGTCGGACATGATACGCAAGGCTTTAAAAAAGCATAAAGGAAAGCGTAAACTGGCTGCCAATGAATTAGGTATATCTGAGCGTACACTTTACCGTAAAATAAAAGAACTCGATTTATAATAATGAAGAAAGTACTGTGCTTTGTGATGATAATGTCGGCCATGGTGTGGTCTTCATGTTCAGTTACTTTAAGCGGAGCTTCCATTCCGGTTGATATGAAAACCATAAATGTGGCTTTCTTTGAGAATAATGCACCGCTTGTGGTAAACAACCTGAGTACACTATTTACAGAGGCTTTGAAAGATCGTATACGCTCGCAAAGCCGTTTAAGCATTGTGCGGGGTGAAGCAGATGCAACTTTGGAAGGAACCATTACAGGCTTTAATTATGCTCCGGTGTCAATACAAGCTACAAACGGAAATCAGGCGCCTATAGCTACGGCAACACGTTTAACCATAACTGTTAGCGTTAAGTACGTTAATTTTAAGGATAAAAAGAAGTCGCCTGATTTTGAACAGACATTTTCCCGTTATACCGACTTTACCGGCGATATTAATTCTAACGAACAACGTTTAATACCAATAATTAATCAGCAGCTTACAGAAGATATTTTTAATAAAGCTTTTGCAAACTGGTAATCAATTTAGTAGTTTAAGCCACGTGCAACACGATACCACTCATCCAAACCAGCTTTTGAAACAGGTGCTTTCGAGCCCTGTAACCTTAAGCGAAGAACACATAAGCAATTTGCAAACGCTGCTGTACAGCTTTCCGCAATTCGGTGCACTGTATGCCATTCAGGCGCGGTCTGGCTCCGCCCAGCATCTTAATGCGGCGGCCGCACGTCTTAGTAACAGCAGCATACTTCAAAAAATTGTTCAACAGCCGCATCTGCTTGCAACTGTATCTCCATCGCAAATTCTTTATAAAACCCGTAAGGATAAAGAGCAAGCTCAGGCTAGCGAGGTAGTTGAACAAGCAGGCAATACTGTCTTGACTCCCGCAGTTGAAACACCGCAGGTAATACCTGCAGTTGAAGTTACGGTTGAAGAGATTAAAGTGAATGCAGAGGAAGCTTACGAGGTATATGATGAGCCGGCACATCCTATATCAGAGCGCAATGAGGAAGCTGCTGACTTAAGGGCTACGGTAGCAGAAGAAGTTGCTGAGTCTGCTGTTACGCATGAGCCTTTGCCTGAAACGCAAAAGCTTATTATTGAAAATATAGCAACTACCGACTACTTTGTATTTGACAGGGCCTTTGTTGAGCGTGATGAACAAAGCCCTGCTGCTGTGCAACCCGAAGACGTATCTCCGCAAGAACCTGCACCCGTGCATCAGGCCGATGTGCCGCCCGTTACAGAGGAAAAAAAGGTTACCCGTTATCATGACGATAAAATGCCTTACAGCTTTATGTGGTGGTTAGATAAAACCCGCAATAAGCACAGTGGTATATACCAGCCTTTTGCAGCGCCTTCGTCTCACCTTACTGATAGGCAGCCGCCTTTACCAATACCGGTAGAAAGCGTGCCGCACGAGGTGCTTGATACCCGAAAAAAGGAAGAGGAATTGGTAGACAGGTTTATACAGGAAGATCCGCAGATTAAGCCGCCAAGCAGTGATAAACTTGATAATGAAAACAAGGCACGCCAAAGTGCCGAAGACCAGGAAGAGTTGATAACTGAAACTCTGGCACGCATTTATGCCGATCAGATGTTATATTCCAAAGCAATAGCGGCTTATAAAATATTAATGTTGAAAAATCCGGAAAAAAGACGTTACTTTGCAAGCCAAATTGAAATTTTAGAAAAGAAAATTAATTAACATACAAAATGTACTTAGTATTAATCATCGTTGCTATTCTGGTTTGCATTTTATTAGGCGTTATTGTGTTGGTGCAAAATCCTAAAGGCGGCGGTTTGTCATCAAACTTTTCAAGCTCATCGCAATTATTGGGTGTGCAAAAAACAGGTGATATCCTTGAAAAGGGAACCTGGATTTTAGCCATCACCTTAATGGTATTATCATTAGCTATTAACGTAGCTATCAAAAGCGGAACCGGCGCAGGTTCTTCTGAATACCAGGAGCAGATTCAAAAAGCTTCTAAGCCAAGTGCCCCTGTAAGCAGTACATCTCCGCTTAGCGTGCCGGCTAAACCAACTGATACAGCTGCAAAGAAATAAGTAACATTAATATAATATTTAAAAGCCCCGCATTACCCGGGGCTTTTTTAGTTTTGAAGCAATCTGCCAACCTGACATTTGTCATTTTCGCGTAACTGAAAGGAAGTACAGCTGCAGGTGGTAGGTGGATGATTTTTCTGCCAATAAAACAGCAATTTTCTGCCAGCTGCGTGTTGGCATAGTAAATGATAAAAAGCAAGCAAACATTTAAACCATATAAATTAAAGTTTCATATGTCATTAAACATTAAACCTATTGGCGACAGAGTAGTAGTAGAAGCTGCTCCAGCCGAAGAAAAGACTGCGTCTGGTATCTTCATTCCTGACACTGCAAAAGAAAAACCTCAACAAGGTACCGTAGTGGCTGTAGGTGACGGTAAAAAAGATGAGCCTATGACTGTTAAAGTAGGTGATAAAGTTTTATACAGCAAATATGGCGGTACTGAGATCACCATCGACGGTAAAGAGTACCTGATGATGCGCGAGTCAGATATCTACGGCATACTATAAGCAAGGATTGATAGATTACAGATAAAGATGAAAGAGTAGGTTACGATTCATGCTTCAAATCACTCATTCATAAATTCAAAAAATTATTCATTTAAAAGAAATGGCAAAACAAGTTAAATACAACGTTGAAGCACGCGACGCATTAAAACGCGGTGTGGATATTTTAGCTAACGCAGTTAAAGTTACCTTAGGTCCTAAAGGCCGTAACGTTATTATTGATAAAAAATTTGGCTCACCAGCTATCACTAAAGATGGTGTTACTGTAGCTAAAGAAATTGAATTAAAAGATGCCCTTGAAAACATGGGCGCTCAAATGGTTAAAGAAGTAGCCTCTAAAACTGCTGATATTGCAGGTGACGGTACTACTACTGCAACCGTTTTAGCTCAGGCTATTGTTACTGCTGGTATTAAAAACGTTGCTGCCGGTGCAAACCCAATGGATTTGAAACGTGGTATTGACAAAGCTGTTGCTGCTGTTGTGGCTAACCTTAAAGTGCAATCACAAGCAGTAGGTGAAGACAATAACAAAATTAAACAAGTTGCTACTATTTCGGCTAATAACGATGAGGTTATTGGTACCCTGATTGCTGATGCAATGGGTAAAGTAGGTAAAGACGGTGTTATTACCGTTGAAGAAGCAAAAGGTACTGAAACTGAAGTTAAAACTGTAGAAGGTATGCAGTTTGACCGTGGTTACCTTTCTCCATACTTTGTAACCAATGCTGATAAAATGGAAGCAGAGTTAGACAATCCTTACATCCTGATTTACGATAAAAAGATTTCATCGATGAAAGAATTGTTACCGGTATTAGAAAAACAAGTACAAACCGGTAAACCGTTGGTTATCATTTCTGAAGACTTAGACGGTGAAGCTTTAGCTACATTGGTAGTTAACAAAATCCGTGGTTCACTGAAAGTTGCTGCTGTTAAAGCTCCAGGCTTTGGTGACCGTCGTAAAGCTATGTTAGAAGACATTGCTATCTTAACAGGTGGTACTGTTATTTCTGAAGAGCGTGGTTACAAATTAGAGAATGCTGATTTAACCTACTTAGGTACTGCTGAGAAAGTAGTTATTGACAAAGATAACACTACCATAATTAACGGTTTTGGCGACGCGGAAGGCATCAAAGCCCGCGTTAATCAAATTAAAGCTCAAATTGAAACCACTACTTCTGATTACGATAAAGAAAAACTACAAGAGCGTTTAGCTAAATTATCAGGTGGTGTTGCTGTATTATATGTAGGTGCAGCTACCGAGGTTGAAATGAAAGAGAAAAAAGACCGTGTTGATGATGCTTTACACGCAACCCGCGCTGCCGTTGAAGAAGGCATCGTAGCTGGTGGTGGTGTAGCATTCATTCGTGCGGTTGCTTCATTAGGCGATTTGCAAGGTGAAAACGAAGACGAGAAAACCGGTATCCAAATTGTAAAACGCGCTATTGAAGAGCCTTTACGTCAAATTTGTGAAAACGCTGGTATTGAAGGTTCAATTGTAGTGCAAAAAGTTAAAGAAGGTACTGCCGACTTTGGTTACAATGCACGTGCCGATCGTTACGAAAACTTAATTGGTGCAGGTGTAATTGACCCTACTAAAGTATCACGCGTAGCGTTAGAAAACGCTGCTTCAATTTCATCAATGTTGTTAACCACCGAGTGTGTGTTAGCTGATGATCCTGAAGATGCTCCTGCTGGTGCGGGTGCCCCTCCAATGGGTGGTATGGGCGGTATGATGTAATATCATAACGTACTGTATAATATATAGCTTGGAAACCCTGTCTGAAATTTTGGACAGGGTTTCTGTCTTTAAAGCCAATCGCAACATTCAAAACAGTGAATATTACGCTTTTCTGTTAATCAAATGATTAAGTAATGACACCGTTTATACTTAGCCATATTAATTTTGTATGAAATAATACAAACGCTTGTTTGCAGGCACACCATTTGCAAATTGTGGTTTATATGAAACAGATGACCTTAAATAAGAGAGTTTTACGAGCGAGGATTTTTGAGTGGGTGATGGTTAAAGGTCCTGAATTATTTGTGAGTTTGATGTCGTAAGTGTAACATTGCTGATTATTTAATCAGTTAAATGTATACCCTGCCAATTGCTCAAACAGAAGTAGTTCCCTCCATCAGTGATTTATACAACAATGCCTATCATTGGGTTATTAAAAGCGGCCCAAAAGTAGTTATAGGAATAATACTTTTTTTTATTGGCTTATGGCTAATCCGACAGCTCCGTAAATGGATGACCCGCCGGATGGCAAGTAAGCAAATCCACTCCTCCTTACAACCATTTTTTCTTAGTTTAACTATTACAGGCCTGCATATGGTGCTTGTTGTAGTGGTTATGGAAATTATGGGGCTTGAGCTCACCATATTTACTGCTATTTTAAGTGCGGCTACTGTTGCGGCAGGTTTAGCTTTATCGGGCACGCTACAAAATTTTGCGGGCGGGGTAATGATATTGTTGCTTAAGCCTTTTGATATAGGTGATAATATAATAGCGCAGGGGCAAAACGGTAAGGTTACTTCCATACAGGTTTTTTATACCGTTGTGCTTACGTTTGATAACAAAACAGTTATTATTCCAAACGGCAAGCTGTTTAATGAAGTTATTACCAATGTATCGCGCGAAGGTAAGCGGCGTTTGGATGTTGACTTTAAGCTGGGCTTTGTTGCCGATCATGACTTAGTAGTTAATATTATTAAGCAGGCAGTTGCACAAACTCCCGGAATTTTGAGCGAGCCGGCTCCACTCGCTAGTGTTTGGCAAATTGAGTTTGATGGCGTTAAGTATACCTCAAGGGTTTGGGTACAGGCGTCAGAATATACTAGCGCACAAATGGGGCTTACCAAGCGAATTATGGACGGCTTGAAAAGTGCCGGCGTTAAATTGCCAGGAACCTGATAGATTATAATTTCTACTTAAATTCAAGCTTTGTCGCTCCGCTCAAATATTCCTATTTAAATATTTAGTAGGCTTTTGGTTAAACACCATGTGCTATTCGTAAATTTGTATTAGTATGCAAAGAGAGCAGATTTCGGTATTTGATATTTTTAAAATTGGCATAGGCCCGTCAAGCTCACACACTTTAGGGCCTTGGCGTGCTGCGCAGCAATTTGTTCAAATATTAAACGGTCAAAATGCTCTGGCCGATGTAGTGCAAATTAAAATTTTACTCTACGGCTCTTTAGCTAAAACAGGTAAAGGTCATGGTACCGATATTGCAATTTTGTTAGGGCTAACCGGCCATGATCCGGTTACTTTTGCTGTTGACCGCTTAGATGCAACCATAGAAAATATTCACACAACCCACCAGCTTAATGTAGGTGGCACGCATACGGTTAGTTTTGACAGTGACGACGACTTGCTTTTTTTATACACTCAAAGCTTACCCTATCATCCTAACGCAGTTACTTTTCAGGCATTTTTAAGTTCGGGGAAGGCAATAACGGAAACTTACTATTCTATTGGTGGCGGGTTTGTGGTAAAGGAAGGTGCAGAAAGTAATTGCAGTACTGAGGTTGACTTACCATTCCCGATAGATACGGCTAATGACTTGCTGCACTGGTGCCGCAAAACAGGTTTGAAAATTTCGGAAGTGGTAATGGAAAACGAGCTGGCCTGGCGTACCGAAAGTAAAACCCGTGATGGGGTGATGCAAATATTCAGGGTAATACGCGAGTGCGTTTATCGTGGGTGCCATACCACCGGTTATCTTCCGGGTGGATTGAATGTGGCGCGCAGGGCCGCAGGGCTTAACCGCAGACTTACCGGCGACAGGAGCTACCATAACTTCAACGAATGGGTTGATGTTGTTCGTGCTACGGGCAATGGCTTTCAAAATATATTAGATTGGGTGAGCTGTTTTGCCCTGGCTGTAAATGAAGAAAATGCATCCTTTGGGCGTGTAGTTACCGCCCCCACTAATGGCGCTGCCGGCGTTATACCTGCCGTGTTAATGTACTTTATAGCATTTTGCGATGGTTATAGTGATGACCGTATATTGCAATTCATACTAACAGCTTCTGAAGTTGGCAGTATATTTAAGAAGGGAGCAACTATATCGGCAGCTATGGGTGGTTGCCAGGCAGAAATTGGTGTATCATCAGCTATGGCTGCAGCTGCTTTAACTGAGTGCCTGGGCGGCTCGCAACGGCAAGTGCTTATGGCTGCAGAAATTGCCATGGAGCATCACCTTGGCCTCACTTGTGACCCTATAGGCGGTTTGGTACAGGTTCCTTGCATTGAGCGCAATACCATGGGCGCTATAAAAGCTATAACTGCATCGCAGCTAGCATTACAAACCAATCCCGATAATGCTAAGGTGAGTCTTGATGCCGTTGTTAAAACCATGTGGCAAACTGCCCTGGATATGAACTCGAAATATAAAGAAACATCTGACGGCGGACTGGCCATCAATATACCGATAAGTTTGCCTGAGTGTTAGGGCGAGAGTCAAGAAGCAAGAGCCAGGAACCGAGACTTTTCCATTTGCTGCTTTTGAGTAATACCAGGAAATCTAAGAACCATCAAGACGATATATTTTTGCTTACGCGAAATCCTTTAGATTCTAAAAATTCTTAAAGTTCGCGTCTGGAAGTTAATCAACCGATACAGTTAACCCTTCTTGCTGCAAAATTTTGCGGTAGACTTCCATTTCGGTAAATGAGCCTTCCAGAACTGCGCATTTGCCCTCGTTGTGTACTTTCCAGGCAATTTTTTCAGATTGCGACTCCGAGTAGTCCAGGTATTTCATCATGCAGTAAATTACATGATCAAAAGTGTTTACATCATCGTTCCATAAAATAAGGCGATGCATCTCTTTAAGGCTCGCCAGTATCTCTTCAAGCGTCAGCGTTTCTTCCTGTACTTCGGTTGGCATATTACAGCAAAGATACTATAAACGTTAAATTAATTAAAGAAAAGCTTTTTAACGCTTTACCAGTTGCATTTATTAATGCTTTGGTTTAACACATTTTAACTTTTACTATGGCTTTTTATGTATAAAATCGCAATGTAAAATACAGCTGTATGACTGCTTCAAAATTGGGTGTTACATTATTGATTTTATTTTTTGCAACAGTGGTGCAAAAAGTAAATGCACAAAATTTAAGCTTAAAATGTACGGTGGTTGATAGTGTTACCAAAGAGCCTTTGCCCTACACATCATATAGTTTAAAAAGGCAAAAAGGTATTTTGGTAACAGATGCCAAAGGTCGTTTTAAATTAATGCTAAGTAGAACAATACAGCATGATACACTAATATTTACTTACAGTGCTTACAAGGAAGTGCAAATACCTGTTCTAAAATTAAAGGCAAACGATGTTATATTGTTACCACCCAAAGGGAGATTGCTTAAGACAGTTATAGTTAAAAATAGGACGGCAAAGGAAGATTCGTTGGCCATGCGAAAGGAGTTTGCCAAAGATTTTGTGTTTACCAAGCCCAAGGTGATTGACGCTTTCAGTCTTACATCAATCAACTTTGATATATTATACGCATCATTATCAAAAAAGAACAAACAACGTAAAAAGCTGCGAGCAATATTAGAGCGTGATGAACTTGATAATTATGTTGATAGTAGGTTTAACCGGCGCAACATATTAAGATTGGTTAAGCTTGATAGCATACAGCTGCGCACCTTCATGACCAGGCACCGGCCTTCATACACTAATCTTAAAAAATTAACCGATTATGAACTGTTTGAATACATAAAGCGGGCCGCCGCTACCGACAGCCTGCCATTAAAGCATAATTAATGATTATTCAACTTTATAACGGAACACTGTATGGCCCAGGTAGCCATCATCATTTATACCTTCAACAACTACACGGTACGTGCCCTTACTACCGGCATTGAAATATTCAAAAGATGCATTACCATCTTTACTGGTTATCAGGCTTGGTTCCCAGTGTATGGTGGTCCGTAAGTCGGCAATTGCGGTATTAGTTTTTGGGTCGTCATACTTAGGCGCATAAAACTGCCTTGCGGTATAAAATCCTTTTGGCGTATAAGTCATAATACCGGGCGAGTAAATTTGCGAGGCATCATAATTATATTCACCGCCTCTTTTAGTGTTTATAATCAATACTCCACCACTTCCACGGCCACCATATATTGCAGTATTGCCAATTGTGCGCAGTACTTCAACGCTGGCCACATTCATAGGCGGTATGGTTGAAAGGAAGTCGCTTTCAACATAAATACCGTCAACGATAAGTTGCATAGGCTGATTTTGACTACGGGTTGAGTAGGGTATGCCACCTCTGAATATTACACCAAGCAAGCGTCCCTGTAAACATTGGTCAATGGTAACGCAGCCTAATTTATCTAATAAATCGCTTGTAATCACCTGGTCGGCGTTACCGGCACCGTTTAAGTTTGCTGAGTTTGCCAAAGCCGGGTTTTTCTTCTTTTCGGTTACGGTAACCTCTTTAAGCATAATAGTGTGGTTACCTATGCCATACTTAGCCTCCTCATCATATTGAGCTTTGCTGTTTTTAAGATAAGTGAGCAATGCAGCCGAACTGTTAACCTGTACATCAGGCATTGATTTGTTTTTTACCGTTGTAGGCAGCGGCATTTTATCAAGCACTATGTCAACATTTTTTCCGCCCTTTGCCGTGCGTGCCTGCAGTACAAATTTTATACTGTCTTTAAACACCATATTTTTAAACGCAAAACGGCCTTGGGCATCAGCTACGGTATCAATAATAAAGGTACCGCCGGCGGTAGTAAATAGGGTAATTTTGTCGTTAGGCACTGGTTTGCCACCTGATGTTTTGATGGTTCCCGCTATTTGCAAAGTTTTTTCAGGCTGGTATCTTACAGGTGGAAACTGCCCGGCCAACAAAGCTTTCCACTCAAACCTGCGGTAACCTTGCGTAAGCATCAAAATGTCAAGGTCTGCTGCAGTAGTTGCATTTACATCAGTAAAATAGTAGTTAGGCTGCTCTATATACCCTTTTAAATCTGATGTTAAAAGAATTTGAGACAGTATGCCCGATTCGTCTGCATCTTTCACAGGTACTTTCGATTCATCAATAACCGCTGCCGAAAATGCCCCCAAAGCAGGTTTATCATCATTAGTTTTGGCAGCTATGTTGATTTTTACTTTTTCGCGCGGGGCAAAAGCTGTTTTATTTGCCGATACGTCAACTTTTAAAATATCGGTTTGGTGTTGAATAAATACAATACGTTCATTAATTGGCTGCCCGCTTGCGTCAAACAGGGTAAACTGCGCAATCCCCGACGGGAATTTACTTTTAGCAACCTGGGCGCCAAAATTTATTGAGCCATTAGTGTTTTTCGCCGCATAGCAAATTACGCCGCCCGATTGCCCTACTACATAGGTGCTTTTGCCGGTCATGCTACTACTGCCAATTATTTTTATACTGATGTTTTGCGCATCAGTATTGTTCACCAGCATTACGTACCCATCATTCTGGCTTGCCGGAAGACTAACTGTGTTTTGAGAGCCGTCAGGATAAGTAAGGCTGGCTTTATAGGTTTTGCCACTTTCAGGCGTAAAAGCAAAGCTTCCCATGCCTAAGTGTTTAGTAGTAACTTCGGCAACTTCCTTGTTTGTGTTGTCAATAACCTTTCCTTTTACTTCAACACCTAAACCGTTAGCGTCAACCGCTTTAAAAGCTACTCTTGAACGTATTCCGTTTACCATATAGCCACTCTCAGGAAAGAACTGTACATCAGCTAACCCCGATGTTGTTGTAAGATTTATTGTTTTGGTAACGGTTTTCTTATCGGCAACCTTAATATCAGTGGTGATTTTACCCGAAGTTACCGGGGCCGATGTTGCATTGATAAAACTGATGGACAGATTACCTTTGGTATCTGTTGTGCCTTTACCCTTCAGTATCTGTTTGTCATTTATCCTTACGTTATAATTGACTTCATTGCCGGCAAAAGGCGCCTTATCCAAATTGCTGAAATTAATTACAGCATCAACCTTTTGACCGTTATTAAGCTTTGAATAGGTATAACTTGCCTGTGTAAAAACAGTATTAGTGGCTGCATTGCCAATAGCAATCTTTTTTTGGAAGAAATACTCTTCGCCCGCATTACGCATCCAGTTGGTATAGGCACGTATACGGTAATTGCCTTCTTGCAGGGTATCACTTAAGGCAAAGTCTCCCCAGGCAACACCGCTGGTAACGGGCAGCTTTACCCATTGTTTAACCGAGTCGCGCTCATCAATCAATTCAACATTTAAAGCACCGCTTAATGCCGATAGCTGATGCTTGCCGCCAACTGTTACATAGGCCTTAAACCAAATGTTGTCACCAACGCCGTAATAGGGTTTGTCAAACTGTAAATACACCTTTTCAAAGGGAGCATCCGAACTCCATTTTTCCAGGGCTGATGCAATTTTTTGTATCGGGTCGTCGTCAAGCTTTACAAAGGCTGTAGCTATAACAGTAACCAGAATGACCAGAAAGCCGGCGACAGGTTTTTTTAGGTTCATATAAAAAGGCAGATGTTTTTTATCGAAATAAATGTACGCAAAACATTAACATATAGGCAATAACCTAACGTATTACAAATTAGTTTGGGGTAGGGGAAAGGCGAGTAGGCTGCGGCTGTTTAAGCTAACCGCAACAGGTGTTTGAATACAGTGTAAATTATTTAGACGATAAACTTTAAAAAGGTTTAATGCCTTTTAAAATTTATTCTTCCACATCATGCTTTCAACCGGGCGGGTTGATGGATTATTATATTTAGCGTTGCCTTTGCTGTTATACATAGTTTCAATTTCACCTTCAACAACAAAGTAAATAAGCTGGCCTATGGGCATGCCCGTATACACGCGCACGGGTTGCGCTACCGAAATTTCAAGCGTCCAGGTGTTGCAAAAGCCTACATCTCCTTTGCCGGCAGTAGCATGTATATCAATACCTAAACGGCCCGTGCTTGATTTTCCTTCCAAAAAAGGAACATGACTATGAGTTTCGGTATACTCCATAGTAACGCCCAGGTAAAGGGTGCCGGGTTGCAAAACAAATCCGTCTTTAGGAATTTCAAACCCGTCAATTTCATTATGAACTTTAGCATCGAGCACCCGGTTACGGTAGGTTGCCAGGTATTTACCTAAATGTACATCGTATGAATTTGTACCCAGGCACTCGCGTTTAAAAGGCTCAATAATGATGGTTCCTTTTTCAATTTCCTCTAAAATTCGTTTGTCTGATAAAATCATTTTGCGGTGACGGGTTACACCGACGAAATTAAATTATTTAACCTAATTTTGCGCTCTGTTTTTGTAATTTAACAAATGGCCATAGCTTTTAATAAACAGGTAGACGCTGATACCGAATTTGCGCTGTGGCGCATAGAGGAAGAAGCAGGCTCCCTGTACCACCAGTTGCAGTTAAATGATGAAGAAAAGGCTTTTGTAGAGCAACTGGCTAATGGTAAGCGCCATTTACATTGGCTGGCCACCCGCGTTTTACTGCGAACCATGCTGCACACCAATGAGTATATTGACTGTAAAATTGATGTGCATGGCAAGCCCTACCTGGTTAATTTGCCTTACCATATTTCATTAAGTCATTCTTTTGATTACGCTGCAGTTATGATAAGCCGAAGCCGCCCTGTGGGTATTGATATTGAGCAGGTAAAGCAAAAGGTTGAACGTATTGCACCAAAGTTTTTAACGCCTGCAGAACGGGCTGTTATTGACGCGCAACATACAATTAATCAATTATATGTTTGCTGGTGCGCTAAAGAAGCTATTTACAAATGTTATGGCCAAAAAGAGGTATCATTTTTAGATAACATAGCGTTACAGCCATTTGCATTTGCACCTGAGGGAAGCCTTAAAGCTAACTTGAGCAAAGGAGATATTAATATTGACTATAATGTTAATTACCTGCAATACGAAGATTACATGATAGGTTACGTAAAAGCTTAAGCCATGAAGAACAAGCAGGTAGAATACCAGGATTGGGGATTGATTGATTATAAAGAAGCCTGGGATAAGCAGGAAAGTATTTTTAGCCAAAGCGTACAGCTTAAAACCCGTATACGCAATCATCAGCAGGCGGTTTTGGCTGGTGCTGAACAAGAGGGTGAAGAAATATTAACGCCCAACTATCTTATTTTTTGTGAGCACCCGCATGTGTACACGCTGGGCAAAAGCGGTAAGGCCGATCATCTTTTACTTGATGAGGCCGGGCTTAAGGAGAAAGATGCCGTTTACTATCCTATTAACCGTGGGGGCGATATCACCTATCACGGACCCGGCCAGCTAGTAGCATATCCAATTTTAGACCTTGATAATTTTTTTACTGATATACACCTTTACCTGCGTACCCTGGAAGAGGCCGTTATACAAACATTAGCACATTACGGCATTGCAGCCGGCCGTTACCCGGGCTATACAGGCGTTTGGCTCGACCCGGATAATGAGCAGCGTGCCCGCAAAATTTGCGCTATGGGCGTGCGCTGTAGTCGTTGGGTAACTATGCACGGGCTGGCACTCAATGTTAATGCCAACCTAAGCTATTTTGGCCACATTGTACCCTGCGGTATTAATGATAAAGCTGTAGCCTCCATGGAAAACGAGCTGGGAAGAAAAGTGGATATGAATGAAGTTAAAGAAATCCTTAAGCACCATATTTCCGTACAGTTTGGTATGGAGATGATGGGATGAGAAAGACAAGCCTGATTGTATTATTGATTGTAGCCTTAACCGGCTGCGCAAATAAAGCCATGAAAGAGATAGAAGCTAACCCTCCGGGTTCATCATTGCCTAAAGATGGATTAAGTTATTTAGCTCTGGGCGATTCATATACTATTGGCGAGGCTGTACCGGCCGAAGCATCGTTCCCATACCAGCTGTCAGCCGGTTTGACAAAGCAGCAAATTAAAACAGCAGCCCCAACCATTATTGCTCGCACCGGCTGGACAACCGACGAACTCATTGCGGCCATTAAACAGCGTTCAATTACTCAAACGTTTGATATAGTTACTTTACTTATTGGTGTAAACAATCAATATCGCGGTTATAATATTAACACCTACCGCGCCGAATTTGTGCAGCTACTCAATACGGCAATTGCTTATGCAGGAGGCAACAAAAGACGTGTCTTTGTGGTATCGATACCTGATTGGGGAGTAACACCTTTTGCGCAAGGAAGAGACCGCACGCAAATTGCCCGCGAAATTGACCAGTATAATGCTATAAATAAGGAGGAAGCTCTGAAAGCAGGAGTGAGTTATACAGATATCACACCCGGCTCGCGCAATGCCGCTACTGACGCTGCTTTGGTAGCTACTGATGGTTTGCATCCGTCGGGTAAAATGTATAGCGAATGGGTAGCTAAATTGTTGCCCGGGTTTGTGAAAACGTTTGGTAATTAGCATATTGCCATTGCCTATCGCAATGCTGTATCTATGAAATACCTTATCCCGGTTTTACTTGCTGTACTGTTGATTAGTTGTAATCGCCCGCTTCCAAAGGCCGAAAGGGTAATACCCCAGACCATTCCTGCCCCTAAAGTTGTTTCGCCCAGTTATGCCAAATTGATAAACGTTTATGTGCCGCTGAAACTTGACACATTAGAGGTGTTCTCGTTTCATAATCTTGATAGCATTGATTATAAGTATAAAGGAACTCAATTGGACAGTGCCAACGCTAAAGTTCTTGGAGGTAACTGGCAAAACATAGAATATTACTACGCGAATTTTAAGTTCGATATTGACGAGCATAAAGTTGGGCTGATCACTCGTGTGCCGTCAATGTACGAGTCGTCGTCAATTACACTCTTCATCTACGATAAAAACAAACAGACCATAACTGGACATTTTGAACTGGCCCAAAGTTGGGGCGATGCGGGTGCTGTATTTGAAAAGCGCAGTTGGCTATTTAGAGATAAGCAAGGAAACCTAAATTGTCTGCTGCACCAAAGTTATTACTACGACCCAAAGGTTAATGATGAGGATGCTTCTACGGCTGTTGATGAAAACAACTATTACCTGATTAATCTTCAGCAATCAATAACCGATACGGTTGACCGACACGCCAAAGCTCTTTTCACGAAAACGAAAAGCTGGAAAACAAAGGTTTATTGAGTTTGTCAAAACCGTTTCCTGAAACGGAGGACTTTAAGAACATTTCTTTTTATAAAACTCCCCCTTCTCGCAGGAGAGTTAGATAGGACTTCGGGGCAACTTCCCACCCATACGCTGCGCAGTGTAAATTCCTGTATCGCCACTAAAGTAGTAAGCAGTAAAACAGGCTACGGCAAATAGTAAGGCATGCTCGCTCCCAAAAAGTTCAATACCCATTATGGTACAGGCCAACGGTGTGTTGGTAGCTCCGGCGAATACAGCTATAAAGCCTAACGCTGCAAATAGGCTTACCGGCGCGTTAAGTAACCCTGCCAAGGTGTTTCCCAGGGTAGATCCTATGTAAAATAAAGGCGTAACCTCACCTCCTTTAAAACCTGTTCCAAGCGTAACAGCTGTATAAACAAGTTTCCATAGCCAACTTAAGAAGTCGGCACCACCTTGTTGAAAGGCCGAAACAATAGTTACTGCACCCGGGTATTGGCTATCAACTCCTAAGCTTAAATAATCGGGTTTGCCCAAAATAAATGTCAAGGCGATAATGATACCTGCGCCGCAAACGGGTATAAGCCATTGTGGTTTTATTAAACGCAACGACAATGTTTTTACAGCGTGTACTGCTTTTGCAAATCCAAAAGCCGCCAAACCAAAAAAAGCCGAGGCAATAACGGTTTTTACCAACAACCAAAGATTAACACCTAAATGTTGCCCGTAAATGTCTTGCCCTTTTGATACATAGGTAATTTGATAAAGCGTATGATGGATACCCCATGCTGAAACGGTGACATCGCCAATTAAACCGGCAATAAGGCAGGGTAGTAGTGCGTCATACTTTATGCGGCCAATAGTGAGTACTTCAAGGGCAAAAATGGTACCTGCCAGCGGTGTGCCAAACACCGCCCCAAAGCCTGCAGCTATACCGGCAGTAAGCACAATACGCGTGTCGGTTTCATTAAGTTTATACAGACTGCTTAACCACTTGGCTATACTGCCGCCTATTTGTACGGCCGTTCCCTCGCGCCCTGCCGATCCGCCGAATAAATGCGTTATAACGGTAGTAAATAAAATAAGCGGGGCCATGCGCTTAGGCACTCCTGCGCCTGGCTTATGTATCTCGTCAATAATTAAATTATTACCCCGCTCGGCCGATTGTCCGTACAACTTGTACAGAAAATGGATACCCACACCTGCCAGCGGTAAAAGGTAAAGCAACCAAGGGTGTGCAAAGCGGTAATGAATGCTCCAGTTTAGCAGCCACAAAAATAAAGCAACCATGCAGCCTATGGCAAAGGCAATGGGCGCAATAATAAGCGTCCAACGGGCAATGTAGTATAAAACTGAGTACTGTGCCGAGGTGAATTTTTTAAACATAAGCCTGCAATGCAATAAATTTAATCATCTATTGGGCAGGCGCTATCAGCTTTTTAAGGGCGGTTCAATTAGGTGAGCACCATCACCTTTAGGGATAAAACAAATATAGCTTCCTGGCTTAACTTATCAAAATAACTCCTTACTCTCCTTAGGCTGCTTGGTGCTGCTTAATACTTTAAGCAATGTCATTTCCAAATCGCCGCCACGAAGATTTTTGGCAACTATTTTGCCATCAGGACTAATTAAAAAGTTTTGAGGAATAGACTGCACAAAGTAAAGTGCGGCCGCCTCATTGTTCCAAAATTTAAGGTCTGATACCTGTGTCCAGTTCAAGCCATCATCTTTAATGGCTTTTAACCAGGCCGCTTTACCCTCTGGTCTATCTAACGATACGCCGAGTACGGTGAAGTTCTTGTCTTTAAATTTGTTATAAACGCGTACTACATTAGGGTTTTCCTGGCGGCACGGACCACACCATGATGCCCAAAAGTCAAGCAAAACATACTTGTTCTGCTTGCGGAAATCAGAAAGTTTAACTGGTTTGCCGTTCTCATCGTTCTGCGTGAAATCAGGTGCAATAGCACCAATAGCGGTGGCTTTTAATGCTGCAAACGAGGCTTTGAGCTGCTGTCCTTGTGGCGTTTCTTTAAGCTTTTGTGATAAGCTGTTGTACAAAGGCTCAATGATATTTACATCTGCCGAGGGGCCACCCATTGAACTTACTGCCATAAGGCTCAGGTAGCTGTAAGGGTGAGCCAGGATAAAGTCTTTTAAATACTTTTCACGCTCAATTTGTATTGCCTTAAACTTATCCTGCATGGTGTTTTGGTACACATTGCTTTGACGTTGCTGAGGCGTAGCGGCCTGCACTTCCTGGTATATTTTTTCGGCACGGGCATATAGCGGGGCCAACGTGGTGTTAAGCTCCTCGTTATCCTTATTAATTTCAGAACCGGTTATTTTGCCTTTTGTTACTGAATCTGTAGCGGCAAGGTAAATATTCCCTTTTTCTAAATATAGGTTAAGCACATCATCAGTTTTTGATATGCCTGCAAAGCCCACCCCACGATGATCAACTATCAGCATTGCACTAACAGGATTGGCAATTTTGCCGGTGAACTGAAAGGCTCCATCAACAAGGGTAGTGGAGTCAAGTTGTTTTCCCTGGCCTTGCTGGTAAAGTAAATAAATACGGTAAGGTTGTTTAACGGTTGTGAGTTTTCCGTTTACAATAAATGTTTCGTTGATTTGAGCTACAGCAAAAGCCGGGAGCAGTAAGCTTATGTATACTAATATTTTTTTGAACATTGGGCTGTTATTAAAACAGAGTATTAAACGTTAAAAAAGCGTTTTTGGTACAAGCACGCTAGTTATTGCTTATAAGGGACGTTACGCCAGTTTTTGATATGTTCTCCACCATAAATCGGGCATTTCGCCAGTAATGGCTGTAGTGTAATCCTCATAACGGCAAGGCACCAGGTGATACCGTTCATTTAATGATCCGCCTGTAGGGTAAGGTACCTGCATCCACCAGCGGTCTGTTTTCTTGCTTTTAACAAATACTATCTCATGCTCATCATGCTTTAGCGTAGTTTTATAAACCAGGTATTGCGATTTGGGCTGCAAAGGAAAATCCTTTTTACGATTGTAAAAACCATCAATAAAATACCAAACCATCTCAGCTAAAAGCAAGGCCGTTTGCCCGTTATTATCATAAGCAGGGTTAAACTCATAAAAACCTATAGAGCTCAGCTTATCATTAAAGCCGGCGTAGCGGCACATTTGGCAGGCTTCTTCACCATAAAAGCCGTTGGGCGTAGCGTTGGCATTGGCAGCTGCGTCTGATGAACGTATGGCACCCATGTCAAAGCTGATCATGTTGGCGTTACGAATTACAGGTTCGGTAACGTTAATATTGCCCATTAGTTCGCCAAGGCGGTGTACGTCAAAAAATAAGTTGTCCATTACGCGCAAACTCTCCGGGCTTACAAAATAGGTTTGATGACCAAGGTTGCTGTAGTTAAATAAGTAATTAGGCTGATGCAGGAATATTTTATTGAGGTATGACTGAGATGTGGTTGCATCTTCGTTTTCCATGTCGGCCTGTTCGTCTAAGTCAAAGTGCGAATCTAACACCACCAAATCTACCTTCTGTTCCATCTCCTCATAGGCCAGGTACTGGGCGTAGGTTAAATCCTGACCTCCGCCTAAAATTACTGCCATAATATCCTGTTTTACCAATTCGGCAACAACGGTTTTTACAGCAAAGTAGGTGTCATTTATACTCGCGCCTTGCTTTATATTGCCAAGGTCGTATATTTTTGAGTTGTACTCACCTTCGTAAAGCGTGTAAAGTCTTTCGCGAACATAATCAGGACCTAAGGCACAGCCGGTATTGTTAATGGCATTGCGGTCTTCCTGCACGCCAAAAATTACAAGGTGGGGTTTTTCTTCAAGGTCGGGAAAGTATTCAGAGTAAGTTTCAATTTTACTTCCCAACTGACCGGCGCGGTAGCCCTGAGCTGGTTTTATTTTATCTAAATCAACTGGCGAAAAGAAATCAGCTAATGACATATCCTGTGCGTACTAAAGTCCAAATATCCATTTTTTAAATTAAATTGCGCTGTTTTTATTAGAAACAACCCTTTTGTAAATGATTCTGGTTACCGGCGCAACAGGTTTTTTAGGCTCAGTGCTAACAGCACATTTGGTACGACAAAATGTGAGGGTACGTTGCGTCAAACGCAGTTCGTCGGTTATTCCTGATGTACTTAAGCCCTACGCCGCACTCATTGACTGGCGCGATGCCGACATTTTGGAAGAACCAATATTAGCCGATGCGTTTGAAGGTATAAGCAACGTTTACCATTGCGCTGCCTGGGTGTCATTCAAACAGGCCGATAAGGAGCCTATGATTTATACCAATGTTACCGGTACGGCTAACATTGTAAACTTATGCCTCGAGCATAATGCCCGTCTTTTGCATGTTAGCTCAATAGCTGCTGTAGGTGCAGCAAAACCAGGTTTGCTCACCACCGAAAAAAATCATATTGAAGAAACACCGGTAAACAACGTTTATGCCATATCAAAGCTGGAAAGCGAAATGGAGGTTTGGCGCGGTGTTGCCGAAGGTTTGGATGCGGTTGTTATTAATCCATCGGTTATTATAGGCGCCGCTGCAGGCACTGCCGGTAGCGGTAAAATATTTGAAACGGTACGTACAGGTGTGAAATATTACAGCAGTGGCAGCTGTGGGTTGGTTGATGTTGATGACGTTGCCAAATGTGCCATTGCTTTAATGAACAGCAACGTTACCGCCGAGCGTTTCATTGTTAACGCCGAAAACTGGAAATATAAAGACCTATTTGAAGCAGCAGCCCGCTGCTTTGGTGTAAAGCCACCAACTACCGAAGCAAAACCCTGGATGCTGGAACTAGCCTGGCGCGGAGCTGCCGTAATTGCTACCTTAACAGGAAAAGATCCATCGTTTGATAAGATTGCCGCCCAGGCTGCATCTGTTGAACAAAACTATGATAACGGCAAACTCAAAAAGGTAATTAATATTGAGTTTAAACCAATAGCGCAAAGCATCAGGGAAATTTGTGAGGCGTTGAAGCAATAGTTTCAATTACTTATCAACCACTCTGCGTAACAATCAATCAACAAAAAAACTATATTTGCCCGCAACCATGGGCCAGTATTATATAATTGATTTTGATAGCACTTTTACGCAGGTTGAAGCGCTCGACGAGTTAGCACGCATAAGCCTTAAAGACCATCCGGGCCGCGAAGAAGTATACCAAAAAATTGAGGATCTTACGAACTTAGCAATGGAAGGTAAGCTTTCATTTGCCGATAGTTTGGAGGGGCGTATCAAATTGCTTAAAGCAAACCGCAGCCACCTCGATTTGCTGGTTAAACATCTCCGTAAAAAGGTTTCACCATCGTTTTCACGCAATAACGTTTTCTTCAAAAACCACCAGGAAGAGGTATTGATTGTATCGGGTGGGTTTAAAGAGTTTATTACGCCGGTGGTAAGTGAGTATCATATTAAAAAGGAAAATATTTACGCCAACGATTTTGAATTTGATGCTGAAGGCAACATCATAGGTTATGACCGCAAAAACCCGCTTTCACAAGAAGGCGGTAAGGTTAAACTATTGAAGGAATTAAACCTGCAGGGTGATATTTTTGGTATAGGTGATGGTTACTCCGATTTTCAGTTGAAGGAATCGGGCCTTATTAAGAAGTTTTTCGCTTTCACTGAAAATATTGAGCGTAAATCGGTAGTTGAGAAGGCAGATCACGTTACGCCAAGCCTGGATGAATTCTTATACATTAACAGGCTGCCGCGCGCTATATCATATCCCAAAAACCGTATAAAGTGTTTGGTTGTGGGTAATGTTGAAGATGAAGCGCTGTCACAAATGCGTAAGGAAGGATATAACATCCGTCATCATGATGAAATTAAAGCAGAATACTTGCAGGAAGCCGGTATTTTGTTTTGCGATGAAGCACATCAACCTACGCCCGAGCAACTGCAAAATGCAGGCAGGTTAAAAGTTATTGGCTGCTTTGGAAAGGTAAATAACCGCAAGATTATAGATGCTGCCTGCGAAAACGGTATCATTATATTTGACGACCCGAAGCATAACCCCCGCAATGCCGACTTTTTACCAAAGCGTGTAATTGCTTTTATGAACGAGGGTAAAACCCACACCAGCTGTAATTTCCCTGATTTGCAGCCGCCGCGTATAAATAACGCACACCGGTTAATACACATCCATAAAAACGTGCCGGGTATACTTGCCAAAATCAACGAGGTATTTGCACGCCACAATATTAACATTGCGGGTGAGTTTTTGGTAACCAATTCAAAAATTGGTTACGTAATTACCGATGTTGATGCAGGTTATGATGAGCAGGTATTAAGCGAGCTTAAAAATATTGAACACACTATAAAATTCAGGTTACTCTATTAAGAGAATAAAAAAGTACAGTGTGAGGATTCAAGAGAGTAGGAATTAGCAGCTAAAAAGCAGCTGTATGTGATCTCAATTCTGTATTCTTTACTCCGTTCTAAAAAACATATCGTGTTTTGCCTGTTTATATAAGAAAACCATTAAGCCTTAATATATATGGAAATTAACAGGATTTTGATTGGGGTAGACGAAAGTAAATATTCTGATCATGCAGCAGCTTACGGATTTGGCCTGGCGCGTAAACTTGGCGCAGCGGTGGCTATTGTAAATATAATTGAACCGGTTATTGCCCCGGTATCACCCATGACTGATACTACCTTTGGTTTGCCGTTTGAAGGTACCGCCGATGTTACGGCCCTTGATATGGTATCAGCTCAAAACCAATCGGCCGATAGTTTACTTAACCGCATTACACAGAAATATGGTGAAGGTATAGAGGTTACTCAATACACAGACCATGGTGCGGCGGCAGATGCTATCATCAGTTGTGCAGCGCAGTTTAATGCAGGCTTGATTATCCTTGGAACACATCACCGTAGCGGGTTTGACCGTTTGTTTATGGGCAGTGTGGCCGAAGATGTTGTACGCAATGCTGATGTACCGGTATTGGTAGTGCCGCTTAAAGATGAGAAAGAAGATTAAATAAAAGAGGCTTTACAAATTGTAAAGCCTCTTTTATTTATACGGTGATTGTTAACTGATAACATCAACATTGTTTGCCAGGTTACGATAGTTGATTTTTTCTTTAGGATTAGTGCCGTTCAAAAACTCCTCAACATTAGTATACCCATCACCGTCGCTGTCTAAAGCGCCGTCTTTTGCATCTTTAGGGTTCAGGCCATTTTTTACTTCCCAGTCATCGGGCATGCCGTCTCCGTCGGTATCTTTAAGAACCTGCGATGGTTTAAAGCTTAGTACAGGATAGCCACCAACCTCAGCAATATCTTTAATAATACCGGTTTTAGTGGTGGTTTTACCGGTACGTACCATTTCGGTAACGCGTTTGTCAACCGCGTCACGTTTTGGCAGGGTTGCGCCAGCTTTAGCCAGAACAGATTCAAACGCAGCTTCGGCGGTTTGATGCGGAGCAACCGGCCATCCTTCAAACGGTGTGTTTACGCGAGCCAGTTTCTTTATGTCGTCTTCGTTCTGGTTAGCTCCTTTGGCGCGCATACCTTCCCAGTTGTTATTAGTAGCCTCCTTGTTGCCATCCATAATGTTGCCGGCAACATACCATTTGCCCGGCCTAACCGGGGCCTTAGGGAACCACCCGCCCTCTGCCCAGGCGCTTCCCGGTGAGTATTGGCTTCTTTGTTCAATACGGGCAAATACACTGCGCATATCATCATTAGTTGCGGGCCCTGGTTTAAAATAATTATTTATGATGTTGATTAATGAAGTTTCGTCGCCGCCGTCGATTGACCGATGACGCCAGTTGAAAATAACATTATTACGAAGATCAAAAGCGCCCGACATACCTATTGATGGATTACGCGCTGTATTGCTTGCCAGCAAGTTATGGTGAAATGTTGATGGATTGCCACCCCAGGTACCTCCAAACGCATGCCCTTTAGCATCTAACGCCTCGCTCGAAATTGTCCATTGAATGGTGATGTTTTCGGCCGGGTCTTTAATTTGCGTTTTGCCGTCAAATGATGGCCTCATATGCCTGTAAAGCGATATATTTTCATCCATACCCCAACTGGTTGAACAGTGATCAATAATGATATGATGATAAGGGATACCGCCAATATTATCGTCGCCCTGACCGCCAACCGGCACGCCACGGCGAACGCGAAGGTGACGTATGATTACATTGTATGTATTAATATTTAATGTGCCCGCTATGCAAATACCATCTCCGGGGGCCGATTGACCTGCAATGGTAATATCGGGACTATTAATGTCAAGGTCCTTATCTATTTTGATAGTACCTGCCACACGAAAGACTATAATGCGTGGACCTTCGGCTGCTAAAGCAGCGCGTAGACTGCCGGCACCACTATCATTCAGGTTAGTTACGGTAATAACTTTACCACCTCGGCCGCCGGTGGTAAACATGCCGCCGCCCCATGCGCCTGGAAATGCCGGTATAGCGGTTTCGGGTAAACGGGGAGGATGTGGGGGAATTTGTCCTTGCTCCTGCGCATTTACGCGCTGTGCGTTTGATGAAAATGCAAGTGCAAACAAACCTGCTACTGCAAACTTATACGATGTTCTCATTTTAGTATAAAATCTTGACAAGTTTTTATTGGTTTATAAATCAAGAAGTTAAATATAAAATAAGGGCTATAAAATGATTGTAACATTTACGTTTTAAAACGTTGACCTCAGTTTAAAGCCGTAGTTGCGAACAAATAGAACATAAAAACAAAGCGCATCTTTCAAAGAAAGATGCGCTTTGTAAATTCTATTCTGCAGGTGTTAAATTATATCATATAGTTCCAGCTATGCGTATCTGCCGCACGTCCGTAACGTATATCATTTAACGAATTCAGTAATTTTTTTGAAAATTCACGGCTTGCCGGATCGCTCAGCGTTAACTCTTCGCCCTCGTAATTAATTGCACCAATAGGAGCAATAGTAGCAGCAGTGCCTGCTCCAAATGCATCAGTAAGTTTACCGCTGCGTGCGGCTTCAACAATTTCGGTTATAGGTACACGGCGCTCTTCTACGGTAATACCCCAGTCTTTAGCTAAAGCAATAACCGTATCACGGGTTACACCATCTAAAATGGTATCACGGGTTGATGGGGTTACTAACTTGCCATCAATTAAAAACATAACGTTTGCAGCACCAAGCTCTTCGGCATACTGATGCTCTTTTGAGTCGGTCCAGATCATTTGGTCAAAACCTTCCTCAACTGCTTTACGGCTTGGCAGCATTGAGCCTGCATAGTTTCCGGCTGCCTTGGCAAAACCAAAGCCACCTTCGGCAGCACGAGTATATTTGGTTTCAAACTTTACACGTAAAGGCTTGGTAAAGTAAGGCCCAACCGGGCAGGTTAGTACAATGAATTTATAAGTGTTTGATGGCACCACACCCAAATAAGGGTCGGTGGCAAACATAAACGGACGAATGTATAATGAATATCCATCGGCTGCCGGCACCCAGTCGCGCTCTACGTCAACCAGTGCGGCAATGCTTTGTATAAACATATCAACCGGTAACTCAGGTGCGCATAAACGCTCGGCCGATTTATTGAAACGTGCAGCATTCTTGTCAGGGCGGAATACCGATACGTTGCCATCGGCATGGCGGTATGCTTTTAATCCTTCAAAAAATGCCTGACCATAGTGTAATGATGAAATAGCCGGGCTTAACGCAATAGGACCGTAAGGTAAAATTTCAAAATTCTTCCATTCACCGTCGGCATAATCAGCCACCAGCATGTGGTCGGTAAAAGTGTGGCCAAAGGTCAGCTGGCTAAAATCTGTTTGAGCCAGGCGCGATTGGGTGTTTTTCGTTATCTTGATGTCAAGCGTTTCTGTAGTCATGGCCTGATGATTAAAAAAGTAAGGCTGGCAATTTAAGATTTTTTGTGCTTAAAGGCTAATGAGTTGCTAATTAAAACTAATTTGTGTCAGGATTAAGGTGCTTTTAGCGGCAAAAACACGAGTGTGTTGTAATAATTAAGCATATGATAAATATTGTTAATTGCTTGTATTTGAACCTGAGAAGTTTAGATTTGTAATTAACTAAATCCTTATTCGGACTACAAAATATTACCCCCATGAAAAAAATACTATTAACTGCCCTTGCCGCGCTTCCGGTGGCAACTATGGCACAAACCGGTGCCTTTACCGTAAAAGGTAAAATTGGTAAAGTGGATGCTCCTGCAAAAGCTTACGTTCAATACCGTAAAGACGGAAAACTTGTAGTTGACTCGGCAATGGTTAAAAACGGCGAGTTTGAGTTTAAAGGAACTGTGGCTGCTCCGAGCCAGGGCTACGTATTATTGAGCAAAAAGGGCGACGGCATGAACAAGGTACGCGATTACCAGCAAATTTATTTTGAAAGCGGCGTAATTAACATCACCAACACGGCCGATTCATTGGGTACAGCAACCGTTACAGGTACACCAACAAATGCCGAAAATGAAGCATATAAAGTAATGAATAAACCCGTTACTGCTTTATATGCCGAAATGAACGCAAAGGCTAAAGCAACTCCTGCTGCCGACAGACAAAAACCTGAGTTTAAAAAGGAAATGGAGGCAATGGAGAAAAAGGCCGACGAGCAGTCTGACATAATTAGCAGAAAGTTTGTTAAGCAATACCCTAAGTCATTAATCAGCTTAAATTTAATTGGTAACATGGCTTACGGAATGGACTATGCCGAAATTGCCCCTTTGTATGCTGCTCTTGCACCATCGGTTAAAGACAGTGAAAGCGGCAAGAAGCTGGGCGATCAATTAGCTAAAATGAAAGTTGTGGCAATTGGTGCTGTGGCTCCTGAATTTGCCATGGCCGATACCACCGGTGCTATGGTTAAGTTATCATCTTTCCGTGGTAAATATGTGCTTGTTGATTTATGGGCATCATGGTGTGGTCCTTGCCGCCAGGAAAACCCTAACGTAGTGCGTAATTTTAATAAATACAAAGATCGTAACTTTACGGTATTAGGCGTTTCATTAGATCGTCCGGATGCAAAAGATAAATGGTTAGCTGCCATTAAAAAAGACGGCTTAACCTGGACTCATGTATCTGATTTAAAGTTTTGGGATAACGAGGTTGCCAAAGCCTGGGGTGTACGTGCCATACCACAAAACTTTTTATTAGATCCAAATGGTAAAGTAATAGCTAAAAACTTACGTGGCGACGCGCTGGATGCCAAGCTTGGTGAAATTTTGACCAAAGCTGAAAAGGTTAAAGCCGAGTAATAAGGTTTCAATCCAAACAAAAGAAGCACCGTTGCATTGCAGTGGTGCTTCTTTTGTTTTATAGGCAACACGATGTATTGCTTGCCTTTTTCTTTACTGTTACCAATTACTAAGTAATGCAGGAGTGTTATTAGTGATTTTGATACCTGCCGGAATCAAATAAACCTTAAATGCTTTTTTACTATTGGCATTAACTCTGGTTTCAAAACCTACCAGCGCGGTACCCGGGTTAGCGGCATCGTAGCTATGAGGAGGAGCTGTACTCCATGTTTGAAGTTCAATACCCTCAATTCCTTCAACCTTTAGGTGCATTTGCTTGCCGTTTTGCTGCAGGGTAAGCTCATTGCCTTTAATTGATGCCACACTTGCCGGAGTAAGCATTGCCCATCTTATCATGCATTCTTTGCTTCCGGTTTCAACTTCATCACTAATAAGCATATATTCATTATTAACAATGGCAACGCCACGCTCTGCCTTTTGTAAATCTTCTTTGTAGGCAGGTGTAATATCCATTACAGCGTACATAAACTTAGGCTTGTCAGACGACTTTATAATTTTTGCCTCGCCCTTAACATCTTGCTTGTGGCCGTTAACTGTAAGTGTACTGTGCGAAAAATTTGCGTATCTGAATACATCCCATCGTTGCGAGTTTTGCCCCATCTCCCATATGCTTAACCCTGCCGATTCAAGTGAGTTGTACTGCTCCATGCCTAAATCAGCAGACCAGCGGTTGCCCTCAAAATCGGCCACAAAAGAGCCGATATCCATGTGCCCATGGCTCTCTGACGGACTGCCGCCTTTAAAGCCGGCGTATATGCCCTTTTGCCTGCGCCAGTCGGTACGCATAATGGCAACCTGGTTTGCACCTTTGCCTTGCCATATTTTGTTTACAGGCGGCTTTGCAGCACTTATGTTTGTTGTGCCTGCCCAAATAATAGCAGCAGGCAAAATGCGATTACTTTTTGCGTTAAACTTTTTTGTTTGCAGGTAGGTTTTTTCAACAAACAGAAGGGATGGATCTTTAAGTTGATTGGCAAACCAAAACATGGCCGGTTGCAAGCCTTCAATTCCACCCGCATCTGAGTAGTTAAATGGTATACCTGATGGACCTGTAAGAAACTCATAAAAAGTACCGGTATTCATAAAGCCTGGTTGGCTTTTCAAACCAAAGTTGGTACCAAAAAGCTTTTCCATTGCGCTTATAAAAAACACATTGAATGATGTGCCGTAGCCCCAATAACTGTAGCCTTCTTTATAGCCACCGTCAGGAGCATACTCTTTCATTGGCTTTTGTATAGTGCTAACAGCGCGGTTTAATATGTTTTTTGCCAACGATGAATTACGCTCATAGATAGCGATAGCGCCGTAGCTTAAACCGGTGTTACAAACCTGGTTCCAGTTGTTGGTTGCCTGCAGCCAGCTGTTATACTTGCTGTTAAGTGAGGGTTCGAGCCCTTTTGTTATAATGGCTTCGCTAATTATGGTTCGTGATTTTGGTGACAGGCCGTTGTACAACCAATCATAACCAATGGCAACTGCCAGGCTCATCTCAGCCACATCTAAAAAATGACTCGGGTTCCAATCTGTAAAATTACTTACAGCCAGCATTTCTTCTTCAGCACGCTTCAAGTATTTATCTTCATTGGTAATGCGCCACGCGTATGATAAAAAGAATATTCTGCGCAGGGCTTCACGAGATACGCTTAGCAGCCTTCTTCCGGTAACAATGCGTTCCTGTACTTTAGCTGTAAGCATGTCTTCGCACTCGGTAATAATACTTTTGTGTACGTTAAGCCAAAGCGTATCTTGCTTTAACAGCGCCTTAATCTGTGCCTCATCCTTTTTAAGTATTAGCAACCGCGGATGCTGCCCAAATTTTGTAGTGTCAATAGTAGTTTGAGCTCGTACGTTTAAGGCAAACAATATAATGGCAATTAAAGCCAGTGATATTTTACGATAAGTGATGTATTTCATGTGGTAATTATAGGTTTAAGTTTTTCGTTGTAAAATAGGGTAGGAGACTTTACAAGCTTTTTATTTGTGTAATTGAAGTTTTAGGTTAAAGCCTCATAAACTTTACAACATCGTCAACAAAAATTTTTTGTTGATCTACGAAAGGGTAATGTGAACAGTTATCAATTGTGTCAAAGTATTTAAGACCAATGATGTTTTGTATGTCTTGGAGTTGCTTGTTAGAAAAAATTCTATCCTGCTTACCATAGATTCCAAATAGTTTTACCCCTTTAGTTTTTATGTTTCTAAGAATCTGCTTGGTGTCAATATTTACCTGCTTCTCGTTTTTTTAGAAAAGTAGCGGAGCTTGATCATTACGAATGTTAGCGCGGCCGAATTCACTGTTTTTATAGTCAGCTTCTAATTGTATTGATTGTGGTGTGGAATAAGGCATACGGAAATAGCCGTATGCTGATGCAATCTCGTAACACTTTTTACGAAACTCTGCACTATTATGATTGAGGGTTTTGATATAAGATATCTGCTTCAACATGGCAGAATCCTTTTTCGCTATAGCAGTTTGAGAAGTGCTTTTTAGTATATGATCATACGTCTCTTGTTGAGTAAATAATGCACCTGCCAGTATAAGTCGTTTTACCCTTTTCGGCCTGGCGTTGGTAAAAAGTGTGGCAACAATACCCCCAAAGCTGTGCCCAAGTATGGTAGCTGTTTTTAATTGATACTCCTGCATCAAATTATCCAGGTCGGTAATTGTCTCGTTAAAAGTCATGGTGGCTGCTGTGTCTTTTGAACGGCCTTCACCACGGCGGTCATAAGCAATAACGTAAAACCCTTTTTGTGCAAGTAATGGTGCAGTTGTGCCTTCAAATAAAGTTGCATTACCTCTTGGCCCACCATGAATATAGATTATGGCGGGGTTTTCAGGGTTGCCGTAGGCTTTGGAATAAATTTGTTGTGAACAAGCCTGGCTTGCTATAAGAAGAAGTGCTGTAAATAACTGAAAAAAAGTATACTTCATTAAGCGTGGTTAATTTGGCTTGAAAAGCCAGATTAACCACGCTAGTTTAAGCGCAACCGTTTAGGCATTCATGCGCTTCAAAGCTATAAAAATCGCTTTACTATATTTTGCTTACTTAAAGCGATGAATAAATAAATACTAAGGTAACGTAACAACTCCCTTTTGGTAATAGTCTTTAATTCCTTTGCGCAGGTAGCCTCCGTCATCATCGGATGGTTCATTTTGTGCCGTTACACCATCGCCTCTTAAATCAAGGTAGGTGGTACAATCGTTCGAGCCCCATCCAAACAAAAATCCGATAACTCCCGCTTCGCCGTAGTGTGCAATTTTCGATTTATCACCGTTTTGCATAACCGGCTGTAAAAAGTATTGCACTCTGTTATCTTTATAATGACCCGGAGTACTGTTACAGCTTGCGGTTATGGTGTTGCCCATAGGTATTTGCCACAAAATAATTTTCTTGCCTAAATCCTGATTCAACTTTTTTAAGTAGCGTTGAAAGCGGTCATAATCGCTCAGGTAATCGTTATCAGCACGAGGTTCCATTGACCACCACGAGTTTAATCGTCCGTAAACCAGTTGGTATAAACCGGCATCACGATCTGAGAACTCAGAAAAAAGTAGATCAAAGTTAGCGTTTAATGACTTGTAATAGTTGGCGGTTATGCCTGCATGCTCTTCAGGGTTATACTTATTGCCAATTACATCAACACCGGTAGACCATTGTGAGGCGTGCCATCCCAGCAATACGTTAGGAGCATACTTGTTTCGCATACTTACTATTGCCTGCGCTAAACCCTTGGCATTATTGCTGAAGCCCTGCACATCGGGATGGTTGCTTTGACTCACTTTTATTGTTCTCTTGGTTGCATCATCTTTAAACATCTGCATGTAGCCAAACAAATCGGGCTCATAATGAATTACAACCGTTTTGCCATAGCTTTTGCATATTTGAAGCAGGAGTTTAAAATCATCAAAATACTTTCTCATCAATTCGGCGTCGTTTAAATTGATGGTTGCGGGCTCTTGAAACCGATTGCGTGCAGGTACAATATTATAGTAAGTAAATACAGGAACTTTGCCCATGCCACCAATTCCGTTCAGAAAATTACGCGCGTACTGACCCGACGGCCAGTTCCAGGTTGTCCAGCCGTTTGAAAATATGTCGCCGGCTAAATAAACATAAACATAATCAGCCTCATTTATAAAGCTGGCTCGCTGAGATACGTCTCCTTCAATACCAAAAGCTACCCGTTTGGGTAAGCCGGCAGGGATGGAGCCGTTAGCGGTAATACTTGTAAGGGAGGTAGTAGCTAATCTTTTTTCAGCTATAGCCATAGGTGCAACATCATCTTGCGGAGCTAAGCCAGCTTCTTTTCTGCAGCCAGCAGCAATCAGAAGTAATACAAAGAGCAGAGTTTTTTGCATACAACAGTTAAATTAATTAGGTACAGTTTTATACGAAATGTAATTTAGATTGTTGTATGGCGCTGGTTAAAAAGTTTTCGTTGAATGCAGTTGTAATCCGGTTTAAAGCAGTATTTAATGACTATTTATACTGAATTGATGTGTATTGATATGTCATTACCAGCCTAACTGAGAGAAATCGGCATTGACGTTAAAAAGTGATCACTTGAAAGACAGATTTCAACACACTGGTGTTATATAACCGGGGAATTGGGAATAATATATCGTATAAAGCTGGTTTCTTACCGCAAAAATCTAAAAAACCACGTTGCAGAGGCGATGAGCACAATAACTCCTATAATTAGCAATATTTTATTGTTTTGCTTATCTAACGCTGTTTTCGACATCAACAGCGCTGTAGTCATCCATATATTCCAACAAACAACGAAGAGGGTGTAAACGCAGCTATAAACTAATTCAGACAAATCATATCCCCCGCCGCCTATGCCATTGCCTTTACTTCCGGTGTATAGCGTGCAAAGTAATACCACTCCGGATACAATTAATATGGCTAACTTCCAAAGCATTTTTTCGTTTTGCTACATTTACTGTTTGTTTTTACGCCATTCGTCGAGGCTCATTTCTTTTTCGTTATTAAAGTCGTAGAGCTTAATTTCATATTTAGGATAAACATAAACGCGGAACATAAATAGCCTGGAGAAATTATCTTCATTATGTGTCCCTGTTTCCACCAGGTAATATTCCTTATCATCTGTAGGGCGTTCGGCAATAGCAACTTTATCGGCATTGCTTTTAACTTCGGGCAGAGCTTCAATATCCTTAATCACTTTTTGTTCTGTTACAGAATCGGTAAATGTTTTACCGGTAATAGGACGGATACTCTTTAGCCGCTTTCCGGCGTATTTGCTTTCGTTGTCGCCAGCTTGGGTAAGGGTATCAGTAAACCATGTTACCTGTACCAGCTTATTTCTGAATTTTGGATTTGGTGGATCATCTACTACCAGTTGCAGTGTGTCTTTTTGCTTATCAATAAATACAGCAAACCAATAATCGTAATTGCCATCAAAATGAATGTATTGCAACGTATCGGTATGTACCTGGGGCTTAGTAACCGTAGTGGTTATAGCTGCACTTGTTGTTGTGCTATCCTTATCAATAACGGCAGTGGGTTTTTTGTTATTGCAGGCCGTAAGCACACCTATAACCCCAAGCAAATAAATTGATCTCATAAGCAGACCTTTTAAATGAACAATAATAACACCAAATAATAATTATTGTTGGGAGGGAAATAATGGCTACGGAAGTTGATTGAAAATGCTTATGCGTCTTAAAACAAAAAGCCTTTCAGTTTTCACTGAAAGGCTTTTCTCCTTGCTCGCCATGCAGGATAAACTCGATACAAGTCATCGAAAATCTAAAGATACGCGGGAGTCAAATCCAAATTAATTGCCAACCAAACTTTTGATTTTTTCTATCATGTTTTTTGCGTTTTCACTATTTGCATCAAGGCTCAGTGCTTTCTTATAACTGTTTAAAGCTAACGCGTATTGTTTGTCTGTAAAGTAAGCTTCTCCTAAACTATCAAATATGTTGGCATTTTTAGGGAACTCTTCAGTAGCCAATTTAAATACTGTTACAGATGCATTGATCTTTCCTAGTCTTAATAGTTCATATCCTAGTCTATTTAGCTCGCTTGGATTTTCAAACATGTAATCTTCTTTTGAGTTCTTTTTAAGTGAGTAATAGCTGTTTATAGCAGTATTAACGTCACTGATGGACTCCTTTCTGAGAGCTTGATAAATTGATTTTTTAGGAATCTCGTAGTTGTTTCCCAGTATCAAATTGTGGATAGTATATCCCAAATCCCAAACCCGGTTAAAATTATTAGACAGCAATATGATGATTACATTATTTTTAAAATCGTTTAAAAAAATAGATTCGAATTTATAAGATACTCCATTGTGCCGTTGAAGGTCTTCCTTTTCAATGTACCTGCCAAGTGATCCACCTTCGTTAATTGCATAAGGGTTTTCAAGTAGTGTTTGAAAGGATTGTTTAGAAATTAGCTTATTCGTATTCATGGCTTCAATCCATTTATACAAATCGTTGATATCAACCCAAAGCCATCCGCTGATGAATTGCATCTCCGGGCATTGGGCGTTATCCATATCATAACAAGATGTTCGGTTTTTAAAACCTGATTTCGGATCAAACACCGAATTAGTCATTTTTAAAGGTTTGATAATGTTTTTAGTAACAAATTCTTTGTAAGATATTCCAGTCACCTTTTCTATGATTCTTCTTTGTAAAAACACATTGCTATTGTCGTACTTATAATTTTTTCCTGGTTGAAAAAGTAATGTATCATTATCTCTTAAAATTTTCCAAGCCTCGTCATCGTTCTTTGGTACTAACAGGTCGATTCTTGGAATTCCACTCGCATAATTGATAAGATGTCTTATAGTAACTTTTTCTGCCCATTTTGGTAATCCAAAATTGAATTTAGAAATCGTATCATCAAGACTAATACGATGACGTTCAACTAGCATCATTATGGCAACGGCATTAAATTCCTTTGCAATAGAACCAATGTTAAATATTGACTTATTATTTAAAGCGTTTTTTTTCGTCCCATCTGTAAATCCAAACGATTTTTGATATATAATTTTTTTGTTTTTAACAACAAGGACGTTCCCATTAAATAAGCCCCTTCCGTAGGATTTTGCCATTAATGAATCGATCAGGATGGTTGCATTCCCATGTTGATGTGCGGGATAAGTATTCTTTACATTCTTTTGAGAAAAGGCATTTACTGAAAAAAGGATAAGAAAAATTGTAGCTATATAATTCATCTATTGTATAAATTTCAACGTAAAGTTTTAATTATAGAAAGGAGGGTAGCATATACATATGTTCAATACGCTAACTATCTGATTGCATCGTGCTTAGATGCCAACGGCTAACCGTATTTCTTTGGAAACAAATTAATTGGTTGTTATGATTGTAGCGAAACAATTTTGCGCAAACATGCAAGTGAAGCCACAATACATGCGGACAGTGTGAAATTACGTAACGTTGTTATCATCGTGATAAGTGACACATAGAACCATAAAACGTTGCATTAAATATTTGATTAATCACAATTATCATATACAATGCTTATTGTTAGACAAGTAACCAACTTTTAACTGAACCATAAAATGTTGAATTATGGTCTTCGGCTGCTTTAGCGATCTGGTTAGTTTGCAAACTATTTACAAACTAACCAGTGCATAACTGGAGTAATTGCAGCTTAAAAGAACTGGAGTTAAAACAAAAAAGCCTCTCAGTATAAACTGAAAGGCTTTTTGCTTGCTCCTGAGGCTGGGCTCGAACCAGCGACCCTCTGATTAACAGTCAGATGCTCTAACCGGCTGAGCTACTCAGGAATCTTTTCCGGTCTGGAGTGGTGCAAAAGTATAAACTCTCCGGATATTTCACAATATTTGCACAAAAAAAATTTAAATATTTTTCACATGAGTTTATTAGTCATTGGTACTGTGGCATTTGACGCTATAGAAACACCCTTCGGAAAAACAGATAAAATTGTTGGAGGGGCTGCAACCTATGCCAGTTTGGCCGCATCGTACTTTTATAACAACGTAAAAATTGTTGCTGTAGTAGGCGATGATTTCCCTGAAAGCGAAATTGCAGATTTTGAAAATCACAATATCAACACAGAAGGGCTGCAGATAAAAGAGGGTGAAAAATCATTTTTTTGGAGCGGGCGTTACCATAACGACATGAATAGCCGCGATACATTGGCTACCGAGCTTAACGTACTTGCTGACTTTGATCCTATAATACCTGAAGCGTACCAGGATTGCGAATATTTGATGCTGGGTAATCTTACCCCTCAGGTACAGCAAACGGTTATTAAACGGCTTAAAAACCGCCCTAAATTGATTGTAATGGATACGATGAATTTTTGGATGGATATTGCGCTGGATGATTTGCTTGAAACCATCAAAATGGTTGACGTTTTAACCATAAACGATGCAGAGGCTAGGCAATTGAGCGGTGAGTATTCTTTAGTGAAAGCAGCCCGTAAAATTTTAACCATGGGCCCCCAATACCTTATCATAAAAAAAGGTGAACACGGTGCTTTGCTGTTTCATGAAGATAAGGTGTTTTCGGCGCCTGCTTTGCCATTAGCCGAGGTGTTTGACCCAACTGGCGCTGGCGATACCTTTGCAGGCGGATTTATTGGCTACCTGGCTAAGGTTGGCTCAATTAACTTCAATAACATGAAAAACGCGATTATATTCGGGTCGGCACTGGCTTCCTTCTGCGTTGAGAAGTTTGGTACCGAGAAGATCAAGAACCTTACACAAGAAGAAGTATCTGCCCGGGTGAAAGAATTTGTGAGCCTTGCCCAGTTTGAAATAGAGCTGTAAGCATACAAATGATAGAAAGATGTCATTTTGCAGGTAATGGGCCTGCGGAATGACATCTTTTTTTAGCCTAAAATTCCCACTATATCAAAACGCTTAAACACATCGTCAGCGTGCGGGGCGTCTGCTAATTCTTCGGTCAGGTCTTGCCCGGCCCAATGTTCGTAGTGTTTACCGTCGCGCCACAAGCGGCTTTTCCCTACATCATAGATGTTTCCTCGGTAAGCAACCCAAATTTGTGGCTTGTCTTGTCCGTTGCGCAGTGCCAGCTGTGAACGTGTATATACCGGCAAAGTCATGATAAACTCTTGCTTTTGTTCTTAAAATATTCAAAGAAGGCCACGTTCATAAGCAGCAATGCCAGCGAGTAAAAATGATCTTCAAATGGTATTGTACCTACGCGCTTACCAATATTTTCGGCATTGTTATAAAGCACAATAGGTACGGATGTGAGTATACCATTAACAATATAAAACGGTAATAGCGACACTATATAAGCCATGTAAAAGCGGGGTAACCACACCGGTTTATAACCAAACTGTATAGCTGCTACCAAGGCAAGCAGTAAGCCAAAAGTAATGGTGGTATATAACCTGTCATGATAAATCACAAGCATCACAATGCTCAAAATAATAATCAGCACAGATATAGCTTTACCTGCAGTTTGTGGTAACGACCATTTAACGTAGTGATTTAAGCAGGCATAAATGAATATGCATGAAAAAGGCACAGTTAAAAAAAATAAGATTTCCTCTAAGGGGAGGCCCCAAAAGCGTATGCCAATGATATAGTTGCTGTTAAATGACCATACACCTTTCAATGTAAATAGCACGTCCCAAAACAAAAAAACCAGTCCTGTTATGCCCATAGCCGGCCATATGTACTTCCAGCTTTTGTGAAAGGCAACCCGCTTATCAAATGATAGCAGTATTGGAAAAATGATAGTGAGGAAATTAATAAGCAGGTATGCGTATGTCACTTTAATGCAGCTAACTGTTTATGCAATGTTTCGGTTTCGTGGGGTGTGCAGCGTTTTGAATCAATCAAAAACTTTATGATCGTGCGTACAACACTTTCATCAGCCGTGGTGTAATGCTTGCGGTTAAGTTGCTTAATCATCTCCTCCCTGTCGGCCACCAAATGCTTGTTGTATCCTAAAAATCCCGGAACATTGTGCTCGATAGAAAAGCGCATAAAGCGTATTTCTATGTTATCAGGCTGAGCGGTTACCGCCTTTTGTAATGTCTTTTCGGCATCGTTTAAATACTTTACCTTGAAATACGGGTTCCAGGCATGCTTTGCTTTAAGGGCCTGTACAACGCCTAAATAACAAATGTTTAAAGCCGATTTGTTTTTCTCGGCGCTTAAAATGTTATAAAGAGAATCTGTTAAACTTTTTTTCTCAAGCGCCAGTATTAATTGTTTCCTGATTACTTGAGGTTCAGGCACATCGGCCTTGCAAGTAAATGGAACGGCAAATAATATAAATAGAAAGGAGAAAAAGGAAAACTTCATTAAATAACGTTTAATTTTTGATGCAAAACTGCCTTGAAATATAAAGCAGTTTTATGAGTATCAGAAATACGTATACGTTTTTGCAGAATTGTATTGGCCGGCGTGCGGCTTATTTTTTTGAATAGCTGGCGATAATAAATGTAGGCAACATAAACACCCAAACGCGTACCACGTGGAAGTTGCTTTATGCCCTTAAATGCATCATCAAAGTCTTTTTCTATATCGGCTTCAATGGCTCTTTTGTCCTCTTCATTAAAGCGGTTAAAATCAACAAAGGGAAAGTACGTGCGGCCGCGCTCTTCAAAGTCTGACTTTACATCACGTAAAAAGTTCACCTTTTGAAAAGCTGCACCCAAACTGCGCGCCATGGGTACTAATTGCTTATACATGGCTTTGTCGTTTTCGCAAAATATGTGCAGGCACATTAAGCCAACCACTTCTGCCGAGCCGTAAATGTAAGTTTGATAAGTGCTGCTGTCGTAAGCTTTCTTATCTAAATCCATTTCCATCGATCGCAAAAATGCATCAATGAGTTCGTGCTCGATATTGTAGCGGTTAACCACCTGCTGAAAAGCCTGCAAAACCGGGTTAAGGCTTATTTGCTGTGCTATGGCCTCAAATGTTTGTACTCTGAAGCTGGCAATGAGTTTTGCTTTATCGTAATCATGAAATGTGTCAACAATTTCATCAGCATACCTTACAAAGCCGTAAATGGCATAAATAGGGTAACGAAATTTGCGGTCGAAAGCCATGATACCTTTGCTAAACGATGTACTGTATTTAGTGGTAATAATTTTGCTGCATTCAAAGCATGTCTCGTCAAATAAATTCATCGGTTAGCAGGTAGTATCACCAAATGTACATATTTGAACCTAAATTGTTTGGCTTTGGGCCCAAACAATTTACTTACTTTGCCCTTGTAAACACGGCATGAGTAAAAAGAAGGTTATTGTTATTGGCGCAGGTTTTTCGGGCCTGGCCGCTGCGGCTCTGTTAGCAAAAGAAGGTTGCGAGGTGGTTATTCTGGAAAAGAATGATCAACCGGGTGGCCGTGCACGCATATGGCAGCAGGATGGTTTTACTTTTGATATGGGCCCAAGCTGGTATTGGATGCCCGATGTATTTGAAAATTACTTTGCCCTGTTTAATAAAAAGCCATCTGATTTTTATAAGCTCGAACGCCTTGATCCGGGTTACAGGGTGTACTATGCCAAAAACGATTATCTTGATGTTGCTGCCGATATGCAAAAGCTTAAAAACTTATTTGAGCGTGTAGAGCCGGGTAGCAGCAAGGCGTTAAGCGAGTTTTTAAACCAGGCCGAGTATAAATACCGTGTTGGTATGGGCGAGTATGTGTTTAAACCATCACACTCCATTACGGAGTACATGGATTTTAGCCTGCTTAAAAAAAGCCTGGGCATACAACTGCTTACCAGCATGAGCAAGCATGTGCGCAAATACTTTAAAAACCCTAAGCTTATTAAGTTACTGGAGTTTCCGGTGTTGTTTTTAGGTGCTACACCACAAAATACCCCTGCAATGTACAGCATGATGAATTATGCCGACCTGGTGCTTGGAACCTGGTATCCGCAGGGTGGAATGCATCAAATTGTGAAGGCTATGGTTAGCATTGCCGAAAGCCACGGTGTTAGCATAAAGCTTAATACAGAGGTAACTGCTATTGATGTAAAGCAAGGCAAGGCTAATTTAGTGCGTACAACACAAGGTGACTTTACGGCCGATATTGTTATATCAGGTGCTGATTATGAGCATACCGATCAGGTGCTTATTCCAAAACAAAACAGAAACTACACATCAAAATATTGGGACACCCGCACCATGTCGCCCTCAAGCTTATTGTATTACATTGGCCTAAATAAGAGGGTAGAAGGTATTGAACACCATAATTTATTTTTTGATGAGGACTTTGAACTCCATGCACACGAAATTTACACAGAACCTAAATGGCCTACCAAGCCGCTTTTTTATGTGTCATGTGCATCAAAAACTGATAGTTCTGTAGCTCCGGAAGGTGGCGAAAATTTGTTCTTCCTAATGCCGCTGGCGCCAGGCCTGAATGATGATGATACCTTGCGCCAAAAATACTTTGACTTAATGGTTAACCGGTTTGAGGCAGTGACCGGGCAAAGTATTAAGGACAATATAGTTTTAAAGCGCAGCTATGCCATGAACGATTTTAAGGCCGACTATCATTCATTCAAAGGTAATGCTTACGGTTTGGCTAACACTTTGGCGCAAACGGCCTTTTTAAAGCCGGCTATGCGGGCAAAAAAAATAAGTAATATGCTGTATACCGGGCAGCTTACCGTACCCGGACCCGGAGTTCCTCCGGCAATTATTTCGGGACAAGTAGTTGCAGCCGAAGCATTGAAACTTTTGAAAGAGGAACAAGCTGTTTAACCTATATTCTTACAACACAACTAAGCGCACTAAGCAATACAAAACAGTATTTGTTGCAACGGCGTTTATGTTGCATGGCCAAAACTTTACGCTTAATACTGGGCGATCAATTAAACAGCAAGCATAGTTGGTATAGCAATGTTGACGACAATGTAACTTACATAATGCTTGAGGTGATGCAGGAGCAGGAATACGTAATGCATCACGTGCAAAAAATACTGGCCTTCTTTGCCTCCATGCGAAACTTCGCACACCAGCTAACGCAGAACGGTCATAATGTAATTTACTTTAAACTTGACGATAGAGGCAACAAACAAGATTTTTCTGAAAACATCAAACAGGTTATCAAAAAAGAAAAATTTGAGCGCTTTGAGTACCAGTTGCCTGACGAGTACCGGCTTGATGAACAACTAAAGATGCTTTGCAAGGAGCTCAAAGTTGAAACAGCAACGGCCGATACGGAACATTTTTTAACAGAACGATTCGACGTAAAGGATTTTTTTGGAGGAAAAGGGTACCGTATGGAGAGCTTTTACCGCCGCATGCGTCAAAAGCATCACATTTTAATGGATGGCGACGACCCGCTACACAACCGTTGGAATTTTGATGCCGATAACCGTAAAAAGTACGATGGGAAGGTGCCGCTGCAGGAGCCGTTAACTTTTGATCATGATGTTTCGGCGTTGAAGGAAATGATAGACGCGGCAAAGGTTAAATATTTTGGAAACGTTGATGCAAAGCATTTTGCATGGCCTCTAAGCAGAAAAGAAGCCTTAAAGGTGTTGCATTATTTTTGTGAAAACTTACTTCCAAACTTTGGCACCTATGAGGATGCGATGCTTCAAAATCACATAAGCTTGTTTCACTCGCGAATATCTTTTGCTCAAAACGTAAAAATGATATCGCCGGCTGAGGTGGTGGGTGCCGTACTTGATTACTACAAAAAACAAAGCCATAACATTTCAATAGCTCAGGTAGAAGGCTTTGTAAGGCAAATCATAGGCTGGCGTGAATTTATGAGGGGTGTATACTGGGCCCAAATGCCGGGTTACGATGAAAAGAACTTTTTTAAGCATCATACAGAAATACCTCACTGGTTTTGGGATGGTAACACTAAAATGAACTGCCTCAATAAATGCATCGGTCAGTCGCTTAACCAAGCTTGGGCGCACCACATACAACGCCTTATGGTTATTGGTAACTTTGGTTTACTTGCAGGTATAAGCCCCGACGATATGGATGCATGGTATTTGGGTATTTATATTGATGCTATACAATGGGTTGAAATAACCAATACGCGTGGCATGAGTCAGTTTGCTGATGGCGGTATCATAGCCTCAAAGCCTTACGTAGCATCGGCAGCATACATCAATAAA
Organism: uncultured Mucilaginibacter sp.; assembly: GCF_913773635.1. Taxonomy (GTDB): domain Bacteria; phylum Bacteroidota; class Bacteroidia; order Sphingobacteriales; family Sphingobacteriaceae; genus Mucilaginibacter. Next base: position 135,406 of record NZ_CAJYGQ010000005.1, read on the forward strand.
ATGAGCGATTACTGCAAAAACTGCCACTATGATTACAAGAAAAAGCATGGCGAAAAGGCTTGCCCATACAACAGCCTTTACTGGAACTTTTTTGACCGTAATGCCGATAAACTGGAAAAGAACCCGCGCATAGGCATGGCTTATAATAATTTAAAAAAGATGAAGCCGGAGGAACGGCAGAAGATAATGGAGCAGGCCGAGGCTTACCTTGAAAATTTGAATACGTTGTAGCAAAGTACTACAGTAAAAGGCAAACTGATTATTACAAACCAATAGCACAGCCCGGTATCATATACAAACATTTTTTACGTTATTAGCTTATATTTGTAAACTAATTGTTTTAAAATGTATTTGTTAATCCGTTTTCTTATTATAAGTATTTGCGTTATTTACATCATACGCAGTTTGGCGCGTATATTTTTGCCAATGCTGTTTCAAAGTATGGTAAATAAGGCTCAGCAGCAATACGGCCAGCAACAAAATCCTTTTCAGCAGCAAAATAAATCTGAACGTCGTGCCGAAGGCAAAGTAAAAATAGATCATGTACCTCCCGTGAAAAAATCACAGATACCGGATAATGAGGGTGATTTTGTTGATTATGAAGAAGTAAAATAAAATAAGTTATGATAGGTCAGCCCGACAGTGTTTTTAAAGACCGCCATTATAGCCTGCAGTCATTAATATCGTTAACTACCGTTAATTATATAGTATTTGCTTTACTGGTACAAGTGTGTGTAAACTGTGAACGTGTTCATTGGTTTTTGTGGGTGGGGTTGGCTGGTTTGGCATGGTACAACTATTACACCATTCGCCGTAATACCGAGGAGTTTGAAGAAAAAAAGACGCAAATAATATATGCCATAAGCTTGCTTGGTATGGCATTGCTGTATTATTTACTTGGCGTTGTGGCACTGCATTGTAAGCCAGTTGCAGCCGTATAAACTATCTGTTTCTATTATCAGCCATTTTTATATTTTTGGGGAATAAATTTTCCCTAAAGATAAATGAGCAACTGGTTCAAGCGCAATGGCATTCATTTTGCCATCTTCGGAGTTTTTTTAGCTATATGTTTCGTGTACTTTACACCTGCGTTTCAGGGTAAGGCCCTTAATCAGGGTGATGTTATGCGGGCACAAGCTACGCAGAAAGAGATAATGGATGTGAAGGAAAAAACCGGTAAAGCGCCGCTTTGGACCAATAGCATGTTTAGCGGTATGCCGGCCTTCCAGGTTTGGGTGCCGTTTCCAAGCAATGTTACCACGTACGTTATTGATGTTTTAAAAACCGTATTTCCAAACCCTGTTGATACTGTTTTGATATTGCTGATGGGAACTTATTTCCTGTTATCGGTATTGCGCTTAAATCCGTGGCTTGCCGCTGCCGGGGCCATTGCATTTACATTTTCAACTTACAACTTCATATTAATTGATGCAGGGCACGCTAACCAGGTGTATGCCATAGCTCTTTTTGCACCGCTTATTGCCAGTATTATTATGGCATTCAGGGGGCAATATCTGTTAGGTTCGGCACTTACTGCATTTTTTCTGGCTGTCGAAATTCGCTCTAATCACATACAAATGACTTATTACCTGCTGCTGGCATTAATAATTTACGTATGTATTGAATTTTATCACGCATTCAAGACCAAGCAAACCAAGTCGTTCTTTAAAAGCTTTGGTTACCTGGCTGCTGCTGCTGCATTGGCAATAGCAGTAAATGCAGGTTCGCTATGGACAACTTATGAATATGGCAACGAGTCGATACGTGGTAAATCAAATTTAACTAAGAATACTTCCGAACCATGGAATGGATTAAGCCGTGACTACGCATTTCAGTGGAGCCAGGGTATAGGCGAGTGTTTTACATTTTTGGTGCCTAACGCCTACGGAGGCGGAAGCCGTGGCGAAGCCGGTGGTACCGACTCTAAAGTAGTTAAGGTATTGCAGGATAAAGGTGTTGATGCACAGCAAGCACAAGGCTTTGCACAGCAAATGCCTTCATATTGGGGTGGTAAGCCCTTTACAGAAGGCCCTACATACTTTGGCGCCATTGTGTGCTTTTTATTTGTGTTTGGTTTGCTGGTAGTAAAAAGCCGTTTAAAATGGTGGTTGTTAGGTGCATCAGTTTTAACTATACTGCTTTCATTCGGTCACAACTTTCCGCTTTTATCTAACCTGTTTTTTGATTACTTCCCGCTATACAATAAGTTCAGGGCGCTTGACTCAATACTGGCCATTGCTGAAATGTGCTTCCCGGTATTAGGTTTTATGGCAGTACACGAAGCTATTACCACTACTAACAAGGAAGATGCTTTGAAGAAGTTGATGATAGCAGCCGGTATAACAGGCGGTATATGTTTAGCATTATGGATAATGCCAACATTGTTCTTAAGCTTTAAATCACCGGAGCATGAGGGCTTTGTTAACCAACTTGCGCAGGCCATAGGTGGCGATGTGCCTTTTGCAAATACCATTGCCAACGCCCTTGTTCAGGATCGCAGTACCTTAGCCAGTCATGATGCTATCAGGTCTCTCATATTTATAGCGCTTGCATTCGGTGTGCTGTTTGCTTTATTAAAAGGAAAGCTGAATGCAACTGTTGCCTCAATAGCTTTCCTTATTCTAGTAACTGTGGATTTATGGACAGTAGATAAGCGTTACCTTAAAGACGAAAATTTTGTTGCTAAAGAGGATGTAATAAAGCCACAGCAGCGTGAAGTAGACGGTTTTATATTGCGTGACACCGATCCTAATTTCCGTGTATTTGATTTAGCCGGCGGCGATCCGTTCAGTAATGCAAACACATCATATTTTCACAAATCAATAGGTGGTTACCATGCAGCAAAACTGAAACGCTATCAGGAATTGATTGAAAATCAGTTTACAAAAAGCATAAATCAGGATGTATTGGATATGCTAAATACCAAGTACATTATTAATAATGATCCTAAAACAAATGCTGCCAATATGCAGGCCAATCAAACTGCTTGCGGAAATGCCTGGTTTGTTAAAAGCATAAAGTATGCTAAAAATGCTGATGAAGAAATGCAGGCCATAAGCAGCTTTGACCCCAAAAATGAAGCTATTGTTGATCAGCAATACAAAAACATGATTAATGATAAGGCAACTGGGGTTGACGGTGCTGCAACTATCAAATTAACCAGTTATAGTCCTGATCATTTGGTTTACCAGTCTGGCTCAACCACAGATCAGATTGCTATATTCTCGGAAGTATTTTACGATAAGGGCTGGAAAATGCTGATAGATAACGAAGAGAAGCCATTTTTCCGTGCCGATTATTTACTGCGTGCGGCAGCTATACCTGTAGGTAACCACAAAATTGAATTTATCTTCCATCCGGCATCATATTATACCGGCGAAACAATATCATTAATTGCGTCTGTAATACTCGTGCTGTTTTTATTTGGCGCATTGTATTTAGAAACAAAAAAGAAAGCGCCTTTGATTAATAAAGAGGCGTAACCTTAGGTTATGATATAATTTACAAAAAGGGCTGATTATTACAATCGGCCCTTTTTGTTTAAGAAAGATAATGCTATTCGCTACCGTTTATAGAGTGTAAGTATGGTTTTAACTTAGGTAACAATATATATTTCGTTTGCGTATAATTGTAATAGCAGGTTTATTACAGCTAGCTAACTTAATCTATACTCAAACTCACTATGAAAGCATACGCCATCATATCAGATGTACATGGCAACTGTTTGGCCCTGCAGGCCGTTTTAGCCGATATTAAAGCAAAAAAAATAAATACAATTATAAATCTCGGCGACCATGTGTTCGGCGCATTAGAGCCGGAAGATTCCGCACAAATTATTCGTAATACACCCATGTTCAGTATAAGCGGTAATACCGACCGCGAGATACTTGAGAGCTTGGACAAAGTATCTGAAAAAGAGAATATGGAGCGTGTAAAGGGCGAGCTTTCTAAGGATAGTATTATATGGTTAAAAAGCCTTCCCCCAACCGCCGTGTTTGATGATGTGTTTTTTGTTTGCCATGGTACACCAACCAGCGATAATGAATACTTGCTGGAAAAGGTAACACCCAATGGTGTATTTGTTTATAACGATGATGAGTTGATAGCAAAGACATCACACATTACACAAAAAATAATTTTATGCGGTCACTCGCATGTGAACCGTTTAGTATATTTAAGTAATGGCAAAATAATTTTAAATCCGGGTAGCGTTGGTTTACCGGCATATTTAGGCGTAGGGGAGCATCGCTTTGCTATGGAATCAATGACTCCGCATGCAAAATATGCAATTGTATGTACCGATGGTGTAACCGTTAACATTGAGCAGGTGTATGTAGCATACAACTGGAACCGTGCATCAAATGTAGCTAAGGCAAATGGCAGCGATAATTGGTCGCACTTTCTATTGAACGGACGTATGCCAAAAGATTTGAGAATTGAAAACTGAGATGCTGCCTAAAATTGATATAGGCCTGATACATTAAGCTTATGGCTAATGCCAAGCTAAATGTATCAGGCCTATAGAATTTTATACTTTAATATTAAAAAGGACTTACAAAATCGGCAAAGGCAGGTAGAAGCTCATCTTTTGGCGACAATAATGCCTCACTTTCATTAATACCCCAACCAATGCCAAGTGTAGGATCGTTCCATATCACTCCAATTTCTGAAGCCTTGTCGTAAAAGTTGGTTACTTTATAGGTGAATATTGTGTTATCTTCAAGCGTTACAAAACCGTGCAAAAAGCCTGGTGGTACCCAAAATTGCTTATGATTATCACCACTTAATTCTACCGATACATGGCGGCCATACGTAGGTGAATTTTTACGTATATCAACCGCTACATCAAGCACCCGTCCTTGTAAAACCCTTACCAGTTTGCCCTGTGCAAAAGGATTTGCCTGCCCGTGTAAGCCTCTTAAAGTGCCCTTATGCGAAAATGATTGATTGTCTTGCACAAAATCAGCTGTTATTCCTGCATCTGCAAACTTATTTTTATTGTAGCTTTCATAAAAATAGCCCCGGTCATCAGGAAATATCCTGGGCTCAATAATCAGCAGCCCCTCAATGTTGGTAGTGGTAACGTTCATAAAACTTATTAGTCAACGGTCTTCATAATGCTGTTAAATAGCACGTATCTGTTCTCAAATTGTTGATGGTGGCGAATGTGTAAAGCCTGCAAATGCTGGTTTTTAAACTCTTCAAATTTGCTTAACTCAGTCGTTTTGTATTGAATGCAAAACGTGGCCCCTTCATTAGGTGAGTCAACAACCTCAAGTATCTGGTATTCCGTAAAGCAAGCAGTTTGCATAGCAGCAGGTATATGCTCCTGCTTCATCCATTGCAGCCACTCGGTACTTGCACCTGCATCAACTACAAAGGTTTCGTTATAAATAATCATCGTTAGCAAAAATATAAATTAAGAGGAGCTATCAGGTGTATCTCCGCGTAATATTCTGAAATGTTTACGGGCATCGCTTATCCAAATACTGCCGGGGTAATCAGTAATGATTTTTTGATAGTAAGATTTGGCGGTTTCCTTGTCATGTAACTGCTCATCGTAAATAGTGGCCAGCATATATACAGCATCATCAGCCCAAAGGTCATATTGATGGTCGGCTACAATTTTTTTTAACGGCACAATAGCTTCCTGATAATTTTTTTGTTGAATAAAGATGCGGGCCTTTGCCATTAATATATCATCGGCAAGTGCGTTACCCGGAAATTTTTTGTCAATGCTATCAAGTGTTAAAACAGCCTTTTCCGGTTCTTCTTTAAATATGAGTAAATCGGCTCGTGCATACATCTTAAGTGCGTTTCCGGCGGTATCGGTCACTAAATTATCACCTATTAATAACGACAAATTAAGGGCATCATTTGCTATAAGTTGTGATGTTGCAGCTTTTAATACCTTAAGCTGATTTTTTGCCCATTTAAAATCGCCGGTGTAATAAGATAGTTTAGCATTGCGGTAGTTTGCTTCCTGTGCCATAGTATTTCCGGCAAAAGCCTTTTCAACCTGGCTGTAAATAAGTGTAGCTTCCCATGGCTGGTTATTCATCAGGTATACATCGGCTAAATCAAGCTTGCATGAAGCCAAAGTTTGCGGGCGTAATGCTGGTAGGGCAACTGCTTCTTCAAGAATTTTTTGAGCATCATTAAGCTTATGCAATTTAAAAGCTTGCAGGTTTGCCAGCTTTTGCATGGCAAATGCCGTCCCGGCGTTTTTGCCAAATTCAGCCAGCAGGCTTGTGTAGTCCTTTTCCAACTCTAGTAAATCGGCGGGTGTGTATTTGCCCGATGTTATTCTTAAGCTTTTGGCATTAACCAGTTCAATTTTTACGGAAATGTATAAATCGTCTCCACGGCTGTTTTTTGTAAGTAGATATTCATATCCCCTTATTGCGGTTTCATAAGCTCCGTTGGCTACCAGTGTTTGACAAAGATCAAATATGTCGTTCCCTTTATCATTAGGCTGGCGGCGGTTCAAAGCCAGCGCCTGGTTAAGCGCCTGATCATATTGTTTTTGTTGTAAATACTGCCAGGTAAGTAAACTGGTGAACACAATTTGTTGCGGATCTTTTTGAATGTGCTTTAACAAAGCAGTACGCAGCATGTCATAATCAGCCTCGCCCTCATACAATGTTGCAAGTGTATTTTGAGCCTGATTAATGTAAATAGGATTTACCGATAGTAAGTTCAGGTATTCGTCTGTCAAGGCGGCTTTGTCGCGCTTTATACGGTAAAGGCTTATTAGCTCCATGCTAAACATCTGCGGGTTGCTGAGCATGGTACGTCCCTTCAACAAAATTTTTAAAGCTATATCAGTATTACCGGCTTGGTAAAACTGGGTGGCTAAACTGCTGATGGCGGCCTGGTTGGCGGGAAGGTTTTTAAGGAGTGTTTCATACACGGTAGAAGCCTCTTCGGTTTGGCCCCGCTCATTGTATATTTTGCCTAATGCTATGGCATATTGCGGTTCATCAGGGTGTTTTCGAATTATCTTTTTAGCCAGGTTTTCGGCTTCGTCATATTTTTTTAAGTTGCTGAGCGTTTCAACATACAGAAAAAAATAGGTTTCATTATCCTGTCGGTATAATCGCTGGTAAACATCTGCGGCTTTTTGGTATTCACCGTTTTGGGCATACTGCCTTGCCAGCTGCATATCATTACTTTCCTGCGCCTGCAAGCAAATTGTTACAGCAAACAATGTAAAAATCAGGATAAGTAAACGCTTCATGTATGTCAAAAATAATAAATTGCAACCCAAGCCAATTATATATTTTACTGATAGTTTAAGTTTAATACTAACGGGTAAAATTGTGGTGACATTGTTACTCAGCTTAGTAAATTTATATAATTTAACCTGATTGGAAAAAGAACGCACGGAATTAAGATGCTGAACCGTTTAAAATATTTGATACTTATTGTTATTCTGCTGCCCGCTTTTTTTTCGTGCCAGGAAGAGGAGCGCAGGCAGATACCTATAAGCGATTTTTTCAAAACACCTGATAAAAGCTTCCTTAAAATATCGCCCGATGGTAAGTACTTGTCTTACTTAAAACCGTATAAGGACAGGCAAAACTTGTTTATTCAGTCGCTCGAAGATGGTAAGGAGCGTATGGCAACATCATTTACTGATAACCCTGTACGCGACTACTTCTGGACGTTCAATAACCAGTTGGTTTTCAGTCAGGATGTTACTGAAATGGACGAGGTGAAAATGTACGCGCTTGATGTAAACACCCTGCAGGTGCGTACTTTGTTAAGCCAAACCAAAACACGTATAAGATTGCTTAACCGCAGCAGGCAAAACCCCGATGTGGTTACTATTATAATGAATAAGCGCAACCCGGCAACGTTTGATGTTTACCGGCTCAACGTTAAAACCAACGAGTTAACGCTGTACATAACAAACCCGGGCAATATTACTGAGTGGTATACTGATAATAACGGCAAAATACTGTTAGCCAAAGCATCTGACGGGGTAGATGAAACCATACTCTTCCGGAGTAATGAGCAGGCAAAATTCAAGCCCATTATTAAGAATAATTTTAAAAATAAGGTTGACCCGGTTGCATTCACAAACGCCGGGAACACGTTTTATGCCCTATCAAATGTAAATCGAGATAAGTCTGCCCTGGTTGAAATAAATGCCCTTACAGGCCGGGAGCAAAAAGTGATTTATGCTACTGACAAGGCCGATATAATGGATGTTGGTTACTCGCGTAATAAAAGGCGCCTGGAGTATGCCGGCTGGGAAGATGCAAAGCCACATAAGCATTTCTTGAATACGGAAGCAGGCAATATGTTTAATGATCTTAAAAAGAAGTTGCATAATGGTGCCGTTAAGTTTGTTGATCGTGATACCGCCGAAACTAAGTTTGTAATTACTACTTATACTGATCGTAACCCAGGAACCTCTTACTTGTACGAAAAAAGTACTGGGAAGCTTACCCAACTAAGTAACCTTAATACCAGTTTTAAGCCCGAAGAATTGTGTGCTATGAAACCGGTAAGTTTTAAAGCGGGCGATGGTTTGCTTATAAACGGTTACTTGACATTGCCTTTGGGTGATAAGGACAAAGACTTACCGGTTGTGGTTATGCCGCATGATGGCCCCTGGAACCGTAACAACTGGGGGTACAGCGCCGAGGTTCAGTTTTTGGCTAACCGTGGTTATGCCGTGTTTCAAATTAATTACCGAGGATCTACCGGCTACGGAAAAAAATTCATGAGTGCCGGTTTTAAGCAGGTAGGCGGCAAAATTCAAAGCGATATTAATGATGGTGTTCAATGGCTTATAAAAGAAGGCATCGCCGATCCTAAAAAGATAGCTATAATGGGTGCACGCTTTGGCGGCTTTTCAGCATTGTACGGCATGTCGTTTCACCCTAAAACTTATAATTGCGCCATAGTTCAGTACGGGCTTATAAACTTCTTTAACTATTTAAAAGATGTTCCTCCGTTTTTAAAGCCCCGTTTACAAATGACCTATGAAATGGTTGGTAATCCCGAAACGGATGCTGATGTGTTCAGGGCTATTTCGCCGGTGTTTCATGCCGATAAAATTAAGAGCCCACTGCTTATTTTTCAAGGTGCTAAAGACCCGCGTGCAAACATCAGTGAGTTAAACCAGTTTGTACGGGCCTTGCAAAAAAACAATGTTTCTGTTAAGTATGTGCTTAAAGATAACGAACGTAATTTTTTCAAGAGTGAGCACAACCGTATGGCCATGTATACTGATATTGAGAAGTTCCTGAGTACTCATATGAAGGTTAAGCCTTAATACCATGGCAGCCAAAGCACACCAGCACATCTACCAAAAGAATTTCTCGCTTATTGGGGCCTTTTTGGTGCTTATATCTATTATGGTGGTTGTAGCGCTTGTTATTGGCTATAACTTTACATCGCGCCTGGTTGAAAATGAATTTGCTTCAAAAAAGCTTGATGTGCTTGAGCAAACCATAAAACCTTACAATAGCTTCTTCCAAAACCGCATCCCCGAAATAACATCCTACCAGGGGTTTCTTGATTCATCGTCAGCTGCAAATTATGCCCGGTCGGTATTTGATGATTTTCCGTTTGTAAAAACTATAAGGTATGATGAAATTGCTATAGGCAGTAATCCGCAAAGCACTACCGGTAACTCAATGGGCATTACGGTAAAGGCCGTGTATGAGTACAGGCAAGTAAATCAGCGTATACAAGGGCGCAGACAATCGGCAGGTGCTGCGGGTATAGATTTTGCCACCATGTCGGCCAAGTTTAATTATTTTCTGGTAAACGCTGATACCTCCCGTGTCCCTAATCAGGATGAAATTTACCGTACCTTTTATGATGTTAAGCCGAGCAAAATCAGTTACCTTAATATACCCCGTCGCGAGGAGATAAAGCAATACCGGGAGTTGCAAAACGGTGGGCGCACATCAGCAGTTTACAAGCAAAATATGATGACGTTTTTGCTTGACGTGTATACTATAAAGCTTAAAAATACACACCCGGAGCTGTATCAGCATATATCAATTCAGCCCGTTGTTTATGATCCGCTTACTACTGATAATAGTGAGATAAGAACAGAAGTGGCACTACCCGGCGCGTTTTCTGATTATAAGCTTTATTTCAGGTCTGATCGTTCACACCTTGACAATGAAATTAACAAGCATTTTATGCCTACTGCAGCCATTGTGCTGTTAATTTATATCTTCTTAGTGCTTATTGGCTGGCTTATATATCGCAACCTAAATGTGAATCTTAAACTGTTTAAGCTACAGTATGATTTCATAAATAACTTTACCCACGAGTTTAAAACTCCCGTTAGCGTTATTAAAATAGCCGGATCAAACCTGAAAGGGGAGGGTGAACTTACCGAGAGGCAGCGAAAGCACTACGGTAAGATATTAGATGAGGAGGCCGATAAGCTTAACGAGTTAATGAACAAACTACTTTCGTTTACGCAAATTGAAAACCGGTCTATAAAGCTTAATAAAACCGAAGTTAACCTTGACGAGTTTGTGCAGAAATATATTAACACCTTTAGCATAAAGTACCCTGATTTTGATTTGAAGTACCGTGTAGAAGGTGTTTATAATTTTTATACTGATCCGGTTTTGTTGGGCAGTATATTTCAAAATTTAATTGAGAACGCCTACAAGTACTCAAACCCTGGGCAAAAGGAGCTGTTTATAAGCATTGGCTACGAAAAGCGTAACATAATTTTTTCATTTGCTGATAAAGGTATTGGTATACCTAAAAACGAGATTAGTAATATATTTAAAAAGTTTTACCGCATAGAAAACCAGTATAACCAAACCGGAAGCGTAGGCCTGGGTTTGGCTTTTTGTAAAGAACTGGCTAATTTTATGAACGGAGACCTGCAGGTAAAAAGTAAAGTAAACGAAGGTTCGGAGTTTATTGTAACCCTGCCTTATGAAAATTAAATCATGAACACAGAAATTAAGATAGCACTGGTTGAGGATGACGAGAATTTACGCTTTTTAGTGGCCGAGCGTTTAGAGACGGAGGGTTACAAAGTACTGGAAGCTGCCAATGGTAACGATGCAGAACAAATGATAATGGAGGGTAATCCGGATATTGTGTTGTTAGACTGGATGCTGCCCGGTAAGCAAGGCTCAGAAGTTTGCACGGCCATACGCGAAAAAGGCTTTGATAAATTGGTGATTATGATGACTGCCAAGGCGCAAGACGTTGACAAAATTGAGGCTTATAACTTTGGCGTAAGCGATTACATTACCAAACCCTTCAACATGGATGTGCTGGTAGCCATGATTGATAATAAGATTAAGTTCTCCTTAAACAGTGAAAAGTCAGAAGTTCACCGTTTTGCCGATATGGAACATCACCCCAATACCCACCTGTTAGTGAAGGGTGGCCGCAAGGTTGAGTTAACCATTCTGGAGAACCGTATTTTGCTTTACTTTTTAAAAAATAAAAATAAGGTAATTAACCGCGAAGAGCTGATGATGGAGGTGTGGGGCTACAATGCAGATGTTAATACGCGCACGCTTGATATGCACATTGTCCGCCTCCGTAAAAAGATAGAAAACAACCCCGATTCGCCCCAGTATTTGCAAACCGTACGAGGTGTGGGCTACAAGTTTGCCTACGAGGCATAATTGAAAGAGGAGCCACTTGTTTTATAGTGGCTCCTCTTTTAGCTTTTGATAATTTCTTAATACTTATACCTGTCGCCCCACAATTTACGCAGCTTTTCACGGGCTTCATTCTCACGGGCGTTTTGTCCGGGATCGTATAGCTTAGACCCCTTAATGGCATCTGGCAAAAAGTCCTGATCGGTAAAGTTGCCTTCATAGCTGTGGGCGTATTTGTATTCTTTACCATAACCAATATTTTTCATGAGCTTGGTTGGCGCATTGCGCAGGTGTAAGGGTACGGGCAGGTCGCCGGTTTGCCTCACCAGATCCATAGCCACGCCAATAGCCATATAGCTGGCATTGCTTTTTGCCGATGTTGCCAGGTAAACAGCGGTTTGCGAAAGGATGATACGCGCTTCGGGCATGCCAATTACATTTACAGCCTCAAAACAACTTTGCGCCAATAAGAGGGCGTTAGGGTTGGCATTGCCAATATCTTCAGAAGCTAATATAAGCATGCGGCGTGCGATGAAAGATGGGTCTTCGCCACCAACCAACATACGGGCCAGCCAGTACACCGCTCCATTAGGATCACTGCCCCGCATAGATTTGATGAAAGCCGAAATTATATCGTAATGCTGCTCGCCGGCCTTATCATAAAGCGCCATGTTTTGCTGCACATTCTCGAGTACATTATCATTAGTAACGGTTATTTGAGGTGCATCAATGGCGTTTATCAATAGTTCAAAAACATTAAGCAACTTACGTGCATCACCGCCAGAAAGCCGCAGCAAAGCCTCGTGCTCTTCAATGGTGATGTTTTTATGCTTTAATACCTCGTCCTCCTTCATTGCCTTATTGAGCAAGGCCAACAAGTCATCTTCATGCAAATGCTGTAGTATGTACACCTGGCATCTCGATAGCAAAGCCGAAATTACTTCAAACGAAGGGTTTTCGGTAGTTGCGCCAATGAGGGTAACAATGCCACGTTCAACAGCACCCAGCAGCGAATCTTGCTGCGATTTTGAGAAACGGTGAATCTCATCTATAAACAAAACCGGTAACGTTTGTCCGCCTTGCTTAAGCAGTGCGGCTTTCTCAATTACCTCGCGCACATCTTTCACACCTGAGTTGATTGCGCTCAGGGAAAAGAACGGGCGGTTTAGGTTTTGTGAAATGATATAAGCCAACGTGGTTTTGCCCACACCCGGAGGTCCCCAAAAAAGCATTGACGGTAAATTACCTGATTCAATTGCCTTGCGCAGTACGGCACCCTGACCAACCAAATGTTTTTGACCTACATAATCGTCAAGGTTTTTAGGGCGCATACGTTCGGCCAATGGCGGGAGATTGTTCATAGATGCAAATTTCGGTGTTATTGAAATGGCGTCCTAATATTTATTTAGTATATGTGGTGCGGTAGCAAAGCTCACTCATAGCTCCTCAACCTGTTTCTTAGTACCTGCATTTCCTGCTGCATCATATCAATACGCTCTAATAAATGCGTTATAGCTTCAACACCTTCTGTGTTAATTCCTAATTCAGTATGTAGTCTTATCATTCGCTCTAGCCGCGGTAGTTCATACACCGGAATATAGCTAACCTGATCAATTGTATTTAATTCTAGCAAACCTGCATCATGAAACGTAGAGATAACGGTATACTCAATACGGTGGTAGCTGCAAAATTCGTTTACGGGGGTTAACTGCTCTGTTGTCATATTATTTACGGTTAGCCAGTTGCTTAAATAATTCAATTTGCTCGTTAGTGAGGTTGGTAGGTATTTGTATGTTGTAAGTCAGGTACATATCGCCAAAGTCACCGTCTTTTTTATATACAGGCATGCCTTTACCTTTTAGTTTAACCTGGGTGCCGTTTTGCGTTTCGGGCTTTACCTTTACTTTAACCTGCCCGGTAAGCGTGTCGGCCGTAATTTCGCCACCTAATATTGCGGTATACAAATCAAGTGATACTGTAGCCAGCAAGTCGTTACCGCGCCGTTTAAAACGCACATCATCGGCAACCATAAAGGTGATGTACAAATCGCCTGCCGGGCCACCATTTACACCAGGGCTGCCGTGTCTTGCAATTTTTATGGTTTGCCCGTTTTCTACACCCGCAGGTATGGTTATGCGTATGTTTTTGCCATTTACGGTAAGCGTTTGCTTATGTGTTTGTGCAGCCTCTTGCAAGGTTAGTTGCAGTTGCGCATTAAAATCCTGGCCGCGATAGCGTGCTTGTTGCCGCCTGCCGCCTCCAGCTGCGCCGCCAAACATCGATTGAAAGAATTCTGAAAAGTCGCCGCCATCCTCACCAAATTGCTCAAAATTATATCCGCCCTGCTGACCTCCGCCCTGGTAGCCACTATACGAACGGCCCTGCTGCTGGCGCGCCTGCTCATAGGCATCGGCATGTTGCCAGTTTTCTCCGTACTGGTCGTACTTTTTACGCTTTTCAGCATCGGTAAGCACTTCGTTAGCCTCATTTATCTCCTGAAACTTTTTATTAGCTTCAGTATCGTTCGGGTTAAGGTCGGGGTGATATTTGCGGGCCAGCTTGCGATAAGCATTTTTAATATCCTTTTCGCTGGCAGTTTTTTCAACGCCTAAAATTTTATAGTAATCAACAAAGGCCATGGCTTAAATGATTTAAATAACCTGTTGGCTATAACATATATTTACCTGCGGTGGTTTTGCTGTACCAAACATCAGTGAAAAGGATAGGATAATTTCTAATATGTCTCAAATTGAAGGAGACAAGCTTAGGTTAAACCTTACAAAACAGGGTAACATTTACTGTTAATTCTCCGTATAAAACGGAGTTAAGTAAAAAAGAAAACAGATTGTCCTTATAACCATTACAATAGCTTGATTTAATTTTTAATTTAAATAAAGTTTTTACTTAAATTACACTCCAAAAGTGCTTGGTTTGCTTATAAAACTTAATTTTGCTTATAGCTTAATTTATAAAACCCCAACAAAGAATAGATGAGAGGAATTTTACTGGTTTTAGTTTTATGTACAACAGGTTTTACTGCTTCGGCGCAGTGGTGGGCAGTAGGTCCGTTAAAAAAGCATGCGCGCTATGCGCAAATGGCTCAGGTAAAACAATACCAACCAAAACTTGATGGCAAATTGAGCAATGCCGCTGTTAAAAGGGTGGCAATTTCACAAACCATTTACAACATTACGCAAAATGAACGTACGGTAATGAAAACCGCTCAGCATCAAATGCGTTTCAGAGAATATGCTGAGGCCAGCTATAGTTTCAACGAGCTTGCTAAAATTTACCTGCAGCAAAATAAGCTTTCAGAAGCTAAATGGTTCTTTTTGCAGAGTAATAACTTATCGAGGCAGCAAAATAACGACCGCTTAACCATTGCTAACCTTATTGAACTGGCATCTATTAAATCAACCATCGGCGATTTTGCCCTTGCCCAGCAAGATTTAGATGAAGCGCAAGACCTTGCCAGCAATCATCATTGGAATGACGATGTTGTATCGGTAAAAAGGCATCAGGATAATTTACAGCGTACCAAGCTTGCCGCAGTAAAAACCGAGGCAGGTTTAGCCAGTGCCGGACAAAATACCCTATAATTTTTAAGCCTGTAGTGTTTAACAGAAAAACAATTTTTTTACCCGTTAATAAAATAATAACCAGGTAAAAAAACATTGTGTCATAATATTGCATTTGTATATAAGAGACAGCTAAATTGCTGTCTCTTTTTTGTTTACTTTGGCAACTTGTATACTATAGGCACTAATATTGATGTTTTATAATTCAGGCACAGATTTAAAAAATATAAAGGAAATGTTTACAAAATTATATACGTTCCTGGTGTTGGGCGCAACGCTGGCTTGCCAGGCGTCAACCTCAGGGCCGGTCAAGGTTGACGGTTCAACCAATTTGGTACCCGATCAGCAACAAAGCATCGTGGCTAAGGAGGTTGCCGGGCTTATAAGCAGTTACAATTACAAGAAAGTTGCCCTTAATGATTCGCTTTCCAGCCTTATATATACCCGCTATCTTAAATCGTTAGATCAAAACCATAATTACCTGCTGGCATCAGATATTAAAGACTTTGACCGTTTTAAAACGGTGTTTGACGACGACCTCAAAGCCGGTAATTTGAATAATGCCTTCTATATATTTAACGTTTACCAGAAACGTTACCTGGAGCGTATTAACTACTCTTTAGCACAGGTTGATAAATCATTTGATTATGGTAAAAATGAAAGCTTTACGTATGACCGCGAAAAGGAGCCATGGGTTGCTAACCAGGCCGAAATGAATAAGCTTTGGAGCCAACGTGTAAAGTATGATTTGCTTAACCTTAAGCTGGCCACTGCCGATATGGGTAAAAACAAGGAAACCTTACGTAAGCGTTACCAAAGCCTTATATCGCAATCTAAAAAACTATCAAATCAAGACGTTTTTCAGATATTTATGGATGCCTTTACCGAGTCGGTAGATCCGCATACCAATTACTATAACCCTGCCAACGCGGCTAATTTTAACATTGAAATGTCGCGCTCGTTAGAAGGTATAGGCGCAACCCTTGCCAGCGAAAACGAGTATGTTACCATTAAAAGTGTTGTAGCCGGTGGCCCTGCTGATAAAAGCCGTCAGATAAATATTGATGACCGTATTGTTGCAGTTGCACAAGGTAATCAGGGCGGTGAATACCAGGATGTGGTGGGCTGGCGCCTTGAAAATGCTATAGCACTTATACGCGGTAAAAAAGGCACAACAGTGCGCTTGAAAATACTGCCTAAAGGAGTTTCAACGTCGGCACAGCCACGCATTGTTGAAATGGTTCGTGAAAAAATCGTTCTGAAAGATCAGTTAGCAAAAAAGGAAATACGCACTTACAATTCAAACGGTAAAACTTTAAAAATTGGAATCATCAACGTTCCTGCATTTTACATAGATTTTAATGCTTACCGCGCAAAAGATCCAAACTATCAAAGTACCACGCGTGATGTTAAGCTGATTCTTGATACCTTAAAGCGTGAAAACGTTGACGGCGTAATACTCGATCTTCGTCAAAACGGTGGCGGGTCATTGATCGAGGCTATCGAGCTTACCGGCTTATTTATTAAAAACGGACCGGTAGTACAAGTGCGTGATACCCGTAACCGTATTGAGGTTGACGAAGATGAAGACCCTACTGTAACTTATGCAGGTCCGCTTGCAGTAATGACGGATCGTTTCAGCGCTTCGGCATCTGAAATTTTCGCAGGCGCTATTCAGGATTACGGCAGAGGCATAATTATAGGTACACAAACCTATGGTAAAGGTACAGTGCAAAGCGCTATTGAGTTAGATAAGGTAATTAACCCATCAATTAAAGAGATGCTTACCGCAATGACCAAAAAAGCAAGCGGTACAGGAGCAGAATCTAAATTCGGGCAGTTGAACTTAACCGTAGCCAAATTCTATCGTATAAGCGGAAGTTCTACCCAGCATAAAGGAGTTATGCCTGATATCAAGTTCCCTTCGGTTATTCCGTTAGATAAGTATGGAGAAGATACCGAGCCATCAGCTTTACCATTTGATGTTATCAATAAAAGTAATTATACCAAGGTAGGTGATTTGGGTACAGTAATACCTCAGTTGAGCAAAATGCACGAAGACCGTATGGCCAAAAACGCCAACTACAAGTATTTGCTTGAGGATATTGCCGATTATAAAAAACGTCAAAATGAAACAAGCATAACGCTGAATGAGCAACAGTTAAAGCAACAGCGCGACAGTGAAGAGCAAAAGAACTTTGAGCGTAATAACTTGCGCCGAGCAGCATTAAATTTGCCACCTTTGAAAAAGGGACAGGTTAGACCTAAAAATGAAGACCTCGACTTTTTAAAGATGGAGGCAGGGCAAATTTTGACTGATTACATTAGCATTAGTAAGGATAGCCGATTTACGAATAATCAGGCGCCTACGCAGCCTTAATAAAAGAAATACCTATAGTTTATCAACGCCCGCATGTCGGGCGTTTTTTATTTGCCGAAATTTTATTTTGTGGTGTTTATGTGCTTTGATCTTGTCATTTAAGTTTTTATTTGCCTTTTAAAGGGCTTATTTCAATTATTTTGAAATAAGTCAAAACAATCATGTCAAAATCATGTTCCCAATCACCGTTCGATAAATATTTACAACAAAATAAAATTCTTTGTAACGTTTGTGGTAGTTGTAGTGTCTTATGGGTATAAAAGCAAAAACAACAATTTAAATAACATCAATTTTAAACGATATGAAAACTTTAAAAACTTTAGTATTAGGTATAGCTTTATTGGCAACTGCTCAGTTTGTAAAAGCTGATGAAATTGTTAAAACAGTAAAATCAACTAAAAATAACGCCGTTGACGCTTACGTAAGCGCCATGACAACTGGTCAGAGTACCGAACTTAATAATGTAATTGAAGAGAATGCTAAATTCAGCATCCTGCGTGGCAACAAAGTAATGAGCTTTAGCAAGTCAGCCATGTTGCAGTTTGCTGTAGAAAACAAAGACGTGCGCCAGGACTGTAAAACCAATGTTGAAGAAGTTGAAGGCAACGATGACATGAGCATTGTGAAAGTAGAAATGAACTATGGTAAGTTTGTACGCACTAATTATGTAACCGTTGCTAATACAGGTGATGGCTGGAAAATTACCAATGTATATTCGGTAATCAAATAAAAAGTTTTGTTCTCAATTATATAAAGCACTAAAGCCGCTCATTTGAGCGGCTTTAGTGCTTTATAGTGTTTTGTACTGCCGAGGCGTGGGAAAGCTTTGAATTTTTAAGCACATCAAAAATCATCAATTTAAAAACGTCACAGTTAATTGCGGTTTTGCTGATAATGTTAACTGTATTATATGGACAAATTAACGAACTTATTGATTTTGATGGCTAAATGTTAAAAGGTTGTTAAATGTGAAAATTGTTGGCAAATAAGTGTAACGTTTGCTGTTAAGCGGTTGTCTTATAGATACAAAAGCAAACAAAAACTTTTACTTAACATTTAAAATCTCAACGATATGAAAACCTTAAAATCACTTGTATTAGGCTTAGCCTTAGTAATAGTTGCTAACATAGCAAAAGCCGACGAACCTATACCAGCAGTAAAATTAACTAAAAATTATGCTGTAGAAGCTTACGTAAACAGCGCCACTTTAGGCCAAAACACTGAGCTGGCATCGGTAATTGAAGATAACGCAAAGTTTAACATTTTACGCGGCAAGGCGGTTATGAGCTTTACAAAAGCCGATTTAATTAAACATGCCAACGAAAATAAAGATGTACGTCAGGATTGTGCTACCACAGTTAGTGAGGTTGAAAGCAATGATGATATGAGCATTGTAAAGGTTGATATGAAATACAGCAACTTTACCCGCACAAACTATGTGACTATTGCCAACACCGGCGATGGTTGGAAAATCACCAATGTATATTCTGTGTTCAAATAAAAAAGCCCTTCAACTTAATATATCATAAATACCAAAGGCTGCTCAGTTTTGAGCAGCCTTTGGTATTTTATAGCCTTTATTACGATTGGTACCGGGCCATTGTCCTTATGTCTTTTACGTCAAGCGTTTCCTTATTATAGCCGTAAGCAGCGGTGTTAATCATTCCTTCCCCAAGCTCGGTAAGGGTTCCGATAGTTCCGGGCATAATGGGTCTTAACAACGGAAACATCCAGGTTATATACTTATAAAATCCGAGAGTGTTTTTTAGTCCCGGGGTTGGTTTCATAAATGCCGGCCTAAAGTTGTATACCTGTTTAAACTGAAGCAGCTTGAGGTCATTTTCGGTTTTGCCCTTCACACGGCTCCAATTACTGCTGCCGTTAATATTTGTGCCTGCTCCTGATATATAACAAAAAGTCATATCAGCATTAAGGCGGCTAAGTGTTTGGGCAAAATGCATGGTAAGCTCATAAGTTATCTTATAATAATCATCCTTACTTACACCAATTGATGAAATTCCAAGACAAAAAAAGCAGGCATTGTATCCAATCAGCTTGTCTTCTATTTTGCCTAGATCATGCATATCATCATGCAAAACTTCGGTTACTTTATGGTGTGTAATGCCGCTTGGTTTCCTGTTAACCAATAATATGCTTTCTACCAAGGTCGATTTCATGCATTCATGAGCAACACCCTCGCCAACCATACCGGTGGCACCAGTAATTATTACCCTTAATAATGGTATTGATTTGGAAGTCATCATTTAAATACTATTGCACGCTCACTTTGTTTCATCAGGTAGCAATCAATAAATTTTTTGTACTTGTGCAACGCTTTGTAATTAATGTCATTTATTAACATGATGCACATCACCGGTATTTAAATGATTAAAGCTTAGAATTGCATCAATAAGTAAATGATACCATTAAGGTTATGTTTAATACCAGTAAAAATGGTATAGTACTACTTAAATTTGTATCATCATGAAGCAGGATATACCGGTTTACGATATTTGTACATTATCTGAATTTAAACAGGATGATATATTAATAAGCAGGTTTGCGCCTTATTTGCAAAGGCATCAAAACCTGCAAATGGCTCATAAGCACACGTTTTACCACCTCGTACTTTTTACACAAGGAGACGGTAACCACACCATAGACTTTGAGCAATTTGAAGTAAAACCCTATCAAGTTTACTTTATGGTACCGGGCCAGGTGCATAGCTGGGCGTTTAAAGGTGATGTTGATGGCTACGTTATAAACTTTTCCGTTCCTTTTTTCAACTCCTTTTTACTGAAGCCTGATTACCTGGAACAGTTTTCTTTTTTTAACGGAAGTACTGCTAATGCTGTAATTGATTTACCACAGCAGGTGCACAAAGAGATATTGGCTTTATTTGAACAATTGGTTGCCGAGAGTGAAGCCCCGCAAAGACTTGGGCTTGATATGGTTAGGGCCTTGATACTGCAGGTTTTTATAAAGGTTGGCCGCCTGGGCTTTGAGCAGCAGGAGATAAATATAAATCCTTATAACTACACGTTGTTACGCAACTTCCAAACGCTCATTGAAAAGTATTATAAAACATTGCGCTTACCTAAGGATTATGCCGCAATGCTATACATCACTCCAAACCACCTCAATGCGCTTTGTAAAGATGCTTTAAATATATCGGCAGGGGAAGTGATACGTAACAGGGTAACGCTTGAAGCAAAACGCTTACTTATAAACCTGCAGTTAGGTATATCAGAAATTGCAGCTCAGCTCAATTTTGAAGACAATTCAAATTTTACAAAATTCTTTAAAAAGCAAACGGGCCTTACTCCGGAGGTTTTCAGGAAAGAGGCACTTAAACATACACAACATGAAAACATTAAGCTTAGATAAAACAGCAATGGCAAATCCTTCTGAATTCAAAAGCGCCTTACAATGTAAGTGTCCAAAATGCCGTACCGGTAATATGTTTGTCGGTAAGGGCTACCACTTAGGAGGCCAAACTATGCGTGAAAACTGTCCGCATTGTGGTTTTCACTTTGAAATAGAACCTGGGTACTTTTACGTAGCAATGTTTGTAAGCTACGCCATGAACGTTGCGGAGATGGTTACACTTGCCGTTGCAACCTACATTTTAACCGGTAATTTAGAGTCACCCTGGTTATATATTACCATATTGTTAGGCGTAGCATTTGCACTCTGGCCATTCAACTTTAGGTATTCAAGAGTGATTTTGCTTTACTGGTTAACACCTAACCTGCATTTTGACCCAACCCGTGCTGGTGAGGCTTAATTAAAACAAGCCAAATTTATCCATTGTCCAGTTGCTGAGGTACTCATAAATTGAAGGGGGTACCTCATGCGCAAGCTCAGGATAAACAAACAGTTTGTATTTAACCTTTATGTTGTTGAGCATAGCTTGAACGTTTGCCGGTGGGGCAAGGTTATCAAGTAAACTCATACCAATAAGTGCAGGGCATTTCAACTTGTCTGAAAAATTCTTCAGATCAAAGTAGTCGAGGTTGTAGAGTAACGTATTGAGCGCAATGCCTCTTTTACGGCCATACTCGGTAAAGCTTTTCATCGGCCATTCCTTACTTCCAACAGATGCACGGTAATCACAAAACACAGGATTGTTTGATGAGCAAAGCTTTACGCGTTGATCTAACGATGCAACCGCAATAGATAAATAGCCGCCCATACTTGCCCCCGATACCAGTATTTGTGTTGAATCAAGATCTTTACGGGTTTCTATAAAATCAATAGCGCGCAGGCAATCCATTATGGCACCTCTGAATACGTATTTATTACGGTTTTCAACATCGGTTGTTACGTAGCCCTCGGTAGTGGTGTGTATAACATCCTTACTGTTACCATGGCCGCGTACATTAAATGATAGTACAGCCATTTGAGGTGAACCATAAATGGGTTTTACACCTTCGCCGCCATAGCCCGGCAATATCACCCAAACCGGAAACTTCTCTTTAGGCTTGCGATCTTTAGGGAGCGTTAACCAGCCGCGTACGGTTATGTTACCTATTGATTTCATTTCAACCAGGTAAACGTTGGTGTTCTTCTTATCAGAATCGGGCTTTGCGGTTACTTTATAGTTAGGGGCAATTTTATTCAGCTCATCTTTTGCTTTAGCCCAAAATGCATCAAAGTCGGCTGGCTTATTTCCGGCCGAGCTTATTTGCTGTGGGTTAATACCAATTACTCGTCTTATAGTATCATCATACTCGTTAGTGTTGAGCATAATGTTCACCTTATAAAAGCCTGCAGGCTGGGTTGGAATACTTAACTGATACTTTCCGCTGCTTTTTTTGTTTACTTTAACGCTGATGGAGCTGCTGCTTACTTCCTTGTTATTAGGTGCAATAATTGCGTAGCTTAATCGGCCGCTTTGGTCTGTCTTCAAGTTGTTCTTTATCTCAACTTTATAGGCAATGCGGTCGGTTCTTTTATAAATAGCTTCTTTTTTTGATGGCTTTGCATCCCATATAATTTCCTCTTCCTGTGCAGTAGCGGGAAGCATATTACAGGTAATAAGAACAGTAGCTAGCACAGCGCACTTTAAAAACTTTAGTGTATCCGCAATCAGCATGTTATGGGTAAATTGTTAAAACTTTTTAGAAACAGAAAACGCAATGTTAGTTCCTTTACCTGTGTTACGGCCAAACAGGAACTGGTTTACGGTTGCAAAGAAAGATAAATCGCGGTTGAGCAAATAGCCGTAACTTAAAGAAAGCTGGTGGTAAGCAAAATCGCGGTTTTGAACAAAGTTTACATTGAACTCCTTATTGGTACTTGATGAAATAACACCCGATAAGCCTGCACTTAGCTGATTGTGTAAATCAATGTTGTAACCAATTACGCCATTATACCTGAATTGAGTAGGGCCGGTGTCTGAAAAATAGAAGCGTCCGCCGGTTTGAACAGTAAAGTAGTATTTTTTGCCCGCGCCAGACATTAGTATGGAAAGATCAGTACCCGGAGCGCCAAGCCCTAGTGATTGCCTTGGGTATAGCGGCAAAATTGCCGTTGCTTGTAAAGCTAAATAGTATTTAAATTCAATATTTGTAAGATAGTAGCGTAAGCCGGCCTCAACATCACCAAAGCCATATTGTGATACCTTGAGCGAATCTTGTTTTATTTGGTTTAAAACGTATGGAAGAGATGCTATGCCGGTAAACCTGCGCGATATGCCATACTCGGCATAAATACCAATGCTTTGAGACGCAAAATAACCATTGCCCGGATAACTGCGTGATTTACCTGTAGAATCCCAGGCACTGTTAGCCCTGAAGTAGCTTACGGATACCGATGTAAGCAGCTTGCCTTTACGAACAGGCCAGCCGCCTGCCGAAGCTTGCTGCATAAGCGTAAACACTAGAAATATAGTGTAAACCAGCGTTAACGAGTGAGGTTTAAGGATAACTTTTTTTAACATTTGAAGATGTAATATTGCCCGGTATAAACTTTTATTGATGCCGGATGCGCCGCAAATTTTCAAAACGTTTGTGGCACTAAAATTAAGCATTTGCCTGATTAATAGAGGCTGCAATTGCCATTAATTAGGCGCCCGCAGTGATTCTTTAAGCCAAAGGAGCTGAAACATGAAATAATCCTGGTTCATTTCGTGTGCTTTATCAGGTGCCACTTTGTATTCTTTTTGTACATCCTTAGCTATTTTGTTGTACATGCCAAAGCTGCAACGCGGAGGGCAGTATTCATCAAGCAGACCAACGCCCATTAAAATAGGGCAGCGTATAGAGCTAATGAAATTTTGAGGATCGTAATAATCCCAGATAGACAAAAAACGCTCTGGTGTAAAAGTGCGGTGTGCCTTTATGTATTCCTGAAAACGGTTTATAGGCCATGTCGTTTTCGGGAATGATAGACCTATTGAATATGCATCATGCATATCAGCATACAATGGTAATTCAAAAGTACATGCAGTTACCCTTTTATCAAGCGCTGCTACCATAATTGCCAGTGTGGCACCCTGGCTGCCGCCTAGTACTGCAACCCTGTTGGTATTAAGGCTCATGTTACCATGCGACATGATGAAATCAAGCCCCCTTATACAATCCATGTAAACACCATGGTATATATATAGCTCCTTATTATCAATGTTGGTCATGTTGTATCTTTCGGCTTCGGGCGCAACAATATCACGGCTCATACCGTTTCCTCTCACATCAATAGCAAACACGGCAAAGTCGGGCTTGTCTATTTCGGGGCGCATGGGTATGTTATAGCCCGGCAATTTGTAAATTACAGGCCAGTTTTTTCCCTCGGTTGGTATGGTTAGCCAACCTCTTATTTTGGCGTTATTCCATGAGCGCATTTCAACTTTGTAAGTGCGCACGTACTTATCTTTTGATTCTACCTCGGTAATCTTATAATCTGGATTTATTTTAGCAAGCTGATCTTTTGATTTGGCCCAAAACTCTGCAAAATCGCCGGGTTTGTGCAGTTCTGTATGTATGTTCTCGGGGTCAACCGCTACCACCCTTTTAACGGTATCATCATAATAACTTAAGTTGAAACTGAAGTGTACGCGGTAAACTCCTGCCTTCTGACCAGGGAAATGTACGCTAAAATTCTTTGATGCATTTTTGCCAAGCCTGACCTTAGTACTTCCCGACCAAACCTTTTTCCAGTCGTCGGTCATGATTTCATAGCTCAGCTTACCGTCTTGACGTACGTTGTATGTGCTTTTAACTTTTAGCTTCCAACCTATGTTATTGTTGCTGCCGTAAACCGCCGTTTTTTTCGATGGAATGGCATCAATGCTTATTTCTCCTTTTGGGTCGTCGTCCTGCGCACTGGCATTGTAGGCACCTAGTAAGGTAAACAGTAAACTTAGTAATGTGATAGCTCTTAACATCTTGTTTGTAAGCCTTAAAATTTAAATACGGTAAATACAGTACCACCATAACCCTGTGGAGCGTTTTGGCCTGCAAATGTGTAAAAGGCATTACCAAAAACCGAAAACTTGTTGGTAAACTTATGACCATAGCTCACTCCGCCTTTTACGTAATAGCCGTTATACACCAGGTTTGGGTTAACGCTAATAAGGTTTTCATTGTTGCTGTAGGATTTTAGTCCGCCAACGTCAAACGTAAGCTGGTTTTTCTTGCGATCATCAAGCGCGGTGCCAATGGTTATTGAACCCAGTATTTGGTTAGGTCCTTTATCATCAAAGTAACGGCGGTAGCCGCCTTCAATGTTGAAATATGCTTTTGAGGAAATCTCGCCGCTATACATGAGCTTGCCCTCGGCACCTAGTACGCCGTAGCCAAGTGTGTTGCCGGCCCGCTCCACCGTATAAAGAGGAGCTATAACAGTGCCCTGCACCGATAAAAATCTTTTGTATTTAAAAGCAGCAATGTTGTAGCTTAACCCAAGGGTGGCATCACCAAAACCTGTTGGGGTAGATTGTGTTACGCCTCCAAATTTACTATTTTGTAATGCATAGGCTACGCTGGCCAATAAATCAAGCCTCCTGCTTATGCCTACTCCACCATATAATCCTATGGTTAAAGCGTTGAAAGACGTGCCCGATGGGGTAATGACCTTCTTCCCGTTTTTGTCCCAATAGTTTTTTGAGCTGTAGTACGTAAGCGAAGATGTAAAAATATGCCTGTATTTACCTATTGGCCAGCCGGCATACACGTATTGCGTGCTGCAATGCATTATAAAAGTTACTAACGTAAGCAGGTAAAGTTTCTTCATGTATGCTGGAGCAATATTTATTTAATCAGGGCCGATTCGTTTTCCTGATTACGAGGTTTGTTTTTAATCAGAAAGTTTGATTTGCGTATGTAATGGTTCATTGGCTCTTCAATGGTTTTAAAGAGCAATATTGATAGTGCATTAAGCAGCACAAACTGGATGATTAAATTTATGATGTCATTTTCAAAAGGGGAGTGTTCCCAAGACATGCCGTGAGCGTCATAATATTCAAATACCCAGTCATTGGCCTTGTTAATCCAATCGTTCAGAAAATCGCGGATGTAACCCAGGTGTATGAGATAAAATATGTAAGAGCTTTTGCCTAACAACTCAACAAACTTAAATGACAGAATGGTTTTAAAAACGGTTGATTCGGTAAGTAAACCATAAAAAAACATGGCAATACATGGCGGCAACAGGTAGTTATTAGTGATTATACCAAACGGGTTGTGTAAGCCGGCCATCCATCCTTTGGGTATAGCCAACTGTGACATTATGCCTACGCAAACCATCATTAGTAAAAAGCCAAGGTATGTATACTTTACCTTGCTCGTTCGCTCAGTGCCTTTGTTAAGTAGAATGAGCGCCAACTGTATGCCAACAAAAAACTCAAAACACCTGCCCAAAAACGTATAAATCATGGTGAAGGTGAAGTTGCCGAAAAAGCCATACCAATTAACATTGCGAAAGATAACTACCAGCAAGAGCCCTGTGCCTGTTAGTACAAGGGGTTGCGTATAAAACTGGCGGTATTTTTTGTTGACTAAAAAAATGAAAGGGGCAGAAAAGTAAAAGCATTCTTCCACCGTAAGTGACCAACCTTGAGCAATGCCCGTATCCCAAAGGTTGGCAAAAAAGCCCCTTACAAATGTTATATGCATTAGCAGCAAGCCCGGAACCGAAGGGAACCCTTTGGTAATTTTTTCGTCGTGCGTTACGTAGTAATAAACAAACGCTAAAACGGTAAGCAAAAAATACATGGGGTAAATGCGGGCTACCCTGTTTTTGAGGTATTGCTTAAACCAATCTTTAGTTAGATGAAAGTTATTATAATATCTATAGGTGATTAAAAAGCCCGATAAAACAAAGAATATGGTAACGCCCATATGAAACTCCTGTAGAAATCTTTGCGCAGCATGAGGAAAATTTCCATCAAATACATACTCAAAGTGAGAAATGAATACAAGATAAGCGGCCAGGGCTCGCACCCCGGTTAGGGCCGGAATGTAGCTTTGCAGGTTTTTTTGCGTCACAATAGTTATAATAAACTCAAACTTAACTATGTGTTTATTACAAAGCAAATACCAAAGCGGTATATTTTACAATGCCGAGCCTTGTATAACGCCACGCGACAATATTGCGCTATCAATGTAATGCTGAATTTCTGATTTTTTTAACTGCCAGTTAGGTGCAATGAGCAACTCCATGTCTGACAGGCCAAATAACCGTTGTACAACAACATCAGAACGTACCAATGGTAGTAATTCACATAAAAAGTCGGTATACTCGGGCAGGCTAAAGAGCTTAAAAGGTTCGCGCTTGTATTTCACACCCATTACCGAGCCTTCAACAATATGCAGGTGATGGAATTTTACGAATTTGATTTGCGGATGGCGATTGATTTCATCAGCATACTTAAGCATCATCTCGTGCGATTCCCACGGAAAGCCAAAAATGGTGTGTACACAAATATCAAGTTTGCTGTTTTCAACTAATTTGAGTGCGTTAAGCAAATCTTCATGTGTGCAGCCCCGGTTTATCTGGTTAAGGGTGTCGTTAAAAATAGACTCCATTCCCATCTCCAGGTCAACGTCAAAGCGGTCGGTATAGCTTTCGAGCAAGGCTATCTTTTCAGCATCAATACAATCAGGACGGGTACCAATTGAAAGACCTACAGTATTTTCAGGATCAACACTCAATGCTTCATCATACATCATTTTTAAATAATGCGTAGGGGCATAAGTATTGGTGTTAGGCTGAAAGTAAATGATAAACTTATCGGCCTTGTTGCCGTTGCGGGCACGCTCAATGCCTTTAACAACCTGTTCGCGCAGTGTAGGTGTACTGCGCGATACCGAAGGTGTAAATGAATCAACGTTGCAATAGGTGCAACCTCCGTAGCCTTTTGAGCCATCGCGGTTTGGGCAGGTAAATCCACCATCAACAATAACCTTGAATACGCGCTGGCCATCATATTTTTTTCGCAGCCATGCGCCGTAATTGTTATATCCTTTAAATCCCTGCTTTACTGTGTCTTCGGCCAATTGCATATCGGTACAAAGATACAGTTTTTGATTTCGGAATTGCGGCTTCGCATTTCGTAATTACAATTTGCCGACAACCTTTCCCGTATAAGCAACTACGTTAAACAAATAATGGCAACTGTTGAAGTTGCCATTATTTAAGTTTTATCTTTTTTCAACCCTGTCATAAAACCCGCCAAACGAGTTCATTTTTACAGCATCTTCTTTGAAAAAATCACCCGGGAAACCCAAAGGAATCTGGCTGGCTTCATCAAGCTTTTGCATTTGCTGCCTAGTTAAACTAACCTCTGCCGCCTTTAGGTTTTGTTCAAGCTGTTCTAATTTGGTAGCTCCAACAATGGGTATACATGAAAACTCCTGTTGCATCATCCAGGTTAAAGCTACGTGGGCAGGTTGTACATTAAGTTCGTCTGCAATGTCCATTACTACACGGGTTATGCGTTCACTGTTTTCGTTACGGCGATTGCTTTCTGCTTTAACACGCCCGTTTTCACCGCGCAGGTATTTACCGGTTAGTGCGCCACCCGCAAGAGGTGCCCATGGGGTAACCGTCATGCCAAAATGCTTGGCCATAGGTATCAGCTCACGTTCGGGTGTGCGTTGTATAAGGCTGTATTCTACCTGTAAAGCAATAAACTGGCTCCAACCCATCAATTCGGCCAGGGTGTTACCTTTTGCAACTACCCACGCTGGCGTATCACTTATAGCGGCATAGTTAACTTTTCCCTGGCGTATAAGGTCATCAAGGCCGCGCAGTACTTCATCTATTGGTGTAATGTTGTCCCAAATGTGCAGGTACAGTACATCTATATAATCGGTTTGCAGGCGCTTTAAACTTTCTTCAACACTGCGCATCATGTTTTTACGGTTGTTGCCTGATGCGTTTACATTGGTAATGTTATCTTTTAAGGTATACTTTGTGGCTACCACAAACTGATGCCTGTCGTGAATACTCAGGTACTCGCCAATAATCTTCTCGCTGGTGCCTAGCTTATACATGTTAGCAGTGTCGAGAAAGTTGCCGCCTGCCTCGGCATAAGCATCCATTATTTCAAAGCTGGTTTGCTTGTCGGCTCCCCAACCGGCTTCGGTGCCAAAACCCATAGTGCCCAAGCACAGTTCAGAAACTTTAAGGCCCGAACGGCCAAGTAATTTGTAGTTCATAAACGGTAGATGCCTCTATAGGGAGGCATAACACAAAGTTAGCAAAAGCGCTTATTTACCAAAGTATTGCACCAAACAGGGTTGCTGCCGTAAGACAAACAATTAAAATTCTGGCTTGTAGGTTATATACCAGTAATAAATACGGCTTATGAAAATTGTACATGCAACAGAACCTGTAAATGTTGAAGATTTAAAGTCTTTTCTTGAAAACGATTTGAATACGAAGTTTAAAGAGCACCGGCATCTTGATGTTGATTTGAAAGTTGCGTTAAGTGCTAATAGTCTTGATATATCTATCCCTGAACTCTACGATGATTTCTTGTTCAGAATTGATTTGGTAAATGACAAAGAGCTGCACATCATCAAGTCAGAACATTACACTGATGATGTAAACGTGCTTACCATTGAAGAGATTTTAAATAACCTTTTGCTGGATTATCCGGGCAGGGATAATATTGATTACGTAGGCGAAAAGTCATAACACAATCAAGCCCTCTTTTAGGGAGGGCTTGACTGTATAAAATAATATCTTGAACAGCTCTCTAAGAGTGAATGGTGTTACCCATGAATCCAGCTGAACTTATATTCAATAGATGGGTTTTTCATTCGCTCTGCAATACGTAGTAAACGATTTGGCAGCGCAGTAATGTAATCTCTGGCTTTTTCGCCTGCTTCGTTCAATTCGGTACGGCTTTCAATTTGCCATTCGTCAATAAGGTCTTTCAATATATCAACGTAATCTACCGCAGTATAAACACCCAAACGTTGTGCAGCATCGGTAAAGTGGCCAAAAGTTTGACCAATTTTTAAACCAACCTCGCGCAGGAAGTGAGCCGGCATTACAATTTTTTTCCGCATCATATCCTCAAACGCTATCATTGCCTCATTTGCATCTACATCAAATATTTTGTTGATGAAGTGCATATAAGCTTTCGCATGACGGGCTTCGTCTGCTGCAATAACGCCACACATTTTTGATAGCAATGTGTCGCCGTGTTTTTTTGCTAAAGAGGCCACGCGGCGGTGTGAAACGTTTGTAGCAAGCTCCTGAAAAGATGTGTAAATAAAATTACGGTAAGGATCGGTACCGGTGCCAATGTCAAAGCCATCGGCAATAAGGTACTGGGTTGATACCTCCATAGCGCGCATGTTTACACGACCAGACAGGTACAGGTATTTATTTAATAGATCACCGTGGCGGTTTTCTTCGGCAGTCCAGTGACGGGTCCAGGTCATCCAGCCATTATGTTCTGATTTGTCAACCCCTTCAACCATGGTTAACCATGATTCGTAAGTAGGTAATGCTTCTTCGGTAATAGTATCACCAATAAGCACAGCAACCAAATCATAAGAAAGGCCTTTGGCGCTTTCCTGCAAATCTTTTATTTCTGAGAAAAACGTATCGCGGGTAGAGTCGGGCAACAGGTCAGACGGTTGCCAAATCTGGTCAATCGGCTTCAAAAAATCATGCATTTTTTCAAGCATGTATTTTTCAATATGCTTCATTACCTCGCGACGCTTTTCTACAAAAAATTCCATAATTTAATTTGGTGACAAATCTACTTAATTTATACAGCTTTATACAATTAATTACTTTTTAGGTTTATAGGCTATAGCATCGGCCATACATTGCGGCAAATTATTTACTGCGGGCTTTCCTTCAAACAGCGAAAAGTTTCCGTTGTAATCCCAAAGCATGCCTGGTATTTGCATTTGCTGTAACGTATTGCGTACCGTTTTAATGTACCGGCACCTGCTGTCTTGCCGGGCATATTTATTATACACACCATACTCGCTGCATATAATAGGAACAGCATAATTGCCTGCCCAGTTTTTAACTATTTGTAATTTATCTTTAACTGATTGTTCATTACCATCAGTTTTATACTGGTAATAATTGGTTTTTCCCCACGTGCCTTTTGCTTTTAAATTAAGGGCGGGAAAATTTTCTACGTTATAGGGAAACGGAACCCCGGTAGTGGAGACTTGGTTGCCCACCCATGCTGCGCCCTGATGGGTAAATAAAAAAGGCTCATAAAAATGAAACGAATAAATTATGTTTTCATCGGCAAGGCGCACCATTCGGCTTAACTCGTAAATACTGTTGTAATTTGAGGCACCCACCAGGAACGTTCGCTTTTTGTCCATCTTACGCAATGCCGTAACTATGTTATAGGCGGCATCTTTCCATACAGACGGATTGATGGGAGGTGGCTCATTATACAAATCAAAAATGAGCTGATTGCCCGGTGCATTCGCGTATCTTATGGTTAAAGTGCTCCAGGTTTTGATGATTTTTTGTGTTTCGAGCGTGTAATTGGCATCATTAAGCTTACCATAATGATAATCAATTACTAATTTAAAGCCCGTTTGGCGGCATAGTTTCCATACATAATCCACTTGTTTAAGTACATTACTTAAGGGTATGTTATGCTCCTCATAATACCTGAATGCCACAGGCAGCCTAATGCTTTTGAAACCAAGTATTTTAAGCAGTTTTAAGTCTGTTATAGTGATTGCTTTGCGTTTTAAAGCATCAGGATTCCAGGTTTGCTCAAGCCATGATATGTTAATGCCGTTGTTTAACGATGCAGCGCGTTTGAAAGCAATTGCCCTGGTTTGGGCAAATGTTGGTGTACTTTTTGCAAACGCCAAGCAAACAAATACAAATACCAGCCGTATAAGTTTGATTTTTGATAAAATAATGTAGTTTGATTTAGTATTTTCTATATTTAACATCAAATTATTATAGTTTCAGCAACATTAATTTTAACGCCTGATAATATTTTTACCATAAATGATTGCCCAAATCAATAAAGAAGAATACCTGAAGGAAACCCGGAAAAAAGCCTGGTTTATCACAAATAACATCATTTGGACAATAATCTTTCTGTATCCGCTTTTAGGAATCATTGATTTTATATACACCACCAACTATTGGGTTGAAATTATGGTGGTGCGTGTTATAGTTGTTGTAGTTATTTATGGTGTTTATAACTATTTTCAAAAAAATAAGCTCGACTACCGTCTGTTACTGCATATAAGCTTCTTTCTACTCTCGCTTGTGATGTCGGTGCTGTGCAACTTGGTTGACATAAGCCATATCACAATCTATTTTTTAATGTATGGCATCATCTTCCTGTTTTTTAACCTGCAGGTATTTTGGGAACCTGTAAACTCGCTTATCCAAGCCTTGGTTTCTTTAATGCTGCTGGCTGTTTTTTATAACATCCTTAACAGTTACTCGCTCGATGTGTTTATCAGTAACGGAGGTCAGTACTTCTTTATTATTGCTTTTGCTTCATGCCTTATACCTGCGTCACGCTACAAGGTAATTCAACGTGAGGTAACCTCGCAGTTGCTTATTGAGCAATCAAACGAGCAGTTAAAATCGCAAAACCGCGATATTATGGAGAAGAACAGTATTATTGATATTCAGTATGATAAGCTTCGCCGTCTTGATGAGCAAAAGAACAGCTTTATAAATATTGCTGGTCATGATCTAAAAAACCTTATTGGCTCCATAGTAATGAGTAATAACCTCATTCAAGAAGAAGAATATCGCCTGAGTGAAGATCAGAAGGAATTTACCCGGTACATCAGCGAATCGGCCGAGAAGATGCAATATCTCCTTAAAACGTTGATGGATGTTAAGGAAATTGAGTCTCCTGAAATTAAATTCAATATGGAGACATTTGACGCCAACACCATTGCGCAGCAGGTTTTCAGAGGATTAGTTGATACGGCTAATATGAAGAACGTTCACTTGCTTGACAACATCCTGAAATTGCCGCTTAATGTAAGGCTTGATAAGGTATTTACCAGTCAGGTGTTTCAAAATTTACTTTCAAACGCTATCAAATTTTCCCAAACCAATAACAATCTGCGTGTAGTTACCAGCCTGCAGCGTCAAAAATTTGTATTTGAAATTATTGACGAAGGCATAGCCATTGGGCAGCATGAATTAGATATTATGTTTAACAGGCTTAAAACCCTAAGTGATGCCTCGGGCTCGCCGGCCGAAAGCCGTTTAGGTCTCGGACTTTCAATTGCCAAACTAATGACCATTGAAATGGGTGGAGAACTGACTTACCGTAGCGATGACAACGGAAATTATTTTAGAGTAGAATTTTACGCTGTAAATTAATATAACTGATACTAAGAAAAATAATCTGCAACTTGATATGAATAAATTTCTGACCCTGCTATTACTCTTAACAACCTTGTTTGCAAAGGTAACGTTGGCGCAAACCAACATTTCTTTTAAAACTTATGGACATGATGATGAGGTAATTTATGGTATGAGTGGTGTAAGCTCGTTCTACTTCAGAATGGATCCGCTTGTTGATATGAACCGCAGTAAGCTGGTTTTATACTTTGAACCATCACAGGCGCTCATCAAAAATTTGTCATACATCAACATCCTCCTGGCTGATAAGCCGGTGTTCAGCGGTCGCATGACCCAAGATTCAATACAGCGTTTGGTTATTCCGTTAAACAGCAGTTACCTTACTGATAATAAGCAGTTTTTAAAAGTTCAGGTAAAAACGTTGCTTACTATTACCGATAATAAATGTAAAGACCTTGATAACCCGGCTATGTGGATTAAGGTTAAGGGTTATTCATTCCTGTCGTTAGTTAAAAGCAGCAAAAACGTTTACAATGATGTAAACATCAGCAACTCTTTTGAAAGCAAAACGGCTATAGTATACCCAACCAACCCAAGCTTAAATGACTTGAAAGCGGTTGCATGGGCATATAACAAAATTAAGCGCTCATTAGCTGTAAGTGATTTGCATGTTTACTCCTATGATAAGGTGCCTGATACAATTCGTAACTATGTAATGGTTGGTACCATGGATCAGTTACCGGCAGACAAAAAGAGCCTTATAACAGTTACTCCGCAGGGTGGTCAGGGCTTAATGTATTTGTACAAAAGCAACGTAACCGATTCGTCTGCTTATCGTCCGCGGTTTGTGTCTTCTATTTCAGCAGCACGCCAGGCGTTTTCAAGTAATGAAATATTGTTCATCACCGGTGCCGATGATGATGGTTACAACAAAGCCATAACTGCATTAGGTAACTATAACATACTTAACTCATCGTTTGGTAACTACCTTGTGGTAAATACTGCAAGCAATGATAATATCAAGAATCTTAACCAGCAGCGTACAAAACTAACCTTCCGTGATGTTGGCGGGGTATCAAACTTTATGTCGGGTATTGGTTCGTTACGCAGCACTTATACCTTTAAAAACAGCGACTTTAGCTTTACTCCAAAAGAAGTTGAAATACGCTTTATAGGTACATACAGTGGTATGAGCCCTGCCGATAGGGGATACTTCAATATTTACCTTAACGGTATGCTTATCAATAGCCAAAAGCTGAATGAAACAGGCAAGTTGAATACCTCGGTTGTAGTTAACCGGTACCAGCATCGTAAATACAACTCACTTACTGCTGAGTTCCGTTTTTACCCGTCAACAGGTAACTGTATGAATAGCTTCCTCAATTTCTTTGGTGAAATTGATGTTGACAAGTCATACCTTGAATCAAGAAACCCTTTTGTAAATAATACCCTGAGCTTTTACCAGTACCCAGAGGCGTTTAACGAAGGTCCATCTCAAATTGTAATTAGTAAAAACTACGCTAAATATGCTGCCGGTGCGGTTGGTGAGGTTATTTACGAATTAAACAACAACTTAAACAGCAATAACTTCCCTGATTTTAAATACTCTGACGAGGTACAGGATGGCGATTTGAAAAAATACAACATCGTTGCGCTGTTAGCTAAGGATGATCCGTTGATGGATAAATTCCCTGATGCGCCGATTAAGTTCAACCATGCCTTCCGTTTGTATAATAATGAGGATAACAAATTGGTTTATGCCCTGTCAGACTCGGTGTCGAACGGTTTGGCTCAAATTTTTTATGGCAGGGGCAGTAACAATGCCATATTGGTACTTACCGCTACAGGTCAAAATCTCGACGGTGCATTTTTGTCGGCTTCAAAAGCAATTACCGAGCAGCTATCAACACTAAACAGTAACGTATGTGTGGCCGATTTAAATGACAACAAATACTTATTTAACGTTGATAAGGCTACTGATAATATTGAGTATACTGATGCAAAAAGTGGTTTAGCCCGTTTTTGGGAAAGCTACAACCTTTACGTACTACTAGGCATATTGGTACTTATATTACTGGCATTCCTTTATGTGCGTTCAAAAGTACAGCGCTCACAAGACATCATAGGCGAGTAATCAGTTCAGGTTTCGCCAGCAAATTAAAGCCAATAGCAGGGTAACTTAATATCCTGCTATTGTGTGTGAAATGTTCATTGTTAAAAAGGCTTATGCATACAACCGCGAGTGAAGGATTAATTACAGAGAGAACAGAAGGTATCTATTCAGGTTGCCGCAACTCATCGGTTTTTAAGTTGCTGCTTCAGGATGGTTTTCTGGGCGAGGAAGAATGCAATAAAATTGATGATTATTCAACCACTATAGGGGCTTCGCATATTAAAATTGCACTTAACTTTGGTTTTATATCCCGTAAAAACTACGAGCGTTCTTTAACAAATGCCGGTTATGTTTTCGAAAACATACGCGAAGAGGCCCACGATGAGGAAGTGCTTGGAAAAATAGATTTGCGCTTTGCTGACGAAAGGCTGGCTATCCCGCTGCGTATTGAAGACAACAGGGTGGTAACCATAATGGCCGATCCGGATGATCAGTTATTCATTGACTTTGTTCGCCTTACTTACGGTTTAGAACCACTGATTATTGTAGCGTCTGACCTTGATATAACCTGGCTTAGCCACAAGCTGCTTGGACAAAAGTATGTGAAATCGGCCGTGTTTGAACTGCTGAACAGTGATAACGAAAGTTCGGCACTTACCACATTCACCTCCGGGCAGTTGGTGTTCATATTTACTTTCATAGGGCTTATTGCTGCCGGCTTGGTGCTCAACTTCAAAATGACTTCCATCATTGTGAATGTTTTCATGAGCGTGTTTTTCCTGTTTACAATTTCGTTCAAACTTTTCCTTTCATTAGTTGGGTCCAAGTTTGAATTGTACCAGGCGGTAACCAAAAGCGAGATCAAAAATCTTGATGATGAATCGTTACCGGTTTACACCATACACCTGCCCGTTTATAAAGAGGATAAGCTAATCAAAAAGCTTATCTGGAACTTACAGAGCATCGATTACCCAAGGCATTTACTTGATATAAAACTGCTGATAGAGGAGGATGACGATAAAACACTTAACGCGGTGCGTAATCTTGATTTCCCGGCAATTTTTGAGGTAATTGTGGTGCCGTTCCACATGCCTAAAACCAAGCCAAAGGCATGTAATTACGGTTTGCATTTTTCTCGCGGAACGTATCTTACCATCTACGATGCGGAAGATATTCCTGATACCGACCAATTGAAGAAAGTGGTGGCTATGTTTAATAAGCTGCCTGAAGACTACATATGTGTGCAGTGCGCACTCAACTACTTCAACCGTAACGAGAACTTCCTTACACGTATGTTTACGCTGGAGTATTCATATTGGTTTGACTACGTGTTACCTGGCCTTGATACACTTGATATTCCTATCCCATTGGGCGGTACAAGTAATCACTTCAAGCTGGCACAGCTGGTTGAACTTGGGGCCTGGGATCCGTTCAATGTAACAGAAGATGCCGATTTAGGTGTGCGTGCTTATGCAAAAGGACATAAAATTGCGGTGATTAACTCAACTACTTACGAAGAGGCCAATAATGATTTCTTCAACTGGATCCGTCAGCGCTCGCGCTGGATTAAGGGTTACATGCAAACCTACCTGGTACACATGCGTAATCCAATGGCACTCATCAAAAAAATTGGGATAAAAGGTTTCCTTGGCTTTAATTTCTTTGTGGGTGCTACACCAATAATGTTCCTTATTAACCCCATACTTATACTAATTTTCATATGTTATGTGGTTTTTGATCTGGGAATCATACGCCAGATTTTCCCCGACTGGGTGTTGTTCATCTCCATATTTAATTTAATGGTAGGTAACATCCTGATGATTTACGTGAATATGATGGCCGTATTTAAACGCAGATTTTATGAGCTTATCCTATTTGCAATTGCTAATCCTATTTACTGGCTTATGCACTCTGTTGCCGCTTATAAAGGTTTGTACCAGTTAATTGTAAATCCGTTTTATTGGGAAAAAACCAACCACGGTTTAAGTAAAGTGAACAATCAAAACAACGCGGTTAAGTAAAAAATGACACGTTCTAAAACTTTCTATTTAATTGTATTTTCGCTTATACTAGCCGTATACTATATATTTATAGCTACCTACCTTAACCAATTAGGTTACACAAATCACGAACAGCTATTTTATATAGAGAAAGGCAAAATTATAACGCAGGGCTTAGGCAATAAGCTGCGCGTTATGGGTTTAACATCGCCTCTATTGCCTTTCTATGGCTCTTATATTTTCAGCTTTATTAACCCTGTTTTAGCACCGGTGCTGGCATCGGCCGTTGGTACCGCCATTTTGTTCTACATTATGGCTACCTCATTGGTTAAGCGTAATAAAGATAATTTCTACTTGTATTTACTGGCTGCCTTGTTCATTTTGCATCCGGGTTTAATTTATACTGCAGCATCGGGCAAGTCGGTATATATGATATTGATATTTTTTTTCCTGTTCTTTTTAAATATGCTGAGGTTTTATAATTCAAACACTACCTATCACGTGAGTATTGCCAGCATATTCTTTGTTTTGCTTGTATTCAGCGATTATAAGTGTATTTGGTTAGCTTTATTTTTTATTCCACTGGTGCTATCCATATCATTGCACAGCTTAAACCTGAGCGAAAAGGAATCGGTGTTCAGGTTGCATTTGAGTTTTAATAACCCCTCATTAAGACGTAAGCTCATTAATAAGACGTTTTCTATTTACAGTATCATCTTTATATTGCCGGTTGCCTCAATAGCTATTTACAAAGTGCTTAATTTAACTCATGCTGATGATTTAAATTACTTTTTGGAAAGTCCGTACGCAACCTGGAATATCATTGCCGAAAAGTTTGAGTATAGTGCAGCTCAAACAGCAGCGCGTTTTGCCATCCCCGAACTTTCTATCCTGGTATCATTAAAGGCAATAGTTTTTTGCCCTATGATTGTGCTGGCTATTTATTTGTTCAAGCAAAACACGTATCAAATACTTACGCTATTAACACCCTTTGGCCTTATCGAATTTTTAAAGGTAAAGTATGATGGTGTAAATTTGGTTTACCAGTATTACCTGCTGTTTTTAATTCTGGCAATGCTATGTATCATTTTCAGGGCAAGGTTTATTAAAAACCAGCAAATGTTAAAGGCAGCACTCACTATTATTGTTGCCGTGCAATTGTATATAGGCTACGTCTTCCTAACCAAATCATATATACCCGAGGAGAGTAACTTTGCAAGTGTACTGCTTAATCGCACCAGTAATAAGGTTGATGAGCAAAATCGTGAAATTGCAGATTATATAAACACTTTACGTGATACCGACCATATTTTAGTTGATGATGCAGTAGCTTACTCGGTGGCATGTTATGTGAAAAATATTAAAACGCTAACCATGCCTTACCAGGAAAGCTATTTAAGCGCAGTGGAGGCGCCTGAAAAATATGATGGTTACGTGCTTATTGCCAACGAGGCCAACCCCATGTTGGGTTATACGCAGCTTACCGATTTTTATTTGGACGGTATACGTCGAAAGAACCGCAATTTGAACATCTACAAAATATACGTAACCGATTATTGGACGTTGTATAAAATACTTTAAACACATTAATTAAAGCCCCGGTACTTGGTACCGGGGCTTTCGTTTTTTAAGGTGTGTGGCTTTAAATGTAGTGCATGTGAGCGGGGTTGCTTATCTTAGTGTGCTGTACTATTAACATAAATCAATGAATAAATTTTTTTTCCTGCTTACGGTTGCTGTTATATGCTGTATTAATGCTTACTCACAGGTAACCGGCAGCTATGCTAAAGACAACTATACTAAAAAAGACTACTACATTACCATGCGCGATGGTGTTAAGCTTTTTACATCGGTTTACACCCCTAAAAACGCATCGACGGGTAAAAGGTATCCCATTATTATGCAGCGCACCTGTTACAGTGTTGCGCCCTACGGTGCCGATAAATTCCCTGTAAAACTAGGTCCATCTGAAGAAATGATGAAGGCAGGCTATATTGTAGTTTACCAGGACGTACGTGGCCGCTGGAAAAGCCAAGGCACCTGGACCAACATGACCCCGGTGATTGATAACAAGAAGAGTAAAAAGGATGTTGATGAAGGATCCGACACTTACGACACTATTGACTGGATGGTAAAAAATATACCGTTTAACAATGGCCGCGTAGGGCAGTGGGGAGGCTCATATCCGGGCTTTTATACGGCGGCCGGTTTACTGTCAAACCACCCGGCATTGAAAGCATCATCACCCCAGGCACCTATATCTGATTTTTGGTATGACGACTTCCATCATAATGGGGCGCTGCTTGAGTCGTACTTTTTTACCTATCCTGTATTTGGCGTGCAAAAGAAGGACACCACAAGTAAATCATGGTATAATTACCAAATTATAAACCCAACTACGCGCGATGGTTACAACTTTTTGCTGAACATGGGCCCCTTGACTAACGCTGATAAGTATTACAAAGACAATTTTTACTGGCAGGAGACTGTTAATCACCCTAACTATGATGAGTTTTGGCAGAAGCGCGATTTACTACGTCACTTTGGTAAAGTTAAGCCAGCAGTAATGATTGTGGGCGGCTGGTTTGATGCCGAAGATTTACGCGGTCCGCTGGCTATTTTCAAAACCATTAATAAAACCGATCCTGCTGCTTATAACACTATTGTAATGGGACCGTTTGATCATGGTGGCTGGAGCCGCGAGCAGGGGCACCACCGCCACGGCGACGTATATTTTGGCGATAGCATAGCTACATTTTACCAAAAGAATATTGAGGCTAAGTTTTTTGATCATTTTTTGAAAGGTAAAGGCGATAAGAATACGCGCCTGCCTAAAGCGTACCTGTATAACACGGGTAAAAAGGAATGGGCTCAATTTACACAATGGCCGGTACCTGCAGCAACCAAGCAAAAGCTCTTTTTGAGTGCCGACGGTAAGCTGCCTATGGCGCAGCCTTCAGCAGCAGCATCAACGTCATTTATAAGTGATCCGCTAAAGCCGGTTCCTTACACCAATGATAACACAACCACCGTAGGCTTCACACCGCGTAATTATATGAGCGAAGATCAGCGTTTTGCCGGCCGCCGTACCGACGTACTGGTTTTCCAGAGTGATGTGTTGCAGGATGACGTTACACTTGGCGGAGAGATTATGGCGCACCTTAAAGTGGCCACCACCGGCACCGATGCCGACTGGTTTGTTAAGCTTATAGACGTTTACCCTGATGATGAGCCCAACCATCCATACCTGCCAAATAAGAACATACTGATGGCTAACTATCAGCAAATGGTACGTTCTGAGATTATGCCGGGCCGTTTCCGTAACAGCTTTGAGAAGCCGGAGGCCTTTGTACCAAACCAAAAAACTAACGTAAACGTAAAGCTGCAGGATGTGTTGCATACTTTTAAAAAAGGCCATCGTATAATGATACAAGTGCAAAGCACAGCCTTCCCATTGTTTGCCCGTAACCCGCAAAAGTTTGTGGATAACCCATACAAAGCTACAGATGCCGACTACATTAAAGCCACCCACACGGTTTACAATGATAGTTATGTGGAAGTGGAGGTTTTAAAGTAACTAGGCAGGCAATGGACTGGCGGCCTTAACGTGAAAATGGCCGTTAGATTA
Organism: uncultured Mucilaginibacter sp.; assembly: GCF_913773635.1. GTDB lineage: Bacteria > Bacteroidota > Bacteroidia > Sphingobacteriales > Sphingobacteriaceae > Mucilaginibacter. The sequence continues at coordinate 176,509 of NZ_CAJYGQ010000005.1, forward strand.
AAGTAATATACAGTTACCTTGCATTATAAAGTCATCCTAACAAAAAAACGCCATTGCATTTGCAATGGCGTTTTTTTTTATTTGTAAAGTCACAAAGCTTTGTGACTAATAAACTTGCTTAGTTGCCAGCTTGTTGTTTACGAATGATGTTTAACGCACCACCAGCTTTAAACCACTCAATTTGCTGAGCGTTATAAGTATGGTTAACCGGGAACGAATCTTCGGTACCATCAGCATGGTGTAATACTACGGTTAATTGTTTGCCAGGGGCAAATTCGGTTAAGCCAATAATATCAATGCGGTCATCTTCCTGAACTTTATCGTAATCGGCACCATCAGCAAAGGTCAAACCTAGCATACCTTGTTTTTTAAGGTTGGTTTCGTGTATACGGGCAAATGATTTTACCAGGATAGCACGAACGCCCAAGTGACGAGGCTCCATAGCTGCGTGCTCACGTGATGAACCTTCACCATAGTTTTCGTCGCCCACTACGATAGTACCAATACCGTTGGCTTTGTAATCGCGCTGGGTAGCAGGTACAGGGCCGTATTCACCGGTCAGTTCGTTTTTAACACTGTCGGCAGTGTTGTTAAAGTAGTTGATAGCACCAATCAGCATGTTGTTGCTGATGTTGTCTAAGTGACCGCGGAATTTTAACCACGGGCCAGCCATTGAAATATGGTCGGTAGTACATTTACCTTTAGCTTTAATTAACAAGCGCAGGTCTTTAATGTCGGTACCTTCCCATGCCGCAAACGGCTCAAGAAGCTGCAAGCGTGAAGATTTAGGATCAACCTGAACCTGTACCTGGCTACCATCTTCGGCAGGTGCCTGGTAACCGGCATCTTCTACCGCAAAGCCTTTAATTGGTAATTCAATACCTAGTGGCTCGTCTAATTTAACTTGCTCACCGGCCTCGTTAGTTAAGGTATCAGTTACAGGGTTAAAAGTTAAGTCGCCCGCAATAGCAAACGCAGTAACAATCTCCGGAGAGGCTACGAAAGCGTGTGTATTAGGGTTACCGTCCTGACGTTTAGCAAAGTTACGGTTAAACGAGGTGATAATTGAGTTTTTACGGGTAGGATCATCAGTATGACGTGACCATTGACCAATACAAGGACCACAAGCGTTAGCTAATACCACACCACCAATTTGCTCAAAAGTATTTAAGTAACCATCGCGCTCAACAGTGTAACGTACTAATTCAGAACCCGGAGTTACTGTGTACTCGGCACGTGTTTTTAAGCCTTTATCAGTAGCTTGTTTAGCTACTGATGCAGCACGGCTTATGTCTTCGTATGATGAGTTGGTACATGAACCAATCAAACCTACTTCTAAAGCAGTTGGCCAGCCATTTTCTTTAACGGCAGTAGCAAATTTAGAAAGTGGCCATGCCAAATCCGGAGTAAACGGACCATTAATATGTGGCTCAAGCTCGCTAAGGTTAATTTCAATAACCTGGTCAAAGTATTGCTCAGGGTTAGCATAAACCTCAGGGTCGCCGGTTAAGTGTTCGGCAATAGCATCAGCCATATCGGCAATATCAGCACGCTCAGTACCACGCAGGTAAGCAGCGGCTTTTTCGTCGTAACCAAATATTGAGGTAGTTGCACCAATTTCGGCACCCATGTTACAAATGGTACCTTTACCGGTAGCTGAAAGTGATTGTGCACCTTCGCCAAAATATTCAACAATGTAACCGGTACCACCTTTTACGGTAAGTATACCTGCAACACGTAAAATCACGTCTTTTGCTGAACTCCAGCCCGAAAGTTTTCCGGTTAATTTAACGCCTAATAATTTAGGGAATTTAAGCTCCCATGGTAAGCCGGCCATAACGTCACAAGCATCGGCACCGCCAACACCAATGGCAACCATACCCAAACCACCTGCGTTAGGTGTGTGTGAGTCGGTCCCAATCATCATACCACCCGGGAAAGCGTAATTTTCTAACACTACCTGGTGAATAATACCTGCGCCTGGTTTCCAGAAACCCAAACCGTATTTATCAGATACCGATGACAGGAAGTTGTAAACTTCGCTGTTAATGTCTTTAGCTGTATTTAAATCTTCTACCGCACCAATTTTCGCTTGAATTAAGTGGTCGCAATGTACGGTTGATGGTACTGCCACCTGCGGACGGCCAGCTTGCATAAATTGCAACAAAGCCATTTGCGCAGTTGCATCCTGCATTGCTACGCGGTCAGGTGCAAAGTCTACATAGTCAACACCACGCTGATACGTTGCCTGGGCATCGCCTTCAGTAAGGTGGGCATATAAAATTTTCTCGGTTAAAGTTAGAGGTTTACCGGTAGCTTTACGGGCCGCTGCAATGCGGGTACCATAACGCTCATAAACCTTTTTAATCATATCTAAATCAAAAGCCATTTGATTGATTTTAAGGTAAAAAATGAACAATAGTTTGGTTCGGGGACTCTGTAAAGAGTGAACGCCGCGAATCTACAAAATTTAACACCTAAAAGGGAACGCAGGTTTGAGCAAATGCTATTTAGATTTATTCTGAATAGTTGAATTTGAGTGAGATAGAGCCGGAGTTAAAAAGTTTATAATTGCTTGTATGTGATTATAATTGAACAGTTAAGGTGTTTTTAATTATAACTTATTTGCTCAAGGCTTTTATATGTCCTTAGGGCTGTAGCAAAGACATTTGCGAAATATGTTTGTGTCTTATTTTACTCCACTAATAATTCAATCAGCAAATTTCCTAATAACTTATTTTGGGCGTTGCCTGCGGCCCGGGCTATCCGCTACAAGTCCTCACTCCGCTACGCTGCGTTGCGGGTTTTACGCTACTATCCCTAACGCAAGCTGCAACTGAACCTGAACTTTAAAAATCCATGAGATGTGCAAAAATTTGATACATATACCACCTTGTCATTTCGAGTATAACAAGAAATCCTCTTTTAACTGATAAACATTGCTCCAGTAACAAGATGGCTTACTATCTTTCAATATGACAAGGTATTGAGTAGTAAACCCTGTAAGCTGATCTAATCCCAAATGCCGTTGGCTTCGGTTAATATTACAGGTTTGTCGCCGGTAACAATGATGGTATGTTCGTGCTGGGCAACAAAGCCGCCTTTGTTTCCAAACAGGGTCCAGTCGTCGCCTTCAACTGATGCTGCAATGGTTGATTTTGTAGATATAAAGGTTTCAATAGCCACAACGCTGTTTTTGCGGAAGCGTGTGGTATTAAAGCGGTCGTAACAGTTCAGTATATCATGCGGCTCTTCGTGTAAACTGTAACCTATGCCGTGTCCTGCAAGGTTTTTAATAACGGTTAACCCACGTTTTGCGGCCTGTGTTTCAATTAGTTTGCCAATGTCGGCTATTTTAACACCGCCCTTAATTTGGCTAATGGCTAATTGTAATATCTCTTTGGATGCCTCAACAAGTGCCTGATGATTGTTAATGTCTTCCCCCAAAACAAAGGAGCCACCGTTATCGCCCCAAAAGCCGTTCAACTCGGCCGATACATCGATGTTGATTAAATCGCCCTCTTTCAAAATAATATCTGCCGATGGTTTGCCGTGTGCAACCGCATTATTTACGCTGATGCAGGTATGTCCAGGAAAACCGTAAGTAAGTTTAGGTGCCGATTTTGCACCCATTTCTTCAAGCATCTTACCGCCAAATTCATCCAGCTCCAATGTGCTCATACCTGCTTTGCAATGCTCACGCATGGCCTTTAAAACCATAGCCACACATTCACTTATTTTTTGCATTCCGGCTAATTCAGCATCAGATGATATAGACATAATTATAGTTTCTTAATAAATATATACGGGTTAGCAATAAGGTTTGTTGTTTGGGGCGCAAAGATACAGGTTTAATGTGACCATTATATGTGAAATGAAAATCCCCGCTAAGATGCATTAATTCGAGCTTTAATCATCTTCTCATTTCGAGACACAAGAAATATTGATAGAAGCGAATATGCTTTGCAACATGAGCAAAATTTCTCTCTATTGTTCAAAATGCAGGAAGATAAAAGTTAAGATTAATACTCCCTCATCATTTCGTGCTCATAGCACCACAACCAACGTTCATCCGGCTCGGCCGATGCCATTACGGGGTGGCCGCTACGGTAGTGATGCCTGGTCATGTGTTTTTGGGGGGATGAATCGCAGCAAAGCGTTACGCCACAGGTTTGGCAGGTACGCAGGTGCAACCATGTGCCGTTTTGCTTAACACATTCTTCGCATACATATTGGTCACCAATTTTGACTTCGTTAATGTCGGTAAGGTGCTCGCACAAGGTTTCTTCCGCCATGTTAAATATCTTTAGTTGTCGTCTTTAAAATTAAATAATTTTTTACGGCCTAAATCATACGTTATCCTGAACGCCTGCTGGCTGTCACCCAGTTGACCGGGCGACTGGTGAAGGCTTAGCACAAACTGCCCTTTAATGTGCTTAAACAAAAACGGCGTATAAATAATATCTAAACGGTTATAAATTTTCTTGCGGTAAAAAGCATCGCCATAAGTAACATCATGGCCCTGGCCTTTATAAAACTCATCAAAAATGGCTATACGGTGGTAGCTTGCATATAAGCTGGCTACAAAACCTAAAGGTTTTTGAAAGCCGCTAACACTACGCGTACGTTCTAACGATAGCATACCACCGGCCTCAACCGCGAGCGAATCAAACATGGTTTTCTTGCCAAAGTTATATCCTAAACGTATTTGAGCGGCGCCATTGTCGCGTATATGATCGCCCGGGATAGACACCGCCGGCCCGGCATCATGCAACAACATAAAGTAATGCGATAAGTAGAAAGGCCCGTTAGGGTTTGGCAGGTATTTACCTGCCAGGCCAAACAGAAACTGCTCACGGTCTGTAGGAGTTTGACGGCTGGTCCAGTCGAGCCAGAGGGTTTCGTAACCGTACTCAGTTTGATAGCGGGTTAACAAACCCTCTACGTTGGGGCGGTAGTACATCAGCGTATCGTTCAATATAGCACGTGGGTAATTACTAAGTAAGTCTTTACGCGGAAACATACCGGCATTAAACAACCATTTATGGCTTTCAAATTTGTAATATGCCACCGGGTCTACCTTTAAAAAGTAAGGTTTTGCTCCAAACTCATGAATGCCGTTTATACCAATAATGATATGGTTAAGGCTATCTATATTTAACCCAAAATCAATTGCGGTACGCATGCCCGAATAGGTGCGCGAGCGTTCGGTGAACGCTTTATACTCACGGTTGTCTAAGAAACCAAGACCGCTTACGTTAACATCAACGCTATGCTGTGCCCTTGCGGTAATAGCGGCTGTTAAAAAGAAAATAATTAAGTAGAACTTTTTTATCATAAAGTTTATTGAACGGTAAAGTTGATTGCGCGACTGTTGCGCCCTCCGTTAAAAGGTGTGGTACGTATAGAGAAAATCAATTCGTATTTGCCCTTTTTTAGCGGCGCTTTAGCCGCAAAGGTATAATTTGCTGTTTGATGAGGTGTAATGGTAATGCCATTAAAGTTTGAGCCGGCGGTTTCAAAAATACCATCATCGCCCTGGTAAAAGCACGCTAGTAGTTCTACTTTACTGTAAGCATTATTAGCAAAGCTTAACTGCCGGTTATACGGATTTGATATTTGCAGTTTGAAATTAATTACCTGACCAGGATGTGCCGTAATCTTGTAACTGTCTGTTTTGATATCTACTTTTTGATAGGTACGCACCTTATCAACCCAAAAACCTACCCAGATATCTTTACCTGTTTTTATGCTGTCGGTTTCAGCTCCGTTTAGTTGGATAGGGCCTGTATAAAAAGCACGTTTGTTTTGCATGCTGTCTTCAATTGGCCACAGGTCAAATTGTGTGCGGCGGTAGTTTGATGCATCGTAAGAGAAACCTTTAAGACTATGGGTGTAATAGTTATACTTGGAGGCCGATTGAAAACCTACCGGCATAATAACATAGGCATTGCCCACTTTGTGCTTAATTTGTTGCGCCCAGGTGTCGTATCCAAAGTACGTTTCCAAAAAAGCCAATTTTTTTATTGCCGGAAATCCCGGTATAAGTATCAGCCTGAAAGCAATAACCAACGCAGCATTGGCAATTGCCAGTTTATAAAGCCAGTGTGGTATTTGAGGTACACTTGCCAGCCTGATAAGTACCAGTAAAATTAAGGGTACAAAACCTATCAGCGTCCAGTGTGGTTGCACATTGCCTTTAATGGTATTAAACCAAAAAAATATAAAAATACCTGCACTGTTAAACGTTAAACAGCGGGTAAATGCATCAACAGGTTTTTTGCTGAAACCATAGTAAAATAAAAACCAGCCGATAAGTGGCCCCGCAATAAGCAGTTGGCCAGGTATAAATTCAAATGTACGTGATACCCTATAAACGTCAGAAGAGCGTTCAAACAGGTGATAGTTTACTGATGGATAATTATGATTTACCTGCCATAAAATATGCGGCAAGTATAGTAGTGCAGCTACTACAGGTATACAATAAAACGATGACCTGGTAAATAGTTTAGGGTTAGCCACCAGTGTAAGCAGCAGTACCAATACCCCGTGGTATTTGCTGTAAAGCATCAACACAATAACTATGGATAGTATCAATGCATATACAAAGTTGTTTTTCTCAAGGTACTGCAGGTAAACGTAGTAAAACAAGATAGTGAATAGCAGTAAGGGCGCATCGGGCGTGGTAATAAACCCATAAATATGGAATGCAAGCAAGCCCGATATTAAAAGCATGAACCAACGTGCATCGGTTTGGTACCGCTTAGCAATTAACCAAAGTAGATAAACCGAAACTGTACTCGCGATAACCGTAAGCATCCGTAAGCCCAATTCTGTTTTAATGAGGCTGTCGCCCACTCTGATAAAGAGCGCCACCATTGGCGGGTGGTCATAATAACCCCAGTCTAAAAAACGGGAGTATATCCAGTAGTAAGCCTCATCGGGGTGAACGCCCAGCGTTGCTGCCTGCAGTGTGTTGAGTAAAGTCCATCCGGCTAAAAAAAACAGGATATAGCGGTTGGCCTGGGCGTTACTAAGGGTAGTTTTAAACATACTGATAGGCAGATGCTGCAAAGGTAGCTAATTTGTAGTCTACTTATTGCTCACCGCCGGTCAAACTTATTACTTAAGCCACGCTAGTGGCTGTTAGTTATTTGTCAGGCCGTTAACTTTAATGTAATAGTCAAAGGTGTCAATTTCCAGATTCTCCTTAGTTAACCCCGGAAAGTTCACCGGTGCATACTCGTTGTTCAATTTTACAAAATAGAGTTCACCGCCCTTTTTGCCAAGCTTTACGGGTACGTTGAAATTTTTAACGTCGGTTGTCCACTTAGCATAAATTTTATCGTTTTCAAATTTCAGGTCGAGGATTGGAATATCTTTATAGCGCAGGTACTGGTCAAAAACAGGGGCAAGGTTAATACCGGCTTCTTTGCTCATATAATTTTCAATTTGAGCCGTAGTAACCGTTTGATGGTAGAAGGTTTTATTTAACCCACGTAATATGGCACGCCATTTATCATCGTTATTAACCAAAGTGCGTATGAGGCCCAGCATATTGGCTCCCTTAGGGTACATATCGCCCGAACCCTCTTTGTTTACATTGTACGGACCAATAATGGGTATATCATTTTGGATAATTTTGCGCAGGCCCTGTAAGTACTGCAAACCGGCCTGTTTGCCCGAGTAGGTTTCAATAAAAAGCGATTCAGAATAATTGGTAAAGCTTTCATGCACCCACATATCGGCAATATCTTTAGAGGTGATATTGTTACCAAACCACTCATGACCACTTTCATGTACTATTATAAAATCCCAGGTAAGGCCAAGACCGGTGCCCGATAGGTCGCGCCCTAAATAACCATTGCGGTATCGGTTGCCATAGGCCACAGCGCTTTGATGCTCCATGCCCAGGTGCGGCGTTTCAACCAGCTTGTAACCATCTTCGTACCATGGGTATGGGCCAAACCAATATTCAAATGATTTAAGCATCCGTTTAACATCGCGGCCAAATTGTTTTTCGGCAGCTTGCTGATGATAAGGCAGCACCCAGTAATCAATAGTGAGTTTGCCTTTTTCACCGGCGTAGCTATCTTCCATATGGGTGTAGTTGGCAATATTAGCGGCAACATCATAGTTGTTTATGGGGTTAGCAACAAACCAATCAAAGCGGGTGTAGCCGTCGGCAAGTTCTGTTACTTTACGTAAACGTCCGTTTGATACATCCTTTAAACCCTTGGGTACGCTGATGCTTATTAGCATACTATCAACCTCATCACTTTGATGATCTTTAGTAGGCCACCAAATGCTTGCACCGGCACCCTGGCATGCAGTAGCTACGTATGGTTTGCCCAATGAATCAAAAGTATAAACAACGCCCCCATCCCAAGGCGCTCGTTTGGCTATAGTTGGATTGCCCGAATAGTAAACAGTGAACTCCTCCTTACTGCCCTTGGTTACAATTTTGGGGAACGTTATAAATACCGCTGCAGCCTCGCGGGTAAAGGGCAGCTCTTTGCCTTGGTATTCTACCTTTTCAACCTTAAGGTTAGCATATAAGTCAAATTGCAGTTTATTGAAGTTTTGGGTAGCCGTAAACTTAAAAAGGTTACTACCGCTTATAAACTTCTTGTCTATGTCAAACTTAACATCGAGGTGATAGTAGTTGATATCATAAGCAGTACGCAATGGTGTAAGCATTCCCCGTAATGAATCGGCACGTGTATACGTTTCTTTTTTTTGCATTAATTGCGCCGAGGCAGTTAAGGTGGCAAACAGTATGAGAGCTAAAGGCAGAACGTTAAAACGGAGTTTCATTTGCGCGAAGATTTATTAAGCAAATAAACAAAAACAATGACATAAAAAAAGGAGGTACCTGGGTTTGTACCTCCTTTTTAATTAGCTCAACTTCAGCTAAGCTTTACCAAACATTTTTTCGATAGCTTTTGTGCGGTAGTTAAATATTTCCTCAATTTTATTTTTGACCAGTACCCGGTTTGCTATTAACCCGGCCGGGCCATATCCAATGGCGTAATTTAATATATCCGTCATCTGTACGCCTCCGTCAACTTCTTTAAAGTGATGCTGATGATGCCATAGGGCGTAAGGGCCAAAGCGTTGCTCATCTACAAAGTAAACCTTGTCTTGCACGTGCGTAATTTCGGTCATCCAGTTTAGCTTAATGCCAAACAGGGGCGATACTTTGTAAGTAATGATCATACCCGGATACATTTTAGTATCGGGCGTGTAAGGCGATGTAACAATAAACTTCATCGAAGAAGGGGTGATTTTTTCGAGGTTTAATGGCGACGAAAAGAAGTCCCAAGCTTCATTCAAACTAATGGGCATAAATTGCTCCCAGCGGCGTTCATAAGTTTTCACATAACCACAACCGTAAATTACGGTAATGGTTTTTTTAAACGGCTGTCTAACAGTGTCAGCAGCTCACTGAAATCTTTATCTGAATATCCAATCGACTGGTAGATGATTTTGCCGTCCTCGTCCAAAATTACATTGCGGGGTATTGATTGCGTTGCAAACAAGCTGAATATGGCACGGCTTTCATCGGGTAAAATATTGAAAGTGTATTTGTTGCTCTCTTTAAACGGAAGTACTTTCTCCCAGCCTTCCTGCCGGGCAAATGCCATTAAAGCAAACTTAGGATTGTCTTTATATTTTTCCCATATTTCTTTTTGCACCCGCGGAAATTCCTGCCTGCATGGCGGGCACCAAGTAGCAAAAAAGTTTAACATTACTATTTTGCCCTTGTAATCATTAATAGATGCTGTTTTGTCTTTTTTTAGTTTAAACTCAAAAGCTGGAACCTGCTGCCCAATTTTGGTTAGGGTGGTTGCATCTGTTGCAGCGTCCTGAGCTTTGGAAACAAAAGCTGTCATTCCTAAAACAAGGAACATTAAAATGTTTTTCATAAGTGAATTCAATTATTCAATCAACTAAAATAGTTAAAAGTACACTAGATTAGTAGATTTAATTTAAATGAGCGCTATTGCACCATTTTGTTAGCGCAATACGAACTGGCAAAGGCCTCGGGTTTGGCTTTAAATACAAAGCCCATGCTCAGTATATAACCCATGGCCTCGTGCAGCGCCTGGTTTGATTTAAACATAGGGTTGGTGTTAATATCGGCATGCACTTCTAAATCAACATCGTACAAATCAAGTAAGTCGCACAGGTGGTAGGCAATGTCAATTGATTTTTGAACCTCATTTAACATTCGCTCTTTGATGCTCATTTTTTTGGTGGTGCGCTCCTGATGTATGAACATAAAGCCACCGCGCTGCTCCCTCAAAAATACAATTACGGTAGCAAAGTCGGTTATCTCACCTTTCACCTGCGAGTCTGTACCAATGCAAACCTTAAGTTTGTTGCCAAGTGCGCTTTCGCGCTCAATGGCGTGCTCAACTTCTTCAATAATGGGTGTGCGCAGTACTTCACCGCTAAATTTTCTCCAGGTCATAAAATTTACGTTAGGTTAAAAATTTATTGATGACCTTTTTAGGGTCTATAAAAATAAGCGATACATATTCATATAAACGTAACGTATGTGTGATTTATTTGTTAACATTTAGTTGGTTATCAACAAATTGTGTGCGTGGTGTGGTGGCTTGACAACATCCACAGCTATATAGATTACTAAACAACTATTGTTTTATTGTAAGAGGTTATTCATCTTTAATGAAACTTTAACTTTATGAAAATAAATAAATGGTTAATACTGGCTGCGCCTACACTGGCCGTAGCTGCCTGCAATCAACAGCCTAAGGATAAATCGGCAGAGGTGCCAAAGCGTACCGTGTTTTTTGATAAATCGGCCATGGATACAACCGTAAACCCAGGCGATAACTTTTTTGAATATGCCAGTGGCTCGTGGCTTAAAAAAACTAAAATCCCGGAAAGCCAATCGGGCTGGGGTTCGTTTTTTACTTTGTATGATGACAACCTCAAAAATTTAAACAAAATTTTGGTTGACATATCTAAGCAGGAGCACGATAAGGGAAGCAATGAGCAAAAGGTAGCTGATATGTATGCCAGTGGTATGGATACAGTGGCTATAGAAAAATTAGGCTACACACCTTTAAAGCCAACCCTTGATAAGATTAAAAGCATAAAAGATTATAAAGAGCTAACCGCTTTTATGGCCGACAGCTATAAAGAGGGTGGAGGCTATATGATGGGCCTTTATGTTGGCCCCGATGATAAAAACAGCACCAAAAACTTAGCTCAATTTTCGCAGGCAGGCTTAGGTATGCCCAACCGCGATTACTACTTTAAAACCGACTCGGCATCAGTTAGTATACGTAAAGCTTATGTAGATTACATAACCAAAATGTTTACGCTTACAGGTACAGATGCTGCTACTGCTGCAAAAAATGCCGGTGACATATTAAAACTTGAAACTGAAATAGCTCAATCACATTCAACTCCGGTTGAACTGCGCGACCCTGTAAAAAACTATCATAAGTATACGGTAAATCAATTACAGCAGCAGGTACCCGAAATTGATATTAAAGATGTTTTCAAACGCATGGGTTTTAGTACCGATACTATATTGGTTGGCCAGCCCAAATATTATGTAGCATTGGGTAAGCTACTAAAAACACAACCTATTGAGGTTTGGAAAAACAAATTAAGCTTTATGGCTTTAAACAGCTGGTCTACTTATTTAAGCAAGCCATTCAGAGACGCAAGGTTTGACTTTTTTGGCCGTAAGCTTAACGGGCAAAAATCACAGCAGGAGCGTTGGAAAGCTATTGTTCAGGAAACTGACGACGATTTAGGTGAACTGCTTGGCCAGTTATATGTAGAGAGGTACTTTCCTGCGGATGCTAAAAAGCGTATGCTTGGTTTGGTGAATAACCTACAGGATGTTTACCGCGACCGCATACAAAAGCTTGACTGGATGGGTGATGAAACAAAGAAGAAAGCGGAAGATAAGCTGAACTCTTTTACTAAGAAAATAGGATACCCTGATAAGTGGAAAAAGTATGATGATGTAGATATTAACCGGGGAGAGTTTTTTAAAAACGTGCAGGCGGCAGCTAAACATAACTACAAGGAAAAAATTGACCGGATCAACAAAACTGTTGATAAAACAGAGTGGGGTATGACGCCGCCAACAGTTAATGCTTATTACAACCCAAGCTTTAACGAAATCGTTTTCCCGGCTGGTATACTGCAGTTCCCGTTCTTTGATAAAGATGCTGATGATGCGATCAATTATGGCGCCATTGGAGCCGTAATTGGCCATGAAATGACCCACGGTTTTGATGATCAGGGCAGCCAGTATGATAAAGACGGAAATCTTAAAGTTTGGTGGACCAAAAATGATGAAACTAAATTTAAGGCAAAAACTGCCGCCATTGCCACTCAATATAGCGCTTACACAATTTTAGATAATCAGCATGTAAATGGTAACCTTACCTTAGGTGAAAACATTGCTGATAACGGTGGTGTGGCTATAGCTTACCAGGCATTTAAAAATACCCCTCAAGGCAAGGGGAATACCAAAATAGATGGTTTAACGCCTGATCAGCGCTTCTTTTTAGCTTACGCACAAGTATGGCGCATTAAAAGCCGCGACGAATCATTAAGAATGCGATTAAGCGTTGACCCGCACTCGCCTGAAATGTACCGCGTAAATGGTCCGTTGAGTAATATTGATGCATGGTACAAAGCATTCAACATTAAACCGGGCGATAAGCTTTATAAGCCTGAGGACAAGAGGATAAAAATATGGTAGTTCATTATTTTTAAACTATTGGTCTTTTATGCACGTATAATAAAGCAGCCAGAAATTATTCCGGCTGCTTTGGTTATAAGATAGTTTTAAATGGCGCTAATCATTAGTTACTATGCTTTACTCTTTACTAGCAGATTATAGTAACGAATGTAAGAAGTAATGAAAAATAGAAGTCTTTGCGTAGCGATAAGCTGCTTTTTGCTGCTGAGCAGCTGCTCATTGTTTAACCGCAACCCTAACACGGCTCAACGAGGTAAGCGTTTTCCGCATGATAGTGATAAGCCTAAACAAGAGAAGAAGGAAAAGCAATGATGATAAATGAATTGCAAATTATATAAACAAAAAACGCCGGGAATATCCCCGGCGTTTTTTGTTTATATAATTTATAGTTTTACTGGCCTCCCAGTACATTGCCAAACTTGCTTTCGTAACCTTTAAAGCGGGCTGCAAGCGTTTTATTCAGCGCTGTTTCATGATAGGTTTCAGTTAACTGCATCAAGCCGTTAAGCATGTACATGCCTAACTGTATATCGCGTTGGCTAAGCTGTCCGTTGCTGTTTTGCAGCACGTTGTAGTTATAGTCAAGCGAGTTTTTAATAAAGTCATCTAACTGGTTAGTCCATTTGTTGGCTAATTGGGTTTGCCCTAGTTGATACGCATTCTGAACCAAGTAAAACTTGCGTAACGCAATTTCTCCAAATTGAATATTATCAGGCATTACCTCTTCGTAGCGTTTCAATGCTTTTATGGCCAAATCGTTGTGTCCTTCTTTTTGAAGGTTAGCTATCATGCTGTTGAATTGCTTTTGTATAATTGGGAAGAACATGGTAACTGATTCATGATCCAGGTATTTAGCCGTTTTCATGTTACCCCACTTGTACTTGGTCATCATGTTATTGTACATAATCAGGGTATTAGTTGGCTCAGGTGCGTTAGCGGCGGTATCAGGCTTAAGTGGTTGCAGGTGATATGCAAAACCTTCGTCATGCATGTACTTGTCAAGTCCCATCATATTCTCGTTACCAACGGTTATCGCAAAGTAAATTGGGCGTTTCCAATTATTATGCGCCAATAAATCTATCAGGGCAAGGTTATCTTTAGTAACATAGTTTGAATTGAACTTCCACTCCATGGCAGGCACTATCTGATCTTTTTGGTTAGCCGGAACAGTACCTGACTTAATTACCTGATCGGCATCAATAGTAAGCTTGAATTGTTTAGTAGGTAAATAATTCATGCGGGTGCCGCTGTCATATTCAACCATTGCTTCAGGTTTGTCTGATGTTATGAAGTCAAAAACTTCCTTCAATTCTACAGTGTCTTTAATATCCATTTGATCGCTGTAGTAAATGATATCACGTATACCTGCTGCAAATTTTTCATTAGGCATGCTTAACGGCAGCGGCTCCGAATCATTCATTTTTTGCTTCATCTGGCGTATATACCAGTCGGTACCTAATAGGCTCAGGTTCACAATGCGCACATCAGGCCTTACACCTTCTACCTCTTGTGCATACCATAATGGGTAAGTGTCGTTATCACCATAGGTAAATAAAATAGCGTTAGGTGCACATGAGTTAAGATAGTTACAAGCCATATCATGCGGCGTCATTTTGGTTGATCTGTCATGATCATCCCACTCTTGGAAAGCCATTAAAACAGGCACGGCCAGTAAACAAACCGTAGTGGCTATAATTCCTGCTGTTTTGCGGTTTAACGCTTTGCTAATCAAATCGGCAACAAACAAAACGCCTAAGCCAATCCATATAGCAAAAACATAAAACGAACCTACGTAAGCGTAGTCGCGTTCGCGGGGTTGCAATGGGTTTTGGTTAAGGTATAATACAATGGCTAAACCGGTAAAGAAGAATAGCACGGCCACAACACCGGCATCGCGTTTGCCATTGGTGAAGTGATAAATTAAGCCCAATACGCCCAAAATAAACGGAAGCGCATATAAACGGTTATAAGCCTTACTTTCGGTAACGCTGTAAGGTAGTTGCTTGCCAAAGTTAAGGCCGCTCGTCCAGTTACCATCTAATCCGTTGCTGTCATTCTGGCCATCCATATCGTTACTGCGGCCCCAAAAGTTCCACAAAAAGTAACGGTTATACATTTGCTGTATTTGCCAGCTAAAGAAGAAGCCCAGGTTGTGCTTCATGGTTGGAGTCTCCTCCGGACTCATTTGCAGCCAGTCGCGGTAAAAGCCGGCCTTACGGGCATCAGAGTCAAATATGCGTGGAAACAGAGTATTGTGATCGTATTTTGTTTTAAGCTTTTTACCTGCAACTTCGTATTTGGTAGCACCACGGCGGTAAATGGTAGCACCATCAGTTTGCTCAACGGGCTTACCATCAAAATACTGACCATATAACAAAGGTGTTTCGCCGTACTGATCACGGTTGAGATAGCTATTAAGTGCAAAGGCATCCTGCGGATCACTGTTATTTAAGTTGGTGCCTGCTTTTGCTCTAACCACAATCATTACAAAAGAGCTGTAGCCTAACAGTATGAACACGGTACATATAAGTACCATATTTAACGAGTAACGCTTTTCGCGTACTTTTAAAACGTACTCTAAAATTGCTAATACAACGCCTGCAGCAATAAAGCCTGCTATGCCCCCGCTTATGGTAAGTGCTATAACAAAACAGGCAACGGCAGTAATAAGGGCAGCAAACGATGTAGTTACAGAGTAGAAAATACCTGCAATAAGCGTTGCAATGACTAACAGGTAGAATATGATTGCCCCGCTGTTGAAGCTGAAACCAAACTGGTTTACAAACAATAAATCGGCGTAAGCTGCACCTTTAACGGTGTATTGAATAAGGCCCCATAGTACTAAACCTAATACAACTATACCAATAACAAATGCCCATATGATACCTGCGGTTGTAACGTTTTTTGCCCTGCGGAAGTAAAATATAAGTGCAATAACCGGAATAACCAATAAGTTCAACAAGTGAACGCCTATTGATAAACCCATAATGTAGGCTATGAAAATTATCCAGCGGTCAGCATACGGCTCATCTGCGTGTGCATCAAACTTTAAAATTGCCCAAAACACAATTGCGGTACATAATGATGATTGTGCATACACCTCTGACTCTACGGCCGAAAACCAAAAAGTATCTGAAAATGTATAAGCCAGCGCGCCAACCAGGCCTGCTCCAATAATGAGTATGGTATTGGTAGTGTTCAGGTCTTCGGCTTTCTTTACCAAAATCTTTTTGGCAAGCATGGTAATGCTCCAAAACAGAAATAGTATGGTAGCAGCACTTGACAGGGCCGAGGCCATGTTGGTCCAGTAAGCTACCTTAGTAACATCACCAAATGATAGCAGCGAAAATGCTTTGCCAATCATGGTAAACAGGGGTGCACCTGGTTGGTGAGCTACCTGCAAGCGATATATACAGGCAATAAACTCGCCGCAATCCCAAAAACTGGTTGATGGTTCAAGCGTGAGCGTATAGGTAACGGCAGCAATTAAAAAGGTAAGCCAACCGAACAGGTTATTGGTTTTGGTAAAGTTCATATTCAAATTATCAGAATTTGAGTTACTGTTTAAGCCGACGAAATTAAGAAAACTATGCACACCTTGGGTTAATTAGTTGTGCTTTAACATAATTTTAACAGCTTAAACGCACTACTGAGCCGATTGAGAAAAATTTTTTTAAAAAATATTTGCGCCTTCAAAAAAACGCCTTACATTTGCATTCGATTTCGGAAGAGGATAACAATTTCGAAAGAGGATTGTCCGATAGTATAAAGGTAGTACGACGGTTTTTGGTACCGTTTGTCTTGGTTCGAATCCAGGTCGGACAACACGAAGAAAATCGAATTTTGGAATACCGAAATTCGATTTTTTTCATTTTAAGTCGTTGTTATTTGTCTTTGCTACAATTAATACTGTTGGCGGGCAAAGTATCCCGGCTCAATTTTGTGATAATAACATCAGGCAAAAACCTGATAAAATCCGAAATAACAATAAAATGCCTTTACAATTCAATCCGGTTAAATTGTTTGCAGGTTCGGGCACAACCGATCTGGCTGAAAAAATTGCCAAGGTTTATGGCCGCGAATTAGGCGATTTGACGTTATCGCGCTTTAGCGATGGTGAGTTTCAGCCGTACATCAATGAGTCGGTTCGCGGTTGCGATGTGTTTTTCATCCAATCAACCAATCCTCCAACTGATAATTTAATGGAATTGCTTATGATGGTTGATGCTGCACGCAGGGCATCGGCACATTATGTAACAGCTGTTATTCCGTATTTTGGTTTAGCTCGTCAGGATCGTAAAGATAAACCACGTGTTGCTATTGGTGCTAAACTGGCTGCCAATTTGCTGACTGCAGCAGGTGTTAACCGTGTAATGACCATGGATTTGCACGCGGCGCAGATACAAGGCTTTTTTGACATACCTGTAGATCACTTAGATGCTTCAATCATTTTTGTGCCTTACATAAAAAGCCTAAACCTGCCTAACCTTACTATTGCATCGCCTGATATGGGCGGCTCTTACCGTGCACGTACCTTCGCCAAGTTTTTTAACGCCGAGGTTGTAATTTGTGATAAGCGCCGTAAGCGTGCCAATGAAATTGAAAGCATGAGTGTTATTGGCGATGTAACCGGTCAAGACATAGTGCTTATTGATGACATTTGTGATACCGCCGGTACTTTAGCTAAAGCTGCAGGTTTAATTATGGAGCGTGGCGCTAACAGTGTTCGTGCGGTGTGTACACACCCATTGTTATCTGGCAAAGCTTACGAAACAATTGAAAATTCGGCTTTAACAGAGCTTATTGTTACTGATACTATTCCGCTTAAGCAGGAGTGCAGTAAAATTAAAGTATTGTCAACAGCAGAGTTATTTGGTAAAGCCATTGCTAACGTAAACGAGCATGGTTCAATAAGCCAGTTGTTTAAAATAGACTAATTTAAGTGGCTTGTTTATGGTAATAACCCATAAACGGTAACTAAAATATAAAGAACTATGGTTCATGGTTAACAGGCTATGAGCTTTATAGAACAAACAATTTAAATTAAAAAAATGAAATCATTTGCTATTAGCGGTTCTCTTAGAGAGAACGTAGGGAAACGCGATGCTAAAGAGCTACGTTACCAGGGATTAGTGCCTGCAGTATTGTACGGTGGCGCAACTCAAACTCACTTTTCTGTTTCGGCTGCCGAAATTAAAAGTGTAATTTTTACTCACGAAGTTCAGTTTATTGATTTAGATATTGCTGGTACTAAAGCTCAGGCTATTATCAAGGATCTGCAGTTTCACCCATTAACTGGCGAAACGTTGCACATCGACTTTTTACAACTTGACGAGGCTAAACCAGTAACTATCGAAATTCCAATTCGTTTAACCGGTACTTCACCTGGTGTTAAAATGGGTGGTAAATTAGTTCAAAAGCTACGTAAATTACGTATTAAAGCTTTACCTAAAGATCACTTAGATACCATTGAAGTAAGCATCGAAGGTTTAGAAGTTGGTAAATCAGTTCGTGTTCGCGATATTCAAGTTGAAAACTTAACTATCACTAACACTCCTGAAGATACTATTTTATCAATCACTACTTCACGTGCTCTTCGTCAGGCTGAGCAAGAAGCAAGAGGTAAATAAGCTCATTCATCAATTTTAAATTAAAGCAGCCGTTGGACCATAAATTCAACGGCTGCTTTGTTTTTACACGCCTTGTAAGTAAACTGTTCCAATTCCCGCTTAAAGCTGTTATTTAAAAGGCGACTTGCTCATCTTGAAGTTTTTATAGCCAGAATATTTGATGATGCGATGGCAGGAGCCGCCTTGCTACAATACTGGCGCAAATAACCAAAATACCTTATAAAGCAAAAGCGGCTGGCTTTTAAGTGCCAACCGCTTCTGGTATTATATATTATTGAATGTTTAAGCTTGCAGCTCAGCTAATACGGTACGGCCGCCTTTAACCTTATCGCCAAGGTTTACGTTAATTTTGGTGCCCAGAGGTAAAAATATATCTACGCGTGAGCCAAATTTGATAAAGCCAAATTGTTCGCCTTGCTCAACCTGTTGTCCTTCTTTAACGTACCATACAATGCGGCGTGCCAAAGCACCTGCAATTTGCCTGAACAGTACTGTTACACCCGTTTTGCTTTCAATAGCAATAGTGGTACGCTCATTTTCTGTTGATGATTTTGGGTGCCATGCCACTAGGTATTTACCCGGGTGATATTTAAAGTAAGATACTACACCGGCAATAGGATTACGGTTTACGTGCACGTTAACCGGCGACATAAATACAGATACCTGGATGCGTTTATCTTTCAAAAACTCAGGCTCATCAACTTCTTCAATTACCACTACTTTACCATCGGCAGGGCAAATAACATGCTCATCATGCGTGGTAACAGCAAATTTAGGGCTGCGGAAAAACTGTAGAATAATAACAAACAGTAAAAACGATATTATATAAATAAACCATTTAAGCACCGCTGCTTCGGGGTAGTAAAAATGTACCAGCGCATTCAATACAAAAATGAACAAAATGCACAGGGCCATGGAAGTGTATCCTTCTTTATGAAAAGTCATGATGTGATGCTATTTTATATAAGTTAGCAAAATTAGTAAATAGGTCTGTTTGCCCAATAATATTTATAATAAAAGCGAATAGTTAGCGGCCGTGCTTAATTGAATATAAAATACAGATAAGCAAATACAATTGGAGCTGCCATAAATAAGCCGTCAAACCTATCAAGCAAGCCGCCATGGCCCGGCAATAAGCCACCGCTATCTTTAACGTTAATACTGCGCTTAAACATCGATTCAACCAAATCTCCAAGGGTTCCAACTATGCTTATTAAAATAGCTACTGATATCCACTGCCTCCAGGCTAGCTCCTTAAAGTAAATACTTAAAACGTAACCGGCTACGGCGCTTATAATAATCCCTCCAATAAAACCTTCCCAGGTTTTTTTAGGGGAATGGCGCTCAAAAAGCTTAGTGCGGCCAAACTGCCTGCCAACAAGGTAAGCACCAGTATCATTAGCCCACAGCATAAGCAAAAAGCCCATAGGTATGTGGCTGCTAAACCCACTATTAGTTACAAAGCCCAGCGCATGAAAAAATGCAAAGGGAAGCACCGTAAGTATAATTCCCAAAAACGTGTAGGCAATATTTTCAAACGGCTTATTGGTGTTGCGGTACAACTCCTGTATGAATATAGCCATCATAGCGGGTACGAGTAAAAATACCAGCTTATGTATAGTTTGAGCCTCGGGGTATACATCCCAATGAAATAATGCCGCAAATGCTGCATAGGTGTAAACGCCGTTAATTAGGCCTGTTGCAGTGTTTGGCGATGAACCGCTTTGTTTTATAAGACCATAAAACTCCTGTAAACATAAAACAGCAAGTATGCCGTAAAATACCGAAAATACTGCCGCTCCTGCAAAAAAGGAGCCCAGCATTACAATCACAAAAAAGAAGCCTGTTATAGCACGAGTTTTCATAAGGTTATTTGGTTCATTACCATCAGTTCAATGGCCTGGCTAAAATTCTCTTCGTGTATGTACACTTCAATATTGCCAAAATTTTGATGAGATGATGCCTGCCTGTTAAGCAATACAGCGCCAATTTCATGTTCCAACAGCACTTGCTTTATAATTTCAGCTTGGTAGTAGTTAGAAGAAGAGTAAATCTTGACCCAGTTTTTTTCCATTAAACGCTGTCGGCAATTGTTTTGCGGTTAGCTACCCTGCGGTAGCCCAGCAGCAAAGTTAAGGTAAAAGCAGCACTTAAAACTGGTAAAAAGTAATTAAACGCATGCTGTGCATCGGGGTTTATATCAATTTTTTTGTGCTGATATAGGTAGGTAAGCACAACCGCAGTTCCATTGTTTAAAAAATGGCCCCATACAGCCGGCCATATACTACCGCTCCATACCGTAAAATAGCCAAACAAAACACCGAGCATCAAGCGGGGTAGAAAACCATAAAACTCCATATGAAAGGCACTGAATAGTGCGGCGGTTATCCAAACTGCCCAGTGTATGCTATTGGTCCACTGTAAAAAAATGGTTTGCAAACACCCTCTGAACATCAGTTCCTCGGCTATTGCTGTTACAAGTGCAACCAGCATGAGGGCTTTAAACATGTCTGCCAGTGTATCCATTTTAAGTAGTACAGCTGTTACCTTTTGTGCGCTATCCTCAGCGCGGCGCAGTGCGTTTTCCAGTCCTTTTAAAAACTCAGGAAGAACCATTTTGCGATTGAAGGTAATAAGTGTTTCCATAAAGGGCATACTTACCACCATGGTAGCCAAAACTATTAACATAAGCACGGAAGGGAATTTTACCGATACTTTAAGATAATTTGACGGCTGGCGTGTAAGTAGTTTTGCAAATACTATGGGTATAAGTAAAATGGGTATGGTGGTGCCTGCAACCTGCAATATCCACAGGTTTTGAGTAACAATGGGTGAGGTTAAATCTAGGCTCACAAATTCCATAAGGCTGTTTGCGCCATATTTGCCTGCTATATAAGCCAGGGCTATAACATTGCCCAGCAGTAATAAGGCTATAGTTACTCCAATAAAAGCAGCAAATTGAAGTGCCGGGCCAAATTCCTGCTCGTAATATGGTTTTTTGCTGATCATACAGTTGTTGCAAATTATGTACTTTTGCAGTTGTTAAAGATAGGGCATGTCTGTACAAATAGGAAATATTGATTTAGGAGAGTTCCCGCTGCTGCTGGCACCAATGGAGGATGTGAGCGATCCGCCGTTCCGTTATGTATGTAAGCAAAACGGGGCCGATATGATGTATACTGAATTCATATCATCTGAGGGGTTAATACGCGATGCTGCCAAAAGCCGTAAAAAGCTGGACATATTTGATTATGAAAGGCCTATAGGTATTCAAATATTTGGCAGCGATATCAATAGCATGCGCGAAGCTACCGAAATATCAACCCAGGCAGGCCCTGATTTGATGGATATTAATTACGGATGCCCGGTAAAAAATGTAGCCTGCCGTGGTGCAGGTGCAAGCCTTTTGCAGGATATTGATAAAATGGTGGCCATGACCAAAGCTGTTGTTGAGGCAACGCATTTGCCGGTTACGGTAAAAACGCGTTTAGGTTGGGATGATAACACCAAAAACGTTTATGAGGTTGCCGAACGCCTGCAAGATGTAGGTATTAAGGCTTTAACTATACACGGCCGTACACGCGCTCAAATGTACAAGGGCGTGGCTGATTGGTCGCTCATACGCGATATTAAAAAGAACCCGCGCATCAAAATTCCTATTTTTGGTAACGGTGACATTGATTCGCCCGAAAAAGCGGCAAACTGGCGGCTTGAATACGGAGTTGATGGCATGATGATAGGCCGTGCAGCTATTGGCTACCCTTGGATTTTCAGAGAAGTGAAGCACTTTTTTGAAACGGGTACGCACCTTGAAGGCCCAACAATAACCGAGCGTGTTGACGTTTGCAAAACCCACTTACAAAAGTCAATTGAGTGGAAAGGCCCTAAAACCGGGGTTTTTGAAATGCGGAGACACTATTCAAACTATTTTAAAGGTCTCGAAAATTTTAAAGAATTCAGAACCAGGCTGGTGAGTACTGAAAATATAGATGAGCTTTTTGAAATACTTGAACAAATTACCAATCGTTACACTCACGAACTGGCGTGATTATTGATTTACAAGTTTTTTAACCTTAAACATATGGCAACAACTATTATTACAGATGGGGTTAAAGTTTCGGTTGAAACACAATATCAACCCGAATACTCAAACCCGGCGAATGAGCATTTCATGTTTGCCTACAAAATTCATATCGAAAATTTAAGCGATTATACCATTCAGCTTATGCGCCGTCATTGGAGCATATTTGATTCAAATGGTACTCACCGCGAGGTTGAGGGTGAAGGTGTTGTAGGTTTGCAACCGGTAATTGAACCGGGTGAATCGCATGAATATATATCTGGCTGTAACCTTAAAACTGATATGGGCAGCATGAAAGGCGAGTACCAAATGCTGCGTTTGTTAGATAATACCGTTTTTGACGCGCAGATTCCTGAATTTTACCTCATCGCACCGTTCAAAATGAATTAAGGTGTCACAAACGCTTACCTGTTTATTTTAAAGCCTGGGGGAACGTAGTCTTTAGGCAAATATTCAGGCGGCGTAGTGGTTGCATTACCATCTCTCACGGCATGGTAGGTTGGCGACAACAATTCAATTCCCGCCTCATTAAATGTATCTTGCAGGTTTTTATACAGTTCTGAATATATCAGGGCTTGTTTGCTTGCGTGTTTGGTGTAGCCATTTATCTGGTAAGCTACGCTGAAATCATCAAAATTTGTTTGTAGAACAAAAGGTTCAGGTTCATGCTCAATCATGGGAGTGGCTTTTGCTGCCGCTATGAGCAATTCATGCACCTTGCGCCAGGGCACATCATAGCCAACAGTAACGGTTTTATAGATGATAAGTCCTTTGTCTGCCGTTTCAACTGTGAAATTCACGGTATGGTTATTCATCACCATTGAATTTGGTATGGAAATAACCTCGTTTTTTATGGTGCGTATTCTTGTTACCAGCAATGATTTTTCAATGATGTCTCCTGTAGCATCTCCAATTTTCACACGATCACCAATTTTAAAAGCCCGCATATAGGTTAACACCAGGCCTGCTACCACATTGCTCAAAGCACCTGCCGAACCGAATGTGAAAAGAACGCCCACGAACACCGAAACACCCTTAAATATAGGCGATTCGGACCCAGGCATATAAGGAAATATAACAATTAACATAAACGCCAGCACCAGTATGCGTATAATTTGAAATGTAGGGTTTGCCCAGTCTGTATAAAAGCCAGGTATGCGCAATACGCCACGTTCAATTTCATCCTTAATAAAACGTAAAAAACGTATAATATACCTGAACACCAAAACCAATACAATGATGGTAATGAGGTTTGGAATGTAATTCCAAATAGCTACCAGGATTCCTTTTACGGGAGTAGTGAAGTAGCTTAACAGCTTCACCGAGTAGTCTTTAGTCCAGGGGAAAATGCCGAATAAAATAGGTAAAGCAAGGTAGATGATGATAATTACAAATACCCATTTTACCAAGGTTGCAACAATATTTAAAACATATACCGACCGGTCTGCCGTTAGCAACTCATAGTTTTTAATACGCAGCCCTTTTATAAGATGGTCTTTTTGCGCAGCTATTTTCTGTTGTATCCAATTGAATATGCGTTGCAGAAAGTATATGATAAGCAGGGCAACAACTATCACCAAAAGTGCCAGTCCGGCTTCTTTAAGTAATGTGTCCCAACTGGTTTCATTTTGGTAGTTGATGATTGCCTTAGCTATTACATCTTTATATTGCATAGCCAATACCGAGCGCTTTTTTTCGGCCCACAAGGCATCTATTTCGGCAATACTCATTATAAGCATTTTGCCATACTGCAAGTCAATGGTTTGTTCTGCCTCAGTAATTTTTAGTGAGTCGGCAGCAAAAAGATGATCATGACTAATGGTTTCCAGGCGGTCAATTATTGCAGCGGCACGGTCTGAAGCCGAAAAGCTGCCTTGGCGGTTATAGATAGTGAACAAGGTATCCTTAAAGAATATAACTGGATAACCCTTTACAAATCTACGTAACGAGTCTACCTGTCGCTTCTGCTTTGCAGCTCTTACTGAATCCTGACTTCTAAGTTCGACTAGTTCGCGCTGTAAGGCCGACTTGCGTGTGTTATCAGATGACTTGAGCATACTTATTTGTATTTCAAGAGCTTCTTTCTTTAATGAATCGGCAACGTGCTCGGCCTGTAATTGCTGTAATCTGTTTAGTTGCGCACCTAAAACCTTGTTATTAATAGTATCTGTAGTTTGTTGTTTTTTACCTGCAGTGTCTTGTGCTTTGCTTTGGCATATAAGCAAACTAAAAGTTACGGCTAATAATAAAGTACTGATGCGCATAATAGAGGGTTGGTTTATTGATAACCAAAAGTAAAGGATAGTGTTTAAAAGTGCATGGTTAAGCAATGGTTGAATTTGCAGTTCACAATTTTAACAGGAACAAAACTTGCAATTGATGTTAGAACCGGGCAACGCTCCAAAATAACTCCTGGTACATTAATTAATTATTTATGATCAAGTTTAAATTTTTTTCCGATCCTAAGATCACCAAGAAAGACACCGGCGATTTGCAGGCGCTAAATGTTTTGTTTAACTATCAAGCTACTGACCTTGAAGTATTAGATAAGACACAGGAAATTTTAGAGCGGGTAGTGTCATTTCGTAACGCTGGAAAATACGATGGCTATGAACTCAGTAAAAATGGTGAAAGTGGTGTTTTCTTTTTCAAAGCACAAAGCAGTGAAAACTTATACAAAATGATACTTCCTGTATTAAAGGATATTCCATTTTTGAAAGGGGCCGAAGTGCAGTTGCAAACTCATTCAAGCCAGGATAATGAGAATTTAGTAAAAACATTCGTTATATAGCTTTTGACGTAATAAATGTCTTTACAGTTTGATCTGTCGAGGTTAATTTTAGGTTAAAATATTTTAACAATCCTAGTTGCGATTTTGTTAAATATAGTTTGGCATAGTTTCAGATTACGGTCACAAAGCAAAATGGATTGTAAAGCTTAAGCGGCCCGTTTTTATCATTATTAAGCTTAACAAAACTTTACAAACGTGAAAAATTTTGCCTGGAATGTAGCGCTTTGGGTAAGAAAGTTCCATCCAGTTTGCCACTTTTAACATCATTCGCAATCGGAGATTTGGTTATTACACGAAAAAAGGCTAACCACTTGGTTAGCCTTCATTTGTTTTATTTAATTAATCTCTGCGGCTGTTGAGTATTTGCAGATAGTAAAGCAGCGTTGCCAGGGAGCTTAGTGCTGCAACCACATACGTCATGGCTGCCCACCAAAGCGCATCTTTCGCTTCTGAATGTTCCTGGCGGGTTTGCATTACCGTGTAGTTATTTTCTAACCATGCTAAAGCACGTCTGCTGGCGTCAAACTCTACCGGCAAAGTTATAAAGCTAAATACGGTTACAACGCCCAATGCAATAACACCTATGAACAGTACGGTAGGACTGTTTGAAAAAATCATCAGCATAACACCAATCATTAAGGTCCATTGTACAAGGTTTGAAGCAAACTGCACCATTGGCACCAGCGCCGAACGTAACCTTAACCAACTGTAAGCTTTAGCGTGCTGAACAGCGTGCCCGCATTCGTGTGCTGCTACGGCTGCCGCTGCCACACTACGGCTGTGGTAAACATCAGGACTTAAGTTAACGGTACGGTTTTCAGGATTATAGTGGTCAGTTAGCTGGCCTTCAACCGACATAATTTGTACGTTGGTTATACCGTGATCGCGCAACATGCGCTCAGCCACTTCGGCACCCGACATACCCGACGATAGCGGAATCTCGCCATACTCCTTAAACTTGCTTTTAAAACGCCATTGAACAATTAAACTTATTATGGCTATGGCTATCATTAGCAGCCAGCCTGAATTAAATCCGCCAGCACCAATGTAGCCCAAAATCATATTCAAATTCATCATAATCTTTCCTATATACCTGTATACAATCAAAAAGCATTCCGCTTAGCGTTCATGCAATTAACCATATAATAATGTACAAATAGCTGTCAAATGTTCAGTAAGGCGTGTAAATGTGTCGCGAATTCTTAAAAAATTCTAATAAGATGTAGCACTCGACCGAGTGATTGCGTACGGTATTTAACTCACCATTTTGGCAGGGTAACTCGTGTAAACTTTATCACAGGATGCAGCGCTTAGGTGTACGCTTATTCCGATTATTCAAGTGTAAAGCCGGTGAACATAAGGGGTTGTGTTTGCCGGCACATGAGTAAGCACTATAAATATTGAACAAGTTGTTCAAGTGCCATGCCTCTTGAGCCTTTTAGCAAAACTGTTGAGTTAGTTATTTGATCAGCTTTGAGTGCCTGCATAGCTTCATCTGCGGTTTCGTAAAAGTTGCCTGATCCGGCGTTGTGTTTTAAAAACTCCTTACCAATAAAAATATGCTTATCTGCATTTACTGCTAAAGCAAGGTTTACAATGGCTTTATGTTCTGCGTATGCTTCGTCACCCATTTCAAACATATCACCCAAAATCATTACCTTATTGCCGGCCTCAAGGTTGTTTAAATTGGCAATTGCAACGGCCATACTGCTTGGGTTAGCATTGTAGTAGTCACATATTAGCGTATTGGTAGCAGTATTAAGAATTTGAGAACGGTTATTTTTTGGTTGATAACCTTCGATGCCATCGTTAATTTGAGTTTCGGATAGCTCAAAGTAATTGCCAATGCAAATGGCCGCTAAAATATTATCAAAGTTGTATTCGCCGGTAAGTTGAGAGGTAATGTAATGCTCTGTTAAGTTGCTGGCGGTTGCCCATTGCAACTTAAGGTATGGCGCATTGCCGGTAAGGTTACCGTGCACTGCCGCAGTTGCCGATTGCCCATAGTAAACCACATTTTCAAGCTCGCGTGATTGCTGCATTTGCATTAAATCGGTACTGCTACTGTTTACAAAAGCAACACCATTGGTGGCTTTGAGGTAATCATACAATTCGCCTTTGCCTATTTTAACACCTTCAACACCGCCAAAACCTTCAAGGTGGGCTTTGCCAACGTTAGTAATCAAACCGTGCGTAGGCTGGGCTATGGTACACAAGAAGCCAATTTCTTTTTGATGATTAGCGCCCATTTCAATAACTGCCATTTGATGATTGTTGTTAATGCTCAAAATGGTAAGCGGAACGCCAATATGGTTATTTAAATTGCCTTGCGTAGCCAGCGTTTTAAATTGTTGTGACAGTACAGCGTTAATAAGCTCCTTAGTGGTAGTTTTACCGTTAGTGCCTGTAAGCCCAATTACAGGTATTTGCAATTGCTTGCGGTGGTAACGGGCTAAATCCTGCAGCGCGGTTAAAACATCTCCAACCAAGATGAACTGTTCAGATACGCGGTAAGCAGCGTTATCAATAACAGCATAGGCGGCGCCGGTTTCAATTGCTTTTGCAGCAAAGGTATTGGCATCAAACTTATCTCCCTTTAAAGCAAAAAACAAACTGCCTGGCACAATCCTGCGTGTATCAGTACTGATAACAGGGTGCTGTTTATAAAGCTCGTATAATTGTTCGATGACCATAAGGCAAATATAATGGAGAAAAAAATTAAACGGGTGTTGCTAATTAATGTACCTTAAAAAATATAAGGTAAACCTGTTTACCTATATGATAAAGTGCAAGCACAAAAAATAGGGCCGCAATACTTTTATTAATAATTTGTGTGCTTAGCGCAAATTTGCTTTGAATATATTTGGCGAAATGCGCATAAGCATACAGGCACAAAAACGAACCGCAAGCCGAGCCCAGGCTGAATATGCATAGAGCAAACAAACCGGGTAAAATCCATTCATGGGCAAGCAGATATGTGCCAGCTATCATCCAAAACGGTACTTGCATAGGGTTAATAAATCCCATAATAATGCCGTAACGAATGCTTTCACGGTCGGAATACTTAGGTTTGGGTGGTTTGTTACGGTTGAGCCAGGTAATGGTACCCATTATGCTGAACAAAAAAATCATTACCCAGTCAATGATTGTCCCTACCCGGGGCTGCCCGGCCAGCCATTGCGCGGCCTGCATAATAAATAAGGTAAAAAAGAATTCAACGCATGAAAATGCTGTGATAAAGCGCAATGCCTGGCGCATACCACGGTTGATGGTAATTTGCGTAAGGGTTAGATTGATATTGCCCGGCGGAATATAACCTATAAAATTGGCTACCAATCCGAGGATGAACGTCAGGAAAATCATTAGGTCAAAAATAAACCGTTTTTTGAAATTAGAGCGACCAATTTATTTTGAGTTACAAACTAAAATAAACTTTCTTTGCACATAATTTAATAGAGATTGAATGCCCGCTGACAACATTATATCGCTTATTTCCATTACAGACGAATTGGTATTAGAAGAGCTGCAAGAACGCCTGGATATTATTGAGCATAAGTTAAAGTTTATAGATAAGAAACCTACTACGTTATGCCTTGAATGGCTTGACCCGTTAACTGTCGCCGGCAACCTGCTGCCAGAACTGGTTGAAATGGCAGGCGGAACACCTGTGTTGGCAACTTTAGGTATGCCATCATTAGTTGTTGATTGGGATGAAGTTCAGCAGACTGATCCTGATGTTATTATGATAGTAGCTCGCGGCTTATCGGTAGAACAAAGCATGCGCCAAGTTAGCGCTTTGTTACAACAACCCGGTTTTGCCGATTTGCAAGCTGTTAAAAACAAGCGCTTGTATATTGCTGATGGCGAAGCGTATTTTTACCATACGGATGCCGGTTTAGTTGATTCAATTGAAATGCTGGCCGAGATCATTCAACCCAAGCAATTCATTTTTGGTAATGAAGGGGAGGGGTGGATTAAGTTTGAAATGTAAATGGGCAAGCAGTATCATATCAGAAAATATGAGAGCATTGTTTGAAAGTGATGTAATTTTTAGCCTTACTCCGCCAGTACCGTAAACTTAAAGTTTAACGGTTCAAAGTTGCGGATCAACTCATCTATAAATACCTGCCCCCATTTTACGTAGTACAGTCCAAAGTTTTCGCTGCGTTCCTGTAAGCTGTTTTTAGGGAATATTTCGGCTTTAATGGCATCAATCTGGCGCAATGATGTTTCGTGGTTGCGTTTTTCGGCCTTTACCAGTTTGCGTTCGAGGTTATCAATGGCATGTTTTAAACGGGCCTGTACAGCACTGGTTGAAGGTGAAAGGGTAGGGTCGATTTTGTGAGCGCGCAGTTTCATCTTTTCAAAAATACATTGCAACTCGCGCCACTCTTCTTTAAGCGATAAGTCGTGCTGTGTGTTTTTCTTAACCCAGTCGTTTTTTATGCTGTCAGCATCGTTAAACAGCTGCACTGCTTTCAATTGCATTTTATTGATTTTGGCCGTGGTTTCCTTACGGATAACAAGCCCCGAATTACGAAGCATCAAAATAGGGAAGGATACACCATAGTGGTCAAAATTAGCTTTAAGTTGTAGCCAGTAAACAATTTCGGCACCACCACCTATGTAGGCAAGATTAGGTAAAATATATTCCTGGTAAATCGGGCGCATCACCACGTTAGGACTAAAACGCTCTGGATGAGTATCTATCTCCTGTTCTAACTGCTCCTTGTTGAAACGAATTTCAGTATTGAGCACATGAAACTCTTCGCCCTCTTGCACAATGCGCTCGCGCAGGTTATCTTGCAAGTAAAAGAAATTGATTTCTCGTGGATTTACCTGTGTGTGTACGCCTAATGATTGTAAGGAGGCATTACTTTTAGTAATGTGTTTAAAGCTGTTTTGCTCAATTATGTCTTGCTTAATAATACCTGAAAAGTGCTTTTTTAAACGGCTGTCATCGGCATCAATAACTACCAGGCCGTACTGGCCAAACAAAGCGTTAACCAAATATCGCATGGCATCAGCAAGGGTTTGGTGTTGACCGTAGGCGGTTTCAACAATTTGTGCAAGTTCTTCGGCATGACCTTCCAGACCCAAAATGCCTTTATATTGTATAAGGCAGTTGCGGAAAGTTTCAATACTTAATCGGCCGGTAGCACCGCTAACTTCCTCGTTCCACTGAATTTTTTTGCCTCCTATATTGGTATAATTTATTTCGGCAAAATCATGGTCTTCAGATGCCATCCAGTAAACCGGAACAAAATTTTTGTCGGGAAACGCATCTTTTAACTGCCTCGACAGTTTAATGGCGGTTACTATCTTGTATAAAAAATACAACGGACCAGTAAACACATTTAACTGGTGGCCTGTGGTTACGGTAAAAGTGTTGTCTAGTTTAAGCAGATCAATATTGCCTTGCACAAAAGGCAAAAAAGGCATTTCCGGAGCACTTGGTTTGCTGTACTGCTCGGTTAAAACCTCAGCAAGCAAAGTGCGTTTGGCATGAACCCGCTTATGTTCAAGCAGTTCATGAAAGCCTTTTAAATCAGGACGATAACTGTAAAATGATTTAAGCTCGGGTACGTCCTCCAAATAGTCGGTTACTGTTTTGGAGAAAAATCCGGTTTCATGATAATCAATACAGGTAGCGTCCATAGCGTCAAATGTAGAAGCATTATTGAAAATGCTCCCATATGCTGATTTTATTTTACAATTTGTCCATAAAGATCAAAGTCCTCGGCACTGTCAATCTTTACGTTTACAAAACTACCAACGGTTGCATATTGTTGTGTAGCATCAATTAAAACTTCGTTATCAACCTCCGGCGAATCATATTCGGTACGCCCGGTCAAATAGCCTCCGTCAATTTTATCAATAAGTACTTTGTAAGTGTTACCAATCTTTTCCTGATTCTTTTCGTACGAAATGCCCTGTTGCAGTTCCATTATAGCATCAACACGCTCTTGTTTGGTTTCCTCAGGCACGTCATCTATCAGGGTATGCGCATGAGTTTTCTCTTCGTGCGAGTAAGTGAAGCATCCCAAACGATCAAAACGGGTTTCTTCAACCCAATCGTACATTTCCTCAAAATCCTGCAAGGTCTCGCCAGGGTAACCGGTAATCAAAGTAGTACGCAGGGCTATGTGTGGCACCTTATCACGTATTTGATTGACCAGGTCAATGGTTTTTTGCTTGGTAATACCACGACGCATTGATTTCAGCATGTTATCGCTGATGTGCTGCAACGGCATATCCAGGTATTTGCAGATGTTGCTACGCTCGTTCATGGCATCCAAAATTTCCATTGGGAAGCCCGATGGGTAAGCATACTGTAAACGAATCCACTCAATCCCATCCACATCGCTCAACCTGCGCAGTAACTCATCCAAATTGCGTTTTCCGTACAAATCAAGGCCGTAATAGGTCAAGTCCTGAGCAATGAGGATTAGCTCTTTGGTGCCTTGCTTTGCCAAACTTTTAGCCTGGTTAACAAGGTCTTCCATCGGCGTACTCAAATGTTTGCCACGCATCAACGGGATAGCACAAAATGAACACGGACGGTTACAGCCCTCTGCAATTTTAAAATAAGCAAAGTGCGATGGGGTAGTGAGCATACGCTCGCCCAATAACTCGTATTTATAGTTTGCACCAACACTTTGCAATATGTTTTGCAAATCATTTGTGCCAAAAAAAGCATCTACGTTGGTAATTTCTGCTTCTAATTCGGGCTTATAGCGTTCTGATAAACATCCGGTTACAATTACTTTCCCAACCTTTCCCTGCTCTTTAAGCTCGCTGTATTGTAGTATGGTGTCAATTGATTCCTGTTTAGCGTTATCAATAAATCCGCAGGTATTAATTACTACAATATCATTACTCGATACGTTTTCGGCCTCGTGCACCACATCAAACATGTTGCCCTTAAGCTGACCCATCAGCACTTCCGAATCGTATATGTTTTTTGAGCAGCCCAAAGTAACCACATTAACACGGGGTTTAGCAGTTAGTATCGGCTTTTTTATAGTCTTGGTATTCATCTATCTACGCTTATCGTTCTCAAGCCCCTTCTAAATCTCACTCGGTAGAGAAGACTTTAAGACTTGTCATTTTATTTTGAAGCCATCCCTTAAAGGGGAGGGCCTGGGTGAGGCATTTATTTATTAAATAAGCTATTCACAAATCCCTTGCGGTCAAACAACTGCAAATCATTCATGCTTTCGCCTACACCAATATATTTAACTGGTATTTTGAATTGATCAGATATACCGATTACTACGCCACCCTTTGCAGTGCCATCAAGCTTGGTAAGGGCAAGTGCATTTACATTGGTGGCTTCAGTAAACTGTTTACATTGTTCAATGGCGTTTTGGCCGGTTGAGGCATCCAGTACCAACAATATCTCATGCGGGGCACCCGGAATAACCTTTTCCATAACGTTCTTAATCTTAGTGAGCTCGTTCATTAAGCCTACCTTGTTATGTAGACGACCAGCAGTGTCAATAATTGCCACGTCCTCACCGTTTGATACAGCCGAGCGAAGGGTATCATAAGCAACCGAAGCAGGGTCAGACCCCATGGCCTGGGCAACCACGCGTACGCCTACACGTTCGCCCCAAAGTTGTATCTGGTCAACCGCGGCGGCACGGAAAGTATCAGCAGCGCCAAGTACAACTTTATTGCCGGCTTGCTTAAGTTTATGAGCCAGTTTACCAATGGTGGTGGTTTTACCTACACCGTTAACACCTACTACCATAATTACATATGGCTTGTGGTTACCGTACTCAAAGTTTTGAAAATCGTTACTGTTGTTTTCGGCAAGCAGCGTCTGAATCTCATCACGCAGGAGGGTATTCAGCTCGGAGGTGCTTACGTACTTGTCGCGTGCTACGCGGGCTTGTATACGCTCAATAATTTTGAGCGTAGTGGTAACCCCAACATCTGATGTTACCAGCACTTCTTCCAGGTCATCCAGCACATCATCATCAACGGTTGATTTACCGGCAATAACCTTGGTTATTTTTGAAAAAAAGCTGTCTTTAGTTTTCTCCAAACCGGTATCAAGTGCCTCTTGTTCCTGAGGCGTGCTTTCTTTCTTCTTAAAAAAATCAAATAATCCCATTTATAATGTGCTGATTAAAGATGTGCTGATGTGCAAATATACCAACTTATGAAGAGAGTCAGGAATCAAGAGTATACAGTAAAGACAAACATTACAATAGTTTGAGGGTCTTTACTCCTTATTCGATGCCCGTGATTCTGTTTTTAAATCAACAAAAAAAGCCCTCTTGCAAAACAAGACGGCTTTAGTGTATCAACTAAGTGCTAAAACTTATGCTTTAGCTTGTTCAATCGCATCTTTAACGTGGTCGTTATGTACGATAGCTTCTTTGAATGAATAAGCACCGGTTTTGGTTGATTTAACCATGGTAATTACTTTAGAGTACTCTTTACCTTTACCGGTTTTCAGGGTTGCAACTACTTTCTTTGCCATATCTTTTTGAGTTACGAGTTGTGAGTTGTCAGTTACCAGCTGGATGTAAATACACGCAACTTAAAACCGGCCTCCCGCAACCAGAAGTTATTACTTAATTTCTTTGTGAGTTGTTACTTTACGTAGTACAGGGTTAAATTTCTTTAACTCTAAACGCTCAGTAGTGTTCTTTTTATTTTTGGTGGTAATGTAGCGAGACATGCCTGGCATACCGCTTTCTTTGTGCTCAGTGCACTCCAGAATTACCTGAACTCTATTGCCTTTTTTAGCCATTTTGTTGCTTATTATATTGTTGGTAACTGAATTATGGTGTGTGAGTTATAAAGCCAATAAAGCGAACAACTCAATCAACTTAAAACCCGGTCAAACCAATAATTATCTACTATATGTATCCTTTTTTAACAAACTTATTCAAGCAAGCGGTGATACCGTTTTTGCTGATGGTTTTTACTGCAGAAGTAGAAACTTTTAAAGTAATCCATTTATCTTCTTCAGGGATATAAAACTTCTTGATCTTCAGGTTAGGATAAAACTTACGGTTAGTCTTAACGTTTGAGTTAGAAACGTTATGGCCATTCAGTGGGCTTTTTCCTGTTAAATCACAAATTCTTGACATGACAAAACTTTTTAATGTGTCTTTTTCTAAAAGAGTGTGCAAATATCAGGAAATTAAGTGAATAATTCAATAGTGCCTAAGAAAAATTTTTCAAATAGTTCTGTATTGTTCTTGTGCATGTACTCAAATCATTTCACGGTTGCACAAAGTTAACTAAAAGTATTTTTAAACAACGGGCGTTTGCTGAGGCAACAGTGTAAATTACTATCTTGCGCGTACCAACCATTATAATCTATAGCATGAAAATATCTTCGTTTGAGCATTACAAGCAGGTATACCAACAAAGCGTTAGCCAACCCGAGCAATTTTGGGAAGGTGTAGCCGAAACTTTCCAATGGCGTAAAAAATGGGATAAGGTATTGGAATGGAATTTTAAAGAGCCTGATATTAAATGGTTTCAGGGTGGTAAACTTAACATTACTGAAAACTGCCTTGACCGCCACCTCGAGAAAGACGGTGATACACCGGCCATTATTTGGGAACCTAATGACCCAACCGAAGATCACCGCGTATTAACCTATAAACAACTGCACGAAAAAGTTTGCCAGTTTGCAAATGCATTAAAAAACAACGGCGTTCAAAAAGGCGACCGTATATGTATTTATATGCCAATGATACCCGAGCTGGCAATAGCTGTATTAGCTTGTGCCCGTATCGGCGCAGTGCACTCGGTTATTTTCGGTGGGTTTTCGGCTCAATCAATTGCTGATCGTATACAGGATGCTGAATGCAAAGTTGTTATTACAGCCGATGGTGGTTTCCGCGGACCTAAAGATCTGCCCCTTAAGTCAGTAATTGATGATGCCCTGGTGCAGTGCCCATCAGTTAAAAGGGTAATTGTGCTTACCCGCAGCCGCACTCCTGTGAGTATGATTAAAGGCCGCGATGTGTGGTGGGAAGACGAAATTAAAAAAGTAGAAACTCAGGGTAACCCCGATTGCCCAGCCCAAGAAATGGATGCTGAGGACATGCTTTTCATCCTGTATACTTCGGGTTCAACCGGCAAACCTAAAGGCGTAGTGCATACCTGCGGCGGCTACATGGTTTATACAGGTTTTACCTTTGACACTGCTTTTCAGTACAACAAAGGGGAGGTATATTTTTGTACTGCTGATATTGGCTGGATAACCGGCCACTCGTACATTGTGTATGGTCCGTTATCGCAGGGTGCAACCGCTGTAATGTTTGAAGGTGTGCCAACCTGGCCGGATGCAGGCCGTTTTTGGGATATTGTAGATAAGTTCAAAGTAAACATTCTTTACACAGCGCCAACGGCCATACGGTCACTCATGAGCTTTGGTACCGATTTGGTAAAATCGCACGATTTAAGTTCGTTAACCAAATTAGGATCGGTAGGTGAGCCTATTAATGAAGAGGCCTGGCACTGGTTTGATGAGAACGTTGGTAAAGGAAATTGTCCTATAGTTGATACCTGGTGGCAAACAGAAAACGGCGGATTTATGATTTCGCCTATTGCCGGCGTAACGCCACTAAAGCCGGGTTATGCAAGTTTGCCGCTGCCGGGAGTTCAGCCTGTTTTGGTTGATGAAAACGGAAAAGAGATAGAAGGTAATGACGTAAGCGGAAACCTGTGTATCAAGTTTCCATGGCCTGGTATGCTGCGCACCACTTATGGCGACCATGAGCGCTGCCGTCAAACATATTTTTCTACCTATGGTGATATGTACTTTACCGGTGATGGTTGCCTGCGCGATGCTGATGGCTATTACCGTATAACCGGTAGGGTAGATGATGTATTGAATGTATCGGGCCATCGTATTGGCACTGCCGAGGTAGAGAACGCTATTAATATGCACTCCAGCGTGGTAGAATCTGCCGTAGTAGGTTATCCGCATGATATTAAAGGCCAGGGCGTGTATGCGTTTGTAATATCGCCTGATAAGCATGATAATGAGGATTTAACCCGCAAGGATATACTCATGACGGTGAGCCGCATTATAGGGCCAATAGCCAAACCAGATAAAATTCAGTTTGTAAGTGGTTTGCCTAAAACCCGCTCTGGCAAAATTATGCGCCGCATTCTTCGCAAAATTGCCGAAGGTGATGTAAGCAATTTGGGCGACACCAGCACGCTGTTAGATCCGGGTGTGGTTGATGAAATTAAGGCTGGGGCCTTATAGAAAGCTTTTTGATAAACATGAGTCCGCATTATTAATGCGGACTTTTTTTATTTAAAAAAACTACCATTGCCTACACCAAACGCTTGTTTAGTTGTTAATGCATCTAACTTTATGAAATACTTTTTTTTTAGCATAGCACTTTTATTTTGCATACAGGCTTATGCGCAGGTTAATCGATGCGATAGCATAGTATGGCGGCCAAACAGGCCACTTGTTTGGACCGATTATAAGGCGCGGCCCGATACCAATTCAATAGTTGCAGCTTATACTAACTCAGGGTTTATAAGAACATGGTCGGCCAAAGATTACAGGTTATATACTTCAATGGTTACCTACTTTTACCCGTGCGTTTCATGGAGAAAGGGAGAGGCTTCGGAAAGGCTTTTGGCTCATGAGCAGCTTCATTTCGATATCACCGAATACTTTAAGCGCATGTATTTTAAAAAGGTGGTGCGTGCCAGGTATACGCCTGCTACGCTACCCCAACTTATGGATTTGATATACCAGGACGTTATTGCCGGTTTACAGGTTATGCAACGCGAGTATGATATACAAACTAAGCATAGCCTTGACGAAAAGCAGCAGGCAATTTGGCAGCGTAAAGTAAAACGCCTGCTTAATAGTACAAAAGCATATGATAAGCCGGAGTTAATTGTACAGCTGCCGAAGTAACAAGCTTTAATTAAAATGCATGTTCTCCATCCGGAGCTTCTTTTGTAAATCTTGCTTGTAATTGCGGCCAATAGGTAATTGGTGGCCGTTTATTTCAATGGCCCCTGAGTAAAATGACCCTATTTTATTGAGAGAAACAATAAAAGAGCGATGTATACGCACAAAGCGGCGTTCGGGCAGCATTTCTTCTAAAAAGCTAATCTTTTGCTTGCTTATATAAACCTCGCTGTCGGTTACTACTTTTACGTAATCGCGTAAACTTTCAATCCACAAAATATCATTTATGTTAAGTTTGATGGTTTTACGGTCAACCTTAATATACAAATAAGCATCGGTATTAACGGCGAGGTTTTCATGAGCCAGATGAACGCCCGATTTGCTATCATTTAATTGGTATACTTTATCCATAGCCCTCAAAAAGCGCTCAAAGGGGATAGGTTTTAACAGGTAATCAACCGCATTGAGTTCAAAACCTTCTAAAGCATACTCGCTGTAAGCCGTAGTAAAAATTACTTTTGGCGGGTTTTTTATACTGCGCAATAAATCAGTGCCGTTTATTCCAGGCATTTTGATATCCAGAAACATCAGGTCAACATGCTTTTGTTGCAGCATCTTGAAAGCCTGCATAGCATCGCTGCAGCGGCCGGTTACCTCCACATCTCCAAAGTTTGACAGGTACTTGTCAATAATTTCTATAGCGTGGGGTTCATCGTCAACTATAAGCGTGCGTATCTTCATGGGTTAATAATTGCGGTTTGGTTTGGTTTAGTTGTTTTAATTCAATTTGCAATACAACCAGGTAAGCTTCATCGTCATCAAATATTTTGAGCTGATAAGCCGACGGGTAAAGCAAATCGAGCCTTTTTTGCACATTTTGTAATCCAATATGTCCATGATGTTTGCCGGCATCGGCCGGCAGGTCATCAGGTTTACTATTAGACACCTTAAATTTTAAAACGTTACCGCTTACTAACAAATTAATATTAATCCATACCTGTCCCTGGGTTTCACTTGTTCCGTGTTTAAAAGCATTTTCAATAAACGGCAACATTATAAGCGGCGCTATATATTTATCATCCAAATCACCTTCAATATTAAAGGTTAAATCCAAGCGGTCTTCATAACGCAGCTTTTCAAGGCTGATGTATTGCTGCAATACGAGTATCTCCTGTTTGAGTGAGGCATTTTCGGTATTGCATTCGTAAAGCATATAGCGTAAAATATCTGACAGGCCAAGCACCACCTCCGGCGATTTAGGAGAGTTGGATAACGTTAGGGCATACAAATTATTCAGCGTATTAAACAAAAAATGCGGATGTACCTGTGCCTTAAGTGCGCTTAATTCCGCCTGCAGTGCGGCTTGCTTGCGTTCGGCCCATAGTTTAACCATTTTAAGCACAAGCGCAAACCAAACCACCATGTTTATGGCTTTCCAGGCGTTTACAAAGGTTAAAAGGTTGAACAGTTGTTTATGCAAAGGCCATCTTTGCTCTTCAATAAAGCTCCAGTCGGTAGGATGCTCACGTTGTAGTATGTATGGGTTGGCTATATAAATACCAACCAACCTGCTCATAACGGTTGACACTAACATGAGTACTAAAAGATATATTTCAAACTTTACATATTGCCCATTAAATAAATACTTGGGCAATAACCAATATGCCAGTGTGTAGTAGTAAAACATATGTACCGGCACATAAAACAGATTGTTACGTAACGATGTGGTGTAAGTAAGCTGTATGGCGTAAATACCCGTATACATAAAGTATACAACTGCCCAAAAAGCCAGGTGCAATGCAACCCTTTTAAGCGGCCAGGTACCAATTTTTAGTTCGAGCCAGTTTTTCATATAGCTAATTTACAAGCAAATAAGCTTGCGAGGCTATTTCACATACCAACAACACGATATTATCGACAAAATGCACTAAAGGTAGGGGTGTACCGCAACTTTTTCATACGAACGGTATTAATGGCCTATACTTTACGCTTAGTATTCAAAAATGTACCTTGTATATGCTTTACTATAAAGTGGTTGGATGGCTGTATACCTTCGGTACATAATCAAACACAATTTAAAATAAGACGCCATGAAAAAGATAATTATAACCTTAAGCCTCAGCCTGATAGTATTTGTAACCGTAAACGCTCAAGATGTTAACAACGTAAATCAGGCAACCTGGGTAGTTGAAAGTGAAAACGCAAATGCCAAAGTGCAAACTGTAAAGTTTTACGATAGCAATGCGCAATTAATATATGCAGAAACAGTAAATACTAAGCTGAATATAAGCCGCAAAAAAATACAAAAGACACTTAACCAGCTTTTAAATAATCTTTTAACGCAGCAAGGCTACCGTGAAAACAAAAATTTGCTCACTGCCTCGTTGAAACTAAAAAATTAAAGACTTTGTTTTTTAATGAACGTGAAGGGGATTAGCGCGAGGCCGATCCCCTTCTTTAGTTAAATTACTACAGGTTCAACCCAGTTGCCGTCTTCCTGTATAATGCCTATCAACTCATCAAGGGCGTTTGCGGTATTAACGTTTTTCTTTACTACTTCTTTACCCCTGTATAACGTTATTTTACCTGGACCTGCGCCAACGTAACCATAGTCAGCATCGGCCATTTCGCCCGGACCGTTTACAATGCAGCCCATGATGCCAATTTTTAGACCTTTAAGGTGGCTTGTGCGGCTTCTTATCATTTGCGTAGTTTCCTGCAAATCAAATAAGGTACGGCCACAGCTTGGGCAGCTTATATATTCTGTTTTAGAAATACGCGAACGTGTGGCCTGTAAAATACCAAATGCGGTTGATGTAATAACAGCAGCAGGCATTGCAGGTGCATCAATCCAAATACCATCGCCAAAGCCATCAACAAGTAAAGCACCCATATCTGTTGCTGCATATAGCTGTAATTTGGTTACCTCTTCAGGTGCTGCCTGCATACTGTCCGCAACATTGATGTTAATTTGGTTTGCTGGTTTTGATATTTCACTTGCCCCGGAAGAGTAACTGCGTTTGATTACCACAGGTGTATCAATGCCGGCAGTATTCAGGTTAAAGAAGAATGTACGTTGCTCGGCCATACCGTGCAGCGCATCGGTCTCAAGTACAAAAACAAGTGTTTTATTTTGTGCTAACTCTACGAAGAGTTCTGCGGTGAAGTCTTTTGGTTTAACGCAAACAAAATTCAGATCAGATGATTGGTCAACGCCCTCAGCAACATACTCTTGCAGGTTAAAAACCGGATGACAATTTTTCTTGTTAGCAAGTGTTAACCAGGTAGGGTAGTTGTACAGTTGCTTTAAATTACCCGGAAAAGTGAATGATGGGAGATTGTTAGCCAGATAAACAAAATCAACCGATTGGTCGGCCATATTGTATTTATCAAGTGCTGGAGAATAAATATAACCCGCATCATTAAGAACTGATGGATCTTTTAAATTACGGTTACTCAGGTCAACAACCACACGCGGAACCATGTGCCCACCAATGAAAGCATTGGCTTCAAAGGTTTGGCGTTTTTGATATTCGTAAGGGTTGTGAAGAGTGGCGGATAGTGAGTGGTGAGTAGTTTGCTCAAATGTCTTTATTCCTGATTCTTCATTCTTGTATTTATTTGAAGCTCTATTTGAATATCTCTCCACCAACGCAATAGCAACAGGCGCTTCGGCTTCAGGCTCCTCAGTTAATGAAACGCGTACGGTATCACCCAGACCATCTTCAAGCAAGGTGCCAATACCTACTGCCGATTTTATTCTGCCATCCTCACCGTCGCCGGCTTCGGTTACACCCAGGTGAAGCGGATAATTCATACCCTCAGCTACCATAGTCTTTACAAGCAAACGGTATGCTTGCACCATAACCTGAGGGTTACTGCTTTTCATGCTAATGCAAAGGTTATGGAAGTTAAGCACCTCGCACATGCGTATAAACTCCATGGCCGATTCAACCATCCCTTGTGGCGTATCGCCATAGCGGCTCATAATACGGTCGCTAAGTGAACCGTGATTGGTGCCTATGCGCATGGCGGTTCCGTATTCTTTACAAATGTTTACCAGTGGCGTAAATTTTTGAAAGATACGGTCAAGCTCACCCTGGTACTCAAGGTCAGTATATTCTAACTCGTCAAATTTCTTTTTATCGGCATAGTTGCCTGGGTTAACACGCACCTTTTCAACAATACGTGCTGCAACCTCAGCTGCATTAGGTGTAAAATGTATGTCGGCAACCAGGGGCACAGTATAACCGCGGGCGCGGAGTTGCTTTTTTATTTCGGCTAAATTTTGTGCCTCTTTTATGCTTGGTGCTGTAATGCGTACATACTCGCAGCCGGCATCAACCATACGTATGGTTTGTTCTACAGTACCAATGGTGTCCATGGTATCGGTAGTGGTCATACTTTGTATTCTTATGGGGTTGTTGCCACCCATAGGTACATTACCAATATTAACCTCACGGGTAACAAAGCGCGAATACTCGGTTAACGAATTACAATATCGGCCAGGCAGTGCCTTTACAGCTTCACCATTCATCATATATGCAGAGAGTTGCTTTAAATAAACAAAGGTAAGCATTAAACCGCAACCAAGGTTTCAACTTAATATTAATTAATATAACAGTAGTTAAAACGTTTATACCCAAGTGAGAATTGATCTCGGGAGTAGAATGAATATTGGAAGGAATAAATAAAAAAAGCCATCATGAAGATGGCTTTTCTAGTGGAGAATATCGGAGTCGAACCGATGACCTCTTGCATGCCATGCAAGCGCTCTAGCCAGCTGAGCTAATCCCCCCGTCGTGGGCTGCAAATATAGTAGTTAGCAGTTAACTTGGAAAGAAAAAAATAAATTGCCAATAGGTTTTTGCTAAACTAGTCATTGTTAAGTAGTTAATTTAGACTAGTTGCGCTGTTTTAATGTATTTCATGCATGATTAGTTGGTTAAAGTCATCATTTAAATAGTTAGAAAACGTCTCTAATATATTTTTAATTTTAAGGCCAACTGATTTTAGTTTCAGGTGTTTAGA
This sequence comes from uncultured Mucilaginibacter sp., assembly GCF_913773635.1. Classification (GTDB taxonomy): domain Bacteria; phylum Bacteroidota; class Bacteroidia; order Sphingobacteriales; family Sphingobacteriaceae; genus Mucilaginibacter. The sequence goes on from NZ_CAJYGQ010000005.1 coordinate 218,722, forward strand.
GTGTTGCTATGCTTATCAAAAAACGTATTTCAATTGTTTACTTCCTGCGCAGTATAAGATGGGATGTCATTGCCATTATATGCTACGCCATATTAGCCGGTGCGTATGATCATTTCAGTATTCTGAGCCAGGTAACAGTTCCGCTGGCGGTGACTGCATTTACCGGTACGGTATTATCACTTTTACTGGCTTTTCGTATTTCACAATCATACGAGCGCTGGTGGGAAGCCCGCATTGTTTGGGGAGCTATTGTGAATGACAGTCGTACTTTGGTGAGACAGGTAAAGCAGTTTTTACCGCAAACCCCCGAAGCCCTTGAAGTTGCTAAAGATTTTGCCCGCAGGCAAAGTGTGTGGTGTTTCACCCTTTCAGAATCGTTGCGCAAATGTGAACACAGCGAAAAGGTAAAAAAATACTTTGATGAAAAAGGGGAGGATGCGGCCAATAAGCCCAATCGTATAATTGATCATCATGCTGATGCTTTGGTAGCTGCGACACAAAAGTTCGACTTAAACCCTAATAAGCAGGTGCAAATTGATTCGACCCTGGTAAAGCTTTGTGACTCAATGGGGAAATGTGAGCGTATAAAAAATACGGTGTTCCCCCGTGCTTACAGTGTGCTTATACACTTCCTTATTTATGTATTAATGACCATGCTTCCTTTTGGCCTGGAAGATCAAAGTAAGCTGGTTGAAGTTTCGTTAACTATTATTGTGCCAGTACTGTTTATTGCCATTGAGCAAACGGCCATATTTATGCAGGATCCGTTTGAAAACCGGCCAACCGATACCCCAATGACCACACTATCAAAAGGTATTGAGAATACCCTGATGGAGATGGTGGGTGAACCACCGGTAAACGTAATTGAACCGCCTAAAACTTATTATATTATGTAAGGTTGAAGCGTTTTGCATTACCTTATATCAGTCATCAGCAATAAGTTTCTCAATGCCGAATTTTTCGGCAACTGCGTTCAAATCGTCAACTACGGCTTGTACCAGCGGTATGCCATTAGTTGTGCGTTCAGCCTCGGCCTCCCTTTCCGGCTCGCCGGGAATAATAACTTTTTGGTTGTTATTGATGGTTTCTGAAGCCTTGAAGCGTTCAATCCAGTTGTCGAGGTTTGTTTTAAAGTCTTCAATCGGGCGGAAACCATCAACGCGCATTGCTCCTACAAAGTGACCAATTCCCTCGCCGGGCGCGTTAGCTGCAGGTTCCATAAATGCTACAAACGGAGGTACCCAAGGGCCGTAATTAGCACCCGAAAGTACGCCCGACAAAATATCAACAGTTGCGCTCAAGCCGAAACCTTTATGGCTTCCATGTTCTCTGTCACTTCCTAAAGGTAATAAGGCGCCACCCGTTTTCAATGCATGTGGATCAGTAGTATATTTACCGTCCGCGTTCTGAATCCACCCTTCAGGAACATTTTTCCCCGTGCGCTGGGCTATTTCAAGCTTGCCGTTTGCCGCCGCCGATGTAGCCATATCAACAATTACCGGCGGGTATTTGCCTGCCGGAAAAGCATAACACATTGGATTGGTACCTAACATACGTTCATTGGCAAATGTTGGTGCCACTAAAGGGCTGGCGTTAGTCATGGCAAAACCAATCATATCTTTTTCTACCGCCATTAATGCATGGTAACCTGCAATACCAAAATGATTTGAGTTTTTTACAGATACCCAACCCGATCCGTATTTCTCAGCTTTTTCAATAGCAACTTTCATTGCAAAAGGGGCTACTACTAAACCCAGGCCGGCATCACCATCAACGGTTGCGGTGGTGGCAGTTTCATGCACAATTTTAATGTTGGGTGTTGCATTTATACGTTGCTTTTCCCATAACCTAACGTAGCCGCTTAAGCGTGCCACGCCATGCGAATCTATACCACGCAGGTCTGATTTAAGCAGCACATCTGCAGCCAGTGTTGCATGCTCAGATGAGCAGCCCATGGCCTTAAATATATTTTGGGTAAAGCTGCGTAACGTTGATTGGGTAAATGTTAAATACATGGCGGTAAAGTTATCGCCTTAACAAATACAAATCAATTGCTTATTAATTTACTTGCGTTGCGCCATCACAGGTTCAACTGCACCGGGTATGGGTTTGCAATTTTTTAATTCCTGTAATGCAGCCTGCATTTCCATTTGTTTTTCGGGCTTGTCCAAAAACATCTTTTTCAGTTCGGCACCTGCAAAATAAGCGTTGATGTGCTGCTGAATATCGGGTGTTAAACAGGCAAACTTGTTTTGTTTAAGCTTGGTAACCAATTCGCAATAAGTATTGTCGGCAAGGCTGTACTCGCCAAATTTAAGCTCATGACCGGTGTCGAGGTTAATGTCATTAAGTTTTAGCTGATTGCCGTCCCATTGTTTTATAGCCGTTGCATATTTAACAATGATGGTATCAAAAACTTTTTCAAACCTCTTTTCGCCTTCCACGCCTGGGTAAACAAATTTTAAATTTTTAAGCGGACCAACCTTGGGTAATATATTTACCAGGAATGATACCAAGCGCGCTTTAATGTCAGGCTTTTCGCGTTTGCCGGTAAATTCTTTATTGTACATGCGCCTGCTCATTTTATATTTAAAGCTGCGTTTGCTGGCGTGGCTGTCATGTTTAACAATGTCCCCCTTTTTTGAGTTCCATGCGCGTTTAGTCATCGCCGGGAAAAGGTTTTTTACTCCCCAGCGCATGGTGTTTATGCTCGAATCGAAATTTTTAAAAATAACGCTTAGTTCTTGTCCGTATGTTTTTAAAAAGGCACGTTCAAGAGGGGCGGTGGCTACGTTAAAGCCAATAAAATCATGATAAGCCACGGATGCATAGTTGCTTCTGCCAATTTGAACCACGTCATAAGCAAACTCCATACGGCTGTGCGATGTGTGGTCATTATCATAAGTAACCACATTGCCAAATTTGGCTTTCAACTCAGGGTATAGCTGTGGTACAGTAACGTTTGTTGCCATACTATGGCCGTACTTATCGGCAATATAGTGAGACATAGCACCCAGTGCAAATGCATATTCGTTTAGGCTTCTTGCTTCATTGAGTAAATTAATAATAAAGTCGCCGCTTCGTACGTAGTGAAGTAAATCAGTAAAGTAACTGTTACCGCCAGGCATGTAACCCATATCAGCTACCAAACTGCCTCCGTAGGCAAAAGAATGCGCTTTTATAAGCTCATCAAGGGTTGATTGTGGATATCTTTTAAGCAGTACAGGTTTCAATGTTCTGTCCCATTCGGCGTCAATAATAGCTTCATGAGCCAAAATTGAAAAGCATTGCCCGCTAAATGGTAGAAACATTAAGGCAGCAACGGCGATAGACTTAAGGTTATATTTTAATTTAAGCAACAGCATATAGTATGTCAAAGCACCTATTACAACATCACTTTTACTAATGTGTTTGGTTACGTTTACACACTTCTTGTTTAAACATCTAATTTTCATGTAACACCAACAAAGTTTGGGTGTCTATTAAGTGTTACTCAAGTTGGATGATGGGTTTAGCTAAAAAATGTATTGCCGTATGGATTTAAATAGTTTACCGGAATTTTTTTTAGCTGTAGTTGCTTTCACGGTAACTGTATTTTTGGGCTTACTGATTTTGACCTCGTACTACAAAAACGGCAGGGAAAAGTCTTTATAAAAAGAAAAGCCCGGTAGAAGTACCGGGCTTTTCTTTTTATGATTATAAGCTTTTAATCCAGCTTACCAATTCATCGCGGCCTTTGCCCGTTTTTTGTTGAAGTCGGCCAAGTAACTCATCGTCCTTGCCTTCTTCATGTTTTAAATCATCATCTGTAAGGTCGGCGTAGGCTTGTTTTATTTTGCCTTTCAACTCATTCCAGCCACCCTTTATTTCTAATTTATCCATGGTAGTATGTTTTAGTTACTATAGTAACATGAGCCGCCTGTTATGGTTTGCTTTAAGTGCAATATCGATGTCATCAAACTAAAGCAATCAGCAAAACTTAAAACTTACTGTGTTGCAAAACGGTTATCCAATAAATTAAATTTTATGGCTAAAAATGTAGCAGAACAAGTGGTAGATATGCTTGCCAATGCAGGCATCAAAAGAATATATGCAGTAACCGGTGATAGCCTTAATGAGATTAATGATGCAGTACGCCGCAGCGATGGTAAGCTTGAATGGGTGCATGTGCGGCATGAAGAGGCTGGCGCGTACGCTGCCGCAGCCGAGGCCGAATTAAATGGTATTGCCTGCTGTGCTGGAAGCAGCGGACCGGGCCATGTGCATTTGATTAATGGCTTGTATGATGCTCACCGTTCAGGAGCGCCTGTTATTGCGCTTGCTTCAACTTGTGCATCGCATCAATTTGGTACAGAGTATTTTCAGGAAACTAATACCATAAAACTTTTTGACGATTGCAGTCACTATAATCAAATTGCCGTTACGCCTAAACAGCTGCCGCGTATGCTGCAGGCCGGGGTGCAATACGCCATTAGTAAAAAAGGTGTTTCGGTAGTAGGCATACCCGGAGATCTTACTTCCATGGATGCCGAAGAAATTGTGTCTTCTACCGCTAATTACTACGCGCAGCCTGTTATTCGCCCCGCCGATCATGACTTGCAAAAAATGGCTTCGCTTATTAGCGAGTGCAGTAAAATTACTTTGTTTTGCGGAATAGGATGCGCCGACGCACATACTGAGGTGATACAGTTATCACAACGGTTGAATGCACCGGTAGGATATTCGTTCCGCGGTAAAATGTACGTGCAGCACAACAACCCTAACGAAATTGGCATGACCGGCTTGCTGGGTTTACCGTCGGCTTATCATAGTATGCATGATTCTGATTTAGTTATTTTACTAGGTACCGATTTTCCGTATGAGCAGTTTATGCCTACCGACTGCAAGATAATTCAAATAGATGCTAAACCCGAACGTATTGGCAGGCGGGCAAAGGTTGATTTAGGTTTATGCGGAAATATTAATCATACCTTACAGGCGTTACTGCCTTTACTTCCTCAAAAGGAAGATGATAGCTTTTTAAAGGATCAGCTTGAGCTTTATGGAAAAGTTAAAGACAATCTCTTTACCTATGTTAAAGATAGGGGAGAGAGCGGAGCTATACAGCCGGAGTTTGTAGCGCATACTATAAATGAGCTTGCTGACGATAATGCAATATTTACTGTTGATACCGGTATGTGCTGCGTTTGGGGAGCCAGATACATAACCTCAACAGGAAAGCGCAGTATGCTGGGTTCATTCAATCACGGGTCAATGGCCAATGCTATGCCACAGGCCATTGGTGCAGCTATGGCATGCCCCGACAGGCAGGTGATTGCCTTAGCTGGTGATGGCGGACTTTCTATGCTTTTAGGTGATTTGGCTACTATTTCGCAATATAAATTACCTGTTAAAATTGTAGTTTTCAATAATCGGTCGTTAGGTATGGTGAAATTGGAGATGGAAGTTGCCGGACTGCCCGATTGGCAAACCGAAATGCACAACCCTGATTTTGCCTTACTTGCACAGGCCATGGGTATTAAAGGTGTAACAGTAAATGACCCGAATGATGTAGAAGCGGCACTACGTGATGCATTTGCTCACAACGGGCCTGTATTGCTTAATGTAATCACTAATCCAAACGCTTTAGCTATGCCACCTAAAATTGAATTTACTCAGGTTAAAGGTATGGCTCTTTCAATGTCGAAATATATTTTGAACGGCGAGGCCGGCGAAGTATGGGATACCATAAAGGCCAATTACAAACACATTAAAGATGTGCTGTAATAAAAGCAAAATTTGCGTCAGGAACTAAAAGTAAAAAAGCCAATGATTATAATCATTGGCTTTTTTACTGCGTATCATTACGATTTGTACTTTTCCCACCAGCCCGAATTATAATTACTTCCTGTTGCTTCGGTTGGTTTACCGGGTTCGGGCACAAATAGGTTCAGATTTTCTTTGGCCGCTAGTTCAAGTAAAATGTCAATTGGTTCGTGCCAGGCATGCAAGGCAAGGTTAAATGTTCCCCAATGTATGGGCATCATTTGTTTGCCTTTTAAAGCCAGGTGTGCATTTACCGCACTCAACGGACCCATATGTATATCGGGCCAGCTTTTGCCGTAGGCGCCAATTTCAAGTATGGTTAAATCAAATGGGCCGTAAGCGTTTCCAATATCTTCAAAGCCGTTAAACCAACCCGAGTCGGCACCAAAAAATATATTATGTGTATGGCCTTTAATAGCAAAGGCACTCCAAAGTGTTTGGTTACGGTTAGTAATACCCCTGCCCGAAAAGTGGCGTGTTGGAGCTGTTGTAATTGTGCAATCATTACCCACTTGTGCAACATCGCCCCAGTCCATTTCAGTAATTAGTTCAGCTGCAACTCCCCATTTTTTCAAGTATCTACCTACACCTAATGAGGTATAAAAAGGAATATTTTGTGGTGCCAGTGCGCGTATGGTTGCCTCATCAAAATGGTCATAATGGTCATGCGATATAATGACAGCATCTAATTGCGGCAATTTATCAAGTGGTAATGGGGCATCAAAAAAGCGTTTAGGTCCGGCCCATTGTATAAAAGATGCACGCTTACTCCAAACGGGGTCAGTTAATATGCGCTTGCCATCTATTTCAATTAGGAGGCTTGAGTGCCCTACCCAGGTTATACGCAGACCGCTTTCAGGTGGTGTGTTATATGTTGAGGCATCGGTAACAAAAGGTCCTAATGTTTTTTTGGGTGTACCTTCAGATCTGGTGGTTAAGTATTCCCAAAATACAGCAGGCATCTTGTCAAGGCCGGCATCGTCGGTGGGTATTGGATTAATGAATTTCTTGCCTTGTTTTTTTGCGCCCTTTAGTTGCATTTTAGTTGATATGGTCTTTGATTGCAGTTACTGTTTTAAAAAAGCTATTGCCTTTTCACATAACTGATGTAAGTGTGTTGGCAGCTCCGACTGCAAATATGGATGACCTGCACCAAAAACATGGTCGGCGTTAGGTAATATTAATAATTGCGCATTGGGTTGCATAGCTTTTAGTTCATGCGCATGGCTTAAGGTAACCACGCTATCGGCAGTGCCGTGTATTAGTAGCCAGGGCTGCTTAACGTTGGCTGCATTGGCAAGTATATTAAGGCGACCCGGGTTGCGGTCAAGGTCATCTAACAATGTTGACTTTACCGGCATTTGTTGCCCCGTGCGATAATTAGGAAAGTGAATTACGCCACTCAACCGCCATTGCCTTTCGGCTATAGGTGGCCAAAGGTTGCGGAATGATGCAACAGATGCCATAGTAATTAAATGACTTACCCGTTTATCTTCAGCTGCCTTTATTATACTTATGCCACCACCCATGCTATGCCCTATAAGCGCAACAGATTGTGCTACAGGTATTACCGAGCCACTGCAAACCCAGTCAATTACGTATTGCAAGTCTTCCAGCTCAATACTGAACGTGTTTTCGCTGAAGGCTATTAAATCGGCAAAGTCCGTAGGCTGTTCAGGCGTGGTACCGTTATGCGAAAAATTGAATTTTAAAAACCTGAAACCTTGCGCGGCAAAATATTTGGCAACCAGGTGGTGTGTTCCCCAATCTTTGAAGCCCTTAAAGCCATGTACAAATATGACTAGCGGCGCATAGCGGTTTGCCTCATCATAGGTTAAATCCATTGACATTATGCGGCCTTTAGAGCCGGGCAGCGTATAGTTTTCAGTAGTAATCATGTAACTAAATAAGTGTTTGACTTACTTTTTTGTTTCAAGGTGCCATGCCAGCCACAACATTAATAGCGGTTGTAAAAACACCTAAGCCACGCCGTTAGTAAAGTTATTGTAGTACCGTTTACGCGCATAGGGGCTTGCTGTACCATGGCAATATGCACTGGTAAAAATGCAGCCAGCATAATAATGAGCAAGGTTAAGCCTAAATTGCGGCTTTGTTTAAATATAAGCATCAAACCAAATACAACCTCGCAAATACCCGCAATATAATTTAAAGCTTGGGGTTGGGGTAAATAGTCGGGAATAATATCAATGTAAAAATCGGGATTTATGAAATGGTTTATACCCGCAGCAACGTAAGCTGTTATGAGTATAATAAGACTTACTTTTTTTAACATTTAAGAGTTGATGATTAGTGTGTGATGAAGAAGGTATGGTAAATATATATTAAAATTTGATAAGGAATTGGTTGGTAATCACGGCTAAATCATGTCATTGCTGTTAATTTATACTCATTCTAAATTGCGGTGTTTGACAAAGTGTTGACAGTAGCGCATTATATAAGATAGTACTTTTGTGGGTCAGAATTTTTGTACTAATAAATAAGCTTTGAAGTATTTAAAGGTAATAGCTTTTACGCACAAGCAAATTGAACTGAAGGAACTTGGGAAGCTGGTGCTTTGTCAGGAAGACCTTACCGGTAAATTACAACAGGTAAAGGAGCAATTTAACATTCCTGAGCTTTTTTACCTTTCTACCTGTAACCGGGTTGAATTTGTAATGGCAACTTCACAGCCTGTTGACAGAGATTTTGCACAGCGTTTTCTTCAGTCATTAAGTATGGGGCTATGTCCTTACTACATGAATACCTTTATTGATGCTGCATCAATTTATGAAGATCAGGAGGCGTTAACGCACTTATTAAGAACATCCTGCTCGCTTGAAAGTTTGGTAGTTGGCGAAAAAGAGATATTAGCCCAACTGCGCAAAGCTTATGAAAACTGCCGCGCAAACGGACTTACCGGCGATTACCTGCGAATGGTAATGAACTGTGTAGTTAAAACCGCCAAAGAAGTTTACACCCACACTAATATTTCACGTAACCCAATTTCGGTAGTATCATTAGCTTACCGTAAATTAAAAGAGTTGAAGCAATGCTCAAACTCAAGAGTACTGATTATTGGTGCAGGCGAAACTAACCGTAATATCTCAAAATACCTGCAAAAACACAAGTACAGCAACTTTGCAGTATTTAACCGTACACTGGCCAATGCACAAACAATGGCTGCCGATTTAAACGGAGAGGCGTACGATTTGGATGCCCTTAAAACCTATAGCAAAGGTTTTGATGTTATTATTACCTGTACATCGGCTACACAACCTATTATTACTGCCGAAATTTATAAATCGTTACTAAACGGCGAAACCGAGCGTAAGACAATTGTTGATTTAGCTGTGCCTAACGATACCGCACCTGAAGTTTTAGAGCAGTTTGCGGTAAACTTTATTGAGGTAAGCACGCTGAATGAAATTGCTAAAAAGAATTTACAGGAGCGCTACCAGGAATTGGTACATGCCGAGCGTATCATTAACCAAAATATAGACGAGTTTTTGCCTTTGCTAAAACAACGCCGTATTGAGGTGGCTATGCGCCAGGTGCCCGAAACAATTAAGCAAATAAAGCATAAAGCCCTTAATACCGTTTTTGCCGACGAAGTACAGGCTATGGACGAACAATCACGCCAGGTACTGGAGAAAGTAATAGCTTACATGGAGAAAAAGTACATAAGTGTTCCCATGGTAATGGCTAAAGAAATCATGATCAACAATAATTGATCAAGCATAATACAAAACAGTAATTACTCGCAATGACTCCCTTTTACAAAAAGCCCTGCATGTTATTGCTTCACGGAACAGTGTTTATTTAGCATTGTAAGCGTAATTTTCCTTTTCCCTAACTTCCTTTTCAGGGAATAGCCGGCAACAAGCCGGATTTGATTTTTAGTGCGGCCGCGCTTTGCGTTATTTATTACGCTTGCTGCTGCTTTATTAACTGTTTACATTATTACGTTTACCATGTTCTCTACCATATTAACACCCAAACCTATAAAACAACAAAACCAAGGCATTGCAACCGTACTAGCTTTTGCATTATTGCCATTGTCTGGCTTTGCTACCGATATTTATATACCATCGCTACCCTCAATGGCCGCATCGTTGAAGGCCAGCAGCATTCAGGTTCAGTTTACTTTAACACTTTTTTTAATAAGCTACGGCTTTGGTCAGCTGTTTATAGGCAGTTTGCTTGATAGTTTTGGCAGGTATAAAATAAGCCTCATATCATTGGTTTTGTTTGTGCTGGCCAGTTTGGTTATTGCTAGTACCGAAAGCGTCTATCTGATATATGCCATGCGCATAGTGCACGGCCTTACCGTAGCAGCCATTATTGTAGCTAAAAGAGCTTATTTTATTGATATGTTCACCGGCGATAAGCTGAAGCACTATCTCAGCATGTTCTCTATCATTTGGTCTACCGGGCCAATTGTAGCGCCGTTTGTAGGTGGCTACTTCGAAGTTGCTTTCGGCTGGAAGTCAAACTTTTATTTTTTAGCTTTATTTGGGGCGATACTTTTTGTGTTAGAGGTATTGTATAGCGGCGAATCCTTACAGCACTTTTCAGAATTTGCAATAAAAAAGATTACGAGTATTTACGCCTCCATGATAACAACAGCCAGCTTCACTTTGGGTATCGTAATGCTGGCGCTGGCCTACGGCATGGTAATGGTTTACAACATGACAGGCCCTTTTATTATTGAGCATGCATTGCACTTGTCGCCCATTGTATCGGGCTACAGCTCACTGGTGCTGGGCTTTGCCTGGATGGTAGGCGGACTAGTTGGCAAGGCTACCATTAACCGTCCATTTTTTGGCCGTATGGTGGTAAATATTGTGGTGCAGGTAATTTTTGTAATTGCCATGCTGGTAGTAATGCCGCACTTGTCAAACCTGTATACACTCATCCTGTTCGCTTTCCTTATTCATGTGGCGGCCGGGTTTACGTTCAATAACTTTTTTACCTTTTGTTTAAGCCGTTTCCCTAAAAATGCAGGCATAGCCAGCGGATTAACCGGCGGCATCAATTACGTGATCATATCGTTTTTAAGTTACAGTGTGGTAGCTGCGCTGCCTGCAAACGATTGGCACAATTTAGCGCTAAGCTACTTATCTATGGTGGTACTATCGGTGCTGGTAATGTTGGTGCTGAGAAGTAAAAGGGATGGATTAGCAGCGGCGTAAATGTTTGAACCGGAATTTAAAAAATTTTTGAAAGTGGCAGAATTGATTAAACAGGTTTCAGTATTCTAATCTGTCATTTCGAACGATAGAGAGAAATCTTGTTCAGTTAGTAAAGCAGCTCGCTAAGCTAATTGAGCAAATTTCTTTTCGGCGTTGCCTCTGGCCCGGGCTATTCGCTGCAAGTCCTCATTACGCTATGCTACACTGTGGGCTTTCCGCTACTTCCCCTAACCCAAACTTCGGGTTGTAGCTAATGCAAGGTTTTTCTATCTTTAAAGCTCATTTAAACCTTATGTTTAAAACTGTTACGGCATATGAGGCCATTAGCAGGGGAGATAAAATTATCTCTACTCCTATCTCCATAATTTTTATAATATGTATTGGTTTGCCTGCAATATTGTTTCATGTTGCAGAGCTATCGCCATGGTATATATTGTTAGGCTTTGTACTTGGTTCAATAACATCATGGATATATTGGAGTTATGCTATTGTGAAGTGGCGTGTATGGGCGTTTACAAATGTTAATGATATACACAGGCTTAAAGAATTAGCAAAAAAACATAAGTTTATTGGAGTAGGGGACTGGATGTCTGCTAAAACCGAAATATGGGATACGGAACAAAGAGAGCATTGGGAGCAAATAGAGAAGAGGTTGTCAACAACCGAAGCATCTTTTATTGATAATTTAAAAATTCCTAATGAAACCATTTTAGTTGAGTCAAAAAGAACAAGCATGATTATAAGTACTAGCTTGCTTCTTTTTTTATTGATAGGACTGTTTTCCGCGATTTTAAATAAGCATTACTTTGTAGCCGTAGGGCTTTTTACAACAGCTGCAATTATTGCTTTTTTTATGTACAGAAATTATATCAAAAAGAAATATATAATACTGAACGAAGAGGGCATAAGTACTGATAAAATTCAATTTTATAGTTGGGGTCAAATTCGCCACGAAGAGGTTAATCACTTGGGAGAAGGGGATTATAATTTTACTTACAAACATCCTGAAGGTTGGGAGGAAATTTCTATTGTTGATTATATTGAATCGCATGAGCAATTAGAAGAGTTGCTTTACATTTACCGAAAACGTTACGAAAGAAAGATGATAGGTGATAAGATTTGATAAAAAGTACTATTTTCAAAATCAATGTCCCCAACACACCCTTTCTCCCGCGGCATCAGGAATGCTGCGGTAAACTCAGCCTTAAGTAAAAGCAAATAACGGAATTATTAATACGTTGCTTTAGTTTTTAAGCGATGTCACAAAGGGAAACTATCTACTATACTTTTTACACAATATGCTTTACAGCAGCAGTTTATTTTGCGATAACAATTCCAAGAATCAATTCCCATATACCTCCACCAGCTTTTGCTATTGAATTATTTGCTTTGCCAATAGGTTTTGTGATTTTTCAGTATGATATTATAAAATATAAAAAAATGACGGTACATAAGATAGGCCTTACCGCTAATGGATTAGTGATGGCTTATATTTTATTTATGGCCTTTTAAAAGCTCTGCCCCAACATCACCTTTCCCCGCGGCATCAGTGTTTTGCGGGTAGCACAAACTCAAGTCAAACCACAGCCCTAACGAAGCAAATAAACGTAGCCGCAAGTTTTCTTTTGGTTACTTTTCTTTTGTATAAAAGAAAATTGACATCCACTGGCTTACGGCAAGTACATCCCAATGCTAACAAGGCACTGGCAGTAGTAGAAGCACAAAACTCAAAGCAACGACGAGGTGGCGAGCAAAACCGCTTCGATAAGATTTCTCTCTATCGTTCGAAATGACAGGTTTATTAAAGATCGTTAAGAAATAAACACCCCTACGTCAATCAATCCTCACATTCTCATAAAAATTCCTTAAAACTCTGTGTAAAACTTATTTTTGCTAGCAAATCAAAATACACACTTGGACAGGACAGTTATTATTGGCACCCGTGGTAGCGAATTAGCCTTATGGCAGGCCAACTTTGTTAAAGATAGTTTAGCTGAAATTGGCGTAACCGCCCAGCTGAAAATTATTAAAACCCAGGGCGACCGTATCCTGAACCTTAGCCTTGATAAGCTGGAGGGTAAGGGATTTTTCACCAAAGAGCTGGAAGAAGAACTGATGGCCGGCACTATTGATATTGCTGTACACTCACATAAAGATTTGCCTACCGAGCATCCGCCGGGCTTAATTATCGCTGCAGTATCTGAGCGCGAAGATCCGTCGGAGTATTTGATTATTTTGAAAGATTGTGTTGATGTAAAGCAAAAGCTGTCGGTTAAGTTTGGTGGTTTGGTGGGTACATCATCAAACCGTCGGAAAGCCCAGTTGCGTGCCCTGCGTCCTGATTTAGAAATGGACGATTTGCGCGGCAACGTGCCTACCCGTATTGGCAAATTGCGTAGTGAAAGCTATGATGCCATTATGCTGGCCAAAGCCGGGGTGGTACGTTTAGGAATTGATTTAAGCGAATTTCATGTTGAGGAACTAACTCCAACTGAATTTGTACCTGCCCCTGCGCAAGGTGCCTTAGCTATCCAAATCCGCGAAACCAATACTGATTTGTTCGAGGTATTACAAAAGCTGCATCACCCCGAGGTGGCCGAGGCTTTAGCTGTTGAACGTACTGTACTTAAAAGTTTTGGTGGTGGTTGTCATATGCCTTTGGGCTGTTATTGCCGCAAACACGAGGGCGAGTATCAGGTGTTTACCTCTAAAGCCGATACCGAAAATGACCTGCCCGACCGTATGTTTATAAGCGCTACAAGCACTGAGGGACTGGTTGACAAGATATTAGCCAAGTTTGATAAAGAGCGCAAACTGGCTAACAAGGTATTTATATCAAGAGAGCTTCCAGCATCAAGTTATTTCCGCCGAGTGTTGGAAAAACATGATGTGGAGATTGAAGCCCGCTCATTGATACGCACTGTGCCGGTAATGACCATTTTGAACCCTTACGTTTTGCAGGGTGTTGATTGGGTATTCTTTACCAGCAAAAATGCGGTTGAGTATTTTTTTCAGTTGAAGCCGCAGTTTAGTCACCCGGTTAAGTTTGGCGTAATGGGTAGCGGATCTGAAGATATGCTGCGTCGTAACGGCCACTTTGCTAATTACGTAGGCGACAGTGGCGACACTGCAGAGGTAGGTGCCGAGTTTGCCAAACTAGCCAACGGACTACACGTACTGTTCCCTGGTGCCGAAAACCCAATGCGGAGCATACATAAGGCATTGTCGCCCGAAACAAAAATAGTTGATCTGCCGGTTTACGAAACCGTACTTGAAGAAAGCGCCGAAGGGACCAATGCCGATATACTGGTGTTCACCAGTCCATCAAATGTTGAAGCTTACTTTAACGACAACCTGTTGGATAATTACCAACGCGTAATTGCTATAGGTAAATCAACCGGCAACAAATTACAGGAAATGAATATAGCCTACACCCTGCCATTTTCACCTGATGAGGTTGGACTGGCCGAAGCGGTGTTTGGACTATAAATTGGATTGTGATTCATGGTTCATGAATCATAGTTCACAATAAAAGTTGTTGATAGGTCAATTCTGCCATGAACGATGAGTTATCAACTATGAACTATAAAATTATGCTACAACGACCAAGAAGAAACAGAAAGAGTGAAGTGATCCGGCAAATGGTGCAGGAAACACATGTGAGTGCGGCAAATTTGATATTCCCGCTGTTTATTGTAGAGGGCGAAAATCAAAAAACGGAGGTTTCTTCTATGCCGGGCATTTACCGGTACTCTATTGATAATTTACTGCGTGAAGTTGAAAGCTGCATGAAGTTAGGATTGAAATCGTTTGATTTGTTCCCTAACATTGATGAAGCGTTGAAAGACCAATACGCTACCGAAAGTCACCGCGATGGTAATTTGTACCTGCGTGCTATCAGTGCGGTTAAAAAAGAATTTCCTGAGGCGTGCGTGGTTACAGATGTTGCTATGGATCCATACAGTAGCGACGGCCACGACGGCATTGTTCAAAACGGCGAGATACTGAACGACGAAACGCTGGAAGTTTTAGGTAAAATGGCTTTAGCCCACGCGCGCGCCGGTGCCGATATTATTGCACCATCAGATATGATGGACGGTAGAGTAGGCTATATACGCAATGTGCTTGATGATAATGGCTTTACCGGCGTATCTATCATGTCATATACCGCTAAGTATGCCAGCGCCTTTTACGGCCCGTTCCGTGATGCACTGAACTCAGCGCCTAAGTTTGGCGACAAAAAATCATACCAGATGAACCCTGCCAACCAGCGCGAAGCTTTGATTGAAGCCGAGCTTGATGAGGCCGAAGGTGCCGACTTTTTGATGGTTAAACCCGGTTTGCCGTACCTTGACGTAATTCAACTTCTAAAAGAAAATACCGAATTGCCAATTGCCGCCTATAACGTAAGCGGCGAATATGCTATGATTAAAGCTGCAGTACAAAACGGATGGCTTAATGCTCAGCGTTCTATCACCGAAGTGTTATTGAGTTTCCGCAGGGCAGGCGCATCGGCAATTTTAACTTACCACGCTAAGGAAGTTTTAGAAAATAAATGGCTGTAATTTAAAGGTGAAGGGTTAAAGGCGAAAGGTAAAAGGTTTCCAACCCTAAAAAGCATCTTTCGCCCTTAACCTTTCACCCTTAACCTAATAAAAAGGATGTCTGATAACGTAAAAGAAATAAGCCGCGAAAAATCGGCTGCATTATATGCTAAGGCACAAACTTATTTCCCGGGTGGGGTAAACTCTCCGGTAAGAGCGTTCAAATCAGTGTATGGTACCCCTCTATTTATAAAAAAGGGTGATGGAGCTTACCTGTGGGATGCTGACGATAACCAATTTATAGATTTTTGTGGCTCATGGGGTCCGCTTATTTTAGGCCATAACCACCCTGCCGTACGCGAAAAGGTAATTGAGGTGATGCAAAACGGTATGTCGTTTGGTGCACCAACAGCGTTGGAGAACGAACTTGCCGAACTCATTTTGAGCAATAATCCGTTCATCGAAAAAATACGTTTTACAAGCTCGGGTACCGAGGCGGTTATGTCGGCTATAAGGCTGGCCCGTGGCTACACCAAGCGCGATAAGATATTAAAGTTCGAAGGCTGCTACCATGGTCATACAGACTCTTTACTGGTTAAAGCCGGTTCAGGATTGGTAACCTTTGGCGAAACTTCATCAGCAGGTGTACCAAAATCTTTTGCCGATGAAACCATCGTAATAGCACTTAATGATAAAGAAGCATTGGCTCAGGCGTTTGAAAATTTTAAAGATCAGATAGCCACTGTAATAATTGAGCCGGTACCGGCTAACAACGGTTTGCTGCTTCAGCATAAAGAGTTTTTACAATACCTGCGAGAGATTTGTACCGCTAACGGTACCTTGTTAATTTTTGATGAGGTAATTTCCGGATTCCGTGTGAGCTTTACTGGCGCGGCAGGTTTATATCAAATTCAGCCCGATATTATTACTTATGGTAAAATTATTGGCGGTGGTTTACCTGTAGGTGCTTACGGTGCATCGGCGCAAGTTATGAGTAACGTATCGCCCGAGGGGCCGGTTTACCAGGCTGGCACACTGTCGGGTAACCCGGTTGCAATGGCAGCAGGTATAGCTCAAATAACCGAGTTATTAAAACCTGGCTTTTATGAAAACTTGTCGGCCAAGACAGAAGCATTTGTGAACGATATTACAGCTTTTGTAAACGAGCATAATTACCCGGTTAACCTTACGCGCATTGGTTCTATCTTCTGGTTTGCATTTGATACTAAAGAAACCATTCGTAAAGCCGAAGACATTGATCCGCAAAGCATGAGCAAATTTAAGCAAATGCATTTCGAACTTTTAAACCGCGGGGTTTATTTTGGCCCATCGGGTTATGAAGTTGGCTTTGTATCTGCCGCTCATACTACCGATTTACTTAACCAAGCAAAACAAGCTATATTTGATAGCTTAAAGGTGATATTTGGATAGATAAATGTTCTTGATTCATAGTTATTTGAGCGCCAACTTTGCTGTAAACTATGAATCATCAACCATGAACTGATTTATGAAAAGACCATTTGTTATTTTTTACGCGCTTATCATTTATACCGTTATGGAACTGGTGTGGTGGGGGTATATGCTTTTAAAGCTGCAGCCCGAGCGTACGGGCATGATACTGGGCGAAGGTTCGATGTTTGTGATGGTTATAACAGGTGGGGCTATACTGTTTCATAAATCGCTTACTAAAGAACGCCGCTTACAACATCAAAAAAAGAACTTTTTACTCTCGGTTACGCATGAGCTTAAATCACCTCTGGCTTCCATAAAACTTTATTTGGAAACTATTCAAAAGCGCACGCTAACCAAGCAACAGGTTGATGACTTTGTGGGCAAGTGTTTGCTTGACGTTGACCGCCTGAATGATATGGTGGAAAATATGTTGCTGGCCGCCAAGATAGAAAACCAGTCATATACTTTTCCAAAGCAGCAGTTCAATATTTCGGTATTAGTTGATGGTATTATTAACCGTTTACAAATAAACCGGTGCGATATGCATCAGCAATTGATTAATGCCGAAATTGAGCCAAAGCTTGAAGTAACCGGCGATAAGTTTGCCTTAACATCGGTAGTTACCAATTTAATTGAGAACGCAATTAAATACTCAAAACCCTGCGAAACGGTTGATGTAAAACTGTACGCCCGCGGCGGCAGAATACACCTTGAAGTGGCCGACCACGGCATTGGTATAGCAGATGAAGAAAAAAGCCGTATTTTTGAACGTTTTTACCGTGTAGGAAGCGAAGAAACCCGTAACACAAAGGGCACAGGTTTGGGTTTATACATTGTAAAACAAGTGCTGGATAAACACCAGGCGGTAATTAACGTACGTGATAACCGTCCGGCGGGCAGTGTATTTGAAGTTATTTTTGGTTAAACCATTTCAACAAACCTGTAATGACAAAAAAAAGAATCCTTTTGGCCGAAGATGAAGAACATCTTTTAGAAGCCATCAAATTAAACCTCGAGTTAGAGGGTTATAAAGTAACAACAGCCAACAACGGCAAAAAAGCGCTTCAAAAGTTCAAAGAAGAGCGCTTTAACCTGGTTATTTTAGATGTGATGATGCCCGAGGTTGATGGCTTTGTAGTGGCCGAAACCATTCGTTTGGAAAACTCGGAGGTGCCTATCATGTTCTTAACGGCTAAAAATACTAATGAGGATAAAATTCAGGGCCTCAAAAAAGGTGCTGATGATTACCTTACCAAGCCTTTCAACTTAGAGGAACTAATTTTACGCGTTAACAACCTGGTTAAGCGTGGCCTCAAAGGCGACGACTTGAAAGAGTTTAACAGTTACAAAATTGGCGACAAAACCATCCATTTTAACTCATTTGAATTAATTAACGAAGATGGCTCGGTTACGCCTTTAACTAAAAAGGAAACCATGCTGTTGAAGCTGTTGATTGAGCGCCGTAATGAGGCAGTATCACGCGAGCAGATATTGGAGACTGTATGGAACTACGACGTTTACCCGTCAACCCGTACTATTGACAACTTTATATTAACCTTCCGCAAGTATTTTGAACCCGATCCAAAAAACCCGGTTTATTTTCATTCCATTCGCGGTGTAGGCTATAAGTTCACTGACCATCATTAATGTTTACCAACAAAGCCCGTATTCTTGTAGCTATTGCTTTTACGCTGCTTATGATATTTTTTATCTATAAGCAAACGTATCAGCTGGCTGCCGTAGCACTGCTTTTTGTTGCCTTGCTAGTATGGGGATATTTTAAAGAAGGACCTATTATTTTAGCTGCAAAGCAATTTCACCTTAAAGATTACCATAAGGCCGAAGAGTTGCTGATGCAAATCAAAAACCCTGAATGGCTAAGCCGTAAACGCCGTGGTTTTTATGAATTTATGATGGGTGGCATTAGCTTGCATAAGCAGGAGTACACCACGGCCGAGCAGCATTACGAGCAGGCGGCTCAATATCCGTTACGCTCGGTTAATGACCATGTTGCTGCCTTGGTACATATTGTAAATATTAATATAAGGCAAGGTAACTATGAAAAGGCCGAAACCTATTTGCAGCTTGCCGAAGAAAAAGGTGATAAAATAAGTGCTAAAATGCGTGAGGTAATTAATAAGCTTGAAAGCGAATTAGCAATGCGTAAAAATTGATATGAAGCAGGCTGAGCAGGCCTGCTATTTTTATATGAAAAATTCATTATTTATTAAAGCCGCATTATCACAGCCAACCGAGCGTCCGCCGGTGTGGATGATGCGCCAGGCCGGTCGTTTTATGCCGCAGTATTGGGAAATCAAAAACAAGTATTCGTTTTTGGAGATGTGCAAAACGCCCGAAATTGCTGCCGATGTAACTATGTTGCCGGTTGATTTGCTGGATATTGATGCGGCCATCCTTTTTTCTGATATATTGGTTACCGGCGAGGCTATGGGTGGCGATTTAAGCTTTACCCAGGGAGTTGGTCCTAAGTTTGCTAACCCGGTGCGTACCAAGGCCGATGTTGACAATTTACAGGTTGATGTGTTAGACCGTCTGCAATACGTAGCCGATGC
Source organism: uncultured Mucilaginibacter sp. (assembly GCF_913773635.1). Classification (GTDB taxonomy): domain Bacteria; phylum Bacteroidota; class Bacteroidia; order Sphingobacteriales; family Sphingobacteriaceae; genus Mucilaginibacter. The sequence goes on from NZ_CAJYGQ010000005.1 coordinate 238,288, forward strand.
TATTAAAGTGATACAGCAACGTTTGAACGGCCGTATTCCGCTTATAGGTTTTGCCGGAGCACCATTCACAGTAATGAGTTATTTGGTTGAGGGCGGCTCATCGCGCGATTTTAAGCTTACAAAGCTTATGCTGCATAATCAGCCCGAACTGGCTCATCAGTTGCTATCGAAAATTGCACAAGTAACTGCCGATTACCTTAACCTGCAAATTGAAGCTGGTGTGAATGCCGTGCAAATATTTGACAGTTGGGCACAAGCTTTAGCGTGGGATGATTACAAAGAATTTTCGCATAATTACATTGCTCAAATCATCAGCAAGTTGAACCGTAAAGATATTCCGGTAATATCTTTCTGTAAAGGAAGCTCGGTGTTTGCCCCTTTAATGGCCGAAGCTAAACCTGATGTGGTTTCGATTGACTGGAATGTTGATTTGCTTGACATGAAACAACGTTTACCACAAGGTATTGCCGTGCAAGGTAACCTCGATCCGCATATTTTATATGCCGATAAAAGCGTTATCAAAGAGCGTATTCACCGCCTGTTTAACCGCATGAAAGATGAGCAGGGTTACATATTCAATCTCGGTCATGGCATTATGCCTGATATTCCTTTTGATAACGTGAAGTATGCTGTTGAAGTAATTAAAGAATACAGATACTAAGACATAAATCTCCTCCCGTTGAAAGGAGGAGATTGCCTTTTAAAATAATAAGTAAAGCGCACCAATCAAGTCGCCATATCTTATGTACCTATACGTAAAAGCCATACATATAATATTTGTAGTCAGCTGGATGGCCGGACTATTTTATGGCGTGCGTTTGTTTATTTACCATACCGAGGCCCAAGATAAACCAAAAGTTGAGCGTAATATATTAACCGCCGAATACGTGCGCATTGAAAAACGACTATTTAACATCATAGCCACCCCGGCAATGATACTTACGTTGCTGGCAGGCATAACCATGGTGTATCTTGATACCACTTTGATGCGGGCCAACTGGCTTATTGTTAAGCTGTGCTTTGTGGCGGGCCTGGTGGCTTACCACTTGAAGTGCCAAAGCATTATGGAAGATATGCGACACGGTAAGTTCAAGTGGACGTCATTCCAGCTTCGCCTGTGGAACGAGGTTGCTACCATTTTTTTATTTGCCATTGCCTTCCTGGCGGTACTTAAAAGCGCTGTAGATTGGTTGTATGGCATGGCCGGACTTATAGCTTTTGCGGCTATCATCATGTCGGCCGTGAAGATTTATAAGAATTACAGGGTAAAAAAAGGAATAAAGTAAGGATTATCATCAATCGTCATTCCGAAGTAGCGGGGGAGTTGAGCGCTGCCGCTGAAGCAATCTCGGAGTTCCGATACGCTGTACTTCCTTATTGCTTCGACATCCAATGCTCTTCCTGCATCTGTCTTGCAGTGACATGATTATTGTACGGGCACTAATGCCGTTGTCTACGTTCTCACTTACAACTTTATTTTCAAATCACCACTTGGTGCACTATACTTTCTTAGACAATAATTCTAAGCAAAGATCCATATTATCGATATATTTAAACCATATTAACCTATGGCCGAAAAACTGGAGTTTAGTTGCAGTCAAGACGATTTGCGAAATCTAATAAACGGTAAAATCCTCATTGCCGATTTTCTGAGTAACTTATTTACAGACCCTGCAAAGTACGCCCAAATGTGCGCTGCCCTGCAATCCTACCACCGCAACGATGGTGGCTCACCCGAGGTACATTCCTTTGATGTTGAGAATGCGATATTAAACCCAGATGGTACGTCTGGACGTTTCAGGTGCCGGTTCAGAGTAAAGTATCATTACACCTGTTCTGATGTTCATAACACCGCAGGAGATACCATTGACTGGACTTTTAAAATTATAAATCAAACGCTTCAATTAACAGGTGAAGATGTACTGGAGCGAGATGGCGATGAGTTCTAAAAAAATATTTATAAAGTGATGCAACCATTTCCTTGCATGTATCATCTTACCTACAAATGCTGTTTTTAAAACATAAATATTCAACCGAAGACTTAATTGCCAAATGCAAAACAGCCGATCGCAAATGTCAGGAGTTGCTGTATAAGCAATTCGCTTCAAAAATGCTTGCGGTATGTATGCGTTATGCAGTTGACAAAATGGAAGCTGAAGATATGTTACAGAATGGCTTTGTAAGGGTGTTCCAAAAAATAAACGACTACCGCGGCGATGGTAGTTTTGAAGGCTGGATGCGCCGTATTATGGTGCACAGCTCAATTGAGTATTACCGCAAACATCATAAGATGACTTTAGTTGATATTGACGAGAGTGGTTATGAGCAACCAGTTAACGCAACGGCTGCTTCCAGCCTGGAAACTAAAGACCTTATGGCCTTAATACAGCAATTGCCTGCAGGTTATCGTATGGTATTTAACCTTTATGCCATTGAAGGATACTCGCACCGTGAAATTGCTGATATGGCAGGAATTACCGAAGGAGCATCAAAATCGCAGCTGTCAAGGGCACGCACTTTATTAAAGCAAAAGATTGAACAATTGGAGGGAAAGTTATATGAATATGCAGGATAATGAATTAGACGAACTGTTCCGTTCAAAGCTGGGTGGTTTGGAAATGCAACCATCCGCTCATATATGGGATAATATTAATGCTTCCTTGGGAAAGGAAAAAAAGAAGCCTTTAATACACACGCTTAGTATTGCGGCTACTTTGCTTGTTATTTTATCGGCCGGAACGTGGTTTGCATTAAATAAACCGGCAAAAGTTGAGCAGGCTCATGCATCTGCGGTAATTAAAAAGACTAATGCAATAAAGCAGCTTCAGGCTGCTGATACTAAGTCTGACGTAATCAACCAGCCAGTTGTTGGCGTTAAAAAGACCAATGAAAAAATTCAACAGGTTGCAGTTGTTAAACGTAAGCCTATAGTTGAGCAAGCAAAATCAAATGCGGAATCGGTAAAAGAGGTTATTTATGATGCTGCCACTATTACCAATGAACCTGAACAAATATTAGCTGCAGTTGTAAATGTTACTGTAAATAAGCCCGTGCTGCCAGAAATGGCCTTAGCCACCAAAACCATTGATACTGTTCCTGCTGCATTGAAGACAACTCATTCTGTTACTTCGCCAACGCTAATGGCTCAGCAACCCGAAAAAAAGAAAAGGCGTGGAATACACTCGCTGGGAGGTATAATCAATGCTGTAGTTTCGGCAGTTGATAAACGCGAAGACAAGTTTATAGAGTTTACCGAAACTGACGAGGACAATGCCAATATAACAGGAATTAACCTTGGCCTGTTGAAAGTTAAGAAAGAGAAATAAGACATATATTCAACTTAAATAATCATGAAACGCTCAATTATAATTGCAATAATTACCGCTTGTACTACAGGTGCGTTTGCGCAAAGTACAACAACTACTACAACTAAAACAGTAATTACAACTAATGATAAAGGTGACACTGTGCAGGTGCGTACCGATACGGTTAAAACTAAAAGAAAAGGTTTCAGGTTTAGCTTTGGTAAAGGCGAAGATGCGGCTTCGGTATCAGTTAACCGTCGTGATACTATCAAAACAGAGGATAAGCCATCTAAGGCTCCCGGCTTTTCATGGGGGCTTACACTATCAAGGTTAGATCTTGGTTTGGCTACTTTGGTTGATAACGGTAGTTTCAATTTATCACCTCAAAACAATTTTCTTCGCTATCGCTCATGGAAAAGCAGTAATGTTGGCTTCGATTTTATTCAGGTAGGTTACCGTTTTAACAGTGCATTTCGTATCTACGTTTCGGGTGGTTTAGATTGGACTCACTTCCGCTTGCGTGAAGACATTACTATCCAAAAGGAGCAACCTGGTGATTTAGGCCTGGTATACACCACAGATAATATTGATTACAGTAAAAACCGCTTTACGTCAAGCTACTTCCGTATACCATTAACTTTTGATTGGAGAAGCCATGTAAACAGTGAAGGCAAACGCTTCCATATAGCAGGCGGACCAATGTTAGGCGTACTTTACAACGGCCGTGTTAAGCAAATAAGCGATGAGAACGGCAAACAAAAGGCCAACGATAATTACCACTTTACCAAATGGCGCTACGGTATGACTGCCCGCCTGGGTTACGGTGCCTGGGGTATTTATGGTAAGTACTACTTTAACGATATGTTTGATACCGCCGTTCAAAATGGGTTACGTAACTTTTCCTTCGGTATCATGTTAGGATTTTAAACATATTGCGGTATCAAAAAGCAAAACTGCATTCTAGTTAAAAGCCCTTTGTAAGAGGGCTTTTTTATTTTTAAAAGTGGCGTCGTCAATAGATTTAGGCGGGGTTATGTATCTTTACCCCGATGTCAGATTCTACCCATTTCTTACAAGCTGTTTCGGTAAATAAAATATATCCGGGCAAACAGCAATCAGGTGTTAAAGATGTTAATTTAAGTATTCAGCAGGGCAAAATCACAGCAATAATTGGTGAAAGCGGCAGTGGCAAGAGTACGTTGTTAAAGCTGCTTTTTGGTTTGCTGAGTCCTGATTCGGGCAATGTGAACTTTAAAGGTGAACGCATATGGGGTCCGGATGAAAAGCTTATACCAGGGCACGATGCCATGAAAATGGTAACCCAACACACCGATGATTTGAATCTTTATGCGAAGGTATGGGACAACGTGGCCTCGCTAATGCCCAATACCAACCTCAAAGCCAAACAGGAAGAAAGCGAAAAGGCACTTCGCCAGCTCAATATGTTTCACCTGGCCGATAAACGTGTTACCGACCTAAGCGGTGGTGAAAAACAACGTGTAGCCATAGCCCGCGCATTAATTAAACGCCCCGAGGTGCTATTATTAGACGAACCATTCAACCAGGTTGATACTACCTTTAGAGACGGCCTGCAGCAAGACATACGCCGTATAGTAAAGGAGACTGGTATTACCGTTATCATCGTATCTCATGACCCTGCCGAAGTGCTTTCAATGGCTGATGAATTAGTAGTTATTCAAAATGGTAGCGTGCTCGAAAGCGGATCGCCTAAGGCATTGTATAATGAGCCACGTAATTTGTATACCGCGCGTTTGCTATCAAACTGCAATGTGCTTTTAAGAGAAGAGGCAAGAGCGCTGCGAATAAAAGCCGTTAAAGACAAAGTAGTTATATACCCGGAATGGATAAAGCCTGTAAGTACCGGTGAGAATGTGGAATGGACTGTAAAAGAAATACTTTTTAAAGGCTCACATGAAGAGGTATACCTCGAATATGGACCAATTGAAATACACCTTACCAATCATGAGCCGGGCTTGTTTGACAACTATAGCCATTTGAACGTTCGGGTAAGTAAGTATTTAGAATTTTAAAAGGCTTGTTAAATGAAAAATGTCATTTCGAGTGATAACGAGAAATCTTGTTTGGCAATGCAGGTTTTACACTTGGCATTATTAACAAGATATCTCGTTATCGTTCGAGATGACATATGGAACAGGTGGAGACTACTTACACCAAGTACTCAAACAGCGTTTGGTCTCGGTTTACTTCAATTACATCAAATTTGTAATCTTCCATTTTTTGCAGCAAAGCCGGATAATCGTCGGCGTTTTTAAGCTCAATTCCCACCAAAGCGGGGCCACGCTCGCGTTCGGTTTTTTTGATAAACTCGAAACGGGTAATATCATCGTATGGTCCTAAAACTTCGTTTACAAAAAGTTTAAGTGCTCCCGGGCGTTGCGGAAAACGAACGATGAAATAGTGCTTCAGGCCTTCATATAAAAGCGATTGCTCCTTTATTTCGCCCATTCGGTCAATATCATTATTGCCGCCGCTTACCACACAAACTATCTTTTTGCCTTTGATCTGATCTTTAACCAAATCTAACGCCGATACCGATAGTGCGCCTGCGGGTTCAACTACAATAGCATCTTCGTTATATAACTTCAATATGGTGGTGCAAACTTTGCCTTCGGGTACTGAAAGCATATCGTCAAGTATTTCACTGCAAACTTGATAAGTTAGGGCGCCAACGCGTTTTACAGCAGCTCCATCAACAAAACGGTTAATTTGCGATAGCGTATAAGGTTGCCCTCTGCGAATAGCTTCTACCATGGATGGAGCGCCTTCAGGTTCGATGCCTATTAGTTTTACTCCGGGATTTATCTGCTTGAAAAAGCTTCCCACGCCAGCAGCCAAACCGCCACCACCTACGGGCATTATAATAACTTCGGCATTAGGCAGGTCTTCGTGTATTTCTACACCTACAGTGCCCTGGCCTTCCATAATGCGGTAATCATCAAATGGGGGGATGAAAGTCATGCCATTGGCTTCGGTATAAGTCAATGCTTCCTGCAGGCAATCATCGAAGGTATCGCCAATTAAAACTATCTCCACATTGCCGTTGCCAAACATTTCGGTTTGTTTAACCTTTTGCTTGGGGGTAATGCCGGGCATAAAAATAACGCCTTTAATATTAAGCCTGCGGCATGAGAATGCCACACCCTGGGCATGGTTACCTGCACTTGCACAAACCACACCCTTTGCTAATTTCTCCTGCGGCAACTGACTAATCATGTTGTACGCGCCACGCAGTTTATATGAACGTACAACCTGCAGGTCTTCACGCTTAAGATAAACCTCGCATGCGTATTTATCTGAGAGTCCTTGGTTAAATTCGAGCGGGGTGCGGCGTACTACACCGCTTAAACGTGTTTTAGCAGCGGTAAAATCTAAATGCCGTGTATGCAATTCACTATCCATCGTTATTATTGTTTTACCAAACGATGAGCTACTAAGCTTAGCAAGTCGGTATCGTTTATATCTAATTTATTATCTGCAAGCTTCAGGAAATTTTGATATACCTCGGCTAGTTCTTCTTTGCCCAACACATGACCCAGGCGGTCTAAATGATACTTTAAAGCATGGCGACCGCTGCGTGCGGTTAACACAATGGTTGCACTCGGGAAGCCTACATCCTCAGGACGAATGATCTCGTAATTTTCTCGGTTTTTTAAGAAACCATCCTGATGAATACCTGAACTGTGCGCAAAAGCATTGCTGCCCACAATGGCTTTGTTAGGCTGAACCGGCATGCGCATTTGCGTACTGATCATGCGGCTTAACTCATAAAAGCTTTGGGTGTTAATGTTGGTATGCAAGCCCAAAGATTGGTGAGTTTTCAGAATCATTACCACTTCTTCAATAGAAGTATTGCCTGCACGCTCGCCTATACCGTTAATGGTACCCTCAATTTGGCGGGCTCCGTTTTGCAAGCCGGCAACAGAGTTGGCTGTAGCCAAGCCTAAATCATTATGGCAATGTACCGATATAATGGCTTTGTCGATATTTTTTACGTTCTCTTTCAGAAAACGGATTTTGCTACCATACTGGTCGGGCAGGCAATAGCCATTGGTATCGGGGATGTTTACAACGGTTGCACCTGCACCAATAACCGCTTCTACCATTGTAGCTAAAAATTCAATGTCGGCACGGCCGGCATCTTCGGCATAAAACTCAATGTCTTCCACCGACTTTTTAGCATACTTAACCGCTTCAACTGCACGCTCCAAAATTTCTTCGCGGGTGCTGTTGAATTTAGTTTTGATGTGCATATCTGAGGAGCCGATGCCTGTATGTATACGCGGACGTTTAGCATATTTCAACGCTTCAACGGCGGCATCAATATCACCTTTGTGGGCGCGGGTTAGGGCACACACTGTTGGGTTGGTAACCGCTTTGGCAATCTCTACTACGCTTTGAAAATCGCCGGGGCTCGAAGCCGGAAAACCAGCCTCGATAATGTCAACGCCCAGCGCTTCCAGTTCGCGCGCAATCTCTATCTTTTCAGGCGTGGTTAACTGGCAGCCCGGTACCTGCTCACCATCGCGCAGGGTGGTGTCAAATACATATACTCGGTTTGGATCGTGTAACATAGTTTTTTTGTTTTAGTATCGAGTAGTTAGTATCAAGTATCAAGATTTAAATATCCCGCATCTATCTTGATACTTGATACTCGCTACTTGATACAAATGGTGCTACTGCTCTTTAATAGCTGTAAATCTTAATCTTTTATAATCTGCATACCATTGGCCGTTTTCGTTATAGTGCGGCTCCAGTATTTCGGTTATTTCCTGTAATAGTTTGGGGTGTTCTGTTTCGGGGATGCCGGTAAAGTATTGTGCGCCGAACATTTTTATCCATTTGGCTACTCCCTGATCGCCATCCTGTAATGGTGTTTTACGGTCAAAGTGTGCGGCAAATGTTACCCTGAAGCCGTGAAGCTCCAGCAGGCTCGTGTACTCTCCCAGTGATGGAAAATACCATATTTGGGTATCGGCCTGCATGGTATAGCCATTTTTAATCAGCACTTGCTTTATAGCCGAACGCAATTTGGCAATGTTGCCTTTTCCGCCCATTTCGGCAACGAAACGTCCGCCGGGCTTTAGGGCCTCATAAACAGATTTAATAACGCCACCTGCGTTGTGCACCCAGTGTAAAGCAGCGTTCGAAAACACGGCATCGTAAGGAAATTCAACCGTAAAGTTGGCTGCATCAGCTACTTCAAAATTTACTGTTGGGTATTTGAAACGTGCTTGTGCAATCATTTCGGGCGAATAGTCGGTTCCGGTAACATCGGCGCCTTTGGCTTTAATTTGTTGAGTAAGGTCCCCAGTGCCACAGCCTATATCCAGTATGGATTCGCCCGGCTTTACATCCAGCAATTCGAGCACGTTTTCGCCAAACTGCGAAACGAAGCTGTGCTTGTCGTCATATAAATCTGCGTTCCATTTCATGTTCTTTAGGTATTACACTGATTTTTAAGGTGATTCCACCGATATTGTCTACCGATGATTTTCAATTCTGTTAATTCTATAAATTCCTAAAATCCCGGTTCAGACCTACGTCAAAGCCGGTTTTGATAAAAACTGTAACACCATTTCGCCCATGGCTTTGGTGCCTAAAATCTTATCAGGCTGCGTCAACGTATCAGCAATGTCACCGGTGCGGTAACCTGCTTTCAATACATGATCAATTGCGGTGGTTACGCGTTTGGCTTCGTCTTTCAAACCAAAGCTAATTTCCAGCATCAGCGCAACTGATAGAATAGATGCCAGCGGGTTTGCCTTGTCTTGCCCGGCAATATCATGTGCTGAACCGTGAATTGGCTCAAAAAAACCCGTTCCATCACCAACAGAAGCTGATGCCAGCATACCCATGGAACCTGCAATTTGCGATGCTTCATCCGTTAAAATATCACCAAAAAGGTTTGCCGTTAATACCACGTCAAACTTTTTAGGGTTTTTAACCAGTTGCATAGCCGCGTTGTCAATGAACATGTGCTCGGTTTCTACGTCGGGGTATTGCTTAGCTATTTCCTGCACCACCTCGCGCCACAGCCGTGATGATTCTAACACGTTGGCCTTATCAACCGAGCATAAACGTTTGCTACGGGCTTGTGCGGCCTGGTATGCTTTGTGTGCGATACGTTCCACTTCATAACGGTGATAGATCATCAAGTCAGACGCTGTATTGCGATCCTCGCTACGCGATTTTTCACCAAAATAAACGTCGCCGGTTAATTCGCGGAAAAACAGTATATCGGTACCACGTAACACAGCGGGTTTTAGGCTCGATGCATCCAGCAGCTCATCAAACAGCATGATAGGACGGAGGTTGGCATACAAACCAAGCTCTTTCCGTATCTTAAGCAAGCCCTGCTCCGGGCGCACCTTTGCCGATGGATCGTTGTCATATTTGATGTGACCGATGGCGCCAAACAGGATAGCATCGCTAGCTTTAGCTTTTTCCAGTGTTTCATCAGGTAATGGGTTGCCTGTGGCTTCAATACCTGCATGACCCATCAGTGCCTCATCATAAGTAAACTCATGACCGTATTGTGATGCTATTTGCTCTAAGACTGCTTTGCCCCAAGTGGTAACTTCAGCGCCAATGCCATCACCTGGGATGACTAATATGTGTTTTTTAATACCCATTTTATTTTGGTTGTGAGATGCCGGTTGCTAGATGCCTGTATTCAAAATTGATGACGGCGCGCAACTGACAACACATAACTTATTTCTGTTCAAATTCTTCTACTAAGCCTTTATTGCTCAAAATATAATCTATATCGTCATAGCCGTTTATTAAACAGGCTTTTTTGTACGGATTAATTTCAAAGCTTTCCTGCTCGCCGGTGCTTACTATTTTAATGAACTGGTTTTCCAGGTCGACCTCAACTTCGGCGTGTGCATCTGAAAATACCGCTTCAAACAGATTTTTTAAAAACTCATCGCTTACCTGAATTGGCAGCAGGCCATTGTTAAGCGCATTGCCTTTAAAAATATCGGCAAAAAAGCTGCTTACCACCACGTCGAAGCCATAATCTGATATAGCCCATGCAGCATGTTCGCGGCTACTGCCGCAACCGAAGTTTTTACCGGCTACCAGTATTTTACCAGAGTATGTGGGATGGTTGAGCACAAAATCCTCCTTAGGATTATCGTTCTCGTCAAAGCGCCAGTCGCGGAAGAGGTTATTGCCAAAGCCCTCGCGGGTGGTGGCTTTCAGGAACCTTGCCGGAATAATCTGGTCGGTATCAATATTCTCGATAGGCAAAGGCACCACCGAGGTTTGTAAATGTTTAAAAATTTTGGTTGCCATGTGATCAGAATTTACTGAATTTAAGAATTTACTGAATTAGGCTTGAAAATGTATTTTGGATTGAAAACAAGCTTATGTTGTAAGCTTGTACCACCAAAATTTATCAATAAGCCGATAGGGAAATTATAAGCCACCGTATAATTTTTTGCCTGTGCTAAATGCACATCTTCTAAATTTATCAATGCTTTTAATTCTACTACTAATTTGTTTTCAATTACAAAATCTGCCCTTCTTGTTCCAACTTGTAAATCCTTGTAAAATATTGGATGTTCTTGTTCTCTTAAAAAATTTAATCCAGCCTCGGCTAATTCTATTGCCAGGCACCGTTGATATATAACTTCCTGAAAACCATTGCCGAGTGTATTGTGCACTTTCATTGCACATCCGATTACTTTATATGTAAGTTCATCTTTTTCCACCCGACAGGATTCTGTTAATTCTAAAATTCTGCAAATTCAGATTCAGACAGAAACGCTCGTATATCCGTCACCTTACCCGTAATAGCCGCCGCCGCAGCAGTCAACGGACTGGCTAATAAGGTACGTGAGTTTGGCCCCTGGCGGCCTTCAAAGTTGCGGTTTGAGGTTGATACGCAGTATTTCCCCGCAGGTATCTTGTCCTCGTTCATGCCTAAACAGGCACTGCAACCTGGTTCGCGCAGTGGGAAACCTGCTGCTTCAAATATCTTGTCGAGGCCTTCTTCAATGGCCTGTATTTGTACTTGTTTAGAGCCGGGAACAACCCATACGGTAACGTTATCGGCTTTGTGTTTGCCTTTTACAAAGGCTGCAACTTCGCGCAAATCTTCAATGCGGGAGTTGGTACAGCTGCCGATAAATACATAGTCTATAGGTTTGCCTATCAGTGATTCGTCATCGTGCAGGCCCATATAGTTAAGTGCCTTGGCGTACGAGCCTTGTTCTTTGGCTTCGAAGCTGGCAGTTTCGGGTACGTGTTGCGTGATGCCAATACCCATACCCGGATTGGTACCGTAAGTTATCATGGGCTCAATATCAGCAGCGTCAAAATAAAGTTCGCTGTCAAACTGAGCGTCAGCATCAGAATATAGTGTTTGCCAATAAGCAACGGCTTTGTCCCACTCTTCCCCTTTAGGGGCAAATTCACGACCTTTTACATAGTCGATTGTGGTTTGGTCGGGCGCAATTAAACCACCGCGGGCACCCATTTCGATGCTCATGTTGCAAATGGTCATGCGGCCTTCCATACTCAGGGAGCGGATGGTGTCGCCTGCATATTCTACAAAATAACCGGTACCGCCAGCGGCCGATATTTTGGAAATGATATACAGGATAATGTCTTTAGCGCCTACGCCTTTTTGAAGTTGTCCGTTCACTTCAATTTTCATGCGTTTAGGGCGTTGTTGTAACAGGCATTGGGTTGCTAAAACCTGTTCAACTTGTGAAGTGCCTATACCAAATGCAATAGCGCCAAAAGCGCCGTGGGTTGAGGTATGGCTGTCGCCGCATACATAAGTGCAGCCGGGACGTGTGATGCCCAACTCTGGACCAATAACGTGTACAATGCCTTGGTAAGGGTGACCTAAGCCGTAAAGCTCTACGCCAAATTCAGCACAGTTTTTGGTAAGCATATCAACCTGGTAACGTGACAGTTCCTCCTTAATAGGCAGGTGCTGGTCCCAGGTAGGTACGTTGTGGTCGGCCGTGGCCACAGTTTGTTTTGGCCTGAAAACAGGTAGACCTCGCTGACGCAAGCCATCAAAAGCCTGCGGGCTGGTTACCTCGTGTATAAAATGCGTGTCGATGTACAAAATATCTGGAAAGCCTTCATTGTTGCTTACAACGTGTGCATCCCAAATTTTATCGAATAGTGTTTGTCCCATTTCCTCTTTTAGTATCAATAGTAAGTATCAAGTATTTAGTATCAAGTATCAAGATAGGAGGTTTCCTGTTTTCTTGATACCTGATACTCGTTACTTGATACTTAAAAATTATGCTTCTACTTCCTGGTTTTCAGGGCGTAAGCTGCGTACAGTTTTGCCAGCTTGCCATAATTCACTTTCGCGAAGCTCACGAAGTTCTTCGTTCAGTTTTTCGCGGTAATCTGGCTGGCTGTTGCTGTCTATAGAGCGTTGTGACTCTTTACCGGTAGCTACGCTGTCGTATAATTCTTCGAACACTGGTTTAGTAGCGTCACGGAATTTTTTCCACCAGTCTAACGCACCGCGTTGTGCAGTGGTTGAACAGTTGGCGTACATCCAGTCCATACCGTTTTCGGCAACCAATGGCATTAAAGATTGGGTTAACTCTTCAACAGTTTCGTTGAAAGCTTCAGAAGGTGAGTGACCTTTGGCACGTAAAACTTCAAACTGGGCGGCAAAAATACCCTGGATACAACCCATCAGTGTTCCACGCTCGCCGGTTAAATCGCTGTATACTTCTTTACGGAAATCGGTTTCGAACAGGTAACCGCTACCTACGGCAATACCTAAGGCAATAACGCGCTCAAATGCTTTACCGGTTGCATCCTGGAAGATAGCGTAGCTTGAGTTTAAGCCACGACCTTGCAAGAACATACGACGTAATGAAGTACCTGAACCTTTAGGAGCTACTAAAAATACGTCAACATCGGCAGGAGGAACTATGCCGGTTTGCTCGTTAAAAGTGATACCAAAACCGTGAGAGAAGTAAAGGGCTTTACCCGGAGTTAAGTGTTTTTTAACGGTTGGCCAAAGTTCAATCTGGGCGGCATCGCTCAACAAGTAACAAATGATGGTACCTTTTTCAAGGGCTTCTTCAATTTCAAATAAAGTTTCGCCCGGTACAAAACCGTCAGCTACTGCTTTATCCCAGGTTTTTGAATTTTTACGCTGACCAACAATAACGTTAATGCCGTTATCTTTTTGGTTTAACGCCTGGCCAGGACCTTGAACACCGTAGCCAATTACCGCTACTACTTCATTTTTAAGCACTTCCTGTGCTTTCGATAAAGGAAATTCGTCGCGGGTTACTACGTTTTCTTCGGTACCGCCAAAATTTAATTGTGCCATTTCTATGTTATTAGTTATTGGGTTATTTGTAAGTTATTTATGTTGTTAGTTTAGTTTGCGCTAAAATTATGCACTGCCGCTTGTTCAATATTCAATACTGCACGGCGCAATGCCAGGGCGTAACCAAAATGTAAATTATCATGCGTGCAGAAGTAAGCAACGGCATTATTGATGTTACTTAAGGTTGCACCAAAAGCTGTGGTTACCGGTTCGTAGTTGTCAAATATATCAGCCTCTATATCGATTTTTAAATCATCGAGCAGGGTAATAGCCTTGTCTTTATAAAAATCAAGCTCTTCTTCAGTTATAAAATCTTCTGGACGAGTGCCCTTTTGGTATTTAGTTACTTCTTCAATAGCTAATCGAGTGGGCACCTTACCTCTAACATAGCAAAGCGTTTGCTGCGCTGCCACAATGTGTGCAAAATTCCAGGCAATGTTGTTGTTATATCCTTGTGGAATAACATTCAGTTGCTCTATGCTTAGGCCTTCCATCAGTTTGATAAAGTTTAACCTCGTGTGCCGTGCTATTTCAATTGCAAACTCCATAGCCATTACATGGTAAATACCTTATCGCGTTGGTTTAGGTATTCGTTTTCAATTACGTCTTCGCCCGGTTCGCGTTTTTCAAATTCACGCAGTTTGCGGTTGAAGCCTTCACTGTCTTTAATAATAGCAATACGAGCACTGCGTACAAACTCAATCAAGCCAAAAGGTTGCAATACATTAATCAAGTTGTCCGTTTCCTCGCGGTGACCGGTAGTTTCAAAAACAATGTAATCTTTACGGATAACTACCGCACGGGCGCCATTCTCGCGCAGTAAGCGCTCAACCGAAGCCTTTTCGGCAATAATATCTGCAGGTACTTTGTAAAGTGCCATTTCCTGCCAAATGATATCGGCGTTGGTATGGTAGTATACTTTTAATACCTCTACCTGCTTTTCAATCTGACGACAAAGCTTACGTACCACATCTTCTGTTTCGGTAATAACGATGTTGAAGCGGTGAATACTCTCAATCTCTGATGGAGAGGTATTTAAGCTATCGATATTGATTTTACGGCGGGTAAAAATGATAGCTATGCGATTCAGTAAACCAATTTGGTTTTCGGTATAAACCGTGATGTTATATTCCTGTTTGCCTTCGGGCAATGTATCCTGAGTGCTCATTGTACTTGTGTTTTAACTCCCCCGTCAGGGGGGCGGGGGGTTATTTCAATCTTATTTCGCTAACGCTGCAACCTTGTGGTACCATTGGGAACACGTTGTTCTCTTTGGTAACAAATACCTCTAATAGGAAAGAGCCTTTATGCTCGAGCATTTCTTTCAGACTTGATTGCAGTTCATCGCGTTCCTTAATGCATTTGCCGGCAATGCCGTAACCTTTGGCCACCTGCACAAAGTCGGGGCTTTGAATATCAACAAACGAATAACGACGCTCATTAAACAACTCTTGCCATTGGCGAACCATGCCTAAGAAGCGGTTATTAAGAATAAGAATTTTAACATCTACACCGCTTTGCATAATGGTGCCTAATTCCTGCAAGGTCATTTGGAAACCACCATCGCCTATAATAGCTACAACAGTTTTGTCTAGTGCACCAAACTTAGCTCCTATTGCTGCAGGCAGGGCAAAGCCCATAGTGCCTAAACCACCGCTGGTAATATTGCTGCGGGTGTTGTTAAATTTAGCATAACGGCAGCCCACCATTTGGTGTTGGCCTACGTCGGTTACAATAACCGCGTCGCCATTAGTAAGTTGGTTTAGTTGATCAACTACTTCGCCCATGGTCATTTCGCCGGTTTGCGGGCGAAGTTCGGCGTTGATAACTGCTTCTTCTTCCTGGCGGGTGTAATCTTTAAACTTAGCCAGCCAATCGGTGTGTTGTTTTTGCTCAACCAGTTCAGTAAGCATAGGCAGGGTCTCTTTACAATCGCCCCAAACGGCTACCGTAGTTTGTACGTTTTTGTCAATTTCGGCCGGGTCAATATCTAAATGAATAACCTTGGCTTGTTTTGCATATTTATCTAAACGGCCGGTTACGCGGTCGTCAAAACGCATACCTATGGCAATCAAAACATCGCAATCGTTGGTTAACACGTTAGGGCCGTAGTTACCGTGCATGCCTAACATTCCTACGTTCAACGGATGGTCGGTTGGAATGGCACCCACCCCCATAATAGTCCATGCAGCAGGAATGCCCGATTTTTCAACAAAGGCTTTAAACTCCTGCTCGGCGCTGCCTAGCAATACGCCTTGCCCCCAAAGAATGAAAGGTTTTTTAGCTTGGTTAATAACCTGTGCAGCCTGCTCAATAAACTGCGGACGTACAATAGGTTTTGGACGATAGCTGCGGATATGCTTACAAGGTGTATAACCTTTAAAGTTGAATTTTTGTATCTGCGCATTTTTGGTAATATCAATTAGCACAGGGCCCGGCCTGCCGGTACGCGCAATGTAAAACGCCTTGGCAATAGCCTCCGGAATTTCATTGGCATCGGTTACCTGGTAGTTCCATTTGGTTACCGGGGTAGTAATGTTAATTACATCGGTTTCCTGAAAGGCATCAGTACCCAGCAAATGGGCAAACACCTGGCCGGTGATACATACCAATGGAGTGCTGTCAATTTGCGCATCGGCCAAGCCTGTTACCAAATTTGTTGCACCTGGACCGCTGGTTGCAAAGACGACACCTACTTTACCTGATGAACGGGCATAGCCCTGTCCGGCGTGAATGCCTCCCTGCTCGTGGCGGACCAGGATGTGGTTTAATTTCTCTTTGTAATCATACAAAGCGTCATAAATAGGCATAATGGCACCACCCGGATAACCGAAAATGGTATCAACGCCTTCCACAAGTAAAGCTTCTAAAAGTGCAGCAGAACCTGTCATTTCGGTTACTGTTTGCGCTTCAGGTGCGGTGAGTACGTCTTGTTGTGCAACTTCCATTTTTATTTAGATTTTAACTTTCGAATATCAAATTTCGAAAGTCAGTTAATTATGCAGTTCTGTAAATTGTTCAGTATTGGTTTAAAAGAACACCCTTACGCTATTTCGTCCGTTACGCACCCATCGGCGGCAGTGCTTACGGTTTTGGCATAGCGGTATAACAAGCCTTTGGTAACACGCAGTGGCGGCTGTTGCCAGGCTGCTTTGCGGGCGGCCAGTTCCTCGTCGCTAATTTTTAAATTAATGCTGTTTTTGGTAGCATCAATTTCAATGCGGTCATCGTCTTTTACCAAAGCTATGGTACCACCACGGTATGATTCGGGGGTGATGTGGCCTACCACAAAACCGTGGGTACCACCGCTAAAACGACCATCAGTTATTAATGCTACCGAGGCACCTAAACCTGCACCAAATATGGCCGATGTTGGTTTTAGCATTTCAGGCATTCCCGGCGCGCCTATCGGGCCCACGTTGCGTATTACTACCACATCACCGGCTTTAACCCGACCGGTTTGTATGCCATCTATCAAATCAAACTCTCCATCAAACACCCGTGCAGGACCTTCAAATCTTTCACCCTCTTTACCGCTAATTTTGGCTACACTACCACCCTCAGCTAAGTTTCCGTAAAGTATTTGCAGGTGGCCTGTAGCTTTTACAGGCGCTTCAACAGGCCATATAATTTTTTGCGTATCAAAATCAAGTTCAGGAACATCGGCCAAGTTTTCGGCCACGGTTTTTCCGGTTACAGTAAGGCAATCACCGTGTAACCAACCCTTGCTAAGGCAATATTTCATTACTGCAGGTACGCCGCCAATTTCATGCAGGTCGGTCATCATATACTTACCGCTTGGTTTCATGTCTGCCAGTACCGGTATACGGTCGCTAATGGCTTGGAAATCATCTTGGGTAACTTTAACGCCAACGCTTTTTGCCATGGCTATCATGTGCAATACTGCATTGGTGCTGCCGCCTAATACCATAATCAACACCATAGCATTTTCAAATGCTTCGCGGGTCATGATATCACTTGGCTTAATATCTTTTTCTAATAAAACCCTTATGGCTTTACCTGCTGCCAAACACTCAGCTTTCTTTTCATCACTCAATGCCGGATTGCTTGATGAGTAAGGCAAGCTCATACCCAATGCCTCAATAGCAGCAGCCATGGTATTGGCAGTGTAAACGCCACCACAGGCACCTGCGCTTGGACAAGCGTTTTTAATCACTCCTATATAATCTTCCGGGCTAATAGTACCGGCTATCTTTTTACCTAAAGCTTCAAATGCCGATACAATGTTCAGATCTTCTCCCTTCCAATGGCCGGGGTGAATAGTGCCACCGTAAACCATAATAGACGGGCGATTTAAACGGCCCATAGCAATGATGGAGCCTGGCATGTTTTTATCGCAACCAGGTAAGGTAATCAAGCCATCATAATACTGGGCACCTGTAACTGCTTCAATAGAATCAGCAATTACATCACGGCTTATTAACGAGTAGCGCATACCCGGAGTACCATTACCCATGCCATCGCTTACACCAATAGTATGAAAAATCAGGCCAACCAAATCTTCATTCCAAATACCTTCTTTTACAAGTTTGGCTAAATCGTTAAGGTGCATGTTACATGTGTTACCATCATAACCCATACTGGCAACACCTACCTGTGCCTTTTTCATATCCTCATCAGTTAAACCAATGCCGTAAAGCATGGCCTGTGCCGCAGGTTGGGTAGGGTCTTGGGTAAAGGTTTTGCTGTATTTGTTTAATTCAGCAGCCTCGGTAGTGTCGGTATTAAAGCTCATTTTTGTATAGTACTTCCGTTTATAATCTATTGACTTAGAATTAAGGTTTAAATTCTTACAAATCAGGTGACAGATGTTTAAACAGCAACGTTAATTTTGGTTTAAACTTAATCCCTCAATCAATATTTGTAAGGTAGATAGATAGCTTAAAACTGGCAATAGCAATTGAAAAAAAAATCAAACAGAATATGATTCTTATTAAATAGATTATTTAAAATATTATTCTGTACAAATTAATAAAAATGAAATAAAATAATTATAAGATTATACCAAAGTTTAAAACGGTATTTGGTATTGATGCTATGCATGCATAGTAGTTTATAGAATTTCAGCCTGAAATTGCGTAGATGCCTGTAAAAGTTAGAATATTATTAATGAATTTAATTGTTGCAATGCTTACAAAAAGCTTAGGCTGTTTTGCCTTTGGAATTTACAGTCTTTTCAATTTTTTAAGTCGCTTAATAACCAGCGATAACCTGCATGATTATCATAATGCTGTTGTAGCAAACACAATTCCTTTTGCGTATAGGTAGTTATAAAACCTTATTATGAAAAAGCATTTTATTTTATTGATGTTGGCTTTCGCTACAATGAGCGCCTGTAAAAAGGGAGATCAAAATTCAGTAAGCGGTTTATTTGGGCGCTGGAAGCTTACCGAACAATTGATCGACCCAGGTGACGCTAGTGGTAACTGGCAAAAAGTACAAGGTGACCAATATGTAACTTTCAACGCCGACGGAACCATTAAAGGCGATTACTTATTAAATGCCAAACGGTTTACTATCATTGATAGTGTAACCCTTAGTGTTAGTCCGCAAATGGACAATACCCAGGCTGTGCAATGGCGTTATAAAATTAAGGGCAAAAACCTGGAGATCAATCCGCCGTGTTTTGAGCCATGCGGGTTCCGTTTGGTTAAGCATTAAATCTGCGTATATACAGTAGTTTAATTTACTATCTTTCGCACCTCATGATTATAATAATTCAATGCCGCGACCGGGTGGGACTGGTGTCGGCCATATCGGGTGCAATGAGTAAGGCCGGTCTCAACATCATTAACATGGATGAGTACGTTGATAAGGCCGAAAATCGTTTTTTTGTACGGCTGAATGTTGAACAGCCCGAGGGCACCCGTTTGCATGAGGATGATTTGAAACCATTGCTACCTGATGATGCTATAGTAACCATCAATCCATCGCCCGAGAAAAAGATAGTAGTGATGGTTACCAAAGAATACCATTGCCTGGCAGATATATTGATTCGTAATTATTTTAAAACGCTGGGCGCAACCGTGCAGGCGGTAATTGGTAACCATAATGTGCTTGAGGATATTTGCCGTCGGTTTGGTATACCTTTCCATTATATAACACACGAACAGGAAACCAAAGGCCAGTTTGAAGCAGCAATTGCTGATACCATTAACAACTACAATCCTGATTACGTAGTGCTGGCAAAATTTATGCGAATTTTGTCGCCTGAGTTTGTAGCCAGATTCCCTATGCGGGTTATCAATATCCATCACTCTTTTTTACCTGCCTTTATTGGGGCCAACCCATACAGGCAGGCGTACAATCGTGGCGTGAAAATTATAGGTGCCACCGCTCACTTTGTAACCAATGATTTGGACGAAGGGCCTATTATTTCACAACAAACCATTCATGTAAACCATACCTACACCGCACAAGACATGATGAAGGCCGGCCGTGAAGTGGAAACCTCTGTTTTGGCAAATGCACTACAGTTGGTTTTGCACGATAGGGTATTCGTTTACAAAAATAAAACGGTTGTTTTTGAATAATGTATCACACAAATCCTGAGTTTTTAACTTTAAAGTACCAACACTTTATATGGAAAAGAAAATCTATTATTTGCTTGCATTTGTAGTAGTGATTTTTGTGGCATGTACGTCTCAAAAAGGAATGTCGGTACATGACAAGTTGGAAGGCCGCTGGGCATTAACTGAAACGTTGAACGACATTGGCGATGGTAAAGGCAAATATGTGCCCGTAACTGCCGACAGTGCTTACCTTGTATTTAATAAAAGCGGACTTATAAACGGCAATGCTATTTATGGTGCCACTAATTATAAGATTACTGATAACACTCACCTGGCAATAAGTATAAAGGGTAACACGGCGCCGGTAAACTACCGATACAAGGTAGATGGTAACGATTTAGAACTTAATGCGCCCTGCCGTGAGGCCTGCGGTATGCGTTTTAAGCGAATGAGGTAGTTTTGTAGCCACAATTGCTATATTTAGCACATGGATTACTCGCAAAGCTTACCTAAACTTAATGCCGAAGAAATACGTGTGTTAGGCTCCTTAATGGAAAAAAGCCGTACCACCCCCGATTATTATCCCATGACCATTAACAGCTTAACGGCGGCTTGCAACCAAAAGTCGTCGCGCAAGCCGGTGGTTAATTATGATGAGGATACCGTGGTGCGTACACTTGATACTTTAAAGAAAAAAGGTTTAGTATCAACCGCCACCGGCGGTAGTAGTAGGGCTACCAAGTATAAACACAACTTTGCTATTGCGTTCCCGGTAATTCCATCCGAAGTAGCTATTATTTGCCTGCTGCTGTTGCGCGGTCCGCAAACACCCGGCGAACTGAATACCAATTCGGGCCGTTTGTACGAGTTTGAAAGTTTGGACGATGTACAAGACGCCCTGGAAAAATTAAGCAGCGGCGATATGCCGTATCTAACCCAGTTGCCACGCCGTACCGGGCAGAAGGAAGTGCGTTATATGCATCTGTTGGGCGAATCGTTGGATATTCTGGAGGATGATGAGCCCGACAGTGCTTCTTCGTCAAAATCAAACCCTTTGGTTGCTGCACTTGAGGAACGCGTGGCAAAGCTGGAAGAAGAGCTGTCTACTATGCGCACGGAGTTTGATAAGCTGATGAAAGAATTGATGGGATAATTTGCCGGTAAAATTTGTTTAAAATACTTTATTAAGGCAACATAAACCGCAAAGCTTTGCCTTTACCCACGCATTGCCGAATGAAAAAACTAATTATCCTGTTTGCTGCGCTACTTGAAGTTTTATTGACTTTTGGACAAAATACAACTGAACTGCCAAAGTTTTCTGCTAATGAACTTAAGACAGATCTTGACTTTTTGAAACAGCAAGTATTTAATGTGCACGCTAACCCATTTACTGAGCTTTCGCAAACGCAATATCAAAAGTTATTCGACGACATTGAATCTAGCATCACTGATTCGCTAACAGCGGTAGACTTTTATCGTTTAGTAAAACCTGTAGTGTCTTACCTGTCTGACGAGCATGCGCAAATAGGCTACAACGGAAAACTTATTGGTACCTATTTTACCAGCAGTGTGTTCCTGCCTATCACGCTAACAAAAAAAGGTAAGGATTACGTAGTAGATAATACCCTTACAGATGTTGCAGGTATTGTTAAGGGCGACGTTATAACGCAAATAAATAATGAGCCGGTGAATGCACTAGTTAACCGCAATATTGCTTACGCAACAGGCTTTCGTGGCCAGCGGTTAGACAAGGCTATGCAGCAGTTTGGTTTATGGTACGGCTGGAGCACACCCTATGCAAAAGTGCAATATGAAGTAAAAACAGGTGCAGGAAAAACTGTGGTTGTTCCTGGAGTTGACATAAAGGTTTGGCAAAAATACTTGAACGCTGCTTCAGTAAGTAGCACCGCAAAATTACCGCTGATTTCTTATTCGCTTTATAAGGATGCCGGATACATCAATGCCAATTCTTTCAACGTCCATAATAATAGAGAGATGGACTCGATAAAGAACGTACTCAAAACCGTTTTTCAAAAAATAAGCACCGATAAGCCTAAGTACCTTTTTATTGATGTGAGTAATAACGGTGGGGGAAACTCTGAAGTTGGTGATGCAATGATAGACTACTTTTACGCTAAGCCATATCTTAATTATCAATGCAACTGGCGGCGTAGCGATGAGTATTTAAAGCTGATGCAAAGTTGGGGAATAAAAGATAGCGTTTACGCAGCTAAGGCAGCAGGAAGCTTAATTCATTTTGATGCAGAAAAGGTATTTCCCTCGTCAAACAATCCGCTTCGTTATAATGGTAAGGTTTATATAATTGTAGGCCCCGGTACATTTTCGAGCGCTATGATGTTTGCTACTGTAATTAAAGATAACAAAATAGCTACTTTAGCAGGCCAGGTGCCTAAAAACGGACACCCTTCACACTTTGGTGAAATGTACTCAGTAAACTTGCCTAATACAAAACTGCCAGTTAGGTTTGGCGTAAAAGAATGGTTGCGCCCCGCCGGAAAATCAGTTGAAAATGTTTTAAGACCCGATATCAATATTGACTTATCAGCAGGTTCAAGCCCCGAAAAGCTGTACGATTTGTTGATCAAGTAACCATTATGCCGACTTCGTAGTTGACCCGTTTTTACGTTTAGAAATTACCAGCCCTATTATAACCAGCATAGTACCTATTACCGAATAAAGCGTAATGCTTTCGCCCAATAATAAATAGCCAAAAAGGTAGCCAAACACCGGTACAAGGTACAGCCACGAGGCCGCAGTTACAGGATCGCGCTTTACGAGGTACATCCATATCATATTTGCTACAAATGATAGTACCATGATGAGCCACGCAAGACTTAGGAGCAAATTGACATCCACTTTGTAAACCTGGTGTGCATTGAAGAGCCAGCAAAACGGTAATAACATAACCCCACCAACAAAAACCTGCCATATGTTAAACACCATACGTGAAAGTGACATGTGTGCGTTGGAAAGATAAATGCTGCTAGATGCATAGGCAGTTACATAAATAACCAGCAACAGTATGCCAAGCGGTTTAATAGAAGCGTTGGGCAGTGCTGCTAATGAGGCTACAATTAAACCGGTAAAGGATATAAGCATACCGCCAACTTCAAATCGTGTTAGTTTTCGTTTTAAAAAAATGGACGAAAGCAATGCAATCAAAAGCGGAGTAACGGCTGTAAACAGCATACTGATTCCAGCCGGTGAGTATTTTTGAGCGGCAAAAAAGCTGCCTAAGGTGGCTGTACTATTCAGAAAACCGTAAATAAAAATGGGTTTCCATTCATTGCGTTTAGGCAAAAAACGATGCTTGGGATGAAGTAGAAAGAATGGCGAGAATAGTAAGCCCGTGCAAATAAAACGTATAGCGGCCAGCATCAATCCATCGGCCGAGCGGATGCCAAACTTGGCTCCTATTGCCCCGGTTGACCATAATATGGCAAACATTAACCCAGGCAGTATATTCTTAAACATGGGGCTAAGTTAAGCAGGATGCCGAAAAGTTTATTATCTTAATTATTCCCTTTTTGGCCCTCTAAATATTTCGATGAGAAGCTGCCAATCTTTTGCTTGTGCACTTCATCATAAATAACCCAGGCTTCCACTTCTTTTAAAGGAACTTTTACTTCGTCTTGTATTTTTAGCTTTTTCAAAACGTATGGAGAGTCAACGAGCATTCCTTGAAAAGTATTACTGTTTACCACAAAAAACCTTGACCACATATGTTCATGTTGACCATCTTTAATAAAGTCTGATTTTACAGCAAAAACATAGTTCTTTTCATCGGCGGCATGTAGTTTCAAACTATCAACAAATTGGTTGATTTTCGCTTGAGCAGTATCTTTAAGCGCTAAAAAGGCACTATCTCCGGTTGGTAAATTCACAACCGAATCGGGCTTTTATTAGCGGAATTAGTGAAAGCTTGTAAGCTGGCTATCAACAAGCCTGAATAAATAAGTAGATGTTTCATATTACATTACCCGTACTTTCAAAAAGCTCGGATTGTTTTTAGAAGTGTAAACGCGGTGCGTTGCCTTTTTAAAATCGGTATCCTTAGCTTTCATTATATCCTGAAACTGCTGCGTATTGCGGTCAATAAGTGGGAACCATGAACTTTGTACCTGTACCATAATACGGTGGCCCTTTTTAAAGGTGTGAAGTACATCCTGCAATTCAAAGTTGACCGGGCTTACCTTGCCAGGCGCAAATGGAGATGGCTTATCAAAGCCTGTACGGTACTTTCCGCGCATACCTTCGCTGCGTACCATTTGCTGGTAGCCGGCCATTTGCACGTCTTTGCCCGTAAACTTATTATTAGGGGCGCTATCTGGGTAAACGTCAATTACTTTTACAATCCAGTCGGCATCGGTGCCGGTGGTTGATACTTTGAGGTTAGCCCAAATGTTACCAGCAAGCGTAACATCACTGGTAAGCACATCCGTTTGATAAGTTACCACGTCAGTACGGTCCTTTAAAAAACGCTGGTCGGCCGTCATGTAATCACGTTCCATGTCCATAGTTGGCTTAGCGTAGTAAGGCACGGGTTTGTTAGGGTCTGATACAAATTCGTTAAAGCTTTCTTTAGTGGCAGATGGCGCCGTAAATGATAATCTTCCACCGGACAAAAAGTAAAGGTTCTTTTCTTTAGCGGGGGCTGGCGGCCATATGTTGTAGTTTCTCCATTTGTTTTCGCCTGTTTCAAAAGTGTTTACCTTTGGCAAGTTTAAGGGTGTGCCTTTCAAATAGTGGCTAAAGAAGACAAACTCAATACTATCACGATAATAAGGGGCTGTAGCACCACCAAAATCAACATCACCTAAGTGGTCGCCCAGGCCGCGTGCCCAGCCGCCATGTACCCACGGACCCATGGCAAAGTAAACCGGCGTGTTAGGATTTTTAGCTGCAAGCACTTTATAGGTGTTGATGGCGCCGTACAAATCTTCGGCATCATACCAGCCGCCGGTAACCAGTGTAGCAGTTTTAATATCGTGCAGGTGAGTTAACACGTTGCGGTCTTTCCAATGCTGATCATAGTCCGGGTGGTCCATCATCTCATTCCACAAGCGTATAGTGTCTTTGAAGTACTTTACGTTGGTATTACGCATTGAACCCATTTTTAGGAAAAAGTCATAACCATCCTCACTGCCAGGGTTAGGGTTAAACCTTGCACCGCGGCGCTGGGTGGGTTTATCATCCTGCCTGTTAGTAAAACCCGGATAAAAGCCAAAGTTGGCTGCTAAAAAGAAGGTGCCGTTATGCCAGGCATCATCGCGCCATAAATCGGCAATAGGTGCCTGTGGCGATGCAGCTACCAGGGCCGGGTGACGGCTTAACAGCGCTGTTGTAGTGTAAAAGCCTGGATAAGAAATACCCCATACCCCAACTTTGCCGTTGTTGTTGGCTACGTTTTTAAGTAACCAGTCAATAGTATCATAGGTGTCGGTGCCTTCGTCAACATCTTTGTTGGTTTTGTGCTCTTCCAGTTCAGGAGTCATTTCTTCGTAAATGCCTTCGCTCATCCAACGACCGCGCACATCCTGGTAAACGAAAATGTAGCCATCCTGCATGAACTTTGGGTTCGGTCCTAATGATGGTCTGTAAGCATCGGCTCCGTAAGGAGCAACACTGTAACAAGTGCGGTCCATCATGAAAGGGTGCTTTTTTGATTGATCTTTAGGAGTGTATACCGACGTAAATAGCTTTTTGCCGTCGCGCATGGGTATTTGATACTCATGCTTGGTGTAGTGTTCTTTAACGTAAGCGGCATCAGCACTGCCGGGCTGTGCAATAGCCGTAATGCAAAATAAAGAGAATAGGAGCGTAACGAAGAGTTTCATAAATGCTATTGAATAGCTAAACATACAAAAAAGGCCGCTTTGATGAAAGCAGCCTTCTCGTTTATTTTGGTGTGTTAAGATTACTCGTTTATAGCCTTAACACCCGGCAATTCCTTACCTTCCATGTATTCCAGTAATGCACCGCCGCCGGTTGATACGTAGCTTACATCATCATTAAAGCCAAACTTTGAAACTGCAGCAGCCGAGTCGCCGCCACCAATCAACGTAAAGCCACCATCTTTTGTAGCTTGTACTACTGCTTCGGCTACGGCTTTGGTGCCTTTTTCAAACTTTTCCATTTCGAAAACGCCCATTGGGCCGTTCCATAACACAGTTTTTGATTCGGCTACAACTTTAGTGAATGCGGCTATCGAATCCGGACCAATATCCAAGCCCATCCAGTCTTCTTTAATTTCTTTGTTTGGCGCTATGTCGGTATTAGCGTCGGCAGCAAATGCATCAGCAATTACCGAATCGGTTGGTAACAACAAATTAACGCCTTTGCTTTTGGCTTTTTCAATCAACTGTAGCGCCAGGTCAAGCTTATCATCCTCTACCAATGATTTGCCAATGTTTCCACCCTGAGCCTTTGCAAAGGTATAAGCCATACCACCGCCAATAATAAGGTTGTCAACTTTTTCAAGCATGTTTTCAATCAGCAGCAGCTTGTCGCTTACTTTTGCGCCGCCCATAATAGCGGTAAATGGTTTGGCAGCACCGTTCAATACTTTTTCGGCATTTTCCAGTTCGGCAGCCATCAGGTAGCCAAAGTACTTAGCTTCCGGGAAAAATTGTGCAATTATAGCGGTAGAAGCATGGGCGCGGTGAGCAGTTCCAAAGGCATCATTTACGTATACATCGCCTAGTTTTGAAAGTTTTTCGGCAAAGTCTTTATCGCCTTTTTCTTCTTCCTTGTAAAAACGCAGGTTTTCAAGCAGCAATACTTCGCCATCTTTAAGAGCAGCAGCTTTTTCAGTTGCTTGTTGGCCTATACAGTCATCTGCAAATTGGACTTCTTTACCAAGCAGTTGAGATAGGTGCGGAATGATGTGCTTTAAAGAATACTTTTCGGTAGGTCCTTCTTTTGGCCGGCCTAAGTGCGACATCAATATAAGCGAACCGCCATCAGCCAATATTTTTTTTAAGGTTGGCAGCGCAGCAGTAATGCGGTTATCATCAGTTATGTTGTAATCCTTGTCAAGCGGAACGTTAAAATCAACCCTTATAAGGGCTTTTTTTCCGGCAAAGTTTAGTTGATCGATTGTTTTCATGATTGGTTGCATGTCAAAATGAGTGCCCAAAATCAGAAAATTAATTGAGATACGTAAACGTAATTTTAAAAATGTGTGGGAAATACACTATGCAAGCTTAATGGTGTTTAAGTTGAATGTATTTATATATCACTTAACTTTTTTAATGATAAGTAAATTGATTTGATATGTTAAGGTTAAACGTCTTTTAAACAATAGCTTACATATAAATTAGTAGTAAGAGTTGTGAAAATTGGCAGCTAAATTGCTTTTACCATTTGACTTTTATCAATTCAACAAGTCAATTAATTATTAGCATTTACTTAAAACAGTTAATTATGATACAGGTAAAGCGTTTATTGATGGTTTCGGGCGTAGCACTAGGTTTAGTTGCATGTCATTCAAACCCAAATCAATCTAACACCGTGGCTGCTAAAGTAGACAGCCAGCAAACTTCAACCGTAACAATGGAAAAGTCTGATACCGTAGGCCTGGCAGCTTTCAGGGCTCAACAGCAGGCACGTTATGAAGACAGCCTTAAAAATGTAGGCGCTATGCGCGAGCGTGAACGCCGCCGTGCAAGAGCAACAACTACTTATGCTTCGTCAGGTACAAGGTCGTCATATGCGGCTTCTGGCTACGGTGCAAATACCACAACAACTACCAGAAAGAAAAGCCACGCAGCACGTAACGGTGCTTTGATAGGCGCTGGTGCAGGTGCTTTAACAGGTGCTTTGGTAACCAAGAAAAACCGCGGCGTTGGTGCATTAATTGGTGGTGTAGCCGGTGGTGCAGCAGGTTATGGAGTTGGTAAAATAGTAGAGAAGAAAAAAGAAAACCAATAAGCTTACTTAGCTCAAATAAAAAATGCAACCCATGAAGGGTTGCATTTTTTGTATAGGCTCATTTTATATATGCGGCTTATTGAATTTTAAGATACATAGCATGGTGCGGGCCAATTCCGGGTATATCAAATTCCTTTGATACAATTTCAAAACCAACGTTGCTGTAAAAGTTAACGGCTATTTTACGTGCATTGCACCATACATAGTTTACTTTTTGGCCGCGCAGATAAACCACAGCAAAATTTACAAGCTGCGTACCCAAACCTTTACCCTGGTAGCTTTTTAAAGTAGCCATTCCCCTTAACTGGTAGCCTTTACCGGTAAACTCACCGTACCCTTGCGGATGAAAAGACGCAATACTTACTAGCTCATCACCATCAAAGAAACCTAAGTGGAAGCTTTCTGGATAATCATCGCCCGTAAAGCGGCATTCTTCAAGGGTAAGCTTTCCCTCACGCAATATTTCATTGCGGATAGGAAGTATATCATCTTTGCTTATAAATTTTACCACGAGTGATAATTATTGGTTTTGTAAGTTAGAAAGGTTCAAGTTGTATTATTCTCTGAAGCTGTATTTAAGAACTCAATGATGCAATTCGCTCAACCAAATCGGCCAAACGGCTGCTATAACCCATTTCATTGTCATACCAGCCCACAACTTTTACCAGGTCGCCAACTATTGATGTTAGCTGTGCATCGAATATACAGCTATGCGGGTTGTCAAGTATATCGGTTGATACTATAGGGTCTTCGGTATATTCTAAAATATCTTTCATTGCGCCGTTGGCAGCTTCCTTAAAGGCTGCATTAATGGCCTCAACAGTTGCCCGCTTTTTTAAAAGGCAGGTAAAATCAGTAAGTGAACCGTTAAGTACAGGCACACGTATTCCTGCTCCGCCTAATTTACCATCCAAATGAGGGAATATTGAAGTTATTGCCTTTGCTGCTCCGGTGGTTGTTGGAATGATAGATGATGATGCAGCCCTTGCCCTGCGAAGGTCTTTATGAGGAGCATCGTGCAGGTTTTGATCGCCGGTCATGGAGTGTACGGTGGTGATATAACCTTCGGTTATGCCCCAGTTTTCTTCCAGCACCTTTACCATAGCAGCCACATTGTTGGTAGTACATGATGCATTTGATATAATGGGCGACCGCAAATCAATTTGATCATCATTCACACCCAACACCACGGTTGGTACCGTTTTGCCGCCTGCCGGGGCAGATATAATAACTTGTTTGGCACCTGCAGATAAATGCTGGTTAGCGCCATCGAGCGAGGCAAACTTGCCGGTTGATTCAATTACAAGATCAATGTCAAGATCTGCCCATGGTAGATTTACCGGAATGCTTTCGGCCAGTATTTTTATTGATTTGCCGTTTATAAACAAATGTTGCTCATCAAAAGAAACATCGCCTTTAAAGCCTCGGTGAACGCTGTCGTATTTAAATAAATGTGCCAGCGTTTGTGTGCTGGTAATGTCATTAATGGCAACTACCTCAATGCCCGGCCTGTTCAATATATTACGCAAAAAGATGCGGCCAATACGGCCGAATCCATTGATAGCTATTCTCATTATCTAATACTTAGTACCCTGCAAAATTATAAAATATAAAGGCTTAAGCGTGTGTTTTAATACACGGGCGGGTCATATTCATACTATCTTTTAATAATGCCTACTTTTGTAATTGCATGACCTCTAAAAGTAGCATCAGGGAAAATAAATGGGCCTTCATTATTTTGGCGGTTCCGGTATTGGTAACGTTTATTACCGGAGCTTATAGTTTTGTAGCACCTCCGGCCATATACCCCGATCCAAGCTGGGGTTTTCAGGTAATGCGCTCAATGGAACACGGCGGTGCCTTCAATATGCTGGTAGGACCTGATACTGCCAACATAGCCAGAGATTCCGGCTTTTTTTTAACGTGGTGGTCGCCGGGACAATATTTATTACCTTACATTTTTAAGCAATTGTTTGATGTTAACACCGGGCAGGCTTCAGTATTTACCAGTGTATTATGTGAAATAACAGGCCTTTTTGGCTTTTTTGCTTTTTTTAAGAAAGTAGGCTTTAAGCCGGTTATTGCTGCTTTAAGTGTGGTCTTTATTGCCAGTCAGCTGTTTTACTATATTCCGTTTGCTTTTTATAATGGGGGAGAGGTAATCATGTTTGCTTATGCAGGGTGGTTTTTATACGGATGCTTTCATTTCAAAAAAGTTAGCCCGCTCATGCTGCTGTTTGTATTGGTTGCAGGCTGGGCAGGCTTCTTCAGCAAATCGTCAATGATGCTGGTGTACGCGGCCGGTTTGTTTTGTATGTGGATTAATATGTCGCCACAACGCAAAGATTACGCTGCATGGATTAAAAACGGAATAGCCATCAGTATTCCGTTTGTGATTTCTGTAGCTTGTATTTACATCTTCTTTTTAAGCAGGGGCGAAAACCCGGCGTCAGAGTCAAGCGGTGGTTTTCGTATCATATGGGAAACGTTCTTGTTCCCGATAGGCTCACCTTTGCTGGCTGGTTTCTCGTTAGATGAACTGACGCATGGCTTAATTTACCACCCCGACGGACCTATGTTTTCGCCGGCCGTAACAACCATATTGTTGATTGCTATAGCCGCGGGCAGCGTAGCACTGGTTTGGGCAATTGTAAGGCTTGTGCCTTACCGTCAATACATTATCGCTTTAGTTGCTTTTTATGTAGTTTTCTTTCTTTTCTTTGGGCAGGCCTTTGTACGCCAGTTAGCTATATCATATGAAGGCCGGCACTTTCGTATTGTGGGGCTGTTGATTGTTCCGGGAGCAATTTATTTGGTTGATAATAGCAGGATTTATTTTAAGGCAGCCTTTGTGTTTATTTGGATATTTATTGCCTGGCAAAGCATTTCAACTCTGCACCGCGAATACTGGTATAACCGCGAGGAAGGCATACACGGCACTTCGGGCATTACCCAGCAATTTATTGACAAGCCAACGCTTAAGTACATTTTACAAGCAGATCAGCGGCAACGCAATGCTATCTTCGTTTTCATCAGCGCCGATTTAGGCTTGGAAATTCAAAACAACCGGTTTATAACCATTGAACCCATAGGTGCCGATGTTGGTACCAATTATGATGACTACACATTTAAAGGACACGCCGGGCCATTGTATATTTTGCTGCCGTCGGAATATGAAACCAACGGAGGAGCTAAGTTTATAATGCAAAAGTGTTTCCCCGGGTATAAAAACTTTGAGCCTAAAAAGCTTACAAGTGATTATACCGTTTGGATAGGAAAGTAATTATTCAATTTCCGTAATTAATCCTTTTCAAAAAAGTTCCCTCTTTGGATAAAAAGGGATAGGATAATTATTGAATGTTATTATTGATTTCTTTCCACAGCAAATCTTTCAATGGATCAATGCCTTGTTGGGCTACGGCTGAAATAAATACCGCAGGTATGCCTTCTGGAAGCTCTGCTTTCATTTCCTGTTGCAGTTCGTCATCCAGCAAATCGCTTTTGGTAATAGCCAGTACACGTGGCTTGTGAGCAAGCTCGGGATTGTACTCTTTAAGCTCATGCAATAATATCTCATATTCCTGCTTAATGCTGCGGTTAGTATCGGCCGGAATCATGAATAACAATACAGAGTTGCGCTCAATATGACGTAAAAAACGGAAGCCCAAACCTTTACCTTTTGATGCTCCTTCAATAATACCCGGAATATCGGCCATTACAAATGAACGGTTATTGCGGTAAGCCACAATGCCTAGATTAGGTACAAGGGTAGTAAAAGCATAATCAGCAATTTCGGGCTTGGCTGCTGATACTACTGATAGTAGGGTAGACTTACCCGCGTTCGGAAAACCAACCAAACCTACATCCGCCAGTAATTTCAATTCCAGTATATTCCAGTGCTCTTGTCCAGGTTCGCCCGGTTGAGCGTAACGTGGTGTTTGGTGGGTTGATGATTTAAAATGCCAGTTACCTAAACCACCACGGCCCCCTGAGGTTAGAATTTTGGTCTCGCCGTCTTTAGTAATTTCAAAAATCACCTCGCCAGTTTCGGCATCGCGGGCTATAGTGCCCAAGGGTACTTCAAGTATTTCGTCTCTGCCGGTTTTACCGGTGCTAAGGGCACTGCCGCCACTGTCACCATCACCGGCAATGATATGCTTGCGGTATTTGAGGTGTAGCATGGTCCATAGCTGGGCATTGCCCTTCACAATAACATGTCCGCCACGGCCACCGTCGCCACCATCGGGGCCACCTTTAGCCGTATGTTTATCACGGTGCAAATGCGCCGACCCTGCTCCACCCTTGCCCGAGCGGCAGCAAATTTTTACATAGTCAACAAAGTTCGAACCCTGGCTCATGTGTTTTGTATTTCAAAATCCAAATTTTTACATTCGAATTTGTGTAACTCTTTAATTTTCTACTTGTCATTTCAAGCCCGACAAACCTCTTTAACGTGCTTACCTTGCACATTTATCAGGATTATCTGCAATAATTAGCAATGACAAAGTCTCAACCTGCTATAAACAACAATTTCGGATTTAAACAGCCCTTTGTAGCACTGTTCAAATCCGAAATCAAAATTCCGGCTAGCGGAAATATTAATATTTTTCTATTACCTCGCTAATGGCATCAAAAATACCATCAATGGTACCTACGCCGTTAATGCTGGTAAACTTATCCTGTTCTTTGTAAAACTCTGCTACCGGCGTGGTTTTGCTATTATACTCGTTAATGCGTTTACGAATAATTTCGGGGTTTGCATCATCAGGGCGGCCTGATGTTTTGCCGCGCTCTAACAAGCGTTTTTCTAACTCTTCATCATCAACCACCAAAGCTATCATGCCTGAAATTGCAGTGCTTTTTTCCTCAAGTAAGGTATCTAAAGCCGCTGCCTGCGCAACAGTGCGTGGAAACCCGTCAAATATAAAGCCTTTGGCATCAGCATTTGCATCTAGCTTATTGCTAATCATGCCAATCACTACTTCATCAGGTACAAGTTTGCCATCATCCATCAGTTTTTTAGCTTCGAGGCCCAGCGTAGTACCTTGTGCAATTTCATTGCGTAATATATCACCGGTTGAGAGATGTATTAAGCCGTATTTTTCAATAAGTTTTTGAGATTGTGTACCCTTGCCAGCGCCCGGCGGACCAAACAAAACTAAGTTCAGCATCCTTGTGATTTGTGTTTTAAATTAAAAAAGCCTTTCTGCAATAATACGGAAAGGCTTTGAGATTAAAAAGTGCACTCGAAGGGAGTCGAACCCCTAACCTTCTGATCCGTAGTCAGATGCTCTATCCAATTGAGCTACGAGTGCTTCCTGAAACGGAATGCAAAAGTAGTATTATTCTACATTCCGTTCAAATGTTTTTATAAAAAAATGATAAATAATTTTTGAAAATGAGTTTCCGACTTCATAATCAGGATATTAATTTTCAAATAAACCATAACACAAGTTGTTGTTCATGTTCTTATTTGGCTGCCGACTTAGCCGCCGCAAGTTTAAGCGCATTATAAGCGTTTACAACACCGCCGGTTTTACACAAGTCGGCAAAGGCAATGCTTCGCTCTTTGCTGCCAACTTTATAGTTTACTTTATGGTCTATTTTAACAACCGATTTTAAAATAACTTCTTTAACCTCTGCAGCGGTCAAAGAGGGGTAGTATGATCTGATAAGTGCCGCAAGTCCGCTTACTACCGGTGCCGCCATGCTGGTACCGTCATGATTGGCATACTCTGAATTTGGTGTAGTTGAATAGATAGCAACACCTGGAGCAAATACATCCACTGTATTTTTACCATAGTTTGAAAATGGTGCTTTCAATGTTTTATCATCTATAAAGCCCGATGCACCAACTTCTATCCATGCTTCGGCCGTACCGCTTTTGTCTTCATAATTACGGTTAGGGTAAAATATCTTTTGGTCAGTGTTTTCATTGTCGTTACCGGCAGCGTGTATAAGTAGCACATCTTTACTTACAGCGTACTTCACCGCTTCGTCCACTACTTTTTTATCCCATGAGTAGGGTTTGCCAAAACTCATGTTAATTACCTTAGCTCCGTTATTGGCAGCGTATCTTATAGCGTTGGCTACATCCTTATCGCGTTCATCGCCGTTGGGTACCGTACGTACCGACATGATGGCAACGTTATTGGCTACACCTTTAATACCTAGGTTGTTTTCACGCAGGGCGGCAATAATTCCTGCCACATGCGAACCATGATCCGCATCAGGCCCGGTAACATCGTTGTTGCCGTAGAAGTGTTCGTTACTGTTTTCGTAATTGTCGCCTACAAGGTCACGCGCCTCATAGTCCATATTTAAGTGGTAATTCAGCTTTTCGTTATAATGCTGGTAGGCCTCATCTACTACATTCTTTTTAAAATCTTTAAAATCCTTGTATTCAGGCATCATGCGAAGCACAATCTCGCGCACACGGTTATCAACCTGGTTGCGCGGCACAAAATTCATCACGTCTTTATACGTTGGGTTTTCAATGCCAATGGCTTGCAGTACCGCTTCAAGGGCCTGTTTAAAGCCGCTTATATTTTGCAGGCTTTGGGTGGCTTCAGCTCGTTGCTTTTGCAGTTCGGCCTTATGCTTTTCGTGTTCATTATAAGCTTTAAGTTCCTCGCCCTTCAGTGTTTCGGGTGTTGCGTAGGCAAACTTCATCCAGTATTTTTTTAGCAGGCGGGTAAGTTCTGTATTATCGTATTGGAGGTTGCCTTTGGCCGATCCTATGAAATTCCAGCCGTGCACATCGTCGGCGTAGCCATTTTTGTCATCATCAATACCGTTGCCTGCAATTTCTTTGCTGTTGCTCCAAATTACATCTTTCAAATCTTCGTGGTTCACATCAACCCCGCCATCAATCACGGCAACAATTACTTTTGATGGCTTTTTATCCTTCAGTAATTCGTTGTAAGCTTTTTCAGTGCTTATACCAAACATTCCGTCGGCTTTCAGGTCGAGGTTTTGCCAGTTGGGTTTTGGCTTGGCGGGAGCTTGGGCGAAGGTGTTTGTGGTACATAAAAGCATGCCTGCCAATAACAGGCGTTTTATAGAATAAAAATTAATCATTTAAGTTAAAGAGCAAGTAAAATTACAAGCGTTAAATAAACCAAAAAAACGCTCATGATACAACGCTGAAATTTGATAAACCATATGAAAGTTTAAAACCGTGGGCCAGTAGCAGAGTTAATTGAATGATGAAAACAGTGATAATTTGTAAACCCGGAGGACCTGATGTGTTGAAGCTGGCCGAGCGGCCAAAGCCTGTGCCCCGGCCAAATGAAGTATTGATAAAAGTGCATGCTGCCGGCGTTAACCGGCCCGATGTTGCGCAGCGTGAAGGCAGTTACCTGCCGCCCCCGGGTTCATCCATTGATATACCTGGGCTTGAAGTGGCGGGCGTGGTTGAAGCAATTGGGTCTGATGTGTCGTTATGGCAAGCGGGTGATGAGGTATGCGCTCTTATAGCAGGCGGCGGTTATGCTGAATATTGCGTGGCTCCCGAAGGGCAATGTTTGCCGGTTCCGGCGGGTATGAGCATGGTTGAAGCTGCAAGCCTCCCCGAAACTTTTTTTACTGTTTGGAGTAACGTTTTTGACAGGGCAGGGTTACAGCCGGGCCAAAGTTTGCTTGTGCATGGCGGCAGCAGCGGTATTGGTGTGGCAGCTATACAAATGGCTAAAGCTTTAGGTAGCACTGTGTATGTAACCGCCGGTACAGCCCATAAATGTGAAGTGTGCGAACAATTGGGTGCAACAAAAGCCATCAACTACAAAACGCAAAATTTTGCTGATGAGATCATACAGTTAACCAACGGAAATGGTGTTGACATAATTTTAGACATGATAGGAGGCGATTACACACCGCTAAACCTTGCCGCACTTGCAAATGATGGACGGTTGGTACTGATTAATACCATGAAGGGTAAAGATGCGCAAGTTGATTTGTCATTGGTTATGCGTAAGCGAATTGCCATAACCGGTTCAACTTTGCGTGGCAGAAATACTGAATTTAAGGCTGCAATTGCAAAACAACTCAAGGAACATGTATGGCCACTAATTGAGCAAGGACAAATTAAAGCAGTGATTAACCAAACTTACCCGTTACATCATGCTGCCAAAGCGCATTCGCTTATGGAAAGCAGCGAACACATAGGCAAAATTGTGCTTGTGATGCCTTAATTTAAAAGTCAAGCTATCCGCTGATGACGATCAGCTGAACGCTTTTTATTGTGATATATTATCCATCTGTTATTATTCATTATCCGTTGAGTGTATTAGGTTCATATTTTCAGTAAAATTCTTTCATATAAGTAGTTAAAAAGTCATTATAAACCTTAACTTTGCGCTCCGAAATAGTGTCATGTGTTTGTTACAAAACCTGTTTCATTATCAGTTTTAAAAAATTAGGTAAGGTATATATGCCAAACATTGGAAAAATCTCACAAATCATTGGTCCGGTAGTTGACGTAAGCTTTAGCGACGATGCACATCTTCCTAGAATTTATGATGCGCTGGAGATCACCAAAAGCAACGGTCAGAAAATTGTATTAGAAGTTCAGCAGCACTTAGGCGAAGATCGCGTACGTGCCATTGCAATGGACTCAACCGACGGTTTATTACGCGGCATGCCGGTAACCGATCTGGAATCTCCTATCCGTATGCCTATCGGTGATAATATCAAAGGTCGTGTATTTAACGTAGTAGGTGATGCTATTGATGGTTTGCCTGATTTAGACAAAAAAGGTGGTCGTCCTATTCACGCTACTCCTCCAAGATTTGAAGACTTATCTACCGAAACTGAAGTACTGTTTACTGGTATTAAAGTAATTGACCTTTTAGAGCCTTATGCTAAAGGTGGTAAAATTGGTTTGTTTGGTGGTGCTGGTGTAGGTAAAACCGTATTAATTCAGGAACTGATTAACAACATTGCAAAAGCATACTCAGGTTTATCGGTATTTGCTGGTGTAGGTGAGCGTACGCGTGAAGGTAATGACTTACTGCGCGAGATGCTTGAGTCAGGCATTATCAAATACGGGGAAGAGTTTATGCACTCTATGGAGCAAGGCGGATGGGATCTATCTAAGGTGAACGCCGAAGAATTAAAAGATTCAAAAGCAACCTTCGTGTTCGGTCAGATGAACGAGCCGCCAGGTGCACGTGCACGTGTTGCATTATCAGGTTTAACTATTGCCGAGTATTTCCGTGATGGTGATGCTGAAGGTAAAGGCCGTGATATCCTGTTCTTTATCGATAATATCTTCCGCTTTACTCAGGCGGGTTCTGAAGTATCGGCTTTATTAGGTCGTATGCCATCAGCGGTAGGTTACCAGCCAACGCTTGCTACCGAGATGGGTATCATGCAGGAACGTATTACCTCAACAAAACGTGGTTCAATTACTTCAGTACAGGCCGTTTACGTACCTGCGGATGACTTGACTGACCCTGCGCCGGCTACAACTTTCGCCCACTTGGACGCTACCACCGTACTTTCACGTAAGATTGCTGAGTTAGGTATCTATCCTGCGGTTGACCCTCTGGATTCAACTTCACGTATTTTGAGCGCTGCTGTATTGGGTGATGAGCATTATAACACCGCACAACGCGTTAAAGAAACCTTACAACGTTACAAAGAACTTCAGGATATCATTGCCATTTTAGGTATGGATGAGTTATCTGAAGAAGATAAGTTAACAGTATCACGCGCTCGTCGTGTTCAGCGTTTCTTATCACAGCCTTTCCACGTGGCCGAGCAGTTTACCGGCTTAAAAGGTGTATTGGTTGATATCAAAGAAACTATCAAAGGTTTCAATATGATCATGGATGGTGAAGTGGATCAATATCCTGAAGCTTCATTTAACCTTGTTGGTACTATTGAAGACGCCATTGAAAAAGGTAAAAAACTATTAGCAGAAGCAAATAATTAATTGTTGCAGTTTGCGGGTTGAGAGTTAACAAATAATGAATTGCAAAACTCTCAACACGCAAGTTACAGCACATAACTCAAAAAATGACTTTAGAAATTCTTACTCCTGATAAAAAAGTATTTGAGGGCGAAGTTAGCTCAGTAACCGTTCCGGGTACTTTAGGGTCGTTTGAGATATTAAATAACCACGCACCAATCATTTCAACGCTTGAGGATGGTAAACTTATTGTTCGCGGCGGAAGCAAAGATGGTAAAGAAGGTGTTTACCGCATACAAGGCGGAGTGGTTGAAGTAAATAATAACAAAGTAATGGTACTTGCCGAAGGCATTACCCAGCGTTAATACTTACTTAAACATAATAAAAGCCCCTGTTATTTTATAGCAGGGGCTTTTTTGTATAATAAGGTTTGCATTTTATGCGCGCATCCACTTTCTTTTCAGCCAGGCGCGCACAGGTTCGTCATATAGCTTAAGTGCTGCATATGCAACCGCCACAAATACAATAAACAACCCGCAGCCAACAGTTAGCATTTGAGCGGGTGTTGGCTTTTTTGCTTGTATCCAATACAAAAAGTAATAAATGCCGGGGTAGTGTATGATGTAAAGAGGGTAAGACAAATCGCCCGAAAACTTACACAGTTTAGCCCACTTTCCGCCAATGCTGCTTCCGGCACCAGCTGCAATAACCAAAGGAAAAATGAATATGATACATGCAGCCTCAAACAGCCCGTTATATTTAAAATAGGGTAGCATGAAAAGTACAATCAATACTACCGAGCACAGCAGGTAAGCGTTGCGTATTTTAATTAATAACCCCGATCTGAATAGCAGCAACCCTGCAAAGAAAGGGAATGCCATGCGTGTTAAACCCATCCAAAAGTTACCATAAGCCCAACCGCTGGCCACGCTACCCAGCATGTTAGCCGCATATGCTAACCATAAGCCGCTAATAATGGCTACAATCCATAATGCCTTAATGCTTATCACCCGCCCAAACGCAACATATAGAATGTTTGCGATGTATTCCTGTAATAGTGACCATAGCGGCCCGTTCAGTGAATGAGTTTCATCCCATCCCCGCACATCAGGGGTGGGCAGTAATGTTAGTCCTATTAATGTAATGCCCACCAGTTTCATAAAGTCAATATGGTATTTGGCATCTATATAGGGGTCGAGCCAAAAGCAAACGGCACCGAGTATTGTGCTGAAAATAACCATAGGGTGCAGGCGAATAAGGCGCGCCTTAAAAAAGTCCCAGGGTTTCAATTTACCCCAGCGGTCATCATAAGCGTAACCAATAACAAAGCCCGACAACATAAAAAAGAAGTCGACAGCAAGGTAGCCATGGTGAATAGGGTGAATGCTATAATCGATGTACAACGATTCGTACAAATGGAAGATAACTACCATAATGGCCGCTGTTCCGCGTAAGCCATCAAGTATAGGGTAATGTGGTTTCAAAGGCAATGTAATTGGTAACAGGTTGCAAAGTACCAAAAATTATTAACGAGCTAATGTTGTTGGCGCTATAGAATGTAAGTGAAAGATTTACAGTGTTGTTATGGTAGTTTATGAAAGCGCAGTAAGGAATTTATAACTGTACAAATAAGCAATTGTTTGCGGTGGTGGGGATAAAGTTATCAAAAGTTGCTGTTGAAAACTTTTTAGTGGGAAAAAGTGGGAGGAAGTGGAAATTCTGTGTTACTTTTACATCTGAAAATTAGGATAAGACCCTGCATGTCTCATTTTTTAGGAGAATTTGATTGTAAACTGGATGCCAAAGGGCGGATGATGATCCCGGCGGGCCTCAAGAAACAGCTTCCAGAAGCTGATAAAGAGGGCCTTGTGATCAACCGTGGCTTTGAAAAGCACCTGGTAATCTATACTCGTAAGGAGTGGGATAAGATAGTTGATGACCTGAGTAAGCTTAATCAGTACGAGAAAAAAACCCGTGAGTTTATCCGGTATTTCACCCGTGGAGCTACCGAATTATCCCTTGATGCATCGGGTAGGGTACTATTGCCAAAGGCGCTCACTGAATACGCGGGTATAGGTACTGAAGTGGTGTTGTCTTGCCAGTTTAATAAAATTGAGGTTTGGGATCAAACTGCATATGATGAGCAGATGGATAGCGCCCCTGAAAACTTTGCCAACCTGGCCGAGGAGGTGATGGGTGGTTTAGGAAGGAGGGGAGATGAGTAATTATCATAACCCGGTAATGCTGCAGGAGTGCATCGAGGCTTTGAATATTAAGCCAAACGGAACTTACGTTGATGTAACCTTTGGCGGTGGCGGTCACTCGCGTGAAATAATGAAGCACTTGGGTGAAAACGGAAAGTTAATAGCTTTTGACCAGGATGCTGATGCACAGCGTAATAAAATTGATGACAAGCGCTTTGTGTTTGTTGATCAGAATTTCAGGTATCTCAAAAACTTTTGCCGCCTGCATGGTGCAACAAAGGTTGATGGTATACTGGCCGATTTGGGTGTATCGTCGCATCAGTTTGATGAGGCAGAGCGTGGATTTTCAATAAGGTTTGATGCCGAGCTGGATATGCGCATGAATCAGCAATCGGAGCTTACCGCCAAGCAGGTGGTAAATACGTATAGCGAGGCTGAATTACACCGCATTTTTGGTATTTACGGTGAAATTCAGAATGCAAAATCGCTGGCAAAAACTATTGTAACAGGTAGGCTTAATGGTCAGCTGAGTACAGTGGCCGATTTAAAAAATACAATTACGGGATTAATTCCCCGTGGCAAAGAACATAAGTACCTGGCGCAGGTGTTTCAGGCGTTGCGCATTGAGGTAAACCAGGAGCTGGAGGTATTGAAAGATTTCCTGCAGCAATCAGCCGATGTGCTGGCAACAGGGGGCAGGTTGGTAGTTATGTCTTACCATTCGCTGGAAGACAGGCTGGTTAAAAACTTCATTGCTAAAGGCAAATTCAGTGGCGAGGTAGAAAAAGATTTTTACGGTAATGACCAAAAACCGCTGGAGGCTGTAAGCCGCGGCGCAATAACCGCTACCGAAGAAGAAATAAAGGAGAATAACAGGGCGCGTAGTGCCAAATTAAGAATAGCTGTAAAAAAATGAGCAACCGTTTACGTACAGAAATTCAGGAAGAAGAAGCTGAGAAGGAGATTGTGGTAAAGGAGATACCGGCTAAAGAAAACCCGGAAAACTTTTTTACTAACCTTATCAGTAAAGGAGTAATATCTACCGAGGATGTTACCCGTGCTTTGCCATTTGTTTTCTTTTTGGCATTGCTGGGTATGGTGTACATAGGTAACAGGCAATTTGCCGAAAATAATATACGTGACATTGATAAACTAAGTAAAGAAGTAAAGGAATTAAGCTGGGATTATAAAACTACCAAAGCCGAGATGGCTTACCACAGCACGCTTACAGAAGTGGCCAAGCGTGTGGATACCCTGGGTATAAGTGAAGCTGTTGAGCCACCACAAAAGTTAACCGATAATACGGAGGTTGAAAAATGAATATCAGGACTAACATATTGTTGCGTGTGTACCTGGCCTTTGGGCTAATAGTGGTACTGGCGTTTGCTGTGTTTTTTAAGCTGTGTCATTTACAATTTGCGCAGGGTAAAAAGTGGCGCAACATGGCCGATAGTCTTTCTGTAAAGTACGTTAACGTTGATGCTGCAAGGGGTAACATTTTTGCCGTTGACGGTAGCTTGCTTGCAACCTCAGTGCCTGAGTATGAGCTGCATATGGATATGCTTGCCGGGGGCATTGAAGATGATAAGGTGTTTTATGATAAGGTAGATTCACTGGCTTATAAAATGTCGGCCTTCTTTGGCGATAAATCAGCCGGTGATTACTCACGCGCTTTGCGTGAGGCACGCCGCGAAAAGCGCCGTTACCAGTTGGTTCGCAGGC
Source organism: uncultured Mucilaginibacter sp. (assembly GCF_913773635.1). Classification (GTDB taxonomy): domain Bacteria; phylum Bacteroidota; class Bacteroidia; order Sphingobacteriales; family Sphingobacteriaceae; genus Mucilaginibacter. The sequence goes on from NZ_CAJYGQ010000005.1 coordinate 280,287, forward strand.
GCGTATCTTACCAGGATCTGAAGAAAATACGCAAGTTCCCCATTTTTAACATGGGCCGTTATAAAGGTGGTTTAATTGTGGTGCAGCAAAATAAGCGTATTCTTCCTTATCGCTCGCTTGCGGCACGTACCATTGGTTATAAAAACGAAAACATCAAAAACCCTGTAGGTTTAGAGGGTGCATATGCTGATTATATTGAAGGCGAAAGTGGTAAGCGTTTAATGCAGCGTATTGCAGGCAGTGTTTGGATGCCGGTTAACCCCGATAATGAGATTGCCCCAAAAGAAGGTGCAGATATTATATCAACCATTGACGTAAATTTTCAAGACGTTACGCAAAACGCGTTGCTTAAGCAGCTCATTAAAAGTAATGCCGACCACGGCGCCGCCATATTAATGGAGGTATCAACCGGTGAAATACGCGCTGTAGCAAATTATAGCAAGGTTGCCGACGGCGAATACAAAGAGAAATTCAATTATGCTATTGCCGGTAACCAGGATCCCGGCTCTACATTTAAAATAGCATCTTATATGGCGCTGCTTGAAGATAAGTATGTTGATACCAACACCCTTGTAGGTACGGGCACATATCCTATTCGTGGCCACATCATTAAAGATTCGCATGGAAGCATTGGAGTGGTGACCGTAAAAAAGGCGTTTGAAGAGTCATCAAACGCCGCGGTTGCCTATTTAGTTGATAAGTATTATAAGCAAAACCAATCGAAGTTTACCGACCATCTTTACGATTGGAAGTTGAATGAAAAGCTGGGTTTGCAAATACCGGGCGAAGCTCAGCCGGTGGTAAAAAATCCTAAAAGCAAAAGCTGGAACAAGAATATGTCGTTGCCTCAAATGGCCTACGGCTATGAGATGAATTTGACGCCGCTTAAAATGTTGTCGTTTTACAATGCCATAGCCAATAACGGCAAGTATGTAGCGCCAATTTTTGTGCGCGAAATTCGCAGACTGGGTAACCCCATCGAGCAGTTTTCGGCTCGTGTTGTTAACGATAAAATATGCTCCGAAAAAACCCTGAAGAAAATGCAGGAAATGATGGAAGGAGTAATTACCGAAGGTACGGGTAAAGGCATCATTTATAACCCATTGTACAGAGTTGCCGGTAAATCAGGTACTGCACAAGTGGCCGATGCAAACAAAGGTTATAAAGCCCGCCGTCAATACCAGGCCTCATTTGCAGGTTATTTTCCGGCCGATAAGCCCAAATACTCGCTCATAGTGGTTATCAATGATCCTAAGAACGGCTATTACGGTGCAGCGGTTGCTGGTCCGGTTTTCAGGGAAATTGCTGATAAAGTATACTCGAGCGATTTACAGATGGACCAGGCTCCTGTAACCCGCTTAGTTGGCAACACGCAGCTACCTGAGGTTAAGCACGGAAACATTAAAGCCCTGCAGCAGGTGTATGGCAAACTAGGAGTTAAACCGCTATATGCATCAAACGCATCGCGTTCGGTTGATACCAGTAATGGTTTGGCTCCGCAGGAAGTAAAATACAAACGTGGCACTGTACCCGCCGTAACAGGAATGGGTTTGAGTGATGCGCTTTATGCATTAGGTAATGCAGGATATAAAACAACTGTAAGAGGATGCGGAGTAGTAGCGCGCCAGTCGGTAACGGGTGGCAGTATTATTCCTAAAGGATCACGCGTAACCATTGAACTGCAATGAGATATTTAAGCGAAATAATTGAAGGCTTAGCCTTTACCGAATTGCAGGGCAGCGCCGATGTTGAGATTACTGCGGTAGTGTTCGACTCGCGTAAGGTTGTACCCGGTGCATTGTTTGTTGCAGTGCGCGGTACCCATGTTGATGGTCATGATTATATAGAGCAAGCCATTAAAGATGGTGCCGTAGCCATAGTTTGTGAAGATTTGCCGGGTCATACCGCCGAAGCTGCAGACTTTTTAATGGTACAAAACTCTGCCGAAGCGTTGGGTTTACTGGCGTCTAACTTTTACGGCAATCCATCCAAAAAAATAAAACTTGTTGGAGTTACCGGTACAAACGGGAAAACTACTACGGCAACTTTGCTATACCAGTTGTTTCGTGATTTAGGTTACAAATGTGGTTTGCTTTCAACGGTAGAGAATCAGATAAATGGTAAGGTAATACCTTCTACTCATACCACGCCCGATCCGGTTGCGCTTAATGCCTTACTTGATGATATGGTGGCGCAAAGCTGTGATTACTGCTTTATGGAAGTAAGCTCACATGCTGTTGCACAACACCGCATTGATGGGTTGACTTTTGCCGGCGGCATATTTTCAAACCTTACGCATGATCATCTAGATTACCATAAAACCTTTGATAGCTATTTAAAGGCCAAAAAAGGGTTTTTTGATGCCTTGCCTAAAGGTGCATTTGCTTTAACCAACGTTGATGACCGCAATGGTAACGTAATGCTGCAAAATACCAAAGCCTCTAAAAAAACATATGGCCTTAAAAACATGGCCGATTTTAAGGTAAAGGTTCTGGAGAATCAGTTTGGCGGCCTTTTGTTGAATGTTGACGGAGACGAAGTGTGGTTTAAAATGGTAGGCAGCTTTAATGCTTACAATTTATTGGCAGTGTATGCAGCGGCTATATTGCTAGGTCAGGAAAAAAGTGCCGTATTAACCAGCTTAAGCAAATTATCAGGAGCGGAAGGTCGGTTTGATTATTCAATAGCACCTAACAAGGTTATTGGTATTGTTGATTATGCCCATACGCCTGATGCCGTGCAAAATGTTTTGAGCACCGTGCACGACATACGCAAAGGAACCGAAAAGGTGATAACTGTTATAGGCTGCGGAGGCGACAGAGATAAAACAAAGCGCCCCGTAATGGCAAAAACAGCCTGCGACTGGAGCGACAAAGTAATACTTACCTCTGACAACCCACGCACAGAAGATCCTGCCCAAATTATTAAAGATATGGAGGCCGGAGTTGACCCAGGCAATCAGCGCAAAACAATAAGTATAGCTGACCGCCGGGAAGCCATTAAAACAGCGGTACATCTGGCTCAACCCGGAGATATTATAGTGTTAGCCGGAAAGGGACATGAAAAGTACCAGGAAATAAACGGTGTAAAAAACCACTTCGATGATAAAGAAGAACTTCTAAACGCATTTTCAAAACTATAACAGCAATTATTAATAAAGAGAACCAGTAACCTAAATAACTCAATAAAAAACCAGCCGATGCTCTATTACTTATTTACTTATCTGGATCGTAACTACAATATTCCTGGCGCGGGTGTATTTCAATATCTTACGTTTCGTATGGCCATGGCTGTTATTGTGTCGTTGCTGGTTACTACCGTTTGGGGGCGCAGGCTAATTGATTATTTACGCTTTAAACAAGTTGGTGAAACCGTACGCAACCTGGGCTTGGAAGGCCAGATGCAAAAAGCAGGTACGCCAACCATGGGCGGTATCATTATTTTGCTGGGTATACTCGTACCAACCTTATTATTTGCCCGGTTAGATAATGTGTACGTAATACTGATGCTGGTTACTACAGTTTGGTTGGGCGCTATTGGCTTTTTGGATGATTACATTAAAGTATTTAAAAAGAACAAAGAAGGTTTAGCCGGTAAATTTAAAATTGTTGGCCAGGTTGGTTTATCAATCATCATTGGCTGGACAATGTGGTCAAACACAGGTATAAAAATGCGTCAGGAAGTTAAGCTTCCCGTTAAGTATGATGCACCGGTAAGCTATCACCTTAAAAACGGATTGCCTGTTTACACGCAGGATATAAAGTCTACTAAAACCACTATGCCGTTTTATAAAAACAATGAGTTTGATTACGGCAAGGTATTAAAGTTTATGGGTGGCGATTATGAACGCTGGACACTGTTGGTGTTCATGTTCTTCGTTATCATGATCATAACCTTTATATCAAACGGTGCTAATATAACCGATGGTATTGATGGCCTGGCCACCGGTACCTCTGCAATTATAGGTGTTACACTGGCAGTATTGGCTTACGTATCGGGTAACGTTGTAATTGCCGATTACCTGAGCATTATGTACCTGCCTAATTCAGGCGAACTGGTAATTTTTGCCGGAGCGTTTGTAGGTGCCTGTGTTGGCTTTTTATGGTACAACTCATTTCCTGCTCAGGTTTTTATGGGCGATACCGGCAGTTTGGCCATAGGAGGTATTATAGCCGTGTTTGCCATATTGATACGAAAGGAGTTAATGCTGCCTTTGTTATGTGGCGTTTTTGTAATTGAAAATGCATCTGTGCTGATGCAGGTGGGCTGGTTTAAGTTTACCAAGAAGCGCTTTGGCGAGGGGCGTCGTATTTTTTTAATGGCTCCGCTGCATCATCATTATCAAAAGCGTGGCTTTCATGAGGCAAAAATTGTAACCCGTTTTTGGATCATCGGAATTATGCTGGCCATTATAACGGTAATAACGCTAAAGTTAAGATAGAACCAAAAGGTAAGAACAAGAGCCAAGACAAAAAGACGATAGCAAGAAGATTAAAAGATAAATGAACGAAACTAATAACATATCAAACCAAACTGCTCCCTCTTTGGAGATGGCTGGAGAGAGGCTTGTTATTCTCGGTGCCGGCGAAAGCGGTGTTGGGGCAGCCTACCTCGCCAGGCAGCAGGGGTATGATGTGTTTGTTTCAGATTTCGGCGCTATTGCGGATAAATATAAGGCTCAGCTTGAAGAGTGGAACATTCGCTTTGAGGAAAAGCAACATACCGAAAGTGAAATTTTATCGGCAGTTGAAGTTATAAAAAGCCCTGGAATACCAGAAAAAGCAGCTATTGTAAAAGCATTGCGTACCAAAGGAACTCCCGTAATATCAGAGATTGAATTTGCCGGCAGGTACACCAAAGCAAACATCATTGGTATTACAGGTTCAAATGGTAAAACTACCACTAGCAGTCTTACCTATCATATACTTAAAAACGCTGGTTTAAATGTAGGGTTGGCGGGCAATATAGGTAAGAGTTTTGCTTACCAGGTAGCTACCGAAAGCTATGATCATTATGTATTGGAGTTGAGCAGCTTTATGCTTGATGACATGTATAAGTTCAGGGTAAACATTGCCGTCTTATTGAATATTACGCCCGATCATCTTGACCGCTATGATTATAAGCTGCAAAATTATGCTGACAGTAAGTTTCGCATAACGCAAAATCAAACTGCGGCCGATTATTTTATTTATTGTGCCGATGATGCTGAAACCCTTAAAGGGATGGAGCAACGCACTTTTGATGCACAACTATTACCATTTAGTATACAAAAAACATTGCCTTTAGGTGCATACCTCAATGGCGAAGAACTAACCATAAATACACCAAATAATCATTTCGAAATGACTATCACCAAACTTGCTTTACAAGGTAAACACAACATCTACAATTCAATGGCGTCCGGAATTGTGTCGAAGGTATTAGAATTGCGGAACGGGGATATCCGTGAAAGCATGGGCAACTTCAGAAACGTACCTCACCGTTTAGAGCACGTGGCTGATATTGCCGGTATCAGGTTCATTAACGATTCAAAGGCAACTAATGTTAACTCAACATGGTATGCACTTGAAGGTATGCCTAACGAAAAGGTAGTACTTATACTGGGTGGCGTTGACAAAGGAAATGATTATAACGAATTAACATCTCTTATAAAAAGTAAAGTAAAAGCTATCGTATGCATGGGTACTGAAAACGCTCGCATTCATGAAGCTTTCAGCGATGATGTAAAAACAATAGTCAATACAGCATCGGCTAAAGAGGCAGTTGCTGCAGCTTATAATTTGGCTACAAAAGGTGATACTGTTTTACTATCTCCGGCTTGTGCAAGCTTCGACCTTTTCAAAAACTATGAAGATCGCGGCGATCAGTTTAAGCAGGCAGTAATGGAACTGTAATTGGAGTTTGCTGAATTTGATTCAGGAAGTAGTTAGTGATATTGTAAAATTAAAGGTAATGCATAGGATACTAAGTAAAACCAAAGGCGACAGGTGGATATGGCTCATCGTTATTATGCTTTGCGTAATATCAATGCTGGCTGTATACAGCTCAACTGGTACGCTTGCGTATAAGCGTGGCGTGGGTACCGAATCTATCTTGATTAAGCACTTTTTTATGATGGTGGGCGGTGTTGCGTTGATGTATATAGCACATAAGCTCGATTACCGGTATTACGCCGGCATATCAAAAATGCTTATGGTGGTAACTATTCCTTTGCTGTTTTACACTTTAGCTTTTGGTAGCCATGTAAATGATGCAAGCCGCTGGATAGCTATACCAGGTACCGGCTTAACTTTCCAAACTTCCGATTTGGCTAAACTTGCCCTAATTACTTACCTGGCACGTACACTATCGCGCAAACAGGAAAATATAAAGGACGTTAAGCAATCGTTTATCCCAATCATGGGGTCGGTTTGTGTGGTGTTTATTTTGATTGCGCTGGCTAACTTATCAACAGCTTTGATGCTTTTTGGTGTAAGCATATTGCTGCTCATAATTGGCCGCATAAGCGTGAAGCAAATTGCGGTGGTTTGTTTGGCAGGTGCAGTATTGTTGGCCGGGGTTATATTTTTAGGTCCGCGCCGTGCAACTTACATGTCACGTGTTAATACATTTTTACACCCCGAAAAGGTAGATAAAGATAAATCATTTCAAAGCGACCATGCAAAAATCGCCATCGCAACGGGTGGCGTAGCCGGCAAGGGACCAGGTAACAGTACTGAGCGTAACTTTTTGCCTCACCCATACTCCGATTTTATTTATGCAACCATAGTAGAAGAGTATGGCCTTATAGGTGGTTTATTCATTATTGTAATATACCTGTTTTTGCTATACCGGTGCATTAAAATTGTAACCAAAGCCCCTAAAGCCTTTGGTGCATTGCTAGCCGCCGGGTTGAGCTTTAGCTTAACTATTCAGGCGTTTGCAAACATGGCTGTAGCGGTAGGTTTAGGCCCGGTTACGGGTGTGCCATTACCGTTGGTTAGTATGGGTGGTACATCTATTTTATTTACCAGCGTTGCGTTTGGTATCATACTATCGGTAAGCCGCCATATTGATGAAAACGAAGCGCTTAAGGGTGCTGGTGGTAAGGAAGGCGCAAAAAAAGTAGTGGTTGGAGAAATACTGGAAGTAGCTTAAGAGAAAGTCAAGAGTAAAGAGTCAGTAATAATATAGTAGATAAAACAATGTTAAACGAGCAAGCAAATAGCACCGAAAATCAGCTTCCCGTTGCGGGACAGGGGAGGCGTCCGCTTCGCATCATCATTAGTGGTGGTGGTACGGGTGGTCACATATTCCCGGCGGTTGCTATTGCCAATGCGTTAAAGCAACTTGCTCCTAATACAGAGATATTGTTTGTAGGAGCCAATGGCCGCATGGAGATGGAAAAGGTTCCGGCGGCCGGCTATAAAATCATAGGGCTCGATATACAGGGCATACAGCGTAAAGCCGTATGGAAAAACGTGTTTTTCCCCATTAAGCTAATTAACAGTATTAGTAAGGCTGCCAAAATTATTAAAGATTTTGGGCCCGATGCTGCTGTTGGCGTGGGTGGTTATGCATCAGGTCCGTTGTTGTATGCCGCATCATTAAAAGGTGTACCTACGCTTATACAAGAACAAAACTCGTACGCGGGTATCACCAATAAATGGCTAAGTAAAAAAGCCCGCAAAATTTGCGTGGCCTTTGATGAAATGGACAGATTTTTTCCGGCTTCAAAAATTGTGAAAACGGGCAACCCTGTACGCCGTGCATCAGTTGATATTGAAGGCCGGGAAGAAGAAGCCTTGCACAACTTCCAGCTTTCGCCTAATAAGAAAACTATTTTGGTTACGGGTGGAAGTTTAGGCGCACGCACTTTAAACAACAGTGTACTTGCCGGATTAGATAAATTGATAGCGGCCGATGTGCAACTTATATGGCAAACCGGTAAAGTTTACTATAAGGGTATAATGGAACGGTTGGGCGAAAATTATCATCCTAACATACGCATACTGGAGTTTTTGAACCGTATGGATTTAGCCTACGCTGCTGCCGATGTAATCATATCACGTGCAGGGGCCGGTACCATTGCTGAGTTATGCATTGTGGGCAAACCTGTAATACTGGTGCCGTCGCCAAACGTGGCCGAAGATCACCAAACCAAGAACGCATTGGCGCTTGTGCAAAACAATGCAGCCATGTTTATAACAGATGCCAATGCGCCTGTGAAATTGGTGCCGCAGGCATTGGAATTATTGAAGAACAAAGAAGAACAAAATAAGCTAAGCAAAAATATCAGCCAACTGGCTCTGCCTAATGCCGATGAAGTGATTGCTCAGCATGTAGTTGAAATAATAAAAGAGAATAACAAAATTTAAATAAGCTGTCATCGTAAACGATAGTGAGGAATCTTTTTGAATTGATAGCCTAATGCTTTTAAAAAGATATTTCCTGGATTGAAATGACAAATGAGATTTGAAGGTACAAGTAAAAATGATGGAGTTAAGTAACATAAGACAGGTTTACCTGATTGGAATAGGCGGCATAGGCATGAGTGGCCTTGCCCGTTATTTTAATCATTTGGGATGCGCTGTTTGCGGTTACGACAAAACACCAACGCCGTTAACTGATGCTTTGCAAAACGAGGGTATGGCTATCATTTTTATGGATGATGTAAGTCTTATCCCGTCGGCCTTTAACAAGCCTGATGATAAAACGTTAATTATTTATACTCCGGCTATCCCCAAGGATTCTGCCGTGCTTAATCATTTCCGCTCGGCGGGGTTTGAATTGTATAAGCGTTCGCAGGTATTAGGCATTATAAGTCAAAGCATGTTTACGGTGGCTGTGGCAGGTACACATGGTAAAACCACCACATCAAGCCTTATTACACACATACTTACCGAGGCTGGTAAAGATTGCAGTGCATTCTTAGGCGGTATAGCATCAAACTATAACAGTAATGTACTGTACGGCAAATCAAATATTGTAGTGGTTGAGGCCGATGAGTACGACCGGTCATTTTTAACCCTGCACCCCGATGTTGCCGTAATTACGTCAATGGATGCCGATCATTTGGATATTTATGGCAATCATGAGCATCTGACCGAATCGTTTAAAATGTTTGCCTCGCAAATAAAAGCAGGCGGTAAGTTAATAGCTAAGCAAGGGTTGCCATTAACGCACACACGTATCAGCTACACCATAGGTGCCGAAGCGGCAGATGCGGTTGGTACCAACATACACGTTAAAAACGGTAGCTTTTATTTTGACTTTGAAAGTGGTGATACCATTATCAAAGACATTGAAATGGGCATTCCGGGAATACACAATATTGAAAATGCAGTTGCCGCTATACAGGTTGCATTGTTAATGGATGTAAGCCCTGCCGACGCGAAGGCTGCACTTGCTTCTTTCAAAGGCGTTAAACGCAGGTTTGAATACATAGTTAAGGGTGCCGGTAGCGTTTATATTGATGATTACGCCCATCATCCTGAGGAGTTGAAGGCAGCTATTACATCAGTGAAAAAACTATACCCTGAGCGTAAGCTTACCGTGATATTTCAGCCGCATTTGTTTACGCGTACCCGTGATTTTGCCGACGGCTTTGCCGGGGCACTTGATATGGCCGATGAGCTGCTGATGCTTGACATTTACCCGGCAAGGGAATTGCCTATAGCAGGCGTTAATTCGGCTTTGATATTAAGCAAAATGCAGCTGAATAATAAACAGCTTTTAAGCAAACAAGATGTTGTTGACTACGTACAAAGCCAACAGCCCGAATTGTTATTAACCGTTGGTGCCGGAGATATTGACCAGTTAGTTGAACCCTTAAAACAAGCTTTACAGTCATGAATATAGGGAGTAAACTGCTTTGGAAAAAAATAGGTATCGGGTTTGCCTGGGTTGTAAGTCTTACCGGTTTAATTGTGCTTATGAGTTTCATTGGCGTAAAGCAAGCGGGTGTGGTTTGTGCAGGGGTTAAGGTTTACATTCCGGGCAATGAATACTTTATTGATCAGGCCGAGGTAGACAACATTTTAGGAGTAAGCAGTAACACGCTTGTAGGCCGTAAAATTGATCAGATCAATATACATGATCTTGAAAACAAATTGCAGCGAAATTCATTTATTGAATCAGCAGAAGTTTATGCCGATATGGACGGATTGATTAGAGTAGAAATCAGTCAACGTCACCCTATTTTACGCATTTTGAACCGTTTCGATCAGGATTTCTATATAGATCAGCACGGCGTTAAAGTACCGCTGTCTAACAATTTTACTGCCCAGGTTTTGGCTGCCAATGGCTTTATCGATGAGTTGTTTGCCAATAGGTTGGATACATTGCACACAAGGCTGGCTAAAGACCTGTTTGCTACCGCAAACTTTATAAGGAAAGATACGCTATGGAATGCCCAGATAGCACAGATATATGTTGATCAAAACCATGAGATGCAACTTATACCGCGTGTAGGTAATCACCGTATTTTACTCGGCAATGCCGATTCGCTTGACAGGAAGTTTCATAACCTTGAGATTTTTTACAAGCAGGCTATGCCACAGGTTGGCTGGAATAAATATAAAGCTATCAACGTAAAGTATACCAACCAGGTAGTTGGTGTAAAAAGTGAAACCAGCCTGGCTGATAGTTCAACCGTTAAAAAAATTGCGCCCTCAAAAGCCGATTCATCGATAAAGAAAAAGGAAATTTTAAGAGATACAACATCCCAATTTTAATAAGTTATGGAAAAAAGCATACCACAAGAGAAGAGCTCGCCAATTGTTGTAGGGTTGGACATTGGTACAACTAAAATATGCGCAATAGTTGGACGCAGGAGCAAAAACGGAAAGATAGAGGTACTGGGTATCGGTAAGGCCGAATCGGCCGGGGTTACCCGTGGTATGGTATCAAATATTGACAAAACTGTGCAGGGTATAAATGTTGCCGTTGATGTTGCCGGTTCACAATCAAACGTTGAAATACGTATTGTGAATGTTGGCATAGCAGGGCAGCATATTAAAAGCCTGCAACACCGCGGCCTTATTACCCGCCGCGATTTAAACACCGAAATTGGCCGCAAGGATATTGACAAGCTGATTGAGGATATGTACAACCTGGTAATGCCTCCGGGCGAAGAAATTATTCATGTATTACCGCAGGAGTTTACGGTAGATAACGAGCCTGGTATTAAAGACCCGATCGGGATGTCGGGGGTGAGGCTTGAGGCAAATTTCCATATCATATCAGGACAGGTAACTGCAATAAAAAATATTGTTAAGTGTGTTACCAAGGCCCAGCTTGAAAGCCAGGAATTGATACTGGAGCCACTTGCATCTTCAGAAGCTGTTTTGAGCGATGAAGAGAAAGAGGCTGGTGTAGTGCTGGTTGATATTGGCGGTGGTACAACAGACGTAGCTATTTTCCATGAAGGTATTATTCGCCACACTGCCGTAATTCCTTTTGGTGGCAACAGCATTACCGAAGATATACGCGAAGGCTGTTCAGTAATGCGCAACATTGCCGAGCAACTGAAAGTAAGATTTGGCTCAGCGTTGGCTGACGAGAACAAGGAGAATGAAATTGTTTGCGTACCTGGCTTGCGTGGCCGCGAACCAAAAGAAATTTCTGTAAAAAACCTGGCTTACATTATTCAGGCACGTATTGAAGAAATTATCGAGCACGTTTATTACGAAATTAAATCATCGGGTTACGAAAAGAAACTGATAGCCGGTATAGTAATTACGGGTGGCGGCGCGCAGCTTAAGCACCTGTCACAACTTGTGGAGTATGTTACCGGTTTAGATTGCCGTACTGGTTACCCAAATGAGCATTTGGCTAAAAACGAGACTTTGCCTAAAGGAATATATGAAGAGCTGCAAAGCCCTACTTTTGCAACAGGTATTGGCTTGTTAATTAAAGGCATACAGCGCATGGAGTACGATACCCTTACCTCGGTACAACCCGAAGTAAAAGTGCAGAAAGCAAAGTATACCGACGAGCGCCGTTTTGGCTTACTTGGCAAAATTTTAGAAACCGGTAAAAAGTTTATAAAAGACGATATCAAAGACGAAGACTTTTTAAAATAATAACTACCAGTGCCTGCACCTTACAAAGTGTAAATTTTTTAGAAGAAACTTAAAATTTGCACGTTTAAATAGGGTAAACGCGGGCACTAGTTTAAGTTATTAACAATTTAGAAATGTTGATAAATTTTAAGCAAAAAGCTTTATAATTACATAGCAGAAAACAGAATATCCATCAATTCACATACCCCTGAAAATAAGTATCATGCAGTTTGAGATGTTAAAAGAAAAATCGTCGATTATCAAGGTAGTTGGTGTTGGCGGCGGCGGCGGAAACGCTGTAAACCACATGTACAAGCAAGGAATTACCGGTGTTGACTTTATTATTTGTAATACCGATGCGCAGGCGCTTGAGCTTAGCCCAATCCCTAACAAAGTACAATTAGGTGCCAGTTTAACTGAAGGAATGGGGGCAGGATCAATACCCGAGGTTGGTAAAAACTCGGCTATTGAAAATATTGAGGATGTGAAGCAGATGCTGGGAAGCAACACCAAAATGTTGTTTATAACTGCAGGTATGGGCGGTGGTACCGGTACAGGTGCAAGTCCTATTATTGCAAAAGCTGCCCGCGAAATGGATATTTTAACAGTGGGTATTGTTACTACGCCATTTTCGTTTGAAGGCAAACGCCGTAAAATGCAGGCCGAAGAAGGTTTGGAAGAGCTAAAAAAGTATGTGGATTCTTTTTTAGTGATCTCTAACGATAAAATGCGTCAAATTTTTGGCAACCTTACTTTAGGTTCGGCATTTGCGCAGGCCGATGATATTTTGACTACTGCGGCTAAGGGTATTGCCGAAATCATAACTCATCCGGGTTACATAAACGTGGATTTTAAAGATGTACGCACTGTAATGAAAGACAGTGGTGTGGCCATTATGGGTAGCTACTCTGCCGATGGAGATAACCGTGCATCACGTGCTGTTGAAGGTGCGCTTTCTTCACCGTTGTTGAAAGACAACCAAATTGAAGGTGCCCGTTATATTCTGTTAAACATCAGCTCGGGTAGTGAGCAGGAAGTTACCATGGATGAGGTAAGTATCATCACTGATTACATCCAGGAAGAAGCCGGTTTAGCCGCCGACCTGATCTGGGGTAACTGTATTGACGAAACTTTAGGTAACAAACTATCGGTAACCATTATTGCTACCGGTTTCCAAACTAAAGACGAACGCGAGAAAGAAGAAAGCAACAAAAAAGTGGTATCAATGCTGATGCCTGAAAATACACCGCTTGTAAAACCGGTTAACGAATTTGTAAAAACAACTGTTAAAGAGGAGGAAGTTGTAATGGCAAAAACCACTGCAACAGCAGCACCTCAACAAAGCGATTTGTTTAACATGCAGGTTACTGCACGCCAGGAAGAGCAGGCGCCAACCGTGGTTAGGCATAACCTGATGGAGCCTGATCCGGAGCCTACGCCTGAGCCTCAGGCTGATGAACTGGTTTATAAGGTAACTGAAACCGTAATGAACTTTGGCCCGGTAAACGAAGCACCTGTAGCACCACAGCCTCAATATGCACCACAGCCGCAGCCGCAACCAGAACCGGAGCCGGTGGTTAATGCCGATGAAGGTAAAACCAACGAGTCTATAGAAGAACAGCTGCGTAAATCGCGTGAGCGTATTATGCGTTTAAAAGATTTGAGCATGAAATTGCGTAATGGCAACATTCAGGAGCTTGAAAATGTACCTGCTTACAAACGTAAGGAGATATCATTACAGCAGCCTGCTGCCTCAAATGAAAGCTCTATTTCTAAGTTCTCATTGTCAGACAATGAGGGTAATCCTGAAATTCGCCGCAACAATTCGTTTCTGCACGATAATGTCGACTAATTGAATAAACTTCACCTTGTAAAGTATACGAAAAAAAGAGGTGCCCGACTCACATGAGTCGGGCACCTCTTTTTTTACAGCTATAATAGTTGTTTTAAACGGTCCCGTAACTATTTGATTGCCCTCCGTCAATTGCAATTACCTGTCCGTTTACGTAGCTGCAGACATCGCTTAGCAAAAAGCAAACTACTTTTGCAACTTCTTCGGGCTTACCCAGTCGTTTAGTTGGGTTGGCTTGTGCATACTCCTTTTCGGCTGCTGCCGGATCGCTCGGGTTTACTTGTTTAAAAGCACCTGCCACCATAGGTGTTAAAATAGCTCCGGGGGCAATGGCGTTGGTAACAATTCCAAATTTTGCATACTCTAATGCTGTGTTTTTGGTTATACCAGCTACTGCATGTTTACTGGCCACGTAAGGTGTTTGGTTCATAACTCCGCGTATACCACCAACAGATGCCACGTTCACTATACGTCCGTAGTTTTTGTTTTGCATATGCGGCAGCACGTGCTTAATACCATAGTACACTCCGAGTAAATTAATATCAATAACCTTTTTAAATACTTCAGCATCGTAATCAGCCAAAGGTGCCTGCTTTCCTTCAATCCCTGCGTTATTGTAGAAGCCGTCAATGGCACCAAACTTATTAATGGTTTGTTCCACGTAGTTTTGCACCTGCTCTTCGCTTGATGTGTCGGCAACAATAGTTAGTATTTCCGCAGCGGGAAATTGCTCGCTGATTTGTGCCTTAGCTTTCTCCAAGCCTTCTGCATTATAGTCTACAAGCGCAAGTTTAGCACCCGTAGCTGCAGCTTCAACCGCTGTAGCAAAACCTAATCCCATTGCTGCACCGGTAATAAGTATTACTTTGTCTTTTAAATGATTCATAGCATCTGAAATTAAATAATACATGTTTAAACATGTATTTTGATGAATTGTTTTTATGTTTTAAGCCTTAATTATGCTCAACGATAACCTGTCAATGTTATGTTATAACCTATTATAAAAAGTTATAGGCGTTGATTGCCTGAATGTAATCCCTTATATTTGCGTTTAAATAAATAAATTAAAGACATTGGATTTATTTGACAAAATTTCAAAGAACCTTGGCGGACCTATTGGTCAGCACCAGAAGTGGTCACACGGTTATTTTTCTTTTCCCAAGTTAGAAGGGGAGATTGCTCCTCATATGATGTTTAACGGAAAAGAGCACTTAGTTTGGAGTCTTAACAACTATTTAGGTTTAGCAAATCATCCGGAAGTGCGCCAGGCTGACGCTCAGGCAGCTGCCGATTACGGTATGGCTTATCCTATGGGTGCCCGTATGATGTCTGGCAACACCAAATATCACGAGTCGTTAGAGCAGGGTTTGGCCGAGTTTGTGGGCATGGAAGATGCCTTTTTATTAAACTATGGTTACCAGGGCATGGTATCAATTATTGATACGCTTGTTGATCGTAATGACGTAATTGTATACGATGCTGAATCACACGCCTGTATTATAGATGGTGTACGCCTTCACATGGGTAAGCGCTTTGTTTACCAGCATAACGATATCGCCAGCTTTGAAAAGCAAATGGAGCGGGCTACAAAACTTACCGAGCAATCAGGCGGCGGCATTTTAGTAATCACCGAGGGCGTTTTCGGTATGTCGGGTGCTCAAGGTAAAATTAAAGAAATTGTTGACCTTAAAAGCAAGTATAATTTCCGTTTACTTATTGACGATGCTCATGGCTTTGGTACAATGGGCAAAACAGGGGCAGGTACTCACGAGGCTCAAGACTGTATTGAAGGTGTTGATGTGTTTTTTGGCACGTTTGCAAAGTCAATGGCAGGCATAGGTGCATTTGTGGCTGCTAAAAAGGATATTATTGCTTACTTACGTTATAACATGCGTTCGCAAACTTTTGCTAAGGCACTACCAATGCCAATGGTTATGGGCTTGCATAAGCGTTTTGAACTTCTAAAATCACAACCTGAGCTGCGCGAAAAGCTTTGGCTGATTGCTACCACACTGCAAAATGGTTTAAAAGAACGCGGTTTTGACATAGGCAACACCAATACAATGGTTACGCCTGTATTTTTAAAAGGCGATTTATTTGAGGCAACAAGTCTTACCCGTGATTTACGCGAAAACTATGGCATCTTTTGTTCAATAGTGGTTTACCCCGTTATTCCAAAAGGGCTCATTGTATTACGACTTATACCTACTGCAACACATTCGTTAGAGGATGTACAGCGTACGCTTGATGCTTACAGCGAAGTTGCTCAAAAATTAAAGGACGGTTTTTACAAGGAGAAGAACTTAGAACTCGCCTAAACTAAAAACTTAGCTATACAAGGCCTCCGCGATAGCGGAGGCTTTTTTGCGTTTTTTAAGTAGGTTCATGCATCAATTACTATTCAAATTATAGCCTGAATGAGTAAATAATAGCTGTTTGAGTATTTTGACAGTCTAAAAGTTTTCAACATACATACTGCCTTTTTGAAAAAAATTAATTTATAAGCGATAATTGATAGTATAATTCAATTAAATAAACGGTTTGATTGAAAAAGTGCCTAAACAGCATCAGAAGGGCGTTTTTAGGATATCAAACGTTTTTATATTCAAAAAAAAGATTTTAGATTAGCCTTAGTTAAAACAATAAACCTCAATCTTTAAAAGGAGTAAATTAAAATGGACAAATTTAACCAGGTAAAAGAGCTTATTGCTTCATTAGAAGGCGATGCTGACAAATTCTATAACAAAGGTAACAGCGCTGCTGGAACCCGTATACGTAAAGGAATGCAGGATTTAAAAAACCTTGCTCAAGCAATACGCCTGGAAGTACAAGACACTAAAAACAAAGCCTAAGTTTATATCAGGGCTTAATTAAAAGCTATAAAAAAAGCTGGTTGAAAAACCAGCTTTTTTTATGTTGTAAAATTACGTTGTATTATTTGGCAGAGCTTTAGTGAAATGCTCAGCTATTAGGCAGTAATCTTTTTGAGTTCTGATGCAATTTTATCAGCAGCAGCACTGCTTACCTGTACTAAAGGTAAACGCAGGGTATCTCCACAAATGCCTAATTGCTTAAGGGCTGTTTTAATGCCGCCCGGACTTCCTTCGGCAAACATAAGGCGGGTAAATTCAATTAAATCGTAATGGCCTTTAAGTGCAGCTTTAAAGTTGCCGGTTAAGCAGGTACGTATCATATCTGAAAACTGGCGTGGTACCGCATTGCCAATAACTGATATTACACCAACAGCACCCATAGCAATCATAGGAAGGGTTACCGGGTCATCGCCTGATATAAACATGAAATCTTCAGGCTTATCGCGCATAATCTGGTTAAACTGTTCAAAGTTGCCTGACGCTTCTTTAGTGCCAATAATATTTTTAAAGTCATTGGCTAAACGTACAGTAGTTTCAGCGGTTACATTACTGCCGGTACGGCTGGGTACATTGTAAAGCAACACCGGTAGAGGAGATGCCTCGGCAATAGCCTTGTAATGCTGATAAATGCCTTCCTGTATTGGCTTATTATAATAAGGGCTGGCCGATAGTATAGCATCATAGCCTGCGGCTTCAAAACCTTTAACGGCTTCAACAACTTCGTAAGTGTTATTGCCGGCTATGCCAGCAACAAGGTGAACACGTTTATTAACTTTTTCGGCGGTAAAAGCCCATACCTTCTTCTTCTCCTCCTTGCTTAATGTGGCGCTTTCGCCGGTTGTACCCAATGATACCAGATATTCAACACCTCCGCCAATGAGGTGATTAATCAGGTTTTCGAGGCCGGCATAATCAACCTGGCCATCGGTAGTAAACGGAGTTACCATTGCCACTCCCGTTCCGTGAAACATTTCCATCTTATCTAATTAACAGGATTGCTAAGATATGATTTCCGCTGTTTAAATGCCATTTTTATTTAACCAACGTTAAGTTTGTATCAACTTTTTTAAAATTCGAGATTGATACGAAATGCTGTTTTTGAGTTAGGACCGCTGTTGAATGACCATCCGTAGAGTGCTTTTATGCCCAGGTAGCTTATGCCCACGCCAAGCTCCGAGTAGTTTTTAAATTGTGGTGTGGTAAGATAGCTTGCCTTTACTATTTCCTGTAATTTAAGCCGGCGTATCAACGGAATTTTACTTAATACCAAGCCGCCAAAGTTATGCTCATAATGTCCTTCCAAGTAACTGCTGGCGGTACTATTGGTATAGTAATTAAGCATCAGGAAAGAGTTTGGAGCATCATGATGAATTAGTATTTCGTTACCCGAAAAGTGTTTGTAATCGGTAAAGTAAAGTTGCTTGTTGTTGAAAAACTTACCTGCGCCAATGTAAAAGTCAAACTTACCGTACATACCCAGGCTTACATCACTCTTACTTAAACTGGCGGTGAGTAAATCATAGTCTACATCAGAGCCCAGTAGCTTGTTTATTCCTTTTGTATAGCCAACCTCAAGCTTAGGATACTTTGATGCTAGATAGAACCTGCCTGTTGGATAGGTTACATAGCGGTTGCTGAAATCATAACTGGCGCGAATGCTAACTTTCAAAGCTTGGTTGTTGGGGAACAGTGGTGTATTTGAAAAGGGGGCCAGCGGGTTGTTTGATGAGTACTCTCGGTTGCGGAAAAAGAAACTGTAATCTGATGTATTGTCAAGCCAGCGCCTGTCTGCAAATTCGGCAACTACGCTTCCCTGTAAGCCTCCTGCAATACGCCTTGATAAGCCAACAGAAATGAAATGCTTATCATATAGCTTTTGGTAGTTAAGCCGGTAAAACAAGCTTGATATGGAATTTGACAGCGGCCGTATAGGGTAGGTGTTATTTAAATCTACTACATCTGAGCCACCAGCAAAGCTTAACGAGTAATCATTTATTGGAATAATGCCCGTTATGTTGCCATGTAGCAGTTTATTACTAAAGCCATACCTCACCCGGCCTGATAGCCTGAGGTATTTATTGCGGGCACTATCAATTTGCTTACTGAACGATGCGCCATAATTGATAGCCACGCCCTCTACCGTGTTATATAGCAATGAACCTAATACCGATTCGGTATTGAAATATGTTTTTTTATAGCGGTTACGTATGCTGATGCCTGACAGTAAAAATCGTGTAGCCGATACTTTGTTATGAACCTTGTCGAGCGAGTCGAGGTAAGGCTTTGATTCGCGCTTTTTTGCAAGCACCGCCTTTTTTTCATAATCGGTCATTTCTTCAGCAGTAAGTGGTATTGGGCGCGCCTGCTGCCAGTAGGTAGAGTCTTTTTTATTAACGCCCTGGGTAACCCGCATAACCTCGGCAAACGTTTTGCGTGTAAGTGCAGGGTTGATGTCGTAGTTTTTAAATACCGCTACAAAGTAACCGCCAATTTTGAAGCTGAATAAGCCGGCCGTAAACTCAAATTTAACCGACGATGGCATCCATGTTTTAGTACCCACCGGTACAAATTGCTGTTTAACGGTGAGGGTGTCAACAAAGTTAATTCCGGCCGATTTGGTCAGCATTAAATCGGCGCTGTGCAGGCGCCAGCTATCTTCAATAATGTAAATAAATCCTTCAAAAGTGGGTTCAAACTTACGCTTGGGTGTTACTTTAATACGGTTAATAGTTTCACCGTTTTCTACGGTTTCACCCATGTATTTATAATTATAAAACGATAAAGCATTTTCGGCAATTGGCGAAACTAACGGGCGGTTGCTTAGTCCTTCCCAGTCCTGCAAATTTTCGTAAAAGTTTACGTTAAGCTCAGATGCCCTGTTGAAACTAAAAGCCCTGTTGCTACCCGATACTTTTGACGATACCATTTCCTCATGGTAATTATTGGGTTGCATGAAAGCAAGTTTCGATTCAGACTCAGAAAGGTAAACAATCCCTCTGCGGTTGGAGTCAAGGCCAATCTCGCGTGCCATTTGATCAAGATCACGACCCATGAACTTTTTTGGCATATTCAATATTCGCTGTAAACCTTTAATGTAAGTATCACAGGTGTAAGACTTAATTTCGGTTAAATATCCTTTACGCTTACGTATGGCTTTGCGTATTATAGCATACGCCGGGTCTTCGCCACCAGCCCTTACCACTACGTTTTGTAATTGGAACGCCTCGGGCAAAAGCTCAATGTTCAAAGTCAGATTGCCTTGTAAGGTTATTTTCCTGCTTTCCTGCTTGTAGCCTATCGCTTTAAACTGTATATCATAGGTGCCGGTTGGAAGCGTAAGCGTATACTGCCCGTCGGCATTGGCGGGCGAGCCTTTGGTGGTGCTTTTTACCAACACAGTAGCAAAAGGCACAGGTTGGCCTGTATTATCTTTTACTGTGCCATTAATAGTAAAGTTTTGGGCCAGCGCTGTGAAAGATATAAACAACAGGCTGATAAGCGATAAAACAATCTTCATGCGTATGATAGGGGTTGTGCATAAAGATGCACATTATTGCCTTAACGCCTTGTTAAATAGTGTTAAATAAGCATATATAGGTTAGCTCACCTTGTTTTGTGTAAGATTATAACGCGGCTTAATACTCCGCCAACACTACAATCTTATCTGCCAAAGGCGCAATTTTTTTTCTGCCCTCTAATGCACTCAATCCTACAATAAAGCTAAAGCCGGCAATTACACCGCCCATTTGAGTAACCAGGTTTGCAGCTGCAGTAACGGTGCCTCCGGTAGCCAGCAAATCATCATGTATTAAAATACGCTGACCAGATTTAAAGGCATCGGTATGAACCTCAATAACTGCCGAGCCATATTCTAAGTCATACTCCATTTTTTTAACCGTATATGGCAATTTGCCTGCTTTGCGTATAGGCACAAAAGGCACACCTAATTTACCGGCCAGTTGTAAACCAAACAAAAAACCGCGGCTTTCAATACCGGCTACGGCATCAACAGTAGAGTTTTGAAAATGGGCTGCAAATGCGTTAACTATGTTTTCGCACAAAACAGGCTCTTTAAGTATAGGGGTAATGTCTTTAAATACTATTCCGGGCTTTGGAAAATCAGGGATATCGCGAATTACGGATTTGATTTGCTGGTCAATCATAATTTGCCAAAGCTAGCTTTTTTTGGCGATGCATCATAGACGGTAGTTTAACAGTGTATTTTGAGCTAACGGTTTATAACTAATGTAATTCCGCAATAGAACATCCGATATCTAAAATCAAAAAAATTCTATCTTTGACGCGCTATGAGTAAAAGTACCGACGAATTATTTAAAAATGTAATTGCCCATGCTAAAGAGTATGGTTTTGTATTTCAGTCAAGTGAAATTTACGACGGCCTGAGCGCTGTTTATGATTACGGCCAAAATGGTGCTGAACTGAAAAATAACATCAAAACCTACTGGTGGAAAAGCATGGTTCAGTTGAACGATAATATTGTGGGTATTGACTCAGCCATATTTATGCACCCAAAAATATGGAAAGCCAGCGGTCACGTTGATGGTTTCAGCGATCCGATGATTGATAACAAGGATTCGAAAAAACGCTACCGTGCCGACCAGCTTTTAGAAGATCGTATACAAAAATACGATGCTGATGGCAAAACCGATAAAGCTGAGCAGCTGCAGCTGGAGTTGGATAAGGCCATGAACGCAGATGACCTTAACCGCCTGCGCGAATTAGTTGTAGAGCATGAAATTGCCTGCCCTGTAAGCGGTACCCGCAACTGGACCGAAGTACGCCAGTTTAACCTCATGTTCAGCACTCAAATGGGGGCCGTTGCTGATGATGCCGATACTATTTACTTACGCCCCGAAACTGCACAGGGTATATTTGTAAACTACCTTAACGTGCAAAAAACCGGTCGTATGAAAATACCTTTTGGTATTGCACAAATTGGTAAGGCTTTCCGTAATGAGGTTATTGCACGCCAGTTTATAATACGTATGCGCGAGTTTGAACAAATGGAGATGCAATTCTTTGTTCGACCGGGTACGCAAAAAGAGTGGTTTGATAAATGGAAAGAAACCCGTTTGCAATGGCATTTGGCCTTGGGAACAGCTCCTGAAAAATACCGTTACCATGAGCATACCAAACTGGCACACTATGCTGATGCCGCTTATGATATTGAATTTAACTTCCCGTTTGGCTTCAAAGAGGTAGAAGGTATTCATAGCCGTACTGATTTTGATTTGAGCCAGCATCAGCAGTTCTCGGGCAAAAAAATGCAGTACTTTGACCCTGAGGTTGATCCGGACACTAATAAGCCATATGGTAACTACGTGCCATACGTTATTGAGACTTCAATAGGGTTAGACCGTATGTTTTTACTTACCATGATTAATGCGTACGAGGAGGAAGACCTGAGCACCGAAGAAAAGCAGGACAGCCGTACTGTACTACGCCTGCACCCTTGCCTGGCACCGGTAAAAGCCGCTATTTTCCCGCTTACTAAAAAAGATGGTTTGCCGGAAAAAGCGAGAGAAATTATGGACACGCTTAAGCTCGACTTTAACATTCAGTACGAAGAAAAAGATGCTATTGGCAAACGTTACCGTCGTCAGGATGCTATTGGTACACCGTTTTGTATTACGGTAGATCATCAAACACTCGAAGATAACACCGTAACCATACGCCACCGCGACAGTATGCAGCAGGAGCGCGTACCTGCCGACCAGTTGCAAAAAATAATCGGCGATTTGGTAAGTTGGAGAAACGTGTTGAAATAGACTTATCGTTATAATTACAAAAAAGCGGCCTGGATTTATTATTCAGGCCGCTTTTTGTTTACGTTAATATTGAATTAATAAAAATCAGTTACTTGAAGTTAAGCACAACCGTTTTGCCCGATATACCTTCTAACAAAGGTTTGAATATAACCTGTGCGTTCTGCCTGGCTTTACCGGTAATATCCTGTTGTTTGGCATTATCCAGCAAACGCTTTTCGGCAAGTTTGTAAATATCCTCAACCATAGCTTTGGTGGTGCTTGGTAGTATTACGCCGCTTACGTCATATACTTTGGAGCGTTGATGATCGAGCTTTGCGTAACAAATTTCGGGCTGGGGCAGCGTTACAGTAACTACACTGTCGCCGTTACTGCGGGTAATGTTCTGTTTGGTTACTTTGGTAAGATCAATGCAGGCGGTTACTTCGCCCACGGCTACAAATAATACTCGTTCATCCGGTAAGATGGTGTGTATCTGTTTCTTTTCCAGCACATCCTTCATGCTGTATTTTACCAACTCGAGTTTGCCCATAGCAGTTATTTTTTCTACCATAACATCTTCCTTAACCTCGGTGCGTACGGTGCCAAATTGGTGCTTCATGTAAAAAAACAGGAATACAAGAAACCCAGTAATAATAATCACAAATAAAAAAGTAAGCGATAAACGTCTACGCATAGTATTAATATGTATTTGGTTTTAAACAACAAGGAGCAGACGTTATTGTCTGCTCCTTGTATATTTTACCTGCGCATGTCATTACCGTGAACTATCAGCAATTACAGCAGCAAGAAAGGTAGTGTTTTCTATTACTTATACGCCGTAAATCACGTTAAGGGTAAATGGCACGCTTAAAGCTTTTGAAATGATACAGTTCTTTTTAGCGTCTTCGGCAACGGCTTTAAACTGATCTTCAGATACACCGTCAATAGCTGTAGCTTTAATTTCAAGATGAATACCGGTTATGGCAAGGTTGGCCATATCAAGGTCTAACACAGCGGCGGTGTCTAAATCACCAGGCTGAAAACCTTGCTGGGTTAAAGCTGCTCCAACAGCCATAGTAAAGCAACCTGCATGTGCAGCTGCTAATAACTCCTCGGGGTTAGTACCCACGCCCGACTCAAAACGGGTTTTAAAAGAGTATTGAGTTTGATTTAAAGTAGTGCTTTGTGTAGTTAAGTGGCCTGCGCCGTCTTTCAATGTTCCGTTCCAGTGTGCAGTTGCTGTACGTTTCATGTTCTTTTTGGGTTGATTATTAAAAGGTTAATTAGTTTTGCATTCAATTAACGCCATTGTGCGCGTTCGTATTGTGCAGGCCATGCAATTTCATGTTGCAACTCATGTGCAGCGCGTAAAGCAAAATGCGGATCACGCAACAATTCGCGCGCCATCAATACCATGTCGGCCTTGTTGTTTTCTATAATTTCATTGGCTTGGGCCGCATTGGTAATTAAACCAACGGCGCCGGTCAATATTCCGGTTTGTGCTTTAATCTTCTCGGCAAATTCAACCTGGTAGCCCGGTTTATTAGGTATGTTTGCTTTCGGCACGTTACCGCCCGATGAGCAATCAACCAAATCTACACCTTTTTCTTTTAAAACTGCAGCCAGTTTAACCGAATCTTCAATAGTCCAGCCACCCTCAGTCCAGTCGGTTGATGATATACGTACAAATAGCGGGTAATCCTGAGGCCACACTTCACGCACCACTTCAGTAACTTCAACCAGCAAACGTATACGGTTTTCAAAGCTGCCTCCATATTCATCAGTACGTTGGTTGCTCAATGGCGAGTAAAACTGGTGAAGCAGGTAACCATGTGCTCCATGTACTTCTGCTACTTTAAAGCCTGCGCTAAGCGCACGCTCGGCAGCACTTTTAAAGTCGGCTTTAACCTTTTCAATTCCGGCCTTATCTAACGCTACTGGCGCTTCTTCGCCTTCAGTAAAAGGCAGGGCACTTGGTGCAACGGTTAACCAGCCATTTTCATGATTTGATGTAAACTGCTTACCGCCAAGCCAAGGCTTATCATGGCTGGCTTTACGACCCGCATGTGCCAGTTGTATACCGGCTACCGAACCTTGTGCCTCAATAAAACTTGTTATTTGTTTAAGCTTTTCAATTTGCTCATTATTCCATATGCCTAAATCGGCGTAGGTTATACGGCCTTCGGGTGATACCGCGGCTGCTTCGGTAATTATAAGGCTTGCGCCACCGGTAGCAAATGCACCTAAATGTACCAGGTGCCAGTCATTAGCGAAGCCATCATTACTGCTGTACTGGCACATGGGCGATACAACAATACGATTTTTAAAAGTTGTGCCTTTTATAGTTAAGGGTGAAAGTAAATTAGCCATATCATCAAACTTACGGTACAAACATTAACACTGTGTAAACGGTTTGTAAAAGCGTTTTTAGATGATGTGTATATGACATTAAAGCGTCCCTTAACAAACAATTTAAGCCAAAATGTTATATTGCTACACAAGTTAATTGCATTTTGACTACCTATACTACTTTAATCGTTCTGTGTTCGCTGGTTATTTTTTCATACCTGTTTGATTTAATTGCAGGTAAAACAAAAATTCCGTCAGTACTGCTGCTTCTGTTTTTAGGTGTAGCCTTACATCAGTTGGTTGATTACTTCAGCATAAAGCTGTTTGATTTAACCACTATTTTACCAACACTTGGAACGCTGGGTTTGATCTTAATAGTTTTTGAGGGCGCACTAGAGTTAAAGTACTCACCTTCAAAAAATCAGGTAATCAAAAAATCGTTCTTATCGGCATTTTTTGTACTGTTGTTCACTACATTCAGTATATCAGGCTTGATTTATGTACTCACCCGGGCCGATTATTACCGATGCTTTATAAACGCCATTCCCTTTTGTGTTATCAGTTCGGCTATTGCTATACCGTCAGCTTCAAACATCAATAAGCATAAAAAGGAATTTATAATATACGAATCCTCGTTTTCAGATATTTTAACGGTAGTACTGTTTAACTTTATGCTTAGTAACAGCGTTATAAGCGTAGGGTCATTTGCCAAGTTAGGCGTTGAGCTGGTTGCCATACTTATACTGGCGCAGGTGGCTTGTTTACTATTACTGTATTTAATTGGCCGCATAACGCACCACGTAAAGTTCTTCTTAATTATTGCGTTGCTAATTTTGGTTTATGCTATAGGGCAGTCGTTTCATTTGTCGTCGCTCATTATTGTGCTGGCGCTGGGGCTGTTCTTTAACAATGCCGATCAGATAAACCTGCCCTGGTTTCGCAAACATTTCATTTACCACGGCTTAAGTCTTGACCTTAAGCAGTTGCTGCAACTTTCGGCCGAGAGCGCCTTTATCATGCGTACGTTTTTCTTTATCATTTTCGGGTTCAGCATGGACGTATACCAACTGCAAAAGTCAACCGTGCTGTTCATTGGGGCACTTATACTGTTTACAATTTACTTTATACGCTTTGTTTATATCAAACTGGCATTGAAAACCGACTTGATGCCCGAACTGGTTATTGTTCCGCGCGGATTAATAAGCGTGTTGTTGTATTATAATTTGCCGCAGCAATTACGTTTACCCGGTGTTGAAACGAGTTTGCTGTTTGTGGTAATACTTGGCACCAGTATTATTATGAGTCTAGGCTTGTTCTTTTACAACCGCAGGGTTAGTGGTAGGGAATTTGAAAATGTTTAGGATGAAGTAAGTGATAGCAGCGGCGAAATAATTGCTCATTCACAACATCGCTTATTCACACATTAACAAAAAACCTATCTTCGCCTTTATGGCAACAAACCAGGCTAAACAACGCATTGCCCAGCTCACGGCTGAGCTTAAGCAACACAATTACAACTATTATGTGCTTGCACAGCCAACTATATCTGATCAGGATTTTGATTTTAAATTGAAGGAACTGGCCGCCTTAGAAGAGCAGTACCCTGATTTAGCCGATCCGGAATCGCCAACTCAGAGGGTTGGCGGTGAGGTAACCAAAGAATTTAAAACAGTACGTCACCGCTGGCCTATGTTATCGCTAGGTAACACTTACAGCGAGCAGGAACTGCTGGACTTTGACCAGCGCGTACGCAAAGCCATTGGCGATAATTTTGAGTACGTAGTTGAATTGAAGTTTGACGGCCTGAGCATGAGCATTACTTATGAGGACGGCAAACTGGCCCGCGCCGTAACCCGTGGTAACGGAGTTGAAGGCGATGAAGTAACCACCAATGTGCGCACCATACACACCATACCTAAAAAGCTACATGCCGATAGCGGCTACCCTGATTTATTTGAAATACGGGGCGAGGTGTTTATGCACCGTAAAGCTTTTGAACGTTTAAATGACGACCGTATTGAAAAAGGAGAGGTGGCGTACGCTAACCCCCGCAATTTTGCATCGGGTACTATGAAGCTGCAGGATTCGGCCGAGGTTGCACGGCGCCCTTTAGATTGTTTTTTGTATGCCCTGCATATGGAAAAATCGCCGTTTAAAACTCATTGGGAGAGTTTGCAGGCCATTAAAAGCTGGGGCTTTCACGTGAGTGAAGATAGTAGGCTTTGCACTGATATTAACCAGGTGCTTGAATTTATAAATTATTGGGATACCGAGCGTTTTAACCTAAGCTTTGATATTGACGGAATTGTTATTAAAGTAAACAATTATGGCCAGCAGGAAGAGCTTGGTTTTACTGCAAAAGTACCACGCTGGGCCATATCATATAAGTTTAAGGCCGAACGGGTAGAAACCGAGCTGCTGAGTGTGGATTACAATGTGGGCCGTACCGGAGCGGTTACCCCTGTGGCTAACCTAAAGCCTGTACTGCTGGCGGGTACAACTGTAAAGCGTGCTACGTTGCACAACGCTAACGAAATTATTCGTTTGGATTTGCATGAGGGTGATACCGTCTTCGTTGAAAAAGGCGGTGAAATCATCCCTAAAATTATCAGCGTAAACCCCGATAAGCGTAAAGCCGGCGCTGTAAAAGTGGAGTATAGAAGCACTTGTCCGGCTTGCGGTACGCCTTTAGAGCGCAAAGAGGGTGAGGCTGCCTATTACTGTCCGAACGATGAAGGCTGTCCGCCGCAAATTGTAAGCAAAATGCAGCATTTTGTAGGACGTAAGGCTATGGATATTGATGGGTTGGGCGACGAAACCATTGAAACACTTTATCAGCGGGGATTGCTCAAGCACATTAGCGACATATATGAGTTGCACACACATGCTGATGAATTAAAACAGATGGACCGCTTTGGTGAAAAATCAATCACCAATATGCTGGCCGGAATCGAAAAATCAAAGGAAAAGCCTTTCGAAAAAGTGTTATTTGGCCTGGGCATACGTTACGTGGGCGAAACCGTAGCACGGAAACTGGTGGCTCATTTTAAAACATTAGAAAAGCTACAGTCGGCATCACTAGAAGAGCTTACCGCCGTTGAAGAAATTGGTGAACGCATAGCCCAAAGTTTGGTGGAGTATATGAGCGGGCCTGTGCATTTGGCCGAGCTTCAAAAGTTGCAAAGCCAGGGTCTGCAATTTGAATCAGTTCAAAAAGAAGTTGTATTGCAAAGTGATAAGCTGGCGGGCAAAACTTTTATCATATCGGGTGTATTTGAAAAATACTCGCGCGAGGAGCTTAAGGAACTTATAGAGCAAAACGGCGGTAAAATACTGAGCAGTATATCGGCTAAGCTAAACTACCTTGTAGCAGGTGACAATATGGGGCCATCAAAACTGGAAAAAGCTAATAAGCTGAATGTGCCTATCATAACCGATGCAGAGTTGCTGGAAATGTTATAACTCAAAAATCTTATATTTGACCGTTTATAGAGTATAATGAAGATTTCGTATAACTGGCTTAAAGAGTTTATTTCAACTGATAAGTCGCCCGAAGATATATCACAAATACTTACCGGCGTAGGGCTGGAGGTAGAAAGCCTTGAAAAGGTGCAGGCCATTCCCGGTGGTTTGGAAGGTTTGGTTATTGGTTATGTTAAAGACGCTCAACAACATCCTAATGCTGATCGTTTGCGTATAACCAAAGTTGACGTTGGTGCCGAAAATGATTTGCAAATTGTTTGTGGTGCACCCAATGTTGCTGCCGGTCAAAAAGTGGTTGTAGCTGTGGTTGGTTCAACCGTACACCCAACTACTGGCGAGCCTTTTAAAATAAAAGAATCAAAAATTCGCGGCGAACTATCGCAGGGTATGATTTGCGCGGAAGATGAAATTGGCTTAGGCCATGACCATGATGGTATTATGGTTTTGGATGCTGATGCACCTGTTGGAGCTTTTGCAAAAGATTTCTTTAAGCTTAATGACGATTACTTATTTGAAATTGGCCTTACACCAAACCGTGCCGATGCTGCTTCACACCTGGGCACAGCCCGCGACATTGCAGCGTTTTTGCGTATTGGTATAACCAAGCCTGATGTTTCGGCCTTTAAGGTTCAAAATAACGATTTAAACATACCTGTAACCATTGAAGCTCAAGCTGCATGCCCGCGGTATGCCAGTTTAACAATAACAGGCGTAAAGGTGCAAGAATCACCGCAGTGGTTAAAAGAGCGTTTGGCAGTTATTGGCGTACGCGCAATTAATAACATTGTTGATGTTACCAATTACGTGTTGCATGAGTTAGGCCAGCCCTTGCATGCGTTTGATGCTAATGCCATTACCGGTGGTAAAGTATTGGTTAAAACGTATGCCGAAGGTACGCCATTTGTAACGCTTGATGATGCTGAGCGCAAACTATCAGCAGATGATTTGATGATAGGCAATGCCGAAGAACCAATGTGTATTGCAGGGGTATTTGGTGGAGCTAAATCGGGCGTAACAGAGGGCACAACGTCTGTTTTTCTTGAGAGCGCTTATTTCAACCCGGTTTCCGTACGTAAAACATCAAAACGCCATGGTTTAAAAACCGATGCCTCTTTCCGTTTTGAGCGTGGCGTTGATCCTGATATAACGGTGTTTGCGCTTAAACGTGCTGCCTTATTAATTCAGGAGGTTGCAGGTGGTGTAATCTCATCAGAAATATCTGACATTTACCCGGCACCCGTTGAACCGTTTAGCGTTGAGGTTACTTTTAAAAATATCGACAGGCTTATTGGTAAAGCAATAGGTAACGGTACCATTAAGGCAATTATACAAGCTTTAGATATTGTTATAACTAACGAAACTGCCGAAGGCTTATTCTTAAAAGTGCCGCCTTACCGTGTTGATGTAACCCGCGAAGTTGACGTCATTGAAGACATCTTACGTATTTACGGTTATAACAATATCGAAATTCCTACACAAATACGTGCGTCGCTGAACACCAGTAACCGGCCAGAGCGCGACACCGTGCAAAATGCGCTGTCAGATTTACTGTCCGCTAATGGATTTAACGAGATGCTGGCAAATTCATTAACCAGTTCATCGTATGCCCAAAGTTTGGATAACGCGGTTAAACTGCTTAATCCGCTGAGCAGCGATCTGGACATCATGCGTCAAACGCTGTTGTATTCAGGTTTGGAGGCTATTGCATACAATCAAAATCGTCGTCAGGCCGATTTAAAGCTTTACGAATTTGGTAAAACCTACTTTTTTGAGGATGACAAATACGTTGAAACGCAACGTATGTCAGTTTTTATAACTGGTAGGACATCTGTAGAAAATTGGAATGATCGCCCTAATTACTTCATTCCACTTTTTGAAAATGTTGGTAAGTTGGTAAAAGCAGTTGAAGAAAGTGAACATGCAAGTGAATTTGTTAAGTTCAAGCAACCAATCGTTAATGCGCGTAATAATGCTGTTAAGGAAGTTGATAGTATTAAAACAGGTACTTTTTACACCCTTAAAGCTATTGTTGATGGGTTACTGAGCCGGTTAAATATTACCGATTATACAACCGACGAAATACATGATCATGAATTTGCTTACGGTTTGCAATACAACTTTCGTGGTGGCAAAACGCTGGTAAAATTTGGCTCAGTTTTACCTGGTGCTTTGAAAAAAGCCGGGGTAGAGAAAGAAGTGTTTTATGCCGACTTTAACTTTGATACGTTGCTGAGCATTGTTCGTAAGAATAAAATTGTAAACAAAGAAATTTCTAAGTTTCCGGCCGTACGGCGCGATTTATCTATGCTGGTTGATACCGCAGTTACATTTGGTCAGTTAAAGCAAATAGCGCACAAAACCGAGCGTAAGTTGCTTACTGAGGTTAGTGTATTTGATGTGTATCAGGGAGATAAGCTTCCGGCGGGTAAAAAATCATATGCGCTTAGCTTTGTTATACAAGACGAAGAAAAAACGCTTACCGACAAGGCTATTGATTCGATAATGCAAAAGCTTATTTACAACTTTGGAAAAGAGGCGGGAGCAGAAATAAGAAAGTAATTTTTACCATTTTGGTTTGAAGCTATGCCCGTTTTAAAATTAAATTTTAAATGAGGATATTACGCAAATTTGAAATTATATTGCGTGGCAAAGCGTTAGTCCGAAATAAAAAAATCCCAAATAGAATATTCGAAATCTGAAATCAAAAAGATGCCATCAGTAACCGATCAGCTGAGTATAGTAGTAGAGAAAACGGAGCGGCTTATAGCGCTTTGTGGTGCGTTGCAGGAAGAAAACGACTTGCTGAAGCTTGAAAACCAGTCGCTGAGCACAGCTTTAGATGTAAGTAAAAGTAAGAATAAAGAGCTTGAAGAGAAGCTTCGTGTATTGAAGCTGGCTAAGTCATTTTCAGAAACAAATGAAAAAAGCCTTGACATCAAGCAAAAAATTAACGAATTTGTGCGGGAAATTGATAAGTGTATCGTGTTGCTTAAAAAGTAACATTGTAAAGTGAACAAGCTCAAATGGGAGAAATCTCAATAAAAATAAACATTGCTGATCGCGTATATCCGTTGAAAGTTGATACGGAAGAAGAGGAATTAATACGCCGGGCTGCCAAATTGGTTAACGACCGCATAAAGGAGTATCAGGAGAACTATGCGGTAAAAGATAAGCAGGATTTGCTTTCAATGAGTGTTTTGCATTACGCAACCGCATCATTAAAAGCAGAGCGTAAAGTTACGGTTGAAGATACAACCGTGGCCGAAAAGGCTTACCAGTTAGACCATATGCTGACGGAGTTTTTTAAAAAGCAATAAACGTTCTTATAAATAGAGCAATATAAATTTAACGCAGTTAAATTTTAAGTTTCACTGACAGGCACAGGCTTTTTGCTGGTTGGTTATCGGTAGGTAGTAGTTTTTACCTTACTGACCCATCAGGCATTAAGCAATGTGGGATGGCACTTAAAATTTAGTTGCGTTTTTTTTTAACATATATATACATCACACAAACACCAAAATGGACCTTTTATCCACCATTATAGGCCTGCTCGTAGGTGCCATCATTGGCACTTTGATAGGCCGGTTCCTGCTCCGGAAGCTATTTAAGGAACAGGAAGTAGCAGCTCAGAATAAGGTTAAGAAAATTCTGAAAGATGCTGAGAACAACGCTGAAATTCTTAAAAAGAATAAATTGCTTGAGGCTAAAGAAAAGTTTTTACAGCTTAAGGCCGAACACGAGCAAGAGGTAAACGCTAAAAATAACAACATTAATCAGCGCGAAAATTCTATTAAGCAGAAAGAGCAGTCACTCAATCAAAAGCTTGAAAACGTAAACCGCAAGGATAACGAACTGGAAAACCAGCGTAAAAACCTGGAGAAGCAGAACGAAATACTGCACAAAAAACAGGAAGAAGTTGAGCACTTGAAGCAGCAGCATGTGCAGCAATTGGAAACAATTGCAGGATTAACTGCCGAAGAAGCCAAAAATCAATTGGTTGATACCCTGCGCGAGGAAGCACGTACCAAAGCTATGATGCAAATAAAAGACATTGTAGATGAGGCTAAACTTACTGCAACAAAAGAAGCTAAAAAGGTAGTTATTCAAACCATTCAGCGCACTGCAACAGAAAGTGCAATTGAAAACACGGTATCAATTTTCAATATCGAAAATGATGAAATCAAAGGCCGTATCATTGGTCGCGAAGGGCGTAACATACGTGCGTTAGAAGCAGCAACCGGTATTGAAATTATTGTTGATGATACTCCTGAGGCTATTATACTTTCGGGTTTTGACCCGGTTAGGCGTGAAATTGCCCGTTTAGCAATGCACCGTTTGGTAACCGATGGTCGTATTCACCCTGCACGCATTGAAGAGGTAGTAGCCAAAACACGTAAGCAAATAGAGGAGGAGATTGTAGAGATTGGTGAGCGTACCGTTATTGATTTAGGTATTCACGGTTTACACCCCGAGCTTATACGCATGGTAGGACGTATGCGTTACCGTTCATCTTACGGACAAAACCTGTTACAGCACTCGCGCGAGGTTGCTAACTTCTGTGCTACCATGGCAGCCGAATTAGGCTTAAACGTTAAACTGGCTAAACGTGCCGGCTTACTGCATGATATTGGTAAAGTGCCTGATGATAACCCTGAATTGCCACACGCAATATTAGGTATGCAACTGGCCGAAAAATATAAAGAACATCCTGAGGTTTGCAATGCCATAGGAGCCCACCACGATGAAATTGAAATGACATCAATGATATCGCCTATTATTCAGGCTTGCGATGCTATTTCAGGTGCTCGTCCAGGTGCCCGTCGTGAGGTTGTGGAAAGCTACATTAAACGCTTGAAAGAGCTGGAAGAGCTGGCTCTGTCATACCCGGGTGTTGAGAAAACATTTGCTATACAGGCTGGTCGTGAATTGCGCGTAGTAGTAGAAAGCGAAAAGGTGACTGATGCGCAATCAGAAGTGCTGGCCGCTGATATATCAAACCGTATACAAACTGAAATGACCTATCCTGGTCAAATTAAGGTTACCGTAATACGCGAAACGCGTTCGGTATCGTACGCTAAATAATTATTTGCAATAAAGCATAACCAAGCGACAGGATGAATTCCTGTCGCTTTTTTTAATTAATACTATGCCTCCTAAAGCAGAACTAAGACCGGTTGACAAGCATTTTGATGAATACAGTTTGGTGCAAAAGCAATTTACGCTGCCTGTGCCTGTGCTATGTTTTGCCATAGTTTTAACCTTGTTTGGCCTTGTTACTTTTATATGGGCTTTGCCGTTTCCTTATATCAGCTTTTTGGGGCGTTATAACGGATACGTTAACTGGGCCTCTTTTTTAATAGCGTTCAGTATTTATTACCTGCTGCGTTTATCGCCGCTGGTATCATATGTTATGCTTTTTATGCTTTTTGCTTTTTCATACGGCATTATTCAGTTAGAAGGCTGGCAAAAAACAGGAGGACCTGAGTTATGGCTGGTTGGATTAGTCGCTTTAATAGTTGGACTGGCCTTGCAGCTTTTAACATACCGTTCATTTAATTTTAACAGGCGTTTAGGTTTGTTATTGTTAGCCCCTCTGTGGTTAATTGTTTCCGTCATCAAGAAATTGAATTTCAGGTATTAACGGTATTTTAAGATCATAAGTTAATGCCATTAATGACATTAACTTAATCTCAAAAAATTAACTATTGAATTAATGTGCTATATGTCAGTAGTTTACAATGGTTGTTAATTTTAATTTAACAATTAGAAATTGTACAGTTAATTTGATGATAACAATGAGCTAATGTTGCGCTAATAATTTTGCTGCATCAAAAATATGCAAGTGAAAAAATTAGCTATTACCTTATTTAAACTAATCGTGTGTTTGTTGCTTACAGCATCTTTTAGTTTAGCACATGCTCAAAGCACCGGTAAGCTCACCGGTAAAATAACCGATCAAAAAACAGGCGAAGCGCTAATTGGCGCATCAATTTTGGTTGAAGGCTCTACCCGTGGTGCGGCAACCAATGTTAACGGTGAATATACTATAAACGATGTTCCTGCAGGTACACACAGCGTTTTGGTACGTTACGTAGGTTACCAAAACAAGCAGATATCTGAAATTCTTATTAAAGCGGGGCAGCCAACTACTTTAAATATAGTATTAACTGAAGCGGCAACACAGCAGTTAGCGGCAGTAACGGTAAGAGCAACAGCCCGCCAGGAGTCCGCCAACTCATTATATGCACAACAAAAAAATAGTGCCCGTGTAACCGACGGTATATCGGCTGAGGCTATACGCCGTTCACCTGACCGCAACACTGCCGATGTATTGAAGCGTGTGAGTGGTGTTACCGTACAAGACAATAAGTTTGTGGTTGTACGTGGATTGAGCGACAGGTATAACAATGCCACCCTTGATGGCGCTCCACTACCAAGCACCGAGCCTAACCGTAAGGCTTTCTCATTTGACATTGTACCATCAAACATGGTTGATAACCTTATTATCAACAAAACTGCAACGCCTGATCTTCCTGGTGACTTTGCTGGTGGTTCGGTACAGGTAACTACTAAAGATATTCCAGACCGTAATTATACTTCGGTGAGTGTGGGCGCAGGTTACAATACCGCATCAACCTTTAAAGATTTTAAAAGCGGACAGCGTAACACCAGCGACTACTTTGGATTTGACAATGGCGACAAAAAGCTTCCATCATCATTCCCAAGTTCAGAAGCGTTGGTGAATAACTCCTTGTCAACTTCACAAAATACTGCGGCTATCAGAAGCTTACAGCAAGACTGGAACGTTTACAATAAAAAAGCTCTGCCTTCACAAAACTACCAACTAACCGTTGGTCGTGTAAAGGATTTTGAAAAAACCGGTAACAGATTCGGCGCAACAGTATCATTAAGCTACCGTAATACCCAAAACTATTATCAGGATTTATTTCGCGAATTTTATGGTAACAAGTATACCGACCAGGTTTATAAGTTTTCAACTAACGTAGGTGCATTGGCAAACTTTGCATATACCTGGGGTAAAAATAAAATCACGCTTAAAAATACTTATAACCGCATTTATGATGATCAGTACCTTTCAAGAGCAGGTGTAAACGAAAACATCACCAGCCAGGTACGCTTCTCGGCTTTTGACCTTATACAAAAAGCCGTATTTAAATCAACACTTGAAGGTACACACTCATTTGGCGAAAAAGGAAGTAAGTTAACTTGGTCTGCCAGCTACAGCAATACCTTGAATGATCAGCCTGACCAACGTAAGGCTAACTATGTGCGTGATATAAACGCTACAGGTAATGCTCCTTTCTTTGCTCAAAATACAACGTTGGGAAAAGAAAATGCACGCATGTTTACTTACATGACCGAGAACGGTTATTCAGGTAACTTGAATTATTCAACCCCGCTGAAAATGTTCAATAACTCGGCAACATTCAAAGCCGGTTTAAATTCATCATACCGCGATCGTGGCTTTACCGTACGCTTTATAGGTTTGTTACCTAATAACGTTGATGATTTAGAGCAGATAAGACAAAGGCCACTAAACACACTTTACGGCCAAGATTTAATTGACCGTGGCGATGTTTACCGCTTAAGTGAAATTCCGGGTAGCTACCTTGATGAGTCATACAATGGTCACGCCATGACTAACGCAGGCTACGCCATGTTAGATAATAAACTTAGCGATAAGCTAAGAGTAGTGTGGGGTGTACGTGTTGAACACTTTGATTTAGATTTGCAAAACCTGCGCAAATCGGCGTTGTCAAGAGCACAACTAAGCAACGTTGACGTATTGCCATCAGCAAACTTTACTTATAGCTTAACGCCTAAAGCTAACCTTCGATTAGCATACTACCGTACGCTTGCACGTCCGGAATTCAGAGAGTTGGCGCCGTTTGGTTATTATGATTATGAGCAGGTAAGCTTTATAACAGGTAATCCTAATTTAAAACGTACGCTTATTGATAACTTTGATTTGCGTTATGAATTCTTCCCTTCTGCCGGTCAAATTATCTCAGTTTCTGGTTTCTATAAAAGCTTCCAAAACGCAATAGAAGCTTACAATTTTGATCAGGGCTCAAACAGGCAAATTGAGTATCGTAACTCTCCAAAAGTAACTGTTTACGGTGCTGAGTTTGAGTTACGCCACTCACTGGGCTTTATATCAAACACTGATTTCCTTAAAAATACTACCCTTTACACCAACGTATCATTAATAAAATCAAAAGCAACCAACCCCGATTTAGGTGTAAACCTTAATTATTCAGAAAGACCTTTGGTTGGCCAGGCTCCTTACGTAGTTAACGCCGGCTTAATGCATACTTTCCTTGAAAATAAGGTTACGTTCAACGCTCTGTACAACGTTGTTGGCCGCAGGCTTAACGTAGTTGGTGGTCCTATATTCCCGGCAATTTGGGAAGCTCCGCGTAACGTTATTGATTTACAGTTAGGCATTAAAGTGCTTAAAAGCCGTGGTGAGCTTAAGCTGAACGCAAACGATATTCTTAATCAGCGCTCGCTGTTCTACTTTGATCGTGATGGTAATAAGAAATACGATCAGGCTGCCGATCAAACACTTAGCCGCTTTAAATACGGTAGCAATTACTCATTTGTTTTCAGCTACAACTTTTAAGGGCTTAACAATAAGTAAACACTTTGCTCATAATAAGTTAAATACAACATAACATTAACGTTATATACGACCCCGATTTTTGAACCGAAATAAATTCACACAAAAGATGAACATTAAGAAATTCTTTTTACTTGCCTCTTTAGGATTGATGGTATTTGCATCAAGCTGCTCAAGTGACGATGATGCACCTGCAGTTTCAGAAGATAACGTACTGTCTGGTGATATCACAACCAGCAGAACCCTTACTGCTGATAAAATCTGGTTGTTGAGAGGTAACGTGTTTGTAACGAACAATTCAACCTTAACTATTGAGCCAGGAACAATTATTAAAGGAGAGAAATCAACCAAAGGTTCATTAATTATAACCCGCGGTGCCAGAATAAATGCTGCTGGTACGGTAGATAAGCCAATTGTATTTACTTCAAATGCTGCTGCAGGTGGCCGTTCACAAGGCGACTGGGGTGGTGTTATCCTTTTAGGTAAAGCAAATAATAACATTGGTGCTTCTGTAGCCATCGAAGGTATATCTGACGCTACTGATAAAGCTAAACATGGTGGTACTGACGATGCCGATAACTCTGGCGTTATGAAATACGTTCGTATTGAGTTTGCTGGTATTCCACTTGGTCCGGATAACGAAATCAACGGTTTAACTTTTGGTAGCGTTGGTTCAGGTACTACAATTGACCACATTGAGGTTTACCGTTCAGGTGATGATGCTTACGAGTGGTTTGGTGGTTCAGTAAACGCTAAATATTTATTATCTATTGCTACCTGGGATGATGACTTTGATACTGATAACGGTTACTCAGGTAAAATTCAGTTTGCGTTAGCTCAGCGTTTAGCTTCAACTGCCGACGTATCTGGCTCAAACGGTTTTGAATCTGATAACAACTCTGGTGGTACTTCAGCTACTCCTCAAACTAAAGCTCTATTCTCAAACGTAACTATCTTAGGTCCGCGTGAGCACCTGCAAGGTACTGCTACTTCGGCTCCAAGCGTAAATGCTAACTACCAAAATGCAGCTCAAATTCGCCGTAACTCTGCTATGAGCCTTAACAATTCAGTATTAGCAGGTTATACAGTTGGCGTGTTTTATGATGATGCTTTAGGTAATTCAAGCGGTGCATTAACCGGTAACACATCATTGTTCCTTAACAACCTTATATACGGTTGTACTACACCAATCAGAGCAACTAATGCCACTGCATTACAAGCTGTAACTGATAAAATCAATGCTGGCGGAAACGCAATCTCTGCTGATTTGGCTAACGCATTATACACCGAGCCTTACAAATTTGCTGCTGATTTAGCTGGTGGCGCTCGTATTGGTACTCCTGTATTTACTCAAAAAACCGGTTCGGTTGGTTTAGCAGGTGCTGCGTTTACTGGTGCTTATGCTGATGCTTTCTTTGATAAAGTTGCTTTCAAAGGTGCATTTGGTGCTGAGAACTGGGCTGCTGGTTGGGCTCACTTTGATCCTCAAAACTTACCTTACACCACTCCGGGTGCTGTAAAATAATATTAACAACGTATACCTTTCTTAAAAGCAAACGGCCGCCTGCATTGCAGGTAGCCGTTTTGCTTTTAAAGTGTGTTGAAAAAAATAAAGGCCAACCAGTATTGCTGATTGGCCTTTACTAAACAGTAAGTCATTCTACAGGTTTCTACCTATCTTTTCCAAAACATCTTTTGGTACCTTTTGTAAATCAAGCACCAGGAAGCCGTCCAAACAATCTGCAAACTTAGGATCAATGTTAAAGCAAATGATTTTTGCATTGAGCGATATGTATTGCCTTAGCAGCACAGGCACCTTAATGTTATGGGTTTCTATTTCAGATATAAGGTTATCAAGCTTTTTAAAATTTTCTTCACCGGCCATAAGCAATTCAGTATCAATGCTGGCAAAATCTACTTTAAACTTTTTGCGTGGCTTTACATATTGCGCCATATCATGATCAAAATGATGGCGGGTGATGTAGTCAACAATCAATGATTTAGAGAATTTGGAAAATGTGTTGCTTATGCTTACCGGTCCAATTAAATACCGGTACCTCGGGTTATCAATAACAAACTTTAATATGCCTTTCCAAAGCAAAAACAGTGGAAGGGCTTTTTGTTGGTATTCTTTCCTGATCCATGAGCGGCCCAGTTCAAGACTGCTTTGCAACACATCACTGAATTGTGATTTAATTTTGAATAAGTTAGCGGTGTAAAAGCCCTTTTTTCCAAAGCTGTCAAATATTTCGTCGCCCATGCCTATACGGTAGGCGCCAACAACTCTTTTGGTGTCAACATCCCAAATAAACAGGTGATGATAGTAAATATCATACTCATCCAAATCGGTGCTGTTATTTGTTCCTTCGCCAACCTCACGAAAGGTAATCTCACGCAAACGGCCAATTTCACGAATGATATTAGGAATAAGCGCAGTTGGGGTGATGAATACCTCGTAGTTTTTCTCACTCCATACCCTGTAGTTTTCCCGCAGCGGAACCAATTCCCTGTCCATTAGCTCGGCCATGGTAGGTGCAACAATTTCTTTAGGCTCTTTTTTTATCTTAAAAAGATTCCGTGGATTAAAAAGACGCTTTTCGTCTTCAAGACCAGTACCTAACGCATATGTTTTGGCGCGTAAAAAATTAAGCA
This sequence comes from uncultured Mucilaginibacter sp., assembly GCF_913773635.1. GTDB lineage: Bacteria > Bacteroidota > Bacteroidia > Sphingobacteriales > Sphingobacteriaceae > Mucilaginibacter. Next base: position 319,952 of record NZ_CAJYGQ010000005.1, read on the forward strand.
GCTGCGTAACATTGTTATAGTTAGGTATTTCTTCAACCTTGATAGGCTTTCCAATGCGCAGTTTTATAGTATGACCCTGCTTGTTAAATAATTCTGATGGTAGCTTGGCAGTACGTAGGGTGGGGTGTATTAAACTAAGCAGGTTAAACAGCAGGCCATTGTTACCATGAAAGTAAATGGGTACTACCGGTACTTTGGCTTTTGCAATTAGCTTTCCAACCACCGGGTGCCACATACGGTCGGTAACCTGTTTGCTGTTTAATTTATAAGTCGACACCTCACCAGCCGGGAATATTCCTATAGGTGTTCCGTTTCTGAGCAATTCAAGTGTTGATTTAATGCCGCTAATGCTTGATGAATGCTCAACGTTTTCAAAAGGGTTAACGGCTATAAAGTAATCGGCAAGGTTAGGTATTTTTTTTAGCAGGAAGTTTGCCATCAGTTTGGCATCCTTCCTAACCATACATAATATTTTAAGTAATATCATGCCCTCAATTCCGCCATACGGGTGATTGGCAATGGCTATGAAGGCGCCATCAGCAGGCAAATTCTTCAATTCGCTTTCGTCAAAATCTACAGTTACGCCGCAGCCCTCCAGTATGGCATCTACAAATTCAGGTCCTTGTTTGGGCTGAGCCTTGGCAAACAAATCATTAACCTGGTTAATTTTCATTAACTCCATCAGTAAAGCTGCCAGGCCCGGCATACGCAACTTATCAAGCTTGGTGGCCTTGGCAAACTCATCTGTGGTTATAATCTTCATGCTTATATACGTAGGTAAATTTATAAAATTACTAATTTAACCTTTTATTTAGGTATAAGTGAAAGCACGCATCAAAAATTACCTGCTGTTAACCAAAACAGAATGGAACGGACTAATTGTATTGGTGTTGCTTATAGCCGGGGCATTGGCAGCTCCGGCAATCAACAGGCGCTTAAATGTTGAAAAGCCGGTTAAATTTAAAAAGGTTGATTTAGCTGTTGCCGAGTTGCAGCGTGCAGGCGTAAAGCCTTACTTAAATGATGAAGAAGAAATAGCAAGTGCGCATTTGCAGGTAAAGCTTTTTAAGTTTAATCCTAATAAATTACCGGTTGAAAGTTGGCAACGGCTTGGCTTGTCGTTACGGCAGATTAAAGGGATAAAAAATTATGAAGCCAGTGGAGGCCGTTTCATTACCAAAGCCGATGTTAAAAAAATGTATACTCTTACTGCAGAAGATTATCAACGCCTGCAGCCTTACATTAATTTACCGGCCGACAAACAGTTAAACATTGCTGAACACCGTTTAGTAGTAGAACTAAATACGGCCGACTCGGCAACTTTAACAAAGCTTAAAGGTATAGGCCCCGCGTTTGCGCACCGTATTATCCAATATCGTACACGGCTGGGTGGCTTTTATAAAAAGCAGCAGCTTACAGAGGTGTTTGGCTTAGATGAAATATATTATAAGGATATACAGCAACAATTTACCGTTGACAGGAAGAGAATAAAGAAACGTAATGTAAATGCTGCCGAGTACGAAGATCTTAAGAATTTCCCTTACCTGAGCTACAAGCAAGTCAACGCTATTGTACAGTACAGAAAGCAGCACGGTAACTATGAATCGGTTGAAGAACTAAGCAACGTAGCTATTATTGACTTAGCAACGTTAAAAAAGGCAGGCCCTTATTTAACAGTACAGTAGTTACTCGGATTACTGTGATGAGTCCAAAAGATGCTTTTTAGTGCTTCAGGTTGTATAATGTTGATTTTCAACTAAAAACATTTGCTTATTGAAATCCTTTATGAAGTCATATTCGTAAGTTGGATTACATGGGCAACTTTTTACATAGTACTTCTTTAAGGCAGCAATTAAAATGTGTATTTACACTTACTATTTTATTGTTTGCTTTGAGCGTTGCCTGTAAAACGGTTATGCAATCAGGCAAACCTTACGTCAAAAAAGCTTTAATGGTTCCGGGAACCCAAGATGGTGACACCGGCGACGCCGATGAAAAAGATGACGCACAATTTGGTAGCAAAAACTTGCTATCTGCAAACTATTTAGCAACTGATTTAAAGGTGCTTCCAACTGTGCTGCAAGCTAGAAAGTATAGCTTGTTTGTGCCGGTAAGCTTTTCGGCTTTTCATTTGGTTGTACCTACACCACCTCCTAACGCTTAGCAAAAAATCTACTGCTACTTTTTTATTTATGAGGGCTTGTTACAGCCATCAGTCTGATTACGTATTTACATAAATTATGAAAAATTATACTACTACCTTTTTTATGAGAGGAATGGCTTTGTGTGGCCTGGCACTTTCTGTATTGTTAAGCTCGTGTTCAAAAGACGACGATGACGATTACCGCAACGACAGCGAAATTGTTGCACCAAATGTTAATGTTACCGCATTGCTACAAAATAACCGCATTGCTTCTTTCAATGCGCAAACCAGCGGTGCACTTACACAAACCTTAAGCATAACCGGTATGCAATCTGGAGAAAACATGCTGGCTATTGATTACCGCCCGGCCACAGGTGAATTGTATGGTGTAAGCAGCGGTAGCCGCATTTATATCATCAACCCATCAACAGGTGCTGCCCGTGCAGTAAATGCAACGCCTTTTACCCCGGCCATTGACGGAACGGCAATTGGTATTGACTTTAATCCAACAGTTGATCGTTTGCGTTTAGTGTCAAACAATGGACAAAACCTGCGCTTAAACCCTGAAGATGGAACTGCACTTCGTGATGGTGATATCAACGGTGCAGCCGGTGCAAAAATATCTTCAGTAGCTTACACCGAAAACTATGCGGGTGCAAGTTCTACAGTATTATTTGATATTGATTTAACTAACAAAAAGCTATACAAGCAGGATCCACCTAACAACGGTACGCTGGTTGAAGTTGGTTCCCTTGGTGTTGACGCTTCTGCAATAGGCGATTTTGATATTACTCCCGACAGTAAATCAGCATTGGCTGCTTTAACGGTAAATGGTACACAAGGACTTTACAGTATTGATATGAGCAATGGGAAGGCTTATAAGGCTTATTCATTTAATACCAATATTGTTGGTTTGGCTATCTTCACCAACCCCGTAGCATACGCTGTTAGCGGTAACAACGAGCTGCTAATTTTTAACCCTGCAAGTATATCACCGGTTGCAAAAGCAATTAGTGGTGTGCAGGCTAATGAGCAAATTTTGGGTATAGATTTCCGTCCGCTTAATGGCAGGTTATATGGCTTGGGCAGCAGCAACCGCCTGTATACCATCAATCCATCATCGGGTGTGGCAACCGCCGTTAGTGGTGCTCAATTTTCTACGGCTTTGTCGGGCACATCTTTTGGGTTTGATTTTAACCCGGTGGCCGATTTAATACGTGTAGTTAGCAACACCGGCCAAAATTTACGTATAAGCCCGGTTACTGGCGACATTGCAGGTGTTGATACGCAATTGCCTGCAAACACCGGCTTTGTAAATGCAGCTGCTTATACCAATAACTTTGCAGGTGCTACGTCAACTGTGTTATTCACCATTAACTCCCAAACAGGTAAATTATACAAGCAAGATCCACCAAATGCCGGTACTATGACCGAGATTGGGTCACTTGGCATTACTATTACAGAAGCAAACGGATTTGATATCAGTGCAAACACAGGTAATGCTTATGGTATATTTACTGTTGCAGGTACTACACGGTTTTATGGTATAAACCTGCAAACCGGTGCTGTATCGGCCGGTGTGTCATTCCCGCAAGGCACACGCGGTTTTGCATTGGGCCTGGGTTTTTAACCTTATATAAAAATTATGCTACAAAGGGCTTGTTCGTTAACCGAACGAGCCCTTTGTGTTGTTTTTTAAGTTGTTATGAGTAATTTAGTCCGGCTATAGCACATCTCTTACACGCTACACCAAACCTATTACGCAATAGCAAACCAAATTATGAAGAAGAAATTAACACTGCTTAGTGTATTGTTATTGGCGTTATGTGCCTGGATTTCGCCGCCCCAAAAAATTACTGTTTACATGATTGGCGATTCAACAATGTCCATCAAAGAAAAGCGCTATTACCCCGAAACGGGCTGGGGGATGCCGTTTGCAAACTATTTTGACAGCACCGTTGTGATTGAAAACAGGGCAAAGAACGGTAAGAGTACCAAAACGTTCATTAATGGTGGTTGGGCATCTGTTAACGAAGGCATGAAGGCCGGCGACTACCTCATTATTCAATTTGGCCATAATGATGAGGTGCCTACCAAAAAGAGTGCAACCACCCAGGCTGAATTTAAAAAGAACCTCGAAATGTTTGTTGCAGCCGCTAAAGCCAAACAGGTTACGCCGGTAATTATTACACCCGTTGCCCGCCGTAAATTTGACAGCACCGGACATATAGTGCAAACCCACGAATTGTACGCGCAAATAGTGCGCAACGTTGCTAAGGAAACCAAAATTGCACTTATTGATCTTGATATGGAAAGCCAGCAAATGTTTCAGCAGCTGGGCGATGAAAAGTCAAAGCTGCTGCTTAACTACCTTGAGCCAGGGCAAAACCCCAATTACCCTCAAGGTAAGGCAGATGATACGCATTTTAATGAACTAGGCGCCCGTCGAGTGGCTGAATTAGTTTTAAAAAGCATAATTGATTTAAAGCTGGGTTTAGCCGATCATGTAGTTAAAGCTAAATCTTGATAACTTATAAGAACAAGTTGGGCAACATCAGTCAACCTGTTTAGTTGCCAATTGCCTTATTTTGAAAACCACATAAACCACAGCTTAATGTTAAATATTAAAAAATATTCTATAGCCGCCTTATTAATCACGGGCAGTACTTTTCTTGTTTCGGCGCAGGTAAAAAACAGGCCATACAGTTGGAGTAATTTACCAAAGGCAGCTTTACCAACCTTTAAAAAAGACACCTTTAACATTATAAAATATGGTGCTAAGCCCGACGGTATAACACTCAATACAGAGATTATCAACAAAACTATTGACGCCTGCAGTGCAAAAGGCGGAGGGGTAGTATTAATACCGCAAGGCTTATGGCTAACAGGCCCTATAAAACTTAAAAGCAACGTAAACCTGCACGTTAGCCGCGCAGCCTTAGTGCAGTTTACGGCCGATAAAAGCCAGTACAAACTTATTGAAGGCAACTGGGAGGGGCATGCGGCATATCGCAACGAGTCGCCTATATCAGGTACTAACCTCACAAATATTGCCATTACCGGCGATGGAATTATTGATGGAAACGGCGAAATATGGAGGCTGATTGCCAAAGACCGTTTAACCGAACAGGAATGGAACCGCAAAGTAGCATCGGGTGGTGTTGTGAGTGAAAACGGTAAAACCTGGTATCCATCTGCAGCTTATTACAAGGCAGCACGTACACCAAAGGCGGGTTACATTGAGCCCGGATCTACGCCTGAGGCTGCTATGGAATTTAAAGATTATTATCGCCCTAACATGCTTGTGCTGGCTAACTGTAAAAAGGTTTTACTACAGGGTGCAACTTTCCAAAATTCTGCAGCCTGGTGCCTCCATACATTAATGTGTGAAGACTTAACATTTGACGGTGTACGCGTACGCAATCCTTGGAACGCTGCCAATGGTGACGGTGTTGATGTGGAGTCGTGCAAAAATGTGTTGATTAATAATAGCACGTTTGATTGCGGCGATGATGGCATTTGTATCAAATCGGGCCGTGATGAGGAAGGTCGTAAACGTGGTAAGCCAACCGAAAACATGGTAGTTAAAAACAGTATTGTTTATCGCGCACATGGCGGTTTTGTAATTGGTAGTGAAATGTCGGGCGGTGCGCGTAACCTTTTCGTAACCGACTGTACGTTCATTGGCACCGATATTGGCCTCCGCTTTAAAACCACCCGCGGACGTGGTGGCGTGGTTGAAAACATCCACATCAAAAACATTTCCATGCGCGATATTGTAACCAGCGCCATCTTGTTCGATATGTATTACACCGGCAAATCGCCAACGGATGAGGAAATGGCAAATGACACCAATGTTCCGCCGGTAACAGAAGCTACCCCGGTATTTAAAGATTTTTGGGTTAGTAATGTATCATGTAACGGTGCCGACAGGGCATTAATGATTCGTGGTTTACCAGAGATGGCTATCAAAAACATTAATCTTGAAAACGTAAGCATTAAAGCCAACAAAGGGATTGATATTATAGAAGGTAAAGACATTAACCTGAAAAACTTCTATGTTGAAGCCAAAGCATCTGCGCCTTTAATTAATGTTATCAATTCAAATAACGTTAAATTTAGTAACCTGCGTTACGGTGCCACTACAGAACAGGTGTTTGGCATTAACGGTAAAAAGACATCAAATATTGAAGTTACCGCGTCAGACTTGACTAAGGCCAGGCAAAAGGTGGCGTTTAAAAACGGTGCTAATCAAAAGGCATTTATAGCTAAGTAATAGCAGTATGAAAGTGTTTAAGCTGTTAATGGTTGCCGTTTTATTCATCGGGCATGCATTTGCTCAGCAGCCTGTGTTTCCTGCAGAGCTTACCGTTGCTGCCGATGGCAGCGGTAATTACAAAACCATACAGGAAGCAGTTAACTCAGTGCGCGATTTAGGGCAAAAGCGGGTAATTATTCATATAAAAAAGGGAATCTATCATGAGAAGTTGGTTATTCCCAGTTGGAAAACTAATGTATCTCTTGTTGGCGAAAGTGCTGAAAGCACTATCATAACCAACAATGATTATTCAGGAAAACCCGTAACCGGTGGAAAGGATGCTTACGGTAAAGATAAAATGACTACCTACACCTCGTATACCGTTTTGGTACAGGGTGACGGCTTTGAGGCCAGTAACCTCACCATCGAAAATACGGCCGGCAGGGTAGGACAGGCTGTTGCCTTACACATTGAGGCCGACCGGTGCATTATAACCAAATGCCGTTTGCTGGGTAATCAGGATACGTTATACACAGCCAAAAGCAACAGCCGTCAATTTTACCAGGATTGCTATATTGAAGGCACTACCGACTTTATATTTGGTGAAGCAACAGTTGTATTTCAGCACTGCACTATTCGTAATTTAACTAATTCATTTGTTACTGCTGCAGCCACCACTGCAAACCAGGAGTTTGGTTATGTACTGATGGATTGTAAATTAATTGCCGATAGCACCGTGAAAAAAGCACTATTGGGCCGCCCATGGAGGCCTTACGCTAAAACGGTGTTTATACGCTGCGAAGTAGGTGCTCATATTTCACCTCAAGGCTGGAATCCGTGGAAGGGAGATGCCATGTTTCCTGATAAGGAGAAAACAGCTTTTTACGCCGAATACAAATGTTATGGAGCAGGCGCCAAAACGACTGAACGTGTTACCTGGTCAAAACAGTTAACTGATAAGGAAGCCAAAAAATATACGTTACAAAATATATTGGGTGGCAAAGACAATTGGAATCCGCTTGCCTTGGCCAAGGTAAAGTAGCCTAAATGGCGTTACGAAAACGTTTGCATTGATTTTTACAGCCATTATCGCTTTTTTATCCTTTCAATATTATAAAATTGTATCCTGAAGATATGCGGGGTACTAACCAAACCTTTGACAGGCGACACCGTCTGTCATTAACTAATTATCAGAAGAAGAAACTATGAGAAAATTCTTATTTGCATGCCTGTTCCTGATTTCAGGTCTTCAACTTGTTCAGGCACAAACGCAACCCTGGTCGCAGCGCATGGCTAAAACAGCTATGAAGGTGTGGGCAGATACTTCAAAACCACACTGGACTTATGAGCACGCCGTTGTATGGAAGGGTTTAGAAGATGTGTGGCTGCAAACCGGCGATCCGCAATACTTCAAATACATCAAAAGCCGTGTAGATGTTCATCTAAATGATGACGGCACCATAAAAGGCTATAAAATGGACGATTACAATATCGATAACATTTTACCCGGCCGTAGTGTGCTAATGCTTTATCAGGTAATTGGCGGCGAAAAATACTTAAAAGCAGCCCGAACTCTTCGTGAGCAATTGAGCAAGCAGCCACGTGTTCCTGAAGGTGGTTTTTGGCACAAAAAACGTTACCCTAACCAAATGTGGTTGGATGGTTTGTACATGGGTGAGCCGTTTTATGCCGAATACGCAAGTGCTTTTCATGAAGATACTGCGTTTAACGATATAGCCAAGCAATTCATTTTAATGGAGCGCATGTCGCGCGATAGCAAAACAGGATTGCTGTACCATGCGTGGGATCAGAGCCACAAAGAGCGCTGGTCAAACCCTGAAACCGGTAAATCTCCCAATTTTTGGGGGCGTGCTATGGGCTGGTACGGTATGGCCTTAGTTGATGTACTTGATAAAATGCCGGTAAATCATCCAAAGCGTGCTGAATTGCTGGTTATTTTAAACCGCTTTGCTACAGCAGTAGCCAAGTATCAGGATAAGCCATCCGGTTTATGGTACCAGGTAATGGATAAACCTAACGGAAAAGGCAATTACCTGGAGGCTTCGGCTTCTTCAATGTTTGTTTATGCATTGGCTAAAGGCGTGCGGCAGCATAACCTGCCTAATTATTTTAGAGGCGTAGCCGAAGCAGGTTATAAAGGCATCATTAAAAAGTTTGTTGAGGTTGATGCTAACGGTCAGGTTAATTTTAACGGTACAGTAAGTGTAGCCGGTTTAGGCGGCAATCCGTACAGGGATGGCAGCTACGAGTATTATTTGAAGGAAAAAGTAGTTACCAATGATGCTAAAGGCCTTGGTGCTTTTTTGCAGGCCAGCGTTGAAATTGAGCGTATTGCCAATTTAAATAAAGCCAATAACAAAACTGTGTTATTGGATAGCTATTTTAACGACGAGCGTAAAAAAGACGTAACCGGTGCTGTAGTTCCTTATCATTACAAATGGGAGGGCCGTGATAACAATGGCTTCTCGCTGTTAGGGCACATCTTTAATAACTACGGCCTAGAAACTACCACTTTATACCAAGCCCCAACTGCGGCTAATTTAAAACCGGCTTCTGTTTACTTAATAGTTGATCCCGACATTCCAAAAGAAAACCCTAACGCTAAATACGTTGAGCCGGCCCACGTAACCGCAATACAAAATTGGATTAAGCAAGGCGGGGTATTATTAGTATTACATAATGATACAGGTAATGCCGAGTTTAAAAACTTTAATACGCTGATGAGTAAATTTGGTATGCCGTTTAAAGAAAACAGCATTAACCATGTGGCTGGTCAGCAGTTTCAACAGGGTGCGGTAAAAATTCCGGCGGGCAACCCTGTATTTAAAACAGCTAAGAAGATTTATATCAAAGAAATAAGCACGTTCAACCTGTCGGCCCCTGCAAAACCGGTATTAAATCATAATGGTGAGGTGGTTGTAGCAATGGCAAAATACGGTAAAGGTACCGTAATTGCAGTTGGCGACCCATGGTTTTATAACGAATACCTCGATGGTCGCAAACTAACGCCCGACCTGGAAAATTTTAAAGCGGCTAACGATTTAGTGGCCTGGCTGGCAGATCAGATTCCGGCTAAGGCTGCCAAAAAGTAAGCGGCAAATTATAAGCAAATGTTACTATCAAGATATAACTTAAAGAAGATTAATGTACCGGGTTTGGTGCTTCCGCCAGAGGATGTATTTAACCTGCCCGAGAAAGTTTTACAATTTGGTACCGGCGTGTTACTTCGCGGCCTTCCTGATTTTTATATAGATAAAGCAAATAGGGAAGGAGTGTTTAACGGCCGTATTGTGGTGGTAAAATCAACGGATACAGGCTCGGCTAATGACTTTGACCGTCAGGATGGCTTGTACACACTTTCAATTAAAGGTATTGAAGATGGTAACGAGGTTGATGAGCAAATTGTATGTTCATCTATAAGCCGTGTACTATCGGCCGGCGAAGACTGGGAAGAGATTTTAAAAGTTGCCCAAAACCCCGAACTTAAAGTTGTTACATCAAATACCACAGAGGTGGGTATTCAACTGGTTCAGGATGATATTTTTAAAAACCCACCTGTATCTTTCCCGGGCAAGTTATTAGCCGTCTTATACAAGCGCTTCCGTACATTCAACGGCAGTGCCGAGAGCGGTTTGGTAATTGTTCCGGCCGAATTAATAGTTGATAATGGCAAAAAACTGGAAGCAATTGTGCTTGAACTGGCGCATTTGAATAACCTGGAACCTGCGTTTATTGATTGGCTTGAAGAACACAACCGCTTTTGCAACACATTGGTTGACCGTATTGTTCCGGGTAAGCCCGATGCAAAGCTGGCAGAGCAACTGGAGGCTGATTGCGGATATAAAGACGGACTACGCATCGTATCTGAAGTATATTCACTTTGGGCTATTGAAGGCGATGACTACGTTAAAGATGTATTATCGTTCCATAAAGTTGATAAGGGCGTTGTAATAGTGCCTAACATTGACATCTTCCGCGAATTGAAATTACGCTTGCTCAATGGTACGCACACGTTAAGTTGTGCAGTTGCATTTTTATCAGGTTTCCGCACGGTTAAAGCAGCCATGGAAGATACTGGTTTTACGCACTTCATCAATCAATTAATGTTAAAGGAAATTGCTCCGGCCATTCCTTATGACGTTGATCATGACACTGCTGCCGAATTTGCAGGTAAGGTGTTAGATCGTTTCCGTAACCCTAACCTGGAGCACCTGTGGATCAGTATTTCGGCACAGTTTTCGTCAAAAATGCAATTGAGGGTGGTGCCGTTAATTTTAAATCATTTTAAGCATCATACTACGGTTCCGGTACATATAGCACTAGGCTTTGCAGCATTCATCAGGTTCATGAAATCTGTTAAAGATGAGGACGGTAAATACATTGGTACAAATAATGGTGAAGATTACGTAATTACCGATAGTAACGCAGAGTTCTTTTATCAGGCCTGGCAAAAGGCTGAGTTGCATGATGTAACTTACAGCATCTTGAATAATAAGGAGCTTTGGGGTGCAGATTTGGCCCAGCTTCCAGGTTTCAAAGAAGCTTTATTAGATCAGCTTCAGCAAATTGAAGCCAACGGAACAAAAGAGATTTTAGCAAAAGAAGCAACTTTATAATATACAATGAAACAAAATATTTTAAAGATTCACCCTAATGATAACGTACTGGTAGCGTTGGTTGACCTGCCCGTAGGTGAGGTGATCACTTATGATGGAGTTACCATAACAACTGTTAACCCAATTGCCGCTAAACATAAAGTTGCCATTAACGATATTAAAGCCGGCGATAGCATTATCATGTATGGCGTGTTGGTAGGTAAAGCGCAGTTTGACATTCCGTCGGGCGGTGTAATAAGCACACAGAATATTAAGCATGCTGCCAACAGCATGTCTGCCGCAAGCAAACATACCGACTGGAACAAGCCTGATGTTAGCGCCTGGGAAAGCCGCACGTTTAATGGCTATCACCGTCCGGATGGTAGCGTGGGTACGGCAAACTACTGGCTGGTTATACCCATGGTTTTTTGCGAAAACCGTAATATAGAGGTACTGCAGGAGTCATTGATTAAGCCGCTAGGCTATGGTCGTAAAAAAACTTACGAAACCAAGGCGCAGCAATTAATTAGCAAAATCAAAGCTGGTAGCGGTGTTGACGAGATATTGTTTACCGAGGTTAATGCAGGCGACGTAGCTTCACAAGAAAGCAAAGTGTTCCCAAATGTTGACGGTATAAAGTTTCTGAACCACTCTGGTGGTTGCGGCGGTACCCGCCAGGATGCTGAAGCGCTTTGCGGTTTATTAGCCGGTTACATAACCCATGCTAATTGTGCCGGTGCTACAGTGCTAAGTTTGGGTTGCCAAAATGCACAGGTGAGCATTTTGGAAAACGAAATTCAGAAACGTTCTCCGGGCTTTAAAAAGCCGCTGTATATATTAGATCAGCAAACTATAGGTAAGGAGTCTGACATGATGGAGCAGGCGTTACGCAAAACGCTTGCAGGTTTAATACAGGCTAATGAGTATACCCGCCAGCCGGCACCATTAAGCAAACTTACTATTGGTTTGGAGTGTGGTGGTTCGGATGGTTTCTCCGGTATATCAGCAAATCCGGCTATTGGTTATACTTCTGATTTATTGGTTGCCTTGGGTGGTTCGGTTATTTTAGCTGAGTTTCCTGAACTTTGTGGAGTTGAGCAAAACCTTATTGACCGTTGTATTCAGCAGGAAGATGCAGACCGCTTTGTAAACCTTGTACGCACTTACGCGCAACGTGCCGAAGAAGCAGGTTCGGGCTTTGATATGAACCCATCACCTGGTAACATTAAAGACGGTTTAATTACCGATGCCATTAAATCTGCAGGGGCAGCTAAAAAAGGTGGTACATCACCGGTTGTTGATGTGTTAGATTATCCTGAAAAAGTGGTAAACCCAGGCTTAAACCTGCTTTGCACGCCAGGTAATGACGTGGAAAGTACCACTGCCGAAGTTGGCTCAGGTGCTAACGTTGTATTGTTCACCACTGGCTTAGGAACGCCAACAGGAAACCCGATTGTGCCGGTTGTAAAAATTGCCACCAACACAAATCTGTACAATAAAATGAGTGATATTATTGATCTAAATACAGGTACCATTATTGAAGGCGAAGAGACTATTGAGCAGGCTGGTGCACGTATTTTAGATTATGTAATTCAGGTTGCCAGCGGTGAGGTTGAAGTGTCTGCCGTGCGTCACGGTCAGGACGATTTTATTCCTTGGAAACGCGGCGTATCCTTGTAATTTATTGATCATCATAAGCCTGCATAATTATCAGGTTAACATCCTACATAAAACCCCGTGCGTTTGCCACGGGGTTTTATATTTTTAATCACATTTTAATGCACTTCGGTTAAAAATGTAATACATTTATACAAGCAGTTGCTTAAATCTACCGGCTGTAAGTTTTCTGTTAATGGCAATATAATATAACAAACAGGCAATTACTGATAAGTATCTGTCTGAATTTTTTAATCTCTTTGAAAATGCCATTTATACATCCGGGCTGCATTGAGGCAGCTGTTAACAATTAACACCAGGATTATAAACCATACACAACACTACCATGTATAAAATTGATGCTCACCAGCATTTTTGGAAATTTGACCCGGTAAGAGATAATTGGATTACCGAGGAAATGGATGTTATACGCCGCGACTTTTTGCCGCAGGATTTGATGCATATACTTATGCATAACCAAATGCAGGGGTGTGTGGCAGTGCAGGCAAGTCAAACCGAAAAAGAAAATCAGTTTTTACTGGAGCTGGCAAGCACCACACCATTTATAAAGGGTGTGGTTGGCTGGATTGATTTACAAGCCGATGATGTTGAAGAGCAATTAAAGCATTACGGTAAAATTGACAAAATGGTGGGCTTTCGTCATGTGTTACAAGGAGAGCCACAGCGCGACCTAATGCTTAAGCCTAAGTTTAAACGTGGTATAAGCCTGTTGCACAAATATGGCTTTACCTATGATGTACTCATCTTTGCCGATCAGCTTAAGTATACCGCTCAACTAGTAGCCGAGTTCCCAAAACAGCAATTTGTAATTGACCACATTGCCAAGCCCGACATTAAAAATAAGCAAGTAGCTGAATGGGAAAAGGAAATTCGCAAGGTAGCTAAACACCCTAATGTGTATTGTAAAATATCGGGCATGGTTACCGAGGCAAACTGGTATGATTGGGAAGAGGAAGACTTCAAGCCTTACATGGATGTGGTTTTTGATGCCTTTGGTATCGATCGTTTAATGTTTGGGTCAGACTGGCCCGTGTGTATGGTTGCCGGTGGTTATAACCGTGTGGTTAAAATGGTAAGGCATTATCTTGAGCCGTTCAGTGATATGGACAAGGCTAAGTTTTGGGGTGGCAATGCCATAAAATTTTATAATCTGGAAGTTTAAAACAATAAATGAAAATATTAACCTGTACTACACCCGGCCAGTTTGATTATGGCCAGGCCAATAAACCCGAACTAAAAAAGGATCACGCCATCATCAAAATAAAACGCATTGGCGTGTGCGGAACTGATTTACATGCTTTTAAAGGAACACAGCCCTTTTTTAGCTATCCGCGTATTTTGGGCCACGAGCTTTCGGGCGAATTGGTAGAGGTTAATGGTGCCCAGGGATTTGAAGCAGGGGAAGCGGTAACTTTTATCCCTTACTTCAATTGTGGTCATTGCGTAGCCTGCCGCACCGGTAAGCCTAATTGCTGCTCAAGCATACAGGTTTGTGGCGTACACGCCGATGGTGGTATGGTTGAGTATCTGCAAGTACCATCGTACTCACTGGTACATGGCGAGGGTTTAACTTACGATGAATTGGCACTGGTTGAACCATTAGCTATTGGAGCTCATGGCATTCGTCGTGCAGGTATTAACCAGGGCGACTTTGTGCTGGTAATTGGTGCAGGACCTATTGGCTTAGGCACCATTGAGTTTGCGCGCATTGCAGGTGGCAAAGTAATAGCCATGGATGTAAGCAACGAGCGCTTACAGTTTTGTAAAGATAACCTGGGCATCGAATACACCATTAATCCTTTGGATGGAAACGCAGTCGAACAACTGCGTGAGATAACCGGTGGGGATATGGCATCGGTAGTGGTTGATGCTACTGGTAACCTGAAGGCAATAAACGGTGGTATTGATTACCTGGCACACGGCGGGCGTTACGTATTAATCGGGTTACAAAAAGAAGCTTTTAGCTTTAACCACCCTGAGTTTCACAAACGCGAATCGACCCTGATGAGCAGCCGCAACGCCACCCGCCAGGATTTTGAACACGTAATAGCCAGCATGAAAAAAGGCTTGGTAGACCCTAAAACCTACATTACCCACCGCGTACAATTTGACGAGGTAAAAGACAACTTTGAAAGCTGGTTGCAACCGGAAACGGGGGTGATTAAGGCGATGATTGAGGTGTAGTTGCCCCTCCTAAATCTTCCCCGCCTGAGGCGAAAGGATTTTAAGAAAGCGAACTGTAGAGACACAATACTTTGTGTCTCTTAATAAATATGGCAGCTAAAAGAGCGGTGGCCCGCCACAACACCCGGCCGGGAGCTGGCCTGTGGGATGGAAGGGATTGTTGTGGATAGGCCTTTTTGTTTCTTTTGTGGCTATGACAAAAGAAATAGCCCCCGCGGCAATGAGCGGTAGAAAAGCGATAAGCTAACCAAGATGCAAGGCGACTAACCTAATTAAAGAGATTGCCACGTCGCTATCGCTCCTCGCAATGACATTCGAGGGATATGAACCAATTATAAATGAAGAAAATACTCACTATACTACTTTCACTAACAGCAACCATTGCGTATAGCCAAACCAAACCAAGCCTTACCGATGACAAGTTGAAATCGTACGTTACCTATTTTAATAAGATTGATACCGAAACGGTTAAAAACTACGTGACTAACGATCAGGCTATTGATTGGATGTCGCAAAACGTGCCACTGTTTGAGTGCCCCGATTCTACGCTCGAAAAAATATACTATTACCGCTGGTGGGCTATGCGTAAGCATTTAAAGCAAACACCCGATGGCTTTGTGTTTACCGAATTTATCACCCCGGTTAATCACGCCGGCAAGTACAATACGGTGAGCAGCGCCCTAGGCCATCATATTTATGAGGGCCGCTGGCTGCGTAATCAAACCTACATCAACGATTATATAAACTTCTGGCTTTACGTTGACCCTAAAACCCCAAAGCCTCATTTGCGTAACTTTAGCAGCTGGTTGCAAAATGCTGTGTTTAATTACTATCTGGTGAATGGCAATAAGCCCATGGTGCAAAAGCTGTTACCTGTTTTAGATGCTGATTACCGCGCTTGGGAAAAAGATAAAAAACTGCCCAATAACATGTTCTGGCAGTTTGATGTGAAGGATGCCATGGAAGAATCCATTAGCGGTGGCCGTAAGGATAAAAACATTCGCCCTACCATTAACAGCTATATGTATGGTAACGCCATTGCGCTATCAAAAATGGCAGCATTGGTGGGTAACGATACGCTTAAAAAGATTTACGCTGCCAAGGCAAAAGAGCTAAAAAAATTGGTGCAGGATACCCTTTGGGATAATCAGGCATCATTCTTCAAAGTAAAACAGGTAACTAAAAACCAACTGGCCGATGCCCGGGAAGAATTAGGCTATATTCCGTGGTATTTTAATTTGCCTGATGATAAGGCTAAATATGCCGAGCAATGGGAGCAGTTAGTTGACGAGAAAGGCTTTAACGCTCCTTGGGGCATTACTACAGCAGAGCGTCGTCACCCAGGTTTCCGTACACATGGTACAGGCCATGGCTGCGAATGGGATGGCGCCGTATGGCCTTTTGCCACAACGCAGACTTTAAAAGGGTTAGCAAACCTGCTCACCAACTACAAAAATAAGGATGGGATGAGCTCCAAAATATTTTATGATGAACTGCATAAATATGCGGCATCGCACCAAAAACGTGGTTTACCTTACCTGGGCGAGTACCAGGATGAGAAAAACGGCTACTGGTTGAAAGGAGATAATCCACGTAGCAGTTACTATAATCATTCCGGCTTTGCCGATTTAATTATTAATGACCTTATTGGCCTAAAACCACGCGAAGACAATAAGCTGGAAGTATACCCGCTGATACCTGAGGGTCAATGGGACTGGTTCTGTTTAGACAAAGTGAATTACCGTGGTCGTACCATTACCATCCGCTGGGATAAAACCGGTACAAAGTATAATCAAGGACAAGGCCTTGTAATTTACTCCGACGGAAAAGAAATAGCTAAGAGTAAAGAGTTGAAGCATATTGTGGTAAAATTGCCGTTACCTGTACTCACAAGAGATAAAATGATACAATAGCATGAAAAAATGCTATATGAATAAATAACAGGGTACTTATAGCTTTGAACCTGATAAAATGAGCAACTTTTGTTTTTTCGGTCCTGTGCAAAATTCCTTACAGGACGAAGGCAGGAAGTAAAAAGAACTCATAACTTTTAAAACCAATAATAAACTTTTCACCTGTTTGTTAAGCTGGGTTAAAATCAGTTTCAGCGTGGTTGCATAACCCCCGGCCATCAGCAGGTAAATCGTTTTTGATAACTTGATATGGTCAAATTATATAACCGCTGTTTTCTTAGCGTCTTAATCGCTTTTTCTTGTTTTGCTAACGCTTATGCTCAAAAGGCAGCTACTAAGTCTATAGCTATTGTTACGCCGGCTGGCGCGCATGTGCGTATTGGCTATGGGGCCGGACAGTTAGCAAAGGCACTTCAAAAAAGCGGTTATCAAACTAAAATGCTTAAGCAGGTACCTGCATCAGGTGCAAGCATTGTTATCGGTAGGGCGCAGGATGCAGTTGTAAAGAGTGGTCTTGCAAAATACAGTATCAAAACCACCGGAAAACCCGGTAAAGAGGGTTATACCATTGGTACAGGTAAAAATAGCATGGTTATATCTGGCGCTGATTTTTCGGGCGCTATGTATGGCTGTTTAGAACTGGCCGACCGTATACTTGACCAAGGCAAGCTTCCGTCAGGCATAAACCTTACCGATCAGCCGGAGATGGTAATGCGCGGGGCCTGTGTAGGCGTACAAAAACCGGTATTGCTCGAAGGCCGCGGCGTTTATGAATATCCTTACACCCCTAAAAATTTCCCGTGGTTTTACGATAAAGCGCTTTGGCTGCGCTACCTCGACTCATTAGCCGAAAACCGTATGAACGCTCTTTACTTGTGGAACGGTCACCCGTTTGCCTCACTGGTGCGTGTTAAAGAGTACCCATATGCGGTAGAGGTTGACGATGCAACTTTTAAAAAGAACGAAGAAATATACAAGTTTATAACCGATGAGGCCGACAAACGCGGTATATGGGTTATACAGATGTTTTATAACATCATCGTATCAAAACCTTTTGCCGAAAAAAACAAGCTGGCCACGCAGGATCGTAACCGTCCTATCATCCCTATCATTGCCGATTATACACGCAAATCAATTGCAGAGTTTGTTAAGAAATACCCGCACGTAGGTTTAATGGTAGCCTTGGGCGAAGCTATGGAAGGCGTAGGGCAGGATGATATCGACTGGTTCACTAAAACCATTATCCCAGGCGTGAAAGATGGTTTGAAAGCCATTGGCAAAACCGAAGAGCCACCTATTGTACTGCGCGCTCATGATACCGATGCACCTGCAGTAATGAAAGCAGCGCTGCCTATATACAAAAACCTGTATACCGAAGCCAAATTCAACGGCGAAGCCTTAACTACTTATACCCCTCGTGGTCCGTGGGCAGAGCTGCACCGCACGTTAAGCCGATTAGGTTCGGTACAAATTGAAAATGTGCACATTTTGGCTAACCTAGAGCCTTTCCGCTATGGTTCGGCCGATTTTATACAAAAGAGCGTAGAGGCTATGCACAACACTTATGAAGCCAATGGGTTGCATCTTTATCCGCAGGCATCATACTGGGACTGGCCGTATACCGCCGACAAAACCGACCCGCGACTGCTGCAAATTGACCGCGACTGGATTTGGTACAAAGAATGGGCACGTTACGCCTGGAAGTGTAACCGCGACCGCGCACAAGAGATAAAATATTGGGGCAAATTGCTGGCCGGCATGTATGGCTGTACTCAGGCGCAAGGCGAGCAAGTATTAAAAGCTTATGAAGAAGCTGGCGAAATCTCTCCGCAGATATTGCGCCGTGTAGGCATTACCGATGGTAACCGCCAAACCATGACTTTGGGTATGCTGATGGCACAATTTACCAACCCTGAAAAATTTGGTCTGTTTAGCCTGTTATATAATTCTGAAGCACCAGAAGGAGAAATACTAAGCGAGTATGCTGAGAAGGAGTGGAAGCATGAAAAGCACATTGGCGAAACTCCGCTTGACGTGGCTAACAACATTGTGGCTTTTGGTAAAAAATCTGTAGAAGCTATTGAAAAAGCAGCTCCGGGTGTAAAGAAAAATAAAGCCGAGTTTGACCGCCTCAAAAATGACATGTACATCCATGAGGCCATGGCTAACAGCTATTCGGCTAAAATCAAGGCAGCCATAGCCATTATGCGCTACAAATACACTGATGATGTAGCCGACTTGGAAAAAGCACTGCCCGACATGGAAACCAGCTTGAACCACTACCGTCAACTGGTGAAACTTAGTGAAAATACTTACCTGTATGCCAACAGTATGCAAACCAAGCAACGTAAAATACCGGTAAGCGGCAACGACGGTAAAATGAAAACCTGGGTTGAACTGTTGCCCGTTTACGAAAAAGAGCTGGCTAACTTTAAGAAGAATATTGATTCGCTGAAATCGCCATCAGCCAAATCAAAAAAAACAGCGCTTGCCACGCTTACCAACGCACCAGTTACTGTTACCAGCGGTGCCGAAGGTAGCTATATAATTGGCGAAGGAGCCAAGCCATTTGCCGATACTACGGTTGCCATTACCGATTTTGCCAAGGAATTGAAAGGCTTGAAAGCAGTTCAGTTAGACAGGGCAAAACAGCGTAAATTGGGTACCAAAATAACCTTTACCAATGCGCAGCCTGTGAAAGTGCTGGTAGGCTATTTCAACAAAACTGGTTTTATTAATCCCGACACCTGGCCTTACCACGTGCCATCACAACTGGAAACCGATGCCAGCGCAAACGATTATGGTCAGGCCGATGTAAAGCTGTCGAACGGATTATTGATCCCTACACAACCATCGGTTAACGTACACACTTTCAGCTTTAAACCCGGTAACAACACACTAACCTTAGGCAAAGGCATTGCCGTAATATTAGGTTTCGTTCCCGAAAATCAGCCAGTCCCCGTATATGACGCCGGCCTAAGCACTACGGGTAATATCAAAGATTTAAGGTGGTTGTTTAACTGAGGTGAAGGGTGAAAGGATAAAGGTGAATGATAAAGGAGGCGAGGAGCGGAGATAGAAGTATATAAACTATCCCCAAGAACTGCCCTAACGATAACTTTTTTCGCGGCATCAGTGTTTTGCGGATAGCACAAGCGCGAGTTAAAGCACAGAAATAACGTAGCAAATAAACGTAGCCGCAAGTTTTCTTTTTGGTTCTTTTTCTTTTGTATAAAAGAAAAAGAACATCCACAGGCGGGAATGCAATCACTTTACCTGTCCTAACGGAGTGCTGAATAAGTAAAAGCAGAAACCTAATTGAGGTAAAAGGATAACACGTGAAAGTAGATCACATTATCCGATAATTACAGAAACCAAAATGAAGAGAAGACTTACCATACTAACCATAGCAACCCTGCTTTGCTATAATCCTCTTTCAGCTCAAACTCTTAAACTCTGGTACAACCAACCCTCTAAGAAATGGACCGACGCCTTACCCATAGGCAACGGCCGTATAGGTGGCATGATATACGGCACCGCCGATACCGAACGCGTTCAATACAACGAACAAACCCTGTGGACTGGCAAACCCCGCGATTACCAGCGCGAGGGTGCCTATCAATACCTGCCCCAAATGCGTCAACTCCTGTTCGAAGGGAAACAAAAGGAAGCCGAAGCCTTGGGCGAGGCTCACTTTATGGGCCGTAAGATGAACGAGGAGGATTACGACCAGCAGAAAGCCACGTGGTTTAAACAAGTGAGTGCAGTAAAATCGCCAAGTGCTACTACTTACAATGATAGCAAATGGAAAAGCATTAGCCTACCTACCGAAAAAGGCTGGGAAGTAATACCTGGTTTTGAAGGCGTAGACGGTGCCGTTTGGTTTCGTACAATGTTCGACTTACCAGCCGATTGGGCAGGTAAAGACTTAACACTAAGCCTGGGCCGTATGCGCGATATGGACTACACCTTCGTAAACGGCGAGCAGGTAGGCTCTGTTGATGGTGCCGACTATCGCCGTTATACTATCCCTGCTAAGCTGTTACGTGCAGGTAAAAACCAAATTGCAATACAGGTTATAAACTATTGGGATAAAGGCGGCCTAACCAGCAATCCACGCGAATTAGCCATATATCCGGTAAGTTTTGCTCCTGCCGAATTAAAGGGTGCTGCCACCACCACCATACCCCGAGACATGGCCGTAGACCAAAAAACTGGTGAAAAGTTCAAAGTTGTACGATTAGACTGCAGCTGGAAGTACTGGATACAGGATAACCAACCGCCGCAATTTCCCCGTTATAATGCCGACTACCAGCCATTTGCCGACCTGTTTTTACAAATGGCAAAAACGGGTACCATTAGTAATTACAAACGTGACCTTGATATAAGTAACGCTACCGCCCACGTCAAATATACCGCAGGCGGTGTAAACTATACCCGCGAATACATTGCCAGCAACCCCGATCAGGTAATGGCTGTGCATATCACAGCCGATAAACTGGGCAAAATATCGTTTAAAGCATTGCTGCATACACTGCATCAATCGGTAAGCATACGCAAGGTTGATGCGCATACGCTGGCGCTATCGTTCAAAGTGCGTAATGGCGCTTTGCGTGGCGTAAGCTATTTATATGCCGATGCTAAAGGCGGCAAGCTAACGGTCACTAACGATGGGATTAGCATAAGTGGCGCTAATGAGGCTACGCTGTATCTAACCGCTGCTACCAACTTCAAGACTTATAAAGATGTATCGGGTAACCCCGAAACCATTTGTGCTAAGCAGATAGCCGCTGTTCGTGCCAAAACTTATGCTGCCGTAAAAGCTGCACACATCGCCGACTATCAAAAATACTTTAACAGTTTTGCAGTTACATTTGGTAAGGGCAGTAATGATGCCTTGCCAACAGATGAACGCATTTTAAAATACAACAGCACGGTTGACCCCGGCTTGGTGAGCCTGTTTGTGCAATACAGCCGTTATCTTTTAATTTCCAGTTCAAGACCAGGTAGTAAGGTGCCGGCCAACCTGCAGGGCTTATGGAATGATTTGCTTACGCCGCCCTGGGGCAGCAAGTTTACCACCAACATTAACCTGCAAATGAATTACTGGGGTGCCGAAATGCTGAACCTTTCTGGCTTAACACAAGCGCTGTTTGCCATGATAGATGATTTGAGGCAAACCGGCGCGGCAACCGCCAAAGCGCACTACAATACCCCCGGCTGGGTACTGCACCACAATACCGATTTATGGCGCGGAGCAGCCCCGGTAAACGCTGCCAATCATGGAATATGGACAACCGGTGCTGCCTGGATAAGTGAAAGCTTATGGGAGCACTACCAGTTCACACAGAACAAAGCCTTTTTGCAAAGCCAAGCTTACCCGGCCATGAAAGGCGCTGCCGAATTCTTTGTGGCTAATTTGGTTAAAGACCCTGCTACAGGCTACCTCATCAGCACCCCATCTAACTCACCCGAGCATGGCGGTTTGGTGGCCGGTCCAACAATGGACCATCAGATTATACGCGAGTTATTCAGGAACACCATCGCGGCAGCCAAAATATTAGGCACCGATGCTAAATTTAGCAAAACACTCCAAGATAAATATGACCAAATAGCGCCTAATAAAATAGGCAAGTACGGCCAGCTACAGGAGTGGATGCAGGATAAGGATGATACCACTGACACTCACCGACACGTATCGCACATGTGGGGTATACATCCGGGCACCGAAATTTCTGCGGCTACCCCTGATCTATTAAATGCTGCTAAAAAATCGATGCATTACCGTGGCGACGATGGTACAGGCTGGAGCATTGCCTGGAAAATAAACCTATGGGCACGTATGCGCGATGGCGACCACTCATACCTTATGCTCACCAAACTGCTTTCGCCCGCTGATGCTGTGCCTAATCACGAAAAAGGCGGCGTATATCACAACCTGTTTGATGCACACCCACCTTTCCAGATTGACGGCAACTTTGGCGGCGCTGCCGGTATTGGCGAAATGATATTGCAAAGTCAGTTCGGTACGCTCGATGTATTGCCCGCCCTCCCAAAAGCGTTGCCCAACGGCGAGGTAAAAGGCATCAAAGCCCGTGGAGGATTTGTGCTGAATATCAAATGGCAAAGCGGTGCGCTGCAACAGGTTGATATTACCTCTGAAGCTGGTAAGCCTTGCGTGGTAAATTATCAGGGTAAACAAATTAAATTCAGTACCAAGAAAGGCAAGACCTATAAGTTAGGCAGCAACTTGCAAAAGATATAATATGGCGTTCAAAACATACCCTTTCGTTATAAAAGAAAGTAATCGCATTACCCAAAATTGGCCTTCTCAAGAGGGTAGGGCACAACCCGTGCATTTTGCACAGGCGGTTGTGAGGGGTGTGTCCTTAGCCATGTTTGCGGTTGGGTTATTTTTTACTAACGCCACAGCCCAAACCAACCCACGCCAGGATATCCTCCTCAACAATGGCTGGCAAACCGTAGCGCACGATACCAAAGCTGATGCCTACACCGGCTTCGAACAATCAACTTTTAAAGCCACCAACTGGAAAGCCGTAACTGTACCGCATAACTGGGATGGCTACGAGGGTTACCGAAGGTTAAAGCATGGCAACCGTCATGGTTATGCCTGGTACCGCAAAACGTTTACCGCAAAGCAATTCAAAGCCGGGCAGCGTTATTTTTTATGGTTCGAAGGAGTAAGCTCATATGCAACGGTTTACTTAAACGGCAAAAAAGTGGGATCTCATGCCGGTGGACGAACATCTTTCACGCTCGACGTTACCGATGCCATCAAACTTAATCAACCTAATTTACTGGCCGTAAAGGCCGATCATCCTGTTAATATTCAAAACCTGCCCTGGGTTTGTGGTGGCTGTTCAGATGAGGTGGGCTTTTCAGAGGGGTCGCAACCAATGGGTATTTTTCGCCCGGTGCATTTGATAGCTACCAACCCGGTGCGCATTCAGCCTTTTGGGGTTTACGTGTGGAATGATACCACGGTGAGCCAAAAATCGGCAACCCTGCATCTCGAAACTGAATTAAAAAACTACGGCAACAAAGCAGCATCGGTACAAATTATTAACCGCCTAACCGATGCAACCGGCAAACAGGTTGCCTTGGCACAGTCAACGATTAATCTTTCATCAACCAAAGAACATATTCTTAAACAGGATTTTAAAGACATCAAAAACGTACGCCTATGGTCGGATAAAGACCCGTACCTGTACACACTTCACACCCAGGTTATCCAAAACGGAAAGGTAATTGACGAGGTGCATACCCCATATGGTATCCGCTGGATCAAATGGGGAATGGGCATCAATGGCGATGGCCGCTTTTATATTAACGGCAAGCCGGTGTTCATCAACGGCATGGGTGAATACGAGCACCTGATGGGGAAAAGCCACGCCTTCAGCAACGAAGAAATTAGGGCTCGTGTAATGCAACTGCGGGCATCTGGCTTTAATGGTTTCCGCGATGCGCACCAGCCGCACAACCTTGAATATCAAAAATATTGGGACAAGCAAGGGGTTATTTGGTGGCCGCAGTTTTCGGCGCATATCTGGTATGATACACTTGAGTTTAAAGAGAATTACAAATCGCTGATTGTTGAATGGATTAAAGAGAGGCGGAATAGTCCGTCGGCTATGCTGTGGGGTTTGGAGAACGAGAGTAAACTGCCCGAGGCTTTTGCCCGTGAATGTACCGAACTCATCCGCTCTTTAGATCATACCGCATCATCGCAACGCAAGGTAACAACCTGTAACGGTGGCAAAGGTACCGATTGGGACGTGCCGCAAAATTGGACAGGTACTTATGGCGGGAACCCACTTACTTATGGCGAAGACCTGAAGCGACAGGTTTTGGTGGGCGAGTACGGCTCATGGCGCAGCCTCGAACTGCACACCGAAGGCCCTTTTATAGCCGGCGGCCCGTTAAGCGAAGACCGCATGGCCCAAATGATGGAAACCAAAGTGCGCCTGGCCGATTCGGTTAAAAACGAGGTGGCAGGGCATTACCATTGGATATTTTATTCGCACGAAAATCCCGGCCGTATACAAGGCGGCGAAGGTTTGCGCGAACTGGATAGGGTAGGCCCCATCAACTACAAAGGATTATTTACCCCATGGGGTCAGCCGCTGGATGTGTTCTATATGTTCCGCTCCAACTATGCGCCAAAAGATAAGGAGCCGATGGTGTACATTGTATCGCACACCTGGCCTAATCGCTGGCTAAAACCCGGCAAAAAAGACAGCATCAGCGTGTATTCCAATTGCGATGAGGTGGAACTATTTAACGATGTAAAAACCGTATCTCTTGGCAAACGCAAACGCGGAAAAACAGGTACGCATTTCCAATGGGATGGTGCTAACATTCAGTACAATGTACTTTATGCCGTTGGTTATGTAAACGGTAAAGTGGTGGCCGAAGATTATATTGTGCTCAATCATCTGCCTAAAGCGCCTCACTTAAGTCAGTTGTCGGCTGTCGGAGGTCAGATGCCCGGCAATGCAAGTAAAACAGCCGGCGACCGGCCTCCGGCCTCTGACCTCACAAAACCCGCCTCAGGTCAAAAATACCTTTACCGTGTTAACTGTGGTGGCCCTGATTATAAGGACAGCAATGGCAATATCTGGCTGGCCGACAGACATCAACCCAACTCTAAATCGTGGGGTTCACGCTCATGGACGGATGATTTTGAAGGTATGCCTAATTTTTTTGCAAGCCAGCAGCGCACGTTCGATGTAATTAAGGGAACTAACGATGGCGCATTGTTCCAAACCTTCCGTTACGGTATGGATAAGCTGAAATACGACTTTCCGCTGTCCGATGGTAAGTACCAGGTGGAATTGTATTTCAACGAGCCTTGGTATGGCATAGGCGGTGGTATGGACTGCAAAGGCTGGCGCTTATTTGACGTAGCCTTCAACGAAAAAACGGTGATTAGCAACCTGGATATATGGAAAGAAACAGGCGTTAACCATGCACTTAAAAAAACAGTTACCGCACAAGTTACAGGCGGAAAACTGACCATCAGCTTCCCGAATGTTGCTGCGGGAGAGGCTATAATTTCGGCTATTGCTATCAGCACGGCAAACCAGCAGGTGAAGGTGCCGCAGTCTTCAACTCTGGGACTTATTACCAACTTGAAAGCTCCGGCTAACTGGTCGGCTAAATCATGGTTGGATTTGGGTAATCAGTTATATGCAGGCAATTCAAATATCATCATCAACGAGTTACCTCCAATTTTATTTGGGGCTGAATGGCTGCAAACATCTGTCACTTCAGGTTCGGCTGCTTTTAGCATGAGTGAGGATGGAAGTGTGTATGTAGGCATGAATGCCGGAGCCGGCAATCGCCCCGAATGGTTGAAAGGGTATGAAGTAAGCGGCTTGAAAATTCAAACGGATGCAAGTAACGGTGCGACGCTTAACCTGTATCGCAAAGCGTATAAAAAAGGTGAGACAGTTAATTTGGGAGCCAATGTTGGTACGCAAATGTATACCGTTGCAGTGTTACCTAACGTTTCCCTTGCACCTGCAACTGATTTACGTAAAACCATCACCTACCGTGCCGATGATGCCTTAGCGCAAGGCAATGGGGCGGTTAAAGATACCCTGAGCGGTCGCAAGGTTATCCGCTTTACCCAGCCAGCGGGCGGTAGAGCAACTTTTGCCATTACCCCCGGTGTGGGCGATGTGTATGCGCTCCGCATTAAATATTACAACTTTACAGACAGGCCACTCACCGGAAAGATGACGCTGCTAGCCGAGGATGGCACCGTAATGAAAGAAGAGGATGTAATCTTTGGTGTTGTTAAAAAAGGTAAATCAGGAACCCATGCTACTACTACGGGTACCAGTATAAATGCAGGTAATTACCGTGTGGTAATTACAGGTGTTGATGCTAAAGCCCTCAACCTGTCGGGCGTTGAAATGCAATAAAATGAAGATCAAGAAATTATATATATGGCTTTTGTTACTGCCGGTACAGGTTTTTGCGCAGGCACTAAAGGTTGCTAACCTACAGTGTGAATACAAGGCTGCGCCGCAGGGGGTAGAGGCAGCATCACCAAATCTGAGCTGGCAATTGCAAAGTACCGGACACAATATTATTCAAACCTCATACCGGGTACTGGTGGCCGATAATATCCAAGCACTGGCTAAAAACACAGGTAACGTTTGGGATTCGAAGAAGGTAAGTTCGTCTGCATCTATTCAAGTGTTGTATAGTGGCAAGCCGCTGCAAGCCGCCAAAACTTATTACTGGAAGGTGATGGTTTGGGATAATCAGCAGCATACCTCGGCCTGGAGCAAACCCGCCGAGTGGCAAATGGGGCTGTTAACCAAAGCCGATTGGAAAGGCGCGCAATGGATAGCTTATGACAGGTTGCCCGATTCGTCGCATATTACTCCACTCATTCACCTACGTGGGCCTAAAAAGTTAGGCTTAGCCAATGATGTATTGCCTTTGCTGCGCAAAACGGTCACCATTAAAAAGCCTGTTAAAAAGGCTACGATGTACATAAGCGGTTTAGGTCATTTTGAGATGAGCGTAAACGGCACCAAAACCGGCGATCACTTTCTCGACCCGGGATGGACGGGTTATGATAAGCAAGCCCTGTACGTACCGCTTGATGTTACCAAACAACTAAAACAAGGCGAAAATGCCATTGGCGTAATGCTGGGCAACGGCTTCTTTTTTATTCCGCGCGATGTGCGTTACCGCAAGTTGACCGGCGCTTACGGCTATCCTAAAATGATTTGCCGCTTAGTAACCGAATACACCGACGGTACAACAGAAAGCGTAGTGAGCGACCCTACATGGAAAACCGCACCAAGCCCAATTACCTATACCAGCATCTACGGCGGCGAAGATTACAACGCCAATTTAGAGCAGGCGGGCTGGAACAAACCCGGCTTTAACGATGCCGCCTGGAAAAAGGCAATTGTAGTTGATGGTATCCTGCAGTTAGATGCACAAATAGCAGAGCCGTTAAAAGTGTTTGAACAATTCACGGCAAAAAGCATCAAAAATTTAGGCGCGGGTGTTACCGGCCAGTATAGTAAACCAAAGGATAGCACCATGAAGCAGAAGGTGATGCGCAGCCGGTACTTATATGATTTTGGACAGAACCTTTCGGGCATATTTGAGCTAAAAGTAAAAGGCAAAAAGGGTGATACCGTACGCATTTACCCTGCCGAGTTATTGGCTGCTGAAGGAACCATTAATCAAAAAGGATCGGGAAACCCGCATTATTATGATTATGTGGTGAAAGGTGATGGTGAGGAAGTTTGGCAGCCGCGTTTTACTTATTACGGGTTCAGGTATATGCAGGTAGAAAATGCAGTTGCACCGGGCGAGGCTAACCCCCATAAGTTACCTGTGGTAACCGGGTTGAAGAGCTTACACACGCGCAATGCTGCTCCAATTGTAGGCGAATTTTCATGTTCGAACGAGTTATTTAATAAAACGTTTGCGCTGATCGATTGGTCGATAAAAAGTAACATGGCCAGCGTGTTTACCGATTGTCCGCACCGCGAAAAGCTAGGCTGGCTGGAAGAAGCGCATCTGGTTGGAGGCTCCATCCGCTACATATATGATATAGCCAACCTGAGCCGCAAGTGCATTAACGACATGCAGGTAGCGCAGACGGCAGATGGCTTGGTGCCCGAAATTGCACCGGAATTTACCAACTTTGGCGGTATCTTTCGCGATTCGCCGGAGTGGGGGAGTAACTCTATTATTATGCCTTGGTATGTTTACCAATGGTATGGCGATAAGAAAGTATTGGCCGATAGCTACAGTATGATGCAGCGTTACCTTACCTATTTGGCAGGTATGGCAAAAGAGAATATCCTGAGTCAGGGTTTAGGGGATTGGTATGACTTAGGCCCCAAATCCCCCGGCTTGTCGCAAAATACCCCTCAGGGCATCACGGCCACGGCCATTTACTATTACGATTTAAACATTGTAAGCCAGATAGCCCGCATGCTGGATAAACCTGCCGATGCAGCTAAATATGAAAAACTGGCTATTGAGGTAAGAAAGGCATTCAATCAAAAGTTCTTCAACCAACAAACCAAACAGTACGGTACCGGCAGCCAAACGGCCAATGCCATGGCGGTATACTTTGATTTGGTTGAAGCGAAGGATAAACAAGCCGTAATTGCCAATATTGTAAAAGAAATTAAAGACCATAACAATGCGCTTACCGCAGGTGATATTGGTTACCGTTACCTTTTAAGAGTACTGGATGATGCCGGTCGCTCGGATGTGATATTTGACATGAACAACCGATCGGATGTACCAGGTTACGGCTATCAACTGGCCAAAGGTGCCACAGCACTAACCGAATCATGGCAGGCGCTGCCGGGTGTGTCAAATAACCACCTCATGCTGGGCCACATCATGGAATGGTTTTACAGCGGGCTTGCTGGTATAAAACAGCCCGATAACGTTAATGGCGTTGGTTTCAGGTCTATTGATATTAGGCCAGAGCCGGTTGGCGATGTAACATCGGCGCAAGCCAAAACACAATCGCCTTATGGCATCATCAGCACAAAATGGAAAAAAAAAGGCGGCACTTTTTTACTGGATGTTGAGATACCGGCCAATAGCAGGGCTACGGTTTACCTGCCGGTTGCACAAACCGCTAAGTTGAGTATGAACGGTAAGGCAGTACAGGCCACAGGGTATGAAAATGGCAAGGCAATAATGAAAGTGGGTTCGGGTACTTATCATCTTGAAGCTAAGTAGGATTACTGACTATATGTGATTTTTTGAAAGATAAAGTTGAAAATGAAATACAAAAACATAGGTTTAATGCTGGTTATGCTGTTATTGGCAACTAGTACAGTTTGGGCGCAAAAGGCTAAGAAAAATGTGCCCGAAAGCGTAATGAACGACATTTACGAAAAGATAAAAACACCTCATAAATACGGTTTGGCGCTGGTTCCGGTAGAGAACAGCAAAAAGATGGATTGCCCTACTGTGTTTCGTAAAAATGGGCAGTGGTATATGAGTTACATCATTTTTGACGGCCGTGGTTACGAAACGTGGCTGGCCACCAGTGCTGACCTGCTTAACTGGAAAACCACCGGGCGCATCATGTCGTTTACAGATACTACCGATTGGGACAGTAATCAAAAAGCGGGCTATGTAGGCTTACAAGACCCTAAATGGGGCGGCAGCTACGAATTGCAAAAGTATGATAACAAGTACTGGATGTCGTACTTTGGCGGTAACAGTACCGGTTACGAAAAAGGATTGCTATCCATAAATATGGCCTATACCGAAAAAGATCCTACCGTGGTACACGAGTGGAGCCGCTTGCCAAAACCGGTATTAATGTCAACCGATAGCAATGTGCAATGGTGGGATAACCACACTATGTATAAAGAAACTGTGCTTTGGGATAAAAAGAAATCGCTAGGACATCCGTTTATTATGTATTACAACGCCAACGGCGACAGTGTAAATAAAAAACGCGGTGCCGAGCGCATTGGCATGGCTTTTTCAGACGACTTGAAAACCTGGACCCGTTATAAAAATAATCCATTGTTAGATCATAACATTGGCATAACCGGCGACCCGTACCTGCAAAAAATTGGCGACGTTTGGGTAATGTTCTACTTCGGTGCGTTTTGGAAAGATAAAGGCGGCGCGTTCAACCGTTTTGCATGCTCGTATGATTTGCAGAACTGGACGGAATGGAAAGGCGACGACCTGGTAAAATCTACCGAGCCTTATGATAATATGTTTGCGCATAAATCATGCGTAGTAAAATGGAAAGGTGTAGTTTACCACTTTTATTGTGCTGTAAATAAAGCCGATCAGCGTGGTATTGCCGTGGCAACATCAAAAGATATGGGCAAAAGCAAGCTTAATTTTGTAGCTCCCCCGCCATTAAAGGCTAAAAAGAGTTAATGCAGTTTGCGTTAGGGATAGCAGCGGAAAGCCCGGAGTGTAGCGTAGCAAAACGAGGACTTGCAGCGAATAGCCTGGGCCGGAGGCAACGCCCTGATTAATTATTGGTTGATTAAGTTGATTGGTTAAGTAGTTGTATTGAGAACCTCTCTTTGCAACATTATGATAAAATATGTACCTATGCGGTTAAAGTTTTTAAGTGCAGTAGCAATATTTATAATGAGCTTGGCAGCGGCGTATGCCCAGCCGGGACGTAAGGTGGAGAGCTTTAACAGCAATTGGCGCTTTTATTTAGGCGATGAAATCAATGCCAAAGAAGCTGCTTATAATGATAACGAATGGCGCCAGCTTACGCTGCCTCATGATTGGAGCATTGAGGGTAAGTTTGATGAAAAGAACCCAACAGGGCAAGCCGGAGGTGGTTTACCTGCTGGTATAGGCTGGTACCGCAAAACGTTCGCTATGCCGCAAATGGCACAGGGTAAAAATGTTTTTATTGATTTCGATGGTGTATACTGTAACAGCGAGGTTTGGATAAACGGGCACTCGCTGGGTAAACGGCCTAATGGGTATATCTCGTTTCAGTACGATTTAACGCCTTATTTGAATTACGGTGCGCAAAAAAACGTAATAGCCGTTAAGGTTGATAACTCGGCGCAGCCTAATTCGCGCTGGTACAGTGGTTCGGGAATTTATAGGAATGTGTGGTTAACTACTACTTCAAAATCATACATACCGCAGTGGGGAACGTTTGTTACCTCAAAAGTAAACGCCGCTAATGCCATTATGAGCATGCAAACACAGGTTGTGGTTAAGCAAAAGGGGTTGCGGTTAAAGGCATCGGTGCTAACACAATCGGGCCAATTGGTTAATTCTATCACCACAGAATTAAATGATAATGATACGGCTGCTACTGTTAGCCAGAATATTGTAATTGGGCAGCCAAAGCTTTGGTCGGTAAATAACCCATACCTGTACAAGGTTGTGTTGCAGGTTATATCGGGTAAGCAGGTGATCGATAAATATGTAGTGCCGGTGGGCATCCGTAGCTTTAATTTTGATGTAGATAAAGGCTTTTCGCTCAACGGTGAGCGTATGAAAATAAAAGGCGTTTGTATGCACCATGATTTGGGCGCATTAGGTGCCGCAGTGAATGTACGTGCCATGGAACGCCAGTTAGAGATACTTAAAGCGATGGGGTGTAACGCTATCCGTACGTCGCACAATCCGCCTGCGCCTGAATATCTTGACCTTTGCGACCGCATGGGCTTTATCGTGATGGATGAGGCGTTTGATATGTGGGCCAAAAAGAAGAACAAGCACGATTATTACCAGTATTTCCCGGCATGGCATCAGCGCGATCTGGAGGACCAGATTAAACGCGACCGTAACCACCCTTCGGTAATGATATGGAGCATTGGTAACGAGATACGCGAACAATTTGACAGTACGGGCATCACCCTGACCCGTGAGTTGGTTAAAATTGTAAAGGATTTAGATACCACCCGCCCAGTTACTACTGCCTTGAGCGAGGCCGATGGTAAAAAGAATTTCCTTTATAAGTCGGGGGCGCTGGATATTTTAGGCTTTAATTATCACCCCGAAACTTATGCCGATTTTCCGAAAAACTACCCCGGTGAAAAGTTCATAGCAGCCGAAACTATCTCGGGCTACGCCACCCGTGGTTACTATGATACCCCTACCGATAGCACGCGCCACTGGCCTACCAGTGCCAAAGCTAAACTTACTCAGGGTAACGATCGGTTTGCCGTTACCGCTTATGATAATGTGGCTGCTTATTGGGGATCGACCCATGAGGAAACCTGGAAGCTGATTAAAAAGTACGATTATCTTTCGGGAGAGTTTGTATGGTCAGGCTTTGACTTTATTGGCGAACCTGTGCCTTATCCTTGGCCTGCCCGTAGTTCATACTATGGTATTATTGATTTGGCTGGTTTCCCTAAGGATGTGTACTACATGTACCAAAGTGAATGGACCGATAAGCCAGTTCTGCACCTTTTGCCTCACTGGAATTGGGAAGCCGGCAAAACCGTTGATGTGTGGGCATATTACAATAATGCTGATGAGGTAGAGCTATTCCTGAACGGACGTTCGTTAGGTACCCGCAGCAAGCAGGGCGAGGATTTGCACGTGGTTTGGAAGGTGCCTTTTGAGCCGGGTATATTGAAAGCGGTATCGCGTAAGGATGGTAAAGTAGTACTAACTGAAGAGAAACGTACTGCAGGTAAACCTGCTAAAATTGAATTGGTTGCTGATCGTAAACTCATCAAGTCAGACGGTAAAGATCTGTCGTTTATAACGGTACGCATTTTGGATGCCGGAGGCAATGTAGTGCCTGATGCAGATAATCTGGTAAATTTTACTGTAAAAGGTAAGGGGACTTTGGCCGGTGTTGATAATGGTGCACAGGCAAGTATGGAATCTTTTAAAGAACCACAACGCAAGGCGTTCCATGGGCTTTGTTTGGCTATAGTACAGGCTAGTAAAAGCGCCGGGTTACTTACTGTAACGGCACAATCAGAAGGCTTGCTGCCTGCCACGGTTATAATCAGAGTAAAGTAGTTACCATAGCAGCCCTCCCTCAACAGGAGG
Source organism: uncultured Mucilaginibacter sp. (assembly GCF_913773635.1). Taxonomy (GTDB): domain Bacteria; phylum Bacteroidota; class Bacteroidia; order Sphingobacteriales; family Sphingobacteriaceae; genus Mucilaginibacter. The sequence continues at coordinate 353,291 of NZ_CAJYGQ010000005.1, forward strand.
GCTTATATTGGTAATAAATTAATCTCACATTTCCAAAGTCACCCCTCCCGGGGAAGATTTTGAAAGGGCTGGATAATATGCTATAACATGAAGCGAAAATGTTATAGAACAAACTGTGTGGTATCTGATAGTTTTGTTTTTAAGGCATAGGCATTCCTGGCCAGCCGACCAATTAAACCAAATATCAGTTTTACATAGATGAAAAGCCTACCAGCTCTCGATCTTGGTGTTATTGCTATATACCTGTTGGCCATGTTGCTGGTTGGCTTTTATTTTTCGCGTAAAAATAAAAACGCCGAGCAATTTACCAAGGCATCGGGTTCTATACCCGGCTGGGCTTTGGGAATATCTATATACGCCACCTTTTTAAGCAGTAACACTTTTTTAGGTGTACCTGGCAAAACTTTTGGCACCAACTGGAATGCTTTTGTGTTCAGTCTTTCAATGCCGTTGGCCGCCTGGTTTGCGGCTAAGTACTTTGTGCCTTTTTATCGAAATACGGGAGAGGTTTCGGCCTATACACATCTCGAGCACCGCTTTGGTGCATGGGCGCGCACTTATGCGGTTGTATGCTTTCTGCTCACTCAATTGGCTCGTATGGGTTCTATATTTTTCGGTATAGCCTTGAGTTTGCAGGCGCTTACAGGTTTCAGTATGAAGATGATTATCCTAACCATGGGCATTTGTATAATCATATATACTGTGCTAGGTGGCATTGAAGCCGTAATATGGACTGAGGTTGTTCAAGGCATCATCAAAACCTTTGGAGCACTGCTTATTTTATACATTATTATCACCAACATGCCGGGCGGCATAAGTAAGGTGGTTGAAATTGGGAAGACGGATAATAAGTTTAGTCTGGGTAGTCTTGCACCCGATTTTACCACGTCAACCTTTTGGGTGGTGCTGCTGTATGGTTTCTTTATCAATCTCAATAATTTTGGTATGGATCAGAACTATGTGCAGCGCTACCATACCGCTACGTCGTCAAAGCAAGCAGCCAAATCAATATGGCTGTGCGTTTGGCTGTATGTGCCGGCCTCGTTGCTATTCTGTGTTATTGGTTCGGCTTTGTATGCTTATTACCAGGTTAACCCCGAACTGACAGAAGCCATTCGCCACCAGGTAGCAACCGAGCGTTTACACGGAGCATCGGCTGCTGATATTGCTCAAATGGCGGCATCTTTAAAACCCGAAGATTACGGCGATAAGGTGATGCCTAATTTTATGGTAACTAAAATACCTGCCGGTTTAGTTGGTTTGATAGTTTCAGCCATCTTATCGGCTGCAATGAGTACCATTAGCTCAGGCATGAACGCATCAGCCACGGTTTTTGCCGAGGATATTTACAAGCGTTACTTTAAGCCCGGCATCAGCGTCAAGCAAAACATGACGTTGCTGCATACCGCCACCGTAGTTGCTGGTATTGCCGGTGTGGCTGCAGGTATAGCAATGATAGGTGTTAAAAGCGTGCTTGATGTTTGGTGGCAGTTATCGGGCATATTTGCCAGTGGCATGCTGGGCTTGTTTTTACTGGGCATCATCAGTAAGCAAACCCATAACCACGAAGCTATCATAGCCATTATCGTTGGCATCGTTGTTATTTTGTGGATGACGCTGTCTCCGCTTTTACCGCCCGATTCGGGCATGCTTCGTAACGTACTTCACCAAAATATGGTGATAGTAATTGGTACACTGGTTATCTTCTTAACCGGCATTATACTCACCCGTATAAAACAAAACAAATTGGCACGTACCTCAGCTACACATTAATTTTAATAATCATTTATCCCAATATAATGACTACTACTAACACCACACCGGCAAAAAAAGGTTTTATCCCCGTAATGCTTACGCCGTTTACCGAAACCGGTAAAATTGACTTTGACGCGCTTACAGGCCTTACGGAGTTTTACCTTGAAGCCGGAGCCGCCGGTTTGTTTGCCAATTGTTTATCGAGCGAAATGTTTGAGTTAGACGAGGCCGAGCGCATACAATTAATCGAGCATGTGCTGAAGGTAACTAATGGTAGTGTCCCTGTGGTGGCTACCGGCACCTTTGGCGGGCCTATAGCCAAACAGGCCGAATTTGTAAACCGCGTTGCCAATACAGGTGTACAGGCCGTAATTGGAATAACCGGTTTGCTGGCCGAAGAGAACGAAAGCGATGAGGTGTTTAATGGCAGGGTAGAAGAGTTGATGCGGTTAACCGGCAATGTATCCTTAGGTTTTTATGAATGTCCGGTACCTTACAAACGTTTGATATCTCCCGAGCAATTACATCAGTTTGTATCTACCGGGCGAGTTACATATCATAAAGATACCTGTTTGGATATCGAGCAAATTAAAGCCAAGTTGAACGGTACTAATCGTCAGCCTGATTTTGGTTTGTATGATGCTTATATGGTTCATGCAGTGGAATCGTTAAAAGCCGGTTCGGCAGGACTGTCATGTATACAGGGTAATTATTTCCCTGAGCTGTTAGTTTGGCTGTGTGATAATTATAACAATGAGGTATTAGCGGCTGAGGTAAATCGTGTGCAACAATTTTTTATTGACAACATGGATGTGATGCATAACGTATACCCAAAGGTTGCAAAATATTATCTTCAAAAGCGAGGTGTTAAAATGAACGGTTACACAAGGCGCAATGTTGGAGAAATTAGCTCTGACGTGAAAGAACAAGTTGATAAATTATACAAGGACTACAACGTTTTGCAGCATGAACTGCAGATAAAAAGTGTACTGTAGTTTAACAGTTTTTAATAAAAGTCGGCTGAGGTTTGCGAAAGCCAGCTTTTTGTTGTTCGCATTAACATCTTAATAGTTATTTGCATGGTTTGTTAATAATATTTCTACATCATTTTGTAATGATTGTAATGTTGATATTAAACACCTGTGCCATTGATAAATAAGGGTATAAATCAATATAATTTAGTACCCATTTGATGCTAATATCGTATAATAAATAGATAACAACTGTTAAAAAAGCCTCTCAGGGTTATCAGATATTTGTAATCTAACCAATTAGTGAAAATTTAAACACATCATTTTTTAAGCTGAGAATGGTAATTAAGTAGTTATAAACCAGTTAAATGTGTAAAAATAACACTAACATTTAAATGGTTGACTGCAATACCTGCACCTCTGTACGTTCAAGAAATCTGATTTAGCTTCCGCTATTGGTTACAAAGCCAAAATATGTCTAATACAAGCAGTAACAAACAGGTTTTATTAGTTGCCAGCGGCGATCTGCGCTTATCAGCAAATCAAAATTGCTGGGCAGCTCAACACGAAATGGAAAGCCAGCTAACGGCTGCCATTGAAAAGCAGGGCTGGACTGTAAAGCGCGCACATGCTTACGACGAGGTTAAACAACACGGATTTATTGATTCTCAAAAAATGGGTATTGATGTATTTCGTGGTATTGACCCTAATCAACCTATTATAGTTGCCGAAAGTGTTTGGCAATATACTCACCACGTTTTAGCTGGCCTAACAACGCATAAAGGTCCAATTTTAACATTAGCCAACTGGAGCGGTACATGGCCGGGTTTGGTGGGCATGTTAAACTTAAACGGATCATTAACCAAGGCAGGCGTTTCATACAGCACGCTTTGGAGCGAAGACTTTACAGATGACTTCTTTAATGCAAAAATTAAAGAGTGGCTGCAAACCGGCAAAATAAAACATGATCAAAGCCATGTAAAAAGCTACGATCTGGTAAATATTCCTTTAGAAGACGAAGCCATTGGTAAAGCATTCGGGCACAAGCTTAAAAGCAATAAAGCTATTATGGGTGTGTTTGATGAAGGATGTATGGGCATGTTCAATGCTATTGTTCCTGATGATCTGTTGCATGCTACAGGTATTTTTAAAGAACGTTTAAGTCAGTCTACCTTGTATGCTGCTATGTTGCAGGTAGCTGACGATGAAGCACGGGAAGTACTGCAATGGTTGCAGCAAAAAGGCATGCAGTTTAACTGGGGCACAGATGCTGCAACAGAACTCACCGAAGCACAAACACTGGAGCAATGTAAAATGTACATAGCCGCATTGCGTTTAGCCGATGAGTTTGGTTGCGATACTATAGGTATACAATATCAGCAGGGATTAAAAGACCTTACCGCTGCCAGTGATCTGGTAGAAGGTTTGTTAAATAATCAAGACCGTCCGCCGGTAAAATCAAACGATGGTCGTGAGCTTTATGCCGGTGATGCATTGCCGCACTTTAACGAAGTTGATGAATGTGCCGGTTTAGATGCATTGGTTACTTATCATCTGTGGAAAGAGTTAGGTATGCCTGGCGAAACCACGCTGCATGACTTGCGCTGGGGCAAGCATTTTAAAGGAGATGGTATTGATGATTTTGTTTGGGTGTTTTTAATTTCAGGCGCTGCACCTCCTGCCCATTTTATTGGTGGTTATAAAGGCGCGTCAAGCGACAGACAGCCGGCAATGTATTTTCGTTTAGGTGGTGGCAGTTTAAAAGGCATCAGCAAACCTGGTTACCTGGTTTGGAGCCGTGTTTATGTAATGAACAATGAACTGCACTGCGACTTGGGGGTAGGTGAATCTGTTTTATTACCAGATGCTGAAACTCAAAGACGCTGGGATATGACCACTCCGCAGTGGCCTATCATGAATGCTACGCTTAAAGGCGTATCGCGCGACCAGTTAATGGCTCGTCATAAAGCCAACCACATACAGGTAGTTTACGCTACCGATGAAAACAAAGCACACCAGGCATGCCGTATAAAAGCGGCAGCGCTAAGTGAAATGGGTTTAAAAGTTCATTTTTGTGGTGATGTAAATTTAAAAGTAACTAATTAGTGATGATGATGAGAAAAGTGATTTACGGTTTGCTTGCCGTAGTTTTATTGAGCGTTACAAGTGCAGTAGCACAAGATAATACCAGCGCTGCCGAAAAGGAAATAGCTTACCGTAAGGTGGTATTTGACCGCGCGGCAAAAATTGTTAAAGGCATCAATCTTCCTGATTCTGCCAGGGCACTTGATGTAACCAAGGTTGTAGCTAAGCAATATCAGGATTTAAATGACATATACACCTTCCGTGATAACCGTAAAGCGGCCATTAAAGCGGAAACCGGCGACAATAAAGAGGCTGCGGCAGCGCATTTGAAAAAGCTTGACGAAGAAACCACTGCCAAAATTGACAAACTGCACCCGCAATACTTAACCCGCTTAAAAAAGGCTGGCTTAACACCTGAGCAAATAAATCAGGTTAAGGACGGCATGACGTACAACGTACTAAACGTAACTACAACGGCTTATAACAGCATGTTGCCAAACCTTACCAACGAGCAAAGAACTCAAATTGCTGCCTGGCTTATTGAAGCAAGAGAACATGCAATGGACGCGGAATCATCAGAAAAAAAACATGCATGGTTTGGTAAGTATAAAGGACGTATAAATAATTACTTGTCTGCAGCCGGTATTGACATGAAGAAAGAAGAGGCTGCATGGTTAGCCCGCGTTAGAGAAGAAAAAAACAAACAACAGTTAAATAAATAAAAATTAAGCATACACGCAGCGTTACAACGCTCGTGTATGCTTTTAAGCAATAAATATTAAAACATAAATTTTAAGCATGAGATAAACATTACGCTTTTCCCTCCAAACAAAATTTAAATAACAAACCCAATTTGTGAACTATACTAAATTAATAAGATGAAGAAAATTCTACTTTTCTTATCGCTTTGTATTGCCTCAATATCGGTGTTCGCACAAACACGAACCATTACCGGTACTGTAGTAAGCAGCGATAAAAATGAGCCACTTGTGGGCGTAACTATCCAGGTTAAAGGAAGCCCAACGGCAACACAAACCGACGTTAATGGTAAATACGCCTTGAAAGTTACAAGCTTGCAAAATGTTGTGCTTACCGTGAAGTACTTAGGATATGCTTATCAGGAACGTACCCTGCGTGTTGGCGAGAATAACTTTGACGTAAAGCTTGTGCAGTCAAATAATAATCTTGACGATGTTGTGGTAGTTGGATACGGTGAGCAAAAAAAAGCTACTGTGACTGGATCAATAGCAACCATCAAAGCTAAAGACGTTGAAGACATACCGGCAGGTAACTTATCGTCACTTTTAGTTGGCCGTTTACCGGGTGTAAGCATTGGAGGCGTAGCCTCTGGTCGTCCGGGTGTAAATACAGCTATTAACATTCGTGCAGCAAGTTCATTTGGTGGAGTAACTCCAACATTATTTGTAATTGATGGTTTTGTTCGTGATCAAGCTGAAGGTCAGGCCGCATTTGATCGTTTAGACCCGAGTGAGGTTGAAAGTATATCAGTTCTTAAAGACGGTGCTGCTGCAGTTTACGGTGCTCGTGCCGCGGGAGGTGTTGTATTAGTAAAAACTAAGCGCGGAATTGAAGGTAAGGCTAAAATCAGCTATGCCGGTTCTTATGGTGTAAACAACCCAGTTAAAATTCCTGATATGTTAAGTGCCTATGACTTAGCTCGTCTTGTAAATGAAAATCTTCGTGTAAATTCACCTAATACTTATCAGGCAAACCGTTACACCGATGACGAACTGGATGCTTTTAGAAGTTTAAATTATAATTGGCTTGATGAGTCTTTCAAAAATTCTACCACTCAGCGCCATGCGGTTAACATACGTGGGGGCAGCAACAAAATTGGATATTTTGGTAGCGGTACATATTACAAAGAACTTGGTAACCTAAAAGGAACATCTTATGATAAGTATACTTTAAGGTTAGGTGTTGATGCTGAAATAAATAAAAACCTTACAGCAAGTATAACATTAGCAGCAGATAACAACGTAAATCAAATTCCTTACATCAACAACGAACAGGCCGAGCCAATGAACCTTACCTTTGCAAGTTTATTGCAAACACCGCGTTGGGTGCCTGTCTATATAAATGGTTTACCTGTAGGCCAAAACACCCGGGGGTTGGGTATTGCACACAACGTGTCGGCTGCTACTAACCGTAATAACTATTCGCGTACCACAGGCAATAACACTACCTTAAATGCATCATTGAACTACAAAGTGCCCGGGGTTGATGGCTTAAAATTAGGTGTTATTTACAACCGTAACGTGAGTACAGCTTACAATAAATCGCACCGGTTAAACTATACGACTTACATTTTTAATACAACCGGTACAAATGGTCACATTATTACCGACCAAAATCCGATTGCACGTATAATTAACAATGGCGAGCGTTTACTGGAGGATTACAACGGAAGTAATAGTTATCAGTTAAACGGAAGTATATCATATGATAAAAAGTTTGGTAAACACACCATTAACGCAATTGGCTTATACGAGCAATCTGAAACCAGCGGACAATTTTTACGTGCTTACAGAGATGGAAATCTTGTACCTGGCGACGAACGTCAGGAAGGTTTTAATCCTGCCTCAACCACAAGTTCAAGTAACCAGCCTATAAGTAGTCGTTTATCATATATCGGTCGTGTTAACTATAACTATTCTGAAAAATATTTATTGGAAGCTTCTTTTAGATATGAAGGTTCATTAAGGTTTTCACCAGAGAATCGGTGGGGTTTCTTCCCTGCAGTTGCAGCGGGTTGGAGAATTTCGGAGGAGTCTTTCTTTAAGGATAACGTAAAATTTGTTAACAACCTAAAGTTACGGTTATCAGCTGGCTTGTTAGGTAATGATGCAATTGCAACACGCCAGTATGAGCAAAGCTATGGTGTAGCTACATCAGGATATTTAGGATTAGGTTCTACACAGTTAACAGGTTTAAATCCTCGTCGCAATGGTTTGATTTTGTTCCAAACCTGGGAAAAAACACGTAACTACAACGCAGGTATTGATGTTGGATTTACTAATAACATAAGTGCAACGGTAGATGCATATTACAAGTACACTTATGATATTTTAACCAGTCGTGGTTCAATTTTGCCAACCAGCTTTGGTATTACCAGTCCGCCAAGTGAAAACTTTGGACGAGCAAGTGCCTGGGGTGTTGATGGTAGCGTTAATTACAACGGAAAAGTTGGTAAAGAATTTGGCTATACTGTCGGTATAAACGGAAGTTGGGGTAGAAACAGAGTACTTGAAATATACCAAAGTGCCGGTGCAATTGGTACTTGGGAAGATCAGGTTGGTAAAGGCTTCGGTGGTTCAGTAGGTTATATTGCTTTGGGTATGATGCGTTCACAAGCCGAGGTTGATGCCTTTATGGCTGCTAACCCAGGTTATACCATTAATGGACAGCCTCTTACACCAGGTATGATCTATTATCAAGACGTAGGTGGTCCTAACTATTCTGGACCGGATGGCAAAATTACTGCTGATGATCAGCGTATTATTGCCCCAGACAGAGGCAGTTTAGGTTTTGGTATTAATTTGGGAATGACTTACAAAGGTTTTAGAATTAATACCAACGTAGGGTTAAACGGCATTGGTGCTAAAACATTCTATGAGAATGATGCTATAAGACCAATTCAAAACACAAATGCTATTTTGAATTTGCCATCTTTCTGGAGCGACTTCTGGTCTCCCGAAAACCCAAATGCGGCATACCCGCGTCCTGTAAACAGTGCTTTCACAGGCGAGCGTTCAACATTCTGGATGCGTAGTGCTGTTACTCTTAATATTAATACACTTGATGCGTCTTATACACTACCGGCCAATTTAACACAGAAATTAGGTATACCGTCATTGCGTCTTTATTTTGCATCACGTAACTTATGGCGTATCATAAACCCGTTACCTTATCGTGATTATGCACTGTCTTCGTTTGTAAGATATCCAACTTTAAGAACATTTAATTTTGGTTTAAACATTGGCTTATAAAACAGATTTATAATGAAAAAAGTATTTTTATATATATCAGCAATTGTAGCGTTTAGCAGCTGTAGTAAAATATTGGAGCAACCAGATCCTACTGGGGTGCCGCCGGAGGTTGTTTTTGCAACAGAGCAAGCCGCAACCTTGTATGTTAACGACTTGTATTTTAGGAGCATGCCATTAAACGGTTTTGGTTTGAATGCCGCTTTTACCGAAGAGACTCCTACAACTTCTGCCACGTCGGCTGATGGGGTTTACATGTACGGTACTTTGGGTGTTGATGCGGTGGGCAATCCATTTTCGTTAGCAACCTACGGTCGCATACGTAACATCAATATTGGTTTGCAAGAAGTACAAAACAGTGCGTTAGATCAGGGGGCTAAAGACCGTTTAATGGGTCAAATGTACTTTATCCGTGCATGGGAATACTTTCAGTTGGTACGTATATATGGTGGTGTGCCATTTATATTAACCGTTGGCGATCCATTTAATGACAGTTTTGAGTTACCGCGTAAAAAAACCTCTGAATCATTTGAGTTAATTGTTTCTGACCTTGATAACGCTATACAAATGCTTTCACCTATAATGAACGATAGCGAAAGAGGACGCGTAACAAAACCGGCAGCAGCAGCTTTTAAAGCAAGGGTGTTATTATACTGGGCAAGCCCGCAGTATAATAACAATAACGATCCTGCCCGTTGGCAGCGTGCTTATGATGCATCAACTCAGGCTCGCATAATTTGTCAGGCCGCAGGTCGTGATTTGAACCCAACCTTTACCAATATTTGGTTACAGGAAAATACATCTACAAATAAAGAGTTGATTTTTGTGCGTCCGTTTGAATTTAATGCAACTATTACCAATTCTTGGGAAAACACTGCGCGTCCGCGTGAAGTAGGTTCAAATGGTGGATCTATAAACCCAACAGTGGAGTTAATGGAAGCTTTCCCAATGAAAGACGGAACGCCTTTCATTGCTCCCGGAACTGCTAAACCGGCTTATGAAAATAACAGCGTATTATTTTTCAAAGACCGCGATCCTCGTTTTTATGTAACAATTGTTTATAACGGTGCCGATTATCCGTTAACTGGCTTAAACCCTGGCACAATAACCAATGCCTCAAACCCTCGTGGTAACAGGCAGTGGCAATATGGTTATTATGCAAACGCAAATTCTACTGCCGTTACTCAGCTTGAAACCAATCCAACCTTAACAGGTTTTTATACCCGTAAAATGATTAACCCAAGCACAACGCAAACGTTGGTAACACAATCAGGTACTGATTGGGTTGAGATTCGTTATGCCGAAGTGTTACTTAATTTGGCCGAGTGTGCTAACGAGATTGGACAGTTGGCCGAAGCAAGAACTTTGGTTGGATTAATACGTGCACGTGCTGGTATAACAGCAGCTAATAATTATGGTATCACCGCTGCTACAAAAGATGAAATGCGTGCAGCAATTCTTAATGAGCGTCTATGTGAATTTGCTTATGAAGATAAACGTTACTGGGACATTCGTCGTCATAACCAGTATGCACAAGATTTGCCAGGCAATCCATATGGATCAAGCACAACCATCTACAACCCGTTTGCTAAAAAGAATGGATCTCAGCGTACAGGTTTATCATTTACGTTGAAGAAAGAATATCGCAATGCTGACTTTATTAAAATACGTGAGACCATTGACCTGAACACATCGTTCTACACTTATTTTACAGTTAGTCCTCGCATAAATCGTGAAGCTGGTACCGTAAATTATAGACAAACTAATTCACCTAGTGCCGGTAATCCAAGTTATAACTTCCTGCCAATACAAACTACGTTACTTAACCGCAGCCCTGGTGTTCTTCAAACACAGGGATGGGCAGCAAGTAACACATTCAATCCATTCGAGTAATGTAATTGTTAAAGAGCAACAAAGGGAGGCCGTAAAGCCTCCCTTTGTTGTTTTATTGCTTTGTATAATCTTGACTAAACCATTCGGTGTAAAAAGTATCATAATCGAGCAGAGCAGCGTTTATACTCCTCAAATATGTAACATATTTGCTATGTAGGGCTCATTTGGTCATTTGCGGGGGCAATGCTAACATCTCATAATAGTTTGTTAATATTTTATATAAAATCGCCCTTGCTACATTGCATCTTTGAAATAAGTATTTAAAGAACCAATATTACCTAGGTTTCCTGTTTTTATTTTGGAAAGCTTTTGCAGGTGAGGGCAAAAACTGTTACAGAGATACGCTTTTACTTCCGGGTAATAACCAATACAATGAACTGAAGATGAAGAAACGAATTTTAATTGCGTCTGTTTTTTTAGCCGGCATTACTGCAAATAATGCTTCGGCGCAATATCCTGATATTCCCGCCGATGTTAAAGCAGCAAGCGATGCCATGATGAAAGAGAATCAGCGCAAGTCTGATTCGGCATGGCAAATAGCTTACAAACAGGTTGATTATGATATGCGCCATGGAAAGCCGTTTATTCCATGGGCATCACGTCCTACTGATTTACCACAGGCCGATATTAAAGCATTTCCGGGTGCCGAAGGTGGTGGGGCTTACTCATTTGGTGGTCGCGGTGGTAAGGTGTATGTAGTTACCAGTTTGGCCGATAGCGGACCAGGTACTTTACGCTGGGCTTGCGAGCAGGGTGGCGCACGTATTATCGTTTTCAACGTTTCAGGTATCATCCGTATTAAAACTCCTTTAATCATTCGTGCACCATATATTACCATTCAAGGGCAATCTGCTCCTGGCATGGGTATCTGCGTGGCGGGCGAATCGGTTTGGATCAATACGCACGACGTGGTTATGCGTTACATGCGTTTCCGTCGAGGCGAAACCAATGTTGGCCGTCGTGATGACGCTTTAGGTGGTAACCCGGTGGGTAATATCCTTATTGACCATTGCTCAACCAGCTGGGGTTTGGACGAAAATATGTCGATCTATCGTCACATGTTCGACCCTGAAGATGGCAGCAAAGACGAGAAAAAAGGTACCGTTAACGTAACTATCTCAAACTGTATATACTCAGAATCATTAGATACCTGGAACCATGCGTTCGGTAGTACAACCGGCGGCGAAAACAGCATGCTGGTACGTAACCTTTGGGCTGACAATACCGGCCGTAATCCATCAATTGGCTGGAACGGTATTTACAACTTTGTAAACAACGTAGTATTTAACTGGGTACACCGTTCAATGGATGGTGGCGATTACACAGCTAAATTCAACATCATAAACAACTACTTTCAGCCAGGACCGGCTACGCCTAAAAACGAACCGGTAGGTCACCGTATCTTAAAACCAGAGTCGGGCCGTAGTAAGCTAAAATATAAAGTATATGGTATGGCTTATGTTAATGGCAACATTATGGAAGGCAATGCTAAAGTAACGGCCAACAATTGGGATGGTGGCGTACAGGTAGAGGGCGAAAAAGGTGAAGAAATGGAAGGTACTGGTAAATACACCGATTACATGAAATGGAATAAGCCATTCCCTATGCCGGCAACTAAAATTATGGATGCTAAAACTGCCCGTCAGTTTGTGTTGACAAATGCAGGTGCAACGCTGCCGGTACGTGATGCGGTTGATACCCGTATTGTTAAACAAGTAGCTACTGGTAAAATTGAATACAAAGACGGCGTTAAGCTACCTGAAACACAGTTTAAGCACCGTCGTTTACCTATCGACTCGTATAAAATTGGTATCATAACTGATCCAAGCCAGGTGGGTGGTTACCCTGATTACAAAGGCACACCTTATGTAGACAGCGATAACGACGGATTACCTGATGCTTGGGAAAAAGCTCATGGCTTGAATCCAAAAGATCCTAAAGACTCTGCAGCCATGGCTAAAAATGGTGGCGGTTACAGCAACATCGAAGTATATTTGAATACACTGGCTCAAAAAGGCGAAAAAAGTGTAGCACAGGTTAAGTAAATGTTTAATTGGATGATAATTGATTCCGCTTTTAAAAGAAACATAAGAATTTTGGTTGGTTGCATGTTTGGGTGCGCGCTTATGTGCGCGCCCGCATGGGCCCAAAAAACAAACAAAGTTAAACCTCAACCACCGGTTGCCGCTGAAAAGAGCGGCAAACTTGTTTATGCGGTTGACGGTAAAGGCAATCGTATCCCTGATTATTCCTACGCAGGATACAAAGCTTCAGAACAACCTATACCCGATGCTGCGGTAAAGGTTGTTGTTCCTGTAAAGTTTGGCGATGCTACTGTACGCATACAGGCAGCAATTGATTATGTAGCATCGTTACCGGCAAACAAAAGCGGCCTTAAAGGTACAGTACTCTTACAAAAGGGGATTTACCAGGTAAACGGAAGCCTGATATTTAAATCTTCTGGCGTTGTGTTACGTGGCAGCGGGATGGGCAACGATGGTACCACGCTAATAGCCGCAGGTACTGATCGTGAAACTTTCATAAGAATTGCGGGTAAAGATGACCGCAAGGTTATCGACACTGTTAAAATAGCCGATGGCTATGTGCCGGTTAATGCTACTTCATTTACTGTAGCTGGCAAAAAATTTAAAGCAGGCGATCATATCTTTATTCGTCGCCCGAGCACTAAAAACTGGATTGACTTATTAAAGACCGATCATTTTGGCGGCGGTATCACCGCACTAGGCTGGAAACCCGGCGAGCGTGACGTAATATGGGACAGAACCATAACTGCAGTATCTGGCAATAAAATAAGCATTGATGCACCGCTTACTACAGCCTTGGATACTGCTTACGGAGGCGGTTTAGTAAATACCTATCAATGGGCAGGCCGTATCAACAACATCGGCATTGAGAATTTAAAGCTGCAATCGGCTTACGATGTGCAAAATCCTAAAGACGAAGCGCACCGCTGGATGGCTATCACAATGGAAAATGTTCAGGACGCCTGGGTACGCCAGGTAGCTTTTGAGCATTTTGCCGGTTCGGCTGTTTTTGTGCTCGAAACAGGTAACCGCATTACGGTGCAGGATTGCAGGTCCACTGCTCCTGTATCTGAGATAGGAGGGCAGCGCCGCTACACTTTTTACACCATGGGTGGTCAAACGTTGTTCCAGCGTTTGTATGCCGAGCATGGTTATCATGATTTCGCCGTGGGCTATTGTGCTCCCGGGCCTAATGCGTTTGTACAGTGCCAGGCATGGCAACCGCATAGCTTTAGCGGTGCTATCGACAGTTGGTCGTCGGGTGTGTTGTTTGATTTAACCAACATTGACGGGCAGGCACTTAGCTACATGAACCGTGGCCAAGACGGTCAAGGTGCAGGCTGGACCACAGCTAACAGCATGTTCTGGAACTGTACCGCAGGTCGTGTTGATTGCTACCAACCGCCGGGTGCTCAAAACTGGGCATATGGTACCTGGGCACAGTTTGCAGGTGATGGTCATTGGGAAGAATCGAACAATTCCATCAATCCGCGTAGCTTTTATTACGCGCAGTTGAAAGAGCGTTTAGGCAAAGAAGTTCCTAAAGAACAATCAGATATTTTACCTTTCGAAGGCGAAGCATCAAGCAGCCCAACTGTTGAGGTGGCTATGGCTTTAACGGCAAACTCAGTTAAGCCGGCAGTAACCATAGGCGATTGGGTAAACCAGGCATCACAGCGTAACCCTATAACAGTAAATGCTGGCGGTGCTAAGGCTATCGATCAAATTGGTTTTAAACAGCCCACTGCACCTTCGTTAGCCGCTAAAATGGCTATTAATAACGGTTGGTTAGTTAGAGGCAACACTGTACTCAGCGGTTCTCGTTCTGATTCACCATGGTGGAATGGTTCGGTTGACCCTGTGTATTTAAAAAAGAATGCTAAACCGGCAATTACCCGTTGGGTGCCAGGCCGTACCGGTACTGGTTTAACCGATGATTTAACCGATGTGGTTAACTGGATGCAGGATAAACACATTGCAGGCTTTGAGCAAAACTATGCCCTTTGGTACGAGCGCCGTCGCGATGATCATGAGCGCATACGCCGTATTGATGGTGATGTTTGGCCGCCGTTTTATGAGTTACCTTTTGCCCGCGGTGGTAAGGAAACGGCTTGGGATGGTTTAAGCAAATATGATCTAACTACTTACAATAAATGGTACTGGAACCGTTTGAAACAGTTTGCAACCCTGGCCGATCAAAAAGGTCTAGTATTGATTAATCACAGCTACTTTCAACACAATATTATTGAAGCCGGCGCACATTATGCTGATTTTCCTTGGCGCCCGGTAAATAATATAAACAATACCGGTTTTCCTGAACCTGTGCCATACGCAGGTGATAAGCGTGTGTTTATGGCCGAGCAGTTTTATGACGAAACACATCCGGTACGCCGTAAACTGCATCAGGCGTTCATCCGCCAAAATTTGGATGCATTTGCCGATAATAACGGGGTAATACAATTTATCAGTGCCGAGTTTACCGGTCCGTTACACTTCGCAAAGTTTTGGGTAGAAACCATACAACAGTGGGAAAAAGAGAAAGGTAAAAACGCAATTACCGGCATCAGCACCACTAAAGATGTACAAGATGCTATACTGGCTAATCCGGCCCTTTCGGCAGGTATCGATGTAATTGACATCCGTTACTGGCATTACCAGGCCGATGGAAAAGTTTACGCTCCTGCGGGTGGCCAAAACCTGGCACCACGTCAGCAGGCTCGGCAGTTTAAGCCTAAGGCAACATCTTTTGAACAAGTTTACCATGCTGTAAGCGAGTATCGCCAAAGATATCCTGAGAAGGCAGTGATTTACTCGGGCGATGGCTTTGACCGCTTTGGCTGGGCAGTCTTTATGGCTGGTGGTTCGT
Source organism: uncultured Mucilaginibacter sp. (assembly GCF_913773635.1). Lineage (GTDB taxonomy): Bacteria > Bacteroidota > Bacteroidia > Sphingobacteriales > Sphingobacteriaceae > Mucilaginibacter. The sequence goes on from NZ_CAJYGQ010000005.1 coordinate 368,913, forward strand.
TGCCTAATCTTCCGGTGGGAGTTGATGGCAGATTACTGGCCGATGCATCTACCATGAAGATAGTGAGTTTAAACGGTGAGCCAAAAGATCAGTGGGCGTTGGGTAATGCTGCCAAAGATTTTATTATCTATAGCAACGCATCCAATATTGCTACCCCTGCGGTAGATGCCAATGCAAACTATGAGGTAAACTGGATAGATACCAAAACCGGCGAAACCATATCAACGGCTAAGCAAAAGGGTGCAAAGCTTACTTCCTTACAAAGCCCTGCCAGTGGTTCGGTAGTGCTGTGGTTAAAAAGAATTTAAAATACTATGTCTAAAAAAATCATCTGCATTGTGCTTTTGGCATTGGTAGGGTTAGCTTTTGTAGCCAACAAACCGGCCGATTTGCCTCAACTTAAAATATCAGCCAACCACCGTTACTTCATGACCGGTAACGACAAGCCTTTCTTTTGGCTGGGCGATACCGGCTGGTTGCTGTTTGCCAAACTTAACCGTGCAGAGGCTGAAAAATACCTGGAAATACGTAAACAACAAGGCTACAACGTAATACAGGTGATGGTAATTCATGATATTAAAGAAGTGAATGCCTATGGTGATTCTGCTTTAGTGGCATCAAACATTGCCAATCCTAAAGTTACGGAGGGAAATAGTCCAGATAACGCTGCTCAGTATGATTATTGGGACCACGTTGATTACATTGTTGATTTAGCTGCAAAAAAAGGTATTTACATGGCTTTAGTTCCTGTTTGGGGATCAGTGGTGAAATCAAAAAACCACGATGTGCCAGCCGAAAAAGCCAAAGTATATGCTGATTTTTTGGCTAAACGCTACCAAAATTGCAGCAACGTAATATGGATGAACGGTGGCGATATTGCAGGTAGTGATTCTACCCGCGTATGGAACACTATTGGCGCAACCCTGCGCGAGGGAAATCCTGATAAGTTAATTACTTACCACCCGCGTGGCCGTACGCAGTCATCTACCTGGTTTCATAATGAGCAGTGGTTAGATTTTAATACTTTTCAATCAGGTCACCGCACTTACGCGCAAGACACCTCTAAAAAAGACCTTAAATACGGTGAGGATAATTGGAAATACGTAAATGTTGATTACAACAAAACCCCCGTTAAGCCCACATTTGATGCCGAACCCTCTTATGAAAAAATTCCATGGGGATTGCATAATGTAAAGCTTCCACGCTGGACGGCTGCCGATGTACGCCGTTATGGTTACTGGTCGGTTTTTGCAGGTGGTTGTGGCTACACTTACGGTAATAACGACGTAATGCAAATGCATAAACCAACTGATAAGAAGGCTGCCTACGGTTCTAGAGATTATTGGTACAAATCTATCAATGATCCTGGTGCTAAACAGATGGTGTACATCAAAAAACTCATGTTATCACGCCCTTACTTCGAGCGCGTGCCCGATCAATCGCTTATTGCAGGTAAGCAAGGCACCCGTTATAATTATTTGCTGGCTACGCGTGGTAAAAACTACGCCTTCATTTATACTTACAACGGTAAAAACTTCTCGGTTAGTACCAGCAGTTTGCCGGGTACTAAAATTAAATCATCGTGGTTTAACCCGCGCACAGGAGCAACCACCGCTGGTACCACCCAGGCCAAAGCCAAAACTCTTGCTTTTAATCCACCGGGTGAACCTAAAAATGGTAATGACTGGGTGTTGATTTTGGATGCTATTTAAGAATGGAATGTTCATGATAGAAGGAAGTATAAACACCCTGTCATTTCGAGGAACGAGAGATCTTCTTAAAGCGTTCAGCTGCCCGGTTCTTAAGGTTTTCCCTCTGTCGTTCCGGATGACGAAGTTTGTTATGCTGATATGCTGTGTGCTTTTAATCACCTCATGCGCCGCTAAAAAAGACGTTTACCTTTTTACCTCATTCCACGAACCTGCCAACGAAGGTTTGCGGATGCTGTATAGCAATGATGGTTACCACTGGAATGATTTTAAGCACGTATTCTTGAAACCTGAAGCCGGCGATGCCAAAATAATGCGCGACCCGTCAATGGTGCAGGGACCGGACGGAACTTTTCACCTGGTGTGGACTACCGGTTGGAAAGGTGATTTGGGTTTCGGCTATGCATCATCAAAAGATTTGATTCACTGGTCGCCTCAGCAGCACATTAACATTATGGCTACCGAGCCAACTACCGTTAATGTATGGGCACCCGAAATATTTTACGATGACGTAAAGAAACAATACATCATTGTTTGGGCATCGTGCATACCGGGCCGGTTTCCTAACGGGCAGGAGGATGCTAACAATAACCACAGATTATATTACACCACTACAACTGATTTTAAAGCATTCAGCACGGCAAGATTATTTCTTAACCCCGGTTTCAGCGTAATTGATGCGCAGATTCTAAAACGTGGAAGCGAGGATTATGTGCTGGTAATGAAAGACAATACACGTCCTAACCGTAACATTTTGGTGGCTACTGCTAAAGATCCGCTGGGGCCATATAGTGATTATAGCAACAGGTTTACGGAGCTTTTCTCTGAAGGACCCAATGCTACCAAGGTAGGCAACAACTGGCTTATATATTATGACTCGTACCGCTTAAAGAGATATGGGGCTATGCAAACCACCGACTTTAAAACCTTTACCGATTTCTCGAAAAAGGTGACGGTGCCCGAAGGTCATAAGCACGGTACAATATTAAAGGTAACCAGGAAAACGTTAAATAATTTAAAGAAAGAAACAGGCGTGCAGTAATGCAGGCCCTTTTGTGTATTTATGAAGTTATTAAATAGTAAAAGTATTTTAACCGTTATAGCGGCTATAGGTATAACAACTGTTAACGCGCAGGATACGGTGCACTACAGCGGTAAAACCTTATCAAACGTTGATTACCATCACGGACAGTTAGTGCCGGTTATAGGTGTGCATAGTCAGCAGGTTTTTCGTGCTAACCGCGAGCACCCCGATCAGGCCGATGGTTTTGGCTTCACCTATAACCATGCGCCTATGCTGGCTTACTGGAATAAAACTTTTTATGTTGAATACCTGAGCGATAAGGTAGGTGAGAGTATTCCGCCGGGGCAAACGTTAGTAGTTACCTCAAAAGACGGCAACACCTGGACCAAACCTGTTGTGGTATTTCCTCAATACAAAATTCCCGACGGTACAACTAAACCTGGTAAAGAAGGGTTAGTAGCCAAAGATTTAATGGCTGTAATGCACCAGCGTATGGGCTTTTACACCTCAAAATCAAATCACCTGCTGGTATTAGGCTTTTATGGTATTTGCCTTGATGCAAAAGACGACCCGAACGACGGCCTGGGCATTGGCCGCGTAGTGCGCGAAGTGTTGCCTGATGGTAAGTACGGCCCTATTTATTTCATTCACTACAACCCAAAATGGAACGAGAGCAATACTTCATACCCGTTTTATAAAAAAAGTAAAAATAAGGCGTTTGTGCAGTCTTGTGATGAGCTGATGGCCAACCCGCTTATGATGATGCAGTGGGTAGAGGAAACTGACCGTAAAGATCCGATCATTCCCCTGCATAAAGAATACAAGGCATTTAATTATTATCACCTGACTGATGGTCGCGTGGTGGGCTTGTGGAAAAATGCATTAACCGCTATAAGTAAAGATGGTGGTAAAACATGGCCAAACGCTACCCGTGCACCACGCTTTGTAAATGCGGCAGCCAAAATTTGGGGACAAAAAACAAGTGATGGAAAGTATGCCACGGTTTACAATCCTTCGGAATACCGTTGGCCATTGGCTGTATCAGTTAGTAAGGATGGTTTAGATTATACCAACCTGTTGCTGGTAAATGGAGAGATATCAACCATGCGTTATGGCGGTAACTACAAGTCATACGGACCACAGTATATACGCGGTATTATTGAAGGTAATGGTACCCCGCCTGATGGTAAAATGTGGCTTACTTACAGTATGAACAAGGAAGACATCTGGGTGTCATCGGTACCCGTGCCGTTGACCGAAGTTGCAACCACCCATGCTAATGATAATTTTGCTCAGCTACCCGCCGGTAAAGAACTGGATAAATGGAATTACAACAGCGGTTTATGGACTCCCGTGTCTATTGATAAAGCGCCTGATGGCACTAAAAGCCTCGCTTTAAAAGATTGGGACCGTTACGATTATGCAAAAGCAGAACGTATTGTGCCTGCATCGGAAGTTTTGGAAACCGAATTTGTGGTTGTACCCGCTCAAAACAGTAACGGCCAGCTCGACATCGAGTTTCAAGATGCTAAAGGCCAGGCCGGAATCCGTTTGGCTTTTGATTCAACAGGTACGTTCAAAGGCAAATCAGGCTACCGATATAAAAACTTCATGAAGTATGAAGCTGGTAAAGAATACCACATCAAACTAAAATTGAATGTGAAGAACCGCTTTTACACCATGAATGTAAACGGTAAAGAACTGTCGCTATCATTAATGTTTGCACCGTTAACCAGTGTAAGCCGTATTGTGTTCCGCACTGGTGACGTACGCCGTTTTCCTGACGCCGATACGCCTACCGATCAAAGTTTTGACTTACCTAAGGCTGGTGACCCGGTTAAACAGGCGGCCTTCTACATTAAATCATTTATAACAAAAGGTAACTAATGTTCAGAGGGTTTTATAAAGCTTTTGGCGTAATGCTAACCGCCTGCTTAATGGCCGCTAATAGCTATGCTACAGTTGTGCTGCCTAAAATATTGGGTAATGGGATGGTGTTGCAGCGCAACCAGACGGTACCTGTTTGGGGCACTGCTGCTAAAGGCGAAAAAATTACCGTACGCTTTGCCGGCCAAACCAAAACTGCAATTGCAGATACGGGCGGTAAATGGCGAGTGTTTTTAAAATCAATGGAAGCATCAGCTAAAGGCAGGGACCTGGTAATTTCAGGTACTAATAAAATTGTGCTGAGCGACATTTTGGTGGGTGAAGTTTGGTTGTGCTCGGGCCAAAGCAATATGCAATACGAAATGCGTAAGAATAGCAAAGTTGCCCGTCCTGATACCAGCACGGCAAATTCGCCTATTGATGAGCTGGAGCGCGCTCATAACCCTGCTATCCGTATTTTTTTAGTCGATAGAAAACGCCAGGTAAAGCCCGATTCAACTCATAGTGGGTGGAGCATTGCGCAGGATTCGGCTTTGCGCGCATTTTCGGCAGCAGGATACTTCTTTGCTAAAAAAATTCATGCCGAATTGAAAGTGCCTGTAGGTATCATATCATCAGCCGTGAGCGGCAGCCGTATTGAGCCATGGATAAACGAAACCGCATTCAACTCTGAGCCCTATTTTAAAACTATTAAGGTTGACGGCGATCCGGGTAAATTTTATCATCCAATGATAGAAACCCTGGCTCCGTATGCCATTAAAGGGTTTTTATGGTACCAGGGCGAAAGTAACGTGGGCGAAACCATGAGCTACATTTACAAGATGCAGGTACTCATTAACAGCTGGCGCAAGCTTTGGGGTAATGATAAACTGCCATTCTATTACGTTCAACTGGCTCCCTACACAAATTCTGTAGATAAAAAGTTTACCAACGAAACCCTGCCCGAATTTAGGGAGGCGCAGGTACAGGTATTACAGATACCCCGTACGGGCATGATTGTAACTACCGATTTGAACGATAACGTGAAAAACATTCACCCACCGTTTAAGTGGGAAATAGGTCGTCGTTTGGCTTTAGTTGCGTTGGCTAAAACTTATGGCTTAAAAAATGAATACTCAGGGCCGGTTTACGCCGGAATGAGCGTAGACCGCGACCAGGTTATCCTGAAATTTGATCATGTGGGTAAAGGTTTAATCAGTAATAATGGTAAACCATTAACTCACTTTGTAATTGCAGGTGCCGATAAAAAGTTTGTGCCTGCCAACGTCATGATCAAGGACAATGTTTTGGTTGTTTCATCACCTGACATTAAAAAACCTGTAGCCGTGCGCTTTGCGTGGGACGAAGCAGCTCAACCCAATTTTTACAATAAAGACGGCTTACCGGCTATGCCTTTCCGCACCGATAATCCGCTAAAATATAAACCCGCTAATTGATACTGTTTTTAATGAAGCCTGTTTGCCGTTATATCTTCCTCATTGCCTTGCTAGCTTTAGCAGGTCTACAATCATTTGCTCAGCAAACACAAAAAATGTATCTGTCGGGTACCGGAAGCGACAAAACGGTAAACTGGCAATTCCACTGTTCTACCGGCCGTAACTCCGGCAAATGGACTACTATACCCGTACCATCAAATTGGGAATTGCAGGGCTTTGGCAAGTACAACTACGGCTGGGCCAAAGATACCGCCCGGGGCAAAGAAGTAGGGCAGTATAAGTATAAGTTCAAGGTTCCGGCATCGTTTAAAGGCAAAACCGTTCAAATAGTTTTTGAGGGTGCGATGACCGATACGGAGGTAAAAATAAATGGCAAGCCTGCCGGGCCAATTCACCAGGGCTCGTATTATGCCTTTAAGTATGATATTACGTCCCTAATAAAGTTTGATGGCACCAACCTGTTAGAAGCAACTGTTGCCAAGCATTCGGCCAATCAATCGGTAAATGAAGCTGAGCGCAAAGGGGATTTCTGGATATTCGGCGGCATATTCCGCCCGGTTTATTTGCAGGCTTTGCCGGTGCAACACGTTAGCCGCGTTGCGTTAGATGCACAGGCCAATGGCAGCTTTAAGGCGGATATGTACTTGAAAAATGCGCCTGCTAACAGCACGGCTTCTGTACAAATTACTACTTTAAGCGGTCAAACGTTAGGTAGCCCGGTAAATGCAACGGTTACGGCCGATTCGGTTGTGCACCTGCAAGCCAATGTGGCTAATCCTAAACAATGGTCGCCCGAAACACCTGATTTGTATAATGCGGTATTTACCCTTACCCAAAATGGCAAGGTATTGCATACAGTTACCAAGCGCTTTGGCTTTCGTACGGTAGAAGTTAAACAGCGTGATGGTGTGTATGTGAATGGCTTAAAGGTTAAATTTAAAGGTGTTAACCGCCATTCGTTCTGGCCTACAACGGGCAGGGCATTAAGCAAAGCACGTAGTGTTGAGGATGCCAACCTCATCAAAGATCTGAACATGAATGCAGTGCGCATGTCGCACTACCCGCCCGATGATCACTTCCTTGACGTGTGCGATTCGTTAGGTCTTTTTGTGCTGGATGAACTGGCCGGATGGCACGGGCACTATGATACCCCAACAGGTACCAAGCTTTTAAAGGAGATGATGGAGCACGATGAAAATCATCCGTCGATTGTTTTATGGGTAAACGGTAACGAGGGAGGGCACAACCGCGAGCTTGATCCGCTGTTTCGCAAGCTTGATATACAAAAACGTACTGTGCTACATGCCTGGGAAGATTTTGGCGGCTTTGATACTCAACACTACCGAGATTATAATTATGGCATTGGCACTTATGATAACGGCCACAGCATAGTAATGCCAACCGAATTTTTACACGGCATGTACGATGGCGGTCACGGTGCCGGTATTGATGATTACTGGAAGATGATGCTGGCAAATCCGCTTTCGGCAGGTGGTTTCCTGTGGGACTTTGCGGATCAGGGTGTGGTACGTACCGATTTGAACGGAAAAATTGATACTGAAAAGGATAAAGGCCCCGACGGAATAGTTGGCCCTTATCACGAAAAGGAGGGAAGCTTTTTTACCGTAAAAGAAGTATGGTCGCCGGTGTTTTTTGAGCGTCGCGAAATTGCTTCGGGCTTTGATGGCGTATTTCACCTGGAAAACCGTTATAATGTAACCAACCTGAATCAATGTACCTTTACCGGTAAACTGGTGAGGATAAAAGATACCTATGGCAAAGCCAAGCCTGCCGAATTGGATATTGCCATTACCTCGCCTAATATTAAACCTTGGGAAAAAGGCGACCTCAAAGTCAATATGCCATCCGACTATAAAAGCTATGACTTTTTATACATTACCGTAACGGATAACCACAAGCGGGAGTTATTTACCTGGAGCTGGCCTATAACCAAACCTGAAAGGGTTGCCCGCAAAATTGTGGTTAAAGATGGTAAGCAGAGCATTGATGTTACCACGGTCGATTCGCTTTACCAGGTTAGCGCCAACGGCATCAAACTATGGTTTAGCAAAGCCAACGGCATGCTCAAAAAAGTAGAAAACGCTAAAGGTGTCATTCCATTCAATAACGGCCCGGTATTGCAGGAAGGCGCCAATAACTTTAAAAACTTCACGCAAAAGCTCGACGGCAAAAATGTGGTTATCGAATCGACCTTTGACCGCAAGGCCGCTTACAATACTTTACAATGGACAGTCTACCCAACCGGTTGGGTTAAAATGCAGGTACGCTATTTCCCGGGCGATTACTTCACCAATTTCGTAGGCGTAAACTTTTCGTTCCCCGAAAAGGAAATGAAAGCGGTAGAATACATGGGCAGCGGCCCATACCGTGTTTGGAAGAACCGCATGAAGGGCAACAAACTGGGTGTTTGGAAAAAGGACTATAACGATACCGAAACCGGGCAAAGCTGGAATTACCCGGAGTTTAAGGGCTACCATGCTAACATGTACTGGTGTAAATTTATCACTACCGGTCAGCCGTTTACCGTGCTAACTGATGATGAAGACACGTTTTTCCGCCTGTTTACGCCAACACCTCATGACGACCAGTGGCATAATTATGTAGTTAAATTCCCTTCGGGCGATATATCATTTATGCAGGGCATAGGCGCTATTGGCAACAAAACCCTGGGTGCCGAAGATACCGGACCCATGGGCATGAAGCACATTTTTTACGATTACGAGAAAGAGCCGATGCGTGCCAAGGAAATGAACCTTTATTTTGATTTTTCGGGAAGATAATGATGAAGTTATTTAAATATACAAAAGCGGTTTTACTGGGTTTGCTTATCAGCGCAAATGTATTTGCAGCCGATATACAACTGCAAAATTTGCGTTGCGAAATGTTGGTTAATCCGCAGGGAATTGATGTTACACAGCCGCGTTTAAGCTGGCAGTTAACCGGTAGCGGCCGTAATATTCAGCAAACTGCTTATGAAGTCCTGGTATCATCATCGGCTGCAAAGCTGGCTGCTGGTCAGGGCGACTTGTGGACTTCGGGTAAGGTATTTTCTGGTGAGTCGGCAATGATAGCCTACAAAGGCAAAGTGCTTAAAAGCGGTACCGCCTGTTACTGGAAGGTTAAAGTTTACACCAACAAAGGTAATAGTGAATGGAGCACTCCAGCTAAATGGAGCATTGGTTTACTTAACGCCAACGACTGGAAAGGTAAATGGATAGGCTACGAAAAAGGCTTTCCTTGGGACAGCGTATCTAAATTCTCGCGGCTTTCGGCGCGTTACTACCGCAAAGAGTTTTCATCTGCAGCAAAAGTTAAAAGAGCTACCGCCTACATATCAGGTCCCGGCCATTTCGAGTTATACATCAACGGCAAAAAGGTGGGCAACGAGGTATTGTCTCAAATGCCAACTGATTATACCAAATCGGTTCAATACAGCACTTATGATGTTACCATCGATGTAAAACCAGGCAAAAATGCCATTGGCGCCGTTTTGGGTAATGGCCGTTACTTTACCATGCGCCCTAAGTACAAGCCAAAAAAGATTAAGGAGTTCGGTTTTCCAAAAATGCTGGTGCAGTTGGATTTGGAGTACGCCGATGGCCATCACCAATTAGTGGTAAGCGACCAAACCTGGAAGATGACCGCCGACGGACCTATCCGCAGCAACAACGAGTATGATGGTGAGGAATATGATGCTACCAAAGAACTAACCGGCTGGAGCAAAGTGGGCTATAACGCCGCCAAATGGTTAAATCCCGAGTTGGTGGATGCACCGGGTGGTAAGCTGGTAGCTCAAATGAGCGAACCCATTAAGGTAATGCAAACCATTCAGCCTAAAAAACTGAGCGAGCTAAAAACCGGTACCTGGATTATGGATATGGGTCAGAACATGACCGGCTGGATCAAATTAAAGGTAAAAGGAAAACGTGGTGATAAGGTTACCATGCGTTTTGCAGAAACTTTGCAAAAAGATGGCAGTTTATACGTTGCCAACCTGCGCGATGCCAAGGTTACTGATGTGTATACCTTAAAAGGCGGTATAGAAGAAACATGGCATCCTGTGTTTGTGTATCACGGCTTTAGATATGTTGAAATTACCGGCTACCCCGGCAAGCTCAAAGAAAGCGATTTTACAGGTGAGGTAGTTTACGACGCATTGGCTACCATCGGCCAGTTCGAAACATCTAATGATGTGATTAATAATGTATACCGCAACACCTGGTGGGGTGTAGCCGGAAACTATAAAGGTATGCCGGTTGATTGTCCGCAACGCAACGAGCGTATGCCTTGGTTGGGCGATAGGGCTACCGGTTCCTTAGGCGAAAGCTTTATTTTTGATAACCATAAGCTGTACGCTAAATGGATGGACGATATTGAAGAGTCGCAAACCGCAGAAGGTGCCATTCCTGATGTAGCGCCGGCTTACTGGAACTATTACAGCGATAACATGACCTGGCCGGCTACTTATGTACTCATTGCCGATATGTTGTACAAACAGTTTGGCGATGCTCGTCCGGCCGAAAAGCATTATGCATCCATGAAAAAATGGCTTACCTACATGAAGGGTAAGTACATGAAGGACTACATTGTAACAAAAGATAAATACGGCGACTGGTGCGTTCCGCCCGAATCGCCGGAACTGATACATGCAAAAGACTCAACCCGTACCACCAACGGACAATTGATTGCTACGGCATACTATTACCGTATGCTTTTCCAAATGAAGCGCTTTGCGCAAATGTTTGGTAAACAGGATGACGCTAAAGAATTTTCGGCGTTGCAAGGCAAAATTGCCGATGCGTTTAACGCTAAGTTCTATAACGCCCAAACGCAGCAATACGATAATGGTACGGTAACTGCAAACTTACTGCCGCTGTACTTTGATATTACCCCGGTAGCTAACCGCAAAGCCGTGTTTGAAAACATTGTAAAACGTGTAACTACCATAGATAATAATCACATCGCTACGGGCGTAATTGGCACCCAATGGTTGATGCGCGGACTGACCGAATACGGCCGCCCGGATTTGGCTTACCGTATTGCTACTAACAAAGACTATCCAAGCTGGGGATATATGGCTGAGCGTGGTGCTACCACTATTTGGGAACTTTGGAATGGCGATACTGCCAACCCAAGCATGAACTCGGGCAACCACGTCATGTTACTGGGCGACCTGATTGTTTGGTATTATCAAAATTTGGCCGCTATTAAAGCAGGCATTAATCAGCCCGGCTTTAAGCAGGTGATTATGAAACCAACCCTGCCTGATGGATTGAAGTTTGTAAAATCATCTTACAAAACTCCTTACGGTTTGGTAAAAAGCGAGTGGAAAAAGGGAAGCAACTTTAACTGGAATATCAGCATACCGGCTAATGCAACAGCATTGATATCTATCCCTGCAAAAGCGGCCGATGATGTTACCGAAAGCGGTAAAAAGGCTGCCGAAGCAGAGGGCTTAAAGTTTGTAAAGATGGATAAAGGCTATGCCGTTTACGAGGCTGGCTCGGGTAACTACAGCTTTAAATCGGATTTATAAGAGAAGAACCAATATATAAACCAAACCGATATGAAGAAGTATTTTAAAACAACATTAGCATTGGCAGCGGCTTCGTTGCTCACCGTAGGTGCTTATGCCCAAAACACGGCAACTACGCCTGATGTTAAGCCAATGAGTGCCGAGGCCCGTGCAAAATCTGACGAGGAAACTGATAAACGTGCTGCTGAATGGGTAGCCTCATTAAACCTTAATAATCCGGCTAAAGAAACCGCGGTTAAAGGAATTATTGCTACGCACCTGAAAACCATCCGAGACTGGAATAATGAGCATCCGGCTTCAACAGTTCCTGCAGGTATAAACCCGGCCACGGGCAATCCGCTCAGCGCGGTTGATAGGCAGGTAATTGCCATTTCGGCGATGCCCAAATCAGTACATGAAAACCTGATGACCGGCCTGCGCCAAAATCTGGATGAAGCACAGGTAGAAGCCATATTGGATAAATACACCATTGGTAAGGTGGCCTTCACCATGAATGGCTATCGTTCCATTGTACCCAACCTTACCCCTGAAGAAGAAAAAGTGCTGACCGCTAACCTGAAAAAGGCTCGTGAGCAGGCGGTGGATTATAAAAACATGACCCAGATATCGGCCATTTTTGAAATATACAAAACCAAGAACGAGCAATACTTAAACACCCATGGCCGTAATTGGCATGATTTGTTTAAGGCCTACACTGATGCCGTAAAAGCTAAAAAGGCTGCTGCCAAAGCTGCTGCTGAAGCCAAACCGGCTAATTAAATATATAATGATGAAGTTTACCTCCCTGATAAAAAAATGTGCTCCGGCATTATTGCTGGCTGCAACGCTAGGTGCGAATGCGCAAAGCATAAGCAATCCATGGCGCAGCGGCATAATAACCGATGAGTTTATTTATGAGAAAGCACCTTATAAGGAATGCCACTCGTCGACCATTGTTGAAACGCCCAAAGGTTTAGTGGCCGCGTGGTTTGGCGGTACCAAGGAGCGTAACCCTGATGTATGTATTTGGGTAAGCCGCCGTGTAAACGGAAAGTGGACTGAGGGCATCAATGTTGCTAACGGTATTCAAAACGATACTTTGCGTTACCCAACCTGGAACCCTGTGCTGTACCAGATTCCTAAGGGTGATTTGTTATTATTCTATAAAATTGGTCCAAGCCCCTCAACCTGGAAAGGGTACTTAAAGCGCTCAAAAGATGGTGGCCTAACGTGGGGAGCTCAGGAGGCTTTACCAGAGGGATATTTAGGCCCAATCAAAAATAAACCGGTATTAGTTGGCAAAAACCTGTTTTGCCCAACCAGTGTAGAGGGCAAAGGCGGTTGGAGAATTCATTTTGAAGTTACTGCAGACTGGGGTAAAACCTGGAAGCAAATTGAGGTAGCCAAAGGACCGGATACTTTGGAAGGTATACAACCAAGCATCTTAGTACATAAGGATGGTCGCTTACAATTATTAGCCCGTAGCCGTAACCGTGCATTGCTAACGGCATGGTCGAGCGATAAAGGAATGACCTGGACACCGTTATTTAAAACCAACCTGCCCAACAATAATTCGGGTACTGATGCCGTAACGTTACAGGATGGTCGTCAGCTTTTGGTTTACAACCACGTGTTGCCGCCGGGTAAACTGGCTAAAGGCCCGCGTACGCCGCTAAACGTGTCATTATCAAAAGACGGTAAAAACTGGTATGCAGCTTTAATCTTAGAGGATTCGCCCATCAGTCAGTATTCGTACCCTTCGGTCATTCAAACTAAGGATGGCATGATCCATTTCATCTACACATGGCGCCGTCAGCGCATTAAACATGCCGTTGCTGACCCTAAGAAGTTGAAACTGGTAGAAATCAAGAACGGCGAATGGCCAGAAGTTAAAGGTTATAAACTTCCGGAAATAAAAAGCGACAGTAAGGATCTATAAGATGGTTGATATACTTAACGCACTAACATTTGTAAACCTCTTCTCGCGGCATCAGGGCTGTGCGGCAACTTCCGTCGTAGGTAAGAGCACTGCATTAAGTAGCACAGAACGTAGCCGCAAGTTTTCTTTTTGGTACCTTTTTCTTTTGTATAAAAGAAAAAGTACATCCACAGTCAGGAGTTCAATCACGTTACCTATCCTAACAGGGCACCGTACAAAGTTTACAGTACTAGCGTTAGGAGTATCGTTATTTGTTAACGCTATTGCCTTTGCACAAAACACCTCTGATAACGAATACAAGAAACCCCTTAAACAGGTTCTGGCCGAAGTTGAGGCCAAATTCAACGTAAAGGTTAAGTATTCGGAAGATATGGTGGAAGACCGTTGGGTGCCTTATGCCGACTGGCGTTACAAACCGACCGCAGCCAAAACATTGGCTGCGGTACTCGCTCCGCTGGATATGAAGGTGAATGAGGAGAAGCCCGGCAACTTTAAACTGAAATATTACGAGTACTCACGCTTAACGCCCGAGGAGGGGAAAGAGAAATTGGCTTACTTATCTTCATTTTACACTGATAAGGCCACTTGGGAGAAGCGTAAGGCTGATCTGCGTCCTTGCATGTATGAAGCTTTGCAATTGTCGCCTATGCCGGCTAAGCCAAAGTCGAAACCCATTATTACCAATAAACGGGTAATGGATGGTTATACTATAGAAAACATTGCTATTGAAACCCTGCCCGGCGTTTATGTATGCGGATCATTATACAAGCCGCTAAAAATAAAAGGCAAAATACCTGTAGTGCTTTGCCCCGACGGACATTTTGGCGACGGCCGTTACCGTGCAGATGGGCAGTACCGTTATGCCATGCTGGCCAAAATGGGCGCTATGGCTATCAGCTACGACCTTTTTGCCTGGGGCGAATCGTTGCTGCAGTTTGAAGGTAAAGACCATCGTCGTAGCCTGGCCATGACTATACAGGCGCTCAACAGTATGCGTATACTCGATTACCTGTTATTGTTAAAAGAGGCCGACCCAACCCGTGTAGCTATTACCGGTGCATCGGGTGGCGGCAGCCAAACTATGCTGATTACCGCATTGGATGACCGCATTAAACTAAGCGTGCCGGTGGTGATGTTGTCGAGCTACTTTTCGGGCGGGTGCCCATGCGAAAGCGGTATGCCCGTACATTTATGTGGAGGCGGTACTAATAATGATGAGCTGGCAGCCATGGCGGCACCGCGTCCACAACTGGTTATTTCGGATGGTGGCGACTGGTCGGCCAATGTGCCTGATACCGATTTTCCTTACCTGCAAAAGATATATGGCTACTACGGCAAACCAGAAATGGTTGCCAATTCGCATTTCCCTAAAGAGGGGCATGACTACGGTAAATCAAAACGCCTGGCCATGTATGATTTTGTAGCTAAGCAGTTCAATTTAAATATAGCCGCCGTTAAAGGTGCCGATGGCAAAGTTGACGAAAGCAAGGTGAATATAGAAAAATATCCGGCTATGTATGTGTTCGGTGAAAAAGGCGAGAAACTGCCGGCCAACGCGATACATAGCTTTGCTGAATTGGAGAAGGTTTTTACAGCGGCAAAGAAATAACCCCTCCTAATCCTCCCGGGGAGGGAGGACTTTAATGCAGTTTGCGTTAGGGATAGCAGCGTAAAGCCCGGAGTTTAGTGATAGCGAAACGAGGACTTGCAGCGGATAGCCCGGGCCGAAGGCAACGCCCGAATAAAAGAATTGAAAAATATGAAATCTACCAAAACCACACGTCGCGGCTTTATTGCTCAAACATCTATGCTTGCTGCTGGGCTTGCTCTGTCGCAAAGCGGTTGTGCATCGTTATTGGGAGGTGCGTCTAAAGGCGGTCGTTATAAAGTGGCAGTAGTTGATTTGATGATATTGAAGCGTCAGAAATTAGGGGCATTCCAATTAGCAAAAGACATAGGTGCCGATGGAGTAGAGGTAGATATGGGCGGATTGGGCAACCGACCGACCTTTGAGAACCAGTTAGCTCAGCCCGAAATAAGGCAACAATTTTTGAATAAAGCCAAAGAGCTGAATTTGGAGATATGTTCATTAGCCATGACGGGATTTTTTGCCCAGTCGTTTGCTAAGCGTGATGGGGTAGACCGCATGGTGCAGGATTGCATTAATACCATGAAGGCTATGAACGTAAGGGTGGCATTCTTACCGTTTGGTGTAAATGCCGACCTGATCAAGAATCCGGAGCTTCGTCCTGCTGTAGTTGAACGCCTGAAGATGATTGCGCCAAAAGCAGAAGAAGCAGGTGTGGTGATTGGCATTGAATCCGCACTGAACGCTACTGAGGAAGCTAAGCTGCTGGACGAGGTAGGTTCAAAAGCGATAAAAAGCTACTTTAATTTTTCGAATGCATGGACTAACGGCCGCGATGTGTGCGAGGAGTTGCAAATTTTAGGCAAGAAACGCATTTGCCAGATACACTGCACCAACACCGATGGTTCATGGCTGCAAAACGACCCAAAAGTGGATTTAAAAAAGGTTAAGAAAACTCTTGATAAAATGAGGTGGGCAGGCTGGCTGGTGATAGAACGTTCGCGCGATGCTAAAGACCCACGCAATGTGAAGTGGAATTTTACAGCTAATACCGCGTATGTGAAGTCGATTTTTCAGGGGTAGATGAAGCAATAATGTAATCCACCCTGTCATCCTGACGCAGGAGGAACCTTGTTCGAAGTGCACGGCTTGCCCACATGAACAAGATTTCTCGTTCCTCCAAATGACAAGGTAGGTAAAATGAATATTAGAACAACACACATGAATAATGCGCTACGCAAATTACTCTTCCTGTTAACGATACTTGTCCTCTCGGCAGGCGTGCGTGCGGCTAATATTTATGTGTCGCCTAAAGGAAATGATGCCAATGATGGTACCAAGGGCAGCCCCAAAGCTACGCTGAACGCTGCATTACGGCAGGCACGTGAGCTGCGCAGGCTGAATGATGAAAGCGTTAAAAACGGTATTCATATTATACTGGCCGGTGGCGAGTACAGGTTAAACGAGCCGGTGTTTATTCGTCCCGAAGATTCGGGAACGGCGGCATCGCCTACGTGGATTGAGGCCGCCGCTAATGAGCAACCGGTTTTAAGCGGGGGCGTTGATATTAAGGGCTGGAGAAAAGTTACTGCTAAGGTAACCGGTTTGCCTGCGCTTGCACAAGGTAAAGTTTGGGTGGCCGATGTTCCGATGTTGGAGGGGCAGGCCTTGCTGTTTCGCCAGTTATGGGTAAACGGAAAGAAGGCCGTTCGTGCCCGCGATGTAGATAATGATAATTTGATGAATCGCATCCTTTCGCTCGACAAGGCGAAGCAGGAAATGTGGTTACCTGCACCCAAAATCAAGACTGGAGCCATAGGCCAAATGGAAATGGTGATACACCAAATGTGGGCCATAGCCAATTTGCGAATTAAGACGCTGACAGTTGAAGGTGATAAAGCTAAAGTTACCTTTCAGCAACCCGAAAGCCGTATACAGTTTGAGCACCCCTGGCCGCAGGCGGTGATAGATAAGGATAAAAAGATGAATGGCAATTCGGCTTTTTATTTAACTAATGCTATAGAGTTTTTAAGCCAGCCGGGCGAGTGGTATGCCGATGCTAAAACCAATAAAATATACTACTGGCCACGCAACGGCGAAACCATGACTAGCGCAAAGGCGGTTGCCCCCACGCAGCAAACGCTGTTAAAAATGACCGGCACCGCCGACCGCCCTGTGAGCTATGTGTATGTAAAAGGTGTATGCTTTGAGCATGCTACCTGGTTGCGCCCGTCGCAGCAAGGCCACGTACCACACCAGGCCGGCATGTACATGACCGATGCCTACAAGCTGAAAGTGGCTGGTACTCCAGAAAAGAAAGGATTGGAGAACCAAGCCTGGGTTGGCCGCCCGGCAGCGGCGGTTGAAGTAGCTTATGCTCATCATACCGGTTTTGAGGGCTGCCGTTTTGAGCACATGGCATCAACCGGGCTAGATTACCAGCGCGGAACACACGATAACGAAATTAAAGGTAATTTATTTAGAGATATAGGTGGAACAGGTATACAGGTAGGTGCATTTTCGGACGAGGCCTTTGAAGTTCACCTCCCTTACAACCCTGAAGATAAGCGCGAGGTTTGTACCAACGAGCGCATTAATAACAACCTCATTACCGATGTTACCAACGAAGATTGGGGCTGTGTAGGCATTAGCACCGGCTATGTAAAAAACATCAGCATAGAGCATAACGACATTAGCGAAGTATCGTACAGCGGCATCAGTATGGGCTGGGGCTGGACGAAGCTTAATAATGTTATGAGCGGCAATAAAATAACTGCTAATAAAATATCCCGCTATGGTAAGCACTTGTACGATGTATCGGGTATTTACACACTTTCGGCGCAACCCGGTTCCGTTATTGCCGAAAACTATATAGACAGCGTTTACAAGGTGCCTTATGCGCATGATGTACACCATTGGTTTTACCTGTATTGCGATGAAGGTTCATCAGGTTTTACTGTAAAAAACAACTGGACTCCGGCTGATAAATTCCTGCAAAATGCCAACGGGCCTGATAATAAATGGGAAAACAATGGTCCGCAGGTAGTCAACAGCATAAAGCAAAATGCTGGTTTGCAGGATGGCTATAAGCACCTTTTCAAAAACGTATCAACTACAGCCACGTCGCCAATAAACTATGTAGGTTATGATGCTTATGCCGATAATCCGCAGGTAATTGAGATAGTAAATACCGATGATAAAGCTGTAGAGCAGGTGAAAGACCTGTGCATCCGTAACGGTATTCCTAAGTCGGCGGTTTACCAATGGACTAACCGCGTGGTGATCTTCGGCTACATACCTAATGCCGAAAGCCAGGTAAATAAACTGAAAGAGATGTTCCCTAAAGCGGAGGTGAAGTTATATACTGACAGGTTTTACACCTTTAACCGTAAAAAATACTGTCCTGATGGTAAAATTGTTGCCGAGTGGGACAACATAATCCTTAGCACAAACCTGGTTGCCGATACCCAAAAGCAACAAGAGTATCTAAACTACCACGCCACCCAGTTTACCAAGTGGCCTGAGGTAAGCAAAGGTTTCTGTAATGCCAGCTTCCAACAATTGGTTATATTAAAGAATGGCCGCCAGCTTATGCTGATCATCAGCATCCCCAAAGGTGAGAACCTTGACAAGCTGAACCCCAAAACAACCGAAAACAACCTCAGGGTTAACGATTGGAACAAGATCATGAGCCAGTACCAGGAGGGTGTTAAAGGTACAAAGCCGGGCGAGGTGTGGGTGTTCTTTCAACCTACGGGAAAATGAGGTTTTAGGTAAACAATTTGAAGTTTTATAAAGAAATACGAATATAAAGTTATGCTGAAAATAGGAATTTTAGGTTTGGGTGAAGGTCGCAGCACCATGTCGGCGGCGTTGCAAAGTTCTAAATGCGAGTTGACCATGGTTTGCGACCGCAACCTCGATATGTGTAAAAAACGTGCCGAGGAATTCAACTTTCATAGCTATACCACCGAGTATGATGAAATGCTAAACAACCCCGAAATTGACCTGATTGCCATTTACACGCCCGATCACCTGCATGCTACGCACGTAAAACAGGCGCTTTCGGCCGGTAAGCATGTTATTTGTACCAAACCGTTTATTGATGATCTTAGCGATGCTGTTGAGCTTATCCAGCTTTCAGAATCAACCGGTAAAAAAGTGTTTATTGGCCAAAGCTCACGCTTTTTTGAGCCGGCCAAACGTCAGCGTGAAGATTTTGAAGCAGGCTTAATTGGTGAGTTAATTACTATCGAAGCTCAATATCATGCCGATCACCGCTGGTTCCTGGAAAAACCTTGGGCATTGGAGCAGGCCTTTAAATGGCTGTACGGTGGTTTAAGTCACCCGGTTGATTTTATACGTTGGTATTTACCTAATTTAGAAGAAGTGATGGGTTATGGGATGATCAGCGCTAACGGTCAAAAAGCTGGACTGAAAAACGAGGATACCATGCACTTCATCTTTAAGGCTACCGACGGCCGTATTGCCCGTGTGAGTGGCTGTTATACCGGCCCGACGCAACCAGCCCAGCGCGATAGCGGTATGAGCACTATTCTCCGGGGAACAGAGGGGGCTTCGCAAGCCGATTACCATGAGTTACGCTATGCCGTTACCGATAAAACCGGCGAAGAAAAAATCATTGTTTGGGGCGATTCAACCTTAAAATATTACTTCCGCTTTGAGGGGCAGAGCCATCACGCAGGCGAATACCAGAATTACCTGGAATATGTAGCTGATTGCATTGCCAACGGACAAACCGCTTACCCTGATGTAAAAGAGGGCGTAGGCACCGTAGCGCTTCTACAAGCTATGGACCGCTCGCTTAAAACCGGCGCACCGGTAAAAATTAACGATATATTGGCCGAGTACGGCATTTTACCTGATACACTTACAGCCTAAACTTACGGCATGGGAAACATTGTACAACATTTAACCTTGCTCGATTACGCCATTGTTGCCGCCTATTTGGGGGTGCTGATGTTTTTGGGTGTGCAGGCCAGTTTTAAAAACCGCAAACGAGGCGACGAGGAAGGAACTTTGTTCCTAGGCGATAAATCGCTGGTCTGGTCAAGCATCGGCTTCAACATGTGGGGTACTAACGTAGGCCCGTCTATGCTGGTAGCTTTTGCTGGTGTTGGCTTCAGTACGGGCATTGTGGCCGTTAACTTTGATTGGTATGCCTTTGTGTTTTTAATGCTGCTGGCATTGGTGTTTGCCCCGCGTTACCTGGCTGCCAAAGTAAATACCATGCCCGAGTTTATGGGTAACCGCTACGGCGATTCTACCCGTACCATTTTGGCCTGGTATGCGCTAATCAAAATTCAGATCTCTTGGCTGTCGCTTGGTCTTTATGCAGGCGGAACGTTAGTAAGGCAGATATTAGGTATACCCATGTGGGAATCGGTTATTGTGCTGGTGGCCTTTGCCGGTTTGTTTACCTATATGGGCGGTTTAACGGCTATTGCCAAGGTAAACGTTTTCCAGATGTTACTGCTTATAGGCGTATCTATTTTACTTACTGTTTTGGGTTTGCAACGCGCAGGGGGCTTATCTAACGTAATTAGCCAAACACCGTCAGGCTTCTGGAATTTACTACATCCAACAACTGATACATCTTACCCTTGGCATGCCATTTTATTGGGTTACCCGGTTGCTGCCGTAGCCTTCTTTTGTACCGATCAATCTATGGTGCAATCGGTATTGGGTGCCCGTAATCTTGAGCAAGGGCAACTGGGTGTTAATTTCATCGGCTGGTTAAAAATTCTTTCGCTGCCGCTGTTCATATTCACCGGTATACTTTGCCGCGTTATTTTCCCTGATTTAAAAGACGAAAATCTGGCCTACATGACTATGGTGACCAACTTGTTCCCTGCAGGATTGAACGGTTTGGTAATTGTGGTATTAATAGCCGTTTTGGTGGGTACCATAGGCTCGTCGCTAAACTCGCTGAGTACTGTATTTACCATGGATATTTATGCCGAGCGTATTAATAAAAATGCAACCAACAAGCAACTTATCAGTGTTGGCCGCATGTCTATCATTGTGGGTTGTATCTTGTCGGTAGGGGTAGCCATTGCGCTGGATAGCATTAAAGGCTTGAAGTTTTTTGATGTGTTCCAGTCCATATTAGGCTTTATTGCACCGCCTTTATCGGTGGTGTTCCTGCTTACTGTTTTCTGGAAACGTACAACCAAGCTGGCGGTTAACACGGTGCTTTCGGCTGGTTCGGCGTTCAGCTTGCTGGTGGGTATATGTTACCTGTGGGTTTTTCCTAAAGATGTATATACTTTTTGGCCGCATTACTTGTTGCTGTCGTTTTACACGTTTGCTTTCCTGATGGTGGTTGCCATCATCGTATCGCTGGTTGACCCTAATCCTAAGGTTTACATAGCCAATATTAACGAAGTAAAAAATACACCGCAAACAACATCCAAAGTTAAAATGGCCTGGGTGCTGTTAACCGTGGTGATGATTGGCTTATACTTATATTTTAACGGACATTAATTGATGAAGAAACAAATCATCTACCTTATAACTGCACTTTTACCCGGAAGCGTTTTTGCACAACTGGTTGATAAAACACCGGCTGCCGTACCCAACGCCCCGGCTGTTTTCAGTACCGAACCCTGGGAAGACCCGTTGGTGAGCGGCATTAACCGTGATGTCTCTCGTGCTACGGCTTATTCGTTTGCTACAATAAATGAAGCTTTAAAAGGCGAGCGTGAAAAATCGGGCCGCATGTTGTCGCTCAACGGACAGTGGGATTTTTCGTTTGCCGAGAAACCTGCCGATGCACCTAAGGATTTTTACAAAAGCCGTGTTAGCGGCTGGAAAAAAATAGCCGTGCCTTCAAGCGTAGAAATGCTGGGTTATGGCAAGCCTATTTATAAAAGCGCGGTATATCCGTTCCGCCCGGTTAATCCACCTTATGTACCGCATGATGTGAACGGCGTGGGCAGCTACCAGCGCACGTTTACCCTGCCAGCAAACTGGAAAGACATGAACGTTACCCTGCACTTTGGCGGCGTGAGTTCGGGCTTTAAGGTTTGGTTGAACGGCAAGTTTTTAGGTTATGGCGAGGATAGTTTCCTGTCATCGGAATTTAACATAACGCCTTATTTACAGGCAGGTGAAAACATTGTGTCGGTACAAAACATCCGCTGGAGCGATGGTTCTTTTTTGGAAGATCAGGATCAATGGCGTTTAAGCGGCATTCACCGCGAGGTAATATTACTGGCCGAACCTAAACTCCGAATTGCCGATTTCTTTTACCAAACCAAGTTGGATAAGCAGTATAAAGATGCTGTGCTGAGCATTCGCCCGCGTATGGAGAATTTGACTGGTAAGGCTATCAACGGCTATCAGCTTAAAGCCCAGTTGTTTGACAAGAACAGCAAAGCAGTTTTCGACAAGCCATTGCAACGTAGCGTTAACGATATTATTAACGAGATATATCCGCGTTTGGACAACGTAAAATTTGGCCTGATGGAAGCCAAAGTAAACAACCCTGCCAAATGGAGCGATGAACAGCCGAACTTATATACACTTACTTTATCGTTAGAAGATAGCACAGGTAAGGTATTGGAGGTGAAGAGTTGTCGTGTAGGTTTCCGCAGTGTGGAGTTTGCCAAGGATAACAGCAAACTGCTCATCAATGGCAAGGTGACTTATTTGTACGGCATCAACCGTCCCGACCATCATGCCGTTAAAGGCAAGGCCCTTTCGCGCGAAGATATATTGGAGGATGTGCGCACCATCAAGCGTTTCAACTTTAATTGCATACGCACCAGCCATTACCCAATGGACCCGTACCTGTACGACTTGTGCGACCAATACGGTATTTTGGTGATAGACGAGGCCAACCTCGAAACCCACGGACTCGGCTCCAAACTAAGCAACGACCCTGCCTGGACCAGCGCTTATCTTGACCGCGCCACGCGGATGGTTATGCGCGATAAAAATCACCCGAGCATCGTTATCTGGAGTTTGGGTAATGAAGCCGGCAGAGGACCAAACCACGCTGCAATGGCCGCCTGGATTCATGATTTTGATATAACCCGTCCCGTGCATTACGAACCTGCACAGGGCACGCCGCAGGCCGAAGGCTACATTGATGTAACCGATGCGCGTTACCTCAAACCAAACGATCACTCGCACCGCCTGCAAAACCCCATTGACGAGCCTTATGTAGATATTGTAAGCCGCATGTACCCGGCCTTATACACAGCGCCTTTGCTGGTAAACCAAAAAAACGGTGATAACCGCCCCATTTTCTTTGTAGAATACTCGCATGCTATGGGTAACTCAAACGGTAATTTGAAAGACCTGTGGGACCAATGGCGTTCGGTACCGCGTGTAATTGGTGGTGCTATTTGGGAATACAAGGATCAAGGTTTGCTGAAACGCGATTCGGCCGGGACTGAGTTTTTTGCCTACGGCGGCGATTACGGTGAAAAGTATTTTGACAATTTTACTATAAAAGGAACGGTAGCTTCGGACGGGCGCCCTAAGGCGGCTATGTTTGAGAGCAAGCACGTGTTTCAACCTGTGGTGAGTGAACTGGTTGATGCAGCTAAAGGCCTGGTGAAAATTACTAATCGTAGTGCTGTGCAATCGTTAGCCGGTTTTGCCATTTTGCTGCAAGTGCGGCAAGACGGTAAAATTGTGGTAAGCAAACCGCTACCATCCATCAACCTTGCAGCCGGTAAGGATACCACCATCAGCGTTAAATCTTACCTGCCATCATTAAAAGCAGGAAATGAATACCTTGCTGATATTCATTTCAGCTTAAGCAAAGATGAACTTTGGGCAGCCAAGGGTTACGAGGTTGCATCAGACCAATTTGCATTGACCGGCTTGGTACAAACCAAAGCGGTAGCTGCTAATGGTGCCGTTATCTTAAACGATGGTGCCGATGCTTATACCCTAACCGGTAAAGGCTTTAAATTAAGCATCAACAAGCAAAATGGCGCTTTAAGTTCATACCTATTCAACAATCAGGAACAAATAGCAGCCCCGTTGCTGCCGCATTTTACCCGTCCGGTAACTGATAACGATCACCGCGGCTGGAAATCGGATAAAAAATTGAAGCCCTGGTATACCTCAGCTCCTAAACTAAAAGATGTAAAGGCCAATAGACTGGCCAATGGTTCGGTGGCTGTAATTAGTAATTATATAGTCGTGGGCGATAGCGCTGCGGTAACCGTAACTTACACTGTTAATGCAACAGGTGTAGTTAAGGTTGATTACCAGTTTACGCCAAAAGTAAGCGGCCTACCTAACCTGCCAAAAGTGGGTATGCAGGGCGGCATTAAACGTAGTTACGATAACATCAGTTACTACGGCCGTGGTCCTTTAGAAAATTATATTGACCGTAGAAGCGGATTTGAGGCTGGTATTTACAGCCAGTCGATTACCGATTTTATGGAGCCTTACGCCGTACCGCAGGAAAACGGTAACCGCACCGATGTACGCTGGATGTTTTTAGGCGATAAGCAGCAAAATGGTTTGTTGGTAGTAGCCGATAGTCTGCTGAGCATGAGCGCCTGGCCGTACACCGAAGCCAACATTGTAGGTGCCAAGCACACCAACAAACTGAAAGATGCCGGTTACGTAACCCTCAATATCGATTTAATACAAATGGGCGTAGGCGGTAATGACAGCTGGTCGGACGTGGCTGCACCGCTGGATATTTACCAGATACCGGCTAAGCCATATAGCTATGGGTTCACTTTGTTGCCTTGTAAAGCTACGCCTGCTAATGTTGGTATTGTGGTAAGTAAGGTGAAAAGTAGTAAGTAGTACAGAAGCCTCGGCCGCGTTAGGGATAGCAGTGGAAAGCCCGGAGTGAAGCATAGCGAAACGAGGACTTGTAACGGATAGCCCGACCCGGAGGGTAACGCCCAAAAGAAAAATAAAAAATAGACACGTCGTCATTTCGAGTGATAACGAGAAATCTTGTAAAGCGAATAAGCTGAGCAATTCGAACAAGATTTCTCCTAAGGCGAATTGACAAGTAATTAATAATTTAATTGAGAATGAAGAAGAACCTGATAAGATGTCTAACACTTAGTATTATATGCCTGAGTTCTTCCATTGATAAAGTTTTTGCACAAACCAACGGCAAAACCACCCAACAGCCCGATTTAGGGAAGGTCTTTAAGAACCCACCGTACGCTGCCAAATCGTGGGCAATATGGTATTGGATGCAGGCTTCGGCAAGTAAGGCTGGTATAACAGCCGATTTGGAAGCCATGAAGAATGCCGGTTTGGGTGGTGCCTATTTAATGACTATTAAAGGCGTTTCTAACCCGCCGTACATATCGCCGCCTGTTGAGCAGCTCTCGCCGTTGTGGTGGGATATGGTGAAATTTTCAATGCAGGAGGCCGACCGCTTAGGCTTGAAGATGGGCATGCACGTAAGCGATGGTTTTGCGTTGGCCGGTGGCCCGTGGATTACCCCCGAGCTGTCGATGCAAAAGGTAGTGTTTAGCAAAACCATGTTGAACGGCGTTAAGCAATTTAATGATACGCTGCAGCGCCCGGAAAGTTATAAAGGCTATTATAAAGATATTTCAGTGCTGGCTTACCCGTCGCCTGTTGGTGCGGGAGTAAGCAGCAATACGGTTAAGCCTAAGATAACAACCAGTTTGCCTAATACTGATGTGCAGTTTTTAGCCGAGGCAGGCAACAGGAAAACCTTTGCCACTACCGATTCCTGCTGGGTTCAACTGGAGTTTGCCAAGCCTTTTCTGTGCCGCTCTTTGGTGGTGCATACGGCATCGCCTAATTACCAGGCGCAACGTTTACGCATTGAAATAAGTGATGATGGCAAGACATTCCGTAAGGCAGGGCAGTTATTGCCGCCGCGCCACGGCTGGCAGGATGCCGGTATCGACGTTACGCATGCTATCGCACCAACCACAGCCAAATATTTCAGGTTCTACTACAACCGCGATGGTTCGGAACCGGGAGCTGAGGATCTGGACTTTGCCAAGTGGAAACAATCATTAAAAATTACGGGTATAGAGTTATCGTCCGACCCGCGTATCAGCCAATATGAGGGTAAAACCGGGGAAGTTTGGCGCGTAAGTAAAAATACCACGGCCGAGCAGTTGCCTGCCGAATTGTGTATTAATACAGATAAAATTATTAACCTTACTGATAAGCTGGATGCTAGCGGTAAGTTAAACTGGAAAGTGCCTGCGGGTAACTGGACTATTTTACGCATTGGCCATACTTCTACCGGGCATACTAATGCTACGGGTGGCAAAGGCGCTGGCTTGGAGTGCGATAAGTTTAACCCGGTAGCCGTTAAAATGCAGTTTGATCACTGGTACGGCGAGGCATGGAAACAGATTGGTCCTGAATTAGCAAGCCGGGTATTGAAGGTTTTCCATATGGATAGCTGGGAGTGCGGCAGCCAAAATTGGTCGGCCGGGTTTGCGCAGGAGTTTAAGCAGCGCCGGGGGTACGATTTAATGCCTTACCTGCCTGTAATGGCTGGTGTGCCGGTAGAAAGTGCTGCAAAATCGGAACAGGTACTGGCCGATGTGCGCCAGACCATTGCTGAGCTAATTGTTGATAAATTCTACGTTACGCTGGCTAACCTGGCGCACGAAAAAGGCTGCACCTTTACGGCGGAGAGTGTTGCGCCAACCATGGTAAGCGATGGGCTGTTGCACTACAACATTCCCGATGTTACAATGGGCGAATTTTGGTTGAATAGTCCTACGCACGATAAACCTAATGATATGTTGGATGCTATTTCGGGCGGGCATATTTATGGTAAAAATATTATCCAATCGGAGTCATATACCGAGCTGCGCACCATGTGGAACGAGCATCCGGGTATGTTGAAGGCCTTGGGCGACCGTAACCTGGCGTTAGGTATTAACAAAATTGATTACCACGTAAACATGCACAACCCTTGGATTGACCGTAAACCCGGCATGACCCTCGATGGAATCGGCCTGTTTATGCAACGCGACCAAACCTGGTACAAGCCCGGCCGTGCATGGGTTGCATACGTTAACCGTTGCCAGGCATTGCTGCAGCAAGGTCACCCGGTTACCGATGTTGCCGTATTTACCGGCGAAGAAACCCCGCGCCGTTCGCTACTACCCGATAGATTGATACCTACCTTGCCCGGCCTTTTTGGCGCCGAAAGAGTTGTCCGTGAGAAGGAGCGTTTGGCTAACAAAGGTTTGCCTATGCGTACTATTCCTATTGGGGTAAATAGTAGCGCTAACATGCTGGGTTCTGAAGACTTGATTGATCCATTGCGTGGTTATAAGTATGATTCGTTTAACCTTGATGCGCTGATGCGCTTGGCTAAAGTAGTGAACGGGCGAGTTGAACTGCCCGGCGGCGCCAGTTACAAGGTGCTGGTTATACCAGGCGCTACGCAAATGCTGCCTAACGGTGCAGTGCGATCGGCTGCGGTGGTTAATAAACTGAACCAGTTGATAGCCGATGGCGCTACCATTATCTATCACCCGGAGACTGGCCCGGCGTTAAAGCAAAGCGGAAAAGGAAAATTGATAATTGGACCTTACCAGCAGCCTGATTTGAATAGTATTGGTTTAGAGAGAGACTTCATTGCATCTGAAAATGGTAAGACTGCCGATAGCATTTCGTGGAATCATCGTTCAGGAAATAATAATGAAATATATTTTATTTCAAACCAGTTGAGCGCTAAACGCAAGCTCGAGGTATCATTGCGTTTAACCAACCAAATACCTGAGCTATTTAATGCCCTTACCGGCGAAATTAGCGAAGCGCCAGGCTGGAAAATAGAAAATAGCCGTATATTGGTTCCTGTGGAGTTGGAAGTTGGCGGGTCGGTATTTGTGGTGCTGCGTACGCCAACCAAATCTTTAGCAGGTGCGGTAAAGACTAACCCTGCCCCGCAAAACGTTCAAACTTTATCAACGGCCTGGACAGTTACCTTTAACCAACAATTGGGCGGACCAAAAGCACCTGTAAAATGGAATGCTTTACAAGACTGGAGCCTCTCCGCCGATTCAACCATCCGTTATTATTCGGGAACTGCCGTTTATGCACAAAGCTTTAATTGGAAGGCTACAGCCAAACCGGGCGAAAGTGTATGGCTGAATTTAGGAAAGGTAGACAACCTTGCCGAGGTAAGCGTTAATGGCGTGCCTTGCGGCGTGGCCTGGACAGCGCCTTACCGTGTAAATATCACAAAGGCCCTTAAAACGGGCAAGAACGAAATTAAAATAAAAGTAACCAACACCTGGGCCAACCGCTTAATGGGCGATCACCGTTTGCCTAAAGAAAAGCAGATAACCTGGACCAACGCGCCTTACCGTTTAGAGGGGAGGCCATTACTACCGGCAGGCTTGATGGGGCCGGTGGTTTTGGAGAAGGTTGGGAAATAACAGTAACCTGTCACGTTACACATGTTTCGGCAACCGACGGATACGCAGGCAGTAGGCTTAGGATATGAATTGCTGAAACAAATTCAGTATGACATAAGACATTACTTCATACCTCACAATTACGTGCGAATAAACTAAACGTAGAGGCACTATACTTTGTGCCTCTTATGAACATGAAAATGATGAAGACGCTGATTAAAATAAAATGCATAACCGCATTGCTGGCTTTGGCCGGTACGCAGGTTATGGCGCAAAGCAAGGCGCTGGTTAACACTTCGGCAAGCCCGTATGCCAAGCTTGGCAGTGTTGATATGGGCAACGTTACCTGGACCAAAGGCTTTTGGGCCGACCGTTTCCAGGTGTGCCGCGATACCATGATACCTAACTTGTGGAAGGTTTATACTGATCCTAATGTAAGCCACGCTTTCAAAAACTTTGAGATAGCGGCTAAATTAGATACTGGATCGCACTCGGGCCCTCCTTTTCATGATGGCGATTTTTATAAGCTATTTGAGGCAGTGGCCAGCATGTATGCCGTAACCAAGGACCCAAAGCTTGATGCATTGATGGATAAAACCATTGCAGTTATTGCCAAAGCACAAAGGGCCGATGGTTATATCCATACCCCAACCATTATTGCCGAGCGTAACGATCCGAAAAATGCCAAGGCATTTGCCGACAGGTTGAATTTTGAAACCTACAATTTGGGTCACTTAATGACAGCCGGTTGTGTGCATTACCGCGCTACAGGTAAAAAAACAATGCTCAACCTGGCTATTAAGGCTACCGACTATTTGTACAACTTCTATAAAAAAGCATCGCCCGAGTTGGCCCGTAACGCCATTTGTCCATCGCATTACATGGGTGTGGTTGAAATGTACCGTACCACACGCGACCCTAAATATCTGGAGCTGTCTAAAAACCTTATAGATATTCGTGGTTTGATGAAAGATGGTACCGACGATAACCAGGACCGCATCCCTTTCCGTAAACAGACCAAAGTAATGGGCCATGCCGTACGTGCTAACTACCTTTTTGCCGGTGCCGCCGATGTTTATGCCGAAACTGGCGATCAATCTATAAAAGATGTGCTCGACTTGATGTGGAACGATGTGGTGACACGCAAAATGTATGTAACGGGTGGTTGCGGTGCGCTGTATGATGGTGTATCGCCCGATGGAACTTCTTATCAGCCAACTGACGTGCAGAAAGTTCATCAAGCTTACGGCCGCGATTACCAATTACCAAACTTCACCGCTCATAATGAAACCTGTGCTAACATTGGCAACGTGCTTTGGAACTGGCGCATGCTGCAAACCACAGGCAAGGCTCAATATGCCGATGTAATGGAGCTGGCTTTGTACAACAGCGTGCTTTCGGGTATTAGTTTAAACGGTAAGAACTTCTTATACACTAATCCTATGAGCTACTCTGATGATTTGCCGTTTAGCCAGCGCTGGTCAAAAGATAGAGTACCTTACATCAAGCTATCCAACTGTTGCCCGCCAAACGTAGTACGTACAATTGCCGAGGTGAGCGATTATGCTTACAGCGTATCAGACAAAGGTTTGTATTTTAACCTGTACGGTGGTAATGCCTTGAACACGAAACTGAAAGATGGTTCGGCTTTAAAGCTTAATGTGGTTACCGAATACCCGTGGGATGGCAAAGTAAGCATCACTTTACAGCAAGCACCTAAAAATGCTTATTCAATGTTTTTGCGTATACCGGGCTGGTGTAAAGAGGCCACCTTGTTGGTGAATGGCAAACCTGTAGAAGCAGCATTAACCAGCGGTGAGTACGCTGAGGTAAACCGCAAATGGAAAACGGGCGATAAAATTGAACTGAATCTGCCTATGCCGGTTCAACTGTTAGAATCGAACCCGTTGGTTGAGGAAACCCGCAACCAGGTGGCGGTTAAACGTGGTCCGGTGGTATATTGCCTTGAATCGGCCGATTTGCCTAAGGGACAAAAAGTGTTCAACGTTGCCATACCTGTTAAAAATAATTTGAAGCCTGAGTTGATTAAGATAGAGAGCAGCCCAATCATGAGCCTTACCGGCCAGGCCGATTTGCTTGGAGAAGCAAGTTGGAAAAATACACTTTACCGCGAGGTGGGTACTGCAAGTTCAAAAGTTAACGTGCGATTAATACCTTATTATGCGTGGGGTAATCGTGGCCATGTGGACATGGCTACGTGGTTGCCGGTGGATAGGTAGGTCTTTTTTTAATTATGATTGGTGTCATTTCGACGTTAGTAGAAATCTTAGACGCATAGCTCGGATGGGATTTCTCCTAACGTGGGAATGACATTTTTATTCGTAAAATATTCATTAGCCTGTCGCTTCCCGCTCATTCGCCGCGGAGGCTGTTACTTTGTCATAGCCACAAAGTAACCAAAAGGCCTATTCATCGCAATCCCTGCCATCCCTCAGGCAGCTCCCGGCCGGGTGCGCTGAATGCCCAACGCTCTTCAAAGCAAAACAGCAAAGTTGCGCCTCAGCTTTACTGTTTGCTTTTTCTTGGATATCTTTTTCTCTCACTTACACTTTGGGAGTTTGTCACCTTCTGGCTTCGGGATGAAAGCGGGGCAGCACTGATGGACTGTCCGGTGACATTTTTAGTTAAACAGGATTCGGTTGTGGTAACGCTTTAGTAACAAACTATGCAAAAGCACTACCCTAACGATATTTTTTTTGCGGCATCAGTGTTTTGCGGGTAGCACAAGCCCTAGTTAAAGCACAGCAGTGATATAGCAAATAAACGTAGCCGCAACCTTTTCTTTGGGTTACTTTTCTTTTAGCAAAAGAAAAGTAACATCCACTGGCTTACGGCAAGTACATCCCTGTGCTAACAAGGCACTGGCTGAAGTAGAAGCACAAAGCTTTTTCTACACAGAAATTGCTTCGTTCCTCGCAATGACGGGGTTAGTTAATCACTTCAACATATTCACCACATCACCCTTTCTACTCTCCGGCCACACCTTTAAATCAACTAATTTACCGGCTTTAACCGTAGCCTCAACTGTGGTTTCATAAGGTGCATGCAGTTTAAAATGCACGTCCCAGGTTTTGGGCCATGCAGGGAAGAGCATGATTTTTTTGCCGTCGGTTTGCAGGAGCATTTCCTGTACGCCAATCATGCCCGAGCTGCCCCAGTTATGGTCGGGTGTCCAGTCGTAACCAGGACCCCAAAAGGCAGGGAAACGGCGGCCGGAATTTTTCAGTTTGAAGATACTAAGCTTGGCGGCTTCATCGGTTAAGCCCAGGCGGGCAGCAAAAATATTATCCTGTTTCCAGCCCACACCGCTACGGAATTTTACAGCAAGGGTGTCGTACTTCCAAGTGTTAAGGGCTACGTCAATATCAGGTTTGCCAACGCCATAAATCCCCCAAGGAAAAACAGGGTATAGCTGCATGCTTTCAGTATTGTTTACCCGTTCCCAGTTTTGTGCAGGGGCAATGGTTTTATGGCCGTTTGTTTCACGAAA
Source organism: uncultured Mucilaginibacter sp. (assembly GCF_913773635.1). Classification (GTDB taxonomy): domain Bacteria; phylum Bacteroidota; class Bacteroidia; order Sphingobacteriales; family Sphingobacteriaceae; genus Mucilaginibacter. Next base: position 400,928 of record NZ_CAJYGQ010000005.1, read on the forward strand.
ACTCATAGGAGGGATGCGGCTAAGCATCAGGTTCCAGTTCTTTTTTTGCTCGTCGGTTAAGTAACCGGCGGGAAGCTCCAGCAGGCGTTTAAGCACCGTTTGCAGGGCGGCAATAGTTGAGCTGGAGTTGTAGGCCATTTTAAACGTTTCGCCTGCCGAACCGGGATAAAGCACCAGTTTCCCATTTCCATCAAAGGCTTTGCTTCCACGGTTGCGAGCTAAGTATTGGTAGTGCTCATTAAAGAAAGTAAGGCAGCTTTCAATAAAGGGGATATACTGTTTAACGTCTTTGCCGGTGTAACGCTCGGTTTCGAGCATCATATAGCAAAACTCAAGCACCGTGTCCCACTCATACTCCAGCCAGGCGTTGTACTCCATGCCTTTGTCGTAACCGGCAGGGCGTTTCCAGCCGTATTCGGTAACATTGGGCAGTCCAAAATTCTCCAGTTGTTCAGTGAAGCTTGCACCTGCGTGGTTCCAGTAGGTTTTGCTGCGTAGTTCGGCGTTTTTGAGAGTGCGCAGGTAGAAATCAAACTGCGGTTTCATCAGCTCAAAGTCGCCATTTTTGAGCATAGGGTAGTATACCAGCCGCTGGTTTTGCGCGGTCATTAAACCGCCTCCCCAAAGGCGAAAATCGGGGGTGAATTTAGATGCACTATCAGTAAACTGAGGATCATAAGTAAACAGGCCACCATTAAATTTAGTAGGGTATTGCCCGTAAGCATTGCATCCCAGCATATAACGAAATAACTGGTAATTGCGCCCAACCTGCCAGGCTTGGCTTTGAACCGAATCAGTATTGATGTATATAAAGCTGCGATTCCAGTACTGTTTCCACCAGCTTTGGGTATTTAATTCGGCTTTCTTGGCCAATTGGGCTTCTTTGATTACTTGGTGTAACCCGGCCTGCCATTGACCAAAAGCGGGCACTTGTGACGTATGCAGGTACAGCTCAATGTTTTGTTTTTTGGAGGCTGATTTACTTTGCAGTTTCCAACCTCTAAAAGCTGTACCATACAGCGTTCCTGTATACGTTCCGGCATCAACCATGCCCTTACCCTGCATGCTGCCGCCAAAGGTAAGGTGCTTCAAGGGGTTAAACATTTGCGCTTTTACGCCATCCATACCCTCATGAGCTACCGTTGCATCAAAAACGGTGGTGTCTGCATTGCGATGATAAAAAACAATACTATTGCCGCTTGCAGTAACCTTGTCCTTACGGGTACGAATGTCGGGGCGGTTTGCCCATTTCCACGATCCTTGATTGTTTTCGCGGCCTTTGGTGTAACGGTCTTCTGTGCGCCAGCTTTCATACGCGGCTTCTGTCTTTATGGCTTGATTGCTGCTTACATCCACATGTATCACCGGCCTATGCACATCCACCCAAACCTTAATGTTTGCTTTCAATTTACCGTTGCTGCCCTCAATATTAACCGCGCCGGTTTGTAGGGAAAGTTCCTGCTTGAAATTTTTGCCCTCAAATGGATTAGGATACAATTTTACCCGCACCCGGCCAAGTTTTAAAAAGGTGTTATTTTCATCAAATGTGCCGCTTTTAGATAAATAAAAGAACATTGCACCTTTTTCTACCCAAACATTTAAGCCAATATCGCCGCCACCGCAGGGCATGCTCTCACCTGAGTTTTGGCTTTGGCTTGTCCAAACAATATTATTTTGCTTTAGCTCATTAGTTTGAGCCAAGGCAGTGCCGGCTACAAATGAAATAACAAGGCAGGCAATCGAAAGCAGATACCTCATTCTGTTACCAATTATCTGTTCTGAATGATGATACCGGCAAGCCGTCTGTTCCGTAAAGTTCGCCTACAATAAAATCGCGGAAAGCGTAGCGTACGGCAACAGGTTGTTTAACCTGGGACGATGATACGTTTACTGAGCTGCCACTGATCACCGCTTTGGCAGGATAAAACTTTTGGTCTTTACCTGCAATTTCAAATTGGGTTAAAGGTTTGCTGTATGAGGTTAAGCCGTTGGCAACGTTAGTAAATTTGATGGTTGCCAAAGTGTCTTTAACGGTTATTGATTCATATTCGGGGCTGGCAAAACCAAAGCCTTTAATATCATAAACTTTACCTAAAGCAAGATAAGCCAGCCGGGTACCGCCCGGTTCTTTGCGCGCAGGGTGAATGCTGGGTTGTTCGCCAATATCCATTAGCACGGCCATGCCGCTGTTAGGAATGGTTTTTAATGACTTACGTTGCGCATCGCGTAAGTAAGCCGAATTGTATTTGCCGCCTTTGTTATATGGTGGCAGTTGGGCGTAGTCATACGGTGCTATCTGTGCATATAAAAACGGAAAATCACCTTGCGCCCAAAGTTGGCGCCAGCGTTTTACTAATGCAGGAAACAACAGTTCGTAATTATCCGGGCGTTCGTAGTTTGATTCACCCTGGTAGTAAATGGCCCCTTTGATGCCGTAACCTAAAATCGGATGCAGCATACCATTGTATAAGGTAGTAGGGGTACGGCTTACCTGTTTAATGGTATCGCCCTTTGCCGGAATTTTTACTTCGGGGAAAGCCTTCAATACATCCGGGTCTACCCATGCTTCGGCATATGAGCCGCTATAACTGCAGTTAATTAAACCAACCGGCACGTTGAGCATCTCGTTCAGCAATCGGCCAAAATAATAGCCGGTAGCGCTAAAGTTGCTCACAAACTCCGGACTTGCAACCCGCCACTCCGACGGCTTGCTGTTTTCCTGAACCTCGGTTACCGATGAACGTGGAACGGTATATAAACGAATGTTGTTATTTTTTGATTTGAGGATAGCTTCATTCGATCCCATGATGGGCTGGCCTTTAAACCCCTTCATCGGCATCTCCATATTTGATTGGCCGCCACATAGCCACACTTCGCCAATTAACACGTTATCAAGTTTGTTAATTTGCCCGTCGTTTATGGTTACGGTATAAGGACCGCCAAAAGATGGGGTGGCCACCTTTATTTTCCACTTGCCGGCATTATCGGTAACGGTTTTATAAGTTTTATTGTTCCATGAGGTGGTTACGCTTACAGGCTTGCCGGGTTTATCCCATCCCCAAATGGGTACGTCCATTTGTTGTTGCAGCACCATGTTGCTGGTAAAAATAGAGGCAAGTTTAACTTGCCCATAAGCCGCAACACTTAGCGCAATAAATATAATTGTCGCGAATACACTTCTTCTCATATCCCCAAAAATAGAGGATTTATAATGAAGGGCGTAATGTTAAATAAAAAGGATTTTCGATATGCTCGCGGCGGTTGTTAATAATCATCTGCGCCACGCTTTCGCCCATTTTCTGAAAATCGGTACTAATGGTAGTTAGTCCGTTCAGAATAATCTTTTTTACCGGTGTTTCATTGTACGATATAATGCCTACATCCTGCCCAATTTTAAACTGAGTTTGTAATAGTCTTTCAATCAAAACCACCACATCGTTCTCCATTAAGGTGATGTAGCATTCACCTGCGTTAATGGGCTCGTTTTGTATGTTTTTAACTACTTTATAATTGAAGGCATATTGCGTGCAAAAGTTATAAAAGCCCTTAAGTATTTCAGTTGAGTGATAGGTATGCTCAGGGAAGGTGATTTTAATTGTATGATACTTGCTTAGGGGTTTTAAAGCTTGTTCGAGGGCGTTAAAAATATCCTTTTCAAAGTTTTCATAAACTGCAGCATATTGCCCGTTTACTCCTTTAACCATTTTGTCGAGCAATATAAGCCTGTCTTTTGGAATTTTATTGATTACCTCCTGTAAGCCTTCATCACCGCCATCTAAAAAATGACTGATTATTACAAAGTGTGTGTAGTCGTTATTAGCGTTTTCAATGAGCTTTTTAAAAAGTAGAAAATTGTTATCGTAAATATAAAAATCTATAGCCGCCTGTTGCTCAAGCCCGGCTATAATAGCATCGTATATAATTTTTTTATGAGTGCTAAGCTTGTTAAAAAGCAAAAATACTTTAAAACGCTGTACTGTTTCAACGCTTTTGATATAGTAGCCTTTACCCGGCACAGACCCCAATATGCCAATTGATTTAAGGTGCTTGTATGCTTTCTCTGCAGTATCGCGCGATATTTCGAAATTGTAGTTAAGCTCGTTGATGGATGGCAGCGTATCGTTTTTACTTAAACGTCCGTCTCGTACGGCTTTGGCTATGGAGTTAGCCAGTTGCAGGTACTTAGGCGTTGAAGAATAATAATCAATTTCAATGTATTCTAAAAACGAAATTGGTTTCATGTACAAACTATTGCTACGAGTAGTTAACAAGGCATTGGCGGCCTTATAACAGGTTTATAAAATTTAAGTTTGAGCAGGTTTGGTGTGTTGTAAGCGCGGTTTAATAATGAGTACTAAAGCAGCCACAACAGCTTTGCCCACAAGGTAATCACATTTGCCGATATTGACATTTTTATTGTATAAAATTGTCTAATTAATACTTGGTTTAGGTTATTAACAGGTTAATAAAGTATTATTGTAAAAGCTACCTTATGTTGAAGCATCCATCATTACGGCCAAAAATAACCATGACAGTGCATGATAGCTGTGTAGGTCAGCTTTTCTACTTTCGCTACCAACCAATTATAATATAATTTATCAGAATGCAGGCAATTTTAGGCGTTATTTTTCACTTCATAGGGGGCTTTGCATCAGGCAGCTTCTACATTCCTTATAAAAAGGTAAAGGGTTGGGCGTGGGAGAGTTTCTGGATAGTGGGAGGATTGTTTTCATGGTTAATTGTGCCACCATTGGCAGCCTGGTTAACCATTCCCAACTTTGTTGAAATTATTAAACAAACCAACGCCGGTATATTAGGCCTAACCTACTTTTTTGGCCTGCTTTGGGGTATTGGTGGTTTAACTTATGGCTTGGGCGTGCGCTACTTAGGTGTAGCATTGGGTAGCTCCATAATATTAGGTTTGTGTTCCATATTTGGTTCATTAATACCATCATTCTATTATGAATTGTACCCGGCCGATGGTAAAGATTCCATAAGCCTGCTTATGAGTACAAACTGGGGCCAGATGGTGCTTTTGGGTATTGCGGTATGTGTATTAGGTATTGTGATATGCGGCCGTGCAGGTGTACTAAAAGAAAAAGAACTTTCGAAAACACAGGATGTTGCCGCAACTAATACCGAGTACAAGTTTGGCTTGGGAATTATACTGGCTATTATATCAGGTATATTAAGCGCTTGCTTTAATTTTGGTATCGAGGCTGGTCACAGCATGTCTGACACGGCTAACAAAATTTGGATGGCGGCTAACCCGGGTCAGGGTAATTTCTTGTACCAGAACAACGTAACCTACATTGTAATACTATGGGGTGGTTTAACTACCAACCTGGTTTATTGTATGATACTTAATGCGCGCAATAAAACATTTGGCAACTACACCGATAAAACAACACCGCTGCTGGCCAACTACTTATTTTCAGCATTAGCAGGTACAACCTGGTTCCTTCAGTTTTTCTTCTACGGAATGGGTGAGAGCCGTTTAGGTAACGGACCAAGCTCATGGATACTGCACATGGCATTCATTATTTTAATTGCCAACCTATGGGGTTTGGTTTTAAAAGAGTGGAAAGGCGTAAGCCGCAAAGCATATATAACAGTGGTTGCAGGTATTGCTACCATCATACTTTCGGTATTGATTGTAGGTTACGGTAACTCTTTAAAAGGATAATTTATTTAGAAAAGTAAAACACATTAAAATTAATATGTCTGTTAAATCAACCGAATTTAAGCACGTAAGCTATTTATGGGACGATGCCAAAGCAGCCGAACTGGCTGGTGATGAGGTAGCCCTTTTAATATATCGCTCAAACCTATTGGGCGCCGATTTACGCCTTACCAACTATGGCGGTGGTAACACTTCGTGTAAATTAATGCAAAAAGACCCGCTTACCGGTCAGGAAGTGGAAGTAATGTGGATCAAAGGTTCAGGTGGCGACATCGGTACTTTGAAAAAAAGCGGCCTTGCTGCTTTATATGTTGACCGCTTACGTAGCCTTAAAAATGTATACCGTGGTGTTGAGTTTGAAGATGAAATGGTTGAACTTTTTAACCACAGCATCTATGACTTAGCTTCAAAAGCGCCATCAATTGATACACCTTTACACGGCTTTTTACCATTTGCCCACATCGACCACTTACACCCTGATGCAGCTATTGCTATTGCAGCTGCTAAAGACGGAAAAAAAATTACCGAAGAGTTATTTGGCGGTACCATTGGTTGGGTTGAATGGAAAAAACCAGGATTTGAGTTAGGCTTACAGTTAAAAGCTTGTTTAGATGCTAACCCTGGCATTCGTGGTATTATGTTAGGCTCACACGGTTTATTTACTTGGGGCGATACTGCTTACGAAAGCTACATCAATACCTTAGAAGTAATTGAAAAATGTGCTGAATACTTAGAGCAAAACTATGGCAAAAAAGGCCCTGTGTTTGCCGGTCAGAAAGTGCAAAGTTTAGAAGCAGAAGCTCGTAAAAAACAAGCTGTTGCCTTAGCACCAATCCTGCGTGGTTTTTGCTCAAGCGAGCGCAACATGATTGGTCACTTTACTGATGATGCACGCGTATTGGAGTTTATCAATTCTAATGATTTAGAGCGTTTGGCACCACTGGGTACCAGCTGCCCTGATCACTTCCTTCGTACTAAAATAAGCCCATTAGTGTTAGATTTGGCACCTGACGCTGATTTGAGCGATGTTGAAGGCCTTAAAGCTAAATTAGCTCCTGCATTTGAGGCTTACCGTCAAATGTATACCGACTACTACAACACCTGCAAACACGATAACAGCCCTGCCATTCGCGATACCAACCCGGTAATTATTCTTTACCCTGGCGTAGGTATGTTCAGCTTCTCTAAAGACAAGCAAACTGCCCGTGTAGCTGCCGAGTTTTATACCAACGCTATCAACGTAATGAAAGGTGCCGAGGCTATCTCTGAGTACACTTCATTGCCACGTCAGGAAGCGTTTGATATTGAGTACTGGTTACTTGAAGAAGCCAAACTACAGCGCATGCCTAAGCCGAAAGCTTTAAGCGGTCGTATTGCCTTAATTACCGGTAGTGCCGGTGGTATTGGTAAAGCTATTGCCAAAAAGTTTGTTGAAGAAGGTGCTGTTGTTATTTTGAACGACATGAACGCTGAGCGTTTAGAAGGTGCCGGTGAGGAGTTTAAAGCTGCTTACGGTAAAGATTCATACGCTACTGCGGTTATGGATGTTACCAGCGCCGAGCAAATTCAGCGTGCTATGGATGTAGCTGCGTTAAACTTTGGTGGTGTTGACTTAATTGTGAACAATGCCGGTTTATCAATCTCTAAAACCATTGCCGACCATACCGAAAAAGACTGGGACCTGTTATATGATGTATTGGTAAAAGGCCAGTTCTTTGTAACCCAGGCTGCTGTTGCCGTAATGAAAAAACAAGCCATTGGTGGCGATGTAATTAACATTGTGAGCAAAAATGCCTTGGTAAGCGGACCAAACAATGCCGGTTACGGTAGTGCTAAAGCTGCACAATTACACCTAAGCCGTTTAAATGCAGCCGAATTAGGTCCTGATAAAATCCGTGTTAACGTGGTTAACCCTGATGCCGTTATCAGCGATAGCAACATTTGGGCTGGCGGATGGGCCGAAGGCCGTGCAAAAGCTTACGGTATTACCGTAGCCGAATTGCCTGCCTACTACGCAAAACGTACATTATTAAACGAAATCATTTTACCGGTAGATATTGCTAACGCTTGTTTTGCCATCACCGGCGGCCTGTTAGGTAAATCAACAGGTAACGTAATTAACGTTGACGGTGGTGTGGCTGCCGGTTTTGTAAGATAGATACTAAGTTCATGGTTCATAATTGATGGTTCGTGGCTAATGCCAAATCATTACTATGAACCATGATTTATTAACCAATAACTACTAAATTATGCAAATGGAAAAATATAAAATTGATGAGTTAAATCATCAGGCCAGCGGCAAACATCAGCGTGCGTTTGAGTACGTTGCTGCCGATGTTAAAGATCTGGATAGCGTATTAGCCAAGTTAGAAGCTTTCAACGTAGCTATACCAAGCTGGGCTTTAGGAACCGGTGGTACTCGCTTCGGCCGTTTTTCGGGTGGTGGAGAGCCTCGCAGCCTCGAAGAAAAAATTGAGGATGTAGGTGCTATCCAGGCACTAAACAAATCAAGTAATTCTATCTCCCTGCATATTCCATGGGATATTCCATCAAACGCCGATGCCATCAAAGCAGCAGCTGCTCATCATGGTTTACGTTTTGATGCGGTTAACTCAAACACTTTCCAGGATCAGAAAGACCAGCAGCACAGCTTTAAGTACGGTTCATTACATCACGTTGATAAAGCCGTGCGCAAGCAAGCGGTAGAACACAATATCGAGGTAATAAAATACGGCGTTGAATTAGGTTCAAATGCCTTGTCTGTATGGTTGGCCGATGGTTCAAACTTCCCCGGTCAGTTAAACTTCCGTGGCGCTTTCCAAAATACCTTAGAGAGCTTACAGGAAATTTACGAGGCATTGCCAGACGATTGGAAAGTATGGGTTGAATATAAACCTTATGAGCCAAACTTTTACTCAACCACTATTGGCGATTGGGGTCAGTCGTTATTACTGGCTAACAAGTTAGGTCCTAAAGCATCAACACTGGTTGATTTAGGTCATCACTTGCCAAATACCAACATCGAGCAAATCGTATCGTTATTGCTGATGGAAGGTAAACTGGCCGGTTTCCACTTCAACGATTCTAAATACGGTGATGACGACTTAACCGTTGGCAGCATCAATCCATACCAGTTGTTCCTGATCTTTAACGAACTGGTTGAAGGTATGGACGCCCGCGGCATGACTCATGCTACCGATATTGGCTGGATGATCGACGCTTCTCACAATTTGAAAGACCCAATTGAAGATTTGATCCAGTCGGTTGAGGCTATCAAGATTGCTTATGCTCAAGCCTTATTGGTTGATACTGCTGCTTTAAAAGCTGCACAAGCTGCTAATGATGCTGTACAGGCACAGGAGATATTACAGGCTGCTTACCGTACCGATGTTCGCTCATTAGTGGCCGAAGCCCGCTTACGTGCAGGTGGTGCAATTGATCCTTTAGCTGCATACCGTAGCCTTGATGTACGTGGAAACTTAATCAAAGAGCGTGGCGCTAAAACTGTTGCCACCGGACTATAACATTGAACATGACGCCAACACCCGTAATAGCCGTATTTGATGTAGGCAAGACCAACAAAAAACTGTTCTTGTTTAACGAAGATTATAAGATTGTTTACGAGAAATCGGCCCGCTTTAACGAAACGGCCGACGAGGATGGCGACCCCTGTGAAAACATTGATAGTTTACGGCTTTCGGTTTTCGATTCTTTGCGCGAGATTTTCAAGCGTAAGGAATTTGATGTGAAAGCCGTAAACTTTTCATCGTATGGTGCCAGTTTTGTTTATGTAGATGAGGATGGTGCACCGTTAACCCCGCTTTACAACTATCTTAAAACTTACCCCGATGAGCTGCACAAGCAGTTTTACGAAACTTATGGGGGCGAGTCTACTGTGGCCCGTCAAACTTCATCGCCCGTGTTGGGCAGTTTAAATTCAGGCTTGCAGCTTTATCGTTTAAAACATGAACAACCCGAAATTTTTAGCCGGGTTAAATATGCCTTGCATTTACCGCAATACTTAAGCTATTTAATTAGCGGACAAATGTTTAGCGATGTTACCAGCATTGGCTGTCACACTAGTTTGTGGGATTTTGAAAGAAATAGTTATCATGATTGGGTAGTAAAGGAAGGACTTGCCGAAAAGCTGGCTCCGGTACGTAACGCCGATGCAGTGATGCCGGCTGCGTTTCCAGGCAACAGCTATAGTGTTGGTATTGGTTTGCACGATAGCTCATCAGCACTTATCCCTTACCTGGTAAGCTTTACCGAGCCGTTTGTATTGCTTTCAACGGGTACCTGGACCATAACGCTGAATCCTTTTGATCATTCTCCGTTAACAGACGAGGAACTGAAGAACGACTGCCTTAATTACATTCAGTATAAGGGCCAGCCGGTTAAAGCCTCACGTTTGTTTGCGGGCTATGAGTACGAGCAGCAAGTGAAACGTATTGCGGCTCATTACAACCAAAATACGGCACATTACCGCACCATCAGGTTTGATGCCGACATAGTAGCCAAACTATTAGCCCGGGAAACTGTTAAAAGGACCGGAGCTACAAGTTTACAAGCATCTGTGTTTGGTCAGCGTGATTTAGGCACCTTTGCAAATGAAGAGGAAGCTTACCACCGCCTGATGATGGACATTGTTGATCAGCAAAAAATATCGACCGGTTATGTTTTAAAAGAGAACTCGGTTAAGCGTATATTTGTTGATGGAGGGTTTAGCAAGAATGCGGTTTATATGCATTTGTTGGCCGCAGCATTCCCTCACACCGAGGTGTTTGCCGCTTCTATGGCCCAGGCTACTGCCGTAGGTGCAGCCTTAGCCATTCACAAGGCCTGGAATTCTAAACCCTTGCCACATGACTTGCTCGAACTGAAATTTTACTCAGTTACACAAGGTATTACAACGTAATTTAGTTATACACAATATAAAAACAGAATAGGAGCGATAGATGCGTGTAGGTTTATTTGTACCGTGTTATGTCGATCAGTTTTACCCTGGTGCTGCCATTGCTACCCTGCAATTGCTAGAGAAGCTGGGCGTAGACGTGGTATATCCCAAAAACCAAACTTGT
>NZ_CAJYGQ010000006.1 GCF_913773635.1 uncultured Mucilaginibacter sp.
GGCATGAGCATCAAAGGCCATGCGTACACCGAGGGTGTGATCTTTGCAGGTATGCAACAACAATCAGCTCAAAGCACTCCTGCACAGGTACTGGCCAGCAGAGAATAAGCTGCAAGTAGCAAAGCCCCTGAATAGCTTATTAAATAGATTGTGAAGTAGGATAGGCCGCATCATTGATGTGGCCTGTGTTGTTTCAAAGCTTCAATAGTATTGTTTGAGTTACCTATCTAGCTCTCCTAATACAAAATCAATTGAACCAACTATTGCAATCAGGTCAGCAATCATTACACCTTTTGATATTTCTGAAATGACCGATAGGTTATTAAAGCTCGGTCCGCGTGCTTTAACCCTGAACGGAATCTCTGATTTACCTGTAGGATCGGTGATGAAATAAAATCCTAATTCGCCCTTTGAGCATTCGCCACGCATATAGTAGTCTTGAGCTTTAGGCGCCAGGCGGCGTGGAAGTTTGGCACGAGGATCAAATTCAGGCGTACGTTTTAACTCTTTTTGTAAGCGGTCGAGGCACTGTTCTATAATTTTTAGTGATTCCCCAATTTCATCAACCCTAACTTTGTTACGGTCCCAGCAATCACCTGTAGTACCCATAGCACCGGTGCCAATTGGTACCTCAAAATCAAGCTCACCGTAAACCGAATAATTATCAATACGTCTTAAATCCCACTTAAGGCCCGAACCGCGCAGCATTGGTCCTGAGCAACCGTAATTTATGGCAACATCCAATGGTAGTACACCAACGTTAGCTGTACGACTAATAAATATTTGATTGTTGGTTAAAAGCTCGTTGAGCTCGGTCATTTTGGGCTTAAAGTACTCAACAAATTCGCGGCAGCGTTCTTCAAAGCCAACCGGCAGGTCAAAGAACAGGCCACCAATCCAAATATAGTTATACAACATGCGCGAACCTGATGCCCATTCAAGCATCCCCATAATATGTTCACGATCGCGAAAGCACCATAAAAACGGCGTAAAGGCGCCAATGTCAATTCCGTATGTTCCTATAGATATCAAATGCGAAGCAATGCGGTTCAATTCACACACCAAAACACGTATATATTCCACACGTTTTGGTATATCCTTATCAATGCCCAGCATTCTTTCAACGCCCATTACCCAAATGTGGCTGTTGTTCATTGATGAAAGGTAATCAAGCCTGTCGGTAAACGGGATGGTTTGCTGGTAGGTTAGGTTTTCGGCGTGTTTGTCAAAACACCGGTGTAAATAACCCGCATGTGGAATCACCTCTTTAACTATTTCACCATCGGTAATTAATTCCAAACGCAAAACCCCATGGGTTGACGGGTGTTGTGGCCCCATATTCAGGATCATATCCTGAGTAGCTGCTTCAGCAATTTTTCTATGATATCTTTCTAATGGGGTCATTTTGAGGTTTGAGTGTTGGAATATTGAGTTTGATCTTTCCGGTTAAAGTCTATGAAATGGAAGTAAATCAATCAACCTTTATTCCTTTATAATATTCTGCCGCTTTGTAATCTTTTCTTAATGGGTAACCTTCCCAGTCGTCAGGTAATAAAATGCGCCTTAAATCGGGATGCCCTTCAAAGTAAATTCCTACCAGGTCATAAGCTTCCCGTTCGTGCCAATCGGCTGTACGATAAACGTTTGAAAGGGTAGGAAAGGAGGGTAAGTCGTTAATGTCTCGCGTATGTTCTTTATTTACTTTTAGCGTAAGCTGAGTTTGGTAGGGTATAGATGCTAAATGGTAAACTACCCCAAAGCGGTTAGAAGTTACACCATAATCAATACCCGATAAGCACGACAAAAAATCGAAATAAGTAGCCGGGTTGTCCCTAAGTTCAAGACAAACATCAGCAATTTGCTCCGGGTTGATTAATAGGGCAGGTTGCAAGCCTGAAGTTTCCTCCCCTATAATTACTCCATCGCCAAAGCGGGCACTTAGTATTTCTTTAACGCTGTCTAAAATCATGGCGCTAACCTTACTTTTTTCCAGTTGTTTTTATCAGCTTTTTTGTACAAAATACGATCATGTAAACGGCTGCTGCGGCCTTGCCAAAATTCAACAAGTTGTGGTTTAAGTACGTAGCCACCCCAATAAGCAGGTTTTGGAACTTCTTTGCCCTCATATTCTGCTTCCAGTTGCTGCCATTTTTTTTCAAGTGCATCACGGTTGGCAATTTCCTGGCTTTGCGGCGATGCGACAGCACCAATTTGGCTACCTACCGGTCTTGAATGAAAATACGCCTCCGACTGCTCTTTGCTTAACTTTTCAATGGTGCCTTCAATACGTACCTGTCTTTCTAAATCGCCCCAAAAAAATACTAACGCCGCATGCGGATTCTTAGCTATTTCCTTGCCTTTTCTGCTCAGGTAATTGGTGTAAAATATAAAGCCTTTTTCGTCAAACCCTTTTAATAAAACAACTCTTGCTGATGGCCGGCCATCATGTGTAGAGGTTGCCAGTGTCATGGCGTTAGGCTCATGTATCTCGGCTTTTACAGCTTCGTTAAACCAGGCCTCAAATTGTTTTACAGGGTTGGCGTGTGTGTCGGCTTCGTGAAGCGAACTGGCTTTGTAGTCCTGTCTTAAGTTTTGTATGTCTGTTGCATCCATTGTTGCAAACTTACTAATTGCTGTTATTAATTAACGTGGGTTTTACTCAAAATGAACATAATCGGACAGTTCACGTTATAATTATAAAAATATAACTATGCTAAGTACTATTGCACCTGCCGCCGGACGACTTTTAATTTCAGAACCGTTTATGATGGATCCGAATTTTAAGCGCTCGGTAATACTACTGGCCGAACATTCTGAAGATGGTACTTTAGGCTATGTATTAAATCATATTAGCGAATATAATATAAGTGACGTGTTGCCCGATGTGGCCTACTCAGAAATGCCGGTTTACATTGGAGGCCCCGTTGCCAACAACACACTGCATTTTATACATCGTTGTCCTGATAAAATTGAGGGTGGTGTTGAAATATGGGATGGTATACATTGGGGCGGAAATTTTGACCAGGTAAAAGAACTTATAAATACCTATCAGTTAACCGAAGATGAGATTCGCTTTTTCATGGGTTACTCAGGCTGGAATCCCGCTCAACTGGATATGGAAATAACTGAAGATACTTGGATTGTAGCTAATAAATTCAATCCCGAATTGCTCTTTATGCACGATGAACAAAATCTTTGGCGTGAAGTGGTAATTAGTCTTGGGCAGCGATATGCACACATCGCTAATTTTCCCGAAAATCCAACACTTAATTAAACAACAAACCCTTCCTGAAAGGGAAGGGTTTGTTGTTATGTTAAAACCTAAGTTATCAACTATAAATTTTAAGCACTGTAACCTATTGGTAAGCCCTCGGCCTGCATATCATTGGCCGAGTCTAATACTTTTTGCGCTAATTCCTGCTTATAATTAATTAACGCCTGGCATAAATTCTCATCGGCTGTTGATAGTATTTGTGCAGCCAGTAAACCTGCATTCTTTGAAGCATTGAGCGCTACAGTTGCAACAGGAATGCCGTTTGGCATTTGTAGTATGGATAATACAGAATCCCATCCATCAATAGAGTTGCTTGATTTTACAGGAACGCCTATAACAGGTAAATGAGTTAAAGAAGCAACCATGCCGGGTAAGTGAGCCGCACCTCCGGCACCCGCAATAATTACTTTCAATCCGCGGTTGGCAGCTGTTTTGGCATAATCAAAAAGCCTGTCGGGCGTGCGGTGGGCCGATACTACTGTTATTTCAAAGGCAACGCCTAATTCGGTGAGTATATCGGCAGCATCCTGCATTACAGGCAGATCTGATTTGCTGCCCATTATAATTCCTACTTTATATTCCTGGTTCATAGTTTATGGGTTATGGTTCATGGGCAAAAATCCATGGTTGCGTTTGTATAGCTAAAGAGCTGTTATGAACCATGAACTATCAGTTATGAACTGCTTAGCTAACTACCTTCAATGTGTTTTGCACGTAACGCGCTTTTTCAATTGCTTTTTCCCTGTCAACATCAACAATGGTAACATGACCCATTTTACGAAAAGGTTTAGTTAAAGCCTTGCCATAAAGGTGAACATAAACGCCCGGGCAATTTAAAACTTTTTCAATGCCTTGATAAACAGCCGGACCTTCGTGGCCCTGCTCGCCCAATACATTAATCATTATAGCGTTACTCAGGCTTTCTGTATTACCTAAAGGTTGGTTGAATATTGCGCGCAAGTGCTGCTCAAATTGTGATACCACGTTGCCCTCAATAGTTTGGTGACCACTGTTATGGGGGCGAGGAGCAAGTTCATTAACCAGTATTTTACCGCTTTTATCTAAAAACATCTCAACTGCCAGTAAGCCAACTATGCGCAGGCTTTCGGCAATTTTTTTGGCTATGGTTGCGGCCTCTTGCTGTACTTCAAATGAAAGGGTAGATGGAGAAATTAAAAACTCAACCAAATTAGCTTCAGGGTTGAACTCCATTTCAACCATTGGAAAAGTTTCAATATCGCCTTTTTCATTGCGGGCAACTATTACAGCTATTTCTTTTTCAAAATCAACCCAGCGTTCAATCAAGCTTGGCTCTGTAAAGGCATTTTCCAGGTAACTTTGGTCAACTACCTTATAAACGCCTTTGCCATCATAACCGTCGCGACGCAATTTTTGAATGTATGGAAAAGGCATTTGAGCCTGCTCTAAATCTTTTGCGTTGCTGATGATTTGAAATTCGGCTGTGGGTATTTCGTTTTCTTTAAAAAACTGTTTTTGTAAGCCTTTATCCTGTATAAGTCTTATAACGCGTGGCTGCGGATATACAATTACACCCTCACGCTCCAATTGCTCAAGCGCATCAACGTTAACCTTTTCAATTTCGATGGTAAGCAGGTCAACCTTTTTGCCAAAATTATATACGGTTTCATAATCGCTCAATGAGCCGGTTACAAACTCATCGCATAGCTTGCGACAGGGAGCGTCGCGGTCGGGGTCTAAAACTTTAACGGTTACGTTATAATTAATGGCTTGCTGTATAAGCATGCGGCCCAACTGCCCGCCGCCTAAAATTCCAAGCCTTAAATCGCCATAAAATGCCTTCATAATTTCAGTACGCAAATTAAGCCCAAATCTTTCAAAAAGCCTAAATCAAAATTTAACCAAATCAATTATGCATGTTTAGCTGTATATTTGCCGAAGGTTATTAACTAAATACATTACCCTTAATGAAGACAAGAATAGCAGTAGCCAAAGGCGATGGTATAGGTCCCGAAATTATGGAGGCCGTACTAAATATTTTTGAGGCGAACGAAGTACCTCTTGAGTATGAGTTTGTAGAAATGGGAAAATCTTATTTCGATGCAGGGCACTCAACCGGTATGACCGAAGCAGCAAAAGCCACCATCGAAAATTTGGGCATCTTGTTTAAAGGCCCTATGGAAACCCCTAAAGGCAAGGGTGTAAAAAGTATAAACGTTACCGCGCGTAAAGTTTGGAACACTTATGCTAACCAGCGCGATTTTCGTACCCTTAACGGCGTACAAACCGTGTTTTCAAAAGCAGGTATCCAAATCAATATGACCATCATTCGTGAAAATATTGAGGATACTTACGGTGGTATTGAGCACATGATTACTAATGACGTAGCGGTTGGTCGTCGTATAATTACACGTCCGGGTTCGGCACAGGTTATACGTTACGCATTTGAAATGGCCCGCCGTAAAGGTTTAAGAAAACTTGCCTGTGGCCACAAAGCCAACATCATGAAACTTACTGACGGTTTGTTCCTTGAAACGTTTTATGAGATAGCAAAAGATTATCCTGAAATACAAGCTTCAGATATTATTGTTGATGACCTTTGTATGAAACTGGTTAGTCATCCCGAAATGTTCCAGGCAATTGTATTAACCAACCTGCAGGGCGACATCGTATCTGACCTTTGTGCCGGTTTGGTTGGAGGCCTGGGTTTTGCACCATCAGCAAACATTGGTGATAACATTTCAATTTTTGAAGCTGTGCATGGTACCGCTCCTGATATTCAGGGCAAAAACATAGCTAACCCAACGGCGCTGTTATTATCAGGTATATCAATGCTACGTTTTCTTGGCTTAACAGGCCATGCCGCAACTATTGAAAATGCATTACTTTACACACTGGAGAAAGGTGTGCATACAGGTGATTTTGGCGACCGTGCAACCAAATCATCAAACACCACTGAATTTGCTGAGTATATCATTGCTAACTTAGGTAAACACCCATCAGTAGGTGGTGCTCATGGCCAGCCTAATTTCGAATGTAAAACCAACTCCGATTTTACTCCTGAAAAAAACAAGATAACCGTTACCGATCCTAACATTAAAGAGGAAATATTAGGTGCCGATATTTTTGTTGAGTTCACCGGTCAACCATCGGAGTTAGCTGAAATAGCAAAAAGCAAGTTGAACGACAAGTTTGAACTTATTATGATCTCAAACCGTGGCACACAGGTTTGGCCAACAGGTTCGGTTTATACCGAGTTGGTAAATCAGTTCCGCATACGTTATGAAAAGGTTGATAACAGCGAGCTAACGCAGCGCGATATTTTTGATTTAGCTGCTCAGGTATCTGATGCCGTAAAAGTTGGCTCGGTAGAGTTTTTGATGAAGTTTGGCGATAAGATAGGTTACTCTCTTGCCCAGGGCCAATAATACAATCTGTAGTAGAAACATAAAAAAAGGCTGTTCAAACTAAGTTTTGAACAGCCTTTTTTATTGAAGCGAATTTCTTATTTAGCTTGCTTGTAAACAAGGGATGATGGGGTAAGGTAAGGAAACACAACACATTCATTAAAATTCATTCCCTTAATATCCATTGTGCCGGCAAAGCCTTTCATTAACGGCGATACTACGATATGAAAGCTGTTTGCATCTTTATTTAAAGTACTTTTCAGGTTGTCAAAATTTACTAAGCCTTCTGCTTTTTGTCTCATTTGGCTATAAGTGCTTTGATGCGCACTGTAAAAACCTTCAAAATTGCTGTCGCGATAAAAATCTTCAAATAATATAGCATATCGTTTAAACTGTATTTTGCTATTGTCAATTCGGTAATTTTCATTAAGCGCAAAACGGCCATCTATAAGTCTGAAAGCAAATAACCCGTTGCGGAATTGCTCAACCATTTTAGCTGATGTTAAACCGGCATTGAGTTGAACAACTGCTTTGTGGCTTTTGTATTTATCAAAGTAGGCTTTAAAATTCCTGTAATAATCGGTATTGGTGTTAATTAATGATGTGTCGCGACCGGCAAGTTCGGTTAAGGCTAAAATAGATAGGCCCAGTTCGTAAGCTTCCGGCGTTACAACGGCAAGCTTACCGGTATTTGAAGCTATGTATCGCGGCGTATACCTCGATGTTACGTCATAACTTTTGCAGCCGCCAATAGTGATAAGTATGGCAAGGCCAATTAAGGTGTGGTAAAGTTTAATGTGCATGGTGTTGTTAGTGATGAGTGAAAGTTGCTTACTAAACATATAAAAGCAATACGTGTTTGTTGCAATATTAGTAATAATAAGGCACAAGAATTGTAATTTGCATACTTATCGTTCAACTCGAATTTTAAGCCACAAAAAAGCCCGGCTCAATGAACCGGGCTGAATATATTGTTGTAAACGCTACTATCTGTTTTCAGCAGTTTCGTTATTAGCAATTCTGTTTGCTGAAGCTAAAACCTTGTCGGCCGATTCGGCAAAAATCAGGCACTCGCTAAAGCCACGACCGCTAACGCTTAAAGTACTGGTTTCACCTTTCATTAAAGGCGACACAATTACCTGGTAGCTTTGAAACGGTTTAGTGTATTTTTTATTCTGACCTACCGAATTCCATGCAGCAGTCATTGTAAGATTTTGATTTTGAGCAGCTTCAATTTTGCTGTAAAAATCTTTATGCGCCGTATAGAACTCACGGAATTTTGAATCTTCCATAAAATCGTTCAGTGCGCTGGTATATCGTCTAAAGTCAACGCGGTTAAGATCTATACGGTAATCGGTTTTTAAAACCACCTTATCATGCTTATTAACCGTAAAGGCGTACAATCCATTACGGAAATGACTGAAAAACTCAGGGTTCTCCTTTAAGTCTTCATTAAGCATTTCAACAACCTTATGATTTTTAAAGGTGCTGAAGTGTTTAACCACCTCATCATAATAAGGGCTGTTAGTGTTTACGTAGTTACTTCCGGCTTCGGTAAGTGCCAGTACAAT
Source organism: uncultured Mucilaginibacter sp. (assembly GCF_913773635.1). Lineage (GTDB taxonomy): Bacteria > Bacteroidota > Bacteroidia > Sphingobacteriales > Sphingobacteriaceae > Mucilaginibacter. The sequence continues at coordinate 8,232 of NZ_CAJYGQ010000006.1, forward strand.
ATAACCCAACTCTCCCGTTTCCGGAATTTGAGTTTTAACCAAATTTTTATTGGCTTTAATATGCTTTGAGCTGTAATGCGAGGCTATGTCGTCATAGCTTTTGCAACCGGTGTTAAATGTTACGGCACCCAGCAGCACACTTCCAATTAGAGGGGCTTTGTAAATTATTTTCATGTATATAATGTATTTAACTTTTAGACGAGATTGATCTACAAATAGTTACGATAAATATTAAATAATTTCAATAAAAATAAATAAGCGATTTGAACTTTGAAAAAAAATAAAAAGTTCAATCAATGGTTAAGAAAATCGTGATTTTTTTAAGCGTTGAGCAAGCTTTCCTGCTCAATTTTCTTTTGAAGCTCAATTATTGCCCCAATGAGAGCTTCCGGGCGGGGAGGGCAGCCTTGCACATACACATCTACAGGTATGATACGGTCAACACCTTTAACCACATGGTAGCCATGTTGCCAGTACGGACCGCCGCAATTTGAGCACGATCCCATAGAGATAACATAACGAGGTTCAGGCATTTGTTCGTATAAGCGTTTTATACGCTCTGCCATTTTAAAAGTTACGGTACCTGCAATAATAATAACATCAGCCTGCCTTGCCGATGGACGCGGAAATACACCCAGGCGGTCAACATCGTAAGTGGAAGCGTACATGCCCATCATTTCAATTGCACAACAGGCAATGCCAAAGCTTAACGGCCATAATGATGACAAGCGCGACCAGTTCAACAAATCGTTCAACTTGGTTACAATTACCCCCCCTTCTTCATTCATTCCCTGCATCGTCAGCTTGCTTTTTAAAAGATGGCTTAAACATGGGCTTACGCACTGGTTGTGCTGCAACAGCTGTTTGCTGGGTGGCCGTTACCGGCTCGTTATCATGTTTAATTGAAAATTCTTTAGGCTTAAACGCAGCCTGGCGGCTGTTTAGTATCTCATATGCCGAAAAAGGTATATTTACGCTGGTTTGAGGTATTGCCTGCTTAGGTTTTATCCATTCAAGGTCGCCTTTACGCCACACATATACCAGGCCTAGTATTAAAATGCCTGCAAATACAAACATCTCTGTAAGCGAGAAAATCCCCCAGCGGTTATCAGTAGCTATTAAACTGGAGTTGGCATAAACTGTTGCCCACGGAAAAATGAAAACCATTTCAACGTCAAACAACAAAAAAATAAGCGCAATTACGTAAAAGCGGGTATTGAAGGGAATCCAGGCGCTGCCTACGGGTTCTTCGCCACACTCGTATGAAGTAAGTTTTTCGGGGTTAGGTTTATTAGGTGATATGAGCTTGTTTAAGAAAACAGTAACGCCCACCATAACAAAGCCCACAATTAAGAAGATGAATATCTTTCCAAATTCCGATATTTGCGAAACTTCGTTCATGGATGCAAATCTAATAAAACAATCAAATTTTGATGCTATAATTATTGGCGGCGGTGCCTGCGGTTTAATGTGCGCCGTACAAGCCGGCTTCCTGGGTAAAAAAACACTTGTTATAGAGCGTAATAACCGTCTGGGCGCCAAAATATTAATTAGCGGCGGCGGACGATGTAATTACACCAACCTTCATACTTCGGCACATCAATTTCTATCGGGTAACACACATTTCAGCAAGTCGGCCTTATCACAATGGACGGTTGATGATACGATAAACTTCTTTGAAACATATGGTATTTACGGACAGGAAAAAACACTAGGCCAGCTATTTCCTACCACTAATAAGGCCAAAGATATTGTAGACGTATTTAGCAGCTTGTGCGATGATTTGCAGCAAAAAGTTTGGCTTGATACCGAAGTAACATCAATTCAAAAGGAAGGCGATCAGTTTATAGTTACTTACCAGGGTAATAGGGGTAAAGGTGCACTACGTGTACCAAAGGCAGTAATAGCCTCGGGTGGGTTACCGGTACAAAAGCTGGGAGCCAGCGATTTTGGTTTGCGTACCGGAAAAGCTTTTGGCTTGAACGTTGTAAAGCCTATGCCAGCCTTAGTGCCTTTAACAATTACAGGTAAAGATCAATCATGGTATGAGCAATTATCAGGAAACAGTATTTTTTGCCGCGTTTGGAACGACAGAATCAGCTTTGAAGAAAATATTTTGTTTACCCACTGGGGTTTAAGCGGTCCGGCCGTGTTGCAAATATCCTCATATTGGCAGGCAGGTGAGGTATTTTATATTGATTTGCTCCCGCAGCAAAGAATGAGTGATGTGATAGCTGCCGAAAAGGTAAGCAATCCTAAAAAAACGCTCTTAAATTTACTGGCCACACTATTTACTCGCAAGTTTGCCGAGGCATTATCAGGTAGCTTGCCTGTTCAAAAAAACATTTCATCGCTTAGTAAAGTTGATGCTGAATTGGTTGAGCAGCTTGTTCATCAATTTAAAGTTAAGCCTGCAGGAGACAAAGGCTACGACAAAGCCGAAGTAATGCGCGGCGGTGTTGACACAGCCGAATTATCATCAAAAACGTTAGAGGCAAAAAAAGTGCCCGGACTATATTTTGGAGGTGAATGTGTTGATGTTACAGGCTGGCTTGGTGGTTATAATTTTCAATGGGCTTGGGCGTGTGGTTTTGTAATTGCACAACAAATCTAACGCATATCTAATCTCCAATATTTTATAAGCGTTTAGAAAATATTATATTTGTAACCCCTTTGTTACAAATGAAACGCAGATTAAACCAATTATCGGCCTATACATTAGTTAGTGGTCTTTACTTTTTAGTATCCTTTTTTAGCTGGCTTTTTAAGTACTTTAACAACCGCTACAATAATTATTCAATTTTTAAGTACGTGTACTACCATACCGTACAGCAAAAAAATCTCTACAATTACTATCCTGCCGAATATGGTGACAGCAATCACTACGGCGTAGTTTTTAGTTTGATAATAGCTCCGTTTGCCTTGCTGCCCGATGGAGCTGGCTTTCTTCTTTTTTGTGTTTTAAACGCTGCACTTATTGTGTTAGCCATACGCATGTTGCCGTTGCCCAGCAAGCACAAAATGTTTATCATGTTGTTTAGTGTAATGGAGTTTGCCAATGCATCCCATTATATTCAATTTAACGCCGTAATTACAGCCATCATAATATTTAGCTTTTTACTGGTTGAGGACGAAAAGGATGAATGGGCAACGTTATTTATTGTACTTGGAACGTTAATCAAACTATATCCCATTGTTGGAATCACATTTTTCTTATTCTCGAAGCATAAGGTGAAGTTTGTGATTTGGGGTTTTATTTGGACGGGCGTTTTTCTGGCATTGCCAATGTTAATTTCGAGCAGGCAATTTGTTCTTCAATGTTATATTGACTGGTACGAATCACTACATGCTAAAAACATAGAAAACCTTGGGCTTAATAGTTCGCAAGACATATCGGTTATGGGAACGGCAAGGCATTTAACACGTAATATAAACATACCCAACTGGCCTTTTTTACTGTTAGGCGTAATGGGCTTTGGTTTACCGTTATTAAGGCTTAAACAGTATGCTTTTCAACGTTTCAGATACCAGGTGCTGGCTTCAGCATTAATGCTTATTGTATTGTTTAGTACCGGTTCAGAGCATCCCACTTATATAATTGCGGTAGTGGGCGCTACGCTGTGGATTTTTATGAAGGAGAAACCATTTACGCGTACAAATATTGTGTTACTGGTTTTGCTTGTATTAATAACCGGTTTAGGGCCTACTGATGCATTTCCTAAATATATAAGGCATGAATTCATTAATAAATATGTAATGAAAGCATGGCCTTGCATTGCCGTTTGGTGTATAATTACCTATGAATTGATGTTTAAGAATTTTGCCAATGCAGGTGCTTTAACGCAAAAGAAGCAGCAAATAAATACTGAACCCGAACTTGTTCTAGTATGATTATTGTTTAGACCTGGCGCTTTTTAAGGCATTGTAGTATTTAATAAGGCCTTCCATTTTTGTGATGTTGAATTTACCTTGTTGAATAGCTTCAACCGCTTGTGGCTCATCGGCCATTATATCGGTCATCACATCTACAAAATTCATGGGTGTAACCTGCGACATGCCTGATACGCTTTCGCCAAAATAGTAGGTTGCACCCTTTGAACCGCCACGGCCGCCACCACTACCTAAACTTATACCAACACCGCCGCCGCCATATCCTCCAAAACCACCAGTACCTATACCGCCCGAAAAGCTTGGTGAAACCTTAAAGCCACCGCCGCTGCCATTGCTTCCGCCATAATAAGTATACAGCTTAAGCGGCTCATCTAATTCAACCTTAACAAAGTCAATTTCTGCTTTGGGCCACGTTTCGTATGATGGTGGGTGAGCAACAATAAAGCTATCTCTGCCCATTACAAAATATTTTATATCGCTGGCGCTTAGCTTAATTTCATTGGCTTTAGCATTTTCTTTATAAAAAATAAATCCTTCATTTTTTATAGGCCCTTTGCCGCTTTGCCCGGGTTGTATAAAGCCAATAACTTTATTGCCTTTAGTGTCATAAAAATAGCCGGGTTGCCACTTTTGTGAAAAAGCCGATACATAACCAAGCATCAGGAATAAAATGATTAAAATTGAGCGCATAACTTTTATATAACAAATAACGCTATTTTATTGAATATATGATGACCGTTGATTTACGCAGCGATACTGTAACCAAACCAACTCCCGGCATGCTCGAAGCTATGTGGAGTGCAAAAATAGGCGATGATGTTTTTGGTGAAGATGAAAGCATAAATGAGTTAGAGGCTAAATGTGCAGCCATATTTGGTATGGAAGCGGCGTTGTTTTGTCCATCGGGCACCATGACAAATCAAATTGCCATCAAATGTTTCACACAGCCTTTGGATGAACTTATTGCCGATCAAACGGCGCACGTTTACCGTTACGAGGGTGGGGGCATAGCCTTTAACTCAGCCGTATCAACCCGCTTGCTTAACGGCGAACGCGGAATTTTGACGGCCGACATGATAGCACCGGAAATAAATGAAGAAAATATACATTATCCAAACACCAGTTTGGTTGTATTGGAAAATACTGTAAATAAAGGCGGCGGTAAATGCTACACGCTTGAGCAAATTGCGCCCATAGCCGAACTTTGTAAGCAACGCGGGCTTAAATTGCATTTAGACGGGGCCCGCATATTCAACGCTCTTACGTATACAAAAGATAAAGCTATTGATTACAGTAAATATTTTGATGGTATATCGATTTGTTTATCAAAAGGTTTGGGTGCACCGGTTGGCTCTGTGTTACTGGCTAATAAAGCAACTATTAAGTATGCACGTCGGCTGCGCAAGGTACTGGGTGGCGGTATGCGCCAGGCAGGTTTTTTAGCGGCTGCAGGTATTTATGCGTTGGATAACCATGTTGAGCGTTTAAGTATTGATCATAATCATGCCCGTACTTTAGCCGATGAGTTAAAGAGTTGTTCGTGGGTAAGTAAGGTGGTTGATGTTGAAACCAATATTGTATTGTTTGACACCGTGGATCCGGCCGAGTTGGTTGTGCAAAAACTTGCAGGCAGGGGAGTAAAATGTAACAGTACCGATGCCAACCGTGTACGTTTTGTTACGCATTTAGATGTAAGTGAATCACAGGTTGGATATACTTTGGAGGCTTTAAAAGGATTATAAATAAACCGGCTTCTTTTTATGCTATAAGGGTATTGTATGGCGTGCAAAAACTTAAACATTATTAAAATGTTGTAAGAAAAACGCCTATGAACCGCCTGCTTAAGAAACTTGAAAAAATTGGTCGCGATCCAAAAATAACCGCTAAGGCTGCCGGATTGCGCTACGTTGCTGATACCTCACCTGGCTACACGCGGAAGCCATCGGGTAAGGGATTTAGTTACTATGATGCAGATGGTAATCTTGTTAAAGACAAGGAGCTTATACAGCGCTTTAACAAAATGGTTATTCCGCCGGCTTATACCAACGTTTGGATATCGCCTATTGAAAATAGTCATCTTCAGTTTACCGGAACCGATGCTGCCGGGCGTAAACAGTACCGTTACCATGCCAACTGGAACAAATTGCGCAATCAGTCAAAGTATCACCGTTTGCAAGCATTTGCCGCACATTTGCCCGCAATACGTAAGAGGGTAGATGATGATTTGCAGCGCCGTAATCTTGATCATGATAAGGTGTTGGCGCTTGTGGTTCGTTTAATGGAACTTACCAGCATCCGTATTGGTAATGAGTCATACAAAAAGCTATATGGCTCATACGGGTTAACCACTATGCTGGATAAGCATGTTAAAATTGACGGCTCGAAGATTAATTTCGAATTTAAGGGTAAAAAAGGCGTTTACCATAAAATTGCATTACAAAGTAAAAAGCTGGCCCGTCTTGTAAAGCAGTGCCGTGATATACCAGGCAAAGAGCTTTTTCAGTTTTTTGATGATGATGGAAAACGTTGTACCGTTGACTCGGGCGATGTAAACGACTACCTGAAACAAATTACCGGCGAAGACTTTACCGCAAAGGATTTCCGCACCTGGGCTGGAAGTGTAAGTTCACTATATGCGTTTAAAGAGGCGGGTGAATACGAAAATCAATCGCAATGCAAAAAAAATATCATCAGCGTGCTTGATAACGTTGCTCTAACTTTAGGTAACACGCGTACGGTTTGCAAAAAATATTACGTGCACCCTACCATTATCAAAAGCTATGAAGATGGTACATTATCTAAATACATTGAAGACCTTGATGAGGATAAGGATATTACTGCGTCAGAACTGAACACCGCTGAAAAAGCATTGCTAAATATTCTTGAACACGAAAAGCTGGCAGAGGCCAGCTAATCGTGCTTTTTGAAAACTTGTAAACTCAATTAATTTTCTTTGGAGCGGCGGGCTTACCGGCTTTTTTGGTCTTAATGAATATAACGCCTCCAGCACCTTTATCGCCATAAGTTGTTGTTGCTTTGTCTTTGTGTACATCAATGCTTTCAATCAAATCAGGGTTTAATGCTTCGTAACCGCTTTGCGTTGAAGCTTTGCCGTCAATAATCCACAATGTTTCAGGGCCTTTTTCTTTTACCTTAATGGTGATCGGAACCTTGGTTTTTTCTTTTATTTCAATTTTGGGCAACGCTGCAACTTCATTTTTTATTTCATCGGTTATAACTTTATCGATACTGTCGCGCTTTTTTACTAATTCACTCACCCTTGGAGATGTGCTTCTCAAAGTACCCAATAACGCCAATACGTCGCCGTCATTATTATTTCCCTGAATGTTTTTACCAGTACCAATAGGAACGATGCTGATTTGTGCTTTATTTGATGCTGATTTATTTTCTGCACTTAGTTCCTTAAGCGCTTGCTGCAGTTGTTGAATTGTTCCGCCTTCTTTCAATTTTCTGGAATACATCACCACTGCCTGTTTATAAGCTCCGGCACCTATAGTTTTCAATGCATCAATATTCTTTAATATATCAATGCTTTCAATTTCAGACATATTGATGTTTTTGAAATCGGCATCAGTCCTTAAAGCAATGCCATCAAGTAGATATAATACCGTATCAGACTTTACAATATTGATTTTAGGGACAATTTTTATTTTAGGTGTATCAACACCCTTTACAGATGCGTTGCTCACAACGGTTGATTTCAATGCTAGCTGCTCAATGGGTTTAGTTGATGGAGCATTTTCTTTACTTGCAGTGTCAACTACTAGATATTTAGAAGCAGATTGATCAGCGCTAAAATCATTGAGTATATCGTTTGTATTACTTTGTACTTTCTCTATTGTTTTGCGTATAAAAGCAGCTTTGGTCGTGCCGAAGATTAACACAAGGCAAAGCGCAATAAGGCCAACAAACCCATAGCGGGCAAGACCAAACCTTGAAGATTTTTTTGAGTTCATCATCATAATTCGTTTTTTAATGGTTGATATATTAAAATGGTTAACTACGGCGTTGGGGGAGGAATTTAAACTTGCATACAATAGACTGTACTGATAGCTTTTTGCATCGGTGCCTTGTTGCAGTATACTTCGGTCGGTTATAAACTCAAGATTTTCGGCAACGGCTTTCTTCATCATCCAAACGCCTGGGTTAAACCAATGAAAAATTAAGCTTAGTTCGGCTAATAAAATATCAAGCGTATGCCATTGCTTAACGTGAATATGTTCATGAGCTACAATTGAATGAAGCTCTTCATCAGCATAATGGCGGGGATTGACATATATGCTTTGCCAAAATGAAAAAGGGTTAACTTTTACGTCAATTACACGCACTGGTATGCCAAAGATGTTTGCAGGCTTTGATTTGAAGTGTATGTTAAACAGCGACCAGAACTGGATAAGCAATCTTACACACATTACCGCAACTCCCACCCAAAACGTAGCTATAAGCCAATTCCAGTAATGATGTTCAACAGGGTTAGCAACATATATAACTGTATTGCTCATTCCGTTAACAACAGCCTTTAAGGGCTGCAATGGCACCGCAAGCTTTTCATTACCTTGTATAAGCCAATCAATATTTACAAATGGGTAAGCGGTAGAGAATAATATGGCCGCTACAAGGTATACACGGTTGAGCGTATAAAACGTGAGTTTACGTAGCACACCGTAGTAGCCAATGCAAAACAGCACCAGCGCCACATTTACTTTTAATAAGTATATTATTAAAGCCGGCATACAGGTTATGGTTTTTGGTTTTCAATCAGGTTAATTATTTCCTTCAATTCTTCGGCACTTATCTTCTTGTCTTTTGCAAAAAAGGTTACCAACTCTTTGTAAGAGTCCTGGAAATAGTTACTTACAAAGCCTTTCATAAAGCGCTTTTTATAGTCTTCCTCCTTAATTACCGGGAGGTACTTAAAGCTGTTACCCTGTTTAATGCTTTTAACAAATGCTTTGCGTTCTAAATTTTTTACCGTTGAGGCCAAAGTGGTATAGGGCGGTTTAGGTTCGGGTATTAAATCCAAAAAATCCTTAATAAAACCTTCGCCGGCCTGCCATACTGCCTGCATAGCATCTTCTTCTTGTTGTGATAATTTTTCCATTATTCTACGATAACTTCGTAAATCTACGAAAGTTTCGTAGATAGTAAAATTTATTTTATTTTTTCTGATATGGTTTTGACCTGACCTTAACAATACTCCGCGTTTAACTAAGTAAGTTTGTGATTATACATTAAACTGCTTATGCCCTTTAGAACAACTGTTATTACCGGAGCAACATCAGGAATTGGAAGAGAAACAGCTTTAGCGCTTGCCAAAATAGATCATGCACTGTATTTGCTTGTGCGTGATGTTGAAAAGGGGGAGGCGTTAAAAAGAGATTTAGTTGCTCAATCAGGTAACCGCAGCATATTTGTTATTTACTGCGATTTAAGTGATATGCAAACCGTAGTTGATGCTGCAAACGAACTTAAGGGCAAGCTCTTTGCGATTAACGTTCTCATTAATAATGCCGGTGGTGTAAACAATACCCGTAAAGAAACTAAAGACGGTATTGAACTTACATTTGGCATGAACCATCTAGGGCATTTTTTGCTTACTCAAAGCCTTATGCCGTTGCTACGCAAAGGGCAAGCACGTATCATTAACCTCAGTTCAGAGGCTCATAAGATGGCGAGGCCGCAGTTGTTGAATGATGTACAATTTAAATCAGATTATTCGGGTTGGAAGGCTTATGCACTGGCAAAGCTCTGCAATATATATTTCACCAAGGCGCTGACCGAGCGTTTTGCACAGGATGGAATTACATCATACGCGGTACACCCGGGAGTAGTCAAAACCGATTTTTGGGCGGGCATGAACGGCTTAAAGAAGTTTTTGCTCATGTTTATGAATCCTTTCATGATTTCAGCAGAGCAGGGTGCCAAAACATCCATTTACCTGGCCGGCGCAGCTAAATTGAGCCCTAAACTTAACGGGCAATACTTTAAGAAGGGCAAACCGGTAAAACCAACACTTGCAGCGCAGAATGCGTCGGCACGAAACAAATTGTGGCAAATAAGTGAAAGACTAACCGAAAAATTCACCCTCGGGGCTTATTAGTAACTGATAAGAAAGTGTTGTAACATTTTACTGTCATAATAATGTAATGTTGGCTGTTTGGTTTATATTTACATCAAAACCAATTTGCTATTGTTATGACCATCAAGAAAAATTTTGTTGTTGCTTTAGGAATGCTTGCCAGTGTCGTTTTTATTTCAACCACTGCAATGCGAGCCGAAAATGTTCAGGACGAGAAGAAGTTCAAGAACTTAAAAGTTCTTCCTAAAAATATTTCTGAAAAGCAGCTTGATGGTGTGATGGATGAGTGGGCGGCTGCTTTGGGGGTAAGATGTAATTTTTGTCATACCCGTAACGAGGAAACCAAACGCATAGATTTTGCTTTAGATAGCAAGCCGGAGAAAGAAATGGCTCGCAAAATGTATCGCATGACGGCCACTATCAACAAGAAGTATTTTGATGCAGGTAAAGATTCTATAGGCCGGGTGATGGAACTAGGTGTTAATTGCAACACCTGTCATAAAGGCTCATCGCACCCCGAACTTAAAGCAGCTTATGTACCGCGTGCCCGTAGGCCACAAACTCCGCCACCGGCACAGCAACCAGCCCAGGCGCCGGTTCAAAATTAGTGATAACAGTATTTGATACTAACACTCACAGCACGCTTTCAATTATAGGTAGCCCTTACATTCAACTGTTAAGGGCTTTTTTATTAATGTATAAACTGATTTAAACCATGTTTAAATACGCGTTCAAACTGAATAAAGTATTATGTTATAAGATGGGTAGCAATGCGCTGATTATCAAAATTTCGTTTATGCTTTAGTATGATGGTTATTGCCGCAAAACATTATTTTTGTAGGCTATGAGTATTTCAAAAACCTATCAGTTTAGTGAAGTTGAAGATAAATGGTATAGCTATTGGCTTGAGCACAAATTTTTTAAATCGGTGCCGGATGAACGCGAACCATACACTATAGTTATACCCCCGCCCAATGTTACAGGTGTGTTGCATATGGGCCACATGTTAAATAATACCATTCAGGATGTATTGATACGCCGCGCCCGTATGAAAGGCAAAAACGCCTGCTGGGTTCCTGGTACCGACCATGCCAGTATTGCCACCGAAGCTAAGGTGGTAAACATGCTTAAAGAACGTGGTATTGCCAAGGCAGATTTATCACGCGAAGACTTTTTAAAGTATGCCTGGGAATGGAAGGAAAAATACGGCGGTATAATACTTGAGCAACTCAAAAAATTAGGTGCATCATGTGACTGGGACCGTACCCGGTTTACCATGGAAGAGGATATGTCTGAAGCGGTAATTGACACGTTCATTCATCTTTATAAAAAAGGCTGGATTTACCGTGGCGTACGCATGATTAACTGGGATCCGAGAGGATTGACTGCCGTATCTGATGAAGAAGTAATTCGTAAAGAAGTAAACCAAAAGCTTTATTACATTAAGTATACCTTGACTGAGGCTGAAGGAGATGCTACGCATATAATGATAGCTACCACGCGCCCTGAAACCATAATGGCTGATAGTGCCGTATGTATAAATCCAAATGACGAGAGGTATACACATTTGCATGGCAAAACAGTTAAGGTTCCGCTTATTAACCGTGAGATACCTGTAATACTTGACGAGTACGTTACCATGGATTTTGGTACGGGTTGCTTAAAGGTTACGCCTGCGCATGATTTGAATGACTACGAGCTGGGGCAAAAACATAACCTGCCAGTAATTGACATTTTAAATGATGACGGTACACTTAACGATAAGGCCGAGATATTGATTGGTGAAGACCGTTTTACTGCCCGTAAAAAAATTACTGTGCTGCTTGAAGAGGCTGGTGCGCTAGAAAAGGTAGAAGAGTACCGTTCACAAGTTGGATTTTCTGAACGTACCGACGCGGTTATAGAACCTAAACTTTCAATGCAATGGTTTTGCAAAATGAAAGAAATGGCACAGCCAGCGTTAGATTACGTTTTAAATGGCGAGGTAAAGCTTATACCTGATAAATTTATTAATACTTACCGCCATTGGATGGAAAACGTGCGCGACTGGAATATTAGCCGCCAGTTGTGGTGGGGACAGCAAATACCTGCGTGGTACCTGCCAAATGGCCAGTTTGTAGTAGCAAAAACCTTGGAGGAGGCGCTTACCGAAGCAAAAAGCATTGATGCAACGCTTACCGCCGCCGATTTACGTCAGGATGAAGATGTGGTAGATACCTGGTTTTCATCGTGGTTGTGGCCTATATCGGTATTTGACGGTTTCAAAAATCCTGACAACGCCGATATTAATTACTACTACCCAACCAATGATCTGGTCACCGCACCCGAAATATTGTTCTTTTGGGTGGCGCGTATGATTATGGCCGGTCATGAATTTAAGGGTAAAGCCCCTTTTAAAAACGTTTACCTTACCGGTATAGTTCGTGACAAGTTAGGCCGGAAAATGTCTAAGTCGTTAGGTAATTCGCCTGACCCCATTGACCTGATAAAAAAATATGGCGCTGATGGTGTTCGTGTAGGTATGCTGCTTTGTTCGCCTGCCGGAAACGACCTTATGTTCGATGAAAGCTATTGTGAGCAGGGCCGTAATTTCGCCAACAAAATATGGAATGCTTTCCGTTTAGTAAAAGGATGGGAGGTTGATGCAACTTTGCCTGCAACCAATGCAATAGCTATAAATTGGTTTAACAGTCGTTTCAATGAAGCGCTTGCCGAAATTGAAGATTTGTTTGCACAATATCGCCTTTCGGAAGCCATTATGGCAGTTTACAAGCTGGTGTGGGATGATTTCTGCGCCTGGTTCCTTGAGATGGTAAAACCTGCCTACCAACACCCAATAGATGCCGAAAGCTTTAACGCTACTGTTAAGTTTTTTGAAAACATACTCAAGTTGTTGCATCCGTTTATGCCGTTTTTAAGCGAGGAGTTATGGCATGATGAGCTTTTTGGGGAGCGCAATGCGCAAGACTGTTGTATAGTTGCTCAATTACCCGAAATTGAGCAAACCAATACACAGTTGCTTGCTGATGTTGAAAAACTGAAACAAGTAATTACAGAAATACGTAATACGCGGAACACAAAACAATTATCACCTAAAGAAGCTTTAGAACTGCATGTAAAACAAAGTTCAGCTGTAGATTATCAATCGTTTGTGCCCGTTATAAGCAAGTTAGGAAACATCAGCTCAATTAACTTTGCTGATGATAAAATTGCAGGTGCAGCAAGCTTTATGGTATCAACAGATGAGTTTTTTATACCATTAGCCAATAATATTGATGCAGACGCAGAAATTGCTCGTTTACAAAAAGATAAAGAATATTTAGTAGGCTTTTTAAAGTCGGTAAATGCTAAGCTATCTAACGAGAAATTTGTGAATAATGCTAAACCTGAAATTATCGAAAATGAAAGGAAGAAGCAGGCAGACGCCGAGGCTAAGCTTCAGATCATTGAAGAGAACCTAAAGTTTTTGGCAATTTAATTGCAAGGTGTAAACCAGTTAATACCCGATACATTAGAATACTTTAACTTACCAATAAGTGATGAGCACAGCAGCAGGTTTTTTAAACCTCTCTATAAAGAATATCTTGTCTGACGAGCAAACGATGCTCGCTCAGGCACGTATTCGCTTATTGTATTACGGGTTAGGGTTGGTGTTTGTAGCGGTGTTTGCTGTCTTTTTAAGTGTTTTGTTTATCGACCAAACACCGCTCATTGTAATAGCTGGCGGGGTGCTGGTACTTATTGCAGGTTTGTTTAAATATCTTACCTGGAAAGCCGACTGGAAAACGGTTTCGCACGCACTGCTTGCTGTAGGAACCATTATTAATTTGGCTGATGCCTTCATTATATTCCAAAAGGTTGATATCCTGTCCATTCAATTAGTATTACTCTTCATCATCTTTGGTTTTTACATGTTAGGGCAAAATTGGGGTTTATTTTACTCCCTTGTTAATTTGCTGCCTATTGTACTGCTTATGATTTACTCATATAGTAATTTGTATATCATAGGCATACGCCCCGAAAAGTTAGACCAATCAACATTGATTATAAGTGTGCTCACCAATTTTATTATGATGGTGTACATTCATAATCACTTTTACAATGCATTTTTAAAGAACATAGTTCAGTTGAAGAAAACAGGTGAAGAACAATTCCGCCTGAACATAAACCTTGAACAAGCTATTGATAAGGCCGAAAAGTCTTCACATGCTAAGTCGGAGTTCTTGTCTACCATGTCCCATGAAATACGCACGCCTTTAAATGCGGTTATTGGTATGAGTAATTTGCTGATGATGGGCAACCCGCGGCCTGACCAGCAGGAGAATCTTGAGATACTAAAGTTTTCGGCTAATAACCTTTTGGCCATCGTTAATGATGTTCTCGACTTTAATAAAATTGAGTCGGGTAAAGTGGTTTTCGAAAACATACGGTTTAACCTGGCCGAATTGATGCACAACATTTGCGGCGGGCAAATTATTAAAGCGAACGAGAAAGGACTTATTTTTAAATTAAAGATTGACGACGTCTTTCGTAATAAGACCGTTATTGGAGACCCAACCCGTATAACCCAAATAATATTTAACCTGGTAAGTAATGCCATTAAGTTCACCAGGCAGGGTTATGTTGAAGTTAAAGTAAACTGCATTGAAGACAGGCACAATCAAGTAGTTGTACGCTTTTCTGTAAAGGACTCCGGCATTGGTATTGAAGGTGACAACCTCACCGCAATTTTTGAACCTTTTACACAAGAATCAGTAACTACAACCCGCCAGTATGGTGGCACAGGATTAGGCCTTGCTATTGTTAAACGCTTGTTAGAACTTAAAGGCGTTCAAATGGAGGTTAAAAGCAAGCCAGGACAGGGATCAGAGTTCTTGTTCAGCCTTGAGCTTCCTGTTGCGACAGATAAGCCCGAGGAACATGCCGATAAGCCAAGAATTGCTCCGCAGCACGATTCGGAGTTAAGTAATCTGCATATACTTGTTGCCGAAGACAATATGGTTAATACTATGCTGATGAAGAAATTCTTCAGTAAGTGGCAGGTACAATCTTCATTTGCCGAAAATGGAGAGCGAGCTGTGGAAATGATGCAGTATGGCAATTTTGATATTGTGTTAATGGACTTGCAAATGCCTGTAATGAATGGCTTTGAGGCCGCAATGGAAATAAGAAAGCTGCCAGACGGCGTAAAATCATCAGTGCCAATCATTGCCTTAACAGCATCGGCCCTTACCGATATAAGGGAAAAGGTATTCAGTGCCGGAATGAATGATTATGTATCTAAGCCATTTAAGCCCGATGAGTTGAAAGAAAAGATTGTTACTTTGGTTAAACGTAAAGCCTCGGTAACATCAGCAACTTTTAATCAACCTGCATTATAATCGGGCAAATCTTCAAGAAACGAGTGGGTGTTATCATCAAAATTTATACTGCAGTAGTAATGCTGTAGTCCATTAGTAACAACCAGTAATTTTATCCGATGAGTTATGTTGTACCGGGCTATCTGATCAAATACCTTCTGGTCAATTTTCACACCCGGGGCCTTGCACTCAACCATCAGTAATTTGCTTGCATTGGTGGAATATACCACAATGTCTGACCGCCGGGCCATTCCGTGTAGCTTTAACCCGCCTTCAAGTTTAATTAATCCTTTAGGATACTTTTTAACGTTTATTAAGTACTGCACAAAATGCTGGCGCACCCATTCTTCGGGTGTAAGCATAATTTTTCGTTTTCTTATTTCATCAAAAACGTACAGCTGATTATTTTCATCGGTTATTTTAAAAGGATAGGGAGGAAGGGCTAAGGGCTGTAACAAATCCATCGGGGCTAAATTCATCATTATATCTGCCAAATCCTAACCGCTTATTCGTAAATTTACGGCCTGTAATCAATGACTGCTAACGACATTATTAAAGACATAAAGAGCCGCAAGTTTAAGCCATTATATTTGCTTCATGGCGATGAACCTTATTTCATTGACCTTGTGGGCAATTATATGGAAAGCCATATACTGTCTGACGCTGAAAAAGGATTTAATCAAACAGTACTTTATGGAAAAGATACTGATATAATGACGGTGCTAAACGCTGCCAAGCGTTACCCTATGATGGCTGATTACCAGGTTATCATTATTAAAGAAGCTCAGGATATGAAATGGGGTAAGGAAGATGCTGATAAAAAAGGTATCAACCCAGTTTTGAGCTACTTCGAAAATCCGCTCAATACTACAATTCTTGTTTTCTGTTACAAGTATGGCAAATTTGATAAGCGTAAAAAGGCATACAAGTTTATCGAAAAAAACGGATTGGTATTTGAGTCGGCATCAATGTATGATAACAAAATACCAGGCTGGATAGAAAGCTACGTTACTGAAAAAAACTATCAAATTAGTGCGCAGGCAGCGGCTATGCTGTGCGAATATTTAGGTAATGATTTATCTAAAATTGCTAACGAGATAGATAAGTTGATGCTTAACATATCTGAAGGGCAGGAAATCAACCTTAAGCATATTCAAGATAATATTGGTATTAGTAAAGAGTACAATGTTTTTGAGCTGCAATCGGCTTTAATTAAAAAAGACGTATTGAAAGCCAATCAAATTGTTAATTACTTTGAAGCTAACCCCAAGGCCAATCCAATAGTGCTTATACTGGGAAACTTAAATAACTTTTTTTCAAAGGTGCTGATGTATCATTATGTGAAAGATAAAACGCCTAAAAGTGTGGCCAGCGAACTGGGTGTTAATCCATACTTCATTAAAGATTATGAAGCTGCTGCGCGAGGGTTTGACTATTACAAAACAACGCTTATTATAGGCTGGCTGAGAGAGTATGATTTGAAAAGCAAAGGAATGAACTCCAACGCTTCACATGGAGAGTTATTAAAAGAGCTGGTGTTTAAAATATTGCATTAATCACCAGCTTTCAATTTAAGTTTACAAGGTATCGTCAGCCGGTGGTTGCGGTGCGTAATCCTCATCAAACGCAAGTTCATCTTCGCTAAACATCCGTACTTCGCCAGATTGTAGCTCAACTTCAACCATACTGCCCTCTTCGGTTTGGTTAATGTTTACTGTACCTTTTTCGTCTGTTTCGTTAATAACAACCTGATCGCCGTATTCAAAAAGTCCGTTTCTCATAATCCAAGTTTATTTAATTAACTTTTAGTTTCGGCCTTTGTTTGTATGATAGATAAATGTTAGCTTGAAAAATATCGTATTAGCAAGCATTGCAACAAAATAGTATTTATTTCACATTGGATGCGATTTATAATTGTAACTTTCATGCTTTATTGTTACGCGTATTACATTAATGAACTTTCATCTACTGCTTGATGCTGAAGGACGGTTTGTACAGGTAAGCAAAGGTTTTGAAAATTGGTTAACATTACCATTTTCAAATCTTGAGGGAAGGTTTATTACGGAATTTATTCGCTCGGCTCATCTGCGCAATCTTAATAATCTTATAAGTCAAAATATTCCGGGTGACAGCCTTGAGTTAAACAAGGCAGTTTTTAAAGGCACCGGAGAAATACTTAAATGGGCTGATTTAACTTTTTCAATACTTCAACCCAATAGCACTACTACTAACATAATGGTTAGCGTGCGCCCTATTGATGATAGTGGTGCAGCTGCAATTGATAAGCTTAAGCAAGCTAATTCTAACTTTTTTAATGCCCATCCTCACGGTATTATCAATATTGATATTGATGGCAGCGTTTTACACAGCAATGCCCAGATAACACATGACACCGGATTTTCCATGGAAGTGTTGCAGCAACACGGTTTGTTAAACCTGGTGACCGCTAAAAATCGTATAGAAGCTATACGTGGTTTCATAGCAGCTACCAGGCAAGCAAAGTCATCGTCGTTAGACGTACAAGTATATACTGAGCGCCAGGAATTACTTTTTGTAAACTTAACAATTGTTCCGGTAGTGTTTGAGGGGCAAACGGTTGAACTGTATGCTATTGTAAAAAATATAGGTGAACATATAGCATTACAGCAAACACTTAAAAAGCTTTCTATAGTTGCCAATAAAGCTACCAATGGTGTAGCCGTATTAGATAGTGATTTCAGAATTGAACTTATTAATGACGTTTTTCTTAAAATGTGCGGACACCCACGCGATTACATTATAGGTAAGCGCCTGAGCGATTTAATAACCCGTGAGGAAGTTGATTATATAGTACTTGAAGAGGGGAGAGCAAACTTGCTGAACGGTGTGGCTATTGAACGTGAGCTTGAGTGCTTCCGGAGCGATGGATCAAGCTTTTGGAATTTCATCAAGCTTACGCCTATTATGAGCAGCGAAGGCAAAATGGAGATGTGCATAACTGTGCATACCGACATTACCGATAAAAAGAAGGCAGAATTGGAACTGCGCATGCTGGCAGACGATCTATATCGTCAAAATAAGGAGTTACACCAGTTTGCTTACATTGTGTCGCATAACATGCGTTCACCTGTGGCTAATATTGTTGGGTTGGCAAATTTGCTTGAATTATTTAAAGATGATCCTGAAACGCAGTCGCAAACACTTAAAGAGTTAACGAAATCGGTAAATAACCTCGATACTGTAATAAAGGATTTAAGTTATATACTTACCATCAACAACGCCAACAAGGAACTCCTTAAAGAACCTGTCATTCTGCAGGATTTGCTGCAGCAGGTAATGGTTGATTTGCAGCCCCAGATACTGGTAACCGATGCTGATATTTCAATTCAAACCAAACCACTGGTTTTACGCACAAATCGCGCTTATATTTACAGTATCTTTTATAACCTTATCAGCAACGCTATAAAGTATAAATCGCATCTACGACCATTTATCAAAATAGATTTTTACCAGACAGAATCACATACCGTGTTATATGTAGCTGATAACGGTAAGGGGATTGATATAGAAAAGCACGCGCACGATTTATTTAAGCCTTACAAACGTTTTGATTTCAAAGTTGAAGGTAAGGGCCTAGGCTTGTTTTTGGTGAAAAGTCATGTTGAGGCTTTGGGTGGCAGCCTAACAGTTAAGAGTGAGTTAAACAAAGGCTCCACATTCTACATCAAAATACCATTTGCTTAATGGATTGTAAACAATTGATTATTTGGTAGTTGCTTTTGAAAGAATTTAGTTTATTTTTAAGCAAAAAACCATTACCCATAAAAAAAATGAAAATTAATTTACGTGTTATAGGCGTTGTACTGATTGCATTATTTGTTGCCACCGGATGCAAAAAAGATAAGAAAGAAGAGCAAACCGAGGAAGATGCTGGCAAGGAGCTTTTTGTATCAGCTAACCCGTTGCAATCATTAACAAAAGTGCAATTGCAAACCGCCGCTTCCGTAATGGGATTTGGTTCTTTTTCATCAGCCCTGCAATATGATGTAGATTTTTATAGATTTATTTACAACACTACTTTTAAAGGCAGTAAAATACAGGCATCAGGTTTGCTTTGTGTACCTAAAGGAGTGAGTGGTACACCTGCAATCTTAAGCGCTCAGCACGGTACCATATTCGCGGATTTCCAGGCGCCATCAGCTTTTAACTTTCCGGGAAGCATGACCGGATTTGAATTGTTTGCCTCAACCGGTTACATAACCGTAATACCCGATTTTATAGGTTATGGTGTCTCTAAAGATATTATCCACCCTTATTATGATATGCAGTCATCAGGTCAGGCTGTAGTTGATATGATTAAGGCGGCTAAGTACTATTTAAAATCACAAAACAGAAGTATAAGTGAAAAGCTGTTTTTAATTGGATACTCAGAGGGTGGTTATGTAACTATGGCAGCCGAGCGCGAAATTGAAACCAACGCCAGCCATAAACTTACCGTAACCGCGGCTGCCGAAGGCGCCGGAGGTTATGACATCAGCGGTATGCTTACTACTGTGGCTACAAAAGCAAGCTACCCCGATCCGTCTTTCTTTGCCCTGTTCATCCAAAACTATAACACACTTTATGGTTTCAATCGCCCGTTAACTGATTATTTCAAAGAGCCTTTTGCAGGCAGAATAAATATGCTACTTGACGGAACCTTAAAAGGCGACCAGATTAACGCTCAGCTAACAACCAGTTTAAGAGACTTATTTAATACTAACTTTTTTAACAGCCTTAACAACGCCGGGGCCGAAGCGGCTTTTAAAGCTAAGGTTGCCGAAAATAGTTTTCCTAACTGGGCTCCAAAAAGTGCTACACGTTTATATCATGGCACTGCAGATGAGAATGTTTACTACCAAACATCTGAGAGTACATATAACCGCTTTTTACCGGTAACGGGTTCTGCCAAATTATCATTAATACCTATTCCAGGAGGAAATCACGGGTCAAGCGTAGTACCAATGATGGGAGATGCTTTGCAGTGGTTCAGCACATTTTAAACGCAAAAAAGCCCGGTATTCAATGCCGGGCTTTTTTGTGTTTGCTTGTTTTATAAATGTATACCGCCAGATACCTCAATGCGTTGTGCGTTTACCCATTTGGCATCATCCGTACATAAGAAAGCTACTACGCTGCCAATATCATCAGCTTTGCCAACCCGACCTAGTGCTGTTTGTGAAGCAATCATTTTATTTAACTGCTCATTATCACGCACAGCGCCACCGCCAAAATCAGTTTCTATTGCACCCGGGGCAATAACATTTACCCTTATCTGGCGCGAACCCAATTCAAGTGCCTGGTAGCTTGTAAGCGTTTCAATAGCACCTTTCATAGCCGCGTAAGCACCATAACCTGCAAGACTAAAACGTGCTAAGCCGGTGGATATATTTACTATGCCACCGCCATCGTTCATTAGCTTTAGTGCTTTTTGAGTTAAGAAGAATGTGCCTTTAAACTGAATGTTTAATAAATCATCAAACTGTTGCTCGGTTGTTTCGGCGAAAGGGGCGTATAGGCCAACACCGGCATTATTTATCAAGTAATCCAGCTTATCGGTACCAAATGTGTTTTTGAGTGCTGATGTTACCTCTTCAAAAAAACTGTCCAAACTACCGGTTTTTCCTACATTGAGTTGTAGTGCAGCGGCCTGTTGCCCTAAGTTTTCAATCTCTTTAACCGTTTGGTCTGCTTCTTCTTTTTTGCTGTTATAGGTTAATATAACGTTCAAACCCTTTTTCGCAAGATTGATGGCCATGTCTTTACCTAAGCCGCGGCTGCCGCCGGTTACAAGTGCAATTTTTGATCGTGTCATAGATGTTTGTTGTTTGCTATAACACAAAATTATGCGAGGTGCAGCTCTAAAAAAGGTGTACACTTCAGAATTTTACAGAGCCGATGATAATTTTTGCTTTCGGTACTGCCTTGGCGTAATACCCGTCATTCCCTTAAAGAATTTTGTGAAGTTGGTTGGATCATCATACGCAAATTTGTAACCTATTTGCGCAACCGATAAGTCAGACTCAGCAAGCAGCTTTTTTGCTTCGTTAACAATGCGCTGCTCCATGTAATCACAAGGCGACCTGCCCGTTGTAAGTTTAAGCGTATTGGTCAAATGTCTCGAATCGATAAACAGCAAATTGGCGAAGGTTTTAGCCGCATAGCGTTTACGGTGTTCACCGCTCATCAACTTGCTTACATGGTCTTCATACAAAGCGAGGAAATCACGGGTAATTTCGTCTTTACGTGTGAGGATGGTTTGAGGTAAATCCATCACCAAAGCTAATTAACAGGTTGTGTTTTTACAACCTGTCTATATCTATCTGGTCGGGGCCGTTAAGCTTGGCTACATGGCAGGCACATTTTCCGCCTGATATTTTATAGTTTACCTTCACTACTTTACCATCATTACGGGTAATTTGTAGCTGTATATCAGTACCTTTCTCCGAAAAATTTCGTCGTTGGCTGTCGTCGGCTACAATCAGCGTTTTTGCATTATCAGGGGTGTTGGGTAAATCATTGCTTAGCTTTATTTCTTTGCCGCCCGCAACATCCATAATTTTGTATGATTTAAATTCAGCTTCGGTACCTGAGGTTGATATAATCTTTACAGGTATCATCTTAAATTCTTCGGTACACATTACAGTAGGGCAACCTGAAGCTGAACCAGGTTGTTGTGACTTACACGCGGCTGTTAGCAGTAAAACAGCAAGTATGGGCTTTAAATTCATAATGTTGTTAACTGTTATTAAACAGGTATGTTTTACGCTACTGATATGGTATTTAGCCAAAAGTCTGAGATAGAGTTGAGGCACTTAACCACGTTGTTATAACCCATAGGTTTGGTAACAAACGCATTTGCTCCATATTCTAACGATGTCCGTATATCAACAGGGTTGTCAGAAGTTGAAAATATTAGGGCAGGTACGTAGCGCAACGCAGGTGTTTCCTTTATCTTTCTTAACAAATCTAATCCTGACAGGCCCGGTAAGTTCAAGTCAATAAGTATCAAACGCGGTTTAACTTTGTTTTCAACCAGCGTATCTAATGTATTCAATGCCAACGTGCCATCTTCAATTACATGAAGTTTGGTTTTGCCACCATTTATTTGGCCAATGGCACGCTCAACAACGTCAATAAAATCTTCGTTGTCTTCAATATATAATATATCAGGCGCTCCCATTTCCACTCTTTCTAAATGCTACATAAAATATCGTGCCAACCCCCAGTTCGCTTTCCACCCAAATGCGGGCGTTATGCTTTTCAATAATCCTTTTTACTATAGCTAGGCCAACCCCCGTACCTTCGTAAGTACGCACATTGTCCATGCGTTTAAATAAATCAAAAATACGATTATAGTAGTTTAGGTCAATGCCAACGCCGTTATCCGAAACTTCGTATACAATTTCATTATTTACCTCTTTGCCACTTACTTTTACCGTTGGCGGATTTGATTTTGCAGAATACTTAACTGCATTATTTAATAGGTTAGCAAATACCTGCGCAATCATGGTGCGGTCTCCTAAGAGGGGAGGCGTGTCACCTAAAGAAAATTCTAAATTTGGTACATTAAGAGCTACAACCAGGTCACTTTTTATATCCTTTAGCAGCTTTCCCATATCAATTTGGGTATACTCCATCTCTGCGCGACCAACGCGCGAGTAGTTCAAAACCTCTTTAATCAGGAAATTGAGTTTATCCGCTCCGCCTATCACCTTTTTCAATATACGGCGGGCATCATCGTCAAGGCTGGTATTTGACTCCAACAACAGCTCCGAATAGTTTTTGATAGTTGATAGTGGTGTACGTAAATCGTGCGAGATGGTAAAGCTGAAAGTATCAAGCTCCTCATAAGCTTGTTTAAGTTTTTCGTTCAGCGTGCGTATCTCGTTAGCCTGACGGTTTATAGCATAAACAACATCCTCGCGCAATTTCAATACGGTTGCAATCTCTTCGCGGGTCCAGCGGTCTGATGTGTTTTTGACCGTTTGTGACCACACATCAAATGATTTGCGTGGCGACAGGATTAATTGCCCGTGCTCATCAATTTCAGCGGGCTTGTCGGGGTTGCCAGCCCAATTAATGGTAGTAATTTGCTCAGGCTTAAACCACATCATCAGTTCGCCCATTTCTTTCGATAAAGTACAGGCAAGCAGGCCACTGGCTACATCACTGTATTCTTTGGCCTGGCTGTGTAGCTCAGGAAGTTGATGTGTATGAAATACCCTGTCTTGCATGTTGCGTTTTAACCACGCATTTAGCTCCTTCAACTGTTCATCGTTGGGCGTTTGGCCAAGCTTAATCACTTGGTCTTCAAAAACAAGAACGGCACCGGTTGCGTCACAAACATCAAGTATAGTTGAATTTTGCTCAGTAATTATAGATGATACGCTGCCGCTTTTGCGCAGTTGCCGTGATAGCGAATCGTATGCTGCTTTATAATCTTCGCTGCGTGCAAGTAATTCTTCATCCTGCTTAAACTCAAGTGCAGAAGATATAATTTGTCCAATAAGCTTTGAAGCCTCGCGAGCTTTGTAATTTATGAAACGCGGACTATAATTATGGCATGCAATCAATCCCCAAAGCTCATCACGGTACATGAGCGAAATACTGAAGCTTGACGCAACCCCCATATTTTTTAAATATTGAATATGAATAGGGGATACAGCTCTTAAAGTTGAATGTGTTAGATCCAGCGCATGAGCTTCGCCATTATTAGGCAGCGTTAATATAGGAGAAGCCTCGGCATTAACATCTGCAATGATGCGGGTAAGGTTAATTTTATAAAGCTCACGGGCCTGTTTTGGTATGTCACTTGCAGGGTAATGCAAGCCCAAAAATGGGTCAAGATGGTCTTCCTTTACTTCGGCTACAACTTCACCATGGCCATCGTCAGAAAACTTGTAGATCATTACCCTATCATAACCAATCAAAGTTTTTATCTGCTCTGCAGCGTTATTAAGCAGGTGCTTTAGTTGCTTACCCGAAAGCATTTCCGTAACCGACCTTCCGATGGTTTTTTGTATGTCAATTTCGGTGGCACTACTTGTGGGCTCAAACTCCAACATGTAAAAGTTGGCAATCTGAGACATAATGAGGTTATAACTCAAATTTCCTACATCAATACGGTAAGGATTGATTGTCTCGAAGTTTTTGGCATGCTTACCCAATTGCAGCATTTGATTTATGAGGCCCGGTGTTTCACCTGGTAATAAAACCTGCTCAAGGACTTTTAAATCATTACCTAATAAATCTTTAGCTTTCAGCGGTAAAAAGCTGCTAATATTTTCGCTCAGATAGGTAATAATGCACTTACTATCAACAGCAACTAAAAATCCATGCGCTTGCACCTTGCCCGGTATATGGATAGGTTCTTTATCGCAGTTGGTTAAATCTACTTTATAATCACTCATTTATATGTTTTCACAGGTTGTTGACTGAGTAAACGGTAGAGTTTACTTAAACATGGCATCATTCAAGCGCTTTAACGTTTAATCAAAGTTAAAGTTATAGCTATGCCTGTCAGTCAATCGTCAACGTTAAGGTAAAAATATTAAATACATTAATAGGTTGGTTTAAATAGGTGCAAAAAATGTACCTGTAAAACCAGCTTGTTTGTTTTTCTTTATTTGGTATGGTTATAACTAGCGTTAGGCTAGTAAATGAAATAATTTTTGCTATTTGATTAATTAATGGTGAGATTAGTTTATAACATCTGTTTTATGCTACCATCAACTCATGAAAACGATTTTTCCGGCGGTTTTTATCAAACCGACGGGCAGTTGAAGAGTTTGTTTATGCAAACTCCCGGCTTAATAGCAATGTTGCGCTGGCGCGATGGCATATGCGAGTTGGTAAACCCTGTTTTCAGAAAGTTATGGCACAATCGCGATGTGTTAAACAAACCCATGAGGCAAGCCTGGCCTGAGTTGGGAAATGAGTTTTACCAAAAAGTTGAGCAGGTATACGATAGCTGTAAGGCTGCCAATAGTTATGATTACAACGTAACAATAGCGGGCGAGGATGGTCTCATAAGTGACTACTACTTCGACTTTGTTTACTCGCCATATTGTAATCATCAGGCCGAAATGGACGGTGTAATGATTATGGGCTTTGATGTAACGGCAAGAAACATTGCCCGCCAGGAGCTCGCAGAACAGCAGTTATTATTTAAGGATATTACTGATGCAGCTGCTACCGCTTTATGGACCGTTGATCAGCGTGGTAACATTACTTTTGTTAATCAAACCTGGATTGACTGGACCGGCCAACCTTACGAGGCTCACTTAGGCCGCGGGTGGATTGATTTTGTTGTTAACGATGATAGGGAACGTGTAATAAGTGACTACCTGCGAAGCATAGATAATAAAAGCCCTTTACATTCAGATTTCAGAATACAGCGTAACGATGGAAAGATGCAATGGGTAGCCGTTTCGGGTAAGCCACGCTATCATAGCAGCGGGGAATTTGCCGGTTATGTGGGTTCATGCATGGATATAACCGAGCGGAAGAAAACTGAGCAAATGCTGCAGGATAGTGAAGAGCGGTTTAGAAGTATAGCAGATTCGGCACCGGTACTTATTTGGATGACTGGTGCTGACAAACGTACCACATTTTTAAATCAAAGCTGGATGCAGTTTGCCAATGTTGTTGAGCTGCTATCAGATACCGGTTACCTGCAAAGCAACTTACTTCATCCTCAGGATGCTGAGGCAGTGCTTGATATTTATAACAGAGCTTTTGACAAACAAGAGGCCTTTTACGTTGAGTACCGCATGAAACGAACATACGATGGTGTGTACAGGTGGATTGGTATGAAGGGAGTGCCCAGGTTTGAAGGCGAGGATGATGTATTTGCCGGTTATATAGGTTCGGGGATGGATATTACCGAAATGAAAGAGCATGAGCAAATAAAGAATGACTTTATTGGTATGGCAAGTCATGAGCTTAAAACACCAATAACTTCTATAAAAGCTTATATACAACTGCTACTTACCATATATAGTAAACGCGAGCATGACGAATTCCTAATAAAATCTTTAACCACCGTAAATAAGCAAATTAACAAGCTAACGCGTTTAATAACCGATTTGCTCGACGTTTCAAAAATGGAAAGCGGGCGTTTAAGTTTGAATAGCGAAGAGTTTCTACTGCATGACCTCATTAAAGAAACGGTTGATGAAGTGCAGCATACCGCATCGCATCATGATATTGTATATACAGGTAAATCTGATGTGTCCATATACGCAGATCGCGACCGCATAGCGCAGGTTATTACTAATTTTTTAACCAACGCCATTAAATACTCACCCGAATCAGACCGTGTGGATATTAATGTTTCTTTGGGTGACACGGAGGTTGTAATAGCTGTACAGGATTACGGCATTGGTATAAACCAAGAAGAACAGGCTAAAATATTCAATCGCTTTTATCGTGTGGAAGGGCGTAACGAGCAAACGTTCTCTGGCTTTGGTATTGGCCTTTATGTAGCCGCCGAAATAATTAAAAGACATAACGGCCGTGTTTGGGTAGTAAGTGAAAAGGATAAAGGTGCTGCATTCCATTTCTCACTGCCACTGCTTAATTAAATAATTACACTGTTGTTTAACTGTATTAGTCTTTTTTGAAAATTATTTAAACAGTATGTGCATGTGAGTGTTAATCAATCATAAAACATCTGCTAAAAAGAAGTAAAAATGAAAGATCAAACTAAAATTATTGCAGCACTTTTAGTGGGTGCTGCTGCCGGTGCAGCTATTGGCTTACTACTTGCTCCAGAGAGTGGTTCGGAATTAAGAGAAGATATTGCCGATTACGTAAATGACCTGGTAGACAAAACTAAAAGCAAAGCTCAAACTGCTGCTAACGACTTGAAAGAGTATGGCAATGATGTGGCCGATAAAGCTAAATCAAAATGGAATAGCGTTGTAGGTGCAGCATCAGACTATAAAGACCAGGCTGAAGAGTATGCCTCAGGTGCATATGATGAAGCAAAATCAAGAGTAAAAGGTGAGGCTGATGATTTAAATACTTCAATTCAAAACGCCTAATTTAGCATAGTATAAAAAAAAGCGGTCATTATTAAATGACCGCTTTTTTTGTGCTTATAATTTTCCTTACTGGTAGTAAAGGGTGAACGTACAATCAATTTGTTCTTAAATACTCATCAGCAATCATTTGAAAAAGCCTGTCGTCATCACGTGATTCATCAAAGCTTTCAATAAGTAATTGCTCGGCGTTTTTATATTGAAGTGCAGACGCTAGTATCTTCAACATACGGTATGATGTTATATTTATATGTTCCAGTAGTTGGAGGTAAAGAATAATGTCAATGTCGTTAAGTAAACAAGTTCCATCGCCATAATCGGGTGTTTCAAATGCATCCTTAAAAATAGCGATAATTGGAACGCAGTTTTCATGATCTGGCTGCGCATCAATATCATTATAAATTTGCTCAATACGGTTAACCTGGTTATTCACACTCTCAATTACCTCTTCAATTGCAAAACGTAATTTTTTGAAAGATGCTAATGATGTGAGGCCAGGCAAGTGTTGCTGCAAATATTTTTTACCAAAGTAAACGCGGTTTAAATGGTGTACAAAATGCTTTTTCATTACATCGGCGCTGGCCGAATATACCAGGGGAGATTCCATAAAGTGAAGATGTGTAGTGAGGATAATGTATGTTGGTAACAGGATGTTACAAAATTTGTTTAGGATTTATTTAAGCAAACCAAATTAACAACACGGTTGTAATAAATTTATGCAGCAAGACGAATTTGATTTTGATGAGTTTGATAACTCGGCCGATGAAGGCGCATTTCATATTGAACTGGATTTTTACGACAGTGACAACCTCATAAGCATGTTGGTAATTCCATGCAATGACGCTTACATAGTGGTATCCAACAATGAGCATTTATGCACCCTGGTGCATACCTGTAAAGAAATTGAATGCTGGGAACAGCAGGAAGGTACATTAGATGATGAACTGGTAGAAAAAGTAGGCGCGGCCATCCAAGGTGCCAGGCCTGAAGATTTTCGATAAAACACAAAAAGCTGCCTTATGTAAGGCAGCTTTTTATATTTAATGCTTGTAGCTATAAGCGTTTTACGCTTGCTTGGTAAATTGCGCGTTTATAATAAGCTTAACGTCTTCACCAACTACAATTGAGCCGGCTTCGGTAACGCCATTCCAGGTTAAACCGAAGTCTTTACGGTTTATTTTACCGGTAATTTCAAATCCGGCTTTAGTTTGACCGTAAAAGTCATCTGCCGAACCGCCGAATTCCACATCAAGGCTTACCGGTTTTGTCACGTCTTTTATAGTAAGATTGCCCTCAAGTTTATATTCGTCGCCACTAACTTTTTTCAGCGACGTTGACTTAAAACTGATCTTCGGATAAGTTTCAGCATCAAAAAACTCTGCTGATTTCAGGTGCTGATCGCGTGCTTCCTGCGTTGTGTCAATGCTGTCAACGTCAAGTGAAAAATCAATTTCTGAATCTGCAAAATCGTCGCTTTCGGTTACAACTTCACCTTCAAATTTGCGAAACGAACCTGTAACGGTCGAAATTACAAGGTGTTTTATTTTAAATTGTACTTCTGAGTGCATTGGGTCCATTACCCATTTTGTTGTTGCCATAATCTTATAATTGTTAATGTTGCTTTTACAAGTATAATCATTTAAATGTTTAAACATATAAATGATTATTTTAAAATTTTATAATACAAATGTAGTACGGCTGAAATAAATTGGTATTGATATTTATCAAGAAATGTAGACAATAATTATCAAACCATACAGGTATAAAAGCAAAAAAGCTGCATCGTTAAAATGCAGCTTTTGTATAACAAATCACCCTTTAAGTAGGGTGAGTTTTTTTCTAAAATTATGCTAATACTTCTTTAACGCGCTCAGCAGCTTCTTTTAATAGGATAGCAGAGAACACTTTCAAGCCTGAATTATCAATCAGTTCTTTAGCTTCTTTAGCATTAGTACCTTGTAAACGTACAATAATAGGCACCGGAATGTCACCAATTTCCTGGTAAGCATCAATAACACCCTGAGCAACACGATCACAACGAACAATACCACCAAAGATGTTAATAAGGATAGCTTTTACGTTAGGATCTTTTAAGATAATGTTAAAGGCAGCCTTAACAGTTTGAGCGTTAGCAGTACCACCTACGTCTAAAAAGTTTGCAGGCTCACCACCGGCAATCTTAATAATATCCATGGTAGCCATTGCTAAACCAGCACCGTTAACCATACAACCAACGTTACCGTCAAGTTTTACATAGTTAAGGTTTGATAAGCTTGCCTCAACCTCCATAGGGTCTTCCTCGTTGGTATCACGCATATCGGCATAATCTTTATGACGGTAAAGCGCGTTATCATCAAGGTTTACTTTAGCATCAACAGCTAAAATTTTGTTATCAGAAGTTTTTAATACCGGGTTTATTTCAAACTGAGATGAATCGGTAGCATCATAAGCTTTGTATAAAGCAGTGATGAATTTCACCATGTCTTTAAATGCATCGCCTGATACGCCCAGGTTAAAGGCAATTTTACGTGCCTGGAAACCTTGTAAACCAACTTTTGGATCAATTTCTTCTTTATGAATAAGGTGAGGAGTAGAGTGTGCTACCTCTTCAATATCCATACCGCCCTCAGTAGAGTACATGATAATGTTACGGCCAGTTGCACGGTCTAACAATACGCTCATGTAAAATTCTTTGGTTTCGCTTTCGCCAGGATAGTAAACATCTTGTGCAATTAACACTTTATGTACTTTTTTACCTTCTGGGCCGGTTTGCGGAGTTACCAGTTGCATACCTAAAATAGCGCCTGCTCTTTCCTTAACCTCATCAAGGTTTTTAGCAAGTTTAACACCACCGCCTTTACCACGGCCGCCGGCATGAATCTGGGCTTTTACAACCACCCAGTCCGAACCGAAATCTTCTTTCATTTTTTGGGCGGCTTCAACAGCCTGTTCTACAGTATCGGCTACAATGCCTTCCTGTACCCTTACGCCAAAGCTTTTTAGTATTGCTTTGCCCTGATATTCGTGAATATTCATGTCTTGTGAAGAATTTGCGGTAAATCTACAATTTCAGTTGGAGTATTAAAACTTGAACGGCTTTTTTATGAAATAATTGAGGTTTTTAAGTGTAACACGCATTGCTAAACATGCAAAAACTTTAGCATCAATTTATAGAAAACTGCTATGTGATACAATTGTTATTCAACCTCATCTGTGGTAACAGGTTTCAGGGGCAATTGCTCCGCAGCTAAATCAACTAATTCAATTACATTTGTACATGCTTAAAGCGCTCGATATAAAAAAAACGTACGGTAGTCTTCAAATACTGAAAGGCGTAAACCTTAATGTTAATAAAGGCGAAATTGTTACTATCGTAGGCGCATCAGGAGCGGGTAAAAGTTCATTGCTTAATATAATAGGCACTTTAGACAAGCCCGACTCGGGACGCTTGTATTTAAATGATACTGAAATTAGTAAATTGAACAGTAAGCAGCTAAGTCATTTTCGTAATACCCAAATTGGTTTCATTTTTCAGTTCCATCACTTGCTTGCCGAATTTAATGCACTCGAAAATGTTTGCATCCCTGCATTTATAGCGGGTAAGCCCAAAGCACAGGCCGAAAAACGTGCCGCAAGCTTACTGGAAATGCTCGGTTTAAGCAGCCGAATTCATCATAAGCCAAGCCAGCTATCGGGCGGTGAGCAGCAACGTGTGGCAGTAGCGCGTGCGCTCATAAATGAACCTGCACTTATTTTAGCTGATGAACCTTCAGGTAATCTTGACTCGGCAAATGCGCGCGATTTACATGAGTTGTTTATCAATCTGCGTAACAACTTTAATCAAACCTTTATCATCGTAACTCACAATGAAGACCTTGCCGATCTCAGCGACCGTAAGGTGACCATGAAAGACGGCTTAATAGTTTAATAATATACGTGTATACGCTAATAACTGCTGCAAGCTCAGCAAAGGCTTACCAGCTGAAAAATCAAAAAGGGGGGGAGCATGTACTTTTGGGTGATTACCTCGAATTACCCGAAATTATGTTGAAGAACGGTTCAATGATCAAATTGCCCCGCCCCGAAAGTGAAACTTATCCTCATCAAATGCTGGCCTTGTGCCTTGATCACAGCATTAGTACCGTGTATTTGCTCAATACACAGGAAAACAATGCACTCAGCCCGGCTTTGCAATTATTTGAGGAATATGGTATAACCTTGATAAACGTGCATGATTAAGTATTCAGATATTGATAAGCACATCAATGCATTTGTTTTTGAGCTTGATAATGTGCTTTACCCTGAAAAGGATTACTTATACCAGGTATATTACTTGTTTGCAGGGTTTTTAGAATACACAGAGCTGCTTGATGCCCAGGTACTGGTAAAGCTTATGGTGCAAACTCATGAGGAGCAGGGTGCCGATGCTGTATTTAACGTGGTGCAAGAACGTTTTAAGCTCGATGAAAAGTATAGGTTCAACTTTGCTCATTTACTTATAAATGCGCAGGTACCGTTAAAGCTATTACTTTATCCGGAAATGCTTTCGATGCTGCAGGAAATTGTAGTAGACAGGAAGCAAATTTTCATTGTTACCAACGGAAACCCGCAACAGCAGCTTAATAAAATAAAGCATGCCGACTGGCAGGAGCTGGAAAAATACTTGACCTGTTACTTTGCAGAGGAAATTGTGGCCAAACCTGAGCCTGATATGGTAGATATGCTCATTAAAAAACATAACCTTCAACGGCGAGAAATAGTAATGATCGGTGCATCAGAAACTGACCAGCTTTGTGCCCAGGCATGTGGCATTGATTATATTGATGCACACAAAAACTATTGATTAATTTATTACGTAATAAAATAAAATATTTGTACGTTAATTGCCTGATTTAGAACCGTGAAGGAATGAGAAAAAACTTACTTTATTTGCTATTGCTGGCAGTAGCATTTACATCCTGCAAAAAGGATAAAAACAAAGATGGCGACAATCTAGATTTGTTGCGCGATTCGGTTTACATGTATGCCAAGGAGGTTTACTTATGGAACGATGGTTTGCCGTCTACAGAGGCATTTAATCCCCGAAGATTTACGGGCAGTTCAGACCGAGCTGCACTGCAGGCAGAAGTAGATGCGCTGTCACAAATTAAAATAAACACATCAACAGGAAAGCCTTATGAGTATGATATTAACGATCCGGGAACGGCCAAGTATTCATACGTTGATGAGGGACAGGCGGCAACCTCAATTGGCGGAACCGGCGGTGATTTTGGTTTTGCCTTAACTTACACTGCAGCCGATGATTTACGTATAAGATATGTATATCCTGGTTCCTCAGCATCTCAACAAGGCCTTACCCGGGGCGACCGTGTTACAGCCATTAATGATCAATCAGTA
The DNA here is from genome assembly GCF_913773635.1 of uncultured Mucilaginibacter sp. GTDB lineage: Bacteria > Bacteroidota > Bacteroidia > Sphingobacteriales > Sphingobacteriaceae > Mucilaginibacter. Next base: position 41,045 of record NZ_CAJYGQ010000006.1, read on the forward strand.
ACGTTAACTACCGGTACCAATTCCGACCCAGCATTCCAGCGCGTTTCATCTGCCTTGGGTAGCAGTTCGGTTAAGCTGAACCTTACTCGCCGCAATGGTACAACTTATACCGCAACTGTAGCCAAAACATCATATACTATCAATCCTGTTGCTAAGTTCACTACCATTACAACCAATACGGGTAAAAAGGTAGGTTATTTTGCATTCAGCCGTTTTACGGTAATGAGTAACGCCAAGGCAAAAATTGATGAAGCGTTTAACAAATTCACTGCCGACGGTATAACTGAACTTGTAGTTGATTTGCGTTACAACGGAGGCGGTGCCGTTGAAACTTCGCAATACTTGGCAAACTATTTAGTGCCATCAAGCCGCAATGGTGGCTTAATGTTTAATGAGTACTTTAATACTAAACTGCAAAGCAACATTTATCCATTGCTGGCCCGTAAATTTAAAATTGATCCGGGTGATTTTACTACAGCTAATAACACGTTCAATTTCAGTAAAGTTGGTAGTTTAAACCTAAACCGAGTGTTTTTCCTGGTTACAGGTAGCACAGCATCGGCAAGTGAATTGCTGATAAACAACCTGCAACCAGTATTACCGCAGGGTGTACAATTGGTTGGAAAAACATCATACGGCAAACCGGTTGGCTTTTTTGCCATTCCGTTGGGTAATGCATCTCAGTTTGATTTATACCTGGCCGAGTTTGAAAGCCGGAACGCAGCAGGTAAAGCCGATTTTTATCAGGGTATGATTCCCGGCGGTAACTTTCCGGGTGTTATTGTGGAAGATGATGTAACCAAAGATTTTGGAGATCCTACCGAAGCAATGTTTGCACGTGCATTAAATTTTATAGATAAAGGCACTTACACTGTAGCAGGGCTTACTAGTACGTTTTCTGAAAAAACTCAGGAAAATCAAATGCTACGTAAAGCCAACCAATTGATTGATGTTAAACAACAATTCAATGGCGCTATACACGAGGGACGTTTAAAGCGCCTTAAACACTAAAATCTAGTCGGCCAGTTGGCGAAGGTCAACCGGAACCACACGGGATATTCCCTGCTCAACCATAGTCACACCATACACAACATCGGTGCTGGCTATGGTTCTTTTGTTATGTGATACAATGATAAATTGCGAGTCGGAAGAAAATTTGCGAATAATATTGTTGAATTTATCAATGTTCGTATCATCCAGCGGCGCATCAACCTCATCAAAAATACAGAAAGGCGCAGGTTTCAACAGGTAAAGCGAAAACAGTATAGCCGTAGCCGTTAATGTTTTTTCACCTCCGGAAAGCTGGTTAATTGATAGCGGGCGCTTGCCCTTAGGTTTGGCAATAATGTCAATATCCGATTCCAGGGGACGGTCAGGGTCGGTCAAGACAAGGTCGCATGAATCTTCCTCGTTAAATAATGAACGAAAAACTTTGATAAAGTTCTCACGCACCATCATAAACGAACCCATAAACTTATCTTTAGCCGTATCATCAATTTCCTGAATGGTTGAAAGCAAAGAGGCCTTAGCTTCCATAAGATCCTTTTTTTGGCTTTGAATAAATTCGTAACGCTCATTCATTTCCTTAAATGCTTCTAAAGCCATTGGGTTAATGGCTCCAAATTCATCTAACTGGCGTTTAAGCTTCTCTGTTTTATCACGCAAGTCTTCTTCATTTTCTTCTGCCGGCACTTCTGTTTCCAGCAAGTCGTTTATATCAAGGTTAAACTCCACAGACAGGCGCTCTTTTAAGGCATTAAGCTCAAGCTTTAAATTAGTACGCTTGTCCTTTAGTTCATTTTCAATAAGGTCGGCCTGGTCTTTTTGCCGGCGTAGCTGTGTAACTGCGGCTTCCGTTTCGGTTATATGCCCACGCATTTCATAGTACTCCTGTTCGGCTGCCTTGGTGGCTTTTTCCAATTCCTCGCGCTGGCTGTACATCTCCAGTAACTCGTCGTCTGAAAAATCAGTATGCTTAAGCGTTTCCAGCAATGCCACCTGAACCTTTTCCATTTCGGCGTTATTGTTTCGAATGCGGGTTTCAAGGCTTTCCTGCTGTGTTTCCCGGTATTCCAAATCTTTCAGTAAACCCGATACTTTGTTTTGCTGCTGATGAAAGCGAATATTCTCCTGGTTATACGCGTTACTTTGAACAGTAGTATACTCATTCAACTCATTAAAAGCTTGCTGTTTATCAAGCAGCAAATCGCTTTGTATTTCCTTTTGTGTTTTAAGTTCGGCAATCTGAGGAATCAGCTTGTGTTCATCCTCTTGTATAGTAGCAATTTTGCGCGCTATATCCTCCTTACGGTTACGACTGTTAGTAATAAAGGTTTGATATTGCTCGCGGCGCGTAGTAACGGTTACCAGCTCGGTGTTGAGGCGGTTAAGCTCCAGTTGTTTTTGCTGTATTTCGGCTGCTTTACCTGATGCTTTTAAGGCAACATGCTTGCTTTGCATGGTTTCCTGATGGGCTTTAAGTGCAGCAATTTCCTGTTCGCTTTGCTTTATTTCTTTTGCCAGGTTTTCGAGGTTTTTAGCCCGGCCAATACGCTTGCCTTCAAATAACCCTACCGAGCCACCGGCCATGCTTAATACTGATTTGCTAAACTTACCACTTTTACCTAACAGCACAACACCCTCGGGAACCACTGAGTTGTTAAGCGATGCCTCTGAAGTATCATCAATTAAATAAACATTACGTAACAGGTAATTACACAAAGGGCGGTAGCGTGTATCAACCTCAATTACGTCAAGTGCAGGTACCCATCCTGTATTAAAATCATCAGTTTGAATGGATGTTAACGAAGTATAGTGATTTAAAATGAAGAACTGAGCTCGCCCACGTGACGCATTACGTAACAGGTTTATTGCCTTGATAGCATTATCATAATCTTCCACCACAAAATAATTCATTAGTGGTTCGAGGTAATTTTCAATGGCAATACGGAACTCCTCACGACAGAAAAGAATGTCGCTGAATAGAGTTATGCTTTTTGCCCAATCAGTATGTTTTTTTAAGAACCGTATTGACTCGGGAAAGCCTTCAAGATTATCAACCATGCTTTTGGTAAGGTTGTACTCATTTTGTTTGGCATCGAGTTGCCTGCCCAGGCGAGATATGCGGTCTTTACTGTCATTAATTGCCGCCTCGGTATCTTTAATTTGTTCCTGTAACTGAGTTTCAAACTCCACAGCCGCACGTTGTTCAGCTTCGGCCGTTTCCGTACGGTTTTGCAGCTCGGCTACTAATTGGTTAAAGTGCGACAGCTCCACCTCACGGCTTGCTGTGTCTTCCATATTACGCTGGCTTTCCTGTTCCAAAGCTTGTTGCTGTATGCGTAATATGTCAAGGTCTTTTTCGGTTTGATAGATTTGATTTTGCAGCCGGTTATTAATACTGGTAAGCTCATTCAATTCAGCCCGCGCAGCTGTTTGGTCCTGACGTAGTTCGTCAACAGCCTGTTTTAAATCGGCTACTTTATTAAGTACGCTTTCAAGATTTTCATCTTCCTGTACCTTTTCTTCGCTCAGGCGTTTAATGTTATACAGTACGTGGTTAAGTTGATTTTTATCCCGTTCCAACTCTTCTTTTAAACGGGCTTCCTTATCACGCTGAAACTTTAGCTGCTCGTTCTTGATTTTCTTTTCGCTTTCGTAAGCACGTATTTTGCTTACATACTCGTTGGTGGCTTTTTGCTGAATAGACAGGTTCTTCTCCTTGGTAATGTTATCAAGTTTCTGCTGCTGTAAGGCGGCTTCAAGGGTATCAATCTTTGTGGTAATGCCCGAGCGTTCTTCCCTGTGCTTTTGTTCTTGTTCCTCAATACGCTGCAATGAATCACTGAATGATACAATACGGAAGGACGCCAGCATAACACTCAGCGTTTTGTACTGTTCTTTTAAACGATAGTAACGTTCAGTTTTTTTTGCCTGATTTTCGAGTGTTTTTAGATTCTTTTCAATTTCAAAAAGCAAATCCTGTACACGTTCTAAATCAGCTTCGGTATCTTTCAGCTTATTGAAGGTTTGCTTTTTGCGCAGTTTGTATTTGGAAATGCCTGAAGCTTCCTCAAACAAGTTGCGCCGCGAACCTTCTTTATTGGTAATGATTTCATCTATCATCTTTAATTCGATGATAGAGTAGGAGTCGGATCCTATGCCCGTGTCTAAGAAAAGGTCGGTTATATCTTTCAGGCGGCACTGTACATCATTCAGTCGGTATTCGCTTTCACCTGTACGGTATAGCTTACGGGTAAGCGTTACCTGCGAAAACTCGGTAGGAAGTACATTTTTAGTATTATCAAACGTTAACGAAACTTCGGCCAGGTTGGCGGGCTTACGGCTGCGGGTGCCATTGAAAATGATGTTTTCCATTTTCTCTGACCGTAGAGCCCTGGTACTTTGCTCCCCTAAAACCCAACGTATGGAATCAACAACGTTTGATTTGCCGCAACCATTAGGGCCAACGATAGCGGTAACCCCTTCGTTAAAATTAATGCTTATTTTATCGCCAAAGCTTTTAAATCCTTTGACCTCTAATTTAGTTAACTGCATTTGCCAGCCAGCGTACCTTCAATAGTTTTAATCTTCAAAGTAACGAAAAATATAGAAGATTTATGTTGCCTGGCATTTGCAGATCGGATAGTGACTCAATTGTAAGAGAAACCTGTATTTGAGCAGATTTCATTTGGTCACCCGATTGCGGACCTTCACTTTTTATCTAATCACAAACAGCTAATCTTACAATTAGCAATAAGGCTTACACAACTTAAATATAAATCTCCCCCTTTAAATAAGTCACGGCATTGCCGCTCATCAGCACTCTTTCACCCTTATGCTCGCACCAAAGCTCGCCTTTGCGGGCTGATAGCTGGTATGCGTGCAGTTGAGTTTTGCCTAAACGCTCGGCCCAATAGGGTATAAGGTTGCAATGTGCCGAACCGGTCACCGGGTCTTCAGGCACACCTGCGCCCGGAGCAAAAAAGCGTGAAACAAAATCTACATCCTTACCCGGTGCGGTTACAATAACACCAATGGTGTCAACCTTTGCAAGTGCCAGGTGATCAGGTTGCATCTCAATAATATCCTGCTCGTTTTCATATACCAAAAAGTAATCGCGTGACCGTAAAACAGCTTTGGGAATTTTTCCATTTACACCTTCCAATAATCCATCAGGCATTTCGGCAGGGTGGGGCGGGCGCGAAGGGAAATCAAGCGTATAACGTTCACCATTTTTTGAAACTGTAAGTATGCCTGCTTTTTCTGTTTCAAAATGTATCAAGCTCTCGGTGTAATTTAATTGAGTGAAAATGATATGAGCTGCAGCAAGCGTTGCATGTCCGCACAAATCAATTTCCAACTCGGGTGTAAACCAGCGTAAGTGATAGCCATTTGGTGTTTTAACAAAAAATGCTGTTTCGGCCAGGTTATTTTCTGCTGCAATATTTTGCATTGTTGCGTCGGGTAACCATCCATGCAGCGGGCAAACAGCTGCGGGGTTACCGCCAAACAAATCGCTGGTAAAGGCATCAACCTGGTAAATAAGTATTTTCATAATGTAGGTATTTAAAGGCTGCTAAGATATCCGTAGGTAACTAATTCATCGTTACTGGTAATTACCTTGGTAGTGCCATTGCTCAATAATACAATTTTATCGCTTACTTCTAATATATTTCGGTATTGATGATCGGTGATTATTATACCTTTAAAAGTTGACCGTTTCCTGATAATGGCTTTAATTTCATCGGCTTGTATAGGCGATATGTGGGTAAAAGGCTCGTCGAGTAAGATATAATCTGCCTTGCTGTATAATATAATTAAGGTTTCTAGTTTGCGGAGCTGACCACCTGAAAGCTCACTTGGTTTTTTGTTACTGTTTTCTTGAAAAATGTCGTACGCAGCAAACTCGTCCCAGTCTTCTTTACTAATTAGTGATTTTGCCAGTTCAATAATTTTAATGTGTTTGGGTAAATAATTGTGCTGTGGCAAGTAAGCAATTTTGCCGGTTGAGTAACCATTGCTTATATAATTGCCATTAACATTGATGTACTTGTAGGCAGGCTTCAACACACCGAATATGATGCGCAGCAAGCTCGACTTGCCGCAGCCATTACGCCCTAATAAGCCGGTTACCTCACCGGGCCTGCAATCAATGTATATGTCCTGAAGGATTTTGCGGTTATCAAACTCAAGTAATACGCTGTCAACTTTAAGCATGACTAGTTTTTTAAGCCTAAATAAAATGTAACAGCGGTGATAAACAATAGCATATCAATTGCAAAAGTAAGCATAAACAAACTTCGTATAGTAACACCCGCATTGCGATAATAAAAGAACTCTTGTGAGGCAAAGAACGTTTGGTAGGCAAACATACCAAGGTAGCCGGCAAGCTTAAGTGGTATTGCAAGTATTAACGCAACCAAACCACCACCAACTATAATATACAAACCAAGAACAGTAAAAATGAAGTGGTAAAGCCAGAAAGGCTTTGTAAAATGTATAAAAAGCCTGAGGAGGTTTTGCATTGAAGTGAATAGTAATAAAGGTTAATTACTTAACTCATGCGCCAGGTTTTTAGTATAAGCAGATCAATTTAAGAAAATTTGTATAAGAAGGTTTTTTGTTAAAACATGCTTAACTGTGCATTTGCATTATCTTTATGGGCCAGTCGTACTTGGTTCACAAAGTTGTGGGCGTGCCGGGTTGGCTCGGGTATACGGTAACCACGTATGCAGTGCTTTATAATATCTATGCTTTGCTGCATATCAACCTTGTGTCCCGGCGATACAAAGATGGGTTTGCAGTTTTTCTTGCTGCGTAATGCTACACCAATCACATCATTTTGATCATACAGATAGCTTTGAGCAAAGTGTTCATTTGCTGGTTCATCGTATTTGCCATTAAGCCGGTTTTTAGCACTTCCTATTGATGGTACATCAGTTAGTAAGCCAAAATGTGTTGCCAGGCCCATGCGCTGCTCGTGAGCTATTCCCTGGCCGTCAAGTATCATCAAGTCTGGTTTAATTTCAAGCTTATTCCAGGCTTCAAGCAAGGCTGGCACTTCACGAAAAGCTAGCAGTCCCGGTATGTATGGGAAAGATGTACGCCATACAGCTGATGTTTGGCTGATAATCTTTAACTCTGGATAGCTAAATAATACGATGCCAGCGTACTGTGTTTCTTCGTGCTTATTTGTTGATATATCTGCACCGCCAATAATGCTTATTGGCTTATTGAGATGACTAATATTGATATGCTTGCGCATATCCTGATGACAAGCAATGGCCTGGGCAGGTGTGAGGCGTTCATAATCGGCAGGAAGCAGCATAAAAGCATAAAACAAAAAAGCCTCCAATTGTTCATTGAAGGCTCTGTATGCATCAGGTGTTTATTAACCTAAGTATGATTTTAATATTTTGCTACGTGAAGTGTGACGTAAGCGCTGCAATGCTTTGTCTTTAATTTGACGTACACGCTCGCGGGTTAAGTTGAACTTCTCGCCAATTTCTTCTAACGAAAGCGGATGATTTGTGCCTAAGCCAAAGAATAGAACAATGATTTCTCTCTCGCGTTCGGTTAAAGTAGAAAGTGAACGTTTAATTTCTTCAGATAAAGACTCGTTGATCAGGATTGAGTCGGTATTTGGCTCCTGATTTTCAAGCACGTCTAACAATGTGTTCTCTTCACCTTGTACAAACGGCGCATCCATTGATACATGACGACCTGAGTTGCTCAGCGTATCAGATATTTTGTCAACGGTGGTTTCCAAAATGTCAGCCAATTCCTCAGGTGATGGCTCGCGCTCGTACTCTTGCTCTAATTTAGAGAAAGCCTTGCTTATCTTACTTAACGAACCTACCTGGTTTAACGGTAAACGCACAATACGAGATTGCTCGGCAATAGCCTGCAAAATTGATTGACGAATCCACCAAACGGCGTATGAAATAAATTTGAAACCTTTGGTTTCGTCAAAACGTTTAGCTGCTTTAATTAAACCCAGGTTACCTTCGTTAATTAAATCGCCCAGCGTTAAACCTTGATTTTGATATTGTTTGGCTACCGATACCACAAAACGCAGGTTGGTTTTGGTTAGGCGCTCTAGAGCAGCCTGGTCGCCTTCGCGTATTTTTTGTGCTAGTATTACTTCTTCTTCGGCAGTTATCAGGTCAACCTTACCAATTTCGTGTAAGTATTTGTCTAACGACTGCGACTCACGGTTGGTAATGGATTGGGTTATTTTGAGTTGTCTCATTAATTATTACCTCGATTCTTGTTTTAGAATTGAACGTGCAAAGGTACACAATGTTGCTGAAATTTACTACTCTTATTTGATAATTACAAAATTATTACTATCGCAACATTTCCAGCACATGTTCAATATTTATAATAACTTATCATAAGTTATACCAAACTGCTGATATCCACTTAAATATCTGTCAGTTTAAATACATCTTTCACACGTATTCCTTTTTCTGATTCTTTTACGGTACAGCATTCATTAACTGCATCGTGTTCCAGAAACAATACGTAATTGTTTACTAAAGCCTGCTGCAAAAATGTCTTTTTTTCTGCCATAGCCTGCAACGGAAACATGTCATAAGATGCCACATAGGCTACAGGCAGGTGACCGGCGGTAGGTACTAAATCGGCAATGAATAACACTTCGCGATTTTTGTAATTTACAAGAGGCAGCATCATGGCTTTGGTGTGGCCCGACACAATAAACAATTTTATGTTACGGCTGAATTGTACACCATCACATACCTCAATAAATTTTAGTCTGCCACTGTTTTTTAAAGGCTCTAAGTTATCCTTAAGGAAGGATGCTTTTTCGCGCTCATTAGGATTGATGGTTGCCCAGTTCCAATGCTCCTCATTTGTCCAGTAGGTAGCATTTTTAAACGCCGGGGCTAAGGCGCCGTTGTCATAGTCAACAGCACCGCCTACATGGTCTAGATGTAAATGGGTGAGGAGTACATCCGTAACGTCATCACAAGTGAAGCCATGCTTGGCTAAGGAATGATGTAGCGTATCAGTGCCGTGCAGGTGGTAATAAGGTTTTACCTTTTCGCTTAACTTGTTGCCAATGCCGGTATCAATCAGAATAACACGGTCTTCATCTACAACAAGCAGGCAACGCATAGCCAGCGTACACAAATTGTTTTCATCTGCCGGATTGGTTTTGCTCCATATGGCTTTTGGTACAACGCCGAACATTGCACCGCCGTCAAGCTTGAAAAAACCGGTATCAATAGTGAAAAGTTTTGCCCCGATGCTTTTTGATGATTGCATAGGGTTTAACAGGTTGGTAGACATTAGAGCAAATATAAAAGCCCTTCCGGCTTTTTTGTAGCAGAAGGGCTTTTTATTTTAAGCGTTGTTATGTGTATTATAAGTGAATTACTTCGCCATAAGCTTCAGCAGCGGCTTCCATAATTGCTTCGCTCATGGTAGGGTGAGGGTGTACCGATTTAATGATCTCATGACCGGTAGTCTCTAGTTTGCGAGCAACTACTACTTCTGCAATCATTTCAGTAACGTTGTTACCTATCATGTGCGCACCCAAAAACTCGCCATACTTAGCATCAAAGATAACTTTGACAAAGCCGTCTTTAGCGCCTGCTGCACTGGCCTTACCTGACGCAGAGAATGGGAAACGACCAATTTTTAATTCGTAACCAGCCTCACGTGCGGCTTTTTCAGTGTAACCTACAGATGCAACTTCAGGAGAGCAGTAAGTACAACCAGGGATGTTGTTATAGTTTAAAGGTTCAACATGCTGGCCTGCGATTTTCTCAACGCAAATAATACCTTCTGCTGATGCTACGTGTGCCAAGGCTTGTCCTTTAACAATATCACCTATGGCATAAACACCCTCAACATTGGTTTTGTAAAAATCATCAACCAATACTTTGCCTTTATCGGTTTTCACACCTGCTTCTTCAAGGCCTATACCCTCAAGGTTAGTAGTTACACCAACAGCCGAAAGCACAATTTCAGCTTCAAGTGTTTCAGTGCCCTTAGCTGTTTTAACGCTTACTTTACAAAGATCGCCGCTGGTATCAACAGACTCAACGGTTGAGCTGGTCATGATGTTGATGCCTTGTTTCTTTAAAGTACGGTTAAGTGCTTTTGACACTTCTTCATCCTCCAAAGGAACAATGTTATCTAAAAACTCAACTACGGTTACTTTGGTACCCATAGCATTATAGAAGTAAGCAAACTCAATACCTATAGCGCCTGAACCTACAACCACCATTGATTTTGGTTGCTGAGGTAAAGCCATAGCCTGGCGGTAACCAATAATTTTTTTACCGTCCTGCTTAAGGTTTGGTAACTCGCGTGAACGGCCACCGGTAGCTACTATAATATGTTTAGCTGTGTGCTCGGCTTTTTTACCATCGGCAGCAGTAACCTCAACAGTACCTTTGCCTTTAAGCTTGCCAAAGCCCATTATAACGTCAATTTTATTTTTCTTCATTAAAAACTGAACGCCTTTGCTCATGCCTTCGGCTACGCCACGGCTGCGTTTAACCACAGCGCCAAAATCAGGCTCACCTTTAACGTCAACGTTAATACCGTAATCGGCAGCATGTTTAATATATTCAAAAACCTGGGCACTTTTTAATAAAGCTTTAGTAGGTATACAGCCCCAGTTAAGGCAAATACCGCCTAATGATTCTTTTTCGATGATGGCTGTTTTCATTCCAAGCTGTGAAGCGCGGATTGCAGCTACATAACCACCCGGACCAGATCCGATAACAATTAAGTCGTAGTTCATTATGTTATGTTTTACTTTTTCAGATTTTGGTGCCAAAGCTAACTAAAAAGCGTGATAGTAAAAACAGATGGAGGGTGTGGTGCAGACCATTTTAAAAACTGGTTTACACTAACTTAACATTAATTTGGAAAATTTATTAATAACAGAATTAAATATTGCAACAAATTGGCTTGTTTATCAGCTTATTTTAAAAAATTGAAGCAATTATTCGCCTAATTCTTAATGAAATTTAAAAAATGAGAGAAAATGTTAAAAAAATCTAATATTTATTAACACTGACTTAACATTGATATGGAAGGCAGTATTTATCTTTGTGCCGATTATTTAAAAACTATTTTAAACGTTCATTAAACAAAACAAAAAGTATGAGGAAATTTCTACTTCTCAGCATGACATTTTTGTTAGCTACAGTGGCTGCCTTTGCACAGGTAACCACCAGTAGTATGACAGGATTGGTCAAAGACTCAAAGGAACCTTTAGTGGGTGCCACTATTAAAGCCACATTTGTTCCGGCGGGTACTGTTTATTCTACTTCAACCCGTGCTGATGGCCGATTCAGTATCCCAAACATGCGTGCGGGCGGTCCTTACACCATTGAAGTTACTTACATTGGCTTCGAGCCTCAAAAATTCACCGACGTTACATTGAAATTAGGTGAGCCTTTTGTTCTTAACGCAGTACTTGCGCAAACAGGTACTCAGCTTGCAGCAGTTAATATTGTTGCTTCAAACCCACGTTCGGTATTAAACTCTGACCGCTCAGGTTCAACAACCAACATCAGCAAAAGAGACATTTTAAACCTTCCAAGCGTACGTCGTAATATCAACGACCTTGTGCGCGTAACCCCTCAGGCAAGTGCCGATGGTCAGTCAATTGGTGGTGGTAACTATCGTCAAAACAACATTACAATTGACGGTGGTAACTTTAACAACCAATTTGGTATTGGTACTAACTTACCAGGTAATGGTAACCCAATTCCATTAGATGCGTTAGATGAGATTACTGTTAACGTAAACCCAACAGACGTTAGACAATCAGGCTTCATTGGTAGTGCTATTAACGCTACTACCCGTTCTGGTACTAACGAATTCAGCGGTTCTGCTTACACCTATTTCCGTAGCGAAAAACAACAAGGTACTAAAGTTAGGAACTACCCTGAACTTGTTCCGGCTGATTTAAACATCAAGATTTACGGTGCACGCGTTGGTGGTCCAATTATTAAAAACAAATTATTCTTCTTCGCAAACTTTGAGAAAGCTGAAGAGCCAGGTATAAACTCACGTTTCAGAGCTTCTTCTGCATCTGAGCCTTTCCCGGCAACTCCAAACGTTAACCGTCCAACGGTTACAGAAATGGATGCTATCAAAGATTATTTGGTACAAAAATATGGATACAACCCCGGCGATTACCAAAACTATGGTTACAAAAGCACCCGTACCAATATTGTTGGTAGGATTGACTGGAACATAAGCGACAAACATCGCTTCAACGTTCGTTACAGCCGTTTGGAAAGCCAGGTGCCTTCTTTTGTAAGTACCTCTACAAACCCACTTACAAGCTCTGTAATTTATCCTAATGGTGGAAATCGTAGTGATAATAATTCACTTACTTTCAGTAATTCAAACTACTACACCAACTACAATTTTTATTCATTGTCAGCTGAGTTGAACTCTACGTTCTTTTCAAGGTTAGCAAATACTTTCCGTTTTACTTATAACAATCAAAACGAGCCAAGAAGCTCAACAGGAGGTTCTGCTTTCCCGTTTGTTGACATATTAAAAGATGGTCGTCCGTTTGCATCATTTGGTTCAGAACCGTTTACAACCGGAAACTTGCGTGACGTTAACTCATTGTCATTTGTAGATTATGTTCAATACAGCTTTGGTAAACACAATCTTTTAGGCGGTGTTCAAGCTGATATCAGCACTACTAAAAATGGTTTCCAACGTTTTGCAACCGGTTACTATGTATTCAATAGCTTTGATGATTTTAAAAATAATGTGAACCCTCGTGCTTTTGCCCGTACCTTCTCATTAAATAACGATTACTCGCAAGCATTCCCAACATTTAAAAATCAAACTTACTCTATCTACGCTCAGGATGATTATAACGTAAACGAAAAACTACGTTTATCATTTGGTGTAAGAGCATCTTTATACAGATACAGCCAGGACGCTATAACTCATCCATTGGTAGCAGGTTTAACATTTGCAAATGGCGAAAGACTTAATACCGGATCTTTACCAAAGTCTGCGTTTTTAGTATCTCCGCGTGCCAGCTTCAATTATGATGTTAAAGGTGATCGTAGCCTTCAGTTAAGAGGTAGTGCAGGTATTTTCTCAGGCGGTATTCCAAATGTTTGGATAGTTAGCCAGGTTGGCGATGCAGGTATGATTCAATTTACCCAAACTGCAGTTACTCCATCTGAAGTTTCAGCTATTGCTGGTCCGTTTGATCCAAACCCAAGAGCATATTTACCAGCTACTCCTCCTGCAGCAGGTACAACAATTCCTACGGCTCTTTCTTTCATCGATCCAAAGATTAAAGCTCCTCAAACGTTCAAATCTAACTTAGCTTTAGACGCAAGATTGCCTTTCGGCTTTACTGCAACAGTTGAGGCTATTTACAACCGCGATTTCAGAACAGTATTATTCAGAAATCCAAACTTAGTAGAAGGACAGCCATTAAACGTTGCAGGTTATCCTGACAACCGTTTAATTTATCCTTCAACAAATGGTGCTAAATACTACAACGTTTTAAGCGCAGCCGGCTTACCTGTTGCCAACAACACGTCAGGAGCTGCAGGTTTAAATACATATGTATTAGATAACGGAACAAAAGGTCACTACTTCTCAATTGCAGGGACCATCCAAAAGCAATTCAGCAAAGGTCTGTCTGCATCGTTATCTTACATTCATAGCCAAGCAAGAACACAATTTGATGGCAACGGAGATCAGCCATCAGGATCATGGCAAAATACTTACTCTGTGAACGGTTCAAACAATCCGGAGATGGGTTATGCTGGTTACGTATTGCCTAACCGTATAGTTGCTAGCTTCACATACCGTAAAGAGTATTTGAAACACTTAGCAAGTCAACTTACCTTATTCTACAACGGTTCTAACCAAGGTCGTATATCTTATACTTACAGTACCGATCTTAACCGTGATGGTGGTAACTCAGACTTGATTTATGTACCTAAAGACCCAAGCGAAATTACATTTACACCGTTTACTATAGGTACTGGTGCTAACGCTGTAACTTACACTGCACAGCAACAAAGCGATATATTCTTCCGCTTTATTGAGCAAGATCAGTACTTGCAAAGCCGTAAAGGTAAATATGCTGAACGTAATGGCGGTTTGTCTCCTTGGTTTAACCAGGTTGATTTACAATTCCAACAAGATTTGTTCCAGAACATAGGTGGTAAACGCAACACTTTGCAGTTTAACCTTACCATATCAAACTTTGCAAACTTTGTAAACAAAAACTGGGGTGTTCGTCAGGTTATTACACAGTCAAACGTGTTAGTGCCAACCAATGCAAACAACCTTACACCAGGTGGAACAACACGTCCTACTTTCAGATTGCAATTTGACGGCAACTTGCCAACAAATGCAGTTAGAACCCGTGACGATGTGAGCTTTGCCTCAACTTACACTATGCAATTCGGTTTACGTTACATCTTCAACTAAGATATTCGTAACTTAATCATAAAGCCGGTTGCAAATAATGGAACCGGCTTTTTTGTTGATGTTAAGTTATTCCTTCAATCTACCCAAAGCAACACTACGTAAAAACAACAAAGGCTGCCTCATAGTTAATGAGGCAGCCTTTGTAATAATATTTAAAGCTTGCTTATTCGAAGTATTCTTTCATACGCTCAAAAAAGCTTTTCTCGTTTTTACCCGGACTTGGTTTAAAGTTGGGTGAGTTTTGCAGCTTTTCTAAAAGGTCGCGCTCTTCGCGGCTTAATGCCTTAGGAGTCCATATATTAATGTGTACCAATTGATCGCCGCGGTGGTATGAATTAACCTCAGGCACGCCTTTGCCTTTAAGGCGTAGTATTTTACCGCCCTGGGTACCTGGTTCAATTTTAATCTTTGCTTTACCGTCAATAGTTGGCACTTCAACGCTGGTACCTAATGCCGCATCAACAAAGTTAATGTGCATATCGTAAATAACGTTGTTACCATCGCGTTTCAGGGTCTCATGTGGGACTTCTTCAATAAGAATAATCAAATCGCCCGGAACGCCACCACGCGGGGCTGCATTACCCTTACCGCTCATGCTTAACTGCATACCTTCGCTTACGCCGGCAGGTATATTAATGCTTATAGTTTCTTCACCGCGCACAACACCATCACCATGGCATACGTTACATTTTGACGTAACGGTACTGCCTTCGCCATTACAGGTAGGGCAGGTACTGGTAGTTTGCATTTGGCCCAAAATTGTATTGGTTACCCTGCGTACTGCTCCAGAGCCTCCACATGTTTTACAGGTTTGTACCGATGTTTTATCTTTAGCACCGCTACCATCACAAGTGCCGCATGGTACCTGCTTATTTACCTTTATTTTCTTTTCAACGCCGTTGGCAATTTCCTCTAAGGTAAGGCGTACTTTGATACGAAGGTTGCTGCCACGGGCCACTCTGCGACCACCGCCTTGCTGCCTGCCGCCACCGCCGCCACCAAAAAATCCCTCAAACGGACTACCGCCGCCAAATATATCACCAAACTGACTGAATATGTCATCCATATTCATGCCGCCACCGCCGTAGCCGCCGCCGTTGGCCGATTGTGCGTTAGCGGCATGACCGAATTGGTCATAACGTTGGCGCTTATCAGGTTTGCTTAACACCTCGTAAGCCTCAGCAGCTTCTTTAAAAGCTTCCTCAGCGGCCTTATCGCCAGGATTTTTATCCGGGTGATATTTGATGGCCATTTTACGGTATGCCTTTTTTACCTCGTCTTCACTCGCCCCGCGCTGTACGCCTAATACGTCGTAATAATCTCTTTTTGACATGTTTGTATGTTAAGGAGTAGATGACTGAATGAGCGAATAAGTGATTTATACATTCACTCATTCGCTCATTCAAACATTACTCATTCTCTTTCAAATTACGCTCCAACAATAACTTTAGCATAGCGAACAACCTTGTCGCCCAAGTAGTAACCTTTTTCAAGCTCATCAACTACTTTGCCTTTAAGATCATCAGTAGGAGCCGGGATATTGGTGATAGCTTCATGAATGTCAGCATCAAAGGTTGTTCCTTTGGCTTCCATTTCTTTAAGGCCTTTTTGTGTTAAAATATTTTTAAGCTTTGACTGTACCAGTGCAATTCCTTCTTTAACTGCACTTACATCAGTAGCTGTTTCAGTAGCTTTAATGGCACGCTCAAAATCATCAAGCACAGGTAGTAATGATACAATCACCTCTTTACCGGCAGTTTGTAACAGCTCAACCCTTTCTTTGGTAGTGCGACGTTTAAAATTATCAAACTCAGCATACAGACGTAAGTATTTATCATTAGCCTGAGCCAAATCATCTTTTAATTTAGCTTCTGCGCTTATTTCAGTTTTTACTTCTTCGCTGCTTACGTTAAGTTCGTCTGCCAATGGATTTTCAGCTTGTTCGGCAGCAGCTGCGTTTTCTTCTGGAGTAGTATTTTCAGTATTCACGTCGTTTAATTCTTCGGGTGTATCCTGTTTGTTTTTTTTATTAAACATGTCTTTAAAGTTCATGATGATTGTGCAAAACAAGTACCTTGCCATAGCCGCAAAGCGGTCAGGCTGTCAGTTAGTTGTTAATTCGATGAGTAAAATTGTCAATAGTGTGTTGTCAGCTGTCAGACATCAGGGGTCGAATATTTCTATCTTTAACTGATGGCTTGAAGTTTTGACAGTTACACTAAATAGCTACATCCTGTAAAACCTTACCCGATTCGCATTTTACTATGCGCGATGGGAACTGGCGGATGATATGATAATCATGCGTTGCGCATACTACTGCGGTTCCCGATAGGCTGATCTGTTTCAATAGCATAACAATCTCTTCTGAGGTATCAGGGTCAAGATTACCGGTAGGTTCGTCAGCCAGTATAATTTCAGGATCATTAAGCAGGGCACGTGCAATTACTACACGTTGCTGTTCACCACCCGAAAGTTCATGCGGCATTTTCTTGATTTTCGAGCGCAAACCAACTTTCTCCAGTACATCGCGGATGCGTTCGGCAATCAGATTTTTGTCTTTCCAACCTGTGGCCTTCATTACAAACTGCAGGTTTTGCTCAATGGTACGATCGGTAAGTAACTGAAAATCCTGGAAAACAATGCCCAGTTTACGTCTTAAATATGGCACATCCCTGCTGGCAAGTTTGCGCAAATCATAACCACCTGCATGGCCTTCACCGTTTGTAATGTTGAGGTCTCCGTAAATAACCTTCAGCAAACTGCTTTTGCCTGAACCTGTGAGGCCAATCAGCCAAACAAAGTCGCCTTTGTCAATATGCAGGTTTACGTCAGATAGTACGAGGTGCTTTTGCTGAAATATATCAACACCTTGCAGTTTTATAATGGAGTTTCCTATCATTTTTAGTTACAGTTCGAGTTTTAAAATCTGGCCAAAAGGCAGGTCTTTAATCAGACCCATAATATAATCGGCCTTATCGGCCAGTCCTACCTTGTCAAGCGATTTGTCGGGCCTGTCAACCCTAAAATAAGCTAGTAGGGTAAACTGCTCATCGCGCAGCTGCACATAGTCAGGTATTTTGGCAACGCCTTTTACTTTAATAATATACATGCCCTTCAAAAGTACGTAAAATTAAAGATTTGCCAAGAAACGCAACGTGTCAATTCCATCAGCGTAATCCCAAAGTGCCGGGCACTGGCTTTGTCCGAAATCAACTACCTGGTTGTTGGCTTTAATGTTGGCTGATGTAACAATACACTGTATGTTTTCGCTTTGTTTGCTTAAGTTGTCTTGTGCCAACGTCAAATCAGCGTATTCTTCATAGAAAATCACAGCAAGGGGAGAAGCCAGGCGCTCGTCTTGCTTCAATAGCAAAAATCCGTTGTCTAAATGCTTGTCGCGGTTAACAAGGTATATGGCTTTATTATAGTCGTAATTATTATGATACTTGCTATGCTGAATAACAGGGTAGTAATCTTCAATGGCTTCAAAAAAAGGTACAAAATCATACCCTGTAGGAACTAGTAGTTTTGAAACGTTCCGGCATCCAAGACCGAAGTATTCAAATATATCTTTGCCAAGGTCATGCAGTTGTTCTTTGCTTTCATTGCCGGTAAGCAGGGCCACGCTGTTTCGGTTTTTGCGTATGATGTTTGGTACTTTGCCAAAGTAATAGTCAAAATAGCGAGATGTATTGTTGCTTCCTGTTGCTATGATGGCGTCAAACCCTTCCAGCTTATCAGTAAAAATAAAGTATTGTGCCAGCCCCGGTTCAATATCAGTTAGCAATTTGAGCACATATTTTATAAGGCGGGCATCTTGCGATGACGCTTTAATGAGTGCAATGTTGCCGCTCAGCAATACACATAGTACATCATGAAAGCCAACCAACGGAATATTACCTGCCAGTATCAGACCTACTTTCTTAGGCTCGTGATCGGCAAATTGATAGGCTGAAAGCCATTGCTCCAAATTCTCTTGCGTAAGTGATTGTGCTATTGCATCAAGAGCTTGATTTACACTTTGGGGAGTAAACCAGGCATTGTAATGATGTTCGGTTTGTATAATTTGCTGCAGGTTATCATCCCGAGTAGCTAATTGTCTACCTAATTGAGTGATTATCTGGATTAAATATGAATTGCTGAATTTTGACATACGTATAGTATCAACTGAAACCCAAAAGCGATTTTTTTGTTATATTTGTGGGCTTTTTAAAACGAGGCAAAGTTAAACAAGAATATAAGATTTTAGCGATACAGATATATGGCAATTATAATCACCGACGAATGTATTAATTGCGGAGCTTGCGAACCCGAATGCCCGAATAACGCTATTTACGATGCGGGAGCATCTTGGCGCTTTTCGGACGGTACCGAGTTGCGCGGCGTTATCGACTTTGGCGATGGCAACACCCTGAATGCTGAAGAAGCACAGGCTGCAATTTCAGATGATATTTACTACATCGTTCCTGATAAGTGTACCGAGTGTGTTGGTTTTCATGATGAACCGCAATGTGCTGCTGTTTGTCCGGTGGATTGCTGCGTTGATGATGAAAACGTACGCGAAACCGAAGATGAATTGATAGCCAAAAAGGAATGGCTGCACATGGAAGGATAGTATCCATTTAAAATATTTCAAAAAGGGGCACCCAAAAGGTGCCCCTTTTTGTTTATATTGTAACGTGGCTCTTTTTAAACAACTTGAAGATATTCTTTCAAATTTTTTCAATGGGTTGAAGTTAATTCGACCTTTATTCCAAAATGAAGTTCCGGCAATTAGGTTCGAACTACACTCCGGAAAGTTTGATATTGGAAACAATGAATATATGCTGGAGGTTGCGGAGCGTATAAACAAAGTAAGCTCCTTGGTAATGAGTAATGATGATCAAATATATCTTTACTACAACCTTTATTCTTGGAAAAGAGAAAGATAAGAAAGCGGGGATATCTATTTAATCAGCTTCGACATAGTACAAAACTTGAATACGAATTTCGTAAACGTAAGTATACCTCATACAATCACGCTTTTAGTAAAGCGGAGGGGGCTTGCCAGTTAATTGTCAAGGATAAGGCTTGTAATATAAATTTCAAAAACATTTTCACAAGTATTGCTAATAACGACTTCTTTATAATACCAAGAATTGAAGGAGAACTCTATATTGTTAATGAATCAAAAAAATGCATCCTATTAATGTACGATGATAGGGGATGCGACTTAACTTCTTATGATATACCTTTTCTGCAAAATGTTTATACTGAATGTTCTCAAATTGTATTAGAAGCAAATAGAGAAGAAATTAAAAGGCGCTTGTTAACAAATGGATGATTAAGATTACATTAGCAGCATGGAATACGGTATTTCACAGTTAGCCATAATACCCGTTAGGGGAGAAGCAAGCGAGCGGGCCGAAATGGTAACGCAACTTTTATTCGGCGAAACATTTCAGATTTTAGAGACGCAAGAGAAATGGGTTAAAATTAAAACTGCATACGATGATTATGAAGGCTGGATTAGCAAAGTGCAGCTAACCACGTGTGCTATGCTGGATTACGAAGTTTTTGAGGAGCAGATAGCATTACCGTTGACCAGTAAGCCGCTAACCGAAGCTGTGAAGGTGTCTGATCAAAGCAAAATATACCTGCCGGCCTGTAGTGCCTTGCCATACTGGAATACCAACACCTGTAAAATAAATACCGAGCTATACGAGGTAGCCGATCATGACTTTACCGTTGCTGATTTAATGACAACTGCCAAAAGCTATCTAAACACACCATACCTGTGGGGTGGTCGTACACATTTCGGTATTGATTGTTCCGGATTTACGCAGGCTGTTTTAAAACTGCATGGCATCAAAATAAAACGTGATGCGAGTCAGCAAGCAGAGCAAGGTAGCGTTGTAGATTTTTTACCTGCCGCACAACCCGGCGACCTGGCTTTTTTTGATAATGACGAAGGCCGTATTGTACACGTTGGCATTATGCTCAGTACCGATCAAATTATTCACGCCTCAGGCCGCGTAAAAATTGATAAGATAGACGGACAAGGGATATATTCGGAAGAATTGAAGAAACATACCCATAAATTGAGGATAGTGAAGCGGTATGTATAGTTAATTTCGTGTGTAACCTCTAACAAACGTGAGAGATCTTAAATACTTTTCTTGTAACAGAATCGGTCTAAATTTCTAGAGAATTATAGAAATAAGTATTAATAGCTAACTCTGTGAATAGTTAAAACCGTGTAATTCAGTTTTTATTCGTTGGGGCGTTGCCTCCGGCCGGGCTATCCGCTGCAAGTCCTCACTTCGCTATGCTGCATTGCGGGCTTTACGCTACTATCCCTAACGCAAACTGCCACTAAAATTCAACATCCCAAGCAATAATGAGCTTATCGTCACCTGTCGATAGCAGTTGGTTGCCATTCCATGCCAATTTATTTATTGATAGTTGGTGTGAAGCATAGCCCTTTTCGCGACTAATGATTTTATAAAGTTTAAAATCATCGGCACCCCAAATTTTAATGCTTTTATCCATACTGGCCGATGCAAAGTAAGGCTGAGTAGGGTGGAATAAAACGTGGTTTACGGCAAACATGTGCGCCGGTACACTTTGCTTTAGTGATTGGGTAGCAATATCCCAAACCTTAATTTGAGCATCGCGTGCGCCCGAAAGTAGGTGTTGCCCATCTGGCGAGTATTGAACCGTGAAAACGGCCATAGTATGGTCTTTCAAAGCACCCGCATAACTGTAGTCAGAAAGGTTATAAAGCTGCACTGAATTGTCGCGACAGCCGAAAGCCACCTGCTTTTCATCAGGCGAAATGCTGATACTGCGAACCGTATCGTGTGATACCTGTATGGAATGAAGCAGCTGCAATGTATCTAAGTTCCAAACGCTTACTTTACCATCTTCCGATGCTATTAGCAACTCCTTTTTGCCAGGTACCGATTTTATATCAAATATGGGCTTACCATGTTGTTTAAGCGTATGGGTTACCCTTTGCTCAATAAAGTTGAACACCAGTACGTCACCATTACGCATACCCGTAAACATTAAAGGATAACCTACCGGGCAATGAACTGCATAAACTGAAGCGGCAACCGGAAACATAACTTTGATAAATGCCCGTTTTTCCAGGCTCCATTCCACAACGCCCTTATCGTTACCTGCACTGAACAATATACCCGGCTTTTGAGAAAGTTCCAACGCAAAAATAGGGTTGCCGTGCCCGGTAAGTTCAAATGATTTTCTTACTTCCATAAGTCCCATTTTCCTGAGTGGAGTTTGTATTTAATAGTTACAGGGATTTAGTGCAATCATCCTCTAAGATACTGTATCATCTGAGGGCTTCGGAGCATGCCTGCCTTCCAGGTTTTTTGCTATTGTTTCAATACTTAAACCTTTTTCCTTGAGTAACACTAACAGGTGGAATACAAGGTCTGATGCTTCATTAATAAGATCTGTTTCCGTTTCAGCAAGGGCAGCAATAACAGTTTCAACGCCTTCTTCTCCAACCTTTTGGGCTATTTTGTTTAATCCTTTATTGCGAAGCTTATTAATATAAGATCCTTCTTGCGGATTGGTATAACGATCTTCAATTATACTTTCCAGTTCCAATATGAAATTTTGGTTGTAAGTGGTTTTAAAGCAGCTACGTTCACCGGTATGGCAGGTTGGACCATCGGGTTTGGCTTTTATTAAAACGGTATCGTTATCACAATCAATATGAATGCTTTTTACGTGCAAAAAGTTGTTGCTGGTTTCGCCCTTGGTCCACAAGCGGTTTTTAGAACGCGAGTAAAAAGTAACAACGTTGTCTTGTACTGTTTTATCATAAGCCTCCTGGTTCATGTAGCCCAGCATGAGCACCTCTAAAGTTTGCTCGTCCTGAATTACTACAGGTACCAAGCCATCCGGAGATTTGGTGAAATCTATTTGCATTTCAGTGTATATTTTACCATGTTAAAGTCTCGCGACTACAACATTAAACTGTTCAAATTATCATTTTTGGGCGTTGCCCTTGGCCCGGACTATGTGCTGCAAGTTCTTACTTCGCTAGGCTTCGTCCCGGGCTTTTCGCTTCTATACCTAACGCAAACTGCGAATGGCAATATTATCTAACCTCTATATTATTCGCCCGCAATACATTCTTTAAATCAGGTATCAATATTTCCCCATAATGAAATACCGAAGCTGCCAATGCGGCGTCAACATTGGTTTGCTCAAACACATCTACAAAGTGCTCCACGCTACCTGCACCTCCTGATGCTATAACCGGGATATGCACAGCATTATTAACCGTTTTGAGCAAAGTATTATCAAACCCTGCCTTGGTGCCGTCATGATCCATGGAGGTAAGCAGTATTTCGCCCGCGCCGCGGCTTTCGGCTTCTTTAATCCAACTCAGCGTTTCTAGTTCGGTAGCTATGCGGCCGCCGTTGAGGTGGACGATATTTTTATCGTCAATACGGCGGGTGTCAACCGCTACTATAACAAATTGTACTCCAAATGCTTTTGCTAACTCGTCAATTAATTCAGGGTTACGAACTGCTGCAGAATTAATGCTGATCTTGTCGGCACCAGCATTTAATAGCGCATCGGCATCGCCAATTTCGTTAATGCCTCCTCCAATAGTAAACGGTATGTTAATTTGCCTCGCTACTGATTTAACCAGCTCAACCATGGTTTTACGGCGTTCGTGCGTGGCAGTAATGTCCAAAAACACCAGCTCGTCGGCACCTTGCTGCGAGTAATTCCAGGCCAGTTCAACCGGGTCGCCGGCATCACGCAAATCAACAAAGTTTACGCCTTTAACCGTGCGGCCATCTTTAACGTCGAGGCAGGGAACGATGCGTTTGGCGAGGCCCGAGCCGGGGAAAGGTAATGTAGTGTTATGCAATTGTTCCAAAGCTTTTTGTGCTTTATAAAAATAGAAATGTCATTTCGAACGATAGTGAGAAATCTTGTTCATACTGCAAAGATGTTCGCTATAACAAGATTTCTCGTTCCTCGAAATGACAGGTTGGGTATTACTGCCCCTTCGGGACCATTTATATCGAAATCAAAGATTTTAAATTCCAGTTCTTAACATCCTCAATAGTAATGCGATCCTCATAGATGGCTTTACCAACTACGCAGCTTTCAACCTTAATTTTGCGTAACTCTTCAATATCGTTCATTGAACTTACACCACCTGAGGCAATAAGTTTAATGAAAGGGGAGTGGTCAAGCAGCTTTTGATAAAGTTCTACTCCTGCGCCGCCAAGTTTACCGTCTTTATTGATATCTGTACATAAAAAGCGGTAGAAACCTAAGTGCAGGCAACGGTCAACGTAGTCGATAAGTTTTATAGGAGAGCTTTCCATCCAGCCCGAGTATTTAATAACCTCGTCAAGCACATCAATGGCTACCACAATTTTGTCGGCACATTTGGTGCTTCCGCACATGGCTTTGCTCAATTCATCTAAAAAAGTAGGATTGCTGATGGCCTGTGTACCAACAATAACGCGGGCAATACCGGCATCGGTCAATTCCTGAACCTTTTCAATACTGCGGATACCTCCGCCATACTGAATTTTCATATCGGTTTTTTTGATTACATCAAACAGGTATTGCTGGTTGCTGAAATCGCCTTTGGCGCCGTTCAGGTCAATAATGTGAATAAGTTCGGTACCTATCGACTGGTACTTATCGATCATTTCTTCCAAACTTACCTCGTAATTGGTAACCTGGTTATAGTCGCCCTCGCGAAGACGGACAACCTTTTTGTTCAGAATATCGATAGCAGGAATAATATACATGCTTTAAATTTTTGAAAAATTAGCTAAAAGTGTTTCGCCATACACGCCCGATTTTTCGGGGTGAAACTGAACACCGTAAAAGTTATTATGCCAAATTGATGCCGAATATGGCAAACTGTAATTCGTTGAGGCTAAAGTATATAATTCGTTATACTCTATGTAATAGGAATGCACAAAATAAAAGTGTGCATCATTAGGTATACCGTTAAACAGAGGGTTTTCCTTTTGCTGGCTAACCCGGTTCCAGCCGGTGTGTGGCACTTTATAGTGCTCGCTGTCTTTAAACCGCAGCGTTTTATTCGGGAAAATGTTCAATAAGTTGGCATCACCCTCTTCAGAATATGCTGTCATTAATTGCATACCCACGCAAATGCCTAAGGTGGGCTTTTTTAACGCCTTAATGGCAGGTACCAATCCGGTTTGCTCCAGTTTGTTCATGGCAGCACCGGCATGCCCAACACCCGGAATAATATAACGGTCGAACCTGGCCAAATCTTCTTCGGTATGCACCATGCCATAGGCAATGCCCAACCTGTCTAACGCCGAGGTAAGCGAAAATATGTTGCCTGCACCGTAACGGATAATTCCTAACTCCCCAGCCCCCTGAAGGGGGAGTTCATTGTCTTGGGGGAGGGCTTGTGTATTATCTTTTGTATCGTTTCCTTCCATTTTGTATAGCAGCTCCCCCTTCAGGAGGTCGGGGGGTTAAAGTACTCCCTTAGTACTTGGTAAAACCATATTATTTACATCGCGCCTTACGGCCATTTTTATGGCTTTGGCAAAGGCTTTAAATATAGCTTCTATTTTGTGATGTTCGTTATAGCCTTCCGCTTTTATGTTAAGGTTGCTTTTTGATGCATCGGTAAACGACTTGAAAAAGTGGTAAAACATCTCTGTTGGCATATCGCCCACCTTTTCGCGTGTAAAATCGGCTTCCCAAACTATCCAGTTGCGACCGCCGAAGTCGATGGCTGCCTGGGCCAGGCAATCATCCATAGGCAGGCAAAAACCGTAACGCTCAATGCCACGTTTGTTGCCTAATGCTGTAGACATAGCTTCGCCCAGTGCAATGCCGGTGTCTTCAATGGTGTGATGTTCGTCAATATGTAAATCGCCTTTGGCAATAACTTCAAGGTCAATACTGCCGTGACGGGCTATCTGATCGAGCATATGATCGAAGAAATGCAGGCCTGTGTTTACCTTTGCTTCACCGGTGCCATCAAGGTCTATTTTTATAAAAATATCGGTTTCTTTAGTGGTACGGCGGTGTTCTATAACACGCTTGCCCACTTTTAAAAACTCATATATTTTTTTCCACTCGGTGGTTTTTATAGCAACTGTGGCGTTTATGGCTTCCAACTGCTCGGCTGTAAATTCGCCCGCACCCATGCCTAAGCCGCTGTTAAGCCAAATGGCTTTAGCACCTAAGTTTTTAGCCAGCAATACGTCGTTCAGGCGGTCGCCAATTACAAATGAGTTCTTGAGGTCGTATTTTTCGGTGTCAAAATACTCCGTTAACATGGCTGTGCCCGGTTTGCGGGTAGGAGCACCGTCTATAGCAAAAGTGCGGTCGATGAAGGATGCGACGAAGCTTACACCCTCGCCTGCAAAGGTTTTTATCACCAGCTCGTGTACCGGGAAAAAATTTTCTTCGGGATGAGAAATGGTACCTAAACCGTCCTGGTTGGTTACTAGTACAAGTTCATAATCCAGTTCTTTTGCTATGCGTGGTAGGTAGGTGAGTGCGCCGGGATAAAACTCAAGCTTGTTGAACGAGTCTATCTGCTCATCGGCACACTCTTTAATCATGGTGCCGTCGCGGTCTATAAATAAAACTTTTTTTGCGCTCATTTAAAGTTAGTTAACGTATTAATGAGGGTGATATTTTCTTGAGGTGTACCAATAGTTACGCGCAAAGCACCTTCACATAGCTCAACCTTGCTACGGTCGCGCACTATTATCCCATGTTCAACCAGGTAATTGTAAATGCCTTTCGCATCAGTGGTTTTAACTAATATAAAGTTAGCGTCAGATGGGTAAATGTCAACCACAAAATCAAATTCCTTAAGCTTGAGTACTAAATTATCACGTTCGGTAAGGGTTTCTTTTATCCAGCCATTTACCTGCTCAACGTTTTGTAAGGCTTCTAAAGCCAGTTGTTGAGAGGCTTCGTTAATGTTATATGGCGGCTTAACCTTATTCATTACTTCAATGATCTCCTCGCTGGCAAAGGCCATGCCTACACGTAAAGCCGCAAGTCCCCATGCTTTAGAAAGGGTTTGCAGTACTACCAAATTGGCGTATTCGGTAAGTTCCTGAATGAAAGTCTTTTGACGGCTGTAATTAATATAAGCTTCATCAACCACTACTAAACCTTTAAAATTTGCCAGCAACGTTTCAATATCATCACGATTGATGGAGTTCCCGGTTGGGTTATTTGGCGAACAAACAAAAATGAGCTTTGTGTTCTTATCAATAGCTTCGGCAATGCCTTCCAAATTAAGTTGATATTCGTCGGTTAGGTTTACGCGCTTAATGGCTATATCATTTATATTGGCCGATACCTCGTACATGCCGTAAGTTGGCGGCACTAATATCACATTATCGACTCCAGGGTTACAAAAAGAGCGAAATAGGATATCAATAGCTTCATCGCTGCCATTACCCAGGAATATGTTACGCGCCGGTACACCCTTAATTTCGCTTAAACGCATTTTAACGGCGTATTGAAGCGGGTCGGGGTAGCGGTTGTAATCTTTATTTAAAGGTGAGCCAAATGCGTTCTCATTAGCATCGAGGTAAACGCTGGCATCACCCTTAAACTCATCACGCGCCGATGAGTAAGGCTTTAAGTTTTTTATGTTTTCCCGAAGGATGTTGTTGATATTAAACATTGTCTTTACTTTTTTCTCACTGCAAATACTAAGTGAACTTTTATTACTAAAAGTAAAGTTTGAATAGCAATTGCTTATTCTTTGCAATGATTTCTTAAACTATTGTTGAGTTCTCACGCTAACTGCATTTCTGTGTGCATGTAAACCTTCCAAATCGGCCAATATCTCCACATGCGGACCAATATTCTGAATTCCTTCTTTAGTTAGATGCTGAAACGTAATCTTCTTTACAAAAGAATCTACAGATACACCCGAATAGGCCTTGGCATAGGCACTGGTTGGTAGGGTATGGTTAGTGCCCGATGCATAATCGCCCACACTTTCGGGGGTTTGATTGCCCAGGAATACAGAGCCTGCATTGATAATGCTGCCGGTAATTTGTTGCCAGTTTTCGGTGGCCAGTATTAAATGTTCGGGAGCGTAATGGTTGCTGAACTGCATAGCCTCGTCCAAACTGTTCACGACCACGGCATATGAATGTTCAATAGCTTTAGCGGCAATTTCTGCCCTTGGGAGTACGGGTAATTGCTTCTGGAGCTGAGAGATGGTTTGTTCAACCAATGTAGCCGATGTGGCTACCAGTATCGCCTGGCTATCAATGCCATGTTCAGCCTGTGCCAGCAAATCGGCGGCTATGTAGGCGGGGTTAGCTGTTTCGTCGGCAATAACCAATACTTCTGATGGGCCTGCAGGCATATCAATAGCCGTAATAGTTGTGCTTTGAATAATGGTTTTGGCCTTTGTTACAAACTGGTTGCCCGGACCAAATATTTTGTCAACCTTGGTGATGCTTTCGGTACCGTAAGCCATAGCGGCTATGGCTTGGGCGCCGCCAACAAGGCAAATGCGGTCAACATCAAGCAACTGGGCAACGTATGCTATAAAGGCGTTTATCTTACCATTTTTACCCGGAGGCGAGCATACTACAATTTCTTTACAGCCTGCAATGCGGGCAGGAATACCCAGCATTAAAAATGTGCTTGGTAAAACGGCCGTCCCACCCGGAATGTATAAGCCAACTTTTTCAATAGGCCGTAACTCGCGCCAGCAGGTAACGCCGGGCATAGTTTCAACCTTATCTTCGGTTTTAAGCTGGCTCTCGTGAAACTTCCAGATGTTTTTGTAAGCTATCTCAAGGGCCGTCTTCTGTTCGGGTAAAAGGGCGGTGGCAATTTGTGACAGTTCGGCCTTATCCAAATAAAGCTTATCAAGCTGTACCTGGTCAAACCGCTGGGCAAAATCAAAAAGGGCACGGTCGCCTTGTTGTTGCACAGTGTCAATAATAGTTTCAACAACTGTACGTATTTCGTTGGCCGCATCAACATTGCGCTGCACAAGGTTGTTTACCTCGGCAACAGATAAATTGGCGTAATTATAGGTTTTAAGCATATTATAATTATTAATGCCTGATAATCCCAAACCACTTCGTCATTTCGACCATCGGGAGAAATCTTGTTCATCGTGCAAAATTGAACGCCTAGAACAGGATTTCTCGTTCCTCGAAATGACACGGGTTTATCAAATAGGCCCTGCTTTACAATATAATCTTCTCAATAGGCATTACAACAATGCCCTGTGCACCGGCTTGTTTAAGCTGGCTTATGCGGCTCCAAAAGTCGCGCTCGGGTATTACTGTATGTACCGCCACCCAATCTTGCTCCGCTAGTGGCACTACTGATGGGCTTTTAACACCCGGCAAAAGTTCAAGTATCTTTGGTAAATTCGCACGCTCGGCATTTAATACAACGTATTTAGTCTCTTTAGCACGTAATACCGATTGTATACGCTGAATTAACTCCTGAATCAAATCATCATTTTCTGATCCAGGTCTGCCTATCATCACCGCCTCGCTCGACATTACATCGGCAAACGGTCTCAGTCCGTTACTTTTTAACGTTCCACCGGTTGATACCAAATCGCAAATAGCATCACTCAATCCTAAGCCCGGCGAAATTTCAACCGAACCTGATATGGTTCGAATTTCGGCGTTAATATTAAGGTTTTTTAAGTATTTGCTGAGGATGGCAGGGTAGGTGGTGGCTATGGAGCGGCCGTTGAGGTCGGTAACACTTTCGATGCTGGTATTGTTGGGTACTGCTATTTTAAGCGAGCATTTACCAAAACCCAGGCGTTGCAAGTAACTTACTTCAACTTCTGTTTCCTGTATTACGTTTTCGCCCACTATGCCCAGGTCGGCAATGCCATCCTGTACGTATTCGGGTATATCATCGTCGCGCAAAAACAGAATTTCCAGCGGGAAGTTAGATACCGGCGATATTAACGAGCTTTTATAATTTTCGAAGTTAAGGCCGCAATTCTTCAGCAGCTCTACAGATTTTTCATTGAGCCTTCCAGACTTCTGGATAGCAATTTTAAGTGTTTTCACAAAGTTGGGGGTATTAAACTATAAAATAAACGGAGGTTTGTTATTTCACGTAGAAACATACATCAATATTATCGCCACAGGGGGCGATGGATATGCAGATGATGTTTGTTGAAACCGTTCATTTTTTATAGCTAACGTTTTGATGAGCTGGCGCAAATATAAATAGTTATTTAAAATTTCAAAATGAAAGTTTAAATGTTGATGCATTTTAAGGCATTACAGCTTTACTCGCCTGCGTAAAGCGTTGGGCCATTGTGTGGAAATAAAATCGTTAGCAGCTGTGATATTTATCAAATTTTAATATTTAATACACTATCTTAGGCATCCAAGCCCATAGCCTAAAATTAATTAATTGCCGTTAACCAAACCTTTACCTATGAAATTAGGAGCAATACGTATAGCCATTATTTATATAGTGCTTGGCATAATTTGGATAGCCGTAAGCGATAGATTGCTCTCTGTATTTCAGGATGACTTTTCTCCGGCTGCATATCATTTTATAAACTTAGTAAAGGGGATACTTTATGTTTTGATAACAGGTGTATTGCTTTGGAAACTCATTAAAAACGATGACCAACGTTTAACCGAGAGCGAAAAGCAATACAGGGAAATTTATGCAGGAAATCCGTTACCGATGTGGATTTATGATATTGAGACATTCAAATTTGTGTCAGTAAACAAAGCGGCCGTACTTAACTATGGTTACTCTGCACAAGAGTTTTTGAATATGACCATCTTTGATATTCGCCCACCTGAAGAACGGGATAAAGTTCTGCAATCGGTTAAGAAGGTTTCAAAAGAGATCAGGCATTCAGGTACATGGATACATAAAAAGGCGAATGGCGAACTAATTTACGTAAATATCACTTCGCAGCAGGTGACCTTTAGCGGCAAAATGCACGTTATAGTTATAGCGCAAGATGTGAATAAGCATGTTTTATATGAGCAGCATCTTAGCCGTTTAAACGCCGAATTGCTAAATAAGCAAGGTAAACTCACCGAAACACAGTTGATTGCAAAGGTGGCGGGGTGGGAGTACTATCTGAAAGAAAAACAGATGGTTTGGAGCGATGAACTTTTTGTTTTGACAGAAAGGACGCCATTGCCCAACCAAAATTTATGGGAAACGTATTTGAATTTAATACACGCGGAAGACCGGGATAAGTTGAGCCAGGCAATTGAAAAGCTCATTGATACAGGAGAGGAGATAAATATTACATTTCGCATTACACCGGTTGATAATAAAATATGTTATGTACGGCAACAGGCTAAGCTGGAATTTTTAAACGGTGAAGCGCATAAAATAACAGGCACCATGCAGGATATAACTGAATATAAGGTGCTGGAAATTGAACGCAATAAATATCAGTTTAATCTTGAAGATACCCTCAATTCTATGAGCGAAAGCTTTTTTGCTTTGGATGCTGAACTTAAGTTTGTGAAGGTTAACGCAAAGTTTGAGGAAGAAACAGGATTTACTTCTGCAGAGGTTGCCGGAAGGTATTTGCTTGATGTATTTCATGAAGATAAGGAGGAAAGTGCCTGCAAGCAATTCAAAGATGTTTTAGCTAATAAGCAATCGCGCCGGTTTGAAGATTATGTAGAAAGTTTAAAAAAGTGGTTGTTCTTTTCCGTTTACCCAACAGAAGACGGACTTGCCGTATATTTTCAGGATATCACAACTCAAAAAAAGAAAGACATTCAACTCAAGCAGGCCTTGGAGCGTTATCACATAGTGCTTAAAGCCACCAATGATGTTATTTATGATTATGACATGGTTCATAACAACATCATTTACAACACAAGTTTAACCCACCTGATAAAGTGCGATCTGCGTAAAATAAACTATGACTTGCACTGGTGGCGTTCGCTCATTCACCCTGATGATTTACCTTCAGTTGTAAGCAGTCAGAACAAGGTGCTCAAAAACAAGGAGACCAACTGGTGGTGTGAATACCGCATTGATTGCGGCAACGGTGAATACAAGTATGTTTACGATCAGGGATATTTTGTATATAACGATGGAGCGCCCGTAAGGCTGATAGGCGCCGTAAAAGATATTGATGAGTTAAAACGATCGAACGAGGAAAACAAACGCCTAGCCGATATTATCACTAAAGTTAACAACATGGTGATAGTAATGGATGCCGATAACCGCATTGGCTGGGTAAACAAGGCCTTTGAAGATTATGCAAACCTGCCTGTGGAGAAGCTCCTTAATAACAATGCCGATGATGTGCTGAATGCCTTAGGAGTATCACGCGATACTATCACAATGATTAATGATCGGAAAGCAAAACTTGAATCTTTTTTTGTTGAAATAGCCCATTATTTGCCTGGTGCAGGCAATCAATGGCTGGAAATCGAATACACGCCTTTGTTTGATCATACGCAAAAGCACAAAGGTTATATTGCCGTGCAGCAAAACATTACCAGCCGTAAGGAAAAAGAAGAACGTGTAAGCAAACAGAATAAAATATTGCAGGAGATTGCCTGGCTTAGCTCGCATGAGGTGAGGAGGCCTGTTGCCTCCATACTAGGATTAGCTTATCTGGCAAAAGATGCGCTCAGTAAGGAAGAGCGCGACGAGATTATTAACATGATAAACCAATGTGCCGGCGAACTGGACAGCATTGTTCACGTAATTTCTGCAAGGGTAAACGAGGATGCCGACCTTACCTCCGCCGCCGGCGCTTCCTCTGGTGGTGGCGAAACAAATTCGCTCAAATAGTTTCTACTTTATAAGATTTAAAACTTCGCTTAGGGGCTGGTCGCTGTTTATTAATATACCTGTAACGCCCGCTGCTGTTCCTGCTTCAACATCGCGCTCGCGGTCGCCAATAAAGTAAGATAGGGAAGGATCAATATTATATTGCTCAATGCCTCGCAGCAGCATACCAGGCTGTGGTTTGCGGCAATCGCAGGCACCCGTAAAGTTTGGATGATGCGGGCAGTAATAAATATCAGTAAACTTAACGCCATGCGGGGCATAAGTGTCTTTAAGGCGTTGGTGCATTTGCGATAAGGTGTCTTCACTATACCAACCCTTGGCAAGTCCGCCCTGGTTAGTTGCAACAATAAGTAAATAACCACGATCTTGCAGTTCTTTAAGCGCTGCAAAGTTATCAAGCACTTTAAAGTCTTCGAGGCGGCAAACGTAATCGCCCAACTCTTTATTCAACACCCCGTCACGGTCTAAAAATACTGCCTTGTTTTTAGTGTTCATTATAATATTGTGTATTTATCAGCAAATATAAGCCTTTAGCACCGGTTTGCCTTTTTGTTTATGATTTAGGCAATGGAATATGCCTATTAGCTATAAAAACGTTATGAATATGGTAATTACGGACTATCAGGAGTTATAAAATTTTGAAAATTCTAAAAAAAGCAATTTTTATTTCGTAAAAAAATCAAAAACAGTATATTCGTAATCCAAGCCCTACTTTATACTATATTAAACAAACATGAATCAAACAGAAAGTGAACAGCAAGGCCTTTACAGGTCTGAATTTGAGCACGACTCTTGTGGTACCGGCTTTATCGTAAATATTAACGGTATTAAGTCAAACCAAAACATTCATGATGCCCTTACAATGCTCGAAAACATGGAGCATAGAGGTGCCTGCGGATGTGATCCCGACTCTGGCGATGGCGCAGGTATATTGATACAATTGCCTCATGAATTTTTAATGGAAGAGTGCTCAGATATTGAGGTGAGTCTGCCCCAGTTAGGTGAGTATGGAGTGGGTATGATCTTTTTCCCTAAAGATTCTACCCTGAAGAAAGCATGCCGCAACGTGATTGTTGCCGCCACTGAAAAGCTGGGCATTACCCTGCTCGGTTTCCGTAAAGTGCCGGTAAATCCATCGGTAATAGGCGAAACTGCCCGCAGTGCCGAACCTGATGTTGAACAGGTTTTTGTACTGCGCCCTTCAAACGTTACCAACGCTGATGATTTTGAACGTAAGCTGTATGTTCTACGTCGTTATATTAATAAAACGGTAAACGAAAACTTAGCAGCCGTTGGCGACAACTTTTACTTTACTTCGTTTTCTTGCAAAACCATCATTTATAAAGGACAGGTTACAACCTTCCAGTTACGTCAGTATTACAGTGATCTGGCTGATCCGCGTTTGGTATCATCTTTCGCACTTATACACTCGCGTTTCTCCACCAATACATTTCCTTCATGGAAACTTGCTCAGCCGTTCCGCTTAATAGCTCACAACGGTGAAATTAACACCCTTACCGGTAACCTTAACTGGTTTTTCGCAGGTGTAAAATCACTGGCTTCAAGCTATTTCAGCAGTGAGGAAATGGAAATGCTGTTGCCGGTTATTGACAATAACCAGTCCGACTCGGCGTGTTTAGATAACATCATTGAAATCTTGCTTCACTCGGGGCGTTCATTACCGCACGTAATGATGATGCTGGTGCCTGAAGCCTGGGATGGTAACGAGCAAATGGATCCTATTAAAAAGGCATTCTACGAGTAT
Source organism: uncultured Mucilaginibacter sp. (assembly GCF_913773635.1). Taxonomy (GTDB): domain Bacteria; phylum Bacteroidota; class Bacteroidia; order Sphingobacteriales; family Sphingobacteriaceae; genus Mucilaginibacter. The sequence goes on from NZ_CAJYGQ010000006.1 coordinate 75,096, forward strand.
CATGCCACCATTATGCAGCCATGGGATGGTCCGGCAGCAATTAGCTTTACCGATGGTAAACTGGTTGGTGCGGTATTAGACCGTAATGGTTTACGTCCTTTGCGTTACACCGTAACTAAAGACGGCCGTGTAATCGCCGCTTCAGAAACCGGTGTTTTAGCCATTGATGAAAAGTTAGTGGAAAGCAAAGGTCGCCTGCAGCCGGGTAAAATGCTGTTAATTGATACCGAGCAGCATAAAATTATTACCGACGAAGAAATTAAGCAAAAGATAACAACCCAGCAGCCCTATGACCGCTGGTTGGAAAATTATAAAATTAAGCTTGAAGACCTAGCCGAGCCTCGTGTGGCTTTTACCAGCCTTGCGCCCGAGTCGGTTTTTCGTTACCAGCAGGTGTTTGGTTACACCCGCGAGGATGTTGACGGAATTATCAAACCAATGGCTACCGATGCCATGGAGCCAATAGGTTCAATGGGTACAGATGTGCCGCTGGCTGTATTGTCTGACAAGCCTCAACACCTTTCAAGCTACTTCAAGCAATTTTTTGCCCAGGTAACTAATCCGCCAATTGACCCTATACGCGAGCGTTTGGTAATGAGCTTAGCTACCTTCATAGGCAGCAATGGTAACCTGTTGGATGAAGATAAGATGCACTGCCATTGCGTGGCATTGAAACACCCCATACTGCGTAACCACCAGTTAGAAAAGTTACGTAGTATTGATACCGGTTTATTCCATGCAAAAACGCTGCAAACGTACTTTAAGGCCGATGGTCAGCCGGGTTCACTACAAAAAGGTATCGAACGCCTTTGCCGCTATGCCGAGGATGCCGTTGAGGATGGTTTTGAAGTAGTAATACTAAGCGACCGTGCACTGGATTCGGAACATGCTGCCATACCATCTTTGTTAGCTGTATCAGCAGTTCACCATCACTTGGTAAAAATTGGCCGTCGTGGTTCTGTAGGGCTGGTTGTTGAGGCAGGCGATGTTTGGGAAGTTCATCACTTTGCTTGTTTGCTTGCTTTTGGTGCCACTGCCATCAACCCTTACCTGGCGCTTTCAACTATCGAAACGTTGAAAAATGCTGGCAGCATTGATAGTCCGTTGGATATTAAGTCGCTGCAAAAAAATTATGTAAAGGCTGTTAATTACGGTTTGTTGAAGATATTTTCTAAAATGGGTATCTCAACTTTACAGTCATATCATGGCTCACAACAGTTTGAAATACTTGGACTTAACAAAAGTGTAGTAGATCGTTACTTTGCAGGTGCAGTTAGCCGCATAGGTGGTTTAGGTTTAGATGAGATAGCCCGCGAAGCATTAACCAAGCACAACTTTGGTTTTGCCACTTCAAAAGCTGATGTTAAACTATTACCAGAGGGTGGTATCTATCAGTGGAAACGCCGTGGCGAGGCTCACTTGTTTAACCCGCAAACAGTGCACTTATTACAGCACGCAACCAAAACTAATAATTACGACGTTTACAAAAGCTACGCCAAGCTTATTAACGAGCAAACCGAAAAGCACTTTACTATACGTGGTTTGTTAGATTTTACACATCACCGTGAGGCTATATCAATTGATGAGGTTGAATCGGTTGAAAGCATCATGAAGCGTTTTGCTACCGGTGCAATGTCGTTTGGTTCAATATCGCACGAGGCCCACAGTACATTGGCTATTGCCATGAACCGTATTGGTGCTAAGAGTAATACTGGTGAAGGTGGTGAAGACGAGATGCGTTACGAGCGACTGCCTAATGGTGATTCGATGCGTTCGGCTATCAAGCAAATTGCATCGGCACGCTTTGGGGTTACGTCGAACTATCTAACCAACGCCGATGAGTTGCAGATAAAAATGGCGCAAGGCGCAAAACCTGGTGAAGGTGGTCAGCTGCCGGGCCACAAGGTTGATGCCTGGATTGCTAAAACCCGTCACTCAACACCGGGTGTGGGTTTAATTTCGCCTCCTCCTCACCACGATATTTACTCTATTGAGGATTTGGCCCAGTTAATTTTCGATTTAAAGAATGCTAACCGCGCTGCACGTATCAACGTTAAGCTGGTATCAAAAGCAGGTGTGGGCACTATAGCCGCCGGTGTGGCTAAGGCACATGCAGATGTTGTTTTGATTGCGGGGTACGATGGTGGTACAGGTGCATCGCCAATAAGTTCTATTAAACACGCCGGTTTACCTTGGGAACTTGGTTTGGCCGAAGCTCATCAAACACTGGTACGCAGTAAATTGCGCAGCCGCGTGGTTGTACAGGCCGATGGCCAGATGAAAACCGGACGTGACTTGGTTATTGCGGCCCTTTTAGGTGCCGAGGAATGGGGGGTAGCTACTGCTGCACTTGTTGCCAGCGGTTGTATCATGATGCGTAAATGTCATTTAAACACTTGCCCGGTGGGTGTGGCAACGCAGGATCCTGATCTGCGCAAGCTATTTAGCGGCGATCCGCAGCATGTAGTTAACCTGTTCCGTTTCCTTGCCGAGGATATGCGCGAAATTATGGCCGAGTTAGGATTCCGTACCATTAATGAAATGGTTGGCCGCGTACAGTTTCTGCGTGTGAAAGATGGAATTGAAAACTGGAAGGCCAAAAAAGTTGATCTTTCAGGCATTCTTCACCCGGTTACCAATGCCAAAGGCAACACGCTTTACAACAGCGAAAAGCAGGATCATGGTATGGATAATATCATTGATTGGCAATTACTTGAAGCCGCTCAGCCAGCACTTGCCGATAAAACGCCGGTATTTGCATCATTCGATTTAAAAAATACCGACCGTACCGTTGGTACCATGTTATCAAACGAAATTTCAAAGAAGTATGGCTCGGCCGGTTTGCCCGAAAATACCATCAACTTTAAGTTTACCGGTTCGGCAGGTCAAAGCTTTGGCGCATTCTCAACCAAAGGTGTAGCCTTTGAGTTAGAAGGCGAGGCTAATGACTACGTTGGAAAGGGCTTATCAGGTGCGCAACTGGCTATTTATCCAAAACCTGATGCAAGCTTTGTTCCTGAAGATAACATCATTATTGGTAACGTAGCTATGTACGGCGCTACCTCGGGCGAATTATTTGTACGCGGTATGGCAGGCGAACGTTTTGCCGTGCGTAACTCAGGTGCAACGGTTGTAGTAGAAGGTATTGGCGACCATGGTTGCGAGTACATGACCGGTGGACGTGCGCTTATACTAGGTAAAACAGGCCGCAACTTTGCAGCCGGTATGAGCGGTGGTATTGCCTGGGTTTATGATGCCGAAAGCGAATTTGCACGCAACTGCAACGTTGAAATGGTAGACCTTGATCCGTTAAGCAAGGAAGACGAAGAACAAATTACAGCCCTGCTTAAAAAGCATGTGCATTTAACCAACAGTAAGGTTGCACAGCAATTGCTCGCTAATTGGGCCGAGGCATCTGCCAGGTTCATTAAAGTATTTCCTAAGGAGTATAAAAGAGTATTGTCAAAATCAGCTTTACAAACTGTTAGCTAAAAAAGAAAATGGGAAAACCTACCGGATTTCAGGAGTTTAATAGAGAGCTCCCATCAAAAATAGCACCCGAGGAAAGGGTAAAGAACTATAACGAATTTGTTGGTTTGTATAATGAAGACAAGCTTAACCAGCAATCGGCACGTTGCATGAACTGTGGTATTCCTTTTTGCCATTCGGGTTGCCCGCTTGGTAACGTCATACCTGAATTTAACGATGCCGTTTATCGTAAAAGCTGGGAAGAAGCATACGAAATACTATCAACCACCAATAACTTCCCTGAGTTTACCGGTCGCATTTGCCCGGCTCCTTGTGAGTCAGCCTGTGTGTTGGGCATAAATAAGCCGCCGGTAGCTATTGAGGAAATCGAAAAGCATATTATTGAAATTGCTTACGCTAAAAACCTGGTTAAACCTACAGCTCCGTTAATTAAAAGCGGTAAAAAGGTTGCTGTGGTTGGTTCAGGTCCTGCAGGTATGGCGGCAGCAGCTCAGCTGAGCAAGGCTGGTCATTCGGTAACGGTTTACGAGCGCGATGACCGTCCGGGTGGACTGTTGCGTTACGGCATTCCTGATTTTAAACTGGAGAAGTGGGTAATTGACCGTCGGGTTAAAGTTATGGAAGAGGACGGCGTTGTATTTCAATGCAATACCGAAATTGGTAAAGATATTAGCATGGAAGATTTGAGCCGTAACAACGATGCTATTGTATTAGCAGGTGGCTCAACTATTCCGCGCAACCTTCCAATCCCAGGGCGTGAGTTTAATGGTGTTTACTTCGCCATGGAATTTTTGAAACAACAAAATAAGCGTGTTGGCGAAAGCCCGATCACTACAGCTGAGATTTTCGTTGAAGGTAAAGATGTAGTGGTAATAGGCGGTGGCGATACAGGTTCAGACTGTGTTGGAACATCAAACCGTCAGGGTGCGCGTTCGGTAAGGCAGTTTGAAGTTATGGTGCAGCCGCCGCAGCAGCGTACACAAAATATGCCTTGGCCAAGCTACCCTATGTTGTTGAAAACAACAAGCTCACACGAGGAGGGTTGCGAACGCTTTTGGGGTGTAAATACTAGAGAATTTTTAGGTGACGAAAACGGAAATCTGCGTGCGCTTAAGGTAACTGATGTTACTTGGGAAACCGACGTTTTAGGCAGACCAATAAAGTTTTCGGAAGTTGAAGGTTCAGAGCGGGAACTTCCTTGCCAGGCGGTGTTTTTAGCCATGGGCTTTGTTCATCCGCAACACACGGGAATGATTGAGCAGGCCGGAGTTGAGCTGGATGAACGTAAAAACGTTAAAGCTAAAGAAGGCGTTTACCGCACTAATGTAAGTAAAGTATTTGCCTGCGGTGACATGCGCCGTGGACAATCACTGGTAGTTTGGGCTATATCAGAAGGCCGCGAAACTGCACGTAAGGTTGATGAGTTTTTAATGGGCCATTCTTTACTTGAAAGTAAAGATGCTGTTAGTGCGTTTGCGTACTAATTAGGGTTTAATAAGGTTAGTGAGGCTGGGTTTATACTGGCAGCGCGAGCCGGCTTACAGTTAATTTGAGTTTAAACGATATGTTTCATAAACTCAAATAAGCCCGGCAAAATAGGTGCAATTGGCCTTGCAAACCTTAACTACAAATTTGAAAGTTTCTCTTTATGGGGCTTTTTGCTAACCAGTTTAATTATAGTAGTAGTTTTTAACCAGCAACGCAGGTTTTTGCAACGGCAAAACCTGCGTTTGCTTTTATGCTAAAGCTGGTAAATGAATTTCGGCCAGCATACACCTGGCACTTCCACCGCCAATGGTTTCAATAGTTGTTATATCTGTTGAAACTATTTCAGTACATTTTTCAAGGGTGTTTACCTGCTCTTCGGTTAACGACCTGTGGGCACTTGCCGACATTACGAGCAAGCTTTTACCGCTGGTAGTTTTTACCTCGAGCATATTGCCCGCAAACTGATTCATTTGCTCATAGCTAATAGCCACAATTTCTTTTTCAGTAGCTTGCAATGACGTTATTACCGCCTGCTTTTCAACGGTATCGGTTATTGAATCAAGGCAAATTACTGCAAACTTGCTACCAATGCACATCATAACGTTGGTGTGGTAAATGGCTTTGCCATTACCATCGGCAGCGTTAAACGCAACAGGTCTAAAACCCAGGTGATGACAAAATGTAAGCAACACTTCGGCATTGGTGCGTGGAGACAGGCAAGCGTAAGCCAGCTTATTTTCCCGGTCAAGCACCATGCTTCCGGTACCTTCTAAAAATTTATCATCAAGTTCAAAACGGCTTAAATCAATTATGTGCTTAACTGTAAATTGGCTTTCCAGTTTGCGTATTATACCTTCGTTACGTTCATAACGGCGGTTTTCGGCCTGCATGGGGTACAATAATACATCCCCATTGTCATGAAATGACACCCAATTATTCGGGAAAATAGCATCCGGTTTATGCGGTTCTGTAGTATCCTCAATAACAATCACGTCAACATCCTTACTTCTCAACAGGTGAACAAAAGCATCAAACTCTTTCAGCGCACTTTGTTCAATTCCGTTTAAACTGTGAGCTTTTTGCTGGAAAGCGTTGCTGCCGGCGGTTTGCTCGTTATAGCCAAAGCTGGCAGGGCGTATCATTAGTAAAGTTGATGTAGTTTGAGATGATGTAGTCATGGCACAATATAGATTAATACCTTATTATATTGTTAAACGTAAAAACCCCCGCTTTAGAGCGAGGGTTTTGATAATTATTTTATGAATAGTAATTCTCTGAATTTTGGTAATGGCCAAAGCTGGTCGTCAACCAGTTGCTCAAGCTTATCAACATGATAGCGAATAGGCTCAAAAAATGCCTTAACCTTTTCGTCGTATGAAACAGCTCTTTCGCGGGCATCATCAATTGCGTTAGCTTTTTTACGTTGCTCTACCATCTGCTCAACATTGCTTTTAATAAAGTTAATGTGTTCTGATAACTTTTTTATGATGTCAATTTGTGCACTGTAGGTAGCTTCGTCCAGGCCAATTTCTTTTAAACCGCGCACGTTTTCAACCAACTTGCTTTGGTAGCTGATGGCAGCCGGAAGAATGGTGGTGTTCACCAAATCACCAATTACACGGGCTTCAATCTGAAGTTTCTTATAAAAATCTTCAAGTAGTATTTCATGACGGGCATGAGCCTCGCGGCGGGTAAATACACCTGTGTTTTCAAATATGTATTCCGCTTTTTCAGTAACAAGTGCATCAAGCGCCTTAGGGGTTGTTTTAATGTTGGCCAGGCCGCGTTTCTCGGCTTCAAGTTCCCACTCATCGCTGTAACCGTTACCCTCAAAACGAATTGACTTGGTTTCCTTAATGTACTTCTTAATTACAGTAAGGAGAGCCACATCTTTCTTTTCGCCTTTCTTCAAAATCTTATCTACGTCAGTCTTGAATTTCTTAAGCTGATCGGCCACAATAAGATTTAAGATAGTCATCGGATTGGCTGAGTTTGCCGATGAACCTACCGCACGCAATTCAAACTTATTGCCGGTGAAGGCAAAAGGCGAAGTGCGGTTACGGTCGGTATTGTCTTGCAAAATTTGTGGAATTTTTGGAATGCCTTGCCAAAGCAACGCATCTTCCTTAGCTTTTTTGCTGATGCGTGATGTTTCAATTTCATCTAACACCTCACTCAACTGGCTTCCAAGGAAAATAGAGATAATAGCGGGTGGAGCTTCATTAGCGCCAAGGCGATGATCATTGTTAACCGATGCAATTGAAGCGCGAAGCATATCGGCATGATCATAAACAGCTTTGATGGTGTTTACAAAAAACGTTAAGAACATCAAATTGCTCTTGGGCGTTTTGCCCGGCGATAACAGGTTTTTACCGGTATTGGTAATCATCGACCAGTTATTGTGCTTACCCGAACCATTCATGCCGGCAAAAGGCTTTTCATGCAATAATACTTTCAGATTATGACGTTTGCCCACCCTGTCCATGATATCCATAAGCAACTGGTTATGATCAATTGCCAGATTTATCTCTTCATATATAGGGGCGCATTCAAATTGTGACGGCGCAACCTCGTTATGACGGGTTTTTAAAGGTATACCTAATAGTAAAGCTTCGGCTTCAAAATCCTGCATAAAGGCATAAACACGCGATGGGATAGAGCCGAAGTAATGATCTTCAAGCTGCTGGTTTTTTGCAGATTCATGCCCGAATAAGGTGCGGCCTGTCAAATACAAATCAGGGCGTGCATTATATAAGGCCAAATCAACTAAAAAGTATTCCTGCTCAATTCCTAATGATGCGTTTACTTTTTCTACGCTTTTATCAAAATACTGGCAAACATCAACAGCGGCTTTATCAAGCGCATGTAATGCCTTTAGTAAAGGCACCTTATAATCTAAAGCTTCGCCTGTGTATGAAACAAACACGGTAGGTATACAAAGAGTACGGCCCATAATAAATGCAGGCGATGACGGATCCCAGGCGGTATAGCCACGCGCTTCAAAAGTGTTACGAATACCGCCGTTGGGAAAGCTTGAGGCATCAGGCTCTTGCTGAGATAAGGCATCACCGCTGAATTTTTCCATGGCGCCATCAGCAGTTGGTTCAAAAAAAGCGTCATGCTTTTCGGCAGTGGTGCCGGTTAAAGGTTGAAACCAGTGGGTGTAATGTGTTGCGTCTTTGCCAATAGCCCAGGCCTTCATTGCCGAAGCCACTTGGTCGGCCATATCGCGTTCTACCGGTTCGCCTTTGTCAATTGAATTTATAATGCTTTGATAAGCTTCTTTTGAAAGGTACTCTCTCATTTTCTTTTTATCGAAAACATTGGTACCATAATAATCAGAAATTTTATTTGCGGGGGCTTTTATCTCCGGAATTGTGCGTGTTAGTACAGTTTGGAGAGCCTGAAAACGAATATTTGACATTATTTTTTGGGTGTTTTAAGCTTTTCGGTTCAAATATAGAGGTATGCGTTATATATATAATGGCATTTAATGTAAAAAAGTATTAAAAAATTCAAAAACACCTTTATTTATTACATAGAGCATGTTTGCGCAAATATTTTGTTTGAGAAAAAATATAACTTATTGTAAATTAACAATATATGGATTTTACAGCTTTAAGAATATTATTACACCGGCGTTAAAAACAAAATATAAAATTGTGTAAAACGCATGTTTTGCAAAATTTTATTAAAAAATGTTTATGATTATGTGATATTTATTGATAATTTTAGAAAAACTTAATTAAATATTCACTTAATGATCAAAATCTAACCCAAAAAGTAAAAAAGCATGGAAAATTCATTCAAAAGGTATCTGCCTTTCATTGTTTTGTTAGTAATTGCGGTATTTTCAATATTTATTCCCGCTGTTCCCGACTTTGCTGATACATCTAAGTACAATTCTGCTGATATTGCATGGGTACTTGTGTCTGCAGCACTTGTATTTTTAATGACTCCAGGTTTAGCCTTCTTTTACGGAGGCATGGTAACCCGTAAAAACGTTTTATCAACCATGATTAAAAGCGTTGTTGCCGCCGGTGTTGTAACAGTATTATGGATTGTTGTAGGTTTCAGTCTTTGCTTTGGAGATGACATCGGTGGGTTCATCGGTAGCCCGTCAACTTATCTTTTCTTTAAGGGTGTAAACTCGGGTGCTCCATGGGCAGCCGCTCCAACAATCCCTAAATCATTATTTGCGGTATTTCAGCTTATGTTTGCCATCATTACTCCAGGTTTGGTTGTAGGTGCAATTGCCGAGCGTATCCGTTTTACATCGTACATATTATTTACCTGCCTTTTCAGCTTGCTGGTATATGCGCCACTTGCTCACTGGAGCTGGCACCCTGAAGGTTTTCTTGCTAAATTAGGTGTATGGGATTTTGCCGGTGGTACAGTTGTGCACATCTCTGCAGGTTGTGCTGCACTTGCTGGTGCTATTGTGTTAAAACGTCGTAAAGCACATATTGAAGGTTTGGCAATTCCTCCTGCTAATATTCCTTATGTATTAATAGGAACCGGTTTACTGTGGTTCGGTTGGTTTGGTTTCAACGCCGGTTCGGCAGTTGGTGCAAGCTCAGTTGCGGTATCTGCATTTTTAACAACTAACACTGCTGCCGGAGCTGCAGGGTTATCATGGATGTTCTTTGACGTAATCCGCGGAAAAAAACCTTCAGTTTTAGGTTTTTGTATAGGTGCCGTAGTTGGTTTAGTAGCTATAACCCCTGGTGCCGGTTACGTTGCTATACCACAAAGTATATTTATTGGCTTTATTGCTGCTATCATATCTAACCTTGTTGCACACTGGAAAACAAAAACCAGCCTTGATGATATGCTTGACGTATTTCCTTGCCATGGTGTTGGTGGTATAGTTGGTATGATTTTAACCGGTATTTTTGCTACCGATACTGTATATGCAAACGGCCCGGTTGGTTTACTATATGGCAAAACCGAATTTTTCTTTGCTCAGTTAAAAGGTTTAGCTATAGTGATTCCATTTAGCTTTATCGTATCATTCCTTATTTTCAAACTGGTTAACCTTATTGAACCACTTCGCGTAACTTCAGAAGAAGAAGAAGTTGGTTTGGATTACAGCCAGCATGATGAGCGCTACACATCGCAGCGTTTAACTGTATAATTTAGTAAAGCGCTGCGGCCGGTTCTGTTCCGCAGCGCTTATACTACTGCTCTTTTATTTCACATCACCTTTAATGACATTTTAAGCTGCCGCCGCATCAATATGCTACGGACGGCCATACTTATGTCCCTACATTAACTATTTGAATCAAAAATAACTTACTCAACATCAAACTAAATCACTCATGACTAAGAAATTTTTACTTGCCGGTGCATTGTTTGCAGCCGCCACAACATTTGTAAAGGCGCAAGACACATCAAAAGTAACACCGGTTCCTGCCGATCCGGGACTGACTATTTTTGGTTCGGTAGACACCTATTATAAGATGGATTTTGCCGGAAAGAAAAACTCGCGCATTGCTACCAGTTTTGCCAACGAAGCTAACTCAGTTTCAATTGGTATGATTGATTTGGGCGTAAAGAAAAAATATAACAAAGCACTTTTTGTAGGTGAGTTGTCTTTTGGTCCGCGTGGTCAGGGTCAGTCAATTCCTAACGCTGATTTTACAGGAGGCGTAGTGCTGGATGATAATGGAAACGAAATTGCGCCAGTAGTAGGTACACAAAGCTTCCACATACAAAACCTTTATGTTGGTTACGATCTTACCGACAAATTGAATGTAACGGCTGGTTATATGAGTACTTTTGTTGGTTACGAGGTAATTTCTCCTGTAGGTAACTTCAATTATTCAACTTCATATTTATTTACCAACGGTCCGTTCCAAAACGCCGGCTTAAAATTCACTTACGCTTTTACTGATAAGGTTAGCTTAATGGCTGGTATATTTAATGATTCATGGAACAATTACACCTCAAGCCGTGAAGTATCAACTTTTGGTGGACAATTGATGGTGAGCCCGGTAAAAGGTTGGACTGCTTACCTGAACGTTTTAAGCGGTAAGTTTTCAGGTACTGAATTTGATTTGACTACTTCATATCAAGTTAGTGATGCTTTCAAATTGGGTTTAAACGCTGCCACATTCTCTGCTCCTAACGATGGAGGAGGCTTCTCTGGTGCTGCCCTATATCCGCAGTACGCAGTGTCAAACGCGGTAACACTTGGTTTACGTGCCGAGTATTTTAAAAACAAAGGTAAAACAGGCTTCAACTATTCAAGCATCATGCCGGGTGATGATGTAAAGGCTTTCACCCTTACCGCCAATGTTAAAGCAGGTGGTTTAACATTCATACCTGAGGTACGCCTGGACAATGGCAAAACCGGAACTTTCCAAAAACTTAACGGACAAGTAACTAAAAATGCGGGACAGTTTGTGTTAGCAGCTGTATATGCATTTTAATTAAAGTAACTTAAATTTGAAGGCCGTCGAATTAAAGCGACGGCCTTTTTTGTAAGATGAAAAATTTACTCCTTATATACTTCGTGTTGTGTATGCCTGTTGCTGCCTGTTATGCACAAAAAGACTCTATAGTTTTAAATGAAAACAATAAGTATACTTATTTTAAGGTAGGCAGTTCTTTGCCTGGCATAAATTTATCTGCCCTTGCCGCCTACTTAAAAAAGAACTTAACAGGGCTACAGGAAATTAAAGCTGCAACACAGGAAACTGAGGTGAGCGGCCGCGGTGGCATTTTAGTATTTAAGAAGGGTTTGTTAACAGGGCAAGAAGAAGGCCGTTTAGATTATACTGTTAAAATAGATTTTAAAGAAAGTAAATATCGCTTAATTGTAACAAATTTTGAATTTATCCCTTACCAACGCAACCGCTTTGGAACGTTTACGGCGATAGATGGCGTTACAGTTCCCCTTGAAAAGAAAGACAGCCGTATTGGCGAAAAGCAACTATCTTTATATCTTGAAAGGGCTGGAAGCCTAGGTATTAAAGCTAATGAACTAGTGCAAGACTTCGTGAATAATAAGACATCTATAAAGCCGGGAAATTCGGAAATTAAAAAGGTAGATACGCAAAAGTGGTAATTTACGCCGAATTGACAGTATAAGCACTGAAAATGAGGGCTATATTGGTCGGCTGCCAACTGTTAAATAGTTGTTAAATGCTTTGTTGCTTTGCAATAAAATCAAATTAATAGTGCTTTTTATTGCATGGAGATAATGAGCGGATACGATATTAGTAATTATTCTAAATAGTGAAATTTTTGCTTGTGGTTGGTGTTATATTAGAAAATATAATTTCAAACACTATGCTGAACTCAAAATTTGATTTGTACAAGAGCGAGTGGCTCGACCTTGTATTTACCGACCGTAACAAAAACTACGGTGCTTACGAATTGCGCGTAAACTACAGCGACACCATGATGAAGGCACTCGCCATTACGGTAGTTGCCTTTGGTTTAGCCGCAACTACATTAACCATTGTGATGAAGCACAACAAGGCAAAAAATATTGAATTGCCAATGGTTGAAAAAGGGCCCATTATTGTAGACTTAACGAAAATAAAACCACCGGTTGACAAGCCTTTGGAGCCGTTGAAAAAAGATGCCACAAAGCCGTCTGCCGTTAAGCCTGATGCTTCTCCAAAATCAAATACTAAAACCCAACGCTTTGTAGAGCCAAGGCCAACCAATGATCCTATAGAGGCGGTTGATCCAAAACCTGTTGACATAAATGTGGCTATAGGCAGCCAGGAGATAAAAGGTAATGATAATACACCTGTTGGTAACGCATTAAAACCCGCGGGAACGGGTGGAAACGGTACATCTACAGTAGGGATAGATGGTGGAAGTAATGAACCTGTTGGTATTGGCGGGCTTGATGTGATGCCCGAACCAATCGGTGGTGCATCGGCCTGGTCTCGTTTCCTGCAAAAAACGTTGCGTTATCCTGAGACTGAATTGCAGGGCAGGGTAGTGCTAAGCTTTGTAATAGAAAAGGATGGCAAGCTTACTGATATACAGGTTATCAAAGGCGTTTCGCCCGAATTAGACCGCGAAGCGTTGCGTGTATTAAAACTCGCACCAGCATGGAAACCCGGCCAACAAAACGGACACCCCGTAAGAGTGAAATTCACCGTGCCTATTGTATTTCAGATGTCGGAAAACTAAATAATGCTTTAATGAAAAGCGCACTATCACCAGGTGCGCTTTTTTAATGATTAGGCGATGGCTTTATTGTATCAGGCTTATGTTAATGTTTGTTAAACAAACTTAGCGGTGGGCAAAATTCACGTACTTTAGCAGCATTGTTTAAGGTATAAAATGAGGTTTTTATTATTTATTTTACTTACAATTATTACTGCGTTTGCCGCTGTTGCACAACGGGTAAACGGTGTAGTAATTGACCGGCTCACCAAGCTACCTGTATATAGCGCAAAGGTAACAACACCTCATTCTGTTGCATTTACAGATGCGCAAGGCTCGTTTACTTTAAGCAAGGCCACTAATGGAGATAGCTGCATCGTTAATGCGCCCGGATACAAATTGCATAAAGCTGTTTTGAAAGGCATTGCGACTACTGACACCTTAAAGATTTTATTAGACAAGCCATCCATCATACTGCGAGATGTAAACGTAACAGCCAGGCGCGATTTGAAAGCAGATTCTGTACGTAACAGACAATTGTTTAGTGAAGTGTATAATTATAAGCGCTCGGGTGTAAAGGAACTCATGGCTAACAAGGTTTCCCTTGTTGATAAGCCACGAAATTATATTGACAATCCGGCCAATACAACTTCAATAGGTGGTTTTAATGTGCTATCGGCTATTGGTTTGTTCAGTAAGAATAAACAGCAAACCAGCAAGCTACAAAAAACGCTGTTGGAAGATGAACAGGAAGGTTTTATTGATCGAAGCTTTACCAAACGTAAGGTAATTGCGCTTACAGCGCTCAAGGGCGATTCGTTAACCAACTTTATGATCAAGTACCGGCCTACAGCTTATCAAATTAAAACCATGACTGATTATGAACTGGCTATGTATATTAAAGCCAGTTACAATGAGTTTAAAAAATTACTGCACTAAACAAAAAAAGCTCCACTGAAGGAGCTTTTTTTGTTTAAAATTATAATTCAGCTTATGATGGGAATACCATTAATGGTACGTTTAAATCATGTGCTGCATTCAGCAACGGACCTTTACTGGTAAGCATGCTAAAATGATATTTATTGTAAGTCATTACAAGCAAATCATTTTTCATTACATGAATTAGCACGTCGGCAGCCTTACGTACATTCCGTTCCTTAATTTGATTAAACGATAGGCTTATGTTATTTGGATTTGGCCCAATTGCCTTTTTATAAAGCTCCATTGCATAATTTACCTCCGGCTCCGGAATGCTTGCTACGGAAATATGAGCTATTGAAAGATTTGCATTCACCTCATGTGCAACTTCTTTCAAATAGCTGTTGATATTATTGCGGCAGTAACGCAAATCGGCCAGGTAGGCTATTTGTTTAAACAAATTTAACGGTGCTTGTTTGGGTACCAATAATAACGGACAGCAGCTTTTAGTGACAACCTTTAAAGCATGTTGCTCAATTTTGTCTTCAATACTTCTAACGCCTTTAATAACTAACTGAATGTTATTGTTACAGGCAATTTCATGCACGGTGCGGTTGATGGTATCTTTATCATCCAAAACATTTATTAGTGGATGATCGGCCAAATTGTTTAAGGCCTCCTGTTCGGTGGGTCTAACAACTTGCTGTTGTCCATTCTTCAACACGTAAACCAATTCTCTTTTAACAGCAGTTTTTGTAGCCTGATGACTTACATTCCAAACAAGAACACGCGCTTTGAGTGCCGTTGCCAGCATAGTGGCGTAGCTTATAGCGTGTTCAGCTTCGGGTGTAAAATCATTAAGCAATAAGATGTTTTTCATACGGCCAGGATTTATTCTATACAGTTTTTATATGCGAAATAGCGTCAGGAAATAATGATGTTGCAGTAACAGAAATTACATCAAGAGCATCTGATTGTATTGATAACATTAAGTATGCTGCAATAGTTTTACTTAGTGTAATAAAAAATTAAATAAATTGTGTGCGGCATATTTACATATTAGGAACTAATTAAAATTCACCTACACGTCTTTAGTGCGCCGCTAACCTATAAATGAAACGTCATTTTTTATAAAACAGCTATAATATACCAAGCATCTACTCAATAAGTGCGTCTATATGGAAAACAACGTATCTTTGAGAATTATTGATAATTTCTTATTAGTTAATAGTGTTTCACTGTAAAGTTGAGGCTTAGTGTAATTAATACGCTATTAATTGTAAATTACGGAAATTCTAAGTTTTATATTTTGTTGGTTGATAATTACCTTGCAAGACTATGTTTTTAGAAGTTGCTGATCCAACAATTGCTAAAACCCGAATTGCACCGACACCTAGCGGGTATTTGCACCTCGGTAATGCATTGTCTTTTGTACTTACGGCAACTTTGGCTAAACAGAGTGGCGCCGGTATTTTGCTGCGTATTGATGACATGGATAAGGAGCGTGTGCGTGACGAATATATTCAGGACGTGTTTGATACACTCGATTTTTTAGAAATAGCTTACACAGAAGGTCCGCTAAATTTGCACGATTTTAAAAGCAACTGGTCGCAGCAACAACGAATGTATTTATACAACGATGCGTTAAAACAGTTGGAGGAGGAGGGTAATGTATTTGCTTGTACATGTTCGAGGTTGCAACTGCAAAATTATCAAACATATCCGGGTACGTGTGAACCACTTAACGCTTCTTTAAGTTCACTCAATGCTGCGTGGAGACTTAAAACTGAAAACAGCGAACCGGTATTGATGCTAACTTGGCCAAGCGGCAAGGTTGTTTGTTACCTGCCACCTGAAATGCAAAGCTTTGTTGTACGTAAGAAAGATGAAAGACCATCATATCAGTTGAGCAGTTTATGCGATGATATTCATTTTGGCGTTGACCTGATTGTACGCGGTCAGGATTTATTCGCATCTACGGTTGCGCAGCAATACCTTGCTCAACAATTAGGCTATAGTTTATTTAAAGAAAGTGTTTTTTACCACCATCCGCTTATCAACGAGGCCAACGGAAACAAGCTGTCAAAGTCAGCAGGAGCGACGTCTGTTAAGTACTTACGAGAAAACGGCTACAAAAAAAATGACGTATTGAATCAAATGGGTGAATACCTTAAACTAAATGGCAATTATAGTTCATGGCAACAACTGGGTGAAAGCTGGCTGGCAAATCTTAAAGATAAAAAAGACAATGCTTAGAGTTTAGCACTCACAATGTAAAGTACTTAACGCAAAAAGGCCGGCATTACGCCGGCCTTTTTATATTTCATTTACACTTAGCTACCTCAATTTTATTTCACGCTTGCCAACACCTGCTCAGTCATCGGAATTACCGGAGTATGTTGTAGCTCGGCAACTGTCTTGCTTATCCAGTAGCTGCCAGCAATATTGTAGCCGGTGGTGTGGTATTGTATTACTCCATTTTGATCAATGATTACATCAGTTGGATGATTTAGTATACCCAGTTTGTCACTTAATTTTTTGCCATTTTCAAGGTGAACATAATTAAGCGGATTGGTATTCAAGTATTCTTCAGCAACTTTTTTATCGTCCATAGGCACTGAAATGAATATCACGTTAGGATCGTTTTTGAAAGATGCAACCATTTCATTCATATCAGTAATTTGCTGGCGGCATTGTACGTTGTTTACATACCAAAAGCTCATCACCACAATTTTACCTTTTAAGCCTTTCTTATCCCAGCTTGCGCCTTTAAAATCTTTTTCTTTGAAGTTCTTGTCAAAGTTTTGGCCTGTGGTGAAAAACGGGCTATCCATAGGTTTTGGCATCTGGGCTATCTTTGCATCGCGCTCTGTTTTGGTAAGCTTGGTAAGGCGTAAGGCGCCTTTACCATTAGCGAGCATTACTACCTTTATATTGTAGCGGCCGGTATTCACTAGGGTAGTCCATGCGGTGTAATCAATTCTTTTTCCGGTTGAATCGGTAATAACAGAATGTTCATCAAGGCGCGGAAGTTTATAAACTTTTTGAGGACCAGTTGTGCTAACCTGGGCTTTAACTGAAAAGCTTAAAACTGAGAATAATAAAATTGCTAAGGTGTAAATAGTTGATTTCATTTTGGGTTATTGTTTTATATATGAGTATAGGCAAACCCTATTCCTGCAAACCAATATTTACGACAATGAAACCAAAATTTGCCTTTTTGTTAGTGAAGTACATGGTAAACGACTTAAAACCGCTAATTAACTATTGCTTTATTGAAAAGTTTGTAATTGTTAATTTAGATGTAAATATTGTCGCCGTGGGTAAATTTCCCCAATCACGGTATTACCTATTGAATATTGGCAATACTCTTCCCCATCTTAAAAAGCAAAAGCCCGGCGTATCGCACTCCGGGCCCTGCAAACCAAACTGTATGAGGAAGAATTCTTATAAACTTATAAGCAGATTATTTTGATGAAGGTACTGTTAACGCAACACCGGTACTTACCGGAATACCAAAATCAGGTATGCCATCTTTAGTCCAGGTAAATTGCTGCATCCGCGGAGAACGCTGTCCGCCGCATCCACAACCGGGTGAAGGATTTGCGTGGTAAAGAATCCAGTCTTGCTTACCATCAGGTGATTTAAAGAATGAATTATGCCCGGGAGCGTAAACACTATTTTGCTTGCTGCCTTCAAAAACAGGTTTCGGTGATTTTTTCCAGGATGCCGGATCCATTACATTGGACGATGCGGATGCGGTGAGCATTCCTAGTGCATAGTGATCTGTCCAGCAACCGCTGGCAGAATAAATTAAAAACAGCTTGTTGTTGTGTACAAGCACTTCTGGTCCCTCGTTTACATTTACATGAGGAGGGTTGCTTGGGTCATTTAAGTCACCATGCTTTTCCCAGTCATAATCTGATGATGATAGCTTTACCCTTTTTCCTTCAAGTGTATAAGGGTTTTTCATTTTACAGATGTAAATGTTTTGTTGCACGTTAACATCGCCTTCCCAGCCCGACCAAATCAAATATAATTGACCTTTGAAGTTAAAAACAGATCCATCAATAGCCCATTTATCGTCACCTTCAACGGCAAGTTTTCCTTTAAAGGTCCATTCACCTTTTAACGGATCGGGATTGGCATTTTCAAGCACATATAAGCGGTGGTTTTCGTTCTTGCCATCATCTGCGGCAAAATACATGTACCACTTATTTTGTAAAAAGTGCAATTCAGGTGCCCATATATTTCTTGAATACAACGTACCGGCAGTAGGAGTCCAAACCGTTTTTTTTTCGGCGTTAGCTAAATCGGCGATGTTTTTGGTTTTCCAAATGCTTAACCTGTTGCCCTGCGTGTTAGTATAGTAATAGTGACCATCTTTGTGAATTATCCACGGATCGGCCCCACTTGGTAAAATGGGATTTGTAAACGTTTTTGGAGGAACGCTTTGAGCGTGAAGCGTTGTAGTTGCATTGAGCAACAAAACGGTGATAACGGCAAGTGGCTTAAAAAATTTAAACACGGTTATGATATTAATTTGATATGCTTATTAACCCTTGTTGCCTGTTTTAATGGCACGGTTAAGCAAGTACAATTGGTTGTTTGTAAAACAAAGCAAGAGTAGTAATTAATATCAAGGCATTTGTATCAACCTTTATTCAATCCGTCTCAATTTGTGTGATCAAATTAAGGTATGTACAGTGCGGCAGAAACATCATATAGTATACTGAATTAAGATTACAAATAAAGCAGCAAGAAAGTAATTTCCAGTTACTATTATCGGATGGTTATTTCATCAGCAAAAATGTACGACGGACTTCCTTTGCTTTCGTGCCACTCAGGCAAGGGGCCATATTGTTTGGCTAATACCTTAATGTAGCGTGTTTTGCGGTTAATGTTTGCCTTAAATGACTGTGTTTTAGAGTCCGTATTGTCAACAGGTATTTTGGTTTTTACGCTTACAGGTGGTCCAAATTTTTTACCATCATCAGATAGTGAATATTGCACCCATTGGGGGAATACAATCCACGACTGCGTGTCTTGCAGGGTATTTAAGCTAACTTCAGTTATCGGTTTCAAAGATCCTAAATCAATTATGGCTTCAAAATCCGCCTTTTGAAATCCCTGCCAGGCGTTGCCTGTGCGCCAATTATCAACGCCCATAATTCCATCAATAAGTGCTTCATCGCCGGTAGAGGCGTAGTTTGGCTCGTATTTATTAATGAGCTTAATTTTGGTGTTGCTTGTAATTTGGCTAAATGTGCCGGTGTTTACCATGCTCCACTTGCCATTTTTAAAGGCCGTTGCTTTAATAGTAGTGGTAGCGCTTATAGTTAAAGGCTTTACATACAGGTTTGACGAAGCGTTTGGTGTGCTGCCATCAAGCGTGTAATAAATTTTTGCATTAACATCGGCACAGTTTATGGCAACTGTTATAGGCGTTTTAAAAGTTCGCATAGAACTTATAAAACCCGGTACTGGCACAATAACAGAGTCAGTAATGCGCGATGTTGGCCTCTCTAATTCCTGAACAAATATTTGGTTAGGCAGCTTACCGGTGAAAATTTCAAATTCTCCGCCTTTGCTTATATCATCATAATCGATATAAAGCTTGCTGTAGGGCTTCTTATTAAAGTTCATACCCTGCAGGTAAGTATTATTAAGGCTTACTGATGTTCCGGAATTCGATACCGTGAACTTTTTGCCATTTTCAAGATTTACAACCGCTTTTTCGAACTGCGGCAAACCAATTAAAAACTGTTGCTGCCCAGGAGCCACATTGTATATACCCAGCGCGCTCATTACATACCATGCCGACATTTGTCCGCAGTCTTCATTACCTGCTAAGCCGTCGGGCTGGGCGGTGTATTGAGTTCTGAATATGTCTTTCAAACGCATTTGCGTTTTCTCGGGGTTAGCCGTAAAGTTATACAGGTAAGCCATATGATGACTTGGCTCATTGCCATGCGCATACTGACCAATAAGGCCGGTAACATCAGACTGCTCACGTCCGCTTAGCTTTGCAGTTGTAGTAAATAATTCATCAAGCTTTGCTTCAAGCTTTTCCTTTCCACCCATGGCAGTAGCCAGTCCCTCAACATCCTGTGGTGCAAAAAAACTATAATGCCAGGCATTGCCCTCAGTATAATTATTATTAATATCAGTTGGATTAAATGGAGTAAACCACGTGCCGTTTACACGTGCCTGCATAAAGCCCGTTTGATTATTGTAAACGTTTTTCCAGTTTTGTGCGCGCTTTATATAGGTGTTGTAATCCTCAGGCTTGTTCATCATTTTAGCCATTTGAGCAATACACCAGTCATCGTAGGCATACTCTAAAGTTTTTGATACCGATTCATTTTCTTTATCGCCCAACACGTAGCCGTACTGTGCATACAGATTGAGGCCAACACGGTTGGCGTTAGCAGATGCTTTCATGGCTTCCAATGCTTTGCCGGCATCAAAGTCACGTATGCCTTTACTATAGGCATCAGCAATAACCGGTATGGCGTGGTTGCCAATCATGCAAAAGGTTTCGTTTGATGCAAGCGGCCATACAGGTAATAAGCCGCCCTGCTCATACATTGCTAAAAACGTTTTAATAAAGTCGAGGGTGCGCTTTTTGTCAATCAAAGTAAGCAGCGGGTGCTCAGCCCTGAAGGTATCCCATAACGAAAATACCGTGTAATAATTAAAGCCATCAGCTTTATGCACTTTGCCATCCAAACCGCGGTATTGTCCGTCAACATCATTATAAATGTTTGGGGCAATCATACAGTGGTACAAAGCGGTATAAAATATAGTCTGTTTAATTTTTGAATAATCAGGAAATGACTGTTTTTTTTGTTGTTGCGGAAATCCACCATAGCCGTAACCGTATGACGATGACATGCTTTGCTGCTGGGGTATAGGCGGGCCACCGCCTTCAATTTCAATTTTTGATAATTCAGTGCTCCATGCAGCG
Organism: uncultured Mucilaginibacter sp.; assembly: GCF_913773635.1. Lineage (GTDB taxonomy): Bacteria > Bacteroidota > Bacteroidia > Sphingobacteriales > Sphingobacteriaceae > Mucilaginibacter. Next base: position 96,094 of record NZ_CAJYGQ010000006.1, read on the forward strand.
CGGGCCTGCTTTGCTGTCTTTTTGAAGTCAAAATCTTTTAGTTCCGCATCAAGGTTTTTAAGGGCACCTTCTGCGCTTACAGGAGAGATGCCAACTTTTACCAATACATCCTTCGGGTCATCAAACTGCACATACATTTTGATGTTATTTCCCTCCAGCTTTTGTTTGCCTTGCTCCAGTACATCATTTTGGGCTATGCCGTAGGTTTTAAACGGTTTGGAAAATTTGGCATAAAAATATACATATTGATCATTTGCCCACGATTTAGACTGCCTGAAACCTCTTATTTCATGATCGTTCACAACCTCAATCCAGGAATTCAAAACCTTATCGCGGTGGCTTAAATCAATGATGATGTTTGCCTGATTTGTTGATGGATATTCATAATGGTGTAAACCAACGCGTTGGGTTGCCGTAAGCTCAACTTCAACGTTATATTTATCTAATAGTGTTTTGTAGTAACCCGGCGATGCCTGTTCATTTGCTTTCTTAAATCCCGAGCGGTACTCGGTATTTTTAAATTTAGGCAAACCCGTGGTAGGCATAAAAAGCACATCGCAATAATCGGGGATGCCGGTGCCGCTAAGGTGAGTGTGTGAAAAACCGTAAACCGTGGTATCAGTATAGTGATAGCCCGAGCAGCCATCCCAACCTTCAAGCCGTGTATCAGGACTTAGCTGAACCATGCCAAACGGAACTGTAGCTCCCGGAAAAGTATGTCCATGTCCGCCGGTGCCAATGAAAGGATTTACCAGCGGTGTATAATCTTTCTTTTTTTGTGCCGATGCAGTGAAAATAAATAACAGGCAGCATGAAAGTACAGGGAGTACTTGTTTTACCATTCTCATTAAAATGCGTTTATAATGTACTTGATTTAACGCAAAATAGGGAGATTAGTGTTAACCCGCAAAAATACTTTGGCCTGGCTAAAGCCTACTCAATGTTGAAACTATCAGCATCCTTTAAAAATGGAAGAGCCCTGCGGGTTTTTAAAAGCTCCTCGGCGTTGATACTGAACGTGTAAATATCTTCCTCATTAGGCTTATAGTAAATTACCTTGCCATTTGGGTCAATACACATCGAATCACCTGAGTGGTATACTTCGTTGCCATCATAACCAAAACGGTTTACGCCAATAACATAAGCTTGGTTTTCAACTGCGCGGGCCGGTATAAGTGTGCGCCAGTGCAGTGAGCGGCGCTCTGGCCAGTTTGCAACAATAATCATTAGGTCGTACTCGGCTTTTACATTACGCAGCCAAACCGGAAAGCGCAGATCATAGCATATAACCGGGCAAATTTTCCAACCTAGCAGCTCAACAATAAGCTTTTTATTGCCGGCAGTGTATTTTTCATCTTCCTTGCCAAGTCCAAATAAATGGCGTTTGTCGTAATGTTCATAAGTACCATCCGGGCGCATCCATATAAGCCGGTTGTAATATTTTTCACCCTCACTTATTATAAGACTGCCCGTTACAACACAATTCATTTTTTGAGCAGTGTCTTTCATCCATTGCATGGTTTTACCATCCATAGGTTCGGCAAGCTTTTCGGCATTCATGGTAAAGCCGGTATTGAACATCTCGGGCAAAATTACCAAATCAGTTGAGGTGCGTACGCCAGACAATCGCAATGATATGTTCTGCAAGTTCTTATCAATGTTTTCCCAGAAAAGATAACCTTGATAGGTAGTGATTTTTAAGTTATTCATTGGCAACGGCAAAATAACTGGTGTATAATTGGATTAATACAAGTACCAAACAATTTATAGTTTTATTAAACGCTCAATAGCCCGTTCAAGTGTTTCCTGTTTTTTGGCAAAGCAAAAGCGAAGAATCTTATGGTCGGTGCCCTTACTGTAAAAGGCCGAAACGGGTATTGAAGCTACGCCATACTCATGTGTAATTTGTATAGCGTAATCGGTATCCTTAACATCAGTGATATGCTCATAACTTACCGATTGAAAGTAAGAGCCCGAACAAGGCAGTAACCCGAAGCGGGTTTGCGATAACCCATCTCTGAAAAAATCGCGTTTTTGCTGGAAGAAACCGGCTAGTTCATTATAAACATTTTCGTTTTTAAGGTACTCCGCAACCCCAACCTGCATGGGTGTGTTTACACTGAATACCGTATATTGATGTAGTTTCCTGAATTCGGCAGTTAATGCAGCAGGAGCAAGGCAGTAGCCTAATTTCCAGCCGGTTGTATGAAACATTTTTCCAAACGATCCCACTATAAAGCTGCGTTCGCGTAATTCAGGGTATCGTGCCATGCTGTGATGTGTTTGCCCGTCAAACACCAAATGTTCGTAAACTTCATCGCTTAAAATCAGGATATCGCGATTTTTAACAATGGCAGCTAACTCCTCAATGTCACTTTCACTAAGTATGGTTGCAGTAGGATTATGGGGCGAATTGAGTATAATCATTCGCGTGCGGTTGCTTATTAACCGTTTCACCATATCCCAGGCAATGCGGTAATCAGGCGGTTCAAGTTCTAATGACTTAACGGTTCCACCCATTAGTTTAATGGCAGGTGCATATGAATCATAAGCCGGTTCAAAAACAATTACCTCATCATTTGGATGTATGGCAGCACAAATTGCGGTAAATATTGCCTGCGTGCCGCCCGATGTGATAGTGATTTCTGTATCAGGGTGGTAAACCGCGTCATATAACTTTTCGGTTTTGCGGGCAATTTCTTCACGTAACGGTAGCCAGCCGGCCATAGGCGCATATTGGTTGTAACCGCTTTTCATGGCATCGTTCACTAATGACACAAGTTGCGGGTCGCAGTCATAATCAGGAAAGCCCTGAGATAAATTAATGGCGCCGAGGTCATTAGCCAACGCCGACATTACGGTAAATATAGTTGTTCCGGTATGCGGAAGTTTTGATCCGGTTATCATTAAGGGCTAAATTAGTTAATTAAGCGTAAAAATTGCCTGCTGTTCGTAAAACTTCTGTAGCGGTATACCCGCAAATGTTTACTTTAGTACAATGATGCGCAATCTACACCTGTTGTTATTAATTGGAACGTTTTTTTTGCTCGCTGCTTGTACATCATCTAAAAAAAGTAATGTACCGGTAGTGGGTTTTGTTGATGCCTTTGAAGATGCTACCATAGCACAGGCTAAAAATGGCTTTACCGATGCACTTGCCAAAAACGGCTTTAGCGAGGCAAAAGGGACAGTTAAAATCGAGTATCAAAATGCGCAGGGCAGTATTCCGACACTCACCCAAATTGTAAATCAGTTTGTAACTGAACCGGTTGATTTACTTGCTACAAGTACAACGCTGTCATCTGTAACGGCCGCGCAAAAAACCAGGACTATACCTATATTTATGATGGTATCACCAACACCTGAGCGCGCTCACCTTACCAATGCGCAGGGGAAAGCGCCTACCAATCTTTTTGGTACGGTTGAAGATTTAAATTATATTGATACCTCTTTTAGTATCATTCCACGTTTATTGAAGCCACGGGGAAATAAGCTTGTTGTTGGCATGATTTACAATCAGTCTGAGCCGCAATCGGCCGATGCTATGCAGCGTATAAATGACCTTGCCGGTAAATTAAATATAACGCTGGTAGCGCTTCCGTTAAACTCATCAGCAGAAGCACAGCTAGTTACTCAGTCGCTGCTCGACAAAAATATCGACGCCTTCTTTGCTAATCCTGATAATACAGTTTTTGCAGCGTTTGAAACCATTTTAAAAAGCTGCAACCAAAAAAAGGTGCCGGTTTTTACCAGTGAAGCGGGTTTAGTACAACGCGGCGCTGTTGCCGCTTTTGGGGCCGATATTTATCAATGGGGATATCAAACAGGCTTGCAAGCGGCGCAGTATCTAAAAACACATAGCACCAACGGCCTCAAGCCCGAAATGGTGAAAGTGAGAAAACGTGTTTACAATGCCGAGGCCTCCAAAAAGTATAATATTAGTGTACCTTCAAATTACGAAGCTATACAGTAATGGAATTTTACTTAACAGCCTTGTTGCAAGGGTTATGTTTTGCGGGTATTGCCGTTGGTATATATATATCTATGAAGATATTTAATATACCCGACATTACTACCGACGGCAGCTATACCCTTGGCGGTATGCTTACCGGTACTCTCCTTACCCACGCTTTTCCGTGGTACTTGGGTGGCGCAGCTGCGATATTGGCTGGGGCTATTGCCGGCGCTATTACCGGCGTTATACATACTAAACTTAAAATACACGCTTTGCTTGCAGGTATTTTGGTATCAACTGCGCTTTACTCAATAAACATCATTGTTGCCGGCCGGTCAAACTTGCCTTTAATAAATCTATCGTCGGTATTCAGCATGGTAACGTTTACAAATGATTTCAACTTGAATTCGTTGTTCATTCTACTACTTTTAGTAGGTGCTGTTATTGCAATAACGGGCTATTTACTAAAAACCGATTTTGGTATAGCTATGCGAGCCACAGGTAACAGCGAAACTATGATCAGGGCACTTGGAGTAAACACCGATCGCATGAAGATAATAGGGCTGGCTATAGCTAATTCACTTACTGCATTAAGCGGTTTTCTAATGACGCAGCAGCAAGGCTACGCAGATATAAGTATGGGCATAGGCATTGTCATCATAGGTTTAGGCTCAGTAATTATCGGTGATACGCTTATTAACCGTTTTAATGTAACATCGGTATGGAAAACTTTGATACTAGTAGTTGCAGGAGCCGTAGTTTTCCAGCTGTTGCTGGCGGTAACTTTGTCATTAGGTGTAAATGCTAACTTACTTAAATTAGTCACTGCAGTTTTGGTATTGCTTTTTGTAAGCTTACCACGTTTAACCTTATCAAGGCAAAATGATTAAGCTGAGTAACATTTCGAAAACATTTAACGCTGGCAAGCCAAATGAGGTAAAAGCGGTACAAAATCTTAACCTCGAGATTGCTCCGCAAGATTACCTGGTAATTGTTGGTGCAAACGGATCAGGGAAAAGTACACTTCTTAACCTGGTTGCAGGAAGTCTGCTACCATCAGCCGGAACAATTGATATAGACGGGCAGTTAGTAACCAGCTTCAAAGACTTTGAACGTAGTAAATGGATTGCGCGTGTGTTTCAAAACCCCCTGAGCGGTACTGCTCCTGATCTTAGTATACTTGACAACTTCAGGCTGGCTGCATTGCGTACCAAAAACAAGGTCTTACGTATTGGAACCACTAATCAGTTTAAAGCCGACGTGAAAGATAAAGTTGCTTTGCTGGGTATGGGATTGGAAAACAAGCTCGATCAGGATATGGGTACACTATCTGGCGGACAGCGCCAGGCTCTTACGTTAATAATGAGTGTTATGGACGAGTGCAAAATTTTGCTTTTAGATGAGCCCACCGCCGCGCTTGATCCGCGCTCGGCCGATTTGGTGATGAAAACTGCCGACAGACTGATTAAAGATTTTAAACTGACTGCTATTTTAATCACTCACAATCTTAAAGATGCACATTTTTACGGAAATAGGCTTGTTTTGATGGGTGAGGGTCAAATTTTTAAAGATTTTAGTTGTGAAAGTAAATTAAGTCTAACTCAAAATGATTTATTTTCATGGTTTAGTTAATTAACTGCAAATGCTGGCAAAGTAATTGTATAGGTTCGTGCATCTATGAAAAACACACAATTTGCACCAATTAAAGATGCTTACCAGTTAGTGCAAGGCGCTAAAGTCAAAGGCATAAAATATGAAGAGGTTTTTGAGTTAGGAACTTATGACCCCAACAAAAGAGGTTACACTATCTATCCGTTTGAAGACGGTGTAAAATTCAATGACTTTAGCATAATTGTTAGTGAAAAAGAACTTAAAACTCATTATGTAATTGAAGATGTTAACGTAAACATCCCGATTATTGAAAGCGCCCGCCAGGCAAATCCATTAAGCGACCTGGGGATGGCAAGCTAAAATTAATTAATCCATCATATAAAAAACAGCAGTAATTAAAGGTTGAATTAAACCGGCAATTACTGCTGTTTTTGTTTTTAGCGTATTTATCAATAAGTATTTGCAGGTGAGTTTATGAATTTTCAATTAACAAACACTTAATATTAGTAGTAAAGACGCTTAATAGTACAGTAATAGTTTTGAGGTTTCATAACACTCACACTCATCATGAAGAAACTATTACTAATGCTTTTATTGGCATCAGGCCTTGTAAGTTGTAAAAAGGACAATAACACTCAAACGCCTGAAGACGAATTTTTTGTAAACGAAGATGCGTCAACATTTTCTGAAATTGCCTCTTTTAAGGTAGGTGGCGCGGGTGCCGCCGAAATCTCGGCGTTCGACCCATCTACCAACCGGTTATTTGTGGTTAATAACAATTCAACCGAAAACCGTATAGATGTAATTGATTTTAAAGACCCAGCCAATATGTCGGTTATTAAATCAATACCAATGTTGCCTTATGGTGGTGCCGTTAACAGCTTATCTGTATCAGGCGGAAACGTTGCAGCAGCCATCGAATCAGTTAATAAACAGGCTAATGGTAAGGTGGTGGTATTTAAATCCAGCGATTATACCAAAGTTGCAGAGGCCACAGTAGGCGCCCTTCCGGATATGGTGACTTACACGCCCGATGGCAAATTCATCCTTACGGCAAACGAAGGAGAGCCCAGTGCCGACTACATTAACGACCCTGAAGGTTCAATATCAATAATATCAGTAGAGAATAATTACGCTGTAAAAACTATCACTTTCGGTGCGTTTGCAGGTCAGAAAGATGCTCTGGCAGTAAAGGGATTTCGGGTGTTTGGACCTAGTAATGATTTTGTAAAAGACATTGAGCCGGAATACATTACCGTGTCTGAAGACTCAAAAACGGCGTGGGTAACTTTACAGGAAAATAATGGTATAGCTAAAGTTGATCTGGCTACACAAACAATCACTCAAATATTTCCGCTAGGCTTTAAAGATTACAGTGTTGATGGAAACGAAATTGACCCAAGCGACCGTGATAGTAAAGTAGGTGTTCCATCTAAGTGGCCGGTAAAAGGCATTTACATGCCCGATGCCATAGCTGTATTTACTAATAACAATACGCCTTACTTGTTTACGGCTAATGAAGGCGATGCCCGCGAATACAGCAATGTTTTTGTAGAAGCAAAACGCGTTAAAGACATTGTACTTAATCCGGCTGTGTTCCCTAATGCTACCGACTTAAGGAAAGATGAACAATTAGGACGCCTTAACATTACATCAACGTTAGGTATGAATGCAGAGGGTAAATATGATGCACTATATTCATTTGGTGCACGGTCATTCAGTGTTTGGAACGGTAACACCGGTGCCCAGGTATTTGATAGCAAAAACGAGCTTGATGCAAAAGCAGTTGCTGCCGGTATATATGATGATAGTCGTAGCGATGATAAATCAATAGAGCCTGAAGGCCTTACTATAGGTAAAATTGGACGTAAAACTGTAGCGTTTGTAGGTATGGAGCGTATTGATGCGGTTGCTATTTATGATGTGACTGACCCTGCAAAGCCTTCATTTTTGCAAATGATAAAGTGCGGTGATGCTCCCGAAGGTGTATTGATTATCCCGGCTTCTAAAAGCCCGACCAAGAAAAGCTTGCTGGTTGTAAGCAGTGAAGATGATGGCGTAGTAAAGGTATTTACGCCAAAGACTATCTAATTGCTGGTGTGTATTTAAACCAATAGCCGCCTTTTGTAAAAGGCGGCTATTGGTTTAAAGTTACTGTGCTAAAAAGCGTCTGATACCTAATTCGAGCCCCCTTAGTTCGGCCAGGCCTCGTAATCGGCCTATAGCTGAATAGCCAGGGTTTGTTTTTTTATGTAGGTCGTCGAGCATCTTGTGCCCGTGGTCGGGCCTGAAAGGCATACGCAGATGCTTCTCATCGGCTGCTTTTCGTTTTTCCTGCTCCAGTACAAGCGCTTTCATCACGGCAAACATGTCTACATCACCATCCAAATGGTCGGCCTCATAAAAATTGCCAGCTGCATCGCGTTTGGTTGCACGTAAATGTATAAAGTGAATACGATGGCCAAGGCGCTCTACCATTCCGGCTAAATCGTTGTCGGCCCTTACACCAAAGGAACCTGTGCAAAATGTCAATCCGTTATTATAGCTATCAACTGCGTCATAAATCTGCTTAATATCAGCTTCGGTGCTTACTACGCGGGGCAAGCCAAGGATAGGATATGGCGGGTCATCAGGATGTATGCACATCAATACGCCGGCTTGTTCGGCTGCAGGTATAACCTGTTGTAAAAAGTAATATAAGTTTGCTTTAAGGCTTTCATCATCAATATGATTGTATGAAGAAAGCACATCTAAAAACTGCTCAACCGTATAGCCTTCTTCAGACCCTGGCAGGCCGGCAATAATATTTTTTATAAGTAAAGACTTTTCCTCGTCACTTATACTATCCAGGTATTGTTTAGCTTCTTCCTGCTGCTGTTGGGTGTAAACTGATTCGGCACCGGGGCGTTTAAGCAGGTAAAGTTCAAAGGCGGCAAAGGCGGTGACATCAAATCTCAAGGCGGTCGATCCGTCGGCTAATTGGTAGTCAAGGTCAGTACGCGTCCAGTCCAAAACCGGCATAAAGTTGTAGCATACAATATCAATTCCGCACTGCCCAAGGTTGAGCAGCGTTTGTTTATAGTTTTCTATATACTGCTCAAAACTTCCGGTACGTTTTTTTATATCTTCATGCACCGGAACGCTTTCCACTACCGACCAGGTTAAACCATCTGCCTCAATTAATGCTTTGCGCTGCATTATTTCTGTAACAGGCCAAACCTCACCATTGGGTATATGATGTAATGCGGAAACTATACCGGTAGCACCTGCCTGCCTTACATCAGCCAGCGAAACCGGATCATTAGGACCATACCAGCGCCATGTTTGTTCTAAACTCATTTTTAAAAAATAAATGGTTATTTGATGCCGCCTAAATTAATAAATGCCGTTGGTAATAGGTTGAGGTTTCAAACTTAAAAATTGGTTTACACTATGGGGTTTGATGCAATTTAATTTGCGGCCGTTGTAAACCTGTGTTCTCTTTAAACCGGTACTATATCCAATGTTGTACATCATCAAATTATCTGCAACAATCCTAATTAAGACAATGCCGGCAGAAAATTGGCTAAAGATGTATGTTTTGTTATTTTGATAGCCCAATAGCAACATATGGAAAACCACCAAACTCTAAAACGCATGCTGAAACCGGTTCACCTTTGGGCGCTGGGTGTTGGCTTGGTTATTTCAGGTGAATACTTTGGTTGGAACTATGGCTGGGGCGTGGCTGGCACTGTAGGCTTCTTAATAGCCACTTTAATAGTTACCTTAATGTTTGTAACCTTTGTATTCAGTTATACAGAGCTTACAACCTCCATACCAAATGCCGGTGGCGCATTTGCATATGCACAAAGGGCTTTGGGACCTTACGGTGCAGTGGTTGCCGGGTACGCTACATTAATTGATTTTTTACTTGCCACGCCTGCCATTGCTTTCGCGCTAGGCAGTTATTTGCATTTTTTGCATCCCGCCTTGCCGGTTTTGCATTGTGCAATTTTCTTCAACATAGTATTTATGTTAATTAACGCTGCAGGTGTAAAAGAGTCGGCTAATTTCTCAATATTGGTTACGGTACTTGCCATCGCCGAATTGCTATTGTTTATGGGAATAATTGCGCCTCATTTTAAATCAAGCAACTTTTCGACTAATGCAATGCCAGCCGGCTGGAGCGGAGTATTTGCCGCGTTGCCGTATGCCATTTGGTTTTATTTAGCAATTGAAGGCATAACGGCTGTAGCCGAAGAAGTTAAGGAACCGCATAAGAATATTCCCAAAGGTTATTTGAGTGCATTATTTACACTTGCCATATTGGCGTTGGGCGTTATGGTGTTAACAGGCGGGATAACCAACTGGCAAAGGCTTGCCAATATTGATTATCCATTACCCGATGCTATAGCTGTGGTATTAGGTAAGCAGCATAGTTTAACCAAGCTTTTCGCTGGTATTGGGCTTTTCGGCTTAGTAGCATCATTTAATGGAACCATACTGGCGTCTTCAAGGCAAATATATGCCTTGGCACGTGCAGGTTATTTGCCAAAAGCACTATCAAAGCTCAATCAGCGATACAGAACGCCGCAACGTTCGGTTGTTGCGGGAGGTGTAGTAAGTTTTGCTGCACTTATAACCGGAACCACAAGTCAGGTAATTATTTGCTCGGTACTCGGCGCCGTTGTAATGTACATCATCAGCATGGTTAGCCTGTTTGTTCTGCGCACTAAAGAGCCCGGTTTAACGCGACCGTTTAAAGCACCATTCTATCCCATTTTTCCTTTTGTAGCTTTAATGTTATCGGTGGTATGTCTTGCGGCCATAGTTTGGTATAATGTTTTAATAAGCTTACTGTTTGCAGCGGGTCTATTGTTTTGCCTGCTCCTATTTTATATTAACCGCAACAGTATTCAACTGCAAAATGACGAAGCTGATGAAACAGATTAAGATTATAAATGCTCACTGTTAAAACCTTTTGTGCTTATTGGTAATATAATATCTTTGCACACCTATATATAATTGCACTCATGACGGCTCAACAAATACGCCAGGCTTTTCTGGATTTCTTTGCTTCAAAACAACATGCCATTGTTCCATCGGCGCCTATTGTGGTTAAAAACGACCCCACGCTGATGTTTACCAACGCGGGTATGAACCAGTTTAAAGACATTTTTTTGGGCGAAGCCGAGCCTAAAGCCCCCCGTGTTGCCGATACCCAGCGTTGTTTGCGCGTATCGGGGAAGCATAATGATTTGGAGGAGGTAGGGGTAGACACCTATCACCATACTATGTTTGAAATGCTGGGCAACTGGAGCTTTGGCGATTATTTCAAGAAAGAAGCCATTGACTGGAGCTGGGAACTATTGACCAGCGTTTATAAACTCGATAAAGACCGCCTGTACGTTACGTATTTTGAAGGCGACCAAAATGAAGGCTTAGCCAAAGACCAGGAAGCTTATGACTTTTGGAAGCAATATGTAGCCGAAGACCATATTTTACCCGGCAACAAGAAAGACAACTTTTGGGAAATGGGTGAAACCGGCCCGTGCGGACCATGTTCGGAAATCCACTTTGACGGCCGTACTGATGAGGAACGCGCCAAAGTTAGCGGTGCAACACTGGTAAATGCCGACGACCCGAACGTTATTGAAATATGGAATAACGTATTCATGCAGTTTAACCGTTTAAAAGACGGGTCGTTACAGCCATTGCCTAATAAACACGTAGATACCGGTATGGGCTATGAGCGTTTGGTGCGTGTGTTGCAAGGAAAAACATCTAATTATGATACTGATGTATTTATGCCGCTTATTCAGTTTATAGCTGAAAAAAGTGGTAAAACATATAAGGCAGAAGCTACGCCCGGAGCAGATGGCTGGAATGAAGCCGTAGCAATGCGCGTAATGGCCGATCATATTCGTGCCATTAGCTTCGCCATTGCTGATGGACAGTTGCCATCTAACAATAAAGCGGGTTATGTAATCCGTCGTATACTGCGTAGAGCAGTGCGTTACTCATACCAGTATTTAGGTTTTAAAGAACCGTTTTTGAATCAACTGGTGCCTTTATTAGCCGAGCAGTTTAAAGGCGTGTTTGATGAATTATACAGCCAAAAAGATTTCGTACAAAAGGTTGTTTTGGAGGAAGAAGTTGCTTTCTTGAGAACACTGCAAAACGGAATCACTCAGTTTGAGCAAGTGGTTAGTGCGGCTAATAATAACGTGATTGCTGGGCATTTTGCATTTGAACTGTCAGACACGTTTGGCTTTCCGTTAGATTTAACCGAATTGATGGCTCGTGAAAGAGGATTTACAGTTGATACCGAAGGTTTCAACCAAGCCCTTCAACAACAAAAAGACCGTTCGCGCGCAGCCACCGCCATTGATACTGGCGACTGGGTTGTTTTAAAAGACAATGACAGCGTTGAGTTTACCGGGTATGATGAAATTGAAACCATTGCCCATGTAATCAAATATCGCAAGGTAAAGGCTAAAGGGAAGGAGCAATACCAATTGGTGTTGGATAAAACTCCTTTCTATGCCGAAAGCGGCGGCCAGGTTGGCGATACCGGCGACTTGATTTTCCCTGATGGCGAGATTGTAAAAGTAACTGATACTAAAAAGGAGAACGGCCTTATTGTGCATTTTACCGATGTACTGCCGCAATCTGTTGACGATGCCTTAACCGCTTATGTTGACCGCGACCGTCGTTTAAATATTGAAAGTAATCATTCAGCTACCCACTTGCTGCATGCAGCCATGAAGCAGGTGTTGGGTACCCACGTAAACCAAAAAGGCTCGTTGGTAAGTGCCGATTACCTGCGTTTCGATTTTTCGCACTTCAGCAAGGTAACTGATGATGAAATAGCTCAGATTGAGTTAATTGTTAACGAAAAAATACGCGAGAACATTGGCCTTAAAGAGGAGCGAAGCGTAGCTTATGCTGAAGCCATTACGAGCGGCGTAACCGCACTATTTGGCGAAAAATACGGTGAGTATGTGCGCGTGATTACCTTTGATGATGATTTTTCAAAAGAGCTTTGCGGTGGTACGCACGTAAAAGCTACGGGTCAAATCGCTTTCTTTAAAATTACTGCCGAAAGTGCCGTAGCGGCCGGTGTGCGCCGTATTGAGGCCATTACCGGTGTAGCCGTAGAGAAATATGTGCACGAGCAAACGTTATTGGTTCAGCAGTTAAAAGAGCTGTTAAAGAACCCTAAAGATATTGCCAAAAGCATTGAAAGCCTACTGGAGGAAAATACCCGCCTGAAAAAGGAAATCGAAAAATCAGTATTGGAAAAAGCATCCGGCCTTAAAACTGAGCTTGCGGCAAAAGCCGAGAGCATAAACGGCATTAACTTCATCGCCCAAAAAGTGGCTCTACCTAATGCCGAAGCCATTAAGGCGCTGGCCTACCAGTTGAAAGATATTGTAGCTAATCTTTACCTTGTATTGGTAGCCGATATTGACGGCAAGCCAAACATCACCGTTATGATTGCCGAAAACCTGGTTAAAGACAAAGGCCTTAACGCGGGAAGCATTGTGCGCGAATTGGCTAAAGAAGTACAAGGCGGCGGCGGCGGTCAGCCGTTTTTTGCCACTGCAGGCGGTAAAGATGTAAACGGGTTAGACCGTGCACTGGAAAAAGCACGTGGGTTTATAGGGTAGTAAGTCTTTATTAAAAATGTTTTTGCCATGTTGATTTTGCCTCAACGTGGCTTTTTTTATTGAAAAACGTGTCATTTTGAGTGATAACGAGAAATCTTGTTCATGTTACAAAGCTTGTTCGTTCTAACGAGATTTCTCCTAGCGTCGAAATGACAGGGTTGTGAAGACGACACGCATTCTGCAAATTCTGTAACTCTGAAAATTCTGATTCAGACCAATTGCGGCTTGCGGTAGGGATAGAAGTGAAAACCCTGTTACGAAGCGTAGCAAAGTGAGGACTTGAAACGGATAGCCCGGGCCGCAGGCAACGCCCAAATTAGTGGTTATTTAAAGTTCAAAATAATTGAACTGAATAAAACATAGAATTTCAATAATTCCTTAATCAAACAATCAGCCCAACCCCTTAGGCCAATTGTTACAAACAAGTGATACGCCCCAACTGTCAAATTAGTACATTTGCCGGGTAAACTTTTATACATGGATGCTGAACAACAACTAAGGGTGTTACTCAATGATGCCCGTTTAGCTGAAGATCTGAAATATATCGCCCAAAAAGTATTGGACCATGAGCGTATTACTTTTGACGAGGGCGTTACCTTATATCAAAAAGGCGAACTCAGCTACCTTGGCATATTAGCCAATTACATACGCGAAAAGCGTCACGGTAATAAAACGTATTTCAACCGCAATTTTCATATCGAGCCCACCAACCTTTGTGTGTACGATTGTAAGTTTTGTTCATACTCCCGTTTAATAAAACAACGAGGTGAAGGCTGGGAGTATACGATGGACGAGATGCTGGACATTGTAAAAAAATATGATAATGAGCCGGTAACCGAAGTGCACATTGTAGGCGGAGTATTGCCGCAGTACGACATGGCCTTCTATCAGCAGCTATTTAGTACTATAAAAGCTCATAGGCCTAATCTGCATGTAAAAGCATTGACTCCCGTTGAGTATCATTACATCTTTAAAAAAGCCAAAATTGATTACGCCAACGGTATGCGCCTGATGAAGGAATCGGGATTGGAATCGATGCCAGGCGGTGGAGCTGAAATCTTTCATCCGGAGGTGCGCGACCAGATAGCTAAAGACAAGTGTACCGGCGAACAATGGCTGCAAATACACGAGGAGTGGCACAAGCTGGGTATGCGTTCAAATGCTACAATGCTTTACGGTCATATTGAAGAGTACTGGCACCGGGTTGATCATATGGAGCAACTGCGCCAGCTGCAGGATCGTACGGGCGGCTTTCAAACTTTTATACCGCTTAAGTTCCGTAACAAAGACAACCAAATGTCAAACGTTAAGGAGTCATCAGTAGTTGAAGATTTACGCAATTACGCCATTGCACGTATTTATTTAGACAATTTTGACCACATTAAAGCCTATTGGGCTATGATAAGCCGCACTACCGCGCAGCTTTCATTAAGCTTTGGCGTTGATGATATTGATGGTACACTTGATGATACTACCAAAATTTACTCTATGGCGGGCGCCGAAGAGCAAAACCCGGGTATGAGTACCAAGCAGTTGGTAGAGTTAATTAAAAATGTAGGCAGGCACCCTATTGAGCGTGATACCTTATATAATGTAATTACGGATTACCAGGATTACGAATTTGCCGACGAGCCAAAGCCTCAGTTTTATAAGCTGCCGGTTATTAATTAAGCTAAATGATTGAAAAAACATTATATATTGTTCGCCATGGGCAAACTGATTTAAATAAGCAAGGCATTGTACAGGGCCGGGGCATGAATACTGATTTGAACGCCGAAGGCCGTGCACAGGCAAATATGTTTTTTAATGCCTATAAAGATGTGGCATTTGATAAAATATATATATCGGAGTTAAAACGTACTCAACAGAGCATACAGCAATTTATTGACCTAGGCATACCTTATGAAAAGCTTTCGGGCCTTGATGAGCTGGCCTGGGGTAAACTGGAAGGTGCACGCAGTACCCCCGAAACCAAAGCTGCATTTTTACAAATGATGCGTGATTGGAAGGCCGGTATGCTTGATGTTAAGTTTGAAGGTGGAGAAAGTCCCAATGAAGTTCAAGCGCGGCAAAAAGAGGCCCTTGCAACTATCATGAGTCATCCCGAAGAAAAAACAGTGCTGGTTTGCATGCACGGTCGCGCCATGCGTTTGCTGTTATGCCTGCTTACTGAAAAGTCGCTTATTCATATGGATGAATTCCCGCATCAAAACCTGGTACTGTATAAGGTAACTTATGATGGCAGTCGGTTTGAAATAGCCGAATTTAACAACGCCATCCATTTACAAATTCATTAATTGCTCTTTTGGAAAAAATAAGAATATCGGCTGTTAGTTATACCAATACTAAGCCGTTCCTTTACGGTATCCAGCATACCGATATCATTAATCAGATTGATTTAAGTTTAGATATTCCGGCTGAGTGTGCGCAAAAGCTAATAGACAACAAAGTTGATATTGGCCTTATACCTGTTGCTGCTACCTTAAGTTTGCCCGAGTGGCATTTAATATCTGACTACTGCATTGGTGCGGTAGGTGCGGTAAATTCTGTTTTTATTTTTAGTAACTGCCCTATTGAAGGGGTTAAGCTGTTGCAGTTGGATCCGCATTCGCGTTCGTCAAACAACCTGGCTAAGGTTCTTTTAAAAAATTATTGGAAGCTACAGCCGCATATGGTTGAGGGCGCGAGTAATTACGGCGAGTCTGAAGATGCAAACACCGCCTTTGTGCAAATTGGCGACCGTACTTTTGGTAAAACCGGTAATTATGCCTACGTATATGATTTGGCCGAAGAATGGGCTAAGTTTACGGGCTTACCATTTACCTTCGCTGCCTGGATTGCCAACAAACCCATACCTGAAACCTTCATTCAGGAATTTAACAAGGCACTACAATATGGCCTTGACCACCGCGAAGAATTATTTAATAAGATGGAGATGCGCAAAGACTTTGATTTGCGTGATTACCTGTTGCACAAAATTGATTATCCGCTTACTGATAAAAAGCGTGAAGCATTACACCTTTTTCTAAAGCTTATTAAGGAGCTTTAATTTGAAATTGGCAATTGTTGGTTGTTTTGATTGACGATATGATTACAAATGCTTTTTTTAATTATCAATTTGTAAAAATTGAATTGGTGCAATCGGTTTAATTTGACAATCATAAAATGAATATGGGTATTTTATAATTTTTTCATAAAAATTTAATTTTATTTATTAAAATGATATTGCTGTTGTAAATTTGTTGCGGATTTAAAATTTAAGACAAATAATATTTACAACATTATGAAAAAGTTAACCTTACTGAGCGCAATATTTGCAATATTAAGTTTAAGCGCTATAGCTGCTGATGGTGGCAAAAAAAATGATGATGTTAACAAAGTATCAAGCTTTGTGATCCGTCAGTTTGAGTCGGAGTTTTACAATGCTAAAGACGTAAGCTGGACGGTATCTGAAGGGTACGAGAAAGCTGAGTTCTTTGTAGATAATGTTAAAATGGCCGCTTTTTTTGACACTAACGGCAAATACTTAGGTCATACTGAAGCAGTAACTTACAATGTGTTGCCATCGCACGCAAAAAAACAAATTGCCCGCGAGTATGAAGGTTTCCATGTAAAGGAGCTTATTCGTTTTCAATACGCCGAAACTCCTACATCAGCTTTAACCCGTTTAACCGCTACTAACGTTTTTGATGATGAGGTTTACCTGCTTACTTTATATAAAGCCGATAAACAAGCAACGCTACGCATAACACCATCAGCAGCAGTTGAATTGCTAAGCAAAAACTAAAACATACCTATTACATTTTTAAAAGCCGTACCCATTTTGGGTGCGGCTTTTTTGCGTTTATTTAACTCTAATGTAGCCTTTTAAACTCTTGGGTAAGAAATCGTACAAACAATAACGCTCATTTGGTTTTAATATTAGTACAAATATTTGTTGAATACAATTTATAATTATGTCTAAAACTATAATTGTTGCTAACCGATTACCTGTGAAAATACAGGAGAACAACAACGAGTTTAACCTTATGCCCAGCGAAGGAGGCTTGGCAACTGGTTTGGGCTCGGTGTATAAAACGGATAGCAACATTTGGATAGGATGGCCGGGCCAGGTAATTGCAGAGGAGCAACAGCCCGAGGTTACTGAAAACCTCAGGGAGTTAAGCTTGGTACCTGTTTACCTCACGCAGGATGAAGTGCTGGAGTTTTACGAAGGCTTTTCAAACGACGTGCTTTGGCCGGTTTTTCATTACTATGCATCAACCTATACTACTTACAAACCATCTAATTGGGATTATTACCAAAGCGTTAATGAAAAATTTGCCCGCGTAATATTACAGCATTGCGATTACGGCGATACCATTTGGATACATGACTATCAACTGTTATTGCTGCCGGCATTGATACGGAAAGAACGTCCCGACCTTTCAATCGGGTTTTTCCTGCATATTCCGTTTCCATCGCATGAAATGTTCAGGCTTATACCATGGCGTGCCGAATTGCTGCGCGGAATGCTTGGTGCCGATCTGATAGGCTTTCATACATTTGATGATGTAAGGCACTTCCTGAGTTCGGTATCTCGTATTTTACCCATGCCGGTTTCATCCAACGTCATTACGTGCGATGAGCGCTCAGTGGTAGTTGAGTCTTTCCCTATGGGTATTGATGAGCAAAAATATGCAGGGCTAACAAGCCTGCCAGAGGTAATAGAACAGGCAAATCAAATTAAAGACATTTATAAAAATAACAGGCTCATTTTATCAATTGACCGTCTTGATTATAGCAAAGGCATATTGCAGCGCTTGCAAGCTTTGGAGCTGTTATTTGAGGAACATCCTGAATACATAGGCCAAATAACCTTGTACATGGTTGTTGTTCCATCAAGAGATACGGTGCCGCAATACATGCACCTGCACGATCAGATTGACAAAAAGGTCGGGAACATCAATGCCAAGTACCGCACCATCGACTGGACGCCCGTTAGCTATTATTACCGCTCATTAAGTATTGAAACTTTATCAGCACTGTACAGTACTGCTGACGTTTGCTTGGTAAACCCTATGCGCGATGGTATGAACCTGGTTAGTAAAGAGTATGTTGCCAGCCGTACCAATAATGATGGCGTTTTAGTTTTAAGCGAAATGGCCGGTGCATCGCGCGAGTTAATTGATGCTATAATAGTAAATCCAAACAATGTCATTCAGGTGAAAGATGCCATAATTGAGGCGCTGAACATGCCATTGGAAGAGCAACGCCGCCGCATGAAGCAAATGCGTTCGCTGGTAGCAAAGTTTAACGTAAATCATTGGGTGCATATATTTATGGAGCGTCTTAATGAGGTAAAGCTACTACAACGTTCAATGCAAACGCGGCACGTACAATCGGCAACGGCACAATCTATCGTTAATCGCTATCATAATACCTCAAAGCGACTTATATTTTTGGATTATGACGGAACTCTTGTTGACTTTAAAACTAATGTAGATCAGGCTAGTCCGGACCGAGATTTATATGCATTACTTGATCAGCTTGCTGCCGATCCATTAAACCAGGTAGTTATTATAAGCGGCCGTAAGCACGAAAATCTTGATAACTGGTTTGGTGACCGTAACATATATCTTGTTGCAGAGCATGGCGCTTGGTTTAAGCAACAGGGTATGGAGTGGCACAAAATCAATGGCCTTTCTACCTCGTGGAAAAAGGACATTTGCGATACCCTCGAAAAATACGTTGACCGTACACCCGGATCTTTTATAGAGGAAAAAACATATTCGTTAGTATGGCATTACCGTAAAGCTCAACGCGGTTTAGGCGAGCTACGTGCCAATGAGCTAATGAATACGCTTAAGTTTTTAGCTACAGACAAGGGCTTGCAATTGCTGCCCGGAGACAAGGTAGTTGAGGTTAAAAACATGGAAATTAATAAAGGTAAAGCAGCGTTGAGCCTGGTTGACCAGGGCGAGTATGACTTTATTCTTGCTTTAGGCGATGATTTTACTGACGAAGATTTATTTCGTGCCTTACCCGAAAGTTCTGTAACAATTAAAGTTGGGTCGGGAGCATCAGTAGCTAAATTTTACGTACGTAACCCCAAAGAGGTGAGAGGCCTGTTGCGCTCACTAACGGTTGCAGAGACGGTACATTAAAATATAAATGACATACTGTTACAAAAATCCCTTGTTAATTTAACAAGGGATTTTTTATTTGGCGGTGACTGCTTCAATAGATAGCACCAAACCATTGTCAAAGACATCGACTTTAAACAGCCGCCTTTCTAAGTTGGTTGCTGTGATCAATACTAAGCAATTCAGCAACATCTATTTCCAGTATATCTGCTATACATAGTAAGCGGTTAAGAGTGATATTACTATAGCCCAACTCAATTTTGCTGTAGGCGTTTTGAGATATACTGAGTTTTGCAGCCAGGTAATCCTGAGTGTAGTTTCTTATCTCCCGTGTTCTTCTAATATTAGCGGCAACCGCTTTGGTTCTTGCATCGCACAAGGCTTTCATAAAAGCTATAAGACTTAAAGTATGTTCAAATAAAATGAGGCAGCGGCTCGGTTAATTGGTCTCTTAAAAATAATTGAAAAGATAACGATACATTACACATATTGTGTTTAAGAAAACATTCCGGGTAGTTTTATAAAGCAAAAAGTCCTTACATTTTATTGTAAGGACTTAAATATTTGTTTAGGAGTGCATTAAAAGCGCTCCCAGAACGGCGGCGGAGCAATACCTAATGAGCGTAAGTAAACGGTTGCCTGCGCCCGGTGATGTATTTCATTGTCAATTATGTACATCAACGTTGAGTGTATCTTATCCTCATACATGCCAAATGCCGCTTCGGTATCCTGCAGGCGGGCATAGGTTACCAATGGTGCTAATTGGTTCAAAATGTCTGTGGTTGCATCCCATTGTGCCAACAAACCTTCTTTAGTTTTAGGATAGTTGCCGGTTGTATGAGCCAGCTCTTCCATACCTTTCCATTTGCGGGTTACAATTCCCTCTATGCCAGGGCCGGTAAGGTCAAGTATTTCTACAACTAACAAGGCAAACGGGCGCATTCCACCAACCGAATAGTTAAACAAATTATCTTCGCTAAAAGCTTCAATTGTTTTGCGGGTTAAATTACGATGACCTTGCCAGTGAGCAAACAATTGCTCAATTGTTAAAGCGGTTGCTGTTTGTTGATCTAATTGTGCAGTTTCCATGATTGTTTTCGTTTTTAATTTGATACAAAGTAACCGCGCGTTAGTGACAACAGTATGTCAGCAGTGTTTACTGAACTTTTTTTATTTTTCGTTAATTGTCATAGGTGTGTTTTAAATGCAATCAAGTATTTTTTTAACATCTCAAGGCAATACTATTTCGTAATTAAAGCGTTAGCAAATCATACAAGCAGTTGACTAAGCAAATGAAAAAGACGTTGATATTTATGGCATTTATGCTGGCAACTATAACCGCCACGTATGCACAACAAATTAAAGGAACAGGCAAACACGCCAATAACCCTTATTATTCAAACACCGACACGCGCAAGCTTAACGTAAGTAACGCTGAGTGGAAAAAGATTTTACCTGCAGCACTATACGCGGTAGCCAGAGAGCAGGCAACGGAGCGTCCGTTTACAGGTAAGTATTGGAATGCTAATGCTAAAGGTGCTTACTATTGCGCGGTATGCGGCAATAAGTTGTTTTTGAGCGATGCTAAGTTTTCCAGTGAATGCGGCTGGCCCAGCTTTTTTGAGGCTATACGCAAGGATGCGGTTATTTATAAAACTGATAAGTCACTAGGAATGGAGCGCACCGAGGTTATTTGCGCGCGTTGTAACTCGCATTTAGGACACATATTTGATGATGGTCCGGCACCTACTTACAAGCGTTTTTGTATGAATTCCGTATCGTTGGAATTTGAGCCGCTTGCATCGCTGAAGTAAATTATTGAAGCAATTTAAAAATCTGTTGCCTTAAATTTATTAGTTTTAATAAAAATTGATTGATTTGAAAGCAACTGATAACCACAATCAGCGTATTGCCAGCCTCACATTTGCCTCAGTTTACCCGGCTTACGTAATCAAAGTTCAAAAAAAGGGCCGTACCGAAGATGAGTTAATTGAAGTAATAACATGGCTCACTGGCTATACCAGGCAAGAGTTGAATGAACTGATAGAAAAAAGAGTAACCTTTGAAGAGTTTTTCGCTGAAGCCAAGCTTAACCAAAATGCACACCTGATAACCGGTACAATTTGCGGTTACCGTATTGAGGATATAGAAAATCCATTAACGCAAAAGGTTAGGTATCTTGATAAGCTGGTTGACGAACTGGCGAAAGGCAAGAAAATGGACAAAATACTACGTAGTTAAATAAACCCCTTGATGTATACCATCAAGGGGTTTTTATTTGAAAACAGCTGATTATTCTACCTTAATGCTAATACCTTTAATAGTTTGCCAGCCTGCTTTATCAACCAGGCGAATTAAAAAATGATAATCGCCAGCATCGGCGTTTGCGGGTACATCAATACTTTGAACCACATTATAAGTTTTGAGGCCTGTAGGAATGGAAAAGCTTTTAATGAGCAAGAGCGGATTCACCGGCGTTTTTACAGCACCTATTTGGCACGTTTGCACCTCAGTACTATGTGAGTGATGATCAAAGTTATGATGTATGTCAACACTCACCGATCCCAGCTCGGCATTATCGGTAACGCGGGCCCTAAAGGTAAATGTCTGCCCACGCTTTACTATGCCGCATTGCTGAGGGAATGCATCAGCCGCCGAAAGGTCAATTACCGGATATTCCGTGTCTTTGGTTTCTTCGTTGTTTTTACTACACCCACCGGCTAAAATAATGGTTGCTAAAAGGCACGTACTTAATTTAAAAATCTGTTTCATAATAAAGCAATAATGGGGAAGCCGCTTCCAGCAGCCTCCCCGGTTAACTATTTAATAAAAATCTGGAATGGTTGGTGAACGATCAGGGCTTGTCAAAGTGCTCTTCAAACTCGTTTTCTTTACCGGCCTGGTCAACAACTTTTAAGTGCACATGGTAATGACCTTTTGGTGAGCCAGTGACATCAACATGCTTGTGCAGGTTGTAAGTAACTTTACCAACCATGGCAGCGTCGGTATAAGTAACCTCCTTTTCCCAACCAGCTCCATGAACTTCCAAAACAACTTTCGCAATTTTGTTCGGTGCATTAATTGTGGCTTCGGCATGTAAATCATTACCTGCTGTGTTCAGTCCAACCTCAAAACCTGTTACAGATGGCAGCGTAGGGTCAGCAGTGACTTTCAGGTCAAAATCAGCTTCGGTAACCTTACCGTTTTCATCAGTAACCTTAATGTGGCCATGATAATCGCCAACGGCAGTTGTAGCCGGTACATCAATATGTTCATGAAATTCAGCATTTTTTTGTCCGGCAAGGTTCTCGGTATAAGTGGTATTTACCTTCCAACCGTCACCACTTTCAGGATGAATTTCAAGTACTACATCTTTGATAGTGCCCGGCGCGGTTATCTGTGCCTCAATGTGCAGGTCATTTCCCGGATGCGCTGTTTTGTTGTTGCTGGTTCCTACCTCCAGGCCATCAATTGATGGGGCAGGTGAATCATTGTCATTGTCCTTTTTACAGGCGGTGAAAAGGCTTGCGCTTAACAGCATAAGGCAAATCAGTTGTTTTGTTGTTTTCATGTTATTGTATTTAAATGGTGAATAAATGCATTTAAGAATCTATCATCTGCCAAATGGAATTTTAGCTGATAAAATGATGTTGCGCCCGGCTTCGGGCAGTTGAATAAGACGGTAAAAACTGGTATGATTTAAATAGCGGGTGTCAAATACATTTTGCACCTGCAGGCTCAGCATCAGCGGGCGATTGTGAAAATTTATTTTAGTGCCCGCCTGTATATTCATTACCCGGTAACCCTGCGTTTCACGCTCGGGAGGTACAATGTTATTTTGCGCAGCCGTTAAACGGTAGTCAACCGATAGGTATGCATCCTTAAGTGCTTTTATTTGAACAGGCTGGTACGTTACGTTAAGGAGCAGAGACGGCGGTGGTGAAAATGGTAGCGTAAATCCTTTTTTATCACCTGATAGTTGCTCGGAGTATAAGTATTCACCCAATGCTTCGGTGCTTAGCCAGTTATTTATATGATACTTAACCTGTAACTCGCCGCCATAACGCATTACGCGGCTTTGAGAGTAATTAAACACCTGATTACCGGCTCCGTATAGTATGTCGTGTTCGCCGGTTGGATTAAGGTATATGTAATTAGGAAAGTAATTATAGAAGGGGCTAAGTTGTATTTGCCACTTGTTGGTGTTCCAGCCCAGTGTAACATCAGCCTGGTATGACTGCTCGGGGTTTAAACTTTGATTGCCCCGCTCATAACTAAAGTAGTGATAGTTTACGCCGTTTGCGGCCAGTTCTTTGGCAATTGGCATTCTGAAACTTTTACCCAAATTGGCCTTTAAACTGAAGTTTCCTGCAGGTGTGTAATTTATACCTGCCGACCAAACAATGCTGTTAAAGCTGCGGGTAAATGCGTTGGCTCTGGTTACAAATTCGCCTTCAGATGGGAACCAGTCATTATAATGGAAGATTTGCAGCCGCCCATAGTCATAGCGCAAAGCACCATGCAGCAATACTGTTTCACTAAGGGCAAACTTATCATATATAAAAATTCCAGAAGTACTTTGCTTAAAAGCCGGTACCAGAAAACTCCAGCCGTTAATTTGATTATCCTGATGCTCGGCATTAAAGCCAAACGTTAATTGATGGTGGTTTAGTTGCAATACATCACGTGCATTAACAGAATATACCTGCTTATCAAATTCGCGTTCGAGGTTTTGTGGAATGTTCAAAGTAGTAGGATATACCGGCGGCATGAAGCCGTGATTTACGTACATACTAAATTCCTGCCTGAAGTTACGCTGATATCCTATGTCTGCCTGCAGGAGGTGCTTACCAGTATGATACTGGCTGCGATTAATGAGTTTAAAATGGTTGACCTCCTGATACGGCATTTGTATGTCACGGCGCGATTGATCATGCAGCAATGTGTCAACCTGCCTGGGTTCTAACCCGTGCGCATTGGCAAAAAAGCCGCTGCGTGAGTATACGTTTGACAGATAAAAGGTAGATCGGAAGTGCTCCCCAACGTATCCGGTGTTAAAATGTAATCCGCTTTCGCGCCCGGCGGTATTACGCAAGTACCGGTTTGGCAGCCTAGCCGCAAAATCATATACATACACCGTATCTGTAGGTACTTTATAATCGCCGTAATTTTGATAAGTCAGGCGCGAATCAAAGAACCAGTTTTTCTTGCGACCATAAACATTCACCGATGTTCCGTATAGGCTGTTATTTGTTTTGCCAATCAGGTCAACCGATCCGCCAAATGTTCCCGGCATTGGAGGCAAACTTGGTTTTACATCAATCACTCCTGCAATAGCATCTGAGCCGTATATAAAGGATGCGGCACCCTTTAAAATTTCTACTTCGCTGGCGGCAAATTGGTCAAGCTCAAGACCATGATCGGCGCCCCATTGTTGTCCTTCGTGCTTTATTCCCTTATCGGTAACTACAACACGGTTAAAGCCAAGGCCGCGTATTAATGGTTTTGATTGCCCCGAACCTATACCAATTGTTTTTACACCTGGTAAGCGCGATAAAGTAGTCATCAAGCTGCCGCCAAGGTTACGTTGTATAAAGTCTTTGCCAACAACCTCCACATTCATCGACTCTGACTGCTTACGGTTTAGCGCCCGGTTATCTTGTATATGCACCTCTTCTAGCTCGTGATTAAGAGGGTGAAGCACAAACGTTACCGATTTCGAACCGCCTGTATAGCTCACCGTTTTGCTTTGGTTTTTATAGCCTACATGTGATGCTGTTACGGTATATGTGATTTGTTGGCTAACAGGTAGCGTAAAGCTACCTGTCGAATCGGTAATGACTTGTGTTACATAACCGGCAAGGCTAACAACAACGCCACTTAACGGATGCCCATGGTGACTGCTAACCCGGCCTTTAATAACATTTTGCTGAGCCGACACGTTGGTTGTGGTTAATACAACAACAATAAAAAGTATGGCAGTTGCGCACAATAAGCGATAAACGCTTTGTACATACCGGCCATGATAAAAGGCGGTTTGCTTTTCCAAAAAACAATAAGTTGAGCTGCCTTACGGCAATCAGTTAAAAATGTAAAACAGGGATTGAATCAGCTAAATAATGTGCTGATGAACGGGAGACAAAGCGGAAGAGATTACCGTAAGGCGTAATAAACCTTTGCGCATAAATGTACTTATGCAACAACAAATTAAAACAATATAAAATAGGAATAACTGCCGCTTTGATTAAGCAACAGCAGGAGGACCTTTATTAGTAAAGCCCTGTAACGTGAACTTGTAAATACCTGCATAGCTTTTAGTAAGCAGGGTAACAGCTTTGGTTACCGGCACAGCCACAACAGGAGGATGGTGTAAGTGTGCAAAGTTGCTTTGCTTGTGAACTACATAATCACAAATACTACATTTTTCAGCTGCGTAAACATATTCTGTTTCATCAGAGTCGTTTTTAGCCGATGTATAGTTGTGCTTGTGAAACGCTTGCACAGCAGTAATGAAAAGGAAGGCCAATGCCAGCATCAGCGACAATGCGCCGCTAATTAGTTTTGCTGTCTTTTTGGTTTTCATTTTCACTACAGGTGCAAAAATGTGCGTTTTGTATTAAAATATCAACATTAAATTAAATAAAATTCAAAAATGTACCGCCTTTGTTACTTAACTCATATGTGGATAGCGTAAATAAGATTTAAGTATATTAATTATAAAAGTACTTTCAAAAAAAAAGTAAATGCCTATTTTTGTTTTTGGTGAAGATAACGACTCACCCAGAAGCAATGTTAATTTAAGTTATGCTACTACAAATGAAACACTCATCTGAAGCCTTCTATAACAATTTTTCATTTCTCTATCCTTTGGTTGATTGGTTTCTACAACCTCAAAAGAGGACGCTTTTTAAAGAAGTCAACCAGCAGCCTCCGGGTAACTTACTGGAAGTAGGGGTGGGTAATGGATCGCACCTGGCATTTTACCAGGAGCATGACGTTACAGGTATTGATACCAGTGAGGGTATGCTCAAAACGGCACGTAAAATGAGCACAAGTAAACCTGTACAACTGTTGAATATGGATGGAGAAGCAATTGTGTTTGCCGATGCTTCTTTTGATTACGTTGTTCTATCACATGTGATTGCTGTTGTTACCAACCCTCATAATTTGCTTAATGAAGTTACCAGAGTATTAAAGCCTGCGGGGAAGTTATTTGTACTGAACCATTTTACGCCGGCTAATCATCTTTCCATAATTGATAGGTTGTTTTCTCCGATAGCACGTCTTTTTTCTTTCCGTTCGGTTTTTTATGTAAGTGAATTAAAAACCGCTGGGCAACTGCATTTACTCAAGCAAATTGAATTTAAGCCTGCTTCATATTTCAAATTACTAATATTCGAAAAATTATGAACAAGAGCGTTGTATTAGTCAGCCTGTCGTTAGCTGTCAGCCTATTCATTTACCTGTTTTACCGCACGGAACGTACATTGGTGAATGAAATAGCTATTCATTTAATAACGCTCAATGGTTACAGGAGTCTGAAATCTGCCGTCGTACACTTACTGCCCCTCCATGATATTATTGTTTACTCGTTACCCGAAGGCTTATGGGTATTTTGTATCACCATTGCATCGTTGCCTTATTATGTTAATATGGGTACATGGCGGTTTCGGTGTTTATTTCTGCCGCTCATTTTCTGTGTGGGGTTGGAGTTTTTACAACTCGTGGGCGTTACTAACGGGCGTTTTGACTTAATTGATATAGGCGCAGTTGTTGTGTTTTGGATGGCGGGTATTTTAACGGCAGAACATGTAAGGCCACAAATTGACCTTTTCCATAGGCCGGATTTTAAAACTGTTATGTGTGTTACAAGCTATTGCATTGTATATTTAGCCCATGTGTTTAAATAAACAGTATGGGGGCAATGAATAAGGTTCAAAAGCATTTAGCAAGCTACAAGTTTTCGGTAAAAGGCATATGGTTGGCGTTCAGATATGAAAGCAACATGCTTTTTCACTTGCTTGCAGCCATCGCTGTGATTGCAGTAAATATGTTGTTTGCGGTAACCAAAACCGAATGGCTTATTACGCTTATGCTTATTGGCCTGGCCTGGATGGCTGAAATTTTTAATACAGCAATTGAAAAATTAGCCGACCGTGTTACCAAACAGCATGATCCTTTAATTGGGCAGGTTAAAGATTTGGCCGCAGGCGCCGTGCTAATTATCTGTCTGTTTGCTGCTATTTGTGCTGTGATCATTTATGTGCCGTATATACTAAAATAAACCGGGGCGCAAAAAGAGGAGGGATTTGTATAAAACAAAAAAGCTTTGCCGTAAATGACAAAGCTTTTTATTTTGTGAGCGAAAGACGAGATTCGAACTCGCGACCCCGACCTTGGCAAGGTCGTGCTCTACCAACTGAGCTACTTTCGCATTGAGATAATAAAAGCTCCTCTTTGCAGAGAAGCTTTTTGTACTCGGGGCGGGAATCGAACCCGCACTCGCTTTAAGGCGAACAGGATTTTAAGTCCTGCGTGTCTACCAGTTCCACCACCCGAGCAGGTGATTAACCTTTTAAACAAATTCCTGCTATGGTAGCAGCAGAAACCTGGAGCGAAAGACGAGATTCGAACTCGCGACCCCGACCTTGGCAAGGTCGTGCTCTACCAACTGAGCTACTTTCGCATTTAACTTAAGAGGCTTTTCTTTCGATAACCCCTTTCGTTTTTGGTGATGCAAATATAGGCCAAAAAGCATATTCCGCAAATAATTATTTTAAAAGTTTTTTAACTTTTTGCTAACTCACTGTTTTTCAAAACATCATTTATCAAATCAGCTTCAAATCCGCGGCTCATTGCGTATTGCATAAGCTTGTATCGGCGTTTAAAAGTGTCCTTTTCGTTAGTTTGCCGGGCCTTTTTTTCAATAAGATCATTTAATGCGGCCATGTAGTCGTCAGGGTTAATGCTTAAAAGGGCTTTTGCAATGAGCTTATCAGGTACACGCTTTAGTTTCAATCCTTGTTTTATTTTAATGCGCCCCCAGGCTTTTTGATTAAATTTCCCTTGTACATAGGCTTGCGCAAAGCGTTGTTCATTTAAAAAATTGTCTTCAATAAGGCGGCTTATTATGCGTTCAACAGCGTCAGGGTACAAACCCAGGTCATATAGCTTGTTGCGTACCTCTTGTTGTGAACGCTCCTGGTAAGCACAATAGTGTTCAGCCTTGGCAAGGCCGGTTTTTTCGTCGGTTACCCGTTGTTTTTTGGGTTCGTCCATTTTGTAAAATTACTAAAAATTTTGGCTAAATATGCTATGGGTAGGGCGTGCATAGGGTTTTCATATTGTCAAATTACCTTTATCATTTTTCTGTTTACATAAATATCTTCACTTTCGTAGTATGTCCAGCAGTCAATACACCATTACTCATGTGCAGCAAATTATTAATGCAACCGGCACCCTCGTGCGGGAAGGTTCTATTAGCACTTTGGTTACTGATAGCAGGCAAATAAGCAATCCGGCAGAGAGTTTATTTTTTGCTTTAAATGGCAGAAGAAACGGTCATGCCTTCATTAAAGAGGCTTACGAGCATGGCATACGCAACTTTGCAGCAACACACATACCCGATGGCGATTTTCAGGCCGCCAATTTTTTAATCGTTGATGATGTGTTGAAAGCTCTTCAAAGTTTGGCAGCATACCACCGGCGTCAGTTTAATTTACCAATTATAGGAGTTACGGGCAGCAATGGTAAAACTATAGTTAAAGAATGGTTGTACCAGCTTATGGCTGCCGATAACAATATTGTTCGTAACCCTAAAAGCTATAATTCGCAAATAGGTGTACCGCTTTCGGTATGGCAAATACGCGCCGAAAACACCTTGGGCATTTTTGAGGCAGGCATATCCACAATAAACGAAATGGATGCGCTGCAGGCTGTCATCCAGCCAACCATTGGTGTGCTTACCCACTTAGGTTCGGCACATGATGAAGGCTTTGAAAGCACTGCTCAAAAAATTACGGAAAAGCTTAAGTTATTTAAAAGCTGTAATCTTGTTGTTTGCAATTACGATCAATTGACTGGCTATGCAGCACAATTGCCTGCAAGTGCCAAACAATTTACATGGAGTTTTTCATATAACAAGGCCGATTTATATGTCTTCAGCGAAACCGTTATATCAAAGCGGCACTATTTACGTGCTGTATACAACGGCCAGGAAATTGAATGTTTGATTCCTTTTTTAGATGAGGCTTCTATTGAGAATGCCGTTAGCTGCTGGGCCGTATTACTTGCTATGGGATATAGCCCGGCCGAGGCTGATAAACGGCTGGAGCATTTGGCGCCGGTAAGTATGCGTTTGGAGATGAAAACGGGCAGTAACGATTGCTCGGTGATTGACGATTCTTACAATTCTGATGTACAATCACTTGCCATAGCACTTAATTTCTTACAACAGCAAAACCAACATAAAACAAAAACGCTTATTCTTTCTGATATCTATCAATCCGGACTAAGGCAGCACGAGCTCTATGGCCAGGTTGCCGAAATGGTAAAAAGCAGGAATATAGACAGGTTTATTGCTGTAGGTGCTGATTTGCTGAATAATCAACAGCAGTTTGCGGGTATTAACCAAAGTTACTTTTTTAAAGACACCGCAGACCTACTTTCGCATATCAAGGAACTCAACTTCAATAATGAAGCAATACTTATAAAAGGTTCGCGTAGTTTTGAGTTTGAGAGGGTAAGTAAGGCGCTGTCACAAAAGGCGCATGAAACCATGCTCGAAATTAACCTTAATGCTTTGCTCGGCAATCTTAACTTTTACAAATCAAAGCTAAAGCCAGGGGTAAAGTTAATGGCAATGGTTAAAGCCTTTTCGTACGGCAGCGGAACGTTTGAAGTTGCAAATATACTGCAGTACAATAAAGTTGATTACCTGGCCGTAGCCTACATTGATGAGGGCGTAGCACTGCGAGAGGCCGGAATTACCTTACCTGTAATGGTGTTGAACCCTGAGCCATCAGCGTTTGACAAAGTGATTGAATTTAAGCTGGAGCCCGAAATTTATAGTTTTGGCTTGCTTGATAAGTTTATAAAGTATGTTCAAAACAACGGCAATGATCACTATCCGGTTCACATTAAAATTGATACGGGTATGCATCGCCTTGGTTTTGAAGGGTATGAGTTGGATAACCTTTGTGACTTGTTGAGCGGTAATCCATTCATCCATGTAGTATCGGTGTTTTCGCATTTGGTTGCCAGTGATGCCGAGGCGCATGATGATTTTACGCGCAAACAAATTTATAGATTTGAGAAAGCATCGGCCAGGATAGAAGCCGCGCTCGGCTATAAGGTTATTAGGCATCTTTCAAATACATCGGGTATTACACGCTGGCCCGAGGCTCATTTTGATATGGTGCGCCTGGGCATTGGCCTGTATGGTATTGACGGTGCCGTTCCGCCTCATTTAAAAGGCTTACAGCCTATAGCAAAGCTAAAAACAAGTATATCACAAATACGGAGCATCAAAGCCGGAGAAACAGTTGGTTACAACCGTAATGGCAGTTTGCAAAGTGACGGACGTATTGCAACAGTAAGAATTGGCTACGCTGATGGATATTTACGGGCGTTTGGTAACGGGGTAGGCAAGATGCTGGTAAAAGGCGTGCTGGTGCCAACGGTAGGTAATATTGCAATGGATATGTGCATGATTGACGTAAGCGATGTAGACGTGGCCGAAGGCGATGAAGTGTACGTATTTAATGAGCAGCAAACCATTGAAGACCTGGCCCGGCAGATTGGAACAATTCCTTATGAAATTTTAACCAATATATCGCAGCGGGTTAAAAGAGTGTATTTTTATGAGTAAAATTGCACTTTCTTATGAACAGGTTTGCACGCGCTTTATTTAATTACTTTATAAAAGGGATGCTGGTAGTGGTGCCCTTGGGCGTTGCTATTTTTTTGATTATTTGGGCGGTTGCTAAATTAGATAGCGCACTTAACCTGAGCGATGTTTTATGGGTTAACCCGAAAACTGGTAAAGGCATTTACGTGCCCGGTTTAGGCATTTTGACTGTATTAACCCTCATTATGGTAGCCGGAGTGCTGGTTACTAACGTTATAACCGACCCTATAAAGCATTGGTTTGCCCGCTGGCTAAATCACATACCGCTTTTTAAATTCCTCTACTCATCTATCAAAGATTTTACGGAGGCCTTTGTTGGTGAGGAGAAAAAATTCAACGAACCTGTACTGGTTGAAGTTGGCACTTCGGGTGTCAAAAAGATTGGCTTTTTAACCCGTAAAGACATGGGCGCAATTGGTTTGCCAGGTGAAGTTGCTGTATACTTTCCGTATTCTTACTCATTTGCCGGTCAGGTAGTTATAGTTCCAGCCAGCAAGGTAAAACATATTGATAAAAGTGCCGCCGATGTAATGAAGTTTGTAATATCTGGCGGTGTAACCGAGTTAGATTAGTCTTTTTTATTTCATTTAAAAGATTGCCATCCCGAACATACAATGGTTAACAGTCGGGTTAAATTTAGCTGCTAAGCTTTTTATGGCCGGAATGACAATCGGGTAAATATTTCGCTTAATTACAGGCCTCTAATTCTTTATTCACTTGCTCAACACTATGCAGTCCTGAGTGATTACCGAAGTTATTTTGCACATAGGTAAGTACCTGTGCTATTTCTACCGGTGCAAGGCCCGAAGGAGGCATTTCGCCATTAAACGGCTTTCCGTTTACCAGTATAGGTAACTTTAAGCCATTTTTGATATAGCAAGCCAGTTTATTGCTGTTGGTCTTTAAATAAACCGAATCCGTTAGCGGTGGTATAAGCGCTGCCAGACCTTCGCCCTGCGCTCCATGGCAATTTTGGCACCGGGTTTTGTAAAGTTCCTGCCCGGTAGTGTAGTATCGCATATACTCCAGCTTTTCATCGCTTTGGCATGAGTAAACAACTGTTATAACCGCAATAAAGAAAATGGCAATTATTGTGAACTTCATTGTGCTATCATGCTTTGAGGTTCAGTTTGCAGCAGCTTCATGTCTTCAATAAGTTTTGCTACCTGCTCGGGGTTGGTACCATCGTAACTACCGCGTATACGCTTTTGCTTGTCAATCAAAACAAAGTAACCTTGATGTACATAACCGCCAGGAGCTTTGTTGTCTTCCATCACTGCTACAAGGTAACTTTCGGCCAGTTTGTAAATGGCTTGCTTGTCACCTTGTAAAAACCACCAGTTATTTCCGGTAATTCCCATTTTATCAGCATAGTTTTTCAAAACAGCTACGCTATCATGCCGCGGATCAATACTATAGGAAACAATTTTAACATTGCCTGATTTTTTAAATTCATCATATACCTTAAGCATATTACGGTGCATAATAGGACATATTGAAGGGCAGCTTGTAAAGAAGAAATCGGCCACGTAAATACTACCGTCTAATGATTTCCGGGTAACTTTTTTACCATATTGATTAACGGTTTCAAAATCAGGGATGGTATGATAAATGGTATCAGCAACTGTTTTGCCGTTTACGGTTTTAGTAACCGCTTCGCGGTTTCCGTATATGGGTAGCAAGGTATCGCTTTTGTTGGAGGTATTGCATGCCGCTAAGCCAAGTAGGCAACATGCACTTAAAATCAAAGCTTTCATTTCTTTTGAGTTGATAAGTATTGGTTTGACTGATTAATTGCAGCATCTAATTGCTTGTTCACCTTTTCAATCTGTGTTTTTTGGTCGGCCATGTACTGCATAACCTCATCGTGCGATTTTCCTTCATGCTCCACCTCAAACTGGTGCATCCAGTCTTCCATTGCCTTATCGGCTGCGCTAAGGTTTCGGGTTACGGAAGATGCTGTTGCACTATCAACGGCCTTGGTTTTAATAAGGCTATCGAGCAATATATTGTTTTTAACCACCTGTTCGCTTTTTTCCATGGCAACATCATGAACTTTTATTACCTCGTTCATAGCATCCTTTTCCTGCGCTTTATGGTCACTGCATGAGGCTAATAATGAACCAGCGAGTGTTATAATCAAATATTGTTGTTTCATTGCTTGTTATTTAATCAGTCTTCCTTTGCAACCAGGTCCATGCCGCATTTAGGGCAAGTGCCGGGCCTTAGTTCAGCTACTTTGGGATGCATAGGGCAGGTGTAAACCGTTTTATCTGCAGTATTTTCAATTGGTGTCTTCTCTTGTTTTTGTGCAGGTTGTTTGCATGCGGCAAATGCAGCCATAATGCAAATGATCATTGTTTTTTTCATGTTATTTGTTTTTAATAAAGGCTGCAAAACCGAACAAAGATACAACTAATACACCCGCTGCCGCCAGCATACTAACTATATCACGTACATTCTTACCTGCCCATGTCATGCCAAAATACTTGTGCAAAAATATAAATGATAAAGCTTCCAGGCGATCAATGCCTGCAACCTTACTTGCCAGCTTAGCCGATGAGGTTTCTATGTACCAATCCTCATGTTGAGGATAGCTGATTTTTATAACAGGCAATCGCTTGTTGATAAAGCCATACTCGGGTGTAAATTGTTTAATTAACTCTGTGCTAGCTTTATAAGTCGTGTTGTGTTCTGTATCACTTCCACGATAGTAGTTGCTTAAATAAAGCGCAAATTTCCTATCACCGTCTAGAATTTCGGTGACGGATTGCGTGTCAAAATATTTCACCAATTTTTTTGTATCAGTTACCTGGTAAAACGTGATGTCTTTGTATTTTATTAAAGAGGTGCGTTTAATAAGACTATCGGCAATAGGAAAGTTAAGATTGCTTACCTGAAGATCGGTGCGGTTAATCAACTGCTCAAACGGTTGTTTGGTATCCGTCCTACCTGTTAGTTTCACCCACAGATGGAAGCCGCCGCTTATTGTAAAGGTTAACATCACAAATGACACCACTAGTCCTAATTGGCGGTGATACCGGTGAACAAAACGTTTTTCTTTTTTGCCCTCAATTTTTTGTTTTTCCTGTATCTGCTTAAAACGTTTCCAAAACAAACCATAAACAATGATGCCCGAAAAGAGCGACAGTGTCATTATTGCAACCACAATTAGCAATGTAACCTGCCTGAAGGTTTCGCCAAAAGCATCAGCTAAAAACTGCCAGCTGTGAAACTGCCTGAAAATCCATAATAAAGTTTTACGCGTATTGTTGTTGAAAGTGCCTAACCGACTTTGATTCGTTTCTACATAAACGTCCATTCCATCTGCGCGGTTAAAAGCTATTTTCCAAACAGGCAGCAAACGGTTTATGGGTTGGTAAGTAGCATCAAAAGTTGTTTGTAAGTTGATGCTTTTGATTGATGATACTGAATCCTGCGTAAAATAGCGGGCCAAGTAGACAGCATATTGCTTATCGCCGTTCGGTAGTAATACGCCGTCAATTGCTGAATAGTAACGGTAACTACTATCAGGCATTAATGCCTGATAGTAAGTTTGTTTATTGAAATTAACTAAACTAAAATTGCGGATAGTTAAAATTTTGTTTTGGTCCATTACCTGCTGTAATGAAAGTACCGGGGCCATCTGCTGTTGAGTCCTTGGCTTAAATAACTCCTGCGGAATAAACGGCCTGAACCAGTTAGACATGAATGGGTGTGAAAGCCCGCTTATGCTCCAAAAAATAACCGGTATCAAGCTAATTAAACCTAATATGCGGTGCCATTTGTAAAACTGTTTTTTTGCTACTAATGATTGGTTTTGCATGGCTTAAGGTTTTGATAGTGAGTAACTTATACCAAGTGTATAAGTGCGTGGTGGCGCGGCATAGTAGGTGTCGCCATATTGGTTGCTGGTTACCGATGTTGCATAAAGTTTATCAGTTATGTTAAGTACATTGAACCACATACCTGCACCCTTTAAAAAAGGTCCTTTAAAATCATAACCTAACCTCATATTTACAAGGTTATAACCGCCATAGGTTTTGGTATTGGCAGGATTAGTATAGTATGAATTTATATGTTGCCATTCGGGCGCAATACGAAATCCTTTTGCAAACTGTGGCCTGTATGTCAGCTCAGCATTGGCAATCCAGGTTGGTGCGTTGGCCATGCGGTTGCCATCATAAATAAGGGTAGTTGTTTGTCCACCAGATGTGCGTACTTCACTATAATCTTTGTATGTATGCCACGCATTTGTTCCGCTGAAGCGAAAAGTGAGTTGTTGTACCGGCGCGTAAGTTACAGTATACTCAATGCCGCGATGACGGGTTGCCCCAGCATTTTGGTTTTGTGTAGTATTATCGGGTAGCAACTGACTGATAATTTCGTTTCTTCCATCA
This sequence comes from uncultured Mucilaginibacter sp., assembly GCF_913773635.1. GTDB lineage: Bacteria > Bacteroidota > Bacteroidia > Sphingobacteriales > Sphingobacteriaceae > Mucilaginibacter. The sequence goes on from NZ_CAJYGQ010000006.1 coordinate 131,745, forward strand.
AGCTGATAAAGGCTCATTTCAGTATAAAGCCTTTTATCCAAAACAGCGAACCAGCCACCAACCTCATAGTTGTTAAATGTGGCCTGCTTTAATGGGGTTTGCTGCCGCGAGTTGAATAAATCTCCGGTTTCGGGAGGTTGAAAGCCAATACTGTAGTTTGCATACAGTCCTTTGTTATTACCCAGGTTATAGGTTAAACCTAGTTTAGGTGCTAAAACGTCAAAATTGTTACTTTGCTGCTGTTTGTATTTGGTGTTTGTTGATGGTAGTCGGTTACGAAAGTTGTAGTTGACCCTGTCATACCGCAAACCTGCTACAATGCGCAACTGCTCAATTGGCTTTAGCTCATATTGTGCATATGCTGCCGTGTTGAAAAGTTTGATGCGGTAATCGTCAATAAAAACACCTGTGTTAATGAAGCCGGTGTAGTAATTGCGGTTAACATCTTTTTGAATGTTTAATGATTGTGCGTAGAACGAGCTAGGACTGTTATCTAAATACACGCCGGCTATCAATCTCGAATGCAAAAAAGCAAAATCAACCCTGTGCTGTGCAAGTACCCCGTAGCTGTTAAAAGACTGATCGTTCACCTGTCCGTTTGAGCTTACATACTGTCCTTGCGCGTTGCGAACATCTGATATAAAATAGCTGGGCAGTTGTGCTGTGGAGTTGTTGCGATAATATAGGGTAACGAACGTATTGCTGGCTTGGCTCCAGGCATGTTCCAATTTAACGCTCGACCTGAATGCCTTAACCTTGCGATAAGTAAAACGCTGATTGCTGCTGTAGCTGCGATTATAAAAACGTGCGCTATCCAATGATCCGGGCGTTTGCGTATTTAGGAAATTGTATGTGGCTGATGCAGTTAAACGGGTGGACACATTAAAATTATAAGTAGCTTTCAACGTACCCGAGTACTTATCAAAATCGGTATAATCTTGCCATCCATTTTTTTGGTGTGCAATATAACCTCCGGCATATAAGCCAAATTTGCCGGATGTAAACCCACCATCGGCATCAACGCGGCGATAATGATAGTTGTCACCCTGCAATTGAACACGAGCTGCATAACCGCCCGGCGGATTAGGCGTAATGAAATTAACAGCGCCACCAACCGAATTACTGCCATATAATGATGAGGCAGGGCCTTTGATAACCTCAATATCTTTTACGCTGTTCATATTAATTTCGTAAAGTGAATTGTGATTAAATATGCCGGTGGGCCGAATGGGAAGGCCATCCTCCATATACAAGTAAAGTGCATTGTAGGTTATAGGCTGCCGTATGGCCATGGTATGCTGCTCGTTACCCAAATTTACCATATAAACACCAGCCACCTTGTTAAGTAACTGGTATAATGCCGTTGCTTTAGTTTCCTGCATTACAACGGAATTAATTTTACTTATGGCGACAGGCGCACTCGAACGCGACTGTCCTTCACGACTGGCCGAAACTATAACAGGCTGCAAATCAACAGCCGATGGAGATAAGCTAACATTTAGCGTTGTTTGACGGGTAGCCGGTTGGCTAACAGTGGCAGTGTATCCCATAATAAAAAAACGCAATTGGCCTGAGGCGTTGATGCTGTAATGGCCGTTGCGATCAGTTGTGGTGGCAACGGTTGGCTCACTTGAGGTTGTGATGCTAACGCCTGCTAATGGCTCGTGCGTAACAGCATCTGTTACCGTACCTGTAAGGCTGTTTTGGGCATAAACGCCCAGATGTATTGTGAAAAGTAATAACAATAAAATTTTACGCATAGTAAATGCTTAAGGCATTGCTGCCAGGTAATTAAAAGATTGATTTTTGTAGCACGGCTATTCCAAAGGGCTATGTTGGACGTGAGTCCATCAAATACCTCGAGGTTGTATCTCTGGCAACCAAAATTTTGACATTGCACGCAAATACAAGCAAGCAATATTCCCTGCTTGAGAGCGAATAAAAATGACGCTAATGAAGGCTTGTAAATTTCCCCGCACTGTCAGTCACAAAACTTCTACTGAGATGACATTAATGATTGAGGAATCAACCAATAACCGTAAAAAGAAAGAATACTATGCTTGCCGTGGAGGGCGAAGAAGGGATTGGCTTACTTGCTGCGGAACCATGGCCTGGTAACGCATAGGGAACGATTGCAGCAATTGGGCATGAAACTCAAACTCAAAGCTAACCGTAACGCAGGCATCCTGAAACAAGCTTTTTTGAATCTGGCGTTCGGCACTGCGTTCTTTTTCCTCGGCCTGTTTAATCTTTTTCATTAAAAAACAGCGGCCGTTACAATGCATCCAGGGCTTATCGCGGTTTTCGCAAAGCTTTTCGGCAATGTATTTTTGGTTAGCTTCGTAACCTGCGTAAATAAACAGCCGCGAAAAATTGGCTGTTACCGTTAGGCAGATGAGCAGTAAGGCTACAAAGCGTTTTAACATTGCCGCAAAACTAAGGCTTATGCGGTAGCCTTGCAAACCAATTTTGCTTTTATTACCGGGTATAAAATATGTAATCGGTTGATGGAAGCTCCTTTATACCGGCTTTTTTAAGTTCCTGCCCAACTTGCGCACGGTGATGAGTGCCATGATTAATTACATGCGTTAGGATATCAATAAGTTTGTTTGTGTATTGCACACCCTTGGTTGTTGTATAAGTGATAGGTTTTTCAAAGTCTTCGGTACTTAAGTTTTCAATATAGTTAATCCATTGTGTATGGTTTTCTTCCATAATGTACTTCAACTGCACCGCCTGCCAATCGGGCCAAACTGTTAAACCGGCGGCATCGTCTTTACGGCACCTTGATAGCCATACTTGTTGTGCGCCTAGAATATGCGCAGTAAGTTTTACAGCTTTGTCGGGTTCATTGCTTTGAAATAAAAGATCGAGCATTTGCAAGTTGCTATGCAAATCGTAATTAAACAGGTTGATGAAATGGGTTTTCATATCAAAATGTAGGTTGTACCGGCAATAGTATGAATTTATTTGTAGTCATTTGTCCGTTTTTATTATCTTAAATATTACTTTTAGCGCTCTTAATCAAGGTAATTTAAACAGCATGTTCTCAGCACAGCATATAAACCAGTTTAATCAGCTGGAAACTCCTTTTTACTATTACGACCTTAACCTGTTGCAACAAACTGTAACGGCTTGTACCCAGGCAGCGGCGCAGTACAACTACCATGTGCATTATGCGCTTAAGGCAAACTTTAACCCTAAAGTATTACAAACCATGCAGGCTGCAGGTATTGGCGCCGATTGTGTGAGCGGTAATGAAGTCAAAGCTGCCATTGAACATGGCTTTAGTAATAACAAAGTAGTATTTGCCGGTGTAGGAAAATCTGACCGTGAAATAAATGCTGCATTGGATGCCGATATATTTTGCTTCAACGTCGAATCTGTTCAGGAATTGGTGGTTATTAATGATCTAGCTGCAGCTAAAGCAAAAACTGCACGCGTGGCTATTCGAATTAACCCTAATGTTGATGCGCATACTCATCATTATATTACTACAGGTTTGGAAGAAAACAAGTTTGGCATAAATACCTGGCAGCTGGACGATGTACTATTCACGCTTAAAAATTGCGCTAACCTGGAGTTTATTGGCGTGCATTTTCATGTTGGGTCGCAAATTACCAATCTTGAAGTGTTTAAAAACCTGTGTACACGCGTTAACGAGTTGCATGATTGGTTTGACAACCAGGGATTAGCTATCAAAGTATTGAATGTTGGTGGCGGTTTAGGTGTTGATTATTATAATCCAGATACCAATTCAATTTGCGACTTTGAGAGCTACTTTAAAGTCTTTAGCGAACACCTTAAGGTAAAAGAAGGGCAGGAGGTTCACTTTGAATTGGGGCGTGCATTGGTTGCTCAAAGCGCTTCATTAATATCCAAGGTGTTATATGTTAAAAACGGGCAAAAGAAGAACTTTTTGATTTTGGATGCGGGTATGACCGAGCTTATACGCCCAATGCTGTATCAGGCCTACCATCACATTGAAAATATTAGCAAGCAACACACAGCCTATAATACAATTAATTATGATGTAGTTGGGCCTATATGCGAAAGTACTGATTGTTTCCGTACAGATGTTGCTTTGCCCGAATCGCATCGTGGAGATTTGATAGCAATGCGTACAGCGGGAGCTTACGGTGAAGTAATGGCTTCGGGCTATAACCTACGCGATAGGGTACAAAGCGTATATTCACAACCTGAACAGGTTGAGGTAGTATAAGGTCATCAAAACTTAATGTGCCGTTAATATTTGCCTTCTTATCTTGGTATCAACAAATCACCGGGACACATGAAAGCATTACAATTCATTAAAGACGTGCTAATTAATCTGCAAGACCTTTTAATATTACGCAGCTTAAAATCGTCTTTTATTCATTAATGGTTATTTGCAAATATTTGCGTTATCCATTTAGTTCGAACAATTTTGCCCCTGCAATGGTTGGGGTTTGTTAAATGGATACTCATACTACTGCACAGTTGTTTACTAAACACTCGTTTGGCCCTGGCTTTAGCTGGGGCGTTTCTACGGCTGCTTTCCAAACCGAGGGAGCTTGCCTTGCCGATGGTAAGTCTGCTTCCATTTGGGATGAATTTACCGGCAGGAAAGGCAAGGTGCATGGTAATCAAAATGCTCAAACAGCTTGTGATTTTTACCATCGGTACAAGCAGGACATTGACGTTATAAAGCAGCTCAATATTCCTAATTTTCGTTTTTCTATTGCCTGGACACGCATTTTGCCTGATGGTACCGGCAAGGTGAACCAGGCGGGTATTGATTATTACAACAAGGTAATTGATTATTGCATTGAACAAGGTATTGAGCCATGGCTTACCGTATATCATTGGGATTTGCCGCTTTGCCTTGAGCTTAAAGGTGGCTGGACCAACCGCGAAAGCATAGAATGGTTCACAAACTTTGTAAGCGTTTGTGCCAAGGCATTTGGCAACCGTGTTAAACACTGGATGGTGATGAATGAGCCGGCCGTTTTTACAGGCGCAGGTTATTTTTTGGGTTTGCATGCGCCTGGGCGCACCGGATTAAAAAACTTTTTACCTGCCGTACACCATGTTACCATGAGCATTGCTTCAGGTGCCAACACGTTAAGAACATTACTTCCTCAAGCTATAATTGGCAACACATTTTCCTGCTCACATATTGAACCGCTAACTACTAAGCCGCGTGACGTAGCTGCCGCAAGCCGGGCTGATGTACTTATAAACCGGCTTTATATTGAGCCGTTGCTGGGCATGGGTTATCCTATAGCTGATTTGCCCGTGCTGCAGCGTATAGAAAAATATATAAAAGACGGTGATGAGCAAAAGCTATCATTTGATTTTGACTTTATAGGCATCCAAAACTATACGCGCGAGGTTGTTAAATACTCCATGTTTACGCCTTATATACAAGCCAAGTTGGTTGAGGCTAAAACCCGTAACGTGCCTTTGACTGAAATGGGCTGGGAGATTTACCCCCAGGCTATTTATGAAATGGTAAAGAAGTTTAGTGCCTATCAGAAGGTAAATAATATTATCATTACCGAGAATGGTTCGGCTTTTAAAGACACCGTTACCGGTGATACCATTGAAGATGTTTTACGCATACAATATTTGCATGATAACTTACAGCAGGTACTAAAGGCTAAGCAGGAAGGGTATCCGGTAAATGGTTATTTTGTGTGGACGCTTACTGATAACTTTGAGTGGGCGGAAGGTTACCGCCCGAGGTTTGGACTTGTGCACATTAACTTTGATACGCAGGAACGTATTATTAAAAATTCGGGTTATTGGTACCGGGATTTTTTAAAGTAGTAGAATTTTTCACTTACTTAAAGGCTACCTCAAACACCATTTGCATTATGATAAAGGTTGGATTATACGGCGCTGAGTTTTTTGCACGGCATGGCTACTACAGTGAAGAGCAAATTTTAGGTAACCGTTTTGTAGTTACCATTGAAGCCACCTTCAACCCTCAACATCCTGATATAAATGACGATTTAGAGAAAACGCTTAATTACGAGCAATTATGCCAAATTGCTCATGAATACATGAAGCACCCGCAAAAACTGCTCGAAACCGTTGCACAAGGTATGGCCAATACCATTATGGAGCAATTCCCTTATATTACTAACCTGCAGGTGGAGCTAAAGAAACTTAACCCGCCTTTAAAAGGGCAGGTAGCAGCATCGGGCGTTACGGTATACGTTAACAATAATTAATTTGTATTGGTAATCAGTCCAGGCTCGTCATAGTCAATCATACGCTGACGCTCATTTGCAGGAATTGGCACCGATTTCAAATTAGCGTAGTCGTAACTGATGCATACTGACTTTCCTGTAGTGCAGATTTCCTCTTCACCATCAGCATTGATTTTTACCAAAACATACATTACATCAAAGCTGCTGTTTCCTATGCGCGATGTGCGCAGGTAGCAAGCTATCTGATCATCAACCTTAATGGGTTTGAGATAATTTACCTCAGACCGTCCCAATATTACGCCGCAACTATTAAAGTCCCATTGAGCAATTTCCTTCCAATAACTCAGGCGGGCAATTTCAAAGAAGGTTAAGTAAATGGTATTACTTACGTTTCCATAAGCATCAATATCCGAAAAGCGGATAGGTATAGGAGCTTTAAATTTATAGTTTGCTAAATTTTCAGTCATTTTGTGTCAACTTGTCTTGTGAAAATATTTTAAAGCGACAAAAAGTCACGAAATATTTCCTTTTTAAATGTTTTTAAGCGTTGGTATACCGCTTGTATAGGTACCTACGAAATTAATAAAAAGAAACTTTTGGAGGATATAAAAATGACTTTAGTGAAATTTAACAACGGACACAGAAAACCAGCAGTTGCACCTCGTTTTATTGATGTGTTTGATTCAATTTTCAATGATCAGTTTTTGAACACGGCTAACATAGCGAAAATACCGGCAGTAAACATTACCGAATCAGAAGCTGCGTTTGATATTGAATTTGCGGTACCTGGTTTGCAAAAAGAAGATTTTAAAATAAACGTTGAGAAAAACGTTTTGACGGTAGCTGCCGAGGTAAAACAGGAAGAAGCTACAGAAAGTAAAAAATACAGCAAAAAGGAATTTAGCTATAACTCATTCAACCGTTCATTTACCCTGCCTGAAACTGTTGACCAAAACAACATTGAGGCAGCATATACCAACGGTATATTGAAGTTAACAATAGCTAAAAAAGAAGAAGCTAAGTTACAAGCACGCGAAATTGCAGTGAAGTAATCAAGCAAAGAATGTTTTCATAAGTTAAGTGTTGGTTTAGTTTAGATTAAAGCCGCCTCTGTTTACAGGGCGGCTTTTTTTATATTTCGAGCCGGAATTTTAAGAATTAATCGGATTGTAAGAGTTTATAACAGTAGATAAGTAAACCTGGCATTTATAAAATTTTTAAAATTCCGGCTTGAATATTTTCTAAGCTCTCATATTTATGTATTGTAAAGGCTGACCAAAATCTTCGCCGCGGCATACGCTTATTACGGCCTGCAGGTCGTCAATTTTTTTACCTTGAACGCGTACCTGGTCGTCCATAATAGAAGCCTGAACCTTTAAGCCGCTGTCTTTAATTTTTTTAACAATTTTTTTAGCAACCTCTTTATCAACGCCTTCTTTAATGCTGATCTCTTTTCTGATCATGTTGCCTGAGGCATATTCTTCTTTTCCAAAGTCAAGGGCCTTAGGGTCTAAACCTTGTTTTACCATACGGCTTATAATAGCATCCTGAATAGCTTTCAGGCGCATATCATTTTCAGTAACTACGGTTAGCTGGTTTGTTTTTTTATCATGGTCAACAGTGCTTTTTGAGTCGTTAAAGTCATAACGGTTTAAAATTTCTTTTTTAGCGTTATTTATGGCGTTATCAAGCGTTTGAGCATCTATTTTACTTACAATATCAAATGATGGCATAAGGCAGTGTGTTTAATATGTGAATCGCAAAGTTAATTTTAACAGTATCTATAAACAAAACAGCTTCAAAATATATTGAAGTTAATATTATGTTAACATTTAAATAGGCAGTTTTGCGTACGCACACGCAGAACCCCTGTGGTGTTTTTTTATGGCTGATAGAACAATTCCTTTAATTAACCGAGAAATAAGCTGGTTGTACTTTAACGACCGAGTTTTACAGGAAGCGGCCGATATAACGGTTCCGCTCATTGACCGTATAAAGTTCCTTGCTATTTTCTCGTCAAACCTGGATGAGTTTTACCGTGTGAGGGTAGCCACTCTGTCAAGGCTTACCAATCTCAACGAAAAATCGAAGGCATTGTTGGGTTATAATCCTAAAAAGGTGCTTAACCAAATCAAAAGCATTGTAATAAAGCAGGAAAAAAAGTTCCATAACCTTTACGAGAATATTATCATAAAACAGCTTGCCGAAGAAAAGATATTTATTCTTAACGAGAAGCAGTTGAACGTGTCTCGCGGGGCGTTCGTAAAAAAATACTTCCGCGAAAAGCTTTTGTCAACCCTGGTGCCCATTATGCTTGAAGACGACAGGCAACTGCCTATGCTGCATGATAGGGCCATTTATTTTCTCGTGAAACTTACCAAGGGTAAAAAAACAAGACTGGCACTTATTGAGCTGCCTAGCAACTTATCCCGCTTTCTTATACTCCCCGAAACCAATCAATTAAAATTTATCATACTGGTTGATGATATTATCAGATACAGCCTCGAAGACATATTCTTCATTTTTGAATATGATAGCATGGAGGCTTATTCTATACAGCTTACACGCGATGCTGAGCTTGATCTTGATAAAGAGGTAAGCGAAAAGTTTATTGATGCCCTTTCAAAAAGCCTGCAAAAACGTAAGAAGGGGCGGCCAATGCGTTTGCTGTACGATGCCGAAATGCCTGATGATATGCTTGCCCAGCTTAAACGTAAATTGGGCTTAAATACCGAAAATATGATACCGGGTAACCGCTATCAAAATTTTAAAGATTTTATTGCTTTCCCTAATGTAGGTGGCCCCGAATTAGAGTATAAGCGTAACCGCCCTTTGTCGGTTGATGGGCTGTCGTTTGGGAAGAGCCTGATGAGTTTGGTAGCCGTTAAAGATTATCTCATCAGCACACCTTATCAGTCATATGATTATGTAATTCATTTCCTGCGTGAAGCGGCTATTGATCCTAAAGTAGTTGAAATAAATATTTCGGTATACCGCCTTGCCGAGGATTCGCGTATTATGCACGCGCTTATTAACGCTGCCCAAAACGGTAAAAAAGTAAACTGCTTAATTGAACTGCGGGCACGTTTTGACGAGCAAAACAACATTCAGTGGACCCGTCGCCTTGAAGATGAAGGCATCAAGGTTATACATGGCGTTCCGGGTTACAAGGTGCATGCAAAAATATGCTTGGTTGTACGTATGGAGAAAGGTAAGCCCGCTTACTACGGTTGCCTTTCAACCGGCAACTTTAATGAGAAAACAGCTAATATTTATGCTGACCATACACTGCTAACCGCCAATAAAAAGCTAACGCTGGATATGCTTAGCGTATTCAGGGCTATTAACAAGGGTCAACTGGCGAAAGATATTAAGCACCTGGTAGTATCGCCGGTTGACTCACGGCCGGCTCTTTACAAGTTTATTGATACCGAGATTAATAACGCTAAGGCAGGTAAAGAGGCGTACATGATTTTAAAGATGAATAGTTTGGCTGATGAACAAATAATTGCCAAGCTATACGAAGCCAGTAACGCAGGTGTGAAAATTAGAATGCTGATACGTGGCATGTGCTGCCTCATTCCGGGGGTAGAGGGGTACAGTAAAAATATTAAAGTTTACAGCATTGTAGATAAATACCTTGAACATGCCCGGGTGCATGTATTTGCAAACGGGGGTAAAGAGCTGATTTATTTGACCTCGGCCGATTTTATGACCCGCAATATTGACAATAGGGTGGAAGTAGGGTTTCCTATTTACGATGAAGATATAAAACAGGAAATTAAGGATATACTTGAAATCCAACTGCGCGACAATACCAAGTCGCGCGAGATTAACAAGAGTAATACCAACAGATACCATCGCACCCGTACCGACACTCATCACCGTGCACAGGTGGAGATCTATGAATATTTGAAACAACTTAATACTTTAACAACTTGAGATACGCCGCAATTGATACCGGCTCAAACGCAGTACGCCTGCTTATAGCCGACATTATACAGAACGACGGAAAAATTACATTCAAAAAAAACACGCTTGTACGCGTACCCCTGCGTTTAGGTGACGATGCCTTTTTGGATAAAAATATATCAGACCGTAAGGCCGAAGATTTGGTTAAAACCATGTCGGCATTTAAAAACCTGATGGACGTTTACAAGGTAAGTGATTATATGGCCTGTGCAACATCGGCCATGCGCGAAGCTAAAAACGGCCCCGAGCTAATAAAGCGTATTAAGCAGGAAGCTAACCTCGACCTTGAAATAATCCATGGTGATAAAGAGGCAGGCATAATTTACGCCAGCCACAAGGGTGTTGATCTGGATGAAAGTAAAACATATTTGTATATTGATGTTGGCGGCGGTAGTACTGAGCTTTCATTGTTTGCCAATGGGGAATTGGTTGCCTCTCAATCATTTAACATTGGTACTATCCGTATATTAGATAACCAGGATAAAGAAGAAACCTGGCGCGAGATGCAGGACTTTGTACGCAAACATACTAAAGCATATAAGTTAATATACGGCGTAGGTACCGGGGGTAATATTAACAAATTGTTTAAGCTAAGCGATGAGAAGGATGGTGAGGCATTAAGCTACACAAAGCTTAAATCGTTATATAGCTACCTTTCGTCTTATTCGTTGAAAGATCGCATTAACGTGCTGAAGCTCAACCAAGACCGTGCAGATGTTATTATACCGGCTTGCGAAATTTATACTACAGTAATGAAGTGGGCAAACATTAAATCTATATACGTTCCAACCGTTGGTATGGCCGATGGCATCATTCAAACTTTGATCGAAAAGAATTTGTTGAAATAAATTTAATTAAATTTTAATATACAGATTATAGTTTCTATATTTGTAATGCCCTCTCATAGGGCATGTTTTTCATAGGTAGATGTAGGGTCGAGTAGTAATATTCGACCCTTTTTTATGCTTTCAACTTTTCTACCTTTGCCCTGTTTAGTTTTGTGATGAAAAGGAAAATTGTAGTTGCTATTACCGGCGCAAGCGGTGCTATTTACGCTAAATTATTACTGCAAAAGCTTCAGGAGCTGGCTACCCAGGTAGCAGACGTAGGCATCATTATGTCAACTAATGCCAAACAGGTTTGGGAAACCGAGCTTGATAATACCGACTACCAGAACTTACCTTTCAAGTTTTACGATAAGCATGATTTTATGGCCCCCTTTGCATCGGGCTCGGCACGTTATGATACCATGGTGGTTATTCCATGCTCTATGGGTACACTTGGTCGTATAGCATCCGGTGTATCTGACGATTTAGTAACCCGTGCTGCCGATGTAATTTTAAAAGAGCGCAGAAAGCTTATCCTTGTTGCCCGCGATACGCCTTTAAATCTCATCCATATCCGCAACATGGCAACTGTAACCGAGGCGGGTGGTATTATTTGTCCGGCAGTGCCATCATTCTACAGTAAACCACAAACCATTGAAGAAGTAGCCTTAACAGTGGTAAACCGGGTAATTGATTTGATTGGTTTGGAGCATGATAGCTACCGCTGGAATGAATAACGAATGGCATCAAAAGATTTTAAGTCATAGCTTTCCGCGTTAGATGATTGTTTGAATTACTGCTATGAATGTCGTGAAGGCGCCTTAAAATCATGGCCGAATAATCAATGCAATCCTAATAAATATTCTAACTTTGGCACCCAATTAACAATCACTTCCGTAGGTGATTAAACAGTAATATTTTTTAAAAGAACAATAAATCATAGTTGTAGATGATTAACATTACACTTCCTGATGGTTCCGTTCGTCAGTACGATAAAGGAATCACTTCTATGCAAATTGCACAGTCAATTTCTGAAGGTTTAGCCCGTAACGTTTTAGCCGCCGAAGTAGATGGCGCAGTGTGGGATGCAAGTCGCCCAATTGAGCAAGATGCCAGTGTTAAATTATTAACCTGGACAAATGATGAAGGTAAAGCTACCTTTTGGCATTCGTCAGCTCACTTAATGGCAGAGGCTTTAGAAGCCTTGTATCCGGGTACCAAATTTGGCATTGGTCCGGCTATCGAAACCGGTTTTTATTACGACGTTGACTTTGGCGACCGTACCTTTGCTCAGGAAGATTTCAAGAAAATTGAAGATAAAATGCTCGAGCTTGCCAAAACCAAAGCCGAGTATATACGCAAGCCGGTAAGTAAAGATGAAGCTGTTGCCTACTTTACTGATAAAGGCGATGAATACAAACTTGATCTTATTAAAGATCTTCCTGATGGTTCAATAACCTTTTACTCACAAGGTAATTTTACCGATTTATGCCGTGGTCCGCATATTCCCAACACCGGTTTTATCAAGGCAGTAAAGTTGATGAATGTAGCGGGTGCATACTGGCGCGGTGATGAAAGCCGCAAACAGTTAACCCGTATTTACGCCGTAACTTTTCCAAAGGCCGGCGAACTTGCCGAGTATTTGAACATGCTGGAGGAGGCAAAAAAGCGTGATCACCGTAAGTTAGGTAAAGAGCTTGAGCTGTTTGCCTTTTCTGAAAAGGTAGGCATGGGTTTACCATTGTGGTTGCCGAAAGGCACCGCTTTGCGTGAGCGTTTGGTTAACTTTTTACAGCGTGCACAGGTTGCAGCTGGTTACGAGCAGGTAATTACGCCGCACATTGGTCATAAAAACCTATATGTAACTTCTGGCCATTACGAAAAATATGGTAAAGATAGCTTCCAGCCTATACAAACTCCGCAGGAGGGAGAGGAGTTTTTCCTGAAGCCGATGAACTGCCCGCACCATTGCGAAATCTATAAAACCAAACCACGTTCTTACAAAGATTTGCCTGTACGTTTCGCCGAATTTGGAACAGTATACCGTTACGAGCAAAGTGGAGAGCTTCACGGTTTAACCCGTGTGCGTGGCTTTACTCAGGATGATGCCCACTTGTTTTGCCGCCCCGACCAGGTTAAAGAAGAATTTAAAAAGGTAATTGACCTGGTTCTTTATGTATTCAACGCTCTTGGCTTCCAGGATTACGTTGCACAGGTTTCCCTACGCGACCCGGAAAACAAAGCCAAGTACATAGGTACCGACGAAAACTGGCAGCTTGCCGAAACTGCAATTATCGAAGCGGCAGAAGAGAAAGGCCTGCGTACAGTGATAGAATTGGGCGAGGCAGCGTTCTACGGTCCTAAGCTTGATTTTATGGTGAAGGATGCTTTAGGCCGTAAATGGCAGTTAGGAACCATTCAGGTAGATTATAACTTGCCCGAGCGTTTTGAGCTTGAGTATACTGGTAGCGATAATCAAAAGCATCGCCCGGTAATGATTCACCGTGCACCTTTTGGTTCTTTGGAGCGATTTGTGGCTGTTTTAATTGAGCACTGCGCCGGTAACTTCCCGTTATGGTTATCGCCCGAGCAGTATGTTATTTTGCCTATTTCAGAAAAGTATGAAGATTATGCAAAAAAACTTTCACAAATGCTTAATAATTCCGATATTCGCGGGCTAATTGACTTTAGAGATGAAAAAATCGGTCGCAAAATACGCGACGCCGAAGTCAAGAAAATCCCATATATGCTGATTGTGGGCGAAAAAGAAGCTGCCGAAGGCACGCTATCAGTTCGTAAACATGGCACCGGCGATTTGGGAAGCATGAGTATTGAAGATTTTAAACAACAATTAATTAAAGAAATAACCATATAACTTGGCATTAAATAAACCGAATTTCAGAGGTCCGCGTCCTCCTTTTAAGAAAAAGGAAGCAGAGCACAACATTAATAACTTCATTAAAGCTCCCGAAGTGCGTTTGGTGGGCGATAACGTGGAGCAGGGAATTTTCTCTACCCGCGATGCGTTGGCCATAGCACAGGAACAAGAGTTGGATCTGGTTGAAATATCTCCTAACGCTGTTCCTCCTGTTTGCCGTGTGATTGACTATAACAAGTTCATCTACGAGCAAAAGAAGAAGATGAAGGAGATTAAAAGTAATGCTAAGCAAACCATCATTAAGGAGATCCGTTTCGGGCCTAATACTGATGATCATGACTTTAACTTTAAGCTGAAGCATGCCATTGGTTTCCTTGAAGCAGGTGAAAAGGTGAGGGCTTACGTACACTTTAAAGGCCGTGCAATTGTTTACAAAGAGCAGGGTGAAATTTTATTGCTTAAGTTTGCACAGGCACTTGAAGAAGTGGGCAAGGTTGAGCAGTTACCCAAGCTTGAAGGTAAACGTATGTTTTTAATTGTTGGCCCTAAAGCCGCTAAAAAGTAGTAGTTAACAATCAGTAATATACTGATTAAAGATAATACGCTGTGGAAGCGTAGGAATAAAATAAATAAGTGTTATGCCAAAAATGAAAACCAATTCCAGTGCCAAAAAGCGCTTTAAGCTTACTGGAACCGGTAAAATTGCAAGAAAAAACGCATACAAAAGCCACATCTTAACCAAGATGTCAACAAAACGTAAGCGTGCCTTAGGTCAGACCAGCATGGTATCTGAAGCCGACATGGGTAACGTTAAACGTATGCTTTGTATCGGAAAGTAATTCATTAATTTTTAACCAGGTATTCGAGTTCGTAAAGTTTCCTTTAATGGAACACTCACTACCAAAAAAGCAAAAAAATGCCACGTTCAGTTAACGCAGTAGCGTCGAGAAGACGCCGGAAAAAAATCATGAACCTTGCAAAAGGTTATTATGGTTCACGCAGCAAGGTTTACACCATTGCAAAAAACACAGTTGAAAAAGGTTTACAGTACGCTTACCGCGACCGTAAAACCAAAAAAAGAGAGTTCCGCGCTTTATGGATCCAACGTATTAACGCTGGTGCCCGTCAGCATGGTATTTCTTACTCACAATTAATGGGTAAGTTAAACGCCAGCGAAATTGGCTTAAACCGCAAAGTATTAGCTGATTTGGCTATGAATCACCCAGAAGCTTTCAAGGCTGTGGTTGATGCTGTAGCAAAGTAAGCTACTCTTACATACAAGCAAACAAAACGCCTGCTAATTTTAGCGGGCGTTTCTTGTTTGTAGATGCTTAGTTAAGTGCTTATGCTTTTTTTCAAGCGTTCTTTATTTAACTTAGCTCAATCAATGGAAACCAAAAACAATCCTAAAACCATACGCGCGTGGGCAATGTTCGATTGGGCAAACTCGGCTTACAACCTGGTTATAACCTCTACCATTTTCCCGGCATATTACACGGCTATAACTACAACTAAAGAGCGGGGCGATAAGGTAAGCTTTTTAGGGTATCAGTTTGTCAATACCGCCTTGCAAGATTATGTGCTGGCTGCGGCTTATATGGTTGTTGTTTTGCTGCTTCCAATTTTAACTTCAATAGCCGATTACCGCGGCAATAAAAAGAGTTACATGCAACTCTTTACCTGGATGGGCGGGTTATCGTGCTGTGCCTTATTTTTCTTTAAACTGGAAACCCTTGAGATAAGCATGCTCTGGTTTGCATTAGCAGCCATAGGTTATTGCAGCGGTGCCGTGTTTTACAATTCATATTTACCGCAAATAGCATCTTTGGAACAGCAGGACAAGGTAAGTGCAAAAGGATTTACTTACGGCTACATTGGTAGCGTGGTTTTGCAAATAGTATGCTTTGTGTTCGTTTTGAAACCGGAACTATTTGGTATTACAGATGCAAGTTTACCGGCCCGACTTTCATTTTTACTGGTTGGTTTATGGTGGCTGGGCTTTGCACAAATTCCATTTTACAAATTACCAAAAGGACAGCCTAATAATGCAGGTAATCACAATCAAAATGTATTAATCGGAGGTTTTAAGGAGCTTGGGAACGTATTGCATAAAATAAAATCAATGCCTGTATTAAAGCAGTATTTGTCAGCTTTCTTTTTCTACTCTATGGGCGTACAAACCGTTATGCTGGTTGCAACCGGCTTTGCTGCTAAGGAACTGCATTTGCCTCAAGAAAGCTTAATTGCAACAATCTTGATAATTCAGTTGGTGGCTATTGCCGGTGCTGCATTAATGTCGAGGCTATCGGCAACTTATGGCAACGTAAAGGTACTTATAGGAGTAGTGATAATTTGGATTGGTATATGCTTTGCCGCCTATTTTACCCAAACCGAAATGCAATTTTATTTACTTGCGGTAGTGGTGGGCTTGGTGATGGGAGGTATTCAATCGCTTTCCAGGTCAACGTACTCCAAGTTTTTGCCGCAAAATATTACCGATACAGCATCTTTTTTTAGCTTTTATGATGTAACCGAAAAACTGGCAATTGTAATCGGATTGTTTACATTTGGCTTTGTTGAGTCGTTTACAGGAAGTATGCGTAACTCAACGTTGGTGCTGAGCCTGTTTTTTATTGCAGGTATGTTGCTGTTAATTTTATTGATGCGTACACAAAAACGTTCGTTACAAAACATTACAGCCGGCACTGTGTAAACGTACGTAAGAAATGAAAATTGAGTTATTTGTACCGTGTTTCGTTGACCAGTTATTTCCCGACACGGCCTTCAATACTGTGAAAGTACTGCAAAAGGCAGGGTGTGAAGTAAACTTTAATGCCGAGCAAACCTGCTGTGGCCAGCCTGCATTTAATGCCGGTTTTTGGGATGATGCCAAAGAAGTGGGCAGCAAGTTTTTAAATTCATTTGGAGATGATGACGTGATTGTAACGCCATCGGCTTCATGTACAGGTATGGTGCGCAACTATTATAATGATTTATTTACCAATACCACGGCCCACAATAAATGCCGCTCGGTACAAGGCAACATTTACGAGCTAAGCGACTTTTTAATAAATATACTTCAGATTGATGCTTTTGGTGCTGAGCTGGACGGTCGCGCAGTATTTCATGATAGCTGTGCCGGACTGCGAGAGTGTAAGATAAAGGATGAGCCGCGGCAACTATTATCCAAAGTATACGGCCTCGAACTGGTTGACTTACCCGCAGGTGAAACATGTTGCGGATTTGGTGGTACCTTTGCGGTGAAATTCGATGCAGTTTCAACCGCTATGGCGCAACAAAAGGTTGAAAACGCTCTAGCTGTTGATGCCGATTACATCATATCTACCGATGCATCTTGCTTGCTCCATTTGCAGGGTTATATTGATAAAAACAATCTGCCTATTAAAACCTATCATATTGCCGATGTATTGGCCAACGGGTGGGGTAACGTTTAGCAAATAAAACTATGTACAAATCGCTTTCGGCTTTAATTGTTGTATTATTCATCTTTGGTTTGCAGGCGTTTGCCCAGGTGAAAAATTTCAAGATAAACGATTTATCCTTTATGGCTGGAACATGGACATTAAAGCACCAATGGGGCGATATGGAAGAGTTTTGGGGACCGCCCATGGGTAATAATATGGTGAGCAGTTACCGTTGTGTAAAGGATGGTAAAGTGGTTTTCTATGAGTTTGTTGTTATAGAACAAACAAATGGTGATCCTGTTATGAAAATGCGGCACTTTAATCCAGGTAGCATAGCCTGGGAAGACAAAGATAAACCACACACGTATAAACTCATTGTCCTCACCAAATCAAAAGCTGTATTTGAAGATGATAAGAAGGAGGTTAAGTTAACCTATGAGCGCACATCTTCAACAAAGATGAATTGCATTTTGGAGGAGAAGGACAAGAAAGGTAAATTACAAAAGGATATATTTGCCTACACCCTTAAGCCATAAAATGGTCAAAACATAGCGATGGCTTAAACCAACCCAACCACTCACTTCTAACTAGTCATTAAATTATTTATCTTTGCGGCTTGATAATGAACAAGAAAGTCGCTTTTTATACACTGGGTTGCAAGCTCAACTACTCTGAAACGTCAACGTTAGGTAGATTACTTAATAATGCTGGTTTTGAAACAGTTGAATTCACCCAAACTCCTGATGTTTTTGTAATCAATACATGTTCGGTAACTGAGAATGCCGACAAAAAATGCAAGAAGATTGTAAAGGAAGCGCTTAAAATTTCTCCTAATGCCCATGTAACTATTGTGGGTTGTTACGCACAGCTTAAACCGCAGGAAATAGCCCAAATACCGGGCGTTGACTTAGTTTTAGGGGCGGCAGAGAAGTTTCAGTTGGTTGATCATTTAACAGATCTTACTAAAAAAGAAAAGACGGAAGTTTTTAATCAGCCGGTATCAGAAGCCAATCAATTTATTTCATCTTACTCGTTTGGTGATCGTACCCGTACTTTCCTGAAAGTGCAGGATGGGTGCGATTACTCTTGCACCTTTTGTACCATACCCATGGCCCGCGGCGCCAGTCGCAGCGATACCATTGAGAGCGCGGTTAAGCAAGCATATGAAATTGCCGCTTCGGGTGTCAAAGAAATTGTACTTACTGGTGTAAACCTTGGAGACTTTGGTATACGCGACGGTATTCGTCACGATAAATTTGTTGACTTGGTAAAAGCTTTAGATGAAGTGGAAGGCATTGATCGCATTCGTATTTCATCAATAGAACCAAACTTGCTTACCGATGAAATTATTGAATTTGTAGCTGGTTCCAAACGTTTTGTACCGCATTTCCATATTCCGCTGCAGTCGGGCTCTAATAAAATATTAGGCTTAATGCGTCGCCGCTACCGCAGAGAATTATATGTTGACCGTGTTGCCAAAATCAAAGAATTGATGCCCGATTGTTGTATTGGTGTTGATGTTATTGTAGGCTTCCCCGGTGAAACCCGTGAAGACTTTGTTGATACGTATAACTTCCTGAATGATCTTGATGTTTCTTACCTGCATGTATTCACCTACTCTGAGCGTGAAAACACCATGGCAGCCGAAATGAGCGGCGTTGTGCCAGGCTCAACACGAGCCGACAGGAGCAAGATGCTTCACATATTATCTGAAAAGAAACGTCGCGCATTTTATGAATCGCAACTCAATAAAAGCGACGAAGTACTGTTTGAGGGCGACAACAAAGACGGCTTTATGCATGGCTTTACGCGCAATTACGTAAAAGTGAAAGCCAAATTTGACCCCGTACTTGTTAACGAATTAAAGACGGTGAAACTCACCGCCATAAGCCCCGACGGCGACGTTGAAATAATCGAAAGCGAAGAAATATTGGTTCATTAACCTTATATTCGCTTCAAAATACTACCTCATGTTCCCATCTATTTCCGACCTTATTAACTATTTAACCGGTTGGCACCTACCAACTTTGCCTATCCAAACCTTTGGTTTTTTTGTGGCATTAGCGTTTATGTCGGCTTACTGGGCGTTTGTTCAGGAGTTTAAACGCAAAGAAAAATTGGGCTATGTTCACCCGCTTCAAAAAACGGTTACCGTTGGCGAGGCTGCATCAACTGGTGAGCTGGTGAGTAACGCCATATTTGGTTTTATTATAGGGTACAAGCTGCTTGATATCATACTCAATTACAATTTGATGGTTGAGGATACACAAGGCTTTTTACTATCAGGCAGGGGTAACATTTTTGGTGGTATAATTGGTGCAGCAGGCATTGCCTACTGGGCCTATTACGAAAAGAAGAAGGAACAGCTTGCCGAACCTGTTACCAAACAGGTGCTGGTTCATCCGCATGAGCTGATGGGTAATATATTGGTTTGGGCAGCCATTTTTGGTTTTGCCGGTGCAAAGCTTTTTAATGCGCTCGAAAACTGGGACGAATTCATGGCCGACCCTGTAGGTATGTTGATTGGCTTTAGCGGATTAACCTTTTACGGCGGGTTGATTTGCGGTGGAGCTGCGGTATTATACATAGCAAACAAGAATGGTGTCAAACCACTCACCATGTTAGATATTGGTGCTCCCGGAATGATGCTGGCTTACGGTGTTGGCCGCATTGGGTGCCAGATGGCAGGCGATGGCGACTGGGGTATACCTAACCTTGCAGCAAAACCAAACTGGCTAAGCTGGGCACCTGATTGGATGTGGTCATTCAGGTACCCGCATAACGTAAACATGGCCGATCATGACAACCCTATTGCGGGCTGTGTGGGCAAATATTGTTATGAACTTAAACTGCCTGTTTACCCTACACCTTTTTATGAGTGTGTAGTTTGTATTCTGCTTTTCCTTTTCCTTTGGAGTATCCGCAACAAAATCAAATCGCCGGGTGTAATGTTTGGTATCTACCTCATATTGGCCGGTGTTGAACGCTTTTTTGTTGAATTAATAAGGGTGAACACTAAGTATCATCTGTTCGGTATATCATTTACACAAGCCGAAATGATTTCATTGTTTATGGTTATTGGTGGTATTACGTTAATACTTGTGGGCCGCTCAAAGCATAAAATGCAAGTTACCAATGGCTGATATGCCATTTTTTAAACGCGCAAGCCAAAATAAATTCGCACGGTTTTTACTATCGGCAGGCAGTGGTTTCCTGGTTGATGTTCTGGCATTCCGTATACTTGAACGTTACATATTTACCCAAGACGTATATATATTATTAGGACACCGAACCAGCAATATTGCTTTAACGCTTATTGTGTCATTTACCTTGGGTGTGATGGTTAATTTCTTATTTACGCGCTACCTGGTGTTTAATGAGTCGAGGTTACCATTTATGCAACAGTTTATGCGTTTTGGCCTTGTAGCTTTCGTTGGCTATTTTGCCAACTTAGAAGTGCTTAAATTCTTTGTAAAGCATTTACAAATGGATCCCACTGTTGCGCGTATAACGGCTGCTTTAAGCTTATTCTTCGCAAGCTTTTTTATACATAAGGCATTCTCATTTAATCTCTCATTACGTAAAAAACATGCTTCAACAAATAACTGATCAGGTTACAGAGATAGCCCGCGAGGCAGGCGATTTTATACGCCAGGAACGCAAAAACTTCAGTGCCGACCGTATTGAGTTTAAAGGCTTAAACGACCTGGTATCGTACGTTGACAAAACAGCTGAGCAAAAAATTGTAGCTGCATTACAAAAGATTTTGCCTGAGGCCGGCTTTATCACAGAAGAAAAGACATCAACCAAGGTGGGTGAGCGTTATAATTGGATTATTGATCCGTTAGACGGAACCACAAATTTTATACATGGCTTGCCTGTATTTTCGGTTAGTATAGCATTGCAGGAATACGATAAGCTGGTAGCCGGTGTTGTTTACGAAGTCAATCAGGATGAATGCTTTTACGCCAGTGCTGATAGTGCGGCTTACCTTAATGGCAAAGAAATTAAAGTAAGTGCTGCACCTGCTATTGCTGATAGCTTATTAGCTACCGGTTTCCCTTACTATGATTTTACGAAGCAGACGCAATACATTAATTTATTTACTGAATTGATGAAAGGCTGCCATGGCATCCGTCGTATGGGTTCAGCAGCGGTAGATTTAGCATACACAGCATGTGGCCGTTTTGAAGCATTTTACGAATACAATTTAAATGCGTGGGATGTTGCAGCAGGCATTGTTATAGTGAAGCAAGCAGGGGGAGAGGTTGTTAACTTCAGCGGTGGAGAGGAAGTGATCAATACCCGCGAATTGTTAGCTACAAACTGCAGAATAACGAAGGAGATGCTGGAGATGATAAATAAATACTTCGTGTAAGTCATCCCCATCAGCTAGCAAATAGCCGGCGGTGTTGATTTTAAGTACATAAAAAATATTAAGGCCGGGTTAGAGTTACTAATCCGGCCTTAATATTTTAAATCTATCTGTAGAAACTTACAACGCTTCTGACACTACTTCCTGTACTTCGGGAACCATGCGTTTCAACAAGTTTTCGATACCCGATTTAAGAGTGATAGTTGATGATGGGCAACCACTGCATGAGCCGCGAAGCTCAACAGTAACCACACCTTCGTTAAATGATTTGTAGCTGATGGCACCACCATCCTGTTCAACCGCAGGACGCACATAATCATGTAAAATCTGCTGAATTTTTACTTCAGCTTCAGTACCTTCAAAATTAGGAGCTTCGTCTGTTTGAGCTTCCTGTACAGTAAGTTCTGACTCTACAGCGCCCTTAACAAACTCTTTCAGTATTGGCTCAATATCGGCCCATTCACTATCTTCAGTTTTGGTTACAGTAACAAAGTTGCTGGCGAAAAATACGCCGTTTACAAATGAAAACTTAAAAAGCTCCTTAGCAAAGGTTGATTTTTCGGCGCTCTCTTTTGTAGCATAATCTACACTGCCGTTAATAAGCAACTTGTTCACAATGAACTTCATGGTTGCCGGGTTTGGGGTAGATTCGGTATATACATTGATATTCATGACGATGCAGTTTTACAATAAGAACAAATTTAACCAGCTTTTTGATTTAACAATACGTTGTGCTTGTATTTGACCTCAACATGACTTATACACCGGTATAGTTTTGGGGTGTAATTTCTTTGAGTTCGGCTTTTACTTCAGCGCTTACGTCTAACCCTTCAACAAATTCGGCAATGCTTTGAGCGTTAATTTGTTGATTAGTACGGGTAAGGTCTTTTAAGGCCTCATATGGATTAGGATAATTTTCGCGGCGCAAAATAGTTTGGATAGCCTCGGCCACAACTGCCCAGTTATCTTCCAAATCCTGATTTATGGCAGCCTCGTTCAGCAGCAGTTTGTTCAAACCGCGAATCGTTGATTTAATGGCAATTAGTGTATGTGCTACAGGCACACCAATATTACGTAACACAGTTGAATCAGTCAGGTCGCGCTGCAGGCGTGATACCGGTAATTTAGCAGCCAGGTGCTCAAAAAGTGCGTTAGCTAACCCTATGTTACCTTCCGAATTTTCGAAATCAATAGGGTTTACCTTGTGCGGCATGGCCGATGAGCCTACTTCGCCTGCCTTTATTTTCTGTTTAAAGTAGTTCATGGATATATAGGTCCACATATCGCGGTCTAAATCCATAATGATATTGTTAATGCGTTTCAACGCATCGCAATGCGCGGCGAAATTGTCATAGTGTTCAATTTGCGTAGTGCGTTGCGAACGGCTTAAGCCCAGTACACTATTCACCAAATTATTGCCAAAATCAACCCAGTCAATAGCAGGATAGGCCACGTTATGTGCGTTAAAATTACCTGTAGCGCCACCAAACTTAGCCGAAAAAGGTATTGCTTTAGCAAGAGTTAACTGGCTTTCAATGCGCTCAACAAACACTTCAATTTCTTTACCTAAACGGGTTGGCGATGCCGGTTGACCGTGTGTATGTGCTAATAATGGCACAGCCTTCCAATCCTCAGCATAACCTTTTAGTACGCTTAGTAAATCCTCAATTGCAGGGTAGTAAACTTCATGCAATGCCAATTTAAATGAGTATGGTATTGCGGTGTTGTTAATGTCTTGCGAGGTTAAGCCAAAGTGAATAAACTCTTTATATTGCTGCAGGCTAAGCGCATCAAATTTTTGTTTAATGAAGTACTCAACTGCTTTAACGTCATGGTTGGTGGTTTTTTCAATGTCTTTAATGCTTTGCGCATCTGCTTGAGTAAACTGTTCATAAATACTGCGTAAGCTACCGTAAGTCGCTTTATCAAAACCGTTTAGCTGTGGCAGCGGATGCTCGCACAAAGCAATAAAATATTCAACCTCTACATAAACACGGTATTTAATTAAGGCATACTCTGAAAAATAAGCCGATAACGAAGCAGTAGCATGATTATAGCGGCCATCTACCGGAGATATAGCCGTAAGCGGGGTAAGCGACATAGAAACAGTTTTTTGCGCAAAGTTAACAAAGTAGCCGAAACTTGCTTAAACTGGTTTTACACGGTACTGCTCAAATTTTAAGCGCTACGAAAACTGCCCCTGTCTTAGCCTTGTCTTGGGCTGTTTCAAAAGCTTCATTGATGTTTTCCAGCTCATAAGTATGGGTAATTAGCATTTTTGCGTTCAACTTGCCTTTGGCTACCAGGTCCAAGCACATCTTCATTTCTGAATGTATACCCCAAAATGAATAACTTGCACTGGTAATAAGTTTTATTTCGGCCATTTGAATATGTTGCCATTCAAGTGGTATAGCTGTAAGCCCCGGGTCAAAGCCGCCAACAATAACAACTTTACCGCCAATACGGGTGCCTGATATTGCCTGGGGCAGCGTAACAGGCATTGATGGACCGCCTGCGCATTCAAATGCGATATCAACGCCTTTATTGTTTGTGAAATCCAATACGCGTTGCTTTACATCTTCCTTTTCACTATTGATTACCAGATCGGCGCCTAATTCTCTGGCAACTTGCAAAGATGATTCAACAACATCAGTTATAATTACATCAGCGCCGCTAAGTTTAGCCAGCTGTAATTGCCCTAAACCAATTGGTCCGGCCCCGGTGATTAAAACGGTATCGTTTAGTTTGATACCACTGAGTTGTATAGCGTGTAAGCAAACCGAAAACGTATCAAGTACGGTAGCCTCTTCAAAACTCACATGATCTGGCAGTAAATGAAACTTCTCTGCCGGGCCGGTAAGGAATTGCGCAAACGACCTTGATACGGTTTTCATGCGTACATTGTACAGGTTAGGGCAAAGGTTGTATTGCTGTACCCTGCACCAATCACATGTACCATCACCAAGTACGGTTTCTATTACCACACGGTCTCCCGGTTTAACGTTTTTTACGTTACTTCCAACTTCAACAACTTCACCGGCAACTTCATGTCCCATTATTTCATGCACCAGTTCAGGTTCTTCTTTCTTCCAATGCCTGAGATCTGTTCCGCATATGCCCGACATTCGTATACGTGCCAGCACCCAATCAGGGTGAGGTATTTCAGGACGGTCAACTTCTTCTACATTAAAATCACCTTGCTCGGTTTTGAGCGCAGCAGTCATTTTGCACATAATAATACAATTAAATCTATGGTTAATATTTATGGCCGTAAACGATGAGCAATTAAATGCGGCAGTAGTAGTTGTGTAACAGAAATTGTTGAGTATGGTTTTTGGGGTTTTTAATTACAAGTTAAAATAACCTGACTAAATGAAATATAAATCTTTAAAACTTAAAGTTGTGTGTTGCTGTTGTTCTTACACTTGCTAGTACTCAGGCAGCGTTCGTGCTGCTGTATGTTCGGATGATAAACTTGTATTGCTTCAAAGTAAAATGAGCGTAAAATCGAAAATTTAACCATAACAATTATTCACAATTAATTATGTCTAACCAAAGTTCAATATGGGCGGTAGCCTCGGCCAATAAAATTGCCCATTGTAAGAATGATCCCCTGTATCAATGCACAATTAAAGATTTCGGATTTGAGTTACAAAATCATGGTAACTCTTTATGGATTGTTATAACCAACAATAGTGATGTTAGGATTGGGTTTCGTACAGCGTTTTCATCCACTGATTTTACTAATGTTGATTTCCGTGCAGACGACGATAACACTCTGAAAATTAAGTGTAGTGCTGTTTTCGGTGACTATTCCATTGAAGTTGAATGGCCCAATACTGAAGAAACCATATTGCATTATAAAACTGAATTTATACCTGCTGAAGACATTGTTGTGCCTTTTTGGCCAAGGGATATTGTTATAACAGGCAAAAACGGAAGTACAAGTGATACCAAGGGCGATGTTTATATATCGCAAACCGGAACCCGGTCGGGCTTGATATATGCAGGAGTAACCAAGCCTAAAGGAGTTTCTTTTTTATATTTTCAAAACTTAACCTCACTTGGTGCTTACAATATAGATACTGAAACTTCGGCAGGCAACGTAGTAGGGGGGCAATGGCCCGAATTGGGTTTGAGCCTGCCCACAGCAACCGAAAAACCGATGAAGGCACAACAGATTTATACCCTGTCTGACGCCTATGTTTGCTTGTCAAATAAAACACCAATTGATCAGTTTGAGGTTGCCAAGGGGTTTATGAACTCATTGGCACAATTGTACCTGTTACTGCCACGTCCCGAAACAGAGTATCACAATTATCTTGATATATTGAATAGTGCCCTGCATGATTTGCAAACTAACAAGGGCTGCTGGTCGCACCGAAGCGGGCATCCGTATTTAAATGCGTATGTATCAGATTACGAAACTCCTCCCGAAATAATGGTACAACTTGCAGTATTGCTTCCGGTTACAGAGTACATCAAATGGAGCGAACGTGATTGCGCAATTGAGCAAGACATTAAGCAAGGTTTACCTGCGTTTTATAATGATGAGTTAAAAACAGTAATGCGTTGGTTACCCACCGAAGAACACATGCTTGATGAATCAGAAGAGCAAAAGGTGCCTATGGTTATGGATTCGTGGTATCTGCATCATCCGCTGCTTAACCTTGCCCGCCTTGCTTCGGCCGGTGATGAGGAGGCTAAGGATTTGTTGCTTAAATCGGTTGACTTTGCTATAAAAGTAGCTCATCATTTTAAATATGAGTGGCCTGTGTTTTACCGTATGGATACCCTTGAAACTGTAAAGGAGGAAGCAAAGCCCGGCGAAGGAGGTGAAAAGGATGTAGCTGGCCTTTATGCTCACGTAATGCTGCAGGTATGGGAAATTACCGGCGATAAAAAATATTTTGAAGAAGCCGAAAAAGCCGCTCAAACCATGACGCGCTATGGGTTTGATGTTTTTTATCAGGCTAACAATACCATGTTTGCTGCTAAAGCAATGATTTTACTATACAGGGAAACCAAAAAGGACCTTTACCGCGACCTGAGTTACCTGTTTCTGGCTAATGTATTTAAAAACGTGGCCCTTTGGGAATGTACTTACGGTTATGGAAAGCACTTCCCAAGCTTTTTTGAATTATTTCCGTTAAGTGATGCGCCTTACACAGCTGTCTATGAAGAACAGGAAGCTTACTCAGGCGTGCACGAATATTTAAGCTATGCCAACGGGTTGGACATATTGCCATCAGTAAATTTGCTATTAGCCGAATTTGTACGCTATATGGTTAACCGTGCTATTTACTACTATCCGCCTATGCTTCCTAAAGAAATGCTGTCTGAAGAAGTAAAAACCGGTGAGCTTGATCCGAATTTGTGGATTGCTTTAGAAGACATTCATGACGGCTGGGAAAAGTCGGGCAGTGTTGGACAGGAGGTGTACGGTGCAGGATTGGCGTTTGGCATTGTGCCGCGTCAATACATACGCCTTGCCGATGCGCACTTTATGATATTTGTGGACTATCCAATTGCAGAAAAAAAAGTTTCTAAAAATAAGGTGAAATTTAAGTTTTTGGGAGATGGACGCCTTACCTGCCGTTTATGCATAGTTCATGATGGAGATAATGTACTGCCTGCTATTAAAATTGAAAGTGTAATAGAAGGCAAAAAATCAGAGATTAAATGTATTAACACAACAGATAAGGAATTTGAATATAAAGTATCGGGTAATACTGATGTAGTAATTAGTTGGAGTTAAACAATGACAAGTATGAAAAAGATACTAATGATGATTTCGCTGGCACCACTGGCAATGTCATGTGGGGGCGATAACACTAATTCAAAAGTTGAAGCACCTGGTGCTGAAAAAAGCACTCACGAAAAAGTGTTAGAATCAGGTGCTGAAATCATGCAATCAGAAGGCCCGTTAAAAGCCTTCAGCACATATCTTGATGGGTTTCATTTTTATAACGGAAACCTTAAAGCACAAATGGAGGCCCATCATTACACCGCACAACTAAATGAGGATGTGTACCAAGCTATTATATTTGATGGTAACGGCAAAGATGCCAAAATAATGGGTATCGAATATATAATAACCGACAAGCTTTTCAAGCAACTTTCTGAAGAAGAAAAAC
The DNA here is from genome assembly GCF_913773635.1 of uncultured Mucilaginibacter sp. Lineage (GTDB taxonomy): Bacteria > Bacteroidota > Bacteroidia > Sphingobacteriales > Sphingobacteriaceae > Mucilaginibacter. The sequence goes on from NZ_CAJYGQ010000006.1 coordinate 159,556, forward strand.
GGTTATGGCACAGCCATGTTTATGAAGTGAAATTGGGCGAATTAATTGCGCCAGGCTTGCCTGAATTTGCTGAATTAGAGCTAATGAAAAAGCTGGTATCTACCTATGGTAAAACCATACATACGTGGCATACAGATCAGAATCGCACGTTGCCGTTAGGAAGCCCTATGTTAATGATGGGATTTACTAAGGCTGGCCAGCTAAATAGCCGGTTGGTTGCTGAAAGGGATGCCCGGTTTAAAATCTCAACTAAAGATAAGAAAGATGCACGAAAAAAAATACCACAACCAACCATCATTGCTGGTGCCAATGCTTGGGAACAAGGCCAAGTAAGACAGTTCACTTTATCGTCCAATGCCGATTCTGCGTTACAAAAACATCAGGTGCATTAGTGACCAAAAAAGCCGGATTAATCCGGCTTTTCATTGTTATATATGCGTCCAACTTCATCGGCGCTAAGTACTTTATTATAGTAGCGTATATCGTCTAGCGAGCCCTTGAAAAACGATCCGCCGTAAAAGTAATCAGGATTGCTACTGTCGGTAAAATTAAACTTGTCCTTAGGTAGTTGCTGACCAATAGCTAAGTTTACGGGCGATACCAGCTTAGCCAATGTACCCGAAAGGCTTTCTGTTTTCGTTTGAACGCCATCAACATAAAATGTTATTGCACCGTTACCAAATGTTACTACGGCATGATGCCATTGTCCTACAGTCATTTTACCCGGGTTACTATCGCGGTCGTAAGTGGCGGCAGTAGTTTTCATGGTCAGGAACAAAAAGTTATCGGTCTGTAATTGAAATTTGAAGCCATTCCACCTGTTTAACGAAAGCATGTAGTTGTCTCCAAAGGTTTCTTTAGGATTTACCCACAAGCTTATGCTCATTACCTCGGGATTGAGACTAGCGGTGTAAGGTACCTCAATGTAAGCACCGTTACTAAACTCATAAGCATTACCGGTTTGGCCAAACCTATCAGTAGTTAGTACAGGTAGTGTGCCGCCATCAACAGGGCTTTTTTCGGTTCCAACGATCCCACTTTTTAAAATTCCGTCATGCTTATTAGGTGTCGCATCAAGTGCATTACCCGCAAATAGCCATTTAGCTATCAGGTTTTCGGCAGCAACTTCGGCAATTGCCCGCTGGCTAAACGCTCTAACGGCACGCCTTAAGCTCGAGAAGGCGCTGTTAACCTCTTGTTGGGTGTACTCGCCATTGTTCACTGTATTTGCCATATCAATGGCCTTTTTTAATTCTGCGCGGGCCTGTTTAGGATACTGACCCACATCGCGGCCTTCCGGCGAGTTTGAATAAACGGTATTAACCGAATCTGTGAGCCTCTTAAGCTCAGCCTTATTAGAGTTTACATCGCGTTCATTATCATCCTTACCACATCCGGAAAATACAACAACAGTTGTAGCAAGGCCAATAGCAAAGTATGTAAGCGTATTTGATTTGTTTATTCTAAAAATCATAAGCCTGTTCAATTATTTAGTTTATTGCCGGATTAGTGTTGCGCTCATTTTGCGGAATAGGGAAAAACCTATTGGTAGTGTAATTGAAGTTAGGTGCACCTGGTTTTAAAGCGGCTTCAGCATACACCTGCCCGTAACGCATTACATCAAAAAAGCGCTGAAACTCCAGCGCAAGTTCACTGCGTCGTTCGCGTTGAATAAGTGTGCGCAATTGCGCCTGGTTTGTAGTTGTAACATTTGCAAGCAAACCTGCGGGCGCGGTGCCGCTATAGTTTTTGCGTGCCCGATCGCGCACCTTATTCAACGGTACCAGTGCTGCTGAACTTTGATTTTGTTCATTTAATGCTTCCGCTTTTACCAGTAAAATATCTGCCAGGCGGAGAGCTTCGTAATTAAGCGCCCCATCGTTTTTAGTTGTTGTTGGAACTTCACTTAAAGGCTGGATATGTTTTTTTGACAAATACCCTGTTGTTGACCATGCCGGTTTAAATTGCGAATCATAGTAAGGCTTTCCGGTACGTGCGATGGTCATGTCCAGGCGGGGGTCGTTTGCCTCAAAATTATCAACCAGGTTTTGGGTGGGGTAAAAAACGCCTGCACCATTCAAATCGCGCGGGGCAAACCAATAGTTTAAGCTGTTGCCCTGTAAGGGCTGGGCGTTACGTATATGCCACACTGAAAATATAACCTCACTATTATTTTTAGCCGATGCGCTAAAGTTATCCATAAAGTTGTCGGTAAGCGCATAGCCTAATGCTTCAACCTGGTTAGCATAGTTTACCGCTTCGGTATATTTTTTTTGAAATAAAGATGCTTTTGCCAAAAGGGCAAGTGCTGCACCTTTTGTAGCCCGGCCTGCATCATTAGTGGCGGCCCACTTTTCAGGTAGCGCAGCCGCAGCTTCGGTTAGGTCTTTCTCAATTTGAGTGTATACCTGCGTCTGCGTACTGGCAGGCATGGCTGCGTTTTGCTGCGTGGTAACGTTTAAGCGTAATGGTATGCTGCCATAAAAGTTGGTAAGATTAAAGTAATAATAAGCCCGTAAAAACTTTGCTTCGCCCAACAGTAGTTTACGCACCTCGGTTGAGGTGCCTGTGTTTTCGGTAGCCAAACCGTCCGTCACAATATTACAGCGGCCAATGCCATCATAGTAGCGCGACCATAGTGCCTGCACTGCCGCATTTGCAGGTAAAATGTTATAAAGGTCAACGCTGGTATAATCGGCTTGTTCGCCGGCGTTACCGCCTATAACAACATCATCAGTTGCTATATCGCCTAACACCCAAAGCGGGTTGGCAGCAGCATCACTGAAGGTTAAAGGTATATAAGCCGCATTAATGGCTGTGCGGGCGGTGGCATCGTTTGCAAAAAGGTCTTCATTAGAATAATAGCCTAAGGCTGGCTCATCCAAAAATTTTTTACAGCTTGTGGCAGCCATCAACCCAAGTATTACAGGTAAAATGTATCTTTTTTTCATGGGATTAAAAGTTAACGTTAACACCAACGGTATAAGTTCGGGCCGAAGGGTAGGTGCCCCAGTCAATACCCACTGCACGCACGCCATCACCTGCCGAATTGCTGTTGGTATAAAGCTCAGGGTCGAGGCCGGTGTATTTAGTAAACGTCAGTAAGTTTTGCGCACTAACATACACACGTAATGATGACATTTTAAGCTTTGACATCATAGCGCTGCCGAAGTTGTAACCCAATTGTACGTTTTTCAAGCGCAGGTAAGATCCATCTTCAAGGAAACGTGTAGACGGGCGTTTGTTGTTGGTTGATGACGCCGATTCCCAGGTTAAACGAGGAAACTCGTTAGTACTGCCCGGACCGGTCCAGCTGCCGGTTGCCACACGTTCAGTTACATTAAATGCACGGTAAAAGCCCTCAATATCAGTGCGGGCCTGATTGTAAAGTTTGTTGCCGTGTGCTCCCTGAAAAAATAAGCTTAAATCAAAATTCTTGAAACTTACATTGCCCGTAAAGCCATAAGTAAGATTTGGGATTGGGCTACCTGCAAACACACGGTCACGCTCATCAATAACGTTATCGCCATTGGTATCTTTATACTTTACGTCGCCCGGTTTAATTCCTGCCCCCTGGTAAGCATGGGTAAAAATATCCAGTTCGTTTTGAAAAATCCCGTCCATTGGCAGCAAATAAAATGCACCAATGGCCTGGCCAACGTTGGTCAATGTTGCGTAGTATTCATTATCAACACGTCCGCCAACAATTGGTGACCCTGCCAACGAAATGACTTTGTTGTTCAGCGTAGCCAGATTGCCTGATAGATCTATTTTCCAATCTTTTGATAGTTGTTTTCGGTAAGACACCTCCAGTTCAAAACCTTTATTTTGAACTTTACCGGCATTTACAAACGGACTTGCACCAGAGCCGGCACTTGGTGGCAGCGGGTTTGAAAATAATATATCCGTATTGTTTCGGATGAAGTATTCAGCCGTAACTTGCAGATCGTTGTTGAGGAAAGCGGCATCAATACCAAAGTTGCTTTGTGTACTTCTTTCCCAGGTAATGTTGCTATTGCCGCGTGAGGTAAGTGAATTGCCTATTACTGATGTGCCGCCAAAAGGGTAAAAGCCAACCAGGGAGTTCAACGAAGTATAGGCGTAATTGCTTATTTCCTGGTTACCCGTTTGGCCAATGCCTGCACGTAATTTTAATAACGAAAGCCATTTAATATCTTTCATAAAACTCTCCTGATCTAAACGCCAGCCAACCGAACCGGAGTAGAAGTTACCATAACGATTGTTAGGGTTAAGACGTGAGGAGCCATCACGACGAACGGTAAAGCTGGCCAGGTATTTATCGGCAAAGCCATAATCAACACGGCCAAACAACGAGAATAATGCCCAGCGCGATTCATTTTCGCCGTTTTGCTGCACGCCTATACCATTGTCGAGGTATTGAAAGTCGGGGTCTTGGTTAGGAAATATTGATCTTGATGCCGATAAGCCGTTAGTACGGCTTTTGATGGCCTCGCTTCCGGCCAGTATAGTGAAGTTGTGTTTGGCAACGTCAAATTTATAGGTTAGGGTGTTGGTCCAGTTATAATCGAACTGGTTGGCGTTTGAACGTGCTAAACTACCGGGCGAATTAATAGCCCTGTCAGATCCCCAAATTTTAAAGAACTGCTTAAAGTCAGTAATTACAAGGTTGCCGCCGAATGAGGTACGTGCCTTTAAGCCTTTAATTATATTGGCTTCGGCAAAAACATTACCAATTAAACCATAAGCATTAAAATTGCGGTCAAAATTATCGGCATAGCCTACAGGGTTTAATCCATCGCCAAAAAAAGCAGGATTTTCGGGCAGGTCAACATAGTCGCCGTTAGCTTTGTAAACAGGTGTAGCAGGTGTACGGAATAAGGCATAACGCAGCACACTGGCTCCTTGGTTACCTGCGCCAAAACCATCACCCGATGTACCTACCTGTTTGGTTTTTGAGTATGATAAGTTGATGTTGGTTCCTACGGTAAATACTTTTGACAGGTTGCTGTTGATACCTGTGCGCAGGTTTAACCTGTCGTATGCGCTATTTTTGATAAGGCCATCCTGCTTAAAGTAATTTGCAGATACAATGTAGCTGCTATTTTCGCTGCCACCGTTTATAGACAGATTGGTGTTGTTGATAATGGCAGGTTTTAAAATCTCTTTTTGCCAGTTAACATCTGGCAGGCCTGATGTAAACGACGCCGGAATTTGCGCACGGCCATCGGCCTGAGCCGCTGCATTGTATGCCGATACGTATTGCTGCGTGTTAGCCATTTTTATTAAATCGCCGTGGGTTTGCACGCCGGTATACTGCTGTATACTGAAACGGGGCGGTCCCTGGCGACCTTTTTTTGTGGTAACCACAACTACACCATTAGATGCCCGGGCGCCGTAAATTGAAGCTGCAGATGCATCTTTAAGTACATTTATGCTTTCAATATCTGCCGGGGCAATTTGGTTTATTCCTGTGGTAGATGGAACACCATCAATTACATAAAGCGGATTGTTATTATTTATTGTACCAACACCGCGTATACGTACAGCAATACCTTCGCCGGGTGCACCTGTAGCTTGCGTAACGGCTACGCCGGCTGCCTTACCTTGCAATATCTGGTCAACACCGCCAACAGGGAGGTTTTCAATATCGGCAGAGGTAACTACAGAAACGGCTCCGGTAAGATCGCGTTTGTTTTGGGTTGAATAGCCATTGACAATTACCTGGTTAAGCGTACGATTTTGCGGCTGAAGGGTTATGTTAAGTGGATTTTGCCCCTTGGCACGTGCCGACTGGGTGTTGTAGCCGACGAAGGCAAATTGTAAGGTACTGTTTGGATTTGCATTAATGCTAAAGCGGCCGTCGGCACCGGTTGTAGCTCCGGCATTACCACCCGTTACACGCACGGCAACACCGGGCAGGGGCTGTCCTTTTTCATCTTTTACAATTCCGGAAATGGTTTGCTTTTTAGTAGTGTCTTGCCTGGTAGCAGCAGGACTGGATGATGGTGTGGGCGTTTGATTAGCTGGTGATACGGTTACTGGCGGGGGCTTTATAGTAGTGTCATTTGGTGGAGGCTTAGGCTTCGTTACCGTATCAGGTATTTGCTGTGCATAAGCACCTGCTATATTTAATACAAGTGTTGTGCACAAAAAAAGTTTAGTACTAAAAAACTTCATAGGTGTTAAGTTGATAGATTGAGTGCCATCTCCTATAAAGGTTATTTTGCTTAAAAGTTTTTACTTTTTTCAGAAAAATTAATTTTTGTTTGAATGTCAGTGTATTAAATTGTGTTTTTTTAATACGCGTCTTCACGCTATGTAGTAGAAACATAAATGCAGTTTAAAGTGCTGCAACGGGCTATTTTCTTTATAAACCCGTGATAGACTTTACAACAATGGCTTTTAAAGAAAATAAAATAAAAAAAATATTTTATTTGGAAGGATTTGCCATTTCACATAATGATGGCACTCGTTGGCAACGATAATTGCTGGTTACGAAGTGAGTTAATCACCAATAGCGACTTAATCATAACGAAAATGATAATAATTGTTCCGAAAAACTCGTTTTGATGACTGAACGGCGCATCATTTTTGAGGATTTCAAAAATTGTTAATAGCTCGTATGACTTTTCAAATACACTAAGGAATTAGTTGGTTCAAAATATTATTTTGTTATTAATCTATTTTGCACTCTAAATGCGAGTTATAGAGTGTTAAGCATTTGTTAAATTTTGTTTTCAATGCAACTTTATGCGTATTATCGCATCATATTATAAACGCAGTCCCCTAAATATACTAGTAAAATACTGCTTCACGTTCTTTGTTTGAGTTAATAATAATAGTTTCAAAAAGAGCACCGCCCTTGAAGCAGCGGTGTTTTTTTATAAGCAAGATACGTGCGTTTTGAAATATTGATTAAACATACTCGTTGTTATCCGGTTAGTGTTTAAGTTTGACGGCGTGGAGCGTAATCTCCCAAAGTTTAAATAAAACATGCATCCCAACTGGATAACTTTAACCGAAATACTTTACATATTAGGCGTAACTGCAGTTTGCATTCGTATAATTTATGACACGCGGTCGTCATCCAAAACTCTTGCTTATCTTCTGCTTACTATCGTACTACCCATAGTGGGAGCAATCATCTATTTTTCTGTTGGTTTGAACTATCGAAAGCGTAAGCTTTACGACAAAAAAATAGTAAAGGACGCGCAACTTCAACTCGAGATACAGGATAGGATTACCCTTGCGTTTGAGAAACGGCTTCAAAATGCATCACCCGAGTTAAAGCAATTTGAGAGGCTTGCCCAATTATCACTCACTCACAGCTGGAGCCCATTAACCGGTGGCAATAAGGTAAAATTGCTTATTAATGGCGAAGAGAAATTTAAAGAGGTTTTACATGCCTTAAAGCAGGCCAAACATCATATCCATATTGAATACTATATTTATGAAGACGGCGACATAGGGGAGCAAATAAAAGAAGTGCTCATAGAAAAAGCGCGTGAAGGAGTTGAGGTTCGTTTTATTTATGATGATTTTGGCAGCAGATCTATCCGTAGCAGCCTGGTTGATGAAATTAAGCAGGCAGGCGTGGAAGCTTATCCCTTTTACAGGATATTGTTTCTAGCACTTGCAAACCGCCTGAATTACCGTAACCATCGTAAAATAATTGTTATAGATGGGCATACCGCTTTTACCGGTGGTATAAATGTAAGTGACAGGTATATTAATCCACCGGAACATACCGATAAATTATACTGGCGCGACACTCATTTACGAATAGATGGTCCGGGTTCGTACTTTTTGCAGTATTTGTTTATTGGCGACTGGAATTTTTGTTCGGGTAAATATCTGGAGCCAAATCCCGGTTATTTTAATCTTAACGCTGAAGGCGATAATGATGTAACGGTGCAGGTGGTTGGCAGCGGTCCTGACTCAGAGTTTTCTACCATATTGCTTTCTTTGCTGAGTGCCATAAGCCAGGCAAAAAGTAAAATATGCATTACCACGCCTTATTTTATACCCGGCGATAGCCTGATTGATGCATTAACCATGGCGGTACTTAGTGGCGTTGAAGTGACGTTGCTGGTGCCTCAACGCTCAGATAGTTTGTTTGTTGATTATGCCGCCAAGTCTTATTATGACGACCTATTGGACGCCGGTGTTAAAATTTATCAGTATACTAAAGGATTTATACACGCTAAAACCATGGTGGTTGATGGCAAGCTTTGTATTGTGGGTACAGCAAATATGGATTACCGCAGCTTTGACCTAAACTTTGAAGTAAATACTATAATTTACGACGAAACCACTGCCAGGCAACTGGAAGACGTATTTAAAGCCGACCTTAAAAACTCGGTACAAATTGACGCAGCTGTATGGGAGCAACGGCCATGGTATAAGCATTTGCCTGAGAGGCTAGCAAGATTGTTATCGCCGTTGTTATAGCATTTACTCAAACTGGCCTTCTAAGCGTTCCAAGCGTTCAATTAAATAACTTACCCGTTTCTGCTCTCGCTTTATAAATTTATCCTTTAAGTAAAATGTGGTAAACAAAATTGTAGCACCACAAAAGGTGTAATATAACACTTTGAAAAACAAAGGCTTATTTGCAAATACCTCAACCGTGTACAATGATACGCCTACACATATCATTAAAGCAAAAGCGTAGTAAAAGCGTCCGTTAAGGTAAGCGCGCCGTTGCTGATATTCTTTCAAGCTGTTTAAATAAGCCGCTGGATTGAGCGTTACATCATGCCGGGTTATAGTACGGTAATCGCCAACTTGCAGCACCAGGTATGAAATCATACCAAACAACATTACAAAAAGGCCTATGTAACTTAACCTGTTTTCAAAAATAGCGAACAACGTTAGTCCGCCCGTAAAAATGATGGCAACGGATATGGCAATAATTCCATAAAGTACGCCAATGCCCAGTTTATTAACTCCACGTTTAACCTGTTTCAGCACATCATCTACCGAAAGCCTGGGTTGCTTTGGTTGTTCTTGCCAAACCGATAGCAGGTGTTCAAAGTCTTTCATATTGATTATATAAATCGGTTAGCTTCTGTTTAATACGATGAATTTTAACTCTTAAATTGCCCTCAGATATACCTGAGATATCTGCAATTTCGGGGTAAGGCAGTTCATCAAGCACCATTGTAATAATAATTCTTTCTGATTCTTCAAGCTTGGCTATACACTTGTACAGCAAGGCAACCTGTTCATTTTTTTCTGATAATTCTTCCCTGTGAGTTTCGGCAAATTGTGGAGTGAGCTCTTCCTTAGCTTGTCGTTTTTCTGAACGCAGGTAAGTTAAACAGGTATTTACGGCAATGCGGTAAATCCACGTTGAAATCATGGCCGTGTTACGAAACTTATCAAGGTTTTGCCAAACCTTTACAAAAGTCTCTTGTAGTAGGTCATGCGCCGCATCCTCGTCGCCGGTATAACCGTAGCACAAGCGGAATATCTTTTTTGAATTTGACTCGAATATCTGCCTGAAAGCAGCATCTTTATCTGCCACTGATTAGTTGATTTTTAGTTTATATGTGTTAGAGAGTCGAAAATAGCAATTGTTACAGATAATCCTGCTTATTAATCCAGGCATATTGTGCATCAGCTTGTGATGCCGTATTTTCAAGTTCTGTTTTATAATCGTATTGCAAATCCTCGTGAAGGCCGCCTATTAATTTTGCTGTCTTTTCAAGCTGGCGGTGTAATAGCAATTTTAAGGGCTTATATGAAATTTTCTTATCTACCTTGTTTATGTATTGTTTACAAAAGTGCAGCAGTAGTTCTATTTCGGCAGGTTTTGATACCATAAATTTTGCATGCTTGGTAATAAGCCGTAAAACTTTGCGCATACCTTTTGCCTGGTAAAAATAATGGCTGTTCATTTGAGCAAAAAGTTCATCCATCTCTTCTTTCACACCTTCAACGTATGCCGACTCATTGTGCGCTTCAAAAAGTAAGAATGATAATAGTTCCTTATTTTCTTTCTTGTATTTGGTGAGCCTTAAGCATAAATCGGTCAGCTGACTGCTGTTTAAATGCTGCAGTTCTTTTTTTATGGATTGTAAATTATAAGTGATGATACCCATGGTAACACTTTAAATTTTAGCAAAATATTAAATTATCGTAGTTTTATCCCTTCAAATTGTTTCATGAAGCAGAGCAAACTTACCCTTTTTATTTTTTTAGCGCTTGTTTTGGGCGTTGTTACCGGTTATTTATACAATGTTAATGTTATTAATGAGTATAATGACAAGATAATTGCCTCCGAAACCCGTATCAAAGCTATTGACACAAGAGTTGTGCAGCTTAAAGATACCACCGTTGCTGAATTTGGTACGCTTAAAGCCGAACGTGCAACCATGGTTAAAGAGCGTAAGGATGCCGATACAACCCGCGAAGATAAATTAGTTGGCTTCAGCATACTAAGCGACATCTTTTTAAGATTGATTAAAATGATTGTAGCGCCATTGGTGTTTACAACGTTAGTAGTAGGCGTAGCTAAAGTGGGCGACATTGGTGCCGTGGGCCGTATAGGCGGTAAGACCATGTTATGGTTTTTAAGTGCCACGCTGGTATCGTTGCTTTTGGGTATGTTGCTGGTTAATTTCTTCCGTCCGGGCGAAACCATGCACCTGTCATTGCCAGATAGTCATTTAAGTACAGGAATACAAAAAACAGCTTTATCACTGCGCGATTTTATAAGCCATGTTGTACCAAAAAGCTTTGTTGAAGCCATGGCCAATAATGAAATATTGCAAATTGTTGTTTTTGCCTTGTTTTTTGGCGTGGCTACCGGTGCAATAGGTGAAAAAGGAGAGATAGTTGTTAAAGCTATGGACGCCATAGCTCATGTAATTTTAAAAATTACCGGTTATGTAATGTACGTAGCTCCGTTGGCCGTTTTTGGTGCAATTACAGCTGTAATAGCGCGCCAGGGTTTAGGCATATTATCAACCTATGCCATTTTTATAGGTGAGTTTTATTTTTCGCTTATAGTGCTGTGGCTAGTAATTTTACTGGCAGGTATTGTAGTATTGGGTAAACGTGCGCTCACCTTACTTAATCGTATCAAAGACGCTATGCTGGTTGCATTCAGTACATCAACAAGTGAAGCAGCTTACCCGCGCATTTTGATGGAATTGGAACGCTTTGGTTGCAACAATAAAATTGTAAGCTTTGTACTTCCGCTGGGGTATTCTTTTAATCTCGATGGCTCGATGATGTACATGACCTTTGCGTCCTTGTTTTTGGCTCAATCATACGGTATTCATTTAGCCTTTGGCCAGCAGTTATCCATGCTATTGGTATTAATGTTAACCAGTAAGGGTATTGCCGGTGTTCCGCGTGCTTCATTGGTAGTAATTGCAGGCACTATAGCAATGTTTAACATACCCGAAGCCGGACTGGCTTTGCTTATAGGTATTGATCCGCTGTTGGATATGGGCCGTTCGGCTACTAACGTTTTAGGAAACGCTATGGCTACGGCGGTGGTAAGCAAATGGGAGGGAGAGCTTAAGAATTAATTTCGGATTCAGATGTCGCATCCGCTTTATACCTTTGCACCCCGAAAACTCACTTAATACATTCCATGACAGATAAAACAAGAAAAATATTCTTTGGCATCACTATAGTTGTTCCCATTCTTTTATACTGTGGTTACTACTATGGTATGATGGTTAAAAATGCACCGTATAGGTTTACAGATTTTCAATACTTCAGGTTAGAGTACGGCTTAAATGACAGCCTTGTTAACAAGTACAACTCTAAAACAGGTAACTACCAGTATGAAACTACAGGAGGGCATATTAAACAGCTTAATATGAAACTGAGCAAAGATAATTTGCTTTACCTGCACCGAAAAGCTGCAGACTTAGGTTTCTGGAATTTTCCCGAACAGGAAAAAGGTGACAGTAAAAAGCCGGCACCAAAGTATTTGATTGAATTTGTTTATAAAGAGAAAAGCAAGAAAGTATACTTTGATCAGAACTATGATGGCGACCCATCATTGAAAGATGCCAACATGCGCCTTATCAAAGAAATCCAGAAAGTACTTGACGAAAGAGAAGAGAGTTTAGTCAAATAAATATGCCCTTAAGAAAGCTGTTTATTGCACAAAAATATATTTAAATGATGCATTGCTACTTCATGTAAGAATGCTTATATTTGCACCTCAAAATTTTAAACAATTAATTATTAACAACAATGTACGCAATAGTAGATATAGCCGGACAGCAATTTAAAGTTGCAAAAGACCAGCAGATCTTTGTACACCGCTTACAGGGAGATGAAGGCGCTAGTATTGAATTTGACAAAGTATTGTTAGCAGAAAACGAAGGTAAATTTTCCTTAGGCAGCGCTTTAAGTGGTGCTAAAGTTTCAGCTACGATCCTGTCTCATGTAAAAGGTGAAAAAGTTTTAGTATTCAAAAAGAAACGCAGAAAAGGTTACAAAAAGAAAAACGGTCACCGTCAGCAATTCACTAAAATTGCCATCACTGGTATCACATTATAATTGAAGGTTTAACTTGGTGCGGTTTATGCCGTACTGATAAAATATTATAAAATGGCTCATAAAAAAGGTGCGGGTAGTTCCAAAAACGGCCGCGAATCGCATAGTAAACGTCTAGGTATCAAAATTTTTGGTGGTCAGCCAGCTATCGCAGGTAACATCATCGTTCGTCAGCGTGGTACCCGTCATAACCCAGGTTTGAATGTAGGTATCGGTCGTGACCATACTTTATTTGCTTTGATTGACGGTCAGGTTGTTTTCAAAAAGAAAGCTGATAACCGTTCATACGTTTCAGTTTTACCTTACGAAACTGCTGATGTTGCCGTTGCTGTTGCTCCTGTTGTAAACGTAGCTGCAGAAACTGAAGTAGTTCCTGCTAACGGTAAAGCAAAAAAAGCTCCTAAAGCCCAAGTTGAAGAAGAGGCTCCTAAAGCTGAAACTGCAACTGAAGGTGAAGAAGTTGTTGCTGAGTAATCAGTATTAAATAAATAAACAAAAGGCTTACATCAACCGATGTAAGCCTTTTGTTGTTATACGCCATTATGTACGCAGCACTAAGGCAACATATTGAAAAGGTAGTTGCACTCACTGATGAGGAGTTTGACTTTGTTTCCGCACAGTTTGTGATCAAAAAATTCAGCAGGCGACAATATCTCTTTCAGGAAGATGAGCCAGTGCACTACACCTACTTTGTAGTAAAAGGACTGCTTAAATTAACTTTAAATGACGAGACAGGTAATGAGCATATACTTGCATTTGCCATGGAAGACTGGTGGGAAAGTGACTTTCAGGCGTTTTACCGGCAAAGCAAAGCAACAATGGCCTTGCAATGTTTGGAAAATACCGAGGTGCTTTGCCTGTCGCTTGCGGGATATAACAATTTATGCAGTAAGTTGCCAGCCATGGTATACTTCTTTTTAGTTAAGGCAAACGGTGGTCACGTATCAGCTCAGCAGCGCATTCTATCGCTTTTAAAGGGAAATGCAACCCAGCGCTACGAAGAATTTGTTAAACGGTATCCATCCTTAGTTCAACGTGTGCCAAAGCGTTTACTTGCTTCTTACCTTGGCGTATCACGAGAAACTTTAAGTAGATTATACTAATTAGATTATGATTGACTTCAAAATTGTGATATAAGTCACCGTTTTAAGTTTTACTTGCTGCTCACCTTTGTATAAAACTTAATACAAATGGAAAAGAGAATAATAAATCCGTGGACCTGGCAAAACGAGCGTAATTACGTACAGGCCGTTGAGGTTAGCAATGTGCAAAGCACCTTATACGTATCAGGTCAAACCGCCATAAGTGCCGATGGTGTTTCAAGCGATGCCGATATGGAAACGCAGCTTAAGCTGGCTTTAAAAAATCTGGAGCAGGTTATAACCGAAGCGGGATTTGAGTGTGGCAACATTGTGCGCCTTAACATTTATACCACAGCTACACATGAACTTTGGCCGCACTTTCCAATTTTTCAGGAATGGATTGTAAAGCACGGTATACAGCAAGCTTTAACATTATTAGAAGTGAAAAGTTTGTTTGAAACCTTAAAGGTGGAGTTGGAAGCAACGGTTGTAAAGTAACCGACTTAAATAATTAAGGCTACCAATCATTAATTGATCTGCTAGCCTTAATTATTTATTATTCTTGTATAGGCGACTGCGCTGAGTTGGCAAAGCCTATCTGCTCGGCTAGTTCGTCAACCCATCCGCTAAAATACGGGTCAGTACCACCAATTCGTTCCCAGTTTCCATCCTCGTTACGCGCAATTATGAGGTGAAGACTATCATCCAATGATTTAAATTCATAAGCCTGAACGCCGGCATCACCTGCTATTAAATCAACAACGCCTTCTATCTTACTGTCTGATCCGGTTAAAACAGCATCAAATTGATGTTCCATATATTATTTGTTAAAGTATCATTAGTTTTCATACATAATAGCTTTGTTGATTGAATTGTTTGGAGGCTTGCTTACTACTTTTAGTTAGTTTAAAAAACTAATAGTTACAAATAGGCGTTATAATTGCTCAAGCACTATTATGATTTTTAAAAAGAGCGCAGATTATTTTCAGGTAGCCCAGGGAGTTTGGGGTACACGTATATTATTTGTTAATGTTTATTTTATAGCTAATCGTCGCGGATTTCCTAAAGGATGGGTGTTGGTAGATGCGGGTATACAGGGTTCCGCATCACACATAATATCAGTAGCTGAGAGTATTTTTGGTACCGGTGCCAAGCCATCGGCAATCATCCTTACTCACGCACATTCAGATCATACCGGCGCGCTGGAGGAATTGCTTAAGCAATGGGATGTTCCGGTGTATGCACATGAATATGAGGTTCCGTATATTACAGGCAAGTCATCTTATCCGCCATCCGATCCTACAGTAGGTGAGGGTATTATGTCAATTATGTCATTACTTTTCAGGAAAAAGCCGCTTGATATAAGCAGGAATGTAAGGATTATTGATATGGAGAACGGCGTAGCCGAACTGCCCGAATGGCGTATAATTCATACACCGGGCCATACGCCAGGGCACATATCATTGTTTTTGCCGTTAAACACGACGTTGATAGTCGGCGATGCCTTTGTAGCTACCAAGCAGGAATCGGCTATATACAGCATCAGTAATATCAAAAGAATATCAGGTCCGCCAAGGTACATGACAACTGACTGGGTTGCTGCAGAAGCGTCGGTTAAAATTTTATCATCAATGGAACCCCGTATTGCGGGTACCGGGCATGGCCCTGTTTTACGTGGTCGTGAGCTGCAGGAAGGGTTGCGAAACCTGGCCGAAAACTTTGTTGAGTTAGCTGTTCCGGCTGGAGGGCGTTATGCCGAAACACCTGCTGAAGCCGATGAGACGGGTACATATTACATTCCTCCGTTCCGATCAACAACCAAATTTAAGGCTGTTGCCGGTCTTGCGGGTGCGTTAGCAGGCTTTGCTATTATAAAAGCATTTGTAAAATAGCTTAACTTTGCCGGGTGGAGCCCATACAACCCGACTACAGAGTTTTAATAGATATTGTTAAGATGCCAATGCCATTTGGCAAGTATAAAGGCACTTTGCTGTGCGATTTACCGGTAAGTTACCTGGAGTGGATGCACAGCAAAGGCATGCCTGCCGGCAAGTTGGGGATGATGCTGTCAACCGTTTACGAAATTAAGATCAATGGCCTTACGCCATTGCTGCAAAAAGTTAAATCAAAGGTTGGTTAAACTGGCAATCAGAGCCGGTTAAACCAACCCTTTTTCCAAAAAAACAATACTTGAATAAGGCCGATGAATACCATGATGCCCACGCAATATAAATAGCCGTGAGGCTCATATAACTCGGGCATATTTAGCGGAAGACGCTTATTGGTATCAGGATCGGAAGGGGCGAAGTTCATACCATAAACGCCCGCCACAAAAGTAAGGGGTATAAATATAACCGAAATGATGGTGAGCACCTTCATGATTTCATTCATGCGGTTGCTTACCATTGATAAATACAAATCAATGTTGCTGGCGCTTATTTCCTTATAGCTTTCAATTAAATCTATTATTTGTATGCAATGGTCATATGCATCGCGTAAATAAGTTTTTGTTTCTTTGGTAATAAGCGGGCTTTCGGTTCTGATCATGTCATTAATCTTGTCACGCTCGGGCCAGCTTGCCCTTCGCAAAACAATAAGTGTACGCTTAAGGTGCTGCGTATCATACATAATGCTTTTATCGGCCTTCTCGTAAATACGATCTTCAATTGCCTCAAGCTCTTCGCCAATTTGATTTAATACCACAAAGTACCAGTCAATAACGGTATCAAATAAAGCATAACAAATAAAGCCCGGCCCCAGCTTATGTATAGGGCTTTTAGGAGCATTTAACCTGCTTTCTAAACCGTCAAAATTGTCTTCGTAGGTTTCTTCAAAACTTATTATCAGATTGTCTTTAACAATTACAGATAGTTGCGTATTACTTAGCTCGCAATTTTCATTGCAGGTAATCAATCGGCCAGTAGCAAATACATATTCATCATACTCATCAAACTTGGGCCGTTGATGATTGTTCATGATGTCTTCAAGCACCAGGTCATTGATATCCAGCCTGTCACCAATCTCTTCAATAAGCTTGGCATCGCCCATGCCGTTTATTTTAATCCAGTGCGTATGCTTGTCGCATTCGTTCAACTGATCAAGCACCGTATGAATATTATCACCTTCAGAGGTCACCAGTTCATCAGTGTTGTAGGAGTACATCTTAATGCGTGGCTTTAAAGCGCCATCGGGTACTCTTATCATACCCGGCCTGTCGCCCACGTTACCCGCACGCTTGTGCATGCGTGATGATATACGCTTATACTGTTTACTGGTCATGTAAATTAAAGATAACTTATTGCCTGTGGCCCCTGGTTAAACAGAAGATCAACGATGCTCAGATTCTTCAAGAATCCTTTACGTTCTTCAAAAACCTGAAAGTATGGCTTTTGTTCAAACGCCGCATCTTTTTTAGGATGTATGCTGTTCCTGTAATCGGCCAGGTCATCATAGGCGCGGTGGTATTCTTCGGTATAGGTAAGCTTTGCCGGTAATTTTAAGAATTTTAAAATCATACTCAGCAATTGCTCATTGTAATCAAACAGGTAGTCAAACTTGTCTTCATAAAACCTTGCAAAATCATCTTCATAAAATTCAAAATATGCCGACCGGCGGTAGCAGGCTTGCAAACTCATCCAATGCAACCGTTGCCAGTTAAAGTCATAGCTTATTTTTACATCTTTAACAGCCGTATGTACTTTAGAACCTTTAATTACAGGCACTACCAGGCTCAGTAACCCGTCGGGCGTGTAAACATGAGCCCTGTTACGATATGTTTGTTTCGGAAAGTGTTCGTGCTTTTCAATAAGCACATTACTTTTGTTGTTGTTAAGTACGGTAAAGTACTCAACAGGTGGTAAATAAAACATGGGCAGCACGGCTCCGTTTTCCATCATTATCTCTTATGTTTGTAGCTTAATATTTTGCGAAAATAATGATAAAGAAAGGTTTTTCCAGATTGGGTGTAGGTTTGCTATACCTGATTTCGTTATTACCTTATCCTGTACTGTTTTTTATAGCCGATATACTTTTTGTTTTGCTATACCATTTAACAGGGTACCGCCGCAAGGTAGTACAGCAAAATCTTGCCAACGCCTTTCCCGAAAAATCTATAAATGAGCGTTTGGCTATAGAAAAGAAATATTATCGTTTCTTAGCCGATCTTATAATGGAAACTATTAAATTATATTCCATATCTGCCGATGAAACAATTAAAAGAGTTGATTTTCGCGACCATTTATTAAAGGATAATGAAGCCTTCAAAAGCGGAAAAAGTATAATAGCAGCAGTAGGCCATTATGGTAACTGGGAGAGCGGTTGCCTGCGCATGGGATTGGTTGAAGAAAGAAAGTGTATCATTGCTTACAAGCCATTATCCAACAATATATTCGATAAGTTTTTCTATGATCTGCGTTCGCGTTTCGGAACGCTGATGGTTCCAATGAAAAATACTTTTCGCACTGTTGTGGCTCACCGCAGGCAGCATACCTTAACCGTGTTAGCAGGCGATCAAACGCCGTCGCGCGATGAGGTAACTTATTTCACTAATTTCCTTAACCAACCTACAGCCGTATTTTTGGGCGTTGAGAAGTTAGCCAAGGCTACAGATAGCCTGGTTGTATTTTGTGATGTAAGGCGTGTAGGGCGTGGCTATTACACGTGTACATTTGTACCTTTGTTTGATAATCCAAAAGATACTGCCGAATACGAGATAACCAACGCACATGTGCAGTATCTGGAAAACGTAATACGAGAAGAACCCGAATTTTGGCTTTGGTCTCACCGCAGGTGGAAATTTAAGCCGGAAGATTTAAACAAGCATGAATAAACCTAAAGTTGCTGTTGTAATATTAAACTGGAACGGCCTCAAATTTTTACAGCAATTTTTACCGTCTGTTTTGCAATCAACTTATCCAAACATGGAAGTGGTGGTAGGCGATAACGGCTCGACAGATGGATCAGTTGAGTTTTTAAAATCGCGCTACACCAACGAAGTTACCGTTTTGCAAAATGATGAGAATTATGGTTATACCGGTGGCTACAATCGCGTTATAAGCCGTGTTAGCGCCGATTATTTGATTTTGCTTAATTCAGATATTGAAGTTATACCTGGCTGGATAGAACCTATCATTGAACTGATGGAAGCTGACGAACGCATAGCTGCCGCAGCTCCAAAAATACTTGCTTATCATAACAAAAATCACTTTGAGCACGCAGGTGCGGCAGGCGGATTTATTGATAAATTAGGCTATCCGTTTTGCCGCGGCCGTTTGTTTTATGAGATAGAGCAGGATAACGGACAGTACGATCAGTCGGGTGAGATATTTTGGGCTTCGGGTGCGGCATTGTTTATCCGCAGCAAATGCTGGAAGGAAACCGGCGGGTTTGATGAGCGCTTTTTTGCCCACATGGAAGAAATTGATTTGTGCTGGCGATTAAAAAATATGGGTTACAAAATTATGTATTGCGCACAATCGGTAGTTTACCATGTTGGTGGTGGCACCCTAAATGTCGAAAACCCTTTTAAAACATACCTTAACTTCAGAAACAACCTTTGGCTAATTCAAAAAAACATGCCGTTTTTAAAGGCGTCGTGGGTGATAAGTGTGCGCATGTGGCTTGACCTGGTTGCACTTATACGCTTTGTGGGCGAGGGTAAACGCAAAGATGCCTGGGCTGTAAGTAAGGCCCATCAAAGCTTTGTACTGAGCTTTTTAAGGAAAGGTAAAAGCAGGAACCCTGCATTAACCAACCTCAACACAGTTACAAAAAACCCTAACCTTAAAGGCATTTACAAGCGTAGCATTGTGACGGATTTTTTTGTGAAAAAGAAGAAAACGTTTACTGATTTAAACCCGAAGGATTTTCATTAGCTGGTGGCGTTGGTGGAGTGGGCGCTGAATCATTTTGCGGTACTCTAAGCACAACCTCCTGCGCGGGCTTAGGCATTTCAACACCTTCTTTATCAAATTCTTTATAAATAGATGTAAGCACCTGGCTTTTTAGTTGCTCCCACAAACTTATATCGGCCGCCCAAAACAACACCTTAAAGTCAATTGAGCCTGCACCAAGCTTATCTAAAAATACTACGGGCGCAGGGTTCAGCATAATATCATCACGGTTTGCGGTAATGTTGCGCAGTATATTTTTAACCTTATCAATGTCGCTTCCAAAAGCAACGCTTATAAGCAGTTCAACCTGGCGATTGCTGTCACTCAGCGTCCAGTTTATCACGTGTTGAGATATAAGATCGCCGTTGGGGATGATGATCTCAGCGCCATTACCAGTGGCAATCTTGCTCGACCGCATTCCAATGTCTTTAATGGTTCCGGTACGGTTCGCTACCTCGATAACGTCACCAACCTGTACAGGTTTTTCAAAAGCCAGTATTAACCCCGAAACTAAATTGTTTACAATGTTTTGCAAGCCAAAACCTACACCCACACCCAACGCACTTATAATAATGGTTACTTTATCTAACGGAAAGCCTGAAGCGCCTACAGCCAGCAAAAATCCTACGCTAAATACGGCTATCCTAACCAGTAATAATGAGGTCCGGGTTTTGCGTTCGAGGCTTGCGCTGCCCCGTTTCTGTTCAGCAAAGTCGTAAAAGTAAACTATAATGCGGGCAACAATTGCCGACAGCCATATAACCCCAACAAAAATTACAATGCTGCCAAAGGTGAATAATGTGCCGCCTAGGTTGCGTGATTGAGTAAGGAAGTTTCCTAAAAGCTCAAATACACCGTCTTCAACACTTAAATTCTGCAGCAGCGTTACACTCCACATTACTACCGCAACAATATAGAGTATGCTACGAAAACGGCTTTGAAGTAATTTAAAATCAAGGTAGGAGCTTATACTATCTTCATCATCTTTGTAGGTCTCCAATTGCAAAAACAAGCCTTGAACTAATATTTGCACAAAGTAGTATAAGCCAATGGCAAGCCAAAAGTTGTACAGTGCAGTTACACCTATAATCTTTGCAAGACTGAATCTTCCTGCTACGTTTAGTATAAACGAACCTGTTTCGGCAATAATCAATAACCAAAGTACAGTTTTGGCAAATGGTATGTGTGGTTCATAAACGGCTCCTATTTTACGTACATAATTGGCACTCAAGTAAACTGTAACCGCAGTTGCCAATAAAAGCGCAATCCGGTCAACATTCGAAACCTCCACAAACAAATTACTCACGCCAAATAAAAGCCCTAATAAGAAAAGCTTAAATAAAAATTTAAACTGAGGCGAAGGGCAGGTACGATAAACCAGGCGCAGCAGGCAAAGCGTGGTAATCATCAAAATTACCTGCAAGAAAACAACCGGGGGATGTGAATATAAGTAAGGTATAACAAGCGATGTAACCAGTAGAGCCGATGCGTAAGGCAAGCCTACCACATAAGTAGTTTGTTCAAACACCTCTCGCGCATTTCTGCGCTTTTTTACAATCTTGCGCCGGTTTACAACAATCCAGAGTATAAAGCCCGCTAAAATAAGTAAGGCTAAAACATGTATTACCAACTGATCATTAAGCAGCTTGAACAGTTTGAGGTTCATGGTTACCGTACGCTCAAGGGCCGAATTGAATGTAGCATCTTTTGGCGATTGCATATCCCATATGTAGCCGTACTCACAGTTGAAAGCCTTCATACTAAAGTTCCTGATTTTGTTGTCAATCAGTTCCTTTTGATCAATAATGGAGATATAAATAGAGGTAAGCTTATTTTGCAGTAAGCCAATGCGCAGCGTCGCTTTACGGTTTACCTTATCAAGCTTTTGGGCACGTGCTTCAATAGTGGAGCGTTGCTGCAAAAATGTAAGTCGTAAAGTACTATCGGCCGGAAAAATACGGAATACGGAATCTTTGGATATTTTGTTTATGTCTTCATCAATATCAGCCAGCTTATCGCTCATTTCCATGAGCTGATCTTGCCACACGTCAAGCCGGTGTTGTTGTTTGCTCAATACATCGCGTATGGCGTACAGGTAACGTAGCGTGCCTGAGCGGTCTTTTACAATAAGGCCGCGCATGGTTGTAATTGTCTTTTCCAATCGTGGTAAAGCAGCACTTATATCGGCAGTATCAAGCCCTTTTCCGAGTCGGTTGTTTATCTGGTTAAATGATAGGGTGTAAAACTCAATACGCTGCAGCAGGTTGTTGGTAGATGTATCAGACGTTTTGTAATAACGCATCATGGAATCGCGCCTGAGCATGGCTGCACGCAACGAATCAGTAACGGTACGCTTGTGTCGTTTTCGGGTTTGTGCAAGGGCATCAAATGAAAACGCAATTAACGATACAAGTAAAAATATAAAACCGAATTGTACGCTTTTACGCATGAGTAGCTGCTAAGAAACTATTATCGTGATAGTTACAGCTAATAACAAAAATCGTTTGCTGATTTATTAAATTTTTATGAGAAAGTAAGAACGCTTACCCTTAATAAACTGAGAACTGGGATTGAACTTATTAAGCTAATAAATCAACTCAAACGTTAGTAAGATTCTCTAACGCCAGGCGGTATGAGTCCATACCAAAGCCGGCTATAACACCTTTACAATTCGCAGCAAGCATTGATTTATGCCTGAACGTTTCGCGTTTGTAAACGTTTGACAAGTGAACTTCAACAACTGGAGTATTAATGGCAGCAATGGCATCGGCAATTGCAATTGAAGTATGCGTGTAAGCCCCTGCATTCAGGATAATACCATCAAACTCAAACCCAATTTCATGAAGTTTGTCAATTAATTCGCCTTCTATGTTGCTTTGAAAATAATGTAGATCATGATTGGCATAACGCTCACGCAGCGTTGTAAAATAGTTTTCAAAACTACTGTCGCCGTAAATAGATTTTTCTCTAACGCCAAGCAGATTTAAATTTGGGCCGTTGATGATCTGTATTTTCATTACCTTTCAAACATAACTATAAATCATTTAAAACAAAACAGGTGGATTGGCAGTGGGCAATAAAAGGTTTTAAAAACTATCTTAAACTTGAAAAATCGCTTTCGGCAAACTCAATTGAAGCTTACGGAAGAGATATTGAAAAGCTACGGCAATTTGCCGAGGCTCAGCCTATGCTTATAAAACCAAACCTGATAACGCTTGCTAACCTGCGCAGCTTTTTGCAGTGGATTAATGAGCTTGGAATGATTCCATCCAGCCAGGCGCGTATCATGTCGGGTATAAAGGCATTCTATAAGTACATGCTTATTGAAGACTTAATGTCGGTAGATCCATCAGAGTTACTTGAATCGCCTAAAGTACAGCGTAAGCTGCCCGATACACTGAGTTACGATGATATAAACAACTTGATTGGTGCCATTGATTTATCAAAGCCCGATGGTGCGCGCAATAAGGCCATGTTAGAGATGCTTTATAGTTGTGGTTTACGCGTGTCAGAAATGACTGAACTGAAAATGTCTAATTTGTACCTTGATATTGAATTCATTAAAGTTACAGGCAAAGGAAATAAGCAACGCCTTGTGCCCATAAGTAATGCCGCGATAAAAGCGCTTAACTTTTGGCTTGCCGACAGAAAGCTAAACTATGCTGTAAAAAAAGGAGAAGAAGACATTGTTTTTTTAAGCAGGAGAGGGAGCAGGCTTACACGCGTATTTGTTTTTATGCTTATTAAAAAGCTTGCGCAAACTATTTGTTTAAAGAAGAAGATAAGCCCGCACACCTTCAGGCATTCGTTTGCAACGCACTTAATTGAGGGAGGAGCCGATTTACGCGCAGTACAGGAAATGCTTGGGCACGAGAGTATAACAACAACCGAAATTTATACTCATCTGGATAGAGATTACCTAAAAAGCACCATCATTCAATATCACCCGCGGAGTTAGCAACGCTAGAAAATCATGCTAACCGGCTTTCCATTTTTACGTTACCGGCAAGTAACTTGTGTACAGGGCATTTATCGGCAATATCCAAAAGTCGTTCTGTTTGTTCGGCAGTCAAATCGCCTTTAAAGCTAATGGCAATTTCAATGAAGTGACCGTCTGGAACGGCAAATATTTCCAAATTGATATTTATTTCATCAACTATCCACATCTTACGATCAATGTACATGCGTAAAGTAATTGCCGTGCAGCTTCCCAGGCTTGATAATAGTAAGCCAAACGGCGTCATGCCGGTATCGGTGCCGCCAAGGTCGGCGGGCTCGTCAGCAACTATTGCGTGGTTCCCGCTGGTTACCACAGTTTGGTAATGTGCCCTGGCTATGCTTGCCTTTCCTTGTGCTATAGGCTTTTTATTTTCCTGGTTACTCATTTAGTAGTTATGTATTGGCACTAATTTAATTTGCCTGCCAATGTTAAATAAATAAGCCCGAAAATGTTTTCTTAACAGGCACAAAAAAAACTCTAAATAAATAATCTACTAAGTTGATAGATTTAATAATATATTCCTATATTTGTGAAGTTTAATGACCGTTCTTTGTAAACTTATCCAGAAAGACTGAGGGAAAGGCCCTGTGAAGTCTTAGCAACCTATACAGCTAATCATTGTAAAAGGTGCTAATTCCTGCTCTTGCTTTGCAAGAGGAAGATAAGGTGACAAGATTTACTCTTGTTAATGTATTGCTCCCGGCAGTGCTTTTTGGTATAAGTGAAATTTATTTTAACTAAAAACAAAAACAACGCCATGAGAATTTACCTTGACAATGCAGCCACAACCCCTATAGATACGGAAGTATTTAACGCCATGACTCCTTATTTGCTTAATCATTTCGGCAATCCATCATCGCTTCATCAGCAGGGTAGGGAGGCGCGTAAGGCAATTGAGGATTGCAGGGCAAATATTGCAGATTTGTTGAATGCATCACCCCAGGAAATTATATTTACTTCGGGCGGGACAGAAGCCGACAACACTGCTATCTTTTCGGCTGTTTACAGTGAAGGCGTAAAACATGTGATTACCACACGGTTTGAACATCATGCGGTGCTTCACACGCTTGAAGCCTTACACGCTAAAGGGATTATTACGGTAAGCTTCATAAAGCATGATGACAAGGGCGTATTGGATATTGCGCACCTGGTTGAGTTGCTACAAGTGAGCCCACGTAGCTTGGTATCAGTAATGCATGCCAATAATGAAATAGGCAACTTAAATGATATTGAGGTTATAGGCGAACTATGCGAGCGTTACAATGCCTTGTTTCATACCGACACAGTTCAAACAATGGGCCATTATCGGCATGATCTGCAAAAATTAAAAATCCATTTTTTAGCAGCGTCGGCTCATAAGTTTCACGGACCTAAAGGCGTTGGTTTTTTGTTTTGTCGTAAAGGGGTGAAGCTTTCGCAACTTATACATGGCGGCGGGCAAGAGGGCAGGCTACGTGCCGGTACCGAAAACATACATGGCATAATAGGGCTTACAAAAGCGTTGCAAATTGCCTATAAGAATATAAACCAGCATCAGCAGCATATACAAAGCCTTAAAACTTATATGATTGAACGCCTGATGAGCGAGGTGCCCGGAGTAATTTTTAACGGCAACTCTGCTAATATCAATGGCAGTCTTTACACGGTGTTAAATGTTGGATTGCCGTCTGTTGGCTACTCACGTGGCTTGCTGGAGTGTTTTGATGAACATGGAATATCGGTATCGGGAGGCAGTGCATGTTCTGCCGGTGCAGCGTCGCATGTGCTGCAGGCCATAGCCACCGATGTTACTAAAGACAATATCAGGTTTTCATTCAGTAAATTAAATACCCGTGCCGAAATTGACCAGGTAATTGATGCTTTGAACAACATCTATCAAACTATTGCGGCATAATTTTATTATACATAACACAATTAAAATTAAAAACATGAGCTTAAGATTAGGCGATAAAGCACCAAACTTTAAAGCGCAGACTTCGGTAGGCGAAATTGACTTTTATGAGTTTTTGGGCGATAGCTGGGGCGTGCTATTTTCACACCCGGCAGATTATACACCGGTTTGTACTACTGAGTTAGGAAGAACAGCAGCACTTAAAGACGAGTTTGAAAAACGCAACGTTAAAGTGGCAGCACTGAGTGTGGACTCGGTAGAATCACATTACGGTTGGATAAGCGACATTAACGAAACGCAAAATGTAGAGGTGAGCTTCCCGATAATTGCTGATGAAAACCGCGAGATTGCAGAGGCTTATGATATGATTCACCCTAATGCATCATTAACGGCTACTGTACGCTCGTTATTTATCATAGCACCCGATAAATCAATTAAATTGATAATTACCTACCCTGCATCTACCGGGCGCAATTTTCAGGAAATTTTAAGGGTTATTGATTCACTTCAGCTTACAGCCAATTACAGTGTGGCCACACCGGCCGATTGGAAAGAAGGTGAAGACGTAGTAATCACTCCGGCTGTTAAAGATGAAGAAATTGAAGCACGTTTTCCTAAAGGTCATACCCGCGTTAAGCCTTATTTACGCTTAACTCCACAACCCAACAAGTAGGGTTAGCATTTGAATGTTGAAATAAGAAAGGTTCTTTTATTGGTTTAAAAGAACCTTTCTTACGTTTATGCAGTTAGTAATTCATGATCAAGAACTTCAAACTCAAGGCAAACGATATTAAACAATTGATTGAACCTATGGGTGGATGCCTGGCAACGGATGAAATTACTGTAAACGGCGAACCTGTAGGTTATATGTACCGCGAGGAGCCGGATAACGATATTGATAGCGGGTGGCGTTTTTTTGCAGGAACAGAAACTGACGAATACGCAAATAACGTTGACAATGTAATGGTGTATGATGTAAACACCATTGTTAACTATGACCAGGCAATTGTACCTTATTTGCACTTGCCTGCCGGTACCCAATTAGAGCGAAACGCTGACAATACGTTTGACTTAATTGATGAGGAGTTGTAGGTAAACCAGGCATCAAAACCTTCCTTAAATTGATGATTTATATTATCACAATTGTGTTAACAAACGTCTTTATTTAAATTAAGTTAACAATACGCCGATTATTATAGCTATCTTGCCCGCTTATTAATAATATAATGCAAAAAGAAGGAACAGTAAAATTTTTCAACACCGAAAAAGGTTTTGGATTCATTTCACAGAATGGCGGAGACGACGTTTTCGTACATTCAACCGGCCTTATCGATCAGGTTCGTGAAAACGACCAGGTTACTTTCGAGGTTGAGCAGGGCCGTAAAGGTCCTAATGCGGTAAATGTAAGAGTAGTATAACACACTATAAAAATTTAATCGTTAAAGCACTTGTCGTTTCGGCAGGTGCTTTTTTGTTAGGCGTTTAAACAGCAAAAAGCCCTGCCAACTTACATTGGCAGGGCTTTTAGTTAGCTTTAAAAGCGGTAATTATATATACTTTGTACCAAACTTTTGTTTTACATCGGCAACAACCTGTTTTACGTTTTGCTCATCCTCTTTAGGGCAAATAAGCAATGTATTGTTTGATTCAACAACAATGTAGTCATGCAGGCCTTTTAAAATTACTAGCTTATCATCAGGTACGTTAACCATACAGTTTGATGAATCGTACATGATAACTTTCTCTGCCGGTATAACAGCATTTCCAACATAGTCTTTCTCAACAAGCTGATAAACTGATGCCCATGTACCTAAATCGCTCCAGCCAAACTCTGAAGGCAATACGTAAACATTATCAGCTTTTTCCATAATTCCGTAATCAATAGAGATATTGGTGCAGCGCTGGTAAGCATTATGTACGTGAGGTTTCTCGTTATCACTGTTATATACACTGCGGGCTTCAGCAAAAATTTCGTGCATATCAGGCAGGTACTTGTCAAATGCGCTTACAATTGCCTTGGCCGACCATATGAATATACCTGCATTCCACAAAAAGTCGCCGCTTTGAATGAAGGTTTTAGCAATCTCAAGTGTTGGTTTCTCTGTAAAGGTTTTAACCTTATGAAACTTATCATCAATTACTTCCTCATTATATTGGATATAACCGTAACCGGTATCAGGGCGCGATGGCATAATACCAAGTGTTACCAGGCATTTATGCTCTTCTGCAGTTTTCAATGATGCCTCAATGCTTTCAATAAAGCCGGCTTCATTAAGTATCAGGTGATCTGACGGCGCTACCACAATTACGGCATCAGGGTTAAGGCTTTCAATTTTGTAGCAACCATATGCTACACAAGGTGCAGTGTTGCGCATAACCGGCTCAGTCAAAATTTGCGAGTCGGTCATATCTGGTAATTGCGTTTTAACCAGATCTGTATAAATTTCGTTGGTTACAACGTAAATATTTTCCTTAGGACAAATCTTTAAGAAACGCTCGTAAGTGTTTTGAATTAAGGTTTTTCCGGTTCCTAAAATGTCTATAAACTGTTTAGGGTGTGAGGTACGGCTAATAGGCCAAAAACGGCTACCTATACCACCTGCCATAATGATGGCATAATAGTTTTTATTCATGGTGATGCAGAATGTGATTAAGTGGTGACACTGCGGTCAAATTTGTAAAAAATATTCGGTTTTAATAATAAAAAACCGTTATATTTAGTTATTGATTATTGAAGGTACAAACACAAAAAAATCATAGAAGTTTAATATTTTATTAAAGTTCCGTAGCCCTTGTGCAATTTTTTGTTATTTTGTATTACTTAAGTTATATAATTAAGAAAAAACTTCATCTTTTCTCTAATATAAAATGATCGAAACAAAGAAGTCTCTTTTTGATAACCTGCAAAATTTTTTCGGATTCGATAATTTTAAAGGTGAGCAAGAAGCGATCATAACCAACATCATGGCCGGTAATGACACCTTCGTTATTATGCCAACCGGCGGCGGTAAATCTATGTGTTATCAACTTCCGGCCTTAATGACGGAAGGAACTGCAATTGTAATTTCTCCACTTATAGCCCTGATGAAAAATCAGGTTGACCAGTTAAGAGCTTTTTGTAACTCAGACAGTGTTGCCCATTTCCTTAATTCATCTTTAACAAAAACCGAAACAGCAAAAGTTAAAGAGGATGTGTTAGCCGGCAAAACCAAACTTTTATACGTAGCCCCCGAATCATTAACCAAACAAGACAATATTGATTTTTTACGCCTCAACAAACTCTCATTCGTAGCAGTTGATGAAGCGCACTGTATTTCTGAATGGGGTCATGACTTCAGGCCTGAATACCGTAAGATAAGGCAGGTAATTGCCAACCTTGGCGAAAATATTCCTATCATCGCCCTTACAGCTACGGCTACGCCAAAGGTTCAGCATGATATTCAAAAGAACCTGCAAATGAACAATGCAACGGTGTATAAATCATCGTTCAACCGTTCAAACTTATATTACGAGGTGCGGGCAAAGCGCAACGTTTTAAAAGAGATCATTAAATTTATTAAGCAGCATCAGGGTAAATCAGGTATTGTTTATTGCCTTAGCCGTAAAAAGGTTGAGGAGGTTGCCGAAGCGTTAAAGCTAAACGGTATTAAAGCATTACCCTACCATGCCGGCCTGGATGCCAAGGTACGTGCCGAAACGCAGGATAAGTTTTTGATGGAAGATGCCGATGTTATTGTAGCTACAATTGCATTTGGTATGGGCATTGATAAACCTGATGTGCGTTATGTTATACACCACGATGTGCCAAAAAGTATGGAAGGTTATTATCAGGAAACCGGCCGTGCAGGGCGCGATGGAGGCGAAGGTATATGCGTAGCTTTCTATTCAGAAAAGGATGTAGATAAGCTGCAGAAATTTATGAAGGATAAACCGGTTTCAGAACGTGAAATTGGTACGCAGATACTTAAAGAAGTTATTGATTACGCCGAATCGGCGGTTTGCCGCCGTAAGCAAATATTGCATTACTTTGGTGAGGATTTTGACGCTGGTAAATGCAATTGCATGTGTGATAATTGCAGTTCTGATCGTCAGTTTTTTGATGGTGAAGCACAACTGCACCGTGCACTAAGCATGATTAAGCAATTGGGCGAAAAGTTTGATGACCATCACATCACCAGTGTGTTGATGGGTACTGATGGCCCGCATGTGCATCATTATGAGCACCACTTGCTTGATATATTCGGTTCGGGCAAGGAAGATGGTGAAAATCTATGGCGGTCACTTATACGCCAGGCCATGCTTGATAACTTTTTATCAAAAGATATTGATAATTACGGTTTGCTGCGTCTTACCGAAAAAGGTCATAACTTTTTGGAGAACCCTTACAGCATTCGCTTTGTGCTTAACAAGCCTATGGAAGCTGCTGACGAAGATGACTCGGAAGATGGGCCTAAACAGGGTGGAGGAGCGCTTGATTCGCAATTATTGCAAATGCTCAAGGATCTTCGTAAAAAAATAGCAAAGCAAAAAAATCTCCCTCCGTTTGTCATTTTCCAGGATCCATCATTAGAGGAGATGTGCACGCACTACCCGGTCTCAACTGATGAGCTTAAGCAAATATCAGGTGTAGGTGCAGGTAAGGCGGCCAAATTTGGCACACCTTTTATTGAAGTCATCAAAAAATATGTAGAAGATAATGATATTGACCGTCCGGTTGATATGGTTATTAAAAGTGCGGCTAATAAATCTGCACTCAAAGTTTACATCATTCAAAACATTGATCGTCATCTTGATCTGGAAGATATTGCTGCATCAAAAGGACTCACTTACGAAGAAATTTTGCGTGAAATTGAATCGATAGTGAACTCGGGTACAAAGCTTAACCTTAATTACTACATTGATGAAGTAATTGATGAAGACAAGCAGGATGAAGTTTATGATTACTTCCGTAGCGCCGAAATAGATTCAATTGATCATGCATTGCTTGATTTGGGAATAAACGATTATACGCGCGAAGAAATTCAATTGATGCGTATTAAGTTCATGTCTGAATTAGGAAACTAAACTCACTTTCATAAAATAAAAAAGGAATTCATTTATGAATTCCTTTTTTTTGTGTTTAATAGTTCGATATGCAAATAATTGACTCTCCTATAAAGTTTCACAAAAAAAAGGCTGCAATAACTATTGCAGCCTTTTTCAATCTATTTGCTAAGATTATAACTTACCGATTTCCTGAACCAGGTCGATAATTTTGTTTGAATAACCCCACTCGTTATCGTACCATGATACTACTTTAACAAAGTTGTCATTCAAAGCAATACCTGCTTTGGCATCAAAAATTGAAGTACGAGCGTCGCCTTTGAAATCTTCAGAAACAACTTCATCTTCAGTATAGCCTAAAATACCTTTAAGTTCGCCTTCAGAAGCTTCTTTCATAGCAGCTTTAACTTCTTCATAAGTAGCTTTGTTTTTTAAGCGAACGGTTAAGTCAACAACTGATACGTCGGCAACTGGTACGCGGAATGACATACCGGTTAATTTACCTTTCAATTCAGGTAATACCAAACCTACAGCTTTAGCAGCACCTGTTGAAGAAGGGATGATGTTTTGGTAAGCACCACGGCCACCTCTCCAATCTTTAGCCGATGGGCCGTCAACTGTTTTTTGAGTGGCAGTTACTGCGTGGATAGTGCTCATCAAACCTTCTTCGATACCAAATTTATCGTTAAGGATTTTAGCGATTGGTGCTAAACAGTTGGTAGTACATGAAGCGTTTGATACAATACGCTGATCAGCTTTCAGTTCTTTATGGTTAACACCCATTACAAAGGTAGGGGTATCATCTTTTGCAGGGGCAGACATAACCACTTTTTTAGCACCAGCATCAATGTGTTTTTGAGCGGTTTCCTGAGTTAAGAACAAGCCGGTTGACTCAATTACAACTTCAGCACCAACTTCATTCCATTTTAAGTTTGCAGGATCTTTTTCTGCAGTAACACGGATGGTTTGACCGTTAACAACCAGGTTGCCGTCTTTCACTTCAATAGTGCCTTCAAATTTACCATGAGTTGAATCGTATTTTAACATGTAAGCCATGTAATCAGGCTCAACAAGGTCATTAATACCAACAACTTCTATATCTGGTCTTTGAATAGCAGCTCTGAAAGCTAAACGGCCAATACGGCCAAATCCGTTAATTCCTATTTTCATCTTGTTTTCTTTAATTTTTACTTGAATAGTAGGTTAATAAATTGTTTATAGGTTCTTTTAAAATAAGTGATATTGTAATACCGGTTTCATCAGCTGCTTGCTGTACATAAGTCTTAAAACCGGCAGCAACCGACCCTGCGAAGTAAATTTCTTCATCAGGGTGTTGACGCTTTAAGGGAGCAACATAAGTATTGATAAGCAGTTTGAATCCTTCAACCAACACGTTTTGTATATATGGGTCGGTTTGATTGTCAGCGTAGAATTCTGTAAGTGAACTTAAATACAATGCCGGCTGACGTTGATGGTAAACCTTCTCCAATAAGGTACGCCTGTCAGCATCATAATGTTTAATAAAGCGCTTTCTTAAGTTTTCAGGTAGTGTTTCGTTAAGGTAGGACTTAATTAGTTGCCTACCTAACCAATTGCCCGATCCTTCGTCTGCAAGCACATAGCCGAGGCCGTAGTTGTTGTCTTTGATTTTTTTGCCATCAAAATATGCTGCGTTTGATCCGCTGCCGCATATACAAACAATGCCGGATTTATTTTTACAACAGGCTATTGCAGCACCAAGCATGTCATGATCAACAGAAACACGCGCATACTTAAAAAATGATGCAAAGCTTTCGCTCACCGCATCTCTAAGCGGATCGTTCAAAACACCGGCACCAAAAAAATAAATGCGTTTAATTTCCTCGGCATGGTGTATGAGGTTTATGTTTTTATTAAGTAGTTGCGTAATATGCTTTCTGTCGTTAAAAAACGGATTTATGCTGCTTGTTTTAAATGAAGCCACAGTGCGGCCCTTGTCGGCTAGCCGCCAGTCTGCATAATTAGAACCGCTATATATAACTGCAACCATGTATTGTATAGCTTTGGTAGGCGCGCAAATATAACAACTTTGACGGCTTATCAATCTATAAATTCATCTCAATTGTGTAATTTTTACACCATTATTTATTATCAAATAACAGCTACTTATATTAACTCTATTTTTCGTAAAAATTGTATAACAATATGTATAAAAATGTATACTTGCATATAACTATACTAAGAAAAGCATTTAGGCGTAAGCGGCCTTTCACTAAAAACCTTTAAGTAGTCTTGGAAGAAAAATTGGTTAAGTTTGAATCGGCATTCTCGATTGATTGTGTAATATTCGGGTTTGAGGCCGGTGAATTGAAGATTTTGCTTATTGAACGGAAAGATAATCCATTCAAAGACTGGCTGGCCTTGCCCGGCGACCTTGTGAAAAATCATGAAGGGATAGAGGAATCAGCCGAACGTATATTATATGAACTTACCGGTTTGCGTGATTTACATATGGAGCAGTTCCATACGTTTGGCGATGTAAACAGGCACCCGCGCGGGCGGATTATCACTGTTGCGTATTACGCTTTAATACGCATTGATGGGCAGCGTGAACTTAAGCCTGGTAATTTTGCAAAAAAGGCACTTTGGCACAGCGTGAATGATTTACCTAAGCTAGCCTATGACCACACTGAAATTTTTAAAACCGGTTTTACCAAGTTAAGAAGACGCTTAAGTTACCAGCCTATTGCTTACGAGTTGCTGCCCGAAAAATTTACGCTCACGCAGCTTCAGCAGTTGTATGAAGCTATTTTGAACAAAAAACTTGACAAGCGGAATTTCCGAAAAAAAATGTTGAGCTACGGATTTTTAAAGGAGCTTGATGAAAAGCAAAAGAACGTATCATTCAGAGCAGCCAAGTTATATAAATTTGATCGCAGGAAATACAGCAAAATTTTCCAGAACGAACTCGGAGTTGATATCGATAACCCATAAAAAAAGCGCTTAAAAAGCGCTTTTTTTATGGATAGTCTCATTATTCGTTTTCAAGGTGGAATTTCACCAGGTTATCTATAGGCGAGCGAATGATGTTCCCCATCTGCATGCCGTTTTCTAAAACTACTTCTTCTAACACGTTGCGGAAATTGTATCCTACCGAACCAATGCAGTTAAACGTATAATTTTTATAGTTTGGATAGTGGGTAACCAGGTTGCGGAAAAAATCGTCAAACGATGATTTAACCAAATTGCGCATGTATTCTAAATGAACGTTGCTGTTATCATAAACAAATTTACTGAAGCCGGCACAAAACCTGTTAGCCAGGGGCTGCGAGTAAACTCTGTCGTTTACGTCATCGGGTGTTAAATGGTAAGTTTCCCAAAAAACCTTACGTACGCTTTCGGGCATATAACCACGTAGGTAATCAACCAGCAATTTTTTGCCAATGTAGCAGCCACTGCCTTCATCACCTAATATATAAGCTCCCGAATCAATGTTGTGTGCAACGTCATACCCATCATAAATACATGAGTTTGTTCCGGTACCTAATATTGCGGCAAACCCTTCTTTGCGACCTAACAAAGCGCGGGCCGCAGCAAGTAAGTCATGACCTATGTTGATCTTAGCTTGCGTAAAAACGCGGCTCATGCCATCTTTTACAATGTCGCGTTTCTCATCGGTTGAACAACCTGCACCGTAGTAATTAACTTCGGTGAGTTTGTCTTTATCTAAATCGGCAGGTAGGTTATCGGTTAACGACTTGACTATATAGTCGCTGCTTACAAAGTAAGGATTGTAACCTTCAGTATTAAAGTAGGATTTTTTTCCCTCGTCGTTAACAAGGCACCAGTTTGTTTTTGTTGAGCCGCCGTCGGCAATTAATTTCATAAGGCTTTTATAATTAAGTCGGGATAAATGTAAAACATCCCAATGTTTAAAAAAAATTAAATGATGTAAAAAATACACTATGTACCATATTTTCTTTTAAAATCGATTTAAAATCAATTAAGAGAAAATTGTAGCTTTTTTAAAAACCTTTTTTTGTCATCAATGTTTTTCGTGCATTAATTAAGGTAGTAAATAAATACCTCTATATTTGCAACATCTACCTTACGTGCTCCTGTGTTAGAATGAACGAACAAAACGATTCTCTGCCTTTACTTAAATCGGTTAATTTTGATAATGTATTAATAGCTGTTATTGGCTTAGGATACGTTGGTTTACCCTTAGCAGTTGAATTTGCAAGCAAGTTTCCTGTTACAGGTTTTGATCATTCCGCATTTAGGGTGAACGAGCTGTTAAGTGGTTTTGACAAAACTCAGGAGATACAAAGCCAGCAACTTAAAGCCGTTATCACTGATAATATAAATGCTAATGGCTTATATGTAACCTCAAAAGCAGACAGCCTGGCAGAAAGCAATATTTATATAATTGCAGTACCTACACCTACAGATAAGCACAACCGCCCTGATTTACGATTAATAAGGGAGGCAAGTGAGACCGTTGGTAGATATTTAAAGCCTGGCGACTTGGTTATATATGAATCGACAGTTTATCCGGGTGTTACAGAGGAAATTTGTGTGCCGATACTTGAGGCGGCATCAGGTTTAAAATTCAATATTGATTTTTTTGCCGGTTATTCGCCCGAACGGATAAATCCGGGAGACAAGGTACATACGCTTACCAACATTATTAAAGTAACATCAGGATCAACGCCTCAAGTTGCCGAATTTGTAGATCAACTTTACAAAACAATAGTGCAGGCCGGTACTCATAAAGCACCCAGTATAAAAGTTGCCGAGGCCTGTAAAGTTATCGAAAATTCGCAACGGGATATTAACATTGCCTTTGTAAACGAAATAGCAAAAATATTTAACATCTTAGATATTGACACGCAGGCCGTTTTGGAAGCCGCAGGTACCAAATGGAACTTCCTTAAATTCCAACCAGGACTAGTAGGAGGGCACTGTACCGGTGTTGACCCATACTACCTGGCACAAAAGGCGCAGGAGGTAGGTTATCATCCAGAAATTATTTTAGCCGGCCGCCGTATCAATGATGGAATGGGCACTTATGTGGCTCAGGAAGTGATTAAGTTGATGATAAAAAACAACATTGGCGTTAAGCATGCCAATGTGTTGGTACTTGGGTTTACATTTAAAGAGAACTGCCCAGATGTACGTAACACCCGGGTTATTGATATTATACGTACCTTAGAAGAGTACGATACACGTTGCGAAGTTTATGATCCCTGGGCTAACCCTATTGAGGTAGAAGCAGAATATAGCTTAGCAATTCATAATAAAATAGATAGTTTAAGCGGAAGTTATGATGCTATAGTCTTAGCTGTTGCACATCAAGAATTTCTATCTTTAAATATCAGTAATTTAAAGCGATTACAACATGCGGTTGTTTATGATATTAAGAGTATTTTGCCGGCAAGTATAAGTTCGGGCAGACTATAGGCAATATCTTATTAACATTACGCTTCTGCAATTTTGCCATAACTAAATACAAATTACTTTTGAATAGCATACAGTTAGGTCCTAAATTCAGTAAAATAACTGTTTTAAATAACTAGCATAGAATTTAATATAAACTACTTAATGAACAAACCATACGATTATTTAATAGTAGGATCTGGATTGTTTGGAGCCGTGTTTGCGCATGAAGCCAAAAAAAGAGGTAAACGATGTTTGGTAATTGACAAGCGTAATCATTCGGGTGGCAATATTCAATGTGAAATCGTTGAAGGTATAAATGTGCACAAGTACGGCGCACATATATTTCATACTAACGATAAACTAATTTGGGATTATGTAAATTCATTCGTTGAGTTTAACAGATATACCAATAGCCCGTTGGCGGTTTTTGAAAATGAAATGTATAATCTGCCGTTCAATATGAACACCTTTTATCAATTATGGAAGGTAAGAACGCCTAACGAGGTAAAAGCTATTATTCAAGCTCAGATTGACGAGTCTGGTACTAAAGATCCACAAAATTTAGAGGAACAGGCTATATCGTTAGTAGGCACTGACATTTATTACAAACTTATTAAAGGTTATACCGAAAAGCAATGGGGCAGGGATGCTAATGACTTGCCTGCATTTATCATCAAGAGATTACCCGTACGCTTTACTTATGACAATAATTACTTCAATGATAAGTATCAGGGTATACCAATTGGTGGCTATAATAAACTTACCGAAGGCTTATTGAATGGTATTGACGTTAAATTGAACGTTGATTACTTTGCAAACAGAACCGAATGGGATGCACAAGCAGAAAATATTGTTTTTACAGGAAAAATTGATGAGTTTTATGGTTACCGCTTTGGTCAGTTGCAGTACCGAAGCCTTAGGTTTGAACATACAACTCTGGATATTGACAACTACCAGGGGAATGCTGTTGTGAATTACACAGAGCGCCATATACCATATACGCGTATTATAGAGCATAAGCATTTTGAATTTGGCACTCAACCAAAAACGGTTATTACAAAGGAATATCCCGAAGAATGGAACATTGAAAAAGAACCATATTATCCAATTAATGATGTTTATAATACGGAAATTTATAAAAAATATGAAGCCTTGGCCAAGGCCGATAACCATATTGTATTTGGTGGCCGATTGGCTGAATACAAGTACTATGATATGCACCAAGTAATAGGTTCGGCCTTAAAAAAATGCCAGTTAATTTAAAAACTACATTAAAAACAAATAAAAGGTGTTAAAACCTTTATTTGTTTTTCTATTACAAAAAACATGTTATTTTTGGAATATATATTTAAAACCT
Organism: uncultured Mucilaginibacter sp.; assembly: GCF_913773635.1. Lineage (GTDB taxonomy): Bacteria > Bacteroidota > Bacteroidia > Sphingobacteriales > Sphingobacteriaceae > Mucilaginibacter. Next base: position 196,751 of record NZ_CAJYGQ010000006.1, read on the forward strand.
CTACTGTGCCTTTGAAAAAGTTGACTATTAAATTGAGGTGGCATTTTATGTTAATAATACTTATAATGTCATCTTGTTCTTCAATTAAAAACGTTAAATACTTCAGTAATATTCCTGACACGCAAACTATTAGTGGTCTAGCAAATGTAGAATTTGTAAATCCTAAGATTTTACCTGATGATATTCTTTTTATAAATATTCAAACTGTTGATCCGAACGCTACCCAAGTTCTTTCTATGGGTAACGTACAAAATGCAGCAATTGGCGCAACTTCAACTGGCAGCACTGGCGGTCAAACGGTTGCTGGTTATCATGTAGACCATAGCGGTTATGTTGAATTACCGGTACTTGGTAAGTTAAAAGTGAGCGGCCTGACCACCGAACAAGCCCGTGAAATAATTAGGGTGAAGGCTGCGAAATTATATAAAGATCCAACAGTGAATTTGAAGTATGCTAATTTCAAAATTACTGTTTTAGGTGAAGTTGCTAAGCCTGGTACTTACGTGGTATCTAATGAAAAAGTCAACATATTAGATGCATTGGGCTTGGCTGGAGACCTGACAATTTATGGCAAGCGGGAAAACATTGTTTTGATTAGGCAAGAGGAAGACGGGAGTCGAAAACTAATCAAATTAGATATTACAAATAGTGAAATCTTAAATTCACCATATTATTATCTCCGCCAGAACGATTACTTATATATTGAGCCAAGTAAATCCAAAGCTGCATCATCCGATGCCATACAAAATCGTAATATTTCAATTATTTCTGCTATTGGTGCATCTTTAATATCAGTTATTGCAATTCTAGTTAGCACCAATTAAGAACCTTCTATCATGTCTGAAAATTTACTTAGTACTAAAAATAACACAACTCATACAGATGGTGATGACATCATAGACGTAAAAAAGATAGTAAACAAAGTAGTACATCAATGGCCGCTTTATTTAGCTTCTATTTTATTATGTACTGCATTGGCGGTTGTGTACGCTTATTTTTCAAATCCTACATGGCGTATTACAAGTAAAATTTTAGTTAAGGACGAAAAAGGGACTTCTCCAAGAGCTTTAAGTGGTTCAATCAGTAGCGAGTTTAGTTCAATCTTTAACGCTGGCAGTACTGCGGACAATGAGATTCAAGTTTTAAAATCTCGAACCATTATGCAAAAAAGTGTTCAGGCAATGCAATTGAATGTCAGAACATATGTCAAAACTGGTTTAAAGTGGAAAGAAATTTTTAAACAAATACCCTTCGTACTTAACCTCGACTACAAAGTAGATACAATAGCCAAGCGTGAGTACTTAATAGAGTTTATAAATGACGAAAGTTATAAAATTTCAAATAACAGTGAAGATATTAGCATTACTGCAAATTTTAAAAACCCTGTTCAGCTAGGTCAATATAATCTGAGTTTGACGTATATAGCTGGAATTAAATATTCAAAAAATTACAAGATTGTAATAGAGGATATAGATGCCACAATTGCAAACTTTTCTCAAAATTTCACTGTAAGTTTAGCTGACAAACAAGCTTCAGCAATAGATCTTTCGCTGAATTATCAACAACCTGAAAAGGGAGAGGCTATCCTCAACAAAATAATGCAATTGTATTTATCAACTAATTTGCAGAATGAAATGCAAATTGCCGATAGCACAATGGCATTCATTAATACAAGAATAAATTTAGTGTCTAAAGAGCTAAATGATATAGAACAACACTTCGAACAGTATAAAACTCGGAATAATCTGGCCAACATCAATGAACAGTCAAAAGCCTTGGTTACAAGCGCTAGCGGCTACTATGACAAACTTACACAACAAGATATCCAACTCTCAATTATACAAGATTTGGAAAGGTATCTTAATAATTCGCAAAACAAAAAAGTCATACCCAGTTCATTAATTAACCCGGCTGATCAGTCATTCGGACAGGCCATTAATTCTTATAATGAATTATTGTTAACCAGAGATAAAGCGAGTCTATCTTACACAGAAGATAATCCTATAATACAAAATATAGATAAACAAATAAATAATGCCAGAGTTAATTTAATTCAAAATCTTGAAACCTACAAAAAGAGTTTACAAGTAGGAAAGTCTCAATTAGAAAAACAAAACGTTGAGTTTGCAGACGAATTACGAAAAATGCCTAATAAAGAGCGTAACTACCTTGATTTTGCTCGTCAACAAAACTTAAAACAGGAACTGTATTTATTTCTTTTGCAAAAGCGAGAAGAGACAGCCATCTCAAGAAACTCTACAATATCAAATTCGCGAATTTTAGATCCGGCTAAAAGTGATTTTTTACCTGAGAAGCCAAAAAAGTCTGTTTTATATATAATTGGTTTTGTTTTAGGTATAGTATTGCCATCTGCTTACATTTTTGTTAAAGAATTATTTAACGTGCGAATCACTTCCCGATCAGATATTGATGCAGTTACAAAAATTCCAATACTCGGTGAAATTGGACACAATAGCGACAAACAGAGTTTAGTTGCAGGTACAAATTCCAGATCAGTAATTTCTGAGCAGTTCAGAAGTTTAAGAACAAATCTTCAATTTGTTTTGGATTCTTCGAAGTCTAACGTATTGCTTTTTACATCAAGCATGAGTGGTGAAGGCAAATCATTTTTGTCCTTAAATATTGGTAGTGCACTAGCTCTAACAGGTAAGAAAGTTGTTTTTTTGGAAATGGATTTAAGAAAGCCCAAGTTATCAGCTAGTGTAGGGCTTGCAAACGATAATGGATTTACAAATTACGCTATATCAGATGATCCAAATTATGATATAAAAAAGCTGCTAAAACCATTAAGTTTTAACCCAAATTGTTATTTGGTTTCATCCGGACCAATTCCTCCGAATCCTGCCGAGTTATTGTTAAGCGACAGGCTTACACAATTAATCGACTATTTAAAAGCTGAATTTGACTATATCATTATTGATTGTGCTCCTGTCGGATTAGTTACAGATGCCTTAATGTTTGAAAAATTTGCCAACCTTACTTTTTATGTTGCGCGTCAAGGCTTTACTTACAAGGCGCAGTTAGAGATTGCCAACGACTTGATAAATACTAACAAAATAAAAAACCTGTATTTAATTATTAATGATATTAAGGCACATAAGGCTGGATATACAACTTATAAGCAGGCTTATGGCTACAGCGTAGAAGAAGATAACAGCCGATGGAATAGATGGAAGTTTTGGAAGTAACATTTAATTGATGTATTAAACATTTTAAAAGTTGCATTTTTATGAGAACTTACACGTTAAAAGTTATTGGACTTAAGCAAGAAACTGTTGATACACTCACTGTTGTATTTAAACAACCCGGTCTAAAAAAAATAAAATATAAAGCCGGACAATATTTAACGCTGATTATCAAAGTAAATAACAGACGATATATTCGTCCATACTCTTTCTCATCAGCGCCCGGTGTAGAAAAGGATTTGGAAATTACTGTTAAACGCGTTCAGGGCGGGGTGGTATCTAATCATATTTTAGATAAAGTACAAATCGGGGATATAATTGAAGTTATTGAACCAATGGGCAAGTTTGTATTGCCAGAGGAGTTTTCAATTCTTCGTCCTCATATTGTATTGTGGGGAGCTGGAAGCGGTATTACACCTTTAATATCAATAGCTAAATACGCATTACATGCTTTTGGCACTTATAAGGTTACTTTAGTATATGGAAATCGCAATTCAGAATCAGTGATATTTGCCGATAAACTTGCGGAGTTATCAAGGCTATTTCCGGATAGATTAAAAATTTGGAATTTTCACACACAGCTTATTGTTGAAGATAGTAATCCTTATGTAGTTCAAGGACGAATTAACCCTCAGATAGTGCTTGATATGATGAATAATCATGAGGTCTTAACCGATGCATTCCACTACATATGCGGCCCGATAGGTTTGAAACAATCTGTAAAGACAGAGTTAAGCAAGTTTAATATTGATGAACGGTTGATTCATTCTGAAGACTTTGAACTACAAATTGATCCCGAACAACTAAGCGAAGTTCGAACGCAAAAGGTCATTATAGAAAAAGATGGAATTCAAAATCTGATAGAAGTTGTAAAAGGAAAAAGTTTATTAGAGGCTGGACTAGACAGTTCGTTAGACTTACCCTATTCATGCCAAACCGGTAGTTGTTTTATTTGTAAAGGAAGACTAAAGGGAGGCAAAGTAAAAACGATATCTTCTGATGAGGGTATTGCAGACTTAAATGAAGATGAATTACTTTTATGCTGCAGTTTTCCAGTAAGTGATGACGTATATATAATTTCACAATAATATAATTAAATGAAAGTTGTGCTTTTAGCCGGCGGTTTAGGTACCCGCCTTTCTGAAGAAACTGTTACTAGGCCTAAACCAATGGTGGAAATCGGGGGTATGCCGATACTTTGGCACATTATGAAAATTTATTCTTCTTATGGATATAATGATTTTGTAGTATGCTTAGGTTATAAAGGATATGTGGTAAAAGAATACTTTGCAAATTATTTTTTACACAAATCTGATGTCACTATAGATTTAAGTGATAATTCAATAAAAGTACATGATTCACAGGCAGAACCATGGCGTATAACGTTAGTTGATACAGGAAACGAATCGATGACTGGTGGTCGTATAAAAAGAATTCAATCTCATATCGGTAATGAAACTTTTATGCTTACCTATGGTGATGGTGTAAGCAATGTTAATGTTGAGCAACTTGTGGAGTTCCATAAACGTAACGGCAAAATGTGTACAGTTACCTCAGTACAGCCATCTGGTCGTTTTGGGGCATTAAACATAACCAATAATTTCACTGTAGAATCATTCATGGAAAAGCCTAAAGGTGATGGTGCTTGGATTAATGGAGGTTTTTTTGTCTGCGAACCACAAGTGTTCGATTTTATAGAAGGGGATGCCACAATATGGGAGCGTGAACCAATGGAAAAAATAGCTGCAATTGGTGAAATGGGTGCTTATAAACACGACGGTTATTGGAAACCAATGGATACGCTAAGAGACAAACACGAACTTGAACAAGATTGGTTAGCCAACAAAGCACAATGGAAAGTTTGGTAATATGAGCTTTAGAAATATTTATAAAGGCAAAAAGGTATTAGTTACTGGAGATACTGGATTTAAAGGTTCTTGGCTGTCAATATGGCTCCAAGAATTAGGAGCGGATGTTTATGGCTATGCATTAGACCCTGTTTCAGCAGATGATAATTTTGTTACATCAAATCTCGCAAATTATATAAAACATGAAACCGGTGACATTAGAAATCTGGCAAATTTGGTAACGTTTTTTGAAGATGTTCAACCAGATATTGCGTTTCATTTAGCGGCACAGCCATTGGTGTTATTATCATATTCTGATCCGGTAAATACTTTTGAGTCGAATTTAATGGGTGTTGTGAATTTTTTTGAAGCAGTTAGAAAAACAGCGTCAGTAAAAGTTGCAGTTAATGTTACCAGTGATAAATGTTATGACAATAAAGAGTGGGTATGGGGATATCGTGAAAATGACCCAATGGGAGGTAAAGACCCATACAGTGCCTCTAAAGGTTGTGCAGAGCTAATTACAAATTCATACATATCATCTTTTTTCAATACAGACAGTAGTTGTTCTGTTGCATCAGCAAGGGCTGGTAATGTAATTGGAGGAGGTGACTGGGCTGCTGACCGTATAATACCTGACTACTTTAGATCTGTTAAAGCTGGTCATAAACTCATGGTAAGAAACCCATATGCAACGCGGCCGTGGCAACATGTACTGGAGCCCTTGAGCGGGTATTTGAGTTTAGCATCAAAGTTATTCATGGAAGGGAAAAAATATGTTGGGGGCTGGAATTTTGGGCCGGAAGACACAGCAAATTATTCAGTAAAAGATCTCATAGATTCAATACTTACTGAATTTCCTGAAGGAGGTTATTATACTCCACAAGATTTGCAACGTCCGCACGAGGCTAATTTTCTTAAATTAGATATTTCAAAAGCAGTTAATCAATTGCACTGGCGCCCTGTATTAACTTTTCAAGAAACTGTAAAGTTCACTGTTGACGGTTATAAAGCTGATTTAAATAATAGTGATATTCTTCAGAACCGTAAAAGTCAAATAAGGCAGTATACTGAATACGCTATAACCAGAAACATTGAATGGGCAATATAAACAGCATATTGTTAACGGGTGCTACGGGCTTTGTAGGTAGCCATATTTTGAGAAAATTAGTTAAGCTTAATTTTAAGGTTTCAATAGTTATAAGGCATTCTTCATCATTATGGCGTATTGAAGATTTGAAAAATGATGTATCCGTTTATTATACCGACGAGGTTAGCGACTTATTTCAGAAAAATAGAATAGGTGCCATAATACATACTGCTACAGAATATGGAAAAAATGCCTCATATCATGATATAATTAAAAGTAACGTGCTCTTCCCTCTAGATTTGCTTGAAACAGGTTTGAAGCATGGGCTTAAAGCGTTTGTTAATACAGACACTTTCTTTTCTAAAACTGATGATTATTTATATCTGAACAGATATAGTAAATCAAAAAAGATTTTTAAAGATATTTTAAAAAACTTTACGGGAGAAACTCGCATTATAAATATGCAATTGGAGCATGTATTTGGGGAGAATGATGCGGAGGATAAATTTATTCCCTATATTATAAATCGATTACTGAGCAATGATGAAAGAATTGACCTAACCGTAGGTACCCAAGAAAGAGATTTTATATATGTTGCTGATGTAGTAGACGCTTATATAAGTATAATTAATAACATCAGCATTTTTGATGATTTTGAAGACTTCGAAATTGGTACTAGCCAATCATTAAGTTTAAGAGGGCTTGTAGAAAAAATTCACCATTTAACAAAATCGAAAGCTATTTTAAATTTTGGTGCAATCCCTATTCGATCGGGAGAAATCAAGCAATCAATAGCTAACAACAAATTATTTTTTAAAACCGGCTGGAAATCTGCAATAGATACACAAACAGCTATTATAAATGTGATTGAAGCATATCAACAAAAAAAAGATGCAGTTAAAAACCTTTAAAAGATCTATACCTGGTAAAGAGTATATACCAGTAACTGGAAAAATAATAGAAGAAGATGATTTGCTTCTTTGTATGGAATCTGTAGCTGATGGCTGGTTAACAGCAGGAAGATTTGCAAACCAGTTTGAACTCAATTTTGCAAAATATTTTAATGCACCTAAATGTTTATTAGTCAATTCCGGTTCTTCAGCCAATTTAGTTGCTTTTTACACGTTGACATCATCAAAATTAGGTAATAGAGCTATTAAGCCAGGTGACGAAGTTATCACCGTGGCAGCCGGATTTCCAACTACTGTTAATCCAATCATTCAATTTGGTGCGATTCCTGTGTTTGTTGATGTAGATATTGCTACTCATAACGTTCAGGCTGAAATGATAGAGGCTGCGGTATCAGAGCGAACTAAAGCTATTATGATAGCACATTCTTTAGGTAATCCATTCAACCTTGATGAAGTGATGCGCGTAGCTGAAAAATACAATTTGTGGGTTGTAGAAGATGATTGTGACTCTTTAGGAGCAACTTACAATGGCAAAAAAACAGGTACTTTTGGCGATATATCAACCTTTTCTTTTTATCCAGCACACCACATTACCATGGGTGAGGGAGGCGCTGTGTTAATTAACAACCCAGAACTGTCTAAAATAGCAGAGAGTTTTCGTGACTGGGGCAGGGATTGTTATTGTGAACCAGGAAAAGATAATACTTGCGGATGCAGGTTTTCTCAACAGTTAGGATCATTACCTTATGGCTATGATCATAAGTACACTTATTCTCACATAGGTTTTAATTTAAAAGTTACGGATATGCAAGCTGCTATAGGCGTATCTCAATTTAATAAAATAGACCGTTTTGTAGAAAAGCGCCGTCAAAATTATAAAGCTTTATATGAAAGGATGCAGCAATTTGAAGATATATTTATTTTGCCCGAAGCTACTCCAAACAGCAATCCCTCGTGGTTTGGTTTTTTGATGACCTTACGGGATGGGGATGCCGCCGACAGGCATATGCTAGTTCAGCATCTTGAACAGAATAAAATCGGTACACGTTTACTTTTTGCTGGAAACTTATTAAGACAGCCTGCTTATGTAGATGTCAAACATCGTATTGTTGGTGATCTTAGGAATACAGATATTATAATGAACCAATCCTTTTGGTTGGGTGTATGGCCAGGGTTGGATGAAGAGCACTATGACTATATAGAAGATATAATAAAATCATATTTACAGTAGCAAGGTGCTTCAATTTATACGTAAATTATCTCTTAAGATTGGTATTGATGGTGCTATAGCTTATACTCTGTTAAGTCGTGTATTACAGGCAGGAGGCGGAGTAATATCCATCTTGTTTATTACAAGATTTTTATCTGCTGAGGAGCAAGGATACTATTACACCTTTGCAAGTATACTGGCAATACATGTTTTTTTTGAGTTAGGACTCAGTGGTATAATTACCCAGTATGCTGCACATGAATTCGCCCACTTAAACTGGACGGATGACAACACCCTTGAAGGGGAGGATTATTATAAATCCCGATTGTCATCCTTGTTACATTTTTGTGTAAAGTGGTTTGCATTGATAAGTGTGATTCTTTTTTTTTCTCTTACTGCCATAGGTTTATATTTTTTTAAAAGTTACAACCATAATATAAATGTTAACTGGCAGGGACCATGGATTATTTTAAGTTTATCGACCGGTTTAAATTTGTTTATAGATCCATTATTAGCATATTTTGAAGGCATAGGTGCTGTAAAAGACATATCTAAGGTAAGATTTATACAAAAGGCTGCTTATATAGGCCTATTGTTTTTGTTTTTCTTTTTAGGCTTAAAGTTGTATTCCACAGCATTGGCTTCATTATGTGCTATCTTGATCAACTACATTCAAATACTGTTATCTAAACGATTTTATCTTCTTAAACATATTTGGCATTTAAAGACTCAGTGGATAATTAACTATACCAAAGAAATACTTCCTTATCAATGGCGTATAGCTTTAAGCTGGATAAGCGGTTACTTCATGTTTCAGCTGTTTAATCCTGTATTATTTGCAACTGAGGGTGCCAAAGTGGCTGGTCAAATGGGAATGTCACTACAAGTGTTAAATGGTATTTCTGCACTGTCAATGAGCTGGATTAACACCAAGATACCATTGTTCTCTAATTTAATAGCTAAAGAACAATATATTAAATTAGATCAAATGTTCAATGAAACCTTGCGAAGTCTAATGTCAATAAATGGTTTAATGAGCTTAGTGTTTGTTTTAATAATCATTGTATTAAAACTTTATAACATATTTTACAATGACAGATTTTTGGATATAATTCCAACAATAGCACTTACTTCGGCAATGTTTTTATACCAATTAATTTTTTCTTGGGCTGCCTATTTACGATGTCATAAAACAGAGCCACTACTCATTTATTCTATAGGCATGGGGATATTAACATCCTTATCGACTTTTATTTTCGGGCATTTATACGGAGTTTTAGGAATTACAATTGGCTATTGTCTAATTACAATATTAATTAGCTTACCTTGGGTTGCCTATGTATTCTATACAAAAAAACGCGAGTGGCATGTAATTATTCAAGAATAAATTATGATTTTAACAATTGCAATACCTACTTATAATAGGCCTGATGAAATATTGGCTACAGTATCAACCATTATTCCACAACTTAATGATAAAGTTTCTGTAATAATATTAGATAATAGTTCAGACGTTAACGTAGTTGATCATTTATTAAATGAAATAGAAAACTTCGATAAATACAATATTACAGTACATCGTAATAAAGTTAATATTGGGCCTGATGCTAACTTCGCAAGATCTTTTGAATATAGTACAGCACAATATACTTGGGTTTTAGGTGATGATGATGAGGTTGATTCAAATGCTGTAGAAAAAATATTATCAGATATTGAATATTATAAAGATCAGGATTTGATAGGTTTCAATTTTAATTCAAATTGTAATTTGGTTGAACGCACTGTTCCTATAATTGTTGATAGTACAGCCAGCCTAGTTTCAAAAATGGATTTTTTTGGTAATTGGTTATTCCTATCAACATCTGTTTATCATACACAATCGTACCTAAAGTATATAAGGTATGCTTACTGGTCAGCATACAGCATGGCATCGCAAATTAGCCCTGCCTTGGTTGCCATTAGCAATAATAAAGTATTTGTTTTTTCTGAAAAGTATATTGTAACTAATAAACCTATTTATGATGTTGAACAAAAATGGTCTAATGTTAAGATCACTTTAACTCTAACATCTTTGCTTGAATTGCCACTGAACTGGAGTAATAAAGAATATTTAACATTTGGTATAAAAATGAATACGTTATTCGTAACATTTACCCATATACTTGTTTCAATATTAAAGAGCGTGAAATTAAATGTAGATTTAATTGACGAATATCATCTTTATATTTTAAACCAAATATATTCTCGCACGATAGAGTTTAGGAGTAATAGAACAAAAGAGAAGGTAATGTATAATATAGTAAAGCGTTTACTTAAAAATAAAGCTTTGCTTAAATTGGCATTAAGGACTAATGCTATGCAAAAAAAAGCACATTCGAAAGATGTAGCCTCGTTCAATCTTTTCATTAGATAGCTTTTCAATCAACATTTTAGGTCAATGAATATGCAAAATGTAGCTGTTGTATTAGTTACCTACAACAGGTTAAACTTGTTGAAGGAAGCGATTGAAGCATTACGGTCTCAAACACACTTCATCTTCAGGATAGTTGTGGTAGATAATGGTAGTACCGATGGCACAAGTGAATGGCTTGGTCTTCAAACCGATTTATATGTAATTAAGCAAGCTAATTCGGGCGGAGCGGGCGGATTCTACACAGGAGTAAAATTCTCTGCTTCTTTAAATGTTGATTGGGTGTGGTTAATGGATGATGACACAATTTGCAACAGTAATTCATTAGAAAAGCTTGTCGAAAAAGTGTCAACTTTACCGAATGAAAAAATAGGTTTCGTTGGTAGTAAGTGCGTTTGGTCGGATGGAAATCCGCATTATATGAACATTGTGGATATTAAACCATACTTTAATAACACTGTTCCATTTACAAAATACGATAATTATAATTTACTACTTACTGAAGCGTGTTCATTTGTTTCAGTATTAATCAATATTGCCGCTATTAAAAAGATCGGTTTACCCTATAAAGATTTTTTTATATGGGGGGATGACTTAGAATACACTCAGCGTATCACGAAGGCTGGATATTTAGGGTTTTATTGTCAAGATAGCATAGTCGTTCATAAAACCCCTCAAAACTACCGCCCAAATTTTTATACTGAATCGGCTTCAAATATTTGGAAATATAAATATGGCCTTAGAAACGAACTTTTCATGATAAAACGAGATAAAGGTCTACTTTACTATACTATATGGCTGTTTGTTAAAATATTATATACGTCTTTTAAAATACTAGTAAAAAGGCGAGACAGCAAATTTGTTTTTATTAAAGCTGTGTTTCAGTCAGGGTTTAATAGTATGTTTTTCAATCCCAAAATTGAGCGGCTTTAAGTATTTATCACAAAATGCCTAAAAAATCTATTTTATATATATTCGGCGGAGAAAAAGCATCTGGTGCAGAGATTGTGATAGAAAGACTTATTGATTCAAATGCGGTACATATTGATAGTCATCTTTTTATATCTCCCGGAGATTTTGCACACAAATTAATCAAGTTAAACAAGCCTTACTCTATACATTTAATAGATAGATTACGTAAACTAAACAGAAGCAATTCCTCAAGTTTCGGCTTCTACTTAAAAGCAATCGGTAATTACTTTTCTGTTTCTTATCGAGTTTATAAGTACATCAAAAGAAATAACATTGATGTTGTTCATGCAAATACCGTCGTACCGGCCTCATATTTATTGCCATTAATAATTATATTGAAACCGTTTCTTAACGTTACCTGGATTTGGAGTGATCATGATTTGTCATATTACTCTAAAGTAGATACTTTGATGTCAAAACTGAGCGTTAAATTTTACGATCATACCTTGGCTGTATCACAAGCGGTCAAACTGAAGTATGTTGACAATCCTAAATTAACGGTTTTGCATAATGGATTAGATATTGAGAAATTTACCCCTAATCAAAATCTTCGTGATACCTTCAGGCGTTCTAACTTTTTTGATTGTGATACAGTGGTTATTGGTATAGCTGCTACAATTGCTCCACGTAAAGGGCAGTTAGAGCTTATAGAAGCTTTTAAAGATATATACAAATCTAACAAGAATTCGATATTAATTTTAGCAGGTGGATTCTCCGACGATTATCCGGAATACTGTATAAAAGTCAAAAATGCTGTTAGACAACCGGGCATAAAATACATTGGGCATATCAGCAATATTACAGAGTTTTATAACGGTTGTGATGTAATTATAAGTAACAGTAACATTGAAGGCAGCGAACCTTTGGGCACAACAATATATGAAGCAATGGCATGCGAAAAAATTGTATTAGCATCAGCTACAGGTGGAACGCCTGAAATAATAGACGACTGTATTAACGGTTTTTTGTTTGAAGCCGAAAATAAAGTCGATCTTCAAAAAAAGCTGTCATACATAATTAATAACTATCACCAACTTGTTCAAATCAAACTGGCAGCGAGAAGTCAGGTGATAAATAAGTTTAACATAAAAAATATGATTAAACAGTATAATATACTATTAGCTAATTGATACAAGTGACCGGAATTTTTATTTTTATTTCACTTACCATATTTGGAGCAGGCTATTATATTGTTTGGCCCAGTAGATTTAATGTAGTTACACATCTAACTGTAGGTGCAGTATTCATATCCTCTTTTGTGCCGGCCATTATACTGGAGGTTTATAAGAATTATCCGGATAGCATAGTAACTTTATATGTAAAAATATTAGTTACGGGCGCTATATGCTATTTAATGGGCATATTATTAGGCTTTAACCGAAAAGTTAAAAGAACCAAACTTTCTTTTGATGTTTTAAGTACAGAAGATTATGAAAAAAGGGCAATACAATTAACTAAATTTTTACTTATTACTGGCATAATATGCCTTGCATTAAGTTATGCAGGTATGGGTTTCGTGCCAATGTTTGCTTCCGATCCAATCTCAGCTAAATTTTTTAGGGGCGCTTATCAAGAACCATATTTGAGGGTAGCAAGTTTATTTCGTGCATCATTTTATATTTTGTCTACTATAATTCCTATTTCTTCAATTATTTGGTATAATAAGCGTATTCCATTTTTTTTGCATGCCACTTTGGTAGCCATAGGGCTTATGTTTCTATCCTTGTCTAGAAGTCCGGCATTTACAGGTTTGGTAATGGCAATTGCATTGGTCTTGTCATTCAAAAGCAAGTTTCATTTCAAAATTTTATTAGGGGTAATTGTAAGCATTTATTTATTCAGTTCCATATTTTACTATTTGATTGGTGTTAGGCAGTTTGAAAACATTGATTCAAAGAGTGAAAACGGATATTGGCAAGTAATAGGCGAAAGCGCACCAGATATAAATGATCAGTTGCAGTTTTTAGATATGTTCACAAAGCATCCCAAGTGGACATATGGACGTACTATGTATGGTGGTTTGATACCTGGGCACTATGAATGGAATCCGACAGTGTATACATTAAATGTAATTGCTCCAGACATGAATATAAATGAGATTGCCTCTGGAGGATTAAGGTTGCCCACACCTCTATGGGGATATGTATCTTTTCAATGGCCGGGAGTTATTATGTTTTGCTTGATATCCGGTTTCCTATCAGGTTTTTTTCTTAAATACACAAAATTTTGGTTAACAGAACATAACTCAATGGTTATTAAGTCTGTTGTAGTAGTATTATTTGTTAGTGTATTTATCACTATAATAAATTTCTTTACTCTCTCAATCTTCTCTATACCACCTATGCTGGTTTTACTATTTTACATGTATAGATTTAAAATTAGTTGATTAATGATTATTATAAATGGGCGTTTTCTAAAGCAACGCATAACTGGTGTGCAGAGATTTGCGTATGAGATAACTAAGGAATTAATTGCTAATGATAGTAATGTAAAAATAATTGTTCCTAAGTCCTACAAAGATACACTGCCTAAAGAAACAGAAAACTTATTTAAAGAATATTTTATTTTTGAGGGAGCAGGTGAAGGTTTGGTTTGGGAACAGTTTGTATTACCTTTGTGCCTTAAGCAAAACATGCTTCTGCTAAATTTCTGTAATAGCGCACCTATTTTATGGCGCAATAAGCTTACGTGCGTACACGACATGTCTTACAAATCTAATCCACAATGGTTTTCTAGAAAAGTCAGATTGTATTATTCCGTTTTGATACCGTCTATTTTGCGTACTTCAAAATATATAATCACAGTGAGTGAATTTGCGAAAGCCGAAATATTTAAATATGTCAAAGGGATAGGGACAAACACTATTGAAGTTATTTACAATGCTTGTGCGGAAGTATTTAGAAATGACAGCTTCCCTGATAATAAAAATTTTAACAGCAAAATTCTGTTATTTGTAGGTTCAATTGAACCCAGAAAAAACCTGGATAATCTGTTAGCTGCATTTGCAAAAATTGAAGATCCTGAAGCAAGATTAATAATTGTTGGTAAGCAAAACACCAAAATGTTTAATCATGTAAATTTAAAGTTGGATTCAGATAATAGGATTTTATGGAAACATTCGTGCAAAGATGAGGAATTAAAAGAATTATATATTTCGGCTAAAGCATTGGTAAATCCATCACTATACGAAGGTTTTGGAGTGCCTTTAATTGAAGCTGCCAGTAATGCATGCCTGCTTTTACTTTCAAAAATACCTGTATTTATAGAAGTAGCGAATGGTGATGCTTGCTTTTTTGACCCGTATGATACTAACAATATCGCTGACACGTTAAAAGGCCTGCTTAATTTAAGCCCAGTTGAAGCAAATAAAATGGCTCAGAAAGCCTATCTTAATATTGCAAAAAGTTTTAGCTGGAAAAACTCAGCTGATAAACTTTATAAGTTAATTAAGGGCAATTAATATGGCAACGTTAAAATTAATTAAACAGGACTTAAATTATTTAAAAGATAGATTTAATGTTTCTTTTGTTTCTGCCATATTAACTAACCGGGGGTTTCACGCAGTCTTGCTTTACAGAATTTCTCATAGCTTGTTTCATAAACGCATTCCGATTATTCCACTTGTATTGACACGTATAGTACAAATTACGTACGCTATTGATATTGATTTCAAGGCAACATTACACGGTGGAATCATTATAATTCATGGGGTTGGATTAGTTATCGGTCAAGGCGCTGTAATACACGAAAGATGTATACTTTATCATGGAGTCACATTAGGTAGAAGAAAGCAAATAGTTGAACTTACAAACGATGATGGTTTCCCAACTGTAGGGGCAGATTGTGTGTTGGGAGCTGGCTGTAAGATTATAGGCAAGGTTAATGTAGGGCATAATTCCTTGATTGGGCCAAATGTAGTACTAACTCATGATGCACCGATAAACTCTATAGTTAAATGCCATGAGCCTTTAATAACGGTTAAAACTACTAAAACCTTATGACAAAACGTGTAGAATGGCTAGACTCATTAAGAGGAGTGGCTGCTATAATGGTAATGATAATGCACATTTGGGAAACTTTGATTGTTACATTTCCAGCAGAAATAAATGGTAATATAAAAACGACACTGAACTATTTGATACTTGACTTTTTAAATTTTGGTAAAATTGGAGTTGGTGCTTTTTTCTTTGTTAGTGGTTATGTAATTCCTTATAGTTTAATAGGAAAAAACTTACAGACATTTGCTATTTCAAGGTTATTCAGGCTTTATCCGGCGTACTGGTTTTCATTATTACTATTCGTTTTCGTTGCAGGTATGCCGCCATTAATACAGTTGTTGGGTAATTTGACTATGTTGCAAAAGTTTTTGGGTATTGAAGATTTAATCGGCGTATATTGGACATTACAGATCGAGCTGATATTCTATGCGGTTTGTGCTATGATGTTTTACTTTAACAAACTGGAAAAGCCTGTATTTATATATAATGCAACGATTTTCTTACTTATCGTATCATTGATAATGGCTGCATTAAGGTATTACATGGATAAAAAGCTTCCTGTAGCTTTACCACTTGGTTTATCAATAATGTTCATTGGGTTGATAATCAGAAATTTGCATACTCACAACAACAATAACAAAGCAATATTTAAGGTGGTAACACTCTTTATTGGTTTTTTGTTACCAATATGTTTTCTAGCTTATAACAAGGATTATGGATTTAATGAAAAGTGGTATAAGTATTTTACATCCTATGTACTTGCTTTAGAGATGTTTTTGATTTTTAATTATAAAAACTGGTTCAATACAATTCTTTTGTTTTTTGGTCGAATAAGTTATTCATTATATTTATTGCATCCAATTGCTGCTTTGATGATTACTCCTTGGATTTTAAAAAAAATTCCAATAATTTCAAGCCCAATATCTTTTGCATTAATTGGCATACTTATTTCTATATTATTTGCATTTCTGTGCTTCATCACTATTGAAAATGCGTTTGTACGTTTAGGTAAAAAAGCCGCCAGGTATTATAACAATAACTTTATTGCAAAGTTATAATTACATCGCATGAATTATTCCTGCTTATATTGTAAAATATATTTTTATAAATGAAATTAGCAATAGTACAAGATGAACTTATACGTAAGGGTGGGGCTGAGCAAGTCGTATTAAGTTTTCATAAAGCATTTCCGGAAGCGCCTATTTACACATTAGCTTACAATCGTGATAAAACTTACGCAGAGTTTAAAAACTGTAATATAATAACCTCTTGGTTCAATAAATTTGTGCACGATGCCCATAATTTAAAACGTTTTTTTTTTCCATTCGGAATTATGGCTATGCAACAGTTAAAAGTTAAAGGATATGATGTCATACTTCAATCTACTACACATTGCGCTAAGTATGTTGATACAGAACCGAATGCTTTAATTATTACCTATTGCCATACACCTTTCAGGTTAGCATGGAGACCAAATTCGTATGGGGAGATATCAAGTTCTAAGGGACTTAAGCGGCAACTTTACAGCCTGGTAGTAAATATTTTAAAAAAAATTGACAAGAAAAGCGCTCTTAAAACCGATTGGTTTATAACAAATGCTAAAGAAGTTGTACCACGTATTGAAGAAGCGTATCAACCGCAAAACCCCATAACTATTATTAATCCTCCTGTTAAATGCAGCAATTTTTATATATCAGACAAAATTCCTGAATATTATTTAGTGGTAAGCAGATTAGAGTCTTATAAAAAAGTTGATTTGGTTATAGAGGCTTTTAATAAAATGCCAGAAAAGAAATTGCTTGTTGTAGGTAAGGGGTCCATGAAAAAACAGCTCAGGGCATTGGCAAACACAAATATTACCTTTGCCGAAGGCCTCAATGCAGAAGAGTTATCAAAAGCCTACGCAGAAAGTAAGGCGTTGATCTTTCCTCAACATGAGGATTATGGCATAACTCCATTAGAGGCAAACGCATCTGGAAGGCCAGTTATTGCTTATGGTAAAGGTGGTGTTATTGATACCATGATTCCTTATAATA
Source organism: uncultured Mucilaginibacter sp. (assembly GCF_913773635.1). Taxonomy (GTDB): domain Bacteria; phylum Bacteroidota; class Bacteroidia; order Sphingobacteriales; family Sphingobacteriaceae; genus Mucilaginibacter. The sequence continues at coordinate 214,431 of NZ_CAJYGQ010000006.1, forward strand.
ATAATGCTATGCAAGCAACGGCCCTATTTTTTGAAAATCAACATGTTGATGACATAAGCTCGGCAATAACACAATTTGAAGAATTAAGCTTTGATCCAGAATTCATAAGAGAGCATGCAAAAAGGTTCGATGAAATTCACTTTGTAAAACACATACAAGAGTTTGTAAAGAGGAAATTCAATGAATCAAAAAGCATTAAAACAGCTAATCATTAGATGATGAAAGGTGCTGCTTAAAGTCTTGTAATAGCTTTTGAGATGATGAAGTGCCAAATTTACGGGCAAAAATTTTGTTTGAACTCATGATGGGCTCATAGTCTGAATCATCTAAATTTGCTGGCCTACTTCCGTTACGGAGCTCCCAAATTATATATCTTAAATCATCATTAACCACATTTTCTCGGAAAGGTGAGTTCAACACTATAGTGTGAAAGAAAATTTCCTCCGAACAAAAGGTGTAATTAAAAGCTTTTAGATACTGTGGATGCTGTTCTAAATAATCAAATACATATTCCAAACATGGTTTTGATAAAGTCCACCATGTGCCACCTCCATAAAGTTTAGGAGATCCTGCTGGTAAGGCCCTTTTGATGTTTAATTTTTCTTGAACAAGGGATATAAGCTTTATAATTTTTCTCTGAAAACGTGATGATGCATCAAACGTATCATATAAATTATAATGCACTACCCTATTAATGCCTCCCCCCGGCCAATCATGGAATGGTAGCTCAAAGTTCACAATGAATTCTTTACCCTTGTTATTAGTTAAATAAGAAGTAATTTCCGTCCCGGTTTTTACGGGAAAATCTTGTCCGCTAACCGCATGAACATATTCTATGCGTTTATCTTTGATCGCTTCGTTAGCTAACAATAGGATTGCTTTTAAGTGATTAATTCCTCCCCAGTTTACTACATATTCCCTTGATATAAGTTTAATATTATTACAAGCGTTTAAGTTGTGTATCTCTGATTGATCAATATCACTTTTTTTATCGATATGAATGTAAAAGTGGAAGTTGTCATAAGACCTGAAAATGTTTACAAAATCAATCAGATGGCTGATGTTTTTATAAGCAGTAATTAGTATTGCTTGGTGCATAAATAAATTATTGTGCCCTATTACTGGCTAAATCTTCGTAAATGTTTCTAAAAGAGCTACGTAGTCCAAATGTAATCATTGTGGTTTCAACTTTTAACCTATTATTAGTTTCTTTTCTGTAAATACCTCCTAACTCCAGCCTTAGATTATATTTAGGGTTCAATAGAAAAGCGATTTTTCCTTGTGCCAAATGCATATTTGTTGTTAGGCCTTGCCCAATGAAATTGCCAACTGTTGTACCGCTGGATCGCGTTCCAAAGTCTTCAAGCGGACCATCATACCTAGCCGGTTTCAAATAATTTTGAAAAGGATCTTTACCCCAATTTAATCCATCAGCATCAAGGCCATAATGGCCATAGGTAAGCTGCCCCGAAAAATCAAAGCGCTTATAGCTGTAATTTAACATTCCAACAACCTCTTTGAAATTAGCTCCCCAAGGGTGAGCAAGTGGCTCGTTATTTTGCCCGTAATTATTGATAGATTTTTCCTGTGCATATGTATACGGCTTGGCTCCGTTGTACTCAATTAAATAATTTAAGCGATTAATATTAAAAACATTAGTACCACGTACACCAATTTGCCAGCCGTATTTATTACGTGAACTACCTTTGTTTGAAAAAAAATTACTGGCTTCAAATTCATCTAAGGCAAATTGCCCATATGCTATTAATTGGTTTGAAAATTCATATTTACCGTTGAAGCCAATCAATGCATTATCCGGCGAGCCGTTATCAGCTTCTAATGGTCTCAAAAATATAATCGGGTTACCATAGGTTAAGTCAAATCCACGTTTGTTGCCTGCGTCATCTGTGTCTCCCCAAATAATGGAATCAAAAAAACCTAATGATAAACCGTCAGTTACATTCCAGTCTAAGTAATGAAACACACCCCATTTCTTCCTGTTGCCAGTTTCATAGCTTAATTTAGCGGAACGTGGGTCTTGCATATAACTCCACATGGTCATGTAGCGTACGTTACCTAACGTGCCAGTCAATTTTAGAAATGTGTAAGGCGAGCTAAAGTCAGACAATAACATTGACCGGTAACCATCACCTATAAAGTTCTTATCATGGCCGAAGGCAATGTTGATGTATTTTGATGGTGTAAAAGACATCAATGCCGTTACATACGACCAATCTTTTGTGCGGTTCTGGCCATACTTCCTATCATATGCCTGGCCCGATACTATACCCGTTTGATTTACATAAGTGTCATAGTAATTGGCAAAAACTGCCTGGTTTTCATAACCACTGGAATAGAAATAGAACTTTTTACCGATGGTTCCGCCTACCTGATAGCCTCGTGTGTTAAGCCATGTAGTTTTTGAATTACTGAAATCGCGGCCAATGGTTAAATCAGGTAAATAATCAGCAAAGAAGGTGTAATCTTCATGTTTAATATCAATTAGGTGCTCATAAAAAAGTTTACGATGAACCCAACTATGTTTCACAGTTGTATCAACACCATAATCCATTAACGATTTGTATTTTGAATATAGCGTAGGCTCAGATATAATGTAGGGCTTTATTGAACTGTGAAACTTACTGTTGGTAGAATATACCGAATCGCTTAATTTTTGATAAAACTGATAACTGTATGGTTGATATTCTGCCTGTGCCCAAACGTCTTTTGCATTAAAAGTGAACGCAGTGGCAACAAAAAACTTTGCTAATAAGATAAATCTGTGTTTTTTCATAGTTAAGGATGCGGGGCAAATATAGCCAACATTGTTCATACCTCAGGTAGTGCCAGTGCACATAAGTAATTAATGGAGGTATCAGTAAACCAAATTTAATTTGTAATGTTAAGCTCACACATAAACATGTAACTTGTGCGGCTGTTTTAATTAAATAGTCGAACCTCGCTTGGCTTACTTATTTTAAATGTATAAAATTAACACCTCGGTAAAAATTCTCGTAATTGGCGATTTAATGATCGACCATTATATTTATGGCGATTGCAATCGCATATCTCCCGAAGCACCAATCCCTGTTGTGGAGATTACCCATGAAACACATACTCTGGGAGGCGCCGGAAACGTAATCAAAAATATAAATGCACTCCAGTGTAACTCTGAGATACTATCAGTTGTGGGCAACGATGCAGATGCGCAACGCGTTAAACAACTGCTTAAAGAAGCAGGCAGCGAAAGCGAAGGACTTGTACATGATGATAGTCGGTGTACAACCATTAAATCACGTGTTTTAGCCGTAAAGCATCAGCTAATAAGATTAGACAGAGAGGTAACCGATGGCATTAGTGAAGTGGTGGAGCAGGCCATTATAAATAAGCTGAAAGCCGTTGTAGATGATTATGACATTATACTGGTATCTGATTACAATAAAGGCTTGCTAACACCAGCATTGCTTTCGCAAATTATGCTTATTGGCAAACAGGCCGGTAAAAAAATCTTGGTAGACCCAAAGGGGATAGATTTTTCAAAATACAAAGGAGCTACGCTTATTAAGCCCAACCGTAAAGAAGCGGGTTTAGCCACCGGTATCAAAATAAAAGATCAGGAAAGCCTTGAACATGCTTGTCGTAAAATAAAGGACATAACAGATTGTGAAAGTGTAATAGTTACTTTATCTGAAGATGGAATTGCATTGTTTACAGATAATACACTAACGGTTATTGCAACCAAGGCTTTAGGTGTTATTGATGTTACTGGGGCAGGAGATACGGTACTGGCATCATTAGGCGTTGCACTTGCATCGGGTTACTCATTACCTGAAGCTTGCGAGTTTGCCAACTTTGGAGCGGCAGTGGTTGTAAGTAAAGTTGGAAGCGCAACGGCCACTATTAATGAAATTAATGCACAAATTAATTAAGCACCATTGCTTATGAAACAAGTTATACAAGATATATTCAATAGCCATATAAATGTAGCGCAGCAAACACAAGGTGTATTGACAGATAAAATCAGCGACGCCTGCCAGGTAGTAATCGATTGTTTGAACAATGGCAAAAAAGTTTTACTGTTTGGTAATGGTGGCAGTGCTGCGGATGCACAACACATTGCAGCTGAATTTACTGGACGGTTTGTTAAAAACAGGCGTTCGTATCCGGCCATTGCTTTGACAACAGACACCTCAGCTTTAACGGCAATAGGTAACGATTTTGGCTTCGATCGAATATTTGAACGCCAGGTTGAAGGTTTGGCCGTTGCGGGCGACGTGTTGATAGGCATATCAACAAGCGGAAATAGTCCGAATGTTTTGAAAGCTTTAGAACTAGGAAGGCAAATGGGTTGCTCGACTATAGGTCTGTCTGGTAATGATGGGGGAAAGATGAACGAATGTTGTGATTTAAACCTGATAGTACCATCTAAAATAACAGCCCGTATACAGGAAATGCATATCACCATAGGCCACATTATTTGCGAGGGAATAGATCTCAACAGCTAAGTTGCTGACTTAATTTATGGTTATATTATTAATAAGGTTAATTCAATTCAATATTACCATAAGTGGCTTGCACGAGCCTGAGCCGTTCTAATAGCTACCTTAATCAAGCGTATTTTGAGATTTTTAATTTGAGATATTTTTATTTAAAATAAATCTTAATAATACGCTATTTAATTATTAATTACATAAGAAAGTTTATTGCCCGAAGCTGATAATACAATTTAATGTACTAATTTAGCGAACTGCTTGTTCGGCAATCGGATGTTTTCACAATATTTATATGAGTCACAGATACGCTACCTTTATCAAAGCCATTAATCTTTCTGTTGATTATGTGATTTTGAATGTAAGCATGATACTGGCTTATATCATCGTTGACAAATCATACATTATTTGGATTAATAACAAAAATTACTTACCCATCGTACTGGTTTTCAATTTAATATGGTTACTATCTGCTAACATTACCCGCTTTTACGAGCAGGTTTTGAATAAAGACTCCATTAAAACATTCAGAGGGGTTTTTAAAACATACCTGTTATTTGTAAGCTTAATATGCTTTACAGTTTTAATCATCATCGGTACTAAAGCGTATTCAATAACAAGGCAGTACCTATTTTATTCACTCGCACTATTTGGGTTCTTGCTTGGTGTTTGGAAACTTGTTTTCCTGGCAATACGTCGTAGCGATAGGGCCATGCTAACCGATTTCAGGCAAGTGGTTATTGTTGGCGGTGGGCGCATAGGTAACGATTTATACAACTTCATTACTCAAAATCCTGAAAGAGGGTATAAAATTGTTGGATTTTTTGAAGACAGGGTAAATGAAATAGACCCCGATTTGTATTTAGGCGGTGTTGATGAATGTATTCAATACGTAAAGGATAACCGGGTTGATGAGATTTTTTGTACGCTTCCCAACAGCGAGGCAACCAAGATAGAACGCTTGATGATGGATGCCGATAAGAACCTCATCAGGTTTAAACTTATACCTGAGTTTTACTATACGCACAAACCTACCTTTGTACAAAACTTCGGTCACATACCTGTTATTTCAATCAGGCCCGAGCCTTTAGAAAACATGCTTAACCGCTTTTTTAAACGCCTGTTTGATATTGCGTTTTCGGTATTCATCATTGTGTTTGTATTTAGCTGGTTGATGCCAATACTGGCTATCATCATTAAAGTAACTTCACCAGGGCCGGTATTTTTTGTTCAGCGCCGGTCTGGCCGCGACAATGAGGCCTTTAACTGCTACAAGTTCCGAAGCATGCAGGTCAATATTGATTCCGACTCAAAACAAGCAACTCGGGGCGATGCACGTATTACTAAAATTGGTGCGTTTATGCGTAAAACCAATCTTGATGAGTTGCCGCAATTCTTCAACGTGCTCTTGGGTAATATGACGGTTGTTGGTCCTCGTCCGCATATGTTAAAGCATACCGAAGAATATTCAAGCCTTATTGATCAGTTTATGGTGAGGCACTTTTTAAAGCCCGGAATAACAGGTTGGGCACAGGTCAACGGCCTGCGTGGAGAAACTAAAACTACCGAAGATATGCTGCAACGCGTACAGGCAGATGTTTGGTACTTGGAAAATTGGTCGTTTTTACTCGATTTAAAAATTATTTTCCTTACTTTCTATGGAACAATAAAAGGGGATAAAAATGCTTTTTAGGCGCATTAAAAAAAATAATTAGCTATAAATCAGCATCATCCATCAAAGTGTAAAAAATAGTTTTAAGTTTTATAAGATAACACTATATTTGCACCTCAATAACGCGGAAGTGGCGTAATTGGTAGCCGCACCAGACTTAGGATCTGGCGCCGCGAGGCGTGGGGGTTCGAGTCCCTTCTTCCGCACAAGCCGTTAACTGATAAGTTAACGGCTTTCTTTTTTTCTTAGCCACCCCAATAATTCTTATTTGTTTTACTGTATTTTGCGTTATGACTAAGCGTTTAATGGCTTGACCCTTATGAAACCTCATATAAAGTTTTATGTAGCTCTACTGATATTTTTTTGTGCAGCAAATAACACAGTGTGCGTTGCTCAAAATGTGTTCAATATCAAAAGTTATGGTGCAGTTGAAAGCGAATTTATTGATAATGCCAAGGCAATTCAAAAAGCTATTGACGTTTGCGCATCAAAGGGCGGGGGAGATGTACTCATACCTGATGGCAAGTTTTTGAGTGGGACTATCTTTCTTAAATCAAATGTCACTCTTTTCCTTTCTCCGCTTGCTGTTTTAAAAGGAAGTGCAAAAATGGTTGATTACGATGCCAGCAATGCACTTGGGCGTCGTGGTTTTATTTGTGCATTTAACCAGCAAAATATTGGTATTGCCGGCACGGGTAGTATAAATGGACAAGGCGAAGCTGACACTTTTTACAGTGCCGACATGAAAAATGGTTTACCAGGCCGACCCAATTGCATTGTGTTCAATAATTGCACAAATGTGGTTCTTAAAGATTTTACATTGCGTAACAGCGCACATTGGAGTATAGATATTAAGAATTGCGACTCCATTAAGGCAGAAAGCATAAAGGTGTTTAGCAACGTTGTGGCCAATAATGATGGAATTGATTTAACCGATTGTCATACAGCTACTATTTTAAACTGCGAATTTATTTGTGGAGATGACGCAATTTGCCTGAAGAGTGACAGTAAAAGAGGCGTAAATGATGTCATCATTAAAAATTGCAGGGTGAGCAGCCAGTCAAACGCAATTAAGTTTGGCACTAAAAGCGTTGGTGGCTTCGCCAACGTTAATATATCCGATTGCAAGCTTTATGATACACGCTTATCAGGTTTGGCGTTAGAGGTAGTAGATGGCGGAACGCTGAACAATATAAGGATAAGTAACATCACGATGAATAAGGTGAATGGTGCAATTTTTATGAAACTTGGTAAGCGCAGCGGAAACAAAAGCGGTTCGCTGTATAATGTTGAGCTAAGCAATATTACTGCTGATAGCATTGGCTATTGGAAGCCTGATAGACGTGCCCGCTATTTTAAAGATGCAGCGGATGAACGGATTGGCGTAGTGCTATCAGGAATGCCGATGAACCCAATAACTGGTATCAGTTTAAATAATATAAAACTTCGCTTTGCGGGTGGCGGACTGCCTGTCGATGCAGCAGTGGTGATGCCCGAGGTTCCCGCAGTTTATCCTGAATATTCTAATTGGGGCGTAACATCGGCATACGGCATAAATTTGCGACATGCCAAAAACGTAAATATTAAGGGGTTGGTATTGAGTAGCATAAATACTGATGCCCGGCCGGCAATATTAACAGAAGATGTTGACGGGATCCGCATTCAAAAGCTTGATGCGAAAGTGACGGACGCAAAATCGGTAATTAAAATGAGCGACACCAAAAACGTGTTTATAAGCCAATCAGTTGTTCAACCGAGCGTTGCTGCGTACCTGTCATTAAGCGGCAACATTAAACAGGTGAATTTGTATGGTAATGATTTCAAGGGGTTGGGTAAAGTATATACCCTAAGTAATAGCGTCAGCGAAAACGAAATAACAGGATTGAAAAGTAAGCCAACCTTACCAATTAGGCAGAGTAAACCACTTGAAATTTATTTGTTGATGGGCCAGTCTAACATGGCGGGCCGTGGTGTGGTAAACGGAACACTCGCGCAAGAACATAACGACAGTGTGCTGGTATTAAACAAAGATGGCGATTGGGTTGTAGCTCATCATCCCTTGCATTACGACAAGCCTTCAATGGCAGGAGCGGGGCCCGGGCTTATGTTTGGTATAGAAATGAAGAAAGCTTATCCTGGTGTAACCATAGGATTGGTGCCATGCGCTGTTGGCGGCACGTCAATTGAAAAATGGATGCCCGGCGCTTATGACGAAGTTACTAAAACACATCCTTACGATGATGCGGTTGCCAGAATTGAAGCAGCAATGAAGCAAGGCACCATAAAAGGCGTTATCTGGCATCAGGGCGAAGCTAACTCCAGTCCGCAAAGCGTTGGAACTTATCTTGCCCAGCTGAGCGAACTAATTGGCCGTATAAGAAAATTAGTTAAAAATCCTGAATTGCCTTTTGTGGCGGGTAAATTAGGACTATTCAATAATAAGTTTTACGATTTTAATATGGAGATTGTGAAGTTACCTCAGGTAGTATCTAACACAGCAGTAGTATTATCAGACGGCTTGGATCATAAAGGTGATGGTTTGCATTTCAGTGGTCCATCGGCCGATGAATTGGGAAGAAGATATGCTGAAAAAATGCTTGAACTAGAAGGTAAAGACCGTTAAAAAGTAAAAAAGAGGGCTGCACGATACCTTATCCGCAGACCTCTTTTTTTTTAATGAGAATGCCTGACTATACAACAGCGCTGTGCAGCTGACTGGTTATAGCTGATGGGTTTTCATCTATATCAATATACTGCTTAAAGTTGCGTACATCATCGTCTACCATCTTTTTAAATAACGGGTTTAATACATGGCCTAACGCTGTACCAACACCACCTGCTGGTGGCAAATAGCTTATTACAACATCTATTAGTGTACCTTTGCCATCTTCAGCATCGCGAAAACGTACTTTGCCGGCATTATCAATAGTAGAACCTGGTAGTGAACTCCAACCAATAGCGTAGCCCGGTTCGTCATTAACTATTTCTGCATCCCAGCTAACGGTAGCTACATTAGCCGGTAGTTTTAACACCCAGTGCGAGCGTTTGCTATCAAGTACCTCAACGCTTTCAAGGTGCTTCATAAACTTAGGCAGGTTATCTAACTGGCGCCAAAACTCGTACACCTCCTGGCGAGGTTTGTTCACCGTGAATGATGTGCGTATATTTACGTTAACCGGTTCGGTGCTGTTTTTACCAACGCGCGAGTAAACCTCGCAATGGCCCGTAATGCCTCTGTTAATTAAATATCCACCTGCACCTATCTTTAGTATGCTGGTAAACGGACTATTGAAAATATTGGCAAGGCCCGATAACGAAAACTTCAAGCCTGCTGCTATTGAAACATAGCGTTCAGGCCATTCTAAATTTATTGGGGCTTCGGTCCAGCCTTCTATCAACGGTTTTTTTTCTGTTGCTGTAGTTGCCATAACATTGTTTTTTATAGGTACTTATGTAAACATGGCGCAAATATTTAAGTTTTCGTTAACTGAAATTTAATTTCCTTTAACGGGTTTTGTAGCCTATTTGATGCAATTATAGCCAATAAGCAGGTATTTGATTTTTTTGATAACTTTGCCTCCATATACAACAAGCACATGTCATCAATACAAAAAATTAAACTTAGCATACCCCAACTGTTATGGATTATTTTAGCTTCGGTATTAACCACCGGTGCTATGCGCTTGCTAAGCTTTTATGTGCCTTTGTTGAGTAATTTTACGCCAATGGGTGCTATGGCCATTTTTGGCGGCGCTTACTTTGCCGATAAGTGGAAGGCGGGTTTAGTATCAATAGTTACACTTTTTGTTACCGACGTATTTGTAAACTACCTTTACATGAATAAGGTTGTTTTGTGGTATGGAAACAGTGCACTTTGGCTGTACGGTAGCTTAATTGCCATGATATTTATAGGAAGCTTAATTAAAAAAGCTAACGTTACAAATGTGCTGTTGGCATCATTAGCAAGCGTGGCAATACATTGGTTATTAACCGATATTGAGCCATGGTTGTATAGTTCTTATTATGATAAAGGCCTGTTAGGTTACGGTGAATCGTTATTAATGGCTATACCATTTGAACGCAACATGCTATTAGCCGATGCATTTTTTGGCGCTGTTCTGTTTGGTGGGTATGCTTTAATTAAAAATAGGTTTACCTCTGCTCAGGTTAGTGGCGCACAAATATGATCAATAATCATTTTGGCATGAATCCTTGAGTTTTCAATAAACCACAGGTGCGTGTCCATACCGCCGCAAACTACTCCGGCAAGATAAACGCCAGGTAAATTGGTTTCCATGGTTTGAGGATTGTATTGCGGTATATATCTACCATCGGCAGACAAGTTGACTCCAATGTTTCTTAGAAAGTCAAAGTTAGGTTTGTAACCAGTCATGGCCATTACAAAGTCATTGGGAATGGTTACAATACCGGTTGGTGTTTCAATATCAACCTCACGTTCCCGTATTGCTTTTAAATTGGAGTTAAAATAAGCTTTAATACTTCCTTCCTCAATTCGATTCAAAATGTCAGGTCGTACCCAATATTTTACGCGGTTGCTTATCTGGCTATCGCGTACCACCATGGTTACGTCTGCACCCTTGCGGTAAGTTTCTAAAGCTACATCAACAGATGAATTACTTGCGCCAACCACTACCACTTTCTGTAAGGTGTAAAAGTGCGGATCCTTATAGTAGTGTTTAACCTTAGGTAAATTTTCGCCGGGTATATCGAGGTTTACGGCAATATCATAAAAACCTGTAGCAATTATAATGTGCTTTGCCTGGTAACTGCCTTTGGAAGTATGAATGGTATAGGCGGGGTTCTCATGGTCTGCTTTATTTACCGTCAAAACTTCTTCAAATAAATTTAAAGGCAAGTTATTAGCTAATGCTACACGGCGGTAATATTCAAGTGCATCGGCCCGGTTAGGCTTTACATGCGTTGTTGAAAAGGGAAAGTCACCAATTTCTAACTTTTCTGATGTTGAAAAGAAAGTCATGGTAGATGGATAATTGTAAAGCGAATTAACCAACGTTCCTTTCTCAATAATAACAAAGCTTAATCCCGCCTTTTGTGCCGTGAGTCCGCAAGCCAGGCCAATGGGGCCACCGCCTATAATAACAATATCAAGCATACTATAATTTTACCAGCTACACCAGCACATCCTTGAATTGGTCATTACCGGTAAGTACTGATTTGGCAAATGTACAAGAAGGAATGATTTTGAAATGTTTTTGGCGTGCATAATTTATTCCGGCTTCAATAAGCTGTTTACCCAGGCTTTTGCCTTCGTAGGCAGCATCAACCTCTGTATGGTAGATGTCCATTTCAGTGCTATTCACCAGCATATAACGCATATCGCCCAGGCGTTTACCCTGCTCATCAATATAAAAAATTCCGTCGTCGCCTGTGGTATGATGTTTTATTTCCATTGCGTGTAAGTTAAAACATAACAACGCTTAAATAAGCAAAATCGCTGTGGCTAAATTTTATAATGATATTGGAATGATAGTAGGGCGGTAAACAAGCTGTGCAGAAAACGCAAAAGAGAGAAAATAAAAATGGGTAAGCTACTTCTATCGCACCGCTCAACTCTCTACCCTTGCTGCGTTCCCACCCTGGGGGAGTTCAAGAGGAGCTGGTCGTAAAAGACTTACCCGTCACAAAAGTAGAAATTTTTACGTGTTTTAAGTAAATAATTGTAAAGTTGTTGTTAAGCAATTGATGCTCAATCTGTAAAAATAAAATCAATAGGTCAATTGGTTCTTAAAGTCAAGGCGTTCATAAATTTCATACCTGGCATTAGGTCTAAAAGTTTCGCGTGCCAATATGGTAAGCTTATCAACCACAAAGCTATCCTTGTAGTCTACAGAGCGAATATGTGGCCACAGCTTATAAAAATCATTAACAGGAATACCTTTCGTAATAGTAATGTGCGGCGTAATGGCAGCCTTTACATTTAGCTGTTTGTACAAAAGGGTAAACCAATTATCGGTTTTTTGAGTGGGCTTAATTGCTGCGTAAATAGTAGCGCTGTTGTTGCCGTGTAAGAAAAAGTTAAAGCCCTCAACCTGCAATTTAACCGGCGGCATGCCGTATACCTTGTTCCTGAAAGTATTGATAGCTGTATTAACGATGTGCGGTTTCTGTCTCTCGATATAGCATAAACTTACATGTGCAGTACCCTTTACTCCCGGATACGTACCGATATATTCACATGCTTTAAGCTTATAGTGTTTAATCTGATTTTTTACATTTTCTGAGGGTTCTAAGAGAAACAGATAATCTTTGTAATCGGTCATAGCCATGAATTTTGATGCTCAAAAATGCTAACTTTTTTAGCAAATAGTCAAATTATTTTTTCAACTTTGTTTTGTGGAAAACCTCAGGCATATAGTACACATCGACCTTGATTCGTTTTTTGTTTCTGTTGAGCGTCGCTTAAACCCGGCACTTATTGGAAAGCCTGTCATTATCGGCGGTTCAAAAGATAGAGGAGTGGTTGCCTCTTGTAGTTATGAAGCGCGGCAGTTTGGCATACATTCGGGAATGCCCAGCAGTAAAGCATATCGTTTATGCCCGCATGCTATATTTTTGAAAGGTAGCCACGGCAGATATTCAGAAGCATCGCGCGAGGTCACAAAAATTATTCATGATTCGGTTCCATTATATCAAAAAACATCAGTTGATGAATTTTATATCGACCTAACCGGCATGGATCGTTTTTACGATCCTTATCAACTGGCAACTGATCTTCGTCAAAGGGTAATTAGTGATACGGGTTTACCCATTTCATTTGGTATGGCATCGTGTAAAACGGTTGCCAAAATGGCTACAAATCAGGCTAAGCCAAACGGACAGCTCAGGGTGCCTCATGGTGGTGAGGTTGACTTTATGGCGCCTTTAAACATCAGCAAGATACCTATGCTGGGTAAAAAGACCTGCGAAAAGCTTTACACTTATGGTATCGAAAAAATAGGCGATTTGCAAAAAACTAATGTTCGCTTCCTTGAAAGCCTGTTTGGGAAGGCGGGCAAATACATTTGGGACAAAGCCCATGGTATTGATGACAGCGAGATTATTCCGCACAGCGACAGGAAATCTATTTCAACAGAGCATACCTTTCATGAAGATACAGCCAATCGTCGTCAATTAGAAACAATATTAGTTTCGATGACTGAAGAGCTTGCATTTAAGCTGCGAAGCGAGAATAAGTTAGCTTCATGCCTGGCTATTAAAATACGCTATGCAAACTTTGAAACGCATACCCTGCAAGAGAAAATTGCGCTAACATCTGCCGAGCATGTTTTAATACCAGGAATTAAAAACTTACTAAAACGCGCCTGGAACCAGCATAGACCTATACGATTGATTGGCGTGAAACTAAGTCAGCTATGTTCGGGCAGCTATCAAATAAATCTATTTGAAGATAATGAGGAGCAGATAAAGCTATATAAGGCAATGGACAGTATTAACTTTAAATTTGGAAATAAAACCGTTTGCAGGGCTGCCGGTATGGAAATTACACAGCGCAACTTTAATCCCTTTCATTCAACCGTGTAGCGTGGTGTTATGAGGTACTTGATGTAAATGATGCTATATTAGCTCTATAAATCTACACGAGATGAAGTTTAGCCATAAAACCCCGTTAGATGTGTTCCTGAACGTGCTTTTTGAACGTTATCAGGATAAAGTGCCCGCGGTAAAAAAAATAACACAAGCCCTTGTAGGTCAATGTGTGGTATCTTCACAGGATGAAATAGTAAATGATCATATTGCATTCCGTACACTTGGAGTTCCTCATTTAGGTATTCAATCTTTCGAAAAGATCTTTTTACATCACGGCTATCAAAAGCGCGACTATTATTATTTTGAAGGAAAGAAGCTCAATGCATTTTGGTATGCACCTCCAAGTGAGCAATATCCTCGCATATTTATCAGTGAGTTAATTGTGGATCAGCTTTCATCTGCTGCGCAGGACATTATAAGTAAGTATACCTACCACATAACGGCAGACCCGGTTGCAAACCTTAATCTTGACAATGGCGAGGAGGTAGGCAAATTTTTTCATACATCCTTATGGACATTACCCACAAAGCAAGATTATGAAACGCTATTAATTGAAAGCGAATATGCTGCCTGGGTAATTTATAATCGCTATTACTTAAACCATTATACTATAAGCGTACATGCTCTTAAGGCGGGGTATAACACATTGGAAGAGTTTGACGCCTTTGTTGAAGGTTTAGGTATAAAGCTGAATAATGCTGGTGGAGTAGTTAAAATAAGCGCAGACGGTTTGCTGAAACAAAGCAGCACCGTAGCCGAAATGCAAAGTGCCACTTTTGCCGACGGAGAGACCATGCTTATTGCCGGCAGCTACGTGGAGTTTGCCGAACGTTTAATTTTGCCACAATATAAAAATTTGCCTGTTGACGATATTAAGGCTACCCACCGCCGTGACGGATTTGAAACAAACAACGCCGACAAAATTTTTGAAAGTACCTATACAGGGCAAACCAAATTGTAGTTTTAATGCAGCAAAAACTTAATGAGTTAGGTGCCGCGCTTGAAGGAGAGTTTTACGCTGATGACGCGATGCGCATATTGTACGCTACCGATGCATCTGCTTATGCAGAAATGCCGTTAGCTGTAGCTGTACCGCGTACAGTTAAAGATATAGCCAGGCTTATAAGTTTTGCCCGTGACAATCACACTTCGCTTATACCGCGTACAGCGGGCACATCCCTTGCCGGGCAGGTAGTTGGCCGGGGTATTGTGGTAGATGTATCAAAGCATTTTACCAAAATACTTGAACTTAATGTTAATGAACATTGGGTTACGGTGCAGCCGGGTGTAGTGCGCGATGAACTTAATTTATTTCTTAAACCGCATGGACTGTTTTTTGGTCCCGAAACTTCGACAGCTAACCGCGCTATGATAGGTGGAATGGTTGGAAATAATTCATGTGGTTCAAATTCAATTTTTTATAAGAGTACGCGCGAACATTTACTTGAAGTTAAGGCCTTGCTAAGCGATGGAAGTGAAGTTGAATTTAAGGGCTTGAGCTTTGATGATTTTATTGCCAAATGCAATGGCGAAACGCTCGAAGCAGCAATATACCGCAACATTCGTGCACAACTAAGTGATTATAACAACCAGGTTGAAATAAGACGCGAGTTTCCAAAGCGGGATATTGAACGAAGGAATACCGGCTATGCAATTGATTTGCTGCTTGAAAGCGATCCGTTTACGGCAGGAGGTAAGGCCTTCAACTTCTGTAAGCTTATTGCAGGCTCAGAAGGTACGCTTGCCTTTATAACCGAAATCAAGCTTAATTTGTCACCTTTACCGCCGCCCGTGAGCGGTTTGCTGTGCATTCACTTTAATTCCGTTGATGAGGCCTTACGTGCCAATCTTATTGCCCTTAAATATAGTCCGGTTGCCAGCGAGTTAATTGACCGTTACATATTGGAATGTACCAAGGACAACATTGAACAGCGCGAGAACAGATTTTTTGTAAGTGGCAATCCCGGAGCCATACTCGTGGTTGAATTTGCTGGCAATAATCAAAGTGAGGTAAAAGCAACAGCTTTAAAAGTTGAAGCCGAAATGCGGGAAGCCAAGTTAGGCTACCATTTTCCTCTTTTATTTGGCAATGACACCAGGCGCATATGGGCCTTACGGAAGGCAGGCTTAGGTTTGTTAAGCAACTTGCCGGGCGATGCCAAACCTGTTGCAGTCATCGAGGATACTGCCGTTGCTGTAGAAGATTTACCAGCCTATATTGCCGAATTTAATATCATATTACAAAAGTTCGGGCTTAACGCTGTTCATTATGCGCACGCCGGCTCGGGCGAAATTCATTTGCGGCCAATACTCAACTTAAAGACTGATGAAGGCAATCGTCTATTCCGTGTTATTGCCCAAGAAATTGCATTGCTGGTTAAAAAATATAAGGGGTCATTAAGCGGCGAGCATGGTGATGGCAGGTTGCGAGGGGAGTTTGTTGAGCAAATGATAGGGGCTAAAAACTTTAAACTTATAAAAGAAATCAAAGCCACCTGGGATCCTCATAATATTTTTAACCCCGGAAAGATTGTTGATACACCACAAATGAACACGAGTTTGCGTTACAAACCTGGTCAGCAAGTTCCTTTAATTAAAACAGTGTTCAGATATAGTGGCCAAAACGTGCTGCAACATGCAGAGCAGTGTAACGGTTCGGGCGATTGTCGCAAATCACACCTTATGGGCGGTACCATGTGCCCATCGTATATGGCAACCCGCAATGAAAAAGATACCACCCGTGCACGAGCAAATATTCTGCGTAATTATCTTACTAATTCCACGCAGCTTAATCGCTTCAATCATGCTGAAATAAAAGAGGTGATGGATTTATGCCTAAGTTGTAAAGGATGTAAATCGGAATGCCCATCTAATGTAGATATGGCTAAACTTAAAGCCGAATTTTTGCAATACTATTATGATGCCAACGGCGTGCCTTTACGAACCAAGTTGACTGCTGCCTACGCTAAGTTGTCACAACTCGGTGCATTACTACCCAGTGTATACAATTTTTTGGTGACCAGCAAAAAGGTAAGTCCGCTTCTAAAGGACATCATAGGCTTCGCCAAAAAAAGATCACTGCCAAAGCTTTACAAATTTACTTTACGGCATTGGTTGTCAAAGCGTAAAGGGTATAAATCTGATAAAAAAGTTTACCTGTTTTGCGATGAGTTTACAAACTATCAGGATACTGCCATTGGTGTAAAAGCCCTAGAGTTGTTAGGTCGTTTAGGCTACCAGGTAATTGTGCCTGAGCATTATGAAAGTGGCCGTGCGGCAATATCAAAAGGATTATTGCGCAAAGCAAAATCAATAGCTAATAAGAACGTCGAACAGCTAAGTCACTTCGTAAATAACAATACGCCTTTAGTAGGTATAGAGCCATCAGCAATTTTGACATTCCGTGATGAATACCCCGATTTAGTCGACAATGATTTGATTCAAAAGGCACATCAGCTTGCCTCAAATTCATTACTGATAGATGAGTTTATTGCCCGGGAGATGAAAAATGGAAACATCAAAAAAGATCAGTTTACTCATGAGCATAAGACTATAAAATTGCACGGACATTGCCAGCAAAAAGCGCTGAACCTGCTCGGTGCATCGCAATACATCTTGTCGTTTCCTAGAAACTTTCACCTAGAAACAATACCCTCAGGATGTTGTGGTATGGCCGGTTCATTTGGTTATGAAAAGGAGCACTATGAGCTTTCCATGCAAATTGGAGAATTGGTTTTACTTCCTGCAGTGCGTAACCAGCCTGAAGAAGTCATAATTGCTGCTACAGGCACCAGTTGCCGCCACCAAATATTAGATGGTGCAAACAGAACTGCGCTACATCCGGTTGAAATATTGTATGACGCATTGCTATAAGCCAGGTTTATGCAATTGCCGATAATTGAAATAAGGACAAATTGGATCTTTGGTTTTTTAAAACCCTAATCGATATAAGCTTATATCTTGCACAAAAATCAGTGCTTATTAGTGATGTATTAGAAATAATTTATTAAACATTGAGTTACCATAAGTACCATGGAAAACGAAGATAAGCTGGCCCGGATCATTGAATGGCGCATGAAGATTAAAGCGCGGTTTGAGGAGAAAATTAAGCTTACACCATCAGTAGCTGATGATGCGCCCCGGGGTTCGGGCAAAATAAATCGTCATGGTATGCCCTCTGTTCCTATAGGGCAAACGCCAACAACCAAGTGGCCGGTGCTCGATTTAGGGTACCATCCAAATATATCGTCAGACCGTTGGCGACTAACTATTGATGGTGCCGTACACAACCCTGTACGTATAACTTGGAAGGAATTTTTAGCTCTTCCACAAACAAAAGATGTTTCTGATTTCCATTGCGTAACCACCTGGTCTAAATTAAACATGCACTGGAAGGGCGTGAGCATGCTTGATCTTGCTTCGTTAGTACAACCGCATGAAAATGCTACCCACATTATGTGCTATGGTTATGACACCTACTCAACCAACATATCGTTAGAAGAAGCCTTAAAGCCCGACGTTTTGTTAGTTCATACCTATGAAGGGCAGCCATTGCCTGTTGAGCATGGTGGCCCCGTTCGTATGATCACACCACAGTTATACGCCTGGAAAGGTGCCAAATGGATAAAACGTATTGAGTTTTTAACCAAGGATAAGCCCGGCTTTTGGGAAGATCGTGGTTATTCAAATACCGCATATCCATGGCGTAATGATAGATATAGTGATGATGAGTAACCAAATACAAGTGCCGCTTATACGTTATATTTGCCGATGAATGACTAATGCCGGTTTTAACAATGATGATTTGCCTTCACCACACACTTTTGTAATTAATAAAGGTGTAGCAGAACTCACAGACACCATCATCGCACAACACAGCCTTAGTGGTCAATATCCTACCGTTCAACCATTGCAGGTTGATTTTTTGACTGTAAATAGGGGAATATTCAGCGGCATATTTAATGCTACGTCGTTTCCGGCGGTTGAAGTTGTGAAGCAGGATGATGGTATTCATATAACATGCCATTGTAACCAATTGGATAACCGGCTTTGCGAACACCAGGCAAGCGTTTTACAATACATCACACACACCAATGACTTACGCTTGTTTTTTGATGATGACTTACGTAACCAGCATCTTAAGCAAAAGGCTTTAGAATTTGGCCTGCAAAACGAACCTGATCTAAGCCTTTATTTTGAACTAATTTATAAAGATAATGCAGCACTTGTAAAGCCCCTGCAAAACGGTTTATATCCTGTAAGCGTAAACAGCCTTAACCATATGAAGCAAATGCTGCTTTCCAGACAAGACGTACCGTTACCCAGTCACAATGATGAGATTCAGGAGCGTTTTATTGTTTTCAGGCAGCATAAGTATTACAAGCATTTAATGCTTGATTTATGCGATGCACCATTAACAAAAGATGGTAAAATCAAAAATCCTATAGGTACAGTCAACCCGCTTGAGCAGGTGTGGAGCACTGACGATCCGTTAGAGCTTAAGTTTTTTACTGCTTTAATGCGTTTCCAAAATGCTGTAAACGCAAAGGTGGATAACGCAACTATTCAAAGTCTTAAAGCTGTTATTCGTAATCCTTTAAGTTTACCGTGCTACCTGCACGATAGCAAGGTATCAGAGAAGTTGACAGCTAATGCTTTAATGCCCGTGAAAGTTAGCAGGGTAAAGCATAACATCAACATCAAGGTATACAGTGAGGGTGATTTTTATCGCGTATCGGCCACGTTACAACTGGGCAGCGTGGTTTATGCCCTTAATGAATTGCATATCACACACGATTATTTTATAAAAGTACCGCAAAACCTGTATTTGGTTAAAGATGTGCAGATGCTCAACATTATTGCATTTTTCGGCCGCATAGAGGCCGACCTGCTCATACATCACTCCAAGTATAATCAGCTACGAAGTCACGTTCTAAATAATTTGGAAGAAAGTGTAAACGTAAGTTACACATACTTAAAGCCTGCAACGCAAGATCAGATTGATGAACAGGGCTTCAACAAAAATCCGGAAATGACAATTTATCTGTCAGATTTTGGACAGCACGTGATGATTTTTCCGGTGATGCTTTACGGCGAAACAGAGATACCAATACGTACAAAAAAGGAAATACATGCACAGGATAGTAAAGGAAAGTACTTTCTGGTAAACCGTAACCCTGATGCAGAGGCACACTTTATGTCGCTGATTCTTCGCCAGCATGTAAACTTTGAAGAGCAACTGACAGATGACCTGCAGTATTTTTATCTGCACAAAAAGTACTTCTTAAATTCTGATTGGCTTTTAAATACTTTCGAAAAATGGACCAATGCTAACATTAATATATTAGGCTTTAGTGAACTTAGTAATAACAGGCTTAATGTAAATAAGGTAAAAATTACAGTACAGGTTATAAGTGGCATAAATTGGTTCAATACCATAATTACGGCTCAATACGGCAAGCAGCGGGCATCATTAAAACACTTGCATAAGGCCATACGCAACAAAAGCAAATTTGTACAACTTGACGATGGTACACTTGGCATTTTGCCCGAGGAGTGGATGCAAAAATTTGCTGTTTGGTTCAACATGGGGGAGGTGTTGGAGGATGTATTGCTTACACCTAAAACCGGTTTTGCTTCTGTTGAGCAAATGTATGATGCCAGTATGTTGGATGCTAACGCGATGCAGGAGATTCGCAATTACAAAAGTAAATTTCAAGAATTTAAGAGCATCAAACAGGCGCCGGTACCAATTGGTTTAAACGCAACGTTGCGTGGCTACCAACAAGAGGGCTTAAGCTGGTTGAACTTTTTAGATGAATTTAACTTTGGGGGATGCCTGGCCGATGATATGGGTTTAGGCAAAACGCTTCAAATTATTGCCTTTATTTTGCTTCAGCGACAAAGGGTAGCAAATAATGTAAACCTGGTTGTAGTGCCTACATCACTAATATTCAACTGGCAAACTGAAGTAAACAGGTTTGCGCCCGATTTAAAATTGCACACGTTGTACGGTGCCGATAGGCGCAAATCCACAACAGAGTTTGGTGAATTCGATATTATTCTTACTACTTACGGCACGTTACTATCTGACATCAATTACCTTAAAGAATTTGAGTTTAACTACGTTATTCTGGATGAGTCACAAAATATTAAAAATCCCCGGTCGCAGAGGTACAAAGCTGCTCGCCTGCTAAAGGCCCGTAATCGTATAGCGGTAACTGGTACGCCTATCGAAAATAATACGTTTGATTTGTATGCTCAGCTTTCATTTGCATGCCCGGGACTGCTTGGCAGTAAACAATATTTTAAGGAAATTTATTCAACGCCGATTGATCAGTTTAAAGAAGGCCGCCGTTCTGTTGAGTTACAGGAAAAGATTAAGCCTTTTGTTTTAAGGCGAACCAAACAAGAAGTTGCTCACGAATTACCCGAAAAAACGGAAATGGTTGTGTACTGCGAAATGCAAGCTCAGCAACGCAAGTTTTACGAGGCATATGAGCGTGAATTCCGCGAATATATTTCGGCCGTAACGCAAGAAGAACTTCCCAAAAATTCAATGCATGTATTGCGCGGCTTAACAAGATTAAGGCAAATATGCGATTCGCCGTTGTTAATTAGCGGAGACAAACTGCCGGGTAATGACTCAGCCAAAATTGAAGTGTTGTTGGAGCAGATTCAAAGCAAGGAATCTAACCACAAAATTCTTGTTTTTTCGCAATTTGTTACTATGCTTAACTTAATAGGTAAGGAGCTTGACCAGTGCAATATAAGCTATGCCAAGCTAACCGGTACCACCAAGAACAGGCAGGCAGTGGTTGATGAATTTCAGAACAATGATGATGTAAGAGTATTTTTAGTAAGCTTAAAAGCCGGCGGTACCGGGTTGAATTTAACAGCAGCCGATTATATTTACCTGGTAGATCCGTGGTGGAATCCGGCTGTTGAGAACCAAGCTATTGACAGGGCTTATCGCATAGGTCAGCAAAAGCACGTTGTTGCTGTGAGGTTAATATGTACAGACACTATTGAGGAAAAGATAGCTGTTTTACAGGAAACAAAGCGTAACCTTTCGGAGCAACTTATCGGCCAAAATGATAATTTCTTCAAATCCCTTAACCGGGCCGACCTGTTGAGTTTACTTAATCATCCATAACACAAGTCGATACTTTTTTTCAAAATATTGGCACAGCCAGTGCCTTACGTACACCGTTATTTATCCCTTTTATCTGATCGGTTTGAGTTTTCAAAAAAAACGAATATTTTGGTTTGACTTTTTATGCAAACTAAACCAATCGAAACCAATATACAGCAAACAATTGAGCATATTGCCGAAACGGCGACCGCTTATCCCGGGGTAACCATAATTCATGATTTGCGTAATTGGAAAGTGGTTTGGATGTCGGGCAACGGCTTAAAGCAGCTGGGAGTTGCACTAGATGAAGTTACGGCGCTTACAGCCGAAGAGTATCATGACAGGCATTTTAATCCAGAAGATGCCAAGGACTATGTACCCAAAATTTTAGGCTTAATCCAATCTGGTAATCTTGATGACAGCGTCACTTACTTTCAGCAGGTACGTATTAATCAATATGCCGATTGGACCTGGCATATGAGCAGCACCAAAATCCTTCTTCGAGATGAGGAAAATCATCCCTTACTGTCAATTACGATGTCGTTTGCAATTGATGCGATGCACCATATGGCTTCAAAAGCATCAAGGTTGTTAGAGGAGAATAACTTTTTACGGAAAAACTTCAGTTTGTATAAGAAATTAAGCCAGCGCGAGCGCGAAGTACTGCGAACGTTGGCTATGGGTAAAAGCGCCGCCGAAACTGCGGAGGAACTTTATATATCTACCAATACGGTAGAAACACATCGCAAAAACATCAGGCAAAAACTTGGTACAACAAGTTTTTATGAGTTAAGTAAGTACGCCCGTGCTTTTGACCTCATCTAGCTCAAAAGGGTCATTCAAAAGTTAATTATAGTTAAATACCAACGGTGGTTTGCCTAATGTTTTATAAGTTTGGCGGCAAAAGCACTTGTTTATGAATATATCTAAAATTAGTTTTTTAATAACTGCATTTGCAATTAGCCTTACATTCCAGGCTTGCAAAACAAAAAAGGTTGTAACTAAACCAGCAGCACCGGCACCGGTTGCGCAACCTACACCACCAAAACAGGAAAAACCTGTGCCTCCGCCAGCTGCGCCACCTCAGGAAGCTCCTGCACCGCCAAAGCCTAACTATAATTTCAGTAACATTCAGTTTGAGTTTAATTCTGCAGTGCTTAAAACCGGTTCATATGAGTTATTGGACAAGGTTGCTGCCGAAATTAAAAAGGATGCTTCTAAGACATTCGTAATAAATGGTCATTCATCAGCCGAAGGTAGTGCAGCGCACAACCAGTCGTTAAGTGAAGACCGCGCCAACTCGGTTAAACAATACCTGGTTAACGCGGGCGTAAACGGAGCAGCTTTGAGTGTTAAAGGTTGGGGAGAAAGTAAACCGCTTAACAACAATAGTACAGAAGAAGCCCGCGCTATTAACCGTAGGGTAGAGGTTAAATTAAACTAAGCAATAAATACCATCTTAAATTTGAAGCCGCTTTGTAGTATGCAAAGCGGCTTTGTTGTTTAATGAAAATCAGAAAAAAACCAAGCATTGCAATTTCTTAATCTAAGTTAAGTGTAAACCTCTGCCTTACCCCGACATTTGATTTAACGAAACACAACAAAGACTTAAATAAAATATCATGGAAAATTCAATCAGAGGTATTCATCACATAACAGCCATAGCCGGTAATGCACAACGTAATTTTAACTTTTACAGCAAAGTATTAGGCCTGCGCTTGGTTAAGAAAACGGTAAACTTTGACGATCCTCAAACCTACCATTTATATTATGGTGATGAGCAGGGTACACCCGGCAGTATACTTACATTTTTCCCGTGGGAAGGCATTACAACAGGCAGGCGCGGCACCCGCCAGGCAACAGAGATAGGTTACTCTGTTCCGGTAAACAGCTTTGATTTCTGGATTAATCGTTTTGAGAAACACAACGTAGTATATAACAAGCCGGCAGAGAAATTTGGTGAGCAATACCTTACCTTTTTAGATCCAGATGGATTGAAGCTTGAACTGATTGCATCAAAGACTGCCGATAGTCGTTTGCCTTGGGAAACGGAAGAAGTTACAGCTGAGCACGCAACAAAAGGGTTCCATAACGTTACCATTACTACCAATAAAATGCAGCCAACGGCCGATATTTTGACTAACGTGTTTGGTTACAAACTTTTGGAACAGCATGTAAATCGTTTCCGTTTTGTAACTGATGCAGTTGAAAACGCTAACATAGTTGATTTGGTTGAGGTACCGGGCGAACATGCCGGCCATGTTGCGGGCGGTTCAGTACATCACGTTGCGTTCAGGGTGCAAAATGAAGAGTTATTGATGCAGTACCGCGAAAAAATTGAAGCGTTAGGTTTGCATATAACCGATAAAATTGACCGTAATTATTTTTACTCACTATACTTTCGTGAGCCGGGAGGTGTGTTGTTTGAGATAGCTACTGATAACCCTGGCTTTAGTGTTGACGAACCGGTAAGTGAATTAGGAATGCACCTTAAGTTACCTGCACAATATGAAGAATACCGTGCAAGTTTAGAAACCACTTTACCTAAATTAGTATAAGCATGTATAATCATCAATTTGGATACAAAACAACCGGTGCCCCTACCGCAGAAGCAAAAGGGGCGCTGGTAATGTTGCACGGACGTGGGAGTACGGCCACAAATATTATGAGCTTATCAAAAGAGCTTAGCGTTGCCGACTTTGCCATTTATGCCCCTCAGGCAGCAAATAATAGCTGGTACCCATACAGCTTTATGGCGCCCGATGAGCAAAACCAACCGGCACTGAACTCGGCCCTTGAAGTAATCGGCCAATTGGTTAATCAAATAAAAAAGGATGGATTTACTGAAGATAGGATATTCTTTGCAGGCTTTTCACAGGGTGCTTGCTTAACACTTGAATACATAACGCGTAACGCAAAAGTATTTGGTGGTGCGGTGGCTTTTACCGGCAGCTTAATAGGTGAGCACACCAGGCAGGAAAATTACAATGGAAACTTCAACGGTACACCCGTACTTATCACAACCGGCAACCCTGACCCGCATGTGCCTTTAAATCGTGTTAATGAAAGTGTAGAACTACTAAGTAGGCTTGGCGCAAACGTTACGCTTAAAGTTTACGAGGGTAGGCCGCATACCATAAGCATGGATGAGGTTGAACTGGCTAATAAGTTGATATTTGCCTAATCAACAACACATCCCATCTTACATTTATTACAACATGAGTTACGAAGATATTCAGTTAGTTAACAACGAGGCCATTCATAATTTTGAATTGGTAATAGAAGCGTACCGTGCCTTTATAGATTATAAGCAAAAGGGCGATAAAGTATACCTGATTCATACTGAAGTGCCTGTTGAATTGAAAGGAAAGGGTGCCGCCGAGGCTATTGTTGAAAAGACGTTTATTTACCTTGAAGAACATAACTTGAAACTTGTGCCATTATGCACTTATGTGGGACTCTATTTAAAGCGCCATCCCAACTGGAACAGACTTTTAGCATAATCATGCATAATGCCTCATATTAACAATATGGAAAATTTTAAAGTAACGCGTGTTTACACCAACAAGCAAGGCCACAGCTGTTTTGAAGAGGTATATTATCCCTTAACCAATTCCGGAGCGATTGGCTCATTGTCTGAACGAATAGCCGTAAAGAACGTTATTTTGAGGAAGGTTCCCGCTGGCTACGATGACTTCCATAATGCTCCGGCACGTCAGTTTGTGGTGCTGCTTGATGGTGGCGTTGAAATAGAAGCATCAACCGGTGAGAAGCGCGCTTTTTATTCCGGAGAAATTTTGCTAATGGAAGATGTTACCGGTAAAGGGCACCGAAGTCGCAACCTGGAGGCAAAAGAACGCAGTTCGTTGTTCATTGAGCTTTAGAGTATACACCTTAAATATTAAGTGAAAAACAGCGTTTGCTTAGTTACATGAGCTACAAATACTTAGGCTACCATGTTGCTTGAAGCTGAGTATCTCAAATAACAATCGTAAAGTATTTTTCGAATTCCTTGTATTAATTAATTATAAATTAAATAAATAAAACCTGCATCGTAAATTGGTGTTAAAACTTTAAAGAATAAATTTTACAAACCTTTAAAAGTTTATTTACATGCTTGCAATGAATTACAGAGGCCCGTATAGGGTCCGTGCCGAACAACGGCCAATGCCAGAAATATTACATCCGGAAGATGCCATTGTGCGGGTAACACGTACTTGTATATGCGGATCTGACCTGCACCTCTATCATGGCTTTGTACCTGATACGCGCGTTGGTATGACTTTCGGGCATGAGTTTACCGGGGTTGTAGAGGAGGTTGGTCCGGCTGTACAGAATCTCAAAGTCGGCGATAACGTTTTAGTGCCGTTTAACATTGCCTGCGGTAGATGTAATTTTTGCAAGCAAGGTCTTTATGGTAATTGCCACGAGTCAAACCCGCAGGCAACAGCGGTTGGCGGCATATTTGGCTATTCGCATACGGCCGGTGGCTTTGATGGCGGCCAGGCAGAATATGTAAGGGTGCCTTATGCAGATGTTGGCCCAACGGTTATACCACCCGATATGGATTTGGATGATGCAGTAATGTTGACCGATGTGGTACCAACCGGTTACCAGGCAGCCGAAATGGCGGGCATTAAACCAGGTGATACTGTAGTTGTGTTTGGTGCCGGACCAATTGGTATAATGGCAGCCAGGTGCGCATGGTTCTTTGGACCATCGAGAGTGATCATTATTGATCATATTGAGTACCGTTTAGAATTTGCCCGAAATTATTCTAAGTGCGAAGCTTACAACTTTAAGTCAATTGGTGATCCGGTTGTGTTTTTAAAGAAAACCACCGATTGGTACGGTGCTGATGTTTGTATTGATGCCGTTGGTTGCGAGGCAGAAGGTAACACCTTGCAAACTCTAAGCGGAAGGGTAGCACTTATGCAGGCTGGTGCAGGTACTGCCTTACAATGGGCAATTAATTCTGTTAAAAAAGGAGGCATTGTATCAGTAGTAGGTGTTTATGGTCCTCCGTTTAATTTAATTCCAATAGGCAACGTTGTGAATAAGGGCATAACCCTTCGTGCCAACCAGGCATCAGTTAAGCGTTTGCTACCTAAGCTAATTGAACACGTACAGGCGGGCAGGCTAAAACCAAGCGAATTGATAACGCATCGTATTCCGCTGGAAGAAGTAGCTGATGCTTATCGCTTATTTTCTTCCAAGCTTGATAACTGTATAAAAACTGTTTTAATACCATCTGCTAAAGCATAAATATATGGCCAATAAAGATATTGATGTAAAAAGCATCCCGGGATATGGCATGGATGCCGATCCGGAGAACGAACCGACCTACCCGATGAAGAACTACACGGGCGATGATCATAACCGTATCAATTACGAGCGGGCCGAACAGCAACCTCAAAACATTGAGGTGCTGTGTTCAAACGAGCGCCCTGTAATAACTGCGGTATTTGGCACTTCTACGCCTCCATCGGGTTTAAGCGGTATGATAAGGCGTTACGCTTTCAAACACAGCGAAGACAGATATCGTCACTGGCTGCCTCTTATTTTTGCTGACCGTATAAACGTATACGAAGGCATCATTGCCGATTTAGCCAAGGGCCACATTCCAAACACATTTGCTGAGGGCGGCTTAAAAATGGAGTTGAAGTACAATCCAAAAAAATATATAGCCAAAGGCTTACTTTGTGCCGCCGTGGTGGTAGGAGTTGGTTCTTTGCTCCTTAAGAAAAAAAAATAAATGTTTCGTTTGTTTTGAATCCCCGGTAAGCTTGCTTACCGGGGATTTTTGTTTTGGTATAACTGCTATGTTTAAGTATGATCAATTTGATGATATTGCACCCCTTACTTTAAAATACCACGATACAAGCGCATCAAAATAAGCCGTACCACAGCACGATGCCTTAAGAGCGACATGTTAGTATTCAAGCTAATATGTCGCTCTTTTGTATTACCCATCCGCGTAATTCTTGCTCAGTTTACGCTACCAAATTGAGACGAATAGACAAAACCTTGAACAAATATTGCGAACGCCATTAAGTTACTTTGGCTTTAGTAAACCGCAACAAGTAATCAATCATTTTTAATAGGGTGTTGAGCCAGGTATTTAAGTTACCTGATTTGGCAATAGGCATTGGCATGTTGATGCCATTCGTAAATCAACGCTAAATGGCATCCTAATAACATAATACAGGTGCTTGAAATCTTTGCTGCGTTTACACCGCTCTGTAAACCAATTATAAATTAAACATAAAGTATGCACAAAGTATTTACACATTCTGAGCGTAAACGTAGTGCCGGCTACCTGCAAAAGGGAGCCTTGGTTACTAAGTTAATTTCGGGTACAATGTTATTGGTTTGTTGTTATGGGGAGGCTTGGTCAAAAGAGAAAGACTGGGCTTTAAACGCAACCAAAGCTACATCCGCAAGAGCAGATTATTTAATTAACGAGCCGAAGCAAACACAAAATGTTGAAATTAAAGGTAAAGTTATTGACAGCAACGGCGATCCTTTGCCGGGCGTTACCGTACAGGTAAAAGGCAGTAAAATAGCCACTCAAACTGATGTTGCGGGTGCCTTCACCATTTCACCCGCCAACGCCAACCAGGTACTGGTATTTTCTATGATTGGTTTCGAAACGCAGGAAGTAGCAATAAGTGGGCAGGCAAATATCAGTGTTACCATGAAAGCCGCGTTGAACTCCTTGAACGATGTAGTGGTTGTTGGTTATGGAACGCAAAAAAAGGCCGATGTTACAGGATCTGTTGTAAGAGCAAACCTCGATGACTTTCGCAATTCGCCTACTACCAACGTGGCTAACCTGTTACAAGGAACCACGCCGGGCTTAAATGTTGGCCAAGTTAACCGTGCGGGTTCTACACCAAGCATCAACATCAGGGGTACCAACACATTAGGAGGCAATTCAAACGTGTTAATTATATTAGATGGAGTACAGTACACCGGCTCTTTAACATCAATCAATCCTGATGATATAGCATCGATAGACGTATTGAAGGATGCCAGTGCTACGGCAGTTTACGGTGCACAGGCAGCTAACGGTGTTTTACTAATTACCAGCCGCAAAGGCGTTGCCGGAAAAACCAAAATCTCCTTCTCCACACAATATGCCACGCAATCGCCCAGCAACGGTTTAAAGCCCATGGGAAGGGAAGAGTATTTAGAAAAAATCAGGGATTTGTTTTACGATCAGGCCTATTTAGCTCCTGATTATACCCAGCCCAACCCGGCTTTCAATATTGCCAACGTAGTTGACCCTTCAATGAGAGATGCTCAAGGTAACATTTCACCTTACGATTTCAATTGGTATAAAGAGGGTACCCGTACAGGCTATATTTTTGATAATCAGCTTAGCTTGTCGGGCGGTTCAGAAAAGGTTACGTTTTTGCTTTCTGGTAGTTACACAAAAAACATAGGATTTATCAAAAATGATGATTTCAGGCGCAAAAGCTTGCGTTCAAATATCGAAACAAAAGCAACCGATTGGCTTACGGTGGGCTTGCAGGCGTTCGGCAGTTTTGTTAACGAAGATGGCGTTGAACCAGGGTTAGGTAACCTGCGTACTTTCTCGCCGCTTGTGCGCTCTCAAGACGATAATGGTAACTTTATCATAAATCCTTACAACTCCAATTTAACTAACCCGTTTTTGAGTTATCAGGCCGATGATTTTGACAGGCATAATTACTTTTTCGCAAATATATATGCCAACGTACAACTACCGGTTAAAGGCTTAAGCTACAAGCTTACCTATGGTAATAATTACCGCCTCGATCAAAAGTTTATTTCAAACCGGTATGATGCTAACCTTACCGGGCAGGCATCTAAAGAACACACCGTTTATTACGATTATACTTTAGATAACATTTTAACTTACAACCGAACTTTTGGCAAACACAATATTGTGGGAACCTTATTGTATGGCTCGGTTGAACGCAAAAACGATTATACCAGAGCTTATTCCACTGTTTTTGACCGTATTACACTAGGTTACAATAACCTGGAACAAGGACTAAACCGATTTGCCATATCAAATGCTTATAAAGAATCTCTAAGCTACCAAATGGCACGTTTAAATTACAGTTACGATAGTAAGTATTTGCTTACCGCAACGGTGAGAAGGGATGGCTTTTCAGGTTTCGCGGAAAACTATAAATCGGCAATTTTCCCGTCTGTATCGGCTGGCTGGGATGTTGCAAGGGAGTCATTCTTTAAAGTTGATTGGGTTGATAACTTAAAATTAACCGTAGGATATGGCGTTGTTGGTAATCAAACCAGCAGATATTCATCGTTACCGAGGGTTGAGGTGCTACCTGGCTACCAGTATGTTTTTGGTGATGGTGGCACAACGCAGTTTGGCCAGCAGGTCAATTCATTACCTAACCCCAATTTAAGATGGGAGCGTACCCAGGGGATAAACATAGGATTAGACTTTGCCCTACTGAAAAGTCGCCTGTCTGGTAGAGTAGAATATTACAAAACCCGTACAACTGATTTGTTGTACAACGTTAATATCCCACTCATCACCGGCTTTAACCAAATCCTTACCAACATCGGTCAGTTGAACAATTCTGGCGTTGAATTATTGCTTAATTCAAGGAACGTTAGTAGCAACAAATTCCAATGGAATTCTACTTTGAGCT
The DNA here is from genome assembly GCF_913773635.1 of uncultured Mucilaginibacter sp. Taxonomy (GTDB): domain Bacteria; phylum Bacteroidota; class Bacteroidia; order Sphingobacteriales; family Sphingobacteriaceae; genus Mucilaginibacter. The sequence continues at coordinate 244,968 of NZ_CAJYGQ010000006.1, forward strand.
TCGCAAGAAACGTAAACAAAATAGTTAAGTTACTTGGTGATTTTAATGGAGATGGAAGGGAAGATGACCTTCCGCAAAGCGGCTTATTTATCGGTAAACCGTCATCAGTAATATATGATTATCAAACTAACGGTATTTGGCAGCTTACTGATCAAATTCCGGCAGGGTATTCGCCGGGCACGTACCGCATAGTTGATCAAAACGGCGATGGTATAATTAACAATGCTAATGACCGTACCATATTGGGTGCCGGAGCTCCGTCATTCAGAGCGAGTTTACTCAATACGTTTAAATATGGCAATTTCACCCTGTCTGTGTTCTTAAACAGTGTTTACGGCGGTGATAAAAATTACTTAGCAACAAACACTCCGCGGATGGTAAGAAACGACAATACCATACGTGATAACTACTTCAGCGGAACAGATTTTTGGTCGCCTAGAAACCCTGATGGCAAATACCCACGATCAATAGTAACATCTACAATCAGTCCGTCATATTATCAAAACAGAAGCTTTTTAAGGTTGCAGGACGTTTCATTAAGCTACCGTTTTACAGGCAAATTAATTGAGCGCATGAACGTTCAAAACATCAGCTTATTTGTAAGCGGCAGAAACCTGGCTACCTGGACAAACTGGGAGGGATGGGACCCGGAAAGCGACGATAGTAATCGTGGCTTGTCATCAGAAGGCCGCCCGGTACTAAGAGGCTATTCAGTAGGACTTAATGTTACATTCTAATTAAAGAGCAACGATGAAAAAGATTATAATAACACTTTTGTCATTAAGTACAATAGTTAACTATTCATGCAAAAAAGGTTTTTTGGATGAAAAGCCACTATCATTCTTAAGCACCGATAACGCATATATAACTGCCAAAGATTTCGACGCCTCAGTTAACAACCTTTATGCCCGGGTTAGAAGTGAATTTTTTACAAACGGCGACCGTAGACCATTTGATTATATTTTTGGTACGGACCTGGTTTATGATGGCGAACCAACGGTAGATCATCATACCAATATGATTGCAGCCTATGCACCGCAAGGAGGTAATAACATACCCGGTGATCACTGGAACTCGCTTTATAAATTGGTGAGCGAATCAAACACCATTATTGCCCGTGTTCCAAACTCATCGATGACAGCGGCTCAAAAAACTTTTACAGAAGCAAGGGCAAAATTCTTCAGGGGATTGGCTTACCGTACCTTGGCATACATGTATGGTGGTGTGCCTTTAAATCTTGATGAGGTTCAATCGCCGAAAACAGACTTTGTAAGGGCTACTAAAGCAGCCGTGTTAGAGCAGGTTATAAGCGACCTTAAATTTGCAGCCGAAAACCTGCCAGCAATAAACGCTGTAACCGATGGACAGATAAATAACTTGGCAGCTTACCATCTATTATCGGAGGTATACCTTGCAGCCGGACAATTTCAAAATGCAGTTGACGCTGCCACAGCCGTAATAAGCAACACAAACGTTGGCTTAATGCGAAACCGGTTTGGCGTGAAGGCTTCAGATGCTACCAAAAACGTTTACTGGGACTTGTTTCAACAAGGAAATCAAAACCGCAAAAACGGCACCAACCGCGAAGGGCTTTGGGTTATTCAGTTTGAAACCGACGTTCCGGGAGGAGGAGCCCTATCAACAGGTATAGGCGGTACCTATCAGGCAGAGCGGGTTTTTGCGCCGCAAATATTATCGTTCAGATTACCGGGAAGCAACGTTCAGCCATTTCTTTACCCGCGTAGTGATTATTCAGGTGGCAGAGGTATAGGCTGGGGCGTATCAACCAAGTATTTTTCTGATGTTATTTGGCAAAGTGATTTTAACAACGACTTACGCAACGCACCATTTAACTTTGTGAGAGAATTCAAAGTTAACAATCCGTCTCACCCTCAGTTTGGGCAAACGGTTTCTACAATTAATCCGCCTGCAGGTATAACCGTTCCGCGCAGAAATTTGTATGCGTTTCAGTCAAAAGTGACCACTCCCGGCGATCACCCCGACGGCATGTTTCAGGACAAATCACAGTTACTGCTTAAAGCCAGTGCCGGTGGTACCTATGCCGATCAGTACATGTTCCGTTTGGCAGAAACTTATTTGCTAAGGGCCGAAGCTTACCTCGGCTTAAACCAGCAAGCAAACGCAGCTGCAGATATAAACGTGGTTCGCAGCAGGTCAAACGCTTCAAATGTTCTTCCTGCAAATGTTGATATTGAGTATATACTTGATGAAAGAATGAGGGAACTAGGCTCAGAAGAAAAGAGAAGAATAACACTTATGCGTTTAGGAAAGATTTATGATCGCGTTAAAAAGTGTAACCCTTATTACTCTGATGTATTGCCTACTTATAACTTGTGGCCAATACCTGCATCAGAAATTGAGCGTAACAATGGTGCTAAACTCGAACAAAACCCGGGTTATAATTAATAGCCTCACATCACAGCAATTGCTCTCCAATTGCTGTGATGTGAATTTTGCTTGTAATTGAATCTTAAAACCTATCAAACCTTACATCTTCTTACGGCAAACGGTTTTTGTAAGGAACAAAAAATCATATGATAAAACTTAATCGATTACTGCTTACAGCAATGCTGTCTGCTGCTACATGTTTAACCTACGCACAAACGTCTAAAGTAATATCACCGCGTTGGAGTGTTGACAAGGCCGCTGCATGGCAAAAGCAAACCGGATGGGTGGCCGGTGCCAATTTTATTCCCAGTACTGCTATAAATCAGCTGGAAATGTGGCAGGCATCAACATTTGATGCTAAAACCATTGACCGCGAACTGGGCTGGGCCGAAGGAATTGGTTTTAACGCTATGCGCGTTTTTTTACATAGCCTTGCTTACGAACAAGATGCAGCTGGCTTTAAAAGCAGGGTTAAACAGTACCTTGATATAGCCGATAAGCATCACATCAAAACCATCTTTGTGTTTTTTGACGATTGCTGGAACCCAAATCCAAAAACAGGCAAACAGCCCGAACCAAAAACCGGTGTTCATAATTCAGGTTGGGCTCAAGACCCGGGCCGGCACATTACTGATGCAAAAGATTTTGCAAAGCTGTCTGTTTATGTAAAAGATGTGATGACAACTTTTGGGCACGATAAGCGCATTATGTTTTGGGATTTATATAACGAACCCGGTAACTCTAAAAAAGGAAATCAATCATTAGAACTTTTGCAAAAGGTGTTTGACTGGGCACGTCAAACGGAGCACGATCAGCCAATATCAGTAGGCTTGTGGAAATGGGATTTGAACGAATTAAACACCATGCAGGCGCTTAATTCAGACATCATCAGCTACCATGAATACGAAGCGCCCGAAAAGCACCTGCGCATATTGCAAATGTTGCGTACACATGGCAGGCCAATGGTTTGTACAGAATATATGGCCCGCCGTAACAACAGCTTGTTCAGCAACACCCTGCCAATGCTTAAAAAAGAAAACGTTGGTGCAATTAACTGGGGATTGGTATCAGGAAAAACGAATACTATATATGCATGGGATACTCCGATAGCTGACGGCAGTGAGCCACAACTTTGGTTTCATGATGTATTCAGAAAAGACGGTACCCCATACAAACCTGAGGAGATAGAAGAAATTAAAAAAGTAACAGGCAAGAATTAATTTCGTATCACATTAAATTTAATGAATCAGCACTTTGAAAAGGGTGCTGATTTTTTTGTTTGCGGCGTATCGGTCCAAGTAAATCTACAAACTTGAGATAATTAAAATGAGACGAATCGTCAAGAGAATGATTAAAAAGTGATTAAGGTATGCAATAGATTTGACTTGATAATAAACCAATTATAAAAAATTTCCTGTAAAGAAGTGTTTGCTTAATTGATTGTAGCATTGCAGTTGTACGCTTAAAGTATTTGTTGTAAATGCTGTAATTAAAACTAGGTTAAGTACATCCCAAGTTAGTACGCCGGGTAGACTAATCATGCGTATTCAACTTGTGGTAGCTGAATATTAATTGGATTTATTTTTCTGTAATCAAACCAATTAACCTAAAAAAGTAGTGCTTCACCCATAAAAGCACTCCAAACCTTGTTGCCTATGATTTGAAATGTACCTATTCTTTAAAACGGCCTGAACAGTTCAGTCCGCCTCCCGAAAGTAATTTATTGAGCGCTTTATATACCAACCCAAAAGTTATCTGAAGCGTCCTATCTGTCACAATTTAAACTGTAAAAACTATGATGAAACCTCTATTTAAGTATAGAGTAAGTGTCTTAAATGCGGTAGTAAAAATTATCACCGTATTTATTGCAGCACTTTTTTTCCTTCCGTTTAAAGTTTCGGCAAAATCATCGCTATTTGCTAATACCAATTTTACTCGTATAAGCCATGGTGCCTCACCAGCTAAGCCTCTAGCTTTTAAAGATATTGAGGTGCGAGGTACCGTTACCGATACCTCGGGTGTTGGTTTACCCGGCGTGCAAATAACTGTTAAAGGAAGAAACGGATATGGAACAGTTACCGATGTTAACGGTGGTTACTTAATAAGAGTACCTGAAGATGCCACACTGGTATATAATTTAATGGGCTTCTTACGGCAGGAAGTTCCCGTACGCTCACGTGATTTTATAGCAGTAAGGCTTCGCCAAAACACCGCATTACTTGAGGATGTGGTTGTTGTTGGCTACGGCACCCAGCAAAAAAATAATGTTACCGGTGCGCTTACCTCGGTAACATCTAAAGAGTTGTTACGCACACCAACTGCAAGTCTTACCAATAGTTTAGCAGGGCGGCTGCCGGGTTTGCTCACCATACAAAGCAGCGGCGAGCCTGGTGCCGATGGCTCTGCGCTGTACATACGTGGCTTTGGTACCTATCAGGGCAAAAGTCCGTTGATACTAGTTGATGGTATTGAAAACAACATTGACGGCATTGATGCTAATGATGTTGAAAGCGTGAGCGTGTTGAAAGATGCCGCCGCTACGGCAGTTTATGGTATGAAAGGTGCAAATGGTGTTGTATTGGTTACTACCAAACGCGGTAAAACTGGCAAGCCGGTAATTTCATTAACAGCACAGGTTGCGGCTCAGCAACCCATAAACATGCCCAAATATCTTGATTCATATAACGCCTTAACGTTATTCAGGGAAGCGTTAAACAATGATGGACTAAACGCTAATTTATACACCGATGAGTACTTAAATAAGTTTCGTGATCGCAGCAATCCAACTTATGAATATTTATATCCAAACGTAAACTGGAGCGACGAACTGATCAAGCCGTATTCGTTAATGAATCAAACGAATCTTAACGTAAGTGGTGGTTCATCAACAGCGCGTTACTTTGTATCAATGGCTTACTTAAGGCAGGCGGGTTTATATAAATATGATAACCTGAATGCCTACAATATTAATGCTGTACTTAACAAATACAATTTCCGCAGTAATATCGATATTGATCTCACCTCGCTGCTTAGGCTTGAGCTAAATCTGTCAAACATAGTACGCGACCGTAATTATCCTACCGAGACGGCCAGTGCATTCTGGGGCGAAATAAGAAACACGCCATCCTACCTGTATCCGCTTAGAAACCCTAATGGTTCGGTTGCGGCTCAAAAAGATGCACCTCCAAACCCTTATGGCAGATTAACGCAGTATGGCTACACGCGCATGTTTGAAAATACGCTGAACTCAATTGTTGGCTTTACTTTAAAACTTCCGTTTATAACCGAGGGCTTGAGTTTCAGAACAAGGTTTGCTTATGACGCTTTAAACTACAGGAACATCAATCGTAAGCGTAATTACTCTACTTACAAATTTACCATTAACGAAAGCGAGACTGATTTAAGCAAAGGAAATTACGAAGAGTTAAGCACGGGCGATGGGCTGCTTGGCTTTGCCATTGTAGCAAACGGGAGCCGCAAATCAACCTATGAAGCTTACCTTAATTATGACCGTACATTTGCCAAAAAGCACGCCGTAAGTGGTATGTTACGCTACAACCAGGCACAAAGCTTTTTAGCAACCTCAAATGATGATGGAGCCATTGCAGCACTGCCTTACAAACAGTTAGGTTTAGTGGGTAGGTTAAATTACGCCTATGACAGGCGTTACGTGTTGGAGTTTGATGCCGGCTACAACGGTTCAGAGAACTTTAGAAAAGGCAAAAGAATGGGCTTTTTTCCTGCCGGGTCTGCCGGCTGGATTGTATCGAACGAAGAGTTTTTAAAAAATTCCAAAGTTGTATCACTCATGAAGCTTAGAGGCTCTTACGGTATTGTAGGTGTTGATAACAGCGCCGGGCGTTTTGCCTACCTAAGTACCTGGCAAACAGGCAACGGTAGTGGTTACAGGTTTGGATTAGCTGCTGATGGTAACAGCTTTTCGGGTGCACAGGAAAGCGCAACCGGTAACGAATTTTTAACCTGGGAACAATCAGCTAAAGCTAACATAGGCATTGACCTTGAACTTCTAAACGGCGAAATTGCTTTTACCGGTGATATATTCAGGGAAAAGCGTACGCAAATTTTGACGGTGGCGCGTGTAATTCCTGATGTAACCGGTGTGCAAAATTTACCTGCTATTAACGCAGGAATTGTAAACAATAAAGGGTTTGAAGGTGAGCTAACTTGGCGTAAACGGTTTAAAGACCATTATCTTATGCTAAGAGGATCATACTCTTACGCCACCAACCGCATTGTTTACGCCGCAGAACCTGTATATGCGTTGGCTTACAGAGGACTTAAGGGTACTCAAATAAATGAAGCTTACGGATTAATAGCCAACGGTTTGTTCAAAGATCAGGCTGATATTGCGGCAAGCCCGGTACAGCAATTTGGACCGGTACGCCCCGGCGATATCAAATATGTTGACCGCAATCGCGATGGGGTAGTGAACACGCAAGATCAAGGATATTTAGGGCAGGTAACCACGCCAAAATCCATCATGGGCTTAACAGTGTCTTACACTTATAACCGCTTTGATGTTAACGTGCTATTGCAAGGTACAACCGGTGGAAAAACATGGCTTACCGGCACATCTGCTTGGGCATTTGCCAGCAATAGCTCGGTGTTAGCCGATTATGTTGACGGAAGGTGGACAAGCGAAAACCCTGATCCAAATGCAGAATTTCCGCGCCTTTCTTCGTCCAACAACGTTAACAACAACCAAAACTCAACCTTTTGGCTCAAGTCATCAGATTATCTGCGTATTAAAAATATAGAGATAGGTTACACGCTGTCAAAAACATGGGTAAAAAAGATCGGGCTTAGCAATGTAAGAACTTTCATTAGCGGCTCAAACATTTATACATGGTCCAAGATGAAAATATTCGATCCCGAAATTCCTAACGGTTTTGGCAATTACCCACAGTTGCGTGTAGTGAACTTAGGCTTAAACGTATCAATGTAATGTTATGAAAAAAACTACAATTTTATTATTTGCAGCCATGCTTGCAGGTAGCGTTTCCTGCCAAAAATATCTTGATGTTGTACCCGCCGAATATTCGAGTGCCGACGACGTTTACAATAACATAAACCTCACAGAGCAGGCACTGGCCCGTATGTATAATGCCCTGCCTGATGAAATGACGGCCTATTATACAGCTTGTACCGACGAGACATATCACCACTGGTTTGACAATGGTGAGGCTATAAATGCATATAAGTATAACTTAGGTAGCTGGAGTACCAATGATAACCCACTGGGAAATTGGTCTGGCCGGTATCAGGACATCAGGCGTGCTAACATATTTATTGAAAGAATAAACAATGTGCCAATACCGCTTAACCGGGCCAGTTACTACGAAATTTGGAAACCGCGCTATAAGGCCGAAGCCAGGTTCTTACGCGCTATGTTTTATTTCGAATTGTTTAAACGCTATGGCGCTGTACCTATACTTACAAGTGCTAAAGATGTAAATCCAGATAATTTGGAAGATACCCAGGTATCAAGAAACTCCGTTGATGAAGTGGTGAGTTTTATTACATCAGAATGTGATGCAGTTGCCGATGCTTTGCCGCCAACGCAGGAAGCCGCTCAAACAGGGCGTATTACCAAAGGAGCGGCATTAAGCTTAAAGGCAAGAACACTGCTTTATAATGCAAGTCCGCTGTTTAACGGCAACCCTTTGTACAGCAACATACGAAATAAAGATGGCAAGGCATTATTCAGCGCGGTGTACGACCGCGAGAAATGGAAAAAGGCTGCCGACGCAGCAAAGGCTGTGATTGATTTAGGAATTTATACTTTGTACAGCCCCTTCCCTAATAACCCGGTGCAAAACTACGCTGCGCAGTTTTACACCCGCGATTATACCGAAACTATACTTCCGCGTATAATGGGTAATAGTGTAACCATCGACGCTAATCAGTTACCAAATGGAGCACCGTTTAAAGGTAGCGGAAAGTACACCCCACTGCAACAATTTATTGATTCTTATGAAATGAAGAACGGCTATCCTATCACGGCCCAGGGTTCGGGGTATAATAATACCGGTACCTGGAGTGGGCAGTTATGGGACGGGCTTAAATTTCAAAACGTGACCAACATTTCAAACATGTATAAGGACCGCGACCCGCGTTTTTATGCATCTATATTTTTCCAGTATACGGTATGGCGTTTTGACGCTATGAAAAGACCGGTAAGACTGGCATGGTTTGGATCAGGTAACGGGCAAACTGACGGTTGGGCAACCGGCAAATCTGGTACAAACCCTTTAGGGTATAATGTGCGCAAGTTTTTATCGCCCGATTATGACCGCAATGCAAACACTGGTACCGGAACGCGAAACTTTCCATTATTCAGGTTAGCAGAGGTTTATTTGAATTACGCCGAGGCCATGAATGAATACTTGGATGCACCTGATCAAAGCGTTTACCAATATCTGAATATGGTGCGGGCACGTGTTTCCATGCCGGCACTGCCGATTTTAGCCGATGATCAAACCAAAAATGGTATGCGTAAACGTATACAAAACGAACGGCGCGTTGAGCTTGCATTTGAGAGTCACCGTTTTTGGGATGTAAGACGCTGGCTTATTGCCAAAACAGTGGACAAAGGTGAGGTGCATACACTTAATGCCCGTCCGTCTGCTGCGGAGCTTGCCGCAACCGGGTTAAATGTTACTAGTGAAGCTGCAGGTGTTGCGGTATTTTACAAACCGGTGGTTATTCAAACCCGTAACTTTGATGATAAGCATTACCTGATGCCTATACCACAAACAGAAATTGATAAGGATCCCAACCTGGTACAGAATTACGGTTGGTAAAGGCGTTCTATTTATCTTTAATCTGTTATTCGTTTAAACGAGCCTTCAATTGAAGGCTCGTTTTTGTTATAATGTTAAGTAGATATAAATACAGTTTATGTTTAGCTTAAAAAGTTATCGACTTTTAAGATAACGAAGGCTTGATGGTATCGTTTCAAAATTACCATCACCAGTTAGTTTAAGCTCAATTAAAGCTGTTTTACGTGGGCTTACCTTGTTGTTGCTGTAGTGCGTATGAAATACGTAATACCATTTGCCATCTTTGCCTCTAAGTAAATCGCCATGACCACTTCCATTTTGGTTGGTAATTTTACGGCTTATTAAAGGATTACTGTTATATTTTTTCCACGGTCCCAAAGGCGAAGGAGCCGTAGCGTAACCAACTGCGTAATCAATGTTTCTGAAATCGTTAGCCGAGTAAAACATGTAGTATAGGTTCTTGATTTTTACAACGGTTGGTCCTTCAGTAACCGGCCAGTTTGAGTTTACTGTGTTTTCCCATGTTTCGGTAGCTGTAATACAAGGTTTAAGCGTAGTGCTATCAATATCCGTCAGGTTGTTGTTTAAACGAGCCATATAAATCCGGTTGCCGTTTGTGAGCCTTACGAAGTATAAGTAAAGTTCACCGTTGGTGTCTTTAAACACAAAAGGGTCAATGTGTTTGCCTGATAAAGTAATGTGTTTTAATTGCTGTTGCTTAAAAGGCCCCATAGCGCTGCTGGCTTCTGCAATGGCTATTTGCTCGTTTGCCGTATAAGCTATGTAATACTTATTGTGATGTTTAAATACCTGCGGTGCCCAAAAGCCCGATGTACCAAAGCTTTCACCTTTGGTCAACGCATTTAATTCATTAGTTTTCCAAGTCTTTAAGTCGGTAGATGTATAAACTCCAAAGCCGTTTGCTTTACCCGTACCATATAAATAATAGGTGTCTGCATCTTTAAATATACTTGGGTCTGCTAAGGTAATGGTATCGCCTTGTGCTAAAGCATAAAGTGATGTGCAAACTAGTATAATGCTTATTATCAATTGCTTCATTTGAATTGCTTTTATGGCACAGCGTAAAGTAACGTAAATGATTGCTAAAGCTACAAGAATTATTTACCGGCCGTTTGTTCATTTTTTAGTCGTTTTGTCTCAAATTAAAAAGGCGATATGTTATTGTATTGATTTTAAATGATTGATAATCAAATACGTTTAATTGTAATTTTTATGATGCAACCATTTTTACATGCTTAGCTGTGCATTGTAATTCCATAATATCAACGATATTTGATTTCGATGCCGGGTTAACCGGTTAACCAATTATACTGTCCAATACATTTTAACTACCAAATTAACAGATGGAAAAGTCTCGTCGTAATTTTATCAGGCAGGCATCATTAGCCGGCGCCGGTGTAATGCTTAGCAAAACGGGTTGGAGCGCCAAAAGCTACAAACGAATTATCGGCGCTAACGATAGGGTTAGAGTAGGTGTAGTAGGCTTTTCAGATCGTCATCGCAGTTCACATATGCCTTGTTTTATGAATCATTGCAAGGAACTGAATTTTGAGGTGGTTGCAGTTTCTGATATATGGAACAAGCGACGCGAAGAAGGCGCAGCCATGTGGAAGCAAAAAATGCAAAACGACGTTAAGGCATTTCGCAATAATGATGAGTTATATAACAGCAAAATGGTTGATGCTGTATTTATAGGCACTGCCGATTTCCAGCACGCCTTGCATACTATTGAAGCAGTTAAAGCCGGTTGTGATGCCTATGTTGAAAAGCCTTTTGCCGAAACCATGGAAGATAATAAGGCAGCGCTTAAGGCTGTTAAAGAAACCGGGAAGATAGTGCAAATAGGTTCGCAAAGAAGAAGCGGGTCTAATTACCATGCAGCCAACGATTTTATCAAATCAGGAAAGTTTGGCCCCATAACCATGGTAGAGCTTACCTGGAACGTAAACCAGCCCGGTCGCTGGCGCCGCCCTGAATTACTTACACAATTAAAGGAGCAGGATACTGACTGGAAGCGCTTTATCATGAACCGTCCGTTTGAAAAGTTTGATCCGCGTATATACCTCGAGTATCGTTTGTTCTGGCCTTATTCTTCAGGTTTGCCGGGCCAGTGGATGAGCCACCAAATTGACACCGTACATTGGTTCACCGGTTTAAAACATCCGCGAAGCGTAGTTGCCAATGGTGGTATTTACCAATGGAAAGACGGACGCCGTAACTGGGATACAATTATGGCTGCCTTTGATTACGGACCCGAAGATGATATGACGAAAGGGTTTCAGGTTACATTTGGCTCGCGCATGCATAACGGCGATGAGCATCCGGCCGAAATATATTATTCAAATGGTGGCGAACTGAATTTGATTACCAACAAAATTTCACCTAAAGGCGGATTAACTCAAAGATCAGCTGCAGCTATGAATATGTCGGCAAACTTGTTACCTGAATTAAGCCTTGACAATAGCGAACAGGTTGTAGCCTCAGCTAATACAGGTGGCGATAGGCTGACATCAAATCACGTGCGTAACTGGATGGAATGCGTGCGCAGCCGTAAACAACCAAACGCACCGGTTGAAGCTGGCTACTATCACAGTATTGCCAACATTATGACCACTGCTGCAGCTCATACCGGTTCGAAAGCAACTTTCGACGAAAAAGCTCAGGAGGTTAAGGTAAACGGTAAAGTATTTAAATACTAAGTTGTATGGCAAAGTTTAAGGTGTTAAGTGGCTTAGCTGCCGCATTGATTGTTTCTACAAGTGCTTTCGCACAAGTTGAAACTGTTACCATCAAGCGCAACGACAAGCAAAAGAAAGTTGAAGTATTGGTAGGCGGAAAGCCCTTCACTACTTTTATGTATCCTGATACCTTGGAAAAACCTTTTCTTTACCCGATAAGAACCGCATCAGGCGCCGAAATTACCCGTGGTTTTCCGCTTAACCCAAAACCGGGCGATCCTACAGATCATCCGCATCATATTGGGTTATGGTTTAACTATGAAAACGTAAACGGGCTGGATTTCTGGAATAACTCTTACGCTATTCCTGCTGCCAGGAAAAGCCAGTACGGCTGGATAAAAACTCAGCAAGTCACAGAGGTTAAAAGTGGTAGGAAAGGTATTTTAGCTTACAGCGCTAATTGGACCAATCAAGCTGGTGATGTTATACTAAAGGAGAATACACGCTTTGAATTCAGCGGTGATAAAAACCAGCGTGTAATTGACCGGATAACCACTTTAACAGCTGTACAGCAGGCATTATTTAGTGATGTGAAGGATGGTATGTTGGGCTTACGCCTTGCGCACGAGTTGCAAATGCCAACTACCAAAGACGAAAAGTTTACCGACAACAAGGGCATTGTTACTGTCATAAAAGGCGGAACAGACAAAGTGCCAACCGGCAACTACCTTACCAGTGAAGGTAAAGTTGGCGATGCAGCATGGAGCAGTCGTGGCGTGTGGTGTAAAGTATATGGTAAACTAGGTGCCGATTCTGTTAGTGTTGCCATTATCGATCATCCGCAAAATCCAAATTATCCCACATTTTGGCATGCCCGGGGATATGGCTTGTTCGCAGCTAATCCGCTAGGAGAGAAAGTTTTTACCAACGGAAAATCTGAAAAGAATTTAACGCTTAAACCTAACGAGTCGGCAACGTTCAAATACCGTGTAATAATCAATAATGACAGTAAGACACTCAAGCCAGAACAACTTAATGAAATGGCTAGCACCTTTGGTAAATAATACAATTGATATGTTAAACGTAAGATATAATTTATCCATAATCAGTTTCATCCTGGTGTTTGTTGGAACAGTCAATACATCTTCAGGGCAATCAAAAAAGCTGTTATTTCCTGAAGCTCCCGGTATTGTGTCATTTACCTACCGAAACCTGTTTGCAAAGGATGTTCCGTCAACACTCGATATGATAAAGGGAAACGGTATAACTGATATTGAATTCTCAAATTTATTTGGGCAAAAGCCTGAGGATTTAAAGCGAATGCTGGATGAGCGTGGGCTAAAGTGTTCATCGTATGGCGTAAACTGGGAAACCATTACAACTAAAACAGATGAGGTGGCTCAAACAGCCAAAGTGCTTGGCGCAAAATTCGTAAGGATAGCCAATATCCCACATGCCAAAGGCAGCTTTACTTTAGATAACGCAAAAAATGCAGTAAGCGAATTCAACAGGGTAGGTAAAATATTAGCAGATAATTATAAGCTTACTTTCATATACCATAATCATGGTTTTGAATTTGAACCGTATGAAGGCAAAACGCTTTATGATTACATTGTAACCAACACCAACCCAAAATATGTAAGTTTTGAACTTGACATTTTGTGGGCCTTTTTCCCTGGCCAAGATCCTGCAAAGTTACTCGAAACATACCCGTCGCGTTACGTTGCATTGCATTTAAAAGATTTAAAAAAGGGTGTAGCCGGTAACAACTCAGGTGGTACCGATCAAAATAACGACGTAGTACTGGGCACCGGGCAAATTAACATACCTGCTGTAATCAAAGCCGCGCGAAAAGCTGGGGTTAAGCATTTTTATATTGAAGATGAAAGCCGTGCCTCAGTTGAGCAGGTGCCGCAAAGCATAAAATATTTAAACACACTAACAAAATAATAAACACTAAAAGTTGCTATGAATTTTAAATGGCTTTATAAATTATCTATTTGTGCAGGTTTGTTGGTTGCCCTTGGCGGCACAACAAATGCGCAGACTAACACTTTGTCGTCGAAAGAGAAAAAACAAGGTTGGAAATTGCTTTTTGACGGTAAAACTAGCAAAGGCTGGCGCAGCGCCAAGGCGGAAACCTTTCCTACTGGTGTAAATGGCTGGATTATAAAAGATGGTACGCTTACCATCCAAGCCTCCAATGGTGCCGAATCAAAAAATGCCGGAGATATTGTTACAACGGGGGAGTACGGTGCATTTGAATTAAGCTTCGACTTTAAGCTAACACGTGGTGCTAACAGCGGTGTAAAGTATTTTGTTACACTGCAAGAAAACTCAAACGCATCGGCAATTGGTTTGGAGTACCAGGTTTTAGATGATGAAGTTCATCCTGATGCAAAGTTAGGTAGAGACGGAAACCGCACGTTGGCATCGCTTTACGACTTGAAAACCTCCAACAAAACTGGAGCAACCAAACCTATAGGTGAATGGAACACAGGTAAGGTAATAGTTTACCCTAACAATCATGTGGAACATTGGCTAAACGGTGTCAAAGTGCTTGAATACGAACGCGGGTCGGACGAGTTCAGGAAATTGGTTCAGATGAGCAAGCACAAAATCTGGAAAAATTTTGGTGAAGCCCCTAAAGGCCACATTCTGCTGCAGGATCATGGTAATGAGGTAAGCTACCGTAACATCAAAATAAAAGAGTTGAAATAAATTAATGTTTAATACAAAGCCCTTAAAAGGCTTTGGCTTTAGGAGTTGCCGGGCAAGCCGGCAGCTCCTTTTTGTAAAAGCATCATTCAACGTTTATTTACACAAAACCTTTGATCAAATAAACCAGCAGAATCTTATTCCTGCTCCTGTATAAAGGAGGATGGCGAGTTGAAAAGTCATACCAGTGATGACCATTTAAAGCCGTTTTAAAAATTCCTTGCTTAAATTATAAGCGATTAGGAATCTAAATCAAGGCAGCTAGATACATTTATATCGCTGCTTTTTCATTTATCTATAAATGATTTTACCTGATCGCTCAATCCCTCGGTTGGTAAATTGGCTTTTAAAGAGTTAATATATTCAAGCGGGGTAACCTTAAAGTATTTTTGAAAATTACGTGTAAACAAGCTTTGTGAACTGTACCCAACAGACTTAGCTATTTCAAATAAAGTAAACTCATTTTGTGCAATTAATTTGGCTGCTTTCTTAAGTCGTGTGAGGTCGATAAGTTCTTTAGGGGATAATGACGATATGGATTTTACCTTACGGTAAAAAGTGGGGCGGCTCATATTCATATGGTCTGATAGTTTATCGATATCCATATTCGTGTCCTTCAGGTTTTTCCTTATATACTCGTCAAGCTTCTTTAAAAATGCCTCATCCGTTTTTGAATGTGCCATAACCCTTACATCTTCAAACGGCGAACTAGCAAAATGGTCTTTAATCTTCAGTCTGTTTTTTAACAGGTTAGCTATCTGGTGCTGTAACAACTCTGGCGAAAATGGTTTTTGAACGTAAGCATCAGCACCAACTTCAAGGCCTTCAATATGGGCGCTGTAAGTATTTTTTGATGTTAATAGAATAATAGGAATATGGCAGTAATCAACATTAGATTTTACGAGCCTGCAGAGTTCAAAACCATCAATGCCCGGCATCATAATGTCAGATATTATAAGGCTGATCATTTCTGTTGCCAGTATGTTTTGTGCAATTTCGCCGTTAAGGGCCAAATGCAGGGTATAAGTATCGCTCAAAACCTCAGATAAAAATTCAAGGATATCCTCGTTATCGTCAATGATTAAAATAGTGTCGCTCATATCATTTAATCTTTTTCCAGCTGCTTAAATTGAATTCAAACTTTTGGTGCACAGGTAGTGTCAACTCAAATACAGTAATGTTGCTTTTGCCTTTTATTAGTTTTAATGAGCCGTTATGCAATTCGGCAAGTGATCGTGCTAAGGACAGGCCTATACCTGTACCAGGCTTTTCATGTCCGCGCACTCTAAAAAACGGTTCAAATACCTTTTCAGTCAAGTCTGCCGGAATGCCCTTGCCATCATTACTAAACCAAATAGTAAAATGTTCATCATTCGCATTAATAGTGTTTAATGTTACCGTGGCTTTAGCTGCAGCATACTTTATAGCGTTTGAAATTAAGTTAGTTAAAATCTTTACCAATGCCTCTCTGTCTACAAATGCAATGGCGGGTTGTTTAGGTATATTGATTTCTAAAGAAATGTTGCCCTTCAGAGCTTCAGGCTTGAAAATAATTAGTTGCTCTTTAAGTAGCTTGCTTATATCTGTATTAACAAAGTTAAGCCCAAACTGATTCATTTCTGTTTTACGGAAATCAAGCAACTGCGCAGTGAGTTCTGTTAGGCGCTTTGCATTCTTTTCTATTAACAGCAGGCTTTTCTTAATGGAAGGCTGTTCCTCGGCCTTTTTCACCAGCCATTCAACGGGGCCAACAATGAGGGTTAGAGGCGTTTGAATTTCGTGGGCTATATTAGTAAAAAATTCAATTTTTGCCTGGTAGATTTCTTTTTCCTTCTCATGTTCAAACAGCTGAATTTTGCGGTGGTTTTTGCGTTCAAGATATTGATGATAGTACCTAACGGCAAGATACAGACTTATAAAAGTAGCTAATATATAAAACGCATAAGCCGTATTACTCTTCCAAAAGGGAGGCAATACTTTGATAAATATGCGGCGTTCTTTGCCTACCCAACTTCCTACGTTGCTTTCGGCCTGAACATGAAAAGTGTAATCGCCTGCTGATAAATCGGTAAAGTAAGCCTTTCGGTTGCTGTTAAGATATGTCCACTGCTTATCAAGGCCGGCCATAAAATATTTGTAACGTGTAACCTGTGGTGATGAATAATTTAACGCCGCAAATTCGATACTAAAGTTGCTTTGGTTATGATTAAGCGTGATAGTATCGGTGTAAAGAATTGAACGCGTAAGGGTTTTGGTTTTATCGTTAGGTACAATCTCTTTATTGTTTATTTGAAAACCGGTGATATACGTGGGTGGACTGGCATCTTTGTGTGCAAATTCAGCAGGGTTAAAAGCAACCATTCCCTTAACTGAGCCAAAATACATTTTACCTGAGGGATGTTTATAAGCTGAATTATAATTAAACTGGTCAGTAATCAATCCGTTAGATTGCGTGTAAGTTTTGAATTTTTCCGTTTTAAGGTTGAGGCAGATAAGTCCTCTAAGTGTACTTACCCAAAGGTTTTTATTGCCGTCTTCAAGCATACAAAATATTACGTTTGTAGGCATTCCCTGTGTGGTGGTAAACCTTTTAAATGTTTTTAAATCAGGGCTAAGCTTAATTAATCCGGCGCCTTCGGTGGCAAACCACATGTTTCCATTACTGTCTTGCATTATGTAATGCACAGCTACCTCGTTTATATACTTGTTATTTATTTTGGTGCCAAAGCGTATGTTATCAGTCTTACCTGTTTTAGGGTTATAATAAAATGCACCTTGTGAAACGCTGCCCGTCCATATGTTGCCCTTGTTATCTTCGGCGATGTGAAACACGTACGAGTCGTACGGTATTTGCTTAATGCGCGAAAATGTTTTTTGCTTACGGTTATAGGTAAACAGCCCCGAACCATTGTAAGCCGTTCCAATCAAAATTGTGCTGTCCCTGGTTAAGTGCATGCAGAGTATAAAATCACTTGCATTATCATCTTTATTACCAATGTATTTGAAACGGCTGGTTATTTTTCCGGTTTTAGTATCCATTATTTCCATACCGTGAAAAAATGGACCTATCAGTAACTCGTTTCCAATTGAGAGCAAACCGTGAATGTTGGGATAAGAAAGATCGGCTGTACTACCGGTTGATGTAAAGTTTGAAAATTTGCCGGTATTTAAATCCAGTTTATTAATACCGGCATCTTCGGTCCCAATCCACAAATTTCCGTTGTTATCGGGTCTTATTTCGCGTACGGCATCACCGGAGATGGAGTTTGTTTTTACCTGCGGATAGTATTTTTCAAATCGTGCGTTTTCTTTGGAGTAATAATTTAACCCGCCAAAGTAAGTTCCTGCCCACATACCTCCCTGATTGTCTTTACAAACAGCGTAAACAGCGTTATCAGCAATGGCATATGGGTCTTCGGAACTTTTACGAACGTTAAGGCTCTTATTGTTGAGCAGGTTATAAATAAAAACTCCCGATTCCGTTGCTATCCAATAATTAGTTTTTGAGGCTGATGTAATGTCGCGTACGTATATTTCAGCATCATTCTTTTCACGCAAAGGAATTGAGCGGGTTAGCCTTGTTGATGGATCAAATATTTTAAGTCCTTGTTTAAAGCACCCTATGAGTATTCTTCCGTCTTCAAGCGGATAAATTTTATTTATCGAGCGCAACTTAGGCTGTATGCTTTGACCAACAGCGCGTATATATTTGATCTTTTTAGTAGTGGGTGAGTAGATGATGATTTCACCATCGTTATTGCCAATTAATATATTATTATGCTTATCAACCGCTGTGCAAGTTCCTGTTATTGATGCGTCTTCTACCTTGTTTTTTTGCTGATTGTATCTAAAAAGAGAATAGTCGGCCAAAAACCAAAGATTGCCGTTAAGGTCAATTAGTAAACTCCTGATGTATGATTGCGGAGCGACATCCAGCGATGTAAGAACTTCTTTATACGGGTCGTATTTAAAAATGCCTTTACCGGTGCCAATCCACAGCATTCCTTTGCGGTCTTCCTTAATAGCAGTAATTACGTTATTGCCGAGGTTGCCAAGCTTGTTTTTTTTATTTTTTATAAGCTTAAAAGTGTAACCATCAAAACGGTTTAAGCCTCCACGCGTTCCAATCCACATCAGGCCCTTGCTATCTTGTAATATTGATGTAACCGCATTGTGCGATAAGCCATCATCTACCTGGTAATGTTTGAAATAATAAGATTGCCCGAAGCAGGCGAAAACCGCTCCGATTAATAAAACCACAACACAAGCCGCACGAAGGAACAGGCGCATAATTAGTAGCCCAAATATATTAAAAACGTTGATGTAACAATAGCTTTACACCGTTGCCCAAAACTGGCTTTGCCTACAGCCAGCCAATAGTTGCCCTATAATAGGATAAAGCAACTTTTTAGCAAACAAAGCTCTGCATATTGAGACAAATCGACAAAAAAATGAACAGCGCGCCGCGCCTCAAAAACTAGATAATAGTCTCGATTAAATTTATATTTACATCCTGTAAACCATTACATAAACCAAGTTTAGCGGGCAACCACATTTGTTGTTTCATCATATAGATAAATGAGCCGATTATTGATAGGTAAGTTTTTTTGTAATCATCAGGTTTCAATAATTATGTTATTTGTTGCAGGGCTTTGCTTTGGGTTTACTTACAAACCTGCGCTTAACGAGTTTGAAATACATGGATACGCGCAGGGGACTACTTACAACATAATTTACTATGCTGCAGACACTAGGGTAAACAAATATCAAACCGACAGCTTGCTTGAGGAGCTTGATAAATCTGTATCGTTATATCAGCCTGCATCTCTTATTAACAAGTTCAATGCATCACCTAAAGGAGTTTATATTGACACGTTATTAAAAGCTTTAGTTAGCAAGGCGTTAGAAATAAACAAGCAAACAAACGGAATGGTTGACGTAACCGTTAAGCCACTTGTTGATGCCTGGGGATTTGGTTCGGTTAAGAACACTGTAAAGCCAAACTCAACCGTTATTTCAAAAATTAAAAAGAGTGTTGGAATGAGTAACCTCAAACTCGTTGGCAATTATCTGTCAAAAAAACGTCCGGAGGTACAAATAGATCTTAACGGCATTGCCCAGGGATATTCTGCAGATTTATTAGCGCAATTGCTGGAGCGAAAAGGCATCTACAACTACATGATTGAGATAGGGGGAGAGCTGCGGATTAAGGGCAGCAAACCTAACGGCAATTTATTTAAAATTGGGATTGAGTCGATTAATGTAAATGATTTTGAGCCTCAGCCTATGCGCAAGATTGTCTCTTTAAAACAAGGTGCACTTACCACATCAGGTACTTACCGTAAGCATGTTAAAGCAAATGGAAAAGAGATTTCTCATTTGATAAATCCAAAGACGGGCTATCCGGTAAGTAATGAGATGATAAGCGTGACAGTTTGCGCAAGCGATGCTATAACGGCCGATGGCTTTGATAACGGATTCATGCTCATGGGGCTTACACAAACATTAAAATATTTAAAAGATAGAACAGATATTGGCGCGTACATTATTTACAAGCGATCAAACGGCTCAATTGCCGATACTACAACAAAAGGTTTTAACATATTGACGATTACAGAATAGATGATAAGGAGAACGTTTTTAAAAAATTCGGGGCTTGTTGCCGGTGGCTTATTACTTAGCAACGGGCAATTGTTAGCCAAGCCGGCAAACGGCATTATAAAAATTGGCATCATTGGTTGTGGAGACAGGGGAAAGGGAATTATGCGCGTAATTGATCAGTTTCCTGATAAGTTTAAAACCGTTGCCATTTGTGATGTGCTTGATATGCGGCTCAAAGAGGCTCAAAAGTTTGCCAAGCAAACTGTTTACAAGCAATATACAAACCATAAACAGCTGCTGGAAAACAAGGATGTTGACGCCGTTGTAATTGCAGTGCCGCTTAACATGCACTACCCCGTTGCCGTTGATTCGCTTAAGGCAAACAAGCATCTGTATCTCGAAAAAACCATGACGTATAATGTGCGTCAGGCTTTGGATTTACTCAAGCTAGTAAAAAATCATCCTAAGCAGGTGGTGCAGGTTGGTCATCAGTATCGTTATTCACCTCTTTACTACAAAGTGAAGGAAATGATTGAAAAGGGCTACTTAGGACAAATTAGTCAGGTTGATTGCCGTTGGGACCGCAATGCTAATTGGCGCCGGCCGGTGCCCGACCCTTCTTTGGAAAGGCAAATTAACTGGCGGATGTACAAAGAGTATTCTGGTGGTTTAGTGGCCGAATTGCTTTCGCATCAAATTGACTTTATAAATTGGGCATTTGATACCCACCCGTCTGAGTTTATGGCAACGGGAGGCATTGATGTTTTTAAAGATGGACGCGAAACTTTTGATAATGTGCAGGTAACGCTACGTTACCCCGAAAAGAATCTGATTGGAAATTTTGGAGCTACTTGTGGAAATAGCAGAGATGGTTACCTGTTTAAAATTAAAGGTACTAAAGGAACGGTGTCATTGCTTACCGACCAGGGAATGTTTTACCCTGAACAAAGTTTACTTAAAGAAAAAGGTGTTGTTGATGGCGTAACCGGTGCTACCCGCATTACCTGGGCTAAGGAGGGTGGAACGCCTATTTTACCTGAACCTACCCGCGATGGTACCTGGTATGCCCTGAATGATTTTTACGACAAAATAGGTACTGGAGAACTTCCAGACTCGAATATATATACGGGAGCTAAAACTGCCATATGTGTTCATTTAGCAAACCAGGCATTGTACAACAATGAAATTGTACACTGGAAAGATGAGTATAATGTGAAGGCATAAAACGGAGCATACGTTATCTTATAAGCCGGAGCTAGGTTGCAAAACCTGGCACCGGCTTTTCATTTTATGATCTATTTTTACTTGATTCAACTTAGAACGTTTTGATACAAATCGACAAAAGGTTGAGAAAAACTTACTGTTACTTATCGTTTACTTTGGATTATTAACAGCAACAAACCTAAAAGCATCTCTTTGCCCTAACAAGAGATAGAACTTCCAAAGCGTTACAAATTACTTTCCTCATTGCAGCTGTTCGAACAAAAGGTGTATGGCGCAGGGGATTGATATGTAAGTTTTTAACCAATTATATGTAAACCTAAATTCAGTAAAATGATGAGAAACAAAATGTTTACTTTAACGCTTGCTGGCGCTACCTTGCTATCTGTTGCCTGCCTAAAAGAAAGGCTGAGCAATGATGCTGAAGCTGTGTCTGCCGAACAAACCGCTTACAAAACCAATGCGGCCCCGCCGTTCGGTACATTGGTTGACAGCGCGGTTTACCGCATACGGGGGCTTGCCTCCATAGCAGGTGGACCGGCTATGGAAGTTACAGGAAATTCAACTGCCGAAAACCAGCAAATTCAGCAATGGTCGTGGTTTCCGAATAATGGTCAAAAGTGGCGCTTAATTAAAACAGATGCCACTTATTACAAACTGGTTAACCTCACCAGCGGAAAGTGTCTTAAGTCGCCGTCATCAACATCCGGCGATATTTTGCAACAGGGCACCGATAACGGAACCGATTCGCAGCGTTGGGCAATTGCATACACTGGCACGGGTAACAACTTTACCTTAACCAACAAAGCCACCGGAATGAAAATGGTTATTGATCCGGATAGCAGTACACCAGGTTCAAAAATAAGGCAAAAAAGTACGGTGAGTGGTACGCAAGACAGGTTTGAATTCCATAATCTTGAGTTTAATAATCCTGTGAATAACAATGGCCGCCCCGATCCGTTTGTTGCTCAAAAAGATGGCTTTTATTATTTCTTATCTACCAAAGGGAACCGCATATCAATTACAAAGACAGCTGATATGTCGCTACTTGCAATAGCGCCGGAGACTACAGTTTGGACGCCGCCATCAGGCACCGATCACTCAGGAAGTATATGGGCACCTGAATTGTTTTTCCTGTCGGGCAAGTGGTACATTTATTTTGCTGCAGCAGACCCTAACGTTGCTGATAGCCACCATATGTTTGTGTTGGAAAATTCCAGTTCAGATCCAACTACAGGTACCTGGACTTTCAAAGGAAGAATATTTGATACCACAGACCAATGGGCTATTGACGGAACTGTTTTAACCATTGGCTCAACCAATTACTTTGTTTGGTCGGGCTGGGAAAACACATCTACTAAATACAAGCAGTATTTATACATTGCACAAATGTCAAACCCATGGACTATCACTGGTAGCAGGGTGCTTATATCATCACCAACTAACAATTGGGAGCGTTATGAGCCAAGCGGCAACCTTGGCGCCGGTGTAAATGAGGGGCCAATTGCTTTGCAAAAAGATGCCAATAGTCCAGTGTTTATCATATACTCTGGCAGTCGTTACAGTAGCGACAACTATTGTCTGGCTCAAATTCAATTAAAATCTGGCGGTAATCCGTTGATTGGTTCTGATTGGATTAATAAAAAGCAGGTTTTTGTGCGCAATGATGCCAATGGGGTTTATGGCCCGGGCCATAATGGCTTTTTCACGAGCAGCTATACTGATCCAAACGGCGTTGCTAAAACCGAAAACTGGTTTATTTATCATGCCCGTAATGTTGCTAATACATCTAATGGCGAAAGGCGCCCGCGTATGCAAAAATTAACATGGAACGCAGATGGTTCTGCAAACTTTGGAACCGCCGTAGCCAACACTACCAAACTTGCCGTACCAATAGGTGAGTAGAAAGTACTGATAAAATAACCAAACCAAAAACCTCACTACATCACAAATTCAATAAGCCGGTAGCAATATCGGCTTATTGTTCTTAAGTACTACCTTGCACAAGTAGTTTAAAGCTACGCTAATACATCCCTATTCGTTGCGCATGATTTATACCCGTTTCAAAATAGTAAAGCTCGCGAGCCTGATTATATTAATCACTATAAATTGCCTTTTTGCGGGGCAATTATCAGCCCAACCATCTGATAAAATTTACAAAACCTGGGAAAAAGGCTTTACCCAAAGCCTGCGAAGTACTCATGATATGGCCTTACCCGCATGGGGGCCTTATTCAACCAATTATAATGGTATAAGCCACGTTCCCGCGCGTAACAATGGGATAAGATTTGATGTAATTGTTCAGCCTTCGTTTTACCTGCGTAATAACATTGCACTTGCCAGCACACAACGCGAGTCGGGTTACCATCCGTGGCAAGCGTCACCAACGCTTTCTTACTTTTCTTACAGGTATGAACTTGAGTGGAAAGACGGGGTATATTGCGATGTTTCATTCAGTGAAATTGATAAGCAAAGCCGTTTAATAAAAGCCGAATTTGTAAACAATACCCAAAGCAACCGCAGTTTGGCACTCAATCTTTTTAGCACTATTAGTTTTCCATATAACAAAATGGTAAAAGTTACACTGCCTGAAGGCACTAGTTGGCAAGAGGCGGCGAGTTACATAAGCCTTACAGATTCTGTAAAATCACCTAACTATAATTTGATATACAACGGACAACTGCGTGGCCAGGTTACTGACGAAAATGCTGTAAGCGGTACGGCTATACAAACAAGCAAAATTGCCGGGCAAGTCATCAACTTCAAGCTAGGTAACTTTAGGCATTTAAAAAATGGATTACTCATAATCAGGTATAAAAACAGTGGTAGCAAAGATGTCAGACTACAGGCTGTAGTAAATGGCCAAACAAAAAAGGAACTGATTTTTAAGGTAGCAGCTAATTACGCTCAATTAAATCTAAATATTAATGATTTGAAAGGCGAATTTTTGTCTCTCCTGTTGAAGACCATTGGTGATGGTCCAATTTTTTTAGATGGCTTTGCTTTAGTGAATAACGATGAAGTACCGGCCGTAAAATTTCAAAATGAAGAGTTGAATTTAAAGCCTGAAATTACGAATGTACTTCATAACGGTGCAATACTAAAGTATAATGACATTGACGAGTACTATGGCATACTTTGGCAAGACACCACCGCCGATAGGCGAACCATACTTGATCAAAGTCCTGATGAAGCACTCGCCAAGTTTGACAACCTTGTAAAAGCAGGCCATGCAAGACTCAACGGTGGCCGTATAAACGGTAATGGAAAAGGTTATTTTCGCAATGTGTTCATAACACCAATAGTTGTAAAGCCAGGGCAAATGCTGTCTAAAAATTTTGTTGTAGTATCTGGTAGTACGAAAGATCAGGTGGTTGAAAAACTTAAGTCCTTCAATATCCAGTGGGCATCTTTTGAAACAGCTTATACAAAACGTAAAAACGAGGCCGCCTTGCCAAAGGTAAATCAAGGAGGAAAGCCATTCTCGTTTAGTCAGCAATTAATGGCTGCCACGGTGTTAACAAACCTTAACTATCCTGTTTTTGCCGGCAACAAATATTTCAAACACACTACTCCTGGTAAGCGTTGGAGTTCTTTTTACACTTGGGATTCGGGATTTATTGGTTTAGGTTACACTGATATTAATCTAGGCAGAGCGTTAGAAAGCCTAAACGCTTACACTATGGATGAGCAAGAGCAATCAGCATTTTTAGAGCATGGTACACCTTTACCTGTGCAGGCTTACCTGTTTAATGAGCTTTGGGATAAAACTCAAAACCTTGAATACCTCAAGTATTTTTATCCGCGTTTAAAGCGCTATTACAGCTTTTTATCAGGTGCCGAAAACTCGCCCACACGCCGCTTAAAAAGCGGCATGATACAAACCTGGGATATATTTTATAACTCAGGTGGCTGGGACGATTATAGTCCGCAAGTGTACACGCATCAAAAAAAGCTGGAAAAGTTAATTGCTCCGGTTATTAACACCGCACATCAAATACGCTTTGCCAAATTACTTAAAGCAGCTGCTTGGCAGCTTGGCTACAAGCAGGATATTGCTATTTATGATGAAGATATAAAAGTCTACACTAATGCCTTGCAGCAAAATTCTTGGGACGAAGCGGCAGGATACTTTGGTTATGTAAATCATGATGCTGATGGAAAAGCAACCGGCATATTAAAGCATGA
The DNA here is from genome assembly GCF_913773635.1 of uncultured Mucilaginibacter sp. Lineage (GTDB taxonomy): Bacteria > Bacteroidota > Bacteroidia > Sphingobacteriales > Sphingobacteriaceae > Mucilaginibacter. The sequence goes on from NZ_CAJYGQ010000006.1 coordinate 270,607, forward strand.
AACCGGAGTAAACTATAACATGGGCTTGGACGGCTGTTCACCTCTTATTGCAGGTATTTGCACGCCGCAGCAGCAAGTCAAGTTGCTTGCTAACTTGTTTACAAGTGCCAAGCTATGGACGGAGCAAGGAATAACAGCTATTGACCAGTCTTCGCCATACTACAATAAAGACGGTTACTGGAACGGCAGAGTATGGATGCCTCACCAATGGTTTTTATGGAAGACCATGTTTGATTTGAATGAGCCCGAGCGCGCACTTCAGATTGCAAACACCGCTTTAAACGTTTGGAAGAGAGAAACCGATGACACCTACAATTGCTGGGAAAATTTCGGTGTAGAAACGGGTAATGGCGGTGGTTGGCACCAGTTTGGCGCATTGTCATCGCCGGTTATCAATTGGTATAACGCATTGTATAAACCCGGCACAATAACCCACGGCTTTAACTTATGGTGCATAAAGCAAAGTTTTGGTGCCAATAATGACGGCTATAAAGGAGAGTTTCAATTATTTGATAACACCTCAAATAACGGTGCCGCAATGCTTCTATGCCTTAACGAAAATTTTGAATACAAAGCCGCTTGTAATAACCAGCCAGTTAAGTTGACAAAAGTTGCCAACGGCTCGTACATTTTAAAAATTACAAGTCAGTCAAAAAGGAAGCTCAGCATTCAAATAACTAAGAAGGTTTAAGTATTAAGCCGGACATTCGGACTAAAGCAATTTCTGTTCTCAAATTACATCCTTGGCAACTTTTAACTTTGAAATGTATAAGTTTGTAAATGGCAACAGAGATCATTGGTAAAGAAAAAGGTACGTTTCGAGTAGCTGCAATTGGTGAAAATAAATGTACACTCGAGTCATATAATCGGCGCGATTTTTACAAGATAAGTTTGGTAACCAGCGGAGGTACGCCGTGTCAGTTGTTGTATGGTTCGTTAAAACCTTTTTTAATAACAAAGCCGGCCCTTGTATTTTTAAGTCCGCTGGTACCGCATTCATGGGTCGTGCCTGAAAACATTACTCCTGCGTGCGGTTATTTTTGCGTTTTTGATGAAGCGTTTGTCAATACCAACGCTCACTCGGGCAGGTTAGCTAATGAAATATTTTCCGGCCAAAAATCTCCGGTTTATTTTCCGGTCGAAGCGGACTTAGTTTTTTTAGAAACACTGTTTACACGAATGCATAATGGCGAAAATAATGAGTACCAGAATCGGAATGATTTAATCAGAACTTACTTAGATTTGATTTTTCATGAAGCTATAAAAGCAGGTCATGAAGCCAAGAATCAAGAGCGAGGCTCATTACGCCTTGCTGCGGCCTTTATGAGGCTTTTGCGGCAACAGTTTCCTGTTGACTTACCATTGCAAGCTATTAAGTTAAGAACAGCTTCAGATTTTGCAGATACAATTGCCGTGCACGTCAATCATTTAAACACAGTGGTACAAAAGGCAACAGGCAAAACAACTACCTCCCATATTAATGAGCAAATATATGCCGAGGCTAAGTCGTTATTAACACATACTAATTACACGGTTTCAGAAATAGCTTCCTGCCTTGGTTTTGAGTATCAAAGCTACTTTAACCGTTTCTTTAAGAGGCAGGCAGGTGTAAGCCCGCTAAATTTCAGAAAAAGCTTTGAAAAGTATAATTAATGCTTTGAAATGTTTTTAGCAGTTATAAAGCATGTAGGTAGCTTTGCTTAAACAAACAACACTAGCATGAGTACGCAAAGATTTAAAACCACATTTCTTTTAGGCGGCGATCTTGAGATAAATCGCATGGGCTTTGGAGCAATGCGCATTACGGGTCCTCAAATTTGGGGCATGCCCGAAAATCCACAAAATTCTATTGACTTGCTAAAGCGAGCAGTAGAGTTGGGGGTCAACTTTATTGATACGGCCGACCAGTATGGCCCTTTCACTTCAGAACAGCTGATTGCCGACGCATTGCATCCTTATAATGAAAATTTGGTTGTTGGAACCAAAGGCGGTTTAGTAAGATTTGGCCCATGGGCTGATTTTAATCATGACGCCTCACCTCAACACTTGGAGGAGGCCATTAACGGCAGTTTAAGACGACTAAAGCTAGAGCAAATTTACTTATACCAGTTGCATCGTATAGATTCCAAAGTGCCGGCTGAAATAAGCTTCGAGTATTTAGCCAAAGCCCAGCGGCAAGGTAAAATAAGGCATATTGGCTTGTCAGAAGTATCTGTAGATGATATAAAGCTTGCGCAAAAGTACTTTAAAGTAGTATCGGTCCAAAACCGGTATAGTGTTTTAGACAGGGAATGGGAGCCGGTGTTAGCGTATTGCAAGGAACAAAATATTGCTTTTATTCCATGGTTTCCTATTGGTGGAGGAATGACCAGCATGACCGAAAAGCTCAAACAAATTGCTAACGCAAAGGGCGTAACAATGCATCAGTTGGCGTTAAGCTGGTTGTTACATAAAGCCGATAACATTCTGCTTATACCCGGCACATCGAGTATGATTCACTTAGAAGAAAACCTGAAATGCGTAGAGATAATGCTCGATGACAACGAAATGCATCAGTTAAATAATCTGGCTTGATTATAACAGTTAAGCATCGTCAACTATAATACTAGCTTTTGTATATAGTTGGCGATTTTTTCCTTTTATATCATAGATAAAGCAGTATGATGATAAGTAGCCAACGATAGGTTAAAATATTACCTTTGCGGTATAAGGCAGTGATGAGATAACATCTCACTCAATTGTCTAAACGCGTATAAATTTTTTACATGAATTCTTCTGATAAGCACGGTCCTGCTACTGCCAACATACTTGTTATTGATGATGAAAAAAAGCTGGCAGGGCTTATTGCACGCATTTTAGAGTTAGAAGGGTTCAAAGTTTACCAGGCTCACACAGGTAAAGATGGATTGAAGGTTTTAAAGGCCGAAGACATTCATGTAGTGATAAGTGATGTTAAACTCCCTGATGTAAATGGGGTAGACCTTGTTGCACATATCAAAGAGTTAAAACCTTATGTAGAGGTTATAAGTCTTACTGCTTACGGCACCATTGGTGATGGAGTTAAGGCAATTAAGAACGGTGGTTTTGATTACCTTACCAAGGGTGATGATAACGACAAAATTATTCCACTCGTATTTAAAGCAGCCGATAAGGCGCAACTTCAAATGCGTGTATTAAACCTGCAAAAGCGCTTAAATGAACGCTTTGGTTTCTCAGGTATTTTAGGCAACTCAAAAGCCATACAAGATGTAGTTAACATGGCCAAAAAAGTGGCCGTAACAGATACAACCGTTTTACTGCTTGGCGAAACAGGTACAGGTAAGGAGGTTTTTGCGGGGGCCATTCATGAAGAAAGTACACGCCGAACTAAGCCATTTGTTGCTGTTAACTGCAGCAGCTTCCCGCACGATTTGCTGGAGAGTGAGCTGTTTGGCTATAAAGCCGGTGCTTTTACAGGTGCTGTAAAGGATAAGCGCGGACTGTTTGAAGAAGCAAACGGCGGTACAATTTTTTTAGATGAACTGGGTGAGATGAGTCTCGATTTACAAGCAAAACTGTTGCGCGTTCTTGAGAGTCAGACATTTATCAAAGTTGGAGATACGCAAACCACTAAAGTTAACGTACGCATTATAGCTGCCACAAACCGCAACCTTCAAAATGAAGCTGATGAAGGTCGTTTCCGTATGGATTTGTTTTACAGATTATCGGTATTTACTTTAAACCTGCCATCTTTAAATGAACGTAAAGGCGATATAGAGATCCTGGCGACGCATTATTTAAAGGAATTTTCACAAAAGATGGGAAAACATGTGAACGGCATGAGCAGTGAATTGATGAGCGCACTAGTCAACCATCGCTGGAAAGGAAATATCCGTGAACTTAAAAATACTATTGAACGTATGCTTATTCTGGCAGACGACAATGAGTTTATAGATGTTAGCTTACTACCGGTAGAATTCAGGCATAGCAATGTCTCAGATACTTCTTTTGATTTGGAAACTATCGAAAGGCTGCATATACTAAAAGTTCTTAATTACACCCAAGGGAATAAAACAGAAGCTGCCAGGCTATTGAATATAGGCCTTACAACGCTTTACCGTAAGCTTGAGCATTTTAAACTGGGCTAAGTTTCGGTTGTTTTATAAGCCAATTAAGCGTTTAAGTTCCTATCTTGCAGCACAACTATACTCGCATCTACAATGTTAAAAAAGCTGCTTACTATTCCTCCATCATTCAAAAATTTTGGCGACAGTTATTTTGCCGATAAGAACTATTTCTTTTGTACCGATCCTGCTTCCGGCAAGGTTGGCTCAGGGGGAGGAACAGTAAACTTATTAAATGAAGCCTTTAAACAGGAGGCTGGCATAACAGATTTAAACGCCTGGCTTGAAAAGGATAGCCGTCTTATTATACACGCCGGCGGACAAAGCCGCAGGGCGCCTGCTTATGCAGCGGTAGGTAAGGTTTTTACACCCATGCCAATTTTTAAATGGAAGCGCGGCCAACAAATAGATCAGTCGCTTATTGACCTTCAAATACCGCTTTTCGAAGATATTTTGAATAACGCTCCGGCAGGACTTAATCACCTGGTTGCCAGCGGAGATGTACTTATACGTACTGAAGGTGCTTTACCAGAAATACCTGATGCAGATGTTGTATGTTTTGGGTTGTGGGAGCAGGCCGAAAAGGCGTCCAACTTCGGTGTATTCTTTTCAGAAAAAACATCACCTCATGAACTTGCTTTTACTTTGCAAAAGCCATCGCCCGAAAGATTACAGGAGCTGCAGCCGGATCATCTTTTTTACATTGATATAGGTATATGGCTATTTAAGCCTAAAGCCCTTAAACTCATTTTTGAGCGATGTGGGTGGAATGAGGCATCCCAAAGTTTTGCCAATGGTGCACCATCATTTTACGATATGTACACCACTTTTGGACAGGCGCTTGGTAAAAACCCAACATTGATTGATGAAGCCATAAATGAATTGAAGGTTGCTGTTGTGCCTTTACCTAAAGGTGAGTTCTATCACTTTGGTAATAGTGCCGAACTGATTGAATCTACAAGTAAACTTCAAGGCCTGGTAAAAAATCAGGAGGAAATATGGCAGAATAAAATTAAGCCGACACCCGATTTATTTACATTGAATGCAGTGACCAAAATTGAGCTGCACAGTAAAAACAGCCATATTTGGATTGAAAATAGCTGGATTGGGCCTAAATGGGTCTTGGATAGCAAGCACATAATAACCGGGGTTCCGCAAAATGACTGGCAAATAAATCTGCCTGCTCAAACATGTATTGATTTTATACCGATTGGTGATAGCGATGAATGGTGTATACGCATTTACAACTTCTACAATCCGCAGTTGCCTAAGCGCGGTGTTAATGCAAATCATCAATTTAGTGCTGATGACTGGTTTAATGAGCCGGTATATGAAGTATATAAATCTGACGAGTTGAGCGAAGCGGTTGTTCAAAACTTGATTGACAATCCGTTTAGCTATGTGGGTAGCAGCAGGAGGCTGGTTAGTGCTGCTAACCTTGCCAATGAGGTTAACCTGTTCAGGCAATATGCACAGCGAAATGAGTATTTAAAATCAAACATGTCGGCTATTGCCGGTAATTGGAAACGATCGGTTTTTTATCAGCTTGATTTAAAGCATGCTGCAACCATATTCAATAAGGCTGAGCTAAGCCTTCCGCCTGAACTCGGACAGGATGCTCCGTTGTTGACGCGTTTGCACGATCAAATGTTCAGAAGTGAAGTTTTGGCTAAGTCGGGCGTTGACGAAAAGCTTGCTCAGGCAAAAATCCATGAGGAAAGGGCCTTCGGTTTGCTGGCCGAAACAATTGTTGAAACAGCAAAGACAAATTTGGCCGAACCAAGGTTGAACGTGATGTCAGACCAAATTGTGTGGGGCCGTAGCCCGGTAAGGCTTGATTTGGCGGGAGGGTGGACCGATACGCCTCCCAATTGTTTAATAAACGGAGGTAAAGTACTTAATCTTGCAGTTGAACTAAACGGTCAGCCACCTTTGCAGGTATTTATAAAACCTTCAGAACACTTTAGCATTACCTTAAGATCAATTGATTTGGGGGTTAAAGAGGATGTTACTTCTTTTGATGAATTAAAAAATTATACGGCAATTGGTTCTGCCTTTAGTATACCCAAAGCGGCTTTATGTTTGGCCGGCTTTCATCCAGATTTTTCGGCCGTTAATTACACATCACTGCAAGAGCAATTAGAGGCCTTTGGTTGCGGCATCGAACTAACCCTGTTGGCGGCTATACCAAAAGGATCGGGCTTGGGTACAAGTTCCATACTGGCAAGTACAGTTTTGGGCACTTTGAGTGATTTTTGTAACCTAAAATGGGATAAGTATACCATATGCTCGCGCACGTTGATGCTTGAGCAAATGCTTACCACGGGTGGTGGATGGCAAGACCAGTATGGCGGTGTATTTGGCGGCATAAAACTGTTGGAGAGCAAGCCCGGAATAATACAGCAACCAACCGTAAGGTGGGCACCTGATCATATCTTCTCGGATCCGGCGAGTGCATCAACGGTATTATTATACTATACCGGAATTACACGTATGGCAAAAAACATACTTGCAGAAATTGTGAAAGGTATGTTCTTAAACGGTAACCAGTACCTGCGTATTTTGGAGGAAATGAATCATCATGCGCTGAAAACTTACGAAGCATTTCAGTATGGAAATATGGATGATGTAGCCTTAGCAATTGGTAAAAGCTGGAAGCTTAACCAGCGCCTGGATAGCGGAACCAATACTCCCGAAACACAAGCAATTATAGAGCGTGTTGCCGATTACCTGATAAGCTGCAAGCTATTAGGTGCAGGTGGCGGAGGTTATATGCTGATGTTTGCAAAGGATGCGGAAGCAGCTATGCGCATAAAAGCTACGTTAAACGCTAACCCAACTAACAAGCGGGCAAGATTTGTTGACTGGTCGGTTTCTGCCGATGGATTTAAGGTTTCCAGGAGTTAATGGAACTTAAAAACGCCTTCAGTATCACTGAAGGCGTTTTTTCTTTAATGCTTTCAAAACAGTTGTATCAACGCCGATTATCAGGTTAATAGATACAAGTCAACGTCGGTAATTATGTGCTTTAGATAATTAAACAAGAAGCCTTTCTACACGTTAAACTAAATAAATATCACTGTAGCTAATGAGATTTTTGATGATTTTTGCCGTTTTGTTGATGGTTAAGCTGACGGCGGTTTCCCAAACTTTGCCGGTAAGAGCTGGTAAACATTTATTTACAATTCAATTTATAACGTTCGAAAGATATAATGAACCAGGTTCAGTCATCATTAAGCCTATTGGTAAAGATGAATACAGTATTGAAGGAGAACAGCGGGATAAGAAGACTAAAGATTATGTGACCATTAAAGGTACCTTTTTAGCAAAAGGGCGGGAATTAAAGTTCAATGGTAAGATCGTTTCTAAAATTTCTTACGTTAACAATGGTGAGCCGTGTGAAAGAAACGGACTGGCTGTATTCAAAGCATCTGGTAAGCGTAAGTATTGGCGCATGCAGCAAATGCTAAATTGTGATGGAGAAACCACAGATTACATAGACATTTTCTTTTAAACTGGCTGATCGGGCAACCTTACATTTTCATCGACAATACATGAAGTTTATGAATTACAAAAGTCCGTTACTATCACTGTGCGTTCTGATTGTGTTAAATTCTTGCGTTCAGAACAAGCCTGAAGCAAAGGAGGCTGACAAAATATCTGAAAATAAGCTAAAGGTTGCGGCTAAACAAAGCTACGCAACAGTCAACAACTGGCTTGATGATTTTAAGAATTTCAGAACATCAGTTTATCAAAAGGATGTTGAAAAAATGAAAGCTTATTTCAACTTCCCGGTAGTGGCAGATACAACGCAAATTTGGGTTGCTGTAAATGACAACATAGACGAAACAAAACGCCTGCAAAACTATCCTGCTACATTTACAGGCAAAGATTTGGATAAGTATCACGACAAGCTTTTTAACGAGGCTTTTGTTAAAACCATTTTAAAATTAAAAACCCAGCAACTATACCAAAATGGTGAGTATGCTACGCCATCAATTAAATATGGCGATCAAAAAATTTGTATGATAGCCAACTATGACAAACCCACTGCCACATTGCAACTATCCGTTACGTATAGTGGTTCAACGGCTGAAGATGGTGATGATGTCAGCGAAAGCGAGTCGGCTACCGTTTACTTTTTCAAGGTGACAGATGAAAAGTATTTAAAATTTGATAAGATACTTTTTGCCGGATAATTGCTAAGCCAGCAATTGGGAAGCTAAGCGGAAAGCTTGGTAAATATTTCGTATTCAAACCATATGCTTATGGTAAGTGCAAATGTTAAGCAATACCATAAAATATCAACCTTGCGTTTTAGCTTAATCCAGAATATAATGATGAAGAATAATGGGCAGGTTACAACATAAACCACAAAAATCGCAAATGGAATCACTAGCAAATCATACTGATAGTTGCCTAGCAATTGCGTTATAAAAGCCTGAAACATCCAAACAATTAAAGGTGAAAGGAAGCTTGCTAACCACTTCCAGGATGATAATATCTCAACACGTTCGTTAGGATTATTACGATGGCTTTTAACAATTTGGCTAATTGTTCCTATCATCAATAAAACCAATATTGCTATTTGAATAATCTTGTTTCGTTTAACATCTGCACGTGTATTTATGCTATTTGAAGACGTAAGCGTATTACCGTCAAATTGCTGTACTAAAGTTCGTTCGCCGTTTATAAAAGTTATTTTAGTTACTGTTTTGTTGTTAGCAGATCTAAACGTCCAGATGGAATCTTCTAAACCCGACTTGTAGGTTCCTTCAATAAGAATTTTTCCATTTGTTTCTCTCACAAAACGCCCGTGTAGGCGGCTGCCCTTAAATTGTACATGGTCGTTGCCTTGAGAGGTATTGACTGTCAATCTTGTTTGCTGATTGGGAGGTACCAAACTTTTTATGCCAGGTAACATGTCTATCACTTGCAAATCAAGATCTCTTATCAGAATATTTTTATTATAATCATCATCCTCAGCCGGTCGGTTGTGGGAGTATAAACTGTTCACCTGAACAACAACTAAAGAATCAAACTTATAAAAACGAAAGTCTTCTTCAAAAACCCCAGAGTCGGGTAAAGCATTTCCTTTTAAGAGTACATATTCAGGCTGATCAAACTTTTGTATGTAGGTTGGTTGACTGGTTGCACAAAATGCAAATATGGTAAGGGCGGCTATCGGATAAGGACTTACATTTCTAAAAACACTGTAAGCATCAACCTTTTTTGGTGCATCACTAATATGAAGCCAAGCCAATAATAAAACTGGTAGTGCAATAAGGTCTGTATAATCAACTACTCGTTGAATGGTGAAAAAGTAAGTGCTAAAACAATTGATAAAGCCAGATGAGTATGCGCTTTTCCAGTAAATAAATAGCAATCCGCTTAAAACGAAGACTGCTAAACGATGCCGCGTAAAAAAAGCAGACCAAAATATGGGAAAGATAAACAAACCGCAAACGTCAGATAGCTTGCCTGTAAAGGTGTTGTGATACGTTTCCTTTAAATAAAAGTCGTTTGCCAGCAATACTATAAGGCAAATGATAAAAGGAAAGGATAACAACGACTTAAAACGATCTGCCATACCTCATTGTGTTTTCATTTAATACCGGACATTGCGGTTTGGTAACCCACTATTTCAAACAAATCGATTCTATTTCAGAAACATTACTATTCAGCGCCATTAAATTGAGCTAAGCCTGAATTATAGTTCAATGTGATTGGTATAATATTAATTAAATTGTCAAAAATTATAGCAACGTATTTTATTATGCGCTTAGTGTTATTAGCGGCTGTATTCTTTAAGTGGTGTATGCTTGACGTTTCGGCACAGGAAATCAGGGCTAATAACCCTAAAGAAAAAAAGATTTTAACGTTGATTGCCAACCTTCCAGAAGTACAGCAGCGTGCAAGACAGATAAGAGAAACGAGTGGAGGCAAAACAGAAATTACTTTGATGATTAGTGCACAGCCCGAACTGTATATACTTTATTATCAGGTAAACGTAAATGATATGCGCCTACTTATTTGAATTATTATCAGTTTGCTGTAGACCCAAAGACTTTTAAGATTTTTTATTACGATGCTAAAACAAACCGCCAGTATAACTTAGCGGAATGGCGCAAGCAGCGCAAAGGTCGTTGAGTGCTTTAAGATGCATTAGTTTGTGCCACAAAACAGCCACCTGACATTTATTACTGGCGGCCGCAAAAAAATAAAAGCAGTCCATTTGGTTGGGCTGCTTTTATATCTGTTACTTATCAACGCCGCGACCGGTTTGATGCTGTAGTTCGTCTATGCGTTTGGATGCTTCGGCTTTATTCAGCGTTTCGTCCATCTCTTCTCCGGCTTCGGCAGACAATGTTTGCAGGTAGGAGTGTTGAGCGCCTGTCATAGGCTCATCGCCTGTTGTCCAATTGTCGGGATCTTTAACCATGTTTGATCCTTTAATATCTGCGGTAGTTTGTTCGTTAAACAAATTTTCCTCTTGCTTTTTATTCTCCATATTATTGCTAATTATATTAGTAATAACATCACGTTTTGAATAAATGTTTTACAACGGTAAAGTATCTTTAAACAACTTCAAACTATAAACAGCATTCAGATAGTAAAAGCACAAATTCCATTCAGGCTTTAAAGAAGAAAAGGACCACACTACAATGTAGTCCTTTTTTAATGGTATGAATACCTAAAACAAATGCTGAAAATTTACAGCAATTATTTGTACTCAATAACAAATTCCTCGGTTGGGTTGCGCACTTTTTTCATTGATGCAAGCCAATCCGTTTCATCTCGATAGCCTAAGTATAGCAAGGTCACACTTTTCAATCCTATCGCTTTAAGATCAAGCAGCTCGTCAACCAAGGCGTTATTGAAACCCTCGGCTGGTGTGCTATCTATTTTAAGCTCCGCAGCTTGCGCAATTGCCATTGCAAAGGCAATGTACGATTGCCGGGCAGTGTGTACAAAGTTTTCCTCAGGTGTTTCATTGAGGTAAATATTCTTAATCTTATCGGTATAACTGCTAAACCTTCCGCGTGGTAAACCCCGCTCGTCGGTAATGCGGTTGTAAATGGTATCTATCCTTTCGGCAGTGTAGCTGTCCCATGCTGCAAAAACCAATACGTGCGAGCAATCTACCATTACCTCCGGATTAAGCGAGCTTGGAGCAAGTTTTTCTTTAATCTCCTGATTAGATACTACCAATACCCTAAACTGCTGCAAACCTGACGAAGTTGGTGCTAAACGCGCGGCTTCAACAATTTTATCAATATCTTCCTGACTTACCTTTTTTGTAGGATCATATTTTTTTGTGGCGTATCGCCACTTTAAATCTTCTATCAATGACATTTGTTATAAATTTTTTGAGCGGCAGTAATCATGCTGCCATTAGTTATCAATTATTTGTGACTACCAAATTCACTTCAACATTGCCACGTGTTGCATTTGAATATGGGCATATTTCATGAGCTTTTGCTACCAATTCTTTGGCTTTATCAATCTCAATTGCTGTAATGTTAACCTCAAGTTCCACAGCCAGGCCAAAGCCTCCTGCATCATTCTGACCAATGCTAACCTTTGCTGTAACCAAGGTTTCTCCAGCGTCAATTTTCTCCTGTCTCATCACCAAATTTAAGGCGCTATCAAAACAAGCAGCATAACCTGCAGCAAACAACTGCTCAGGATTTGTATAATCATCATTAGCACCTCCAAGTGCTTTAGGCATCCTAACTTCAAGGTTTAAAACGCCATTACTGCTTTTAACCTGGCCATTGCGGCCTCCTGTTGCAGTTGCATCCGCGGTATATATAGTTCTCATTTTAATTAATTTGTAAGCCAATTATTTATTTAAGCGAGCAATCATCTTTTCGGCAACACCTTCTGAAGATGCAGGATTTTGACCAGTAATTAATAATCCGTCTTCTACAACATGCACGCCCCAGTCTTCTACTTTGCTATAATTCGCACCTAAGTTTTCCAATTCAGTTTCCACTAAAAATGGTACAACGTCTGTCAATTTAACGGCTGCTTCTTCAGTGTTTGAAAACCCGGTTATATTCTTGCCTTTTACAAACGGTTGGCCGTCATCAAATTTTACATTTTTGAAAGCGCCTGGGGCATGGCAAACCGCACCCACTAATTTGCCGCTGTTGTAGAAGTCTAGTATTAACCGTGCCGATGTTTCATCGTTAGCTAAATCCCAAAGCGGGCCATGACCGCCCGGATAGAAAATGGCGTCGAAATCTGAAGCTTTAACATCAGAAAGCTTATGCGTATTAGCTATTACTTCCTGTACCTTAGCATCGTTATAATAGCGTTCGGTAGCGTCTGTTTGTGCCGATGGTGCTTCACTGCTAGGGTCAATAGGCGCCTGCCCGCCTTTTGGGGTAGCTACTATAACCTCGTAACCAGCATCGGTAAACTTGTAATATGGTGCAGCAAATTCTTCAACCCAAAAGCCTGTTTTATGACCTGTATTGCCTAATTGATCGTGCGATGTAACTACAAATAAAATTTTCATAGATTATTATTTAAATGTTATAATTATTGCTTTTTCTTATTTAATGCACTGGTACTCCATAAAGCCCAAAGAACTAATACAGGCTGAAAGAACAACCTTATTAGCCTTGCCTTATCAGTGTTAAGCCCAAATGCATCGATTTTATTTACATACTGTGATATATTCCCCGGAAAGATTGCTACAAAAAATACGGCAGTAGCCAGCCCAACCCATTTTTTATATTTTACCGCAAAAACAAGGGCAAATCCTAAACTAATTTCTACTATTCCCGACAGCACAACTGTTAAGTCCGGACTGATGGGTAACCATGGCGGTACCTGTGCCAAAAACTCAGAACGGTTGAAGGTAAGATGACTTATACCAGCGAAGGCAAGGAAGCCACCAAGTACAACACGGAAAATATTTTTAAAGGTTGAGCTATGCATTTATTTACTTAAAACTTTATTTAAAAGGTTTTTCAGCTGCATAAGCTCATCCATAGAAACATTGGAGCACTTTACTAATTCCATAGGAATATGCTGCGCCTGATTTTTAAGTTGAATGCCCGATGTTGTAAGCGAAACTAAAACAATACGCTCGTCCTGCTTACTTCTTGTTCTGTTTACTAATTTTTTCAGTTCTAATCTTTTAAGGAGAGGAGTAAGGGTGCCGCTATCTAAATGCAGCTTTTCACCTAATTGATTAACTGTTTGCTCATGATGTTCCCACAAAACCATCAAAACTAAATACTGCGGATAGGTAATATCCAGCTGAGCCAAAAGTGGCCTGTATAAATTAGTAAGGCTTCTGGAAAACGCATACGCCGGGAAACATATCTGATTTTCGAGCTTTAATAAATCTTCCATATTCTACAAACGTAACAAATCAGAAAATGTTTTGCACAATATAATTTGACAAAATATAATTTAATTTAGTTTAAGGAATAAGCGATAAGTAGCTTAGTATTAAAGTCAATATCAGTTATCAAATCTTATACTGATAGCTTTTACTTTAAATGTGAACTTTAAAGAAAGTCTTTATAGTCTTAATTTTTCGGCCGTAGCATTAAGAATGCAAATTTTGGAGGGTATTCATCAGGTTGTCTATATTCAAAGGTTTGGTTAAGTAGCCATTCATTCCTGCCTCAAAACATAGCTGTTTATCTTCGGTAAGTGCATTTGCTGTAAGAGCTACAATCACAGGTTTGTTGCCTAATCTGCTTCTTATTAAACGCGTGGCTTCTAATCCATCAAGATTTGGCATTTGTATATCCATCAATATGATGTCGTAGCTGGTAACCATAACCTTCTCCAGTGCCTCTTGTCCGTCATTTGCCAAATCAGGCGCATATCCTAATCGATTTAATATCCGAACAATCAGCTTTTGGTTCATAGCATTATCTTCGGCAACAAGCATCTTATAAGGATATCTGTCAGCAAAATCTTGCGAAAGGACTGATTTTATGTCGTTTGCTGGTACGGCGCTGTAATTCTTGGCCAAGCGATTAATTAAGATATGCAGTTCATTTAACCTAACAGGTTTAGTAAGTGTGTGAAAGTTGCCTCCGAAATCACTGCTTGATAAATCCATGCCTAAGCCAGTTATTAAAATTACCGGGCATTGAAGTTCAATGTTCTTTAACTGTTGACAAAACGCCTTGCCGGTCATGTCATCAGTATTCTGACCTGCAATGATAAGTTTAAAATCATTCTTTTTGGCTGCTGCGATTGCTTCTCTACCGGTTTTATACGTACAAACCTCAATTTTTCTATCTTCAAGGTGTTCTTTTAAAATAGCTACGCAGGTTTCGTTATTGTTTACGATTGCAGTTTTGCCGGGCCAATAAGTCCCTACAGCGGTAGAGGCAGAATTTACACTACTAGCTGTTTTACACTCTATAGTAAATGAAAATACACTACCTGATGACTGCTTGCTGCTTACCCTTATTTCGCCACCCATCAGGCGCACCAATCTTTGGCAAATTGCCAAACCAAGGCCGGATCCTCCGTATTTACGTGTCACTGATGAATCAAGCTGATTAAAGGCTTCAAACAGGTTGCTGATTCTATCTGCAGGAATACCAATTCCAGTGTCCGTTACCTCAAATAGCAATGTTAGTGTATCTTCGTTATTAGAGAGTTTGCTCACCTTAATCACAATTTCGCCTTTATGAGTAAATTTACAGGCGTTACCAACCAGGTTTATTAAAACCTGGCGTAACCGAACACTATCGGTGCACAAGAGCGGCGGAACATCTCCTTTGATATGGCAAAATAAGTCTACCCCGGTGTCGGCTGTTTTTGCAGCAAACATCATCATTACCTCTTCAATTAAGCCCCTTAGTTCAAAGTCTTGCGGGTCTAATTCCAGGTTACCTGATTCAATTTTTGAAAAATCAAGAACGTCATTAATTACGTTCAAGAGAGATTGGCCGCTTTGCATAATTGCATCAGTATATTCATGCTGCTCTTTATTCAGCTCAGTAGCAGATAGGAGTGAGGCCATACCCAAAACGCCGTTTAAAGGCGTTCGTATTTCATGACTCATGGTAGCCAAAAAGGTACTTTTCGCTTTATTGGCCCGGTCGGCATCTTCACGGGCACGCTGCTCAACTTCTTTTTGTTCGGCCAGTTGAGTGTTCATAGCTTCAAGGTTTTGAGTTGCTGACATTAACTCTTCCGACTGCACCTGCAATTCTTCTGCTTGGGCTTGAAGTTCTTCTGATTGTGCCTGCGAAATTTCAACCTGTCGCTGAAGGTCATCATTGAGTTTGGCTAAGGAATCTCGTTGCGATACTACTTCTGCAGTGCGTTCGCGCACTTGTTTCCGGAGTTCTAATCGTTGTTGCCTTAAGTAAAGTGTCCTGAATCGGTAGGATAAGTACAATACGGCCAATAAAAATAACACTACCGACAACCTGAACCACCATGTTTTCCAAAATGGGGGCCGCACAGTTATTGTTAATGAACGCACTTTTCCATTCCAGTAACCATCGTAGTTGGCCGCCTTAACTTCAAATACGTAAGTGCCGGCATCAAGATTGGTATAAGTTACCCTTCGCTGATCACTGTAAATCCAATTTTGGTCAAAGCCATTTAACCGGTATGCGTACTTGTTTCTTTCAGATATGGTATGATTTAACGCCGCAAATTCGAGGGTGATAACCGATTGCCCTGCGTTAAGCTCAATACATGAAGTGTTAAGGATGCTTTTTTGAAGTACAGACTTAGGCTGACCGGCGTTGACCTTTTTATTCAATATCCATAAGCCGGTGATAGCAACATCTGCTGGAGTAGTGTTGACTGTTACGTTTTTAGGATTTATGATGGTGTACCCGTTAATACTGCCGATGATAATGTTGCCATTTTTCGAAGTCAGACCTGACCCGATGTTAAACTCGATACTTTTCAACCCGTTAAACCTGTCTAACTTCTTCAAACGTTTGCTTACTGGGTTGTACCTCATAATACCTTGATTGGTACTAAGCCAAATCTTACCGTAATTATCTCCTAGTACTGAATGTATGGTGTTATCAATAAGGCCTTGCTGCTCGGTTATTGACGTTATAGTTTTGCTTTTTGCATGGTAGCAATTTAAACCGCCCTCCATAGTACCAATCCACATGTTGCCAAGCCGGTCTTCATAAAAATCACTGATTACGTTGCATGTAAGCTTGCTGTTGCCAGTATTCAAGTGCGTAAAGGTTTTTGTTTGGGGATTGTAAATGCTTATTCCATTGGTGTAACCACCAATCCATACATTTCCGGTATGGTCTTCATAAATAGTTTGAACAGCATCATCAGCAATGCTATTTTCATTGGCTGGAGAATTGGTCAGCTTCTCGAATTTATTTGTTGCAGGGTCTAATATGTTTATTCCACCCCAACCTGTAGCAATCCAAAGCTTTCCCTTACGGTCCTCCATCAACATGGCTACCGATTTCGAGTTCATAAAGCCAGCGCCAACACCTGAGGAATAGTTTTTAAATTTGCCCGTTTTGATATCAAGCTTATCCAGGCCGTTATTTGACGTCCCTATCCAAACGGTGTTGCCGTCTTTACTTACCAAAACATCGGTTGTGTAGTTACTTGATAAGCTGTTGCTGTTTGATAGATGATGGTAGTGTTTTATAAGTTTGCCAGATTGATCAACATAATCTAAACCATCATCAGTTGCCAGATAAAGATTTCCATTGCCATCTTCAGCCATGGACCTGATAATGTTTTGAGCCGAAGGAAGCGAGTAATTAGCCGCTTTAAACCATTCAACAATAGTGATGTTTTTATTGTACTTTAATATGCCCTGGCTGGATGTGCCTATCCATAAAGTTCCGGTAGCATCACTCAACAAAGAGTACACCGCATCATTGGGCATGTTACTACCGTCTGACGTTTTAATAGGAAGTTTAATAAATTCCCTTTTTTTAATATCAAAAGTTTGCAACGTGGTATTGGTGCCAAGCCAAAGTATGCTGCCGCTTTGTGCTATGGAATAAACAGGATTAGTCTTGTTCTCAGAATTTTTATCGGGTTCAACAGTGTAGGTGGTAATTTTACCGTCGTTTATGGCTAATGAGTTGAGCCCGGTGCTGGTTCCTAACCATAAATTGTTATTTCTGTCTTCGTTTATGGCATAAACAGCGCTCTTGTTAGCTTTGCTATCGTTGATGTTTGAATTAAGCCACTTCTTTTGCAGTATATCAAATAATCGTAATCCGTTGGCGGTTCCTACCCATAAATTGTTGCCAGCCTCGTAAATGGTATATATAGGTGCTACGCCAGGCGAAATATTGGAGGAGAGCGATTGGTAGTCTTTAAATACCTTGGTTTGCAGGTCATACTGTATAAGTGCCCTGTCTGTTCCTATCCAAACCATTTTACCTTTGCCGGCATATACAGTATTGATGTTTTTCTCGCTAAATGCGGCTGACACCTTATTTCGCAAGTTTGAATAATTGATAAACGATTCTGTTCGGCGATCATACCTGCTAAGTCCACCGGTTCTGGTTCCTACCCAAATATCGCCGTGAGCGTCTTCACAAACTGATGAAATATAATTTGCAGGAAGACTGTTAGCGTCATTGCTTCGGTGCTTGTATACAATGTTTTTGTAGCCATCATAGCAGTTAAGGCCATCCTGTGTGCCTATCCAGATGAAGCCATAGTGATCTCTTATAACGGCGTTGATCGTATTTTGGGAGAGTCCCTGAAAGCTGTTGAAGGGAGAAAGATTGATAACCTCATGCTGACCATACGCTGTAAAGCCACAATAAATAAATAAACATAAAAACAGGTATATTTTACCAATCAGTCCCATAAGAACAAATTCCTCAATGTGTAATCTTTAATCAAGCCGGTTTATATGAAAGCCTGAATAGTAATGGCGGAATTAGTTTACCAATTTAAGATTTATAAGCATACAATTAAGATTTTGGTTGGTAATTACAATAAGTCTAAATAAATTTAATATGCATACCGTTATAATGGTGTTGTAAGGTAGTCGACTTCAATTTATTGCCCATTTTTGCACGTGAATGTTTTTTAAAAAAGAACCTGACTGAAGCTTTACTTTATAACATA
Organism: uncultured Mucilaginibacter sp.; assembly: GCF_913773635.1. Lineage (GTDB taxonomy): Bacteria > Bacteroidota > Bacteroidia > Sphingobacteriales > Sphingobacteriaceae > Mucilaginibacter. The sequence goes on from NZ_CAJYGQ010000006.1 coordinate 288,795, forward strand.
AACTTTTTTATCATCGTTTGTAAACAAAGCATAATTCAGTTGAGGGTTGGTGTAAAAGCCATAACCGTCAATTATGATGGGTGGTTGAGCTTTATTTTTTGTTAAAGTCCCCAATTTGACTCCGTCAATTGTAATTTCAGATTGTCGCCAACTTTTATCCTGGTACATAAATTCTTTAAGTTGCAAGGTATCTCTCTTGAACACTACGTCGGTAAATAGGTTTCCATGGTATAGTTCAACATCAAAAGCCGGGGCATTGCCGCCTCCGCCCGAAAAGCGAACCTTTTCGTACTTAATACGCTGAAAGAATTTATAATTCACATTTGCACTCTTTATAAATTTTTTCTGTCTGTGAGCAGTTGTGTCAATATGCTTGAACAAGCTATTAAGCAAAAGTTCCTCAGTGTACGAGTATGGGAAATACTCGCTTACGTCTTGCCGGGTGCTGAATTGGATGCATTTATCGTTTGTAAAATAAGTAAGTACAGTATACATTTTCATGGCTTGTGTGGTTTGTAATCCTCCGCTAATTTTTGGCTGTGGTTTAAGTTCCTCTTCTTTGAAATCAACGTATACTGCTGAAGATTCTTTAGCAATCATCTTTATTTCCTTTTTCTCATTCTCAACATCCCAACTAAGGTTGGCATTTTGTACTTCTATTTTTATTGGTGTTTTTTTGCCGGTTAAGCTCCAATTATAATATTCATTATTTTTTTTGTCTATTATAAAACCATTCACAAACGCCAGATTGTAAGGTCTGCAGGTTATAACCAATGAGTCTACAACATCTCCGTCACCATTTAATTTTATAAATGTGTTGGTGTCTTTATCCGATATAGAGTACAAAATAACATTGTTGTCCTTGGTGATTATAGATTGAATTTCTTCCTGGGCGGTAATCAGCTGCTTTAGTTGTATACCGCCTGATTTGATAGTTTCTAAGCTATCGATAGATTGATAATGGTAGAATTTTGCCGGTAATTTATCATTGATTTTTTCTATGCTTTTTAAAAATTTAACACCCAAAAAAAACAGCAGGGCTATAATGATAATGGTTATAACAATGGGGAGTATTTTCATTTCAAAGGTTGAGTTTGCTTGATTAAACAGCAACATGGTTATAATGTTGCATTAGCCGCTATGAGTATATACAGACTATTATCAGTTGTTTATAAGCTGAGGCTGGATGATTAAAGATAGAAAATGATTTTAGCAAGTTATATGTACCAAAAAGCCGCTAAGCATTAATGCTTAGCGGCTTTTTGGTGTAATTTAATAACAAATGCTATAATGAAACATCAGCTATAGAGGTATATATATGGCGGCCTTTATATTTCACCCAAATGTAAGACCAACCTGGAGTATCGTAACCTAAAAATGTAACGTACGGATCTTCTTCATTAAAGCCCGCAAAACATTTGCCAATATATTTTAGTTCAAGTCCTTCAACCATTTTATCTATAAAGTGCATAATAATAAGTTTATGCTAACCATAAATGCTGTGTTTAGCAGCCGGTAAGCGGTTTATTTAATTGAGAGAATTGCTGTTTGTATAGTCAGCCTTAGCGAAATAAAAACAGCAATCATAAACGGAGATGGAAGAAAGGCTGCTTGATTAATTGAGTAAATTTCAATAAGTGGTTGCCAACGTTTGAAGGCAATGCATGTGTGAAAAAACGAGCCTTGAAAGCCGATACAGGTATGCCGACTAATGCCTTAAAATATTTTTTGAATGACTGCCTGTAAGGTGTTGATTTATATATCTTTTTTACCGTAATGGTACGTTTGCCTTTAACCTCATAACTATTGGAAAGATGCTTTGCCTTAAATACAGCTGCTTTGGGTGCAACAATATAACTAGGCATAATAAGCGCTATATGGCTGAGCACAACAAATAAATATCCCGCACTAAGCAGAATTATTTTTAATTGCTTTGCTCTACTGTTAACCATATAAGTTGATATAGGTAAAAGCCTTTACAGGAATTAACCTATTTAACGCGGTTTGCTTAAGTTTAGTGTGTGAACAGTCTCTTGGAAGTTTATTTACTCTGAATAGTTGCTGCATTATAAACTGCTGGTGTTGGCAAAGTCATGATCCAGCTTATAAAAATGTTATTTGATTCAATGGTTACGTGTCACTAAAAGTGATTGGTATAAAGTTCAGCATCACTACTATAAATCGTTGATTAGATTGACTGATGAAAGTTTATCATCATTAAATAAGTAACCTTAGCTAAATAATGTAGCGCGTAATTCAGCTAAAATCTAAAAAATATAAACTACGGCATACGTCTTGTTTAGAAAGATGTATGAGTTTAACAGAAATTCTTGAGGATATTGACACAAGTGCAAAATTGGTATCAGATGACGACAAACGATTTAAGCTTTGGATGCCTAAGCGAGTTGTGTTTACTGCTGATGCGATGAATGAACTCTACGGTCAAAAGATTTATGAAAAAGTTTCTGCATTAAACTTACCGATAGAAATAGCCAAGAATAACCGAATAACCGGCCTGCGTGGCAAAGACGAAAAGGAGACTTATCGTATCGCTAAAAACACGCTGGCTGTTGTAAAAGCACCTCCGAGCGCTTTCAATCTTCGTCCCATTCCGCCCTCTGCTGACTGGCAGTTTCATCTTGCAGAGGGTTGTCCTGCTCATTGTCAGTACTGCTACCTTGCAGGCAGCCTTTCAGGGCCGCCAGCAATACGCGTGTTTGCAAACTTGCCACAAATTCTGGAAAGCACAATCCGCTACCAGCGTTTAAATGAATTGGTGTCATATGAGGCCAGTTGTTATACTGATCCTTTAAGTTTAGAACACTTGACAGGCGGTTTAGCAGAGTCAATTAGCTTTTTTGCTACGCAACCCAACACTCATCTTCGTTTTGTTACCAAATTTGATAATGTTGAGCCATTATTGAATTTAGAACATAATGGGCATACGAGGTTCAGGTGCAGCCTGAACGCCGATGCCGTAGCTAAACGCCTTGAAGGTGGAACACCTACTGTAACAGCAAGAATTAAAGCACTGCGTAAAATGGCGTTGCCTAAGCAGCAGGGTGGAGGCGGCTATCCAATTGGCATTGTGCTGGCACCAATAATGCCAATACCCGATTGGCAATTACATTACACTGCGCTATTGGATGAAGTGTCATCAAATCTGAACTTTGAAACAGACCTGACTTTTGAACTTATTACACACCGATTTACACCCGGTTCAAGAGATATATTGCTTGGCTGGTATCCTAACACAACCTTAGATTTTAGCGAAACAAACCGCAGTATTAAAAGAAATAAATTTGGGGGTCAGAAATATGTATTTGTAAAAGACTTGATGAGAGAGTTACGTAGTTTTTTTGAAACAGAAATTGCTATCCGCTTTCCAAAAGCCAAAATATTGTATTGGACTTAAGTAGAGACAGCATCAATCTATGGGAAAGTTGCAGCTTAAGATCTACAATATCTAATAGCGTAATCAAACTTCCTGAATATATGCAAGAGTGTATATATTTGCCATAAGGCGATTTTTTGCTGCATACGCATGGATTGCTGTTTCCATTTATAAACATAATAATGATTGCGGGCTGCGGCAAATACTGGAGATCAGTAACATATACATACTTTTTAATTACGTTGTTTTCGTGCAGCCTTGTAAGCGCTCAGGGGTTGTTGTTTAACTCTAATAATGCGTCTATTTCAAAGCGCACGTCTTACCAGGTATTTGGAAAAAACGAAATAAATATCAGATCACACCTGCACGTTGATTTTGAATTAATGCTGTGGGATCAAAACCACCTAGGCTATATATTCCAGTTTGGGAATAGCGAAAACTCCATAAGCCTTAGCCACCTGAACACGCACGACACCTCATCACTCAACTTAAATATTGATCGTGTTAGCAATAAGATTAAAGCGCCGTTTGATTTAAATAAGCTAGGGAGAAAATGGGTCAAAATAGCTATTGACCTTGATGTTGCACACAATACTGTTGAGCTGAACATTGGCGGACAAAAGTTCAAAGCTTCAGGTTTACCTTTTAATAACTCAGCAACCGGCAACATAACTTTCGGCAAAAACGCGTCATACACCGAAGTGCCTGATATGGCCATTCGGAACGTTAACGTAGTTTATGATGACGATACAGAACATTTTCCGCTGCATGAGTGGTCGGGTAACAGCGTATCAAATGCCAACGGAAAGACTATAGGAAACGTTGATAACCCGATTTGGTTAATCAACGACTCCTATTTCTGGAAGCCCTTATTTAGTAAGAAGTTTGGTGAAGTTGCCGGCATAAATTACCGTAAACAACCCCAACAGCTTTTAATTTACGGTCGCGACTCACTTTACACATATTCGCCCTCTTCAAATAAATTAGATGGGCAGCGCTATGCAAATAAGAATCCGGTTGCAATGATACTCGGTAAAAGTATCTATAGTGAGAAGCAACAGCTTTTATATGTTTATGAGCCATACGATATACGAGACAATGGATTTAGTATTGCCGCATTAAATCTTCAAAATTTAACCTGGAAAGGCTCAGGCAAAGGCCAGCTACCTACGCAACGGCACCACCACAATGTATTTTTTAATGCCGCTCAAGACACGCTTTTTATGTTTGGTGGCTATGGCTCATTCAAATACCATAACTCGTTTTATAAGTTTGACCAGTCGGCAAATGATTGGGTGACAGTTAAATTTAACGGCGATGATATTCATCCGCGCTTCTTTTCAGCGTCTGGGCCGGCAGAAAACCAGGATGAGGTTTATGTATTTGGAGGTTTTGGAAATCAATCAGGTAGCCAAGTAGTTGGGGGTAAAGAATATTATGACCTTTACCGCGTCAATACAAAAAAACATTGGGTTAAAAAGTGCTGGAGTATTAAGCTTGACGGGAAAAAGTTTGTACCCGCTAACAACTTATTATTATCGCCTGATAAAAAATCATTTTACGTTTTGTGCTATCCTCATGAGGTAGCTAAAACACATCTGAAATTATATAAGTTTACCATTGAAGATGGCAGTTTTGAAGAAGTGGGAAGCTCAATACCTGTCACTTCCGAAAAAATTGAAACTGATATAAACCTGTTTTATAACAGTGATAGTCAGCAATTTTACTGTAGCATACAGGAGTTTACTGATCCGCAGCATTCCAGCTTTCGCGTTCTAGCCTTAGATGCACCTCCAATAAGCCAGGAAGCATATTTAAAACGCTTTGAAAAACCTAGTTCAGCATCCATATTATGGATAAGTGCAGGTATTGGTTGCCTTATAGTGGCTTTGGGCGGTGCGTTGCTATATTTTAAGCGTGGTAAATCTTCTCAACCGGCTCCAGTTAATAATGAATTAAATTCAGAAACTGTATTAGGCGATGAACAGCAAGATGAATCAGTCATTTCAGTAAAGCAAGATCAGGAAGAAACGGTTAAAAACGCTGTATACCTGTTAGGTGAATTTTCGGTTGCAGATAGTTCAGGTCGGGATATTACACATCTGTTCAGTCCTAAAATCAAACAGCTTTTTTTACTTATTTTGTTGAATAGCAAAGATTCAAAAGGTATTACCTCAAGGAAACTTACAGGTATTTTATGGCCCGATAAAGATGCCATCAAAGCGAAAAACCTGCGCGGGGTTACTTTTAATCATCTTCGTAATATATTAAGCGGAATAGAGGGAATTGATCTCCAATTTGTAAATGATTCCTATTTGTTTACCACAAATCAATCCTTTTTCTGCGACTATTACCTTGCATCTGACTTACTCGATAATTCATCTGCTACAGACACAGGTAAACAGCATCAACTTAATCAGCTATTACTTCGTGGACCCATTTTGGAGGGCATGTCAGAGCATTGGCTTGATGATTACAAACAGTCGTTCGACGAAAAAGCCGTAAATGCATTGCAATTACAACTTAATGAGTTGGCAGAACTCAAAAAGTGGAAAGAAGCTAATGAAATTGCAAAGCTTATTTTAAGCATCGATCCTTTTAACGATAGCGCATTCAGCTCGCGATTAAAAGCTCTTAAAGCTACAAAAGGTACTGAATATGCAAGGCAATTTTACAAATCGTTTCGCGCTAACTATTATGATGCGTTCGGTGAAGATTACCAGCATGACTTTGAAACTGCCTCAAAATAGATTTTCATTAACCGCGTCAAAACATGCTCTTTAAGCGGTTAATAACATTTTTTTAAGCGTTAACCCTAATTTTAACCCCTCTATTAAGCTTGTTGCGCTACAATTGTTATCACAATCGCAAAGCAATGCGATAACCAATTAGTACAACCAAAAGTTCAATTTCAAGTCGTTTAAGTTTTGATTAGCTAAAAGCGTTTAGCAATCAATACGGCATTAATGCTATCAAGTGTAAAATCTTGCAGAGTGTTTTATGCTTCGCAACGCACTAAAATTTGAACCCGATTTATTACAAAGCTTACACCTTTAATATGAGGATATACTTTACTACTATTTCATTATTGTTTTTTTTTCAGGCCGGCGCACAGGTTAAACCATCATCATTAACGGATGATGTAAATCCTTTAATGGGCACAATGTCAAAGCCGGGATTATCTAATGGAAACACTTACCCGGCAATTGCCTTACCATGGGGTATGAATATCTGGACGCCTCAAACAGGTGACATGGGTAACGGATGGCAATACACGTATGATGCAGATAAGATAAACGGCTTCAAGCAAACCCATCAGCCATCGCCCTGGATGAGAGATTACGGGCAATTTTCTATTATGCCGGTTACAGGCAAATTAAAGGTTGATCAAAAAGACAGGGCAAGCTGGTTTTCACATAAAACCGAAATTGCCAAGCCTTATTATTACAGCGTTTACCTTGCCGATCATGACGTAACTGCCGAGCTTACACCTACAGAACGTTCGGCACAGTTCCAATTTACATTTCCTAAAAGCGATAGTTCACTTTTGATTATTGATGCCCTTGATGAAGGCTCGTCTATACAGGTAATTCCGGGTGAAAACAAAGTTACCGGCTATTCAACTAAACATGCAAACGGACCACTGAAAAACTTTAAAAACTACTTTGTTATATATTGTGATAAGCCGTTTTCTTTCACTCGTGCTTATAAGAATGGGGTAGGTGCTCAATCGCTAAATGTACAGGCAGAACATGCGTTAGCTGCTATCGGGTTCAAGACAAAAGCTGGCGAGAAAGTGCATTTACGCGTTGCGTCATCTTTCATTAGTATTGAGCAGGCCGAACTCAATTTAAAACGCGAACAAGGCAACTCCGGCTTTGATGAGCTAAAGCAAATTGCCAAAAACGTTTGGGAAAGCACACTTGGCAGTATCAAAGTTGAAGGTGGAACTACTGCCCAGCGTCAAACATTTTATTCATGCCTTTACCGTATGCTGTTCTTTCCAAATAAGCTATATGAAGTAAATGCTAAAAATGAAATAGTGCATTGGAGCCCTTATACAGGCAATACGCACAAAGGCTACTTATTTGGAGGAACCGGCTTTTGGGACACCTTCAGGGCATTATATCCATTCTTAAACCTGGTTTATCCTTCAATTAACAAAGAAATGCAGGAGGGTTTGCTTAACGCCTATAAAGAAGGCGGCTGGCTACCTGAATGGTCAAGCCCTGGTTATGCTGATATTATGATAGGCAATAATTCCGCATCGGTTGTAGCCGAAGCCTACCTTAAAGGCTTACGCGGGTATGACGTTGAAACGCTTTATCAGGCGCTTACGCATGGCGCTAATAACGAAGGTCCGAGGGCTACCGGCAGGCGTGGAGTGTCATACTATAATTCTTTAGGCTATGTACCATATAATGTAGGCATTAAAGAAAACGCTGCACGCACCCTGGAGTACGCTTATGACGACTTTGCAATATATCAGTTGGGCAAATCATTGAATAAACCACAGGCTGAAATTGAGGTGTATAAAAAGCGCTCCTTGAATTACAAAAATCTTTATGATCCGGCGTCTGGCCTTATGCGCGGTAAAAACAAGGATGGAAGTTTCCAATCGCCATTTAATCCGCTTAAATGGGGGGATGCCTTTACCGAGGGAAACAGCTGGCATTACAGCTGGAGCGTTTTTCATGATGTGCAGGGATTGATAAACCTTATGGGTGGTAACAAAAACTTTGTCAACAAGCTTGACTCTGTCTTTACTCAACCCCCAGTGTTTGATGATAGCTACTATGGCGGTGTAATACACGAAATACGCGAAATGCAGGTTGCCGGCATGGGGCAATATGCTCACGGTAATCAGCCTATACAACACATGTTGTATTTATACAACTATGCAGGCCAACCCTGGAAAACGCAGTATTGGGTGCGCGAAGCAATGAATAAACTTTACAAACCTACGCCTGATGGTTATTGCGGCGACGAAGACAATGGCCAGACATCTGCGTGGTATGTGTTTTCGGCAATGGGTTTTTACCCGGTTTGTCCCGCAGCATCAGAATATGTGATAGGAACACCTTTGTTCAGCAAGGTCACGGTTAAGCTGCAAAATGGTAAGCAGCTTGTTATTAACGCTGCAAATAATAACGCTCAAAACGCCTATATCGGAAAAGCGCTTTTAAACGGAAAGCCCTACGATTTCAACTGGCTTAAGCATAATGAGCTTATGAAGGGGGCAATAATAGATTTCAGCATGTCGGCCAAGCCCGAATATAAACGCGGTACAGCAAAAAATGCTGCGCCATACTCACTAACCAATCAGCAGTAGGCTAAAACTGATCATGTCAGTTATCCCAAATACGAAATACAATTATAACTAACCAATTATTTTACAAAACCAAACTTATGAACAAAAAATTTACGAAGCTTATAGTTAAGCGGCAAAGGCTTAAAGTAGGTGTGCTTTCTGTATTCCTCACAACGGGATTTTGCATGGTACATGCTGCAGAAGTGATGGCAACGCCTTATGGCGCGCTTAACGTGGGTAATGAACTGCAGGCAGACATTGTTGTGCGTGGTATCATCAAGGACGAAAAAGGCGTACCAATTCCGGGTGTAAGCGTTAAGCTCAAAGGCGCTCTTAGCGTTACCTCCACCGATGTAAATGGTAGCTTCAGCATCACCGTACCTAACGAAGCGGCAGTATTAGTAATTACCTACATTGGTTATACTACCAAAGAGGTAACGGTAGGCACGCAAACTAATTTATCCATACAGCTCGAACCCAACAATAACAAATTGGAAGAGGTTGCTGTGGTTGGCTTTGGTACCCAGCGTAAGGTTTCACTTATAGGTGCACAATCAACCGTGACCCCTAAAGATTTGAAATTACCGGTATCAAGCGTAACGCAATCTTTGGCTGGGCGTATTGCAGGTGTGGTAGGCGTGCAACGCAGTGGCGAACCCGGCCGTAGCGCAGCTGATATTTGGATAAGGGGTATTGCCACTTTCGGCGGTAATTCAAGTTCGCCGTTGATATTGGTAGATGGCGTTGAGCGGTCAATTAACAACATCGATCCGGAGGATATTGAATCATTCACAGTGTTAAAGGATGCATCAGGAACTGCCGTGTATGGTGTTCGCGGAGCAAACGGTGTAGTAATTGTTAAAACCAAAACTGGTAAGGTTGGAAAGCCAAACATTTTTTTGGATTACAACGAAGGGGTTAGCTCTTTCACTAAACGACCAAGAGTTTTGGATGGCTTACAATATATGAATTTAGCCAACGAAGCACTTACCGGTCGTGGAGGCACTCCAAAGTACAGCCAGGAATACATTGATAACACTGCATCGGGTGTCGATCCGTTGCTTTACCCCAATGTAAATTGGATGGATGAGCTTTTTAACAAGTACAGCCGTAACCGCAGGGTAAACCTTAATGCAAGTGGTGGTGTTGATAATGCTCAGTATTATATCTCATTAGCTTATTACAATGAAACCGGGTTTCTTAAAACGGATGATTTGGCAGCTTACAATTCATCTCTTGATTATAAAAGGTACAACTTCACCAGTAACCTTAATATAAAGCTTACTAATACCACAAAATTGGCTTTGGGTATTCAGGGCTATGCAGCAACCGGTAACTATCCTGGCGAAAGCACACAAAATATATTCCGTTCAGCGCTTGATGTATCGGGCGTAGAGTATCCAAAACTTTACCCGGGCGGCTTCATACCAGGCCGTTCATCAAACGGCGGATTCAGGAATCCCTATGCCGATTTAACGAGGCGCGGCTACCGCACTGAATTTACTAACCAGCTTTATACAAATTTGAGGCTTACTCAGGATTTAAATATGGTTACTAAGGGGCTAAGTGCTACAGCTATGGTGGCTTTCGATAATTATAACGAAAACTTTATAACCAGGTCCAAAAGGGAAAGTACCTACTTTATTCAAAATGTTACCGGTACCAATTCTCCTTACAAACCCGATGGCACTTTAAACCTCATACAAACTTTCACAAGCGGTGGTAACTATCTAAGCTTTGATCCCGCACGCGGCGGAAATAGAAGATTATACAGCGAAGCTGCAGTTAATTATGATCGTGCATTTGGCAAACACCGTATAGGTGGGCTTGTATTAGGCTACACTCAGGATTTTAACAATCCGTTTGCGGGCGATTTTACATCTTCAATACCCGAAAGACAAGTTGGTTTAGCTACTCGTGCAACTTACTCATATGATGACCGGTATTTTGCGGAACTAAACTTTGGTTATAATGGTTCTGAACTATTTGCACCCTCTAAGCGCTACGGTTCTTTCCCGGCATTTGGTTTAGGCTGGATACCTTCAAACGAAAAGTTTTGGGAACCTATAAAAGGAGCCATATCTTTTTTAAAGTTTAGGTACTCTGATGGCAAAACGGGTATAGGCCGTATTAACGGCCGCCGCTTTGCTTACTTAACTCTGGTAAATGAAGGTGACGGTAATTCAGGCTACCAATTAGGAAAAAACTTTGCCCGTTACAGGTCTATTGACGTTTCAGATTACGGAGTTGACATTCGCTGGTCTGAGTCACGTAAGCAGGATTTGGGTATGGAGATCAGAACCCTGAATGACAACCTTTATCTTATTGTAGACTTATTTAAAGAGCGCCGTACAGGAGTGTTCTTACAACGGCAATCAATACCTGGCTATGTTGGCTTAGTAAACCAACCATACGGAAATCTTGGTGTGGTAGATAACAGGGGTATCGATGCAACCTTAGAATACAATTTTAACGTTGGTAAGGTTGACGTTGGCTTGCGTGGCACATTTACTTATAATAAAGATAAGCTGCTAAATGATGATCGCCCACCGCAACCATATCCATGGATGAATAGGGTAGGCACTAACGTCTTATCACGTTTTGGTTACGTTGCCGAAAAGTTGTTTGATACACAGGCCGAAATTGATGCTAGTGCCACTCCTGGCTCGAAGGCCAACATCAAACCGGGCGACATTAAATATGCCGATTTAAATAACGACGGTTTAATAAACGATTATGATAAAACCCGTATTGGCAGGGGTGATATTCCTAATACTGTTTACGGGTTTGGTTTCAACGTGTCGTATAAAGGTTTTGGTTTAAGCACACTATTCCAGGGTACAAGTAACGCCGATGTAATGTTGGGTGGCTCAGGTATATTTCCATTTAACGGTGGCGGTGGTTTAAGTAACGCTTATGAAAACGCTACTGACCGCTGGACACCACAAAACCCAAGTCAAAGTGTGTTTTACCCTCGTTTAGCTTACGGTGAAGATCAAAACTTCAACAACACGCTCGAAAGCTCATGGTGGGTAAAGGATATGAGTTTCCTGAGGCTTAAAACAGCTCAGCTGAGCTATAATCTACCTCAAAGCTTAACGTCAAAAATCCATGTTCGCAATGCATCCATATACCTTATTGGAGTGAATTTGCTAACGTTCAGCAAATGGAAACTTTGGGACCCTGAACTTAACACTAATATTGACGGCAGAGCAAACGGAGCCAAATATCCTATCACCGGAACACTGTCTTTAGGTTTAAACGTGAGATTTTAATTGAATTTACAGAGATGAAAAAATATTTGATTTTAGTATTGGTTGCAGGCCTTACGCTAAATACTTCCTGTTCTAAATATTTGGATCAGGTACCCGATGACCGGCTTACACTTGATGAAACTTTCGCTAACCGTGCTACTGCCGAAAGATTTTTAGCAGGAATTTATCGCAATATACCCGATGAATTTGGCCAGCGTAACCCGGATGTAAGTAAAAACGCCGGTTTATGGACCGGCGGTTCTGATGAGGCCGAATACGTTTGGGGATTTGCTCAAACTAACAACATAAACATTGGTAACTGGGATGCAAACAGCGGCTTTGTGAACGATTACTGGAATAACTTTTACAGGGGCATCAGATCGGCAAGCTTTTTTATTGCCAATGTAGACAGGGTAACGCAGGATATTACGCCACAGCTTATTGTACAATATAAAAACGAGGCTCGTGCTTTAAGGGCCATGTTTTACTTTTACCTTATCAGGTTATATGGTCCGGTAATATTACTGGGTGAAAACGTGATTGAGCCCGATGCACCATCAGAAAGTGTGAGGTTGCCTCGCAACACGTTTGATGAATGCGTTAATTACATTGCTGCCGAACTTGACGCAGCCGCAGCCAATTTGCCTGTTAACCCTGTAAATGATAATAATTATGGGCGTATAACTAAGGGCATGGCGCTATGCTACAAATTGCAGGCGTATTTGCTGGCTGCAAGCCCGTTGTATAACGGTAACACCGATTTGGCAAGCCTGCGTAACAAAGACGGAAAGCAACTGATAAGCCAAACCTTTGATGCCAGTAAATGGAAAAGAGCATCAGATGCATACAAAGCTTACATTACTGAATTTGTTCCGGGAACGTATAGCTTATACCGTAAAAACAATTCCTCGGGCGCGTTTGATCCCTACCTTTCATGTCGCGATATCTTCATAGATCGTTTCAATAACGAAATTATCATGTCGCGTATTGAGGCATCAATTGAAGGCCGTCAATATGAGCTGACTCCATACCATAACGGTAAAAACTCTGAAACAAGGGGTTCGGGCGGTTTAGCAGCTACTCAAAACCAGGTGGATGCCTTTTTTACGGCAAATGGTCGTAGTATTAACGATCCTGCATCCGGTTACCGTAACACAGGGTTTACTGATTACAAAGCTCCGGGGAGTCCTATAGCCACTAATACTTATAACCAATGGGTTAACCGTGAACCCCGCTTTTATGTCAATATTACTTACCATAACAGCGTATGGCTAAATACCACTTACGGAAATATTATTACCGAGCTTAATAACAATGGTAACTCAGGTAAAGCAACCGGCGGAAACGATTACAGTGTGACCGGTTATATTGTGCGCAAAGCAATGGGACTTGGTAACTGGCGAGAAAGTAACCGTCCCGTAATACTATACCGGGTAGGTAACTTATTCCTTGATTATGCAGAAGCATTGAACGAGTCAACTCCAGGCGATCCTGAAATTCTGACTTACCTTAACCGCATTCGCGAACGTGCAGGCATACCTCAATACGGTACAGGCACGGATGCCTTACCGGTGCCAACTTCACAGGAAGCTATGCGCGATGCTATACGCAAAGAACGCCGCTCTGAGTTGGCTTTTGAAAACGTAAGGTTTTTTGATACCCGCCGCTGGAAGATAGCCGAAACAACCGATAACGGCCCAACTTACGGACTTAGCATCACCAAAAATTTGCCTGAGTTTTTAACCGTAATTCCTTTTGAAAACCGGGTGTTTACAAAACGCCACTATTTGTTCCCAATCCCTGCTAAAGATGTTAACGCAGATAATTTAATGGTCCAAAACCCGGGCTGGTAATCTTAAAACTGAATTTCCGGATGAAGCTAATTACTTCGTCCGGAAATTTATAACGCTACATATATGACCAAATTTAATTTACCTCAAATATCACTTTCAAATAAGGTAAGGCTTTTACAACTATTTATCGTATTTGCGTCAATACACGCAGCATCGTGTAGTAAGGGGGGGGATAATGTTGACAATCCTAAGCCCGTTCCTGAAACCAAAGGCGAATACTACAGCACTGCTGATGCTACCACTGCATTTAATGCTTTTAATACTGCCTACTACAGCGCAAATGATAAACTTTATTACAGTACAACCGAGCGCAAAGATATTGGTGCCATTTGGACGCAGGCAATTTACTGGGATATGGCTATGCACATTTATGAGCGTACTAAAGACCAGACCTACTACAATCTGGTAACAGATATGTACGACGGTGGCTTTAAAAGGTATGATGGTTACAACTGGGATAACACCACCACATGGTTTATATATGATGATATGATGTGGTGGGTAATTTCACTCGCCCGGGCGTACAACATCACCAAAAACGAAACTTACTTAACCAAGGCCAAAGCCGGTTTTGAACGGGTATGGAACGGCTCATATGATCCAATTAAAGGCGGTATGTTTTGGGATTTTAAACACAGCGGCAAAAATGCTTGTATAAATTATCCTACTGCTATAGCCGCAATGAGGCTATATCAAATTACTAAAGACGAACAGTATTTGAATAAGGCAAAATCTATCTACAACTGGTCCAGAGAAAATTTATTTGACATCAGCAACGGGAGAGTAGCCGACCATAAGATAGGCAATAACAATCCCGGTTATGAAGATTATACTTACAACCAGGGCACTTGCATTGGCGCAGCAGTTATGCTTTATGAGGTAACCAAAGAGCAAAAGTATCTTGATGATGCCAATTTAGCTGCCCGCTACACACAGCAGCGTATGAGCGACAGTCAGGGAATATTACCTGCCGAGGGTGATTACAATGAGCAGGGAGTACTTAAAGCCATATTTGCACAATACCTGGCGCAACTTGCAAAGGTTTATCCGGAAGGCAATTATGATAAATGGGCCGTTATGAACGCCAATTACGCATGGAACAACCGCGACCTGGCTCGCAATATTATGCACCGTAATTATAAAGTGCCATGCCCAAAAGGTGTAGTACAGTCGTACGAATCAAGTAGCGCTGTAGCGTTTATGCAATTATTTACTCCAGTAAGTTCAAAATAGCCTGTGAATAAAAACATAATATTTCGGTGGTTAGTGCTTGCTGCTATGCCGGCGGCAATGTATCCTCTTAAGCATGCCTCAGCGCAATCGCTTCAAAAAACTTCATTTCAGGCATCTGCACCATTCAGTCCCGATTTTGACATTAGGGCTGATGTTGCCATGGTATATGGCATTAATGATGACGGGGGAGAGTTTGAAAAGCGGGTGAAAGGGTATCGTGACAAAGGCTACGAAGTGCAGTTTATGACCGGTATTGCCTGGGGGCAGTACAAGGATTATTTTTTAGGTGAGTGGGACGGCAAAAAGCATCTTGACGAAGGCCAGATGATGCAGAATGGCCAAACCATATGGCACGGCGAAAACGTGCCATATATAGTGCCTACTGCAAACTTTTTAAGCTACATGAAAACGCACGTTAAACGTGCTATTGATGCTGGTGTTACGGCCATTTACCTGGAGGAGCCTGAGTTTTGGGCACGCGCAGGTTACAGTGAAACATTTAAACAGGCCTGGCAAAAACATTACGGCTTCCCGTGGATGGCGCAGCATGAATCGCCCGAAGCTACATACTTGTCTTCAAAGCTTAAATATCAGCTGTATTTTGATGCACTTAAAGAGATTTTTACTTACGTAAAATCATACAGTAAGAGTGTTGGGCGTAGCGTTAAATGCTATGTTCCAACGCATTCTCTACTAAATTATTCGGCGTGGCAAATTGTTAGTCCTGAGGCCAGCCTGGCTAACCTTGATGGTATGGACGGTTACATAGCGCAGGTATGGACCGGTACATCGCGCGAGCCGCTATATTATAATGGTATTAAGAAAGAGCGTGTGTTTGAAAACGCTTTTTTGGAATACGGCTCAATGGTATCAATGACTGCGCCAACCGGCAGGCGCATATATTTCCTTACCGACCCTATTGAAGACTGGCAACGCTCATGGGATGATTACAAATTGAATTATCAGGCAACATTTACCGCCCAGCTTTTATATCCTACGGTAAATCGTTACGAGGTAATGCCATGGCCTAACCGCATTTACAAGGGTAAATTTAAGGTGGAAGGCATGGCCGATAAACAGCCTATTGCACCAGCCTATGCTACGCAAATGCAAGTGATGATAAACTCACTTAACAGCATGCCTCAGTCTGACAACAAACTGAACGGCAGCCATGGCATAAGCGTGCTGCTTAGCAATTCAATGATGTTTCAGCGGTACCCAACTCACAAAGGATATGAGGACCCCCAGCTGTCAAACTTTTACGGTATGGCGGTTCCCTTGTTAAAACATGGCGTGCCGGTATCAACCGTGCATATGGAAAACCTGGCCGGCAATGCACTTAAAGACACCAAAGTTTTAGTTATGAGCTACGCCAATATGAAACCTTCATCTGCCAGTGAGCATAAACTTCTTGCTGACTGGATTAAGGCCGGAGGAGTGTTGCTATACTACGGCCAGGACAATGATCCTTTTCAGCAGGTAAAAGAGTGGTGGAACACGGGCGAGAATAAATACAATGCCCCGTCTGAACATTTATTTAAACTTTTAGGCATTAACAGCGAAGTGAAAAAAGATGGTATGTTTAAGGTTGGAAAAGGCACTGTTTACATAACCAGAGAAGACCCTAAAGATATTATTATGACTGGCAACGGTCATCAAACCTTTATGGCAACTGTTAAACAAGCATACGAAACAAGTGCAAAGGCGGGCAAGCTCCTGTTCAAAAACAACTTCGTTTTAGAGCGTGGCCCTTATACCATAGCTGCCGTGCTCGATGAGTCTGCCGATAGTAAACCTCTGGAGTTGAATGGACACTTTATAGATCTGTTTGATCCGCAACTGCCGGTTGTTTATAAAAAGATCATAAAGCCTAACACTCAGGCCTATTTATATGATTTAAAACGTATACCAGGCAAACAGCAAACTCAGGTTCTTGCATCAGCTGCACGAGTAACTGATGAACAGCGAGGAAAAAAATATTATAAATTTATTGCCAAAAGCCCTGATAAAACTATCAATTCAATGCGAATTTTGTTGCCAAATAAGCCTTTAGCTATAAAAGTTGCTAATGCAGATGGTGCCTTGAAAATAAACCGCAGTGATTGGGATGCTGCCTCGCATACATTATTGCTTAGCTTTGATAACTTTAGCCAGGGAGTTAACGTGGAACTTAACTGGTAGTTTAAGTTTCCGGTTCGCAATTATATACTTTTAAACGTTTTCATTAGTACTTATGATAAAATACAAAGCAGTAGTTTTAATTTCACTTTTATTAGGCAAGGCAAGCGTAATGGCGCAAATTAATAAGGCGCCTGCTTATCCTTTAATTACACACAACACCTACTTCAGCGTATGGTCAAACACCGATAAGCTGAACGAATCGGTTACCCATCACTGGACCGGAGCAAATCAATCATTAATTGGTATTGTTAATGTCGACGGTACCAATTACCGGTTTTTGGGCCAAGAACCGGTACGCTATAAAACTGTACTAGCCACCAGTGATGAAACTGAATACTCCGTTAGATATACGGAAAAGAAACCGGCAGATGATTGGTTTAAGCCTGAGTTTGCTGCGGCTGATTGGAAAGAGGGAAAATCACCCATTGGCGACGGAAAAGAAAATAAAATTCAATGGCAATCTCGCGATATATGGATCAGGCGTGTTTTTAACATAAGCCGTGTCGACGATATCAACGAGTTGTTTTTAAAAGCGTCTTTTGATGATGATATTGAAGTAAACTTGAATGGCGAGCGCATTTACACCAAAGTAGGTGTAAGCAAGGGTTATGAAATGATCCCGCTGGCTAAGAGCAAACTAAAGGTGGGTGAAAACATCATAGCCTATCACGTAGTAAATACAGGTGGCGGCGCACGTGCTGATGTTGGCTTTTCCGATAAGCTGAAACCAATAATAAGCGATGAATTGAAGACCGCCGAACAAACCAATGTCACGGTTAAAGCAACTCAAACCACGTATAATTTCAAGGCGGGTAAAGTGAATTTAGATGTGGTATTCACGTCGCCATTGTTACTAACCGATTTGAGCTTGTTGTCAAGGCCGGTATCTTACATTACTTACCAAGCTAAATCAAACGATGGCAAAACACATTCTGTAAAAATCTTTTTTAGCGCATCGACTGACTTAGCGGTGAACTTGCCTAAGCAGCCGGTAAAAGCCAGTAAGTATAACACGTCAACCTTAAATGTTTTAAAAGTTGGCACTACCGAGCAGCCGGTATTGAAAAAAGCAGGCGACGATGTGCGCATTGACTGGGGCTATGCATATGTGGCTGTACCCAAATCAACCGGTGCTACGCAATATATCACAGCTGGTGAAGATGCTGTAAACAGCTTCAGGCAAGGTAAATTAACCACTACTGTAAGCAACGGCAGTTCTTTGGCCTTAAACACTATTGTACCATTAGGAAAAGTAGGTTCAAAACCTGTTTCAAAGTTTATTGAATTGGCCTATGATGAAATTTGGTCAATGGAATACTTTGGTACAAGGCTTAGGCCGTGGTGGAACAAGCAAGGGAATGAAACCATTGAAAACCAAATGAACAAGGCTACCAGTGAATATGCTACCGTTTTGCAGAAATGTACAGCTTTCAACCAGCGTTTATACGGTGATGCCTTGAAAACCGGTGGTAAAGAGTACGCCGGACTGTGCGTTTTGGCTTACAGGCAAAGTATAGCTGCTCATCAGCTTTTACAAAGTCCTAAGGGTGAGATTTTATGGTTTTCGAAAGAAAACTTCAGTGGTGGATTTGTAAATACTGTTGATGTAACTTACCCGTCGGCACCGCTTTACCTTTTGTACAATCCTAAATTGATGGAGGGTATGCTGAATGGTATATTTTACTTTAGCGAGAGCGGCAAGTACGGCCATGATTATGCTGCCCATGATTTGGGTACTTACCCACTTGCTAACGGACAAACTTATGGTGAGGGCATGCCTGTTGAAGAATCGGGCAATATGATTATACTTACCGCTGCCATAGCGGCTGCAGAGGGAAACCCTGCCTATGCTAAAAAGCACTGGAAAACCTTAAGCACCTGGGTTAATTACCTGGTTAAAGAAGGATTCGACCCCGCCAACCAATTGTGTACCGATGATTTTGCCGGTCACCTGGCCCGCAATGCCAACTTATCTGTTAAGGCAATTGTAGGAATAGGTTGCTATGCTAAATTAGCCAATGCTTTAGGTTACAAAGATGTTGCTGCAAAGTACAATCAAATCGCTAAAGAGATGGTTCCGCGGTGGATGAAACTGGCTGACGATGGTGATCACTACACTCTTACGTTTGATAATAAAGGTACCTGGAGCCAAAAGTATAACCTGGTTTGGGATAAGGTTTTAAATCTTGGATTATTCCCGCAAAAGGTTTACGATACAGAGATTAAGTACTACTTAACCAAACAAAATAAATTTGGCTTACCGTTAGACAGTCGTAAAACCTATACAAAATCCGATTGGATTATATGGACTGCTACCATGACCAATACCAACAAGGATTTTCAAGCGCTGATTAGTCCTATTTATAAATTTGCTACCAACACACCTTCAAGAGTGCCACTTAATGATTGGCATGAAACCACTGATGGTAAAATGGTTGGTTTTCAAGCGCGTAGCGTTGTAGGCGGGTACTTTATGCCTATACTCAAAAACAAGTTAGCCAGCGCTAAATAGCAGCAACAAGCTCTAATAATTAATTCTTATAGCCCCGCAATGTTTGCCCAAAATAGTTTTAGGCAAGCATTGCGGTTGCTTTAAATAACCAAGTGAAATGCTATGACCCATTTAAAAACATTTGTAACACCGTGTTTTAAAGTCTTCCTGTGCCTTGCTGTATTTGGCATTAAACCAACATCAGCACAAACCACGGCCAGAATCAAAAACTTGAGCACATCAAAACAGGTCAAGGTTAATTCATCGGCCAAAAAGGTTGATATAACATGGCCAACCGGAAAAGGCACAAATGGAAGGGTAGTATTTAGCTTGGAAAAGAATGCCGCTTTATTCAGTAGCATTCAGGCATCAAATAATGGCCCTTTTAAACAAATAGTATCCAACCTTAATCCTGAATTTATATTAACCGTTGGTAAGCGCGACCTTATTTCACAAAACGGCTGGAACATATTTTTTGATCGCGTACCGCTCAAGCCCTTTAAGGCATATAAAGTTACGTTAGATAAATTGGGCGCTGTTATAAAGTCAGAAGGCTCCCGTACCATAGTAAGCATAGGTGGAGCCAAAGCTGGTCCGTTTAGCGGGAATGTTGAGATTACATTTTATAACGGTAGTCCGCTGTTTAATGTGGCAGCTGTAATGAGTACGCCTATCGACTCAACAGCCGTTGTTTATGACGCCGGCATGGTTGGTAGTGACCCGCAATGGTCAAAAATTAGCTGGGCAAAAACCAATGATGAATTTACTGGTACGGCGTATGATAATGCCGATACTAGCCAGAATGTTGCCGTTAAGTATCGTACCATCATAGGAGAGACAACAGCAGGTTCACTCGCCGTATTTCCGGCACCGCATCAATACTTTTACCCGCTTGATGAAGCTTTTAATTTGAAGTTTACCTGGTACGGAAGCAATTACCGTAAAATGATACCCGGTTACGGTATAGGCATACGGCAGGATTTATACGGCGACCGCCGTTTTGTGCCGTGGTTTAATGCGCCGCCTGGCACACATCAACGTTTTAATTTCTTTTGCATTGCTACCTTATCTGCAGGGCGGCCTACGTTGAACGCAGTAAAGCAGTTTACGCACAATGATAAGTTTGTGCCACTGCCAGGCTACAAAACCATGGCCAGCCATTTCCATAACGAGTATACCACTAATGTAACGCTAAAAAATAAACCGATTGAGAAGGAGCCCGAGTATGTACAGGTTTTTAAAAAGCTGGGTGTTGATATTGTCCACTTAGGCGAATTCCATGGAACAGGTCATCCAAAAGGACCCGATGAAGATCGTTTGAAAGAATTGGATGCCTTATTTAAAGAATGTGAAAAGGAATCAAATAACAAGTTCCTGCTCCTGCCGGGCGAAGAGCCCAATGAGTTTTTTGGCGGCCACTGGATGGGGATTTTTCCTAAGCCGGTGTACTGGATCATGTCGCGTAAAGGCGAAACGCCCTTCGTTACCAATGACAGCCGCCATGGAAAGGTTTATCATGTAGGCAGTAAAGACGATATGCTGAAATTGCTTGAGTTGGAAGGTGGCTTAGCCTGGACGGCGCATGCCCGTACCAAAGGATCAACCGGGTACCCCGATTTGTACAAGGAAGAAAAGTTTTTCAAATCCGACCGCTTTAACGGTGCTGCATGGAAAAACATCCCAGCCGACTTATCAACCGAGCGTATGGGCAAGCGCATTTTTGACTTGATGGATGATATGAGCAACTGGGGCCTTAAGAAAAAGGCTATTGCCGAATCGGATATATTTACCATAACTCATGATAACGAGATGTATGCGCACGTGAACGTAAATTATCTTAAAATGGATGCCTTACCTAAATTTAGCAATGGCTGGAAACCTGTGGTAGATGTAATTCAAAAGGGTGATTTTTTTTCAACTACTGGCGAAGTGCTTATTCCTGCGTTTAAAGTGAACGGTTCTTCTCCGGCAAAAAGTGGTGGTAAAGCTAATACTTCAGTTGATTTTTCGGTTAGCTGGACGTTCCCGTTAAGTTTTGCAGAAATTATATCAGGAGATGGGCAAAAAGTTTACCGCAAGCGCGTTGATTTACAAAATACCACAGCCTTCGGTTCGAAGCAATTCAGCATACCCGTTGATTTGAAAGGAAGAAAATGGGTGAGGCTTGAGGTTTGGGACGCGGCAGTGAATGGTGCATTTACACAAAACGTCTGGCTTAATTAGGCCAGCTACTAACTAAGAAGCTTTATGTTTGTGCCCTGTATTAAATAATATAGGGCATTTTTATTTTCCAACGGCTGATTTGAAATTAAGTTGTTTAACTTTACTACAATGGCGGAGCGGAAACTATATTTCATAAATCTAACAATGATCGCAGTGATTGCTTTATTGACGAACTGCAATCAAAACTCCATCAAACAAAATAAGAGCAAAGTGGCTTTTCAGAAACCTAAAGTAAAAGCTTGTTGTACCGGCAAAACTCCGGCAAGGTTTGGTTTTGCAAACCGACTAGCTGATACCATTGTAATTACCAACCACGTAAATGCTACGCAGCAACGCAAGTAAGTTATAAACAGCAGATTTTATTGCGGTTGTTGATATCAAATTGGAAGCGTAAACCAAAAGGTGCTTCCATTGCCCACCTTACTTTCAACGCCAATACTGCCACCATGGCTGCGTATAATATTTGCACAAACGTACAGCCCTAAACCCATACCGCTGTATTTCATGTTAGCAGTATCAGCACGGTAGTATCGGTCAAACAAATACTTTATTTTATCCTCCTGTATTCCCTTACCCTGATCGGTGATTGCAACTTTCGCGTATTCATCATCCAAAGTAGCTTTTACCATAATCACTTCTGATTCTCCGGCATACTTACAGGCATTATTCACCAGGTTAACTACAACCTGTTCAATTTTGCCCGCATCGGCATTTACCATCAAACTGCTTTTGCCAACAATCTCAATAGTTGATGTGCCTATGTTGATATTGCTGGTTACATCCTGTAATAATTTAATAATGTCAAAACGCTCTTTTTTTATAAGCAGCTCGCCAAGTCCAATACTGTTTGCATCAACCAGGTCGGCAATTATTTTATTGAGCTTTTTAACGTTCTTGAAGCATGAACTGATCATGCTGATCAACACATGATCATCAGGCCTGTTTCTTAGCAATGAGCGTTCAATAAACTGCATATTGGCAGACAGGCTTGTTAATGGTGTTTTAAGCTCATGACTTGCAATATTAATGAAGTCATCTTTTTGATGCTGCAACAGTTTTTGCTCATGAATATCGGTACAGGTTCCAAACCATTTAATGATTTTGCCATGCTCATCAAAATATGGTGCTGCCCTGCCTAAAACCCAAATATATTCACCGGTAAACTTTCGCAACCTGTATTCGATTTCGTAGGGTGTTCCGGTCGCCAATGAATGTCGCCAAACGTTCCAAGCCCTTTGTTGATCTTCAGGATGAAAAACTGCATTCCATCCCTCACCATCTGATTCTCCATAAGCTATACCTGTGAAATCATACCAGCGTTTATTATAGTATTCGTGCATGCCTTCCGCATCAGTCACCCAAACCATTTGTATAATAGAGTCGGCAAGCTGCCGCAATAGCATTTCACTTTGGCGTATACGTTGGTTTGCAATTTCTTGCTCGGTAATGTCAATTAAGCTTGCTACAAACTCGGTTATTGATCCGTCGGTATGTAAAGGCAACACTTTAACAGTAAGCCACCTTGTTTCATTTAACTTATTAACTATTCGAAACTTACTTTCGAATGATCCGTTAGTTTTAACTGCTTGGTTGAATAAATCCTTTTCATGTTCAACATCATCAGGGTGCAGGGCTTTCAAATAGCCTAAGCCAATACTTTCTTCAAATGACAAGCCTGTGGTTTGCATCCAGGCTGTATTTGCGTATAAGCACGATGCCCCGGCAAACCGTAAAATCATAAAAGGAGATTCGTCGGCAAGGGCTTTGAAATATTGCTCGCGCGATTTTAAAAGTTTGCTTTCGGTTACATCGGTAATAGAATGTATGATGTAATGTAACTGACCATCAATTATTACCGGCTTATTTATTGTTAACCAAAATCGCTCAACAAAAACATCGCTGCCGGGGATGCGTACCGGATAACGCTGCACCAACATTTCATGATTTTGATGGGTTGCTATAACATTGTTAAACGATGCCGTAAGATTTTGTTCGCCGTCGGCCAACTCATCTCCAGGAACGTTGGGGAACACCTCAAAAATTCCTTTGCCTAAAATGTCTTCTCGGCGGGTATATGTAGCCTCATTGTAAGCTTCACTAATTTCAACAATAGTGAATGTGGGCGCATTAGGCAAAACAATTAAATAGTTACCAGGCAAATTCCTGATAATAGCCAGCATGGCATTGTGGTTTTTTACACCGGTAAAGTTCAACGGCTAATAATTTATGTGGTAAATGTAACCGTTAAACAATTAGAAAAAAATAAAGGCCGCCTTTTTATCTAATATAATTGAGTGATAATTGTGATAAGATTTAAATTGGCATCAGTTATTCTCTTGCATAAAAACTTCAATTGCCTTGCATACATCCTCAGGGTTTTCTTCAAACATATAATGGCCGGTGTTAGGTAAGTGGATCAAATTAAAGTTTGAAGCGCATGATGGCAATGCATATTGATAATAACCATATGATACGTTGCTTGCAATGCCCAACACCGGCATAGAAAGCTTGCTATATGATTTTGCATCTGCAATGTCCATTTCGAAGGTTTGATACCAGGCATTTGATGCACGTATACGCTCAGGATGGTTATAAACGTTGGCATAAATGTCGCGTTCAAATGCAGGCATTTTGCTTTCGTCAATCATCACGTAACTAAACAACCAGTCAAGTAAAAAGCGGTACCTGCCTTCAAGAAGTTTTTCGGGCAAACCCTTTACCTGGTTAAAGCCCATCCACCAGGTATATGGTTGCTGGTTGTCAATTTTTTCATTAAAGGTTCCGGGTGCGGGAATCAGTGGCATTTGAAAAATTCCTTCGTTTGGATGCAAACCATCAGCCACAATGAGCTTTTGAACAACCTGAGGAAAGTTGTGAGCCAGGCTCATAGCTACCATGCCACCAATATCATGCCCCATTACCGTAACATCTTGCAGATTTAGTGCGGTGATCAAATGATAAATGTCTGTAGCCATAGTCTTTTTATCATAGCCGTTAGTTGGCATTGCCGAACCACCCATTCCTCTGATGTCAACCACTATAAGGCGATAGCTGCCTGCCAGCGGAAGTACAACGTTTTTATACGAATACCAGGTTTGGGGCCAACCTGGCAGGCAAATTATTACAGGTTTATCAATACTGTTATCAACGTAGTGCAAATCAACTCCATTAACACGTATTATTTGACTTTCAAACCCCGGCCACTGTTGCACAAGTTCTGCATTACTAAATTTAGCATTCATGTCGTGAAAAGTTTAGTATTGTTTACCAAGCGTATTGTGAGCCGATGTCCAATTTATTTCAGGATAGCGGTCGTTGTCAAGACTTGTGTTTTGGGCCGAAAACATGCTGTACAAGTATTGCATTTGTTGCCATTGCGGGTATAACTGTGTTTCACCATCTGTATCTGCCGCTCGTAACCGGTCGATACTTTGGGCAAATTGCTCCATTGTACCTTGATGCTGCAACACAAATGGTGAGCCGTACAACTGCTCGCCTAACAAGCTAAAATCCAGTGGACTCAATTGGAAGCTTGCAATACGTAAGTTGCGTGGAGTTAAATCATCCAGCGCTGCAGTTGCAGTAAATTTGGCTGTATCAGCAACCGTAGTAAAGTCAATTTTCCAGTTTTCCTTGTCGTTAGGGCAGGCAACGGTTTTATTCTTAGTGTCAAAAACCGGAATTCCATATTCCAGCACATAAGAAAACGCACCATTGAAAAATGATGTAGCTTTAATATCAGTCTCATCTAAAATGATCCTAAACTCTTTACGTAAATCAAAATTTCGGTTTGCACCTTTCGGCAATTGTGTGTAATCAGTACAAAAGTCAGAAGGAATGAACCGTGGCACACCGGCTTGTACTGCTGCGTTAAGCAGCTGTGTTTGTGCTGTAACAATTACATCTTTTAACCCAGCTAGTGCCGAAACAACACAACTGGCACCCTCACATGCCGCTGAAAGTTGCGAACTGTCATCATAATTAACTATAATAACATCTACTCCGGACGTTTTTAGCTTCTCAATTTTTTCCGATTGACTTTCAGCACGTACCAAGGCTTTTACAAAAGCGCCTTTACTGATAAGTTCGTGGCAAATAAGTTCACCAAGGTTTCCGGTTGCACCAGCAACAACTATTGTTTTTTTCATAGCAGATAAATTTTAATACAAAAATATCCGCCACCACAATAGCTGAAACTACCATTTGGTAGAATGTAATTAACGAAGATTTTTACGGATGCGACTAAGCGCATTAGGCGTAATGCCCAGGTAAGATGCCAGTTGTTTAACCGATATTAACTGCATAAAGCCGGGCCTTTTCAAGAATTGAAGGTAACGTTCCTCCACGGTCATAACCTGAAAGCTTATTATTTCGTCAATCATCCGCATAGCCATAGTTTCCCAAAGTTTACGACCAAATTGTTGCCAGCTAGCGTACTTTTCAAATAACTTCTCCATGCTTGCCTTATTAATACAATACACTGTTGTTTGAGTAACCGCTTCAATATTAAAACGGGTTGGCTTTTGAGGATTGTAGCTTGTTATTTCAGTAAAAAACTCTCCTGGTTCAACAATCCATGCCGTAAGTGGTGCATCTCCACCAAGTTCAAACCGTAGTGCGCCCTTACTTACGAAATAGTAATGATTAGCAATTTGACCTCGTTTTAAAACCAGCTGCCCCTTTTCATAAGTCTTTTCACGAAACTCACTCATAATATCGTCTAACTCAATTGCATCAACGTTTAAATTGCTTTGTAAAAAATTTTTAAGGTTTTGCATTTGGTGAACTAAAACTGGTATGTGGTAAGACAGGCTATGTAATTAAACATCAACGCAATCTATGTAAATATACATCAGAAGCCGTTTTGTGAATTTTTGGTGTCGAAAAAATACCCTTTTTTGATGAATTTGTAGGTGTGTTAACTCCTTATTTACGTTTAGGTTTGCTTTGCAAGTAGCCTATAATCAGGTTTACTTTTATTTATAAACAAGCCTATGATATTGTAAAGCGCAAGGCATTGCCATATCAAGCCAATTTACCAATTATATACTGTTACATAAATTTTTCCTGATCCGTTTTACTCAAGCATTTGCATTTGCTCTTGTGCAGACGTGTTGTCCGTTATTTACGTGGCGAATGTTACTGTAAAGCTTCCTGTGCACAAAAGTTTTTAAGTTATGAATTTAATGTAATTGGTAGTCCTGCTAAAATTATTAACCAATAATCTAAATATCAGTACTATGAGAAAACCAAACTTTGAAAAAGCGGCTAAAATTGCCGTTTTAACACTTGCGTGCATTTATACGGCAGGGTGTAAAAAATCACTCGACGAAGGCGACCCAGGCATCAGCATGGCCGAAGCTGAAAAAAAAGCTGCCGAACTTGGAAACGTAATTGTAAGACCCACTTACAACAGTACATCGTTTTTGCGTAATCCGCTTAATGGCTGGGTAATGTACGGTAAACGCGATGCAACGGATGCTTATTGGGATACGCAATTTTTTGTGCCCGAGCTTGGAGCAAACGTAAAAGCTATTGACTATGCATCGGCTTGTTATATACGTACAAGCTGGCGTTCACTTAACCCAAGTCCGGGTGTTTATACCTGGCGAGATCTTACCTCGCAAATGGGAAAGCTTATAAACGGTGTTAAAACCAGGGGCTTGCCCATTGCGTTCCGTATAGTTGTAGATGGGCGCGATCAGGGTGAAAATACGCCGGCATTTGTGTTTAATGCAGGTGCCGGTTACTGGCTTTCTAACCCGGCCAATACATCGCAAAAAACTCCTTTTCCGCAAGATCCTATTTTCAGGCAGCATTTTACTACGTTGATTGAGGAGTTGGCGAAGGATTTTAACGATCCGGTGATTACCTCGTTTATAGATGCCTACGGCTTAGGCAAATGGGGTGAGGCACATAATGTAGTTTATGCAGCTCCCGGTACACTGACTGATGCGCAAACTGAAGCAGCCAAGGCCGAAACATTAGATTGGATCACAGGCTTATACGCCCGAACTTTCACAAAGATTCCGTTGGTTATAAATTATCATCGTTTAATTGGTCACCCTACAAGCTGGGGTGCGGTAAACGCTAATAGCAATATGCTGCTCACCAATTCTATTAACAACAAGGGTTACAGTTTGCGGCACGATGCATTTGCAATGACGGATTACTACCAAAGCTGGGAAAAAGCGTTTGCTGCCACCTGGAAACACAAACGTCCCATTATAATGGAAGGTGGTTGGATTGTAACCGGCACCCACAGATATTGGATTGATTCGGGCGGACAATACCGTGAAGGGCACCCCGAAGATGTAAGGCAGGCAGAGTTCGACCGATCGGCCGAGGCTGCCGTTAACATGATGGACTTCAGAGTTGGTGAAACTACATCATGGTTTCAAACCAGTTTTCCATTGGTTCAACGTTTCAACACTGAAGGTGGTTACCGCTTATATCCTGATGAAGTGGCATTACCTAACACAATTGCAGCTGGTGCTACTGCTTCGCTTAGCCACAGGTGGGTGAACATGGGGTGGGGTTACTGTCCAAACAACATACCGCAGTGGAATTATAAATACAAGGTTGCTTTTGCTCTTTTAGATGCATCAGGAGCAGTTAAAAAACTATTTATAGATAACGCCAGCGATCCATCTAAATGGATTAAAAACAACCCCATTACTTATAATTTCACTACAACATCGGTTGATCTTACACCCGGAACTTATAGCTGGGCAATTGCCATTGTTGACAAAACAAACGGAAACAAGCCAGGCATTGCACTTGCCGTTACGGGTAATGTTACCAATGGGTGGCTTAAGTTAGGTGACGTGGAAGTTCAATCCGCAGTAACCACACCACCAATAGGCCAAAGCATAAAATTAAGGGGCTCTAACAATCAGTTTGCATCTGGCGAAAACGGCCAAACAGCCATGATGTGTAATCGTCCAACTGCATCTACCTGGGAAACGTTTACCATTGTTGATGCAGGTGGAGGCAAAGTTGCCTTAAAAAGCATGAACAAATACGTGTCGTCAGAAAATGGAGCTACAACCGGCATCACCTGCAGCCGCACAACCATAAGCGACTGGGAAAAGTTTGACTGGATTGTAAATGCCAACGGACGTATATCTTTAAGAGGGAACAATGGCAAATACATTAGTTCAGAAGATGGGCAATCAGTTATGAAATGTAACCGCGCAACAGTTAGCGGCTGGGAAACTTTTGCCCTTAATTAATTAACATGAAATAAGCAAACAAAATTGTTGCAAATTCATTAGTTAGTTAAATAAAAATTTATGAGAGAGCTACCGGTAACCGTTAGACGCGCTATCGAATTATTAGGACTGGTGTTAATTGGAGCCCTATTTGTTATTGGGCAAAATCTTATAATGCCCTTGCTAATGGCATTCTTTATCAGTTTGATGTTGTTGCCGGTGCTCCGCTTTTTTGTGCGACTAAAACTGCCGGAAGTTGTAGCCATATTCATTCCCATTCTATTGCTGTTTATGTTTTTGGGGCTTATTGTATGGTTCTTTTCGGCTCAGATAGGTTCACTTATTGCCGATTTTCCACAGATTAAAAATAATGTTTCGCACCACCTGGCAGCGTTAAGCTCATGGATTGCATCGACTTTCAAATACTCTGCCGATGCGCAACTTAAACTTGTTGATGAACAAAGCAGTAAACTTTTGAATTCTGCAGGGGGTATTTTAAGCAGTATGGTAGGCTCGGTAGGTAACATACTGTTGTTTTTTGGTCTACTTCCAATTTACATTTACCTAATATTGTTATACAAAAATTTGTTACTCCGCTTCATCTTTATGTGGTTTGATCAAGCCCATCATGAAAAGGTAGAAGAGGGCGTACGTGCCAGCGAAAGCATCATAAAAAGTTACCTTATAGGTTTGTTAATACAAATCACTTATATCACCATACTTTTAGGTTTAGCGTTATTTCTATTTGGTATTAAACACGCATTACTGATAGGCGTCATATTCGCTTTTTTGAATCTTATCCCGTACCTGGGAGCGTTAATAGGAAACATACTAGGCGTATTAATCACGCTAGCTTCCTCACAAGAAATATCCTCAATATTTATAGTGCTTGGTGCTATTGCCGTAGTACAGTTTCTGGACAATAATATTCTGATGCCACGCATCGTAGGATCAAAGGTTAAGATTAATGCGTTGGCGGCAATAGTTGGAGTTTTGTTGGCCGGTACAATGGCCGGTATATCGGGTATGTTTTTGGCTTTGCCAATGATTGCCGTATTAAAAATTGTGTTCGACCGCTCAGAACATATGAAGCAGTGGGGAGTATTGTTGGGTGATGAACGTCCTCAACATAGTCCTATGAGTTTCCCCATATTCAGGAGAAAAAAGAAAATCCCGGAGGAAGCTACCACAGTGAAGTCGAATATATAGCAGCACTTTCAAAGTGCTAAGAATCAATATACGGAGAGCAAGGCATTACGCCTTGCTTTTTTTGTAAAATGTAAGTTTGCTGAGTGATTATATTAATAACAAATATTTGAACAAAATAATGCAAAGGATTACAACCCTTATAAAGTAAAAGTTTTTGCTCCCTGTTGATTAATCATAAGTCAAATTCTATTCACTATGATCAGAGGGTGCAAACTACGCAATGTTGATTACTTGAATTTCTTATTGGCTAAATTTTAGCTACTTTAGCATCCTGTAACCAATTTATTACACGCTTAATTAGCCATTAAGCAAACCAAACTGATTTTTTCAAGCAACTGCCTGCGCTGTGTTATGAGGATAGCTAAAGTATTTAGTTTATTACTATTATTTACATTTCTACATAATGTAAAAGCACAGGTATGGGTAAATCAACACGATGGCGCCTTTGATCCGCATAACTTTTCATTGCGCACTTACACAACACATGATGGCCTGCCTTCAAAAAGTACCACTGCCGCGCTTCGTGATAAGAATGGTTTGATGTGGATTGGTACTGAAAACGGACTTTGTAAGTTTGATGGTTATACGTTTAAAGCTTATGTAAACATACCCGGAGATAGTACATCAATTACCAGTAACTATATTAACGCGCTGGTAGAAGATAAAGCCGGACGTATTTGGGTAGGAACTATGGATGGGTTGAATATTTTTGACCCTAAGACGGAAAGATTTACACGGTTTTATCATAAGTTTAATCAACCTAACTCTTTAAGCAATAATAAGATATGGTCATTGTTGTGTGGCAGATCCGGGCAGGTGTGGGTAGGGACCGATAACGGCTTCAACCGTTTTATTAATGCAGATAAAGGCTTTGACGTTTATTTACCCAACCAGAGGGACAAGTTTGCGCTTAAGGGTAAATCAATAAATTCTATCATCGAAGACAAATTGGGTGATTTATGGCTTGGGAGCTGGAGCAGTGGACTAGCTAAATTCAATAAGAAATCGCACAAGTTCATTAATTATGAGCAACCACATTTGAGCGGCCAAAAAAACCCAAATGACGTATGGAATCTGTACTACGGCGTAGACGGACAAATATGGATAGCAACCTATTGGAAAGGACTATTTGCTTTTAATCCTTCAACCGAAAAGTTTATATCATTGAAATGCCCTGATGGGGCCAATACCTCTGTATTTAGTGTTGTACAAAAAGATTCAAATACATTACTGGTTGGTGGTAACGCAGGCTTTTATTGGGTTGATACGCGTACAAACAGTTGGCAAAAATTACCAGACTTAATTAATAATGCCAGCGGAGAAGTTTATGACGATAAACATGGTATAATATGGCTGTGCTCAATTAATGGACTTACACAAATTGACTACAAAGAATACAAATTTGGCTGGCTACCGCTTAACCTTAAGCCAAGAGAGGTGAAAAGTATGTTGGTAGATGGTAGAAAGATCTGGCTGTCCACAAACAACGGATTGTTTAAGTATGATTTCGCTACTGGTGCTAAACAAGCGTTTTATCATAACAATGGATCAAAGAGTTTAAGCAGCAATGAGTTAAGTAAGCTTTATAAAGATGCGGACGGCAACTTATGGATAGCAACTGAAAACGGTTTTGATAAGTATGATGAAAGGAGTAACACTTTCCAGCATCACTTCCATCATTCGGCTTTATCAAGTCTATATAATGAAGACGTTTTTAGAGATATTCTGGAGATTAAACCGGGTGTATTTATGCTGGCAACTGATGCCGGCCTAAAGGTTTTTGATAGCAATGCTAATACGTTTGAACACTATTACAGTGACGATAAAAATCCGGGCTCTATAAATAATAATCATTTATACAGCTTACTAAAAGATGCCGACGGCATGATTTGGATAGGCACCTACGGCAGCGGTTTAAATCGCTTCAATACAGTAACCAAACGCTTTACTGCCTATACATTTAACGATAAGGTTACAGGTAGTTTGAGTAATAACATTGTCCGCAGCATCTTTCTCGATTCGCGTAAAAATCTGTGGGTTTGCACTTCTGATGGTTTAAACAAGTTTAATCGCCAAACTAACAGTTTTGAAACCTACTCAAAAAAGGATGGCTTTTCGAGCAATGTATTCATCAATATAATTGAAGATAGTCAAGGCAATTTATGGGTAAACACCGAAACCGGTGTATCGAGATTTAACCCTAATAATTTACAGGTAAAAAACTTTGACGAATCAGATGGGGTGTATGCAAACAGCGTTATTGCCAAGTCACAAACAGGCGACATTTATCTTGCAGGTACAACCGGCATTGTACACATAGATCCTGCAAGGATAAAACATAATAAAGAAGTTGCACCCGTTTACTTCACCGACTTTCAAATATTCAATAAATCCATAGTTCCCGGAGTAAATTCACCGCTTAAGGTAGGTATTGGTTCAGCATCAAACATTACACTAAAACATAGGCAAAATATGTTTTCCATAACGTTTGTAGCTTTAAATTATACTCACTCCGAGCGAAATAGCTATGCTTACAAATTGGAAGGATTTGACAGGAAATGGAACTACGTAGGTAGCCAGCGAAAGGCTACATACACAAACTTAAATCCGGGTAAGTATGTTTTTAGGGTTATTGCTGCTAATAATGATGGTGTTTGGAATAAAGAAGGGCGTACTATAAGCATCACTATTTTGCCTCCGTGGTATCAAACCTGGTGGGCTTATTTGCTATACTGCTTTGGCTTGGGCTTTGTAGTGTATGGGTATATTGTATATCGTGATAAACAGGCGAAATTAAAATATGAAGTTAAGGTTGCTCACTTACAAAGTGAAAGCGAGAAGAAGCTGAACGAAAAAAAGCTTTCTTTTTTTACTAACATATCGCATGAGTTTAGGACGCCTTTAACATTGATAATCAACCCAGTAAAAGAATTGCTTTACAAGGACGATAAAAATGTAGATACTACAAATTTAAACATTGTTTACAGGAACGCACGCAGACTGTTAAGTTTGGTTGATCAGCTCTTGCTTTTTAGAAAGGCTGATGCTGAAATAGATAATTTAAAAATTGTAAAGCTTAATCTTGTCTCACTTAGTAAAGAAGTTTACTTATGTTTTACTCACCAGGCACGGGTAAAAAGCATCACTTACAATTTCAACTCCGCAAGTGACCATTTAACTATTTACGCTGATAGGGAAAAAACAGAGATTGCACTTTTTAACTTACTTTCAAATGCTTTTAAATTTACGCCTGATGGTGGTATCATAACCTTTGAGGTAAGTGATAACGATGAAAACGCTTTAATACGAGTTCAAGATAGCGGGTGCGGAATATCACCAGGCATTGGCGATAAGCTATTCAATAAGTTCTATCAGGACACCAGCAGCGGTGCTTCACTTAAGGGCGGATTTGGTATTGGGCTTTTTTTAGTTAAAAGCTTTATCAACGCAATGAGGGGTAAGATTAACTATGAAAGTGTAGAAGGAGAAGGCACAACTTTCAATATCGAACTTCCAAAAGGCCTTGAATATGCGCTTTTGTCAAATATTCAGGATGATGGCAATTCAGAATCTGTTTTGTTGAAAGAATTGATAGAGGATGAAATTACCGCTAATGCAGTTGTTGATGCTGCAAATGATGAGGTTTTATTTGATGATCCGCTTACATCCGAAACAAAAACTTTGTTAATTATTGATGATAATCATGATGTTAGAGAATATTTGAAGCAGATATTCAAGCTTGAATTTACGCTTTACGAAGCATCAAACGGAGAACATGGATTTGAGATGATTAACGAGTACCTGCCCGACATAGTCATCAGCGATGTAATGATGCAAGGAATGAGTGGCATAGAGCTTTGTAATCTTGTAAAAGAATGCGAAGCTACATCGCATATTCCTGTTATTTTATTAACGGCTAGTTCATCACCCGAAATTAAATTGAAGGGACTCGAAGGCGGGGCGGATGATTACATCAGTAAACCATTTGATAAAGAAATACTTAAAGCCAGGGTAGCGGGCATTCTTAAAAGCAAAAATAACCTTCAAAAGTATTTTTATAATGCGGTTACGCTAAATGCAAGTGATCTTAAAATATCTTCTGAATACAAGGACTTCTTAAATTCATGTATCCGTATAGTTGAAAAGCACATAACAGACCCTGACTTTAATATTCAGGTATTGGCTGCGGAAATTGGCATGTCGCGCTCTAAGCTATACAATAAAATCAAGTCAATATCAGGGCAGTCGTCCAATAGCTTTATTCGTTTTATACGGTTACGTAAGGCCGCTGAGATTTTCATCAATTCAGATCATACCATACTGCAAACTTCCTACATGGTAGGTATACGAGATCCAAGGTACT
Source organism: uncultured Mucilaginibacter sp. (assembly GCF_913773635.1). GTDB lineage: Bacteria > Bacteroidota > Bacteroidia > Sphingobacteriales > Sphingobacteriaceae > Mucilaginibacter. Next base: position 323,521 of record NZ_CAJYGQ010000006.1, read on the forward strand.
TCAGGGAACAATTTTGCAAACAGTTCAACATGAATCCCTCGCAATACATTAAAAAGTTCCGCAAGCCTTTCAGCAACAATTTGCATCTTAGTCCGGCGATGATTAAGGCCCATAAAGGCAAATAAGTCCGTTACTTATCATCTTGACTTTCTCGCGTTTGCTTGAAGTCGCAATCACACTCACTTTATTAATTGCATTTCAATTCAGGAACGAAAAAGTTCGTGGGAGGCAATTCATGAGCTTAATTCGCTTTGTCCTCATCGGGCTGTTCTTACATCAGTCGCTCTAACAATTTACAGTTAAAAAACTGCTTCACCTTTAGATATAAGCAGTTTTTTAACTGTTTACCCACCTAAATTTAACCGTTTACCACTCATGCTCATGCCGGTTTTTTTGTCAATTTAGCCTCCGAAACCAATTGTATTTCCGGCTTACTGCACTCACTATTTCTCCAATAGTAGTGTGCGTTTCCTGAAGAATTTCAAACCAATTAAACATTATTAAATTATGAACAAACTTCTACGGATTAATTGTTCTCCGTTATGGTATGGTTCCGGCGTAACCTCGGTTTTTAACAAAGCCATGATTGCCGGACTATTGATCACAACACCGTTTGCGGCCAATGCGCGCATTACAAATGCACCGCATAAATCATCGGCGGTAAGATTGGTTAAGCAAGACACGCCTATATCAGGTAGGGTGCTTGACGAAAAAGGGGAGCCCCTTGCGGGCCTCAGTGTAACCATAAAAGGTACAACCAGCGGCACCATTACCGATGTTAATGGTAAGTACAAAATCAACGTGAAAGACAAGAATGCCACGTTGATATTCACATTTACCGGTTATGACCCGCAAGAGGTTATAGTTGGTGACCGGTCGGTTATTGATATACGCATGTCGGTATCGGCAAAGTCACTGAATGATGTGGTGGTGGTGGGTTATAACAGCCAAAAAAGAGCAACGTTAACAGGATCGGTATCTGATGTAAAAGGTGCTGAAATTGTTAAAAGTCCGCAGCCAAACGTGTCGAACTCTTTAGCTGGTCGTTTTTCAGGTGTTATTGCCAACAACCGCTCAGGTGAGCCGGGCTACGATGGCTCAAGCATAACCATCCGCGGTTTAGCTACCACTAACGACAATTCTGTACTGGTAGTTGTAGATGGCATTCCAGGGCAAATTGGAGGTCTTGAACGTCTTGATCCAAATGATATTGAAAGTATTTCGGTATTAAAAGATGCCTCGGCTGCAATTTACGGTAACCGTGCTGCTAACGGTGTGATTTTGGTTACTACCAAACGCGGTAAAACCGGTAAGCCAAGTATCAGCTATACATTCAATCAGGGTTTTAGTCAGCCAACTCGCTTGCCACAAATGGCAGATGCAGCCACCTATGCACAATTGGTTAACGAAATGCTTTATAACAGCAATGCTCAAGGTGGCTTAAACCAGCGTTATAGTACCGCACAAATTGAAACCTTCCGTAACGGGTCTGACCCATTGAACTACCCGAATACTGATTGGATAGATGCTACCCTAAAAAAAGTGGCACTTCAAAATCAGCAAAGCTTATCAGTCAACGGAGGTAATGAAGATGTTAAGTATTACGTATCATTAGGTACTATATACCAGGATAATCTTTATAAGAACGGCGTTACCAAGTATAAGCAATACAACTTCCGTTCAAACATTGATGCCAACATAACTAAACGCTTTAAGGTAAGTGTATTGTTATCGGGCAGGCAGGAAGACAGGCAATACCCAACAACCGGAGGCGGCGGTATTTTCAGGTCTATATATCGTGCCAACCCAACTGTTGCCCCTTACTATCCTAACGGTTTGCCAACCATAGGTATTGAAGGCGAGAATCCTGCTTTGCAGGTAACCGATATAGGTGGCGTAAACCGTAACCCAATACATGTATTTAACGGAATATTGAAAGCCAACTATCTAATTCCGGGTGTTGAAGGACTATCTGTTGATGGTTTCTTTTCGGTAGATCGTGCTTTTAACTTCTCTAAGAACTTCTCAAAACCATATAACGTTTACAATTATATTGCGAGTACAAACGTTTATGAGCCAAGGCTGTATGGTGGCTTCAATGGTCGTCCGCAGCTTTTCGAATCGCAGATGAACGATGTACAGCTAACATCAAATGCTAAGCTGAATTATGCACGTAAGTTTGGCAAGCATGACATTTATGCGTTCGTGGGTTATGAGCAAAGTTCAAACCGTAGAGAATACTTTGATGCAACCCGTAGGAACTTCCTGTCATCTGATTTGCCCGAACTCGGACAAGGCGGTGCACTACCAACAGATGCTTTAAATTCTGGTTACAGCACAAATTTTACCCGCCGAAGTGTAATTAGTAAAATTGCTTATAACTACAATGAGAAGTACATGCTTGAAGCACAATTCAGGGCTGACGGAACTTCTAACTTTCCTTCTGATAAAAGGTGGGGATATTTTCCATCAGTATCGGGTGCATGGCGTATTTCAAAAGAGGATTGGTTTGCAAACAATGTTAAATTCTTTGATGATTTGAAAATACGCGCCTCATATGGTTCTTTAGGTAATGATAAAATTAGACAGTTTCAATACTTTGACAACTTCACTATTGTACGCAACGGTTTTGTGAGCGGAACGTCAATCCAGCCTAACCTTAACCTCATAAAATTAGGTAATGCTAACATTACGTGGGAAGTTGCCAAGAAATTGGATATAGGTTTGAATGCTGTTTTTCTTAAAAACTTCAGCATAGAGGCAATTTACTTCAACCAGGACAGAGAGAAAATTCTGATGCCTCGTAGCGGTTCAGTTCCTGCTGTAACAGGTATTGTTGATCCTTACAGTGGTGATAAATTACGACCGGATGAGAATATTGGAAAAGTAAACAGCAAAGGTTTTGAAGCTACATTGGGATACAACCATACAGGTAAAGAATTTACCTGGGGACTTTCAGGTAACGTAACTTATGCTAAAAGCACAGGAATATTTTTAGATGATGCGCCGGGCCTGTTACCATATCAAACTGTAACTGGTAATTCATTGAACACTCCGTTATTGTACCGCAGCTTAGGACTTTTCAGAAGTGCTGAAGAGCTTGCTGCTTACCCTCACGTTGTTGGCACCAAAGTAGGCGATTTAAAACTGGAAGATTTTAACCAGGATGGAGTTATTGATGACAGAGACAGAGTAAGAAACATATATGGTAACGTACCACGCATTACTTACGGCTTTACATTAAACGCAGCTTACAAAAACTTTGATTTGTCGGCATTGATTGCGGGTCAGGCCCAGGTTGCACAGTACGTACTGCCTGAGTCAGGAACCATAGGTAACTTCTATAAATCATGGGCTGATAACCGTTTTGGGCCAAATACACCGAATGGTACCTTCCCATTAGTTACTGAAAGATCGTCAAGTTCAATAAGCGGCCAATATGCAAGCACTTTCTGGTTAAATGATGCATCATTCCTACGTTTAAAAAACATACAGATTGGCTACAACGTTGACGCGGCATTTTTATCAAAAATAAAGGTGTCAAACCTAAGAGTTTACTTTAGTGCATTTAACTTATTCACCATAACAAAGGTTAAAGATTACGATCCGGAAGGCGATAGCGGAAGCGGTCAGTTTTATCCGCAGCAAAAAATATTTAACCTGGGTGTAAACCTTAAATTTTAAGCGTAATGAAAATCAACAATAAAAAATACTGGAGTGCATTGGTTAGTGCCGTCCTGCTTTTTTCTGCCTGTAAAAAAAATTACTTAGATATTCAGCCAACCGACCGTATAGCCACATCGGCATTACAGTCAGATAGCTCGGTTTTTGAAGCATACGTAACAAACCGTTACATTGGTACACAGCTTACCAATAAAGAGGGTGATGGTACACCCCCGGGTTTTGGCCGTGGCTTTGAATACGCCATGTGGAGCTCACTTACCGATGAATCAATTTACAATAACGATGATGATACGTGGTTTATCCAGCGCGGACAGCTATCATCTGACAATTTAGGTATAGCCAATGTATTTTGGGGACGGAGTTACAGAGGTATACGCGAGTGCAATTTTGCGCTAAGCTTGTTACCTAACGTGCCAATGAGCGCTTTGCACCGTACCCGGTTAGAGGGCGAGCTGAAATTTGTGAGGGCTTTCCGTTATTTTGACCTTATTCGTAATTATGGCGGGATAGTGCTTATGGGCGACCGCGTTACACAATTAGGAGAAGATTTTCAAGATCCTGCGTTGTTTAAGCGCTCAACTATTAAAGAATCAATTGATTACGTAGTAGCGCAGTTAGATGACGCGGCTGCAAAGCTTCCTTTAAATAACGACGGAAGCTGGATTCTGGGCCGCGCAACTAAGGGTGCAGTGTTGGCATTAAAATCACGTTTGTTGCTTTATGCAGCAAGTCCGTTGTATGCTTCCGGAACATGGGAAGCAGCTGCAACTGCGGCACAGGCCGTAATTGGCTTAAATAAGTATAGCTTATATTCAGGCGGATATGCCAATATGTTTACTGCTAGTGAAACATCAGAAACAATTTTCGCTAGGTATTACACCCGCGAGGCTGGTCACGTGCATTTAGAAATTGCAAACGGACCCAACGGTTACGGCGGATGGGCTGGTAACTCTCCGTTGCAAAACCTGGTTGATGACTATGAAATGAGCAACGGTAAGGCTATTACCGATCCTACATCTGGCTATAATGTTAATACACCGTACGCAAACCGCGACCCAAGATTTGCTGCAACCATTTTATATAACGGAGCTCAATACCGTGGCCGTGCCGTGGAAACATTTATACCGGGTGGAAGAGACAGCAGGGATGGAAGTGAAAACTGGAACACGTCAAAAACAGGTTATTACCTGCGCAAGTTCATTAACGAAGAGTATCCTATCCAAAACCCTTGGGGTAATGCCGGTTTCCAAACCTGGACATACTTCCGCTTGTCTGAAATACTGTTAAATTTTGCAGAGGCTGCTAATGAAGCTTACGGACCGGATGTTGTTCCTGCCGGCGCTACCTATTCTGCACGCACGGCCGTTAACGCTATCAGGTCTCGTCAGGGTGTGAATATGCCTGCACTTGCAAACGTAGCATCTAAAGATCAAATGCGCGAGGCAATACGCCACGAGCGCCGCATTGAGCTTGCGTTTGAAGAGCATCGTTTTTACGATGTACGCCGTTGGAAAATTGCAGATGTAACAGAGAATAAACCGGCCATGGGTATTACAGTTACTAAAACCGCAACCGGATTCACTTTTACTCCAAAAGTTGCGCTTGATGGAAGAAGCTTTCAGGCTAAACACTATTGGTTACCTATACCTCGTGCCGAAATTCAGGCATCAAACAATCAGCTTCGTCAAAACGAAGGTTATTAATAATTAAGCAGCTAAAGCAGGGCGCAAAGGTCCTGCTTTAGTTTTTAAATGGATAACGGGTCATTCGAAAATACACCCGTATAAATTCCTGCCAAATGAAAAAGCATCAAAGGTTATTATTATTGATGGCTCTTGCGTTGCCAGCTACGTTTAATGCCAACGCTCAAAATCAAAATGGAACGTTATTTAATGACGGCTGGATGTTCCATAAAGGTGATATTGGCCCAACAGCTATAGCACAAACCAATGGAGCTGATTGGAAAACTGTAAGCATTCCGCATGATTGGAGCATTGAGGAGCCATTTAGTGATGAATGGGCCAGTGCAACAGGTTACTTGCCAGGTGGCATAGGTTGGTATCAAAAAACGTTTACGGTACCTTCAACGTGGAAGTCAAAGGTGGTGTCAATTTACTTTGATGGTGTTTATAAAAACAGCGAAGTTTACTTTAACGGCAAGCTGCTTGGTAAAAGGCCAAATGGGTTTATACCGTTTGAGTACGAACTAAACAAACATCTTAAATACGGCACCCAAAATACCATCACAGTAAAGGCAGATCACAGCCAGTTTGCAGATTCGCGCTGGTACACAGGTTCGGGCATTTACCGCAATGTTTACTTAAAGCTCAATAATCCTTTGTACATAGCTAAATGGGGCGTTAAGTTTGTTACCCCTAAGGTAAGTGGTTCAGCTGCAGAGGCCCATGTTGAAGTTACATTGGTTAACAAGATAAAGGAAAACACTACTATTAACATCATTTCAGATTTGAAAGACGCTAACGGTAAGGTTGTGGCGTCATCAAATCAAAAGCTTTCTACAAGCAAACGCGATAGTATCAAAAGCAATGTGTCGTTTAAGGTGAAATCTCCGCAACTATGGTCGGTTAATGATCCAAACCTTTATCAACTTAACGTTCAGGTTAAAATGGCTGGCAAGGTGATTAGCTCATGGAAAGACAAGGTTGGTATTAGAAACATAAGATTTGATGCAGACAGCGGCTTTTACCTGAACGATAAAAACCTGAAACTGAAAGGCGTTTGTGTACATGATGATGCAGGTGCTCTTGGCGTTGCAGTGCCAGAAGCTGTTTGGGTGAGAAGATTAAAATTGTTAAAAGATGCGGGGTGCAATTCCATACGAATGAGTCACAACCCTCATGCTGATTACCTTTACCGTTTATGCGATCAAATGGGTTTCCTGGTAATGGATGAGGCCTTTGACGAATGGGAAGTTGGTAAGAATAAGTGGGTAAAAGGTTGGAACGTTGGCACTCCAAGTAATGATGGCTATCATAGTGCATTTAAGGAATGGGCATCAGTTGATGTACGTGACATGGTGTTACGTAACTTTAACCGGCCTTCAATAGTCATGTGGAGCATTGGAAATGAAATTGATTATCCAAATGATCCGTATACGCACGAGGTATTAAATACAGGACGTAACCCTCAAATTTACGGTAAAGGTTTCCTTGCTGATCATCCTCCTGTAAGTCGTTTAAGTGCATTGTCAAAACAACTTGCAGGTGCGGTTAAAAAATTTGATACCAGCCGACCGGTTACCGCTGCTTTGGCAGGTGTGGTAATGTCAAACACAACTGACTATCCTGGCAACCTTGACATTGTTGGTTATAATTACCAGGAGTACCGTTATACCGACGACCATAAAGCTTACCCGAAAAGAATAATTTATGGTAGTGAGAACGGTATGCAGCTTTCTGCATGGAATGCCGTTGATTCAAACCAGTATATATCTGCGCAATATTTATGGACCGGAATTGATTACTTAGGCGAAGCGGGACGATGGCCCGAGCGCAGCAACCGTGCCGGGTTACTTGACCTTGCCGGTTTCCGAAAACCCGAGTATTACTTTCGCCAAAGTATTTGGGCAACCAAACCCATGATTTACATTGGCACAACAACTGTACCCAAAGCTGAAGATAAAGGTATATGGAGCCATAAACGCGCCGAACCCAACTGGAATTGGAAAGCAGGAGATATGGTAAGAGTAAACTGCTTTACCAATTGTGAAAACGCGGAGTTGTTTGTAAACGGCAAATCAATGGGTAAAAAAGCCAAACAGGGTAATAACTTCATTTGGTGGGATATTCCATTTGAGGAGGGAGAAGTAAAAGCAATTGGTAATAGTAATGGTAATAAGCAGGTCGAATACGTATTAAAATCTTCCGGTAGTGCTTACGGCTTGCAGGTTTCTGTTGAGTCAGATAAAGCAGGGAGCGAAAATCGATTATCTCATTTAATAATCAAAGTAGTTGATAAAAATGGAATTCCGGTGTATGACGCCGATAACGAAATAACTGTTACGGTAAGCGAAAACGGCAAACTGCTCGGTCTTGAAAGCGGAAGCTCAAGTAGCCATGAAAACTACAAGGGAGCGAAGCGTAAAGCATTGCACGGCAATTTGCTTGCTTACATCCAGTCTTTAAAAAATACCGGAAATGTCACTGTTGACATCACATCTCCTGCGCTCAAACCTATAACTATCAGTATAAAGTGATAATAAATTAAACCAAAGCTATTTATTGGAAAAATAACAAACATGCGTATATCTAAATTACTATTCTTAATTCTACTCGTTTTACCCTGCGTTTTAAAGGCACAAAAAAATGTTCACACGTTTGCACTGAGCGAATCTGCATTTTTGCTTGACGGCAAACCATTTCAAATGATATCGGGTGAAATGCACTATCCGCGTGTTCCGCGCGAAGCCTGGAGAGCCCGTATGAAAATGGCCAAAGCAATGGGGTTAAACACAATAGGCACGTACGTTTTTTGGAATGTGCATGAACCTGAAAAAGACAAATTTGATTTTACCGGCGATAATAACATTGCCGAGTTTGTGCGTATTGCTAAAGAAGAAGGTCTTTGGGTAATACTTCGCCCCAGCCCTTATGTTTGTGCTGAGTGGGAATTTGGCGGCTATCCGTACTGGTTGCAAAATGAAAAAGGGCTTGAAGTAAGGAGCAAGGAAAAACAATACCTGAATGAGTATCGAAAATACATTATGCAGGTTGGTAAGCAGTTGTCGCCTCTTTTAGTAAACCATGGTGGCAATATTTTAATGGTACAAATTGAGAATGAATATGGCTCATACGGTAACGACAAAGAGTACCTTAAAATAAACGAAGCTATGTTTAAAGCGGCAGGATTTGATTGCCTGCTTTACACCTGCGACCCGGAAGCTGCTATAAAAGACGGTCATCTGCCGGGTTTGCTTCCTGCAATAAACGGCGTTGATGATGTTGCTAAAGTTAAGCGTTTAATAAACGAAAATCATGGTGGTAAGGGCCCTTATTACATTGCTGAATGGTACCCGGCCTGGTTTGATTGGTGGGGAACCAAGCACCATACCGTGCCTGCACAAAAGTATGTTCCTAAACTAGATTCTGTTTTAGGAGCGGGCATATCAATTAACATGTATATGTTTCATGGAGGTACAACAAGGGCTTTCATGAATGGTGCCAACTATAATGATAAAAGCCCGTATGAGCCGCAAATAAGCAGCTATGACTATGATGCGCCGCTTGATGAGGCCGGTAATGCTACAGACAAATTTATGCAGTTTAGAAATGTGATTGCAAAACATCTTCCACAAGGACAGCAGTTGCCTGCCGTGCCGGCAAAAAAGCCAACTATTACGGTTCCTCCAATAAAACTTACACAATTGGTTAGTTTGTTTGACATTGTTGGTGCTCCAAAAACATCAAAAATGCCAATGAGCTTTGAAGACTTGAATCAAGCTTACGGTTTTGTACTGTACCGTACAATTGTTAAAGGTGGAAGGGATGCAATGTTGAAGATTAAAGATTTACGTGATTACGGGCTTGTTTACATTAACGGTAAGCGTGTGGGAACACTCGATAGGCGCTTAAACCAGGATAGCATGCATATTCAGCTACCCAAAGGAAATGTGCAGTTGGATATTTTAATTGAGAACATGGGCCGTATAAATTTTGGTCCGTATTTGTTAAAAAACAAAAAGGGTATAACCGAACTGGTTACCCTTGATAGTAAAATAGTACAGAACTGGAAGATGTACAGTATGCCTTTCCATAAGGATGCTGCATTAAAAACCTCAAAGCGTAAGCCAGGCGCTACCGAGCCTGTTATACTTAAGGGTAGCTTTACACTGAATAAAGTTGGAGATACCTATTTAGATATGACAGCGTGGGGTAAGGGTATGGTTTGGATAAACGGCCATAACTTGGGCAAGTATTGGTCTATAGGTCCGCAACAAACCGTATATGTTCCGCAAGAGTGGCTTAAAAAAGGCTCAAACAACGTTACGGTGCTTGAATTAACCAAGCCGGGCAAACAAAAGCTCAAAATGGTTGAGAGACCCATACTAGATCAACCGAAATAGCGAAGTTGAATTTTAAACACAAAACGCCATGTATTAACATGGCGTTTTGTGTTTAAGGCAAATTAATTTTAATTGCCAAACAGAACCGGCATACCACTGGCTGTATACCAGCTCAGCTGTTGGTAATAATTAAAGTTAACGTCACCCGGAAAAGGAATATAGCAGCTTAGTCCTGAAAACTTTTGAATATTTGTACCGAGAAACTCAGGCGTTGCAGATTTATAAAGTACAGTTTTGTTAAGTTGTCCCTTTATCTCATCAAGTTGATTAGTGCTGAAGTTATGATCTAGAAAATCGGTAAAATCATAATTTGGAACCGGAAATCCCGACGTGTAATCCAGTCGTTGAACACCTGAAGATATCAACCTATCGCCACTTTTTTTGTAGTTTTTAAATAATTTATTTGCCTGCGCGGCCAAGGTTTCCAGTTCACTGCTCTTTACTAACACTACACTTGCCGATCTTCTTTCATCTGTATAAGAATTGTAATAGTCAAAATAAGCTTTTGCCAACGTTGAAAGCTGTTCTGCAGAATTAAATAATAATGGGGTAATTGTTTGGTACGGATAACTCTCTGCCAGTGTTTCGGTGGGCGAGGCTATGAGGTACTTGGCTTTATCTTTAAATTCATACAACACCTCAACAGAACCCATCGAACATGCATCAAAAATTATATACTCGAAGTTGTTTGGTAAGGCGTTCTTAAGTGCCTTAATATCCATTTCAGTGCCGTTATCACTTCCAAACGACCTCACACTTACTTTGTTGTTTGCAGGTGCCCATGATGTTGCATGCGACCATAGTACCAGTCCATAACTTTGGGCAGGATATTGACTTTGCGTATATTCAATGACAGCTTTAAGCCGGCTCGGGTCAGATGGCTTATCACCTGTAAAAACCTTTATCGTATCACTTACAATTCTATTGCCATCGTTGTCAAACTTTATTTTTAGCAGGTAAGATGTTGCGCTTTCAGTTTTAATGTATACCAGCAGATTACCATTTAGGGTCGCCGCACCACGCTCCATCATATTGATGCTATTTAAAGCATCATACTTCAGGTTGTTGTTAGCTTCCATGTAAACAAGTACTGTCTTGTTACTTATGGTTGATTGAACGGTTTCATCATTCTTTTTGCAGCTAAAAAATATAGCAACAAGTAAACAGGTCCGAAAGGTCCGTATAGTACCTGCTATTAATTTAAAAGAATTGACCACTTTAAGATTTTAATCAGCAAAATTAAGTTTTGTTTAAAATTTAAATGTTATCAAATTATTAAATGTAGTAAGTGCGTATTTCACTCGTTGATCTTCAGTTGTATAGTTAAACAGCTTCATTTGGCTGAACTTCTTTAACCGGAAACAGCCCTCTCTAATACGCTATGTGGCTTTTAGGGCTTAACAAATATTTATTGAACCGTTAACAGTTAGCCTATATTTGTACTGTTACTTTGCAGTCCTACTTAAAATATTATTTGTTTTCATAAAAATAAACATGTGAGTTAGACACTCAAAATAAAGCTATAACACTCAATTGAATTATTCTAATTAATATATATGCGTTCAAAATTTCTACGAATCTCTGCCCTCGCGGTGCTCATTCTTTTTGTAATTGCTTGTCGTAAAGACAGGCCTAACATGGATATTCCTACCGCAAGCACCGAAGTTAAATTCTCATCAATTATTAGTGGTCAAATACGAACCAAAGCCGTTAATGATACCTGGGAAACTAACGATGCCATTGGTGTTTACATGAAAACCGGTAATGGTTTAAGCAATATCCTGTCGGCAAACAAGTCATATACCACCGCTGGTAACGGCAATTTTAATGCATCATCTGCAGATCAGACCTTGTACTATCCTGAAAATGGCAGTAATGTTGATTTCATTGCTTATTATCCTTACAAACAAAACTTAAACGGTAACATGTACCCGGTTGATGTTGCTAATCAAACTAGCCAGGGAGCAATTGACCTGATGTACGCCAACAATGCTACAGGGTTAAATAAGGTGAGCACCAACGCTCAACTAACATTTACGCATCAGCTTTCTAAAATTGAAATGGTTGTGAAAAATGGCGTAGGCGTACCCAGTTTAGAGAATATCAAAGTAAATATAAACGGTTTAAAAACGGCTGCCAATTTTGATTTGGCAACCGGTGCAATAAGTGGACAAGCCAACGTTGCCGACATACAAGCGAAAACCAGCGTACGCAACAATTTAACCGTAGCCGAAGCGGTATTGCTACCAACTACTGATGAAAACCCTGCTAAGGTGGTATTCATCATTGGGTCAAAAAGCTACAGCTGGACAATGCCAGCCGGAACAAAGTTTGAGCAGGGAAAAAAATACAACTACGAAATTGAATTAGTGGGTGAGGGTGGTAATAGCGGCATCGCGGCTACGCTTAATGCAACTATTACCAATTGGATAGATGTACCGTCTGGAACGTATTCATTGAACAAGGAGGTAATTACAACCAATCCGCCATCAATTTCAGGTTATATGGAAACGCCGGTTATTACAACGGATGATAACATGATGTACGTATTCCATAAATCACCAAATAACGATAAGGTAAGAAATTACGCCATGCTGTATGATAAACGTTATAAAATGGCTTATTGGGTGGCATATCCATTGCACTCATCTTACGTTGGCGGCTCAGGCCGTACCGATGCCTGGCAATTTGACCCCTCAATTCCTCAAAATTCACAGGTTGATTTAAGCAGCTCTTTTGGTAACGGTTATGATAGGGGACACCAAATACCAAGCGGCGACCGCACGTCGACAAGGGAACTAAACCAAACAACCTTTTACTACAGCAACATGACTGCGCAGGTATCATCAATGAACCAGGGAATATGGAACAATCTTGAGCAGCAGGTAAGAAGCTGGATGGCAAAAGGTGATACTATGTACGTTGTTACCGGTGCAGCAATAAAAACTGCAAGTGACGCCACAATAACTTATATAAAAGGCTCAGCCATTCCAAAATATTACTACAAAGCGCTGGCACTAAAAAAAGGTGATGCTTACTACACTATTGGCTTTAAAATCAACAACCAGGTAATGCCAACCGGTGTAACGTATAATAACTACCGCATAAATGTAAGCGATTTGGAAAAGGAAACCGGCTTTACATTTTTTCCTAAGCTGACCGCAGCTAATAAAACTACTATTGATAATACCATTTGGAATTAAAACTCTACAACAAACAAATAATGAAAATTCAAAACATCCTTGTAGCTACATCAATGTCGCTGCTTGTATTAGGTAGCTCTTGTAAGAAAGACAAGAACAACAAGCCTGAGGTTACTGACCCTAGAGCGTTAAGCGCCGTTAAATTCACGTCATCAATAAACGGCCAGATTAAAACTAAAGCTGTGGGCGATAAGTGGGAGGCTAACGATGCCATTGGCGTTTACATGAAAACAGGCACAGGTTTAAGCAATATTTTGGCTGCAAATAAATCATATGCAACCAATGGTGATGGCGCTTTTGCTGCTTCAGCTACAGATCAAACCATTTATTATCCTGAAAATGGCGCAGTAGACTTTATTGCATATTACCCTTACAAAACCTCGTTAACAGGAACTAACTATCCGGTTGACGTAGCTGTACAAAATAATCAAAGTGCTATCGATCTTTTATATTCAGCCAACGCAACCGGACTAAGCAAAACAAGCACAACTGCAAATCTTGTATTTACACATCAATTGTCAAAAATTGAATTTACGGTTAAAAATGGTGCAGGCGTAGCTGATTTAAATGGTTTAACAGTAAGTTTAGGCGGACAAAACACCAAAGCTGATTTCGATTTAGCTACCGGCACTTTAGCAAACCAATCGGCAACTGCCGATATAAGCGCTAAAACTACAGCACAAAATGCAACGGTATTGGCTGAGGCTATTGTGCTTCCATTGGTTGATGCAAGCGGTAAAGTTGTAATCTTCAGTCTTCCTGCTGGTCAATTTAAATTAACGCTACCTGCAGCAACCAAGTTTGAAGCAGGTAAGAAATATACTTACGAAATTGAATTGAAAAATGAAACTTCTACAAACCCTAATCCTGTAGCTGTAGCATTATCGGCTTCAATAACTAACTGGACTACTGTACCTGGCGGTTCATACACTGTTGGTCAAGACCCCGTTACTAATCCACAACCAGGTACTGAAACCGTTTTATACACTGAGAACTTTGGTACTGGCGACATTGCATCAACGGCACGCCCTAAGATTGCTGCTTACACCGAATGGAAAAACACGAGCTGGACCTTCAGCGATCCATTTGCTGCTGCAGACCTGCGCACAATCAGTACACTGCCTGGCGACAGACACATTTGGCTGCCTGCTGCAAAAGACGCTGTGCTCAAAATAGATGGTGTTAAAATAAGTGGTTTTACGAAAATTAAATTGAAGTATGATTTAGCTCCTAACGCTTCATCATCAAGCTCTGTAAGCGATGTGAATGTAATAGCAGTTAAGGTTAACGGTAATGCTGTTACTGTTCCAAGCCGTCAGTTGACTAATGCTGATAACAATAAATTTGTAACTGTTGAATTAAGCAACATCGCCGTTAAAGACAATAATACAATTGAATTTATAGGTGGCGCAAGCAACAACCTTGGTATGCGTTTAGACAATGTAACCGTTATAGGTGTTAACTAATTAATCACCTCTTTAAATAAAACGTCCTGCTTAAATTAAGCAGGACGTTTTATTTATATGGCAACTTTGATGTTGTCTATTATTCGTTATTACAGTTCTTGCAAATGCCGTTTACTGAAAGATTTAAGCTTTGTATATTGAACCCTTCCGGTGCATCTACATTGGGTAATATGTAACTATGCATGCAGTATACTTTGTGACAGTTGGTGCAGTTAAAATGTATATGCTCATCATGATGTTGGTGTTCGGTACAAGCGGTTGAGCACATAGCGTAGTTAGCCGTACCATTTAAGTCAATTACCTTGTGTAATATTCCTTTTTCTTCAAAGGTATTTAATATGCGGTAAAGCGTTACTCTATCAATGCCGGTGCCTATCAGTTTTTCCAAAACAGGCTGCGACACGGCAGCACCATAACCGGCAATTACTGCCAGAACTTCCAGCCTGGCGTTTGTAACTTTCAAATGGTGATTGCGCAATAAATTTGCAAAGTTTTCTTCCGTTGAAACCATTGACTTCAAAGTTAGGATTTTGAACGCTTAAAGGCATCAACTGCATCAGTGATTTAACTATATTACACCTATGTGTTATTATATTAACGTACAATACACTATCATTTGGGATGAAGCAAATTAAATAGATATAACCTGGTCAAATCTTTGTTAAAGGATACTCTCAGTCGTGCGCTCTGGTTTTGCATAGGCAAGCTTGTCTAACAGCACAGTTTTAAAGTAGGCGTCAAGGCCAGAACCGGCTGCGCTGCCGGCAGTAATATGATCAACATCGCCGTTAGCTTGTATAACATCATCATTGGCAATTATGAGCTCAATTCGTCCTATAACTATAGTGGTACCATTTAGCTTAACGTCAATCATTTCCTGTAATCTCAAACCAATTTTAAGTGACGATTGCCTTACAAAGGGCGATTTAAAGCCTTCTTGATAGTACTTATCAAAGCCGCACTTATTAAACTCTGATACACCAGATTCATAGCTCGCACTGGTTTGATGCGCCTGCTTGTAAAAATCGCACATTACATTGCTAAGGGTATACTCGCCCGTCATCTTGATGTTCTTTAAAGTGTCATTGTGCGGCCGTTCAGGACGAATCACCATGCCTAAAAGCGGAGGGTTGGAACCCATATGGAATACAGAACTTACAATGCAAAGATTTGTATGATTGTCACGGTCTACTGTACCCAATAAGTTTAGTGGTTTGTAACCCGTAATGCTATTCATTAATGCTGTACGGTAAGCCTTCTCCATACCGTCAATTTCGTGCGCCTTTATAACCTTCATATCAAAACGTTTTAAGCGCGCCCATACCACCGTCAACTGCCAAAACCTGCCCAGTTACCCAACCAGAGTTATCTGACAGCAAGAATTCAATAGCACTGCTAATGTCATTAGGGGTGCCGTATCTTCCAAGTGGGTGTCTTTTAGCCGATGCTTCTTTTTTCTCGTTAGTGCTTAATAAGTTGGCTGCTAGTGGCGTATCTGTAAGTGAAGGAGCAACAACGTTAACACGTATTTGCTGTGCAGCTACTTCGGCAGCCAGCGCTACTGCAAAACCTTCAAGACCTGCTTTGGCTGTTGATATACTAGTATGAAAGGGCATACCGGTATTTGCTGCAACCGAGCTCACAAACACAACTGAAGCACCCGCGGCGGATTTCAGAGCCGGCAGTGCATCGCGTGTCAAATTAATCGCACCCAAGGTATTTACACGGAAGTCGTTTAAGAAATCATCGCCACTTAAGCGGCTAAACGGTTTAAGGTTGATGCTTCCGGCGCAGTATACAAAGCCGTGTAATTGCTGAGGTAGAAATCCGGCAATTCCGTCAAGGCTTTGAGTTACATCTGCCTCCAGAAAATTTACCCCTTCAGGCCAGCCATCAGATGTCTTTCTGGCAATTGCGTAAATATTAGCGCCATGCTCACTAAGCGTGTTAATTAGTGTAGTGGCTATAGCCGACGTAGCGCCCGCAATAAAGTAGTTTTTACCGTTTAAATTCATGCTTGTTAATGTATTACATTTGAAAGGAGCTTGATTAAAAGGCCGCATGAGTGTAAACGGAACGCTAATCAAACCGATATGCTTAACAAGTTTTCAGCCGGTATGTTTATTTGACTAAGTATTCGCTTAAATCTTTGCGTTGTATTGGTATTGGATACACATTCCAGAGCATTGAAACGTTTGACATCCTTATATAGGTTTGGAGCATATAGTTTATCGTGGTATATTGTTGAGCGAAATGACTGCCATATACTGCAGGCATTTCTACTTTCAACATACCGCGTTTTTATGCTTCAAATAACTCCCGAGTGGCTTAAAGGTACTGAGGTGCTCAATCAGGTACCCGACCATCAATTGCAATGGCTTATTGATAACAGCCGCCATTATATTTTAAATGATGGTGAATACCTTTTTGAGCGCGACAAGCCCATCACGGGTACACATTTTATTATATATGGTAAAGTAAGGTTGTACTTTACACAAGGCGGCGTTAGGCGCGAAATGGCAACCGTACGTGACAGGGCAATTACCGGTTATCTGCCATATTCACGCGGCAAAATATCTATGGATTTTGGTGATTCGGTTGGTGAAACTCAGGTAATGACCTTGCCGGTCGACCGGATAATGGATTTGATAAAGCAGCATTATGAACTTACTCAAGCCCTGGTTGGTGTAATGAGCAATCGCGTGCGCGAATCAACTGCTTTAATACAACAAAATGAAAAAATGATGGCATTAGGAAAGCTATCAGCTGGTTTAGCGCACGAATTGAATAACCCGGCAGCTTCCATTGTCCGTAACGCATCATCACTGATGAAGCATTTGGAAAACCAGCCCGAAACTTTTGCCAAGCTAATTGCTGTAGACCTGGATGAAAACAAAGTTGCAACCATCAAAAAGAAAGTTGCTTACATCCTGGAGAATAAAAGTGACATCAAGCTAACGCTCCGCGAAAGAAATAATCTGGAAGATGAAATTGCCGATTGGTTTGATGATCATGATATTGAAAACGGTTATGATATGGCTCAAACCTTTGTTGAAAAAGGTTTTAAAACTGAGCATTTAGACCCAATATATCAGTGCATGACACCTACGGCTGCATCACCCGTGTTTGCATGGATATACGATATTATGCTGTCAGCCAAAATGGTTGATGATATTCATCATGCCTCGCAGCGAATTGCCGATCTTATTACCTCAATTAAAACCTTCACCCACATGGACCGCGGTGCCGATAGGCAGTATGCCAGGGTTGATGTTGGTATACGCAATACCCTAAAGATGTTGGGCCATAAAATTAAGGCAGGCAGCGTAACCGTTACTGAAGACTATGATGATGAACTGCCCGAAATTAAAATGCTGGTAGGGGAGCTTAACCAGGTGTGGACCAACCTCATTGACAATGCACTTGATGCAATGGAGGTTAACGGCAAAGGTAACCTCAAAATTAAAACCCGCCGCGACCGTGAATTTGCTGAGATAGTTATCACGGATGATGGCCCGGGCATTCCAGATGATGTAAAGAACCGCGTTTTTGATCCTTTTTTTACCACTAAACAAATGGGGAAAGGGACCGGAATGGGTTTAGAAGTTGTGCAACGCATTGTTAAAACGCAGCATCAGGGTTCGGTAAAAGTGAATAGCAAACCGGGCCAAACAGAGTTTATTGTTTGCATTCCAATTAACCCTGCGTAATAGCTAAAGCGCACTTTAACAATCAAATTAAACATGCTTTTATAATACATTAACCGTTCTTTTAGATGTTTCACATTTAACGGAATTTGTATTTTTACCAAAAAGAAAAGTAATGAGCCGCCCTATCATATTTGCTATTGATGATGATTCGCAGGTGCTACGCGCACTCAACCGCGACCTGCGTTCGCAGTATGGCAAAGAATATAAAATAATGACAACCGAATCGGCCAATGAGGCGTTAGAAACCCTTGTTGAAATGAAAAATGCCGGCGATGTAATTGCGCTATTTATAAGTGACCAGCGTATGCCCGAAATGCCCGGTGTTGATTTCTTGCAAAAGGCTGTAAAAATTTATCCGGATGCAAAAAGGGTTTTGCTTACGGCATATTCAGACACCGACGCAGCTATAAAGGCCATTAACGATGTACAGCTTGATTACTACTTAATGAAGCCCTGGGATCCGCCTGAAGAGAAACTGTATCCTGTAATTAATGACTTGCTTAACGATTGGCATACGCATTACATACCTGCATTTAAGGGAATTAAGTTAATTGGGTTCCAGTTTTCGCCGCAGTCACACATTATTAAAGATTACCTGGGCAGCAACCTTATTCCTTATAAATGGCTTGATATTGAGCGCAACGAGGAAGCAAAAACATTATTTAACGCTAATAATCTGTGCAACGACCAGTTGCCGACTGTGATTTATGAAGATGGTACGTTTCAGTCAAAACCATCAATAACAGATATAGCACAAAAATTAGGTATAAGCGCACAGGTGAGTAATGAAATTTACGATGTTGTAATTATAGGTGCTGGTCCGGCCGGGCTGGCGGCATCTGTTTACGGAGCATCTGAAGGTTTACGTACCCTTTTAATTGAACGCAAAGCACCAGGCGGACAAGCCGGTTCCAGCTCACGCATCGAGAACTACCTCGGTTTTCCATCAGGCTTAAGCGGATCTGACTTAACGCACCGTGCCATAACACAAGCCAGGCGTTTAGGTGCCGAATTTTTATCACCTCACTCCGTACAGGATATTCAGGAGCGCGACGGCTACAAATACATCATTCTGGATAACGGTTCAGAAATCATCAGCAGATCAATTGTCATAACAACCGGTGTTGATTACCGTAAGCTGGAAGTTAAAGGCATTGATCAATTTACGGGTGCAGGTGTTTATTATGGTGCAGCCGTAACTGAAGCATCGGCCTGTAAAGACAAGCAGGTTTACATTATTGGTGGAGGCAATTCGGCCGGGCAAGCTGCAATGTACTTGTCTAAATTTGCGAAAAACGTTTTTATCGTAATAAGACGGGAAGATTTAACGGCAACCATGTCGGCCTATCTTATCGAACAAATTGCCGATACACCGAATATTAAAGTTGTGCCATTTACCGAAGTGATTGAAGCACGTGGGGAAAATAGCTTACAGGAATTAGCCCTTAGTAACATCAATACAAAAGAAACTACCGATGTTGAGGCCAGCGCACTATACATCTTTATAGGTGCCAAGCCTTACACCGAATGGGTTCAAATGGGTATTATAAAAAGCAAAGGATTTATTGAAACCGGGCGCGACTTGACAGGGTATGATGATTTTGGAAAGCAATGGAAACTCAAGCGCGATCCGTTCTTACTGGAAACCAGTTGTCCGGGTATATTTGCAGCCGGTGATGTACGTGCAGGCGCTATGAACAGGGTAGCGTCGGCCGTTGGTGAAGGATCGATGGCGATAAGCTTTGTTCACAAATATTTGGCCGAGGTATAGAACCAAAAAGTACGACAAACAAAAAGGGTGATGTTTATTCAAACATCACCCTTTTTGTTATAAGCTTTTTAATTAATCAATATCAAGCTTGCCCTCAATAGAGTCGTCAAGTGTTTTTCCTAATACGGCTCCGGCCGCCTGCTTAATGAAAGCTATAGCGTTACCATGTTTGTTATCCCAATAGTAACCTTCAGTTGGCTCAACTTTGATAACGGTTATACGTGGGTCGTCTTCACCTTCGGTAAACCAGGTTTTTAATATCGGCTCCCACAATTCTTTAATTTTTTCTTTGTCTTTACTTATTTCAGCAATGCCGTAAATATTCAAAAAGTCTGAGTGAGCCGAACCCTGGAACAATAAATGCACAAACGGATCATGGCTTAACTCTTCATTTTTATGGCTATCATCAGCACTTAAAAACCAAAAATTTCCATCATCATCTATTTTTTGCACCGCCATAGGGCGTGTAGAAAACGGAACTCCAGTTTTGATATTAGAGCAGAAAAAACAGCTGGCGGCTTTTTCGGCAAGTTCTTTAATTTTTTGCTTAGCCTCGTCGCCCTGTAGGTTTTTAAAATTATCTTCGGGCTGATTTTGATTTATACTATCCATGTTTTATAGGTATTTAGTGAATGCCCATAAATAACGGTTGCGCTTGTGTTTTGTTTAAAAAGTTAATAAACCAAAGTTTGAGTTAACTACGGTCACTTTAAGCTTAAAGAAGAAAGGTGTTTTTAAGAAGCGAGTTCAACTTTTTTCCATGGATATTGCTCAGCGTGGCTAATTACCATGTTACGCATATAATCATTTGAAGGATATGGGGTAAGGTAATTTTTAAGCTGCGCCAGGTTGCTTGCTTCCATATAATGAGAAATATAGCCCATACCATATAACCGACCATCTTCAATTAAAATACAGCTATGTTCGTCATCTTTGCGGCCCTCATCACGTATAGCAAATGTTGGTAAAGCTTCTTTTAGTCCCTCAATTGCCTTTTGTATTTTTTGATTATACAATTCGGTGCTTTCATGGCCGGTGCAGGCGCATTGGAGCGAGTTGACACCGGTACATGCATCAGTATTAGTTTGCACCATGCAAAGCTTAGGGCAAAGCTCATAAGCCTCAATCAATTTGGCAAGTAAGGCCCTGCCGGTAATTAATGAGCTGCATGTATGCACCGGCGATGAGTATTTACGTCGCTTATCAACTACCAGCCGCAGGTAACCGCGTTGGTCTTCATAAGTGTATAAACCAAAATTAAAATCCAGCTGCTTTTGCGAACGGTTAAACTTGGGCCACAGCCGTTTAATTTCAACAGCCTCGGTAAGCAATGCCATAAGTTCGGTACCGCATTCCTGAAAGCTGATTTGATGTATATGCCGCATAAACTCCTGCCTTTGTGCTCCGGAATTATTGCCTGCAAAATGACTGGCTACACGTTTTTTTATGTTCACGGCTTTGCCCACATACACAACCTTACCCTTGTTATCATGAAAGTAGTAAACGCCGGGCGTAGGGGGGAGCTGATCAATAAACCTGCGGTTCAAATTGGGTGGCAAAACCTGTTCTTTCGACCGTTGCTTTAAAGCATCGGTTATGTGATTGTGTACATCGCTGTTCAGTAGCAAAGTAAACAATTCGGCCGTTGCTTCGGCATCACCGGCTGCACGGTGCCTTGCTGAGTTGCTTATACCAATTTGATGACACAGTTTGCCAAGACTGTAAGAGTTCATTCCCGGTAAAATTTTGCGACTAAGCCGCACTGTGCAAAGCTTATTACACTGCAAATCAAAACCGGCAAGGTTTAAGTGGTACTTTACAAACGAATGGTCAAAGTTAACGTTGTGTGCTACAAAAATATTTCCTTGCAGCAAGCCGTAAACTTCATGTGCAACCTGTTTAAACGGCGGTGCAGTACTTACCATTTCGTTAGTAATCCCGGTAAGTGCCTGTATATAAACAGGAATATCAACACCGGGATTTACCAGCGTTTCATAACGCTTTACCACCTCATGGCCATCATGAATACATATGGCAATTTCGGTTATGCCATTTGCGCTGGCATGTCCTCCGGTGGTCTCAATATCTACAATGGCGTACATTAGGGTAACAAAAATAAGCATTTAATTGTAATGCTAAAATTGTTAGTTTAAATTAGATGAAAAAAATTTTACTCAGACAGGCTATGAAGTTTTTCAAGATTCCTGGGAAAATTTGGGAGTTTATGAGTTGTTAATGTTGATGAATAAGGTATATCAAGATTCGGGTGCGTTTACATTACTGCTACAAATTGCATGAAATATTCATTCTGAAAAACGCTCACTTGTGTTTTGGCGTTGAAAAAACTGTTCGTCTTATACTTGTGCTTACTTTTACTGTTTATTTTAAACGTCGAATTTTTTTGACGTTCGTCGACTAAACGTTTTAAGTCGCTGTGGCCAATTTTGCCTTGAGCAACTTCAAAGGCCAGCTCAATCATATCATCTTCTGTATCGAGGCGTATTAGCTCTTTGATTTGATCCCAGGTAACCAAATGACAAAAACCTACAATCAATTTTATATTGCTGAACTTAGATCCAAACAGCTGCATGTGCTGGAATTCTTGCTGATTAAACAAATTTGTAAACAATGATTGATATTTAGTTACCCTTTGTTGCTGTTCTTCATCATATACTTGTTGAGTCACAGTTGTACTAAAATCGTGTGTATGGCCGGTGGTGTCAATTACGGTTACTTCTTTTACAACTATCAACCTTTCGTCAGTTTTTTCAAACGATGCAGCCCGATCAATCTCACTCAAGCTTGCAGGCGTAAGTTTTCTTCCTGTTTCCCAAAACAAGAGATTGAGTTTTTCATTCAGGCTCCTATTAAGGCGAATTTTCAAACTATCTATATCATGCGTAATGCGAATAAGTAAATCTTCATCATGATAATTGTCCAAATTTATAACCGGATATTCCTCAATGCGAAGTAACGGCTCAAAAAATGATAGCAAAGGATTTTTAAACGGTAAAAACAGCGGCTTCCAGTCGCGTTGATATTTCATCATCCATAACGGTAAAAATTTTTCTTCGGGTGAGCCGTGACTCAAGCTTTTCTGCAAAGCAAGCTTTAGGTTTTTTTTACCCCAAAAATTTTCATCGTTTTCATATTGCTTTGATTTAATGGCACTGGCTAACTCCTCAACCGTTAAGCGGTGCTTCTGGGTAAGCCTTACATAAAACAACCATAACGCGTCGTCATCAAAAGGCAATAATAGTACAATATGTTCCCAGGTTACGAAGTAATGAAGATCAAAAAGTTTTGGGTTTGCGGACATCCTTTTTGCAAATGCTGACATCCGTAGTAAGTTTTCCTTACTAAAATACGGGCCATACTTTGGCTCTAACTGCTCCGCAAGATCATTTAAAATTAAATTATCCTGTAAATACAAGGCCTCCCTTGAGCAATGCTCATTATACCAAGTACCTATCGTTTTGAAACTGAATAGTAATGAGCTGTTCAACATTTGAGTAATCGAATCCAAATCGTTTTCAATACTCATGCTTAGGCTAATTTTAAGTTGGTTATTCACTGTGACGGGTTGCATAGATGCGGTTGAACCTAAAATTAGTAATACAATTGAAAATTGAGAAATTTTTATTGCTATCTCGCTTTAATCCAACCTGTGTTAGCGTCATCACTAACCAGGTAATAGTTGCCAAAAGAACCTTTTACATCAACTTGCTTGCCGGCTTCAATTACACTTTTGCGAGCGGCATTTACAGTGTCAGGCGCATCCAACAAAGCAGCCCGCTGTTTGATGGTTAGTTTACGAAGTGATGATGCCGATGTAACGTTTTTACTGATTATATAGCCAACTGTACCATCAGGCAGGGTAGCTTTGTACCAGCCGCCGGTGGCGGCTTCAACACTCACTACAGTGCTTACAGGTAATGTTAATCTTGATACTGATTGATCATCTGGTTCAACAAACAACCGTGTGTTTTTAGCTGTGGTGCGGGCTGTAGCGTTAAGTAGAGTAAGGGAGGCTGACACAGGCTTTGCGTTTTGCACGTTGCGATTCACAAACGGAAACGGATCAATTGCGCCACCTCCGGTGTAAATTCCAAAATGTAAGTGCGAGGGAGTGTTACGGGCATTGCCTGTATTGCCAACTAAGCCAAGCGTGTCGCCTGTACGCACGGACTGTCCGCTTTGTACTAGTTGCTTGTCAAGGTGTGCGTAATACAAAGTATAGTCGCGATTGGCCGGACGCATAAATACTACTAAACCACCCAAATTATTTTCGGTAACGTTAGTAACTAAGCCATCGGCTGCTGCAATTGCCGGTGTTAATTTTTTAGCAAAAATATCTACTCCTTCGTGCTTACGTCCGCCGTTGTCGCGGCCGTCGCCCCAAAAGCTCCCTATATTAGGTTTGCCTGTATTTGACACCGGGAATTCAAGTGATGGGCCACTGGTAATAGTCAACGTATATTCGCCGCTACGTAATAATTCGGGCTGCAAGCGAAACAAATACTTTCCGTCCGACTTTATTTCATAATCAAGCACCAGTCCAACGGTATCTGCCGATGCCAGCCATTTTATTTTACCGTCAGCTTGTTGCTGTAATATGTCCATATAAATGTCAAAGCTCTCAGCAGGCTTTTTTTCTAGCACTACATGTAGCTTTTGGCCCCTGCGCGCATCAAACCTAAAAGCTGTTGATGGAACCTTTTCGGCCGAAAAGTAACCGGTTTCTTTATACGGAATTTTGATATTTAATGCGTTACTTAAACTGATATCAGCGGCTTTTAGCCACTTGCTGCCCATTGCTGTGCCATCTAACTTCGCATCCTTAAGCCGTTGTGCATAAGCTTCGTGTGGTGTTAGTTTATTAAAAATTGCTAAAGGCCCTTTGTTGCTGCAAGATGTAAAAAGAGCTAAAGCAATTAAAAACAGCAGATATTTATTACAGTTCATAATGGTGGCTTACCATCATAAAACTATGGCTGCAGGTAAAAGTTTTAAGGTGAAATCAGCCAGGCCAAACAGCCCTTATCATGCGGTCTTTGCCGGCAAGATCTTTACGTAGTTCAATATCTATAAACCCTTTTGTTGCGAGCATGTCAACCGTATCAGGGCCATAGCTTTCGTTTATTTCAAAAAACAAGTAACCATTTTCAACCAAATGGATTACGGCAAAATTCGCAATAGCAATATAAAATAAAAGCGGATCTGAATCAGGTACAAACAATGCGCTGTGCGGTTCAAAATCCAACACGTTTTTATGCATTTGCTGCTTATCTGTTGCGGTTACGTAAGGCGGATTGCTGATAATTACATTGTATTTGTGAGGGCTTTCAAAGCTTGGATTGATATCTAATATATCAGCTTCGATAAATGATACACTAGCATTATGTAGCTTTGCATTGGCATTAGCCACTTCTAAAGCCTTACGTGATATATCTATTGCAAGTAACTCATTATCATTATTAATTAACTTTAAAGAAATAGGTATGCAGCCGCTTCCAGTGCCAATATCCAGGATTTTTTGATGGCTTTGATTGCCAATTGTTTTAATTACCCAATCAACAAGTTCCTCTGTCTCCGGCCTTGGGATAAGCACCGATGAATTTACTTTAAATTGATTTCCGTAGAAGTAAGCGTAGCCTAAAACGTACTGCACCGGCATTCCTGTCTTAATGCTTTCTAGCTGCGTTAATAGTCGCTCACTTTGAACTACATTTAGCTCCCTTTCAGGAAAAGCTTTAAGCTGTGCCCTGTTCAGTCCAGTTAATTCCTCAATTAATAACGATGCTATAGACTCTATTTCAGTTACGTCATATAACTGCGTGAGTTGATCTTTAAACACATCAAATGCATCTTTAACCGTTTTCATGCAACAAATAAACATAAAAGCTACTTTTGTGCGATGGATTTCCATGAAATTTATATGCAGCGCTGCTTAGAACTGGCAGCTTTAGGAATCGGAAAAGTTAGCCCTAATCCAATAGTTGGGGCGGTTATTGTTCATGATAACCGTATCATAGGCGAAGGTTACCATCAACAATATGGTAAGGCGCACGCCGAGGTAAATGCTATTAATAATGTAATTGAAAACTTTAGTAATTCAAGTTCATTATTGAGTAAATCAACAATATATGTTTCACTTGAACCATGTGCTCATTACGGAAAAACACCACCATGTGCTGATTTAATTATTAAACACCACATTCCTAATGTAGTTATCGGTTGCCGCGATCCGTTTGCCCAGGTTGATGGAAAGGGTATTGAAAAATTACAGCAGGCGGGAATTAATGTTGTTATGGGCGTACTTGAACAACAATGTATTGATTTAAACCAGAGATTTTTCACCCGGGTTCAAAAACAACGACCATATATCATACTCAAATGGGCGCAAACATCTAATGGCTACTTTGCTCCGGCCGATGGCACCCAGCAATGGATAACCGGTGCCGAGTCAAAAAAACTGGTGCACAAATGGCGTTCTGAGGAAGATGCAATACTCGTAGGAAAGAATACAGCACGGACAGATAATCCCCAACTTAACACACGTTTATGGCCGGGCAAATCGCCTAAAAGGGTGGTGATTGACCGTAATCTCGAATTGAATAAAGAGTTGTTTTTATTTGACAATACGGTTGAAACTATTGTTTTCAACGCCATAAAGACCGAGTTTGATAACAAGGTGAAGTACATAGCGCTTGAGGATTTTGACAGATTTGTTCCGCAGTACATTATGTTTCAACTGTACCTGCAGGATATTCAATCGGTAATTATTGAGGGCGGAGCGCATACGTTAAACAGTTTTATTAACGAAAACTTATGGGACGAAGCCCGTATATTTACCGGCAAATCTGTGCTGACCAACGGCATCAAGGCTCCGGAGTGTTTTGGAAAACACGTCAGTAATGATATGGTAGGTGAAGATAACCTACAAATTATATTCAATCAATAGATCACTAAATGCTTTATATATTTCTTAGCGTTTGCTGCAGCGTAACGGTATCTATCTTACTTAAGTTAGCTCGTCGTTACCAAATTAACGTTGCTCAGGCTATTACCTGGAACTATTCAATTGCGGCATTGCTTACATGGATTTTTTTGAAGCCACAGCCCGATAGTATAACCCATCCGCCGCTAAACCTTTATTTGCTACTTGGCGTATTGCTTCCATTGATATTTTATGTAATGGCGGCCGCTATAAAAGGGGCGGGCATTGTACGAACAGATGTAGCTCAGCGCTTGTCTTTACTAATATCATTAGGTGCTGCATTTTTAATTTTTGGAGATAGCCTCTCCGTAGTTAAAGGCATAGGCATTTTAACCGGATTTGCAGCCATATTTTGTCTTATACCGTGGCAAACAAAGCACGTAGTATCGCAAAATAACAAAAATACCTGGCTGTATTTACTGGGCGTTTTTCTTGGCTTCGGGGTAATTGATATTTTGTTTAAGCAAATGGCACAAACCAAAACGGCGCCATACAGTGCTTCACTATTCATAGTTTACGTGGCTGCGTTTTTAGTTTCAGTGCTTGGCACTATTTATCAAATTACTTTTAAAAAGAAACGATTTTTATTCAGGCATATATTTTTTGGGTGGATACTTGGCGTATTTAACTTTGGCAATATTCTGTTCTATCTCAAAGCTCATCAAGCCCTGGCAAAAGATCCGTCAACCGTTTTTACTGCAATGAATATTGGCGTTATAACTGGCGGAACATTAATAGGCTTGTTAATTTTTAAAGAAAAATTAAGCACCCTTCACAAAGTTGGTGTGGGTCTTGCCGTAACAGCTATATTACTAATTGCTTACTCTTCATAACTGCGCCCATGCTGTTTAATGATACTTATTTAACGGTTAAACAACCGGCCGAGGCCATTTTTGCCGATCGCGGTAGCAAATTTATCGCCTTTGTTTACCCTATAAAATCAGAGGCCGATGTAAAGCCTTTGGTAAGTGCGCTTAAGGCTGTGCATACAAAGGCTAATCATCATTGTTGGGCAATGCGGTTAAGCCCCGACCGCTCTGTATTTAAAATAAATGATGATGGTGAACCATCAGGAACGGCAGGCAGGCCAATTTTAAACGTTTTGCTTTCAAAAGATGTAACCAATGTGCTGGTAGTGGTAGTGCGTTATTTTGGCGGTAAGCTGTTGGGTGTGCCCGGATTAATCAATGCTTATAAAACTGCTACCGAGATGGGCCTAAATGCGGCAGGTATTGCAGAGAATGTGATTAACGACGTTTACCAAATTGAGTTTGATTACCTGCAGATGAACGATGTAATGAAAATCATTAAGGAGGAAGGTTCAACTATAATAGAGCAAGAATCAGATAATCGTTGTATTTATAAGATTGCTGTAAGGAAAATGAAGGTCAATCAAACAATTGCACGTTTTCATAGTATTAATAAGGTTAAAGTTGATTACCTGCACAGCAATTAAAATAATATTTATTTAAACGAAAATTTTAATTGCAAATATGCGCACCAATACTTAACTTGGTTTACACATTTACATCCATCTAACCTAATAAAAAATCATGAACGCGCAACCAATCGGAATCTACCTCGAGGACGAGAGTAGGTTCGAATTCGATTTTGTGAAACATTTGCTAAAAATTAAATTTTTTAAAGAAACCCAGCCGGCGGGCACCATTGTTTCTCCGTTTCGCATGATAAAAAACGAAGAGACTTTTTACCTTCTTATTCATAATTATGACCGCATGGGCGAGCGCAAAATCATGATTGAGTCAATTAACCAAAATGAATTGGTTATCAATCATGACAATACCTCGTACAAACTACGTAAGGTGGCTTAAGCTTATTTAAAATATCCCTTTACGGGTGATTATTACCAAAGGGCAATGTGGAATGCATTGCCCTTTTTTGTGCCTTATTGCCTTGTTTTTTGTAACTTAGGCGTAAATGCAATCGTTCGAAATAGACAAGTCGGACCTGTTACGGGTTAAAGCAGCACTTGAAAGTGATGACAGTACATTACAAGAGGTTCTGCAACAATATCATAGCTCGGAGATTGCCATCATTTTTGAGAAGCTCGAACCCGAAGAGCGCGAAAGAATCATCAACATACTTCCAACGGTAGAGGCCTCGGGTGTAATTTCAGAAATGGATGAAGAGCATCATCCTGCCGAACTACTGGTAAGCCTCACGCCTGAAAAACGCTCGGAAATTGTTGAAGAACTTGACTATGACGATGCTACCGACCTTATTTCGCAGCTTGACGAAGAAGAACAAAAGGAGATACTTGATGAAATAGATCAGGAGGATGCCAGTAATATACGTGCGCTGTTAAGTTATGATGATGACACCGCCGGTGGTTTGATGAACACCGAGCTAATCAAAGTTAATATCAGCTACAGCAAGAATGAGGCGCTTGAGGAAATTATACAGCAATCAGAAGAAATGGAAGAGTTTTATACTCTTTATGCTGTTAATGACCATAATGAACTTATAGGCATCTTATCTATCAAAGACATCATCAAAGCAAAAAAACAGGTTAAGGTTGAGGAGCTGGTAAATAAAGAATTTGTTTATGTTAAGGCAGATCTTGACCAGGAAGAAGTTGCCAAGCTTATTTCTCAATATAATTTAACCAGTATACCCGTGGTGAATGACACTATGCAATTGCTT
Source organism: uncultured Mucilaginibacter sp. (assembly GCF_913773635.1). Classification (GTDB taxonomy): domain Bacteria; phylum Bacteroidota; class Bacteroidia; order Sphingobacteriales; family Sphingobacteriaceae; genus Mucilaginibacter. The sequence continues at coordinate 353,101 of NZ_CAJYGQ010000006.1, forward strand.
GGCCGCATTACGGTAGATGACATTATAGACGTACTACAGGAAGAAAATACAGAAGATATTTTAAAAATATCAGGTGTATCTGAAGATGAAGAGTTAGCCGGTGGCTGGCGCGATGCTGTGAAAAGCCGGTTACCTTGGCTTGTTATAAATTTGGCTACAGCATTTTTGGCTGCATCTGTTATAAGGGCTTATGATAATACGTTAGATAAGTTACCCATTATAAAAGCATATATTACCATTATTGCCGGTATGGGCGGTAATGCTGCCACCCAGGCTTTGGCTGTAACGGTAAGGCGTATCTCGTTAAGTAATCTTAACGACAGGCAGGCTTACGTTACTGTTAGTAAGGAGTTCTTGGTAGGCTTAACTAACGGAGCTGTTAACGGCATTATTGTAAGCATGGTTGCCGTGTGGTATGATGCAAACCCTTTGCTTGGCCTGGTATTATTCTTTGCCATGACCGGAAATGTTATTGTAGCGGCTCTTACAGGGGCTACGGTTCCTATGCTTTTAAAGCGTTTAGGTATTGACCCTGCTGTGGCATCATCAATTATTATAACCACATTTACCGATTGTATAGGATTTTTATTGCCTTTATGGTTGGCAACAAAGCTTTTATTATAAATTTGTCACTTTAAATTTCAACGCTTATGACTGAAGTGAGACACGACTGGACTAAAGAAGAAATATCTGACATATACCATACGCCGCTGCTTGATTTAATTTACCGTGCAGCAACTGTTCACCGCGAGAATAAAGATTACGCCGAGGTACAAATTAGTTCACTAATTTCGGTTAAAACCGGCGGATGTCCTGAAGATTGCGCTTATTGTCCGCAGGCTGCCCGCTACCAAACTGGTGTGAATGTACACGCTATATTGCCCAAAGAAGAAGTGGTAGCTGCCGCACAGAAAGCTAAAGCTGGCGGTGCATCTCGCTTATGTATGGGTGCAGCATGGCGCGAAGTGCGCGACAACCGCGACTTTGACAAAGTAATTGAAATGGTGCAGGCGGTTAATGAATTGGACATGGAAGTGTGCTGTACACTTGGTATGCTTACTGAAAGCCAGGCTCAGCGTTTGGCTGATGCCGGGTTGTATGCGTATAACCACAATCTTGATACCTCTGAGGATGATTATAAACGTATCATAACAACCCGTACGTATGATGATCGCTTAAAAACGATTGAAAATGTGCGCAAAGCCAAAATATCGGTTTGCAGTGGTGGTATTATAGGTTTAGGTGAAACCGTAGAAGATCGTATATCAATGCTGAAAACATTATCAAATATGCCTCAACACCCGGAGTCTGTTCCGGTGAATGCGCTTGTACCGGTTGAAGGTACGCCACTTGCCGAACAACCCCGTGTTTCGGTTTGGGATATGGTGCGCATGATAGCAACGGCACGTATTGTAATGCCGCGCACAGTTGTACGCCTGTCCGCCGGACGTACCGAAATGAGTACTGTTGAGCAAGCTTTATGCTTTATGGCGGGTGCAAGTTCAATTTTTGCAGGTGAAAAACTATTGACCACGCCAAATCCTGCATTTGATGAAGATATGGCTATGTTTGAGCTTTTAGGATTAACACCACGTAAAGCATTCAAAAATGGCAGGCCGCATCAGGCAAAGAATATTGAAGAGGGCGTAATAGCTTAACATCAGCAAACAATAAAAACAAGTGCCACCTGTTTAAGGTGGCATTTGTTGTTTAAAACAGCGTTGTTAAAGCTATTTTTAGATTAGAAACTATTAGACATTATACAACAAGCTTTAAAATATCAACTCGTCTATGTGCAACGCGATATAAATTGAGCAAGTCGTCAGGACTTTATTATACATGTCTAAACTCATCAATTTAAACTTTAAACGGTTTTTGCCTTTATAACTAACGAATAAATATATATTTGCCGTGTTAGGCAGTGCAACTGTCTTATGCATTGTAATGATAAATTATAACACCGAAGCAAGCCATAAATATGAGCTGGTAGTAGGTTTGGAAGTACACGCCCAGCTCTCTACCCAAAGCAAAATTTTCTCGGCCGATAGCGCTGCATTTGGCGCAGGTCCCAATGAGCATGTAAGCATAGTATCGTTAGGGCACCCCGGCACACTACCTTTTTTAAATAAAAAGGCAGTAGAGTATGCCGTTAAACTTGGTTTTGCATGCCATGGCCAAATAAATCAGTATAACAACTTTGCCCGTAAAAATTACTTCTATGCCGATTTACCTAAAGGTTATCAAATTAGTCAGGATCAGCATCCCATTATAACAGGCGGCTATGTAAGTGTTAAACGTGAAGACGGCACCGTGAAAAGGATTGCTATACACCATATACACATGGAAGAGGATGCCGGTAAAAGCATGCATGATCATCATGATACGCACTCTCTTATTGACCTGAACAGGGCCGGAGTGCCATTACTTGAAATTGTGTCTGAGCCTGATATTCACAGTGCAGAAGAGGCTGGATTATATCTTACAGAGATGCGTAAGCTTGTGCGCTACCTCGGCGTTTGTGATGGTAATATGGAGGAAGGCAGCATGCGCTGTGACGCCAATATATCAGTAAGATTAAAGGGTACAACAACACTTGGCAACCGTTGCGAGGTAAAGAATCTTAACTCAATACGCAACGTTCAACGTGCAATTGAACATGAATTTTTAAGGCAGGTAACTGTTATTGAAGCAGGTGGATACATTGAGCAAAACACGCTGAACTTTGATGCCAACACTGGCGAAACATCTGTTTTAAGGAGCAAGGAAATGGCCAACGATTACCGTTATTTTCCTGAGCCCGATTTGCAGCCACTGCTTTTAAGTGACGATTACCTGGAAGCCATACGGCAAACAATGCCAGCATTGCCTGAGGAGCTTTACGATAAATACATCAATCAATTGGGTTTAAGTGATTATGATGCCTCAGTAATAACTGCGGATCATGATTTGGTTATCTACTTTGAGGAGCTGGTAAAGCATACCAAGAACTATAAATCGGCTGCCCACTGGATGATGGGGGCTGTTAAGTCTTATCTTAATGAGCATCACCTAACTATTGATACTCTGCCGCTGTTGCCATCTAAACTTGCCGAAATTATTCAACTGGTTGATGATGGCAAAGTGAACAACACAGTTGCATCGCACAAATTGTTACCTGCAATGCTTGCAGACGCAGGCAAAACTGCCGAGCAAATGGCAACAGAACTAAATTTGATTATAAGCGAAGATAGTAACGAGCTTGAAGGCTTCATTCAGGATGCGCTGGCAAAGTTCCCCGATAAAGTTGTTGAATACCAAAAAGGCAAAAAAGGCGTATTAGGTTTGTTCATGGGCGAAATCATGAAGCGCTCAAAAGGCAAAATCGATCCCCAAAAAGCAAATCAGTTACTTATTAAAGCGTTACAAGCTAAATAAAATGAAAAACTACATCGTATCAACCTCCATATTAGCCGTTCTGTTAGGCTTGTACTCATGTAAGGATGAAAAAAGCTTTAAAATAGAAGGAAATATCAGTAACACGGCTGACGTAAAGAAGGTATACCTCTTAAGAGCAGATACCAATCAGGTAAGCGTAATTGATTCTTCTGAATTGAAAGACGGTAAGTTCGAATTCAAAAATCAATCTACCGTTGCAAACTTATTTAAGTTGCGTTTAGGGCAGTCTTTATTTGATTTGATTGCCAAAAACGGAGATGATATTAAATTTGAAACCAACCTGGCCGATGAGAAGCATGAGTACAAGGTAAGCGGATCACAGGAGTCAGATAAGATAAAGGAGTTCAACACATTCAGTAATGTATACAGCGCAAAAAACTCACAGCTTGTAAATGAATTTCAAAGCAAAGTAAAAGATAACAATCAAGACTCCCTATTAAAAATATATCAGCCCGTATTTGAGAAAAATATGGATGCTTACAGCCAGGAAGTATTGAAGTTTGTAAATGACAATAAAAAGTCGTTGGCGGCTTTCTATGCAGCAATGTCTTTAGACCCAAACAAGTACGAACAACAACTGGTGGCCTACGCTGATGATTTAAAAGATGAGTTTAAAGATAATGCTCCTGTACAGCAATTTGTTAAGCAAATGGAAGCTGTAAAGCCGGTATCTGTAGGGCATAAAGCTCCGGAATTTACAGCCAAGGATGTAAACGGAAAAGACGTTAAGCTGGCCGATTACAAGGGTAAATATGTGATGATTGATTTCTGGGCATCGTGGTGTGGTCCTTGTCGTCAGGAAAACCCTAACGTGGTTAAATTATATAATCAGTATAAAGGCAAAGGCTTTAATATATTAGGCGTATCTCTTGACGAGAACAAGCAAGCATGGCAACGCGCCATACAAGATGATAAGCTTACCTGGCAACAAGTGTCTGACTTAAAAAAATGGGACGGACAGGTTGCACGTGCTTACCAGATACAGGCAATACCATCAAACTTTATACTTGATACTGAAGGTAATATCATTGCTAAGAACATAACCGGACAAAACCTTGAACGATTTTTAAATAAAACCTTTGCTAAACTTTAAGCAAATATTAAGCTTTAATAATTTATTAACATTAGTTTAACTATTTGCTTTTGTTTTGGTATTACCTTTATGCCAAAATTCAACCCTCTGATGAGTACTACTGCAAAGCAAAAGATTTTAATTGTAGACGACGAACCGGACATTTTAGAGTTAATAGAATACAACTTAAAAAAAGAAGGATACCAGGTTCATTTAGCCCATAACGGCCAGGAAGCTGTTGCAGAAGCAAAAAAGGTATTGCCAGATTTAATTGTTCTGGATATTATGATGCCTAAAATGGATGGCATTGAAGCTTGTCGCATTATGCGTACCATGCCTGAGTTTAAAAACACTTTTATGGTGTTTTTAACAGCCCGCAGTGAAGAATATTCTGAGATAGCCGGTTTTAACGTAGGGGCTGATGACTACATTGCCAAACCTATAAAACCACGTGCTTTGGTGAGCCGCATAAATGCAATATTACGCCGTAATGCCGGTACCGAAGAAGTGTCAGATAACAAGTTAGAAGTAGGCGATTTGGTAATTGACCGTGAAAGTTACCTGGTTTATCAAAACGGCAGCAAAGTTGTTTTAGCAAAAAAGGAGTTTGAGTTACTTTACTTGTTAGCATCAAAACCTGGTAAGGTTTACACACGTGAGGTTATCCTTAAAAATATATGGGAAGATTCTGTTGTAGTAACTAACCGCACTATTGATGTTCACATCCGTAAATTGCGTGAAAAGCTTGGCGAAAATTATGTATCAACTGTTAAGGGAGTTGGTTACAAATTTGAATACGTTTAAACAGTACATAACCATAAAAAAAACACCCGTATATTTTACGGGTGTTTTTTTTGATATAGAATTATATGGGGTAGACTAAGGGATGGACAAACTCACAAACAACAAAAAAGCCCTGCTTAGCAGGGCTTTTTTGTTAAGTTTTATTCTATAATTAATTTGCCATCATTTTAAGGAACGATGCTAACTTTTCTTTCATCTCCCTACGATCAACTATAAAGTCAAGGAAGCCTTTTTCCTGCAAAAATTCTGCAGTCTGGAATCCTTTAGGCAAATCCTTTTTGATGGTTTCTTTGATAACCCTTGGACCAGCAAAACCAATTAAAGCACCAGGCTCAGCAATATTAATATCGCCCAGCATGGCATATGATGCAGTTACGCCACCTGTGGTTGGGTCGGTAAGTAAAGATATATAAGGTACACCTGCCTGGCCTAATAATGCCAGTTTAGCAGATGTCTTGGCCATTTGCATTAATGAAAATGCAGCCTCCATCATACGGGCACCACCCGATTTTGAGATCATTAAAAAAGGAACTTTATTTTGAATGCTATAATCAATTGATCGAGCAATTTTTTCACCCACAACTGATCCCATTGAACCGCCGATAAAATTGAAGTCCATACAGGCCACCATCAACGGTTGTCCGTCAACCTTGCCGTGAGCTGCACGAATGGCATCTTTTAAACCGGTTTTAGCCTGTGTTTCTTTAAGGCGGTCGCTGTATTTTTTTGTGTCAACAAACTCAAGTGGGTCACCAGAGCGCAGGTTGCTGAACAATTCAGTGAATTCGTTATTATCAAAAAGTACAGAAAAATACTCTTTTGAGCCTATGCGTAAGTGATAACCGCAGTAATGGCAAACGTATTGATTTTCAACTTGTTCTGTATAGTGTAACGGGCGTTTACAGTTTGGACACTTATTCCAAACACCGTCCGGAGCTTCTTTTTTATCTTCGGTAGAGGTAGTAATACCCTTTGATTCTCTTTTAAACCACGCCATTGGTAATTCCATCAATGATAATTAAAGGTGCAAAGAAACGAAAATTATCTTATTTAAACTGTTAGTAACAAATTACGTTTGTTATTCAAATATTAACAATTAAACAAATTATATCAAATTAACGCAACATTTGGCTGAAAAATGCATAAAATTTATACATTCGTGCTGTAAACCAACCAACAACTATGGATTTAAAAAATTATAAAGGCGTTTTGCACGGTGATCAGGTGCAGGAGTTATTTGAAGCAGCAAAGAAACATCAGTTTGCTTTACCTGCAGTTAACGTGATAGGAACCAATTCTATCAACGCTGTTATGGAAACTGCCAAGTCTGTTAACTCACCGGTAATTATCCAGTTATCAAACGGTGGAGCGCAATTTTACGCTGGTAAATCATTAGATAACTCTAAACTGCAAGCCTGTATATTAGGTGCCGTATCAGCAGCTAAACACGTTCATTTACTGGCCGAACATTACGGTGTTGCCGTTATATTACACACCGACCATGCTGCAAAAAAATTACTGCCTTGGATTGACGGTTTATTAGAGCACGGTGAGAAACATTTTGCCGAAACAGGCAAACCATTGTTTTCATCGCATATGCTTGACCTTTCAGAGGAGCCTATTGAGGAAAACATTGAGGTTTCAGCTCAATACCTTGAGCGCATGGCTAAAATGAATATGACCATTGAAATTGAGTTAGGTGTAACCGGTGGTGAAGAAGATGGTGTAGATAACACTGATGTTGACAGCGCGCGTTTATATACACAACCTGAAGAGGTTGCTTATGCCTATGAGCATCTTTCAGCAGTAAGTCATCGTTTTACTGTTGCTGCAGCGTTCGGCAACGTACATGGTGTATACAAACCGGGTAACGTTAAATTACAGCCGGTTATATTACATAATTCACAAGAGTTCCTTAAACAAAAGCACAACATAGCTGCTGAGAAACCAATCAACTTTGTATTCCACGGCGGCTCTGGTTCAAGCCAGGAAGAAATTCGTGAGGCAATATCTTACGGTGCCATCAAAATGAATATCGATACGGATATGCAGTGGGCTTTCTGGGAAGGTATTAAAGATTATTACAAAGCAAAAGAAGGTTACCTGCAATCACAAATTGGTAGCCCTGATGGTGAAGATTCTCCAAACAAAAAATATTACGACCCGCGTGTATGGTTACGTAAAGGTGAAGAAACCTTTGTACAACGTTTAACTCAGGCGTTTGCCGATTTAAATTGCTTGGACGTAAACAGCAAATTGTAATCAAATTTTTTACAAAAGGTAAACGCCGTTACCATCTTGGTATCGGCGTTTTTTGTTATAATTACTTTTTAACTATTTAAGTTATGGCAAAGAAAAAAAGCGGAATATTTGAGCGTTTTGCTAATTGGGCCACCGCGGCAACCGGCAGTTCGGCAGCGTTTGTGTTGGCTGCTTTAGTTGTTGTAGTATGGGGCGCCAGCGGTCCGCTTTTTCATTATTCTGAAACGTGGCAGCTTGTAATTAATACGGGCACTACCATTATTACATTTTTAATGGTGTTTTTAATACAAAAAGCCCAAAACAAAGACTCGCGTGCATTGCATCTGAAACTAAATGAACTTATTGCTGCAATGGAGGGTGCAAGTAACCGTATGGTGAACATTGAAGACTTAAGTGAGAGAGAGCTGGAACAAATACATAATTACTATGTGCGCCTTGCGCAGCTTGCTAAAACAGAAGATAATTTAGGTTGTACGCATACTATTGATGCGGCAGAGTTCAACCACGAAACTAAAAGCGAAAAAATTAAAAATACTACCCAAAAAATAAATGAGTACAATAGTAAACGTAAAAAAGGTTAGTGAGAAGGCAGAGTTAGACAAAGTGTTTGCAGTAAGACGTGTTGTGTTTGTTGATGAGCAAAATTGCCCGCCCGAACTGGAGTGGGAATTTGAAGATGAGTCAACACACTTTTTGGCCGAGGTCGACGGACAACCGGCAGGCGCATCACGCTGGCGTAAAACTGATAAAGGCTACAAGCTGGAACGTTTTGCCGTATTAAAAGAAAATCGAGGACAAGGCGTAGGGCAGGCTCTTGTAAAGGCAGTATTAAATGATTTACCTGAAGATGCGCAATACATTTATCTGCACGCTCAGGTACAGGCAACACCTCTTTACAAAAAGTTTGGCTTTAAAGAAACAGGACCTATGTTTGAGGAGGCGGGGATACAACACTATAAAATGGTTCTTGAACCGGTAAAGTGATTGGCATAAGCTTTAGATTCTGCATGTGCACCTGCCTGCAATAAAAAAGGGCAAAGGTTAAGGATGTATCCTCGGCCTTTGCCCTTTCGGTTATTTATATAACAGATCAGTCTGTTTTAGGAAGCTGTACAGCTTCATCAGCCTCGGGTAGAGCTTCACGTACATAACGACGGATAATTAAGCGTGTACCGCCGTTGTAAGTCATGTAGCTACCTAACCAGTTAATGAATGTCACCACTTTATTACGGAAGCCTAATAACGATATAAGGTGAATAAACATCCATATCAGCCACGCAATAAATCCGCTTAGTTTAATTTTACCCAAATCGGCAACGGCTTTATTACGGCCAATAGTTGCCATCGAGCCAAGATCTTTGTACTTGAATGGTTCAGTAGGTTCGCCTTTAACCAAGTGAGCAATATTTTCAGCTAGTTTTTTTCCTTGCTGTATAGCAACCTGCGCAACGCCCGGATAGCCGTTTGGTGTAGCTTCGGTAATGATAGCGCCAACGTCGCCAATTGCAAACACGTTATTGGTACCTACAACCCGATTGATTTCATCAGTTTTAATACGGTTACCTCTAACAATATTTTCTTTAGCAAAGCCGTTTGGAACAATACCCATAACACCTGCCGACCATACAACGTTCTTAGTGCGAATAACGCGGCCGTCTTCAAACTTTAATTCGTTGCCGTCGTAGCTCTGTACTTTAACGTTTAATAGCACTTCAACGCCCATACCTAGTAATGCCTCTTTTGCTTTATTTGAAGCCTGCTCAGACATTGGTCCAAGCACACGAGGCAAGAAGTCTACCAGGTAAACCTTCATATCCTCCTTTTTAAGCTCAGGGTAATCTTTTGAAAGCACGTGGTTGCGCAGCTCGGCAAATGAGCCTGCAAGTTCTACACCGGTAGGACCGGCACCAACCATAACAAAGGTTAAATAAGGATCGCGCTCTTCTTTAGTTTTAGCAATTACAGCCTGCTCAAGGTTTTGCAAAAACATGTAACGAAGGTTTAAGGCCTCCGGAATGGTTTTCATTGGCATTGCATAATGCTCAATGTCTTTATTACCAAAAAAGTTGGTAGTTGATCCGGTAGCCATAACCAGGTAGTCATAGGCTATTTCACCGATGGTAGTTTCAATATAATTTTGTTCGGTATTTACTCCTGTAACTTCAGCTACCCTGAAACGAAGGTTTTTTTGACCTTCAAAATTTTTACGAAGTGAGAAAGCGATTGACTCACACTCCAAACTACCGGTTGCTACCTGATAAAGCAGCGGTGGGAAAGAATGATAGTTGTGCTTGTCAAGAAGAAGAATTTCAACCGGTTCTTTCGCAAGCCGGCTTGCCAGTTCAACACCGCCAAATCCGCCGCCAACAATTACAACGAGCGGAAATTTTGTGTTTTGTTTTGAATCCATGTTTGTTTATAGTAACAGTTTTTATATAGGGCCGATGTAATGTAGTATTAACAAAAAAGGCTTCAAATGTTCTTTGAAGCCTTTTTAAAAATTCGTATTTCGAAAGTTTTATGCGTTAAGCTTCTTACCAAAATCGAGCATCACCGGGGTTGCAACGCAGATAGATGAGTAGGTACCGAAGCACACACCCACTAATAAGGCAAACGAGAATCCGCGGATTACATCGCCCCCAAAGATAAACAATACTATTAAAACAAACACTACTGTTAATGCAGTAATTATTGTACGGCTTAAAGTACTGTTAATTGCCTGGTTTACCACTAGTGCAGTATCATCAGTTTTAGCGTGTGTATGGTTTAAGAACTCACGTATACGGTCAAATACAACCACGGTATCGTTAATTGAGTAACCTATAACGGTAAGTATAGCCGCAATGAAAGCCTGGTCAATATCAAGTGAGAATGGTAAAATACCATTGAACAACGAGAAGAAAGATAGCACCAGCAAAGCATCGTGTGCTGTAGCAACCATTGCACCAAGGCTATATTGCCATTTGCGGAAACGGATTAAAATATAACCTGATATAGCCACGATAGCAAAAATAACCGTCCATATAGCTGATGTTTTAATGTCATTAGCTATGGTTGGACCTACTTTTTGCGAACTTAAAATAGTGTACTTAGGTGTGATTTGTGACAATCCTTCACGTAAGGTTGTTTCTACCTTGTTATCAGCAACGGTACTGTTATCATCAATCATGTAATTAGTTGTGATGCGTACCTGCTTATCGCCACCAAAAGATTTAACTTCTGATTTACCAACACCTAAAGTTTTTTCAATTCCCTCACGTACAGTTTCAGTAGTAGCGGCTTGTTCAAAACGTACTACATAACTGCGGCCACCTTGAAAATCCACACCGTAACTAAAGCCACGGGTAAACATTGAGATGATACCAGCTAAGATGAATATAGCTGAGAAAGCGTAGAATTTGAAGCGATTTTTAACGAATGCAAAGTTTGCATTTTTAAACAGCTTAGAACTCCATGGATTTGAGAATTTGATATCCATATTTTTGTCCAGCATCCATTCAAAAATTACACGGGTAATTAATAATGAACAGAACAATGATGTTACGATACCTATCATCAATGTAGTAGCGAAGCCCTGGATAGGACCGGTGCCGAAGATAAATAAGATAACACCTGTCAAAAAGCTACTTATTTGTGAATCGAGAATTGACGATAATGCATGCTTGTAACCATCAGCAATAGCAAGGCGTTTTGATTTGCCCAGTGCAAGCTCTTCACGTACACGTTCGTAAATCAATACGTTGGCATCAACAGAGATACCCAGAATGAGCACTATACCAGCAATACCAGGCAGAGTTAATACTGCACCAATACTTGTTAGTACACCCATCAGGAAGAATACGTTAACAAACACCGCAGCATCAGCTACCGCACCTGCACTGTTATAGTAAAGAACCATAAACACAAGTACAATCACCAAACCAACAGCACATGACATTAAACCATCATTGATGGCTTCCTGGCCTAATGACGGACCAACGATGTCTTCAGAAACGATACGAGCAGGAGCAGGTAAACGACCAGCTTTTAAAACGTTAGCCAAATCCTTGGTTTCATCCTGGGTAAAGCTACCGCTGATAGATGAACGACCGCCAGATATTTCATTGCTTACACGCGGAGCAGATACAACGTTATCATCAAGAACGATTGCAATGCTGCGGTTATCATTTTCATCACCCGGATTGCCTGCTGCTTCGGCAGTAACTCTTCTCCACGTTTTAGCACCGTCAGAGTTCATTTCCATGCTTACTTCGTAACCACCGCTGTTTGGATCAACATCGCTACGAGCATCAGTGATAGCTTCGCCACTCAAAACAGGGCCGTTATCAGCACCTGATAGTTTGATTGCGTAAAGCGCTAATCTTTTATCAGCAACATCGCCTGATTTTGAAGCCCATAATAAACGAAGGTTTTTAGGCAATACGGCCTGTACTTCTGCGCTCTTCAAATAACCATTAACTCTGGCTGTATCTTTAATTGCGGCAGTACCCACAACCGGACCGGGATAAGCCTGAGGACCATTTGGACCCTGACCAAATGCCGGAGACAAAACAGCGAACAAAGGCATAGTTTCTGCAAGCTGGTTTTTGTTTTTCAACGCAGATGCAGAAGTATCTTTTGCATTGTTTTGTTTAACCTTGCTTAGTAATGAACCGCCTTTTTTTGCACTGTCAGTAGCCGCTACTGCAGGGGCTACTGCAACAGTATCTTTTTTAGCTGTTTTATTTTTTGCGGCAAGTATACCGTTAATGTTATTTAGCAGCTGGAATACCTCAGTGTTATCAAATGTAGCGTAAAACTCAAGCTTGGCCGAACCTTGTAGCAGTTTGCGTACACGCTCTTTACTTGCTTCTGATACACCAGGAAGTTCAATTTGTATACGGTTACCCGCCTGTAATTGAATATTAGGAGATGTTACACCAAATTTATCAATACGGTTACGTAAGATGTTGAATGATTGTGTAACCGCAGTGTTTGACTGATCGCGCAGGTATTTTTCAACGTCATTGTTGCTGGCATCAAACTTAAGGTTGCTTTGATTTGACTGAGTTGAAAATATTGGAGCCAGTTTACCATTAGGACTTAGCTTTTTATACTCACGCATAAAAATGTCGATGTAGTTATCCGGGCTGGTTTTAGCAACAACATCAGCGTTATGTAAAGCCTGGTTAAAGGTTACATCCTTATTGTCATTTGATAACGACCTGATAAGCTCGCTTAACGAAACCTGCATGGTAACGTTCATACCACCTTTAAGGTCGAGGCCTAATGCAAGTTCACGGTCTTTGCAATACTGATAATTGTGACCAAATAACGGATATACCGGCTGCGACGCTATTGAGTCGAGATAAGCTTTTTCTTTGTCCGGGTTGCCCTTAGCATAGGCTTTTGCATCATCTTCGACGCTGTTGGTAACCCACGTGAACGAAAGCTGGTATAAGCAAACAACTGCCACAATAATGGCAAAAAATTTAATAACCCCTTTACCTTGCATGGTGTAATCTATGTGTAAAATTAATTTATAAGCTTTTTAAAATAAGGAGGCAAATCTAATAAAATTTCGTAAGCGTAACGTGTTAATTAAAACAAAATAAAGTTGATAGCTGTTAGCGACGCTCAAGGGTAATGAAGGAGTAAGGGTAAGCGTGTATTTCATCAGCCTCAAAATTTTCCCTCGCTGTTTCTTTCCATTCGTTTTTATTGAGCTGCGGAAAGTAAGCATCAGCATTAAAATCCTGATGAACAATGGTTAAGTAAATGCGGTTTACTAACGGTAAAGTCTGGGTGTATATCTCAGCTCCACCAATAATGTCTACTTCAGGCTCGTTTTTACATAAGGCAAGTGCCTCATCAATTGAATGTACAACTTCGCAGCCTTCAATGTTAATTTCCTGTCTCGTAACTATAATATTACGTCGCTTAGGCAATGGCTTGCCTACAGAGTCATACGTTTTACGACCCATTATTATACTATGGCCAGTGGTTAACTGCCTAAAATGCTTGAGATCATTAGGCAGATGCCAAAGCAGTTCATTATCTTTTCCTATTGCGTTGTTTGTAGCTATGGCTACTACTATGTTGATATTCATTAAACGCTTTTAACCATATCTATTTACAAAATTGTCAGGTATGTATCGGTATTGAGTTATTTAGACCGCTACTGCGCCTTTTATATGCGGCCACGATTCATAATTCTCTAACGTAAAATCTTCAAATTTAAAAGCAAATATGTCTTTCACTTCCGGGTTTAACTTCATTACCGGTAGTGGGTGAGGTGTGCGTGATAGTTGCAGGTTGGCCTGCTCAATATGGTTGTTATATAGGTGAGCGTCGCCAAAAGTGTGTATAAAGTCACCATAGTCAAGGTCGCACACCTGTGCCATCATCATGGTAAGCAATGCGTATGATGCAATGTTGAATGGAACGCCTAAAAATATATCAGCGCTGCGCTGGTACAGTTGGCACGATAGTTTGCCTTTGGTTTCCCCTTTACCAACGTTTGGCGGCTCAACATAAAATTGAAATAAACTATGGCAGGGCGGAAGCGCCATTTGATCAACATCGGCAACGTTCCAGGCAGAAACCATGATGCGGCGTGAATCGGGATTGGTTTTAAGCTGCTTTACCACCTGACTGATTTGATCAATATGCCTGCCATCGGGCGTTGGCCAGGAGCGCCATTGGTATCCGTAAACCGGACCTAAGTTTCCCTCTGCATCAGCCCATTCGTCCCATATTCGTACGCCATTTTCCTTCAAATATTTGATATTGGTATCGCCGCTTAGAAACCATATAAGCTCATGTATAATTGATTTGAGGTGAAGCTTTTTGGTAGTTACCAGCGGAAAGCCATCTTTTAAGTTAAAGCGCATTTGATAGCCAAAAACACTGATAGTGCCGGTTCCGGTGCGATCATGCTTTTGGGCGCCATTTTCCAGCACGTGGCGCATCAGGTCAAGATATTGTTTCATATAACAGGACGCAAGCACTTAAACACCTCATTAAATTGCTTGCGGATACAAATAAAATTAATCTATTTTGGCTTTCCTATTTATTTGCAAAAATAGGTTACGTTTTAACGCAGCTATGATCATTTTTCCAAACGCAAAAATTAACATCGGCCTAAACATTACTGAACGACGTGCTGATGGCTATCACAATATTGAAAGCGTTTTTTATCCGTTGATGATTAAAGATGCCTTGGAAATTATTGAAAGCGATAATCTTCAGTTTCAATCATCGGGTATTGAAATTCCTGGCAGCGTTATAAGTAATCTCTGTTTAAAAGCTTACAGCCTGCTCAAAAATGATTTTCCGCAACTGCCTAACGTAAATATTCATTTACATAAAAATATACCTATAGGTGCCGGTTTAGGGGGAGGATCGGCTGATGCTGCTTTCTTTATAATGCTGATAAATGAAACATTCAAAATAGGGCTTGATGATGTGCATATGATGAATTATGCGCGCAAATTGGGAGCTGATTGTGCTTTTTTTATTAATAATAAGCCATTATATGCTTTCAATAAAGGAGACGAGTTTGAAAGTGTGGAACTAGACCTTGCATCGTACAGCTTAGCATTAGTAATGCCTCCTGTACATGTTTCAACAGCGCAAGCTTATAGTGGTGTTATACCCAGCTTACCGTCTGCAACACTAAAAGAGCTTATAAAGCTACCTGTTACCGATTGGAAAGAATGTATCAGAAACGATTTTGAACCGCATATATTCAAAGCATTTCCGGTTATTGAAAAGGTGAAAAATGCACTATATAATGCTGGTGCCCTTTACGCGTCAATGAGCGGAAGTGGTGCATCAGTTTTCGGCATATTTGAAAGCACGCCGGATCTTTCTCACCTCGAAGGCGAAAACCAGGTGTTTTATAATTTATAAGAAATTATTTAGCCACTATTCTAAATTCAGTGCGGCGGTTTTTCGCTTTGCCATCTTCAGAAGTATTTGTAGCTACAGGATTCAGTTTGCCATAACCTTTAAACTGAAGCTTGTTACCATTTACGCCATGATTAACCAAATATTGGTAAACGGCTTTTGCGCGGTTGGCCGATAAGGCTTGATTTATTGCATCGTTTCCAGAATTGTCTGTATAACCAGCTATCTCAATACTTACGGTTGGATTCATAGCCATAAAATCACTCAAATACCGTAAAGCAGACTGCGACTCGGGCCGCAGATCATACCGGTTGATATCAAAAAATATGTTTTTTAGTATAGCCGATTTGCCAACTTCGATGGTATTTAAAGGGACTTCTATATTGAAAGGTCTATGCGTTTCGCCTTTATTGAGCGAAAAGTTTTCTGATGAAAACAGATAACCGTTTTTTATGATGGTTAGGCCGTAATTGCGGCCGGTAACTAGCGGGACTAAAAAATCGCCGCCTGTGGCCGAACTGGTATTTTGGTAAACCGGAATATTGGTAGCTAAATCAACTATTTCTACGTCGGCCTCCATCGGTTGTTTGGTAGCTGCATCTATAACCGATCCTTTCACGTATGTGACTGGATGAGGTTTGGATTTTTCAGGAAGCTCAAACATGTAAATATCAAAGCCGCCGTAGCCACTTAATGTATTTGATGCGAAGTAGGCAAAGCCGCCGGTTGTGCTTATACTCATGCCATTTTCATCACCGCAGGAATTTATAGGGAAGCCAAGGTTATCGGGTTTTTGCCATTTGCCGGCGCTGTTGATGCGGCTTACGAATAAATCTTTATTACCTAATCCGGGCCAACCGTTTGAGCAGAAATAAAGGGTGCTGTCATCGGGGTGTATGTATGGCGATTGCTCGTCATAAGGGGTGTTAATGTTAGGGCCAAGGTTTTCCGGTTCGGCCCAGCCCTTATCAGTTAAGCGGCACTTCCATATATCATAACCGCCATAACCGCCTTTACGGTTACTAACAAAATAAAGAGTATGTCCATCTGCCGATATTGATGGCTGCGATTCCCAACCCGAACTATTTACGGGCGCACCAAGGTTAAATGGCTTCCCCCAGTCATCACCTTTGCGTTGTGTAACGTAAATATCGCAACGACCCATACCATCGGGCCGGTTGCAGCCGGTAAAAAATAAATATTTGCCATCTTGAGAAAGTGATTGTGCACCTTCATTATATTCAGCTGTATTAATGAATTTGCTCAAATAAGTAGCAGCACCCCATTGATTATTAAGCCTTACGCTTTTATAAAAGTCTTCGTTATTTTGAACTTTACGTGTGAATATAAGCGTATTATCATCAGCTGCTGATACAGGCATATACTCATCATTGGATGAATTTATTTCAGGACCTAAATTAATTGGCTTAAACTGGACAGGATTTTTAATAGCTACAATACTAAAGTCGGCATCGGCTATCAGTTTTTTTGCAAAGAAGCGATTCTCAGGAGTCAGGTTTGCGTAGGTAATATATTTTTCAAGATGAACTTTAGCCTGTTCATACTCACCTGAATTAATTTCAAGTTCACCTATCTTTAAATATATGCTTCGACTCAGTTCTGGATTTAAATCAAGGGACTTGCGGTAATGTAAAATAGCATCCTTATTTTGCTGTAAACTTTTATAAAGATCGGCCAATTGCAAATGTGCCTCGGCAAAATTGTCATCGGCAGCTAAAGCATTTTGTAATTGCTGAATAGCATTTGCCCTGTCCTGCCGGTCTAAAAATGCACTAGCCTTTTTATAATAAGTTATAGCAGCAGCGTTAGTTGTACTGTATTTTGACTGTGCAGTTGCCTTAAACCCTAAAAAAAACAGCAGTAAAATAAGCCAATACCTAACAATAATCATATCTTTTCAGCACTAAAATATGCCTTTTACGTATCAAATATAATATTGTTTCAAGGTTAATATTGTAAGTTTTTGCTGTTGGTAAAGATTACTAAAAGCCAAAAGAACCATAGTTGATGATTTTTTGTTAAACCAATGGTTAATATGAATTTAAGAAAAACTGAAAAAATTATATTATTTTGTTTATAATTACCTGAAAGTAAGTTATATGAAAAAACTCTACATGCTGTGTGCTGTACTTACATGCTTAGTGCTTACCTCTTGTGTAGACATTATTGAGCGATATAACTTTAAAGCGAATGGTACTTGTGAAGTTATTTACGACTTTGACATGAGTAAGGCTGTTTCCATACTACATAATTTGCTATCGGACTCGGTTATGGCTACGCCACAGTTTGCTATGGCCAAAGACACCGTTATGAATTTATATAGTGCTTTGCCTGATAGCACGCAAAACAAAATGACTGCCAGTGAGATGAAGTTAGCGCAGAGCAGTAACCTGGCCATTAAAATGAACTTGAGACAAGATTTGATGAAGGTGAGTATAAAGCATCAGGCAGCAACACCTGCCGATTTGGAATACTACCTGCAACAAATGTCAAAACTGGCTAATTACGGCAATCAGGAAAAACGAAAGGTCATGAGTATGGATTTTACAGCACAGCAATTAATAGCAGGGCAGGAGTGTTATTCCTACCAGGTAACGTCGAGCAAGTTTTGCCGCATAATAGACAAAGAAAAATTTAATAATTTCCTGAAGAAAACCGGGTCGGCATTCGCTGCGGCAAAAGCGCTGCTTATTGAAACACCTTACAAGGTTGTACTGAATTTTGCCAAGCCTGTAAAGAAAATTGATAATAAAAGGGCAACACTCTCAGCTGATAGAAAACAGGTGATCATACAAACCAATATGGATGAGCTGATCAAGAATCCAACCTTAATGAATTTGCAGATTGATTTTGAATAATGGCCTGGTATAAAGTTGCTGATGCTCTTGATTTAAGTAAGCCATTTATAAGAAAAGTATCGGCTGGTGGTAAATCAATTTGCTTGATTAATGCAGATAAAGTACACGCTGTGTCTTCAAAATGCCCTCACGCCGGCGCAGACCTAAGTGGCGGCTGGTGCAACAATGGAAAGCTTGTTTGCCCGTTTCATCGCTATGCTTATGATCTTGAAACAGGTAGGGGAGCACCTGGACAAAACGATTTTGTTAACGTTTACTCCGTTGAGATGAAAGACGACGGAGTATATGTGCAGGTGAAATCGTGGTTTGAAAGACTTACCGGCAAGAAATGAACAAGGGATGTAAGCCATGCTATTGCAAAGCTTACATCCCTTATGTTTATAATAAAAGATACTACGCCAAGTCTGGGTAAACTTCTCTGTTTGCTGATGCTAATGTATTTTGTAACAAACCGATAATGGTCATCAAACCAACACCTCCGGGTACAGGAGTTATCCATGATGCTTTAGGAGCCACATTTTCGAAATCAACATCACCGTATAGTTTGTAGCCAGATTTGGTTAGGGTAGAGGTTTCGCGGTTCATGCCTACGTCAATAATCACAGCACCTTCTTTTACCATATCAGCGGTGATGAAGTTTTTTTTACCAATAGCTACAATTAATATATCGGCATCAAGTGTAAACTTTTTAATGTCAGGCGTGCGGCTATGGCAAATAGTTACGGTACAGTTACCAGGTTGCGTGTTACGCGCCATTAAAATGCTCATGGGAGATCCTACAATGTTGCTGCGTCCAACTACAACGCAATGCTTACCAGCGGTTTCAATACCGTATTCTTTAAGCATCAAGGTAATTCCATATGGGGTAGCAGGGATAAATGACGGCAGGTTGCGCTGCATACGGCCCAAATTTACAGGGTGAAAACCGTCAACATCTTTACGGTGATCTATGCGCTCGGTTACCTTCTCAGGGTCAATATGTTTAGGCAGCGGAAGCTGAACAATGATACCATCAATGTCAGTGTCAGCATTCAACTCGGTTACCTTTTGTAACAGTTCTTCTTCGGTTACATTGTCTTCGTAGCGTACCAGGCTTGATTTAAAGCCAACCTTTTCGCAGTTTTTCATTTTGCTGGCAACATATGTTTCGCTTCCGCCATCATGGCCAACTAATACTGCCACAAGGTGTGGTTTACGGCCGCTACGTTGTAAATATTCGGCTGCCTTTTCGGCAATCTCAACTTTCAGTTTCTCAGATACGTATTTTCCGTCGAGTAGTTGCATAAATTGAATTTGTATTAAAAACAAAAGGACAAAGAAGTTTGTCCTTTGTCCCTGGTATAATGATATAAAATTAATCGAGTTTTAAAACTGCCATGAACGCGCTTTGAGGTATCTCAACATTACCTACCTGGCGCATGCGTTTTTTACCTTTTTTCTGTTTTTCTAACAGTTTTCGTTTACGCGAAATATCACCACCGTAACATTTAGCAGTAACATCTTTACGTAGTGCACGTACGTTCTCTCGCGCAATAACCTTGGCACCAATAGAAGCCTGTATAGCAATCTCAAATTGCTGACGAGGCAATAGCTCTTTCAACTTTTCGCATATCTTTTTACCAAAGTCGTAAGAATTGCTGCGGTGAATTAGTGATGATAGCGCATCCACCGGTTCTCCATTCAGCTTAATATCCAAACGTACCAAATCTGACTGGCGGTAGCCGATTTGCATGTAATCAAACGATGCATAACCTTTTGAAATGGTTTTTAGCTTATCGTAAAAGTCAAATACAATTTCGCCCATTGGCATCTCAAATACCAGTTCAACACGGTCCGCCGTTAAATATGATTGGTTTACAATGATACCACGTTTTTGTATACATAATGACATTACCGGACCAACAAATTCAGCCTTGGTAATGATGTTGGCCTTAATGTAAGGCTCTTCAACAAACTCAAGCTTACTTGGGTCAGGTAAGTCTGACGGGTTGTTTACTATAAGTTGCTCTTCTTTCGTAGTATAAGCAATATATGATACGTTGGGTACGGTAGTGATAACCGTCATATCAAACTCGCGCTCTAAACGCTCCTGGATAATTTCCATGTGGAGCATACCCAAAAAGCCGCATCGGAAACCGAAGCCCAACGCTGCTGATGATTCCGGTTCAAAAACCAATGATGCATCATTTAGCTGCAACTTGGCCATTGATTCACGAAGCTCTTCGTAATCTTCAGTATCAACCGGATAAATACCGGCAAATACCATTGGTTTTACTTCTTCAAACCCCTGTATGCCTTCGGCTGCCGGGCGTTCAACAAGGGTTATGGTATCACCAACCTTAACCTCACGTGCTTCTTTAATACCTGATATAATGTAACCTACGTCGCCGGTTTTGATAACATCTTTAGGCAACTGTGTCAGCTTTAAGGTACCCACTTCGTCGGCAAAGTACTCGCGGCCGGTAGCCATAAATTTTACCTTAGTGTTTTTACGTATCTCTCCGTTTACAACTTTGAAATAAGCAATAATACCACGGAATGAATTAAAAACCGAGTCAAAAATCAACGCCTGTAACGGCGCTTCAGGGTCGCCAATCGGTGCAGGAACGCGTTCAATGATAGCACGAAGTATATCTTCGATACCCATACCTGTTTTGCCCGATGCAGCTAAAATATCTTCACGCTTGCAACCAATCAAATCCACAATCTGGTCTTTCACTTCCTCAGGCATTGCACCCGGAAGATCCATTTTGTTAAGCACCGGTATAATCTCCAGATCATTCTCTAAAGCCAGGTACAGGTTAGATATAGTTTGTGCCTGTATACCCTGTGATGCATCCACAATTAACAATGCGCCCTCGCAGGCGGCAATTGAACGGGATACTTCATAAGAAAAGTCTACGTGACCGGGGGTGTCAATAAGGTTAAGAACGTATTGCTGACCATCAAGCGTATAATCCATTTGTATGGCATGACTCTTTATGGTGATACCGCGCTCGCGTTCCAGGTCCATATCGTCAAGCAATTGGGCCTGCGCTTCGCGCTGGGTAATGGTTTTGGTATATTCTAGCAAACGGTCGGCCAGGGTACTCTTACCGTGATCGATGTGTGCAATGATACAAAAGTTACGTATGTGCTTCATTTGAAAACGCAAAAATAGCTTTTTACGGCGATAAATTTGTATGCCACTCAATCAATTAGTTATTTTGAATTAATGGCGGTTTCCAGCGAATTGAAAGAGTACATAGCAATCTGCCTAACAGATTGTTACAATAAACAAATAGTAATTGAGTCAATCGCTGCGGTTAGCGGCGGAGATATAAATCTTGCATACTGTATCAAATCCAATGTTGGAAAGTTTATGCTTAAGCTCAACAACAAAAGTGCTTATCCCGGTATGTTTGAACGTGAAGCAGAAGGTTTGCAAGCCATCCGTAGTACCCAAACCATTGCTGTTCCGCAGATTGTTTTACAATTAGATTTTAAAAATGATAGTTGCCTGTTAATGGAATGGGTAGAAGCGGTAAATGTTACTTCTGAAGCATCGGCAAGGTTAGGGCGAGAGCTGGCAGCCATGCATCGGCATACGGCACCACAATTTGGTTTTGATACCGATAATTATATGGGTTCGTTGCCACAAAGCAACCACAAACAAGATACTTGGTCAAATTTTTTTGCGCAGGAAAGGCTGGAATCGATGGTGAAAATTGCCGTAGAAAAAAGCTTGTTAACCAGTCAAGATGCCTTGCTGTTTGAAAAGTTGTATATACGCCTACCTGAGTTGTTTGACGAAGAGCTGCCGGCATTAATACATGGCGATTTATGGGGCGGTAATTACCTTATCAAATACGATGGTACTCCATTTTTAATCGACCCAGCAGTAAGCTATGGTCATAGAGAGTTTGATATAGCCATGACCACACTGTTTGGTGGATTTAGCAAAGAGTTTTATACTGCGTACAATGAAAGTTTCCCGTTAGCTAAAGGTTGGGAACAGCGGGTTCACCTATGGAATTTGTATCCTTTGTTGTTACACCTCAACTTGTTTGGTACAGGTTATTTATCACAGGTAAAAAATGGATTGCAGAAATATTTATAAGCGTGCTTAAGATTTTGTTCCTTACTAAAATAAACTCAAAGGCTTTTCATCTGGCCCGTTAAACCAGTCGCCAGATTTATTTTCGGCTTTATTAATGCTTTTGCCTATTTCCACTCGTAACAATGCACTGTTTTCAATTGGTTGTAAAACTTCTGCCCGTTCATGATAGAGTAGTTTTGTATTAAGCCATATATCAGCATCGGCACGGGTTAGTATAACGGGCATACGGTTGTGCACTTCGCCAACAATTTGATTTGGCTCGCGTGTTATTACCGTACAGCTCAGTAAAGGCGCATCCAGTTTGATATTGTAATCCCATAGTCCGGCAAGCAACATCAAACTTTCATCAGCCATACTAAAATACCAGGGTGTCTTCTCGCGGCTGCGTTCCCATTCATAAAACCCATTAATGGCAATAATGCAGTGGCGTTTGCCCAACAAATGTTTATAGGCCGACCGTTCAGCCATGTCTTCGCTGCGGGCGTTGTGGGTTTGGAAGGAGGGGTAAGTATTGCTCCAGGCTGGTACAAGCGGCCAGTGAAAGTGCCGCAAAGTGTCCGGTGCGCGGTCGGCAAGGCCAAATACGTAACTGTCTTTAAAAGCAAAGCCGTTAACATCACCATCTTTAGGTGTATCGCTGTCATTAACGCCAAGCCGCTTAGCTGTTTCGGCACTACCCGGAAAATTAACTCTGCCACACATAATCAGCGTAAAAATACAACTTAACATATGTTTAAAGCAAACTATTTACCTTTACAACATGCAAATAACTTTGAAGCGCACCAACAGCGGCGATAAAGACTTTAAGATGCTGATTACGCAATTAGATAAGGATTTACGTGAACGTAATGGTGATGTGATGGACCTGTATGACGAACACAATGTAATTGAAGAGATTGAAACGGTAGTAATTGGATATTTGGATAGCATCCCCGTTGCATGCGGTTGTTTTAAGATGTATGATGCGAACACCGCTGAAGTGAAAAGGATGTACGTAGCAGCACAAGCCAGGGGCAAGGGCTTAAGTTTTAAAATACTCACTGAGCTTGAACAATGGGCATCAGAGCTTAAATATCAGTATTTGATACTTGAAACCGGTAACAAACAAATTGAAGCACATGGATTGTATAGGAAGGCAAACTATAATCAAATACCTGCATATGGTGTATATACAGAGTTGCCTGATAGTGTTTGCTTCAAAAAAGAAATAAAGCCATCAGCTGTTTAATTGCTGATGGCTTTAATGAAATTAGTTTTTAAGCGTTATAAGAATATCGGCCTGTCAAGTTTCATAGCTATACGGTAGGCCGCATTCATTAAGCCAACGTGGCTGTAAGCCTGAGGGAAGTTACCCCATTGGCTGCCATCTTCCTCGGCCACATCTTCACTAAATAATAATAAGTGGTTTGAATATTTGATGATATTTTCAAACTCGCGTATGGCATCATCTAAACGACCAACACAAGCCAGTGCCTCAACATACCAAAAAGCACAAATAAGGAAGGTAGTTTTTGGCTTACCAAAATCATCGGCATGCAGGTATCGGTAAAACAAGCCTTTTTCTGTTTTTAATTCGGCCTCAAGGGCTTTAAGATGATCCTTTGCACGGTCCGACGCAGGGTCAAGATAATTCATCATTATCAGTTGCAGCGTGCTTGCATCCAAATGTTTACTTCCGGCGGCGTTAGTGTATACTTTGCGCTCTTCGTCATAACAGCTTTCAATATGCTCAGCTGCCCGATTTTTCATGGCAACTGCACGGTCAATCAGGTTTTGATTACCAATTGTACGTGCCATTTTTTCGGCAGCACATGCACCGGCCCACTGAAATAAATTACTGTAGCAATGGATGTTGGCCATATTACGGAATTCCCATATGCCAGCATCTTCTTCATCAATGGTACGCTCAATTTTACTCAGAAGGTAGTCAACCCACTTAGCCGAATCTTTACGTTCATCAATAATAAAACGATGGTCTGTATATAAAGGTAGTACAGATACCAATACCTGGCCGTATATATCATTTTGGATATGCTCAGATGCCTGGTTGCCAATGCGTACTGGTTTGTTGCCTTCGTAACCTTCTAAGTCGGCGGTGTATTCTTCCAGGTCCTTTTTACCCGTTATGCTGTAAAGTGGTTGATACCTGAAATCTTCAGAGAACGAAATATCTGTTACATAACCAAAATACTTTTCCATTTCTTCAAAATGGCCTATGTGGTTAAGCGAACTTATCACATAGTATGTATCACGTAACCAGCAGTAGCGATAATCCCAGTTACGACCACTGCCCGGAGACTCAGGCAAACTGGTTGTGCTCGCCGCAATTATAGCCCCCGTATCTTCATACTGGTGTATTTTTAGGGCTAACGCTGATCTGATAACGTAAGGTTGGTAAAATCCTGCAATTGATGAATGCTTTATCCACGTACGCCAGTATTGAGCAGTTTCGCGTAAAAAGCGTTCAACGGTACTGGTAAGGGGCGCCTCAAGTGGTTCGCCGTATGTTAAAACTAAATACTTGCAGTCGTTAAGTACAAAATACTGCTCATCAAATACGTAGCTAATTGGAATATTGGTAGTGAGCCTTATTTTCTCTTCACCACCTAAATATTGTATATGATTGCTGCCCCTGTTAACATCAAGCTTGATAGCGCCGTACTCCGACACCGGTTCACACTTAACTTTAATACGCGGAGAACCTTCTAACGCCTCTATTTTACGCACCAGCATCAAGGGTTTGTAGTAGCGCTGATATTCCTGAAAGCGTGGCGCAAAGTCAGTTATACGATATCTGCCGCCCGATTCAAGCGTAATTTCGGTAATCAATACGTTGGTGTTTTCAAGGTAGTATTGATGGGAAGTGTATTCACCCTGAGGAAGGATGGAAAATTCGCCCCCTTTTTTCTTATCAAGCAGTCCGCCAAAAACAAACGTGCTGTCAAACTTTGGCCAGCAAAGCCAATCAACGTTTGTGTTCTTATTTATATGGGCTAGAAAGCCGCAATTGCCAATTATGCCGGTGTTATAGGTATGTTTCATTGTAGATGAGTGTAGTACTTGCAAAACATTCCAACAACCATTTGCACTTAATGTTGCAAGAAAGTTGAAACCGTTTGCCTATTACAAAAAATACTAGAGCTATAATCAATATTTTAAACTAGTAATATTAACTTAAAGATAACTTCATCATATACAGTACGTACGCACGTTATCAAAAAAAATTAAAATATGATTAGGTTATCGCAAAATTTATATATTTGGTTAAAAATAAATAGTTTTTTACCGATACCTTTCTGAATTTAAACGTTTTGCATTTCAGTTTGGCTTTACTATTAAACCTCTTATAAACTTATACATTAAAAATTATGAAAACTGGGAAAGTAAAATGGTTCAACACCCAAAAAGGCTACGGATTTATTGTTACCGAGGAGGGCAAAGATCTTTTTGTGCATTTTAAAGATGTGCAAGGCGGTGTAAATGCCATTAAAGACAACGACAGCGTTGAATATGAAGTAGAAGACGGCCGTAAAGGTCCTCAGGCCATTAACGTTAAAAAGGTATAAACCACTTACATTAATATATTTGAAACCTCTGATTTTTCAGGGGTTTTTTTATGGCTTAAACTGTATATTGGTGCCCGAGTTTACAATCCCGGTAATAAATTATAAAATATGGCTGATAACGCAATTCAAAAAAACGCAAAGAATGTAACTTTCCTCGTAATAGTAGCCGCGCTTGGCTACTTCGTTGATATTTATGATTTGCTTATTTTTTCCATAGTACGGGTTCAAAGTTTGCATGATATTGGTGTAAGCGACGTTGAAATGCGTACCAAAGGCGAGTTCATTATTAACATGCAAATGTTTGGCTTATTGCTTGGCGGAATTTTGTGGGGTGTAATAGGTGATAAATTTGGGCGTATAAGGGTACTGTTCGGCTCCATATTATTGTATTCATTAGCCAATTTTGCCAATGGCTTAGCAACCGACTACTACACTTATGCAGCCGTGCGTTTTATTGCAGGTATTGGTTTAGCAGGCGAATTAGGAGCCGGTATTACTCTGGTAAGCGAAACTATGAGCAAAGAAAAAAGAGGCTATGGAACCATGATTGTTGCCGTAGTTGGCTTATTCGGAGCAGCAGCTGCCAATGTTGTATCAAAGTTAGGATGGCAAAATGCATACTTTATTGGTGGCGGATTGGGAATGTTGCTTTTGCTTTTACGGGTTGGCACGTTTGAATCGGGCATGTTTAAACAGGCTGAAAAAGCCGAAGTTTCAAAAGGAGACTTTTGGATGCTTTTTAATAACCGGAAGCGCTTTTTCAAATACCTGAATTGTATTTTGATAGGAATGCCTTTGTGGTTTGTGGTTGGAATACTCATTACTCAATCGCCCGAAATTGGAAAGGAACTTAACGCAGCCGAACCGCTGAGTGCCGGAACAGGCGTAATGTATACCTATATTGGCTTATCTTTTGGCGACATGTTTGCCGGATTATTTGCACAACTTACCAAATCGCGGCGTTTAACTATGCTCGTGTTTCAGCTCATTTCTGTTATTAGCGTTATAGTGTATTTGAATTTACATGGAATAACTCATACACAGTTTATTGGCATATGTTTATTTATTGGGTTTTTTATTGGCTATTGGGCAACCTTTGTAACCATTGCCTCTGAGCAATTTGGTACTAATATACGTGCAACGGTCACCACAACAGTGCCAAATTTTGTGCGCGGTTCTTTAATTCCAATTACATGGGCATTTGAGTTTTTAGTTAAGCATTTTAAAGCGCAGGGCTATCCAAACAGCCTTATAATCGCAAGCTATGTTATGATGGGACTTGTTACCGTAATTGCGTTACTTGCTTTGAGCCAATTAAAAGAGAGTTTTAGCAAGGATTTAAATTACGTTGAGAAAAATGACCCCGTAAGTGACATTAATATAGCATAATGTAATACTGAATTTTGCATTTTTGTGCCGATGATTAGCAAAGAAACCATAGCCGAAGATTACAAAACCATACAGGACGAAATTTGTAAAAGCCTTGAACTGCTTGATGGCGCCGCAAAGTTTGAAGAAGAACTTTGGGAGCGCGATGGTGGAGGCGGAGGCCGTACCCGTGTTATTCAAAATGGTAACATTCTTGAAAAAGGCGGAGTGAATTTTTCAGCTGTTTATGGCAAACTTCCTGACGGTGTTAAAAAGGCATTTAAGGTTGAACAAGATGACTTTTTTGCTACCGGGGTATCTATTGTAATTCATCCTAATCACCCTATGGTGCCTATTATTCATATGAATATAAGGTACTTTGAAATGCCTTCATCAATAGATGACGGGCAGCCTTTACGTTGGTTTGGCGGTGGAATAGATCTTACTCCTCATTACGTTATTGAAGAAGATGCTCGCTATTTTCATCAGCAACTTAAAGATGTTTGTGACCGTTTTAATATTGGCTTTTACCCACGCTTCAAAACCTGGGCCGACGATTACTTTTTTATCAAACACCGCAATGAAACACGTGGCGTAGGTGGTGTATTTTACGACCGTTTGACCGCTACCGATGAAATAACCTGGGACACAATATTTGAATTTTCGAAAGCTTTGGGGCGTACTTTTGCACCCGCCTATAGCGAAATTGTGAATCGTAACCGGTTCAAAGAATTTACCGCTCAGCACCAAGATTGGCAATATCAGCGCCGCAGTCGGTACGCAGAATTTAACCTTGTTTATGACGCAGGTACCAAATTTGGCCTGGAAACTAACGGGCGAATCGAATCTATTTTGATGAGTCTGCCTCCAACAGCCAAATGGTTTTACAATTATGAGCCCGCTACAGGCAGCGAAGAAGCCAAAACTTTGGATTTACTAAAGAAGGGAATAGACTGGGTTTAGGCAAAGTTAATACTTTAAAACCCTAGGTTGTATGTGAGTGGGTGCGTGTTTTTATTGATTTTCGTATTATATATTGCGGCAAATCTTTAACCATCATATCTTCACTATCTATGAAAATTATAATCGCAGCATCCATTTTATCTGCAGCCGTAATATCTGCATGCAACAGTTCGCAATCCCTTAAAGGTAAGTGGAACTATGCAGGCGGAATATATAATGGAAAAAAGGAGGGAAGTACGCAAGGATACCTACTAAAGCGTACTTATACCGATAAAGATTTTGAGGCATTTATGATTGAAGACGGCGGTCAACCTCAAAAATACCAGGCCGGCAATTATAAACTTAAAGGCGACAGCTGCACGGAGACAGAAACATTTAATACTCAACCATCAACACTTACCGGTGTGAATGTAAACTACAGTTATCAATTAAAAAATGATAGCCTGATACTTCGGGGCAAGTTGCCAACAGGCATGCAGGTTGAGGAGTATTGGATAAAGGAAGAATGATTCCACTAATTTAATTTTAATATCTGATAACTAATAATTAAAATATTATATAGTTTAAAATTTAATTTCTCATTTTATTGCTTTATATATCACTTATTATTTAGATTTATGAAAAATCTAAACTAATATGAAAAAAATCACATCGTGTGCATTTCTTTTTGCGACAATTGCGGCAACTTACTCCTGTAAAAAATCCGCTTATGAAAATGAGACTAGTAACTCTAATAGTTCCAGTAAGCAAGTCCAAGCGATAAATACAATTACAGGAGCCAATACGTGTTTTGACTGGGAGGCAAATCCGTATATCAATTTCACAAATTTCCCACAACAAGTTCTTCCTTGGTACTCGTCAACTGCCGCTACGCTTCCTGAATTTGTTATGACGGACTACAAAAGAGAAGATGGTTGGGAATTGATATATAATTTTCTTAGCCAATCAACTAATGAACAAAATTATGTGATCTATTACAACAAGTTCACAGGCTTAATGCGTACGTTTTATTATTTGAAATCATCTGTTACTACTGGTGAAGGAATGTGGGGCTTAGGATTCAACAATACCAGCGCTTTATTGAATAACATGGGATATTTTGCTGAGCCAATAGATGCGCCCATTCAAGAACCGCTTTCAATTACTACCAACTTAAGTAAAAATCCGCAAACAAAAGGCGTCGCTCCCGGATGGAATGGATTTGATACAGAAATTACATACGATCCAAATGCTGAATCAAAAGTCATAAAAATGGGGCTGTTTTCCTACGCAAGCAATATCTCTCATTTAACATTAACTGGAGATATAGCATTGTCAAGTGAGGGTACAATAGCAACTATTGGCTCTAAAAATGGATTACAAAATACTGCCAACAATGCGGCCAAATCGGTAGGAGATATCGCTAAAAATTATGTTAAAGATAAGGTCAAGGGAACGAATCCAGTCATAAAAGTTGCATCGACAGCACTCAGTGCCATAGTGGGAGGAGGTGTCAAAGAGATAATTGGGGCTGGCATCAATTTGTTGTTTGGCTCATTTATAGGAAAAAAAACTGAAGCAACGTCTACGAATCAAAAGATTGAGTTTAAGACCAATGGTACGCTAAATGCTACGGGAACAATTACCTCAACATCATCAAACAATGTTGTTCCGATAGCAAATTTATACACTCCGGGCACAACTGCTGATCCGAACAATTTTATTTTGCCGTGTTATACTAAAAAGTTAGGAGTATGGAATTTACTTCAAAAACCAGTTGTTTTGACCTCAAGAAAAGCTACTGCGATTGGAGAGGGGGATCATCCAGAGCATTATCAATATGGAAGACAATATTTCGTTGATCTTTCTTCAATAAACGTTGCTATTAATCCTGACGTATTATCTGAAATTGATTCATATGAAGTAAAAGCAGATTTGTTGTATTACGCTAAGTTTCAAAATAACCTCAACTGGAATGATGTTGGTAGTGGAGTTGGAATGTATTATGATGGACTACTTTATGATGATGGGCAAAATAAGTTTTATCAAGGTAGTAGCGTGTCGGAAATTTTTTATGGACCAACGCCGGTTATTGACCCTAATGGTGACAATGACGTAAGCACTGTTCCTGCTGAGGGTGCATTCAACAAAAGGTATGTTGTGAAAGTTACAGTTACATTAATTCCTAAAGCCGGATATAACCAAACTCCGATAGTAATCACACGTTCGTATCTACCGAACTACCAATTTTTTGATTAAGTAACAAATTTTATCTTTAAAAAAGCCGATAGTTAGACAACTATCGGCTTTTCTATTAATACGCTTACAGGTAAATGCTTAGCCTATGCTATAATCAATACCCTGTATGTTGGTAACTATAGCTTCATAATAGCTTAAAATTCGTATCTTCGCAAGTCAAATATATCGCATCAACCTTAAAACATTGAGCAAATTTTTCTTACACTAATTTTCAAATGGCTGAAGAGAATTCACAGAACGAAGACAGAATCATTCCAATAAATATTGATGAAGAAATGCGATCGGCTTACATTGATTATTCAATGTCGGTTATCGTATCGAGGGCATTACCCGATGTGCGCGATGGCTTAAAGCCCGTTCACAGGCGTGTGTTATTCGGCATGCTCGATTTAGGTTTGTCTGCCGGTAAGCCTTTCAAAAAGTCGGCCCGTATTGTAGGTGAGGTGTTGGGTAAGTATCACCCGCATGGCGACTCATCAGTATATGATACCATGGTACGTATGGCCCAAGATTGGAGCTTACGCTATCCGTTGGTTGACGGTCAGGGTAACTATGGTTCAATTGACGGTGACAGCCCTGCGGCTATGCGTTACACTGAGGCACGCCTGCAAAGGATTGCCGAGGAAATGATGGCCGATATTAACAAGGACACCATTGACTATCAATTAAACTTCGATGATTCATTGGAGGAGCCAAGTGTACTACCGGCAAAAATTCCTAACCTTTTGGTAAATGGTGCATCGGGTATTGCGGTTGGTATGGCCACTAATATGGCGCCACACAATCTTACCGAGGTAATCAATGCCACCGTAGCTTTAATTGATAACCGCGAGATTGAGGTGGCTGAGTTAATGAACTATATTAAAGGCCCTGATTTTCCAACCGGCGGTATCATCTATGGTTATGAAGGTGCACGCGAGGCTTTTGAAACAGGTCGTGGTCGTGTAGTGCTGCGTGCACGTGCCGAAATTGAAACCTTTAATAACGACCGTGAACGTATTGTTGTAACCGAAATACCTTACCAGGTAAACAAGGCCAACATGATTGAGCGTACGGCCGAACTGGTGAACGAGAAAAAACTTGAAGGTATCTCAACTATTCGTGATGAATCAAGCCGCGAAGGTATACGCGTAGTTTACGAAGTTAAACGCGATGCCAACGCTAACATTGTTTTAAATAACCTATATAAATATACGTCATTGCAAACCTCTTTCAGTGTAAATAATATTGCGCTGGTTAAGGGCCGTCCAATGATGCTAAACCTCCGCGACCTGATTCACCATTTTGTTGAACACCGTCAGGAGGTGGTTGTACGCCGTACCCGTTACGAACTGGCCGAAGCTGAGAAGCGCGCCCACATATTAGAGGGCTTGCTTATAGCTTTAGATCATTTAGATGAGGTTATACGTTTGATTCGTGCGTCATCAACTCCGGAGGAAGCCCGTGAAGGTTTAATGAGTCAATTCAACTTAAGTGAGATTCAGGCTCGTGCTATTTTGGATATGACCCTTCGCCGTTTAACCGGTCTGGAGCGTGACAAAATTAAAGAAGAATATGCAGAGTTGATGAAGCAAATAGAGTACTACAAATCTATTCTTGCCGATCCTGCTCTTCAAATGCAAATCATCAAAGATGAGTTGCTGGAGATAAAAGAAAAATACGGTGATGAACGTAAGACCGAAATGGTACACTCGAGCGCCGAAATGATGACCGAAGACTTTATTGAGGATGAGGAAGTTGTTATTACTATATCACACGAAGGCTATATCAAACGTACGCCTTTAACCGAGTATCGCCGTCAGGGCCGTGGTGGTAAGGGTGCACTGGGCAGCAACAGCCGCGATGAAGATTTTATAGAACATTTGTTGGTGGCATCAAACCACAATTACATGCTGTTCTTTACCGAGGCCGGCCGTTGTTTTTGGTTACGTGTATTCGAAATTCCAGAAGGTATGCGTACCTCTAAAGGCCGTGCTATTCAAAATATCATCAACATTCCTAAAGAGGAGAAAATTAAGGCGTACATCAAAGTGAAGAACCTGAAGGACCAGGATTACCTGGAAAACAACTTCATCATTATGTGTACCCGTAAAGGCACCATTAAGAAAACATCTTTAGAAGCATATTCTCGTCCGCGTGCTAATGGTATTAACGCAATCAACATCAATGATGGCGATACTTTGCTGGAAGCAACCTTAACAACTGGCACCAGTGAGGTAGTTATGGCGCTTAAATCAGGTCGTGCAATCCGCTTCAACGAAGCTACCGTAAGACCGATGGGACGTACCGCAACCGGTGTACGTGGCGTAACGCTTGACGGTGAAAAAGATGAGGTTGTTGGTATGATTGCCATCAACGATCCTGAAACAACCGTTTTAGTGGTATCAGAAAAAGGTTACGGTAAACGTACTGATATTGATGATTACCGCGTTACTAATCGTGGTGGTAAAGGTGTGAAAACACTTAATGTAACTGAAAAAACCGGCAAACTTGTTGCCATAAAAGATGTTACTGATACTGACGACCTGATGATCATTAACCGTTCTGGCATTATTATACGTATTGCTATGGATCAGTTAAGGGTTATGGGAAGGGCCACACAAGGAGTAAGATTAATATCGCTTAAAGAAGGTGATGAGATTGCTTCGGTAGCTAAGATTGAGCATAGTGAAGAGGAGGAACTGGAACAAGCTATTGAAAGCAGCCTTGAAACAACCGGATCGGATGTAGGTGCACAAGACACAGACAGCCCGGCTGCCGATTCGCCAGACGAAGCAGAAAACGAATAAAATATGACTTTAAGCCGTAAAATCATTCTCTTGGTTTTATCAGCATTGTTTACCGCACCTCAAGCTTTTTCCCAGGGCGAAGCGCTTAAGGTAGTGGTAAACAATCTGGCTTATTACCGCCAAAAAGGAGAAATTAAGTATCTGACCAATGCTAAAAAATCGGTAGATAGTTTAATAAAAACGCGTTCCGATTCTTCAAACCTTGATAAAAACATTTATAAAGCTATTGTTTACTCCAGCATAGCCTATATTGATTCTACCAATAAATTAGGCAACCCACCTGATTTTTTCGACAAAACGGTTTTGTTGGTAAACAGACTGGCAGAGCATCGTAAAATATACAAGTACCAAACAGAACTTGATTTTGCAAAGCGATGTTTAGCCAACGTATATATCAGAAACGGGTTTAGCAACATCAAATCCTTAAATTTTGAAGATGCGGTTAGTTCGTTTAAAAATGCCCAGATTTACTCGCCGCGTTTTGGTCAAATTAACGCCTACATTGCTTACGCTAATACCAAAGCTGGTCATTTGCCTGAAGCAGCCAGATATTACTCAACCTTATTAACGCCTGACAGTGTAAAAACAGAATACGTTATTGCGGCATCGGGTATCTACAAAACAATGGGCGATACCGCTAAAGCGTTGGATGTATTGGAGAGGGGAAGGCGCTTGTTACCTAACGAGAAAAGCTTATTGCTTGAACAAGCCGGCATTTATAACAGCCAAAAAAATTATAAAGCTCTTGAACCATTGTTGCAAGAATTGCTCGGTGCATATGGTAACAATGCCGATGTTGCCTTTATTGCAGGAAGTTGTTATGATTACCTGGAACAGTATGACAGGGCCGAATCGCAATACCTACGAGCTATTGAAATTAATAACGCGGCATACGACCCTGTATTCAATTTAGGCTTACTTTACCTTAAGCATGCGGCAGGTAAAAAAGGGGAGGAGTCTACCAAAGATTTGCAGCGTTCTGCACAATGGCTGCAGAAGGCATATGAAATGTCGCCAAAAAGCGTTAATACTTTAAAGCTTTTGCAATTAATTTACCAAAAGAACGGAAACGATATTCAATTAAGTAACATAAATAATAAATTACAACAGTTAACTAATTAGATAGATCTATGAAAATTAAGTTTTTGATGGCAGGTACTTTGAGCCTGTTCACGGCAACAACGGTTCTTGCCCAAAAAGGCGAACTGAGCACGGCTCAAAGCGAGTATGACAAATACGAAACCATGCGCCAAAATAAAGCCATGGCAACTATGGCACGTACAAGCATCAACACTGCTAAAACCTCAATTGATAAAGCATCTGCAAATGAAAAAACGGCTACCATGCCGCAAACCTATGCTTTAAAAGGTGCAATTTACGGTGCTTTGGCATATAACGACACTGTTGCCACTACATCTATGCCTTTGTATACCACTGCAGTTGAAGCATTGAAAAAAGCTAAAGAGGCTGACACTAAAGGTGAGTTTAAAAGATTGACCGACGCAGGTAACCAGTATGTAGCTTATTACTCGTTAAATAAAGGTGTAAAAGATTTTCAGGCTAAAAACTTTGAAGAAGCGTATAAGGCTTTCGATTTATACCGCTCAAACTATCCGGAAGATACAACTGCAATTTATTATACCGGTTTAGCTGCTATTAATTC
Source organism: uncultured Mucilaginibacter sp. (assembly GCF_913773635.1). GTDB lineage: Bacteria > Bacteroidota > Bacteroidia > Sphingobacteriales > Sphingobacteriaceae > Mucilaginibacter. The sequence continues at coordinate 388,129 of NZ_CAJYGQ010000006.1, forward strand.
TAAAAATATTCCGGTAGCAATTAACCAATACAAAAAATTGGTAACAACTAACTACAGCCGTCGTGCTGATATTTATTCTGACCTTTCAAACCTGTATTTAATGCAAAAAGATACCACTGCTGCGTTAAATGCTGTAACCGAGGGTGTAAGCAAATTCCCAAACAATGCATCACTGCGTGGCCGCGAAGTAGAAATTGCTTTGCAGCAGGGCAAGGCAACTGAATTTATTGATAAAATTCAAGCTGCTATTAACAATAACCCAAGTGATAAATCATTACATTTTTACTCAGGCATAGCTTACGGTAAAATTGGTGATACGAAAGATAAAGAAGCTAAGGCAGCCAAAGATCCGGCAGCAAAGGCAGCGGCTATCAAAGCTCGTAACGAGGCTTATGACAAAGCAACAGCCGCTTACGGTAAAGCAGTTGAGTTAGATCCAAATTATTTTGAGGCAAACTTAAATATGGGTTATATTTTAATGAGTCCGGCTGTTGAAGATTACAACGTGGCCAACAAGTTACCAATGAGCAAGCAAAAAGAATTTAACGCTATGATGGCTAAAGTTAATGCTGCTGCTGATAAAGCTAAACCATACCTGGAGAAAGCGGTTCAATTACAACCAAATGACCCAAGTGCGTTAGGAAATTTACGTAACTACTATATCATCAAAAAAGATACAGCAAAGATGACTGAGCTGAAAAAGAAAATTGATGCAATAAGATAAAGAGAAGAGGCCCGCATGTCGGGCCTCCTTTATAAATATATTATTTAACATAATGTTAATTATGTGAATGATTTTTGCTTGGATTATTGAATAGAATGTGGTAATTTAAGCTCAATAAATTCCCTTATATGAACACAATATCTGTCAATGAAAAATCAGCATTATTGGCTAAGTTGAAACTCCGCTTTCTGCAAAACATCCAACGCCATAATAAATTGGAATGGGATCATGTACAATCCAAGTTAGATGGTAATTCGGCTTTATTAAGTTCAGTTAACCAAATGGAACAAACCGGTGGCGAGCCGGACGTTATTTTGTTTAATAATGACGATTATGTTTATTGTGATTGTAGTAAAGAAAGCCCTTCGGGCCGGCGTAGTTTGTGTTACGATGAGCAAGCGCTAAATTCAAGGAAGGAAGCCAAACCTCAATCAAGTGCTCTAACAGTTGCCAGCAGCATGGGTGTTCAGTTACTGGATGAGTATCAATATCGTAAATTGCAGGAATTTGAAAGCTTTGATACTAAAACCTCAAGTTGGTTATTAACTCCACCGGCAATCCGTGATTTAAGTGGTGCTATTTTTGGTGATTGCCGTTATGGCCATGTCTTTATTTATCACAATGGAGCGTCATCATACTATGCTGCGAGAGGTTTTAGAGCTTACGTGCCGTTAAAATAAAAAAGGCCGCTAAAAGCAGCCTTTTTACAAATCGTTACGTTCTTTTATTTCAAAGAAGCGCTGATAGCTTTGGCTGAATCAAGATGTGTTGTTAGCACCGGCAAAGTTTTCTCCGCATACTTCCTTACCTTAACAATTTTGTTACCTGTTGCCTCTTTATAAAGCTCAATGTCTTTACCATGGTCTGTTACCATCATCTGCATATAAGCCTTATCAAACGCCGCTCCGCTTAGCTTTGCAACGCTGTCAATCATTTTTTGCTGATCGGGCAGCAATGTAGTATCTTGTTTAGGAACATCTTTATCGTCGGCCAACTCGTTGAGCTCATTAAGCGCTGTTGTGTGATCAGCAATAAGCATTTTAGCAAAATTTAAAACACGCGGATTTTGCGCTTTACTTTGAGCCACTGTTGCAAACTTTATTTCCATAAGTCCGCCCATATGAGCTTCTTTAATAAAGTTTATACCTTGATCATCAACCGTGGTTTTCTGATTATAGTTTCTTGCCTTTTTGTTGTCATTGCAAGATGTTGCAGAGATAGCAAAAAAAGCAAAAGCGCTTAAATAAAGTATGTTTTTCATTTTAAACAGATAATAGTTGCCTTTAATTGATTATTTAACAATCAAAGGCCATGCTGGTTTAAAATGATAACAAATATTAAGCGCCTTTGGATTTTTAAATTTTTAAATATTAAGCAAGGTTTCGTCCTGCGTTAACAATGCCGTAAACTGTTCTTATTACCAACTTACTGTAGGCGCTTTTTAAATCTTCATCTGCTGTATCTCTAAGTTTTTGTAAAGCGTAATGCTGTACTACTACTAAAGGCAAAATAATCCGTTCCCTCATTGCTATTGAGCGTTTATCTACCGCCGATTCCTGCATAAGCTCTTGCGTTCCAGTAAGTTCCAGTACGTTTGCTTTTGTAAGGTCATATTCGTCTTTTAGTATTTTCCAGAATTCTCCGTATTGAGCATCATGTTCAAGGTGGGCTGTAATGCGGAAATCTGATTTTGACATTGACATCATGCTGTTGTCAATCATGGTTTTGAAAAAGCCTGATGATTTATACAATTCAACTGCATCATCCCATTTTCCGGCATCTTTAGCTTTTTGCAACGCTGAGCCCACGCCATAAAAGCCAGGAACGTTTTGCTTAAGCTGGCTCCATGATGTTACAAAACTTATTGCACGAAGATCTTCCAGTTTAAGCGGTGCATCTGCATTACGTTTTGTAGGCCTGCTGCTGATGTTTATGCCCGATAATAGCTTCAGCGGACTTAAATTTTCGAGATATTGAGTAAATAATGGATGCTTACGCAAAGCCATAAATTTCTCAAAGCTGGCATCGGCCATTGTTGATATCAGCTGCTTATGTTCAGCATCCAATAAGTCGCGATGGTTTGGATGCAAGGCTGAAGTAACACCTGCATTAACAAGTTGCTCGATATTGTATTTTGCTGTCTCTATCGACCCGTATTGTGAGCTAACGGTTTGACCTTGTATTGTTAGTTGAATGTGATCGTTTGCAATTTCTTTTCCCATTGCCGCATAAAAACGGTGAGTTTTGCCTCCACCGCGTGCGGGTGGACCTCCCCTCCCATCAAAAAATGCTAATTCGATATCATACTTTTTAGTAATGGCCGTAAGTTCAACTTTTGCCTGGTATATAGACCAGTTGGCCATTAAGTATCCACCATCTTTAGTACTGTCAGAGAAACCGAGCATAATCATCTGGCGGTTTCCTCTCCGTTTTAAATGCTCTTTGTAGTAAGGATGATTATATAACTTCTCCATCACTCCTGCTGCATGCTTTAAGTCATTTACAGTTTCAAACAGCGGCATAAAGTCAATTGTCAAATCTTCTTTAGTCCAACCGCACCATAAAAACAGGTTCATCAGCTGTAATATATCCGATGCTTGCTGGCAGTTGCTTATAATGTACCTATGACATGCCTTTTCGCCGTTATGCTTTTGTATTTCGTGCATAAGGCGAATGGTGCAGAGTGTGTCATTAATCATTGGATCATCACCCTGAGCGGCTTTTTCGGCACATTGATAATCAAATACGTTGAACGAAATAAGTTCAAGTTTTTCGTTTTCGCTCAAATCTGCCCACTTATCTGCCGGTAATCCGTTATTAAGTTCTTTGGTGTTTAAGCCATATTCAAATACACTTCTTAAAACCCTGCTATCCTGCCTTACATCAAGCGATGCAAAGTAGCATCCGTAAAGCCTTATTTTGAGTGCAAAATCTTCTACCAGGTTTATAAATATGCTGTTATGATCCTTAATAAGCGTATTTTTAATTTCGTCTAGTAAACCGAGCATAACCTGCTGCAAATCGCCTGCATCGGGCTGCGGATTAAATGCATTCACATACAAAATATCGCCCAGTTTACCCATTGCATCTTCAACACCGCGGAAAGTGATGCGACGTTTCAAGTTCCTGTAATCGCGGTAGTAGCACCTGAATATGATTTGGCGTAAGGTATAAGCAACCGTGCGGGTTGAATCGGTCTTCACATTAGGGTTGCCATCACGGTCGCCACCCGGCCAAAAACCTAATTCAAAAATCTGATGCAAGAGCTCACCGGTTCCAAATTCTTCGTTAAGCTTAGTTTGAATATTAGCCAGGGCGTAATAAAAAATATGCTCAAGGAACCATATTAAACTAATTGCCTCGTCAACCGGTGTGGGCGAGGTTTTATTGAAAAAGGGAGTTTTACCCAATTGCTGTAATAATTGGTTAACCTCATTTATATCATTGGTCTTCAATGCCTCAATCAAATCCGTCATGATGGTAAGCACGGTACCCGGGTAAAACTGAGTTGGGTGAGCAGTAAGTACAAGTCTTAGCGAGAAGTTTTTCAGCTTTTCGGTGATTTTTTCACGCATCTCCTCGTCGCCTGCTACTTGCTGCAGCAAACCTTGTAACGTACCGCTATCATCGGTGCGGCTCAGCTTGCTGAAAGATGAATCTTCCACTGCATCGAACAACACTACTTGCCGCTCAATGTATTGTATAAATCTAAACAAGCGGTTAATCTGTTCGCGTTCATCAACACCGGGTACGCGTTCTTCAAAAAAAGACTCAATAATTTCGCTGGGCGATTTTAGCTGCGCCACCCCTTTTTCGCAGTGTGAGCTAAAAAACGGCAAAAGTATACCGGTATCTTTCACCTGGTAAAATGGCAGCGTTAAAAATAAACTGTTGTACAGTTCAAACCGAGTAACTACCTCTTGGTTAAATAACGTCAGGCGCTGATGTGATTGTTGTGATGCAGACATAATTGCTTAGTAGATATTGTACAAGATACACCTATCCTGTAACGACGGGGTTAAAATACACATCTTAGCCGTAAAACATGAAACCAACCTGATAATTTATAGTTAATTAGTAGACTTAATTAATAATTGTACAACATGCACCATACTTTTCTACTTTTGCAAGTAGTTTCAGCCCTACTTTTTTAAGCCTGATGTCTATCCAAAGCCGCGAAATAAAAACCTTTTTTTTTAGCCAGTACTTTTCTGACGGTTTACGCATAAGTGCAGGACTGCTTTTACCTGCAGTGATATTTGCTCAGTTTGATATGTTGCAAACCGGCCTTACAATATCATTAGGTGCGGCTTGCATGAGCGTTATTGACAACCCCGGACCCGTAGTGCTTAAGCGAAATGCTATGCTTATTGGCAACGTGCTGGTGTTTTTAGTTGCGGTATTAACAGGCTTTGCGCGTTACAATTTATGGTGCCTGGGCATTGAGGTTACGCTCCTTACGTTTGTCTGCTCATTCCTGGTGGTTTACGGCAACCGGGCAGCAGCCATTGGTACAGCCGGCTTACTGGCCATGATATTTATAATGGATAAGGCATTAAAGCCACAAGATGTACTGAGTTATAGTTTAACTGTATCCTCGGGCGGCATATGGTATATGTTGTGGAGCCTTGTGTTTTTTGGAATACGGCCTTATCGCGCTGCACAACAAGCCCTTGGCGAAAACATTGCCGATATTGTTAGCTACTTACGCATTAAGGCTGACTTTTATTTGCCTGAAACAGATATCGACGAAAATTACAAGAAGCTTGTTTTAAAGCAAATACAGGTAAGCCAGCACCAGGATGCTGTGAGAGAGATGCTTTTCAAAAGTCGCTTGGTAGTGCGCGAGTCGACTAATTATAGCCGGATGCTGGTACTTACTTTTGTTGACCTGGTTGATTTGTTTGAACAGGTAATGGCAACCCACTATGATTACAATCACATGCGCGAGCAATTTGCCAACACCGGTATTTTACAGGATGTAGGTAAATTATTGCACCGTATGGGTGATGAACTGGATAACATTGGGTATGCCGTTTTATCCAACACCTCCTATCACAGCAATGTACGCTTCCTTGCAGATTTGGAAGAGCTGAAAACCCGGATAGATGCTATTGGTGCCGAGGGACATTCAGGCAGTATTATGGCCCTTAAAAAGGTGCTCATTAACCTGCGCGATTTAAACAAAAAGATAATCAACATTTATCGTTACCATAAAACCCGGGCGGCAAAAAAGCTAATCAAAAATCCGCACCAGGTAGAATATCAAAAATTTGTTGAGCATCAAGACTATTCGCCACGTGTTTTACTGGATAACTTAACGTTTGAATCGTCAACGTTCAGGTTTGCCCTACGCGTTTCCATTGTTTGTCTTGTGGGCTTTTTAATTACAAAAAGCCCTGCCCTGCTACACCTCATCAATGATTTGAGCGGAAGGCGTATAAGCTTCGGCCAGCATAGTTACTGGGTAATTCTGACAATTATAGTAATTGTAAAACCTGCGTTTAGTTTGTCAAAGCAACGCAACTACCAACGTCTTATAGGTACAATTGTAGGCGGACTTATGGGCGTAGCAATTTTGACCTTTGTGCATAATGACACTGCACAGTTCCTGATTTTGGCCGTTTTGATGGTGGGCGCATATAGCTTTATACGTACAAATTATGTTGTAGCCATTGCCCTAATGACTCCGTATGTGCTTATACTTTTTAAGTTTTTGGGTGTAGGGCATTTAAATATAGCCGAGGAACGTATAATTGACACCATAATAGGATCTATAATAGCCTTGGGAGCTAATTACTTTTTATTCCCTTCATGGGAGTCTGACCAAATCAGGGAAATATCAGGTGAGGTTTTAGCTGCTAATAGTGGTTACCTAACTAAAATAGCTGATACGATAAACGGCGTTCCGGTTACCACAACAGAGTATAAACTTGCACGCAAGGAGGTTTATATTAAATCGGCTAACCTCGCGGCGGCTTTTGAACGTATGACTTCGGAGCCTAAAACAAGGCAGCAAAAAATTAAGGATTTGCACAAATTTGTAGTGCTTAACCATATCCTTTCATCATACGTTGCTACAATGGCTTCAACAGTTGCCGATAAAGATGTACATCGTACCAAGGCCGACAACTTAAAGCTTATAAAGCGTAGTGTTGCTTTGCTCAATGAAAGTTCAAAAAAACTTGGAGGCAAAGTAGCAGACTTTACTGCAGATAAGATACAAAGTGAAACGCCTGAGCTAACTGATTTAACGGCAGATGAAAACCTGGTTAAAGAACAATTAGGTTTTATTCAAAAGATAAGCGCGGATATATTAAAAACTACAGATAACCTCATTAACTAACGAGTTTGTTTCTAATTGTTACCGCCTTATAAAGGCCAAGGCCCATGAAAACACAACTGCGGAAATAATAAGTGTGCTTACGGCAAATTCCAAAGATTGATTGGCTACATAACCCAGGTAAATGCTCCATACACCACAACCAATAAATAATAAGCCAAAGGCCGCTAAAATTATTTGTTTCAATTGCTTCGTTATGCCTCCCACCAAGTAAACCGGAATTGTAGCAAGCAGAAAAGAAAATGCAAGCACGTAAAAGCTATAGTGTAATGTGATACCTGCCAGCACTGCTAATAAACCGCCACCAATTGCTGCAATGTTTATTTTAGTGAGCAACATGGTTTGAGGCTTCATTAAATAACGTCCATACTTATCAAAGTAAATAATTACATCACTTATTGGGCCCGTGAACCAAGTCCAAAAAACAAAGATGAGATATGGGATTGCCAGTATGGGTATAACTTTTACAATTAATACTAGGCCTATGACAAATCCCCATCTGTACTTTCCGTTCATTTCATCAAGCCAATAGGAAAATTGAAGTAATTTGCGGTAAAAAACATTGCTCGATTTTATGGCTTGAAGCATACCCGTACGTGCAAACTCATATCCCGGATCGGCATTTAACGCAGCGGCAAAGTGTTCTTTCGCTTTTCGAGCATCTCCCTGTCTTAAGTAATAGTAGCCGGTGTTAGCCTGCGTGAGTTCGTTCTCAGGGTCATCGGCCAGCATGTTCTCCAATCGGTTAAACGCCTCTCCGATTAAACCGGCACGGGTTTGTGCCATAGAAAGCATGTTGTTACACATGGCATCATCCGGGTCAAGATCTAAGCCGTTTAAGGCTGTCTCAATAGCTTCCGTGTACTTTTTTTGGTTGATAAAAATTAAGGCTTTTAAACCGAAGTACGTTGCCGAATACGGATTGATGCTTATGGCCTGATTAATAAATTCTTCACCAAGCTTGTAATTATCATGTTCCAGCGCTATGTGCGCGTTTAGATAAAATAGAAAGTCATTTTCGGGGTTGAGTCCTATACCAGTATTGGCGGCTTGTTGCGCATTTTTTAGATCCTTTATTCTTAAAAAAGCCGATGCCTGCAGGCTATATAACTCATCAGAATCAGGGTATTCAGTAAGCGCCCCTGATATTTTTTGCAAAGCAAGATCTATCTTATCGCGGCTGATGAGATTTTGTATTTGCTGAAATAATTGATGCTCCATGCTACAAATTCAGGTAAGCTTTAATATCATCATACATACCCGATGTATTAGAGTATAAAGCATAATTGCGGGCCGTGTTAAACCATTCTTTAGTTGATGGCCGAACTTTTTTTATGGCGTTTACTACGTCGGCTTGAGTAATTTTTTCAATCTTACCTGATCGCATTGACTGCCTTAACTTTTCTTCTGTAGCAAGCTCTATCAAAAGTTTCAAATCAGCACCGCTGAAGCTATCCGTTTTAGCAGCAATTTTATCATAGTCCATTGATTCGGCAGGCTTGTCACGGAGCATCATTTCTATGATTGAAGCACGGGCAGATAAATCTGGCGGTGGTACAAAAATAATCCGGTCAAACCTTCCCGGACGTAAAAAGGCCGAATCAATATGCCATGGAGAATTTGTGGCACCCAATATCAGTACACCGTCGTTCTTACTATTTATACCATCCATCTCCTGTAGAAACTGATTAATCAAATTTCTACCGGCAGATTGTCTTAAGTCACTTCTTTTACTACCCAGCGCATCTATCTCATCAAAGAACATAACGCATGGATTATTTCTCCGGGCCGTTTCAAATTTTTCGTGCAGGTTTTTTTCGCTGTTGCCAACCCACATATTTAAAACCTCTTCAATACCTATATTCATAAACTTTGAGGCAATTTCACCTGCTGTAGCTTTTGATAAATAGGTTTTACCACATCCCGGGGGACCATACATTAATATACCCCCTCCTGCCTTTTTGCCAAAAGCTTTAAAAAGATCGGGGTTAGCCAGAGGCTCAATTATCTTTATACGTATGTCATCTTTAATTTCATCCATTCCGCCAACATCACTAAAGTTAATGTCAGGCTTTTCAATGAAAGCATTATAGTTATCTTCGTCTTCAATTTCAAATGTTGGAATTTTCAATTGGCGTTCAATATCAGTGTCGTGCCAATCCGGATATTTAACCATAAACGCCTGGTAATGTGCAATTGCATCATCAGTATGTCCTGAATCAATTAGCAGTTGGAGATAGACGGTCAACAGCTCAGCATTGTCGTTGGTGTTCAACAACTCTTCACATATAATAATACCGGGTGTGTAGTTTTTAAGCTTAAGGTAACATTTGGCTAAAAGCAATTTACTTTCGTCAGCCGATTCATAGCCGAGCGCTATATTCAAATGATCTTTAGCTTTATCAAAATCATTTAAAGCAAAGTAGCCTTTTGCCACCTGTTTGCGCAATATGATATTATCAGGAGTTATTTCGAGGGCTTTTTCAAGTTCGGCTAAAAGTTCTCTGTTCATCTATCAGTAGTTTGGTGTAGCATTAACAAAAATGCTAACGGGCTAAAGATATAACAAAGTAGGCATAGGTTAAACAGCTCAAATTTTCTCTGTTAAAAACTTCCAGTAGCGCTTGGGCACATGGCGCATATGAAGTTTAGTATTTTTACGGGCCGGAATGTTAACGCTTTTAAAATAATTTTTCCATAAATTCTGATATAAACCTTCATCTTCAGTATATGATGATATTACGTTATCCGGTCGTGACGTTGCAAAATCAAGTGTTATATACTCTATATGGTGCAAATCATAATAAAGACCATAATTACGGCGCATATCATATATAATCCATTTTTGATCGGCATAGCGGTTTTTAAAATGCTTACCCACAAGTGGTAGAACGTTAAAATCAGGTTCAATGGCCGCATAAAAAATTCCGTCTTGCAATTTTTGAAACCGTATAAATGCTTCCATTCTATGCTTTTCGCGTCTAACCATTCTTATAATTTCGGCAAGCCGCAGCACATATTTATTGCCGTAGTCTTCTTCTACATTTTTCTTCGAGTCAAAAACATAGCGTATATAGCCAATAAGCATAATGTCTTCATCGTCCATGCCGGCTAAATGGGCAGCATACAAACGCTGCATTCCACCTGCCGAAAGCTTTTCTTGCAGTCCCTGTAAAACCCGGCCGGCACGTTTTTCATCAGTAATTACCTGAATCACTTCTTCAAACAAAGCTTTACTCAGCCACTCTCCTTTTTGAATTTTAACATGTAGTAATTTACGTTCGTAAATTTCAAACACACAGGTTAATAATCCTTCAAAGGTTCCGTCGTAAACCAGCGTAGTCATAAATTAAAACAGATTTAATTGCGTTGTTGCGTTCTTTAAAAACTTACTATGTGATTGCGATAAAATAAACTGCTTGATATTGGTTGCAGTTAAATCCCGCCGTTCAAACCGCGAGCTGTTACAGGTTATGAAGTACTTTGCCCGGTTTAGAGCGACCCCTATTTTTTTTAATTGATCCCAGTTAAGTTTACCAAATTGGCGGGCACTTACAATTTTATGAGCTGATTGCAATCCTATACCCGGTACGCGTAAAATAAGTTGCAAATCAGCTTTATTAATATCAATAGGAAAAACTTCCAGGTTACGTAAGCTCCAGCTTAACTTTGGATCAATATCCAGATCGAGATGAGGATTAGTGTCATTAACAATTTCGTTGACCTTAAAGCCGTAAAAACGCATAAGCCAATCGGCCTGGTAAAGGCGGTTTTCACGTACCATAGGTACGCTGGTATGTAAAGCCGGCAAGCGCTTATCACTCAATACCGGTACATAACCCGAGTAATAAACCCTCTTTAAATTAAAATTTTTGTAAAAGTGATTGGCTGTCTGCAATACTTGTACATCAGTTTCGGGGGTGGCGCCCACAATCATTTGAGTGCTTTGTCCTGCGGGGGCAAAAATTGGCGCTTTTTTAAACAGCGCTTTTTCTTCTTTACGGAGTATAATTTCATTTTTCAAAAACCCCATTGGCTGAATCATGTCTTTGCGGTTTTTTTCAGGAGCTAAAAGCTTAAGGCCTGCTTCGGTAGGTATTTCTAAATTAACGCTAAGCCTGTCTGCATACAATCCCGCTTCGCGCATTAATTCATCACTTGCACCTGGTATTGATTTTAAATGAATATATCCATTGAATTTATGCTCAGTACGCAATTTTTTGGCCACCCTTACCAACCGTTCCATGGTAAAGTCGGCGTCTTTGAAAATGCCCGAGCTCAAAAACAATCCTTCAATATAATTACGGCGATAAAAGTTGATTGTAATATCAACTACTTCCTGCACAGTAAAAGCTGCACGCTTAATGTCATTACTACTGCGTGAAACACAATAGGCACAGTCAAAAATGCAATGGTTTGTTAGTAGTATTTTAAGTAAAGATACGCACCGGCCGTCTTCAGTATAAGTATGACAAATTCCATTACTGGCGTTACCCAACCCTTTATTTTCATTTTTACGCTTACTACCGCTTGATGAACATGACACATCATACTTAGCAGCATCAGCCAAAATATTTAGCTTTTCTATTATCCGTTCCTCAATCATACCAATCAAAAATACTAAATATTTTAGTATTTGTTTGTATGGTGGGTAAAAACTTTACAACTATCAATTGGTTAGAAATAAAATTTATTTATCAAAATGGAAAAAGTATATACAGCCGTGGTAACAGCCAAAGGCGGCCGCGATGGTCATATTAAATCATCAGATGGTGTTTTAGATGTTGAATTGCATAAGCCGCAGGAAATGGGCGGACAAGGCGGAGCATTTACAAACCCCGAACAATTGTTTGCCGGTGCATATGGCGCGTGCTATTTAGGCGCACTGGGCAGCGTAGCACGTAAAGATGATATTGATGTAAGTGAAGCCACAGCCGAAGTACATGTAAGCTTTAATAAGGATGATAATGCCTATGCCCTATCAGCAGAATTACATGTTCATATTCCGGGCATGAGCCTCGACGAAACTCAGCAATTGGCTGATAAGGCCCACCGTGCCTGTCCATACAGTAAGGCAGTTAGGGGTAATATTGAAGTGAAAGTATTAGCAGTATAATTTACAATTCAATATAAAGGGCGTCGTTTGCTTTGTCAAACGGCGCCTTCTTATTTATTAAATCATTCCGGATTCAAATAGTGATTTTAAATGTTATTTAAACATCTACATTTGCTATAATACTAATCTTTACACTGTATATGAAAATTGAAACGCTGGCCATTCATGCAGCCAACCAAACTGATGAATCAACCGCTGCAGTTATACAGCCTATTGTACTGGCAACAACGTTTGAGCGCGATGAAGATGGCGGTTACAGCAAAGGCTTTAGCTATAGCCGTGCCAGCAACCCAAACCGTTTAAGTTTGGAAAACGTGCTTGCTAAATTAGAAGGTGGTGTTGATGCTGCTGCATTTTCATCAGGTAATGCGGCAGGCATGGCGGTGTTTCAATCGTTAACACCAGGCACGCATATTATTGCGCCCGATGATATGTACCATGGGCTGCGCAATCAATTAAAAACCTTATTTAACGGCATTTTAGAGTTTGATTTTATTGATTTAAACAATGAAAACCTACTTAAAAATACAATTAAGCCAAACACCGGTTTATTTTGGGTTGAAACGCCATCAAATCCTCTTCTTAAAATCACAGACATTAAGAAGGTGGTAGCCATAGCACATGAAAACAACATCAAAGTAGCATGCGATAATACGTTTGCCAGTTCATTAGGGCAACAGCCATTAAAGCTTGGCGCCGATTTGGTTATGCATTCAACAACCAAGTATCTTGGCGGCCATAGTGACCTTACCGGCGGTGCACTTATAACGCCTGTTAAGGATAAATGGTGGGAACGCATACAACAAATACAACAAATGGGCGGCGCAATCCCCTCTCCTGCTGATTGCTATTGGCTAACCCGAAGTATTAAAACTCTACCTTATCGTATGCGCGCACATGCCGAAAATGCATATTTACTTGCGTCATTTTTAAATAATCACGTAAATGTTGAACAGGTTTTATATCCTGGCCTGGCAACGCATCCGCAGCATGAATTAGCTAAAGAACAGATGTTAAACTTTGGTGGGATGCTTTCTTTTTTGGTGAAAGGCGGTGTGGAACAAACTGAACGCGTTATTAATGCTACGAAATTATTCACCAGCGCTACCAGTTTGGGTGGGGTTGAAAGTTTAATTGAACGCAGGGCTGCTATTGAAGGCCCTGATACTAAGACGCCGCAAAACCTGCTTCGTGTATCAGTTGGATTAGAGCATATAGATGATTTAATTGCTGATATGGACGCCGCTTTGAATCAAATTTAAGCAGGTTATTAAAACTTTTTTGTATTTCGGCAATTGTTTAAGTATATCAAAACATAAACTTATGGCACTTGGCAAAGACGAGATAACAAACGATAACTTCAACCCTGAGGGGCAAAAAGCACACGCCTATAAAGTTGAAGACGATAATAATTTAGATGAAAAAGCACTTAAGGCGCGTAACGTAATATGGGGCGGCGAAATGGCCGATGCAGAAACCCCAGGTCATGAAAGCCATGGTATGGGTGGCCATGCGTTTGGTGAAATTAACGAAACGCCTTCAGGTGATTCTCCGGGTAACCCATCACGCAATGCAGGTTATAAAAACGAATACTTTAGACGAACCGAGCCTGCTGAAGAGCATCCGGAAAACCAAAATTTTCAGCCCGATCATCAGGAAGGAGCGCCCGATGAATATATGGGTAAAGAGGAATCACCGTCATTTCAGGCTGCTAACGACAATAAGCATGAAGGAGGCGCCGAAGGTAATCCTGATAGAATTCAGGAAGGCACCACTTATCATGATGGTGACGATAACTAACGAATAAGGGCCGTTTCCCGTGGGAACGGCCCTTCATGTATATGATGGATTTTAAAAGGCTACACGATTAACCGAAGCCAAATCAGGGCGGCTGTCTCGTCTGTTGTTTTCTACAAACCGCTGACCCTGCCTGTTATTTTCATTGCCATTTTTACTTCTGTTATAGTTTTCATTCCGGCTTTCATTACGTAGATATCCACCCCGGTTTCTATCGGGACCGTAAACTCTGTTATCGTTTCTTCTGTTACGGTTGTCGTCCCTCCTGTCATCCCAACGGTTTGAACCATTTTGATAGCCTTCATGTCTTTGATCATTTCTGCCTCTGTTATTGGAATCAAAAGGCGAGTCAGGGTAGCGGTTACCATACTCGGCACTGTTGCCACGGTTGTAGTCACGGTCATTATTCCAGCTGCGGTTCCAATCGCGGCGTGAATTGCCGCCAAACTTATTACGATAATAACCATGATTATCAAATGGCCTGCGGGCATGTACCTCAATACGGCGCGCCGATCTCCAGTCGTAATCACGATAGTAACCCGGTGGTAGATACGCTGCGTTTATCCAACGGCCGCCATCCATATAGTAATAGCAATGTTCGGGTACGGAATAATATGCTTCTACATCTGGCAAGTAATAAAAGTCATCGTATACTACGTTTGTAGCTACAGGTCTGTGCATGTTTATACCAACCGGACCAATATTAACGCTGATGCCAATTTGCGCGTTTGCAGTTTGCGAAGCAAATGCTCCGGCTGCAATTATGATGGTTAATAAATACTTTTTCATATGCTGTTATTTTGTAGGTATGACGATGATGCAGCCCTCAAGGTTTAACGCCTTCACTATGTAATAAAATCATTACTTGTAGTAAGTAAAGCGCGCGCCTACAATCATTTTAAAAGCATATTTTTGAGCTATCAACAACCATTTATGAAAAGAAATACAGTTTTAACATCATTTGTACCTATGCTTGCGTTGGCGGGGTTATTAGGATATGGCGCTTTTGATAAGCCTGCTGGTAAAACACGGCTCATAACACCCGATGCCGATAATGCGGGTTTAAAGTTACCTGAAGGCTTTGGTGCGCTAAAAGCTGCCGACAGTACGGGCAAGGCGCGTCATATAGCAGTAACCGCTAACGGAGGCATATATATTAAACTTAATAGGTTAAAAGGCGGCAAAGGCATTGTTTATATGCAGGATGCCAACGCTGATGGTAAGTTTGAGGCGGTAAAGTCGTTTGGAAATTACGGCGGTACAGGCATATGCATTAAAGGCGAATATTTATATGCCTCGTCAGATAGCGAAGTATACCGTTACAAGCTAAACGATAAGCAGGAAGTTATAAACACTGAAGCGCCAGAAAAAATTGTAACTGGTTTAATTAACCGTAACCAGCACGAGTCAAAATCAATTACCCTCGATAACGACGGTAACTTATACGTAAATGTTGGCGCATACTCAAACTCTTGCCAGGAGCACGACAGGCAGAAAGGCTCTATGGGCCAAAAGGGCTGCCCTATTTTAGATTCGGCAGGTGGTATATGGCAGTTTAAAGCCAATAAACTCAACCAAAGCTATAAAGATGGTGTGCGTTATGCAACCGGCTTACGTAACGTTGTGGGCTTAGATTGGAACCAGCAAAACAATCAATTATTTGTCATGCAACACGGTCGTGATCAATTGCACGATTTATTCCCTGACTTGTATACTGTAAAGCAATCGGCTATTTATCCTGCCGAATGTATGTACGCGCTAAAGAAAGGTGACAATGCCGGTTGGCCATACATTTATTACGATCAAGATCAGCATAAGAAAATAGTTGCACCTGAATATGGTGGCGATGGTAAAAAAGAGGGTGCTAAAGATATCATAGATCCGGCAGCGGCTTATCCGGGGCATATGGCTCCAAATGCCTTGCTGTTTTATACAGGTAACATGTTTCCTGCAAAGTATAAAAACGGAGCATTCATTGCCTTTCATGGTTCATGGAATCGTGCTCCTGAACCTCAAGCCGGCTTTTTTGTTGTATTTCAGCCATTTAAGGATGGAAAGCCTTATGGCAACTACGAAGTGTTTGCTGATAACTTTTCCGGATCAGCAGCTAAAACTGCCAGCGGCCGGGTTGATCACAAGCCATGTGGACTTGCTCAAGGAGCCGATGGCTCGCTATATGTAAGCGACGACCTTAAAGGAACAATTTATAGAGTTGTTTATAATAAATAGCTGTAAGTATATTCAACAAAAAAGGCTGCATTTTTGAAATGCAGCCTTTTTTGTTGTTTGATAAGTTTTATTCACCGTAAGCTTTAACAACTTGTCTTTGAGTGCCTAAACCATCAATACCTAAATCAATAATATCGCCTGGTTTTAAGTATACTGGAGGGTTAAATCCAAGACCTACACCAGCCGGAGTGCCTGTTGATATTATATCACCCGGTAGTAAGGTCATAAACTGGCTTACGTATGAAATAAGGAATGGAATTTTAAAAATGAAAGTTTTAGTATTGCCTGTTTGCATACGTTTACCATTAACATCTAACCATAGGTTCAGGTTGTTATCATCAGCTATCTCATCTGCTGTAGCTAAAAACGGACCCAGGGGTGCAAATGTATCACATCCTTTACCCTTATCCCATGTACCGTTGCGCTCCAGTTGAAACTCGCGCTCTGAAACATCATTATGTAAAACGTAACCTGCAATGTAATCAGCAGCATCGGCTTCATCAACATAGCTTGCTTTTTTACCTATTACAAAAGCAAGTTCAACTTCCCAATCGGTTTTCACTGAATTTTTAGGAATTACCACGCTATCATCCGGGCCAACCATTGCAGTAGTACTCTTCATGAATATAACGGGTTCCGGCGGTATTGGTGCGTTTGTTTCCTTTGCATGATCGGCGTAATTAAGGCCAATACATAAAATTTTTGAAGGGCGCGCAACGGGGCTGCCCAGGCGCTCATCATCAGCTACAGTGGGCAAGTTAGTTCCATGCTCGTCAACTATTGCTTTTAATTTGTCTAAACCTCCTGTTTCAAAAAAAGCTTCATTGTAATCAGGAATAAAGCCTGATACGTCATATCTTTTATCATCAATCAAAACGCCCGGTTTTTCCTGGCCTTCATTACCAAATCTAATCAGTTTCATTTATGGTATATGTTAATCGTTGTTCTTAATTTACTAAGTTGAAGCCTTCATCGGTTATAAGCTCTTCTTCGTGCAGTTTTGACCAAAATTCGGCAGGCACCTTTGTATTGAATAATTGCAGGTTGTGCTCAACACGTTTTGGATTGCTGGTGCTCAAAGCAACACTTTTTACACCCGGTGCCGCAAGACCGAATTGTACGCATACTGCTGCCGGTTCAAGCTGGTGCTGTTTGCAAAGTTCATAAAAGCGGCTTCTCCAGTTATATAATGCATTGCCTTCGGTGGTCTCTTTATCTATTAAATGATAGTTGTAATAACCACCGCCGGTTAAAAAGCCGCCGTTAAACACAGCCGAATTGATTATGGAAGTGCCCTGGTCGTTAAGCTTACGCATAAAAGCGAGCAAATCTGCCGGATGACTGTGCACCGTCATGCTGTTTGCAATCATTACCCAATCCAGCTTTACATCATTACTTATACGCTGTATGCTGTGCCAGTCTTTCGCACCTACACCAACCGATTTTACTTTACCTGCACTTTTAAGCTCTAATAAAGCATCATAAGCACCTAAAATATCTTCATATCTTTTAGCCTTATCGCCTTCATCTGCAGAGGCAGCCAAATATTCATCCGGATCATGTACTGATACAAACTGTGCCTCATAATTTCCTAACAGTTCATTACCCTGATGATAGCATTCTAAAATGCCATCGTAGCTTATTTTTTGAACCGCATCAAATTCTAAGTCTACCCATACCCCAGGTTCAAAGGTTGGCTCGGCTGTCACAAGCGGTGTACGTAGCCAGCCAAGCTTATTACTGATAATTACATCGTCAGGTGATACATTTAAATCGGCTAAACACTTTCCTAAAGACTCAAGCGCCAAACCAGCACCATATTTACCAGCCGAATCTAAAACAGCCGGCTTTTGACTATGCTGTACAAACTGCCGGACAATTTCAAGCTTCACCTCATAAGGCAAAGCCACATATAAATTACCTAAACCGCTGGTACCTAATATTACAGGCGGTACTTGTATTTGATTGTGTTGAGACATTAGATTTAATTAAGACGTAGCAACTGCTGCTGTGGCAAAGCTATTACTATATAACAAATATGGAAATGTAAATTTGAAGAATAATAGATGCTATGCCATGTACTTGATAGGCATTTATTTATAGGATGTTCTCTTGCCTCAATTTTGAAACCAACAATATTTTGCTACCTTTAAGCGTCATCCTGACACTAAATAAACCACTTATAGCCTATGCTTAAATCTGTTATCAATGCGGTAATGCTCGCAGCTGCTGTATTTACGTGCAATAATGTAGCAGCACAATCCCCCGCCCGTGTACAAGTTAACCTAAATAAAGTTAAGGCGCCCATGAAGCCAGTTTGGGCCTGGTTTGGTTACGATGAGCCGAACTATACGTATATGAAAGACGGCAAGAAGCTGCTGACTGAAATTTCGCAATTAAGCCCGGTGCCTGTATACGTACGTACGCACAGCCTGTTGGTTAGCGGCGATGGCGAGGCCGCGCTTAAATGGGGATCAACCAATGCATATACCGAAGATGCACAAGGGAACCCAGTTTACAACTGGCGTTTGGTTGACAGTATTTTTGATACCTACGTTAAACGCGGAATGAAGCCTTTTGCCCAAATTGGTTTTATGCCACAGGCCTTGTCAACCCACCCTGATCCTTATCGGCATTATTGGAAACCAGGCGACCCTTACACCGACATAATTACGGGTTGGGCTTATCCGCCTAAAGATTATAAAAAATGGGGTGATTTGGCTTACAACTGGGTTAAGCATTGTATTGAAAGGTACGGTAAAAAAGAAGTTGAAAGTTGGTATTGGGAAGTTTGGAATGAGCCCAACGGACATTATTGGAAAGGTACGCAGCAGGAATTTTTCAAACTGTATGATTATGCAGCCGATGGTGTAAAGCGAGCACTTCCAACAGCAAAAATAGGCGGAATAAATATTGCGGGTACATCCGGCCGCGGCGCTCAGCAGTGGACGAATGCTTTTATTAAGCATTGCCTTACCGATACAAACTATGCTACCGGTAAAATAGGCTCACCGCTTGATTTGCTTGCCTTCCATGCTAAGGGAAACCCTAAATTAGTTAACGGGATAGTTCAGATGAATATGTCGCCACAGTTACGTGACATAGCCACCGGATTTAAAATTGCTTCTACTTATCCTCAAACCAAAAGCATACCGCTTATCATAGGAGAATCTGACCCTGAGGGCTGCGCGGCATGCGGAATGGCAACCAATCCTTCAAATGCATATCGTAATGGCACTATGTACTCCAGCTATACTGCTGCTACATTTGCCCGTAAATATGAACTTGAAGATCAATATAATATAAACTTTCAAGGTGCTGTATCTTGGTCGTTCGAGTTTGAAAACCAGCCTTGGTTTTATGGCTTCCGCGATCTATCAACCAATGGAGTTGATAAGCCTGTATTGAACGTATTCAGGATGTTTGGCAAAATGGGTGGCAACCGTGTTGAAGCAGTAAGTGATCGTATGTATGCCCTTAAAACTGTTATGGACTCAAGCGTGAGAGGCAAACAATCAGATATAGGAGTGCTGGCTTCAAAAAATAGTAAATCGGCTGCTGTTATGGTTTGGAACTACCATGACGATGATAAGCAAGGCCCTGCCGAACAGGTACAGGTTACTGTAAATGATGTTCCCTCCAAACTTGTTACACTTACCCATTACAGGATTGATGATAAGCACAGCAACTCATACGAAGTTTGGAAAAAAATGGGCTCTCCGCAACAACCAACAGCAGCACAAATTAAGCAACTGGAAAAGGCAGGACAGTTGGCTACCTATGTATCACCTAAAAAAGTTAAAGTTGGCAGCGATAACAAATTGAGTGTTGACTTTGAGTTGCCCCGGCAGGGAGTTTCATTATTGAAGATAGACTGGTAGCCAAATTATGAAGTATAACTCATTGTTGCTAGTATTACTGACTGTCACCACATTTTGCTATGCACAACAAAATGCATTGCGTACTAACATTGGAGTTCATGATCCGGTGATGATTAAGCAGGACTCAGTATTTTATCTATTCTGCACAGGTAACGGCATATCCATGTGGACGTCGCAGGATATGGTACACTGGCATCAGGAAAAACCTGTATTTGCACAGGCACCAGAATGGGCGGTTGAGGCAGTGCCGGGTTTTAAGGGGCATATTTGGGCACCTGATATATCGTATTATAGCGGACTTTATTACTTGTATTACTCCGTATCAGCCTTCGGTAAAAACACATCTTGTATTGGTGTAGCCACTACCCCAACCTTAGATGTGAATAGCCCTGCTTACCAATGGACAGACCATGGTAAAGTCATTCAATCTATTCCGGGTAAAACAAATTGGAACGCTATTGATCCAAATTTGCTTACGTATAAAAATGATGCCTACCTAACCTTTGGCTCATTTTGGGGCGGATTGAAAATTGCAAAATTAACTCAAGACCGGTTGTCTATTGCCGAACCTATTGAACAAACTACTACAATTGCAACTCGTGTAAACGCCGAAGGCATGTCATTTGACAATGTAGCTAAATCGAAAACCAAAGCCGCTAATGCCATTGAAGCCCCATTTATATTTAGAAAAAGGAAGTATCATTATTTATTTGCATCAATTGATTACTGTTGCAAAGGGCCTAAAAGCACCTACAAAATTATAGTAGGGCGCGCAAAAAAGATTACCGGCCCATATTTTGATCAAAACGGCATACGTATG
The DNA here is from genome assembly GCF_913773635.1 of uncultured Mucilaginibacter sp. Taxonomy (GTDB): domain Bacteria; phylum Bacteroidota; class Bacteroidia; order Sphingobacteriales; family Sphingobacteriaceae; genus Mucilaginibacter. The sequence goes on from NZ_CAJYGQ010000006.1 coordinate 409,039, forward strand.
GATCATGGTGGCGGCACCATATTGTTAACCGGTAATGAAAGCTGGTACGGCGTTGGCCATAACGGTGTGTGCAGCTTTAACGGAGATGACTATCTTGTGTATCATGGCTATGACGCCAGCGATAACGCCAAGTCGAAGCTAATAATCAATAAAATTGAGTGGAAAAAGGGCTGGCCTGTTATTGTAAATCAAGCAAATAATTTAGCTGCAACAAAGGCTAACTGAAATTTCATTAAGCAACAAAAGCGGTCTGTTAAGGCCGCTTTTGTTGTTTAATAGGAGTTGATTAAAGTATAAAGACAAGTGCCATTAAAATGTGTATGGTAACGCTGGCTGCAAAAAATAACAACGCGGTTCTAATACCTGCGCCACCCATGGTAGCTATAAGGTTAGCAAAAAAACTAACCATGGTTACGGCCAAAACTATAACGGGCGCATCAAAATAATACATTAAGGTTGCCGGTAACGGCAAAAAGAAAACGCCATGTACCATCAAAATTATAAAAAACCACTGTACTTGCTTGCCCTTTTGCGCATCAGCAAAAGCGGTAAACCTAGTCCATAATGTGATATTTTGATTAGTGTTATTTTCAGTTGCAACGTTCCAGGTTGCAGGTACTGTAGTTTTTAAAGTTGCCATGGTGTTGTATATTTTTATACACAAATATGGCTCTGCTCGTAATTCTACACCATGACTGTAATCAACATTAGAAGTGATCTAAAGCACATTTAAAGTTGCGTCTACTTGCTTAGGATATTAGCGTACTTCTTGATAAGCATCCACGTTGTAAGGTCGCTGTCAAACACGGTGTTTAAACCCTGTTCCTCCATCGGCGGGTCGCCCATAAAATTATCACCCTCTTTCCAAAACAGCTGATTTTTAACAGGACGGGCAACACCACCAAACGCCCAAAAGTTACAGCCTGCTAATACGCCGCTTTTAGCTTTGCTTTTAGCTAATAGCTCGAATATTGTTTGAAAATACCTGTCGCGGTATTTGGTTGTGGCAGTTGGTTCGTAAGAATGGCCATCCCGTGGTAAGCCAAACTCTTCAATTACAAGTGGCTTCCTTAAATGTATAGCTGCAGCCGAATTGCGGTTAATAAATTTGTTGGTATTTGCAATTATGGTTGGCATTCCTTCCGCTATCCTATTGTCCGAAAACCACTTCCAGTTTTTGGGCCAGATATGAATAGTCAAATAATCAACGTTTTTGCTAGCGTGTATTTGTTCATATAGCTGATCTGAGTTTTCAGTGCCTATTGACCCTTCTGTACCTATTGTAACCAAATGATTTTGGTCTTTTGCCTTTATCATTTCAGTAACATCCTTAATCCAGGCAGTATATTCATTTATTGACTCAGGGCGCATAGGTCTTGGCTCGTTAGCCAGTTCCCAGGCCATAATTGTTTTATCGTTTACATAAGGCTTGCCGGTATAGGTGTTCACCCGGTTTATGATATGATTTGCCTGCCTTTTATAATCTTCAATGCACTGTTTACATTTATAAAATTTGCTGGTGTAGTCGCGCTGCTCATCCCAGGTTGGCTTTTTTCGTAAGGTTAAGCTATCTAATTGTCCATTCCAGTTTAAGTATTGCAAAAAGCCTCCACTCCATTCCCAATTATTACTTAAGTAGATAACAGCGTAGATACCCCTTTTACCCATTTCGTAAAGTAAAAAGTCAAGTCCTTTTATTACGTTTTCGTCAAACACTCCCTTGTTAGGTTGCAGTGCTGGGTTAACCCGCTCAATACCGTTAATAATACCTTCACCCTCCGCACCAGCTAATATGCGCAGGTTGGTGATGCCATTTTTCTTCATAAAGTCGAGCTCTTGCCTTATGCGTTGCTTTCCTTTAGTTGTGTCTCCTTTACCCCCAAGTAAACTGCCATACCAATAATTAGCACCAATGTAGTGGTATGGTTTGCTGTTTAAATAAAAGCGGCCGTCTTTAACCTGTATAAATTGTGCTTTAGCTGCTGTGAATGCAAACGAAAATAAGAATATGGCTAATATGTATTTAATAAATTTAATCATTGAGTAAGCGTTATTATGGCTATCAAAGTCGAACATTTTTGTGAATTTACCTCATTCTGGCTAACAGCCTGTATATATATAATTGCAGGGTATATAGTTACACAGACACTTGTCTTTAATTAATTAGTAGCATTTATTTATTTAAATTGGTTGCAAGTGAATACAAAATATTACTCGGTAATCAATGGCCTTTGCTTTGAGGCTAATTTATTAATAAACGTATTAAGTGTAAGGCCCTGGCAAATAATTGAAAACACCACAATAACAAACCCGGCCGTAAGTATAAGTGACTTATATGGAGATTCGGGTAAAGACAGAGCTAATGCAACCGATATGCCACCACGTAAGCCTCCCCAAGTGAGTATTGCTATGCTGTTGTACTGCATGTTTAAGCTGCGCCTTAAAAATGCTATTGGTAAAATTATACTCAGCGCACGGGCCGCCAATAAAATAACAACTGCGGCTGCACCAATAAGTAAATAATCTGGCTTAACAATAATGGTAACTAATTGCAAACCAATCAACACAAAAAGAACCGTGTTTAGCAATTCGTCAGCCAGTGACCATACTTTTTCCAGTTCTTCGCTATGTTCGATGGATTCATGTCGGTTAAAGCAGTGACTTCCAATCAGGAGTCCGGCCGCCACTACGGCCAACGGAGCAGAAACATGTAATAGTCCGGATATTGCAGCGATGCTTAACACCAACGTTACCGAAATCATTACTATGGTTTGAAAATCGCTTATTACCCTCATCATTCTGTAGGCAATTAATCCTAACAAGCCTCCTAACAGCAAACCACCAAATACCTCTTGCCCAAAAAGCTTTGTAGCCTCCACCAACGAAAAGTTTTTTTCTGGTATGCTGGCAACTTCTGAAAAACTCACAAAAAGAACAATCCCGATACCGTCGTTAAATAATGACTCGCCTGAAATTATGGTCTTTAAACGATCGGGCATTTTTGATTTGGTTAATAAGGCAGCAACCGCTACAGCATCTGTTGGTGATATTAATGCTCCAAATACCAGGCAATAAATAAACGGCATATCTATTCTACAAATCAAGAGCAACTCGTAAAGCAAACCGGCAAATATTACGGTCGAAAGTACAACGCCAATGGTGCTGATGATTAATACACCTCTTAAATTATCCCGCAACTTGTTTACATCAAAATGCAGTGCGCTTGCAAAAAGGAGGAAGCCCAGCATAACATCAAGCAAAGTTTTTGAGAAGTCGATTGAATTGGCCAACCCCAGTATCAGGCGGCTGAAGCCCGGCATTGCAGAACCGGCAGCAACCGTTACTATTGCCGAAATAATTGCAAGTACCATAACGCCAATCACGCCGGGTAAACGTATCCAGCGTGCGTTTACAAAACTAAAAAGAGTACTTATGGCCAAAAGAGCCGTTAAGATAAATATAAAATTCATAAGCGGTAAAAGGCGGAATGCCTAGATTAACGAATAAATGAGGTCACAAGCCGTTCGTAGCTTACCATAACCTCAATACACAAAAAATTAACCCATTATAATAAATAAGGTTTATTAGAATCTTCTTTTAAGCAAAATATGCTGTTGATGAGCAGTTTAAGAATTATAAATAATAAATGTTAACATTGGTTCTTTGGCTACATGAGTTACACGTAGTCGAACCTTAAATTTAAAAGAGGGTCATAGAAGTTGATGTAACTCAACCAAATTGCTCGTTTGTAAGCTGTTTATGGCTCTCCCCCCATTGTTCCAACTCTTTTATCACCGGTTTTAGCGCATAACCAATGGGTGTTAACTCATATTCAACGCGCGGTGGAACCTCTGCGTAAACCACCCTGCTTACTATTTTATTTTGTTCAAGTTTACGTAGCTGCAAGGTCAACATTCGTTCGGTAATATTTGGCAGTCTCTTCTTTAACTCACCAAACCTCAGCTTTCCATTCAACAACCATGAACATATAACTAACGTCCACTGCCCACCTATAATGTTTGAAGCATAAGCTTCCGGGCATTCATCGCTTAAAGCTGATTTATTTGAAAAGTTAGTTGAAGTGGTCTTTATCTGGCTCATTACTTACATTTTTGATAGTACCTAACAATTGGCAGGCAATATACAAAAGGCTGAGTGAGATTGTAGATTTGTACTAATTCAAATAATACAGAAATGAAAACGCTAATTATTGTAACGCATCCAAATATCAGTGAGTCTGTAATAAACAAGAGATGGATAGAAGAGCTTAAAAAGCTTCCTGAAAAGTATACCGTTCATCAATTATATGAATTATACCCTGACGAAAGAATTGATGTTGAAAGCGAACAGCGTTTGATTGAACAACACGACAAAATTGTTTTTCAATTTCCATACTACTGGTTTAATGCTCCGTCGCTATTGAAGAAGTGGCTTGATGTCGTAATGACTCATGGGTGGGCATATGGAAGTAAAAGTGGCTACAAGATGAAGGGCAAGAAAATAGCTCTGGCTATTTCATTAGGTGTTGATGAAAGTGAGTTAGGCAAATCAGCAAAATACAAATACACGCTAAACGAACTTACAAGACCTTTTGAGCTAAGCTTTGAGTATGTTAAAGCTAACTACCAGGCACCGTTTGCTTTTTACGGAATGGAATACAATGTTACTGATGAGCACATTGATATCGGTGTAAAAACTTATATGGATTTCCTCTCTAATTTTTGATCATCATAAAAGTCAGTTGATCAATACAGGTTTGAAAATCCCAATCATGATTGATTAAATTTTATACCAGTACTTCAAAATGACGCAAATCTGAAACAAGTGTTTCAGATTTGCGTACCTTTGTAACGTTATGGCAAGGAATGTAGAGTTTGACGAGGCTTTAGCAATTCAAAAAGCAATGGAAGTTTTTTGGAAGAAAGGTTATAATGCGACCTCGCTGCGTGACCTTACCGATGCCATGCAGATCAACAGCAGTAGTCTTTATAATACTATTGGGGATAAGCAGGAGCTGTTTGTGAGATGTGTGCAACATTATACCAACATTCGCAAAAAAGACTGGGACCAGCGCTTAGCAAGTGAAAGGTCGCCGTTGGCCGTCTTGACTGATTATATTCATGAAGCAGTGAGTATAATTATAAACGGTGAAGATAGCTGTATGGCGGTTAAAACTGCATTTGAAGTTGCTACTAATGATGAGCGGGTTAAGCAGATACTGGCGGCTGATGATCAACGCTCCAACCAATTTTTATACGATCTCATAAAAAAAGCAATGGATGCAGGCGAAATCAAGAATGATGAAGATCCTGCATTACTGGCCGACTATTTCAACAGCACCTGGACGGGATGGTATGAGTCTTACATATTGCATAAAGACTCCGTTAAGATCAAGCGTATGGCAGCATATTTTATTAAACAATTAACTAAATAAATTTTTTAACCCATTCTGAAACATTCGTTTCAGAATTGAAATGTCCCTAAAATGGAATTACACGATCTTAAAGGAAAAAGGGCCTTAGTTACCGGTGGTACAAAAGGCATAGGTAACGCTATTGCCAATGAATTGGCAGCGGCAGGTGCAACAGTCATTGTAAGCGCCAGAACAGCGCCTGAGAATACGCCTCATCATTTCATTGCGGCCGATTTAACCAATGCTGACCAGGTTGCTGCTCTGGCTCAGCAAATAACGGAATCCTTTGGTGGTATTGATATACTTATAAATAACGTAGGCGGGCTCACCACCCCGGGCGGGGGACATGGCACACTGACTGATGCGCATTGGGAACAGGAATTAGATCTCAATCTTATATCTGCCATAAGGCTCGACAGAACTTTGTTACCTCAAATGATTGAGCAAAAAAACGGAGTAATTATACATATATCTTCGGTAGCAGGTAAACAGGCCTTGTGGAATTTGAATATGGCTTACGCAGTGTCTAAAGCAGCTTTAAACAGTTACAGCAAAGCATTGGCTACCGAGCTGGCCGAAAAAGGTATACGTGTGCTTACGGTTGCGCCAGGCGCAACTAAAACTGAGCCCATGGTTAAGTTTTTAAATGACTTTTCAGCGTCGGCAGGCATTACGCCCGAAGAAGGAATGAAACAGCTAATGGCCCAAACAGGCGGTATACCTATGGGGCGTATGGCCGAACCTCAAGAAGTTGCCCAGCTGGTTCACTTTTTAGTTTCCCCATCGGCTGCTTACCTAACCGGCGCTATCTATGCAATTGACGGCGGCTCATTACCTGTTGTGAGTTAATATATTCATTAACGCAATAAGCATATTGCAAGTTCATCTAAAAAAGACCCGGCTGTGCGCCGGGTTTTTTTGTAATAATTTCCAATTTTCGTAACTCTCAAATAATTTATAACAAGACAAAAACAAAATAAATTAAACGTTGTCTAAAAATGACTAGCAGTCATTTTATGGTTAAGAAAACTAAGCATCTTCCAAAATCGCAAAGAGAACAGCAAATTATTAATGCTGCTGATAAGGTATTGAAAGAGGTTGGAGCTCACGATTTTACTATTGATAAAGTGGTCTCTCATTTAAGCGTTGCTAAGGGCACCATCTATAAATATTATAAAAGCAAAGACGATGTACTTGCTGAGGTAAGTGTTAAAGCTTTAAATGTATTGCTTGAGCATTTCAAGGCCGCCGAAAAAAAAAGGCATGAACCATTAACTGCATTACGGGAAATGATAATGTCCTTTTACATGTATTATTTGATGTACCCCAAATATTTTGAGTTGTTTATTTACATGGAGCGACCCGACTTTAGCAGTACCGTGCAAAGCTACCTGGATATAAGCTTGGAGGTAAAAAACTACTTCGCCGATCACTTGAAAAAATGCCAGGCAGCAGGGTTAATTAAAAGCGATCTTGATACCTCCTATTGCACTTACATCATTTGGGGAAGTTGTATGGGTTTGATGAATTTTATTGAAGCCAAAAAAGTTTTTATAGAAGAGATTATTAAGCTAAAGAGTAAAACCCTCCTTGAGTTATATGCTGATATAATTGCTGGTGGATTGAAACCTTAATTTTTTTTGTTTTCAAAAATGACTACTGGTCACTTTTGAGGTTTGACTGTGTGACAGATTTTATTTTCAGATACTACATATAAATTAAAACGATTGGATTATGATTTTAGTAACCGGAGCTACAAGTGTTATTGGACAAAAACTATGTGATCTTTTGGTTGAAAACAACAAACAGTTTCGCGCTATGTGCCGAAAAGAAGATCAATTGGAAAAGTTACGTGCACGAGGGATTGACGCAGTACTGGGTGATTTTGAAAAGCCAGAGAGCCTGAGATTGGCAATGAAAGACTGTACTTCAATGTTTCTGGTTAGTCCTCCAAATGAAAAACAGTTGGAGTGTGAAACAAAGGCCATTGATATTGCCAAACAAGAAAACGTAGAATACATTGTAAGGGTGTCTGCGTCAGATGCAAATTTGCGATCGTTAGTTCCTTGGGCAAAAAATCATGCACATATCGATCACTATCTTCGAGCGTCAGGCATAGCCTGGACAATACTTAAGCCCACCGCCTTTATGCAAAACTTTTTGACAATGACCAAGCCCATTTCAAAAGGTTATTTACCGCAAGTTGGCGGCAAGGGGCTTGTAGGATATATTGATGCGCAAGACATCGGCAGCGTTGCATACAATGTACTAACTAAAGGCGATCATAAGCTAGCTACCTATTACCTTAATGGGCCTGAAACGCTGGAGATGAAAGATGCAGCCAAGTTGATTTCAAAGGCTATAGAGAAAAAAGTCCGCTATTTAAATTTGCCATCTTTCGCCTTCCGGGTTTTGTTAAGAGCCACAGGTGCATCAAAATGGTTAGCAAACGGACTCATTGAACAATATGCACAGGTAGTTGCCAAGCACCATGATCATGATTTGGGTGAAGAGGTATTGAGACTAACCGGACACCAGCCCCGCTCCTTTCTTGAATTTGCTAAAGAAAACAAGGGCAAATTCCTTGACAGATAATTTTTGATACAAGCACATATTACGTAGATTAGCTAATGCAGGTGAACTCCTGCCTTTAGCTAATCTGGTTTTACTTTGACATCCAGTTTCAAATTGTTTATTTGAGTTAATAGGTTAAATGCATAATCAGTGTGTCACGTCTTTACGCTAGCCTCTCTTGCTAATTTTATTTAAAGTAACGTGCCTTTGAAGATTAGACTTAAATCTGGTAATCGTCTCCGTTTGCAATTTTGAATGTTTGGTGCTTCGGCCTTGAACCCTCTCGCGCCACATTTTGAAACTTGATTGTTTCATCTCTTTGCGCATAAGGTCAATCACATTTTTCTCGCTTAAGCCAAACTGCATTCGTATAGCATCAAACGGCGTACGATCTTCCCAAGCCATCTCAATAATCCTGTCTACATCTTTAACGCTTAGCTGAACGCCTGATTTATTGATATCCATTTGTTCACAACGTATATCACGTCCTATTGTTGGTATGGGCACGTAAGTACGCGACTTAAAAAAAGATCACATTGTAAACTTGTTCACCTTTATATATACAGCGCTCTGTTAATGAACCACAAATTAATGGCCTTTAAAAAAGCTTAGCATATCAGGCAAAGCCGTGTCAGAGTGCATGCGTTCGCCGTTTAGTAAAGATTCTCGGGCGGCTTCTGCCGATCGTTGACGCATTTGCGTTTCATAAGCAGCTATAGCTTCCAGTTGAGTTAGGTAATTGTTGTCTGTTAAGCAATGGCTTAGCTCCAATGCGTCCAGCATGGCCATGTTGGCCCCTTCGCCGGCAAAGGGTGGCATCACATGTGCCGCATCACCCAGCATAGTCAGATTAGGTTTGGCTTCCCAAGTTTGATTTAAAGGCATACAATAAATTGGCCGTGGAATAAATGGGGTTTCCGCATTGGTAAACAGTTCAAACCAAATGCTCTTCCACCCGGCATATTCCTGTTTAAACCAGTTTAATATCTGTAGGTTGTCGCTATAATTTAAATTGTTTTTCGCTGCCCAATTTTCGGGCGCTTTAAGGCTGGCGTAAAAGCCAATATCGCCGTTGCCTTTTTGACCAAGTAGTATATTCTTACCCTTGCCAAACGCCATAATCTTACCGCCTTTTATCAATTGGTTAACCTGTGGGGCGTTGATTGCTGCATTAGTCAAATTGCCTTCTAGCATCGTAATGCCTGAGTAAAATGGCTTAATATTGGTAAGGTAAGGCCTTATTTTAGAGTTGGCTCCGTCTGCCGCAACCACAACGTCGGCATAAGCTGTTTTGCCATCTTTAAAATGTACTAACCAGCCTTCGCCTTGCTCTTCCATATAAGTAAAATGGCTGCCCCATGCCACTGTATCGACTTCCAGAGATTCTAATAAAATCTTTCTGAGTATTCCTCGGTCTATTTCCGGCCGGAAGTGTTCATAGCCAAAGTTTTCTTCCGGCTTATCATGGTCGCTATAAAAAATCTCCGCTTGCTCGTTTACAATTAATTGTTTATCGGCACCCGGCATATAAGTTTGTTTGAATACATCCTGCAAGCCGGCTGCGCGAAGTGCAGCCATTCCAGAATGTTCATGCATATCTAATGGTGAGCCCTGCACCCGGGAATCTTTATTAGTATCTCGCTCGTATAGTTTGACGCTGATGCCTTTGAGTTGTAATAGTTTTGCTAAAGTTAGGCCACCGGGACCACCGCCTATAATGGCTACTTGTTTGTTTTTTAGTAACATACTGTAAAAATTTAGTATGCACGAAATTACTTTTGCTTTAAAAGGGATAATAGTAGAAATCGGTCGTTTTTATTACGCGACAGTTCTTTGGGTACCACACCGGCAAATTTTTTTACGGCCTTAATAAAATAGGCCTGGTCGGTAAAATTTAATTCAGGAAATAACTTGCCATGCGCAATGTGTTGCAAAGAGGCCCTGAACTGCAAAATATTGCAGTAAGCTTTTAAGGATAAGCCAAACTGCTGATTGAAATACCGGTTAATTTGCCTGCTGCTCCAAGCTGCCAGTTCGGCAATTTTGGTCACTGACAACTCCCCTTTTGATTTATAAATGAGATTGAAAAGTTTAAGTTTCCGGCCGTCAATTTCATTAGGAACAAGCGATGCTACCTTGGCTACAGCTTTTTCAAAAAACGCATCAAAATCATCTAAAATTTCCTCGTTAAAATCCCAGAAATCGTTGGGTAACGTTATGGCAGTATCCAAGACGCCGGCAATTGAGTTTTTTAAAATGTATTCTACAGCAAGGGGCTTAAAGCTAATTACAAATGCTTTGGTTTGTGGCAGCACGTAGCGTTGCTCGGGGGCGGTTTCCAATCCCATTAACATTACCTGGAATGGATCGGTACCATTTCGCCAAAAAAACAGGTCTATACGTCCATCAGGCAGCACAACAACTTCTTTGGTTTCAGCTGTATCATTTTGAAACATGCCAATATTTTCCACAAACGTTGCTACAGACTCAGGCGGTGGAAGAAATTTTAGCAAGAAGCCTTTGTCCATTGTTACTGTTTTTATTTGAGCAATTTTACGAACGTGTCAAAATAATCTTCAAATTAATAGAAAGGAACTCAAAATAGAAAAGTTCCGACTAAAGTCAGGGCATTTTATTTTCTCACTATCATTAGATTTGTCAACGGATTTAACAATCTTCGATATTCATTTTATAAAGCAATCCGTTTTGTATTTCATAGACGTGCTTTACATTGCCGTCGAAAATCACGTTACCTTCCAGGTCCGTCACTAGTTGATGCACTAATACCTCTACTCTCCCATCCTCAAGATTTTCAATTGCTAATGGTATCACTTTGGGATTTATTTCACTCCACTGCCTATTCCAGTAAATTTTAATTTCGCCTATGCCAATTGCATACCCACCTTCAAAGGCTTTTGGCCAGTGTATGTCAGGGTGCATTAAAGATAGCACGCTGTCAATATCGCGCATATTAAATCCACTGTAAGCTGCTAGAATTAAGCGCTCGATGATTGTTGATTGATCTTGCATTACATATTAGGTTTAACTTATAGTGGAGTATTTGCATCAATTATCACCATAGCGCTTTCTTAAAATTGAGGGCCGATATAAAAAAGCGTGTCAAGTGAAATTGCTTGAAACCGCTAATTATTAAGAAACGGTTTAGGCTCATCAGTCTTGACACTTGCATATTAACATTTCGCGTCAAACAATCTATTACAAAGACTCATTTATCGCATTTGGCTTTGATTGTATTAGAATCATACTCTTTGTATAAAATCATTCCAAAATCGCTATCGGAACATCGTATTTCGTCTTTTCTTCCGTCACTCCAACTGATGTTTTCACCATATTTTGAGAGAATAACCTCTTTTGTAGCCTCGTTAAACTTAAACGTTATAAACTTTTCTGACAAATACTCGTCAGGAATTTCATTCATTAATTCAATGGTGAAGAAGTTATTCTTAACAGCTAACCTTTTGAAAGCATCGCCGAAGTTATTTGGGTATATGTTTCCATTAACTAATACCTTGTACCCCTTATTTTGCTCATTTATTAAGAGAGCAACAGGTGCTATTTTAGTTGCAGGATCCTGTGTGTTTATATCACCATTGTATCCAAAGACGATAATCTTGTCGTCAAATCCGTCCGTATTTATATCACACTCTTGTTCTTTCACCACATAGTATTTTTTCCTGGCTATGGAATCTATGATATGTTTAATGTTAAGATTGTCTCCATCTACCGGGCCACTATCGTTAAAGAACCTAGCATAATCTTCCTTAACGTTGATCATATCCAGCGTTTCATACTTTCCGTTTTTATAGAAGATAACGTACCAAGGGCTGGTGTGCCTGGGAATTTTGACAACCTTGTTGTTCTTGTTAAAAACTATGACCTTATTGTCATCAAAATTCTTGTAACTAACCTTTGAAGAGTCGAGGTAACTCGCAGCTTCAGCAAAATAGTTATTTGCGTCATCAGCAATTGTATAAAAATTATCCCCATGTTTCTTCTTAAGGCTTTCAATACTATTATCACTTGGTGAAATAAATACAACTTCGTCTTTGTTCAAAACAACGGTATCAGATTTAGGATGAACCGATGCTTGGGGTTTTTTTGACCGATTGCATGCAGTTGAAAATGTAATTACAAGTATTGCAAAAAGCAAATTTCTCAAGATTTGTTGCATTGTTTAAACTTTAAATAAACTTTTGACACGCGCGAATAATGATTATTAATTCAAACACGTCAAAAAATTATATAACAGCGTTATCTACGCCTGATAAAATATTCGAACAACTCTCAAAGCAGGTACCTTGTTTTACAAATTCTCATAGCTGTTCTTTTGCTTATCTAATGCTCTAACGTAACGCTTCTTGAATTATTAATCAATGTATTTAATTTTCCAGACAAAGTAGTAATGTGCGCCCGTTCGGTCCATAGTATTGTTTTTTATTACTTACCGTTATTCACTTGCGAATAAACATAAAGTGTAATGACCGGGCCTGACTGTGCGTAAAATCCCATTTGACACGAGCACACCCAATAAAGTTATATTGAACCTAAAATATGAATAATTGAGATTATACTATTTTTAATTAGTCTAAATAATTATATTTGGCAAATATTAAACTTTGTCAGGCACGTTGATAAATACAGTGTCGTAGTAGCAATAACAGATGAATTAAAAGAAAATTAACAGAACCGTTCAGCGCCAAATTGCAACAGCGGTTCAGCTTATAAGAATTAAATTACTAATAGTAAAAATGGTTACGTAGCGGGAACTACGTAACCTTGACTGCAAAATGCAGATTTACTGACCCGTTCGGAGGAACAAGACAGCCATGCAATTTAAGAAGATTTTCTTAACGGCCATTCTATTGGCCCTATTTTCCTGTTGTTACGCACAGACAGCATCAAAAATTTTGCTTACGGGGCGTGTGACCGATACCGCGGGTACCGCACTTGCAGGTGCTACTGTAAAGCTAATTGGCTCAGGCAAACAAACAATCACTGATGTCAATGGCAATTTTACTTTATCGCAACTGGCACCCGGCACTTACAAACTCAAGGTATCCATAATAGGGTATCTTGTGGGCGAACAGGAAGTACTTCTTCAAAATGGCTCGCCAAAACAGCTGGTTGTTCAGCTTAAGGAGCGGCGACATGACCTGCAAACTGTAAATGTACAGGGTTTGACCGTCGTCCAGGCTACCCGTAAGCAACCATTTGCGGTTACAGTTATTGATGCAAAAAAGATTGCAGAAAGGGATGTTGATATCAACAGGTTGTTAGACGGGCAGTCCGGCATACGCGTTCAGGAAAGTGGCGGATTGGGATCTGAGTTTAACTACTCGATACACGGACTCTCCGGCAAGGCGGTCAAATTTTTTGTTGATGGCATCCCCATGGAAAGCTTCGGAAAGTCTTTCAGCATTAACAACTTTTCGGCTAACGTTATTGACCGGATCGAGGTATATAAAGGGGTTAACCCGGTCGAACTTGGTGGTGATGCCTTGGGCGGTGCTATCAACCTGATTACCCGCAGCGATGTGAAAAACTACCTTGATCTCTCACATAGCTACGGCTCGTTTAACACTAATCGTTCGGCTATATCCGGCAAGTGGCGTCACCGTTCCGGCTTCACTTTGCAGACCAACTCTTTTTACAACTACTCTGACAATAACTACCAGGTATGGGGTCCAACGGTTGAAGTGGCTGGTGAGGACGGCAGGCCGATTCCAGGTTTCCCGCGGTTCAGGCGCTTCAATGATGATTACCGGTCATACACCGTAAAAGCTGATATTGGTTTTACTAATGTTGGCTGGGCAGACCAGTTGCTGGTTGGGATCACCAAGGCGGATCAGCACCGGGGCATTCAGACCGGGCGTACCATGGCCTATGTTTATGGGGATGTGCGTTACCGCGAGGATTTCCTTATGCCGTCGGTGCGCTATAGCAAACGCGGTTTCATCGATCCTAAGTTAAATATTGATGCGTATGCCTCATACAATAAGTTGAACGGTACAACTATCGACACCGGCTCGTATAAGTACAAATGGAACGGCGAAACCTTCGACAGCCGGGTAAATGGCGAGTTGGGCGGCATTCGTAGTCCGGCAAAGACGATATACACCTTTAACGACCGTACCACATTGGGCAGGCTAAACCTGTCTTATGCGCTTGCTCAGCAGCAACGCCTTAATTTTAATTATACGCTGAACAATACCTCACGTTCGGGGTCTGACGCCATATCAACAGCGGAATGGGCCATTCCTTTCCGTTTGCCACAGGATATGAGCAAGCAGGTAGCCGGGTTGTCCTATGAAGCCATAGTGCTGAATGACCGCTTTACCAATACCATCTTCGTTAAACACTTCAGCTACCATGCCAAAGCTTCCGTGTATGATTACAACAATGGCAGCCAAAGCAAAGAACTATTCTACCGTGATACCCGTGATGATGCCTGGGGACTGGGTTATGCAGGCAAGTTTGCTTTTGATGGTCAATACCTGCTTAAATTCTCGGCAGAAAATACCACCCGATTACCTGAAGCGCTGGAGCTACTGGGCGACGGTAGCACTATACTGAACTCTTCATCGCTTAAACCCGAAAAGAGCACGAATATTAATTTATCACTGCATAAAACATTTGGTTGGGGCGCTCGCCGTTTGCAGGCTTCAGTCGGAACCTTCTTCCGTAATACCCGTAACCTGATCTGGCTTGGCGAATCGGACCTGATGGGTACTGCCCGTTATGAAAATCTTGACCAGGTACGTACTATGGGCGCAGAATTGGAGCTGAACTATGCACATAATAAATGGTTAGAGGTTTCAGCCAATACCACTTACCAGGATATCCGCAACCGGCAGCGATTCGAGCCGAATGGCGCAATGAGCATTGTCTATAACGACCGGTTACGCAACATTCCTTATTTGCTGGCCAATGGAGAGATCCGCGTTTACCTGGACCAAGCACTTCATCTGAAGAACAAATTTACTTTTTATACCAACACGCATTTCGTACAACGCTACTACTTGGGCTGGCCTAGCTTGGGTGCTGCAGATACCAAACTGGTGATACCCACACAATTTGTGCAGGATGCAGGCTTGAGCTATGCTCTACAGCAAAGCCGATATAGCATCAGCCTGGCATGCCGTAATCTTTTCGACAGGCAGGTGTTTGACAATTACCTGCTGCAAAAGCCCGGACGTTTTTTTAGCCTAAAGCTCCGATACCTCATTCAATAGATCAATCCATTATTCATAATCAAATCATAAATACAATGCTTAAATTTCTAAAAAGATCATCACTGACAGCAATTGCTGGACTGGCCTTTTTCATAGCGGCCTGCACATCATGTAGTAAAGACAACAGTGCAACAGAATGTGAAAATTGCAACACCGGTAACAATGGATCAGGCCCTCAGACAGGCGCGGGTGCATTCACTGTTGCCAGTTGGACAGCCGACCTGCAGTATGTAGCATCAGTTCCCAGTTTAACCAGCGGCTCGCTAACCTTCAAAGGCAAAGGTTTAGAAGCCAACGGCTCACGTTACATCTGGCATAAGCAATATGTTTACCTGATGAACCTGCCCATGAAACGTTTCATCCAATACGAAATGGGCGTAGACGGCAGCCTCAAAGAAAAAGCCTACATCCTGACTGATGGCGTGGTTCCTAACTATTTCCAGTCGTTGAACATCGTTAACGACAATACTATGTTGGTGTTAGGTGCGCTTGAAGCTAATAGCGGCACTGTTGGCTGGGCCCGCATCAATCTTACCGAATTTAAAGTTGAGGCAAAAGGTACCATGGCGGTTCCTTATGATGCTGCCAAACCAAGTGTAAACTACGCGGTAGGCCGTGGCTTTGTTGATAATGGTAAATTTATTGTCGGCGGCTATTTCTACAACAGTGCAACGGCTGCATATGATGTTGACGGTGTAAGAGCGTTAGTGTATGACTATCCGGCCATGACCAATATGCGCGTCATTAAAACCAATGCAACTGCCGGTGGTGTTGGGTACGATTACTTATCGTCATTGACCACCGACGAAGAAGGTAACCATTATTTCGTAGCCAGCGCCGGTAAATTCTGGACCGGTACAGGCGGTAAGTCGGGCGTGGTGCGCATTAAGAAAGGTGCTGCCGAGTTTGATCCTGATTACTTTTTAGATGTAACGACACCTTTGGGCAAACAAGCCTGTCTGATGGGCATCAATTATGTAAGCAACGGCATTGCTATCGGTAGCATCCAATACGAAGAAATGATGACATCGGTGCGTGATCGCCTGAAAGATGTTGGCCAGTTGGTGAAATTGGACTTGCGCAATAAAACAGCTACGCTGATCAATACCCCGCTTAGTCCTGTAGCAATGGTGCGCTCCCCACTGGTATATGGTGGTAAATATTATACCAGCATTTCGCCTGTGGGCGCAGATGCGGCGATATACGAAGTTGATCCGGCCAGTGGTTCATTCAAAAGAGGACTTGCGCTGGATGGAGGTGGTTCGGTAAGCGTTCAGCTGATCGCTCCTCACCCGGGTAAATAATGAGAGTTTAAATAAAATTTTAAACAACGGCTGCTTTACAGCAGCCGTTGTTTTTTTGTTAAGGCTATTAATTAATATGCTGCAAATAAAAACATCATCAATAATTATTCTACATTGCCTTTGTATTTTTCAATACCATTGACGTAAAGTACAGACTTATACGAATCAAATTTATATTGGTCATCCTGATAAGTATTCTCGTTAGATTTATTCAGAATAATCGTCTTATGATCGGCTGCATCAGGCAAAAAAAGTTCTACCTTATTTTTATCTTTACTCCATAGCACAAATGCACTGATCACCGCTGAATTTTTTTTTGAAGCTACTGGATTAAGCCGGAATCCTTCGTTATAAACCTTGATGCAATCCTGTTGCAGTTCGCTCCAGGTCAGTCCTTCCGATACCACACATCCGTGGTCATTATTGTGATCACGCACTGCTTTATTTTCTTGTATACCGGTGTTTGCATTTGTTTTAGCGGGTTCATTACATGCTAACAGTCCCACCATACATGTTACTATAGAAAAAAGTTTATTCATTGGAATTATACTCATGAAGTAATTGCTTACAATATAAATGCCAATATTGATTAAATTTAAGTAAAGTTGCGAAGGCTTATGATCTATAGCTTTTTGATGTAGCTAGTTTGGGGTTTTTTGCGCCAACACATATTTTTATTTAGCGGCACAAATTTAAATGGAACAAAGTGTAAAGATTTAGGAGGAATTTTGCAATCATCACTGGTGGAAATAAAAGAATTGGATTTTCCACAGCTCAACTCTTTATTCAAAAAGGCCGGAAAGTTATCATTACATGAGGAGGCGCCCAAACGGTCAATACAGCATTAGAATGGTTAGGGAAAATACTTAAGGTATTGTTTTCAGTGCAGGAAATATGAAGTATATATACCTATTATAAGAACAAGTAAGAGAACAACTAGCAATATTTATTTGATGTTTGGCAATGCGGGTTATGGCAAATTTGCCTCTATCAAGCTTGCTAATGAATTCAATTGACAAATTGTTTGTTATGTTGTTTTCATTTGGTAAGGATTGATTCATGTAGTAAATTACCCATCAGTGTGTTACGTTACTTTTGAACACCTAAGGTGAAAAACTTTCTCAAGTAGTCAGTTAGGTGTTCAGAAGTTGGACTTTCTTTGGTGTTAGAGAGGATATCACTAATGGAAAAAACCCTCTAAATAAGCTATTTAGAGGGTTTTAACAGCAATCATAAGCTGACTTCGTGCGCCCACCTGGGCTCGAACCTATTTCCTTAAATCATTGATTTTCAATGATTTGCTTTAGTTGTCGTTGTTTAAGGTAGTTACAAAGGTAACACGCCCTATTGACTTAACGAATTTACGACTATTTCTAAAACTTGCAAAAAAGTTAATTAAAGTCTTGAATAAGGTGGTATTCTACATCGAAAGAAACTATCAATTTTTATTAAAGCTTCATCCGCTGAATCCTTACCGCATTCAAAATGGCGAGCAAAGCAACCCCTACGTCCGCTATAACAGCTTCCCATAAGTTGGCGACACCACCGGCACCCAAGACCAGTACGATCACTTTCACAACCATCGCGACAGTAATGTTCTGCCATACCACTCGGCTGGTGATCTTGCCCACGCTGATCGCGGTCGTGATACGTGAGGGCTGATCGTTCTGAATGACAATATCTGCCGTTTCGATGGTAGCATCACTGCCCAAGCCACCCATAGCTATACCTGCATCAGCAAGCGCGACCACAGGAGCATCGTTTACGCCGTCGCCTACAAAAGCGATCCTGTTCCCGGCATCCTTAAAGCCTTGTACTTTCTCCACCTTACCATCGGGAAGCAGATCACCGAAGGCCTGGTCGATCCCTAAAGCCTTCGCCACCTTTTCAACCACGGCTTGTTTGTCTCCTGAAAGCATAACCGTTTTGAGTTTAAGACCGTGCATTTTTTCAATGGCTTCTTTCGCATCTTCTTTGATCTCATCAGCAATGGTGATATAGCCTGCATATTTACTGTCTATAGCTAACACAACTACAGTATCCACCAATTTATCTACGTCCTCGGGATAAGCGATGCTGAACTTTTTAAGCAGTTTGGCATTTCCGGCAAGCACCGTCTTACCGGCTACGGTACCTTTTAAACCATGTCCTGAAATTTCCTCGACATCATCCGCTTTCAGATCGCCCAGCTTATCACCTGCATATTCTACAACCGCTTTAGCAATGGGATGCGTAGAGTTCTTTTCAATGGCTGCGGCGGTGCGTACCAATTCACCTTCATCAAAATTATCCGTTTCTACTTCCTGAACTTTAAATACACCTTTTGTCAAGGTGCCGGTCTTGTCCATGATGACGGTATCGATCTTTGTCATTACGTCCAAAAAGTTTGAGCCTTTGAATAGGATGCCATTTCGTGATGCTAATCCTATACCACCGAAGTATCCCAAAGGGATAGATACCACCAGGGCGCAAGGGCAACTGATCACCAGGAACACCAGCGACCGGTAAAACCATTGATGAAAATTATAGGTATCCACGAACAAGTATGGTGCAAAGCAAACCAGTAAGGCCAATGCAAAAACGATAGGTGTATAAACTTTGGCAAACCGGCTGATGAAAAGCTGCGTCTGTGATTTACGGGCGGTCGCATCCTGTACCATTTCCAGTATCTGGCTAAGCTTACTGTCTTTGAACAGCGCTTTTACTTTTATCTCGATCACTTTATCAAGATTGATCATTCCGGCAAGTACCTTTTCACCTTTTCTTTTGGTGTCAGGCTTGCTTTCGCCTGTCAAAGCTGCGGTATTAAAAGTCGCTGCATCGGAAAACAACTCTCCGTCCAGTGCAACTTTTTCACCTGCTTTCACTTGTATGATCTCGTCCACTATTACGGTCTTGGGATCGACCTCGATCGGTTTACCATCACGCATAACGTTCACTTTATCGGGCCTGATGTCCAGTAAGGCTTTGATGCTTTTCTTGGCGCGGTTAACTGCGGAATCCTGAAACCATTCCCCAATGGAATAGAACACCATTACAGCCACACCCTCACTGAAAGAACTGATGCTAAAAGCACCGATGGTCGCAACGCTCATCAGGAAGAATTCATTGAAAAAATCAAAGTGTTTAGCCTTGCGCCAGGCCATGGCCAATACATTATAACCGGACAAACCAAAGGCGATCAGAAAGATAATCACGTTGACCGGGAATGGCGGTTGAAACTTGAAACCGTATTCCAGCGTGAGCATGATGACCAGGATCAGTAAGGCACTTAGTAAAGGCCAATGATCCAGCCAGCTTTCCTCTTTTTCAGGTGCTTGTGTGAGGTTTAGTGTTTCGTCTTCGTCACCGTGGTCATGCCCGGCATGTTGATATGCTGCACTGGCCTCCTCAGAACCGGCTTTATTTGACAGCTGAGCTTCAAGCCGTTCTTTATGTTCTTGTTCTTCGTTCATAATCTATATAAATTGAATGATAATGTTTGTGTTAGTCCTCGTCGCTTGTGGCGTTTTCAGAAGACAGAATATAAAATGCGCCTTTAGTGACAATCTTTGCCGCGGCAGGTAGTTCTTTCACTAATCGTATCTCGGTATATCCAAGATCTGTAACACCGGTGACAACCTCTGCTTTTTCAAAAACATAGCGTTTTTCCTGATCCTCGTCATTTTTCTCAGGTTTTTGCTCTTCGCTTATCGGCTCGGTGATACGTACAAGATAGAAGATATATTCTTTGCCCCCCGTTTTGATGACGGCCTCGGTCGGAACGGATCTGGCTGTTTGTTTGCCTACGTCGATCAGGGCAGATACATACATACCTTGTATGAGGTTATTCTTAGCGGCTTGTTCGATCACCGCATGCGCGATGATAGCTTTGCTCTCATTCTCAAAAGACTGGTTCACACCATAGATCTTGCCGGTGATCTCCCGGTTGTTTTGGTTGGTAAGTGTAAAGTACACTTGCTGCCCGGCCTTTACTTTGAACAGGTCTTTCTCATATACGACCAGATCGCAATGAACTTTAGAGTTATCTATGATATTCATGAGCGGCCTTGCAGGTTCTGCATAAGAACCGGTTTGGATCACGATCTTACCGATAGTGCCGCTGATCGGCGCATAGACCGGGATCTGCGTAATGAACCGTCCATGGGCGGCGCTTTCGGGACTTACCCCAACCTGCCTGAGCTGTCGGCTCAGTGCAGCAACTTTAGCCTGCTCTGAACGAAGGGCGCTTTGGGATTGCTGGTAAATTTTGCCGACACCTGCATTGGCTTCATTCAATTCTTTTTGGCGTTCAAACTCTTTCGTAGCGTACGATAAGCTACTTTGAGCAGCCATGTAATCCTGTTGCAACTGGATCAGTTGATTGTTCTCTATGGTCGCCAGTTTCTGACCCTTGTTGACATGCTGGCCTTCCAGTACAAAAACTTGGTTCACCACGCCACCCATTAATAAAGTTACTTCTGCTTTATTTTGAGGGGGCACTTCCAATTGGCCGCTGGCCTTGACCACAGATCTTAAATTTTTTTCTTCTACGGTACCTAACTGAATACCCACCGCGTTAAGCTGGCTTTGTGAAAGGCTGATGCCTTGGTTCTCTGTTTTAAGTGTCGCCGTTTCCTTTTGTT
Source organism: uncultured Mucilaginibacter sp. (assembly GCF_913773635.1). Lineage (GTDB taxonomy): Bacteria > Bacteroidota > Bacteroidia > Sphingobacteriales > Sphingobacteriaceae > Mucilaginibacter. The sequence continues at coordinate 430,208 of NZ_CAJYGQ010000006.1, forward strand.
CTTTTTCTTCTGCTGGTGGCTGTTGCGAACAAGATGCCAGTATAAGGAATGCGATGATCATCATGGCAAAGCCCCTATGATATATGTTGAAATAACTGCGTTTCATGTTTATTTTCCTCCTGTGGTAAGGTATGTCAGTTCTATAACGGTTTGATTGTAGTCGCGTAAGGCGGCAAGATAGGCAAGCCGAATGTTCATCGCCTGGGTCATGTTTTGAATGAATTCTATGTAGCCGATCTCACCTTTGCTATAGGCGAACTGCGCGATCCTGATCTGTTCGGCGGCTTGCTTTAAGCCAGCCTCATCATAATAGCGCACGGCCTCGTCATATTTGGCCAGTTGCTGTAAGGTTTGGTTAAACTGCTTGTTCAGCTGCAAGGCTGCATTTTGCTGGTCAGCCTGTGCGATCTGTTGCCCGACTTGCGCAGCTTTGATCTTACTTTTCTGTGCACCGAAGAACAGCGGTACCGCTATGCCGACCTCGAACCCACCCACACGCGTTCCCGGGAAGTAGCTACGGTTAATATTCGCCGGGTTAAATGCACCGACCAACATTTGCTGTCGGTAGCCCAGGGTCAGGTCGGGCAGGTAACGGCTTCTTTCCACTTTCAATTGCGCATCAGCTAAGTTGCTGCGCTGCTGGTAGTAGGCCAGTTGCGGGCTGCCACTTATTTTGTTGCTGTCCGTTAAGGCAAAAACAAGCTTGGTCAAAGGCACAGGTTTTATGGATGGCAATTGATCAACGGCCATCAACTGCTGCAATTCCTGCCTGCCGATCAGCACGTCGGCCTCTGCCTGTTTTTTGGTGACCTGTATCTCTTTGTAAGCATTTACCGCTGACAATTGCTCTAAGTACGACGTTTCACCTGTTTTATAACGTAGCGCGGCACGCTCCGAAAAGCGCTTATATAAACTGTCTTGGCTGGCCAGTTGACTAAGTTTATGCTGCGCATAGATCAATTGATACCAGGCTAATTTAACCTGCTTCACCAATTCGGCCTGGCTGATGATCCTGGCCTTTTCACTCAGAACAGTTTGGGCGTTCAGCACTTTACGCTGCGCACCATAAACCGTTGGGAAAGCAAAGCTTTGGGTGATGCCTAAGCTGTTATCAATGTTTCCGCCTGATGTGGGGTCTTGGGTAAGCAACAACTCTGTTTTGGCGGGGTCAAATGCGGTGCCCTGCAAAGCTTTGTTTTGGCTTACCTCTAATGCAGAACGCCGGAGTTGCGGATTGTTTTTGATCGCGATCTGGATGCTTTCTTCAAGGCTGAGTGTTTTACCGTCCTGCGCCCGTGTTTCGCTGCTGATCAGTAAACCGCCTGCCAGCAATAGTATGATGACCGGCAATTTTGGTACGGTCTGCACCTTTGCTGGATGATCTTTGGTGAAAAGGATGTATAAAACCGGCAATACCAGTAAGGTCAGTAAGGTTGCAGAAATAAGGCCACCGATAACCACCGTCGCCAATGGTCGCTGTACTTCGGCTCCCGCTGTGCTGGAAATGGCCATTGGTAAAAATCCTAATGAGGCTACTGCCGCTGTCATGAGTACAGGGCGTAACCTCACCTGAGTTCCCTTTTTGACACGCTCAATAATATCCATGATCCCTTCGGCCTGTAGCTGGTTAAAGTAACCGATCAGCACAATGCCGTTCAGTACGGCCACACCGAACAGTGCAATAAAACCAACACCTGCCGATATACTGAAAGGCATACCCCTTAAATATAAAGCAGCAACGCCGCCGACCGCCGACAGCGGAACAGCGGAAAAAATCAGTAATGTTTCTCTGATGGAGCGGAAGGTAAAGAACAACAGCACCAGGATCAGTAAAAGTGCGACAGGTACGGCAATACTCAAACGGCCTTTAGCTTCCTGTAGATTTTGGAACTGGCCGCCATAGGTGGTATAGTAGCCTGCGGGCATTTTCAATTTTTGGTTGAGCAGTTGCTGTATTTCCTTCACTGCGCTTTCCACATCACGGCCACGCACGTTAAAGCCTACATATATGCGGCGTTTGCCATCCTCGCGACTGATCTGTGAAGGTGCGTTTTCAATTTTGATCGCGGCTACCTGGCTGAGCGGAACTTTATTGCCGCTTGGCAACGGGATGTAAAGATTCTCTATGTTAACAATATCGGAACGCAGTTCTCGTCCAAGCCTTAATACGATCTCAAAACGCTTTTCGCCTTCAAAGACTACACCCGCGACCCGCCCGGCAAAAGCCGTACTCAGCGCGGTATTCACCTCTTCAATGTTCAAACCGTACTGTGCGATCTGGTGACGGTCATAAGTAACCGTAACCTGCGGCAAGCCGCTTACCCGTTCTACAATGGGCTCGCTAACACCATTTACACTGCTGATCAGTTTGGCCGCCTTATCCGCTTGCGCGGATAGCACTTCCAGATCATCGCCGAATATCTTTATGGCTACATCCTGCCGGATGCCGGTCATCAGTTCGTTAAAGCGCATCTGCATAGGTTGCGTGACCTCGACGTTGATCCCCGGTATGACCTTTAACGTCTCTTCGATCTTTTCCATCATCTCCGCGCGGTCACTTGCAGATGTCCATTTACCTTTAGGTTTCATGGATAACATCATATCGCCCCGCTCGAACGGCATGGGGTCGGTAGGCACTTCTGCGCTGCCGATACGGGTCACTGCTTGCTTGATCTCGGGGAACTTATTTTTGAGCAGCTTTTCTGCTTTCCCGAAGGTTTCGACCACCTGGGATAAAGAGGTTCCCTGCATCATGGCGATCTCGACCGTCAGATCGCCCTCCTCCAAGGTAGGTATAAATTCACCGCCCATTTTAGCGAATCCCCATATAGCGAGAGCCAAAAGGCAAACAGATAGAAAAACGGTCATCTTTTTGGCTTTAAGTACGACATTCAGTGCCGGGGTGTAGAGCTTATGAACTGCGTCGATCAGACGGTCAGATATATTACGTTTATGATGTGTTTTTTTACTCAGGAACAAGGCGCTTGCCATCGGCACATAGGTCAGTGACAGGATAAAAGCACCAAGAATAGCAAAGGCCACCGTTTCCGCCATAGGCCGGAACATCTTTCCTTCGATGCCAACCAATGCGAAAAGCGGAAGGTAAACGATGAGAATGATGATCTCACCGAAGGCTGCACTGTCGCGGATCTTTGAGGCCGCCTCATACACTTGGCCATCCATTTCCTGCTGGTTCAGTACTTCTTTGCCTTTAAACCGGTTCGTCTCCGTAATGCGGTGCACAATAGCCTCGACAATGATCACAGCACCATCCACGATCAGCCCAAAGTCAATAGCCCCCAGGCTCATTAAGTTACCGGAAACGCCGAAGATGTACATCATCGTAACGGCAAAGAGCATTGCCAATGGAATGACTGAGGCGACGACCAATCCCGCGCGAAGGTTCCCCAGCAACAATACCAGGATAAACACCACGATCAGACCTCCCTCAATAAGATTGCGTTCTACTGTGCCGATAGCCCTGCCCACCAATTCGGTACGGTCAATAAAGGGTTCGATCACAACACCTTCAGGTAAAGATTTTTGGACTTGTGCCATACGGTCTTTTACCCGTTTGATCACTTCATTGAAATTTTCCCCTTTAAGCATGAGGGCAACACCGGCCACGACTTCGCCCTGGCCGTTACGGGTCACGGCACCATAGCGGTTAGCACTCCCATATTGTACTTTGGCGACATCGCCGATCACTACGGGAGCATCCTCACGGTTCTTAACGACAATATGCTCGATGTCATCAAGCGTTTTGACCTGGCCGAGGCCCCTGATGAAGTAGGCGTTACTGCGCTGCTCGATATAAGAGCCACCAGTGTTCTGGTTGTTCTTTTCAAGAGCTGTATAAATGTCGGTCACCGTGATATTGAGGCTGTTCAGCCGCTCGTTATCTATGGCTATCTCGTATTGCTTAACGTAACCGCCCCAGCCGCTGATCTCGGCGATACCCGGCGTTCCCGCCAGTTGCCTGCGAACGATCCAGTCCTGCATGGTACGCAGGTCGGTGGCACTGTATTTCTTTTCATAGCCAGGCTTGGTGTGCAACACATATTGATAGATCTCGCCGAGGCCAGTAGTAATAGGTGCCAGCGTAGGTTCTCCCGTATCTTTGGGGATTTGGCTTTCAGCTTCCTTCAGTCCTTCACTGATCTGTTGCCGCGCCCAATAGATGTCGGCGCTATCTTCGAATACGACTGTGATCACGGACAGGCCGGAACGGGAGATCGAACGTTTCTCAATGACCTTGGGAACGTTGGCAATAGCGAGTTCAATGGGCGCGGTTATATATTGTTCCACCTCCTGCGCACCTAAGGTCGGTGCCTGGGTAATGATCTGCACCTGATTATTGGTGATGTCAGGTTGGGCATCGATGGGTAGTTTGCTCAGCGAAAAGACACCCGCTGCTACCAGTATAATTATAAATGCTCCTACGACCAGCTTATTGCTGATCGAGAATGCAATGATCTTATCAAACATGGGATTTGGGATTAATACGATAATTCCTTTGGGTGTAGCAAGACCGCTATCCCGAAAAGGATCAACTAAAAAAGGTCGTATTAACCGATCTGCGGCGGCTGCCAGACAGATATGCTTTGTTCAAGAATAGCCGGAACCTGCGTTACTGCGTAGGTCTTTGTTATTTGCTGGATAAAAATCTGGATCACAGGCTGACGGGAAGTCACGGTACGAACCGTAGAGCAGCAAGCACACGTACAGAATGGCGTACACGTTTCTTTACTGGTTTTTTCTTTATCCGAATGACTTTGCGCCAAAGAAGTATTGGAAGTAGACAGATCACCAAAATCATCCGTGTCCCTGCATGGCATTACGGCCAACAAGGTCATGTAGAAACTGAATATGATCGTTATAAACTTCATTAGATGCAAACTTAGGTTATAAAGTTCATATTTCACAATTAGTAAAATCGTAACAACAATTTATTCAATAACTATGCTGAGGTTTTTATCGATTGGTTTTCATAATTAGATCAGGCTATTTACTATTTTTAGGGAACAAAGAATAATTCAATCATGTATATCGACCAAGTATATTTTAATAAATTGAACCTTCAATTCGGTGATTTGATCTACCTGATGATCGAAACGGGTGAAGGGTTTAACGGCACCTATCAAGATGGCTTTGATGGCTCAACATTTTTGTTCACTAACTTTTCCAACGGTAAGACCCAAAAGATAGCGCTGTGTAATCTTCAACAATTAGAAAAGGTCAAAAATCAGACAAATTAATAATGACTGAAGAACTCATTCTTAAATACAACAACCATCGGCAAAAAGCCGCCGGTTATGATGTCGATAACATTAACGGCTTGTATGATAAATATGCAACAACGTTTACGGGTTTTAACATGTTATATAATGAGGTTCCCGCCTCACTTGCAAAACTAAATGTAAAATTGAGAGCTAAAGATGACGATAACCATAAAGCAACAGACCTGGTTGCACAATATTTAGGTGAAGAAAATATTTATAACCTTTTTTTGGAAAGTGGGAATGAGAAAGACATTCAATCCATAATCTGGGTAATAGAAGAAGGCTATTTTAACATCGTACTTGACAAAGAAGGCAATTCTAAGGCAGAACGGGACAAAGCTTTGCTTGCGGGCCTGAAATCCGAATCGCCGGAAGAAAAAATAATGGCAATTTTAAAGACTATTTATGCCGTCAGGAACAATATGTTTCACGGCAACAAAGACATTCAAGAATATCAGCGCTTTTTATTAGAACCCGTTCTAAATCTACTCCAAACGCTAAGCGCACATCTATTTAATAAACTTGTTGAATAAGACAGGTGTGATATTGGCAATTCAGGTTAAATATCAAATAAAAGTCCCTTAACACTCGCTGCAAGGGACTTTCAACCTAAACCTTATCACAATTGTTAAGCTTACGCTTAACGGTAGTCTGCTAATTTAACACAATGTCTTTAATAATCAAGCGCCCCCTGTTTTCACCATCAATCATCAACGATAGGAAAACAGGGGGCGTCATAATGGGCGGGCGATAGCCCGCCGTCCGGCAATTTTTAAAAACAAGGGGGATTTCTCCCCCTTGTAAAGTTCAATTGTAAATCAGGGCTTCGCCTCCTTGCAAGGCAAAATCACGGCAAAGATTAAATGCCGTTTGCCCTCGTAATTTGGCGGTACCGTCCATGATGCTTTTAAACTTCGCTTCGTCACTTTTGAAACTGCGTACGTTTTGAAAATAACCTGTAACCGCATTATAGGCGCCAAACAATGTTCCCGCTGTGGTGTCCATCTGCTGGGTCTGATCTCCCAAAGCATATTCATACGCGTTATCTACGATATTGGTGTAATGGGTAGATAGCAGGTCTAATTTACCTTCGGCTAAATTTTCTAAAACCTCTTTGTTAGGTGCCATGGCAATCTGAATCAGTTTTTTAACCTCGGCATCGGTAATACGAACTTTAGCCCACTGGTTAAATAAACCTTCCATCTCACCGCCCAATGACCTGCTGATCCCCATGAGCGTATGCGCCTGTTTTAATCGTTCGGTAGCCGATGCGGTATGACGTATCTTAATAGCCCCTGAATGATGATTCATGGCAGCATTAAGTGTATTGTTGCATACTATTCGAATGGGCGTAAACGCTGCGGTAATGCTACCCAAGCCATCATGGGTAGTGGTCAAAAACAAATATTGCTCTATCCAATCTTTGACACCGACCCGAATATAATCGGGTAATTTAGCGGTAATAAAAACCCGCTCACCGTTGCCTAATGCCCCTGCGGTTTCGTATAAAATACCCTCGCCACCGCCTACGATAGCATCAAAGAACGAAAACGCTTCACGGTTTTGTACGACCTCATAATCCCTGCCCACTACGCCCAAAACCTGTTCTGTATCTGCTCGAACGGTGGCAAAGAAATTAGGCACTTCAATTTCAGGGATAATTATATCGTCGCTACCCTCGCCTAAATGGTGAGCGGTATCATAGGTGAACAAAGGGCGTTTTTCTACGATATAGTCTAATCCCGCGTGCTGTATCGCTTCGCTGCTGGTGGGATAACGGTCAATGATCTGTCCTAACCCGTGCCATGCTTTTTCTTTGACACTCATAAAGCTGCTTTTGTCTGTTTTTTCATTAAAATTTATCAGATGTGCCATGATATTTACTTTTTAGTTTTTAAATCCATTATTTCCGTTTCGATAACCTGTACATACTTGGTGCTGCCTATGCTGTAATCTGTTTCAGTTCGCAGTTCGGCAATAGCTTCGTGTATGCTCAGGTAACTGGTTTTAATTTTTACCTTGACCAGTAAAAAAATCGTGTCTTCCATTGTCTTACTGATAAGCGTTCAAAAATTCGTTCAACTCCATTTGAAACCTTGCGGGGTTTTCTTTTGCCAAACTTTCGGCATAACCTTCCCAAAAGATCTGGTCGGTCAGTTCTTTAAATTGCTCGTACATCGGAATGGGTGATTGGGTGAAACTTTAAAAATGCTCCCGCCAACTGGCGGGAGCATGAATTGATTAAGCATTCGGGAAAACGATATTGGCTTCGATCTCGGCCAGTTTCTCGTGGCAGGAATCGAAGATGAATTGTGAAACCATGCGAATGAGGTTGGGCGTGTTGGTGACAAACTCCCGGCCTTTATCATCTTTGATAATCAGTTTGCAACCCTGATAAGGGTTATTTTCCAGTTCGTCGTTCTCTTCAATGAGTTTCACCTCAAAATCTTCCAGTAATTTGATGCGTGACAATAAGGTAATGCGCTGAATGGACAAGCGATGTAAGCCCTCTACCGACCTCAAAGTTTGCTCTAAATTGAGTGCAAACTTTTTAGGTTCGGCCTTCACTTCCTCCACTTTAACAGGTTCTGCCTTAGGTTCTTCGGCTTTTACGGGTTCAGCTACCGGCACTTCGTCTATTCCCTGTCCTGTGGTGTAGGGCGCAAGGTTAGCGGGTTGGTTATCCACTGTAACGGTTGGATCGGTCTTTGCCTCTGCGGGGTTGGCTTTTTCATCCTGCGCAATTTGGGCAGGCTTTTGATCTTCAGCGGTCTCATCCTTTTTGGCTTCCTTTCCTGTAAGGTTCGGGCGGTTGGCGGTACGGTTAGCGGGTTGGTTGTTTGCTGCTGCACCTTGTGCTGCTTTGGCATCTTTCACTGCTGTTTTCATTTCTTAAATGATTAAAAGGGTTAAAAAATTTGTTTTTTCGTTTCCCTCTTTTCCCGAAGACCTTCCTCAAAAAGCTATTTTTCAAAAGAAAAAACGGTAAAAAAGAAAGTCAAAAAGGCGGTCGCAAAGCCCGGATGGGAGAACTATAAGTCCCGAAGGGTGGCCGGAGGCCATTATGCGTTCGTACGGACGGGCTGACCGAACTTGACGCCGCTTTTGTCCGTTTTCTTTGGAAAATAGCTACTGAAAGCAATCAGACCTTTAAGCAGTAAAATGAAGTACCGAGGGAAGGCAAGCGCCGCTTTTCCCAGCGTATGCGGGTAAACCAGTGTAGCCCTGACCGAAGTTCTTCATGGGTGTAAACAGTTTTAAACTATGCGAATGCTTTTGCAGCATAGCGAAAATGCAGAAGCGATCTTTTAATTGATCATTAAATGCGCTTGGCAAACCTATTTGATTGTTGATAGCAGCGGCCTGGCCTTCGCTTTGTTAATGTTGCGTGAGAATGTAAAGAGACAACAAAGAGTGATTTCGAAAAGTAGCCATAACCGTGAAGCATCGCATTAAGGCAGGTGCTTACAATGGCCGAAGGCTTCCATGTCTGAAAAACACAAGTTAAAGGTGGTCTCCTGTCAGGGATTGCAGTGGCATCCTTTTAGGATAAAAGATAAAGCGGAAAGCCCGGCCGTAGGGACAGCCAAGATCAAAAGGAACACTAAATATAATCGTTTAGCGACGAGGTATAGTTAGGGTCAACGTTACAGGAATAAGGTGGAAGTTCAAGCTTTGGAAAATGTTAAAAATTTACTTTTATGACCGTTGATACCGGGATATTCAACTGATATTTTTTTCTGACAATCTCTGTGAAAATATCAATCCGTGTTCCCATCCAAAAATGTTTGTTTGGCCAATCCGTTAAAATTGCAACCAATTTCTTTTCACCGTTCTGCTTTATAAAGCCATTGGTGGTCGTATTCCAAAATCCGCAACCACTCATCCCATAACTATCAGGTCCCTTATTTTTTAATTTAGTTGTAGTACTGACCACTGCGTTTTGGTCATAATGCACCAATACCTGATGTTCCGGGTCACATTTATTCTTTGCGTACTCCTTAAAAGCCGCTGGCATGGTAATAAAAATAAAGGGCACGGTTTTCACAGAATTCTTGAACGGGTTGTATTTCGTTTTGGTCGCAGGATAGCCGAGCGCAACGTATTGAGGTAAATTTTTCCATTCGTGATCAATGCCCAGCTCTTCTTTGGTTATGAATGCATACGAGGGTGTAAGCTTATCCACTGTCACCGTGTCCAACTTAATGATACCCGTGTCAATGGTATCTCTCTGGCGATCATAATGGTGATTTATAATATAGTCGCCCCCCAACAATAATGCATCATTTTGGTCTATTCCCACGTGTAATTTACCCTGATGGTCTTCTATCACATGCGCTGCCGTAAATACAAAGTAGTGCTCATCAATATTTACCAGAACGCCACTACCGTGTGCTCGGGGAATGTTTTGGTCATTTAATGTAAAGAACTGAATTGTTGAGGAATATACTACTTTGGCAACCTCGGTTTGATATGCCTTAAATTGATCTATTGTTACCATCATTTATTATAAATATCCTTCAGATCTAAATATTACTCAAGTTCAAAGAAAGCCATTCGATACCGATGTTACCTAAGCCGGTCGTTACCCTGGCAACGATATATTTATTACGAACACTTTCATCTTTCAAAAACTCCCACTGTTTTCTTCTGACAAAAAACGGGATCGAATCGGAATTGGCAATGCCCTGGTTTGTCGTTTTCGCATCGACATAAAGGATGATCGCGCCATCCCTGATCACCTCAAAATCATAACGCGGTTCTTTTCTGTCCCGGCTTGCCCAAATGACCTGCGTATTATTTAAACTGCCGAATTTCTTATTGAGCGCTTCAAATACGATCTCTTCACCGGTATGGCCAGTGTTTTCATTGGCATGGCTCTCGTCATCTGTTTTTTGAGAAAGCCATTCCAGGATGCTTTTTACCTGATCCAAGTTGTCGGTCAGCAAGTCTATCTCTTCATCACTGATCCTGGATTCGGCCAGTTTAGCCAGGCTTTGAAGTTTCCCGCTTTGTACGATCACAAACGCTTTGTCCTTTTCTTCCTCGTTAAAGGTGTCCATGAACAACTGTGGTTTCTTTTTAGAGAAATACTCAAATGTCTTATTCAAGGACTCATCCTCGTCATCTTGGTGATCCTTGAACCATTTAAAGAGTTTGCGCAAGCCCTCCAGGTAATTTTTGCCACTGGTGTCACCACTATAATTTTTAAAAGCCAGATCGATCTCTACACCGATGTCGTTGGCTCCCTTAGCTTGTGTTGCGGGTAGCAAGGTCAGGTTTTTCTCAAAATCATTATCAAGTAGAATATGTCCGTAGGAATTGCCGGTGATTTTCAAATATATCTCTTTGAGATCTTCGGGTATCTGGTCATCCCAGTTAATGTTGTCTTTACGGAAATGCAAATTCCCTTCCTGATCCGGGATAAGTTTATATTGATCAAAAAAAGTTTCGTGATAGGCCAATACATACTGATGCACCTCAGATAGCCAATCGGTACATGAGCCACCGAGCAAAGTATTCAGTACACTTAATTTTGCAGCATCGTGGATCTTCTTCAAGATCATCTCTATGGTAAATTTCTGATTGGGGAATCTTGAAAAATCAAGACTGTTATACCATAAGATAACATCACCCTTTTTAGGCGCTTTATTCTTTTGCAGCGTATCTGTGATCGCCGTCAATTGCGAAAAACGGGTAGCGTCGAATTCATCCCTGGGCATGTAAGCGATAGAAGCTTCAGACAATTTTATGGAAACACCGGGCGAATTGGCAATCACAATTTTCAGCTCATTAAGATCATTCTGAATGGGTTTTAATACAAAATCCCTGAGCCAGGTATTTACTGCCGGGCTGGCATCATTTGGATCGGAAAAAATACATAAGTGATGAAAGTCATAGCAACCCTCATCGCTCAGTTCATTAACTAACGCCTTGAACGCAATGATACTATCTAACAGTATTTTTCGGTTTGCCTGATCATTTTGCGATAATTCAACCTTATTTCTTTCCGTAGCAGGGATGAATTTGGAAGAATTCAATATATACGGTAAACAAAATTTTTCACTGCCGATCATAGGTAGGGAGCAAAAAAGCTTGGTGATCAACGACGGATAGGGTAATATTTTCTTGCCATCTTTCCTGACAACAACGGTGGCATCCCCTTGTTGAGCAACCTTGAATTGGTAGTCGACATTCTTAAACAACTGGTCGTGTTCGTCGAATTGGCGGTAGTTAATGAGGTTTGATGAAAGCTCATCCCGCTTAAAAACAGTTCGTTTGCCATATTCAAAAGCTGGAAAAGCATGGTTAATGACCTCCACCTGCTTCACTTTCTTCATGAAGATCAAGGTGAAAGGCAATACCTCATCGATATTCTTTAAGCCCTCTATCACTGTAGTGACAGCATCAACTTTAGGGAATGGCTTTGTCAGGTCATAGCTAAACTGAGTACTAAAAGCCCCTGGGATATATTCTACATCATAAGTACCCGTTTCCAGTTCCCTTTCTGCATCGTTGATAGATTTGATAAGTTTTTCTTTGCTTTCATATTCGGTTCTGTTCAGCGTAAACCTTACGCCGGTGAATTGCCCCTTATATTTCTGAGATGCTACGATACCCGAAATGCTTATCTCAGCCGATAGAATGTGCGTAGAAATAAACCCGGTGCCGAATTGCCCGATAGGGTCTTTTGCCTGTATCTCCTCATCATCTTTACCTGAATCAGGTGAGATCAAATTTTCTGTATCAATAGCCCTAAAGGGCAGGCCATTGTGGGAGAAAATGATCTTGTCATGGAAAAGTTCCAGCCTGACACTTACTTCATCATTGTAGTCACTGGCATTTTGAAGTAGTTCCCAAAACCATCGGCGGCGGAGGGATTCAAATGTAGAGGGTATCGGTGCAAGTTTTTCTTTTAATCTTTTTGCCGGGATAGAGAGACGTTGAATATTCTTGGCATCATTCAGTTCTTCAGTAATAAAGTTCATTATCGTGATCGGGTTTTATGCGAAAATAGTATCATTTGACAAAATGCGTCAAACAAACAATCATATTCTTAAATAACATAAAATTTGGCGATCTATGATCGATGAAACACTAAGCAACCATTATCAAGGCGATTGACTTTTCTTTTCCGATACAAATTTCATCCTTCGTTATAACATCATAACTTTTATTATTAGAAGTAAAATAAATTTTTTAGAAAATCTAAAAAATGTTTAGATTTGATAAAACACAGAAATCACATGGTCGTTATCAGCTATGGGACATTACGAGTATTTTTTGAGGAACACGCAGATTCCAAAGATGCATTGAACAATTGGTATCGACTGGTGTCACAAGCGGATTGGGCGAACTATCATGAGATCAAGGCCATGTTCAACAGTGTAGATGCAGTAGGCAATGACCGGTTCGTTTTTGATATAAGGGGGAACCACTACCGTATCGTAGCGCTCATATTTTTTGACATCCGAACGGTTTATATCCGTTTTGTCGGTACCCATAAAGCCTACGACAAGATCGATTGCTCAACGATCTGAAACGAGCACCATACGTTGCTTATGGAAAAAGGCAGCATAACATTTACAAATCTTTTTTATCAATGAAACTGATGAAAGCGATAAAAAGCGATGGCGATTATCAAACGGTAATGACGAAGATCGATGGCCTTATGGCCAAGGGAAGTGAAAACGTCACCCAAGAAGAACTTCAGGAGATCAGGGAATTGGCCAAACAGGCCCAAGCTTTTGAACAGGAAAAATACGAGGTAGAAGCGCCGACCACGCTTATCGGCATGGTAGAAATGCGTATGTTCGAGATGAAACTCAAGCAACGCGATCTTGCACAAAAACTGAACATGAGCGATGCGAAGCTTTCGTTGATCATGAACGGGAAACAAAGACCCGGTGTTGATTTTTTAAAAGCAGTGCATGCACAGCTTCATATCGATGCTAACTTTCTATTAGAGCATGCTTGAACAAGTTGATCTTTTTAAGGCCATGACCAGGGTTAAGTAACTTGTACAAAGTTACGACCTATTGAAATTCCCCCATAGTGAACGGTCATTCGTAGCTGAAAATCATCAAGCATAAAAGGAATACAGTAAAATGAAGATCTCATGGAAACCGAAAGGCTTCCTTTTTAGCTATTGTGAGAGGCCGGTCCTGATGGCCGTTAGCTGCTCGTTGATGGCAGCCATGTCCTCGGCAGCGAAATGCGTGTTTACTAACTGCTGGAATGTACCAGTGTTTTCCTTTTTGATATAGCCCCTAAACATCCCGTCTATCGATACCATGTAACAAGGGCCGGTCTCACCCGGCATCTTTTTAAGGTCGAACTGAAGTTCGGTTATTTTGCCCGTGATCATGCAGTTTATTGTAAATCTGTCCATATAGCTGTTCTTTTTTAATATTTATGCCATCACCGGGTTACCCTTGATCGGCATTTTTTCCATTCTTTTCACTTCGACACTGGCTACGCCGAATTCTTCGACGACACGCCCTTCCATTACATAACAGCCCTGGCCTCTGAAAGGATAAGTACGGGTGGTATTGGGGAAGTGTACCGTATCAAAAAAATCACCCTCTGCATCAATAAAATTACCGAACCACATTTTTTGATTCCGCTTGGTATGTACGGTCTTTTCGCACACATAACGGCCAACCATCAAAACGGTCTGGCCCACATGGTTGATGAGGTCATTAGCCATGACCTGCCCCCGGTAATCTGTTTCCAGCAGATCGAAATAGGTCATGGTCAAAGGGTACCCTAAAAGTTCCAGTTCATGGTAAGTATGTTCGAGTGCCGTATTTTCCAATACGGGCAGGTAGTAATCCTTTTTCTGTACGGCAAAAAGCTGTATCTCGTTGGTGGGTTTTGCTGTTTTGCTCAACAGCAGGTCCGCTTCCCAAAGTAATTGCTTTTTACTTTTTTCGGTAAAGCGCAGCGCGCCTACACGAATGAGAATGATCAGTTGTTCTTTGCCGATCTTCGTCCGCCTGACCAGATCTTCCAAATCGTGATAAAGGCCGTTCCTTGTACGTTCTTCGGGTATAAGCTGCATAAAATGCTCCTGTAAGCCCGAAACACCGACAAACCCGAGATGTACATCAATACCCGATATATTGACCACGGCGTCGCTTCGGTTCACACAAGGCAGGTGAACGATGGCACCAGCCCGTTGCAGCTCATGGATATAGACCGCCCGGCTGTAGAAGCCACCATAATTATTGAGCACCGCCACCATAAATTCACGCGGATAATAGGTTTTCAGGTAAAGGCTTTGATAGCTTTCCACCGCAAAACTGGCCGAGTGTGCTTTGGAAAAACTGTACCCGGCAAAGGACGATACCTGCCGCCACACTTCTGCGGTAATATCCTCCGGGCGGCCCAATGCTTTAGCACAGGAAAAGAAGCGTTCGACCAAACGGTCGAATTCCTTTTTAGATCGGTATTTACCACTCATTCCCCGTCTTAAAATATCCGCATCGGTGCCGTCCATCCCGGCATAGTGGATGCATATTTTGATCACATCTTCCTGGTACACCATCACGCCATAGGTTTCTTCCAGCTGCTCTTTCATGACCGGGTGAAGGTATTTTACCTGATCGGGTGCATGGTGGTTCCTGATGTAGGCCGCCATCATCCCCGAGCTGGCTACGCCTGGCCGTATGACCGAGCTTGCCGCGACCAGTATGCGATAGCTGTTACACCGAAGTTTTCGGTTCAATTGGATCATGGCAGGCGATTCACTGTAAAAAGTACCTATTGTTTTGCCGGCCATCAGGTTGGCATTGACCACAGGGTCATTGATGAACTTTTTGACGTCATGAATATCGATCTTGGCATTTTGATTCTCTTCGGCCAACTGCACAGCCAGTTTGATATGCCCGATACCCCGCTGGCTTAGAATGTCATACTTGTCAAAACCGATCTTTTCCGCTTCATACATATCCCATTGGACCGTAGGCATGCCTTTGGGCGGCAGATCGAGGGCGGTGTAATAAGTGATGGGTTCGTCTGAGATCAGTACCCCACCGGCATGTATAGAGCGCTGGTTCGGCATATCCGCCATCCGTTCATAGATAGCGGCGATCTTTTTGAAGGTCGGGTTATCCCGATGTATATCGGCTTTGGTGGGGTCGGTAAAACTATCAATCTCGGTTTTAGGCAAGCCCATTACCTTTCCGATCTCCCTTATAACACTGCGGTCTTTAAAAGTGCTCATCGTGCCCAGCAAAGCCGTATACCCTTTACCGTAGCGTTTGAAGATGTAGTCCTGTACATCTTCCCGCTCATCCCACGAATAATCGATGTCGAAATCAGGCGGCGAAGTGCGCTGCGCATTGAGAAAACGCTCAAAATAGAGGTCGAGTTCGATGGGGTCTACGTCGGTGATCTTCAAACAATAAGCCACGATACTATTGGCACCCGAACCACGGCCAACGTGGTAGTAGCCCTGGCTCATCGAGTACCTGATGATGTCATAGGTGATCAGAAAATAGGCACAAAAATCCAGTTCTTCGATGACCTTCAGCTCGTGTTTGACCTTTGCCAATGCCTGTTTATTGTTCCGGCCATACCTGTAAACCAGACCTTTCATCGCTAATTTTTCGAGCAATTCGCGGTCGTCCTTTTTACTGCCGGAACTCGAAAATGTTCTCAGATTCAAATTCGTTCGGCCTTTCGGGTAGTCCATCACACAGCGATCCATCAGCCTGCGGGTATTGTCGAGGATAAAAGCGTAACGCGCATATTTGGCCTCTATATCGCCGGGGGGCAGGAACATATCCGTTGCCTCGCATTTATCTGTCGCATCCACTTTGGTCAAAACCGTGTTCAGGTCGATACCGCGCAGGTATTCATGCAGCCTGTAGCTGATCTTGTCCAAAACGAATACCGGCTGTAAGGCGACCAGCTTTTCCCGTATAGCGGTCAGGTCTTTGCCAAACAGAGAATTGAGTTCATTAAAGCGAATACCCAGGTATTCATTAGCACGCAAGTCGCCCTGGTGCGAATAACTATAGATGACGAAGGCGTGCTGAAATTCAGGCGCGAGGTCAGGCAATGGTTTTTGTTCGAGGTTATGCTCGGTCAGAAAATCATTCAGTTCCTTCATACCTTCCCGGTTCTGCGCAAGCCCGATAAAGAGCAATTTACCATCCCTGCGGAACTCGATACCACCGATGGGTTTTAGCCCTTTTTCCAGGCAGGTACGCATAAATTCCATCACCCCCGTAGAGTTGTTGATGTCGGTGAGCGCCATTTGGGTTACCCCACGGGAAATGGCCTCGTCCACGAGGGTCTCTATGGACATTGTGCCGTAGCGCAGGCTATATTGAGAATGGACGTTCAGGTACATAACTATAATTGCAGATCGATGCCCGAAGCCAACTTAATGGAATCCGCTCCAAAACGGCGGCGTATCTTATCCATGGCCTGGCAAAGGCTGTATTGTTCTTCTGACGCACTGTAGAGGTCGATCTGTTCAAAACCACTTACGAGGTTTGATAAGCGCACGCCGATCAAACGGATCAGCAATCGTTTCTGATAAGCTTGTTTGAACAATTCTTTGGCCTTACTGATCAATACGGCATCTAAAGCCGTGTACGGTATCGTTGCCTGTTTGGTCACATCTTCACGGGTAGAATAGCGGATGGTTACCGTTATACAGGCACATTGACGGCGTTTCTCACGCAGTTCAAAAGCCAGGTCCATCACCATCGAGGTAAGTAAGAAATTGATCGATTGAACGTCGATACTATCATTTCTGAAAGTGCTTTGCGTGCCGATACTTTTTTGCTCCTGGTACGGGATCACGGGAGATTCGTCGATGCCTTGCGCTTTTTGCAGCAGCCAAATCCCGTTCTTTCCCAAAATGCTGGTCATGTACTCGGGATGTACCTGCGCCAGCTGGTCTATACGTTTGATACCCATATCGCTGAGTTTGATAAAGGTCTTTTCGCCAAGACCAGGAATCTTTTTGATGGAAAGCGGGTTGAGGAAGGGCTGCACACCTGTCGATGCCACCGAAAGTTCACCGTTCGGTTTACATTCATTGGTTGCCATTTTCGACACCGTTTTATTGACCGACAAGCCGAAAGAAATAGGTAAACCGGTTTCGCGCATTATCGCAGCCCGTAATTCCCGGCTATATTTAAGCGTCCCATGATGCTTGTCCATGCCTGTCATATCGATATAATGCTCATCGATACTTGCCTTTTCGACCAAGGGTGCACGAGCGTTCAATATGGCGGTCACCTCATGAGAGGCCTGGGAGTAAGCATCCATATCCCCTCTGATCCAGATCCCATGCGGGCAAAGCATGCGGGCCAGTTTGGCCGGCATCGCGGCATGTACCCCGAACTTTCGGGCTTCATAACTACAGGAAGTGACCACTCCCCGATCTGTAAGACTACCGATAATAACCGGCTTACCAGCTAATCTGGGGTCTTTTCGAACCTCGACGGACACAAAAAAAGCATCCTGGTCCATGTGGATGATCTGTCGGTTAGCATTCATGTGAAAAACAATTAAGAAACGGCCTACAAAATTATGCTAATATTTTTAGTATTTGCAAGCAGGCATGGCAAAATATTTTTCAACTTTGCATAACCTGATTGTTATTCTGTACATTAGAGTTATGTGTTATCATTATTCACTTACGGCAGACAAATTTGAGATCAGCACGCGCTATGCGCTTGAGGATGAAGAGACTATTGCCCTGATGAACGAGTATGATGTGGTTTACCATAATGATGGCTTCGCACATCGGGCGATGCCCGTGATCACGGCGGATGAACCCAATAAAATTCAGTTATATGATTGGGGGCTGATCCCCCATTGGTTCACGCCGAAAGACAATGCGGTTGATTTAAAAGGAAATAAATTAACAGCGTTGCAACAAGCGCGGGCATTCAGTAATCAAACGCTAAATGCGATTGGGGAAACGGTTTTTGAGAAGCCATCCTTCCGCAATTACATTGGAAAAAAGCGCTGTCTAATACCTGCGAACGGGATATTTGAGTGGCACCATTTGGATAAAAAAACGAAAATCCCCCACTACATCTACCTGAAAAGTAAAGAGATATTTTCGTTCGGTGGTATTTACAGCCATTGGACCGACCCGGAGACCGGCGAGATCGTGAAAACGTTCTCGATCCTGACCAACCCGGCCACACCGTTAATGGCACGTATACACAACAGCAAATTACGGCAGCCTTTTATTCTGCAACGCGATGCCGAAGGCCAATGGGTAGACGGCCATATTAAAAAAGAAGCAGTAAAAGATTTGATCCTGCCATTAGAAGACAAGCATTTTACGGCACACACCATCTCTAAACTCATTACGTCACGTTATGAAAGTTCCAATACACCTGAGGTCATGCAGCCGTATGATTATGAGGGATTTGTGAGTTTGGTAGATGCCGCATAATATCAGAAACCTAAACTAACCGATGAAAATGTCTACCGAAAGCGAACTTAACTGGGAGGAATACGAAGCTATCACCAGGTATATCTATGAAATGCTGGGTTCACGAGATGGTATCAAAATAAAAGGTCATGGTCGCCAATGTAAAGTTGTAGGTAAATCTGGTGTCACCCATCAGGTAGATGTGCTGACCGAGCAGGTTGACGGAGGGCGGCAGTTGTTAACAGCGATCGAATGCAAATACTGCAAGAAAAAAGCGACCAAAGACATGGTGATGAAACTTTCTGAGATCATGCGGGATGCAGCTATAGCCAGCGGCATCATCGTTTGCAGATCGGGATTTACCAAAGATACCTTAACCTATGCCGAGCACTTAGGGATTAAGCTTGTTGAGCTTCGGGAAGCGGGAGAAAATGATGCAGAATTTGAAAAGGACGTGGAGATCGCTAATATAGATCTTAAAGTCAAAGTCATGCTATCGAGGCCTAAGATCATTAGTATAAACTTCGGCGAAAAGATCATACAGGACGAAGCGCAGATCATGCAAATGTATCATGTGAACCTGCACGATGGTAAAGGAGGCTATATTCCATTTGGAAAATTTGTATCTGCATTTTCAGAAGAATTGCAAAACCGTGAAGACCCTTCAGAAACGATCACGAAAAATTATCCGCTTAATTTCAAGTTACACTGTGAACTCACGAAGGAGCAGATCGTTACAGAAAAGATCGCCATCACAGGATTTCTCACAAAGTCAGATCAAAGTTTTACAAGAGCCATTACGCTAACAGACCAGGTATGGATGATCATGAAAGAGATATTTGATAATAAGACCTTGGCTTTGTCAAAGCATGGTATGATGTGGAACCTATCCCATGAAGGATAAGCTTTTTCATAAAAACAAGCCCAACAAATCAACTCCGAAATAAAAAAGTATGCCACAAAAACCATCGCAACCACTGCCGGATAAAATTCAATTTCAATTTGTAAATATTCATCGTCCTGAAACTATAGAAATGATGTTCGATCTTCATGTATATATGGGAGACCAAAATTTCGATGGAGAGCCCGTGCTATACCGGGTGGTAGTAAAATTCACCGATGATGAAGAGATCGACCGTTACACCTATACGTCAGCAGAACTTTTCGAACAACATGTAATCGAACCTTACGACCACAAGCAACTGGAAGAACAACTGGAGGAAAGAATCGATGATATTTTAGATGATTGCCAATTAAATCATGAAGAACCTTTGGGAGAGCAGTTGAGCAAATTCTTAGCGGCGTTTGGCGGTAACCCCGAGATTCGTTTTTATCTGTAAAAGTTAACGACGTAGCTCCCCTGATCAGAGCAGTGGTGGTTCAGCATGATGCTACTCGCCATGCTAACAACTTTTTGGCCACATCACATAATTGATCACTTTAACGCCCAGTACTGCATTATCTTTACATTTAGCATTGACGTATAACGATACTATGGCGATGATGAAAGATCGCCGGTTTAAAAGACGTTATTTATCTGAGCTGAAAATATGAATTTAATTAAATCAGTATCTATTTTTATTCTTGCTGGTCTTCTCGAAATAGGTGGTGGCTATCTGGTCTGGCAATCGCTAAGATCGGATAAACCACTTTGGTGGGGAATTTTGGGCGGCTTGATCTTAGCTTTATATGGTGTGGTAGCAACATGGCAAACCGCCAACTTTGGACGTGTATACGCAGCGTATGGCGGTATCTTTATTATCATGGCCTTGATATGGGCCTGGAAAGTTGATGGGTTCAAGCCTGATCGCTGGGACCTGATCGGCGCATCTGTGGCGCTCATAGGCGCTTGTATCATTGTCTATGCACCGCGCAGCCAATAATACGCAACCGCATTTCGCTGAAACCATGAATGCTTTATGCTTCCTGAAAGAATGTGATGAGGTTGCCGTGGAGATCAAGGACAGGAAAATCTAACTGTCCCCAATACTGATGAGTGACCACTGTGTTCTTATCATATATCACTCCGGTAGCTTTATATTCCAGGTAAAGCTCTTCTATGCCTTCAACCTCGATCCTGCAACTTGCAGTTCCTGGCAAAAAGCTTTCTGCACCACTACGTATCGGCTTGAACAGACCGGTGATCCACCTGAACTTCCAGCGATGGTCACATGCAGCCCATAAATGTAACTCTATCTCATCACGTGTAACAATGGCAAAAGTATCTTCAACATGCCTTGCTTTAAACCCCAGTTTGTTCTCATAGAAAACAACAGCTTTCTTAATATCGATGACAGGTAAAGCAGGAATGGTCTTTTTGAGCTTTATCATTTGCGCAGCGCTAAGGTAATGACCTAAGATAGCGTTTTCATATCAAACCGCAGATCACTTAATATTACAAATTAACTAATAAGCCTCGCGCAACATCTGCGCAAACTCATCAGGTAACAAACTTTCTTCTACCGCCTTTGCCGACCTCTCGACATCATAAGCGAACCTGATAAATTCGACCTTTACGCTCTCCCTATCGTCGATGGTGCTGTTATCGGTCAAAGTAAGCATGACATAACAACCGTCAGGGTTACCATCTTTGGGTTTACCTACAGAACCCAGATTGATCACATGTTTAAACTTGCCATCGGCATTGATCACCCTGTGGAATGGTTTATGTGAATGCCCCACACATAAAATGTCGGCATTTGCCTCCTGCAACATTTCCACCAAATAGGCCTCATCAGTATCGGCCGACACGTATTCATTCACACTACGTGTGCTGCCATGCGCCAGCACGATATTCAACGGCTGGTCATCGTTCTGCTTATATTCCAACCGGATGTGTGCAGGCAGTGTACCTAAATAATCCCGGTTCGGCCATTTCACTAAATGATAGGCATGCTCCTTACCGCTCAGCTTTAAATGGTGTTCAAGGGTCACCAAATACTTAGCTTTTAGGTCATGATTACCAGCGATGGTCGGTATCTTTCTTTTTCTGACCTCGTTAATGACCTCATTAGGCCAAATATGGTAACCGATGAGATCACCTAAGCAGTACACCGCATCCGCTTCGCGGCTGTCCATATCTGCCAGGAAAGCCTCAAAAGCCGGAAGGTTGGCGTGTACGTCTGAAAATAGTGCTATCCTCATCTTATGCGTTCCTTAACAGGTCTGCATATTCATTCGGCAAAGGGCTATCCTCAACTGCTTTGGCGGCCTTTTCAATATCGTAATCAAAGCGTATGAACTCGACCTTTATGGTATCTTTATCCGATACCGAACTGTTCTCGTTGATATGGAGCAATACATAGCCTCCTCTCGGGTCTTTGTCTTTCGGCTTACCCACGCTGCCGATATTGACGGCGTGACGGTAACGGGTGTCTCCCGATACTTCCGCAGGTAGTATGCGGTGGTAGGGCTGGTGCGTGTGACCAAAACAAAGCACATCTGCATCAGCACTTTCCATGATCCGTAACATGCTTTTTTCATCCCTGTCCTCGAACAGGTACTCGTTCACTTTACGCGGGCTGCCATGCACCAAAAGCACGTTCAACTTATCGTTATTCAACTGATACTCTAAACGGATATGTGAAGGAAGGGTACGCAGGTATGCCCGCTGCTCATCCTTTACGATCTCATTGGTATAACTGATAGAGATCTTACCCATAGCTTTTTCCTCGTCTGTCTTGTAAGCACACCCGCAATCATCACTATGCCGGCCGATGCCGAAGTCATAGTTACCTGTTATAGTAGGTATGCCGCGTTTACGGATCTCATCAATGACCTCGTTCGGCCAAATGTTATAACCTACCAGGTCGCCCAGGCAATAGATAGCATCAGGTTTACGGTTGGCAACGTCCGCAAAGAAGGCTTCTAAAGCAGGCAGGTTGGCGTGTATGTCAGAAAATAGAGCGATCTTCATTATTCAGCAGTGTTTAAGGTTTGAGATGGATAATACTTTTTACGGAAATAGAAAGCAAGGTTGACAAGGGCGATCAGGGCAGGCACTTCTACCAAAGGGCCGATCACCCCGGCAAAGGCTTCGCCGGAATTGATACCGAATACCCCGATGGCTACGGCAATAGCCAGTTCAAAGTTGTTACCGGTAGCGGTAAAGGCGATGGAAGTGCTTCTGCTATAATCGGCACCAAAACGTTTGCCGATAAAAAAGCTCAGGATGAACATAGCGGCAAAGTAGATGACCAAAGGGATAGCGATACGGACCACGTCAAAAGGTATCTGTACGATCAGGCTACCTTTCAGGCTGAACATGACTACAATTGTAAATAACAAAGCGATAAGCGTGATCGGTGATATGAACGGCACATATCTCGTTTGGAACCATTCTTCACCTTTAAGGCTGATCAACGCATAGCGGCTGATGATACCGGCTGCAAAGGGAATACCTAAGTAAATACCTACCGATCTGGCGATCTCATCAATGGTAATATCTACGGCCAAACCCTCCATCCCGAAAAGCGGCGGCAATACCGTGATGAACAGGTAAGCGTAAACGCTGTAAAGTAAGACCTGAAAGATACTGTTCAACGCTATAAGCCCGGCAGCATATTCACGGTTACCTTCGGCCAGTTCATTCCAAACCACGACCATTGCGATACATCGGGCAAGGCCGATCAGGATCAGACCTACCATATAAGCAGGATGGTCACGAAGAAAGATTATGGCCAACACGAACATCAGTACCGGGCCGATGATCCAGTTGAGGAAAAGCGAGGCGGTCAATACTTTGGTATCTTTAAATACCTCGCCCATCTTTTCGTACCGCACTTTAGCAAGCGGCGGGTACATCATCAGGATCAGGCCGATGGCTAATGGGACGTTGGTGGTACCACTGGAAAAGGAGTTGATAAAGTTGGATGAAGATGGTATAAAATAGCCTATACCAATACCTATGGCCATCGCAAGGAAGATCCATAGTGTTAAATAGCTATCGAGGAAGCTAAGTTTTTTACGTTCGGCCACTGGGGCGCAATTGGTTGCTGACATTGTTCTACTGTTTTATCTATATTCTATTGGGGCAGATAGCCCGTGCAAGACAAGTTCATGAGGTCTGCAAAACGCTGGCTGCACAGGTTGAGGTAGATCTCGTTCAACCTGTAATGGGGGATGCGGTCAATGTACCGCATCTCCAGCAATCCAGCTTTTTTCATTGCCAGCAGGTTGTTCTCTATACTTGCCAGTGTGAAGGGTATCGCAATGAACGAACCGGCGCATAGCCAGTCACGTTCCTGTAGCATTGCCCTGAGAATGGTCACACGTACAGGTATTGCGATAGCTCTTGCAAAGTGGGCAAGCTCCTCGTCGGTAATACTTGAACTTGCACGGGTAAAGTTCATGGCCTGAATGAAACTAAACCCGGCTTGCGAAACTCGCAGCAAATACTTTGATCATATCCCGCACCTTCCTGAACTCATCCATCACCTGTTCAGGTGTACCCACAGCTTTTGCGGGGTCAGGGAAGTTCTCATGGAAACGTTCGACCTTTCCCGGAAAGAACGGGCAGGCTTCGTTCGCGTTATCACAGACCGTGATCACCATATCAAAGGGGATGTGCTGGTATTCATCCACATGGTTCGATGTATGCCCCGAAATATCGATATGGTCTTCGGCCATTACCTCAATAGCTTTGGGATTTACCCCATGCGTTTCTATCCCTGCACTATAGATATTTGCTTTGTCGCCTGCAAAGTATCTCAAATACCCTTCTGCGATCTGGCTGCGGCAACTATTGCCGGTACACAGCACTAAAATGTTCTTCTTGCTCATAATGTACTTTTAGCAGCAACCTCCACCGGGTGTACAGGTCGATGACGAACTGGCAAGGTTGACCAGTTGAACAACCGGCTTTTCAGCAGCAGGTGTGCAGCATTCTTCCCCTTTTTCATCGGTGCCGCAACTGCCGCCACGTGTAATGGCTTTGCATTGTACGGCATCGGGGCGCAGGTCGATGGTCAACTGGTCGCCATTTACGTCTATACTATTCGGGAACATTTGGCGGGTGTCGAACTCTGAGTTACCGAACTCGATCTTTACGGTCCCGTTAGGATCTAATGGTAGCATCTTTTCAACGATGTCCACGATGGATAAAGCTTTGCTTACGGTCATTGAACGTTCCTGTTGTTCATTCTCCGGCACCCACAATTGCATAATGATCTCTGTCCAGTTGTTCATTACACCGCCGCAATCCACCGAAGTGATCGGGGCTTGTTTGATCTCCGTGATATGGTAAGCGGCATCTACCAACTTACCTTCTGCATATTGAAATTGCAACTCCAGGTCAGGATGTTGTAACAGGGTCTCTTTAAATGTTTTCCAGTTGATGGCTTCTGTTTTATTCATGGCTTTTAGATATATTGATTGCAATATTGCGATAGATGTGGTCAAAAAAAATCAACAGCAACCGTTAGGGTCTTTGTAAGATCCGAACAAGCCGTTAAGTTCTGCTTGCAAGGTATTCCAAGCTTTCGGCTCGATGCAATAGCAAACGCTTACACCTTCGATAGTGCCTTGTATCAGGCCTGCGTTCTTTAACTCTTTTAAATGTTGCGAGATCGTAGCCTGCGCTAAACCAAGTTCTTCTACCAGGTCACCACAGATGCAGGCATTCGCTCTGATGATCTCCTGCAAAATAGCTATACGGGCAGGATGAGCGATCGCTTTAAGCTGCACAGCTAACTTGTTCTGTTCTTCGGTGAATATCTCTGTCTTTGTAGTTCCCATAATATACATCGCAATATTACGATTAATCTGCCAAATATCAATAAGTTTTTTTAAAATAAAGTGTTATGGGCAAAACTGACATTAAGTTTAGCATCAAATCGGAGTGCCATCTACTAAATAAATTAGTAATTTAATTTATGCTTTACGTTCAATCGTTATCTTAGCGGCATGAATAAGCGAATCTATCTCGCTGCTATGGCAGCTACCTTAACATTAATTTCATGGGGATTCAAAGGGCATCGTGCCGTCGCCACTATCGCGCAAAAACATTTGAGCGCTAACACGGCGTATGTCGTATCAGCCTATTTAAAAGGAGAGCAAATGGAAGATGTAAGTACATGGGCGGATGAGAATCGCAATCCGGCAACCGCACCCTGGCATTACATCAACCTGCCTTTAGGGCTGTCGAGAGACGCTTTTGTAAAAGCGGTTCAGGAAAGTGACAATAACGTTTATACCGCTATCCTAAAAACTGAAGCGACGTTAAAGGATGCAAACGCATCGGCAGATGCCAAAAATGAAGCACTAAAATATTTGATCCACCTGATCGGTGACGCACATCAGCCAATGCACGTGAGTCGCAAGGAAGACAAGGGTGGTAATTCCATTCAACTTCGTTTCAACGGTCAGGGCACGAACCTGCATGGTTTGTGGGACAGCAAATTGATCGATAAGGAAGGATTAAGCCAGGAAGACATTGTTAAAACCTACGATACGGGCAGTTCAACCGACATCAAAAAGTGGCAAAGTGACGGCCCTATTGAATGGCTTTGGGAAAGTTACCAGATAACGACCGAACTTTATGCGAATGCCAAACCCGGCCAGGATATTGATGAATTATATTATCAGAAATACATACCGGTTGTGCGTAAAAGGATCGATCAGGCCGGTATACGATTGGCAGGCGAATTGAATAAACTGCTTGCAGGGCAAAAGGTCAAAGCAGCTAATATGGCCACTGCACCCTCCACAACGTTTTCAGTAAATGCATCAACTTCTGTAAGTCCAACCATTATTAAACTGGAAGAAGCAAAAAACAACATCGGCAAAACAGTAACTGTTATCGGAAAAGTGTTCAGTAGCCGCGACATCGGCAGCATGATACTGGTCAATCTGGGCGCGGCCTATCCCAATCAATTGCTAACGCTGGCCTTAAAGGGGGAAGCCAAATCATTCGGCACACAACTCGATGGCAAAACGATTACCGTAACCGGCCAGGTCATCGACTATAAAGGTAAACCGGAGATCATTCTTACCGATAAAAACCTGCTCAAGTTTTAAGATGAACGAACCTTTTCATTTACATATCGACTATGACGGAGAAGAACGGGAGTTGCCTGCACGATTCGAACGCTGGGGTTATTCCCACCGGTTCGCTGTATTAATTGGCGAGACTGCTTACCATTTTGAACCCGATGAGGAAGATAGTTACCGGGTCATCTCGGAAAAAACCGAATATATCAATGCCCCTGTTGGGCTTCTAAAAGCCATTGCCCGCAAATTAGCAACATTACAGGCATAAAGCATAAAAGCGGGTCATGACCCGCTTTTATGCTTTACCGTATATTTTGATCGCATTGCTCAATTGTTCTTCGGTCTTATGAAATTCTGAAGGACAGGCTTGCGGATCGGTGATCTTGAAACCGCTATTCTCATCACCCTGCATATGAAAACGTTTTCTCTTGTCGTTATACGACACGTACACCTGAAACAATTGAAGCCGTTTAACATTCATGGTAAAGAACTCAAATTGTGCGCCGTCGGCATCGACCGTAAAGTTTCTCATAGTGCAAATATAAGAGCGGGATGGTCAAGCTAAGCATTTTGTTTACTAAGATAAAGCTAACTCCCGCCATTCATCAGCCGGTTTATCGGCTGCTAACGCTGTTTCTGCTAATTGCCAAAGTTGCAGCTCCTTCTCCAAAAAAGTCATGAGTTTTTGTAAGCCTACGTCATGATAAGTAAAAACAGAATTTATACCGTTTTCACTTAACCAATTTTCCTGATAACCTTGTGGCGATAAGGGCTGAATGATCACATCTTTATCCCAATCGAGATCGAAACCAATAAGAAAACCAGAAACCAGCGGCGCTACGGGCAATCCTCCAGGTTTTTCCGGTGTCGATGTCAGGCGAAAATACGCTGCGGGATAATGTCCACCTTCAGTTAACATGATCTCGACTTTGGATAACACCAAGCCGTTCAATGCCATTACATTATCCGTGAGCATTAAAATAAATTTGATCCATTGCTGATCGGTTACCGAAGGGAAAGGGTTGCGGGTTTTGTGAATACTGGTCATAACTTAATTTGTAAAAGGAACGGGTTTTTGAGACCCGTTCCCAATTTGAATTAAACGTGAACTTTACTCTTTTTCGACTGCTTTTTTCCAGCCGCATCCTCCGCGACGCTGGCTTTGTTATTTAATTTTTCGTTCTTTTTGGCTCCCGGCTCCAACAAAACCTCCCGTTTGATCTTTTTCATGTGCTCATCAAAAAGGTCCACGGTTTTGTACTGCGGGTTGGCCGCTACAAAATATTTGGTATTCCCACTTTCAGAGGCCACGGTGATCTGCTGTGCATTACCTTTCTTCAAGGAACGTAGCAGGTCATTTTTAGCTTCGTTTGACTCAAGCTCTTTAATCCCCTTACCGGCAAGCACCTTTTCAATATCATAGCCATAATTCTCATGAAAATGTTTTAATTTCTTATTGCCATTTTCAGTAAGATTCTGGTCATCAAGCGTGATCCAAGCCTGATATTTTTTGCTTTCCAGATTCGTAAGGGTTTTGTGAACCGCCCGGCCTTCCATCAGGTTAAATGCTTCTTTAGCCGTTATGCCACTTCCTTTATTGATATAGAAAGTTTGGTTAATATTTTTAGCAGGATCGTCCTTATGGGGAATGGTCGCATCGTACCTATTGAAAAAGTACATCTCCTTATTGTCGCCAGCCTTGAAATGCAGTACATAGTCTACATTTTTCTGGTTGAACTCATGCCGCAGGGCTAACATAAATTCGGGCGTTTTCGCCTCCATTTTCTTATCCAATTCTGCATTCAAGCTTTCACCAAAGCCAAGGTTCAACAGGCTTTTCTTTAGAAATTCTGCATTCTGTGTATTCATAACTTTATTATTTAAATGAACAATGATTATTTCCGACCTTCTGTCCGCAAAAGAAGCGGCGAGATAGGGTGCGCCCTCACACAAGGCATCGCCAATTGAGGTTCCGCTAAAATGTTTCACCAATAGATGTTCCCAAACCTGCACCGCTTGTGGCGGACCGTCAATCACCCCCAGTTTGTCGAGTTGCTTTTCAAGCCGTCGCATTTCCTTTAATTGAAGATCGGCCGGGTTATCACGATCATAGAACCAATTACCCGGATGCCGATGCCAATCGACATTACTCATCTGGTTATCGAGCTCGTGGGTATTTATACCATGATAATGGCCATGTTCTATGATGGCAGGCAGTGGCAGCCGGTTAAGCTCGGCACGAGTGACCAGACACTCATTCCACATATTATAACGGTCCTGCTCTCTTTCGTAATAAAGAACAGCGAGCGTCTCATTGCGGGTTATATCCGGCTTGAAACTCCGGTCAACAGCGTCATCAGCAAATGACAACATCGAATTGAACCGTTTGAGTTCGAATGAATTTTTCTCATAGCCCACCTCATAGTCGAACCATGTGCGTAATTCGTCCTCGTTGATCTTTTCACGGTAGTTGATGGTAAAGATCGGGTCTTCACCCTTCATTATATGATCACGTAAGGAGTTGATCAACCCAGAGTCGTTGAACCCTAACTTTTTCAACTGCGTACTCAATTCCATAAATTTTTCATCTGATCCCATGACGTACCTTCTTTCTAATTTGGGGAACTACGGTCATTTGTTCCTTTGACCGTGCTAACGTTTGTTTAGCCCGTACGTTCAACTCTTCTGCGGTGACGGGCTTTTGGTCTTTGTCAAATATCTTTAAGTTTCTACCGGCCGGGTCAGCTTGCAGGAAAATGTCCTGGTAATATTGGTCCTGTTTCCAACGGGCGCCAGCCAATTGTCCCATTTCCAGATAGCGGGTCAATTCGACTTTATTGGCCGTGATGGCCGGCATCTTTTCCAATAATTCATTAATATCAAACTTGTGGCTGGTATCGTATTGTTGCAATCCGTCAGGCCCGCTTACCACCCAACGCTGTCGCTCGTTACCCAATGCATCCGTGAAATCTTGCTTTACTGCCCGACCTTCCAGCAGGTTGATGGCCTGGTTGCCATTCATATCGGGCCATTCCCGCATATCGTAGTTGCCGGTATGTGTTTTAAGCCCATCCTTGTAAAGGCTGCACTCCAATCGTTCTAAGTGAAAATTACCGTACGGGTCTTTTTCAAACTGCAAACCGAACCTAACAGCTTTGTTATCGTTCATACGCAGCCCCAAAGGCAGGGAAACTTTATGTAATTCAGCAGGTAGATGGTTTTCCAGTTTACCGGAAAGATAACCGAAGCCGTTATTTTTGAGTTGTGCCGTTAACGCTTGCAGGTTAGCGTTGCGCTTGCGCTCTTTCTGTCTGCGATAAAGCGGGCCATCCAGTAAACGATCTTTTAACCTGAAAAACAGGCGGGACAACAAATTGGGGTGCTGCATTTTTTCCAGTCTTTTGATCTGGTTACGCAACAGAACCATAAATGGCTGTTCATCCGGCCGGGCTTTATCTTGTAGCAGGTGCCGGGCTTGCCGTAAGTGATTCAATTCCAGCTGCCGCATGGTGCGCTCATCAGCCGCCCCCGATCCTATCACCGGTTCCATTTCTTTTTTCCGGTCTTCCCAGGCTTTGAAAGCCAGCAATACCCGGTTCGGTGCATTTCTCATAACTACCGGTTTAGCTTTAACAATAAAGGATATTCGTCGGTCAGTTTGACCTTGATCTTTTTAACCTTCTTGCTGAACAGGTCTTTAGCTGCATTGATACCACCGGCAGCGGCCTGTGCACCAATCGATTGATCCATGCTCAATATCTGCATACCTTGCAGGGTTTGATCTGCATTTCCTGTGGCAACGCCGCTCAGCTCTGCCTCGGGAGCAGGGATACCCGGCATACCATCTTCGCTGAAAACGGTCAATTCCACGGGAATGATCTGTTTCCCCAGCCGTATATTCTTGACAACGACCAGTAAGCGTTGGTTGATGACCTGGCCTACGCCGAACAATTCCTGTCCTTCCGGCAAAAGCTGCCCCTTGATCGTCGCCGTATCGGTCAGTTTCAATTTAACCGTTGCGCCGTCCGCTACTTTTTGTTTACCATCGATAGCGGCAGGTATAGCGCTAAATGGTTTTGCAGGTTGCGCTGGTGTAGTTTTATCCGGCACGGCCGCTGCGGGATTTTGGATGGCCTGTATCTTATCGAGCATTTTGTCAAGCTGCTTCAATTCGGGATCGCCTTCCTCATTTTGGCTGCTGGCCTGCCTCATCATCCGGTTTAGCCGTTTAACCTGGGCCGGTTCGATTTCGTCGGCATCGGAAACCGTACCGGATTGTGGTTCTTTGACCTGCCTGTTCAACTCGGCCAGTTTGGCCTGTATCTTTGCCGCCTGCTCATCAGCACTGGGCGTGGTATCAGCTGTTACCGCGTCGTCGCGGTTCATCCCGATCGAGCGCAGAAATTCCGGGCTAATGCCATTCTGACCCGAATCACGTTGCGCTGCCTGATAGACAGCCATTTTATCGGACCGTTCCTTGTTCTTGAATTGGGCGACCGGCAATTCCGTATCGATCCCTTTATTTTGGACAACTGTTTTATCATTACCTTTTCCACCGCCTAATGCCCAAAAAGCCATGGTTAGGAACGGTATCACCAACAAGGGTAATACCAGCAGGAATTTTTTTTGCTTTTCCATTGTATTTATTTTTTAAGGGTTGTAGAATCTTTCCGCAGTTCCCCCGAAGGCCTACCAATGTTGGTGATCGCCTTATCGACGTACCCCTGCGTATTTAAACCGTAGTACCTGATGCCCATCCAAAGCAGCAGCAGGAACGTTGCGCAGAACAGGACCAGTATGTTCAACTTTCTGTGCTTTCCCATCCGGTTAAACCAACCGTTGAGTTTATTGACCTGTAAGCGTATCATGGTAAATTTATCGTTGTGTCCCGGTTGGCCAGGGTTTGCCATTTTTCGATAAGGAAACCGTGCGGATTATTATCTGACCTACCCACATTGCGCAAAAAGCCCTGGGTAACGAGCAACTTGTGGATGGTCGAAGTTGCGCGGATCAGCTTTTCTTTTGCATAACATTTAAAGTATATGGGATATGTGCTCATATCCAACGATACGCTATCAATTTGTATCTGCTGGCTGATGTTACCCGAGATCAGGTTATTATAATAACTCTTTTCTTTCAGCCCGTTATACTGGTTGCTGGCACTTTCGTCGGCGAGGTAAAGCGCTTTGCGGATATTTTCGTCGATGACCTTCTCGTCCGGGTCAAGGGTGAAAAAGTAGTGGTGGAACATCCGCACATGGTCACGAGCCTCGACGGGTATATTATCCTTACGGTCGGCAGAAACCGCTTCCAATACTTTGCCGTTGGCCAGCACATAAACGCGGCTGTCTGCCTTTTGGTAAGCGTTAAAGCCCAGCCATAAGGCGGCGACCGATACCAAAGCACTGACGATAATGACCAATGCAACGATGCGCTTATTCTGCTGAAAGGCCGTTTCTATATTTCTGAGATGTGTGAACATGGCAATTATTTTTTAAGGTTTCCATTCAGTTTTTCAGCCTGGTGGTCATTATTGGCTTTGCCCACTGTGCCATAGCCTTCAGCGAAATGTGCAGGCGCGCTGATGATGTTACCAGCACCTTGGGTTGCCCTTTCGCTCAACATCTGGCTGAAGTTGGCCGTAGTAAGCCGGGTCACTTTGTTCAACAGGCCATTACCGCCGCCGGGGTGAATGATATAACCGGTTACGGCTGGTACGGTGAAATAGCCGATGATGCCGATCAGCAAAAAGATCAGGTATGCTGTATCGGTCGAGCTAAAAAAAGTATCACCTGCATTTTGTACCTGCTGAATGTCCAGTTTGAGCATATTCTCCTGCACTTTTCCGATGATGCTGCCGAATATATTGGCGACCGGCAACCATAGAAACACATTCAGGTAACGTGCCAGCCATGAGGTGAGGGTATGCTGAAAACCGTCAAAAACGGATAAGCCGAACACAAATGGCCCGAGAATGGCAAGCACTACCAGGTAAAAAGTACGTATGGTATTGATACAAAGTGCCGCCGCTTCGAAGACGACCTGTAGTATCTCACTCATCCACTGCTTCACACTATTGCGGAATTTAAAACTGGCCTTATCCATCGCGAACCTGACATCGTTCCCCAGACCCGACAGCATACCCTCGTTATCACCGGTAGGGTCATCGGGATGCGTGTACTTATACCATTTATCGCGGTCTCCTTCGCCGTCATCCCCCACATACATCTGCCACGTGTCCGTTTTTTCAATGGCGGCCTGCTTCTGTTCCAATAACCGGGCGATGGCTGTATCTGAATTTTTCACCATACTTGCAGTAGCGGTAACTGTGGGTTTCATCACCCCATTGATCAGGCCAATTACCGCCGGAAATAACAGAATGGCCAGGCCAAGTCCGAAAGGCCTTAGCAAGGGATAAACATCGATGGCTTCGGCGTTGGCAATGTGACGCCAGACACGGGCGGCGATATACCATAGGGCACCAAAGCCCGCGATACCGCGTGCAACCCCAATGAGCTGACTGCACAGCGGTAACATTTCATTATAAACATTTTCAAGCACACTCTGAAGGCCGTGCATGTCATCGGCAAGGCCACCGGCACGGCTGAGCAAGGGAATGCTCATGCACGTTATGGTGAGAAAAATGATGATGAATTTCTTTTTCATGATGGTTAGCTTTTAATTTATACCATAGAGTTGTTTGAGCTTTTGGGTATCGTTCAGGTCCCGGCTTCTGTTCAAACTCAGCATGACCGCCTTGCGATTGAACCAGCGTAGAAATTGTAGCTGTTCTGTGCTGCTATTAAAAATGCGGTCAATGGCCCGCAGGCGGTCGTCATCCGACATGCGAAACTTATTTGGGGTCGTGATGCTGCCGAGGTCATCTACATTATTATTGCTTTGTTTGACGACCTGTTCCATTACCACGTCGATATAATTCAATTCCTGTTGGCCGAAGCTGCCGCTTTGGCGGAACAGGTTGCGATACCTTCGGTATTCGCTAAGCAGGTCCTGCTGTTGCCGGATGATCTGATTGATCCTCGGGTTATTCCTTACAGCGGGACTAACGGCCATCAAACCTGTGAGGTAAATGTTATGCAGATCAAAATTGCCCTTAGATAAGTTCGAGATCGTGCCATAACCCTGCTGATATATCTGGTAGCCGGTTTTCATGTCTTTCAGTATCGCTTTGAACTGGGTAAGCTTTTCAATATTCAGCAGCAATTGCTGCATTTCCTGGCTTTGCGCATTCACTTTCCCGGTGAATAGGGCCAAACTCATCACTATTGTGACCAGCGCTTTCCATTTAATGTTCGCTTCCATAGATCGCTTTTAAGGTGTTCACTTCTTTGCTGCTTTGTTTTCGGTGCAGCACATACAGCCTGACCTGCCCGTTAAAATTTGCGGCAAAACGGTAATTGTCCTGCATGTTTGCATAAAGGCGGCCTATTTGCCGGAATCGTTGCTCATCACTCATCCCGACCTTGCCATCTTCCAATATGATTTCGAGGTCATTCAATTGCCCTTCGCAATCCACCAGCAATGCCGCACATACCTTTTTTACATGTGACCTTTCTTCCTGCGTTAGTCCCGGCATCTTTTGTAAGCCATCGGTATGCTTGAGAATATCCTGTTGCCACCGTAGTATCGCAGCTACCTGCGGGTCATTACTTACCAGGGTATTAACTTTTTGCAGCCGTTGATAATAATCACCATGCAGGTCAAATTCCTTACCGAGATACCCGCCGATAGAACCCAGTCCACCTTTGGCGATGTCATAGCCTTTCATCGCATACCCCTTATACATCCACAATGCTGTGATCTGCTGCAACAGGTATTTGCGCTGGGTGCTTTTCTGCCTGAACCACTCTGCAAAAGTTTGTGCCTGCACGGGTTGTTGCATCATCACTAAGCATACCACCGCTAAAACCAGCAGGGTCATATACCGGCGGCATGATTTTCCTACCGTTCTCATCATTTCAATGTATGCCATAATATTGTTTGATGGTATTGATCTCGTTGAGGTCCTTACTTCGATGCAGGCTCAGGATCGTATTCTGGTTGTTATATTGTTTCAGGTCACTGTAGTTCTCATCAAGCCGGTCGCCCGCTTTACAGATCATTTCAAGCCTTTGCTGATCGGTCATCTGTGTTTTACCGGGGTTGATCGCCAGCATTACCTCGTCAAGGTTTTTCGCACTGGCATCCAGTATGCCCAGATAGACCTTTTGCATTTCCGCCAGTTCTTCGGGGCGGAAGTGTTTATCACCATTAAAAAGTTTCCAGGCTCGTTGATATTCACTTACCAAAGCGATCTGTTTTAGGGACAAGTCCTTCACCCGCTGATAATAAGCAATGGCAGCCTTCACTTTTTTAAGTTCCTGGTAATACTCGTCATACAATTTCTTTTGCTTTTCTGACCAGTTAGAGATCTCGTCCAGCCGAAATTTCGACAGGGTGTTTTCCAAAGTTTTTTGAGCGTTCTGCAACCAAATCGTTTTGTTTTGCATGCGTTGCACTTGCAGATCGATAGCTTTGATCACTTTTTTAACGACCGTCGTGATGACCTGATATTGGGCATGGGCATGTGTGCCGAAAGCTAACAAGCCTGCGATCAACCATATTTTCAGTGTTTTCATAACTGTTTGCGGTAAATAGTTTGACCAATAATGAGTTTCCCGCCCTTAAATTTAATGACCGGGGTATTTTCGTTGCCCAGCGGCCAGGTCCGGGTTTTCCAGGCTTTGGAGAGCAATTTGCCGTTCCTTAGCTTTTGATAGCCCGTGCGTCTGGTAACGAAGTTGCCCTCCACAATAAGCGTATCATCTGCAACGGCGTACTCACCTTCGATATGCGATGTGTAGATACCATCGTTATCCCCCTGATGGTGGCAGGCGGCGATCACTATCGCAGCCAAAATGCCTACAACGATCTTTTTCATGCGGCTTTCTCCTTTCCTTCATTTTCTTCCTGTACGATGACGGCGATGGCCTTTTTGATGTCGCCGTATATTTTTGTATATTTTTTAACCTTAGCCTTTTCAGACGCTTGGGTAGTATATGTCCAATATTCTTCCCGGCTAACCTCGGTCCGGTAAACACGGGACAATTGCCCGTTCAGACTGATGAAAACTTCCTTATAGTGGTAGCGTTCATCATTAGCCCGGTTCATGCTCATGATCAGCGCGGTTTCTTTATCGGTAATACCCAATAGAGCCTGTATTTTTGGAAAATCGTTCTGGTACTTGCGCTGGTCGAGCAGTATCTTACAATCGCTATTGTTGATGATGGCCTGCTTGACCACGGGTGAGCTGATAATGTCCTCGATCTCTTGTGTGACCACGATAGCTTCCCCAAAGTATTTCCGTACGGTTTTGAACAGGTATTTGATATACTCAGCCATTCCCTCTCTGGCTATGGCTTTCCATGCTTCTTCGATGAGGATCATTTTCCGTACCTCCCTCGGCAACTTGCGCATTTTGGAAACGAAGGTTTCCATGATAATCAGCGTAACGACCGGAAAAAGTATGGGATGGTCTTTAATATTATCCAGTTCAAAGACGATAAAGCGGCGGTTTAGCAGGTCAAGGTTCTCCCTGGCATTGAGCAAGTAATCGAACTCTCCGCCTTTGTAGTAGGGCCGCAGTACGAATAGCAGGTTATCGATGTCGAAATGCCTGTCCTTAACCTTACTGGCCTTCATGGTTTCGTAGAACGGCCCTTTCAGGAACTCATAAAAACTGTCAAAACATGCAAAGCCGTCTAATTGCTCATAGTAATGAAATAAGGCATCAGATATGGCAATATATTCTGAGCGCTGAACGTCCTCATCTTCCCGTTTCCACAAGGCAAGCAACATGGCTTTGATACTCTCTCTTTTTTCAGTGTCCAGCGAGTCACCATCGCCGATGTAGAAGGGATTGAAACTGATCGGTTTGTCCTCGGAGTATGTGAAATAGTAGCCGTCGAGGAAATCACATAGCCCTTCGTAACTATGCCCGACATCAACCACTACAATATGTGCGCCCTGCTCTGCATAGCTTCGCAGCATGTGGTTGGTAAAGAATGACTTACCGCTACCGCTGGGGCCGATCAGAAACTTGTTGAGATTGGTGGTTATCCCTTTTTTCATCGGCTCATCGCTGATGTCCACATTTAAAGGTTTTCCGCTTAAGCGGTCGCCGAGGCGAATGCCGCAAGGTGACACGCTGCTGCGGTAATTCGTCTCCATATTTAAAAAACAGCAGGCTTGTTCGGCGAAAGTATCGAAGGTATCGTTCAAGGGCAGATCCCCTGCATTGCCCGGCAGGCCTGCCCACCATATCTGCGGTGCGCCGTCAGTTTCCTGTTTCGGCTGTGCATCGAGCTGGGCCAAAGCAGAGCTAACTTTATTTTTCACCTCGTTCAATGCTTCAGGTCTGTCTGCCCAGGCCAGAATATTAAAATGCGCTTTAACGGGGAGGCGTTGCTGGCCGATGGCCTCGTTCAGGAAATCCTGCGTTGCATCGTGCCCGATGGCATTTTCCCGTGAGTAAGCTGAAAGTGAACGCAGCCTTAGCTTCTTGGCTTCGAGCGCCTTGATGGTTTTGGCCGGGTCGCCTATGACCAGGTATTGATTGTAAATATGGTTACAGTCAAGTAATGCGCCAACGGGACTGGCAAAGCCAGTACTAAATTTGGTCTTGTCGGTACTGTAGGCATCGTAGGTTACCCGTGGCCCGCAAAGTGCAGGCAGGTCATTAGCATCTGCCAAGGTATACAACTGGCAATGGTCATCGCCGATCCTGATCCCATCTTTGAGATGCAGGTCGCGTAAGACCGGCTGCTCGCCTTTACCCAGCAGGAAACAATATTGTTCCAGAATGCCTGCCTCGCTTTTGGTACCCGCCAATTCATCGTCGTTCAGCCGCCGTAGTTTTAGCAAGCCACTATCTTCCAAAACTCTTTTGAATTGGCCCGCGTGATCGGTAAAGTCGCGCATCAGTTCCGAAGAGATCACCTCTTTGGGTGTAATATGCCTGCGCATCAAGGTGCTAAACGCACTGCTGGCCGGTTTAAAATTCTCAGGTCTTTTGGTCAGCATGAGCAGGCAGCGGTGAGCCAAAAACGGTCTTTCATTAAAAAAGCGTTCACTCGACCTGCTTAAAAAAGTATTATCCTTAAAAGTGGCCTTATAATTGGCACTGGTGAACCAGTCCTGTTTATGCAGAACACTGTTTTTGGGAAGTAGCCTGATGGCTTTAAGCCAGGCCTGATGAAGGGCAAGGTATTCTTCGTTGGACAGCGTAAACAATTCCGGCAGGGTCAATTCATAAGCGACCGTTAAATCACCATGCACCGAAACCATAGATTCGTTCTCGACCTTGCAGATCGGAAATATTTGCTCAGCGTTTTTCATAAAATAGTCTCCTCGTATTGAATTTGATATATACCGGCAGATTTCTTTTAGCAGCTTTCTTCATCAGGCCATGTTCCCCATAGCGATGGCTCATGGCAAAGACCTGATAAAAAAGGCCACCGCCAAGGCCGATGATGATCAGCAGGCACAACCAAACGGGTGTGCCTGCGATATAAAGGATCGCGAACAGGACGAGCAAAGCGACCAGCCCGCCACCTAAGTAACCAATGTATTGTGCCTTGAGCCCCTTGAACTCAATAGGCCTGTTGATACCTTTATTGATGGCGTACATAAATCGTGATCTAAAATTGAAACCTTTCCACGCTGGCAATCGTGTCATGGGACACACCACCGTGGCTGAATACACCGATCTTTTCCAGTTCAAAACCCCGGCTTTGCCCCATAACGATGGTATGATAACCGAAAGTGATGACCTTCCCCGCAGGTTTGAGATGCTTTACCAATGCATCTTTAAGCGACCGCAACGGGTCATGCACAACTTTTAAAGCCAATTCTATCTCATTACGGTAGGCTGAAAGCGGATCGAGCAGGATGGTATCGAATGGGCTACCAGACCAATTATCAAGAAAGGTTACAGGCTCTAAATGAAAATCAGCATCAGCTCGCAGATCAATATCGTTTCTGATCTCATCTACGTTCAGGCGGGTGACCCCGGCAAAAAGGTTCAATACGCTGCCTTCGCAATGGTCCTCGACCCATTTGCGTATCGGCTTCACCGAAAGCGTGTAACGGTGCAACGGGCAGCAGATATGATCAATGATCGTTTTCATATACCAAAGAATGATTTAAGAATAGTAGATACGACGACCAGGAAAATACAGGCACCGAACCAACTGGAGGCTACTTTTCCGGTGTCCTGTTCTCCGTCGCTCCATTTTTTATAAACTTTTACCGCGCCAACCAGGCCGACAATAGCGCCAATGGCATACATCAGATTCGTGCCGCCATCAAAATAACTTTTGACCTGGTTGGTCGCTTCCGAAATGCCGGCATTGCCATCTTGTGCGTAAAGTGGGAATGCCAATCCTATTGCCATAAAGAACAGGACGATCTTTTTGACCGCTACATAATTGAATGATCTGGCTTTTGATGCTAACGTTTTCATACAAATAACTTTAATGGTTAAAAATTCGGTGAATTAATTGGGGATCGACCGGAGGTCCTGAATACCCAGCTTGAACGGCAGCTTCCCTTTGCTCAATTCGA
Source organism: uncultured Mucilaginibacter sp. (assembly GCF_913773635.1). GTDB lineage: Bacteria > Bacteroidota > Bacteroidia > Sphingobacteriales > Sphingobacteriaceae > Mucilaginibacter. The sequence continues at coordinate 469,517 of NZ_CAJYGQ010000006.1, forward strand.
TGATCTGCTTTTTAAGCGCTGTCCAGTTGGCCGACACATTGGCGGCGGCATAAGGTTCTAACTGAATTTTGAGAAGCGACAAGAAACCGGGCTTGTCGTCCATAGCATGGAAAGCGGTGATGAGATCGGTAACCTCTCCAAGTAAATGTTGCCGTTGTTCTACCGAACGCTCTTCTTCCTCCTGTGCAACATCTGTTTCAGGTGATGACGGTTCGCCATCCGGTTCGATCAGAAATTGGAGTTCGTCGCCCTCTGAAAAGGAAACGCCGGGTTCCGGTTGCGCCTTGCCCATAACCTCAAAGGATGATGTCTCAGGTTCGGGTAATGCGGGTTGGCCTGACTTTTTGTTCTTAAGAAAAACCGCTATATCGTTTTGGTAATACCGTAAAAGAACAAAAGCGTAATAACTGGCGGAAATCAGTAAAAGGACAGCAAAGTATTGCTGCCAGGAAATGGATGACAACATAAGTCTTTGATTTAAAGAGCACCGCACCATGCGGCGATCCGTAAAGCAAAGGTTGGGTTAGCTAAAAATCCTTTTTCACACCTTATACATGAGGTAGGTGTTTTTTTTTCGAATAAAGCATCGAAATACCTATAAAATTTGGAAATGACGGTTTACTAAAACCGTAACTTTTGCTGCGATGAGAAATCCTCGTCCAATTTTTCATCAATTCTCCTGAGCAAAGCCAATTTTAGCTTATCCAAAAATGAAGTAAGTTCTTTTTTGCGACGGGTAATGTCCGTGTATTTGTGGTAGTAGGCACCAAGGTCAACATGAAACGCAGTCTGGAAAAAACCGACCGCCGTTTTGATCTCTGCATTGCCATTATTAAATACCCCCAGCGCTACCAAAGCATATATCAATTCAACCAGATCGGTTTTGTTGAATGTCCAGGTAAGAGGAAATTCAATTCCTGTCTCCTGGGGTGGTTCGTCATGTAAGATGATCCGCTGTAGTTCAAGATTCAAATAGTCCTGGTATTTCTCGTTGGCGATGATCTTGGAAAGTTTGTAGTCGTGGCTGGTAGAGTACATTTCGTCTTCTTCAAAATCTTCGAGTTCTGCCTGTACATCGAAGCCCCCTCGTGTAAAATAGATCTCATCCATTTGTGATGACCCAGACCGGTAGTATTGGTAAAATGCCTGGTTGTGGTCGAAAAAGCGTTTGAGATCAGCCAGTTCATATGTGATATAATCCTTGACGATCTCATCTCCACCAAGCGGCTTTTGCATGATGAAGTTATAGACGTTAATGAAAAAAATATACTTGCTATAAAACTGTGGCTTAATTTCTTTAAAAAAGTTCATTTCCTCTTGTTTGTCCTCGAAAGCATAGCTGGATATATAGTTCTTCAGCTTTGCCATTGCTTTCTTACACAATAATATCGACGCACGATACTGTTCTTCGATCGTATGCACATTCAACGGTACTTCATTTAATTCCCTGTCCAAGGCACCAAACAAACGTTCAGCAAATATTTTCATAACTGTCAGGTTGGAAAAAACATTTTATTAATTCTTGTAACCATTTTAAGGAGGAGGTCTTTGACCACTGCGGCTGTGAACTGATCGCTACTGTAATACAGTTTGTTCATATTTCCTGCGGATATATTCTCTTGTTTTTTACTGGTATAATTCGCTGAAAAAAATCTGATGATCGCTGCAATGTTCTTGATCGCAAAAACCCCTTCATCATACAATAGCCTGATCAGTAATGCCATCTGTGCTACTGTTAACTTTAGTTCCAATTTTTCGATCTGAACGCTGTCCGATAGATCATAAGAGTAAGATTCCTGTTTTATGAATTCAGCTAACCAGTTCTCCAATTGAATATTAAGCGGTGCAAGCTTCGGATCATAGCTGATCTTATTATTCACCTGTAATGATTTTAAAGAAAGCAACTGCTTATTCAAGAAAAACGACTGGTCCTCAGAACGCACCAATTGTTTTTTTGTGATCATATCTTCCTGGTACCAATGACAAAATCCGCTTTGATTAAAGTTCAAATAAAACAAGACCTCGATAACGGCATGTGTCAGGTCCCGGCCACCCCCGAACGTTATAGCAGCTTCGACCATTTCTATGAACGATAAAGTAAATTCAGCAGCTCTATAGTTTAATGTAGGATTGCTGTCCGAACTGATGAAAGGGGATAAATAATCGCGGATACAAGCCTTTAAACCTAAGTCGATCTCCACATTTTGTAATTCAGCACTTAATTTCTCCGCGTCATCGGCCAGGCGCTTTCTCACATCTGCTATGACCGCATCCGGTATTTTACCATTCTCATCAATGTAGAGGTTAAAATATTGGATCTGAAAATCTTTCAAGTTGAGGAGACAATTCAAAAGCGTACCCGCATGCTGAATAGTTGCATCTGGTTCATTGCTAACGGCACTTCCATAATGTTGAACCGCATAGAAAAGCTTATCAGCCAACTCGACAATGATCTGCTGTTGAAATGCCACATAACGTTTGATCACGTTTTCTTTAGGTTGGTTCAGCAACAGGTCGGTCCAGACCTTTTTAATGCGTTGGCATTCGGTTGAGATCCGTTTTTCCAAATCATTTTTTTTTGCAGACGCGCTATCTCCTTCAAGTATTGCAAGCATGTTTGCCGTCCACTCTGCCAGCAGCTTCAATTCATCCTTTAACATTGTTTAATTTTTAATTAAATTGCCAATTACAGCTTGTGCTGTCCCTGTTCGCCCGGTTTCCCAAAATGGGACTGATGACTGACCGTTGTCAGGATCGTAATGGTCGTGTTGGTAGGATCTCCTACTGTTGTTTCAAAGCCGTTGGTATCAGATAAAGGGTTGAAACGGTACAGTCTGCTGGTTTTTTTCCTAAAGAGTTTTGCGTTTGGATTTTTCATTATGATAACTTTTCTCTCAAAATCCGAGTACAAAAGATCATATGAAACTTTGTTACACGCACGACACGTTGCAGTAGAAACATAACATTCGATGACAATGGGATTACATTTTGACCTTATCTTTTTTGCAAAAAAAGACCTTAAAATTTTCCTCCGGGACCTATCCGGGTGGGGTATTTTCATTGCTTATGAGTTAACCTTTATCTTATTTACCAGTGGTCACATCAGCAGGCCATTCGATGTTGTGTGTTATTATGCACTGAATATTATCCTGTTCTATTTTAATGCATTGGTGCTGTTCCCTTTTGGCATTCGATCCAAAGCCCCGTCTATTATTGTCATTCCGATCCTGGTCATCATCGAGATGGTAATTTACCTGATCATTAAATACTGTCTTGATTATTTAATGTCTATCCCTGCCGATGGGTTCCCTGAAGAACTTTCCTACATCAAACTGATGCTGGTACCTAATATTTACAGGGGCATCTATTTTATTGGTTTCAGTGCGCTGTACTGGTCGATTCTAAGAACAAGCGCATTCCGAAACAGGGCATTTGATAGTGAGACGAAACGACTCTCGATCGAGAAGGAAAATGCCGAACTGGAAAGGAATTTGGCAGAGGCCATGAATGCTTACCTGCAACAGCAGATCAACCCTCATTTGCTGTTCAACACACTGACTTTTATCCACAATACGTATTACAAACATTCAAAAGCTGCTTCACAGTGTGTCATGCTATTAGTTGACATCATGCGTTTCACGCTGGACGACGTTGACATCAATGGCCGGACGCAGCTGAGTAAAGAACTGGCACAAATCGAAAATTTCATTGAGATCAACCAGCTTCGGTTTGACCACGAACTTCAAATCGATTTCCAATTAAGAGGTGATACAGAAACACCAGTAATTATTCCGCTGGTGTTGCTCACACTCACAGAAAACATATTCAAGCATGGTTATTTAAGGAAAAAGGATGGTCATGCTAAACTCCATATATCAGTCAATGAAAGAAATGAGTTAACATTTTCAAGCTGGAACCTCAAGAAGCACCAGCCTGAAAATAAACGTATCAAATCTTTAGGTATTAAGAATGTAATTAAGCGGTTAGAACACAGCTATAAGCATCAATATGATTTGAGGATGGTAGATGGGAATGAAAGTTTTGCGGTAGAATTAAAGATGTAACTATGAGTTTAAGATGTTATGTAGTAGATGATGAACTCCACTCGGTTGAGATGCTGATCGAGTATATTGAGCAAACGGATGGTCTGGAACTATACGGTTTTTCCACCAACCCATTAATTGCGCTAAATGAAGTCGCAGGAGCCGATCCTCCAGACATTACCTTTTTAGATATTGAAATGCCGGAGTTGTCAGGGATGGAATTTGCTTCGTTAGTAAACCTGTACACAAGGATCGTTATCACCACCGCGTTCCAAGAGTTCGCTTTCGAAGCCTTTGAAAAGGAAGCTTTTGATTTTCTGTTGAAACCAATCAGTTATCTGCGGTTCAGGAAATGTATCCAAAGAATACAAAGAAATATCGCGACAACAACACCTGTGGTAGAAAAAAAGCGGGATTACTTTTTTGTGAAGACAGAAACGCGAGGTAAAATGATCAAAGTGCCTATCAATGACATTCTTTATGTAGAGGGCGCTCAAAATTATATCAAGATATACGTAGGCAAAGAGGTCATTATGCCGTATCTGACTATCAATGAAATCGAACAGTATCTGCCATTGGACCATTTTGCCAGAATACATCAATCATTCATTATTAATACAGAAAGAATAAAAGCTGTAGAACCGTCGAGGATCACTATGGAGGATGGGACACCTATTAATTTGGGACGTTATTACAAAGAACCGTTCCTGGAGAAGATGAACGCCTTATTACTCAAATCAAGACGTAGGTTTTAAAGGCCGATCTTTCTTTTTGCCCGCTTTGACTGTAAGTATTTGTAAAGCACATAGTAAACAACAAGCTCATGGTTACGCTGCCGGTCAACAAATATGCGGTTAATATGCATATGGATGAGATCCGCCAAAAACTGCGTTCTGCGTTTGGCTGTGAATTTGGCTGACCTTTGACTTATCTTTTTGAGGTTAGTTGAAAACAGGTCAATCGATGATCTTAAACCCAACTTATCGTAAAAAGTAACATCAGCTAAAAGACGGTCAATTTCTGCTCTTATTTCACGGAATTTTATGTCTAAATCTACCTTCAAGGTTTTGTCTGAAGAAAATTCGGCATAAAAAACATTGACCATGCGTTCTAAAAAGGTAATCTGCTCATCAATATTTATGATAAACGTTTCCAACACCTGCATGACGGAAATAAATGCGAGACTATGGTAGGCGTAAGTAAACGATCTCAAACGACTTTTTTGAATAAAATTCAAGACCAGCTTACTGCTTCCGTAGAAGAAATTCTCGACTAACTCCATTACATCTGCACCATAGCGCTCTACCTCCCGCCTGTATATATCGGCTTGATATTCTCGTATCAAGTGAAATTTAACGGTGTCATTGAGGCGCTTTTTTAAACCGGATAGGACTGGACCGATCTCCGTTTCTTTGACCTGTAATCTCAAACGAATGTGGTAAGCCGAATCCCTGTAGCGTATAAAGAACCAGGAATGAAGCAGGTCATTTTCAATTTGCGATAAAAAAGGAAGCAATTTTTTGATAAGCAGGTCATTGGCAATGGCTGGGTTACAGTAGATCTTCAAATAAATCCATTTGCTACCTATAATAAAGTCTGATGGAAACTGCTGTTCCGGTACAGGTTCATCCGCGCGTATCCCTGGGTAAACTTCCTGCGTTTTATATAAAGAAGCAACAAACTGGTTGACCATTACCTGGTTACCGGTGTGGTCCATTACGATCGGAGCAGGTTTGATGAATTCCTGTAAAACCGCGCCCGATCCACGTTTGAATGAATCGATCAAAAGTTTTATTTCTTCTTCAATACTCAGATCAAACACCAATTGCTGGTCAAAATTGCTTAAAGAAACGAACTGTGGCAAATTTAATCTTGCTTTTACGAAGTTGAAATTTTTGACAGCATCAACTTCTTTCATGTTTTTTAAATGGTTTACTTCAACGGCCGAGAGATGCCAAGTTGCCAAACAAAGAATAACCTTGTTATAACTGACCCGTGGATATGAGGGCATTTCAGGAAAATAATTTTCCAAATTTAATGTGTAAGAGCCCTGTACTCCCTGGTACTGAAGGTCGCAAAGTAATCTGAACACGGCTAAATGATTCCGGTTGTAATTGTATGCGGAGGATAGTCGCGGAACGATCACTTTGTTCAAACGTTTGGATTCTAACACCAATTGATCGCCGACGACAGATAGCAAAAGGTCAGATAGTGCAAGTTGCTTTTCTTTAGGCAAAGTGGAACGGACATTAATGGGAATTTCGTAATCATAACTATGTGGCCTCCGGTTTATGTTATCGGCATGCTGGTCAGACAGCTGGCCTATATCCGCAAAGATCACGTTCGGGTTCGCCTGCTGTTCCTGCGCCGATAAAAACCTGGTTAGCATGAGAATATCCTCACTCCAGGCGGCAAAACGGCCGAGCAGGGCAGTTGCGGTTACGCCACCAACCGATTCCAAATACGTACCCTCTTCCAACACCCTAAAAAGAACGGAAATTGTTGGAGGGGATTGGAGCGCAGAATCTTTGTTTAAAGAGATCAGATCTTCATTCGTCAATTCGATATGGTTCATCCCGTTCTTAATAGCTGCCCATTTTGAAAGCAATAAGCGGTGGGTAGTTGACCATGCAATCCTACGGTCGTTCGTTTTGGGAGCCTTAAAATTGACATCCCGAAGTAAATCTGCTTGGCTGTCAACCTGAATAATGGAGCCATACCCAATGCCAATATCTGGATCAACCGCCTGCAGTAAAGGTATTTTTTGTTTATCATATTTCAGTTTGAAAGCATTGATAAATTCCTGCAACATCGCCGGCTGTTGAGAAGTAACTAATAAAGAAAGAGCTAACAGGCCATCGCGAATATCCTGCTGGTAATGACTGTTGAGATCGCCGGACACTACACTTTCCAACCCAGCGTAAAAGAACTGCTTAGGATGCAGGTCCTTTTTAACATCCAATAATAGTTTCAGGCGTTCGCTGACAGAAAGGAGTGTATCCAATTCATGCAACTGAACCCTTTTCAAATCACTTATCATGTCCCGCAGCTCCTGACCGAAAGCGGTACTGCCAAGCTTCTCACTCAGCATTCGGTCTAAATAATCTTGCCCAATAATATTAAGTGCTGTGTCGGTGGTGAGAATACCAGCTGTTTCCAAAAAAGCCAGATAATCTCCTGCGGTAGGCGCATCGCAGCCAGTAAGCGATCTTATATAATCAATAATCTCGCTACCATGTTTACCACCATCACTCAAATAATCCTGAATCCCAGTGGTAAGCTTATTTCGCCCGAATGATTCCAGGTCAAAAAACATATGAGTCTTATCGGCTGAATAACTTGTCTTTATAAACCTATAATCTTTACCCCAGGAATAAAGTGCCGAATTAAGCACGTAGAATTTACTTATACACTCTAATTTGCCAATTTTTTCGTTTAGTGCTTGGATAATCTCTTGGTCTATATTTAAATGAAGTTTGAAGTTCGGTGTAATAAAAAGTTTATGTTTTTCACCTTCAGCCCATTTTGTCACAGTGAAAGAACTAAAACTTCCAAATGGTGTTGGCCGATAACAATATCTGTTTAAATAGCGTTCAATTGAGTTCTTTTCTTTGCGCGTGAGGTCAGGCCACGAAAATTTTTGTCGTTGTAGAATTTCAAATAAGCTTGAATTTGCGAGAAACAGGGATGTTTTAAAATACTGGCTTGCCATCAAATCTTCTCGTTTGGATGACAAATGTTCTTCGAAAGAATGAAAGGGGACCCTTAAGATTAGTGAATTATAAATCTCATATTCTGTCATAAATACGTTAGGTAAAATAAAACCTTAACACGCACTAAGTCATGACATTTCATTCTTAAGATAAGACGCTGTAGTATTCAGAGAAGAGGAAATTGCAGAAATTATTTGTTGTTAAGCTTTTCAGTAATAACTTTATTGTGCTCTTCAAGAAGCGTATAGTATCTATCCCGCCACTTGTCTCTTTCTCTCTCTAATTGTTCATAGGTCAACTTATCGTTTGATGTCGACGAAATGCCTTGGCTTTCGAGATAATCTGCCATTTCAGGGATTTCAAATGAAAAATCATGATTAAGAGCCTTGCCATATTTGTATAAAATTTCTAACGACAGATCAGGTTTTGATTTGTGAACATAGAATGTTGACTGATCATAACCAGCCTCTTTAACCATTTTTACTATAGATAAAGAACTTCTCTTGGCTACTGCGTGTAAGATTGCGCCTCTATGAATGGGATATTTCTGATTTTTCAATTACCTCTTAATGCTTAGTTATCCCTAAGCTAAATCAATTCTATGCTGAATATTTTGCCGAATTTTATTGAAAATACTCTTATAAATACCTATTATTGTCTATATATGTCTAATTAATATTCTAATTATTCTATTGTGGACAAAAATTGATGATAAAATAGATTGAATTCATAAATTGCGGTTCAAATAAAACGTGAACTGCTCACGAGCCTCGTCCTAAAATCTGGAAAATTTCACACGAGTGTAAGTAGAGCATCCTGACCCTATACAAGTGATAGGGCTGGTGCTCGCTTATGTGAATGTGTGAAGCCATTCGCAAGAATGGTTGGCCCTTCCAGAGCCTTAGGACATTTTGCAAAGCGAGTTACCGGCCCTATTTCTTCTTTAAATTATAACTCACTTTGCAAGGCTCATAAATTTCTTTAATAAAGAAAATGTGAGTGATGCCCGAGTACAAATACTTATCTGATCAAGAGCTTCTCTTTCTTATAAAGGATGAAGATCATTCCGCGTACAAAGAATTGTATGACCGTTATTACTTTCTATTGTTTTCACATGCCTATAAAAAGGTAAACTGTGCTGATGAAGCAAAGGACATTATCCAAGATGTTTTTACTAAACTTTGGGTAAACCGAAATGCCCTGCCAGCCAACAATCTTGCAGGGTATCTTTACACAGCTGTAAGGAATAAAGTATTTGATATTTATGCACATGAAAAAGTTAAATCAAAACATGTAAAAGCTTTCCAGAATTACGTAATCCAACATTCTGATGCTGCGGATCATTTGATCCGCGAAAAACAATTACGTAGCGTGATCGATCAGGAGATTGAGCAACTACCTCCTAAAATGAGGCATGTATTTGAATTAAGCAAAAAGCATCACCTTTCTCATTCAGAGATTGCCGAACAACTTGATACTACTGAAAACAATGTGTCAAAGCACGTTAATAACGCAATCCGCATTCTGAAATTCAAGCTTGGTTTAATAGCCATTTGTTTGCTTATCATAAAGTGAACATTAAAAAATCTTAAATTTCTTTTCCTTTATCCAATACATAGTCGTCGTGGGTTAAAATGAGCAGTTCATTATGACCAAAGACGATATTTTAGCACTATTTAAACGTTACCAAAAAGGCGAGTGCACCCCAGAGGAAAAGGCAATTTTGGAAAGCTGGTATCTGCAATATCATAGTGATAATCGAAAGTTGAATCCTGAGCAAATTGAAGAGTTTGGGAAACAGATATTGCAGCAATTGCCTGTATCCAACATCTCTAAGAAATATAATTTAGCCTTGCGGTTGATGACTGCGGCCACTTTGGCCGTATTTTTAGTTGGTCTTTCTTTTTACTTGTTGAAGCCAAAACGCGTGAAGATTAGCCATTCTGCGCATGTTATCCGACCGGGCTCTGATAAAGCGGTGCTTACCGTTGCTGACGGAACTATCATTAATTTGAATGAGGCAAAAAATGGAGTAATCTCTAATCAAAGTGGTGTTGATATTCTCAAAACTAAAAGTGGAGAGTTGATATATAAAATTGGCACTGAGGTAACAGCTGAATCTATAGGTCAGTTCAACACAATCAGTACGCCAAAAGGTGGAAAATGGCAGGTCGAATTATCAGACCACACACATGTTTGGCTCAATGCCGCTTCTTCGATCACTTATCCTGTATCCTTTGCACACCAAAAAAACCGAAGTGTAGCGATTACGGGCGAAGCCTACTTTGAAGTTGCGAAAGACCAAAAGCACCCTTTTATTGTAAAAGCCGGAGCGCAGACCATAAAGGTCTTAGGTACACACTTCAATATTAACGCCTATAGTAATGAACCTACTTTACAAACGACGTTATTAGAGGGAAGTGTACAACTTGCGACAAATAAACGGATATTATTTCTTAAGCCAGGGGAACAAGCCTCCCTGTCTCCTAAGGACATAACCATTAATACGGTAGATACGGAACCCATCACTGCCTGGAAGAAGGGGGACTTCATTTTTAAAAATATCGATTTCAAAGCCAGCATGCGTCAAATCGAAAGATGGTATGATGTAGATGTAGTTTATCAATCAGAGCCTAAAGATTTTACTCCGGGCGGTTGGGTTTCCCGGTCAAAAGACATCAATAGTGTTTTAAAGATAATGGAATTAACAGAACATGTTCACTTTAAAGTAGACGGAAGGAGGATCGTGGTCACGCAATAGAAAACCTTCCCGCATTCCAAAAGGAAGGCCAGGTGTGCTGGAAACACAACTGGCCCGATAGGTGGAAATATGCTAACTAATTTCTCAAGTCATCAACATTTTTCACAACTAAACAAATGTATAAATTTTATACGCATAAAATTGGCGTACTCTTTTGGCGCGCACTCGCATATTTTTCAAATCTTAATATTAAATTATTCTCAATCGCCGCACTATTCTTGATTAGTGCAGCTGCAAAAGGGCAGCAGATCACTCTAAAAGTCAATAGTGCTTCTTTGGAAAGTGTATTCAAAGAGATACGTAATCAGAGTGGGTATGATATATTTTTTGATCGCAATCTAATTCAGAATATGAAGGCTGGCGATCTGAACCTCAACAAGGTTTCGTTAGAGCAAGCTGTAATAGTAGTCCTCAAGAACCTACCACTTGATTATACGATAGCATCTAAAACGATAATAATTAAAGCAAAAACCAGCTTACCAGTTAAAACGGGACCTGAGCCAATTATACCAGTTAAAGTGAATGGTAAAGTAACAGACACAACCGGACGGCCGCTTCATGGCGCAACAATCAAAGTTGTCGATAATGATAATTATACAGTTACAGACAAAGACGGAAAATTCTCGATAGATGCTATTCAAGGTACTCAGGTAATTGTCTCCTATATCGGGTATGAAAGCACATCATTCACCGTTGCTGAAAGGTCTGTTTTTCAAAACATAATGCTTCATTTAGCTCCGCCGCGACTCTCCGAGATCAATGTGGTCAGTACAGGTTACCAATCTATCCCAAGAGAAAGAGCAACCGGCTCGTTTGCCCAACCTGTAAAAAAAGAATTTGATATTAGAGTGGCACCCGATGTGCTTTCAAAACTCTCCGGTATAACACCTGGCCTCGTATTTAATGCTAATACGGCAACCGCACGTTCTGGGCAGGTTGATATGAATATAAGGGGGCGCAGTACGATCTTTGCGAATGATCAACCACTGATAATAGTCGATAATTTTCCTTTTAGCGGAAATATCAATAACATTAATCCTAATGACGTCGAAAATATCACGATCCTAAAAGACGCAGCATCGGCGAGTATATGGGGTGTTCGGGCGGGGAATGGTGTAATCGTAATCACTACAAAAAAAGGCAAATTCAACCAACCGTTGAGAATCAATTTCAATGCTAACCTTACAATTGCCGGTAAACCCGACCTTAATTACAATCCAAATCAATTAGACGTACCGTCATATATCGGATTAGAACAGTTTCTTTTTAGCAAAGGGTATTATGACGGTAATTTGGCCAACACCACTACATATCCTGTTATCTCGCCGGTCGTTGAACTTTTAGCGTTACAACGCTCAGGTTCCTTAAGTAGTAGTGACCTCAATTCACAACTCGATGCATTAAAAGGACTTTCAATTAACGAACAGCTTACCAGATATATTTATCAACCTGCAAAGAATCAGCAATACGCTTTAAATTTTTCAGGTGGAAACACCAAAATGCTGTACTACTTGTCTGCCGGTTATGATAAGGGTGTGGCTAATTTGAAAGAGAATTCCAATCAAAGAATAACCATCAATTCGCAAAACACCTTTTACCTAAGTAAAAAAGTGGAGGTGAATGCAGGTGTAAATATCATTCAGTCGACAAATGAAATAGATAACACATTAAGTCAGTTCAACACAAGATTGTTTCCATACAGCCAACTGGCCACCCAAAATGGTGACCCTTTATCTATCGTTTACAATCTCCGTCAGAATTATGTTCAGTCAGCAACGACGAGAGGATTTTTGAACTGGGCATACACTCCCCTAAACGAATTAGGAAACACTGATAATACACTGAAAACTTTAGATGCAAGATTAACTGGTAGCTTGAGGTATAACATTTTAAATGGCTTGAGTGCAGAAGTTAAATACCAGTATCAGCGGGTAATCAATCAGAACAGGAATTATCAAAGCCAGCAATCATTTTACGCGAGAAATCTGATCAATACATTTTCCATCCTCACTGCCGGTCGGGTTTCTGGTTATAACCTCCCTTTAGGTGGAATACTAAATCTTGCGAGTGCAAACATTAGTTCAAATAATTTGCGCGGACAGGTCAATTATCATTTGGATCGGAAAAAACATAGTTTGACCGCAATCGCAGGGTACGAATTAGCTGAAGTGAAGGCTGAAAACAACAGTTCAATTCTGTATGGCTATAATGATGATCTTGCGACTTTTACCAATATAAATCCGTTGGTATCCTATCCTACAAACCCATCGGGGTCATCAACCATCAACGGCGGATTAGGAATCGGAGGTACTTTAAGCAGAATAAGATCTACTTTCGCTAATGCGGCCTACACTTATGATGGACTTTATACCATATCAGGTAGTGCGAGAATCGACGGAACAAACTATTTTGGTGTCGCAACCAATCAGAAGAATGTACCGCTTTGGTCGGCAGGTGTCAAATGGAACATCGGGCAGGAAAATTTTTATAGATCAAATTGGCTGCCAAACCTTTCACTGAGAGGCTCATATGGTTTTAACGGAAACGTCGATCAATCCGTAACCGGTGTTACAACTTTCCTTTATCGAAGTAATGCGGCGTATACAAACCTGAACTATGCACAAATTTCCAATACTGGCAACCCCGATCTACGTTGGGAGAAAACCGGAATTTTTAACATTGGTCTGGACTTTAGTTTCAAAAACAACAGGGTTTCAGGAAGTTTAGAATATTTCATTAAAAAGGAAACCGATCTTTTAGGATTCAAGGCTTTTCCGGCAAATGCAGGCATTTCATCATTGAAAGGGAACTATGCGGATATGAAAGGTGAAGGCTTTGATGTAATCATCACTGCTAACAATCTTAAAGGCAAATTTAATTGGACCTCTACGGTAATCATCAGCAAAGCGACCGATAAAGTAACCCGATATGATGTAATCCCAACGACAGCATCGATTGTGGGAGCATCACCTACGGCTATTCCCAATATAGGCAAACCAGTATTTGGAGTGTATGGATACAGATGGGGCGGCTTAGATCCTATTACTGGCAATCCAAAAGGATATATCAACGGTGTGCTAAGTGAAGATTATGCAACGATCAATATCAGAACACCACTTTCAGAACTTGTCTATGCAGGTCCCGCAAGACCTGTGTATTTTGGTGGCTTCAACAATTTTTGGAGCTTTAAGGGCTTTACCCTGGGCGTACAAGTAAACTACAAATTTGGATATTATTTCATGGCGCCGTCTCTCAGCTATAGCGCCATTGGTTCGAACGGTTCGGCATTTTTAAATGTAAGCCGTGATTTTAACAGACGATGGCAAAGTGCGGGTGATGAACAATTTACAAATGTCCCATCGCTGGTCTATCCATTTGTTCCTGCCCGCGATCAATTTTATCAAAACGCGGATATCAATATTCAAAAAGCAGATCACATTCGGCTGCAAGATGTTAGCCTAAGCTATGAATTTACTAAACTGCATAAACCTAAATTACCCTTTAACACCCTACAGGTATTTGTCTTTGCCAATAATTTAGGGGTACTGTGGAGAGCCAATAAGCAGGGTCTCGATCCTGATGCTGTTCCAGGCAATGCAGACATTACAACAATCCCAACTTCAAGGGCGATCTCATTCGGTATAAAAGGAAGTCTTTAATCAAATTAAATTTATGAAACAACGATTATACATGGTATGCGCAATTCTGGTGTTGTTCATCGGATTGAATTCTTGTAAACAGGAATGGTTGGAAGCCAAACCTAATAAAGCTTTGGTTGTGCCTACAACAATTACAGACTATCAAGCGCTCCTGGATAATACAGGTGGTACAGGCGGTCTTAATATAAATCAACCCAGTATGGCAATGGTCGGTGATGGCGACTACTTTGTCAGTGATGCGACCTTCAATGCTTTAAGAACTTCTGCGGAAAAAGGCGCTTACACATGGGCACCAACCGACAGCTTCTATGGCGGCTCAGTATCCGGTGAATGGCGGAATACCTATGCGCAGGTTTTACAAGCTAATATTGTTTTGGATGGGATCTCAAAACTCGCTATAGACCCTCAAAATCAAACCAACTTCAACAATGTCCGAGGATCGGCATTGTTTTTTCGGGCATTCTATTTCTTCAACTTATCGCAGCAATTTTGTAAGGTCTATGACGATGTAAATTCTGAAAATGACCTTGGTTTGCCATTAAGGGTCTCTTCAAATGTCAATATTCAGGTAAACAGGGCGTCAGTCAGAGAGACGTACGATCAAATTATAAATGACGTGTCTCAAGCGATCCCATTGCTGCCAGTGAATCCATTGTACCCGACAAGGCCATCTAAACCAGCTGCGTATGGCCTGTTGGCAAGAATTTATTTATCGCAGGGAAAATACAAAACGGCAATGCTTTACGCAGATTCTTGTTTGCAGTTACAAAGTTCGTTGATGGATTATAATCAATTAAATTTAACCTTGGCAAGTCCTATACTTCGTTTTAATGCGGAAGTTATTTTTCACAGCCAACTAACAGGATTTTTATCGGCTAATCCACCAAATCTAATTGTTGACCCAACGCTTTTTGCCTCTTATTCGGCGAACGATCTTAGGAAAAACGTATTCTATCTCAACTCATCTGGCGTAAATACCTTAAGAACAAGTTACGCGGGCAATAGCTTCTTATTATTCGGCGGAATTGCTACTGACGAAATTTATTTGATCAGGGCAGAATGTTATGCCAGAGAAGGAAATATCAGTTCGGCAATGAATGATTTAAATTTTCTGCTACGAAATCGGTGGAGAACCGGTACATATGTCAATCAAACGGCGGCAAGTGGTGACGTTGCATTGGCGATCATCTTAAATGAACGGCGAAAGGAACTAAGCTTCAGAAATTTAAGGTGGACAGATCTGCGGAGGCTAAATAAAGAAGTCCGATTTCAGATCACCTTAACAAGAACTGTCAACGGTCAGACATACACATTGCCACCCAACGCCTCCAGATACGTCCTGCCAATTGATGACCAAGAGATCTTACTTGGTGGTCTACAGCAAAATCCAAGATAGAATTAATTATCATTTAAGTAAATAAGAATGAAACCATTTTCACCTCATCATAAAATAATAAAATCTTTTAGCCTTTTCATCGCATTATGCTTATTAGGTGTTAATGTTAAATCCCAGCCAAAAGAACTCGTGGCTAACGATAGTTTACCTGATATAAAAATTCACAGTATCGTTAACTATAAAAACTCAACCGCCAAAATATCTGACTTCAAGGGTAAGTTGTTGATCTTCGATTTTTGGGGTACCTTTTGTGCGCCTTGTGTCGCAATGTTTCCAAAGGCAGATTCCCTTGAAAAAATATTTGAGGGTAAACTCAAATTCCTTCCGATAACTACAGAACCTAAAAACAAAGTAGTTGCATTTCTTAATAAAATGGAAAAGATCAGGCATGTTAGGCCAATATCGGTTGTTGAAGATACTGTTTTCACAAAGATGTTCCAAGTATCGACCTTACCACACTATGTTTGGGTCAACGAATTGGGTAAAGTAATTGGAACAACAGGCCCGGAGGAAATTAATGAAATAAATATCAATGCGCTCTTATCTGGGAAGCCAGCATCTTTTGAAAAAAGAATCACATCACCACGCAAGAAAATTGGATGGGAGAAATCATTGTACGTGTTGAATCATAATTTTTTGCCGGGTGACGAAAATACGAAACAAGAGCCGATCAACAGGAATGACCTTATTTCTTATTCTATTGCAGGAAAATATATTCCCAATGTTGAAGGCAGGTTTTATTTCGACACAGCACATTTCGGAGCGATGAACGCATCAGTGAATATGTTGTATCGAATCTTTTATTCACTATCTTTTTACGACAGGCCCTTGCAGGGTGCGTTCGATTCAAAGAGAAACCACTTGTTCGAAGTACGCGATCAAAAACTGCTTAATCAGATAACAATACCAAGTGAAATTAAGGCTGGCACACAGGCGATGACAGAATGGATAAAAAAAAACAGTGTTAGCTATGAAATTGTATATCCCCCCGGTCTTAACTGGAAGCAAAAAATGGCTTTGGTTAAGCAAGATCTTGACCGTTATTTCGCAAAACCTATGGGTTTTAAAGCGTATGTAGAAAAAAGGGAGGATAACGAGGTCGCGAAACTATTGAAAATCAATGATCGCTTTGAGTTGAAAACTGATGGTGAAGAACCGCTTGAACGACATGATAGGTTTTCATATATGCAAAAGAATATGCCTTTAAGCCATTTTATAAGTATGTTGAACGGCTATTTTCTTCAGGATAAAAATGTTTATGCCTTAGATCAATCAGGATTCGAAAAAAATGTTGATCTGGAACTAACGTGCGATATGACAAATTTTGAATCAATCAATACCGCTCTTCAAAAGTACGGTTTAAGGTTCGTCAAAGAACGAGCACCAATCGATGTATTAGTTTTCAAAGAAACTTCAAAATTGTAAAAAAAAGGCAGGAGAAACTCCTGCCTTTAAAATTATTGACCGTTATAGTCGCCAAATGCTGCTGTGCCTTGTAATGACGGACTGCCTAAGCTGGCAGGCTCGTCATTATTTGAAGGAGCGGAGTCTGTTTGCCAGGTAACTGAGCAAATATTGTCAGGGTTGTCCAAACACTGCGCAGCCGTGGTGTTGTCACGGAAGATATAATGGCTCGGATCGCTGTCAACTGAAGAACCGGCGTTGGCTACTTTGCGGAAGTAATCTGCTGTCACGACCAGCTTTCCGTTGGGTAATTTGGAAACCTTATAAGCACTTTTTGGTGCGTTAGTAAATGAACTGAAGCCGATTGCCATAGCGCCTACCAACAGGCCTAAAGCGATTTGTTTAAAATTTTTCATTTTGTTAATATTTGATTTTCGTTTTTAGATGACATAAGCCAAAGTGCAAATCCTGCTAAACCCATGAAAAACAGGTTAAACCAAAGATGCTGTGTCCAGCTTAATTTTTCGATCACACCACCACAATGGCAAGGCAATTTCTTTTCAAAGATCATCGCGCTTATAATATAGCCAGTGAAGGAGAACATTAACGTTAAAAAGGTGATAAATCCCCAGCTGACGGTTCTTGGAAAAAGAAGCAAAACAAAGGTAAAAATCTCGGATGCAGGCACGAACCAAGAGAGATATACCGCAAAGCCATTGATGATATGCACCTTTGACAGACCTTTTAGAAAGCGGTCGTGATCAACTATTTTGGCATGAGCGGTATAAAGAAAAAGAAACATACAAATGAGTTTGATACCCATGATCAAGTGATCATGGTTCAGCTCTTTAAATCTAATACCGGTCTTATTGAGGGTAATGTTTTCCATAAACTGCATTGTGATGTTTAAACTTAGTAGCGTCTGCTACTGGCAGGTACGTATCCCGCAGTTTTAATAAAATACTCTTTGTCACTAACACCCTTCCTGTTTTGTATTATTTCGAGCGAAATAAGTGGTTAAAAAATCAGTTTGTTGTCACATCAAAATAACGACAACTATGAATTTCAAAACAGTAGTGATATGGTAGCCACTTTGCAGGCGGATTTTTAATAAATTTTTATAACTACAAGACCATATCCACTTAATTAACTATTGATTTAATATATTAATGTAGAAAAACCGTTTACATTTTATTCATTGGAACGCTACCCTAAACCCTCATATTTTAACTAATTATATATCAACAATTTTGAGTAATAGCCATCAATATGTTTTTGATGTCCATTTTTATTTGCTGGTAGTTCATATGAACCTCTTCCAAAGACACTTTTCGCACATCTGGAATATTTTCATAAGCCTCTTCTTCTTTCTTCAAGGCTGCGTGATCATTTTGTATTTCATTATGAAAAGTTTTTAGCTCAATCTTATTGGTTGGGTCATCTGCTACCATTCCAACAAACTCACCGGAAGACAAGCCTGCGATCTTTGATGATGGAATTGCATAATCTAATTGAACAGACTTACTTACCGAAGTGTCTGAACTATTGACCGATACACTTTCCTTTTGTTGGTTAATTTTTCCAAATCGTTCTGATAGCTGTTTGGCCGTATCGCCAGTAACCTGGCCAAAAATGATGTTACCTACAATATTCATGATCACCTCGGCCTGATCACGTCCATAATCTTTTTTTAGTTGACTGTAATCTTGCACAGCAAGCGTAACGGCAACTTTATTCGACCTCGCGGTAGCGATCAAATTATCTATACCATTAAAGTAAATGGTCGGGAACTCATCGAAGATCATGCTGCATTTCTGCTGGTTCTTTCGATTCACCAATTTGTTGATCCTGTTCACATAAAGGGATAATACAGCGCCATTTACCTGCGACTTTTGTGGATTATTAGCCAGGCATACAATTTTAGGTTCTTTTGGATTATTGATGTCTAAAGAAAAATCATTGCCGCTTAGCACGTAATATAATTGTGGTGATGATAACCTCGCCAGGCTAATTTTTGCGCTGGCTACCTGTCCTTCCAATTGTTCGAAAGCCTCATTGCGCCAGGCGGAAATAAAAGGATTGATCAGTACCTCTATTTCCGGTTCCTGTAGAAGCACCTGAAAAAGTTCCTTGTAATCTGCTTGCGCCAATTCAATAACATGTGGTAATGTACAGTACCTACCGTTCTCATATTTTTTTAAAAACCACATGATGGCCGTAACAAAGTTGATTGGTGATTCCACAAAGAAATCCCCTTGTTTTTTTATCCATTCCCGGTTAAGGCCAAGCATGATCGTCCTGCTGGAGTCTATGGCATCGGTAATATCGACCATTGTGTGCGGCTCCAATGGATTTGAACGGTGCATGATCTGTTCCAAGTTGATCACATATAAGGTCGGTTTAACTGGGTAGAGATGCCCATATTTGCGCAGAGCATTAAATACGATCTTAGACAGGTCATCGTATTTAAAATCATAGACCAGCATGGTAAAAGCTTTTTTGATATGCTGGGTAATAATATGTCGAATTACAAAATACGATTTACCAGAACCGGGGCTACCGCCAACTAAAGTCCCCCTGAAAGGATTGATAATATTTACCCAACTATTATAAGTTTTACTGCGGAACTGATACTGGGCCGGTAGATTAACTGAAAACTCATTTTCTAACAGGCGCTGCTCTTGAGGGAACGACTCATTGTATTTATTGAATATATCTTTATCTAAAGCCAACTTCAGTTTCCTAAAAGCCTTACTAACACCTTTCATCAAAATCAAGTAACCTAAACAGGTAAACCCTACATATAATAAACTGACTGTTATGATTTTATATGGCAACTTTAGAAATATCCAACTGAAAAAATAGATCACGAGACCGACCATGGTATACCCTACGATCTCTCTGGTCGTTATTTTTTCATCCTTTTTTCCTTTTGTACCGATCAACGAAACTAAAAGCAGGAAGAGCGCAAAAGATTTTGCCAACAAGATGCTTTTAAAAACCTGCATAGTAGATAGTGGTCGAAGCACCTGATCTATGATTGGCTTTGTCAGGGCCATTTGTTGAAATGCAGCATAACACCTTAAATAGAAATGCAGAATTAAAACAGCTATACTTAGTAGCCTTGTAAAATCCATGATCTTACGTAAGGCTTGTTCATTTTCGCCTGTTTGCATAAAATATGATTTATAGATTTTGACCAGGCCGCTTTTTGCGGCGTTTCTTTTGATTTAATTTTTGAAATGCAGATTGATCCTGATATTCTTCGTGAAACAGGCTTTCAAAAAAAGTATTATGATTCTCAACTGCCCTTTCCGATGAGACATGCTGAACCTTATCAAATGGCTTACTCTTAATGTAATTGTTCGTATTAGTTGAAACGACCGATTTCTCATTACCTAATTTTGCGGATAGCATGCCAGCACTATAAGCTTTGCCAAGGTCACTACCGTTAAACACTGTTTTTGCCCTGTGATCGATAAATGTAATGCCGTATAAGCGACCTTCATCATTACGCCTCAAGACAACATCGATCATTTGCCTTTTGAGCTTATTTTGAAAATCATTCATAGTTAGCGATCTGCTAAGGGCACCGTCAATTGTTTTTGTTAAATCTGGTTTACTTATTTTCCTTATGGCTGCATTAAGTTTAAACCGATCATTAAGATTATTCATTGTAGGCTTTCCATAAATACTACTTGCCTTGATAGGTACCCCTGTTTTTTGTCCATTAGCGTCAATGACCCAATAAATCAATCCGTTTTTGGCAAACATTCGGGAATCTTTGGAGCCACGGTCCGCAGTGATATTAAATTGATTAAGTAAGGCATTGAACTCGGGAACACTGGTAAATTTATATGCGCGAATAATTTCGTTTACCACATTGGTGATCGCTCGTTTAGTATCAGTTTTACCATAAGCAACCTGATCCAGTGATATAGGGCTTATCACTTGACTCGATTGCTTCTGGTCTTCGGCTTTAATGAGGTTAAAAGTTTGCTCTACATTTTTGCGCGATTCTTCAGAAGCTTTATTTGCCAATAAGTGAAAGCTAATTCTTTCCCCATCAGGTTTAATATTTGTCGTAACTATATGAAGGTGGGGATGCCCGGCATCATTATGCTGGTAAACTAAATAAGGCTGCCCGCCAAAGCCCAAGCCTTCCATGTAATCATCTGCGATCTGCTGAAGTAGAATTTTGTCTAAAACTTCGCCAACTGCAAAATTTAATGATACATGCAACGTGTTGACCTGCGTCCGTTCGTTACGATCTGTTAGGTCTGTTAAGCGATTAAGTTTATCACTAAAAGATAAACTTTTCGGTTCTTTCAGATACCCTTGTGCCATGATCAATTCGGCTTTACCCAAACGCACCTTATGCTCATTGTAATTTATTGCGCCGATGATACTTCTTCCGGTTTTAATTTTTGCGACCATAGTTCTGAAAAGTTTTGCATCCGGTCTTTGATATGATTAATGGCGTGGTCAACTTTGGAACCGATTATTGAAAGTAAACTCATCCATAACCGATTATCTGCCGTGCCGTGGGCAGCATTAATTTGACGTACAGCTTGATTCAAATTATTCCCGATAGCACTGAGTTCCCGCCTTAATAAAGCAAGCTCTTCCAACATTTCGTCCATCGATTTATTTCTATAATTTACCGTAACTGGTTTCTCTAATAAAACAGACCTGATGTACTCGCTCATTTTGCGGAACCGGGTCTTTTTAAACCTGCGATCTATCATTAAATACTCTTCAGGTTTAAATCGAGTAGTGACCTTTCTGTCACGATTTTCCTCTTCATGTTCCATAGATCAAATCATTTTTAAAATCCGACTTCGGAGGATTTTTAGAATCCCCGCACCGACTTTGGAGGGAAAGGGCAAGATCCGTTTGTCCGACAAACGTTTATCTTGCTGATTGCTGAAAAATGCAATCTCGTCCTCACAAAGTCCTCGATTCGGATTTGTTTAACCTCATTCATTTAATACGAATCACTATAAAATAGCGACTGCCTTAACCTGCGTTTTTCTTCCTGTCGATAATTAAATATCCACTCAGTTGCGCAAACTTTCCAATTGTAGATAATGCCACCGGTAGGCGTTTTCCAACTCCGAAGCTGATGCTCATTAAAGAACTTTTCAGCCAATTCGGCTTCCCCTTTTTGGTCAAAATAGATTAGTAAAACAACCTGATCTGGCGGCATAGTTGTACCCAAACCATCATGAACCTGCATAGGATTTTGACCGCATTTTCTGACTTCTTTTGACTGCCTGGGAATGGTACGTTTAGCTTTCCGTTTCATGCCAAATTCATCTGGTCATTCAACTTGCCTGAAGCCATCAGTTTTTCAATTTCATCGGAATTGTAATAGGTTATACCTCCCAGTTTTTTGAAGGGAATCAAACCCTTATCCCTGAGATATTGTAGTTTGCTTTCAGAAAGCCGAAGCATTTTTTTGATCTCGAATGCTTTTAGCCAGTGATGACCAGGCATGCCCGATTGTTCTTTGAGCAACTTTTTTATATCAATAATGAGTTGCTGTTTAAAATCGATCAGGTCCTGGACTGTGATTAATTGATCGCGGTTAACTTTAGGAAAGTCATTTTGATTTTCATTATGATTTGCCATAGCTTAAAATTTAGCATAGCAAATTTGGGAAAGAGAAAAATCAAAAAAACACACCTCATGTAGGAGGTAGGTATTTTATTTAATATGATCCGAGCAATACAATTAGTATTTTAGCATAATATCTTTTAAAACACAACATGGGTTGTAGATTTATTTTTAATACAAACGCTGATCCTCTTGCTTTATATAACTGGGCAATAACCGAAGCTTCTACATATAATGTTAATTATTCTGGAACTCAAAGTGACGGAAGTTTTTCCTTTAACTTTATGGGGGGCACTTTTAATGGCAAATATTCCGTCATCGGGAAAAAAATAGAAATATACATTTCAAAAAAACCCATCATTGTGCCATGTGGATTAATAGAGGCATTTCTAAAAAAACATATAACTTAGTAGTAAAAACTTAATCCTTATTATTTGATGACGAAATTTATACCTAAGGTATTTACCAGCTATGCCCATGATACCCCAGAACATGAATTGGCAGTTCTAAATTTTTGCAACGATTTATTAGAAAATTGGATTGACTGTACTTGCGACCAATATGTAGAAGATGGCAACCCTGAACGGGGATGGCCAAATTGGATGGAAGAAAACATACGTGAATCAAATTTCGTACTTGTTGTCGCTTCTAAAAAGTATTTAGAGCGTTATGAAAATAAGGAGAAAGATGGGTCAGGTTTGGGAGCCAAATGGGAAGCAACTTTAACTTCGACTGAAATCTATCAAAATGATTTTAAAAACATGAAGTTTATACCCGTTCTGTTGAAGGCAGATGATAAACAATATATACCAACTTTTTTACAACAGTTTACACATTATGACCTCTCAGACATTGGTCAGGTTGAGGCACTTCATAAACGTTTAAAGAGGGAAAATGTATCAATCAAGCCTGCATTGGGTGTAAAGAAGAAAATTACTGACATAAATAGTCTAACCGCAATTATTGGAAGAGATCATGAAGAATCAGTACTACCAAAATTACCTGAATTTACAGACGATATGAAACCTGGTATGAAGATTTTACAAGCATATTTTGTCCTGCCATTAACAACGCGATTTAAAATTGCAAGTGACTTAAACCTGGTCGAACAAGGCGAAACATTTGAAAATAACAATGCAGAAGAACTTACTGGTAAATTTTTAGTTCGCGCTAAAGAGCGGAACTTATTATCTGATTTATGGAGTAAATTATTTAACGAAAAAATTGAACCAAACCCATTTAAAAACTAAAAATGAATTACTCGGCCAAAGATTTATTTCCTGACCATTACACCGAAGGGATTAAAAGAGACGCTTCACCTGAAGAATTAAAAATGCGTAGAGCAACCATAGATAGGTTGCTCCCGGAAACTGATATTTTAAAATGGGTTTTGTACATTAAAATTTATTGGGGAATAGTTAAAGAAGAAAACAGTGAATACTTGTCGGTTGTTGAAGAATTCAAAACGGATGATGAAAATTTTTTAGTAAAAAATAACAACTTACTTAGGTTGCTATTAGGCCTTCTCATTATCGAAAAAATAGAACAAAATTCTACTTTTATCAGTGACTTTTTAGGATTAAGTGTAATTACACATGCTTTAAGTCCACAAGAAATTTTCCCTCAATTGTACAATTACTCTGCTAATTTTTGGATTGAAGAATGTGAAAGAAAGAGATCGGTTATTTTTCCTAAAACTCCGGTAAAAATAAAGGCAAGTTTGGCGAAAGTTGTATTGCCGGCAGTTGAGGGTACACCTTATCCTGATTCCGATAGTTTCCAAACATTTAAAACTTCACTAAATTCAAGTATAACCAGTTTAGTAAAAGATGCCAATGCCGTAATTAACGGCTATAATTCTTTAATTGACTATACAAGTAAGTTACAAACTGCCTATAGCGCAGTAGCGGAAGAAACCAATGTTTTGTGGTGGTTATTTGGCGGATATAGCGACCTACTAAAAAAGCCATTTCAGTTACTTTCACCTGAAGGTTTAAGTATTGTTGTTGCTATAGAATTAGCAAGACATACTAAAATAATCCCAGGAATCGGTAAAGTTGATAACATTATAAATAGACCACTTTCAATTTTATCTCCTGAGCAAGCTGTTGAACGACCACTTGGTGATCTGATTGGTGGTATCACTAATTATACCGAAGAGCTAAAACAAGAATTGCCTAAAATTGACGTAAGACTAACCAGTTTCTGCCCTTTTTTATTTGGTCTACAAACTGCAATTGAGTATGCCGATGTTGAATGGAAAGCTATATTTATAAAGACGACAGGTATCAATTTAGAAAGAACACTCTCGTTGCAACAGTTTTCAGGACAACTATACAAGGAATTATCCCTTTTGCGCATTTTCAAAACTTTTAACGTTTCCGAATAGTATGGCAGAAGAATATGTTAAAATTTGCACCCAGCCGGGTTGTTCCTTTGTGAAAAATAACATTTGCATGGAAGGGCATCTTAGTGATTGCGATAATTTGACCGATGTTTTAAAATCCAGTATAGAAAATTCCCTCGAATTTGAAGATATTACAACTGTTCAAGAAACAATTTCCCTTGATCCCAACGTTGAATATACAGAAGAACAAATAAGTGTAATTACCTACAAGAATCCAGCAAACTTAGTGCTACTAATGGGGGACCCTGAATGTGGAAAGTCAACCTTGTATGCATCCCTTTTCGATAGATTTCAAAAAGGCGGTTGTGGAAATTACTACTTTGCAGGAACCAAAACATCAGTTGGCTTTGAAAAACGTTGCCACCATGCAAGAATAATTTCGCAGAATAAACAATCCAATACTGAAAGGACTAACACTAAAGATTTCGTTTACTTGCATTTAGCGGTTAGACATAAATCATTAACTACCCCCATCAACCATCTGCTTTTTGCAGATGCTAACGGTGAACGATTCCAAGCTGCGCGTAATTCGGATGAGGAAATGCTGGGTTTGAAGGTTATTAAGACTTCAACTCATGTTTGCTACATCGCGGATGGAGACACCCTGCTAAACAAGGGCACACGCCATTCAGTAAAAAATGATGCAATCAACCTAATTAGTAGAGCTGTTCAAAATAAGATGCTTGATCAAAATAAGGGTATTACTTTAATAATTGCTAAATGGGACAAAGTTTTCGCAGCTGGTGCTCAAGACTCAATAGAATCGTTTTTTATAACCGCAATTAAAGAAAAATTCCCTGGGCTTATAAAAAATGTAATTCTGATCGCTTCTCGGTCTCAAAATGATACAATAACAGCAGGTACCGGATTAGATAAATTTTTAGACCTTATTTTAAGTCGAAATCCGAATCATGAATTTGTTGATCCCCAGTTCGCCTTGAAAGAGGACAGCCGCTCGTTTCAGAAATTTAAATATGAGATAAGATGATTTCGGATGTAGAAAAATTAATTACAATTATTGGTTTACCTGAAACCGGAAAGACCTCATTTATCGCAGCTTTTCATCATTTTGTTTCGGCAGATAATCCTAATAAAACTTTTAATGAATATAAATTATCGAGTGATGCTACATATTTGAATAATATAAGTTCAAAATGGCTTCAGTGTGAGCAATTAGAAAGGACTTCAACCCAGGCAGGATTATCAGCTAAAGATATTACTATACATTTGTATAATAAAAGTCAAAATCAGTATTTTGACTTAAAAATCCCTGATATAGCAGGAGAATCATTCGCCTCTCAGTTTACAGAAAGGCTATGGGATACTCAATATTTCGATAGTATTAAAGATACAGGGGCTTTAGTTTTATTTATTAGTCCTACAAAATTAAAAGCACATGCATTAATAGACGATATTAAAGCAGTGGTAGATATATTTAGCGATCCTAATGAAGTTCAAGAAATAGTTCCCTACAAAATAGAAGACACGCCCACTCAGGTTATCTTAACGGATATATTAGATGCCCACATTGATAAATCGCCGTCAACTCCTTTAAGTTTAGTCATTGTAATCTCGGCTTGGGATAAAGTCTCAGATGAAGGAGTTACTCCAGCAAAATGGCTTCAGGTTAATCTTCCACTTCTAAACCAGTTTTTAATCACTAATTTCGAATCAATTAACTATAAAATTTTTGGTATTAGTGCTCAGGGTGGCGACCTTGAAATCCCGGAAAAAAAGGAAGAATTACAAGATATAGATAATCCCGCTGAACGAATAATTGTTCAGGATGGTGACCAGGTAAGCAATGATATTTGTGCGCCCATAGAATGGATAATTAATCAATGGCAGAAGGCAATATAATAATTCAACAATCACTTCATGGTTACAGAGGTGGTCATTCATTGCTCGCAAGTTCTGTCGAGTTAACTTCATCTGAAAAAAAAGAGCTCCTGTTGTTGAGTGATCTTTCAGGTTCTGGGAATGAAACTGGTTTTACAGAATACTATACTGGTTACCCCCTAAGTAATAGCAAATACTATGCATTTGCAAAAACATGGTATGCAAGCGAAATGCCGAGACCAGGTTGTGTTTGGACACACACAATATTAATTGACATTTCAATTCTTTGGACTTTAAAAAACATTCAACGACTTACTTTATTTTTTAAACGTCCAAATTTAAATGAGTTCAGGGAATACACACTTCCTTTATCATGTCAAATTGAAGATTTTAAAAGACAATCAAAATATTTTAATGATGAATTCTTTTGGCTTACTGATGAATTATATAGTAATGCGGAAAAACTTATTCTATTAGATCGATCATCTGAAAGTCTATTTGAGGCTATCCTTGACTTATGGTCATTTCAATGGCCTCGATTGAAAAGAAGCTTTAAATTTTGCACTGGATCAATGTCCCCGCGGCATTTAGGAAATGAATTTTTCGATTTACAGGTTGTTCCCACCACGCGAGAAAAGTATATATTAAAAGCCGAAAAGGATAAATATTACATCAGCTCCGTTGGAAAAAAAGATTTTTTCTCACACTGGATTAGAGAATATAGTAATCAAAATCTTGAATCAGTAGAAGAGTTCATGACACGGTACGGCTCGGATGTTGAAGGTTTTCCCAAAAGATTTCTTCCACTTTTCCAAGCTTTCGAACTTGCAAATAATATTAATTATTCTTTTGAGGATTTAGTCAGTTTTTTTGCTTTAAATTTTACAAACAATGAAGCAAAATCATTAAAAGCTTATTTGATCGCAAAACTTTTACGCGAAAGAAAGTTCAGTCAATACACTTTACTAAACGGGATTATCTCAAACAATATATTTTCATCTATACAATGGAAAATTGATGAATTGATTTTAAATGCCTGGCAAAATAAACAAGTTAAGGATGATGAATTAAACAATCTTCTTTCTATCTTATATAGTCAGGAAAAGGTTTCAGAATTACAATATCTATTAAAAAGAATCCCGATTAGGATTTGGATGTATAATTTAAACATATACAGGAACTTGTTATCGGATTTATTGGAAAATTTGGAAATTGACCAGATTAAAGATGTATGGAATGCTGACATTTTAGTTCAAGATTTATGGTGGAATTCTATTTCAAGGAATAAGCATATTAATTTTCGTCCAATCATAAATCAAATGTTGGCGGCGGGAAATGGAAATTATGCGGAAGCATCATTGCAAAAATATGGCTCTGAGGTATTCAATGAATTATATTTTCACTTATATAATACTTCAAAACCCGTCAATGCACAGTGGCAATATTTAATAAAATTAGACCCAGAAAACGCTTTTATAAATCTAAGTAAGCAGAAAAAATTCAATTCGGAATTATTTGCGATTGTACCAAGTACATTATCACCTTCAGCGACATTTTGGAAGAATATTAGTACTAAATATATAGTTGACTATTTAAGCAAAGTAGATGAATTACCTGAAAGTTTAATCTATTCTGAAAATTACACATTTTTCCTTTCGGTAGCATTCACGCGTTCTGCTCAAGATCCAGAGGAATTAACAACTGTTACATTTGAACGATTGCATCAAGCACTCGAAAATAATATTTGCGAACAATTTACTTGGCAGCGGTTTAAAATGATAATGGGAAATGACCTTTACGAATTAGTGGAACATGATTTCTTTAGTAAATTATTTAAAGAGCGTAATGACATCCCTGATTGGGACCGCTGCGAATTTTTAAGACGATCACTGGTTAGTAGGTTTATAAAATTTAATTGGGACCCCAAACTTTTGTTGCGGGTTGTGAAAAAAGACTATATTTTTAAAAGTATAGTTAAATTCGGAATAGAATCAAAGCCATTTAAGAAAATGCTAAAAAATCTTAGAAACTATCTTGAGCTTTCGAATCAAACAGATATTATTCAGTATAAAATATTAAAGAAACATGTGAGCTAAAAATACCTATATATAAATTTTGCAAGTATTTCCTATTACTTTAAATAGAGCAGTTTCAAATGCGGATAAATTGCTTATGAATTTGTTCAATACAATTCGTAAATAGATTTAAATACTTTTTTAATTATTGATTTTAACAATTCAATAATTATTCAATTTTGCTTAATCATAATGACATCAAAACGATTGTTTTGATGTCATTATATTATTGGGGTTATGCTGGAATTTTACATCTGTAACTTATTATATATCCTATTTAATTAAGGCGTTTTTTTAGTGCCTCCATGTCTTCTTTTAATTTTCTCTCCACCACTTTAGCATAAATTTGGGTAGTGGTTATTTTGGTATGACCTAAAATTTTACTCACTGTTTCAATAGGTACTCCATTGGATAGAGTAACCGTAGTCGCGAAAGTATGCCTGGCAATATGAAATGTTACTTTTTTTGTAATTTCGCATAAGTCGGCGAGCTCCTTTAAATAGCTATTTACTTTCTGGTTAGAAACTATCGGGAAAACGCGACCATCAGAAATTGACCTTATATTATCTTTATACTTGTCTAATATTCTTAAAGCCGGTGGTAACAATGGAACATTTACAGGAATCAACGTTTTTTCCCTGCAGGTCCTTATCCAACGTTCCCCATCACTACCAGCAATGATATGGGCCGGTGTTAAGTTTATCATATCGACATAAGATAATCCTGTGTAACAACAAAAAACAAACATGTCCCTTACCATATCTAACCGGGCTATCGATAACTTTTTGTTCTCCATATCGGATAACTCCTTCTCCGATAATTGTTCTCTGTTAACTTTTTGAATCTTCAGCTTATAAGTAGCGAACGGATCGGTAGTTATCCATTGAAGATTTATAGCCAGGTTGACCATTTTTTTAAACCGAATAATATGTTTCATTACCCCGTTGTTGTTCAAGGGCTGCTGGTGATCCTTTGGCTTATGGTTACGAAGGAACACTTCAAAGTCCTTCACAAACTTAAAATCTAATTGGTGCAGATAAATATCTGAAGCATTAAACTGTGCTTCGAGAAACTTCGTTAAATACCGCTGGGTGACAAAATAATGTTTGAGGGTACTCCACTTCAGGTCTTCGGTAGAAGTCTCGTTATGGTAGGTTATAAGGCGGCTCAGGGAATATGTTTCAGCTTCCTCACCAAGGTATAAGTCTTTAACGGCTTTTGCAGATAACATTTTCCTTTTAATTTGAAGTTCCTTATAGCTATTGCCAATGGCCAGCCTTACTTCCTCGAGGTAATTATTAATGGACTTGACTTCCTCCTTGTTGCCTTTGGCAGCGCCCTTGCAGCCATCCCAATTTTTAGGGTCAACATTTTGTTTAAGCGCAATGTAAGCCCGCTGGCGGTTTACAGTAACGCAGGCGTAAATAGGTGCTTTTCCGTCTTTCGCTTTGTCAGGACGGGTGGTAAAATGAATACCGAACGACTGTGATGTTTGCATAAAATTTAATTTTTGAGTTTTAAATGTTTCATACTTCATCCCGTTTTAGGTAACACAACAGGTAACACAAGCACTCCAAAAAAACAGCTCTAAAAAACAACTTTTTACGCTGTAATAAACTGTATTTCAATTCATTGAAGCAGTTTGTGTTACCTAAGTTAAAAACAAAAAACAGGTAGTCGGATAGGTAACGAGAACCTTGGCTTTACAAAGGGTTATTGAGGGGATAATTAATGAAAAAACCCCTTAAATCGCTGATTTAAGGGGTTTTCGGGGGTAGAACTGGTCTACTTTGTGCGCCCACCTGGGCTCGAACCAGGGACCAAAAGATTATGAGTCTTCTACTCTAACCGACTGAGCTATAGGCGCAGCTTTTTTTGTGTTCCCGTTTTGTTTGCGGGTGTGCAAATTTAGATATTTGTGGCAAATACCCAAACTTTAAATGAAAAATATAAAAAACATCATTTTCGACTATGGCAACGTCATATTTAGTATTGATTTTGAAAGGGTTCAGAAGTCGCTTAAAGATTTAGGAATCAAAGATGTAGAAGTATTTTTTGGCCATTTACAACAAGATCCGGTTTTTGATGCTTTTGATCGCGGTCAGATTACTTCCGCGCAATTCAGAGATAAAATTCGGGAGAAAGCCGGTAAAAATGACTTGACGGATGAGCAGATTGATGCCGCCTGGAACAGTATTTTGATAGGCATTGCTGATGGAAACCACGATCTGCTTCTTAAGTTAAAAGACAAATACCGTACTTTTTTACTTAGTAATATAAATGATATTCACTATCACTTTATCATGAAATATTTAAACAATAACTTTGGATTCGATGGTAATGATCATCTTTTTGAAAAAGTTTACTATTCGCACTTTACCGGCAAGCGGAAACCCGAACAAGCTATTTTTGAGCAAGTATTATTTGAAAATGGCTTAAATGCATCAGAAACCTTATTTATAGATGATAGTCCGCAACATTTGAAGGGCGCAGAAAAGTTAGGCATACAAACTTATTTGATGAAATACCCAGACACTATACAGGAATTTGCAAAGCGTGAAGGTTTGTCGTAATAGCTCACAATCTGCGTAAATTTGCGGTCTAACTTTAAATATTTAATGACAAGTATCAGCATCTTAGGTTGCGGATGGTATGGCCTTCCGTTAGCAAAAGCCTTTTGTGAACAAGGTTATGTTGTAAATGGTTCAACCACAACCTCGTCCAAAATTGAAGTGCTAAATAGCGAAGGTATCAATCCATTTGTTGTCGATTTAAATGGCAGTGACGTACCTGCTGAAAGTGATTTTTTTAATTGCGATTTACTTGTCATCAGCATACCTCCCAAGCTTAGAGAAGGTCAACACCAGCATTACTTGAGTAAGATTAAATCATTAGTCAATGCCATTCAAACTAAATCAATAAAGAATATTATTTTCATCAGTTCCACCGGTATTTATCCTGAAATAAACGGAGAATTGAGCGAGCTCAGCAATATTGAGCCTGATACATTTTCCGGGAAAACGTTATTATCTGCCGAAAATATACTACGTGATGCGTTTGCGGAAAAATTAACGGTCATTCGTTTTGCCGGTCTTGTTGGGCCCGGCAGAAATCCGGGACGTTTCTTTGCAGGTAAAGAAAACATAGCTAATGGACAGGCGCCAGTAAACTTAATTCACCTTGATGATTGTGTTGAGATTACTATGGCGATTGCAAGTAACAGTTTGTACGGTTATATTATTAATGCCTGCGCGCCTCATCACCCTTCAAAAAAAGAGTTTTATACAGAGGCTACAGCTAACATAAATCTTCCCCTGCCCCATTTTAAAGATGAGCTAGCGCAATGGAAAATTATAAAATGTGTTAAACTTAAGGAGTTGCTTAACTATCAATTCAAAGTGAATGACTGGGCCAATTATCTGAAATCTGAGGTTAGCAAGATCCTTTGATCTCGGGGATAATTTCCCTGGTTTCTTTAATAGTAGACTCAGACTCGTGCACAATAGTTTTTATCTTGTGGTCAAGCTCGTTCACCGTAGTTTCAATCATTTTATAAAAGGCGTTTTCAGTATAACCCTCATCAAGCTTTATAACTTCCAGTAAGCCTAATAGCGATGCCACCGGCCGGCGCAATTCATGTGATTGAATGGTGGCTATTCGCTGCAATGCCGCGTTTTGTTCTTCAATTTGCATGGCGTGCAGTTTTTGAGTGGTGATGTCAGCAGCGTTTATGGCGACGCCGGTAACAATGCCCTCATTGTTAAAAACTGGCCTAAAGCTAATAGACAGCCAGCAGGAAGCTGGTGAGTCGTGGTTTATTTGCCATTCAACCTCAACAACCTTTCCATCAAGTGCTTCTTTGATTTGATTTGCTGTTTCAGTGGTAAGCAATTGATTAGTGATATTCAGCAAATGAGCGCCTACCCTTAAATCCTTTTCGTACTTGTTTTTTATGTAATTATACGCTGCTTTGTTAAAAGCCAGCACCTCCATTTTACGCCCAATAAGTATATGGATATCCTTTGTACTGTCAAATATAGCTTTAAGCTTAAGTTCTGAATCTTCAAATGCTTTATTTTGCCTTTGACTTATCAAATTTTGTTCTAAAAGGCTTTGCATACTCCAATTAAGCTCAATTAGGTTCAGAACCTGTTTACTTAAAATTTTGAGAGTCTTGATTTGCAAGGCCGTCAGATGTGAGGGTTTAACATCAAGCACACAAAGCGTACCCACAGCATACCCATCAAATGTAACTAATGGAGCACCTGCATAGAATCTGATATGAGGCTCGTTTTGTACAACAGGCAGGTTGGCAAAACGGTCATCTTTAGTAGCATCGGGTACAACCAATACATCAGTTTGGTTGATTGTTTCTTTACAAAAGGAGAGCTCTCGTTCGTTGCATGTTAAATCTCCTACACCCAATGAGGCCTTAAACCATTGCATTTTATCGTCAATGAGCGTAACCAGTGCAACCGGCACTTCACAAATACCTGCAATCAACTCAACCAATTCATTTAAATCGGTTTTAATGCCAGCATCAAGATCATCGAAACGATTAACTGCCCTTAAACGTTCTAACTCGTTACTCATCATTTCTTCTCAAATACTATGGTTTACAGCCGATAAATTTATACTTTATATTTAAATATTAAAGCTTTATCAAACATTACTGTATAAAAAACAAACGGCTGTAATTCACAATATAATGAGGCAGATTATTGTTTGAGCTTTTGCTTAAATACTTTTTCCAGTTTATCAACCTTTGGCAAAATTACCATACGGCAATAAGGTTGACTACCATTTAGCTTAAAGTAATTTTGATGGTAATTTTCTGCAACGAAAAAGTTTTTAAACGGCTCAATAGCAGTCACCACAGGATCTGGAAAAGCCTTCTGTTTATTTAGTTCTGCTTTATAAGTATCAGCAAGAGCCTTTTGCTGAGCATTATGATAAAATATTACCGAACGGTATTGTGTCCCTACGTCAGCACCCTGTTTGTTAAGAGTTGTAGGGTCGTGCATCTTCCAGAAAATCTCGAGGAGTTCTTTGTAAGATATAACACTCGGCTGGAAGGTTACCTGCACAACTTCGGCATGGCCTGTTGTGCCCGAACATACAGCTTCGTAGGTTGGATTTTTTACACTACCGCCTGCATAACCCGATTCAACTTTTGTAACACCTTTCAGGCGCTGAAAAATTGCCTCAGAACACCAAAAGCATCCCATGCCAAAAGTTGCTTTTTCAGTAGCTGTTTTTGAGCCTTGAGCTATTGATACGCCTTGGATGACTATAGCTAAGATTAATGCAAGTAATACAGTTTTTATTTTACGCATAACCTTAAATACGTAACTCTGTATTATTTTAGTTTCAAAATTATCTAGTATGACTTAAAACTGATAATTAGCTGTTGTAGGCCCTCTCGCCTATCTCATGGCCAAGGTGCTGTATTTGGTCGGCATCTAACAACAGGCCAGCATGGGCATGCGGTTCATAAATCCAAATATTGTGCTCGTTTTTAAAAATACAGCCACACAGCTCATCGCAATAGTATAAATCAAATACATTAGCTTCCTCAGCTTTTTCACGACGTTGAACTTTTACAGCAAGAGCATGGTCCTTTTTAGGTATTTCTATTTCAAAAACATTTTGCATAACTCTATAACCCTTAAAACTGTACTTGGTTTATGACAACTAGCAACTTTATTCAAAATTAGGTCCCTCGCCTAATTTGTGTTCGAAAAGCTCATCACCTACTTTGATAACTCCTGTTCCATTATGAATCAGATTTTGGCCAAACATTACTTTCTTATTTACTTTTCTATAGCTTGCCAAAGTTTTCAATGGTTCAGGGCCTGTAATAGCAGTGCTGGAGTCAACATTAATCATTACGCAGCGTGCGCATGGTTTAACTCCGTAAAAATTAATATGTTCAACCGAAAAGTGTCGTAATATATCTTCAAAATATGCCTCGGTATCGGTAATCACAATATTTGGTCTGAAGCGGTTAATATCAATTTTTTTATTAAGCCTTCCATTCAAATCTATTAACGATGCCTCGCTGACCAATAGCATTGGGAAGCCGTCTGCAAAGGAAGTTATATGCCTTGGGCTGGCATAACGTTCATCAACCTGCCGCGTTTGACTATCGGCCATGTAAACTAACCTACATTTTATTTCTAAATGTTCGGTAAACCACGCGTCCGCTTCCTCGCATACATACGTGCCTGAGCATAGGTCATCCCAAACTTGCAGGTTAACTTCTTCGGTAGTTTGCGGTGAATATGGAATTATAAGGCAGTCTCCGCTTGGTTTATGCGTAACGTGTAAGCCGTCGGCCTTAAGCGAGACATCAAACAAACACATTTGCGGGTACTTTCGCTGGGAAAGGAATTGCAGCTGGTCATCAATAAGCATCCATCTGCGGTCAAACTCAAGTCCACGACTGGTTAGATTTGATTGTTGCAATGCAATACCACCCAAAGATTTTATTGGGTAAATATATAACTGACTAATACGAGCCATTGATTGATTTTTACATCCAAATATAAATGATTTATAAGCCGTATTGCGCGGGAGCAAAATTACCAAAATAACATTTTGCCAATTTGAATACAATTATGCATATTTGCACCTCCAAAAATAAGCGGTCCCGTAGCTCAGCTGGATAGAGCAACTGCCTTCTAAGCAGTAGGTCTTTGGTTCGAATCCAAACGGGATCACCACTTGTGGTATTGTAACCACCTAAACCCCTTAAATAGATTATTTAAGGGGTTTTCTCATTAATTATCCCCTCTGAAACCTTAGTAAAGCCAAATTTCTGAAGACATATCTAAACACCTGCAGTTAAATACTACCTTAGCGTTTGAAAAAGTCATTTAATATTTTGACTATCAACTTATTAATAATTAAATATGGTCTGTATTGAGGTGCATCTGAATCCATGATGCAATTTTAATTCTTGAAGCCCAAAGAAAATGAAGACCTTGTCTACGTTGAGTGTTTACTAGCGCTAAAATGGAAAAAAAAGCAGGTTGTGTGCCTTGCAAGTACTGGTCACCTTGAACAAGGAAAATCCATAGTCGCATTTAAACGATAACTGGCGATCGTTACCAAACGTTACCTACATCCAAGCAATTATTTAATCTTTTAGGAGGATTGTAGGCTTAAACCGCATAGCTCTATTTATTTGCAAACCTACAGTAAAAAATGTTACAACAATTGACGTTAATAATGCAATCAAGAATGGATAAATGTTCATATGAACGCGGTAGGCAAATGTCTCCAACCATCGGTGCGAGACTAAATAGGCCAATGGCCAGGCAACAAAATTTGCGGATAAAACAACGTAAAAAAATGGTCTAGATAGTGTGGTCATCAATTGCTTTGTATTTGCTCCAAGAACTTTTCTGATAGTGGTTTCCTTCATCCTCAAGCGTATAGCCTGTGCTGCTAAAGAAAAAAAGCCGAGTGCTGCTATAAGCACCGCCAATACAGAGAAGAAAACGAGAACAGCTTGTAACTGCTCCTGTTTTACAAATAGCTGTTCATATAGTTCATCCAAAAAATGATAATTGAAGTCATCGCCGTCTAGTTTATTGATATTAGGCCAGTTCTTGTTTAATGTATTAATCACTGCAGGCAGCCTATTATTCTCAACACTGATCATAATCTGTGTTTTTGCGATCCCGCAGTGATCGTTCATTAAGTAGATAGTAGGTTGAGTAACCTCTTCAAACCCATAAGCCTTGAAGTTTTTTAAAATACCAACTATTTTATATTTCCCACCACAACCCTCAATGATACCATTAACTTCCTTTACATTCATTACTTGAGCTGCGGCCTCATTGATCAATGCATTGGTGGAGTCTCCGGTGGCATAAGCGTTAAAATTTTCACCGGCGGCTAACTTAATATTAAAAGTTTCAAGATATTCATAATCCACAGTGATAGTATTTAAAGCATATGGCCTGCCTTGGAGTAGATAGTCGTGGGTAGCCGGCATTATTATGCCACCGGGAATATTTGATGCTACGGTTACCGCTTTAACACCCGGTATCTCTTTGATACGATCGCGAACAGGTCCAAATTTTTTGGGATCGTTGAACAGGGATAAATTGTCAATGTATAATACCTGTTTTGGTGTGAAGCCAGGGTTTACAGATTTCATATAAGTTACCTGCTGGTTTACAACCACAAGAGTGATTACAAATGTGATAGCAATGGTGAATTGAAGCAGGGTGAACATTATTGGTAAGTACGAAAGTTTTCCTTGTTTTGTAAGTTGGCTTCCCCGTAAAACTTCTATTGGCTTAAACCCGGCCATAATGGTCGCTGGATAAGCGCCTGCTATTATGGTAAGAATTAACAAAGTAACAATTAGCTGAATGATGAGATGAGCGTTGATTCCAGTAAACAGCAAATTAGTTTGAAGGATTTCATTAAAATATGGAAGAATTACACATACTATTACAAACGATAGTGCAAGGGCTAGAAGACATTGAATGAATATTTCCGATATGAATTGTAATGCTATTTGTGCAGCAACGACGCCGTTTACTTTCTTAATGCCCACTTCTTTCGAACGTGCATCTGCTTGAGAAATATAAAAATTAGTGAAATTGACAGCTGTAATAATTAAAATGACGATTGCCAAAATGCCTAGACTGATAACGATTTGGTTACCCACGTGAGAGCCGTAGTGAGGTTTTAAATGTAGGTTTTTTAGCGGGTCCAAATAAATTGCAGGATGCTCTGAACGCCTTATCGCTTCTTTGGCTACCTTACTGGTATCTGCTAGTGCCTCCCTCTTGTAGATCTTATCAATTTTTGAAGATAATAAGGCGATGTCAGTTAAGGGTTTAACCAGTATATACGTTTGATAAATTTGTGTTGCATATGTCTGATCCTTTCCAGAAGTAATATCCGCTGAAAAGGCGATACAGTCAAACTTTAAATTCGTATTACCTGGAAAATCTTCTGCAATTCCCGCTATGGGCATAGCAATTCCAGATCTCGACATCATGTTGACACTTTTATTTTGTAATAAACTATCGCCGGGGAAAAGTACTTCCGCAGTTTTTTTAGAAAGCAACATGGCGGGAGTTGAGCTGTTGGCGTTCAAGACAAATCCTTTTGGTTTAACACCGAGAATCTTCGAAATTGAATAATCTGCTCCAATCCATTTTTTTATTAAAAACCTCCCTGATTTGGTGTAAAACGGAATTTGAAATAAGGCTGTATTGATTCTGCCAGTTTCATCAACCTCAGGACATTGATTTTTTATAGCTGCTGCTAACTTTCCTGGAGTAAAAGGCGACGGCCCATTTGGCAATTCTCGCTCCACAAGATAAATACGGTCGAAATTTTTATTCCATATATCGTAGCTAACTTCATTATCGATAAATAGACTGACCAGGATGAAAGCCGCCAGTCCTATTGCCAATCCTGCAATGTTAAGGAGGTAAAAAACTTTATTTTTTAGAAAGTATCGAAATGCAATCTTTATACTCAAAATCGTCATACTATTAATCAAACAACCTAAAACCAAGTCATTATGTAATTATCTTATAATCAATTGATTAATTAGTATATGAGTGTTCATTTCCGTACACTTACGTTCGTTTTTATACCTTTCTTACATCCAAAGATCAGGCTTTTATTTCCTCGTCATAGATGTTTTTTCTGATCAAAACTATATTGATAAATTCACTCCTTCAGGCGGGCGACAAATCGATTTTAAGCCACCTCCCAAACTGTTAACCAAGGTTTCTACAAAACTGGTAGAAAGCTATAATTTTCTTTCGATGCCGTTCCACTCGCGGAAGGGCTTTTGATTTGTAAGATGGCATCTCGTCGCTTAGGCACGAGCTAAAAATTTCATTAAAAACTGTAATCTAAGCCCAATGCAATATATCGTGGCAATAGTTTGTATTCAGTCGTTGCACTATAGGTATCGGTAATAACTGCATTGTTAAATTGCCTATAATTAAATAGATTTTTGCCTGTCATACTTAATCTGAGCTTGGTTTTAGGTACATCGTATGAAAGTGACAGATCGGAAAAAAAATAGGTTTTCGACGTGCCGGGGAAAAGGTTTCCAAAACGATAGGCTTCATTTTTTACGTTAGCCTGTAAGCCCTCAGAAATATTCAAGAACAGATTTAAAAATCCATAAGTGTTAGTCAATTTACTTTCACTTTCACTAGTGAAAGTCCTTAACTGAAGTTGGTAACCTGCGTGTATATTTATTGAGGATCTCCATACACTTCTGAACGATAGACTATAATCAGTAGAAACTGAACGAATGTCGCGATCGCCTACGCCAACTACGTTAGCCCGGTAATTAGCCAGATCGGCCCCCAGATCGAATTTGAGGTTCCCGTTGAGCGGCTTTAGATAGTAATTTACCTGAGCTTTAATAAAGGTCGTTTTTTTATCCTTCAATAATATCCGTTCAGCAAGCGTAAAGTTTGGATTGATCACGGTTTGATTGCTGATGTAATCGAACAAAATTTTATGACCAAAAGAAAAACTCATCAAAAACCTATCCAATATATTTCCATGGGTATATGTCAATACAGCTTCTGAATTGCTCAATGTGGCTATATCATCCAATCCTTTTTCAAAGTTTCTGATACTGGTGCTATAATAATTCGGAACAATGTCAGCTAATTCTGTATTTGCTTGTTGAAAGCTAATCCTGGCTTCCATTTTTTCTCTTCGGGCCGGTTGCCATTTGGCCGCAACCCTTGGCGTAATTAACCAATTGTTCCGGTGCTTGGTGACCCCAAATCTTTCCAATGCGGTGTGTGTTAAACCAGCATCTAGCTCCGGCGTCCATTCCCAATTTCTACCTTTCATCGTGTACTTCGCAACAAGGTTAGCGTTGTTTGTATTTAGCCTGACATCATTCACAAATTCAGCGGAATGAGCGGTGCTGTCCTGGCGTGGCAACAATTTGAAATCTGTTGACAGATCTTGACTTTTATACTCATTAACTAAGGCAAGTTCTAGAAAATCACCCCGTTTGAACGTTCGTACGTAGTGTGATGTTGAACCAATGTATTGAAGGTTATTTTGCACGCTTTGGGATGCACCTGTAAGGCCGCTTACCTGAAATAGGTCTTGGTAGTTATATTGATCAATGTTATAATGCAATGGCGATCGCTGATGGATCCAACGAACTGCGCTTACAAGAGCTTCTTGATCAGAAAGCTTAATTGTATAATTCAAATTATGATTAGTAACAAAGCCCCGGCTCGAAATAGATTCTTCGGTATTAATTTCGTTAAAAAACAATTTACCGGCATCGTTTCTAACCAATGAACCCAAACTTCCCGAATAGCTCAGGGTGGAGCGGTTGGTTAATTCATATTGTAAATCTAGTTTTGAATAGTAATTATCGATGTGCTTATTTAATTCGTAACGCTCAACGTTCGTAAATTGGATGTCTTTAACATCATATTTAAGAATCGTATTTTGATAGAAAGTTTTTTTAGTAGCATTTACAAATCCTACGCCTTTAACTTTCAAACGCTTATAGGGATTCAGGATGGTGTTAAAAGATAACAACCGGTCTCGGTTAAAATTTGTCCTTTTGTAATCAAACCCGGGTAAATCGGGTGTGTAATCCATAATTTTAGGTGTGACTATTCCCTGACCTATCTGCCCCGGTTCATCAACCTGACTGGAATATATCAAATGATTGATACTGCTTACTGCATCAACTCCATTATTGTTAGTACTGCCTAACAGAAGATATTTATTCTTTTTTCCAAAATTTAGTAGATTAAAGCTTCCATTATAGAACACAGGTTTTGTCGGGCTGGCTGCGGCGGATAAAGAGCCTAACCATTTATTTTTACTACCCTCTTTTAATTGCAGATTCAGGGCGACTTTATCCGAATGTTCTATTCCTTTTAAGTGCTTGTTGTTGGAATAACGTTGAAGTATCTGAACCTTTTCGAGTGGCTCAACAGACATGTTTTGCGTAAGGAGCCGATAACCCTTTTCGAAAAAGTCGTCGCCCTCTATCATAACTTTTTCAACTTCCTTATCTCCTACTTTAATGCTGCCATCCGTACCAACCGTTAAACCGGGGATTTTTTTCAGCAGATCTTCTACCTTACGTTCGTCCCCTTGCATGAACGATTTGACATCTAACTCAACGGTATCTTTGCCCATTTTATAAGGTCGCTTTCCATGGATTACCACTTCCTGCAATTGTTTTACACCGCCAGGTTTAAGTTCTATTTTCACATCGACTTCAGAGGACAAAAGCTCGACCTCTTGATGTTTAGTTTCATAGCTAAGTGCCATGCAAGACAATATAATTTTACCCGTAAGTACAGTACTTATCTTAAATCGTCCCTCGCTATCTGTAAATGTATAATTTAATAAGGCTGACGAACTATCACGACGCAGATCTACCCGCACATCGCTAAGTGGACGTAAACCTGCTGTTACCTTCCCCTTGATCAGTACCTGTGCCTGAGCAATAAAAATAAATGAACACCAGCAAAACAGCACTAAAGCAATAGACCTTGAGCTATTTTTTGTGTTCCCACTCATAAATTTGTTCCACCGTGCCTCGCGTTCTTTTTCGCTCAATTGTTACGCCCTCAACTGCTGGCATTTTACTTTGTAACATGCGCATTTGCTCTTCTACCAACGCATCATTTTTGGTGATATATTGTTGTAAGGACATTTTGGGCAATGCGTAGATATACTTTTCGTTCAACGGGATTTTTCCATCATATGGAAAGGAAACTTCTTTGAGCAGCCAATAATTTGGATTCGCGCTTTCATTATACAACATTACAATCAATCCCGGAAGTCCGCCAAACTTGTAAGGGCCTATGGGCACCGGTATACTGTTAGTGTAAAAAACAATAAGCTTGGTACCGCGGTAATTAGCCGTAGCCTTGTTGCAGATGTATTTGCCTATGGTATCCGTGTCTGCATAATCGGTGTTCCATTGCAGTACCGGCAACACATCACTTACCAAATAATTAGTTTTTCCGATCGACCGGGTCTCTACCAGTTCATTGATACCTTTTTTTTGGATGACAACATTTCTGTAATTGACATCCGTATTGACCACAAGTGATAAACTGGAGGTACTCTCATCATCAGCACCTTTTTTGCCTTTGGTGTCGGCACTTATTGGCAATGAATCCCGGATGCTGGTTTTTATGCCATTCCCCCAATAAACGTGTTCCCTAAATGTTGCCACAGACGAGGGAATATATTCGTAAACGGCATGTAAACTCTGCGCTTGCAACTGCCATGAGCCAAACAGCAGTAAAAAAAATAATAAGTACTGTTTCATGGTAAAACAAAAAGCCCCAAGGGACCTTTGGTTCCCTTGGGGCGGTTCATAAAAAATAAATTAGTGACGCGGGTTGCTGTAGTAGTTCTGATAATTTTGGATAGTAGCTGCAAAGTAATCTGCGCAAGTACTATAGAACATGTCATTGGCACCATAACAGTTATAGTGGCAAACCTGGGTGTCTATCAGTTGGCCGCTTGTATTATAGATATGCACTGTTAGCACACAGTGTGTTTTCAAGTTGCTTTCCTTAATCTCCTCTGCTTTGCCTACTATCTTAAAATTTGATTTACCCGCAACGGCTTCGTACACTTTTTTTGTCTCTACCGTTTTGCCGGCTGCCTTGTTCTCATCAACACTGGCAAAGGCCGCAGATGACATAACTGCCACCGTTACCAAACTCATTAATAATTTTTTCATAGCGTTTATATTTTTTGTTAAACCATCGTATGCGACTTTCGCATACATATGCTTAATCATAAAAATAAAGCCGTGTTTAATTGGATTGCCAATCGAATTATGATTCGCAAATGCATATTTACAATCCGCGAAATATATCCTATTAGAAGGTCTTGAATAGGCGAATAGTATGAAGCTAGTTGTACACTCCTGGGATGTTGAGCGTAACTATTGTGCCGTTTTCTGAACAACGGATCTCTTCTATGCTTGCATTTTTGCCTAACAATTTTATTCGCTCACGGCTAATGATCCCTGATAAAGACAGGTGCGGCGTGGTTGATAGCTGCCTGCGGTTATTTCCGGTATCAGAAACGATAACCTTTAAAATATTGCTATCAACATGAAAACTGATGCATACTTTCCCGGTTCCGGAAGCCATTTCAATGCCATGTACAATAGCGTTCTCTACAAACGGTTGTATCAACATTGGCGGCAGTTCGATAGCACCCAGGTCCTGATCGTTTGGCAATTCTATGGCATAGGTGAACGCCCCTTCAA
The DNA here is from genome assembly GCF_913773635.1 of uncultured Mucilaginibacter sp. Lineage (GTDB taxonomy): Bacteria > Bacteroidota > Bacteroidia > Sphingobacteriales > Sphingobacteriaceae > Mucilaginibacter. The sequence goes on from NZ_CAJYGQ010000006.1 coordinate 512,723, forward strand.
AACGCATTTGCTGTAAACTGAGATAATTATCCAAGGCATCGATCTCCTCAGATAATGGAATTTTATCCTCCCGGCTAAATTCCAGCGTACTACGGAGTAAACGACTAAAGCAATTTAAGTACTTTATCGCTTTATCTTTTTCACTTAAGCGAATAAAACTTTGGACGGCCGATAATGTGTTAAAGATAAAATGCGGCTCCATTTGCGTTTGCAGCAATCGGTGCTGTAACAATATCTTCTCCTTGTCCTGAGTACTTTTGCGCTGTCGAAAACTATAATAAACGAAAGAAAGCGTAACCCCGAGAAGCACAACACCCAGTACAGATACAACCAACCAAAGCCGGTTTTGCTGCAATTGCAGCTGTTTAATTTTTATACCTTCATTTAAAGAATGAATAGATCGGTCTTTAACCTGTAAAAGGTAAAGCGCATTCATTTCGGCGATCGCTTGTGATTGTTCTGTCTGGTAAAGAGCATCCTTTAATTCGGCAACATGCTTCAGCACCTTTATGGCGCTGTCTTTTCTGCCTTGAATGCTATATAATTCAGCCACACTATTCTCATACAATATTTCTTCATCATCAAAGATCAGTTTGGCATGCCGGTGCTTTAACTTTCGTGCTTTTTCAAGGAAGTGTGCCGCCTGTACAGGCTGTTTAAGTTGGGTATAAATAGTTGCCTCATCACAGTAGTCAACAAGCAGGTTATCGACGTTTACTGAAGAAAGATGCTTCCGGTACAGCAATTCGTCAGCTTGCGTTTTTATTTGCAAATAATGTAAAACAGAGTCCAGCTGTTTCATGCGTTCAAAGAATTTTACCTTTGATTCATAGAGAAAACTGATATCATATTTATCTGGATGCGAAGCCTGAAGTATTTCCAGCTTCCGTATATAGGGCGTCATACTTGATGCAGGCTTATGCTGAAGACTTAAAATATGAATCGTTTGTACCAGTGCACGTTGCCTGTTAATATGGTCCTTAGGCAAAGAGTCGATCAAAATCAATGCAGCCCGGTTCATATTTTCAGCAAGTTTATACTGAAAGAAAGTCCTGTTGCTTTGAGCTGCCGAAAGCAGTATAGCAGTTTTTGCCTCAGAAGACAGAGCTGCAGTGGTATCTGCCATTACGATCGCGGCAGCTTTGTTATAGTAGTAACTGGCTTCTCTCTGCTTAGCGGCCATGCTTCGAATATTGCCTAATCCATTATATATCAGTGCCTTGTATTTTTCGTTACCGACTGTAGGCTCAACGGTCTCAAAAGCTCGTTCTATAAAAACTTTAGCGGAATCATGCCCACGCATACCATACAGCCGGGCCAAATTGTAATTAACAATGCCTAAAAGTGCTGAATCCTTTTTCAAAAGCGGAAGTTCCAAAAATTTCCTCCATGCTGTTATTAAAGAATCTCCGTTTGCTTGCGTAAAAACAACATCTTCCAAGTTTTTTACTTTGTTTAACAATTGATGCTCCATGCCGGGTGTTGATGTCATTTTATGACATGCTAGGGTGCAGGAGATAATTGATCCGAACCAGAGGATACGCATTATAGCTTTCATGAGCCGGGAATCAGTTTAGTCAGTACATCATTTTTTCGTCGTAATGAGATTGGTATTTTTTCCTCATTTTTAAGTACAACGAACCCAGAACGGTCTACGCTTGAAATAAAGCGCCTGTTTACGAGATATGACTGATGCGTACGAAGAAAAAATGGTGCTGGAAGCAATTCTTCGTAAAATTTAAGCGGCTTAGAAACTACTTCTTTGTTTCCACCGCTGATAAAAAAAGAAGTATAGGGACCATCTCCTTTACAGTAAATAATATCCTTGACCTCGACTATTCGTAAATTGTGAATGGTACTTAACACGATGCTTTCAGGCAGTTTACCTGCGTAGAGTGTGTTTTGGGCCAGTGATAACTGTTGCATCCAGTGCGGATCATTTGTGCTGCGCCGACGAAACCGTTCAATCGCTTCCGCTAATTCGGATTGGTCTATGGGTTTCAGTAGGTAATCTAATGCTCCGTATTTTATGGCTTTTATGGCAAAGTGGTTGTAGGCTGTAAGAAAAATGATGTTTGGGGGAATTTCAGATAACAATTTTAAAACGTCAAAAGCGGTGCCATCCCTAAGCTGGATATCCATTAATATTACATCGGGCCGTTGCACGTCAATTAGCTTTGCAGCTGCCTGTACATTATCACTCCAACCGACCATTTCTATATCTGGCTCTGATTCGATCAAATAAATTATTTCTTTACGAATTTCTGCTTCGTCTTCGATCAGTACCAATTTTATCATATGTTTTTACAGATACAAGCTAATAACCAGATTTGCTTAATAGGCAAATATATAATAAAGTCACCAATTGGTGACCTATTTTAGCCAGTTTGAAGTCACGGAAAGTTACCTTTGCATAACGTGATTACATGACATTAATATATATGCAACAGGAAGTAGAAAAAGACGTTAGGCGAAACAAGGAACAAACTAAACAACGTTTTTTAGATGCCGTGGAGGATATTTTATTGACGAAGGGTTTTGCTGCGCTTAAAGTCAATCATATAGCTAAAACCGCTGGTTTAGATAAAAAACTTATTTACAAGTATTTTGGCGGAACGGAACAATTGCTGGACGACTACATCCGTACCAAGGATTTTTGGAGTAACGTGAAAGGTAACAAAATATCCGATGATATAACTGACGGCGGACATAAATTCGTTGAGAAGTTGTTGCTATCGCAATATGATTACGTAGCGAAGGATAAAGCGTTTCAAAAATTATTACTGTGGCGTTTAACTGAACAAAGGGCTTCCTTTAAAAAGCTTACTGATGCACAAGAAGCGAACGGCGAGTTGCTGCTTCAAAGTATCTCTGATCCATATTTTGGACCCAGGGCCGGTCAATTTCGCGCAGTCATGGCGGTAATCATAGCCGGTACTTATTACTTGGATCTATATGCAGCTGTCAACGGAAGTACTTTTTGCGGGATCGACTTGGAAACGGAGCGAGGTAGAGACCAAATCAAGCGAGCGCTTTCCTTTTTACTAAGATCCACATATAACGATAAGTAAAGCATTAACCACTGTGTGATCCCTTATTGCAATTTCTGCAACTTCTTAGCGATTACCGCAAAAATCGCAGATGAATTGCGGCATTAACCACGCGGCAATTGTCTTCTTTGTCAAGGTCAGGATCTAAGCTTGGCCAACAATTAAAAAGTAATGCAATTGGTATCTCTCAATTAAAAGTATGTCGAAATTCTATCGGTGATAAGTTGTTTTTCGTGTTGAGAAGTTAATTAAATCATTGTACGTGCTCAAAGCCCAGTCATAGGCAATTATAATGATGTACATGTTAGTATTGGATAGCTTATCTTCCGCAATGTCTACCCGTTTATATTGAACGTGCTGTTGCGTACCTTGTACGGTCAGAAATTTAAGCGGTACGCGTAAATATTCTGGCGAGATAGTAAGGCTTACAGCTATGTTCATTACACTGGTTGTCCTTTTTTTAGAAGCGTGCCATTGTTGAAATATTCAGAAAGCAGATCCTCTAGTTTAATCAATAGTCATAATTTTTGATTCACCAATAATGAATTGTTTTTCGAAAGATCTTTCTGAATACGTCAGTTAGCGATCGCGTTGGGTGTTGCTTCTTTCCTTATCTGCCAATTTAAGCGTTTCATACACCGAATAACTAACGAATTCATGCTACTTGATCGATTTGGCTAGCGGCGTATCCCATATAAAGTCGGGATGCACCAGAATCATCCAGTCGACCTACGTCTTAAAACGCCTTTTTTCACTACCTTACACTTTACAAATAATGGAAAGGTGAGAAAATGTGGTGTCAAACAATTTGCTTCGTTAGACATTTATCATCAACGAACGCTGATATTTAACGCAGCTAATGTATAATTAATGAGCCGTTTGAGATATCTAACTGCATCTGCTTTTACTCTATCGATGATAGTGAGTACAGGGTGTACGCCTCATCCAGAAAAAATCACCCAAGCATTTTTAAATGACCTGCTCACTCAGAACTATGCAGGTGCACGGCGTTTTGCAGATACTGGTTTAAAGGAACAAATTGCGATTGTAGAACAGGATAAGTATGCGCTTTATAACGGTCAGGAATGGCATTATTATAACCTCAACTTTAAAGCCTTTGATGACAAGGCGATAATTAGTTATAGCGTAAGACTGAATGACGGCACAAAGATCGACCAAACTGCAGATTTAAGCAATTTAGAACATAAATGGCTGATCAGATCAATAAGAAACGTCAAGATTCACTATGCACCAGGCGCACTGAAGAAACGGAGTTATGCAAGTTCTGGTGATCAAATGCTGATAGCTCCATTAGATATTGAATACATCTCGAAACAAAGACTTAACGCTCATATTGGAGAATTTATAGTCGTGTCAGGAAATCTTTGCGAATACAAAGAACAGGGCAATACCCTGGTTATGTCCATGGGTGCTGACAGTTCTCAACCTTTATTATCTGTCAAAATAGAAGGAACGGCCAAAGCACGTGCGATACAGGACCGTGCCAATTTTCTCAAAATCGATCATATGGTAGAATCGCCTATGGGCGCTTCCTTTACGGCTATAGGTTTGCTTCATTTAACTAATGGCTGCTTTTCAATGAAAATTACTAATCCTGAAAATATCATTACCGGGCAGTATTTACGTATTGAAAATAATAAGCAATGACACGGACTTTTATCTGCTTTCGTGGAATTACCTTAATACTGACCTTGTTCATGCAATGCCAGATCATGCTTGGGCAATCCAATGTTGCGTTTTCCGGCAGTTTGTTGACACAGATTAACAAAACCACATCAGGCCGAGATACTGCCATACTATTGATCTGCCAGAGCAACGCCCGGGACAAATTATCAGTTTATACGATTGCCCAAGAGGTAGTAACAAGCGGTACCGTCTACCAGTTGACCGGAGATGGAAACAATTTCACTTTGCATATCCGGTCGATAGAACAACAGCAAGTTGATAGTTTGAATTTAACGTTTAATGATGCAATATTCAAGTTAACCGTTAATCTTACAGACCGTTACTTCCTTTTTCCGGACACCTACAAGCGTCTCAAAGCTATGGTCGGAAAGCATCAGTTGACAGCCCTTCTCAACGTGTTGAGTGATAATATTGGAAACTATCCTATATCAGATGTTCTTACCTTTATACGAATAAGGCCACAGGTGAGTAGACATATCCGCCGAGCTTTTATCACAACAAAACGCAATCAGTCTGATTTGACCGACGATTGGGTTTGTAACTATGTTTATGACCGCAACGGTTATTTAAAGCAACTCAAGGTTAGTTCAGGTAACGTTATACGTTACGCAAAATCTGTAAAATCGGTGTTGCAAAATGCTGTTGCTATGAGTACATATTTGAACATTGAAGACCGGCAAATCACCGAACAAAAGATTACTTATTTTCCGAGCAGGCCACCCTCAGTCAAATGGCAAGAGAATGTTTATGAGCCTGGTAAAGACAGGACAACGAAAGCGTTAATTAGTGTTTCATCAAAATACCTTGGCAGTTTGCAGGGTGTAGAGCTACCTGTTGATGAAGTATTACGTATACTGAAAAGTAAATAATGCGACAAACTTATTAATTGATAGTGTGTTCCGGTTGATAACTTCAAAGGTAAATAGTCATGGCCAGTATTAAATCCCTTTTTCCGTTAATCATACTTTGCCTAAGTATATTTGCTTGTTCATTCAGCCCAAAAGAAAGCAAGCCTGTAAATTCATTTAACAAGGCGCCAGTCACTAACAATGATGAGACTTTTGATCTTGCGAAGCTTACGCTTAAAGAGCCTGATGTACCGGGTATGGTGGCTGAAAGAAAAGTAAAAACTGAATATTTAACTGCTACTGACCAGACCATCATTGGATTTGAAAGGCTGAAGATTAGCAGCGCTGAGATATTGCGATATGCAGGGAATGACCTAAGTGGAATCAACCACACGGTAAAGAACAATGTTTTGTTGCATTATAACGAAAAGACAAAGGGACTTGCGTTTTACGAGGTCAGGCTATACACCGAGGAACAATCTGCGGCTTTGCTTGCAGCGTTAAAAAAGATTGGAAAACCTGAATTTGAAAAACTTGGAGTCAGTAAAGGCGCTATCGAGATCGACGAAGATGGAAATGAGATCAAAAAGGCCAGTGAAGAAAAGCAAACCTTCCGCGTTTGGGAAAACAGCAAAAACGGGTTGACCTATTATTTAGTAGAACGGGGAAAGGGTGAAAGTTATACGCTGGAACTGACTGTTTTGAACCGGTCAGAAAACTATGCTAAGCAGTGGATTTCATTCCGGTCATTGGACTGGTACAAATAACGACTTTATAACAATGATCTTAGAATATGATAAAATGGACCAACCCCTATTTTAGCCTAACAGTTTTGATGGCGGTGATCCACCCTGCTCTTTAACATTGCTTGCAACTTTGTCTTGCCATGCGTCAACTTCACCGTTTTTGAGCAATAGCTGCAAGCATAATCGCTAGATTTTTGATATCCTCGCTATTCTTGCTACACAAGCTAGGTCCTACAGGCGGGCCGTGGGCAATTTCTTCTTCACCGTAATAATAAAAGCTGACCGTCCAGTTGCTTTCAAGAATTCAAATTTGGAACTGACCAACGCGTTCTACGTTCTATTGCTGCATCTTCTTAAAATGCGTAGCACCCGTTGATGCCGGTTTGCTTCTTCCGGACAATGATTACCTACTGACAAATTCCACCAGTGATGAATTGTTGGTTAAGTTTGCGTTATAAGACATCTATTCCCTTATAGAAGTCTACCACAAATGGGTTGAACATATGAAAGTCGCAGGTAAACAACACTCTTATCTAGCTGTTATGATAAAATAAACCTAAGATATACTCTGAAAGTGAATATTTGTATCATTTAAAGTATATCATTAAGCGCAAACAGTATTAAATAAGAAAACAACAACAAAAAGGCTAAAGAAAGACTACATAAAGTTTTCAGCTACTCATCGTTTACTGAGTATTATGTATTTTTTTTATAATGTTTAAACAAAACCACGTATTTTTAGAAATTAAACGCATGCCATTTGCTAATTAATTTCAATAATGAGAATGATTTAATGCTTTTTGCTTTATTAAAGCAAGGTAATAGCGACGCGTTTGAAAGTATTTATAACAAATACTGGAATCAACTTTTTAAAACTGCCTACAAACGTCTTCATGACAGAAATAAATGCCAGGATGTTGTTCAAAATGTATTCACTGATCTTTGGAATAGAAGAACCGAGTTAAATATTCTGAATTTACAGGCTTATTTGCATACAGCCGTACGCTTCCAAGTGTTGAAATCTGTTTCTAAGCAATCTCGTCACGCTCCGTTTGTTGATATTTTCGAAACTGAAATAATTTCGAATTTAAATGCAGATGGGGCTTTGCTGGATAAAGAAGCAAAAAAATTGGTGGAGCAGTTTATAAACGCCCTGCCTTTTAAGCGTCGTAACATTTTCATTAGGCATTATATAGACGATCTTTCCACCACTCAAATAGCCAGTGAATTGAATATATCTCAAAAAACTGTGCAGAATCAACTCACTACAGCATATCATGCATTAAGGCTCAGGCTCACTCATTTATTTAGCCTGGCTGCACTGCTAACATCCATACACCACCGCTAACCCTACCGCACAAAAATATTTTTTTCTTTTTGGGAGATATTACTGCTTGCAGTACATAGTATTAAACGCTATTGCTATGCCCGGTTCCAATTTCCGTAATGATATTCAAAAAATGATTGAAAAGTATGTAGAAGGAACAGCTACTGCTGAGGAAATCGCATTTGTTGAATCGTACTATGAATATCAGAAAAACAATGAAGCACCTGAACTGTCTGCACAAGAGCAGGAATCACTTCGTAAAGAAACCTTCAACAACATACACCATCAGATAAATTTTGTACCACAACCCGTAGCTCGAAACTTCAGCATTATAAAAGCCGCATCTATTGCAGCTATATTGCTAATAGCCTTTACTACCGCATACTTTTTCTCTAAGAAATCGTCCTCAAACAAAACGCCTGAAGCTTATATAGTTAAAAAACCTCTTGATATAGCTCCCGGTAGCAATAGAGCAACACTTACACTTGCTGACGGTTCTACTATAACACTCAACGATAAGGCAGCCGGAAATTTGAAGCAGTTACCCGGGCTTTTGATCTCCAAAACACATAAAGGAGAATTGGTTTATACATTATCGGGCCGTCCCAATAATCATAATAGCATCCTCAACAATACAGTCAGAACGCCGCGCGGCGGCCAGTATCAGATATACTTGCCCGATGGCACACACGTTTGGTTAAATGCAGCATCAGCCCTAACCTATCCTCAATCATTTTCCGGTAAAACGCGCCGGGTACAGTTAAAGGGTGAGGGTTATTTTGAAGTAACTAAAAATAGAGCAATGCCTTTTCATGTTTTAACCGAAAGCCAGGACGTGGAGGTAACAGGTACGCACTTTAACATTAACGGTTATATGGATAACGGCTTCATTAATACCACGCTGCTTGAAGGCGGTATCATTGTACATAACCAGGGCAACTCAAAAAAGATCGTTCCCGGCGAGCAGGCTATTGTTTCAACCAATCCGTTTACCATTAAAGTAACCACGGTAGACACCGATGAAGCTGTGGCCTGGAAAAATGGATTATTTGAATTCAATAATGCAAGCTTAAAACTTATTCTTAATCAGTTGGAGCGCTGGTACGATATAAGGGTCGATTACAACAACATTCCCGAAAAACGCTATAACGGCATGATACCACGTAGCGCAAACCTCTCTAAAGTACTGAACATGCTCGAAGTTACCGGCAATATTAAATTTAAGATCGAAAAGAACCGCCAGCTTAAAGTATTGCCGCAATAAGCGCTAAATCAAACATTGAAAAGATAAATCTACACACTAATTATTCAACGCTATAAACCCCAACGGAATGTATGAAATTTTACTATGACCCACTTAAGCTCAAGCGCACAAAATTCACCACTATTGTTTTAAGCGCTTATCCTCTTAAAGTTTTCAGAATTATGAAAATTACAGCGCTACTCATGACCCTTTTTTGCCTGCAGATAAGTGCAAGAGCGTTTTCTCAACGCGTTAGTTTGAACGAACGCAATATGCCGCTGGAAAAGGTGCTGAAGGAAATTAAACACCAAACCGGCATATATTTTTTATACGATGTCGATTTGCTTAAGCAGCGGTCAAAGCCCGTAACAATTAATGTAGTAAATACCGCTGTTGAAGACGTAATGGTTATTGTTTTAAAATCACAGCCTTTCAGTTGGGAGATTGCTGAGAACACTATCCTGATCAAACCGGTCTTTGTTAAACCCACCGCATCGCCTTTACCACAACAAAATATAGATGTACACGGTAAAGTTATTGATGAGAACGGGCGGCCGCTAACAGGGGTTACTGTAAACGTTAAAAGTTCTTCTTTAGGTACTGTTACCAATGAAAAGGGTGACTTTATTTTGGCAAATGTTAGTGATAATGCCACTCTAATTATATCCTATATGGGTTATGTAGCCAAAGAGGTAAAAGCCACAGCACAAATAGGTGTTGTTAGTCTCGTGCCTTCCATTGGTACTTTAAACGATGTGGTAGTCACTGGTTACACCAGCTATTCCCGTAATCAATCATCTAACGCGGCAACGCTGGTAAGTTCTGAAAAGATAAACCAGGTTCCCGGTTTAACGCTCGATCAGATATTGCAGGGACGGGTACCGGGCATGAGCGTTATTTCGTCATCCGGTCAGCCAGGACAGGCCGCCGCTGTCATTATAAGAGGTATTGGCAGTGTAAATGGCTCTTCAACTCCACTTTATGTGTTGGATGGTATCCCTATTGAAGGAACCTATTTTCAAACCATAAACCCGGAGGATATTGAATCGGCTACGGTGCTGAAAGATGCATCGGCCAAGGCTTTATACGGTTCAAGAGGTTCTAATGGCGTTATTGTGCTCACTACTAAAAAAGGTAAAATAGGCAAAGTTGCTGTGCAGTACAATTCACAATATGGTATCTCTAAACTAAGCCGCCCAAACTTCATAATGATGAACACAGCCGAAAGACTGCAATTTGAAGAAGAGATTGGTGCTACTTATAACCGTACTCTTGGTCCAGGCTGGACATACTCGCCCAAGAATCCGGCTTATGCCACAGGTACCCCTGCCTTCAGAGCACGTGCCAACGCAATACTTGATAGCTTAAGAGGGATAAATACCGACTGGAGAGATCAGTTTTTCCGCACCGGCAAGTTTCAGGAACAACAGGTGAGCATTAGCGGCGGTAACGACGGACTCAGGTTTTACAACTCATTAAATTATTATAAGCAGGAAGGTGTAGCCAAACGCACCGGATTAGACCGTTATGCATTAAGAAGTAATCTTGATTTTAAATCGGGCAAGTTTTCAGGAAGTACTAATATATCCATCGGTTATTCCAATTCCAGCTTTACCGAGGGTGAAGGCGGTACAGGTGTGGGTACCTCAATGGCGTCGGTTTATTACGCCTTACCTTACGAGAACCCCTATGCGCCCGATGGCACACTCATTCATCAGGGTAATAAAAACCAGTACAATATTCTTGATCTGCGCGAAGGCAGCCAAGGCTTGGAACGCCTGTTTAACTCGTCTAACAAAACCGATCAATTAAAAAGCATTATCGGGATGTCGTTCGCATATCAGATTTTGCCGGAACTGAAAATCACTACCCGGGCAGGTATCGACTACCGCAATTCTACCGATCAGCTATACATTAACCCCGATTCTTACTACGGATCGCGCAGTGTAGCAAATACCCTGGGTGGCAAAGGCCGCTTTGAAGAAGCAACGCGCCGTAGCTTCAACATTATTTCAACATCAGGTTTAACTTATTCCAAAGTTTTCAATAACGTTCATGATCTTGAAGTATCAGGCTTTTACGAATACATTTATAACAATTATAATAGCTTCGGTTTTACAGGTTTTGGCTTAGACGGGCGCTTGCCCGAAACCCCTGCTGCCATTACTAATGGCAGTGCTACATTTTTGCCTAACGTTAGCGGCAGTAAAGAAACCTACGCCTTGGCATCTATAATGGGTATTGCGCGTTATACTTATAACAGTAAATATACATTAACCGGTAGCTATCGTTATGATGGTTCAACCAGGCTTGCTCCGGTTAACAAATGGCACGGGTTTTACTCATTTGGAGCTAACTGGAATGTAAAGAAGGAGGATTTTTTAACAGATATTGATTTTGTTTCAAACCTTCGTTTCAGAGGTAGTTATGGTACAACAGCGAGCCCATTAAGCGGTGCTTTTAACTACCTGGCTACTTACTCGGTAAGTACATCGTATGCTTCACTGCCAGCAACCCGACCGGTGAGCTACGGTAACCCTAATTATGATTGGGAGTATGTTAACGAATTAAACATTGGTTTTGATCTTGGATTATTCAGAAATGAACGTTTCAGATTAACTTTTGACTATTACAATAAGAAAACAAGTAATATGTTCTTCAACCAGCCGCTGTCTGCTGTAGCGGGGAGCGATGACGGATATTTACCATTAAGTTCTGGAAAAATGTTCAACCGCGGTGTTGAGTTTGATATAAGCGGTGACATCGTAAAAAACAGTGTCTGGACATGGACACTTGGCGCTAACGCCGGTTACAACCAAAATAAAATCACGTTTCTTACTCCCCTAGCAAACTTATTACCCGACGGTGATACCCGCGTGTTTAAAGAAGGTATGCCATATGGTACCTATTATGCACCCGATTGGGCTGGTGTAGATCCGCAAACAGGTAATGCACAATACTATAATCTGGATGGTTCTATAACCACTACCTATAACGCGGCTGCTCAAAATGCCACTAATTCGGGTAGTTTGTTCCCTAAGTTTACAGGCGGATTCAGTACCAGTTTAAGATGGAAAAATTTTAATGCAAGTGCATTATTTTCATTTGTTTCGGGAGTTAAGCGCTGGAATAATGAGGACTTCTATAATGAAAACCAGCGTTATGCCAGCAGCAATCAATCTATACGCATGCTTAATGACATATGGAAGAAGCCCGGAGATATTGCTACCCTGCAGCGTTTTGATGTTCCCCGCAATTTTACTTCAAAGGATATTCAGGACGCCTCATTCCTTCGATTTAGAAACCTAAATATTGGTTACAATATTCCACAGGCGGCCTTACAGAAAATTAAAGTTTTCAAATCGGTAAGAATATTTGTTCAGGGACAAAATCTGCTGACCTGGACTAAATGGAGAGGTTTAGATCCCGAAAACAACAGTGTATACGGTAGGTTTCAGTATCCCAACACCCGTACTTTTACTGCTGGCCTAAATGTTAATTTATAATAAAGACAATAATGAGCAAATTATATAAAACATATACAATAGTATTATCACTGTTAATTTTAACGGCGTCGTGCGGAAAGTTAGATCTTAAGCCGACAGATACTATTGACCCATCCAGAGCATTTCGGAATGTAAATGATGTTAATATGGGAGTATTGGGCGTTTATGCATTAATCGATTATACACAAATCAGTCTGAATGCAACGGTAACCGATGAAGCCGCTTATCCAACTGAGAATACAGTGGGCAACAGTGATGCGTACCGCTGGCTGTATAACCCTAGCAGTGGATCAGTAACCGGGTTGTATTATACTTACTATCGTGCAATTGACCGTGCTAATCGTACTATTGCAGGCTTAGATGCCCTAACATTTACCGGTTCTGATGTTGCTACCGCAAGCCGTTATAGAGGAGAACTACTTGCATTAAGAGCTTACCTTCATTTCGAATTGTTGAGAGCATATGCATCGGCCTATCAAGCAGGCGCATTAGGAATACCTTACAGTAAAGTATCGGGTGTAGTCTACCCTGCACGCGATAACTTTGAAACCGTAATTAATAATGCTAAAGCCGATTTGGCTGAAGCCAAGGCGCTGCTACCAGCTACTTCTAATGATAAAACCCGGATAAGCAATCGCACCATCGTGGCGGCTATACAGGCTCGTGTGGCACTTTATGAAAAAAATTGGGCCGATGCTGTTACCTACTCATCTGAGGTTATTGCTGCCGCACCATTAGCCACCAAAGCACAGTTTCCGGGCATATGGACAGATGCTAACGACAACGAGGTAATTTGGAAACTAAAAAGAGTAGGAACCACCGATTCGCGCGTCGGCGATTTCTTTTTCCGTCAAACCGGAGGGATCGTTCTTTATGCACCAGCAATTAAGCTCATCAACGCTTTTGATCAGGTGAATGATATTCGCTATCCGGCATATATTAAATTTGATGCTACCCGTACAGGCACCAAATCGCAGTACTTGGTTAATAAATACATCGGTGGTACTTCATCCGCACCCGGCTTAACCGATATTAAGTTGTTCCGCACCGGCGAAATGTATTTGATCAGGGCTGAGGCCAAGGCAGAAAGCAACGGCGATGCAGCTGCTGATATAAATGCTTTGCGTGCAGTCCGCATAAATAACTACTCTAATTCGACCTTCGCTGATAAAACAGCTCTCATTGACGCTATTTATGCTGAGCGTTACAAGGAACTGGCTTTCGAGGGCCATCGCTTTTATGATTTAAAACGCAGGAATTTGCCCGTTCAGCGCCTGGCTACAGATGCTGCAAATGCATCGGGTGCGGTTACCATGCTGCCTACACAAGCGCAATATTCCTTCCCTATACCGGCACAGGAAGTATTGATCAATAAAAATACGGTTCAAAATCCAAAATATTAAACAGTACAGCCCGGAGGATTCAAGGATCAGGGTTTAATTATAATTCATGAAGCACCTAATTTTAATATTATCCTTTGGGTTATGGTTCTCTGCAGGCGCCTGCAGTAAATCGGTCAAGCCCGAACCTGCCAATTCCTCGGATGAAGCAACCAGCAGCAGCCCGGGGGGGATTGCCAAACGCAGGCCGGCATCAATTGGTATTGTTGGCGACAGTGCCAATGTAAACAAATCCGTTTCGGGCGGTTTGGTATTGATGGGTGGAGGCAGAGATGTTGATGCAGCGTTTAAATGGATGATTGACCGTAGTGGTGGTGGTGATGTTGTTATTATTCGCACTACCGGTACCGACGCTTACAACCCTTATGTAAACCGGTTGGGAACGGTTAATTCGGTAGAAACACTTAAAATAGACAGCAGAGATTTGGCTAATAATGATACCGTAGCTAACATTATCCGCAATGCTGAAATGCTGTTCATCGCCGGTGGCGATCAATCAACTTATATAAACTACTGGAGAGGAACCAAAACCGAAAAGGCCATTAATTACTTACTTAACGAGAGGAAAGCTCCGGTAGGTGGCACCAGTGCAGGATGCGCAATTTTGGGAGAACTGTATTACAGTGGCGAAAATGGCAGCGTAACATCGTCCGAAGCCTTACAAAATCCATATATCAATACGGTTACTTTGTATAAAAACGATTTTCTGAAGGCCCCTTATCTGCAACAAATAATTACCGATCAGCACTATTTAACACGCGAACGCGAAGGCAGGTCGCTGGTATTTGCCGGTCGCATTTTAAAAGATTGGAACATTGCTGCAAAAGTGATTGCCGTAGACGAGCGAACCGCCGTTTGTATAGACAAAGATGGAAGTGCCAAAGTATACGGCGATTATTCAGAAAGCCGGCCATATAGCTATGCCTATTTCATACTAACGGACCAGGCAAAACCACCTGAAGAATTTGAAGCTAATAAACCGGTAATTTGGAATAAGGGCGGTAAAGCGGTTGCAGTTTATGAAATTGCGGCATCAGTAAACGGCGGAGGCAATTTTAATATAGCTAATTTTAACAAAGCAGAAGCCAACGGAGGCAAATGGTATTGGTGGTGGTTAAATAATGGCCTTTTGAATAAAACGCAACAATAAATTTAAAATGAAAAAATTACAACGTTTAGCCTTGGGGCTCCTCCTGGCATTAAGTGCAAATGTTAATGCACAACAGAAAAAATACGTCTTGATTATTCATGGCGGTGCTGGCACTATTCTCAAGAAAAACATGACGCCCGAAAAAGAGGCAGCTTACACGGCGGCTTTAACATTGGCTTTGCAAACCGGTTATAAAAAGTTGAAGGAGGGCAAAAGCAGCTTAGATGCCGTTGAGGCCACTATACATATTATGGAAGATTCGCCACTCTTTAACGCAGGCAAGGGCGCTGTTTTTACCCACGACGGCCGTAATGAATTGGATGCAGCTATTATGAACGGCAAGACGCTTGAAGCGGGCGCCATAGCCGGGGTTACCACTATCCGCAATCCAATTAGTGGCGCCCGTGCAGTTATGGAAAAATCTGAACACGTAATGATGGTAGGCGATGGCGCCGATAAGTTTGCTAAAGAAGTAGGCTTGACTATTGTTGACCCTAAATACTACTGGACCAAAGAACGCTGGGACGGCCTGCAGCAAGCCATCAAACAAGATTCGACCAAAGCAGTGTTGGATCATGGCAGCAAAAAATCAATGCTGCTGGGCACAAAGAATCATGATTATAAGTTTGGCACAGTTGGCTGCGTTGCGCTCGACAATGCAGGTAACCTGGCTGCAGGTACCTCTACCGGCGGCATGACCAATAAAAAATACGGCCGTGTTGGTGATGCTCCTATTATTGGGGCAGGTACCTACTGTAACAATCAAACTGCGGGCATCTCTTGCACAGGCTGGGGCGAGTTTTATATACGTAATGTGGTAGCCAAAACCATATCCGACCTTATGGAATATAAGGGCTTAGGCGTTGCGGAGGCCTCCAAGATTGTGCTGGACAAGGTTGGCAAAATGGGTGGAGATGGTGGTCTAATTGCATTGGATAACAAGGGAAACATTGCAATGCCCTTCAACACCGAAGGTATGTACAGAGGCGCTATTACTGCCGATGGCAAAGTTGAAGTTCAGATTTACAAATAATGAGGCAGATATTCACACCAATATTTTTCCTGCTGTTGCTGACAACCACAGGAAAGTATTTAGTTGCTCAAACAAAAGCCTTCCCTAAAGGCTCGTTGTTTATCATAGGTGGCGGAAATCGGTCTGATGCATTGATTAAGCAATTAGTATTAACTGCAAAACTTGGCGCGAAAGATTATATTGTGATACTGCCGATGGCCAGCGAAATTCCGGATACGGGCTTTAAGTATATCAGTAAGCAGCTTAGGATACATACTAACCAGCCCATCCGTAATTTTGATTTTAACAAACATGATACTAAGGATGCAAAATGGGTAGATTCAGTTGCCGGTGCAAAGCTAATTTACATTTTAGGGGGCGACCAAAACCGTTTCATGAAAGCCGTATTAAATACGCCGGTTTATACCGCCATACACAAAGCTTACAGCACTGGTTCAACCATTGCCGGAACTAGTGCCGGTGCTGCAGTAATGAGTAAACACATGATTACAGGTGTGCAGCTAAAGGACAGTAAGTACAAGGAAACTTTTGACAAGCTATGGGACAACAACATTGAATTTAGCCAGGGCTTGGGCTTGCTCGAACATACTATTATTGATCAGCATTTCTTAAAACGGAACCGGTACAATCGCGTCATTTCTGCCTTGGCTGCCAAGCCGGGCTATATGGGCGTTGGTGTAGATGAAAGCACGGCAATAATTGTAAAAGGTAACAAAGCTACCGTTGCCGGCGACAGTCAGGTACTCCGTTTCATAAGTCCCGAAAATGCCCGCGCTACAGAAAGCGGGCTCTTAAAATTTAAACAGATAAATTTGGGTGTTTATACAGCCGGCGACGTGTTTGATATTATCCCTTAATGAGAGATTAAACCTAATAGTTAATCTGAAGGCCTGGTAGTCTCTAAAAAATGTGACCACGTGAATTATCCATTCAGTTATTGATGTTTTTTGCACATTTAGTACGATTTTTAACAAATAACAAAAGCCTTTAATCATTGAATCTTACTGCGTACGCAGTAAGATTCAATTAAAAAATTGGTTAATTCGCTCGCGTTAACCTTATGAATGGAAAGCTGCAAAGTTAAATGCCATGTTCAAGTGGCACATTGAGACTATATGGCAAATCCGTTGCGTATAATTTCTGCACCTTTGCTTAAAGCACTCAATTTAGCTCTTGCAATGTTTCGTGATAAAGGAGCCATACCGCAGTTAGTTGAAGGATAAAGATTTTCGACATTTACGAACTCCAGCGTTTTCCTTAGCGTATTAGCTACTTCTTCGGGTGTTTCAATCCTGTTAGAAGCCACATCAATTGCACCAACCATTACTTTCTTTCCTCGGACTAGTTCAATCAAATTTAATGGTACGTTTGAATTGTGGCATTCTAACGAGACGATATCAATATCAGATTTTTGAATTTTTGGAAAAATCTCTTCGTATTGACGCCACTCTGATCCCAATGTTTTTTTCCAGTCATTGTTAGCTTTTATGCCATAACCATAGCAAACATGTACGGCAGTCTTGCAGTGTAATCCTTCAATGGCTCTTTCTAACGCTGCCATCCCCCAATCATTTACTTCGTCAAAAAACACATTAAATGCAGGTTCATCGAACTGAATGATATCTATCCCGGCAGCTTGCAGTTCCCTCGCCTCCTCATTGAGTACTTTAGCAAACTCCCAGGCCAATTTTTCTCTGCTTTTATAATGGTCATCGTATAACGTGTCAACCATTGTCATCGGCCCAGGCAATGCCCATTTAATGGGTTTAGTTGTTTGTTGACGTAAAAATTTAGCGTCATTGACAAAAACTGCCTTTCGACGAGCAAGCTCATCCACTACAACGGGAACACTCGCGTCATAACGGTTACGGATTTTTACGATTTTACGATTTTCAAAATCTACGCCACTTAAATGCTCAATAAACGTAGTCACAAAATGCTGGCGTGTTTGCTCACCATCACATATAATATCCACCCCGGCCAACAGCTGTTCTTGCAAAGCGATGCGCAGAGCATCTTGTTTACCTTCCGTTAACTGATCGCCTTCTAATTTCCAGGGCGACCAAAGTTTTTCAGGTGGTGCAAGCCAAACAGGTTTAGGTAAACTTCCCACAATTGAAGTGGGCAATAATATATTCATGATAAAATGATTGGGGTTTATATAATTAAAGCGCAAAATTGGCTGACCACTTTTCTAGTAAACTTTTGTAAGGCTTGATGAAATGTTCTTCTGCAAACTTACCTTGTTCAATGGCTAACTGGCTGCGTTCTTCACGGTTGTAAATGATCTTTGTTAAAGAATGGTCTTTATTTTTTAAACTTGGCTTATAGCATAACCCTGCAACAGAATTGGCATTATAAATTTCAGGCCTGTAAACCTTTTGGAATGTTTCCATGGTACTAATTGTACTAATCAGTTCAAGGTTGGTGTAATCAGCCAGCAAGTCACCAAAGAAATAAAACGCTAAAGGGGCTGCACTATGTGGTGGCATAAAATAGCGAACCTGCAGGCCCATTTTATTGAAGTATTGCTCTGTTAACGAAGATTGGGAGGTTTTGTATTCAAAACCTAAAATCGGATGATAATTCCCTGAACTATGATAGGTTTTACTCTCTGCTACGCTCAGACAGATAACTGGTAGTTTAAAAAAACGCTTTTTGTAGCTTTCTGAACTTACGAAATGTTTAAATATTTTGCCGTGCAATTCACCAAAGTCATCAGGAATGCTAAATTGTTCTTTGCCTTTGTTATGCTCTAAAAGCAACACGCTGAAATCATAATCGCGTATATAAGAAGAAAAGTTATTACCGACTATTCCATCAACGCGTTTTCCTGTTTGATGATCGGTGATATATGTTTGTAATATCTCGATTGATGGGAATGTTTCACCACTACCATCAATATCTATATGTACAGAAATAATTTCCAGTTCAACCGAATAGCGATCATTACCAGGATTATCCCAATGTGCCAAAGTATTGAATCGATTATTGATCATCTGAATGGTGTTACGCAAGTTTTCCTGACGACTTGTTCCCCTTGCCAGGTTAGCAAAGTTGGTCGTTGTGCGCGTACTGGTGGACGGTATATAGTCCTCATTAAAATAAACACTGCTCAATTTGAACATAAAATCATTCTTAATTGTATCCCGCATAATTTCTATGGACGTCTTTTTTTATATCATAAAATCTCAAAATAGGACGAGAAACCTAAGGTTAAGAGGCGGGTTAATAGGGAGATGTATGGACGAGCAGAAATAATCAACCGTTATAAGCTGACATCTTGAAGCTATACAATCTGACCAATGGCCTCTTTACGCGGAAGCATCGTCAACACAGTAAAGGCAGGTATCCTGACTTGTAACGGCTTTGTTTAGGCCTTCCCGCTTGCGCAGTGACCATTTTTAATAAAAGCTTTTTGTGTTACTTACAGTTGCGCGACAGCTCGTGATTTGCAAACGATTCCCTTTTAACTCACCGCTAAGTAAAACCTCTACTGATTGCTTAAATAAGCAAAGAACCACGAGTAAAAACTCTGTGTAAAGGTAAATAAACAGTCATAAGGACTGCAATAGGTATATATTTTAAGCAAAATCAGCTTAAATATGGAATTTACACAAATTTTTGTGCGGTTTCTATTTACCTTTGAGTACTAAAACAGTGATTTATGCTATGGAACAACTCGACGATATTGATTTGAAACTATTGAAAATATTAGCCAATGACTCAAGTTTTACCATTAAGGAACTTGCAACAAAGGTGAATTTGTCACCATCACCGGTTGTGCAGCGTGTTAAACGTTTGGAAACCGGAGGCTATATCAAGAAATATATCGCATTGCTGGATCCGGAAAAGTTTAATCAGGGCCTCATTGTATTCTGTAACATAAAGTTAAAACAACATGATCGGAAGATTGGACATAACTTTGTGAAGGATATTCAGCAGATTGAAGAGGTAGTGGAATGCTATAACATTTCCGGTGATTACGATTTCTTTTTGAAAGTATTTGCCCGCGATATGAGACATTATCAGAACTTTGTGTTTAACAAATTAGGATCGGTAGAAAGTATTGGCAGCACCCACAGTACTTTTGTGATGGCCGAAATAAAAAACACTCACAATATCAACCTTTATTAATTCAATAATTGGATACACTCCCCCTGTTTTTAAATCACGCTCAAGTGAGACCAATGAGTTTACAACCAATGGAATGTTTGATGTAAAAAGTGTAATAACTTTAATTTTAGGCTAGTTATTATCCTATGGGGCAATTTCAGGTCCTGACTGACTTAAAAATTGAATGTTTAATGTCTATTCATTGTACATACATTCAATTGTAAAACATATTAAGTTACCAAATAACAAAAGTATAATAACGATAATTGATAATTCAATGAATGAGTTTAGCAAGTAATTACCTGAAAGTAAACTTCTACTAAATGAGATAATCATTCTGTATGTCCGTATCAGGTACAGTACTAACTCATTGCTTTAAGAAAACGCCTGGCAATATCTCACTCTTACGTTGCAAATGATTGCATAAGCAAATTGGTTTTACTGCAAATGAGCCGATTTCAAACGTTAATTAGGCTATTCAATTTTAATCATAAAAATGGATGCCCTCTGTTGAGAGCATCATCAAAATTTAACAGCTAACTTATAACAACACTATTGATGCAACTGTGGCATAGACTATGTCTATGCCATCCTTACTGTTGAATTTTAGAATTGATTAATAATTTTCGAGTATTGCAATGCCATCTTCATTCCCTTGCTGTGCGGCTAAATCAAACACAGACATGCCACGGTTATCCAGCAGCGTTTTATCTGCGCCATAATCCAATAACAATTTAATAAGTGTATTACGGCCAAACATTGCAGCAAACATTAACGCACTACCTCCGTTTGCGTGCTGCCGGTTTAGGTCAGCTCCATTTTCAATAAGTAATTTGGCTATCTCCGGGTAGCCTTTAAAGCAGGCACCCATCAGCGCGGTATTACCGCCCAAGTCGGCTGCATTCGGGTCCGCTCCTGCTTCCAACAGGTATCTTGCCGCTTCCAAACGGTTACTATAACAAGCGATGATAAGCGGTGTGTAACCTTTTTCATCGGTTGCGTTTAGATCTGTATCAGCGGTTATTAAACTTTTTAAAGCATCAACGCTGCCCGCGCGGGCGGCGTTGATAATGGGTTGAATTAATTCACTCATTAATGCAGAATATGTTAAGCAGGAATCAATCTTGGTTTTTCACGCTCCCAAAAACGATGTTGTGCAATCATTTTAATTAAAAGCCTTGTAAAATTTTTATCTACTCTTCCTACGAGTATCCCTTCACTTAATACAGCCTCTTCAGAAAAATCAGGCGGAAGCTTCTTGCTGAAATAGGTGGCATTAATCACTTGCATGGCTTCCTCCGCCGCTGCTATAGGTTTACAGTGCTTAAACGCCTCATTTAAAAAGTGTACGGCGTTGGCTTCAGCTTCCAAGGTAGCTACAGCGTTAGTACCACCAGCCACATATACAGCATCAAACAGTACGGAAGCAGCGGTTAAAAAGCTTTGATCCACTTCTATTTTTGAGTCATCCTCAGCTGTTATAAAACCTTGGCGCGGTGCAATTACCTCAACAGTGGCTCCTTCCGCAATAAGCGCGTCTTTTACTGCTTTAACGGAGTTTGCATCTGCGCCATCAGCAGCAAGCAAAGCAATTTTGCGGCTTTTAATAGAATCTTTAACCGTACCAGCCATACTTAGTGCTTCCGATTTGGCCAGAGCGCCGTCTACTTGTACCGATTGGTAATCTGCCGGATTGCCGTCAGCCGGAATACTTTGGTTGGTTGGCAATATCTCAGGCAAGTGTAATCCTAAGCCGTAAGCCACTTGGGTGGCCAGGCCCTTGTCAATCTGTACAAGGATGCCCAGCATCCGCTCGCGGATGGCGATGGTTTTGACTTTTCCTAATTCAAAAGTAAGCGCGTCTACAATGTGATTTTTTTCCGGGTCAGACTGACTGTTGAAGAACAATCTGGCCTGACTAAAATGGTCAAAGAAACTTTTATTGCGCAGGCGTTCCTTGCGGGCCTCGATGCGTTCGCGGTAGCTTACAAACCCTCCTGCGGCTTCTTTAACTTGCTGAGGATCGTTGCCGCTGATTGAATTCGGATTATAACTGGTTTTACCACGGTTTATAGTTTGTCGCATAAACCCGTCGCGCTGGTTATTATGTACCGGTACTATCGGCCGGTTAATCGGTATCTCTTGGAAGTTTGGTCCGCCTAAACGGGTCAACTGCGTATCGGTATAAGAGAACAGACGACCTTGTAATAACGGATCGTTGGTAAAATCAATACCCGGAACTACGTGGCCAATGTGATAAGCAATCTGCTCGGTCTCTGCAAAGAAGTTATCCGGATTACGGTTCAGAGTCAGTTTACCTACACGCTGCACCGGTACTAATTCTTCGGGCACCAATTTGGTTGAATCCAGCAAGTCAAAGTCATATTTGAATTCATCCTCCTCCGGAATAATTTGTAAGCCTAACTCATACTCAGGGAAATTACCACTTTCAATAGCATCCCATAGATCTCTGCGATGAAAGTCCGGGTCTTTTCCTGAAATATTTTGTGCTTCGTCCCAAGCTACAGAATGTACACCCAACAAGGGCTTCCAATGAAATTTAACAAAACTGGCCTTGCCCTCGGCATTAATCAGGCGGAATGTATGCACACCAAAACCCTCCATCATGCGATAGCTGCGCGGGATGGCACGGTCACTCATCGCCCACATGATCATGTGTGCCGATTCCGGCATCAGCGAGATAAAATCCCAAAAGGTGTCATGTGCAGAAGCCGCTTGTGGAATTTCATTATCAGGTTCCGGTTTAACAGCGTGTATTAGGTCTGGAAATTTGATTGCATCCTGAATAAAAAAGACGGGCATGTTATTACCAACCAAGTCAAAATTACCCTCGGTAGTATAAAACTTTGCAGCAAAACCCCGCACATCGCGCGCAAGGTCTGTTGAACCTCTTGAGCCTGCTACTGTTGAAAAACGAACAAACACCGGCGTTTCTACCTCTGTATCGTTCAGGAAAGCGGCTTTTGTATATTCAGCCAAAGGCTTATATAACTTAAATACGCCATGCGCTCCCGAACCGCGCGCATGTACTACTCTTTCCGGTATACGTTCATGATCAAAATGAGTCATTTTTTCGCGGAAGAGAAAATCTTCCAGTAAAGACGGGCCGCGGTCTCCTGCTTTTAGCGAATTTTGATCGTCGTTTATCGGTAACCCGGTATTTGTATTCATTTGCTCACCAGCAGCATCTGCCGTATGCGGAGCAAGACTTTGTGTTTTTGTATTTTCAGGTTGTGGTGCCAGTTGTTTGTCAATAGCAGCCTCAGTACCCATTTTAGGTGATGGTTTCTTTGCCATGTTATTCTTGAGTTGCTGCGCTGTAGTTAATATCGCTTTCGGCTACTTGGGTTAATTTTTTGTCTGCGGCTTTCTCTTCCGCTAATGTTTCGGCTAAAATACCTGCAACGTCTTCCAGACCAAGCGTGATGGCGAGTTGATGTAATCCGCCGTAAGTAGCGATTTCATAGTGCTCCACTTTTTGGGAGGCCAGAATAATTCCAACGTCTCGTGTTGCCGTACCGGCTTCGGTGCTTTCAATAATGCCTTCGCCTTCTTTAGCCAGGCCTTCCATCGCATCGCATTTTTGTGCCTGCACTTTTTCGCCCAGCAATTCAAACACCTGTTCAAGGCGTGATACATGCGTTCTGGTTTCTTCCAGGTGATCTGTTATTCCTTGAGCAAGCGCTTTTGATGTTGCTGCTGCAATCATCTTAGGCAAAATTTTAACCAGATGGTTCTCGGCCCAGTAAATGTCTTTGATTCCGTCTGTAAATAACTCCAGCAATGCCGGCTGTTCTTTAGGCGATGTTTTGGTACTGAATTTTGGTTCCCCTGATTCTTTTTTCATAATGCACAACTGGTTAATGACAGTTTATTCGAAGCTGATGGTCCGATTTATCAACACATTGGATGCCCTCGACACCAAGTAGCTTAATCTAAACCTAAAGGAAATGCAATTGTTTATTTTATTATCAACTGAAGCAGGTTCAATTGATCTTTGCATTCTTTGGAACATAGATTAATTTAACGGCTGTTATGAATATCAATTTGTATTTTTAACACTTGAAGGGTACTTATATTCAGCGTATAAAATATGTGAAACTCGTTTACTTATAACAATTTGTCAACAAGCACATTATAAGGATAGGTCGAATATAAACGGGTTTACTTTTGTAACATTTCTTTTAGAAGGATTTTTAATGATGTTATTTGAGTAAGTTCTGCGATGATAACTTCTTTATCGCATCACCCCTTTCGTTTTAAAACTTTAAACAGGTTTGAGCTGTTTGTAGTGCATTAACCATATCCAAGTCAACTTTATAAATGCCAAAACAAAGCTCAGGATTGTTATTGTACCGAAAGCGTGATAGCGAGCTTCAGTTTTTTTTGGTTCATCCTGGCGGCCCTTACTTTAAGGGTAAAGATGCGGGCGTTTGGAGTATACCAAAAGGTGAATATGATAGCAGCGAAGATGCGCTGAGTGCAGCTAAACGTGAATTTGAGGAAGAAACCGGCTTGCCAGTGAATGGTGATAACTTTATAGCGCTTACACCAATTAAGCAAAAAGGCGGCAAAGTTGTTAGTTGCTGGGCTGTTGAAGCAGATGTAAACCAAGACAAAATTGTAAGCAATACCTTCGATATGGAGTACCCTTACAAATCAGGTAAGTATATAACTATACCCGAAATTGACAGGGCTGGATGGTTCAGTTACGAGAATGCTTGTTTAAAAATTAACGAGCGTCAAAAAAGTTTCCTGGATGATTTGCTGGCCGCTTTAAATAAGCACGATTTTTAAATAAGTTTACAACTACAGTTTGTGCGCAGGCGTTGTGAAATACTCCTTTCCCTTTTTAAAAAAGTATCATATTTTTGTTAGCTATACACCGTTGCATTATTAATGACTGATAATATAAAGCCCACGCTAGATGATTCTGCAGTTTTGCAGGTATTAGCGCAAAGTAAAAAGGCTACCGCTATTTATAATTCCGAGGATCTCCATATACGTTTTGTTAATGATTCAATGCTCCGCATTTGGGGTAAGGACAGGAGTATAATTGGAAAAACTTTTGAAGAAGCTATACCGGAAATAAAAGGACAGCCATTTACTGCTTTATTGCAAAATGTTTGGCGTACAGGCGAAACATACGTAGCGGAATGTATGCCTGCCGATTTACTGATTGATGGAGAACTTAAGCGCTCTCTATTTGATTTTGAATATAAGGCCATCAAGAAAGATGATGGAAGCACTTTATGCATACTCCATACAGCTACCGATGTTACGCAGCAACAAAAGTACTGGCAGGAAATAAGGGAGCGTATTGAGAATGAACAGCAGTTAGTTGAAGAGCTTACCGCAAATAACGAAGAATTACGCTCACTAAACGAGGAATTAGCTGCTATAAGCGAAGAGAATCGTAATTCGCTTGAGCAACTGGCTATGGCAAAGCAGGCCGGTGGTGTGGGAATATTTGATTTAGATGTAACTCATGACGTACTCATTTGGGATGAGCGCTGTAAAGAATTGTTCGGTGTATCCCCCAAACAAAAGGTTACTTACTCTTCAGACTTTGTAAACGGATTACATCCTGATGATCATGAGCATACGGTTAATGCTGTAAACGAAGCCTATGACAAACAAAAAACCGGCGGCAAGTATAACGTAAAATATCGCACAGTGGGTGCCGAAGATGGACTTATACGCTGGGTGCATGCCATTGGCCAGGTTCATTTTGATGCTGCTGATAAGCCGCAACGGTTCATTGGAACAGTAACTGACATAACCGAAGAAGTAAACTCAAGAGTACAGCTGGAACAAAGTGAAAGCCGTTTGCAAGATGCCAATGAAGAGTTATATGCAATTAACGAAGAGCAGGCATCAATAAACGAAGAACTACGAGCTACCAATGAGGAGCTGGCCGATACACAATCGCAGCTTTTAGAATCAAACAATAATCTTAACGAAAGCAGGGCCCGTTTACGCGACGTGTTAGAGCAGGCCCCTGTAGGTATGTGTGTTTTGCGGGGCCCTGATCATGTCATTGAAATTGCAAATGAAGCTATCCTCAATATATGGGGACGAAAGCTTGAAGAAGTAATTGATCGTCCGCATAGGCAAGCACGCCCCGAACTGGAAGGGCAGCCGGTGTTTGGCTGGCTGGATAACGTTTACAGAACCGGTGAACGCCAGGTAAACCGTGAGTTTCGAGTAATGCTTAGGGACGGCGACGGAACACGGGAAGCTATAGTAAATTCAGTATACGAGGCTTTGAAAGATTCATCAGGCATAATTGATGGGGTATTGATTATACTTGAAGATATTACTGAGGCCGTTAAAGAGCGCCGCGAAGCACAGCATATGCAGGAAATGTTTAGCTTGGCTATTGATGCAGGTGATCTCGGAGCTTTCTATTATAATCCCCAATCCAATCTTTTTTCAGGTAATGAAATATTAAAGAAGTGGTTTGGCTTAGGGCCAGATGAACATATTTGCCTGGAGCTAGCTACAAATGTAATTGCCGATGAAGACCGCAGGTTTGTTAACGATGCAATAGCTAACGCGCTGAATCCGGCTTCTGATGGAAATTATGATATAGAGTATACTATTATCAATCCGAATACAAATATACCACGCATAGTTAAAGCTAAAGGTAAAGCTCGCTTTAATGCAGACGGCAAGCCCGAAAGTCTTAACGGAATGTTGTTGGATATTACTGAACGCAAGCAGGATGAACAGCGTAAAAATGATTTTATAGGCATGGTTAGTCATGAGTTAAAAACTCCGCTCACCTCGGTCAACGCTTACATCCAGATGCTGCAAGGCCGTTCGGTTAAAAATCAGGACGTTTTTACTGCCGGCGCATTAGATAAGGTTGCCAACCAAATCAAAAAGATGACTGTCATCATCAATGGATTTTTGAATGTGTCAAGATTCGAGTCGGGCAAGATTCATATTGACAAGCAGTTTTTTGATATGGCCGAGCTGGTTAAAGAGGTTGAAGATGAATCGTTAACTACAATCAGTAGCCACAAAGTTTTGTTCGCACCTGTAGAGTATACTCCTGTAATTGCCGATCGTGATAAAATTGGTCAGGTTATTAATAATTTAATAAGTAATGCGGTAAAATATTCACCGCAAGGCAGTACAATACAAATTGCCTGCGTAACCAAAGATAATTTTGCCGAGGTGTGCGTTACAGATGCCGGTATGGGTGTAAAACCCGAAGATCAGCAAAGGTTGTTTGACCGGTATTATCGCGTAAAGGGAGACCATATGACTGCAATTTCCGGCTTTGGAATTGGTTTATACCTTTGTTCAGAAATCGTGTCTCGTCACAACGGCAACATATGGGTTGAAAGTGAATTTGGAAAAGGATCTACATTTTGTTTTAAAATACCTATAGTAAGTTAACAGGTCCGCTTGTTGAGGCATACCTTCTTTTTAAAATGGTTGTTAAAAATTGGCTTGCTCGGTTTAAATAGACCTGTTACAAATTCTATTTGAGGAATGCATCAAGTGCTTTGGTTGGCTTACCATCGTCTCCCCATGCACTTAACGCATAGTGGCTCCATGATGCTGCGCCTTGCGGTTCCCAGTACAGAACGCCAAGCCCTTTGCCGTTAGGTACCTGCTTTACCTTTTGTTGTACGGCTATGAGCATGCCATAGGTATTATGGGGCTTATTGGCCTCTCCTCCTACCTCAACAATCATTACCTCTTTGTTATACCGTTGTGCCATGTCATTCAAATTTTTGCCTAAATCATCTATGGATAGTGTATAATCAGGTTTACCTTTTAACCAGTAAGGGTAATAAGACATACCAATCACATCAAATTTGGCACCATGCAACGTCGCTTTGTCAAACCAGTTCCTAAAGCGAGCATTGTCATTTCCTCGGTCTAGATGCAGGATGACTTTACTTTTTGAGCACACCTTTTTTATTGCGTCGTATCCTTTGTTAATTAATTGGGCTAATTGTGGCCAGTTGTTTGTGATTCCTTCCGGATAGATCATACCACCCGGCGTTTCATTGCCAACCTGCACCCACTCAGGATAAACTCCCGCATTTACCAAAGCTTGCATTACATCTTCAGTATAGCTGTAAACATCATCAAGCAAGGTATTAAAGTCATGCCCTTCCCAGGCCTTGGGTTTAACCTGCTTACCCGGATCAGCCCAGGTATCACTATAATGAAAATCAATCATTATGCGCATTCCCCATTTCTTTGCTCTTACGGCCATGGCAACCGTTTCCTCTTTACTACAGTGGCCACTTGCTTTATCGTTGCTTGGATTAACCCACGTTCGTAGCCTAATGGTATTAATTTCTTTATCCTTTAAAATTTTAAAGCAGTCTTCTTCTTTACCTGCTGTGTTGTAAAACTTAAATCCGGTGGCTTCCATTTGCGGCAACCAGCTAATGTCAGCGCCTTTAGCAAATTTTGTTTTGTAATTAGTTATCTGAGCCTGTGAAAATGAAGTAAGGCAAATTGCTATTAGAAAGCACAAAAGTACCCTGCGTTTAAAAAAATTATTGGTTGATAGTGTATTCATTGAAATTTTATCTACTTAAAATGAAAGTTGTTATAACTATCGTAATTGTTTAACAAACAGCTTATTAAGCCTGTCTGAAGTAACAAATTAAGCTGTAATTGCGTTATATTAGTATACCAATTATAAACATTATGAAATTTATTTCCCGCATTCAACTTTGGGGTGATCAGAATCATCCAAAGTGGTTAGATCTGTTTCGTATAATTTTAGGTATTGTGCTGGTTTGGAAAGGCATATCTTTTATGCTTAATCTTCACGCCTTTACATCCTTAATGACCGAATCGGGACTGCCAATGGCACTATCGTTAAGTATTGTTGCGCATCTTATTATTCTGTTACACGTTTTTGGGGGCTTTTTCATAGCCCTCGGCTCTAACACCCGCATGTTTTGTTTGTTAAACCTGCCAATTCTGGTTGTTGCGGTAGTTTTTGTAAACCTTAGTCAGCATATTTTTAGGCCTTATGCCGAGTTCTGGCTGTCAGTATCTGTACTGATTGGTTTGGTTGTGTTCTTGGTTGAAGGGAACGGTAAATTATCAGTAGAAAACAGAGCGGAAAAGATGGCGTGATCTTTATATTTCATAGATGAAAAAGCCCCTGTTATTTTAATACCAGGGGCTTTTTTTTTATTGTCCAGCCGTTCTTTGTCTTACTGCCTCGTACAATATAATTCCTGCAGATACAGAAACGTTGAGCGATTCAATTTCGCCAAACATTGGAATTTTGGCCAGATGGTCTGAAATCCTGATTATATCATTTCTTATACCATCTTCTTCCGAGCCCATTATTACAGCTGTAGGCACAGTGTAATCGGGCTTGTAAAGGTAATCGTTGGTTTTTTCGGTACAACATACCAGTTGTAAACCCGACTCCTGTAAAAAACGTACAGTTTGCACAAAATTTTCGTGGCGGCAAACAGGTATTTTGTAAAGTGCGCCTGCTGATGTTTTAACACCATCGGCATTAATTTGCGCCGAACCCTTAGCTGGTATTAATATGGCATGCACACCGGCACATTCCGCTGTACGCGCTATAGCTCCCATGTTGCGCACATCGGTTATGCTATCCAGCACCAATATAAGCGGCACCTCACCTTTTTCATAAATTTCAGGTATAATGTTTTCAATCCGTTGATAGGTAATTGGCGAAATTACAGCTACCGCACCCTGATGATTTTTAGTGGTCATGCGGTTCAGTTTCTCTACCGGAACAAATTGAGCCGTAAGCTGATATTCAGCTACAGTTTCCTTAAGCTCCTGATAAAGCTGACCGGTTAATCCGCGCTGTATGTAAAGCGCTTCAATATCCTTTCCCGATACAATGGCCTCAATAATAGCCCTTATGCCAAAAATAAATTGCGCGTTGTTACTGCGCCGGGGTGGATAATTGTCTGCCATGTTTTTATAAAAATAAGATGCCAAAAGTACACATTATTACGGGCAAAATGCGTTCTATGTAAATAAGAGCAGATGGTTTACATAATCAATACAAAATTGGTGTGAATAATTTGAACACTAAGCCGTTAAAAACTTTTCAACAGCGCTAGTGAGTAATTAAAGCAAATTAGTGTTAAGCCACCACCTCTATTTTGTATATTTTTGCTCCCCCACTATTTCTGGAGAAACCCATAATGATATTTGAAAATAACAACCGTACAGGCAATGATCGTCGCAGTAAAACTTATGCTGCAAGTAACATGCTCGCTGGTAAGCTGCCCCCTCAGGCCCGTGATTTAGAGGAGGCTGTACTTGGCGCGCTGATGTTAGAAAAAGATGCATTGTCTTCGGTTATTGACGTGTTGAAGCCGGAGGTGTTCTATGTTGAATCGCATCAAAAAATCTTCAACGCCATTCGTATACTTTTCGAAAAAACATCACCTGTTGATATTTTGACTGTTACCGCACAACTGCGCATGCAGGGTGAGCTTGAAATGGTAGGTGGTGCATTTTACATTACTGAACTTACCAACCGTGTAGCTTCGGCGGCTAACATTGAATACCACGCCCGTATAATTATTCAAAAATATATTCAACGCGAGCTAATACGTATATCAACAGATACCATTAACCTTGCGTATGAAGATACTACGGACATTCTTGAACTATTAGACCGTGCGGAAAAAAACCTTTTCGATATAGCTCAAAACAACCTAAGGCGCGACTCGCGTAAAATGGATGATTTGATGCAGGAGACCTTAAAGGAAATTGAGGAGCTCAAAAATAAGACTGACGGGCTTACAGGTATAGGTACGGGCTTCACTGACCTAGACCGCATGACATCGGGCTGGCAAAAATCAGATTTGGTTATTATTGCTGCCCGCCCGGCAATGGGTAAAACGGCGTTTGTATTAAGCTGTGCACGTAATGCCGCCGTTGATTTTAATAAACCTGTAGTAGTGTTTTCTTTGGAGATGTCGTCGGTTCAGTTGGTTAACCGTTTGATATCGGGCGAGGCGGAAATTGAGCAGGAAAAAATCAGAAAAGGTAAAATGGAGGAGTGGGAATGGCAACAGATTCACTCTAAAATTGGCCGCTTAGAGGCAGCCCCTCT
This sequence comes from uncultured Mucilaginibacter sp., assembly GCF_913773635.1. Classification (GTDB taxonomy): domain Bacteria; phylum Bacteroidota; class Bacteroidia; order Sphingobacteriales; family Sphingobacteriaceae; genus Mucilaginibacter. The sequence goes on from NZ_CAJYGQ010000006.1 coordinate 543,974, forward strand.
TATTATTGATGACACACCGGGCTTAAATATATTTGAGTTCCGCGCAAAATGCCGTCGTTTAAAATCACAACATGATATTCAATTAATCATCATCGACTATTTGCAGTTGATGACGGGTAAGGTTGACGGTAAAGGCGGAGGTAACCGTGAGCAGGAAATTGGTAGTATATCTCGTGCCCTTAAAATGGTAGCCAAAGAACTACAAGTGCCGGTAATTGCGCTTTCGCAGTTGAGCCGGGCAGTTGAGAGCCGTCCAGGTGGATCAAAGCGTCCAATGTTGTCTGACTTACGTGAGTCGGGCTCTATTGAGCAGGATGCCGATATGGTGCTATTCCTTTATCGTCCGGAATACTACGGTTTGGAGTTTGACGAAGACAACAACCCAACTAAAGGGGTTGGTGAAGTTATTATAGCCAAGCACCGTAATGGTGAAACCGGTACTGTAAGGCTTAAGTTTGTGGGCAAGTATGTTAAGTTTGCCGATTTGGAAACCAGCATGGACAATTATCTTCCACCGGGTGGCGGCGGCGGAAATGCATTCTCTGGCTTATCCCCATCACAGGGTTTTGACAGTAATCCGGGCAACATTATAATCAGGCCTTCCCGTATGGATGACATGGATGATGAAGCTCCTTTTTAAATAAATTAAATTAACAATCCTAATACAACGCCTGCCAAAATAACGACAGGCGTTTTTATTTTAGTAAAGTACAGGAGACAGAAAGTGCAAATCATAATAAGGTAAGACATCCAATCGGTACCGAAAGGTGCTACCAACAGGATTAGTGCGGTAGCCATAAAGCCTACTGCTACGGCATTTATACCACTGAGCGAGTTTTTAATGCGTGTAATCTTTTTCAAATCTTCCCAAAACGGAACTATAAAAAGTATTAAAATTAAGCCTGGCAAGTTGATGCCGATAACGGCTACTATACTACCAATAACCTCACCAGCAATTCCATAGCCCTTGTTACCTAAAGTAATTGCTCCAACAAATGAAGTAAATGAAAAGGTTGGTCCCGGTAAGGCCTGTTGAAGTGCGTACCCCGACAAGAATTCAGCATTGCTTAAGTAATGCTTTAATTCAACAAATTCGGTATACATCAACGGTACCAATACTTGCCCACCGCCGAAAATCAGAATACCGTTACGATAAAAGTTTTCAAACAAACGTACTGGCAAACTAAACGGTGAAGTTCTGTTGATCAACGCACCCAGTGCGCCAAAGAATAATAGTATGCCAATAAAGTAACCTACCTTTTTGGGGTTTACATTTGAAAACAACTTAACCCTTATGGCGTCTTCCACAGGTTGTGTTTCGAATGCTGATGATATGATGCCGCCAAGCAAAATCAGTAGCGGAAACGCATAAGGGTTTTGCAGTATAAGTGTCGCTATTAATGAGCCCGTTGCCAGGTAAGCGCTTACCCTGCTATTGACTATCTTTTGCGCAAATGTTACAGCAGCATAAGCAACAATACCAACGGCGGCAGGCCGTATGAAATGTAAAATGTCATTTATTTTTCCTGTAGAGGCAAAGGTTTTGTAACCTATTGCAGCCAGGCACATAATAGCTGCTGAAGGCAAAACCCAAATTAAAAAAGTTAACAAGGCCAGCCGCAACCCTCCTACCTTCCAGGCAACGCCAACGAGCGTTTGGGTTGACGATGGTCCGGGCAAAATTTGCGATAAAGCACTCAACTCCATCAGCTCTGCTTCCGTAACATACTTTCTCTTTTCTACAAAATCACGCAGCAATATAGCTACATGCGCCTGCGGCCCGCCAAATGTACTGAAGGTGTAAACCAAAGTATCGCGAAGAAAAAGCAGCTGGCGGTTTTTCAATGGACGGGAGTGTTGTTAATGGAATAATTGTTTAAGTAACGGATGATTACCAGTAGAATAAGCTTTATTGATTGTTAAAAATGATCTCCGTTTGCCAACTCAGGTTGCTAATAGTCATCATCATCGTCGTCATATAAACCTGAAGCCTGGTTATACGCAGATTGTAGTTCCGACAGCGCATGATTATCTCGTTTTTGACGGGTTATTTGCATGCCTTGCTGATAGGTTCTCAATGCATCTTCCTTGCGGTTCAACTGTTCATATAGCTTACCCAAATGGTAATAGGTGCCGCTATAGTTGGGATGATTATTAACCAGTCCTTCAAAATACTTAAGGGCATTATCAGTGTCTTTGAGTTTTAAATATTCAGTTGCTAAAGCATATTGAACAAACTCGTCATTAGGCTCGCTTTGTAAAAATTCGAGCAGTTTTTGTAAGCGGTTAGCCTGCATTTTAAACTGTGTGTTTTTTGTGTACTTTTGCCAATAAGGCCGCAAAATTATGCTGCCTGCTGTGCAAATGTAATGTTTGGCGGCTATAGCATCAACCTTGTAACAGTTATCACGTTTGTGCGGGCATATAAAATTGCCTTTTCTGCAACAAACCCGGGCTTAACAGGTTTAAGGGATTATAGTAGCAAACAGTTAGTACGGCATAAAATATGCTATACAGCCGTTAAAGGTTAAGTTGTGATGGGTAATAACATGAAAAAAATAAAGCTCGATATTGTTGGTTTATCTTACAGCCAAACACAATCGGGTGCATATGCTTTAGTTTTAGGCGAAGTTAGCGGCCGTCGCCGGTTGCCCATAATAATAGGCAGCTTTGAGGCGCAGGCAATTGCCATTGAAATTGAAAAAATGACGCCCAGCCGCCCGCTCACCCATGATTTATTCAAAAGTTTTGCGCAGGCTTACAGCATCAACATCCAGGAAGTAATTATTTACAACCTGGTTGACGGGATTTTTTATGCCAAACTTATTTGCTCTGACGGCAAAAAAACAACCGAAATTGACGCGCGTACCTCAGATGCTATTGCAATGGCTGTTAGATTTTCATGCCCCATTTATACACATGAGTTTATATTATCCACCGCGGGTATTGTAATTGAAGGTAACGATTTTGTTTATTTGGAAAATCTGAGCGAACCCGGTGAAGAAAAGCAAGCAGCTGCAGGTAGTGTAAACAATTATACATCACTAAGTACTGATGAATTAAAAAACCTGCTTAAAGATGCACTTAATGAAGAAGCATACGAAAAGGCGGCAAAAATCAGAGATGAACTTAATAAGCGCAAAGCATCTTAAATTATACTGCATAAGGTTTATTTATTGCTCTTGTGGCAATAACTTCCTCGTGGATTGATAAGTTGCCATGTGCGATAATATTGCAGTTTTCTTACGCGAAAATCTTTTTCATATCGCAATATTTATCTACTTTTCCCCTTTAATTAAAACTATTATTACCCGATTAAACTCTTCGTGCTTTTATGAATATTAAGTCACGCTTAATACTGATGAATTTTATGCAGTTTTTTATATGGGGAGCGTGGCTGCTCACCATTGGTGCATATTGGTTTCAAAACAAACAGTGGTCGGGTGCACAGTTTGGTGCAATATTTTCAACCATGGGCATATCGGCTATAATTATGCCTGCCCTCACAGGTATAATTTCAGATCGTTTTATTAACGCCGAAAAGCTTTACGGGATCATGCATATAGGCGGCGCACTAACATTGCTTTGCCTGCCATTAGTTGGCGACCCATCTACATTCTTTTGGGTTATGTTGCTCAACATGATCTTTTACATGCCAACGTTGTCATTATCCATCACTGTGGCTTATTCTGCACTTAAGGGCAGCAATCTTGATGTGGTTAAAGACTACCCACCCATTCGCATTTGGGGCACTATTGGCTTCATAGCCGCGTTATGGACGGTGAGCCTGACACACAATGAAACATCGGCAAATCAGTTTTACATCGCTTCGGGAGTTGCCCTGGCCCTAGGCTTGTACTCATTCAGCTTGCCTAAATGTCCGCCGCAATTAAGACTAAGTGAGAAGCGCTCATTTACCGAAAGGTTAGGACTCAATGCCTTTGCCTTGTTCAGGACTCCACGCTTTGCCATATTTTTTGCTTTTTCAATGTTGCTGGGTGCAGCACTTCAATTAACCAATGCTTATGGTGATACTTTTTTACATGACTTTGAAAAGGTAGATGCTTATAAAGATGCTATTGCTGTGCGTTACCCAGCTATCATCATGTCAATTTCTCAAATATCTGAGACGTTGTTCATATTAGCTATTCCCTTCTTCCTTCGAAAGTTTGGCATCAAATACGTAATGCTGTTTAGTATGCTTGCATGGGTATTGCGTTTTGGGCTATTTGCTTTTGGTAATCCTGCAGACGGTTTATGGATGATTGTGTTATCGTGCATTGTATACGGTATGGCTTTCGACTTTTTCAATATCTCTGGATCATTATTTGTTGAAACGCAAACTACACCAGCTATACGTGGTAGCGCGCAGGGCTTGTTTATGATGATGGTAAACGGCTTTGGCGCCCTGTTTGGTAGCTTTGCCAGTGGTTACCTCATTGATCACTATTTTACACTTGCCGATAAAACTAAAGACTGGCAAGGCATCTGGTTAACTTTTGCAGCTTACGCGCTCATCATTGCTATTATATTTCCTTTTGTGTTCAGGTACAAGCATAACGCGGCTTTAGAGCATGCTATAAAACACGCTTAATGACAGTGTTATATAAAAACAAAGGCATCGCTAACTAATAGTGATGCCTTTGTTTTTTAGTGATTTGGTATGCCTTACATAGCAAATAAGCGATAGCCAACAGTGAAATTGAACATATTCAATCTTACATCCGCATTACCTTCGCCGTTTTTTACTTTGTTTAAGCCCAACTCATAACGTAAATCAAGTGATAAGCGTGAAACGTCAAGTCCGGCACCAAACTGCCAAGCGTAATTTTGGTCCTTAACACGCAGGCGGCTAGCATTACTGAAAGCATCACCTACGCTTTGGTCATGACTTACTGCAAATGATACCAACGGTCCTGTGTTAAAACGCGTACCAACTCCCATTAAGCCAAAACGCTTACCAATTAATAAAGGAAGGTCAATGCTTCTGAATTTCGCAGTGTTTTCGGCACGGGCACCAGAATCGTAAAATTTTACGTTCTTTGATGTGTAATATAACTCCGGCTGGAAATGAAGCCCGCCAATACCTATACGGCCCCATATACCTGCGAGATATCCTGCCCTGTTATCGGCACTTAGAGTTTTCTCGGTAGAAAATGCAGATAAGTTTACACCGCCTTTAATGCCTATATTAACGTTAGGCATCAGTGGAACAGTTTGAGCTTTTGCTGATGCAACAATGCCCAATGCTCCAATGATCATATAAAAAAGTTTCTTCATAGTAGTGTAGTGTATGATTATAGCGTTAACAATGTTTGTTAACTTTTGTGCTATAAAAATTTATCTACACCTTTCAACTTGCTTAAAAGCTAAGATTGCCGCGGTAATAAGCCAGTATTTTTGTCCGTATATAATAATCGTAACGGGCATTGATAAGGTTGTTGTTAGCCCTGTCTAAATTATTTTTTGATACAATGTAATCTACTGAAGTTAACGCTCCCTCATTAAACCTAATTGTAGCCGTACGAAATGATTCTTTGAATGCATCAACCTGCTCATTTAAAATCTGCAGTCTGTCGTACGCCGATGTCATGTTTAAATAGGCCTGTTCAACATTTTGCTTCAGCTGGATACGGGTATTTTCTTCAACGTAACGTGCTTCTGATAAATCAATTTTTGCTAAAGCTACCCTGTTACGACTTTGAAAAGCATTTAGAATTGGAATTTGCAATCCGATGCCAACCTGTGTTGTGTAGTTGTTTTTGAATTGATTGTAATAGCCAAGGCGCTCATTAGTATAGTTTTGGTTAAAAGCATATACCGGTTGGTTGCCAGTTGGCGTTTTTATGAAGCTACCCGTGTTTATCTCCGTCGAATCAACAAGTACCGAACGACGTGCAGCACTTGAATACCGGGTAGCTACGCCACCAAATAACGAAAGCGTTGGATACATTAATCCTTTTGTAGCCTTTACCTTTTTTTCGGCGCTCTGCCTGCGTAACGCAGTGGCCTTTACCGTAGGCAAATTTGAGAGTGCTGAGCTGTAAACGTCGTCTGCTGTTTCACTGAATTTGCTTAATGGCAGCTGCGTAGCATCAATTCGTTGCAATTTTATGTTTTTGGAGAATGGCACGTTCATCAACATGAGTAAGTTCAGCTTTGAGGCTTCAAACGCATTATTAGCGTTTATTACCGATAACTGATCGGTAGACTGCTGGCCGCGTACATCAAAATAGTCAGAAGGCTTTACTGCACCATTATCTTTCATAACCTGCAACCTTTGCACTTGTTGCTTCGATACCTCCAACTGATTGTTTGCGAGCGTTAGTAAATCGCTGTTATTTATGGCCTGCAAATAAGTTGTAATTACATTGAGGGTAATGTCGTTTTTTGCCTGTTCAAAATCCATTTTACCTGCCTGGTAGGCAAGTGATGTTTGGCGTATGCTATTTTGAATAGTCATGCCGTTAAAAAGAATTAAGTTGGCGTTGGCGCTATAATCGGCCGATGTAATTTGCTGGTTCAAATAAGTGTTGGTGAAGGGATCGAGGCTCCGGCCCGTACTTAAACCGTGGTTAACACTGCCGTTAAAGGTTGGCAATAAATAAGCGCGCTGCTGCTGCCAGTAAACACGGCCACGTTCCATTTCCAGCTCACTGCGTTTAACAGTAAGGTTATTTTGAATAGCAATTTCAATACATTGCTGAAGGTTTAGCGTGCTGTCGGGCGTTTGGCTGTAAACACAGGAAATCCCTACGAATAAGAATAAAAACAAAAAACGCATTTTACTCATCACAGGTTCAAAGTTGAGTCAATTTTACCATCAAGAAGATTGATAATGCGTGAACCATAACCGGCATTTTTTTCAGAGTGGGTTACCTGTATAATAGTTACGCCTTCTTCTTTATTCAATTTTTTAAACAGATCCATAATCTCTTCCCCTTGCTTTGAGTTGAGGTTTCCGGTAGGTTCATCAGCAAGAAGCAATTTTGGTTTGGCTATGAGCGCACGTGCAATACCTACCAGTTGTTGCTGTCCACCTGATAACTGTGCCGGGAAAAGGTCTTTCTTCCCAACTATATTAAATTTATCTAAAGCATCCGCCACCAATGCCTTGCGCTCGGCGCTTTTTACATCCTGATATAAAAGCGGAGTTTCAATGTTTTCGTAAACAGTTAGCTCATCAATTAAGTGATAGGCTTGAAATACAAAGCCAATATTTTGTTTATAGAGCATTGAGCGTTGTTTCTCTTTAAGCTGATGAACCGGCTCATTTAAAAAGTATTGATAACCTTCAGAGGGCTGGTCGAGCATACCTATAATATTAAGTAGTGTTGACTTTCCTGACCCGGAGGGGCCCATGATGGATACAAATTCGCCCTGGTCAATATCAAGGTCTACCTTGTTTAGTACATAGGTTTTATTGCCGCCCGTATTGTAGTATTTAGATACTTGTTTAAGTGATAACATGGATGTAAAATTATAACAGTGCCAGTAAATTTCGCCCGCTAACTAATTCTTAAAGGAGATTTTTGTACCACTATCATAATGTGCTTATAATCAACGGTTTTTATTGATTCACCTAATGGCCATTGTTCGTTTGTGCAACAACAGTTGTTCGGTTGTGATACAGTGAATACAGGCTTTACGCTATTCAGTATTGGCACGATGTCAGCTTACCAGATTGTAATTTGTATTTTTGTAACATGTTAACGCTACGCCAGCTCTTTCTTAATAATAATGCTCAAACTACCGATTTTCCTTTATGCCTGGAGTTTGAGCGTGCCGAGGGTATATACATGTACAACCATGAAGGTAAGGCGTGGATTGATTTAATCTCTGGTATAGGCGTTAGCAACATAGGACACAGAAATCCGCAGGTAATTAACGCCATAAAAGATCAGCTTGATAAATATATGCACCTGATGGTTTATGGTGAGTACGTGCAAACCCCACAGGTGCGTTTTGCCGAAAAGCTTGCTTCTTTACTGCCGGAAGCATTGCAGTCTGTATACTTTACTAATTCGGGTGCGGAAGCAATTGAAGGGGCTATGAAGCTGGCCAAACGCTTCACCGGCCGTAGTGAAATTATTGCCTGCCATAACGCTTATCATGGCAGCTCGCAAGGTGCTTTGAGCATTATGGGGAATGAAGAGTTTAAGCAAGCATACAGGCCGCTGTTACCCGGAGTAAGATTTATAGAATTTAATAACGGTGATGACCTTTGTAACGTAACTGAGAATACCGCTTGTGTGATTATTGAAACCATACAGGGGGAAGCTGGCATAAGGGTTCCTGATGCTGAGTATATTTGCAAGTTACGTAACAGGTGCTACGAAACAGGTACACTGCTGGTATTGGATGAAAATCAAACGGCTTTTGGCAGAACGGGTAAACTTTTTGCTTTCGAGCATTTTAATATTATTCCTGATATACTGGTTTTGGGTAAAGCGCTTGGCGGTGGAATGCCACTGGGGGCATTCGTTTCATCAACAGACATTATGGGTGCATTGAAAAATAATCCCATACTTGGGCACATTACCACCTTTGGAGGTCATCCTGTATGCTGTGCATCGGGGTTGGCCTCGTTGAATGTTTTACTTGAAGAAAACCTGATTGATACAGTTGCAGAAAAGGAAACCTTGTTTAAGCAGTTGCTCACTCATCCGGTAATTAAACAAATTAGAGGTAAAGGGCTAATGCTGGCTGCTGAACTGGACAGTTTTGATTTGAATAAAAAGATAATAGATAAGTGTATTGAAGATGGTGTTGTAACCGATTGGTTTCTGCATTGCAGCAATTCAATGCGTATTGCGCCCCCCCTAACCATTAACCATAAACAAATTAAAGATGCGTGCAGCATTATCATCAATGCTGTGAATCATTATGTTTAGGTTTTAATCCTACCTCAATTTTTATTTCTCCTTTGCTTTTTGCCCCACCGTTTTGATATACCTTCTACTACCACGGCCACTGAGCTAAAAAGCAACTTAGTGTATCATAAACACCATTTTTGAAGCTAATTGGTATAGTTTATGCACATATATTCATGTATTCGCTAATTACGAGGGCTTGCGCTGTATTTACAGCATTTTGGACGTTGGGATGCCCTCTTTTTAAGTCAGAAGTGTATGAATTCTGTCTTTTAACTTGAATAATTCAAAAATCTATCTATAAAAATAAAATGAAAATTGCCTACATCTCCACCTATCCGCCACGTGAGTGCGGTATAGCTACGTTCAACCAAAACCTAATGCGTGCTATCAGTGCTAATTTTCCTGAACGAAAATCATTATCACAAGGAGGCTTTGTAGTTGCTGTAAATGATTCGGAAAATTTACAGGAGTATGAGTACCCGGAAGAAGTAAAATACGTTATCCGTCAAAACCACCAAAAAGATTACATACGTGCCGCCAATTTTATAAATACCAGTTCGGCAGACGTATGTATAATGGAACATGAATTTGGCATTTACGGTGGCGAAAGCGGTATCTATATTTTGCCGTTATTAAACCGTTTGGAAAAACCGCTGATTTCGATATTACATACCGTATTACGCGAACCAAGCTACGTACAGCGTATCATAGTAAGAGAGATTGCAGAACAATCAGCCAAAATAGTAGTAATGAGTCAGCGCGCAGTTGAATTTTTGACTACCATTTATGAGATACCTGCTGAGAAAATTCAGATTATCGAACACGGTGTTCCTGATTTGGAAGCACCTGAAAACAATCCGGTACAAAATATCAGCGCATTCAAAAATAAAAAGGTACTACTTACCTTTGGTTTAATAAGCCGTAACAAAGGACTGGAAGTTGTTATTAAGGCTTTACCTAAAATTGTAGCCAAACACCCCGATGCGATGTATGTGGTGCTAGGCAACACTCACCCGGGTGTGGTTAAACACTCAGGTGAAGAATATCGTGATTATTTAAAAAGCCTGGCTGCGCAGCTTAAAGTTTCAAATCACTTAACTTTTATCAATAAGTTTGTTGCCGAAGAAGAGCTGATTAATTACTTAACAGCAGCTACAGTTTACGTTACGCCTTATCATAACGAAGCTCAGATCACAAGCGGTACCTTATCTTACGCAGTGGGTTCAGGTGCAGCGGTAGTATCCACCCCATACTGGCACGCAACTGAATTACTAGCCGATAACCGCGGACGCTTATTTGATTTTAAAGACGCCGAGTCATTGTCTGAAACTGTAAACAGCCTTCTCGATAATGAGCAAGCACTTAATGAAGTTAAGCAAAATGCATACGAATATGGTTTACATCTGCGTTGGCCGGTAATTGGTGCAGAGTACATTCGCATTGCACAGGAATCAGTTAGCCGTCATGACTTCCGCGATAAAATTTTACGCAACAGCATTGTTGATCCGGAGATAATGCCTGCATTTAACCTGGCTCACATTTTACGCCTTACCGATGATACCGGTATAGTACAGCATGCTAAATATGGCATACCTAACTTAAAAGAAGGGTATTGCCTTGATGATAATTCACGGGCGCTTATTATGGCCTTAATGGCTTATCAGCGTAACAAAAGCCCTGAAGCGCTTAACTTGCTGCCAATATACCTCAGCTACATACATTACATGCAAACTGATGACGGTAACTTTCGCAACTTCTTGAGTTTCGATCGCCGTTATTTGGATGAGGTAGGTTCTGAAGATTCTTTTGGTCGTACCATTTGGGCATTAGGTCATTTGATTGGCTGCGCAGCGCACAATTCTTACCGTGAGTTTGCTATGGAGTTGTTCCACAGATCATATCCTCACTTCCAAAAGCTTGAGCACATACGTGGTATGGCTAATACCATCATTGGTATATCTCTTTACCTGAAAGCTATCCCTACTGACGAAGGCATGGTGAATGAGCTCATTCGCTTAACAACACCTTTAGTTGAAGCTTATAAAAAAACGTCATCACCTGAATGGCATTGGTTTGAAGACGTTATGACCTATGACAACGCTATACTTCCGCTTGCTTTATTACATTCTTGCGAAATAACCAGCAACGAAGAAGTTAGAGCAATTGCAATGGAATCAATGGCATTTCTTGACAAATTAACCTTGTCTAACGGCTATTTAAGCCCGATAGGTAATGACGGATGGTATTATCGTGGAGGTACCTTCCCAACTTTTGACCAACAGGCAATTGAAACCATGGCTATGGTATTAATGTACTTCCAGGCGTATGAAACATTACGTGAACCGGAATACATCGAAAAAATGTTCTTAAGCTATAAGTGGTTCTTGGGCGAGAATACATTACGTGCTCCGTTATATGACCACGAAACCAAAGGTTGCTGTGATGGTTTGATGCCTACCGGTATAAATCGTAATCAGGGTGCCGAAAGTACACTGGCTTATATGATATCACATTTAACAGTGCTTAAAGCATTTGAGCTTGAATATGAGTACAACAAATTTGGGCAAAAAATAGAAGTTTGCTAATGAGGGTTGCCGTTCTATCTCCCGTTGCCTGGCGTACACCACCAAGGCATTACGGACCATGGGAACAGGTAGCTTCAAATATTGCCGAAGGTATGGTTAAAAAGGGTGCACAAGTCACCCTTTTTGCCACCGGCGATTCTATAACTGCTGGTGAGCTGCAATCTGTATGCGAAACCGGCTACGAAGAAGACCGCTCGCAGGATGCCAAGGTGCTTGAGTGCCTTCACATCAGCAATCTCATGGAGCAAGCCGATAGGTTTGATATCATTCATAACAATTTCGATTTTTTACCGCTTACCTACTCGGGTTTAATAAAAACGCCTGTTATAACAACTATACACGGCTTTTCATCACAACGGATAATTCCGGTGTACAAAAAGTATAATGCAACTTCGCATTATGTTTCTATAAGTAATGCCGACCGTAGCGCTGATTTAAATTACCTGGCAACAGTATACAATGGTTTAGATGTAACCGATTTTAGTTACATACAAACTGCGGAAGATTACCTATTGTATTTTGGCCGTATTCATCATGATAAGGGTACAGCCGAAGCCATTGATATTGCGCGCAAAAGTGGTAAAAAACTACTGATTGCAGGGATTATTCAGGATGCAAATTATTACCGCGAACGTGTTGAACCGTTTATCGATAATGAGCAGATTGTTTATGTTGGACACGCAGGCCCTGAGGAGCGTCAGAAATTATTAGGTAAAGCTTCTGCCCTGCTTCACCCAATTAATTTTAATGAGCCGTTTGGCATGAGCGTAGCAGAATCAATGCTTTGTGGTGCACCTGTTATTGCATTTAACAAAGGCTCGATGCCTGAGTTAATTAATCACGAGGAAACCGGCTACCTGGTTAACACGGTTGACGAGGCTGTTGAATGTGTTGCTCAACTACCTGAAATTAACAGGCAGGAATGCCGTGATTGGGCAGTATCAAAATTTTCAAGCGAGAAAATGGTAGATGACTACTATGAACTCTATCGCAAAATACTGGAGCAGTAATCATTTATGTCCGAACAAAAAAAGCTTACCAATTTGGTAAGCTTTTTTTGTTCGGACATAGTCCAAAGTATTCTGTTATTTGCTGGCTTAAACGCCATCTGATTTTAACCTGTTGAGCAAAGTTTTTAAATCAACTTCGGCAAATGATGATGAATAATCTGACAAACCGTAAGGTAATATAAGCTTATTGTTATGTACTATTGAGCCACAAGAGTAAATCACGTTAGGTACGTAACCTTCGCGCTCTTCGCTGTTAGGTAGCAACAATGGCTCTTTTAAACGCCCTATTTCAACTGATGGATCGTCCAGTTTAAGTAGGCTGGCACCTAATACATATTTACGCATAGGGCCAACGCCATGGCTAATAATCAACCATCCCTCTTCAGTTTCAATTGGTGATCCACAATTACCAATTTGTACAAACTCCCATGCAAACTTAGGCTTTTGCAGCAGTTGCGGATTTTCCCATATGTTGATTTTATCAGAGTACATGATGTAGTTGTTACAGCCATCAATACGTGATAACATGGCATACTTACCATTAATTTTACGTGGAAATAACGCCAGGTTTTTATTCTGAGATCCGGCTCCGTATAAAGGCATAATACGAAAATTCAGGAAGTCATTGGTTTGAAGTAGTTTTGGCATTATCAACGAGCCATCATAAGCGGTATATGTGGCGTAATATGATGAGCTTCCGTCTTCATTGTAGAATTTTACAAAGCGGGCATCTTCAATACCTTTACGTTCGTACTCTGAAATTGGGAAAATAACACGATCAGATATATCAGTATCTAAGGAAAATACAATCTCGTAATAGGAATCGGCAAGCCATAAAACCTTGTCATACTCAAGCCTCCTCATGTCATCACCCTGAAGCTTTTGCGAATCGAGGATTAACCGGCGAAGGTTTGAATACTCAAAATGATGATCAAGCTTGCTTTCCAGCTCTTTAAGTACGTCAATATTTATTTGGGTAGTAATGGCCTTCTCAAAAAACAGCTTTTTATTATAAACTGCATTACGTACAATCTCAGCTTCGTCAATGTAGTTTCCCGCTGGCAATACAGTAATGTTGTTATGCTTGTCAAAAAGCGCGCGTCTGAAGGTAATTGATGATATGTGACCTTCTCCTACTGCCCTAAAACTCATTATTACACGGCGCTCTCCTTCTTCCAAATCGCTTTGGTCCGGATCATCTATAATGGAAGGATTAAAGAACGCTGCGGATTCAATTGAATATTCGTGGGTGAAATAAGAGCCGATAAGTAATTTACGATATACGCTCAGACTGTCAAAATCAATTCCCAGCTCAATAAACAAGTTTTTCAATTTGGCGCAGTGGCGGTTTAAAACTCTCGTAATATTACGATGCCGGCTTGAGTACTCTTGTAGCAAGGGCGATATAAGTCCGAAAATTTGATCTTCCGGAACATCCATAACCCGTTGTATTACTTCTTTTGAACGTTCGTTACCGTTAAAAAAGAATCGGGCAATAACACGCTTAGAATCGGGGTTTACTTTTACAGCCTTACGCTCGATAGAAAGTCTCATATAGGGTTTGTATATATTTATAACAGTGGTGGCAAAATTACAATTGCTTTAACCGAAAATGCAATTATAATTCAGCTTTAATAGTTGTCATAATCTACACAAATTATAGTGCTTAAGGTTTTATGTTTTTTATTTTAAACCATAAATGGGGTATTGTTGCCTTGCTTTTGATAAATAATTAACGGTTAATTAAATAACTTTATTCCGTTTGATGAGATAGGCCTTAAGTATGGCGTTATATCCCTCATGTATATTGGCGTCAATAATGTCAACTTTATACTGCGCACACTTTAGTTGAAGCTGATGCCTGTAGCTGCTGAGTGCTGCCTGGTAACTTTCTCGTACACGGCCGGGATGCACCTTCACCTCTTCCCCACTTTCCATGTCAACAAAGTGGTGTGGGCGGTTAGCAAAGTTGAAGTCAATCTCGTTTACATTATCGGCTACATTAAATATAATTACCTCATGCTTGTTATATTTTAGATGCTGTAACGCCGAGAACAAAGCATGTGACTTTTCTTCATTAATGCTGTTTTCAAGCATATCGCTAAAAATGATCACCATTGAACGTTGGTGCACTTCTTCGGCCAGGTGATGAATTACATTAGATAAATTGGTTTGCGCGTTTGTTTTAGGATGATCGTATGCTTTTTGCAATTCGGCAAATAGATAAAACAGGTGTGTAGATGTAGATTTGACAGAACTTAACCAATCAATTTTTTCAGAAAATAAGCTTAAACCAAAGGCATCACGCTGTTTTTTAAATAGGTACATAAGCGATGCTATAGCGTATATAGAAAATTGAAGTTTACTTGGCTCCTTTTGCGGATAGTTCATTGAGGATGATGTATCCAGAAGCAGGTAGCACCGTAAGTTTGTTTCTTCTTCAAATTGCTTAACGAAAAGCTTATCAGTTTTGGCAAACAACTTCCAATCAATGTTCTTAACCGATTCGCCATTATTGTATAGCCTGTGCTCGGCAAACTCAACCGAAAAGCCGTGAAAGGGACTTTGGTGTAATCCGGTTACAAAGCCCTCCACTACCTGCTTTGCAAGTAGTTCGAGATTTGCTAACTGACGTATTTCCTGATTGGAGTTAAGATTGGCCATTGCAACTAATTTAAACAAAAAAAGCGTCTCCTTTTAAAGAAACGCTTTTAATAATATTATAGGGAAACTGCTTATGCTAGTTGTTTGCCTAATTTTTCGGTTAATACCGACTTAGGCACAGCACCAATTTGCTTATCTACAATTTCGCCGTTTTTAAAAAATAATAATGCCGGAATATTGCGGATACCGAATTTCATAGAAATACCAGGATTGTTATCAACGTTTACTTTGCCTACAACAGCCTGACCGTCATACTCTTTGGCAATTTCCTCTACAACCGGACCTACCATACGACACGGACCACACCATTCTGCCCAAAAGTCAACTAATACCGGTTTATCTGATTTTAATACTAACTCATCAAAGTTAGCATCGGTAATTTCTAAAGCCATGTTTTTAAATGTTTATGTTTTAACAAATATATAATAATCAAATTGCTTGCCACAAATGGGGGCTGACAAACTGACAAATAAATTACGGGAAAGTTTTACAGCTTATTGTTCACGCTCACTACCAGCGTAAAAGATTTTCAAAATCTCCGTCTTCTCATTAATTGATGTCAATTTAACTAAACCAACTTTTCTTCTTTACCCAGCTTCCTGATTACACGGGCGGGATTTCCAACTGCTAAAGAATCATCAGGTATATCTCGCGTAACTACCGCTCCTGCTCCAATCACACAACGGTTACCTATGGTTACCCCCGGACAAATAATTGCGCCACCTCCTATCCAGCAGTCGTTGCCAATAGTAATGGGTTCCGCATTTTCCTTACTGCGCCTTTCAACGGCATCAAGCGGATGTGTGGCTGTATATACTTGCACGCCAGGTGCAAAAAACACATTATTGCCTATGGTAACAGGCATAACATCAAGCACAACGCAATTAACATTGAAGTATACATTTTCGCCACAAATCATATTATAGCCATAATCACAATGAAACGGCGGCTCAATGTATATGCTTGCTGGTGCGTTAGGCAATAATTCAGCAAGGACAGCCTTTGTGCCATCACCTACTACATATTCGGTAATATTAAGTTTGTGAAGCAAACGCTTGCAATCAGTACGTTCTTTAATCAATTCAGCATCATTAGCAAGGTAGTACTCGCCGCTAAGCATTTTTTGTTTTTCAGTTTTCATAGGTAAGCAGCTCGGTTTCTAGTATAGCAAAAATTGATTAATCAGACCTTCTTTTGCTCAATCACTTTAGCCACCATAAAGTGCTTACCATCCTGCTCGGGAGCATTTAATAGGGCTTCCTCATGGGTAGTTTCTTGCTTTACTACATCTTCCCGCAATACGTTTACCTCTTCTGTCATGTAAATAAGCGGCTCAATGTTTTGCGTGTCAACCTCATTCAGCTTATCCATAAAGCCAAGTATCTTATTCATATCGCCTACCAGTTCATTGGTTTCCTGTTCGGTTACTTCAAGGCGTGCAAGGTGTGCAACTTTGGCAACGGTATCTTTATCTATTAACATAGCTCTCAAATTTGGTGTTTATTATATTGTAAACCTCATCACGCAAAGCATCTGCATCAGCTACGGTAAGGTTACTGGTTTCTATAGGGCGGTGTACATGAACTTTGCATATTCCCGGGCTGCTTCCGCGCTCAAGGCCGGTGTCCCACAGAATTTGCCAGGCATTAAGGGTTGTAACCGGAATAATTGGCACCTTGTGTTCAATAGCAAGCCTGAAAGGGCCGTTTTTAAATTCATGTAGCCTGGGCGGAAAATCATCGGGTATTTTACCCTCCGGAAATATAACAAGG
This sequence comes from uncultured Mucilaginibacter sp., assembly GCF_913773635.1. Lineage (GTDB taxonomy): Bacteria > Bacteroidota > Bacteroidia > Sphingobacteriales > Sphingobacteriaceae > Mucilaginibacter. Next base: position 560,881 of record NZ_CAJYGQ010000006.1, read on the forward strand.
CTCATGCCCTGCTGTAAGCGTTCGGCAGCAGTTTTAAAGGCTCTGAAAGATGACATTTTACTTTCGCGGTTAACCGGTATGTCAACGGTTTGGAATGATAGCCGGGTCACAAAATTATTCAGCAGCTCCTCCTTACCTATAAAGCAAAAGTTGTTTTTTACCAAAAGGCTTGCAGCGGTAATATCAAGGTTTGAGGTATGATTAGGACATATAATATAGGTGCGACTCCAGTCAATTTTCTCCTCGTAGCTAAAGCTGTAAAATATACCCGCAATTGATGAACTAAGCACTCCCCATACTTTTCGCATGCGGTTCATTGCTGGGTAACGTGCCGCGTTTCGTGAAAAAAAGTATAGCAGTGGCCATAAGATGATGAAGAAAGCAGCAACACTGTAGCGGTAAAAATAAGCGTGTACTTTTTTCAATAGTATTTTCATCGATGCCAAAAATATAAAAATTCCTTACTTTCGCGCCATTATGGAAACTGTTGTAAGTGGTATTCGTTCAACCGGCAAACTGCATTTGGGTAACTATTATGGTGCAATCCAAAACTTTATAAAAATGCAGCATGAGTATAATTGCTACTTTTTTATTGCCGATTTGCACTCGCTAACCACGCATCCAACCCCTTCTGATTTGCATGGAAATGTTAAACAGGTATTGGTTGAATACTTAGCCGCCGGTATTGACCCCGAACAGGCCACCATCTATATTCAAAGTGATGTTCCGGAGGTTGCTGAGCTTTATCTTTATCTTAACATGAATGCATATCTTGGTGAGCTTGAACGCGCTACATCTTTCAAAGATAAGGTTCGTGCCAATCCAGATAACGTTAATGCAGGTTTGTTGACCTACCCTGTTTTAATGGCCGCCGATATAATAATACATAAGGCAACAAAGGTGCCCGTGGGTAAAGACCAGGAACAGCATTTAGAAATGGCTCGTACCTTTGGTAACCGTTTTAACCGTTTATACGATAATGAATACTTTCCTGAACCATATGCCTTTAGTTACGGCGACAAGCTGGTAAAAATTCCTGGGCTTGATGGTAAGGGCAAAATGGGTAAGTCTGAAGGTGAAGGCAATGCCATTTACCTGAGCGATTCGCCCGAGGTTATACGCAAAAAAGTAATGAAAGCTGTTACAGATGGAGGTCCGACCACCGAAAATCAGCAAAAGCCTGATGAAATACAAAATTTGTTTGATTTGATGAAAGTAGTATCAACCGATGATACCTACAATCACTTCAATAATTTGTACAACACCATGCAAATACGCTACGGCGACCTTAAAAAGCAACTGGCGGAAGATATGGTACTGGCAACAGCTCCCATACGCGAAAAGATAAGTGATATAGCTAACGATAGCGAATACCTGAGCCGCGTTGCACGTTTAGGAGCCGACAAGGCCCGCGAAAGTGCAAGGAAAACGGTTAGTGAAGTACGGGAAATTATAGGGTTCAGGAGCTTTTAATTTGGGTTCATAGTTGGTGGTACATGGTTCATAATGTATCTTAGCAACAAGAGCTTGATTGAACCTGCCTTTTTTACTATGAATTATCAACTAATAACTATCAACTAAAAGATGCATATTGCAATTGTTGGAAACATAGGCGCAGGTAAAACCACCCTAACCACTTTGCTGGCCAAAAATTATGGCTGGGAACCGCAGTTTGAAGCTGTAGACAATAATCCGTACCTGGAAGATTTTTATAAAGACATGAAGCGGTGGAGCTTCAACCTCCAGATTTATTTCCTGAATAGCCGGTTTCGTCAGATTAGTGAAATTCAAAACGGTGAGCGCAACGTAATACAGGACCGTACCATTTACGAAGATGCTTACATATTTGCAGAGAACCTGCATGATATGGATTTAATGGATACCCGTGATTTCGAAAACTATCAGTCGATATTTGAGAACATCACTTCATTCATAAAACCGCCCGATCTTTTAGTTTACTTAAAAGCTTCCATTCCCAAGTTAGTCAACAACATACACCGCCGTGGAAGGGAATACGAAATAGGCATCAGGCTTGACTATCTCTCTAAACTTAATGAAAAGTATGAAAAGTGGATAGCCAATTACAAATTAGGTAAACTCCTTATTGTTGACATGGACAACCTGGATTTCGCCAACAATTCGGAAGATTTAGGCACCATCATTAACTTAATAGAGCGCGATATACACGGACTATTTTAGCGGCTGTTGAACATCAAATTTTGTCTACAATTAGCAACATGCTCAAGCACATCATCCAGTAAACTATAACATGAAAATACTTGGCGTAATACCCGCACGTTATGCTTCTACCCGCTTTCCTGGTAAACCATTGGTTGATATTACCGGAAAGGTAATGATACAGCGTACGTATGAGCAATGCGTTAAGTGTTCAAGCTTGGATGAAGTAATTGTTGCTACAGATGATGAACGTATTTTAAATCATATACATGATTTTGGTGGCAAGGCCGTAATGACATCGGTACATCATCAAAGCGGTACCGATAGGTGTGCTGAAGTTGCAGCAAGCTATCCTGAATATGATGTTGTTATAAATATTCAGGGTGATGAACCTTACATTGACCCGGTGCAGATAAGTAAAGTTGCTGCTTGTTTTACCAACGCCGATACGCAAATTGCAACACTCATTAAAAAAATAACCAAAGCCGAAGATTTACATAATGTGAATTCGCCAAAAGTTATCATTAACAAGTTGGCTGAGGCAATATATTTTTCACGTTCGGCCATACCTCACGTACGTGGATCAGAGCCTGATGAATGGCTCACTCACTTCGATTACTTTAAACACATAGGCATTTACGGTTTCAGGTCTGATGTGTTGCAGCAGGTTACCAAATTGCCTGTTTCAACATTAGAAAAAGCCGAAAGCCTTGAACAATTGCGCTGGATTGAAAACGGCTACCGTATTAAAGTAGCCGAAACTGATTTGGAAACACAGGCAGTTGACACACCTGAAGATTTAGAAAAACTTCCAGGAAAATAATTCGTTACAGCCTAGCTGTCAAACTTATCAAGCAACTTTAGTAAGGTTTCGAAATCTTTTGGATAAGGAGCATGAATATTTACGTCCTGTACTCCATCGGGCTTAAACGTTACTTCATACGCATGTAAAGCAAAGCGTTTCATGATCGGAAGTTCTTCCTGGTCTTTACCTAAATGATACTTGCGCTTAAGCTGAGACAAGAAGACCGGCTTGCCTTTATACATCTCATCTCCGGCAATTGATGCCCGCTGAGTGGCTAAGTGTATACGAATTTGGTGCATGCGTCCTGTTACAGGTTTGCATTCAACAAGGGTATAATGCTTAAAGTATTTTAACGACTGAAACCATGTTTCGGCCCGCTTGCCATCCTGCCTGCTAATTGAAACAGATCCTTTGCCGGTATTTAGAATAGGCAAGTCAACAAAAAGTTCTTCAAAAACATGCGTACCCTCAATAACTGCATGATATACCTTTTTTACTTGCCGGCGTTCAAACTGCATTGATACCGTACGGTAAGCTTCCGGATTTTTTGCAAAAATCAGCGCGCCTGAAGTCTCCTTGTCCAAGCGGTGGCATATTTGGGCATCATCCCAATAGTTTTTGGCCAAACGCAGCATGCTTATTTCACTGCTTCCATCACCTCGTTCGTCAAGCGAGCTTATAAACGGTGGTTTATTAACCACAAAAACATTATCATCTTCGTAAATTATAAGATCGTTAAACTTCGGAATCTTCATAAGGTGCAAAAATACGGTTAAATTGACAAAGTTCAGCAACGCATTATATTCACATAATTAAGCACGCTAAAAGTCAACATAAACATTTTAGTGCGTTTTACGGCCTATTTGTTACCTTTGCCCTCGCTTTTGGTTCCCGAAGCATCGCTCTCCGGGATTAAAAGGGAATTTGGTGAAAATCCAAAACTGTCCCGCAGCTGTAAGTTCTGTTTAAACCAACGCCCAATCTTTAGTCACTGTAATGCTTACCGCATATGGGAAGACGGGCCAAGGGGAACAAGTCAGAATACCTGCCTTTAGCGTATAAAATTCATAGCTTTCGCGGATTGAAGCTGAATGAAGATACTTTTCGTGTTTTTCATTTTTGGTGTACAATTTTCGGTATGCTGTGGGGTACTAACTCACATCACACATGAAATCAGGTAGGCTTTACGTGCTTTTGCGCGCTGGGTTTGTTGTATGTTTTAAACCGGGTGTTGCATTTTTTGCGGCAATGTGCTGGCTATGCCCTGCACTTTACGGCCAGGATACTGCATCTGTTAAGCGCTTAGCCGAAGTGCAGGTTATTGAACGCACCAATACAATAAACATAACATCTCCTACCCCATCACAAGTGCTGAAAGGTGCTGCGTTACAGCGTTTGAATACCCTATCGGTAGCTGATGCTATAAGATATTTTTCGGGCGTACAGATGAAAGACTATGGCGGTGTTGGCGGACTAAAAACTGTAAACTTACGTAGTTTGGGCAGCAGCCAAACAGCCGTATTTTATGATGGGCTGCAAATCAATAATGCGCAAAACGGCCAGGTTGACTTGAGCAAGTTTAGCATGGACAACATTGGCAGCATTGAATTATATAATGCGCAAAAAAACACCATTTTTCAACCGGCTCGTGGCTTTTCAGCCGGAAGTTCGGTTTATCTGACCACAAAATCACCAACGTTTAAAGAAGGCTCGAAAGACCTGTACAAGGCAACATTCAAAACCGGCTCTTTTGGCCTTGCCAACTCTTCAATTTTATGGCAGCACCACGTTAGTAATGCAACCTTTAGCACCTTAAATGCTGAGTATACGCATGCTAACGGCAAGTATAAATTCAGGTATACAAATGGTGTGTATGATACCATTGCTGTAAGGAATAACGGAGATATTAATGCACTAAGATTTGAAGCCGGGTTAAAAACGGCAATTACTGATAGCAGCTCATGGGAGATTAAAGGATACCTATATGATTCGGAGCGCGGTTTGCCCGGAGCAATAATTGAAAACAGGTTTAATTACAATCAACGCGAGTGGGATCGTAACGTTTTCTTACAGTCGGGTTATGAATGGTGCGGCACGGTTTATAGCCTAATGCTCAAAGCAAAATATGCTAACGATTATCTGCGGTATCTTGACCCGGACATTATTACAACTGAGGGATTTTCAGATAGTCGCTATCATCAGCAGGAGTTTTACTTTTCGGTAGCCAGTTTATTAAAGTTGGAAAAATACTGGAACGTAAGCATCTCTGCCGACTATGCACGCAACGCAATGCAGTCCAACATTTTTAGGTTTGTTAACCCGTTACGTAATACGGCTTTGGTAGCAATAGCAACGCAGCTTAAATGGAGTAGGTTTGATTTACAAGCAAATTTACTAAGCAACATCATTAGTGAACGCACACAAACCACTACAGGCAAAAATATTTACAAATATACGCCAACTGTAGCGGCATCATGGCAACCCTTCAACAGTGAAGCATTCCGTTTGCGAGGTTTTTATAAAAGCATCTACCGCATTCCTACTTTTAACGAGTCGTATTATACTTTTGTTGGGAGCGCAAATTTACAGCCCGAATACAGTCGGCAGTTAGGTGTTGGATTTACGTTTCAACGAACGCGCAATAGTGGCATATTGCGTAACATCAGTATTCAAACAGACATTTACGGTAACAAGGTAGATAATAAAATCATAGCGGTACCAAGTCTCAACCTTCAACGGTGGACAATGCAGAACATAGGCCGGGTTAACATCAAAGGCATCGAAAGTAATTTGCAGTCAGGATGGTATGTAAATGATAAGGTACTTATCAACGGAGGCTTAAGCTACACCTATCAGCAAGCCTATGATGCATCCACAGACGCTAAACCAAAACAGCAAATACCTTACACGCCAGTGCACAGCGGATCGGCTTTGGCCGGCGTACTATATAAGAACTACAGCTTCAACTATAGCTTTATCTACACAGGCGAACGCTACAACCAGGCAGCAAATATTCCGGCAAATTATATTGAACCTTGGTATACGCATGATTTGTCTGCTAACTGGCGTCAACCTGTAAAAGGGCATGAAATTAATGTAGGTGCAGAAGTAAACAACGTATTCAATCAATATTATGACGTGATCACAAACTTCCCTATGCCGGGCAGATTTTACAGACTTAAAATGACTTTTATCTATTGAAATGAAAAAGCTTACACATAATTATTGCTATCTGCTTTTGGCAGCATTTGTTTTGCTGACAACATCGTGCCGCAAAGACCCCAAGCCCGATGGCGAAAAAACCGAAACAATATTTGATGGTAACATTGCGAGCACTATTAAGGGATTTTATTTGCTTAACGAGGGGAATCTTAATATGAATAAGGCATCGCTCGATTACGTTGACTATACCACCGGAGTCTATCAAACAAATGTTTACAGCAGCGCTAACCCTGAGGCTGGGCGAAGTTTGGGCGATGTAGGTAATGATATGGCAGTGTATGGCTCAAAGTTGTACATTGTTGTAAACAACTCTAATAAAGTTGAAGTGCTTAATGCAAAAACTCGCAAACGTATAAAGCAAATTGACATAGTAAATTGCCGCTACATTACCTTTAGAAACAATAAGGCTTACGTAAGTGCATACATCAGCGCCGTTGGTGATGCTAACGCAGGTAACGGTATAGTTGCCGAAATTGATACCACTACCCTATCAATTGAAAGGCGGGTAACGGTTGGTCGTCAGCCCGAGGGTGTTGCTATTGTAGGTAACAGATTATACGTAGCCAATTCTGGCGGATATAGTCCTAAAAATTACGAACGTACCATTTCGGTAGTGGACTTAGCGTCGTTTACCGAAATAAAACGAATTGACGTTGCTATTAACCTGAACCGTATTGTTGCTGATGCAAACGGTGATTTGTATGTCACTTCTCAGGGTGATTACCTCAACATCGAACCTAAACTTTTTGTGATCGACACTCGCACAGAACAGCTTAAAAAAACATTTGAGCTTGGCGTACGAACCTTTTGCTTAGATGATAAATACCTCTATACGGTTAACAGTAACGGGCAAAAATTTGAGTATAACATAATTGACGTTAATACTGAAACCTTATTAAATAGGTCGTTTATAACCGACGGTACGGGTGCAAAGCTTGCGCAGCCGTATGGAATTGCTGTAAACCCTGTTACAAAAGAAATTTTGCTTACCGATGCCGGCAGTTATGTAAACCCGGGCACACTTTATTGCTTTGATACCGCCGGACGTCGAAAATGGAGCGTTACAACGGGCGATATTCCGGCACACTTTGCTTTTATCTTTTAAATTATATACAATCAAACTCAAAGAATGAAAATTAAACTTTTACAACGCAACAGATCGATTTGTATGCTTTTAATCAGCGCTATTGCGGTGCTTTCATCATGTTCAAAAAATGAAACAGAACCCTTTCAAAAACTTGAAGTTGAGAGCATTGCCGGTATATATATGTTGAGTGAAGGCTCGTATGGTGCAGGTAACGGATCTATTGCCTATTATAACATGGCCACCAAAACAAGCGAGAAAGATTACTACCGGAAAGTTAACGGTACTGCTCTTGGCGAAACATCAAATGACCTGCAGCGTTACGGCAGCAAAATGTATTGTGTAGTAACAGGTATTGATGGCGCAACAAAATCATTTGTAGATGTAATGGATATTTACACCTGCAAAACCATTAAAAGAATATCATTTAACTCTGCTACCAACGGCTATATGCCAAGATATATTGCCTTTTACCAGGGGAAGGCCTATGTTTCACGCTATGATGGTAAGATTAGCCGTATTGATACAGCTACCCTGAACGTTGACGGTGAACTAGATTTAAAAGCTCCTTATCTTGAAGGTTTAGCGGTAGCTAATGGTAAATTGTACGTTGCCAATTCAGATTATTTTTTGAACGGCGTAAACAAGGTTTCTGTAGTTAACTTAAATTCATTCACCAAATTGAGCGATGTTACGGTTACACAAAACCCAACAAAGGTTATGGCTGCCGCCAACGGTAACGTTTATGTTGTTTGCCAGGGTAATTATACCACAGTAGCGGCGCAGGTAGATGTTATCAATAGCATTACTGACAGCAAATCTACCCTATCAACCCTTAAAGGTGTCGATTACAGCACAACACTGTCCATAAACCAAAATGCTGGCGTTATAGGTTTAACTAATACAACTACGTACACGCCTGACATTAAAATTTTCAATGCTGCTACGTCAACAGTTGGCAATGACTTTATCACTGATGGCACATCAGTTGGCTTATTGTACGGATTAACCGTTGACCCATTTAGCGGCGGCGTTGTAATTGGCGATGATGTAAGCTTTACAAGCAAAGTTTGGCGTGCTTACTATTACGATAAGGCAGGTGTCAAAAAGCTTGAGTTTGAAACGGTGGTTAATCCTAAATCGGCTGTGTTTGTTTACAATTACAAAAAATAAGGCTTGTTATAAATGTCAAAAATCAATTATAAAATAACTCTAAGCTTTATTTCCATACTGGCTAGTGGTGTAGTGCTGCTAAGTTCGTGCTCGAAAAAAGATGAACAAACTCCAACAGACCCTGAAGCTACACAACCAATAAGGCCTGTTACCGATCAAAGTAAAGCTTATGTAACGCAGCTATTTAGCTATAACCCTGCTCCGGGACAGTTTATAAATACTTCGGTAGGTAATACTGAGGCAGCTAAAAGTGTACTTAATGGAAAAAATGGCTTGGTAAGCTTAGGTGCATTTGGCGGAAGTATTGTATTTGGGTTTGACCACACGGTTTTAAACGTTGATGGCAAAGAGGATATTGTAATTTATGCTAATGCGGCAACCGGCTCTGCTGAGCCAGGTGTAGTTTGGGTAATGCAGGACACTAACAAAAACGGCCTACCTGATGATTCCTGGTTTGAGTTAGCAGGCGCTGCAACAAATGCAACAGGCTATGTACGTAACTACCAGGTAACCTATACCCGGCCCGACCCTGTTACCGGTGACGTTAAATGGAAGGGTAGTTTGAAAGACTCGGGTTTGGTGAAAACCAATACATTTCATAAGCAGCCATATTATCCTGAAAGTATAACAGCCGCAAGCTATACCTTAAAGGGCACTTTATTACCATCAACAAACATAGATGCAAATAACCCATCCTTTATAACCAGCGCTCCATTCAATTTCGGTTACGCCGACAGCACTCCGGGTGGCGATAAGGTTGATATTGGCAATGCAATTGATGACAAAGGAAATAAGGTTAAGCTTAATGGTATTGACTTTATTAAAGTGCAAACCGGCATACAATTTAATTTAGGCTGGTTAGGCGAACTATCAACCGAAGTTAGAGGCATAGCTGATATCAGCCTAGAAAAGCTATAGCTTAAAGTTTTTCAACATCCTCGCAGTATATTAATTATTGCGAGGATGTTATTAGATCTTATCGGTTTAAGGTACCTTTGTCGTTCAATTTTGGAACTTTTGATTTGCATGTTACTCAAAAGCTATTCTATACCAATCTATGACAAAAACCAATTAAACTAATTTTAGATAACCATTATCTCGTTTAATTACCGCATTATTCTCTGCAACCTGGATAGCCTCAAACAACAGTTGTTTCATGTCTTCTGTTAACCTGCTAAAACCAAACAGTTTGGCAACAAGGTTTGCAGCAGCTTCTTCAGTGATGGCTATGGCTTCAGATACAACTTGTTTAATTGCCAGATTAAGTTCTTCTGGTGCAATAAGCTGTAATCTTCGAGAAGAAGACGGAAGTTGACTTCGATTACGAATTACAGGTTCTTCCATTTCGTAATGCCAAAGAAAATCACCTTTTATTTTTATCGAACCATTTTGCTCACTAAGATTGCAGGCCTGTGTCAGCGTGTATTTTATCCGCGATCCAACTTTCGATATGCCTGCCGCTTCAACCATCCGCCGGGCCATTTCATCAAAATGAATAGGACCTTCAACCTTAACAATTTCACTTATCCAAGCAGCTAAATTACCGAACGAGTGTAAGTGCATTTCCTGAGAGCCGATGGCAGCTGGTAGTGTTGCTAACTGATAGTAAAAAGTCTTGGTACTTGTTTCTTCTACCAGTTCACGTTCCAAAACACGTTGTTCTTCTTCATAAACTTTTGTTTCCTGATCTGCGCTGTCGGTTATGGTTTTAGCTTGTTCAATAGCTTCAATCAAGCGTTTTAGTTCACGTTCAGGGTTTCGGTACCAATCTGTACTCCACACACGGTAAATGTTCCATCCAAACATTTCCAGCACCTGTGTGCGTAATCGGTCACGGTCTGTGGCTGATCTGGCTTTGGCGTAATTGTGCCCGTCGCATTCAATTCCAATAATATAACGTCCTGGGTTATGCTGGTCAACAACCGCGAGATCAAGATAAAAGCCGGCCGATCCTACCTTACTCCTAACAACATAACCTAAAGCTGTCAACTGGTTTGCAACTTCATCTTCAAAAGGCCTTATTTCTGTTACTACAGGCTCGCTGTTTTGTTCAAATTTTGCATGCTGCGCGAAATACAAGAAGCTTTTTAAAGCGCGGATACCAAACTTCGCATTTTCTGTGACGCGTATATCTGCCGATGTAATATTAGTGAATACCTCACAACGCATTTTTGCCCTTGTGATGAGTACATTTAACCTGCGTTCGCCGCCCTCACTGTTTAGTGGGCCAAAACTCATGGGTACGGTGCCGTTTTCAACTCGCCCGTAGCCAATACTTATATAAATTACATCGCGTTCATCGCCCTGAACATTTTCCAGATTTTTTATAAAAAAGGGCTCATGTGGATGACTTTTAAAGAATGTTTCTACTTCGGGATGCTGGCGGCGTTGCAATTCTAACGCCGCTTGTATGGCCTGCATTTGCGAAGTGCTGAACGCCACAACGCCCAAGCTTAGCTCAGGATATTGCTTAGCATGAGTAATAACCGCTTGAGCAACTTTTTCAGCCTCTATTGGGTTAGTACGTGTTTTACCACGATCGTACACGGCCTCTGTAAGGTGGTGGAAACGTAGTCCAAGACTTTGACGTGAACCAGGACTGGGGAAAATTACCAATTTGTTTTCGTAAAACTCATGGTTTGATAAGGTGATTAGTGATTCATGGCGGCTACGGTAATGCCATTTCAACATACTGCTCGGTGCACCTTGTCCATCGCACATGCCAAGAATGCTCTGCATATCAGCTGTTTGGTTGTCTTCGTCTTCCACTTCGGTATTCAGCTTATCAAAAAAGCTCGTTGGCGGCAGTTGTTTAGTATCGCCGACAACCACCAATTGCTTCCCGCGCATAATAGCCCCCAAAGCATCAACAGGACGCACCTGGCTCGCTTCGTCAAAAATAACAAGGTCAAACTGTATATTTCCCGGCGGCAGAAAATTGGCGATAGACATAGGACTCATCATCCACACCGGCTTAATGGCCTGCATGGCAGCACCAGCCTCTTCAACCAACTTACGTATGGCCATGTGGCGGGCACGTTTGTTAAATTCAGTTCTTAAAACATTTACCTGGCCGCCCGCATGTTGCTTTGGTATATTTTCCCAATGCTTTAAGGCTACGCGTGCGCGGTTATAAACTAAATTAAGCTGGTCGAGCCGTTTAAACTGTTCAATAACGCTTTCATGACTTACCCGTTCAAACTGTGTTAGCGCCGGATTTGACTTAAAAGCCTGCTCAATCAGGTATTCGTACCATGTCTTCAGTAAGGCAGTTTTTAACCATTGAGAGGCATATTCCCAACCGGTTGAAACATCAACCAAAAAATCAAACCCTGCCTGGCTGGCTGCCTGGGCAAGATTGTTCCAATCAATAACCAATTGAAGCTCCGAAAACCTTTCAGCACGTTTTGACCAGAATGCCGCCTGTGCAAGAAATGTCATTGCAGCTATTTCTGCTTGTTTTACACCCTTTAATTCGTTAAGCCTCAGCGTGGTAAAAACTGTTTGCCATTGAATTTCGATATTGTTCGCATGTTGCTTAAGCTCGTCCACAAACGCAGCAGCGGTAGAGGCAGCATTATTATGTTTTAAAAATTCAAATAGTTGACCACTAATCCGGTTGTCAGAAAATTGTTGGTGTAGGTCTGCAAGGTATTCAGCTGCACGACTTAGCGCGCTCCATTCCGATTTTTGTTTTAACCATCGCTTACCAAATATAGATGACGCTAATGGTTCTAATGCAGCCATCTCAGTCTCCATGCGCCGTGCCTCTGAGATAGTATCAACTATTTTTAATTTTTCAGAAAGTTCATCCGGCAGGCCGACTTTTAAAAAAGATGCCAGCCTTTGGTTTGCCCGGCGATAGCTTCCAATCAAAAACTTATACCATTTACTGCCATGCGCTACCAAGTTTTGACGAATGTCGAGAATATCCTGCGACCAGGCCTCCGGTATAAGCTTGTCTTTATATTCTTTGTAAAGCAGGTCAAGTGCTTGCCCTGCGTCAAGTAACTCACGGATATCCTCTTTCTTTAGAAGCCACACATCACTACTAATATCAAGGCCTGTAAGATCAGGAGCTTTGGATGCTACTTCTAATTGAGTAATTAAAAAGCTTAATGAGTTAGCATCATCGGCCGGTTCAAGGCCGGTAGAGGTATGTATTTTGTCTGATAATTCGCGCAAAGCCGCAACTGCCTTACCTGCCTGTCGTACTTGTTCTAAAACCGGGCCTTTCTCGTGCGGTAACAAAACGGTAATTTCGCTGCCCCAAAATAAAAGGTTTTGAGGAGTGCCAATATCTTTAAGCCTTGCCTGAAGACGGTCACATATTGCCGTTGCCTCGCGTACCTTATCAGCGTTCCAATGATCAATATTATGAATAGGTATTTTAGGCAAGTGTTGCGCACCAATCTCTTTATCAATTTGTAATAGATACCCTATGACCTGGTTAGCGCTCAAACCGCTACCGGCAACACCTGCATTCACTGCATTGCAATAATTGTTTAACTCATTGCGGGAAACAGCCAGTTGCTGAACTTCTAGTTCCAACTGGTTAATTGACGGCCTTCCAAGTTCCATAACCCGTTTAAGTTTTTCTAACAGGTCACGCTTATTGGCCTTATGACTATGTAGTTCCAAACAAGCCTCGCCAAGCTGTACGGAATCTAACCTACGCTTTACAACTTCCAACGCGGCCATTTTCTCCGCCACGAACAAAACCTTTTTTCCCTGACCAATAGCGTCAGCAATAATGTTGGTTATAGTTTGTGACTTGCCTGTGCCTGGAGGGCCTTGTATAACCAGATTATGTCCCTCATTCACTGCCAATATTGCTTGCATTTGTGAGCTATCGGCATCTACAACTTTAAATAAGGCGTTTGCGTTAGTTTCTTCGTCGAGGTCTTTGGCGTCTTCGTTTTCAGGCTGATAGTTCGAATGGAACCCGGTTTCAAATAATGCTTGAATATTGTTATTTAAGCCTGGCTGTTGAGCATCTGGCCATTTTGCAGTATCAAGATCATTATAAATCATGAATTTGCCGAAAGAAAAAAAACCAAGCTCAATTTCATCATGCTCAACCGTCCATAATTCTTGTTTGGCAATATGATCTTCTATTAATTTGAAATATGAGTAAACATTCATATCCTCCGAATCCGGCATATCCGGTATTGAAATGTTAAAGTCGGCCTTCATTTTGGCCTGCAATGATAGATTTGCGCCTATCTCGCTTCCTGTATATTTTAAGCGGAAACGCTCTTGCGCGCTCGAACGTTCAAGCTCTGCTGGTATAAGTAAGAGTGGTGCGTAGCGCGGCGTGTCTGTGTTACCCTGCTCATACCATCTGAGCATACCAAGCGCCAGGTAAAGTATGTTTACGCCCTGTTCCTCAATGCTGGTACGGGCAAAATAGTAGGTGTTTAGTAACCTCGTTTGTAACTTTTGCTCTGTTTCGCTGGTTTGTAATTTGGTGTCCTGATAAGATTCATCTGTTGGTTGAGGCAATTCAGCCACTTCAATATCATCGCCAACAACATCTTGAAGACCTTTACTAACTTTCTTTTCAGGTATACCCAAGAAAGTCATGGCCTTGTTTTGCTTCGCAATAATATCGAAAATGAATTCAGATTTCTCCTGTATTATTTTAAGCCCTTTCCCTTTAGGAGTCTTATAATTTAGCAGAGGGTTCCTTAAACCAAGATCCAATAATTCTTTACGTGAAGCTTCCAGCTTTGCTTTTATAGATTCGAGCATTTTTGTAACAAGGTTAGACAATTGTTGACGGCCGTATCAAATTTAGGCTATTAACACTTGTAAAACAAAAGAGTTGGTTGAGCTTTCTGTAATCTGAAGTATCGCCCTTAAAATCGTCATCTTAATTTCCCTCAACTATATCTTTTTACAAGATTTTCGTTGCGTCAAGTTTCAATTTTTTAAAGGTAAATTAACAGTTTTGCATCATTAAGTACCTGTGATAGTACATAGCTTTCAGTGATTAAATAGCCGTTTTAGAGCGTTCATAGATAGATGATCACTAACGGATGTAATATTATCAAAGCGGTCCATTAAAGCCGGGGTCAAGGTTAACTGGCTTGAGGAAGTTTGGGCTTAAAAAAAGCTTTATCAAATCGACACTTTTAGGATGACTATTGACACTTAAACAAAAAGGGTTGCTCTTTTGGAGCAACCCTTTCAAAAGTCGGATTTAAGTCCGATCACGTACCCAGAGCCGGGGTCGAACCGGCACGGCCTTGCGGCCACAGGTGTTTGAGACCAGCGCGTCTACCGATTCCGCCATCTGGGCCTGTCCGCAACTTCCTTTCAGAAGCGGGATGCAAATGTATTCAAACTATCCTTAATTCGCAACAAATATTTTTGTCTGTAGTAAATATCAGCAATTTGATTAAGCCGACTTTCTTTTGCCGTGTCATTAAGTGTTTCATAATCAGTAGTAAGCTTGCTCAGTTCCTCACTCAAATTATCTTCAACAGCGAGCGCCTCAGCACGCAATTTGGCCAGTTCTTCCGCATCATCAACCTCCATCAGCCTTTCATTAAGGTCCATCATCTCCATTAAAAAGTCGGCAGGCAATTGAGGTTTCGCTCCCTCGTTTACAAAACCATGCTGTTTTAATATATACTCTAAACGTTTAGCGGAATTGCTGAGCGTGTTGTATGCTTTATTGTTTATGGTTGAAATTTCCAGTATCTCCTGCTGTTTTGCTTCATCTTCGTTTGCAAAAAAGTCGGGGTGATATTGCTTGCTTAATGAGTAGAACTTATTTTTTATTGCGGCCTCATCCGGGTTAAAGGACTCGGGTATATTATAAAATTCAAAAAAATTAATCATGTACAAAGTATTGATGTAATAAGGTAAAGGTATATATTTAAATAAATGTTTAGCCCTTTTTACATATTGTTAAGTCTGTAAAGTTTATGCGGAAAATATAAAGCATCAGGCAAGATAAAACCATTTCGTAATGAGTGCGTTAACATGTTTTTAAGCCAATCATTCACACCCTATGAAACGTTTCTTTGCTCCATACAATCTGCCTGCCAGCCTGGATTTTGCCCTTTTATTGTTGCGATTTTCTTGCGGAATTGCGTTTATAATGCATGGCTGGGGAAAAATTCAAAGTCCAATGAGCTGGATGGGGCCCGATTCATTTATCCCTCCCGTATTTCAGGCATTAGCTGCGATATCTGAATTTGGAGGAGGCATAGCACTGGTATTAGGTTTAGCCACACGTTTGGCCGCTTTAGGTATAATGATTACGATGGCTGTAGCGGTTTACGTACATGCCGTTATGGGTGGCGATCCTTTTGTTAGTGCAACCGGAGGTAAATCATATGAATTAGCTGCAAACTACCTGTGTATAGCGTTAGTGTTTTTGGCCGCCGGAGCCGGGCGTTTTTCACTAGACAAATTAATCTTTGGCGACAGGGCCAACCTGTCATAAAATATAAATTATGTTTAAAGACACCAAAGCATTTAGTGGCTTTTCGGTTGATGATATTGAAAAGGCCAAACACTTTTACACTACTGTTTTAGGATTAGATGTTGAGGAGTTGGACATGCCGGGCACTTTGCGCCTGCATATTGCTGGCGGTGGCAAAATACTTATCTATGCCAAACCCAATCATAATCCTGCAACATTTACCATACTAAACTTCCCGGTGAGGAATATTGAAGCAGCGGTTGTTGAGCTTACAGCGAAGGGTGTAAGATTTAAAATTTATGACGAGCCGAATTTTAAAACTAATGAAAAGGGTATTTTTTTAGGCGGCGGACCAAAAATTGCATGGTTTAAAGACCCTGCCGGTAATTTTCTTTCAATTATTGAAGAAGGGCAATCTTAATAATGAGTCTCTGAAAACGCAAGGTATTTATTATCTTCACTACCTAAATAAGCTCGAGCAATTTAACTTCAGTTAATAGCTGAGTTACTTTTCAGGTACTTTTTATGCACAATACCTTACTTCAATTCCTTCTTCTTTTAACAGTAGCCTTTTTACTGATTTTACTTGCCCGTCGTTTAAAAATTGCTTATCCCATATTTCTGGTGCTGGCAGGTTTAATCATCAGTAATATACCGGGCATGCCGGTAATCAATATTGAACCCGACCTTGTTTTTTTGATATTCCTCCCCCCGCTTTTGTATGAAGCTGCCTGGTGGACGTCGTGGAATGAATTCTGGAAATGGAAGCGTCCTATATCGTTATTGGCCTTCGGGTTGGTATTTTTGACATCATCCGTAGTTGCGTATACAGCATCAGCCTTTATACCCGGCTTTACCTTAGCAACGGGCTTCTTACTCGGCGGTATAATTTCACCGCCTGATGCTATTGCTGCTACATCGGTTTTAAAAAGCATAAGGGTTCCAAAACGAATAATTACCATACTTGAAGGCGAAAGCCTGGTAAACGATGCCTCGAGTTTAACGGTATTCAGGTTTGCTTTGGCTACAGCAATAGCAGGTCACTTTTCTTTTCAGGAAGCATCGGTGAGTTTTGTAACGGTTACTATAATGGGTATAGTTATTGGCTTGGCCGTTGCTCATGTTATGTACTTAATTCACAGGTTTCTGCCAACCACTGCAAGTATCGACTCGGCATTTACACTAGTCGCTCCATACCTGATGTACCTGGCTGCCGAGGAGTTTCACTTTTCAGGCGTTATGGCAGTTGTAAGCGGTGGATTATTTTTATCATACAGGTCACACGAAATATTTGTTGATGGTCAAAGTCGTTTTCAAACCATAAATGTTTGGTCAACCATATCCATCATACTAAACGGACTTGTGTTTATAATGATTGGACTTGGTTTGCCCAGTATAGTTGCCGGCTTGGAGGGCTACTCATTAATGCAGGCCTCGGTTTATGGCTTACTGGTAAGTGCATTGGTTATTGCAATCCGCATGGCATGGATATATCCGGCAACCTTTGTACCGCGTTGGTTGTTTAAAAGCCTGCGTTTAAAGGAACCCCACCCGGGTTGGAAAGGGCCATTTGTTATTGGCTGGGCGGGTATGCGTGGCGTGGTATCGCTTGCAGCGGCTTTGTCATTACCGTTAACGGTTAATAATGGTCAGCCCCTACCCGAACGAAATCTTATCATCTTCATAACATTTGTAGTGATATTGGTTACCCTTGTTTTTCAGGGCCTCACACTACCCTGGATTATTAAATTGCTCAACATGCAAGAGGTTGATATTATGATACCAATTGAGCAGCAGGAAGCAGAGATAAGGATTCGCTTGACAAAAGCTGCCATTGACAGGCTTGAGCATGACTACAAGGAAGACCTGGCAAATAACAGTCTATTAGTTGCACTTAAGAACGAGTATGAGAGCAATCTCAATCACACCAGCCAAAAACTGGAGTGTATGGAATGCGCCCAAAATGGTAAAAGAGAACTAGCCGTTTACCGGCGCATTATTAAAGACATTTACAAAGCGCAGCGCAAAGAGCTATACTTATTACGTAAGCATAAGCTGTTTTCTGATGATGCCATTCGCAAGGAAGAAATGCAGATCGATATATCAGAAATGAGAGTCGATACTCTTCAATAAAAACGATTGAAATACTTTATTTCAAAAGACAACATAATAACTTTTAAATTGAAAGTACTTTTGTATATTCGGAACAAAGGAATTTAAATATTTTTATGTCACAACAGATAACAGTAGTACCGCAAAACTTTGCTTCCTTAAAATTACGCATGCTTATTGGCGGCGGCGTAGCATTTGTGCTTATCACGATCTTTTTGTTGCCTGTAAAAAACGTACGGCCCGAATGGGGACAATTTTGGATGGTACGGCCGTTTGTTATAGTTCCGCTTGCAGGTGCAACGGGTGGTGCCGCATCTTACTATTTAACTAAACATTTACCGCAAACCGGATGGTTTAAGGTGGCTACCGTTTTGTTGAGTTTGGTAGTGTACATTATTGGCTTATGGTTGGGAACCGTATTAGGTTTGGCAGGCACCCTTTGGGATTAAGTTATTTAAAAAAAGGTCCTGCCAAATTTATCAGCAGGACCTTTTTTATTTAGCTAGTTATTTAACCTTATAAAGCCTCCATCAATAGCATAGTCAGATCCGGTAATAAAGCCGGCTTCATCTGAGCACAGGTATAAGGCCAGTGCTGCTATTTCATCGGGCTTACCCATGCGACCAATAGGTTGACTTTTGGATAATTTATCAAACATTTCTTCTTCTTGTCCTGCATAATTTTTCGCTATAAAGCCGTCAACAAACGGAGTATGTACGCGTGCAGGTGATATGCTATTGCTTCTGATATTGTCGTGCAGATAATCTCGTGCTATTGACATGCTCATGGCGTGTATAGCGCCCTTGCTCATGCTGTAGGCAAATCTATCAGCAATACCAACTGATGAAGCAATAGAAGCCATACTTACAATAACACCGCCACCGTTATTTTTCATTAAGGGTATAGCAGCGTAAAAACAATTGTAAGCACCTTTTACGTTTACGTTATAAACGCGTTCAAAATCAGCTTCGCCTGTTTTTTCAACATTGCCAACATGAGCAATACCTGCATTATTTACAAGTACATCAACTTTGTCAATGCCAGCAAACAACTCAACAATCTGCTGCTGATTGGTTACATCGCCGCTATGCGCAAATGCCAGTCCACCCTCGGCTTTAATTTCGTCAAGTGTTTGTTGCGCAGCGTCGGTATTCAACTCAATAATGTGCACGGTAGCACCTTGTTTGGCAAATAGTTTTGATATTGCTTTACCTATACCGCTGCCGCCACCTGTAATTACGGCCGATTTGCTTTTTAAACTAAACATATAATTAATTTGGTTTACGTTTTGTTATTAGTTAGATATAATTTATGCTATGCAGATACCTGCAAATTAAGTGTCAATATGGATGGCTTGCAAATAAATGTTTTAAGCAACCCAACCGCTAATTTATTTTAGCATGTTAGTGTACTATTTTACCTGGCGGCAAGTTAGTAAATTAGCATATATGCACTTGATGTAATGCCATACTTGTAACATTTGCGTTAAATAATATGCATTTTGATTTTTTATCTATATTAGCAGTCAGAAATGAAGTGGTTAGTTAGGATATTTCTGCCTTTAAGCCTTATCTTGTTTTGCGACCTGGCATTAACTGCTAATTCGCTGCAAGACAGGGATATTTTTGGCTATACATCCGCAACCCATGTTTCTCTTAAAGCTGATAAAGGCACAAAATTTACCAGCAAGCACAAGCATAAAAATCATCACAATGTTCCGGATGAGGAGCTTAAAGATGATACCGACGAATCATCAACAAACAAAAAGCTATCCGCTCATGATGATTTTTCTTCGCATTTCTTTTACACAAGGGTAGCTGCCATCAACGGGCATTACCTAAAATCATGCTTCAGTTTAAGCCGTTGTATTCAATATCCGGCATCTAATAAATTATACCGCTCTATAAGCGTTTTCCGTATTTGATTTTAATCTTCTTTGCAGTGCAATGTCCTGTTGCCTGCATCTTTGTTTCCCTTTGAATTAGTTATCATGTGTACTAATTCGGCAGGGATTTGCGCGTCCCTGTTTTATTCACACCGCTAAAAATAGCAATCAATCTTTCCGATTAATATTTATAAACTATCATGAAGTATTTATTCGTGGTTACAGGTTTGTGCGTTGCACTATGCCATACCAGCTGTAAGCAAAAAGAAAAGCAAAAAGAAGAAGAGTCGAAGCTTTTAGTAACAAGTCCGTTAAAAATGGACACCTCTATTGTAAATGAATATGTATGCCAGGTGCGCTCCATACGGCATATTGAGTTACGCGCCCAAGAGCGTGGCTATCTTGAAAAAAGCTTTGTAGATGAAGGCCAGTTTGTAAAGAAAGGCCAGCTGCTTTTTCAAATTATGCCCAAGCTTTACGGCGCCGAAATTGACAAGGCAAAAGCCGAAGTTGATCTTTCGCAAATTGAATATCAAAACACCAAAAAGCTGCGCGATAGTAATATTGTAGCTCCTAATGAGCTGGCTATGGCCAAAGCCAAGCTAAATAAATCAAAGGCTGAACTTTCTTTGATGAAGGTGCACTACCAATTCACCGAAATACGTGCTCCTTATGATGGCTACATTGACCGCCTGCAGGTGCGTATAGGTAGTTTGCTTGACGAGGGCGACTTGCTCACCACTTTGAGTGATAACAGCCAAATGTGGGTTTACTATAACGTACCCGAGGCCGAATACCTTGATTATAAAACACAAGGCAGCCAAAAAAAGCAAACAGTAAACTTATTAATGGCCAACCATCAGGTATTTAAATACCCTGGTGTGGTTGAAACCATCGAAGCCGATTTTGATAACGAAACGGGTAATATACCGTTCAGGGCCACCTTCCCTAACCCCGACGGGCTTTTACGTCATGGCGAAACGGGCAATGTTGAAATGACCGTACCTCTGAAAGATGCACTTATTATACCGCAAAAGGCAACTTTTGAGGTATTGGAAAAAAAGTACGTTTATGTTGTTGATAACGCCAACCGCGTACACGCCCGCGAGATAACCATTGGCGCCGATATGGCCGATTTATACGAGATACGCTCAGGGTTAAATGCCAATGATAAAATCTTGCTTGAAGGCCTGCGTAAGGTGAATAACGACGATAAGATTGCTTACAACTATGTAAACATGAGAAAGGTATTGCCTGAATTAAGGTTACATGCCGAATAGCTAATCCTCAAAACTTTCTAAAATGTTTAATAAATTTATTCAAAGACCGGTACTTGCTATTGTATTGTCGCTGGTCATTGTTTTTATGGGGGCACTGGCTATTGAAACTTTACCGGTTTCGCAGTTCCCATCAATAGCTCCACCTATGGTGGTGGTTAACATAGCCTATCCCGGTGCCAGTGCCGATGTGCTGGTTAACTCAGTTTTAATACCAATGGAGAAAGCCATCAACGGCGCTCCGGGTATGAAATACATGACATCAGATGCCACCAGCGCAGGTGAAGCAACCGTACAGGTTGTGTTTGATTTAGGTACCGACCCTAACCAGGCAGTAGTAAATGTAAAAAATCGTATTGAGCAAATTACCAATCGCCTGCCCGAACTGGTTCAGCGTGAGGGTTTGATAGTGAGCTACACCTCTCCTAACATGTTAATGTACGTTAACTTGTACAGTACCGACCCTAAGGCAAACGAAAACTTTCTGTACAACTTTGCCGGTGTTAATATTGTTAACGAAATAAGCCGCCTTAAAGGTGTTGGTAGTGCCAAAATATTAGGTAGCCGCCAGTATGCCATGCGCGTTTGGTTAAAGCCAGATCGTATGCGTGCCTACAACGTATCAACCGATGAGGTTATGGAGGCGCTTTCTCAGCAAAGCATTATTGGCTCTCCCGGCCGTTTAGGTCAAAGCACGGGCAAACGCTCGCAATCATTAGAGTATGTGCTTACTTATAAAGGAAGGTACAGTAAGCCCGAAGAATACAAAGACGTTATTATTCGTGCCAACAAAAACGGTGAAATTCTTTATTTGAAAGATATAGCTGATGTTGAATTAGGCAGTGAGTTTTACGATATCTATTCTAACATGGATGGACATCCGTCTGCTGCTATAACCTTAAAACAAACTTACGGAAGTAATGCTAGTGAAGTTATTAAAGAAGTAAAGGCAAAGCTGGAGGAAATTAAAAAAACATCGTTTCCTCCCGGAATGGACTACCAGATTAGCTATGACGTATCAAGTTTTCTTGATGCATCAATTGAAAAAGTAATACATACATTGGTTGAGGCATTTGTGCTGGTTGCTTTTGTGGTATTCATCTTCCTTGGCGATTGGCGCTCAACGTTAATACCGGCAATAGCGGTTCCGGTATCATTAATTGGAGCCTTTTTCTTCATGCAGTTATTTGGCTTAACCATAAATCTGATAACGCTTTTTGCGCTTGTATTGGCTATTGGTGTGGTGGTTGACGATGCCATTGTGGTGGTTGAAGCGGTACACGCAAAAATGGCCGAAGAGCACTTATCCCCTTTTAAAGCAGTAAAGCAGGTTTTGCAGGAAATAAGCGGAGCCATTATAGCTATCACATTCCTCATGACGGCGGTATTTGTACCGGTAACTTTTATGACTGGTCCTGTAGGTATATTTTATCGTCAGTTTGCAATTACCATGGCTACATCAATTGTAATATCAGGTATAGTGGCATTAACGCTTACTCCGGTATTATGTGCCATGATATTGAAGCCGCATGGTGCTCACAAAAAGAAATCGATAGTTGACAAAGCTTTAGACGGATTTAACAACGTTTTCGAAAAGGTTACAGGCAGATATACAAGTTTGCTAACCGTTATTGTTAACCGCCGTACGGTTACATTTGGTTTGTTACTGGCTTTCTGCGCTGGTATATACTTTACTGCCGATTCATTACCTACCGGTTTCATCCCTAATGAAGATCAGGGACAGGTTTATGCCATTATTCAAACCCCTCCGGGTTCAACGCTTGAACGTACCAACGCCATATCGCATGAACTTCAAAAAATTGCTGAACATGTAGACGGCGTTCAGTCGGTATCGGCACTGGCCGGTTACGAAGTATTGACCGAAGGACGTGGCTCAAACGCCGGTACGTGTTTAATTAACTTGAAAGACTGGTCGGAACGTAAGCATTCAGCCAAAGAGATTATTGAAAAACTTGAAGAAAAAGCGCATGAAATACCCGGCGCAACCATAGAGTTTTTTGAACCACCGGCTGTACCAGGTTACGGAGCCGCAGGCGGTTTCTCATTGCGTTTGTTAGATAAAACTAATTCAGGTGATTATGCATCATTTGGTAAAGTAAACGAAGAGTTTATGACGGCCCTTAAAAAGCGCAAAGAGCTTACCGGCTTGTTTACCTTTTTTGCATCAAACTATCCGCAATACGAATTAGAAATTGATAACAAGGCCGCCATGCAAAAGGGTGTTACTATAAGCACGGCAATGAACAATTTGTCCATACTTATAGGTAGTACTTATGAGCAGGGCTTTATAAGGTTTGGTAACTTCTTCAAGGTATATGTTCAATCATCGCCTGAGTATCGTGCTTTGCCCGAAGATGTTTTGAAGCTGTACGTTAAAAATAACCGTGATGAAATGGTGCCTTACTCAGCCTTCATGAAAATAAAAAAGAAGCAAGGGCTGAACGAAATCACCCGTTTTAACATGTATACCGCATCGGCCATTAACGGGGCGCCGGCCATTGGCTACAGTAGCGGTGAGGCTATCAAAGTTATACAGGAGGTTGCCAAAGAAACCTTACCAAGAGGTTATGATATTGATTGGCTTGGCTTATCAAAAGATGAAGTAGGGCGCGGTAATGAGGCAATCTACATCTTTATTGTTGTACTCATATTTGTTTATATGGTGTTGGCCGCTCAATATGAAAGCTTCATCATTCCGTTGGCGGTTATCTTCTCTTTACCAGCCGGTGTATTTGGTGCGTTTATACTGCTTAAAATCATGGGCCTTGCCAATGATATTTATGCACAGGTAGGTTTGGTAATGCTTGTTGGGTTACTGGGTAAAAATGCGGTACTGATAGTTGAGTTTGCCATTCAAAAACATCAGCAAGGGTCAACGGTACTCGAAGCCGCTATTGAAGGTGCAAAGGTGCGCTTCCGCCCTATTTTAATGACTTCGTTTGCTTTTGTGGCGGGTTTAATTCCTTTGTTGTTCGCATCAGGTCCGGGCGCTATAGGTAACCGTACCATTGGTGCATCGTCTGCAGGCGGTATGTTATTTGGTACCATATTCGGGGTAATTATTGTGCCTGGCTTGTATTACATTTTTGGAACCCTTGCCGATGGCCGCAAGCTTATCAAAGACGAGGCTGAAACTCCGCTTACCGAAGATTTCACCCACAGCAATAAGAAAAAGAAAAAGTTCTGGTTCCTGAAATCAAAAAACCAGGAGTTGATCATTAACGCAGATAATACCCATGAATAGCAAAACCATATTAAGAGGATTAGCAGTTACCTGCCTGTCGGTTGTTTACGGGGCCTGCTCTATCCCCAAAATTACTACCCGTGAAGCTGACAAAGCAACACCCGATTCTTACGGGCAAGCTGCGGCAGACACTACAAATACAGCTAAAACCAATTGGAAGGTGTTTTTCAATGATGAACACCTCAACGCCCTTATTGATACTGCGCTCAAAAATAACCAGGAGCTTAATATTACTTTACAGGACATTGAAATTGACCGTAATGAAATTAAAACGCGGAGAGGCGAATACCTGCCCTTTATTGGACTAAAGGCGGGTGCCGATTTAGAAAAGGTGGGCCGTTATACCAGCCGTGGTGCCAGTGAAGCCACTACCGAAATTAAGCCCGGCAAAGAAATGCCCGATCCGCTACCAAATTATCTGGTAGCGGCTTATGCCACGTGGGAGCTCGATATTTGGCATAAGTTGCGCAATGCGAAGAAAGCTGCAGTTGCCCGTTACTTGTCAACCGTTGAGGGTAAAAACTTTATGGTGACTAACCTTATCAGTGAAATTGCCGATTCGTATTACGAATTACTAGCGCTTGACAATCAACTCGATATTGTGAAGCAAAACATTGTAATTCAAAATAATGCATTGCGAATTGTACGTATTCAAAAAGAAGCAACCCGGGTTACTGAATTGGCTGTTCGCCGGTTTGAAGCACAGGTGCTGAGTACTCGCAGTTTGCAGTTTGATATTCAACAGCAAATAGTTGAAACCGAGAACCGCATTAACTTTTTATTAGGCCGTTACCCGCAACCTATTGCACGTGATAAGGACAGCTTTGAAGCATTAAAGAACGTGGATGTACAATCAGGCTTGCCTTCACAATTGCTTACCAATCGTCCTGATATACGCCAGGCTGAGATGGCCTTAGCAGCAGCTAAGCTTGATGTAAAGGTTGCCAAGGCGCAATTTTATCCATCATTGGGTATATCAGCGTCTATAGGTTATAATGCGTTCAACCCGTCGTACTTGTTTAACACGCCGCAATCTTTGCTGTATTCAATTGGCGGAGATTTAATAGCACCGTTTATTAACCGTAACGCCATAAAAGCAGTTTACGGAACAGCTAATGCCAGGCAGTTACAGGCAGTGTTTAATTATGAACGCACAATATTAAACGCTTACATGGAGGTGGCCAATCAGTTGTCAAAAATGGGAAACTTAGAAAAAAGCTTTGATCTGAAATACCAGCAAGTGCAAAAGTTATCGCAATCTATCAATATATCAAATGACCTTTTCAAATCAACACGTGCTGATTATATGGAGGTGCTGATGACGCAGCGTGATGCGCTTGAAGCAAAGTTTGATTTAATTGAAACCAAGAAACAACAAATAAATGCCCGCATAAATGCCTATCAGGCGCTTGGTGGTGGCTGGCAGTAACAGAATAACTATAGGCAGCAGTTATTTGCTGTAGTTATAGTTGTGTTTGAGTGTGGTGTTATGAAGGGAGGTTTCGGCCTCCCTTCACTTTTTCAAAAAGTTTATTGAGCTTTAAAAAACAGATTTCCAGATCTTGAAAACGTTCTCGTACCTATGGCCCGCATCTCTGATAATAAGCGAGAGATGCTGACGACGTATAGGCACATGCTGATCAATCGCGCTGTAAATTTGCTGCAGGCAATTGCCTAAACGGTGCTCAAAATCGGCAGTACTTATTTGTACAAGTATTTGGTCGCGCAAAAGTGATACAGAGTTGCCACCACCCAACTCGCGTTTTAAAAGCTCAATAATGGCGTTTTGAAGTTCAAATGCTGCCATAATTTGTAAATAATTGGTTAAGTCAAAACTACATAGTACACCTTAAAGGAGTGACAATTATTTGCAACTTTCCTGTTACAAAGAATATTCTAATTTCTATTAAAAATTAAAAAGCCCTGCTTTTTTACGAACAGGGCTTTTTGACTCTAATTTATGGAACTTTAATTAGTTGCTGTAAAGTTACCACTATTGTCTATGAATAATACAAGTTGCTTTTTTGGAATTACATAGGAAGTAAACAGGCATTGTAAATCTGTTTATTTACGCTTGATGGTTATTCAAAATGTTCAATGAGCATATCAGCAGCAGCGTTAATAGTGTGATGTATGATTTCCTCACAGTTGCCGCTAAAGGTAAAGCGTTTTGAAATGAGTTGATCTTTTATAAGCATAGACACAAACATGGTGCCTACTGGCTTTTCGTCGGTTTCGCTACCGCCGGCGGTTGTTAAACCAGTCACGCCAACTTGTATGTCTGATGGGATAAGTGCTTTAAGTTTCAAAGCCAGCTGATCTGTTACCTCTTGCGACTCCGGTGTGAATTGCTGTATAATATCATGCGATATTCCTAATAAGCTTTCTTTAAGCGAAGCGTCATAGCATACAATTCCACCTTTTAAAACAGATCCTGATTCGGGTGTGAGTGCAAATTCTGAGCAAAGCCATCCCGCCGTGGCGCTTTCTGCAAAAGCTATGGTAAGGCCATGCTGTGCAAGTACATTACTACAGGTTTCTATTCTCTTTTCAGCCATATTAATATTTTTTATAAGGTGCAGCAATCTGGTAGCTGCACTAAATTGAGCAATACGGAAAAAATAATTATGCGTAACTGAAAATATATATGGCTTAACAATGCTCAGGTTTAAATAGTTTGACAGGTATTTTTAATTATTAATTAAAACTATTCAAAGTTAAGTAAGTTGTAATATCAAACGGAACATTGTATTAATTTTAATTTAAACAACTCACACATGGCTAATTACAATCCGCAGCATAGCGAAGGCAAAGTTGCCAAAGCTATTGAAGAACAAACTGCAAAACTGCCTTCTGATCTTTTTTTATGGGCCGCTGTTGCCTCAATGGGCGTGTCCTTAACGTTAAAGATCATGAAAAAGAAACATACCGCATTATTTGTGGGCCAATGGGCTGCCCCGTTTTTGCTTTTAGGTTTGTATAATAAAATTGTGAAAGTAGAAGGTCACGATTGATTTTTTAACCGGCAACGATAGTTGCCGGTTTTTTTGTTTTAATGATTGCAAAACCATTGCACTGGTGTGCAATCAACTGAAATTTAGTTTCCCTCAGATTAAACAATTCATAATTTCTGTGCTTATAATAGCGTAATATAACGTTACAGCGAACTCAAATTAGTTCGTAAACTTAGCCTTTCAAATTATAAATGTCTGTTCATAGTTCTTCATATACCAGCAACGGCACGTCCCCAGAAGAGCAAGACCGTTACCGCGCTCTTGTTACAGCAACCTCCGATGTTATTTACACCATGAGCCCTGACTGGTCTGTTATGCAACAGCTAAATGGAGGAACTTTCCTGTCATCAAGCGGCGAGCCTATCACTAATTGGATGGATAAATACCTTCACCCTATTGATCAGGAATCGGTAATAAAAGCCATTGTGGAAGCTATAAAAACTAAATCAATGTTCAAGTTAGAGCATAGGGTTTTGCGAGCAGACGGTGGTACAGGCTGGGCATTTTCGAGAGCTATTCCAATTTTGAATCAACACGGTGAAATTACTGAATGGTTTGGGGCTGTAAACGATGTTACATCTCGTAAGAAAATGGAGGTTGAGCTTAAGGTTGCACGCTTTGAAGCGGAACATCAAAGGCGGTTAACCGAAGTAGTTACATCAAACACGCCCGATTTGGTGTACATGTTTGACTTAAATTATCGGTTTACATTTGCCAACCCGGCGCTGCTTCAAATGTGGGGTAAAACCTGGGATGAGGCAATTGGGAAAAATTTGCTTGAAAATGGTTATGAAGACTGGCATGCCAAAATGCATGAACGCGAAATTGATTATGTAGTGGCAACCAAACGGGCCATAAGAGGCGAAGTGGCTTTTCCGCATGCTGTGTTGGGTAAGCGGGTTTACGATTATATTTTCTCACCTGTATTTAACGCCGAGGGCGAAGTTGAAGCCATTGCCGGCACCACACGAGACATAAGCGAAATTAAAGAAAACGAGCAGCGTAAAAATGATTTTATAAGCATGGTAAGCCATGAGCTTAAAACACCACTTACCTCAGTTATAAGCTACGTACAGGTGGCAAAAAAGCGCATGAATCAGCTTGATGATAAAATGGCTGCCGATATGCTTGAGCGAGCCAATAACCAATTAGGCAAAATGACCCGTATGATTAACGGATTCCTCAATGTTTCAAGGCTTGAATCAGGACGGATACAAATTGACAGTCAAAAATTCAGCCTTGCCGAGTTGGTTACCGAACTGCAGGATGAAGTACGGGCTACAGTTTCTAGTCATAACATCTATTTTAACTGTATTGAAAACATTTTGGTAAATGCAGACCGAGAAAAAATTGCACAGGTATTTAACAATCTCATTAGTAACGCCACAAAGTATTCACCAGCCAACACAAACATTGAGGTGAGTTGCTATGCCGATAACGAAAATGCCGTTGTAAAAGTCAAAGATAACGGTATGGGAATAAGCGAGGCTGACCTGCCGCGACTATTTGAACGGTATTACCGTGTTAAAGATGCTGAACTAAACCATATTTCAGGGTTTGGAATAGGTTTGTATTTGTGCGCCGAAATCATAAATATGCATGGAGGGCAAATTTGGGCCGAAAGCGAACCTGGTGCAGGCAGTACGTTTTACTTCAAATTGCCTGCTGCAACCTAGTAACTTAATCAGGCGTTTCCAGCGTCTATTTCTTTCTTACAATGAATATTTTGAAATACCAGCGTTGTAGCCACTCCAAATATCACGTGAGCAATTACCAGTTGCGTATAGTAATTTTTTAAGTTTACACCTGGCGGATTAGGGTGAGCCTTAAATGTTGAATGCCATATGGCAGCACCTCCTAGTCCGCTTATGCCACCAAACAAAGCACCGTTAATTAAATTGGGCTTTAAGCTTCCTTTTTCGAGCAACGCTTTATAAGTAGCTGCAAACGAAGTTCCAACAAGGTAGTGTAGGGCCCACCCTGCTACTGTTGACTGGCGCTTGCTGGCTTTGCTCACACGTTTAATTAGTTTGGCTAAAATCTCCGCTTCGTTGTAATTAGCGTCCATCAAATGAGATACAGTTTCGCTAAAAAGCGTCATTACGGTAGTTCCTGTAAAGCTTGCAATGAGTATGTCTTTAATATTCATAACTATACTGGTTTAAGTATACGCCGTGCTTATTTGCCTGTTTCCATATGCGGTGCGTCAACCGGTTTTGATTCAGGCGAACCTTTTTGTCTTAAGTAAATGCTTAAAAACACAATGGATACGATGGAGATGAACTCGCTTTGCCAATTTTGAAACGTTTCGAACCAAAACGTAGGCTCAGATAAAAAGCCGGTAAACGTTTCGGCTGGTTTGTGCTTTAGTAGTTGCTGATTGTTATGGTCAACCCAACTGCCGTAAAAGTGAAGAATCCAGCTAATAAGGAACAGCAAAAGAAAACATAGGGATAATGAATTGCTGTAAACTTTTAACCACCAGCCACCTTTGTTCACTAAGGATGGTGCATTGGGTCCAGGCTTAGGTTCGCGGTCAACCTCTTCTTGTTCCGTTAAACTTTTTGATTCTGCCGACCCAATCTGCCTTAACCCTACTGTAAGAAGCACATACATCCCCATCTGCAAAAACTCGCTCTGGAAGTTTTCAAACGTGGCCGATATAAAGTGCCCGCTACGTAGGTAGCTTGCAAATGCTAATGCTTTGCCACCCTCTTCTACAATTTTGTTATTGTTTTCTTTCCAACCAGTTAGTGCCTGTCCAGCTAACGTAATTGCAAAAAGAGCAAGGAAAAACAATGTAAGTCCGTTACGGTACCAAAATGAAAATGGTGACTTCTTAATCATGTTTGTAGCAGGTTTGAAATCACAACCTTTTCAATCTACATTTTGTTTTATTCCCAAAAGTTGTCTTTTAAATTTGAGAATAATTATTTTATAAATAAGAAACCTAACGTTCATATGGCTGTTGTCCTGATGTACCTGCCTCTGCATTTTATTTTCCCCGGCAACATTTATTGCATTTATGAAAAAAGAAGAAATCCACTTAGAGGATATTCAACGAATATTGTTTGGCGAAGCACCACCTATATTTTTGCTTGAGGTTTTCATACGTACTGTATTAACATACATTATTTTACTGTTTGTTATACGGTGGTTAGGCAAACGAATGAGCGGACAGGTTACCATTATGGAAATGGCAGTAATGCTTACACTCGGTGCCATTGTATCAACGCCAATGCAGGTACCCGAAAGAGGCATTTTACAGGGCGTTATATTGTTGCTTTGTGCGGTAGGATTTCAGCGGGGTATAAGTTTATGGGCGTTCCACAATCACAAATTTGAAAATTTTACGCAAGGCAAGCCAAGTATGCTGATTAAAGATGGCGTAATGCAGCTTAAGCAAATGCAGGAAGACAGGATATCAAGGCAACAGCTTTTTGCCGAACTGCGTAAGCAAAACATTCACAACCTTGGTGCAGTTGAACGCGTGTATCTTGAGGCAAGCGGTTTAATAAGTATATTCAAAGCTCCGCAGGCAAAGCTTGGCCTTGCAACCCTTCCGCCCGATGATAAAGAGATTATGCAGGTGTTTGAAGAGGGAAACAAACCAAAAAATGGCGAAATGATACTAATGGCATGCATTAACTGCGGTACGGTTAAACCTCAAAGTACAAATGGCTCTTGCCACGACTGTGGCAAAGACAATTGGATAAATGCTATATAATTAAATTAAATCAGATGAAACCCGGAGATATAAAGTTTACTGATTGGGGACGTTGGCTGTACGGTGATGTACCTGCTGAGTTTTACACCGAATTGGTAATACGAGCAGCCTTTATTTATATTTTTTTAATGGTTGCCATGCGATTGCTCGGTAAGAGAATGTCGTCGCAATTAAGCCGTAATGAAATGGCCGCGCTGGTTACGTTGGCTGCAGCAATTGGTATTCCGTTACAAACTCCCGAACGGGGTTTACTACCCGCAATTATCATTGGGATTATAGTAGTTTATGTAGGCAAGTGGATTGCATACAGAGCTTCGGTTAATCAAGACTTTGAGAAATTTTCTCAGGGGAACCTTGATGTAATGGTCAAAGACTCGGTTATGGAGCTTGGTAATATGAAACGCGCACGTATTACCCGCGAACGGCTTGTGGCCGAGTTGCGTTCAAGCGGCATAAAGCACCTTGGCCAAGTTAAGCGGTTATACATGGAAGCCAACGGAACCTTCACTATAATAAAACAAGATCCCATAAAGCCCGGACTTGTAGTATTGCCGCTATTTGATCACGAATATATTGCTCAATTAAATAAACCTCATGATATTACCGTTTGCAAAAGCTGTGGCTTTGCTCGCCCAAAATCCGTAAATGACAACCAAAACTGCCCTAATTGCAATAAAAATCAATGGACCGATGCTGTACAATAACATCTAATTCTAACTCTAACTTTTGTGATTCATCAATTTACAATTCAAAACAACAACCAACAAACTGTTATTACTATTGAACCAGGCACCTACCAGGAAACAAGTGTCTACGAAGTACAAATGAACGAGATCTATTTGCATTTCTATTTGAAAATGATACCTGGAAACACAACAATGACCATCAATTACCACCTCCTGTGCTTGATCAAATTATTGCACGCATTGTTGAGGTAGATCAAAAATTACATGTATAAGCAAGGTACAGGTTTGGCGCGTTTTGCATTGTTGAGATTGCTAGACCTGTACCCTACTTTTGATGATTTAAAATCCTTCACTTCTGAGTAATTAGTTAGGTTTGCAAAAATCTAGTTTTTAATGAAGCTCTATCTTGCTTTCCTTATTCCTGCTTTATTTTGCGCATGTAAATCGGCTGATAAGCATGTGGAGTCTGTAAACGATGTTAAAAGCAACATTTTAAAAAGCATTCCAAAGGTTGAAATTTCTGATAATGTTGTTTCCATCACCAATTTTGGTGCTAAAGGCGATTCGGTTACCGATAACAAACCAGCGTTTGACAAAGCCCTTAAAGCGTGTAAGGAAAAAAAAGGATGCAAAATAACAGTTCCCACGGGCACTTACTTAGTTAATGGCCCCATTCATCTTTCATCAAACACATCAATTGATTTAAGCGAAGGAGCTAAACTTGTTTTTGGCACTAACGCAAACGATTACCTACCTGCCGTGGCCACCAGTTGGGAAGGAACATTTCTATATAATTACAGTCCGCTTATTTACGCTTACAAAGCAAGCAACGTTGCCATTACTGGCAAAGGAACTATTGACGGAAACGGCGCAAACGGCTTTAGTAAGTGGTACGATTTGCAAAAGGCCGATCAGCAACTAAGCCGGCAAATGAACCACGATGGTACTCCGGTTAATAAAAGAATGTTTGGCAAAGGCCACTTTTTACGCCCGCAACTCATTCAATTTTACGAGTGCAAAAATATTTTGGTTGAGGGAGTAACGATTATTAATTCCCCATTTTGGTCGGTACACTTTTTAAAGTCAGAAAATATAACCGCGCGCAAAGTTAAATTCAATGCATTCAACAGAAACAACGACGGTTTTGATCCTGAATACTCGCGGAATGTATTAATTGAAGATATTGACTTTGACAATAGTGATGATAACGTGGCCATAAAGGCCGGCCGGGATCATGAGGGTCGTAAAACGGCCACCCCATCTGAGAATATAGTGATCCGTAACTGCAGGTTTGAAGGCTTGCATGGCGTTGTAATTGGTAGTGAAATGTCGGCAGGTGTTCAAAACATTTTTGTAGAAAACTGCACTTATGCCGGCGACTGCAAAAGGGGAATTTACCTAAAGTCAAATGCTGATCGTGGTGGGTTTATTCGCAAAATTTATGTAAATAATCTCCGGTTCGGTAAGGTTGAGGATGGAATTTATATTACCTCCAACTATCATGGCGAAGGTAAGGGGCATGTAACAAATATAAGCCAGGTTTACTTCAATAATATCAAATTTAGTAATGCAGCAAATTTCGGCTTAGTCATACAGGGGTACCCGGGCAAGAAGGTAAAAAATATTCATTTTTCGAATATCAGTATTGATACCTGCGCCAATGCTGTCAGTTTTACCGATGCCGAAAATATTATACTTGGCAATATTGTAATTGGAAAACAGGCCACTACCCCATCTGCTGCAAAGTAAAAGCTCAACTAAAATTTAAATGAATCCTTATTTTAATAGCCTGTTAACATCGCTGGATGCCGAACGTAAGGCCGATGCCTTATCATTTGCTGCGCTTACCAACGGTACAGGTGCTGCACAACGCCGCACATTAGGTTTATGTTGGTATCCGGTTGCCATTCGCAATACCGAACCGGCACGCGGGGACTACACCAGTATCGAAGTTGAGCGTACCACGCATAAAGACATTACGCATCAAATTCGTTTTGGCAGCTCTGTGGCTTTATTCTCAAATCACGATAATAACGATCGCGTAAATGGCACGGTAAGCTACGTAGGCACCGACAGAATGCGAATTACATTACTGACAGATGAACTACCGGATTGGGCAAGCGATGGCAAATTAGGTATTGATTTGTTATTTGACGCATACAGCTATGATGAGATGACAGCGGCCCTTAAAACCGCAGGCAAGCTCGAAACACCGATAGTGAACGTACTTACCGGCCAGGCAAAGGCTACCTTTTCAACCACAATACCGTACAACAACAATGCTTTGAACCAATGGCAGCAAATGGCTGTGGCCAAAATTTTGACTGCGCAGCAGTTAGCTATAGTTCATGGTCCGCCGGGTACAGGTAAAACCACCACCTTGGTTGCCGCTATAAATGAGTTGATTAGGCAGGGTGAGTCGCAAATATTAGTGGTTGCACCCAGCAATACAGCTGTTGATATGCTGAGCGAAAAGCTGTCGCACACCGGGCTTAACGTTTTGCGTATAGGCAATGCTGTGCGCGTGAGCGACTCGTTACAACGGCTGACCCTTGATAGTAAGATAGGCAGCCATGAGCAAATGAAAGATATTAAGAAGCTGAAAAAGCAGGCATCTGAATATAAAAACATGGCTCACAAGTATAAGCGCAGCTTTGGCCGCGCCGAAAGGGAACAACGCAAAGCCTTGTTTAACGAGGCTCACCGCATAATGCGCGACGTTGCCAAAATAGAAGAATTTTTGAGTGATGACGTTATAAGCAGATCACAAGTTATTACTGCTACACTGGTAGGAGCCAATCATTATACTATTAAAAACCGTGTATTTAACACGGTTATAATTGACGAAGCCGGCCAGGCACTTGAACCCGCAACGTGGATACCCATTTTAAAAGCTAACCGCGTGATAATGGCCGGAGATCACCTTCAGCTCCCTCCTACAGTAAAATCTCCTGACAGTGCGTTAACCAATACCCTGCTTGAAAAATGCGTTGCAATGCACCCTGATGCGGTGGTGCTGCTACAGGAACAGTACCGCATGAATGAAAAAATCATGCAGTTCCCATCGGCAGAGTTTTACGATGATAAACTTATTGCCCATGCATCGGTAAGCAACAGGCTTTTAAGTAATAGTGATAAACCATTTACATTTATTGATACCGCAGGTGCAGGTTATGAAGAACAGGCAGAAGGTACCAGCACCATAAATAATGAAGAAGCCGCATTTATAACCCGACATATACAAAGCTGCAATTACGATGGCGTGAGTGTAGCAGTAATAGCCCCTTACAAAGAACAGGTATTGCTTTTAAAAAACCTGCTTACGGGTACCAATATCGAAGTAAATACAGTTGATGGTTTTCAAGGTCAGGAGCGCGACGTTGTATACATATCACTCACCCGAAGTAATAGTGATGGCACTATAGGTTTCTTGTCTGATACAAGACGTATGAACGTAGCTATTACACGTGCAAAATGCAAAGTGGTATTGGTAGGCGATAGCGCTACACTTGCACATCATAAATTCTATAGTGACTTAATCAAGTATGCCGAGGACATTGGCGGGTATGAAAGTGTATGGGAGTATCAGGCATAAAGTAACTAAATAAAAAAGCCTCCCAAAAGGGAGGCTTTCGCTATTAGATGTTATTAATGGCTTCCTGTTCTTTCAAAGCCTGAATATTGTTTTTGCTGTTGAAATCATCGGTTTCATTAGCAAAGTCGGCTAATATTGAAGCAATGTTGTCAAGGTTGTCTGCCACGCGCTGGTGCATTTCGGGCAGATCTTTTTCCAAACGTTTATTACCTAAGTCAATATTATCAACTTCAATTTTTCCAAGTTTCTGTATTACTGCTTGCTGACTGTTCCTCAAATCCTCAAGTTCGTGAACAATCTTTTCCATTAATTCCGCTTTTTTCAACTTATCCATTTCAATTAAAGATTGGTTTCAGCTATAACAATAGATTTTTTACGAAATAGTTTGGATTATGATCAATAACTAATAACTTAGTTAAATAATCGACGGCTATGAAACGACTGTTTTTTTTATTTATTGTGGTTATTGGAGGTATTTTTAGGATGAACGCTTATGCGCAAAACATCAATGAAACACAATTACTTGAGTATTATCAAAATCAAAAATTTTTGGAAGCCGCTAATTATTTAAAAACTAATTATATCGAGCCGGTAACCGATGTAACTGCCCTATCGCGGCTGGCTTATGCATCACAAATGGCTGGTAAGCTTACCGATGCTGAATTGTACTACAAACGCTTATTTGATATTGACAGTAACAGGCTTTCAGTACTAAACAGCCTTGCGGGGATTAACTTGCGCCGGAGCAATTACAAAAAGGCAAATGACTACTACCAGCGTATTATAAAGGTTGATAGTACAAACTTTTACATTTATACACAGCTCGCCCGCATAAGCATGTTTACCGGCGATACACTTGGGTATGTTAATTCTCTTATTAAGGCTAACAAACTTAACCCCGAAGATGCCGATGTTGCCTCTGACCTGAGCAACGAATTAGTTAATCGTAAAAAGTTTGCTAATGCCCAATATATCCTTAGCCGGGCCATAGCGGCTGATTCACAGAACGTTGTTTTACTTCAAAGTTTATTAAAGCTTACCCATGCGCAATCAAAGTGGCCTGAAACCATTGCAACCGGCTTGCAATTATTACAACTGGGAGACGGTAGCTACCCTACTGCCATTAAATTGGGGCAGGCATACTACAAAATAAAGAACTATGTATGTTGCCTTGAAGTTTTGGCCGGCATGCCCGAAATGCAGCAAAATGAAACATCTTTTTACTACATGGGCCTAAGTTACAAAGCTTTAAAAAAGTATGCAAAAGCTATAAGCTACTTGGAAAAAGCAATCAGTGACGGCATATCTCCGGCAATACCAACCTATTATGGTGAAATTGCAAACAGCTTTCAGGAAACGAAGCGCTTTAAAAAGGCCGAACTTAACTATCAGAAAGGTTTGGAGTTTGCCGAGCGCCCGTTGTTGCTGTACTCATTGGCAACGTTATACGACGCCGACCTGAAAAACAAAGCGAAAGCTATAAAGTATTATAAAAAGTACCTTGCAACCAATCCGCCGGCCATGCAGCAGGTTTATATTGATTATACCAAAAACCGCATAGGCACACTTGCTGCTGCGGCCAATTAGCGCTGCATTAACCGGGCAACATATTTACCTATAATATCAAATTCAAGGTTAACCACATCGCCATCGCGTACGCTTTGCAGGTTGGTATGCTCATAAGTATAAGGTATAATAGCAACTGAAAAACTGTTAAGCTGTGAATTTACAACGGTAAGGCTTATGCCGTTAACGCATATAGAACCTTTTTCAACTGTAACATTGCCTTTAGAGGTATCGTATGTAAAAGTATATTCCCAGCTGCCCTCAAGTGCTTTAAATGCGCTGCAAACAGCTGTTTGATCAACGTGCCCTTGTACAATATGTCCGTCAAGGCGGGCATTCATCTGCATACAACGTTCGAGGTTAACTAAGCCACCAACTTGTAAATTGCCAATGTTTGATTTTTTAAGCGTTTCATCTATAGCTGTAACAGTATGGCTGCCATCAGCAACTGCTACCACAGTGAGGCATACGCCGTTATGCGCTACCGACTGGTCAATTTTCAATTCAGAGGATATATTGCTTTCAACGGTTATGTGTACATTTCCGCTTTCATGCTCAAGCTTGGCCACCCGACCCAGGGTTTCAATTATTCCGGTAAACATTTAAATTTCTGTGTACTTAAATAAATATTCAAGTGTTTATTTAAGGCCAAAACTAACTATAATCTTACCACCTTTTATCAGGTGTACATCATTATCGATATATTTAATTACGCAAGAAACGGGTTGGAAACGAAAACCTCCTAACGTAGTTTTGCTGTTATTAGATATTGAAATGGAAACGCAGAACAAAACAGATTACAAAAGGATTGCCGATGCTATTGAATTTTTGAAGTCGAATTTTAAAAGCCAGCCTGCTTTGGATGAGGTAGCGACACATGTAAATTTGAGTCCGTTTCACTTTCAGCGTATGTTTACAGATTGGGCAGGCGTATCACCTAAGCAGTTTATAAGCTACCTTACCCTTGAACATGCAAAATCTATTCTTGCTAACAAGCAAGCCTCACTATTTGATACCGCCTTGGAAACTGGCCTATCGGGTTCCGGAAGGCTACATGATTTGTTTGTTAAGATAGAAGGAATGACGCCCGGCGAATACAGAAACGGTGGTGAACAGCTTATTATCAATCATAGTTTCGCTCCCAGTCCTTTCGGGCGTTTGCTTGTTGCTTCAACTTCCAAAGGCGTATGTTATATGGCTTTTGCCGATGAAGATGACCAGCTTGCCATTACTTTGCTTAAAAACCGCTTCCCTAACGCCAGCTATATAACAAGCACTGATGGTCATCAACAAAATGCCATGCTTTTATTTAAGCATGATTGGAGTAACCTGCGTTCTATAAAACTTCACCTCAAAGGCACTCCTTTTCAGCTTAAAGTATGGGAAATGTTACTTACGGTACCAGCAGGTGGGTTGATTACTTACGGACGTTTAGCAGCTCAATTGCATAGCCCTACTGCCAGTCGAGCGGTGGGTACAGCAGTCGGCGATAACCCGATAGCGTTTATCATACCTTGTCATCGCGTAATTCGGTCAACCGGCGAAATTGGTAAATATCATTGGGGTAGTACCCGTAAAAATGCCATGATTGGCTGGGAGGCATCAAGAATTTCGATTAGTAATTTATCCGATGAAATTATTTGATAATAACATACAGAACTTGCTGCCTTATGATGGAGAAGCTTTGTACCATGAAGGTGTGTTGGATCCCATTGAGGCCGACAAATACTTTGAAATACTTTTAAAAGAAATTGCCTGGGTAAACGATGAAGCCATTATGTTTGGCCGGCGCATCATCACCAAAAGGAAAGTTGCCTGGTACGGAGACGCTGAATATAAATATAGTTATTCAAAAATTGAAAGGCATGCGTTACCATGGATCAACAGCCTTAAAATGCTTAAACAACAAGTTGAGAGTGCATCTGGTAAAACCTTTAATTCCTGTCTGTTAAATCTTTATCATGATGGAACCGAAGGCATGTCCTGGCATAGTGATGATGAAACGGAACTAGGTGAAAATCCGGTTATAGCATCTTTAAGCTTGGGAGTAAACCGAAAGTTTTCGTTCAAGCATAAGCAAACAAAAGAGACCGTCTCAGTAGTGCTGAATCATGCTAGTTTGCTACTGATGCAGGGTTCCACACAGCATAATTGGTTACACTCACTATCTAAATCAACAAAGATCACTGGCCCGCGCATAAACTTAACGTTTCGCAGAATCATTGATTGATTATAATACATGTCAAGGTAGTTGTTAAACGTTTAGCATATATTATCATTAATTTTTATAGATGTATGTTATTAAGTGAATTATGAATTTTAAATAAATCAATAACTAAAATAAATCAAGGCTTAGTCTTCCGGCAAGCTGTCGTAACTAAACTCTTAAAAAGTCGTAATTACCCCCTTTAAATATGTGATTGAAGGTGTAAATTCGATAGTATAAAATTTACATCAAATATATCATGCACCCTATTACATCATTTTTGTGGCTGGAAACGCAGGCTGAACAAGCTGCCAACTTTTATACATCAATATTTACAAACAGCGAAATAAAAAAGGTTACACGAACGCCTGAAGGTATACCTGGTATGAGGAGTGGTGCTGTGCTTACAGTAGAGTTTAACTTAAATGGGACTAACTTCGTAGCACTAAATGGCAATGCTCAATATAAACCGACGCCGGCAATTTCATTTGTAGTAAATTGTGATACGCAGGATGAAGTTGACCATTACTGGAATAGTTTGCTTGACGGTGGTAATGCAATGGCCTGTGGCTGGTTGACTGATAAGTATGGTATAAGCTGGCAAATAACACCTACCCTGTTACCAAAGTTAATAAGCGATCCAAACCAAGCTAAAGCCAATGCGGTTATGCAGGCTATGATGCAAATGATAAAGCTTGATATACCTACATTGCAAAAGGCATACGATGAGGCATAAAAAAAGCCCGGTATTTAACCGGGCTTGTATCAACCATACTTTTTCTTTTTAGTCATCTTAGCCTTTTCGCCCGAACTGTAGTTGTACGTTTTAGCGTTTTTAGCTTTTTTTTCATGGAATGCTGCCCCACGTTCATTTTCATCCGGCTTGGTATTGCTAGCTTGTGTATCTTCCGATGTCTTCTTACGTTCCTTTTCAATAATAAGGTCTTCCGGTAATTCAGCAACCTGAATTTTACTTCCTATTGCCTGCTCTATTTTGCGCACACCGTTTAGTTCCAAATCGGTAACAAAAGTGAGCGCCATAGTTTCGGTTTCTCCTGATTCGTTATTTTTTTTAACTCTTATAAGGTATGTCTCAGCATCCAGTGGTAATTCAAAATGTAGCAGAAAAGGAACATCCTTTAATGGAAGCTCGCCTACATCCTCATTAACTACCAAAAGCGTGCGTATATCATCATCAGCTAAAAAAGCTTCTACAGAGTCGAAGCCAGTATAATCATAAAACCACGGACTAAACAAAGCCACTGAGCTGTTATTGCGGGTTTGTAGCGTTTTATATAGTTTTTCAGCAGTTTGCCGGGTGTTTACAAATACTACCGTTTTGGTGAACAGTTCATCATCCTGCATAAACAAACGCAACAAATTTACCTTTGTACCAAAATTAGGTACGTGATATAACAGCTGGTCAATGGTATCAAACGTCCGCTCTCCCATTTCCTCAACCTCAATGGTTGCTGGTTGGCGCATAAAAGGACTTATCATGCGTTCCAGTTTATCGTGCATTACTTCGGTAAATACAAGGTGCTGTCCTTTTTGAATACTTTGTGCAAGCTCATTAACCGGCAGTTGCAAACCCTGTTTAACAATCAGGTCAGCATCATCAACCACAAGTAAATCTACAGTATTCAAATTTAGTCCTAGCTTAAGGTAGATAGCACGAGCGCGGTCAGGTGTTGCCACCACAATATCGGCACCTTCAGCCATATCATCCATTTGTACTTCAGTGCTGCCAGCTGCGTGCAGCCCCACCAAACGTATTGATTTATTGGTATTAAGCTGGTTAAATTGTTGTAATACCGCATCAACGCTCTCTGCATCAGGCACAAGTACCAGCACGCGGGTTATACCGTCGGCTGCGTAAGTAAAGCGGTTGAGTATGCCTGTAATATATGTGGTAGTTTTGCCACAACCAAGCGGACCAATGGCAATAACATCCTGCCCGCCAATTATGCGGGATAACGTTTTTTGTTGAATATCGGTTGGGCCTTCAAAGCCTGCTTCGGTTAAAGCACGCACCAAACCCTTTTTAAGTTTTAATTTTTCTGCCCAGGCCATTCGTAGTCTCGCTTTAAAAAAGAAAGCAAAATTACTTTTTTTAGTTGGGATGACAGATAAGAAAATTTTGGCCCCAGGCCTGGCGGGTAATTAAGTCAGTTTTTCAACGACTAATAAGACGCCGCTGCTATAAAATATTTATCTTATACAATAGGTAAGTCTATGTAGAATGTAGTACCGACGCCCAATATACTTTCAAACCATATAACGCCGTTGTTTTGCATTACCATGTCTCGGCATAGTATCAAGCCCAGGTGACTTCCTTTTTCTCCTTGTGTGCCGGTAGTCAACGTATGGTCGAGGTTAAAAACCTTATCCTGATCATCATCACTCATTCCCCGCCCGGTATCTTTGATAGATACTACTGCTCTGTCATCAATTATCTCTGCGTGAAAAGTGATACTATCGCCGGGATTACAAAACTTTACACTGTTTGAAAGCAGGTTACGTATAACCAGGCTAATCATATTTCTATCAGCAAATAAATTCACCGGCGTAGCAATGCTATGCTTAACATGCAAATTCTTTAATCCAATTTTAGTGGCATACAGTTGTATGTTTTCGTCAATGCAATACCGCACATCGAAGTCTACCGGATTAATTTGTATTCCCTCAAACTGGCTTTTTGACCATTCAAGCAAATTATCGAGGAAGTTACCGGTGCTTAATATCGTATCTTCAAGTTTAATCAGTAATCCTGAAAGTTCCTTTTCGCCTATTTCACCATCATGATATATTTCCAACAGCGTTTGCAGTGTACTCAACGGACTGCGCAAATCATGAGATACTATAGAGAAAAACTTATTCTTAACATCATTTAAACGCTCCAGCTCTACATTTTGCCTGTGCGTTAAATCCATTTGTTCGTTTAAATCGTGATTGAGCTTTTCGAGCGTAGTGTTAATTTGGGCTATTTCCTCTTTTTGTTTGGTGAGTAGTTTGTTGGCCGCATGTTTCTCAATATTACGACGGTATTGTACAATGAGAAGTAAACATACTGAGGCAAGAATAATAATAATGATGATAATAACGCTGCTGTATTTTTTTACCTGCGATTCATATCCTGTTATTTGCTTGGTAATTTGTTTATTATCAGCTGCAAGTTCGGCATTTTCAACCCTTATGCGGTTAAATTCGGTAAGAGTAACGTTCTTCAAAGCGTTTTCGGCCTGTATACTATCCTGGTTGGCTATATACCGCGATTGATATTGGAAGGCTTTTTCAATTTGATTACGCATTTTATACACCTCAACCAACTTTTGCAATGCATCCGCAATAGCAATTTTTGATTGTGCCGCCTGCGCAAGGTTCATGGCCAGCAATGCATGTTCTTCGGCATGTTCATCTTGTTGAAGAGCCAGGTACACATCGGCAACCATGGTGTGTGTAGTGGCCTCTTCAAATTTATCATGCAACGTGCGAAAACCAGTGATAGCAATATTGAAATGCCTTAATGCTTCGCTGTACTCCTTACGTTTGTAAAACAACCTGCCTAAGCCTTTGCGAGATAGCGAACCACCATTAATATCTCCAACACTTTCTCTTATTTGCAGGCTTTGATTAAGATGACTCAATGCCTTAACAAATTGCCCCATCACCTGGTAACAGTTACCAAGCTCATAAAGTGCACTGCCTATACCTGCTTTATCACTAACGGCACTATAGCTTTTTAAAGCCTGCTGAAAATAGCTTTCGGCCAAGCTATACTGCTTCATTTCATAATATATAGAGCCAATGTTAACCAAACACTGATTTATGCCCCTGGTGTAAGCAATTTTCTTGTATACTTTGAGTGCCTTGATATTGTATTTTATAGATTCCTGTTCATCATCAAGCCTGTCGTAAGCGTACGCCATACAAGCCAAACTACGCCCCATGCCTAATTGATAGTTGATGCTTTTTGATTGATTATAGGCTACATCAAAATAATAAAGTGCACTATCAAGCTTACTTTGTATACCATACGAAATGCCCATATGTACATAAGCATCAGCATAAGCTTGCTTATTACCAAGTTTAGCGGCCAAATTTTGGTAAATATTTGCGTAGTAAAATTTCTTGTGTGGATCAACTCCTGAATAAGCTTCGGTAAGTTGTTGCAGTAACGATAGCCTGGAAGAGTCGGGCATGGTTTGGCTCAACACCTTTTGCAGTGAGTCTACTTTTCGCTTTTGGGCAAAGCCGTAATTAGTCAGTACCGTTAGGCACAACACGATAATGTACCTAATACGGCCTGTGTAAAACTTACAGGTGTAGAAATT
Source organism: uncultured Mucilaginibacter sp. (assembly GCF_913773635.1). GTDB lineage: Bacteria > Bacteroidota > Bacteroidia > Sphingobacteriales > Sphingobacteriaceae > Mucilaginibacter. Next base: position 604,448 of record NZ_CAJYGQ010000006.1, read on the forward strand.
AAACATAGGGGTTAACCAAATATAGCAGGTTAAACTCCTTTATACGATATTTAATTATAATTAGTTGCTTATTAAATATTTAGCAGCTTTATGTCGATATAATTCTACGTGAGAACTCTATATTACACAACGTATATATAGGGCTTCAAAATATACACCCCCACATATAATAGTTGGTTTCTGTTAACTTTTATACAGTTAGGTTGGTGTTTATTTGTCCTTTTGCTTTGGCACGCATAGGTTTAACGTATAGTTCATCAACCAAAATCATAACAATGGCTAATAACGGAACAGCCAGAATAATACCAAGCGCTCCTGATAAAGTTCCCATTAGTATTTGACTGATAATGGTAAGTGCAGGCGGCATATTAATTAACTTTTTTTGTATGATAGGAGTTATAATGTTACCAACAATGGTTTGAGTTACAATGTACATTAACGCTACTATTATAGCAGTATTAGTACTAATGGTTAAAGCCAGTAACACGCCCGGAATCATTGCTGCAGCCGTACCAAAGTTGGGTATAATACGCAATACACCAGCAATTAGTGCCAGCACCAGGGCAACGGGTAAATCCATAAATGTGAAGCATATGGTTAGCATAACGGTAACCAGTACTGTAGCCAACAGGGTGCCTTTTAGCCAGCCTTTTAATGACAAGCTGATACGGTTAATTACGTATAAACCCATAAACTTTTTGTTTTCGGGCAATAACAGTAAAATTCCGTCTTTGTATATAGAAGGGTTGACCGAAAAAAATATGCCTAAAAAAAGTATGATATAAATATTTCCTAATACGCCAAAGCTTGTGCTAAAAAATGATTGCGCGGTATCCATCATTTTTTGGTTGCTGTTTCGTCCGTTAAAGTACTCAAGCACCTTGTGTCCTAAAGGATCTTTTGAAAGCTTGGCCTGGAAGTTACTGATGGTATGTGGAAGGCTATCACTTAGTTGCGAAACTTGTGTTGCAATTTTAGTTCCCATAAACCACAGTGATATTGCAAGTAAGGCAAAAGTACCGCACACCGAAATAATCATGGCCCATTTACGACTTAAGCGGGTTTTACGTTCTATTAAATCGCCCAGTCCGTGAAAGTAAACGGATACTAATGTACCGCAAAGCACCATCAGCAATAAGTTGAATGCTACACGGGCTATTAGTATTATAATTACGAGCAATGCAATTATGGCTACCGTTTGCCATACCTTTTGTATGTAAGTGAGTTCCTTTTGAGTAGTGTGCTCTGTTTTATTCTTGATCATGTAAATATGTGCCAGGAGTTAAGCTAAAGACAGTTTGCATTCCTAAATGTTTTATAAGTTAATTCGCGTTAGTCATGACTTCACTCGTTGAATTTTATCCATACAAGTTTGCATTAGTGCAGATATAAAGATTCTATTGCAGGCTTAAGCAACTTTCTCAATGTTAAAATGTAAATAAATTTAACAACACTTATTTATGAATACAGACAGCTTGTTCAGGCCGTTTAGCTTGAAATCTTTAAACATACCCAACAGAATAGTGATGGCGCCCATGACGCGATCATTCTCGCCAAACGGCATACCAACCAACACTGTAGCCGAGTACTACGCTAAACGTGCAGAAGGCGAAGTTGGCCTTATATTGTCAGAAGGAACGGTAATCAATCGTTCATCATCATCAAATGAGCCAAACGTGCCGCACTTTTACGGCAATGAAGCGTTGGCTGGTTGGCAAAATGTAATTAATGCCGTTCATGCTGCGGGTGGAGCTATGGGGCCGCAAATATGGCACATGGGTGTTATGAACAATCATGCGTCGGGATGGACACCGCCCAAGCCATTTGAAGGTCCGTCGGGGTTAAACAACCCAAACCTTAAAAACGGTGTAGCAATGACAGAGAATGATATTACCGATACTATTGAGGCATTTGGCCAGGCTGCTGCAGATGCAAAGCGTTTAGGGTTTGATACTCTTGAATTGCATGGTGCACATGGTTATTTGATTGATCAGTTTTTTTGGGATGCAACTAACCTTCGTACGGACGCATGGGGCGGCAAAACCCTCACTGAACGCAGCCGTTTTGCCATTGAAGTTATAAAGGAAGTACGCAAGCAGGTTGGTGACGACTTTGCTGTAATATTACGCCTGTCGCAATGGAAAGGCACAGCGTATGACAACAAACTGGCAGCTACTCCTCAAGAGTTAGAAGCCTGGCTTAACCCTTTGGCTGATGCAGGCGTAGATATATTCCATTGCTCGCAGCGCCGTTTTTGGGAACCTGAGTTTGAAGAAAACGACCTTAACTTTGCGGGGTGGGCAAAAAAGGTAACCGGTAAAGCAACTATTACTGTAGGATCAGTTGGATTAACCGGTGAGTTTCTAGCTGCATTTGCCGGCGAAAGCTCACAGCCAAGTTCATTAGATGAATTATTACGAAGGATGGACCGCGGTGATTTTGACCTGGTTGCCGTTGGTCGTCCGCTTTTGTCAGATCCGCAATGGGTGAAGAAAATTCGTGAGCAACGCACTGATGAGCTAAAAGGCTTTACCAAAGATGCCTTAGCTAAACTGGTGCTGGAATAAGCAGTGACACTACACCATCAATAAAGGCCGCAAAAAAGTTGCGGCCTTTATTGATAAAAATTGTGCTGCTTTAAGGCTGTGAAACAAACACATTTGAATAAAATACTAATCGGCGGCAGGCAATTCTACATAAAAGGTTGTGCCTTCTCCCAAAGTACTAGTAAGCCAAATTTTACCATTGTGCATATCAATAATTCTTTTTGATATTGAGAGGCCTAAACCAAATGGCTGCTCCCCTCCTGTTCCAACTCTTTTAGCAGGTGTAAACATTTCAAAAATACTCTCCTGATCTTTAGCAGGTACACCAATTCCTTTATCAGCAATTGATATGATTACTTTGTTATCACTCTTTGTTATAGCAACCTTAATAGAAGTTTTCTCGTGGCTGAACTTTATAGCGTTAACGATCAGATTATTGAACACCCGCCAAATTTTTTCATGATTGATGTAAGCCATTACACTTTCTTGATCACTTGTAAATTCAATTTCCTGCTGTTTTTCATCAGCCTTAAACTGCAACAGCTCAACAGAATCAAACAGGAGATTTTTTATATCAATAAGCTCCACCTTTAATTCTTCATTTTCATTGGCTAACCCCGATTTTAACAACTCGTTAATCATTTCCATGGTATGGATACCGGTTGTTTCAATTAAATGAAGCATATGCCTGCTTTCATCGCTAAACTCATCTTCACCAAGTAAAATAGCGGCCAAACCTGTCATGCCCGATAATGGATTTCGTAAATCATGCGCCATTACCCGCATAATTCTTATGTAGTTTTGATTTACTCGCTCAAGCTCAGTAAGGGTATGTTCAAGCCTTTCATTTTGTAGTGCCGCTTCTTTGTTTGCCTTCTGGCTCCTTTTCAAACTACGGTTTATAAGTACAATTATCACAATTGACAGTAATGCAATTACCACACTACCCGCCAAAAAAATTTTTTTAAGCTTATTTTTTTGCGAAAGCTTAATTACGGTTTGCTGCTGTGCCAATGAGTTCAGCTCTCTATTTACATCAAGCTTGTATAAATTAGCCGATACACTTTCAAGCGAATCTTTTAAATGGATGTAGGTGTTTTGATAACCATAGGCTCCGTCTTTATTACCTTTAGCAAACAAAAATTGCGCATACATTTTATTCCAGCCTACCTCAATATCCAAATTTTGCTTACTGTATTTTTTTAATCTGGTTTTGCTTTGTTCAAAGGCTGCAGCGGCCTTATCAAACTGCTTTTTGCGCGTGTACAGATCAGCCAGCTTTAAGTAAGGAGGAATTTTAATGCCATCAACTTCTTTTAAAGGCAATTGCACAGCCTTGAGCAGGTATAGCTCAGCATGCTTTAAATCGTTTTTACTTAGGTAAAGGCCGCCAAGATTATCAAAAACAGCAATGCTTGCAGCATTAACATCAATGCCTTTTGATTTTGCCGTATCTATAAGTTTTAAATCTTTCAGATAAAAATATTCGGCACTATCTAACATCAATGACTTTTGGTAGGAAATGCCGGTATTGTTAAGTACTCCCTGCAACGTGTAAAACTGCTTTTGGAATGAATATCGGTTGCCGCATTGCATAATCAGGTTATAACTGTTTGACCACAGCCTTGCCGCCTGCCTGAAGTTTTTTTGCTTGTAATAAATGTTAGCCATTTTAACCGACAGGTAGCCGTCATCGCAGTTGCCGTTGTTAAGTATTTGTTTGGCTTTGTAATAATATTTAAGTGCGGTGTTATATTGCTTTAGGTTTACACTAGCCTCACCTTTGCATAACAGCGCTTTGTAGTACTGATTTGGGTATTGCTTTTTGCGGGCGTCGGTTGAGAAGAAAGCCATGGCGCTATCGGCGTAACGATTTCGCAACTCAAAATCAATTTCCCATTGTGCCAAAAAACAATAATAATCCGTAACAGCCGGACTTGAGTCTTTAATCAGGGGACGAATCTTTTTTAAATTTCTAATCCCGCTATCGCCTTTCGACACTGTCATCAGGCTGTCGGTTAGTCTTAGTTGCTTGTCAATGTCAACGTCCGGACTTGATACCTGTTCTTTACATGACATCCAGGTTAAGATGGAAGTAAAGGACATAATGATGCATACGCACCGGGAGTAGTATGAAAACTTCATCAGCACTTATCGGTTACCAATTTAATTGCAATTTGGGAGGAAAGATAGGCAAAAGTATTTTTTTGGGGTAATTTAGGGTAAAATTGGTATAAATGAGTATTAAAATATTGCTGTTAGATTTACCTTATGTTTGAATTTTGCAATCATTTGTTTGCAAATTGCAATTGCTTGAAATTTGCAACCTGTAAATTTGAATTATGAAAATTTGCAATTATGAGCAAGGCTGAAACTTTAGAGGATTTTTACCAGCATAAATTCAACTACCTGCCGCAAAACCTGCAACAGGACATCGGCCATTTCAACGTATTTAAAACCGAGGATTGCTATAAACCTGATGCCAAACCCATTGTTTATGCACGCCGCGACTTTTACAAGGTAAGCCTATCAAAAGGGCATTACCGCTTCCACTACGCTGATAAAAGTATTGAGGTGAATGGTTTTACGCTTATATTTTTTAATCCGCAGGTACCTTATACAGTTGAAAACCTGTCTGACGAGCGCTCGGGATACTTTTGTATTTTTTCCAAATCATTTTTTGCCGATAAGCTGCGCGGTACATTGAGCGATTTGCCGATGTATGCACCCGGCGGAAAGCCCGCTTATATACTCACAGAAGAGCAATTTGGCCAGGCAGGTGACATATTTAAACGCATGTTGGAGGAGATCAATTCTGACTACGCCTTTAAGTATGATTTAATACGCAACTATTTAACTGAGCTTACTCACTTCGCCCTGAAAACGCGTCCGCAAGAAAGTTTATACCAGCATCCTGATGCGAAGTCGCGCATTACAGCTGTGTTTACTGAACTACTTGAGCGTCAGTTTCCTATTGAAACGCCATCTCAAAGATTCACCATGCGGTCGGCCAAAGATTTTGCTTCGCAACTTGCGGTACACGTTAACCACCTTAACCGCGCAATTAAGGAAACCACCGGTAAAACTACCACAGATTTAATTGCCGAACGTGTAACCTCTGAAGCAAAATCACTGCTTCGCCACACCAATTGGAACGTATCTGAAATTGGTTATTGCCTTGGGTTTGAAGAACCTGCTCATTTTAATAACTTCTTCAAAAAACAAACCCAGGTTACGCCTACAAAGTTCAGGCTAGCAGCTTAATTGAGTGCGATTATCGATATTGTTGACCTTTGGCAATTCATTTTTACTTCAAACTAAAGTTGATTTTGCTTAAATGGAAAACTATATTTGATTATGGACGCAACTTTCAATGCACTTGTGATTAGTGAAAATGCCGGGCAGTATGTTCAAAAAATCAAACAGATCGCCATAGACAAACTGCCGGATAATGACCTACTTATAAAAGTTCATTACTCATCGGTTAATTACAAAGATGCATTGTCTTCGTCGGGCAATAAGGGTGTAACTAAACACTACCCCCATGTGCCCGGTGTTGACGCGGCCGGAGTTGTAATTGAATCTAAGAGTGCATTGTTCAAAACCGGTGATGAGGTAATTGTTACCGGTTACGACTTAGGTATGGACACCTGGGGTGGCTTTGGCGAATACATAAGCATTCCCGCAGCATGGGCAGTTCCGTTACCCAAAGGCTTATCTTTGTATGAATCCATGATATATGGGACAGCTGGCTTCACTGCTGCTCTCTCTGTTTACCAGATTATTAACGCAGGCATTACACCTTCAAAGGGCGAAATTGCCGTTAGTGGTGCAACCGGCGGTGTAGGCAGTATTGCTGTTGCTATACTTAACAAGATTGGGTTTAATACTACAGCAATTTCAGGCAAAAATGATCCGGATTTTTTAAATAAAATACTTGGAGCCAGACAATTTATCAGCAGGGAAGAATTTGTTAATAAGCACAATAGCAGGGCATTGCATACGCCTATCTTCGCCGCGGGTGTAGATACTGTTGGTGGTGAAGTGCTATCAGGAATTATAAAGTCCGTACAATATAGCGGCGTGGTAACCTGCTGCGGCATGGTGGCCTCCCCTGAGTTATTAACCAGCATTTTTCCTTTTATACTTCGTGGCGTGTGCCTTACAGGCATTGATTCGGTACAGGCCCCGATGTCGCACCGCATTCAAATATGGCAATTGATGGCCAGCGGCTGGAAGCCAGCAAACTTAACACAGCTTTCCACTCAGATAACTCTCGAACAACTCCCTGATGCACTTAACCAAATTTTAAAAGGACAGGCTAAAGGTCGCTTTGTATTAAAGCACAATGTTTGATCTATTAAATTCTTTCTGAATTTATCCTATTTTATCCCGCTTTACCCTTTTACTACCTTGACAGTTTGTTTAGGCTTTCGCCTAAATGCTGGTACATTTTAAGATGTATTTGGTAGATGAACCTATACTTAGTTTGAATTTTGCAATAATCGGGTTGATTTATGCAAACGGTTACTTTTTGCCTAATGTACTTTTGTGTTATTAAATAAACACAAATAACAAGGCTATGAAAACAAATAAAGTATGGTTTATTACAGGTGCTTCTAAAGGTTTTGGTTTAAGCCTGGTAAAACAATTACTAGCACAAGGGCAGCCGGTAGCGGCTACCTCACGTATTATAAATGATCTTAAACAAGCAGTTGGTACCAACTCATCGTTGTTTTTACCGTTACAAGTAGAGTTGGCGAATGAGGAAAGCGTAAAAAATGCCATTGCTGAAACGCACAATACATTTGGCCGCATTGATGTTGTGGTTAACAACGCCGGATACGGTATTGGAGGAAGTATTGAGGAGCTAACCGATGAAGAAACCCGCCACAGCTTTGATGTAAATGTATTTGGCACATTAAACGTAATACGTAAGGTAATGCCTTATCTGCGCGAGCAAAAATCAGGACACATTATAAATTTATCATCAATTGCCGGAATTGCACCAGGCATGGGTTGGGCAGTGTATGCGGCCGCCAAGTTTTCAGTGATAGGTTTGTCGGAAGTATTATGGCAAGACGTTAAAGACTTTGGTATTAACGTAACCGTTGTGGCTCCGGGTGCATTTCGTACCAGCTTTTTAACACCCGAATCGTTGGTGCTGGCCAAAAACCCTATTGATGAATACACCGCGGTACATGATGTACATGCAAGGTATTTGCAAATGGATGGTAAACAAGCTGGCGATCCGGAGAAGGGTGCAAAAGCTTTAATTGACCTTGCCTACGAGGAAAACCCTCCGCTTTACCTACTCTTAGGAAGCGATGCGTATGACCGTGCTATGTCTAAGCTTGAACAGCTTGAGAAAGAATTTAGACTCAATGAGGAGCTAAGTAAGTCAATGGCCTACCACGGCTAAAACGCGTTGAACTTCCAATAAATGCAATCATCTCTTATAATTTATGATGAAATTTGAAATTTGTTTATTGCTGCTTGATGTATTGCGCATTGGGTTGGCGTTATCATTGAGCTACTACTTTGTAAAAAATGTATTCAGCAAAATAGAAGCAGAATACTAAAAGGTAGTGCAGCAAAGGCCAATTAGTTGTGATTGGCCTTTGCTGCATAAAAAACGGCCGTTTGAATAATCAAACGACCGCTACATTACATATGAAAACTTAATAGGGAATTTGTTTGGGCTTTGTTACTTGCAGCTTATTCTCTGCTGGCCAGTACCTGTGCAGGAGTGCGTTGAGCTGATTGTTGTTGCATACCTGCAAAGATCACACCCTCGGTGTACGCATGGCCTTTGATGCTCATGCCGCTGGTGCCTTTGGCTAATGCTGATACCACTACCTGGTA
>NZ_CAJYGQ010000007.1 GCF_913773635.1 uncultured Mucilaginibacter sp.
AACAGAGAAGTTAAGCCCGCCAGAGCCGATGGTACTGCAGTAAAATGTGGGAGAGTAGGTCGGCGCCAACCCTTACAAGTTCATAAACCCCTGTCGTTGCTAAAACGTCAGGGGTTTCTTGTTTAAACGTACTTTGCAATTAAAGAAAGCAATCATTCTCAAGATATGAATTCGCTTTTCTTAAAGGTTGGTTCTCAAAACGATCATTCTCTCTAAAATATCTTCATCAGTATCCAAACCAATTTCTTAAGCATAACTTCGTAGCTTTGTGCAAATACATCGCCCATGGAAGATTCTGCTAAGATATTCAGTCATCTTGATGACGCTACAAATATGCCTGCTATGGTAAACGTGAGCGGCAAGGAGGTTGCGCACCGTGTAGCAGTTGCACAAAGTATTGTATTGCTCAACAAAGAGATTGCCGATCAACTGGACAATAATGACATACAGACAAAAAAGGGACCTGTATTTCAAACAGCAATTATCGCTGGTACTATGGCCGCTAAAAAGACATCAGATCTTATACCGCTGTGTCATCCATTACCTGTAGAAAATTGTAAGTTCGACGTAAGTTTAAATGCAGGTTACGAGGTTGTGATACATTGCACCGTATCAGTAACATCAAAAACAGGCGTTGAAATGGAGGCATTGACGGGGGCGAGTATTGCTGCACTCACTATTTACGATATGTGCAAAGCTTTTTCGCATGATATCATCATTAAAGAAACGAAGCTATTAAGTAAAACAGGCGGTAAAAGCGACTATAATGGCTGAACATCAAAAGCACATTAAGCTAAGTAAACCAACTCTTGGCCACTTTCACCGCAATGAGCTAGGGATATTAGGTACCAATTGTAGTGCGATACGACAGCTGGCTAACGCCATCATCGTTGAACTGTCGTCAATGTACAAAATAGCTTATATTGATGCTGAACATAAACCTGCTCAGAAACAGGACGAGTCAATACTGAGTCATGGTGGTTCGTTTGAATTAGTAGATAAAATAAGCCATCGGAGTTTAAGTCTTAAACAAACATTCAATACTTATCAAAGCAGGTCTTTATTTATTGATCAGGACCTGGTGCTGGTTAACGCTAATCACTTCCCGGCTCAATTTCAAATTGCCGTAATTGACCCCGCAAAGCCGCTTGACAAAAAACTTGAAAAGCTTAGCAATGTTCAACTCATATTACTAAACGAGGGTGTTACAACCTTGCCACATTTTCTCTCGGAGTATTTTCCATCTGGATTTGCTGCGCCCATTTTAAAAATTACCGATACCATACATATAGCAACCTTTATAAACACATGGTTAAAGGAGCGTAAGGCTCCGCTCAATGGATTAGTGCTGGCGGGCGGCAAGAGTGAGCGTATGCAAATGGATAAAGGAAGTATAAGTTACTTTGGGCAAAGCCAGCGTTTGTACGTTCATAAATTACTGACCTCTTTTTGTGTAAACACATTTATTTCTTATGCAACTGATGGTGACGTACAGGCCAGCGAACAATTGCCGGTAATAACTGATACTTTTGCCGGGTTAGGACCAATAGGAGGCATACTCTCAGCATTTCGCAGCCGGCCTGATGCAGCCTGGCTAACCGTGGCTTGCGATATGCCATACCTAACAGCTGAAACGCTTAACTACTTAGTACAGCATCGTAACACATCAAAACTGGCCACCTGCTTTATTGATGCTAATAATGAGTTCCCGGAACCGTTAGTTACTATTTGGGAACCCAAGGCTTACGCTGTGATATTGCAATTTTTGGCGCAAGGTTACTCTTGTCCACGCAAGGTGTTAATCAATTCTGAGGTGGAGTTATTACAGGCGCCAAATGTAAATGAGTTTAAGAATATAAATTTGCCCAATGAGCGCGATGCAGTTATTGATGATTTAAAAACGGGGTGTAAGTAAAATGCCTTATCTTGTTCCGTTACACTTACGTCAATGAATCTAATTAAACTGAGTTTGCTTGCTATACTAACAATACTGTGTGTTAATGTAAGCGCACAAAACATAACAATAAGCGGGCAGGATATAACTACAGTAACCTTGGGCAAAGCTGAGATAATGGCTTTAAAGCCTGTCATAGTTATGGCTAAAGGTCATGATCAAAAAGTACACAGGTACGCTGGGGCTGCACTTGCTGATGTTTTGAAGAGAGCGGGCGTAACCTTGGGTGATTCATCTAAACGGAAGACCATTCTATCTTACATCGTAGTTACAGCTGCAGATAATTATAAGGCTATTTATGCCTTGTCCGAAATTGATCCGCTATTTGCAAACCGTACTATAATTCTAGCTTATAAAGTAGATAAGAAGGCCTTGCCTGAAAACGACGCTCCTTTTCAAATTATAGTGGCAGGTGAGAAAATACATTCTCGCTGGGTAAGGCAGGTAAGTGCTATCGAGTTGGTTACAGCAAAGTAAGCCATGAAATTTAAAATCGCCCTATACGTATTACTTCTTCCTGTATTTACTCATGCGCAAAACTTGCGTGTTGCTGTTGCCGCAAATGCACAGTTTGTAAGTGAGGCTCTTGTTAAAGAATTCAAAAAGCAAACAGGTATTAGCATGCAATTAATTGTGGGGGCATCGGGTAAGTTTACGGCGCAGATAGAGCAGGGCGCTCCTTTTGATGTTTTTATGTCGGCAGACATGGTTTATCCGCAAAGGCTTTATGAGAAAAAACTAACCGTTTCGGCGCCTCAAATTTATGCTTACGGTACGTTAGTTTTATGGACTACAAAGTTGAAGCAACCCTTGATGTCTTCGCTCACTCAAAGAAGCATCAGTAAAATTGCAGTGGCCAACCCTAAGCTTGCACCATACGGAACAGCAGCTATGCAGGCTCTAAAACAGCTTAACTTATTAAATGCACTTCAGTCCAAAGTTGTATATGGCGAAAGTATAGCCCAGGTTAACCAATATTTATTGACTGGGGTTGCTGATGCTGCATTTACAGCCAAGGCTGTAGTAATGCATGGTGAAAACAAAAACATAGGCAGCTGGACTGATGTTGACAGCAAGCTGTATAAGCCAATTGCCCAGGGCGTGGTTATATTAAAAAATGCTGATAAGCAAAATATGAAGTACGCCGCTATGTTTTATAGGTTTTTATTCAGTAGAGCCGCCAAACACATTTTTAAAGCTTACGGGTATAAATAAGTACTTAGCTGCCATTAAATAAAATACTTTCCAAGTAGCCAATCTTAATAACAATGTATCAACCGCTGTGGCTTACTTTTAAACTTGCACTCGTAACTACGGTGTGTTTAGTTGTTATAGGTATTCCAATAGCTGCGGGGCTGGCGCGAAGCAAGTCGAAACTAAAATCGGTTGCAGAGGCTGTAATCAGTCTGCCTTTGGTACTGCCGCCATCTGTTTTAGGCTTTTATTTGTTGTTGGCATTTAGTCCTCAAAACGGATTTGGCAAAATGCTCAACGATGCATTTAGTCTGCGTTTGATATTTTCATTCACAGGTTTAGTGCTCGGTTCTGTAATTTATAGCTTACCATTTATGGTTCATCCGGTTCAGGCAGGTTTAGAGGCTTTACCTTCAAGTTTAAAAGAGGCATCGCAAACATTGGGTAAAAGTAATTTAACTACATTTTTTAAAGTGTTGCTGCCTAATATTAAACCGGCCATATTAACTGGATTGATTTTAAGCTTTGCTCATACCTTAGGTGAATTTGGCTTGGTTTTGATGATAGGGGGAAACATACCGGGTGTTACGCGGGTAGCCTCCATTGCCGTTTATGACGAAGTTGAGGCATTAAATTTCAGCACAGCACATGTTTACGCTGGTATATTGCTAGCAATTTCCTTCGTTATTTTGCTTATAGTTTATACCACAAACAGGCACATTTTTAAAAACCGTATCACTCAATGATCAGCATTAACATACATAAGCAACTGCACATGGCGCAGGGAAAGAGTATGCTGAACGTCAATGTGCAAATTGCCAGCAAGTCATTTACAGCAATCTATGGCCCCTCAGGTGCTGGAAAAACTTCATTATTGAGAATGATTGCCGGTCTTATGCCGCCTGAAGGAGGCTGTATTGAGGTAGAGGACGTAACTTGGTTTAATTCTGTAAAAGAAATAAGTCTCCCTCCGCAAAATCGGGATATCGGCTTTGTATTTCAAGACAATGCTCTTTTTCCAAATATGACCGTTGAAGAAAACCTGCTGTACGCCTTACCTAAAAATGCAGATAGATCAAAGGTTTACAAGTTATTAAAGATGGTAGGTCTGGATAACCTCGTGCGGCAACGTCCTGAGCTTTTATCGGGCGGTCAAAAACAGCGTGTGGCACTTGCGCGTGCGTTGGTAAGGCAGCCTAAAGTGCTGTTGCTTGATGAGCCATTATCGGCTTTAGATGATATAAACAGGGTAAGTTTGCAAAGTTATTTACAACAATTACATGATGAGTTTGGCCTTACAACAATAATGGTAAGCCACAACGTATCTGAAATTTTTAAACTGGCTGACAATGTTATACATCTTGATAACGGTTTGGTGAAACAAAACGAAACGCCGGCACGCTTGTTTAACATACCGGATGCACAGCACGAGCTTACTTTAATTGGCGAAGTAGTGCAGGTAAATCATACAGAAATTTTTATACTGGCTGATGGCAATGTTATTAAAGTAAAGCAAACATTGCAAACAGCAGACTTAAGCATAGGCAGTAAAGTAAGTATACACGCGGCTGACCTTTCTTTAAAAAAGCTTTCTTAACTTTACTACTGCCGCAAAATTTACCGCAATCATTTTGTTGCTTTTTATTACAATAATGAACGTTTTACTATTTGGCATTACACGAGATATTACCGGGCAAAGTAGGTTAACTGTTCCTGCTGATGCAGGTATTAATACCGTAGCCGGTTTAAAAGATTGGTTGGGAGTACATTACCCGGGGTTTAAACAATTAAAATCGTTAGCCATTGCTGTTGATAATGAATATGCCAATGATGAAGATGCCATTGGCCCCGCGCAGGAAATTGCGTTAATACCACCAGTTAGCGGCGGATAGTGATGTTGATTAGACTAGTTGAACATATTGACCTTAATGAGGCATTTGCTTACCTCAACTCGCCAATGGCTGGTGCTGTAAATTTTTTTATAGGTACGGTACGCAACCAAACTAAAGGCAAAGAAGTTTTGCATCTTGATTTTGAGGCCTATGATGCAATGGCACTTACACAAATGGAAAAGCTGGCTAACATTGCCATGCATAGGTGGCCGCTGGTTGGTGTTGCCGTTATTCATGCCATCGGAGCCAAGCGGCCAGGTACGCCTGTAGTACTTATTGGCGTATCATCGGCCCACCGCGAAGCATCTTTTGAGGCGTGCCGTTTTTTAATTGATGAATTAAAGAAAAGTGTTCCTATATGGAAGAAGGAATACTTTGAAGATAACAGCGTTTGGGTGAATGCTCATCCGTAATCATAAACGATGAACAACAAACTGGTAGATAAATACGGCAGACAGCTGAACTACTTGCGGCTTTCGGTAACCGATCGTTGCAATTTCAGGTGCTATTACTGCATGCCCGAGGAGGGTATAAATTTTTCCCGTCGCCAGGATTTGCTTTCATTTGATGAAATGCTGTTGCTGTCGGATGTTTTTTGCCGCCTTGGTGTAAGCAAAATACGCATTACAGGTGGCGAGCCCTTTGTGAGGAATGGTATAATGCCATTTTTAAAAAAACTAAGCGGTACTCAAGGTTTAAGTGAAATTACGGTTACCAGTAACGGAACGCTTTCAGATAAATACCAGGTACAGCTAAAGCAAATGGGTATTACTAAGATCAACATCAGCCTAGATTCGTTAAGCCGTGATCGTTTTATGCACATTACCCGGCGCGACGACTTTGAAAATGTTTATGCAGGCATATTTAAACTGCTTGATAACGGTTTCAAGGTAAAATTGAATTGCGTGGTGGCTGATAATAAAAACATCCAGGATATTATTCCCTTTATTGACCTTACCCGTAACTATGCGCTATCGGTGCGTTTTCTGGAAGAAATGCCATTCAACGGAAGCGATGGTTCGCAAGTTTTATCTGACTGGAATTACCGTCGTATTCAAGAATACATTGCTGCGCACTATACGGAGGTAACACCATTGATTAATGAGGACAGTTCAACTTCTGTAAACTATAAAATTCCGGGTTATGAAGGGAGCTTTGGCATTATACCCTCTTTTAGCCGTACATTTTGCGGAACCTGTAACCGCATCAGGCTATCGGCCACCGGTGAGCTGCGTACTTGCCTGTATGGACCGTCGGCTGCCAATCTCAGAGATATACTCCGGAGCGGAGCAACTATTGAAGAAATTGAAAAATGTATTATAGCTGCCGTAAGCGCTCGCGAAGCAAATGGTTTTGATGCTGAGGCCGCCAATAATGGAGCAACTCATACGTCCATGTCGGTGTTAGGTGGTTGATGCTTTACCATGCTATAATCAATCTTTTTGCTGCTTAGAGTTTTATTAAAATCTGCATCTATGCCTCACAACGAATTTGATAACAGTAATAAGTTTCCTGATTCAGAAAGCGCCGGGCGTTATTCCCGTCAGGTTCAATTATCGGGGTTTGGCCAGTCTGCCCAGCAAAAGTTAAAAGAAGCTAGAGTGCTGGTAGTAGGAGCAGGTGGTTTAGGCGTGCCTGTGTTGCAATACTTAACAGGAATGGGCATAGGTACCATAGGCGTAATTGATGCCGATGTAGTTAGCCTGAGCAATTTGCACCGCCAGGTTTTGTATAATGAAAATGATGTAGGAAAAAGTAAGGTTGAGACTGCTGTTAACAAATTAAGTAAGCTGAACAGGCAAGTGAGCTTTAAAGCTTACAATCAATTATTGTCTGTAAAAAACGCTCTCGAAATAATAATTAATTATGATATAGTGGTTGATGCTACTGATAACATAAGCACCCGCTATTTGATAAATGATGCCTGCGTAATAAGTAACAAGCCTTTTGTATACGGTGCTGTGCAGCAGTTTGAAGGGTATGTAAGTGTATTCAACTACCTCAACGGACCAACCTACCGGTGTTTGTACCCAACGCCGCCGGCCAACGGCGAAATTCCGGATTGTAATACAGCCGGAGTATTAGGCGTTACACCTGCTATAGTGGGCAGCCAGCAGGCATTACAAGTAGTAAAACTAATTACGGGAATAGGCAAAACGCTCTCCGGCTACCTGCAGATATTTGATTTTTTGCAGGATGAACAATATAAAATGAAGTTAAAAGTTCGTCCTGAAAGCAGGCAGATTACGGCCTTAAAAAATAGTTATGCAGAAGTAGTTTGTAATACTGTATTAAAGCTTTCAGTTGATGAATTATTTGATTGGTATGAAAGCGGAAAGAAATTTCAGCTGATAGACGTACGCGAGTTAAAAGATTTTATAACCGGACATTTGACCGGCGCCGTATCTGTGCCCTACAACCAGTTCAATGCAGGGCAAATTAAGGTAAATGCTAAAGAGCCCATAGTCATGTTCTGTCAAAAAGGAGCCCGAAGCAACAGCACCGCGCAAATGCTACAGCAAAAATATCCGCAGGCTGAAATTTACAGCGTTTTAGGCGGTATGGAATATTGGGAAGATGAATTTGACGATGAGTATATGATTTCACCCGGTTTACAAAATGGCGGAGGAGGCACTGTATGATATCAGTTGGTGAAGCGTTGGATATTGTAAGGCAGCATGCATCAAGCTTTGGTATTGAAATGGTGCCATTGCTGCAATCGGTGGGACGTATATTGGCGCAGGATGTAAAAGCTGACCGAGATTTTCCGCCTTTTAACAGGGCAACTATGGATGGCATTGCTATCAGTAACCAAGCTTTTCAAGCAGGTACCCGTTCGTTCATAATTGAAAGTATTCAACCGGCCGGCCATCCTCAAAAGCAACTTGATAATACAAGCCATTGCATTGAAATTATGACAGGCGCTATGTTGCCGTTTGGCACCGATGCGGTTATAAGATATGAAGATATTATAATAGGTAACAACGTTGCAACGGTAAACATTAACGCTGTTTCGCCTTGGCAGAATGTGCATTTACAGGCAACCGACGAAAAAGCGGGGGAAATACTGGTAATTTCCGGTATCAAAATAACGCCCGCAATTGTGGCAACAATGGCTACAGTTGGCTTAGCTAATGTTGCAGTTTACCGCATGCCGCGCATTGCCGTGTGTTCAACAGGTGATGAACTGGTACCGGTTAATGCACAGCCTTTGCCACATCAAATACGTCAATCAAACTGCTACATGCTGTTGACCGCATTACAGCAAGCAGGTATTAATGCTACTGCCTATCATTTGCCTGATGAGCCTGTTGCAATGGAACAGCAAATGCAAAAAATGCTGCAGCAATATGATGTACTGCTGTTTTCGGGCGCTGTATCAAAGGGCAAGTTTGATTACCTGCCACAGGTTTTGCAACAGTTGGGTATGCAAACACTCTTTCATAGCATAGCCCAAAAGCCCGGCAAACCGCTATTATTTGGTAGGTTTAACGCAGGGCCGCTTGTATTTGGTTTCCCTGGCAACCCGGTTTCAACCTGGGTTTGTTACCAGCTTTATTTCAAAGCCTGGTTAAGCAGATGCCTGGGAGTTTCGGCATCTGTAGTAGCTGCATTATTAAGTAAAACAACAACATTTAAACCACAGCTTACCTGTCATCTGTTAGTTAAGCTAATTAACACAAATGGTAGCGTTTTAGCCGAGCCTGTAGATATGTCAACATCAGGCGATATGGTTAATTTAATGAAAGCGGATGGCTTTATAAGTCTACCGGCTAGTGAAGATACATTTGCCGCCGGACGTTTATTTAATGTGCACCTGTTTGATTAGTACTGTGTGAAAGCAATGTGTTTCACTGGTAAAAGTTGAGCAATCTTTTCATCAACGTATTAATTTCATAAGTTTACGCTATACCTATGAAAGAACTTGAAGATATAGTTAAGGCGTATGATATTGCTTTGCAGCAAGGAAAGCAAACGGCATTGGCTACGGTAGTGCAGGTAGAAGGATCATCGTACCGCAGGGCAGGTGCCCGTATGCTGGTTACCGAAGATGGACAACTTACAGGAGCCATTAGCGGCGGTTGTTTAGAAGGCGATGCCTTGCGAAAAGCCAGGTTAGTAATGGCTCAGCAACAGCCAATGTTGGTCACATATGATACTACCGATGATGACGATGCTAAATTAGGCGTTGGTTTGGGCTGTAATGGTATCATTCACATATTAATTGAACCCGTATATGATGCCAAAGAGCATAACCCTATAGGTTTGTTTAAAAGGTTTTTAACTAAGCGCAGGCAAGCGGTTATTGTAACACTCTTTTCACTGGCCGACCGTAAGTTACCTCAACCCGGAACCATACTTTTTTTAAGCAATGATGATGTATTATATAGTGGTACTGATACAACACTGTCTGTTTCGTTGCAGAATGATGCTAAAGAGGTTATAAAAGCAGGTAAACCACATACAAAAATCTATTACAGCGAAGATGGTACTGAATACACAGCTTTTATTGAAATATTGAAACCCGCTGTATCACTACTGGTTTTTGGAGCAGGTAATGATGCTTTACCATTGGTTGAAATAGCCGCCGTTTTAGGGTGGCATGTAACCGTGGTTGATGGGCGGGCAAATTACGCGGTTGCATCGCGTTTTCCACGGGCCAGGCGTATGCTTTGTGAAAAGGCTACGGAAGCACTTTCTTACATTGATATAGACGCTTTTACAGTTGCAGTGTTAATGACGCATAACTACAACTATGATTTGGCTATACTTCGTCAGTTGTTGCCGCTACAGTTAGCTTATGTTGGCAGCCTTGGACCTAAAAAGAAACTACAGCGCATGCTGAATGAGCTGCTTGATGATGGCTTGGATATAACGGCAGATCAACTGAAAACTGTTTACGGACCAACCGGCCTGGATATAGGTGCGCAAACACCGGATGAAATAGCGCTTTCAATACTTTCCGAAATACAAGCGGTACTACAACAGTGCAAGGGAACATCGCTGCGAGATAAAGCTACGGGTATACATTCCCGGGAAATGGCAGCTTTACCCGTAAATCACGAAAATCTATGACCGGAATTATTATTCTCGCTGCAGGATCGTCAACACGTATGGGGCGGCCTAAGCAGCAGCTTCCATATAACAATGGCACGCTTTTGCAAAATGCTATTAATGCGGCTCTTGGCGTTGAAAGTGCAGGTGTGTACGTAGTCCTCGGGTCACATGCCGATGAGATTACTGATGAGCTTTCGAACTTGCCGGTAAATATACTTTACAACCATGACTGGCAGCTGGGAATGGCGTCCTCAATAAATACCGGAGTTGAAGCATTATCAGCCAACAAGGATGTTGGCAGTGCTTTAATCATGCTTTGCGATCAGCCTTTTGCCGATGCCTCATTATTAAATAACCTTATTCAATTAAAACCCGATGCGGCAAAGTATATTGTAGCTTGTGGCTATGCCGATAGTATCGGGGTTCCGGCAATATTTAGCAGGAGTTACTTCAATTCTCTATTATCTTTAACCGGCGAACAAGGCGCTAAAAAGCTGATTGCCGATCATTCCAATGAAGTAATTGTTCAAAATTTTGAAAAAGGTAAAGTTGATATTGATACTCCGGTAGATTACGAAATGCTTAAACATGGGCAATTCAATTGTTGATTATAAATTGTATTAAATACTTGATATGATTACCTCTCACAAGTAATATGAACTTGATAAATAAATTGCTTTTTGCGTGCTCATTAGCTGTTGAGCGCATTAAACGTAACCTGTTTCCGCAAAGGCGTATTCATTTGTTGGGTGACTCGTTAATGGCTCCCCAGCCATGGTATAAATATCCAAGATCAGGTTGGGGAGAGCAACTTTACGCATTATTAAATACAGATAAGGTAAAGGTTTACAATAAGGCCCGAAACGGAGCCAGCGCACGTACGTTTTACGAGGATGGTTACTTTAAAAAGGTGCTTTCAAACGTTAAAAATGGTGATATAGCCGTTATCGGCTTTACTCATAACGACAAAGGTGACGACGCTACAGCCACTGCCACCTTCGAAAGCTATCTGTTTAAGTTTATTGAGCAATTACAGCATAAGGGTGCCCGGGTTGTATTAAGCACCCCCATAAATATTTACGGTGTAAATGATAGCCATGGAGCTTTCCCGCAAGCAATAAGAAGGCTGGCAGCCAGTCATCATTTACCAGTTATTGATATAACCAATTACTCTCATCAATTACGCGTTGAGCTTGATGATGAACAGCACCGGGAATTGTATCTTATCGTTCCTGCAGGCAAGTTTATCATGTTCCCCAATGGTATAACTGACCCTATTCACTTATCGCCTTACGGGGCAAGGGTGTTTGCTAAATATGCAGCTAATACAATCAATTCGCTGTTGTAATAGCCTTGTAAACCCCCCGGGCATAACTACTACTGCTCTTCGTAATGATAAGTTAAACCTCCATCAACAAAGTGAGTTGAGCCGGTGATGTATTTGGCATCGTCTGAACATAAAAAGGCAACCAGTGCGGCCACATCCTCAGGTGTACCCATTTTTTTCATGGGTATGTTTTCTAACACGCTGTTAAGTTGCTCCTTGTTGTTAAGCAGTTTTTGATTAATTGGTGTAGCAATTGCCCCCGGAGCCACGTTATTCACCCTTATGTCTAAATGAGCCAGCTCAGTAGCTAAGTTGCGTGTAAGCATTTTTAACCCTCCTTTACTGGCGCAATATGCCGCAAAGTGCGGGAACACAATTTCCTCATGCACCGAACTCATATTCACTATAACACCTTCACGTTTTTCGTTCATACAGTACTTTACAAAGGCCTGTATCCCAAAAAATACGCCTTTTAAATTGGTATCCATTACAAAATCATACTCTTCTTCTGTAACGTTCCAAAAGTCATTGTTTTTTTCAACGCCTGCGTTATTTACCAATATATCTAACTGCCCGTAAACTGCTATGGCATCATTTACCAACTGTACTACATTTGAGGCCTTACTTACATCGGCTGCAATGAAATGAGCTTTGCGACCCATGTCTGTTATCTGTTTAATCAATGTTTCGCCGCGTTCATCAAGTTTACGGCCATTGAGTATTACATCTGCACCATCGGCAGCCAAACGTATTGCACAGGCTGCACCAATGCCCTGGCTGCTGCCGGTTACTAATGCTACTTTGTTTTCAAACCTAATCATAGTATAGTTTTAAGTTGTACGTATATACAAGGTAAAAAGCGTTCGCTGGTTTGCCTTAAAATAAAGTTTTTATGCTTTGATGGCTACTTTAGCAATGCTACCAATCCGGTCCACCCGGTTTGATGGCTTGCACCTAAGCCCTTTCCATTATCGCCGTGAAAATATTCATGGAATAAAATGTAGTCTTTAAAATGCTCATCATGGTTTAATTTGGGATGACCACCAAACATAGGCCGTTCACCTTTATCGTTTCGTAGGAAAATATTTTTCAGCCTGTTTCCTAGTCCCTGGGCAATATCGGCAAGGGTGGCATAGTGCCCTGATCCTGCCGGGCATTCTACCTTAAAATCATCAGTGTAGTACTCATGAAAACGGTATAACGATTCAACCAGCAGGTAGTTAAGCGGCATCCATACGGGGCCACGCCAGTTGCTGTTGCCACCAAACATGTTACTGTCGCTTTCGGCTGGTGTATATTTTACTGAAAAGTCTTCGCCGCCAAGCCAGTACTGAAAAGGTTGTTTTTCATAAATTTTTGATACCGACCGTATGCCGTATGGCGACAAAAATTCATTCTCATCAAGCATACGTTTTAGCAGCAGTTTCATGCGATGGCCGCGCAGTAGCGAAAACAGGTGTGTTTGATTGCCTTGTACATCCTTCCACCGGCTAACTAAATTTACCAGGTCGGGCCGCTGCTTCATAAACCAGTCGAGCCGCTTTACCAGGTTAGGCAGGCTTTGCCACTTGGCTTCTTCAAATACCTCAACAGCAAACAACGGAATCAAACCCACCAGCGTACGTATGCGCAGACGGTCCCACGTGCAATCAGGTCGGCGGAGCAAGTCATAGTAAAAACCATCTTCATCATCCCACAAGCCTTGCGAGTCTTCGCCCATATCAGCCAGCGAACCGGCTATGTATAAAAAGTGTTCGGCAAACTTAATGGCCATACTTTCGTAAGCGCTATTATGCAGCGCCAGTTCCATAGCAATGCGCATCATATTGAGCGAGTACATGGCCATCCAACTGGTACCATCTGCCTGTTCTAAAAAGCCGCCACCCGGTACAGGTGCACTGCGGTTAAATACACCTATGTTATCAAGCCCTAGAAAGCCACCTTCAAAAATGTTGTTGCCTTCGCTGTCTTTACGGTTTACCCACCAGGTAAAGTTCATGGTGAGTTTTTGAAAAACCTCTTCCAAAAATACCAGGTCGCCGGAGCCGATGGCTTTGCGTTCCATTTCAAAAACCTCCCAGGTAGCTAATGCATGCACCGGCGGGTTTACATCGCCAAAATCCCACTCGTAAGCCGGTAGCTGTCCGTTGGGGTGAATGTAATTGGCGCTCACCAGCAGTTTTAATTGGTTTTTGGCAAAACCGGCATCAAGCGGAGCCAGCGCAATACAATGAAAAGCCAGGTCCCAGGCCGCAAACCAAGGATATTCCCACTTATCAGGCATCGAAATAATATCTTCGGCTACAAAGTGTTTCCAATGGTTATTACGGCCGTTACGCCTGCTGAGTGGTGGCGAGGGTTCCCCAACATCGCCATCTAACCAGCGTTTAAGGTTATAACTGTAAAATTGCTTGCTCCATAGCATGCCCGCCCAGGCCTGGCGCTGTACCAGTTTGGCATCGGGGCTTGCGTTGCTGCTATGTAAAGGCGCATAAAACTCATTAGCTTCGGCAATTCGGGTGGTAAAAACCTCATCAAAGGCTGCAAAAGGCTCACTTTGTTTTTGTTTGCAAAGCTTTAGTTTAACGGTAACGCTTTTTTTAGCCGGTACATTAAGCTTATACCAAAGTGCAGCTTTGGTGCCCACGCCATTTGGGTTAACCGCACCAGTATCGTTGTTAACTACGCGGTTGTTAATTCCATCTTTCACATAGCCTGTATTTTCTGAGTTATACAGGCGCTTATTATTAGTTTCATTTTCGGTAAACAGTACTTCGGCGGTACCATCGGCATAGCAATGATAATCTTGCAGTTCAGGGCATCTTATTAAAAGCGTATTGTTTCCCTGCGATAATATTTCGGGCTTTTTCTCATGGGTAAGCCAATTGTTTCTGAACCATATTTGCGGAAGTATGTGCAATTCGGCATCAGCCAATCCGCGGTTATGTATGGTGTAGCGTATTAGTATATCTTCCTCACTTTGCTTGGCGTACTCAGCAAAAACGTCAAAGTATTCATCATGGTCAAAAATGCCGGTATCTATCAACTCAAACTCAGGTTCATGCTTGCCGCGCTTGCGGTTTTCATCAAGCAGCCTGCTGTATGGAAACGCCTGCTGCGGATATTTGTACAGCATTTTGAGGTAGCTGTGCGTAGGCGTACTATCAAGGTAGTAATATAGTTCTTTAACATCTTCGCCATGATTGCCTTCGGCATTGGTTAGCCCAAAAAGGCGTTCTTTTAAAATAGCATCTTTACCGTTCCAAAGGGCAAGGCTCACGCATAGCGTTTGGCAGTCGTCACTTATACCGGCAATGCCTTCTTCGCCCCAGCGGTAAGCTTTACTACGGGCTGCATCATGGCTTACATAATTCCATGCGTTACCGTCGGCACTATAATCTTCGCGTACGGTTCCCCATTGACGCTCAGAAAGGTAAGGCCCCCATTTAAGCCAGTTAGTTTTGCCTGCATAATGGTTTTGCAGGCGGGTTTGTTCAGCATTCATAGGCATATGTTGAAACGATTAATGCAATATATACTTTTAAAAATTCGGTGTTATTACAAAGTAGTTAAAATGAAACGTTTTACTATTTGAAGATATTTATCCGAATTTTAGGTGATACCTTGAGCAAATTGCACACCTGCTAAAAAAGGGATAAATTGATGGATTTAAATAACGGCAAACAACAGGAGTGGCTCAAGCAGCTATATCTCACAGCCTTTCCGGCGGTGGCACGGTACGTTAGTAAGCAAAACGGTAGCCTTGACGAGGCAAAGGATATTTTTCAGGATGCGCTTGTAATTTACTACGAGAGAACGGTTGCGGGTAATGCCGATGTTGCACGCAACGAAAAGGCCTACCTGCTGGGTATCACCAAGCACTTATGGTACCACCACAGCCGAAAAAAGCAGAATACTACGAGTGATGATGTACTTAATTATTCTGACCTGGCTGACGAGGAGCCACTGGTTCCGTCGGCTAAGCGTTTGCTGCGCTACCTTGAAGCCGCCGGGAAACGTTGTATGGACATGCTGCAGGCATTTTATTATGATAAGAAAAACATGAAGGAAATAGCTGCACGCTTTGAACTATCAGGAGAGCGGTCGGCCACGGTGCAAAAGCACAAGTGTTTGGAGAAAGTACGCAATACGGTTAAAGAAAAAGCACTGGTATATGAAGATTTCTGCGAATGACACCCGACAAATAGACTTGTACCTGCTCAAACAGCTATCACCGCAAGATAAGCTATTGATGGATGCCCGCTTTGTACTTAACCCCGAGCTACAGCAAACGCTGCAATGGCAGCAGCAAGTGCATAGTTTAATTAAAATACGCGGGCGCAAGCAGCTAAAGGCGCAAATTGCGGCAGTTGAAAAGCAAGTGTTTGCCGCCCCTGAGCATGTAAGTTTCAGGGAGCGGATTTACAGGTTGTTCAAATAACGCTCGTTTAAGTATGCTTCAAAAAAAATGTCATCTCGAACTATAGTGAGAGATCTTTCTAGGGATTGATTAAATCACCGCTTCGAAAAGATTCTCTTAAAGTCGAAATGGCAAATTTGAGTTTGTACGATGTTTTGTTATTCGAGCATAAATGCTTTGTATTCGTCCTTGGCGTATTGGCCCCAATCTTTCATGGCCTCGCCCAAAGTAGCTCTCAGCTGTTTGTTGTTTACCACTTTGCCTTTAGCGGGCGCAGCCAACTTGGCAGGTGGAATGGCAACATCAGTAACTTTGGTAGCAAACCAGGTAATGTTTTCGTGTGGTAATGCAACGCCTAATATCATGCCGGGTAAACCGCTAAAGTTTTCCGGACCGCCCGATACGGCAATCTGCTCGGTGTAAAAAGCAACTACGTAAATGGAGTCCATAATTAATGCATTGGCACGGCGACAATTAAAGCCGGCAATTTCGCGCGTTTCATCAGTTATTTTCCAGTTAATGTTGCGTATGCTGTCTTTGACCAAAAAGGTTTCCTCGTAAACTTTTTTTTGTATAACGCTTGTTGACGCATTAAGGTCTGTTGCAGTGGTGTTGTTTTGTGCCACCATTACTGCACCCCAAAAGTTTTGCGGACCGTCATCAGGTTTAGGCGTGTACAAAGTTTTATTATCACTAAAAGTAAGTGTGCTTGTAAGCTTTTTAAACTGCGGCTGGTTTTTGCGAAACGCATCATAGGCCGGTTGCATGTAGCTTTCATTATCTTTATTAATACGCTTTTTCATGATGGCGTACATATTGATAGTCTTCTCGTACTCAATAGTTCCGTTTTCGGTAAAATGAGCGTTTTGTGCCATTACGCTGCCGCCAACCAGCATCAAGGCAAATACTGTAATTATACTTTTTATATTCATAATTATAATGATGAAGGTTATTGTTTAGGTGCACCACCGCCCATTTTATTAAACTCATATATTAATGAGAACAGGAAGTAGCGTTTAATAGTAGTGTAGCTGTTTTGCGTAATATAGTTACCTGATGCATTACGGCTAAAGCCCTGGTTTTGATTAAATACGTCGTTTACATTAATTCTTACCTTAAGGTTTTGTTCTTTAAAGAACGATTTGGTAAGATTAAGAGTTAACAGGTAGCGGCTAAAGTCTTCATTAAATGTTTGCGTAGCTGCACGGTACTGGTATTCGCCTTCGGCACCTAGTTGCACTTTTAAAGGAAGGTACACATTGAGGTAATGGAAACCGTTAAAGCCTCGTCCGTTATTGTTAGTATTAGGGTTTAATGAAGATACGCTGGTGTTGTAGCTTGGGCCGAAGTTGGCGTAAAAATCAAATTTCTTTTCAACATAGCGTGATAAATTCAGGCCAACCTGGTAGGTATTATTACGGGTACGATTGGTTTGTTCAATACCGTTTTGAGTAACCTGGTTAAATGAGGTATTGCCATTTGTTGATACGTTTACACCCACGTTCATACCGAATAAAAATTTCACCTTCATATCGGTTTGTGCATACAGGTTAAAGCTGGTAGGCGTTTCGCCGCTTAAGTTTGAATAGCGACGGGTACTTATACCTGTGGCCCTGTCAAAGTTAACATTGCTAACAATAGGGTTAGAGGTTAACGAGTATGAGCCGTTTATCCATACCGAACGGTTGCTTAACACTTTGTAAGAGTTATAACTTACTTGGAAACGGTTGGTGAATGATGGTGTTAAACCAGGGTTACCAACAACCAGGTTAAGCGGATCATTGTTATTGCGTATGGGTTGTATCTGATCAATGGTAGGCTGGCGGGTGTTACCGTTGTAGTTAAACCTGAAAGATTTTTGCTGTGAAAAACGGTACTGATAAGTAGCCTGCGGATTCCAGTTGGTAAAGTTGCGGTCAAACTGCTCGCCTGTATACATATTCTCCTGGCCAAATTTTACAAAAGCCACTTTAGTACCAAAGTTAAAGGTGGTTTTATCCTTTTTGTAGTTGAAGATGGCGCCGGTTTGATTAGTTAGCTGGTCAAGCTGATAATGGTTGCTTAATAAAGGATCAAGTAAGGTGTACTCACCATTTGACGCACGATTAAGTGAACGGCGGTCGGCATCGCTGCTGCTCACACCAATACCGTAATTTGCCATCAGCGAAAAGTATTTCGAGAACGGCTCGGTATAGGTAATGTTACTGTTAAGCATGTTTGACTTAATGGTGTTTACCTTGCGCTGATCAGTCAGTTGTCCGCTGGTTTGAGTACCGCTTTCGTCATAAATGTCAATGTCTGAAAATAAGAAGCCGGTATTGTTGGTACGATCTAATGACTCACTGATGTTTACAGATAGCGTACGGCCTGCTTTTTTGAACTTCTTAGTGTATAAAGCACTAAAGTTGAATGTCTTTTGATCTCCGTCAACGTTAAGGCGGTTATCATTACGGTTTAGCAACGATCCGTTTTCACGCGTGCTTGTTGATAAAGAGTTCGTTTCAGTTTCGGTGTTTTTAAGGGTCCCGTCTAAAGTGAACTTCAGGTTTGATAAGCTGTCGATTTTTAACGTGTAAGCAGCATCAAGTTTTTGACGGAAAATGTAATTGTTGAACCGCGAATCAGAATTGGTTTTAACAAAACTTTGGTCGCCGTTGGCATCAACCGTACCCGACGGAAGGTTGTTTTGCGTTTGTGTATTGCGCGTGCCAACTACGCCAAGCGAGCCAATTTTGTAATTACCATTAATGGTTTGCTTATCGCTGTTCCATTTGTTATCATAATGCAAACCTCCGGCGCGCGCTTTAGGTATACCTTCCCCACTGTATTGTCCGCCCCAGCCTTCAATTTCATCACTGCTGTTAGAGAATATAGAAATGCCGCCGTCATTAAATTCAACGTTGTTGTTAGAGGTGCCAAACTTATTGGCATCTTCCCATCCCAACCCGGTTTTACCGGTGTTAGCAATGGTACCGTAGGCCGACATCTTTTCTTTCCCGGCGAACTTGTTTACCGCCAACTGGCCCGAGTAAAAGTCTTTAGTACCTATACCAGCATCAGCCTTGCCAAAATAGCCGTTCTTTTTATCTTCCTTAAGTTTAATGTTAATGGTTTTGGTCTTCTGTCCATCGTCAATACCCGTAAACGCAGCCTGATCGCTTGATTTATCGTATAGCTGCACCTTGTCAACCATATCGGCACGCAGGTTTTTGGTAACAAGGGTAGGGTCATCGCCAAAAAACTCTTCACCATCAACCAATACTTTTGGCACAGACTGTCCCTGGGCAGTAATTTTACCGTCTTTGTCAACCTGTATGCCGGGTAGCTGTTTAAGCAGGTCTTCAACCTTAGCGCCGGGTTGCACCGTAAAGCTCGATGCATTATACTCCGTAGTATCACCTTTAATTTTAATTGCTGCGCGTGTGCCTTTAACAATAACACCTTCAAGCAGTTTGGCTTTAAGTATCATACTTATGCGGCCAAAGTTGTGCGTGGCATGAGCCGAGTCGAGCGTAAACTCTTCTACATAATCGGCATATTTAGGATAGGTAGCCAGTAAAATGAACTTGCCTTTGCCAAGCTTTTTGTTGATAAAAAAACTACCATCAGCTGCAGCACGCGTAAAGGCACGCAGGGTAGAATCTTTGGCGTTAAGCACCGAAATAGTGGCATTTGTAAGCTTTACGTTAGAAATGGTATCGGCGGTTGAGCCTTTTACCGAATAAACAGTTTGAGCAAAACTCAGCTTGCAAAGCAATAATGCGAGGAGGACGGTCAGTGTGTATTTCATGAAATAAGGTTACGGCGATTAAGATATAACTAAAAAGTTAGTCACCGAAATTGATTTCATGTTTAAACGATTATTTAACATTTATTAACAAGAAAATGGGGTGCTTTAAAGTATTTAGCTTACTCACGGGAATAGACGCAACAAAATGGCCGATGTTACACTGTTGGCAAAATTAAATTACTGCCAAGTGTAAAATGTTTAATTTTAAGCACTGTGAACCGCATTGATCGTATATCAGCCATATTAATTCAACTCCAGTCGCGCAGGGTGGTAAAGGCTCAGTTTATTGCCGATAGGTTTGATATAAGTTTGCGTACCGTTTACCGTGATATACGTACGCTTGAAGAAGCGGGCGTACCCATTATTGGTGAGGCCGGAACCGGCTACTCATTAGCCGATGGCTACCGCCTGCCGCCAATAGCCTTCACTATTGAAGAAGCAACTGCCTTGTTCACCGCCGAAAAGCTGGTTGAAACACTTACCGATGAGGTAAACAGCAGCAGTTATCAATCGGCCATGTTTAAGGTGAGGGCGGTACTAAAAAATGGCGAAAAGGATTTCCTGGCCGGTATTGATAACCGCATAGAGGTTTTAAAGAGCCGGCGTGCACCACAAATGCATGAGGGCGTAAACCCTATGCAACCCGTGCTTAAAGCCATTGCCGAAAAAAAAGTACTCAGCTTAAAATACTTTTCATACTACAGGCAGGTGCATACCGAACGTTGTGTTGAACCGGTTGGCGTATTTTATCTTGACCGTTATTGGCACCTTATAGGATGGTGCCAAATGCAGCAAGACTATCGCGATTTTAGGTTTGACCGCATGCTTGATGTTCAACTAACCAATAACAATGTATTGAAGCAGCACCCGGCACTTAAAACATACATTGATAATTATTACCACGAGCAGGATGTGCATAGGGTAGTTTTAAGAGTTGATAAAAAAATGTCCCTTCACCTCGGTGATGAAAAGCTTTACCATGGTTTGGTGGGTGAGGTTGATTTGGGTGATGAAATAGAGATGACCTTTTTAACCGGCTTTTTGGAAGGCTTTGCACGCTGGTTCCTATTTTTTGCCGATTATGCCACCATTGTAGAGCCGGCAAGTTTGCGAACAAAGGCAAAAGATTTAATTGAGAAAGTTTTGTTGAAACTTTAAAAAACCTGCTGACATAGGGCTGTCATAGCACGGTGTTTAATTTGTTTAAAACAAACACTTATTGCTATGGAAACGCTTCAACATGATCAGCTTATTAACCGCATTAACAATCTTAACACGCAGAGCAAACCGCGTTACGGTAAAATTAGCCTCAGCCAAATGCTTGCTCATTGCATTGCTATGTTGCAGGTAACCGCAGCACACCAGTTTTCGCCCGAATCATTTGCCGATCAGATATTGAAAGCTATCACCAACAATGCTTTGTCAAAAAAGCCGTCGATTGATGACGAAAAGTTAAAGCTTGTTGATTGCATCAATCAGCATACAGATAATGCGGATGCCGGAATTTATAAACATATAGACAGGCACCTGCAGCAATTTAGCGTATAAATGTGCTATTGCGGTCAAAACAGTATCTTTGCCCTATGTTTGAGGTTATCCTGAAAAAAGGTAAAGAAAAGGCGGTACTGCAACGTCACCCATGGGTGTTTTCGGGTGCAATTGAGCGGGTTAAAGGCAAACCAGCCAATGGTGATGTGGTTAAGCTGCTTGATATGCAAGGCAGGTTTATGGCTTATGGCTTTTACAATAACCAATCGCGCGTGGCACTGCGCCTGCTGGAGTGGGATGAGAACATTGCCATTGATGATGCATGGTTTCGCCAAAAGGTGGCTACCGCTGTTGATAGCCGGAGCTATATATTAGCTAACGGCAATACCAACACTTGTCGTTTAATATTCAGTGAAGCTGATTACCTGCCCGGACTTATTGTTGATAAATACGCGGATTATCTATCGGTACAAATATTAACCTCGGGTATACAAAATAATATCGCAGTTATAATTGATGAGTTGCAACAACTTTTGCAACCCAAAGGAATATACGACAAAAGTGATGCCTCCTCACGTGCGCATGAAGGTTTAGAAACCGCAAATGAGGTTTTGGCCGGCAGCCCGCCACCGGAGTTGGTAGAGGTAATGGAAAACGGGATTACTTACGGCATTAATATAGCCGAAGGCCAAAAATCAGGTTTCTATTGCGATCAGCGTGATAACCGAATGTTACTGGCCAACCACACCGCGGGTAAAAAAGTGCTCGATTGCTTTTGTTATACCGGTGGTTTTACGCTTAACAGCCTGAAGCATGGTGCTGCGTCGGTAACCAGTGTTGACAGTTCGGCCCTGGCTATTGATACGCTTAAAAAAAATATAGCCTTAAACGGCCTTGACGAACAAAAGCACCGAGCCGTACAGTCAGACGTTAACAAGCAACTGCGCCGCTTTAAAGAAGAAGGCGAAACGTTTGACGTCATTGTGCTCGATCCGCCAAAATATGCGCCATCGCGCTCGGCTTTAGACCGCGCTTCACGTGCTTATAAAGATTTAAACCGTATTGCCATGTTACTGCTAAATAAAGGCGGCTTGCTGGCTACTTACTCATGTTCGGGTGCTATGGATATTGATACTTTTAAACAAGTATTGGCCTGGGCTGCACTTGATGCGGGCAAGCAGGTGCAGTTTATATCCCAGTTTTGCCAGCCCGAAGATCATCCGGTACGTTCATCTTTTCCTGAGGGAGAGTATCTTAAAGGTTTATTGTGCCGCGTAATTTAACAAGTGTTTTATGACCGATGTTATCAAAATAGCCGTTGTGGGGCCTGAAAGTACTGGCAAAAGTGCCATGTCGGCCTATTTGGCAAAGCATTACCAAACGGTATGGGTGCCTGAATTTGCACGCGGCTATTGCGAGAATTTAACCGGCGATTGTACCTGGCAAGACGAGGTAAACATGTTTCATGGTCAGCTGGCGCTAGAGAAGGAGTATTTACCCAAAGCTAATAAGCTGCTTATTTGCGATACCACATTTATAACCATAAAAATATGGAGTGATGAAATGTTTGGGCAGGCACCGCAGGAAGTGTTAGATATGCTGCCTGAACATACTTATGACTTTTATTTATTACTCAATATTGACCTGGCCTGGGAAGACGACCCCTTACGTAACTTCCCAACAATGCGCGAACATTTTATGCAGGTATGGCATAAGGAGCTTAAAGCCTTGAATGCTAATTACGTTGTGATATCGGGCCAGGGCCAGGCCAGGTATGATGCTGCTGTTAAAGCAGTAGACGTTTTTTTAGGGAAATAGTCAATTATTTGGTCCGTCGTCAAAGGATAGGGTGGTCATTCAAA
Organism: uncultured Mucilaginibacter sp.; assembly: GCF_913773635.1. Classification (GTDB taxonomy): domain Bacteria; phylum Bacteroidota; class Bacteroidia; order Sphingobacteriales; family Sphingobacteriaceae; genus Mucilaginibacter. The sequence goes on from NZ_CAJYGQ010000007.1 coordinate 22,986, forward strand.
ATCTTACTTGTATTAAACTCAAGTTTGATGTTTTGCAGCTTGCGTTAAGAATAGTAGCGTAAAGCCCGGAACGTAGCGCGGCAAAGTTAAGACTTACAGCAGATAGCCCGGGCCGGAGGCAATGCCCGGATTCGTAGTTCTGTTATCCCTTAAATTCTACATAAGTTCTATTCAAAACCTATACTTAAAAATATTTAATAATTTTTCAGCACATGATGCAACGTGCTGAAAGTTACTGCGTCTATTAACTTGAAAGCTGAATCACAAACTTGGAAGCCTTATACATAGACAAACATTATCAACTGGTAGTTGAGTGCAAGCAGGGAAGTAAAAAAGCCTGCTATGAGCTGTATCGCCTGTATTCAAAGGCAATGCTTAACGTGGCATTCAGGATTGTGAATAATATGGATGAGGCTGAAGATGTGCTTCAAGAGTCGTTTTTGGATGCTTTTAACAAGGTGAAAGATTTTAGGCAGGAAACCACATTTGGCCTTTGGCTTAAGCAAATTGTGGTTAACCGTTCCATCAACCTTTTGCGCAAACGCAAACTCGAGTGGGTTGAAATGGAAAACGAACAGCTTGAAAACATAGCCGACGAGGAAGCGTGCGACGACGATGATATGCTTTACAGAGTGGCACTGGTAAAAGAGGCCATGAAATTACTGCCCGAGGGCTACAGGGTTGTATTGTCACTTTATTTATTGGAGGGATATGACCATGAAGAAATCGGACAGATTTTAAACATAACCGAAAACACCTCACGAACACAGTTTTTGAGAGCCAAACGTAAGTTAAGCGAAGTGTTAAAAATAAAAGGAGTAGCATGATGAGTAAGAGATTAGAAAATTTTATAAAAAACAACCGCGAAGAATTTGACGATCTGGAACCTGGTGAAGATTTGTGGGCGCGTATTGAAAGCCGTATGCCTGCGAGCGTTGTTGAAATGCCGGTAGCTAAACCTGAGGTGCGTACGTTTTCTTTAGGGTTTGTACTTAGGGTTGCTGCTTTAATTATAGTAGTAATGGGTATTGGTTTTACGCTTTACCTGCGCAGTACAAAACCGGCAAGCGGTGTTGACTTAGCTGCCATAAACCCTGAGTATGCCAAGCAGCAGGCCCGGTACGTTTCACTTATTGAAGATAAACGCAGCGAGCTTAAAGAACTCACCAAAACAGATCCGCAGTTATACCGCGAGTTTAGCAGCGAAATAAACAAGATGGAAGCATCTTACAAAAAACTTAAAACCGATTTGGCTACCAGCCCTAACCAGGAGCGTGTATTACGTGCAATGATCCGGAACTTGCAAATACAGGCCGAGGTGCTTAATCAGCAATTACAGGTGATAGAACAGTTTAAAGGAACCCCTAACGACCAAAAAAATGAAATCAAAAATATTTAATATCAAACTGCTTTTAATATGCGGTTTGCTAATAGCCGCGCAAGGTGGCTTTGCCCAAAAAAATAAAAATAATGCTGATAAGGAGTTTGATAAGCAGATGGGCAAACTGCAGGAGCAAATGCGCGATTTGCAAAAGCAAATGAGCAAGATTAAAGCTGAAAAGATAAAGCAGAAAACGAGTGAACTGGGCAAGCTTACCAAAGAGCTAAGTGCAGAGGCATTAGCACGGTTGGATGACTCAAACTTTGCCAACCTGAACGGATTGAGCCGCGTATATACCGATTCTAAAATTTTGAACATTACTGCGCCGCGTTTATTGCTACACCCAGACGGTGTAAAGATTGGTCAAACCTTTACTTACAACTGGACTACCGATGAAAAGAAGCTTGCCGAAATGGTTCAAAGCGGTGAGTTGAAGGAAAAGAGTAAAACCTATACCAAAAGTTACAGCGCAAATGGTAATGATAAGCTGCTGATTAATAATAGCTATGGCAAAGTAACAGTAAATACGTGGGCCAAAAATGAAATTAAGGTTGATGTGCAAATGAAGGCTTACGCCGATGAAGACGAAGATGCACAAAAGTTACTGGATAAAATTTCTATATCAGATAGTAAAGAAAGCTCGCTGGTATCATTTAAAACTAATATTGAACGTAGCGGTAGCAATGGTACTCATGGCTTTGTGATGGGTACGTGGTTAAGCGGCGGCAAAAAGCATGTAAGCAAAATGGAAGTAAACTATACCATTTACATGCCTGCAAAAAGCCAGCTTGATATAACCAACAAGTTTGGTAACGTTGTATTGCCTGATATGGTTGGAAAAGTAAATGTAAACTTAGCCTACGGTGCGCTTATATCACAGGATTTGAATGACCCGGCCATAAAGGTAAGCTTTGGCGATGCCCGAATTAATAATGTTACCAATGGTAATCTGCATGTAAGCTACGGCAACCTGAATTTAGGTATGGCCGATAATCTTAAAGCCAAAGTGAGTTTTGGTGGAATGAATGTTGATAAGCTAAAATCTTCGGGGGTTATTACAGCGCGCTATGGCGATGGTATTAAAATTACCGAACTTGATCGTAATTGTAAAAACATAAATGTTGATGCACAATTTACCAAGGTTTATTTACCTACTAAAAGTGATTACGATTTTGATGTAACCACCCACTTTGGTGAGTTTAATTATGATAATTCAACAGTAAAGGTAATTAGCCAAACACCCGATAATGGCCGTCATTTTATCACTACAAAAACCTTTAAGGGCCAGGTTAATAAAGGAAACTCTGATAAAGTAATTACCATAAAATCAAGCTATGCCACGGTAAAGCTCGATTAAGCTCAATAATTTAAATTCAAAGTTAAACCCTTGCCAAATACGGCAGGGGTTTTGCTATTTTAGCGCAGCAACAACACATACTACCTTAAGCCATGGAACTATTAACCAGCGCCGAAGCATGGGTATCATTAGCTACCCTAACCCTGCTTGAAATTGTATTGGGTATTGATAATATCATATTTGTATCGATACAAGCAGGCAAGCTGCCTGAAGAGCAGCAGGCTAAAGCGCGCCGTTTAGGCTTACTGGGCGCTATGTTAACGCGGGTATTGCTCTTGCTTTCTATAAGCTGGATTATGAAGCTTACCAAACCGTTTATTCACCTGGGTTCTTTAATAAACGCTACTGACCCTGCCTGGATGGAAAGGCTGGACCTATCGGGCCGCGATGTGATTTTGTTAATTGGCGGTTTGTTTTTAATTTATAAAAGTATACATGAAATACACGAGAATATAGACAACAGCCAACAGGATGAAGATGGCACCAAGGTCCATTCCTTTTGGGGAGCTATTGTACAAATCATGATTCTTGACATTGTGTTCTCGCTCGATTCGGTTATTACCGCTGTTGGCCTGGCCGATCATGTTGAGGTGATGATTGCGGCCGTGGTTATTTCAGTTGGTATAATGATGTGGGCAGCTACACCTATTGCCAACTTTGTAAACACGCATCCAACAGTAAAAATGCTGGCCCTGTCTTTTTTGCTGCTTATAGGCGTTTCACTGCTGGCCGAATCATTTAACCAGGAAATACCTAAGGGTTATATATACTTCTCAATGGCATTTGCCATACTGGTGGAACTGCTTAATCTTAAAGTGAAAGCCAAAAACGATAAGAAGCGTACGATAAATAAATTCAAAGAACCACCAGTAGCATAGCCTTATGTTAAGATAAGTAGATGGTTAATTTTCAGCACTTAACTGTTATAAGCACTTAATACTTCGGAAGTGTAAAGTAAATGTGGGTGCCTGAGTTTTCGTTGCTTTCAACCCATACCTTGCCCTGATGCCATTCGATAATGTTTTTTACTACAAACATTCCTAAGCCTATTGAAGGTTCACCCTGTAAACCTTTACGCCCGGCATCAGTAAACTTGTCAAACAGTATTGCCTGGTAATCTGCCGGTATACCAATTCCGTTGTCGGCTAGTACAAAGTTTACTTCATCATTATTTTCTTCAACGTTCAGCGCAACATAGCCATCTTCAGGCGTAAATTTCATTGCGTTGGTCATCAGGTTATTCATTACCTGCATAAACTTAGGCTCATCTAAATTTATAAAAATATCATTAGGGGTGGATGAAAAGCGAAAACTGCGTTGGCTGTGGGCAAATGAATTTTGATACTCTTCTAAATAATCGCAAAGGATTTTAGATATATTAACCCTTTTCTTCGATAGTATTACATCTTTGGTTTCGGCAAACTCGCGTGCGGTAAGTTGCTTAACCAAGTTTGTAGCCTGCTTGTTAATTTTCAATATCGAGTCAATCAAATTGACATGTACACCGTTGGTAAGTGTTGATTTGAGCGATGACCCAAGCATATTGATTGTGCCCAGCGGACCAATTAAATCATGCGCAAGAATATTAATAATTGCATTTTTCTTGTTAGCATACTTTTCGAATACCTGCTGACTTTCAATTTCATTAGTTACATCAACGGCATTGCCAAACAGTAAGCCTCCGGCTTGTGATAAGAATACATTAACCCGTAACCATTTTTGCTTGTTACTTAAAGTAAGCCTCAAATGGATTTCTGTATTTGAATTAAGTTCCGTTAAATGTTTAAGGGCATTTAATGCATAAGGCTGATCATCTGGGTGAATAATGCGGCTTAACAAATTGATATTTACGGAGTCTGCATCTGCATCAAGTAACGCAAGCATAGCCTGGTTACTATATTCGAATTGAAGCGTAGTTAAATTAAATATAAAATTTGCCACAGCCGACTTTTCGGCCATTTCCTGAAAAAAGGTATTGCTCATGCTACAAAGTATCGGAAAAGGAGTTGTTATGGTACAACTTCACTACATAGCATAACTCACATAAGTTGTTAATGTTTCAATTTGCAGCAGAAGTAAAGTTGCTGCAACGTTTCACTTTGATTAACTTAATTTAGGGCAATTACGGTGTAAGTCAATTCTTGTATTTTGATACTAGTCGTTAGCAATTGCCTCGTTTTCAATATGAAAGTTCTGAGGTTTCAGCTTTTTAGTGGTTTTTACTTTTGCAGATTTACTTTTTGCAACCTTTGCTGTTTTACTGAAAATCAGCGCCGATTTGCCACTTTGGTAGTACTTGCAAAAGTGTGTAATTGGACAAATTTCGCACTTAGGTTTACGCGCCAGGCAAATATACCTGCCATGCAAAATAAGCCAATGGTGGGCCATGGCTATAGTTTCTTTAGGTAAATAACCTATCAGTTGTTTTTCAACGGCTAAAGGAGTGCGGGCATTAGTGGTAAGCCCTAAGCGGTTACTAACTCTGAATACATGCGTATCAACCGCCATTGCCGGTGCATCATAAATAACTGATGCTATTACATTAGCTGTTTTGCGGCCTACACCAGGCAGTTTCTGCAATTCATCAAGGCCCGAGGGCACTTGTGCACCAAACTGCTCAACCAACATTTTAGCCATACCTGCCAAATGTTTAGCTTTGTTATTGGGGTAACTTACGCTGCGTATATAGGTAAAAATTTCATCAGCATTTGATGCGGCGAGGTCTTCAACCGTAGGAAAGCGGCTAAATAGGGCAGGCGTAACCTGGTTTATACGCTTATCGGTACATTGTGCGGAAAGTATCACCGCTACAAGTAACTCATAGGGATTAGAGTAATGCAACTCAGTTTCTGCATCGGGCTGATGTTTTGAAAAGTACTCTACAAAAAGCTGATAGCGTTCCTTCTTTAGCATGTACAAATATAAAAAAAGCCCCGCTGTGCGGGGCTCGGTAGTTATTTAACGCAAGCTTTTTGAGTAATTCAGCAAATTATCAATTGTTTGCTTTTTAGGTTTCACCTGTAAGGTATCCAACTCTGTGCGCAGTGCATGATGAAATATTAATTCATCGGCATCAGCATATTCCGTTACATCAATTCCCTCCACCATATCGTTGCCTTTAGTGATTGCGTTTAAAAATTTTGTAGAAGTTTCATCCATAAGCTTTTATTTGTTTATTGCAATGTTTGTTTAACAAATAACGCCTAATCGCTAACGATTATTTTAATGGATGCAAATAATTTTCAAAATTTTTTGCGGCTAATTTTTAAGGCTCAGTTCTTTGGTTTGCATCATTTTGCGCAGGTTGTTAAGAGCATAACGCATACGTCCTAACGCCGTATTGATGCTAACTTCGGTTACGTCGGCAATTTCTTTAAAACTCATATCGCCAAAGTGGCGCATAATCAACACTTCTTTCTGCTCAGACGGTAAAAGGTGAATAAGCGTTTTCAGATCTTTATGCGTTTGCTCGCGCACCATACGGTCTTCAGTGCTCTCATCATATTCACCAAGAACTTCAAATATATCAAAGTCATCACCACCGCTTACCAAAGGCGTACGTTTTTCACGTCTAAAATGGTCAATAACAAGATTATGCGCAATACGGCTTACCCAAGGTAAAAACTTACCTTCTTCGTTATACTTACCGGCTTTAAGCGTGTTTATTACTTTTATAAAGGTATCCTGAAAAATATCTTCGGCTAAATACTCGTCTTTTACCAGTAAATAAATGGAGGTGTAAATTTTTGATTGGTAGCGGCGTATAAGTTCAACAAGGCCTCCCTCATTGCCCGCTACATACAGATGGATTAACTCCTGATCACTTTTCAAATTAAAATCCATAGAACTTCTACTTTAAAATCAATAAATTTAAATTAACTACGTTTTAAGTAAAGTTCTAATCTATAGGGTATCCTCTTTTTAAATTTGTTCTATCAAATAAAACAAATATTGTGTTAATATGCAAATATTTTTAGTCATATGTGTTATAACACGTTATAATGACATTGTGATTAACATACACCATAAAGGCATCTCCAAATAAAAAAAACCTTACCGTTAGATACTTCAGGGCTTATAATTGGTTGCACTGTTAGTTGCCCGGTAATGTACTACTAACTGAATATTTTGACTAAAAAAAGCGCTCAAAGTTTAATGTATATCAGGTTGTTTATAACTGGTGCTGTATCAAAATATAAAACTATAAAGCTTTATTTCCTGTTTGTAATTTTACGCGTAAAGCCTTTGCCTTATTTGGTTTTTGCTAAACATTTTAGGATTTTTGCGCTTTGAAATTAGTTTGTAGTTTGTTGAAAATGAGCCATGGCTAATTTATTCATTTAAATAGTTTTACTTCATAAACAACACTGCTTACTATTATACAGCAACATGTTAGAAACTGAAAAAGACCCTCAACAACATATAATTATTAAAGGTGCCCGTGTTCATAATTTAAAAAACATGGACATTGCCATACCTAAAAACCAGTTGGTAGTAATTACGGGTATGTCAGGCTCGGGCAAGTCATCGCTGGCGTTTGATACGCTGTATGCTGAAGGTCAGCGCAGGTATGTAGAAAGCCTATCATCATACGCGCGCCAGTTTTTAGGGCGTATGAACAAGCCCGATGTTGACTATATAAAAGGTATTGCCCCTGCTATTGCCATTGAGCAAAAGGTAATTACCAGCAACCCGCGCTCAACCGTGGGTACCAGTACCGAAATTTATGATTACCTGAAACTACTGTTCTCACGTATTGGTAAAACCATATCGCCCGTATCAGGCCAGCAGGTGAAAAAGGATACAGTTACCGATGTGGTTAATTTTTGCCAGGGCATGCCCGATGATACCCAAGTAACCATTCTTTGCCCGCTGCACCCACACAATAACCGCAGTTTAAAAGAAGAATTGGCAGTGTTGTTGCAAAAAGGTTTTGTAAGGGTAGAGTATAACGGTAGAGTATCGCGCATTGAAGGTTTACTGGAAGATGAATCAATTGCCAATGAACCGCTAACGCCTGAGGACGAGTTACGTATTGTGGTTGACCGTGTAACCATGAATCAGGAGGAAGAAACACTGAGCCGCATAGCCGACTCGGCCCAAACCGCATTTTTTGAAGGTAAAGGGGATTGTTACGTACGTTATCAAAAACCCGCTGAGGACAACGAAGCAGAAAACTTTTTTTGTGACCGCTTTGAGCTCGACGGTATAAGGTTTGAAGAACCTACACCAAACTTTTTCAGCTTTAACAACCCTTACGGTGCCTGCCGTAAATGTGAAGGATATGGCAAGGTAATAGGTATTGATGAGGATTTGGTTATTCCTGATAAAAGTAAATCAATTTATGATAATGCCATTGCCCCCTGGCGTGGCGAAAAAATGGGCGAATGGAACCAGCGGCTAATTAGTCAGGCCGATAAATTTAATTTTCCAATTCACCGCCCTTTCAGCCAGTTGAGCGATAAAGAAAAGAAGGTGCTTTGGACCGGGAACAAATATTTCCAGGGGTTGAACGCCTTTTTTAAAGAGATAGAGGAACAAACCTACAAAATACAATACCGCGTTATATTATCACGCTACCGCGGAAAAACCACCTGCCCTGATTGTAAGGGGAGCCGCTTACGCCCCGATGCTACTTACGTGAAGGTTGGCGGGCAATCAATAACCGACATTGTGCTCATGCCGCTTGATAAGGCTCAGGAGTTTTTCAATAACCTGCAAATGGAAGAGCACGATACCAAGATTGCGAAGCGTTTGCTGATGGAAATAACCAACCGTACCAGTTTTTTAAATGATGTAGGTTTGGGTTATTTAACACTTAACCGCTTGTCGAACACGCTTTCGGGTGGTGAATCGCAGCGTATTAATCTGGCAACCTCATTAGGTAGTAGCTTGGTAGGTTCGGTTTATGTGCTGGATGAGCCAAGTATTGGTTTGCACCCACGTGATACGCAACGACTGATTACGGTGCTTAAATCATTACGTGACGTAGGCAACACCGTTTTGGTAGTTGAGCACGAAGAAGAAATTATGCAGGCTGCCGATCATATCATCGACATTGGTCCTGAAGCGGGCACGCATGGTGGGCAGCTGATTTTTTCGGGAACTTATGAGCAGATACTTACTGATGATAACAGCCTTACCGGCAAATACCTGAGCGGACGTGAAGAAATTGAAACGCCAGAGCATCGCCGTAAATGGAATGATTATGTGCTTATTAAAGGTGCACGCGAAAATAACCTGCAAAATATTGATGTAAAGTTTCCATTAGGTGTGCTTACAGTAGTTACAGGCGTATCAGGGTCAGGAAAAACAAGTTTGGTTAAACGCATTTTACATCCGGCGTTACAAAAGGTGCTGGGTAATTATTCTGGCGAGCAAACCGGCGCTTATGATGGAATAGAAGGCGATTATAGTAAGATAGAAGCGGTGGAGATGGTTGATCAAAATCCCATAGGCCGATCATCGCGTTCAAACCCGGTTACTTATGTAAAAGCCTGGGATGAGATACGAAACCTATATGCTGCACAGCCAGCTGCCAAAGCAGGCGGACTTAAACCATCAGCATTTTCCTTTAATGTAGAAGGCGGTCGTTGTGATGTTTGCCAGGGCGAGGGTGAAGTGAAAATAGAAATGCAGTTTATGGCAGATATATTTTTGCCTTGCGAGGCTTGTAATGGCAAGCGCTTTAAACAGCATATACTTGACGTAACATATCTTGAAAAGAATGTATCGGAAATACTGGAAATGACGATTGACGAAGCCATTGAATTCTTTGTTAATGAGCCCAAAATATTGAACAAAATTAAGCCCTTGCAGGATGTTGGTTTGGGTTATGTACAGTTAGGCCAATCGTCAAACACCTTATCGGGTGGGGAGGCGCAGCGTATTAAACTGGCATCGTTCCTTATTAAAGGAAATAATGCTAGCAAGACCCTGTTTATATTTGATGAGCCCACTACCGGCCTGCACTTTGCCGATATTAAAAAGCTGCTTAAGTCATTTAATGCACTGCTTGATCAAGGTAATACCATTATTGTGATAGAGCACAACATGGATGTTATAAAATGTGCCGACTGGGTAGTTGATATCGGCCCCGGCGGAGGCAATAATGGCGGTACCCTGGTGTTTGAAGGTCTTCCTGAAGATTTATTGAAAAGCAAAAAAAGCTTTACCGGCCAGTTTTTAAAAGAACGGTTAAGGAAATAATAATTGCTTATTCTTTATGGCGTTGCCAGCACTAACGTGGCAATTTACTTTTTATGTAATGAGTAGGTTGCCACGTTTTTGTTAGTGAAATAGCAATGGTGCATTCATTGCGGTAAATGATACCAACTTTTCAGAAATAGCACAGGTTTGGCGTAAACTACGGTAGCAATTTCAAATCATTAATACCATACTCCAGCTTCCATCGCTCTAGTATCGGTTGTTCTAAAGGTATTTGGCGGTACTCGTCAGGAGCCATAATGGGTACGCCGTAAACTATAGGGTATTTACGCTGGCAATGAGTACAGCTTAAAATGCCTTCTATAATGTTCTCGGTAGTGTCTTTGGCCAGTACTTGCAAAGTAAGGTCGTGCTTATCAAACGGGCAGCAAAGCTTTTCAATGGTTTTAAGTTTCATACAGATGGGGCGATGCCTAATGCATCTTTATAAATTTTAACTTGTTTTTGGGGGTCGTTTGCACTCATGATGCCCGATATGACGGCCACACCGTCAAACGGTGTTTTTTCTTTTAAAGTGATGATATTTTGAGGTGTAATACCGCCTGATACAAACAGCGGCAGTGAGGTAGTTTCATGAGCTTCTTTAACAACCGACGGCACCACAATGCTGCAACTACCAGCCGATGGTGACGGAAACATTGCGCAAAACGACACATAATTAAGTTGGTGCTTACTGGCCCAGGCAACGGTGTTTAAATCGCCCGAACAGGTAATGCCCGCCATAAACGACCTTGTGACTGCTTTTTTGATGAACTCATAGTCATTGGGGATGGTATCAAAGTGAACGCCATCTAAAAAGAGGGTTTGCTTCAATAATTGCCACTCATCATTAATAAATAGCGGAACTTGATACTTACGGCAAAGAAGACCAATTGCTTCAACCAGCGTTAGTTTATCGGTTTTCTTGTCCCAGTTGTTCCATATTTGTACAGCGTTTACTCCGCCTTTAAGCGCCGATTCGAGTTTTTGTAATAACAAGTTAATCGGTTGGCAAGGGTCAATTACCAAATAAATCCCGCCGGTAATTTCATGTGTTTTTTCCATTACTTCCATCCGTTTTTATAGGCGTTAAAAAAAGCATCCCAGTACGGATCTTTGCTGTAGTAGGGCAGATCGTTCTGTTGGCCGTTCTCAATAAGTTTGTAACCTTCGGCAAGCGGGGTCAACTCGCCCACAACGGTTGCTTTAATTTTAGCAGATGCCAAGCGTTGCAAAACATTGTCAACACCACCCATATCAACGGCTATAACCATAGATCCGGCCCCGATGCAAAAGCGGCTGTCAATACCAAAAAGTTTGCAAATGCTTTGCTGGGCATCGCCCAAGGGCAATTGTTCGTTATATACTTTTACGCCGTTGCCTGAGGCTACTGCCATTTCATAAATAGCACCCAGTACACCGCCTTCCGTAACATCGTGCATGGCAGTAACCTCGTTGCTGCGTGTTGGTAAGCCAACGGCCGTAAGGGCATCAATTAATGATGATGTTTGGTAAAACAACCCGCAACCTTCCTGATAGGCCTCTGCACCCAGTTGATTTTTTACTGTTTGCGGGAAACACATGGCCAGCAGCGCAGTTGAAGATGTAGCGCACGCTTTGGTAACAATAATAACATTACCGGCCTCGGCCTTGTGGCTTAAGAGAATTTCGTTTACCGGAGCGGTTAACAACATGGTGCCACCACCGGCAATGGTAGAGTTTTGACCTTCAATAGTGCCAGTATGTCCGCCTGTAATAGCAACACCTATTGCCTGGCTGTATTTGTGAATATATCCCCAGTAAGTGGCAAAATCCTGTTCCGTTAACGATGGCGGTAAGTTAAGTACCATTTGGGCATACATGGGTGCAAAGCCCGTAGTGGCCATATCATTAGCCATCAAATGTACCGACAGCCATGCCGATTCCTGCAAACCCAGTGAAGGTATGAGCGAAAGCGGATCACTGGTTAGCGCCAGCCCTGTACCGCCGGGTAAGTTAATTACCGAAACATCTACACCAAAGGCAGGCCCGCTGGTTACTTCGGTACGTTGGTAGCCAAGCTGCGGTAAAATAAATTGCTCAAAACCACCGCCCGATATTTTTCCTGATAGTGCCATGGCGGTTAGTCGGTAAACTTGACGTATAAACCAAAAAAGTCGCCCACCGGAATGCTCCACTGCTGTACCGGGAACCACTCGGGTAGGCCGGTACAAGTCCACTCCAATGTGTACCTGCGGCCTTGCAGGGCTTCATCAATTTTATTTATGAGCATTTGCGGCGTATAAAAGGTTGCCGTAACATAAAACGGATTTTTACCAAACATTTGCTGTACCCGGCGGCGCAGCACCTTAGGCGAGTTTCGGTTCATCATGCCAAAGGCAATTCCGTGTTTGCCTACTCTGGCGGCCTCGCGTATAACCTGAACCGGATTACGGTAGTACTCAAACGTGGTAATGAAAGCTACGGCATCAAATGTGTTATCTTTAAAAGGCATGAAGTGTGAGTCGGCATTCACTAAATCGCCCTTAAATAAATGTACTGCCTGGCCGAGCATGAAGGGGGAGAGGTCGCCACCTGTTGCGTCAATGCCTAGTTCGTGCCACCAGCGGGTAAAGCGTGTGGTGCCGCAACCAAACTCTAACAGTTCTTTAACGCGCGGGTCTTTACCCAGCAGCTGGCTCATTACTTTTTTTTGCCAAACCTCGGCACGCTTGTAGCGGCCTTCGTACCATTGCTCGTAAGTGTCGGTGTGTTCGCGGTTAAAAAACCACTCTTTGCGTCCCTGCCAGCTGGTAAGGCTTTGGGTCATTAATTCGAAGCTGTTGTTTTTTTCTAAATCCATTTATTCAAAAGGTATTAAATGTAAAAAGCCTTGCTTCCCGAATGCCGCATAATGAACGGCAACAGAAACAAGGCTTTTTGATTAATATCTAAGAAACGGACAACAACCGCAGATGATAACATTAAAGCCCATGCATCCCTACGCCGGTATTATCCGTATCAGGTTTATCGGGTATTATCTCAGCCTCACCATTACTGGTTAAGCACCCCGTGCAAGTATTTAACAAATCTATTCTTTTATTTTAATTATTACTATAAATCAATCATTTAATACATGGTTGGATTTTATTGTGCATACTCTTTTTGAGTAAGATAGTAATAGGGCCAAAACATGTGATGTACAAATACATTTTTTGAGTCGTCAGGAAATTTTCGTCGGTATTCATCATCGGGCATCAGCACAACAGGTACACCACATGAGGTATACAAATTGCCCTCGGCATACGCCGGCTCTTTAAACTGAGGAAGCGTTTTTTTAATGAATTTATACACCATGTGGCCCAAATATTTCTGGTTGTTTTTAACAGCCCTTAAAGGCGGTTTGCGCAAGCGGTTATAAATGTGCTTAACATACAGCTTAACAAAAATTGATTTACCCTTTATTGCTGCATCAATACTGCCAAACGGATTTGGTTTGGCAAAGTCATCAAGCGTTTGTATAGAGAAAGGAGTTTGCGGTACCCAATCAGCTGCATTGGTAACCGCTACAGCCCAGCCTCCGCGGGTTAAATAATTAAAATCATAAGCATAATATAAATTGCCAGGTTTAGGCGGGGCGCTGCAGTATGTTTTCATAACCAAATCGGCAGGTACAAGGCTTTGCGTTTGTAGCCACGCTAAATGTGAACGCATTAAAAAGGCGAGCGCAGCACCCTGGCTATGTCCCATAATGATGAAATTTTTGTAGCCTTCGGTTTTGTACAACTTGTTCAGTTCGGGTACAATGGTTTTTGAAAGCTCGGCCAGGCCAAGCAACCAGCCAACGTGTACCGCAGCCTGAGGGTGGTTTGCCAAATGATAATTGAAGCGTGTACTATCATTAATTTGCAGCTCGCCAACAGCCGGAACCTGTGCTGCGTAAAAGTTTTCAAGCCAGCTCACAGCATCGCCGGTTGTTCCTCTTATGCTAATAACAGCCGTTTTATTGGCTGCATTTGTCCATAATTCCCATCTGTTTAGCAGCGGGCCAATAGGCGAACGGTATATTCTTTTAAAATTTAAAGGTTTAGGTGTTTGATCGTTTTTTATGCTCGAATCTGTTTGCTGGCGCGATAAGCGCAACATTTCCAGGTATTCTTCAGCATTAAACCCGGGTTTCAACTGGGCCTTAAGTAGCTGAGGTATAATAAGTACAATTAATACAATTATAAATCTACTCATGTTATATATATGTTAAGCACTAAGCAATATTTGTGTATTTAATAATTTGAAAAGTTTATTCATGCATATCTTTCAAACATTTCAGCGATAAATCGTATCAGTATGGAAAAGTATGCTATTTACTTTTTTGTTTTGCTGAGCGCAATTGGTTTAATAAGGTTATTGCTTAATCAACTACTACGCAAAATACAAAAGTTTACAGGTTGCCCAAGCTTGATGAGTATCCCTTTATCCTGAAATTGTTTTTATAAGTGTACCCCTAGATGATAAGGCTGCGCTAACTACATTTTTGCAAATCACTATTTTTAAATACCGGCACCTCGATAGAGGTAAGGATATCAATTCAAGGTTTAATGTTTCTGCACATCCAGCCGACGTAGTAGTTGATAGAACCGGCAAAGTGCAGTTTCAAACCACCGATTACTCCCCGGCCACACCTTATTGGATTGACAAAACTATTGAACAGTTAAAAGCAATTGAATTTTGGTGCTTATTACGTATTTTGGCTTATCAAAGCTTATCACTTTATGAGAAATCTCCTGTCAATTTGCTGCCTGTTCTTTTTGTATGTACAGGTTTATGCACAAGGGCAATCAACTACCTATTCAGTACGAATTGATCCTAATACAGTTATTAAAGATTCGGCTGGTGTTAAATATGATTATTTGAACGTAATAGGGTTGCTTAAGAGTGGTAAGTATACCTTGGTAGCAAATAGTGATTCTGGTAAAAGGAATGAATACATATTGGTAAGAAGAAAACAGCTGCCGGTCCGCAAACCGGAGAGCCAGCCAGTAGCTGGAATGCGGTCTTATTATGAATCAAAGCCCACAGAAAGCAAATTCTTTACTACCGGCCAGTTGTTCAAATGGTTTAACGAAAGAGACATTAATGGAAACAAGTGGAATGAAAAGACTTTGGCAGGGAAGGTAGTAGTGCTTAATTTTTGGTTTATTAATTGTCCGCCATGTCGCACAGAGATACCCGAACTAAATGAACTTGTAGAAAAATACAAAGGCAACAAAGAGGTTGTATTTATAGCCATTGCACTTGATGAAAAGTATGACTTAAATAATTTTTTTAAGTTAATGCCTTTTGATTATAACATTGTTGAACGCGGACGCTTCACGGCCAGCAAGTACGGAATACATCTATATCCAACAAACGTGGTTGTAAATAAAGCCGGCAAGGTTGTATTCCATAGCAGCGGTTACGGCTCGCCAACTATTGCTTATATTGATAAGGAGATAGGGGAAGCATTAAAAGCTACCTAAAAGCTTTGCTGTATATTGCAACATAGAATCAAAACAAAAAGGCAACCTGTGAGGGTTGCCTTTTTAATAATATAAAGTTAAACAGTTATTAAACCGAAAACGAAGTACCGCAACCGCAGGTGCTTTGCGCATTAGGGTTGTTAAATACAAAGCCGCGGGCATTTAGGCCGTCTTGAAAATCAACCTGCATACCGGCAAGATACATGCCGTGTGCTTTATGCATAAAAACTTTTATGCCGTCAATGTAATATTCTTTATCTCCTTCTTTAGGCTGATCAAAACCTAAAATATAATTCATACCTGCACAGCCACCACCTTCAACGCCAACACGTAGGCCAAAGTCGTCACTTAATTCTTGTTGGTCTTTAAGCTTTCTGATTTCTCTGGCAGCGCCCTCAGTAAATGTTACAGGTGCAATTTCAATAGCTACGCTCATAATTATTTTAAATTTACCTAAGACAAATATAACTTAAAATGCAGATTTTTGTTATCCTCAATATATTTATGACCTCTGCCTAACATTAAGAAATGACAGTTTACGACATCCTCCTTGATATTTTAAAACTTACCGTTGCCGGAGTAGGCGTGGTTTGGGTTGCATTTTACCTTATAAAACCTTACCTTGATAAAAGTGAGCGTTTGCAAGTGCTTGAATTAAAAAAAGCCGCCGATAATCAAACACTGCCCTTACGCCTGCAGGCTTACGAGCGTATAGTATTATTAGTTGAGCGTATTAACCCTGCCAGCTTGTTAGTAAGGCTTAATAGTGCAGGCTTAACAGCTGCCGAACTGCACCATATTGCTATACAGGAAGTAAACAATGAATATCAGCATAATATTACACAGCAGGTTTATGTAAGCAGCCGCGCGTGGGCAGTAGTGCGCCGTTTAAAAGACGACACAGCCGGTCTGCTTAATAACACATACCGTTCGTTGCCTCAAAATGCAAGTGGTTTAGATTTCAGCCGCGTATTGCTAACTAACTTAAGCACGCTTGAAAGCAACCCGTATGAAACGGCTGTAGGCATGATTCATAAAGATTTGGAAGAGCTATTTTAATTGCTTCTAACCGGTGCATGCCTCTGTATGCATTTTGTGGCAAATTGTATGGTTTGCTTAAATGGAGGATGAATTTTTTTTAACCGGTAGTTTATCTCAATTTCAGTAAAAATATTATTCAACCGTAACTCAGTTGTTTAGCTTTTTGCCGCCAATTAAATGGTTAAAATGGCTTAAGAATTGTTGCTTATAGGGCGTGATTTTTTAGTGATTTTGTGGGTTTCTTGTAACGAACAATCTTAAACTATAACACAATATAAAATGCAATCTAAGCAATTAAAAATGAGGATTTTAGCTGCGCACTATGCGGGCTTATTTGCAAGCGGTAAGGCCTATAGTATACCACAAAAAACACACCCCTGCAAATTTTAATTTTTATTTTTTAATCCGCTTTTTTTTCGAATATTCGATGTTCCGTACTGCTCTCATCTTCGAGCTGTTTGGGGCTTTGGAAATCAGCATTTTATCTTTAAATGATATATGGAAAAAACCTGTACTAACGTTTGGAATAGCTGCTTGCAGATTATTAAGGACAATATCCCGACCCAAAGTTTTAAAACTTGGTTCGAGCCAATTAAGGCTTTGAGGTTGGATGGCAGCGTTCTGACTATACAGGTGCCTAGTTTATTTTTTTACGAGTGGTTGGAGGAACATTACGTGGGGTTGTTACGTAAAACAATAAAAAAGCAGCTGGGCGACGAAGGCCGGCTTGAGTATAACATTGTGGTAGAACAATCGTCATCAAACAAGCCTTACACTACTAATATGCCATCAAATGGTAATGGTGCGGAGGCTAAAAATCAGAGTATGCCGGTTCCTATTTCTTTGAATAAAGATATCAAGAACCCTTTTGTAATACCTGGCTTAAAAAAACTGCATGTTGATCCGCAGTTAAATCAGAATTATACTTTTGAAAATTTTGTAGAGGGAGATTGTAACCGTTTAGCACGCTCAGCAGGTTATGCTGTTGCTGCAAAGCCGGGAGGTACATCGTTTAACCCGTTAATGATATATGGTGGTGTTGGTTTGGGTAAAACTCACCTGGCACAAGCCATAGGTAACGAAATTAAACGAACCCTGCCTGATAAGCTGGTTTTATACGTATCGTGCGAGAAGTTTACCCAGCAGTTTGTTGATGCGCTCAAGCATAACAATATAAACGATTTTGTTAACTTTTACCAGGCTATTGATGTGCTCATTATGGATGATGTGCACAACTTTGCCGGTAAGGAAAAAACACAGGATTTCTTCTTCCATATATTCAACCACCTGCACCAGTCAGGCCGCCAGTTGATTATTACATCAGACAAGGCACCAAAAGATTTGGCTGGTTTGGAAGAGCGTTTACTATCGCGCTTTAAATGGGGCTTATCTGCCGATTTGCAGACACCTGATTTAGAAACCCGAATGGCCATACTCAAAAACAAAACCTATCAGGACGGTATTGAGCTGCCTGATGATGTAATTGAGTACGTTGCCCATAACATTGATAACAACATTCGTGAGCTGGAGGGCGCTATGGTGTCGTTACTGGCACAATCAACCCTTATGCGTAAGGAAATTGATTTGGCGCTTGCTAAATCGATGTTAAAGAACTTTGTAAAAAATTCTGTTAAGGAAATTTCTATCGAATATATACAAAGCCTGGTGTGCGAATACTTTGAAGTGCCGGTTGATATGGTAAAATCTCAAACCCGCAAGCGCGAGATTGTACAGGCCCGTCAAATATCAATGTACCTGGCTAAGGCACACACCAAGAGTTCACTTAAATCAATCGGTAATTTCTTCGGTGGTCGTGATCACTCTACTGTGATTTACGCTTGCCAAACCGTTGAAGATTTAATTGATACCGATAAGAAATTTAAAGGCTACGTTGCCGATATTCAGAAAAAGCTGAAAATGGCTTAATTCAATTCGTACTTTTACTAACCAATTATAACCCGGCCCCGCCTTTCGTGCGGGGCTTTTTTATAAATAAATTTTCCAGGAATTATGACAGGATAGGTTATCTCTGATCACTGCACAACCAGGTAAGCTTGAAAGCACAAAATCAGATAATGCTATAATATAGTTTCAAAGGAGGAAGAGAGCTTTAAAGTATGCTAAGCCGCTTTACCATTGCATTGCACCCAACTTTACCAGCGCATAAAACAACGTGCTTACATGCAACGCCTGTGTTATTTTGTTTTCGGCCAAAAGCTGTTTTACTTCGTCAATGGTATACTCTTCAACTATAATTTGTTCCTGCTCGTCAAGGTGCTGGTTCTGTATTTTTTTACCGCCGCAAGCAATGTAGCAGTGGGTAATGTTGTTGCCTGTTGAAGGATTTGCATGAAGCTTACAAAGCAGCTCCATGCTACTGAATGAGTAACCGGTTTCTTCCAATAGCTCACGTTTCATGCCTGTTATAGGCTCTTCGCCAGGCTCAATAACACCACCCGGTATTTCGAGTGATACTACGCCTGCGGCATGACGGTATTGCCTTACCATAAGTATCTTGTTATCCTCGGTTATAGCTACAGCGTTAGCCCAATCAGGATACTCAAGTACATAGTATTGAGGAACAATACGTCCGTCGGGCATAAGGCACTTGTCAGTCCGTAGAGTAGCCCACGGCCCCCTGTGTATATATTCAGATGATAGTACAGTCCACTTAAGGTCAGGCGCCATGTTGTTTCAAATAGTTTTGTATGGCCGCACGTTTGCCAATATTTTCAAATGATTGCTGATGGTGCTCTTGTTCCAGCATATCATATACAGTAATTATTTTTTGCATAAGCAGTGACGCGTGCACATCGTTTTCGTGAGGCTCGGCACGCAGGTATAAAACTTGTGCAAGAGCATCTAACTTAACTGCACTAAAGTTTTGGTTGATAAGCCACTGTTTAAAGTCTTCTAAAGATAGCTCAAGCAATTCTTTTTCAGTTATACTAAACTCGATAGCAAGCGTATGATTATAAACATGTTGAAGCTCTTCCCTGCTTTCGGCCTTGTCTTTTAGCCCCAATAACCTGGCTATTATCTGAGCCATACGCTGGGTTTCGTTCAAAAAATAATCTTTACGATACATATCTAAAATTTTACCAGCTTCCGCTGCTGCCTCCGCCACCTGAACTGCCGCCACCAAAGCCGCCAAAACCGCCTCCGGAGCTTCCGCCGCCCCAGCCTCCGCCAGAACTGCCGCCACCCCAGCCACTACCGCGGCCACCGCCACCAAGCATGTTGCCGGCTAAAAACCACCAAAACGGACTTGCACCGCCACGACGGCCAATAACCTGTCCGCCTCCGCCGCCGCCTTTGTTACGGAATATTAAGTAAATTGCAATAGCAACAATGATGATTATAGCCGTTGAGCTACCTCCGTCTTTCTTGTTCTTACGAGGTCTGTCGGCAGGTTTTTTGTCAGCTTTGTATTCGCCTTTGGTATACTTGATTATTTCATCCGTAGCTTCATCAAGGCCTTTATAGTAGTTTCCGGCCTTAAAGTTAGGCTTAATGTTTTGTTGTATAATTTGTTGTGTTGCGGCGTCTGTCAACGCACCTTCAACGCCATAACCGGTTTGAATAGTTATTTTCCGGTCGTTTATTGCTGCTAAAACAAGTACGCCGTTATTCTTATCTTTCTGGCCAATACCCCATTCGCGTATAAGCAAGGCTCCATACTGGGCAATATCATAATTACCAACCGATTTAATGAGTACAACCGCAACCTGTGTTGAGGTAGAATCGTTGAACGCAACCAGTTTGTTTTCCAGCCGCTGCTTATCATCTGCCGAAAGAGAGTTGGTATAATCGGTAACCAGAGTGGTTGAACGTGGCGGAAATTTTTGTGCCGAACCCATTAGCCCTATAAGCAGTAAATGGAGTAGCAACAATGATTTTTTTAGCATCTTCTAAATCTGATTAGTCACCGTCTATAAACACAATATCGTCTGACAGCTCATTCTTATCACCTGCGTTAGTTGGAAAGTAACGCTGTAGTTGTTTACCGGCATATTCAATGCCTATAATAATTCCTTGCAGTAAATCGCCCTCTTTAAAATAGCGAAGCATGCTTTCTTTGGTTTTATCCCAAAAATCGGGCGGCACCAGTTTGTTTATTCCTTCGTCGCCAATAATGGCAAATTTATGGTCGACGGTTGCAATGTAAATTAGCACACCATTACGCAGCTTGGTTTTATCCATTTCAAGCTTATAAAAGTAGGTTGCTGCTCTGTCTATCGGGTTGTCCTCCTTGCACGACTTTTCAACGCATATCCTGATTTCGCCTGAAGTGTATTGCTCGGCACGCTCAATGGCCTGCCTTATTTTCTGCTGTTCTTCGTCGTTAAACTTCATTGTTGTTTGATGATTTTCCACCGGTTATTGAAGTAATTTCAGTGGCTTTTGTAAGGTTTCGCCAATACAAGATCAAGTTTTACCTGTTTAACCGTCAGTAAACCATAATCCCTTATTGGCGAAATAAAACCTTCTATATGCCAAACTTACTAAAAGTTAAAACTCAACCTTAGGAGCTTTTTGAGCAGTAGCATCGGCCTCAAAATAACCTTTTGGCGTAAAGCCAAACATTTTTGCAGTAAGGTTATTTGGAAACGAACGTATTTTTCCGTTATAAGCCTGCACCGAGCTATTAAAATCCATACGGGCAACACTTATGCGGTTTTCCGTTCCTTCTAACTGGCCTTGCAATGCGGTAAAGTTTTCGTTTGCACGCAATGTT
This sequence comes from uncultured Mucilaginibacter sp., assembly GCF_913773635.1. Classification (GTDB taxonomy): domain Bacteria; phylum Bacteroidota; class Bacteroidia; order Sphingobacteriales; family Sphingobacteriaceae; genus Mucilaginibacter. The sequence goes on from NZ_CAJYGQ010000007.1 coordinate 44,204, forward strand.
GGGTAGTTTTCAGTTACGCTTAACAAGCGGCCTAAAGCTGTGCTGAGTTCGCCTTGTGCCTGCTGATATTTTTGTACGGTTTCCGGGGTTAATTTTGAAGCATCAACCTGTACCGATGTTGCTTTTGCCCGGGCCTCTGCTACTTCTGTAAGTGTACTTTTTTCAAAGTTAGCCACACCTTTAACGGTAGATACAAGGTTGGGAATTAAATCGGCGCGGCGTTGATACTGGCTTTGTACGGCACCCCATTTGGCTTTGGTATCTTCGTCCATTTTTACAATGCTGTTATAGCCGCATGAACTCATTGACATGGCCGCCATGATAAGCAATATGGCTGAAAATAATTTTTTCATGTTTTTCTTCTTAATTTTTGATTAAAGTTGAACTTTGGTAGTTAGATTACAAATGCTGTACCGTTGTTACAGCTATAATGTTGTAATGCCAATATGGCAATTATGTTTGGAATCAACTATTTATAAATCTGCAAAAAGTGAAAAAAAGTTATCTGCCGTTTATACTACTAACGTTTGGCTCGCTGGTGGTTTGCGGTCAAAAACAAACCGGTCAAAAACTGGTGAGCTATGTTAAACCAATTATTGGTACCCAGCGCATGGGGCATACTTATCCGGGTGCAACCGTTCCGTTCGGTATGGTACAGTTAAGCCCCGAAACGGATAGTATTAGCTATGAATTAAATGGCAAGTACAATCCGCGGGTTTATGAGTATTGTGCCGGTTACCAGTATGAAGACAAAACCATTACTGGTTTCAGCCATACGCATTTTAGCGGTACCGGGCACTCAGATTTAGGTGATTTTTTAATTATGCCAACGGTTGGCGCCTTAAAGCTTAATCCGGGTACTGCCGATAAGCCGGGTAGTGGTTACCGCTCACGCTTTTCGCACCAGAATGAAGTAAGCGAGGCTGGTTACTACAAGGCCAAACTTGATGATTATAATATCACAGCTGAAATGACCGCCAGCACCCGCGTGGGTTTTCATCAATATACATTCCCAAAAGCTGATGATGCACACATCGTGCTTGATTTAACGGCTGGTATATATAATTATCCTGATAAAAATGTATGGACGTACGTTAGGGTAGTGAATGATACTTTGGTTACAGGCTTTCGTCAAACCAATGGCTGGGCTAAAAACCGGGTGCTGTATTTTGCCATGCGTTTTTCAAAACCCATTACATCACATGGTTTCCGTAATGAATCACCCCGGCAGGTTTATCGCGGGTTTTGGGGCAAGTTTAATCAAAACAAAAACTTCCCTGAAATTGGAGGTCAGCGCATAAAGGCTTATTTCGACTTCAAGACTATTGCTGGGGAGAAGATAAAAATTAAAATGGCGTTATCACCCGTGAGTATGCAGGGAGCAATTGATAATATGCAGGCCGAAGTGCCTGGATGGAATTTTGATAAGGTAAAAGCTGCTGCACAGCAACAATGGGAGAGTGAATTGCAAAAAATTGTGATACAAACTCCAAGCAAAGCGGTTAAAGAAAACTTTTACACTGCCGTTTACCATACGCTCATAAATCCTACCATTTACATGGATGCGGACGGGCAGTATAAAGGTTTAGATCAAAACGTGCATAAGGCTAATGGCTTCACTAATTATACCACCTTCTCTTTGTGGGACACTTACCGTGCCTTGCATCCGCTGTTTAACATCATTGATCCGCAGCGTAATAACGATATGGTGAAATCAATGCTGGCCCATTTTGACCAAAGCCCGGAGCATATGTTGCCGGTATGGTCAAACTCGGGTAACGAAAACTGGTGCATGTCGGGCTATCACAGCGTATCAGTAGTTGCCGATGCTATTATTAAAGGAAATGCTGCAGGTATTGACGTTAATAAGGCACTGGAGGCCTGCGTTACCACTGCACGCAAGCGCGATTACGAAGGAATTGGTTATTATATAGATAAAGGTTACATACCCGATGAACGTAACGGCGTATCGGTATCAAGCACACTGGAATATGCCTACGATGACTGGTGTATTGCACAACTGGCTAGAAAGTTGGGCAAGCAGGATATCTACGAAGAGTTTAACAAGCGTGCACAAAACTACCGTAACGTGTATGACAAGGCTTCGGGCTTTATGCGCCCACGATTGGCCGATGGCAGCTTCAGGCCAAAGTTTGATGCGCTAACCACCATAGGGCAGGGCTTTATTGAAGGCAATGCCTGGAATTATACACTGTTTGCCCCGCATGACCCTAAAGGGCTGATAGAAATTATGGGAGGCAATAAACGTGTTATACCTTACCTAGATTCATTGTTCACCATGCACCTGCCTGATAAGTTTTTTGAGGAAACTGAAGACATAACGCGCGATGGTATAATTGGAAATTATGTGCATGGCAACGAACCATCGCACCATGTAGCCTACCTGTACAACTGGACTAACCAGCCATGGAAAACACAGGAGCGGGTGCGCATGATACTCCCTAAAATGTACAAGCCAACACCTGATGGACTGGGCGGCAATGATGACACCGGCCAAATGAGTGCCTGGTTCATTTTTACCAACCTTGGCTTTTACCCTGTAGCGCCAGGCAGTGATGAGTATGCCCTGGGCAGCCCTGCTATACATGCAGCCACGGTTAAACTGCCGGGCGGCAAAACTTTTACCGTTACGGCAAAAAATCAAAGCGATAAAAATGTTTATGTGCAAAAGGTGCTTCTTAATGGCAAACCGCTGGAGGGCCTGAATATTAAGCATGCCGATATTATGAACGGGGGAGAAATAACCTTCTTTATGGGCAGTAAGCATAAATAAGGTCATTAGAATAAAAAAGGGTTCGATTATATATAATCGAACCCTTTTTTTGTTAAAAGTGCATAATATGATTACCTGCCGCCCGGAGGGCAATGCTCTTTTAGAAATTTGGTATACAGCGTGCTTAAATGCTGGCTGGTTCCCAAACCTTCAGATATGCCATGCGTACGGTTAGGGTATGACATTAGCTGGAATTGCTTGTTATACTTTACAAGCTCATTTATTAGTTGCTCAGCATTGTTGTAATGTACGTTATCATCGCCGGTGCCGTGTATGTAAAGCAGGTTTCCGCGCAGGTTTTTTGCATGTGTAACCGGCGAACCTTTTACGAAGTATGAACGTGCTTCGTCATTTACAGGCACGCCCATATAACGTTCTTGGTAAATATTATCATACGTTAACTGGTTGCCAACAGCTGCAACTGCTATGCCTGTTTTATAAACATCAGGGTATTGAAACATAAGGTTAAGCGTTGATGATCCACCACCGCTCCATCCCCAAACAGCTACGCGTGAGGTATCAATAAAGCTATGCTTTTTAAATAACTCCTTAGCCGCCATAGCCTGGTCTCTTACGTTTAGTGTACCAATGCTGCGGTAAATAGCTTTGCGCCATTCCCTGCCTTTGGCTACCGGCGCGCCGCGGTTATCCATTGATACGTAAATGTAACCATCATCGGCCATGTTACCGGCATACTCAAAGTTCATTCCGGCTCCGTAAGTATCAGCTGCAGTTTGAGAGGCAGGTTCGCCATAAACGTAAAATACAATAGGGTATTTCTTAGTAGCATCAAAGTTGGTTGGCTTTTTCATCCATCCGTCCATAGTAATGCCATCGGCTGTTGTTACCTTAAAAAATTCGGGTTTATTTACAGCAGCAGCAGCGTTAACGTTAATGGCAGTAGGTTTACCATCAAGCGGCGTATGGGCAGGAAGACCAATGGTTTCGCGCACCGGCGAGGTAAAGCTGTTGTTAAATGAGTGAATAGCCACCAGGCCGTTAGGTGCAATATCATAACGGTGTGTGCCCGGCTGGTTGGCTGGTGAAACACGTTGAGGTGCACCACCGCTTAGCTTTACGCGGTATAAATATTTTTGTGTAGCATTATCAGGCGAAGCCATAAAATAAATAAAGCCATTAGCCTCGTCAATAAGGTTTAAGCTTATAACATCATACTTGCCCGGAGTTAGCAATTTTTCCTTGCCCTGGCGGTCAATGCTGTAAGCATGGCGCCAGCCGTCTTTTTCGCTCAGCCAAATAAACTTTTTGCCTTTTTCAATCCAGTCCCAGCCTTCGGGTGCAGCTTTTGCATCTACCCAAGCCTTATCAGTTTCGGTGTATATAGCTTTTGAAGCCGAACCGTTTACCGGGCATAAAAATATTTTGCTTTCGTTTTGAGCGCGGTTAAGCTGTTGTATAATAAGTTCGTTGCTGTTTCCGGCCCACTCCATGCGTGGAATGTAGTGCTGTATGGCATCGCCCGGAACGTTAACATCAACTGTTTTGCCATCGGCTACGCTTACTACCTTAATTTTGCATGAGCTTGGATTGGTACCAGCTACCGGGTACTCTACCGGTACAGTGTAAGAATAGGTAGAATCGGTTGTGTTAAGCATCAGATAGTTGCGTATTTTGGTAGCGTCAATTTGCCAATAAGCAATGCTACGGCTATCTGGCGACCAGCGGAATCCATCGCGGCAATCAAATTCTTCTTCGTAAGCCCAGTCAAATGTTCCGTTTATTAAACGCTTGGTGCCATCACTGGTTAACGCCTTTATTGCTCCGGTGTTCAAATCTTCAACGTACACGTTATGCTCGCTTACATAAGCGGCCTTGGTGCCATCGGGTGATATTTTGGCAAACATGAGTGAAGACTGCGGGCGCGATTTGCCTATTTGAGTAAGCTTTTTGCTGCTGATATCATACACCCAATAATCGCCCCGGGTGTCCTGACGCCAAACGCGTTTAGTGTTGGTATTAATAAGCACTTTTTGCCTGTCGTTAGAAAACGAGAAGCGGCGTACCCTTATTGCAGCTTTGCCTGCCGGCGTTAACGCCTGCTGTGTTACTATCACATTTTTTTGATCGGCAGCCCTGATGTCCAGCTCAACAATTTCGCCGTTTTGAATGCTGTAATAATGGTAACCATCTTTGGCCCACTGCAATCCGCCCTGGGCTTTGGCCGCATAGTTTATGAGCGTTGCCAAAACTATCAGCAATATGCTTAAAACCGGGCGGCGAAATTTCATGTTCATACTATATTAAATTTTGAAATACCTTAGCAGCGTAAATAATGCTGCTATAAAAATTGCGTTAAATTAATATTTTAATCAATTATTGCGGCTGTCCTGATTATGAAAAAACTCTCTTTACTACTTGTTACCGGCCTTTTTTGCCTTGGAGCTGAAGCGCAAAATGCTAACCGCAACAAATTCATTACAGATAGTCTTGATAACCTCATCAGCAAATCGCTCACTAACTGGCGTGTACCCGGTGCTGCGGTTTGTATTGTTAAAGACGGACGTATAATACTACGCAAAGGGTATGGAATTAAAGAGCTGGGCGTAGCTGCCAAAGTGGATGAAAATACCCTTTTTATGATTGGCAGCAACACCAAGGCTTTTACCGCCACAGCGCTGGCTACACTGCAGGCGCAAGGTAAAATTTCGTTGGATGACAGGGTTACTAAATACGTTCCGGAATTTAAATTGGAAAGTAAAGAGATAACCAACATGGTTACCCTGCGCGATTTGCTTAGCCATCGTATAGGGTTTGGTACTTTTCAGGGTGATTTTACTTACTGGACCAGCGACTTAACACGCGAACAGGTAATTGAGAAAATGAGCCATATAAAACCGCTTTACCCATTTAGAAGCCGTTGGGGGTATACCAATGCAGCCTTTTTAACAGCCGGAGAAGCTATAGAGCGTATCACTAAAAAGAAATGGGAGCAGTATATAAAGGAAACAATTTTTGCACCTCTGGGAATGAGCAGTACGGTTGCGTTATCAAAAGATTTATCAACCTCGTTTAACAAAGCCGCCGCACATACTTTTATTGATGGCCGGCTGGCTGCCATTCCATACCCGCAAATTGATAACCTGGCACCTGCCGGTAGTATAAGCTCATCGGCCAATGATATGTGCAAGTGGGTGCTGGCGTTGCTGGCCAATGGCAAAACCGGACAGCGGGAGGTAATACCTGCAGCAGCAATACGCGCCACACGGCAGCCGCAAATTTTGGTAGGCGGCGGTGAAGACGGCGGCTTTAGCGCTTACGGACTGGGATGGTTTTTGCAGGGCTATAAAGGTCATCGTGTGGTAATGCATACGGGTGGGGTAAATGGTTATGTATCATCTGTTACACTGGTGCCCGATCAAAACCTTGGGATAGTGATTTTAACTAACAACGATCAAAATAACCTTATAGAAACGCTCAATCTTGATATTATTGATGCGTACATCAAACAGCCGTTCCGCAGCCATGCTGATGCGGCCCTGGCCGAAACGAAGGCCTATCAGCAACGCATTTTGCAACAGGAAAAAAGCTGGAGAGACAGTACGCTATTGAATTTGCGCCCGGCACTGAGTATAGGTGAGTACACCGGCAAATACACTAATGATCTTTACGGTAACATTACCATAAGTAAAGGTGATGCTGCGAACGATTTGGAAGTTCGCTTTGAGCATCACCCTAAGTTATTTGCAAGGCTTCAGCCATTAGGCGGTAACCGGTTTTTTGCCACCTTCTCTGACCCGGAGTTTGGCCGCGCGGTATTCCCGTTCACCGTTCAGGGTAATAAGGTGGTAAGCGTACAGGTTAAGGTAGCCGATTTTGTTGAGTATACGCCGTACGAGTTTAAGAAGAAATAAGCCGGGATGGGTCAGCGCTTTTTATTAACATATTGAGTAATCAGGTTAAATTTATTAATATTTTGCCGTTGTAAGTTGGCGATGATCAGCTTAATAACGGAGTACTTTTCCTCTTGCTCGCCACGTATTGCAACCCGTAGTTCATGGCCGGTGTATTTATTATAGATAGTGCGTGAGGTGCTTATCCATTTAAAAAACTCATTGTTTTTGGTATTATCAATAGGAATACCTTTTAAGTGCCGTTCTTTATCAAAACACCCATAGTCTTGAATAAAATCGCTCATTTCTAACATTGGGTCACCGAAGTTACCTATTCGCCCGAATTTATCTATCTGGTTAGCGGTGAATGTTATATTTCGGTCGGCGGCCATTGCCATTAATGCTTGTTGCCTCAACCACGGAATGTTATCAAAACCCAGATAAACTTTGTTGTGCTTAAGATAAACGGTTAAATAATCGCCGTCAGTATCGCTGATATCTAAACGATGAGTTACAGGGGGCTTAACATCGATTGGTGCAGTGATGTCACGGGGTCGGCCAATGTACATAACAAACAGTAGCAGCAAAAATGCTACATCGCACATGGCCGTCATGTCAATATATGGAAAAATCCGTCTTGGCTTTGATGCCGCCATCTTGCATTAAGATTTGTTATTGCAAGATACAAATTTCGATTTACTGCGCATTCAGCTCATCCCAGTACTCAACCGCACGGCGGTAGTGCGGTATTACAATAGAGCCGCCAACCAGGTTTGCTATCATGAATATTTCGTTCATTTCGGCATGGTTTACACCAGCCTCATGGCATTTGCCTAAATGATATTTAATACAATCGTCGCAACGGAGTACCATGCTGGCAACCAGGCCAAGCATTTCCTTAGTTTTAACATCTAAAGCGCCGTCGGCGTAAGTGGTGGTATCTAAGGCAAAAAAGCGTTTGATATTGGTATTAGCCGATTCCATAATCCTATCGTTCATTTTAGTGCGATAGTTATTAAAATCATCTATAAGTTGTCCCATGGTGTGTTATTTTAAAATTTAGTGATTGAATGCTACTGTTTATATCAATTTTAGCGCAGCAATGAATACCTACGTAAGAAGATAGTTAATTATTCAAGAAAAGGCTTTCGGCAATTGGAGGTATAATGTTTTTTTCGTGAGCTGTATCAAACATCAGTTGTATTGCCTTCTTGCCTTCTTCTCCCAAATCAACCGAGTATTTATTTACATACAGCTCAATATGTTTATACATCACTTCTTCGCTCATTTCCTGGGCGTGTGAACGGATAAATTCTAGTCCCGATTTAGGATTAGCAAAAGCAAATTCAACCGACCGACGCAATATCCGGTTTACCTTGTGCTGTACATCGGCGGGCAAATTGCGATTGGCTACAATGCCCCCTAAAGGAATTGCACAACCGGTTTGCTTTTCCCAGTAATCACCTAAATCGATGATTTTTTTTAACCCTTTGTCCTGATAAGTAAAGCGGTTTTCATGAATGATAAGTCCGGCGTCAACGCGGCCGTCTAATACCGCTTGCTCTATGTCTGAAAAAACAAGTTCTTTTTTGTTGGTAGCACCCGGGAACGCCAGGCTCAACAAAAAGTTGGCAGTAGTGTATTTGCCCGGGATGCCGATTGTGAGGGGTGAGTTGTGCGCATCAAGTTGATTGCGTAATTCATCCGGGTCATGTTTGCAAATCAGCATAGGGCCAACGCCAAACCCAAGCGCGCTGCCGGCATCCAGCAATACATATTTATTAGCCAAGTAAGCAAAGGCGTGATAGCTGAGCTTGGTAATGTCCAACTCGCTACGCATAGCCTTTTGGTTGAGGGTTTCTACATCATCATAAAAAACCTCAAAATCTAAACCTTCGGTATCAATTTTATGATGAATAAGGGCATCAAAAATAAAAGTATCATTAGGGCATGGCGAAAAGCCGAGAGTTAATTTCATAAGCAATAGCGGGTATGTGTTGCCGTAACCCATTAAGAATTGGTGATAGACTTAAGATTTATCTCCAATTGACAACAGCAGTTTGGTTGCAAATGTATTCAGATTTTTAACGGCCAGCCCAATGTTCCATGCCTCGCGGTTGCGTTTTTCTACGTAATTTGACACTGCCCTGATTTGCAACGCCGGTATGCCCGCTTGTTCGCAGGCGTAGAAAAAAGCTGCTCCCTCCATGCTTTCCAACTGCGGTGCTATACGCTGGTGTAGTTTGGCAATTGAAGCATCTTCGCCATGTACGGTATTTACTGTGGCGGCAGTAACTTTCCAAAGATTTTCACCGGGCAAATAGTCAATAACGCGGCTTCTGGTTTTATAAACCGTACGGCCAAAGCCAAGTTGCTCAAGTGTTATGAAACGGGTATCATCTTCGGCACCAAGTTCGGTAAAGGTATCTTCCACAACTTCAACAACAGTTCCTAAGGCAATGTTGCGGTCAAAACTTCCGGCAATGCCAAGGTTAATGGCCAAATCATATTGGTTAGTAGCCAGATGCCTTCCCAGCGCAAAAGCTGTGGCCGTCATCCCTACACCGGTTATTGAAATGTTGGGTTTGGGATGGTTAATTTCGGAATTTTTTTGATTGATGGCATGGCCTGTAAATGGGTTAGCAACTGCCGAATCTAATACCTGACCTCCAAATTCCGATATTACTCCACTAATTTCTTCACGCGTTGCAGCAACCACCAATATATTCATACAGGCTAAGATAAAACAACTTGCCTGTTTTTGTTTTGTATATTTGCACCAATTATTGTTATGATGATACATATAACGCGCAGAGAGCATTTTAATGCTGCACACCGCATGTACCGTGAAGAGTGGAGCGCCGAGAAAAACCAGGAAGTGTTTGGAAAGTGCGCCAATCCAAACTGGCATGGGCACAATTACAACCTTTATGTAACTGTAAAAGGCGAAATAAGCTACGAAACAGGTTACCTTATTGACCTTAAGGAACTGAAGCAAATTATTAACGACCGTGTTATTGAAAAGCTCGACCATAAAAACCTTAATAAGGATGTTGACTTTATGGAAGGCAAAATGGCTTCAACAGAAATACTTTGTATTGAAATATTTAACCAGCTTAAAGACCCTATCGAAGCTTATCCTGGTGTGTTTTTACACTCAGTACGTTTAGCCGAAACTGAAAACAATAGTGCCGAATACTTTGGCAATTAACAATTACCCCAATGTTTGACGACGACGACGACAACCTGCCCAACCGCGACGCAGGTATTGACGGTTACCGAAAAATTGACCGTTATAACCCCGAACTGATCGAAAACCTTTCGGCCAGCTATCATAACGTGCTTACGCAAATTGGTGAAAATCCAGCCCGCGAAGGTTTGCTTAAAACTCCCGAACGTGTAGCCAAGGCCATGTTGTTTTTGACCCAGGGTTATGACCTTAATGCCGAAGAAATTTTAAAATCGGCTATGTTTAAGGAGGAGTATAGCCAAATGGTGGTGGTAAAAGACATTGAAGTATATTCAATGTGTGAGCACCACATGCTGCCTTTTTTTGGTAAGGCACACGTAGCTTATATTCCAAACGGCCATGTGGTTGGTTTGAGCAAAATTCCGCGTATTGTTGATGTTTTTGCGCGCCGCCTTCAGGTGCAGGAACGCCTTACCAATGAAATACGCGATTGTATACAGCAAACCCTTAATCCGTTGGGCGTAGGTGTAGTTATTGAATGCCGTCACCTGTGCATGAGTATGCGCGGCGTACAAAAGCAAAACTCGGTAACCACAACATCTGCCTTTAGCGGTGAGTTTTATAAAGACAAAACCCGTACAGAGTTTTTGGATTTGATAGCAAGTAAACTTTCGTAAGCTACGGAGGTAAGAGTTAAGATCCAAGAGACAATAAAATTACTCATTCAAACATTCACTAAAATCACTCATTAATTTGAAAGCATATATTTTCCCTGGTCAGGGTGCCCAGTTTGTGGGCATGGGTAAAGATCTTTATGATAACCATGAACAAGCTCGCCAGCTTTTTGAGCAGGCAAATGAAATATTAGGTTTCCGCATAACAGATTTAATGTTCAGCGGTACTGATGAAGACCTTAAGCAAACTAACGTAACACAGCCGGCTATTTTCTTGCACTCAGTTATACTAGCTAAAGTTTTGGATGATGATTTTAAACCTGAAATGGTTGCCGGTCATTCATTGGGTGAGTTTTCGGCTTTGGTTGCTGCCGGTGCTTTATCATTTGAAGATGGCTTAAAATTGGTTGCCGCACGTGCCAATGCTATGCAAAAGGCTTGCGAACTACAGCCATCAACCATGGCTGCAGTATTAGGTTTAGATGATTTCACCGTTGAAGACGTTTGTCAGCAGGTAAGTGATATAGTGGTTCCTGCTAACTACAACTGCCCAGGGCAACTGGTAATATCAGGAACTATTGCTGGTGTTGAGCTGGCTTGCGAAAAGCTGAAAGCTGCCGGAGCTAAACGCGCCCTTGTATTAAACGTAGGTGGTGCATTCCACTCACCTTTGATGGAATCGGCACGTGTTGAGCTCGAATATGCTATTGTGAACACTGATATTAAAGCACCTGTTTGTCCAATTTATCAAAACATTGATGCCAAGCCTTATACCGATCCTGAAGCTATAAAACGCAATTTGATTGCCCAGCTTACCGGTGCCGTACGCTGGACACAAACTGTAAAGCATATGCTTGAAGATGGAGCCACCTCGTTTACAGAGGTTGGACCGGGCAACGTATTGCAGGGGCTGGTTAAAAAGGTTGATCGTGCTGCCGAAACAAGCAGTTTAACCGTAAACGCATAAAAATAACAAAAGCCGCAAACCAAAGCGGCTTTTGTTTTTTATGATATATTTGATGCTTCAATCGTCACCTTCTAAATTGACTACCTACGCCAAAATACGTATATGGCTTGCTATACTATGCGCCAGTTTGCTGTTAACAGCCATAGTAGTTCGCAGTAGCTATACTCCTCAAACAGATTTTATTGCTAATGCTCACCAACTGCAAAGCAATTTGCAGCATCGTGAGAAGGAAGTTCAGCAGATACTGTCGGGCAAGTCATTTGAGCGCCTTAAAACTTTTCCGCAAAATGATAAAGCTGCGCTTGAAGATATTAATGAAATAACTGTAAAAAAGCGTATTTGGCTTTTTGCATACCACAATAACAAACTTACTTTTTGGACAGGCATTAAAATTATTCACGAAGATCCTCTTAAAGTACGCGAGGGCCGGTCGTTTGTTAAGGAATCTAACGGCTACTATGAGGCCATTCGCAAAACGGAAGGTAAATTTACTGTTATAGCCTACATATTCATCAAAAGCAAGTATCCGTTCCAGAACGCTTACTTAAACAACGATTTTGAACCGGGGCTTTCAAAAGCAGCCAACATGGAAATTGCCGATTTTGGCGATAAAAGTGTTTACCATATTCACAGTTTTGATGACAGGTATCTGTTTTCTGTTAAGCTCAACCCAAACATTATTAACTATACATCCTTAGGCTGGGAAATTTGTTTATGGGTGGCTGCTTTAATTGCCTTTTGCCTGCTTGTGACCAGCATATGCAACTACTTTGTGCACACCAAAAAAATATTTACAGCGTTTGGGTTGCTTGCACTTACTATAATTATACTCAGGTTCATCAATCTCCGGTTTAATTTTCCCGATTTTAGTTATAACCTGCCGCTGTTCAACCCGGCTTTATATTCATTAAATGCTGTATTCCCCACGTTTGGTGATATTATATTGAATTTGCTTTTTGCACTATGGTTTGTAGGGTACATTTACACCAATCGTTTTAAAATTGACTTGGGCCGGTTAAATGCCGTATCATGCTATGCCTTATTCACTGGCGGCGTTGCATTGCTTGTGTTGGTGTCTACAGGGTTGCTTAACCTGTTTAAAGAGGTTGTAATAAACTCTAACATCAATTTTGATGTAAACAACGTGTTAAGCCTTTCAGTATACAGCATAATAGGTATTGTAATGGCCTGTGTAGGCTTCCTGATATTTTACTTGCTGGTTGAAGTATTGTTGGCTATAAATAAACAGCTTCATATACCCGACAATGTTAAGCTGGGCATCTTTACCGGTGCCATTTTAATTGCTACCATAGTATCGTTCTTCTTTAGCGCAACGGTTTTTTACATTTTATGGGGAATACTTGTGCTGTTACGATTATATGCCAACCGTAAAATAAACGGCGAGCTTACAGCACTTTCATACGGTGGTATGATATTTATTTGTGCCCTTATTGCTTCTGTAAAGCTCAGCGATTTTGAATCAATCAAAGAGCAGGAAACGCGTAAGCAGCTTGTTGCCCGGTTAAACGATGGTGAAAACCCACGCATAATAAACATATTTAAGAAGGTTGAAAAGCGTATTGTGGCCGACCCTGCACTTGCTCATTACTTTAAAGAAAAGGAGCACAATGAGGGATTCTTGAAAAATCGCTTTGCTAAAAGGTATTTTGATGGTTACCTGGCCGATTATGATTGCAAAGTTCATGAATTTGACTCAAGCGGAAACGCCATTATTGAAGGTAATAATTATGCCCTGAATGATTTTAAAGACATGGTAATATTCAGCTCGCTTAAGGTGAGCCAGTATTTTTACCGTGAGAGCGAGAACTTCGGGTTTCAAAATTACTTTGCCATTATACCTGTTTACGAGGGCGAAGCCAACCTCGGAACCGTAATTATTGAGTTAAAGGCAAAGCCTATACATTCAACCAGCAGTTTTCCTGAGCTGTTAATAGAAAATCAACTTAGAAGCGATGCTCGGTTTAAAGAGTACTCGTACGCATTTTATAGTGACGGGCGGTTGCTAAGCCAAAGCGGGAAGTTTGATTACGATGTTGTCAACAACGATTTTAAAGGCAGGCTAAAGCAATACTTATTTAAAACAAGCAGCCGCAGTAATAATGACGATGATGATATATCATGGTTGCAGCGTTTTACCCGTTACAGTCACCTGATATATCAGCCAAGTTTGCGTAAGGTTATTGTGGTATCAAAGCCTGTAAACAGCATACTCAATAACATAGCCTCTTTAACTTTCTTCTTTGTAGTGTTAATGATTTTCAGTGCGTTGCTTATCACGTTTGTATGGCTTTGGAAACGTATAACATTTGTTAAGATAACTCCTCAGCACATTACCTGGAATTTAGGATTTAAGTTTGAAAGGCTGCTGTATAAAACGCGCATCCAATTTTCAATGATATTTGCTGTGGTATTTACACTTGCATTAGTAGGGTTAATCACCTATTGGTCTATAAAAGCGCAATACCTCGAGCAGCAGGACGAAACCATCAGCAATAAAATAAACACCATTGCTGCCAAGTTTGAAAATTACTTTCCGGGAGGAATACGCAATATAGATGAAGCCACACAAGTAAGGTTCAATAATTTTGCTGATAATTTTTCGGCCGATTTAATATTGTTTGATACCCAGGGCAGGCCCGTAATATCAACTCAGCCAAAAATTTACGAGTATGGCTTGCTGGGAAGGCGTATGCATGCAAAAGCTTATATAATGCTTAGCCGCAGGCAAAAATCATTGCTTATCAACAATGAAAAAATTGCTGCATTAAGTTATAAAACAGCTTATGTGCCTTTGCGCAACAATCAAAACCTTACCACCGGTTATTTACAGGTACCATACTTTTCAAACCAAACCGACTACTATGAACGCCTGAACGCATTCCTGAACGCTATGATCAACATTTACGCGTTTATCTTCGTAGCTATAGGTGTATTTGCCGTTTTGGTAGCCCGTCAAATAACCAACCCGTTAAGCTTTATACAATATAACCTGAGTAAAACCATTTACGGCAAAAAGAATGAGCCTATTAAATGGGAGCGTGATGATGAGATTGGTGCACTGGTTAAAGAGTATAATAAAATGATTGCCGCCTTGGAGCATAGTGCAAATAAGCTGGCACAATCTGAACGGGAGAGTGCCTGGCGTGAAATGGCCAAGCAGGTGGCTCACGAAATTAAAAATCCGCTTACGCCGCTAAAACTTGGCTTACAGCTTTTAGAAAAATCATGGAAAGACAAAGATCCTAAGTTTGATATGAAGTTTGAGCGTTTCAGCAAATCGTTTGTTGAACAAATTGAAAGCTTATCATCCATCGCCTCGGAGTTTTCGGCCTTTGCCAAAATGCCTGATACCAAAATGGAGCGTTTAGATATATTCGAAACCCTTGGGCAGGCGGTTATCATATTTAAGCACATGGATAATGTGCGCATTAATTATGAAGCGCCGGGAGAGCCTTTTATGATCAGTGCCGACCGTGATCAGCTTTTACGATGCTTTAATAATTTGCTAAAGAATGCAATTGAAGCAATGCCGCCCGATAGATTAGGTATTGTTGATATTATTTATGAAATATCAAGTGATCAAATACTACTAAAGATTTGTGATAACGGAAATGGTATACCTGAAAACCTAAGAGAACGCATTTTCGAACCAAACTTTACTACCAAAAGCTCGGGTACCGGGTTAGGTTTGGCGTTCATTAAAAACTCCATTGAAAACGCAGGCGGTAAGGTATCTTACGAAACAGAGTTAAATAAGGGAACAATCTTTTATCTGCAGTTTCCGAAGGCTCAGCCTAAAGCTGACAATGCTTAAAACTCCACGTGGGCTCGTAGGGCAAATACATGTACCGGGCCCCTGTCCTTGTTATAAGCAGGGTTAATTATAAATTGGTAATCTGGCGTTAGCCATACCTTATGCTGGTAGGCATTAAGTTTGTAGTACAGCTCAGCAAGCATTTCGGTGCTGTAGTTTAGCCTGCCGTCGCCTATAATAAATCCGTAACCACCTGCTGCAAGATATTTACGATGTTCGGAAGATATTCCGTTGCCTGCAAAGGCTGCACCCAGTTCATCATCGGCACGTTTCCAGCGTGTGCCTTTAAGTACAGCACCTAAACTTACCGAGCGGTCAATCTCGGTAAAAAACCATGTTTCAGTTTTTCCATCATTGTAAGATGCCTTTGCAAAAATTCCAAAGTCGGGCGTTAAATACTGTTCGGCGTTAATACCAAAGCCGTACTTTTTGTTTTCGTACGAGGTAACTGAGCTGATGTCGGGCATTAAACTATTTGCGGCAACAGCATTATTATACTTACCCATTTTGCCCTTATTATAAAAAGCCATCAGGCGTAAAGCGCCGGCATTACCATTTAACTTGTAGCGCTGCTCATACTCGAGTGTTTGTGTATTAGCCTTGCCAATTCTTTCATCTAACACCGAGCCGTTGGCTTGTGTAGGTACCATGGTGAAAGCATATCGTAAAGACCAATTGGGCAAACCTAGTTCGGCCACTGCTCCAATAATGTATCCACGTGTATTGGCCGGGTAGTCCCAGGCACCATTGCTCATTAAGCTCCAGTTCATGAACTGTGTACGCGGATCATGGCTGAAGCTATTGTTATCAAAAAAGTCAGATATGCCAAACTTACCTGCTGTAATGCTTATGTATCGTTTGCTTTTCTTGCCGGCAAGTTGGTTCAAATCGTCCTCAACATTTTCATAATCATTACCCCACTCAAACACTTGTGATGCAAATAGGCGTGCAATGTAAATTTTAGGCTCGGCGCTTCCAACCCTGAAAGTTTCACCGTTCGGAAAACCTGCCACGCCCAATGTTTTGCTAAAACCCGCTCCGCCCGACATTTCGGTATTAAAGTAAGCCTGAGCTCTTTTCCATAAACGGGCACCGCCATAAAGGGTAGTAGTTAATGATGTTGCTGTTTCGCCTTGGGGCAACAGGCTATTTTGACCAGTATAAGCGGCTTTAAAGCCCGGTTTTGTTTGTGTAATTACAGTTTGTTGAAAATGCAGGTTGAAACGCTGCAATTTAGTTGTATCCTGTGCGAGTAAAACTGCTGGCATTAACAAAGCTGTTACCAGCAAAAGCGATTTTTTCACTACTTATTAGAAATTTATTAGAGTAAATATATACACATACTTAAGTGTTTATATATGTTCTTGAAATCCTAATGTGAATTTAATTTCAGGTCTAGAGCTGCCCGTTCCACTCACCGTAAAACTGAGTCAGGTATGCTTCCATATAACGGTGGCGTTCCTCAGCAAGTTTACGGGCTGATGCCGTATTCATTTTTTCTTTTAAAAGCAGAAGTTTTTCGTAAAAGTGATTAATGGTAGGAGCAGCAGAGTTCTTGTATTCTTCCTTACTCATATTAAGGTTGGGCTTAATTTCAGGATTGTAAAGTTCACGCCCCTTAAAGCCACCGTAAGTAAATGCACGTGCTATACCAATGGCACCAATAGCATCTAACCGGTCGGCATCCTGCACTATAGCTAACTCAGGAGAGTGAAACTGTTTGCCATCAAAACCTGCCTTAAAAGACATATGCCTTATAATCAACTCAACATGTTCAATTACTTCTTCAGGAGCATTTTGAGCTTTTAAAAAAGTAACTGCTGTTTGCGGACCAATTTCTTCATTACCATTGTGAAACTTACTATCGGCAATATCATGCAGTAAGGCGGCCAGCTCAACAATAAGCATATTGGCAGGCTCAGTTTTCGCAATCATTTTTGCGTTATTCCAAACTCTTAATATGTGCCACCAGTCATGCCCACCTTCGGCGTTTTGAAGGGTTTGTTGTACAAATTGTGCTGTTTGATTAATGAGTTGCTCAGAGGTGGTCATAAAAATGCGTTTATATTTGAACGGGCAAATATAAACGCATATTAAGATTTAACTTGCAACTGCTGATCCGTTTATAATGAGCATAACCTCATTATCGTTGGCTTTTATCAATTCAATTACATCAACTTCCAGTATTAGTGCTATCTGGAAAAGTCTTTCGAGGGTTATCTTGGTATAACCCAGTTCAATTTTACTGTAGGCGTTTTGCGAAATATCAAGCTTAACGGCTAAGTATTCTTGAGTATAATTTCTGTACTCTCTGATTTTACGAATGTTAGTCGCAACATTCTTGATCTTGCTCGTATACACGTCCTTCTGCATCGGTATCTTCAATTAATACCATGACTTACGAAGTAAAATAGCGTGCGGTTTTAAAGCGGTTTTAATTGTTGTAAATTATATTCAATTTAAAACCACACTGCGTTAACGTTAATAGGTGGTTATAATGGCAGGCAGCAGGGTGGCCATATCTAAAGGGATAGGGTTACTGGCAAAAATTGGCTTACGCTGGTTGTATGATTCGTATACCTGTTTTTGAACAGCTGCCGTGGCGTTACCCGGCGTTAGATTGATGGTACATGAAATTATAAAATCGTGTACTTTTTCACCATCGAAAATAATCCACTTTTTGTCTGATTTTTTCAGCGCCTCAATAAACGGCATGGCAATGCTGTAGTCGTCGGCATAATAAACCACAATTTTTTGGATTGCGCCTTTAGGGTCGGCTGTGAATTTTATTACAGCTGTGCCGGTTGCTTTTTTGTCTTTAAGAGCTTTAGGTAACACTACGTTCTCTTTAAAAAACGTCATCATTACGTCTTTTCCGCCCTGAAACGGAAAAGGCATTTGCTGCTGTGCCTGTGTAAACGTAGCGCACATTAATATTGTGGCCAAAAATAGTAAGCGTTTCATTTAAACTGATTTTGGTTCGCGTTTGCTGCCATCGTAAATGCTGTATTCCAGTAAGCGGCAGTCAAGCTTACCGTTGTAAAATTCTATACGGCGACTGGCTTGTAAGCCAATTTTTTTTGCCAGATCGGGGTTGCCGGTAAACACATAGCCTTTATAGCTCTTACATTTTTGCTTAAGGTAATCGCCAATGCGGGCATAGGTTGCTTCAAGTTTGGTGTGTGTGCCAAGGCGCTCACCATACTCGGGGTTAAACATTACTACGCCGGGCTGCTCAGGTACTTCGGTGTCTGCAAAATCACAAACAGCAAATTCAATCAAATGTTCTACACCAGCTGTGCGGGCGTTTTTACGGGCTACGTCAACAGCGTCTTCAGATAAGTCGGTTGCCAGAATTCTGAAACCTGTTTCCTTTTTGGCTTTATCTTTAAGCTTACGGCGTTCGGTAAAAAACACTTGTTCATCATAACCCATAAAGTGCATAAAGCTATAGTTCATTCTAAATAGGCCCGGGCTTTTATCGGTAGCAAGCAGTGCCGCTTCAATGGCCAGTGTGCCTGAACCGCACATAGGGTTTATAAAGCTGCTTTGCCTGTCCCAACCGGTTGCCATAATGGTTGATGCTGCCAATGCTTCGAGCATAGGAGCTTTACCCGGAATTTTACGGTAGCTGTGCTTGGCAAGCGTTTCGCCCGATGTATCAACAAATACTTCGGCGCGGTTGTCCTGCCAGTATAAGTGAAGTACAGCCTTATTAAGCTCAGGGCCCGAATTTGGGCGGATGCCTTTTTTTGATTTTATACGATCAACAACAGCATCTTTAACCTTTACGTTGGCAAACAGCGGCGTACGTATATGCTCGTTATTTACATTTGAGGTTATTGAAAAGTAGCCGGTGAAGTCAATCAGCTCTTCCCATTCCACCTGCACCAGTTCGTTATACAACTCTTGCGGGTCATTAGCCTCAAAGCTTTTTAGTGAATATAATATCTGGCTGGCGCAGCGCAGGTTAAGATTTAATGGTATACAATCATTAACTGTTCCAACCAGTTCAACGCCGGTTTGAAACGCGCGTTTAATGGTATACCCTAACGCTTCAACCTCCTGTTGCAGGTATGGTGCAAGGCGTTTATTACAGGTAATAATGATCTTACTTTCGGTTTGATAAATTTGCATGTGGCTGCAAATTTATGAATTAAAAAATGCCCGATTTACAATTGTAACTATTAACTTTACGTTTTATAAGCAAGAATTATGGATATTAAAGGCAAAGTACACGAAGTTACTCCTACACAGCAAGTTACCGAATCTTTAAAAAAGAGAGAACTTATTGTAGAATATATAGAAAACCCGCAATACCCTGAGTATATTAAATTTGAAGCCATCCAGGATCGTTGCAATTTATTGGATGCTGTTAAAGTTGGTGATGACGTTGAGGTGTTCTTTAACCTTCGCGGCCGCCCATGGACTGATAAAACCGGTAAAAAGAGCTACTTTAACTCATTGCAGTTATGGCGCCTTAACGTACTAAGCGGTGGTGCAGCAGCAGCAACCCCTGACTACGCTCCACCGGTTGACATCAACTCTGCACCTGATGATGACGACTTGCCGTTCTAAACTGCAGAAGAAAGAGCTAAGAACCAAGAGCCAAGATCTATTGGCATAACAAAAAAGAGGCATCTCATAAATTAGATGCCTCTTTTTTGTTACAGAAGTTTGTCTTGGTTCTTGTTTCTTAATTCTCTCTGCCATTAACTGTTAAAAATTGTTAAACTGATGTTACGCTCTTGTATTTCAATTATTTTTGTTGAGTAATGAAGAAGAGAAGTATTGGTTTAATAATTGGCCTTATGGGGTTTGCCTTGCTGGGAGTGGTGGCCATGCAATATTTTTTCCTGCGGCAATCCTATCATATGCAGTCGGAATTATTTGACCGCGATGTGCATGAGGCCTTAAACACTGTAGTATCAAAGCTTGAAAAAAAGGATGCTAACAGGTTTATTGACAAGCAGGCCGATAGCATGATAGTTAAACAGGATCGTAAGTTTACTAAAACCAAGGTAAAAAAATTTGTTACCGATAGTTCGACAAACACCACCGCAACGCAAAGCCGTAAGCAGCATGATTTACGCATTGCCAAACTGCGCGACAGCTTAAAATACATTATCCTCCGCACCAAACTGGATGAGGAGCTTTACGGGCTTCCGCAAGAGGAAATGGTGAATGTGAAAATCCAGATTGAAGAGTTCGTTGATGAATTTGGTATTCTGCACCAAAATAGAGGACCGCTTGAAATAACCAAATTGCCGCCAACAAAACGTGGTAACAAAGTACACAAGTACGATACTACTTATCAGCATTACCTCGACCCGCAGTTTGGCCCGCAGGTGGTGGCCCGGGTAAGAATTAACCCTTACTGGCAGCGCGAGCATGACCGCAAAGTAAAAGAACGCAAGGTTGCCCAAATAAAGCAAATGCTGCGTGCAGATTCACTTGCCAAGCTAAATCAAAAAGAAACCGAGGTAACGTTAACAAACTTCACCGTAATGCAAAACCTGGCCGAAGAATATAAAAACTCAGGCCAGCCATTAAAAGATCGCATTAATACCTTGTGGATTGACTCGTTACTGCGTTTTGAATTACATAACAAAGGTATTATGCTGCCTTTTAGTTATGAAGTAAGCACAGCTAATAACGATTCGCTCATCTTTTCAAAAGCGTATGATATGGTAGGCGAGAAGCCTGTGTTTTATGCCAGCGAAACTTATCAAACCCCAATTTTTACCAAGGATGTAATTAACGATCCGGGTAAAATACAGTTGTTCTTCCCCGATAAAAACTCGCATATACTAAGCAGCATGACTTATATGCTTAGCATTAGCGGAGGTTTATTAATGGTGCTTATTGTATGCTTTGGCTACACCATATTCACCATACTGCGTCAAAAGAAAATTTCGGAAATGAAAACCGATTTTATCAACAACATGACGCATGAGTTTAAAACGCCTGTATCAACCATTATGATTGCCAGTGAGGCATTAAAAGATCAGGAGATTATTGAAGACAAAGCCCGTGTTACCCGCCTGGCCGATATTATTTATGAAGAGAATGCCCGCTTGGGCAGCCACATTGAGCGCGTTTTGAACATTGCCCGTATTGAGAAAAACGACTTCAAGCTCGACAAAAAGCCGGTTGATGTTAACGAACTGATAACCGACGTATTAGACAGCATGCAGCTAAAGCTGCAAAAGAGCAATGCCCAACTTGATTTGCACTTAGATGCCGAATTTGCCGTTATAGAGGCCGACGAACTTCACTTTGCCAACGTAATATTCAATTTAATTGATAACGCCGTTAAGTATAGTAAAGATGAACCCGAACTTACCATAAGCACCCTTAATAAAGGCAGCCAACTGGTTATACGTGTGGCCGATAAAGGCATTGGTATGAGCCGCGACCAACAAGCCAAAATATTTGAACAATTTTACCGTGTGCCTACAGGTAATTTGCATGATGTTAAAGGCTTTGGATTAGGACTTAGTTATGTGAATACTATAGTTAAGCGCCTGGAAGGTATGATAAGCGTTCGTTCAGAAAAAGAAAAAGGTTCTGAATTTGAACTGAAATTCAATATTGTATGAAGAAAATACTATTGGTAGAAGATGACGCCAACCTGGGCGCCCTGTTGCAAGACTACCTGCAGCTTAAAGGCAGGTTTGATGTAGTGCTTTGCAAAGATGGCGATGCCGGCTTAAAGGAGTTTACCAAGAGTGATTTTGACCTGCTGATACTGGATGTAATGATGCCCAAAAAGGATGGGTTTACTTTGGGTAAGGAAATACGCAAAATAAATGAGCATGTGCCTATTATTTTTGCTACTGCCAAGGCCATGATTGAAGACAAAACCCAGGCATTTAATTTAGGTGGCGATGATTATATCACCAAACCCTTTCGCATTGAGGAATTGCTGCTTCGTATAAATGCGCTTTTAAAGCGTACCGCTGCTGGCAGCACCGAAGAGGAAAAGCCTACTACCTTTAAAATTGGTAAGTACGATTTTGACTTTACTTCACAAACCATAACGGCCGATGGATTGGTTCAAAAGCTATCAACAAAGGAAGCTGCCTTGTTGCGGTTGCTGTGCCTTAAAAAAAATGAAGTACTAACTCGCGAAGAAGCCCTGCTCAACATCTGGAACGACGATAACTACTTTAATGGCCGTAGTATGGATGTTTTTTTAAGTAAGATACGCAAGTACCTGAAAGATGACCCGCGTGTAGAAATTATTAACGTGCATGGCCGTGGATATAAGCTGCTGGTAAATTAAGGCTTGCAGCTTTGGCGATTGTCAAAAAAAATTGCGGCTTTTACCTCTTAAATACGCGGCGCTGTCCCGGTGGTAGCTGTGCCTGTGCATATTATTTTAAGGTAAAACCCGCAATTTTGTGTTTCTTATTTGTCTGCCTGCTTAAAAATCAAACTTTACAAACGTTCTTAAACCAAGCTTTGGCGCGTTGGGGTTATCTAAATAAGTAAAGCGGCGTACCAGGTCAAACCTCAAAACTTTAAATATGTTTCCTATGCCCACGCTTCCCTCGGCATACATGCCATTGTTAAGCGTATAAGTTGTTGCAAGGCCCGAGCTGTTGGTTGGAAAGCGCAGCAGGGAACGGTCATTTGCCGGGTTGTTTTCAGCTCTTACACCTCCCCATAAACCTTTAAAGTTTACCACCTCGCGCAGTTTTAAGCGGCGCAGCAAAGGTATTTTGTTAAACAAAAAGCCGTTAAAATTATGGTCAATGGTAAGTGTGGCATAATGGTCGCTCACAAACTCTTGAAAGTTCATCATGTTAAACGACTGAAACTGGAAAGCATAACTTTGATTAGCCCTGTGTATATCCATTAAAGGGAACGGTACTTTGCCAAACAGGTAGCCACCTTCGGTGCTAACGTCAGTAAAGCCTAGTTGCGACAGGTAAAAGCGTTTGCTAATGTTACCTACAACGTTTTGGTAGTTGTAATCGCCACCTAATAAGCCTTTAAATCCTTGCGTATAACGCAGGGTATAAATAGGGTACTTATCAGGAATAGGTGTACGATATAATTTACCCTGATAGAACTTTTCGTGCGGTGCAAAGCGCAATTGCAACGACATTTCGGTAGTGTGAATAAGATTCACATTATTTAAAGCTCCGTTTGGCAGCAGATTTTGAAATTGTAACGCCCCAGCCGGACTTTGATTCCATTTTTTGAAACCTACAGCGTACGAGAAATGGTTTAAGTACTCGTGTACATAATCCAGTTTAAAGATGTCATTATATAGCCACTGATCATTAGCGCCACGTTTGAATGATAGTAGGAAGTTGCTCTCTTGCACAAATTCAAGTTCCTGGCCAGGTACCTTGGTATCGTGCTGAAAGCTGGCGCGAATGTAGTTTTGTGGAAACGAGTATATAGACTTGTTATTTAATGAATATGTAGAGCTTAGGAAGTATTTAAACTTTTGGTCGCGGGTGCCGTACGCTCCATAAGTTTCAAAGTAATAACGTTTGCTTAGCGCAGTGGTTGTACGGCCGCCTAAACGAGCTCTGAACCCTTCAACCGGATTGAAGCTGTAAAACGTGTTAACAGGTCCCATTTCAAACGGTCCGAAATTTTTGTACCCGGCCAGCACCAGCGTAGCAATATCCATAGTGCGTTTAAACGATGGTATAGTTTGCAGGCTATCTACGTTTTTATATAAATCGGCAGCGGCTTTGTCAAGCGTATCAGGGCGGCTTTCGGTCCAGTAAGCATCAGTTTGCTCGTCAGACTGCTTCGCGTAAACCTGGGCAGGGCCGTCATAAGTTTCTTTAGGGCGGGGCGAGTTCAATTTAAAATCGCGTATGGTAACCAGGCGTTCACCAAATACACCACCGCCTTTATTTTTATTTAAAGCAAACTCAATTTTTAAATTGCTTTGGCTTAAATGGTAACGGTTATCCGGATTTTTCTCGAACGATAAGCGCGCCTCCATTTGACGGACAAAGTTTAGATCGATGTTTTTATTTACCGTTAGCACCGCATTTTGCACCGCATAATTGCCATCCATAGTAATGTAAATGCGGCCTTCAAAAAGCTTGTTAATGGTATTGCGTGGCGTAAAGCTTAGTTCAATAAGATTAGGTTTTTGATCTTTTATGGTATCGGTGATAAAAAACTTATAGTAGTTAGGTGAATTATCAGATATAGGACTTAACAACTGGTTGCTCAGCAACGATACGTTGTTATCATAAATGTTAATATCCTGGTACATGCGGTTGAAGTAGGTGGTGAGGCCCTGATTATCAACAAATGTTTCATCATACTTAACCTGCTTGTTGGCTTCAACCACCTGCTTTTGGGCATAAGGAACTTTGCGGTAGTAATTAGCCGAAAGTTTCTCCTCCATATATAAAGGCAGCAATGTTTTACCGCCAATAGCAGTTGAATCCTGCTCGCGGAACATGAACTGGTAATTTTTAAAAATTTTTCTGTTCTTGAACTTGTCGCTAAGGTTGCTAAGCGAAAAGGTCATACGCTCATACTGCTTGTACTCAGCAAAGTTATAGCTGGTAACCTGGTTTTGTGCTTTATGTGCAATTACTTGTCTTATAAGCTCAACCGCAGGGTTGTTTTTATTGGTATACTTCTTTTTCTTACCGGCTTTAACAACAACATCACTCAGCTGCTTGCTATCAGCGCTTATGGCAATATTAATGGTTTGTTCCTGCCCGGCCTCAATGCTGCGGGTAGCGGTACGGTAGCCAACATAGTTCACTTTAATGTATTCAAACTTATCGTTGGTTCTTATGGTAAAGCGTCCCTGGCCGTCTGTTGGAGCACCCTGGTTGCTGTCGCCAAACGTTACCGTTACATAGGGTAAAGCTTCTTTTGTTTTGGCATCGGTAACCGTACCTTTTACAACCGTGCTTTGCGCATGCAGTGTGTTGAAGGAAACAGTAATTATACTGATGATTAATACTAACTTAGTAAAGAGTTTCATGACCTTAAAGGTTGCTGGGTTCAGATATCACAAAACGGGTTATGCCAGTGCGTTGCAAATTGAAGTTTGCTAAAAAGTGCAGTTGATATTTATCAGGAATGCTGTATTTTGGTAGTTATACCGGCAGCCTGATAACCGATTTTGCAAAATCGTGTGAACACGGTTTAAGTAAAATATTGAGGCAAAGGTGCAGCGGCTATTTGCAAGTTACAACACCCAACAATGGTAATGACAATTGGATTATAAATTGATTACAATTGGCTTACATTTGCATGAAACCTGCAAAATAATTACGCTAAAATTGCCATTATTGTAACGCTGAAAATGTTTGATGCCCTATTTAATTATATTGAAAACTACGCCAAAAGTAATTTAAGCGCCGACGATAAAAAGCTTATAGAACAAACCTTTAAACTGCGTAAACTAAGAAAACGTCAATATTATTTACAGGCAGGAGATATAAACAAACAGATTGGCTTCGTTTTAAAAGGTGCTTTCCGTATGTATTCGGTTGATGATAGGGGCCATGAGCATATTGTACGTTTTAGTTTAGAAAACTGGTGGGTAGCCGATTATGAAAGCTATATGCTGCAAACGCCATCAAAGTATAATATTGATGCTGTTGAAGATGCTGAAATACTCATAATATCAAACACGCAGAGAGAGGAATTGCAAACACAGATACCTGCTTTTGCTGATATGATAAAGGAGCTTGACAAGCGAGCCAATATTGCCACGCAAAACAGAGTGCATGCTGCTATAAGCCTAACCGCCGAAGAGCGGTTTAACAACTTGCAAAATACATATCCTTATTTTTTGCAGCGCTTTCCCCAAAGTATGATAGCATCTTATTTAGGCATATCGCCCGAAACATTGAGCAGGATTAGGAAAGCAAGCGTAGGCCGGTAAAAGCCTGAATGTGATGGCCCTTAGTCAACAATTAATTAAAAGCGTATTTATTACAAATGCGTTAAGATTTGGCGCTTAAATTTTTGCTTATTTTACACTTGCAAACATTAAAGGCGTTATGCTTCGCAAATTTACCTTACTCACATCACTGCTTGGTATAGCAGCAGCAAGTTATGCTCAGCAAAAATCAACTGCTTATTTTGCTGACAGCACCTCGGTTAAAGTTCACCCTTCATACAACCAGGTAAGCGGTATTCATAAATGGCTATTTGGCAAAAACTACCGTGAAGAATGGGCCACAACTGTTAAACTGCCGCTTATAAAAATATCTGAAGTTTATGGTGGCCTTAAGCCGCTTAAGCAAGGTGGCGGGTTGCAATCAAAATCATTAAGGCTTGAAGACAAAAAAGGTAAAGAGTGGGTAATAAGAAGCGTTGAGAAAACACCCGATAAACTACTTCCACCAAATTTCAGAGGTACGTTTGCTATTGACTGGCTTGATGATGCATTAAGCAGTCAGCATCCGTATTCGGCATTGGTTGTTCCGCCGCTTGCCGATGCCGCAGGCGTGCCTCATGCTAACCCGGTAATTGGCGTAATTGCGCCCGATGCTGCTTTAGGTGAGTACAGCAAAATATTCAATGGCCTGGTAGTACTACTTGAAGAGCGCGAACCCACCGGTAAATCAGACAATACTGATAAAATGCTGGGCGAGCTTAAAGAAGACAATGATAACCGGGTTAACGGTGAGCAGTTTTTAAAAGCGCGCATGCTCGATTTGCTTTTAGGTGATTGGGACCGTCATGAAGACCAATGGCGTTGGGCTTATGAGAAAAAGAATAAAGACAAGAAGTATTACGCTGTTCCACGAGATCGTGACCAGGTTTTTCATATTAGTGAAGGGGTGTTGCCATCACTGGCTGCCCGGTCGTGGATTAGCCCCACGCTTGATAATTTTGACGGCGATATACCAAGGGTAAAGTACTCACTGATAAAAACGCGGTTTATACAGCCGTTGCCCGATGCGCAAATTAGTTATAACGACTGGATGCGTATGGCAAATGATTTTGTAAAGGCAGAGAGCGATGAGGTGCTGGAAGCTTCATTAAAGCTGCTTCCGCCCGAAGTTTATAAAATACGGCATGATGAACTTTTTAGTAAGCTAAAGCAACGCCGTAACAATATACCTGCGGCAATGGATGAGTATTACCGGTTTGTAAACAAAACCGTAGACCTACGCACCACTGACAAAAATGAACAGGTAATAATAACTGATGCTGCTGATGGCGGCATGCGTATACAAATAAATAAAATAAGTAAAGCAGGCGAGGTTGAGGATGAATTGCTCAACATGGTTTATAACCCGCAAATTACCCACGAAATAAGATTATACACCGAGGGTGGAAACGATAAGATGCTTATTAATTATGCGCATTCACCCATAAGGCTTCGGATTGTTGGTGCTAAAGGGCAAAAAACCTATGATGTACAGCAGGCTGAAAGTAAAGTACGTATATACAACCGCAGAGATAGTGTAGCCATAACAGGCAACGGTAGCTTGTTGAAAAAACATTTGAGCAATGACTCATTAAATACCCAATTTGTTCAAAATAACCCTTACAATGTTTGGATGCCGCTGGCAACAGGGGCAATTAACCCTGATGACGGCATATTACTTGGCGCAGGATTTAAGTATACCCGCAGAAATGGGTTTCGTAAATTACCGTATGCCAGTGTACAACAGCTTTTGGTTACGCATGCTTTTGCAACCGATGCATTTCGTATAAAATATAATGGCGAGTGGATAGATGCTATTGGCAAGGCCGACATTGTATTAAACGCATTTGTACAGGCTCCAAACAATACCCTCAACTTTTTTGGCAGAGGTAATGAAACGCCTTTGTTTAAATTTCCGGGGTACAGGCGCTTTTACCGTACGCGTTATAACACCTACCAGGTTGATGCCGCGTTGCGCTGGTGGTTGGGCGCTAATACCACCCTGAGTGCAGGGCCATCGTTTCAATACTATCGCCTGCACCGCGAAGACAATGAAGGTCGTTTTATTAACAATCCCAACTTTTTGAATTCTTATGATAGCTTGACTGTTAATAAAGACAAAGCACATATTGGGTTGCTGGTAAACTTCAACGCCAATAAACGTAACAGTAATGTATTGCCCAGCAACGGTTATTATGTTAACGTCACCTTGCAGGCCTATAACGGTTTAAACAGCTATACAAGGTCTTTTGCGCAAATACGCCCGGAGTTTACCTACTACTTTAGCCTTAATGCCAAAGGCACGTTTGTAATATCAGACAGGGTTGGCGGCGGCCTAAGTGTTGGTAAGCCGGCATTTTATCAGTCAATGTTTTTAGGCGGACAGGGCGGAAACTTACTGGGCTACCTGGGTAACCGCTTTGCCGGCGATCATATGTTTTACAACAACCTCCAGACGCGCCTTAACCTGTTTAACATTGCGGGTTATGTGTTGCCAGGGCAATTAGGTGTAACAGGGTTTTATGATACCGGCAGGGTTTGGGTACGCGGGCAATCATCAAATAAATGGCATGCGGGTACAGGGGGCGGAGTTTACTTTGCTCCTGCAGGGGTAGCAGTAATACAAGTATTGGCCGGTCACTCTACCGAGGGCTGGTACCCATATGTATCACTCAATGTAAGGCTTTAAGCATCCGGTTTATTTAAAAAGTTTTGTAATTATACCATCAGATTTAATGGCCTTGGCATGGTTGCTTAATTGTTAAAAAGTATTTTAGTTAGTTTTGCTTCACCTATCAATTAAGTAATGAGTGTTCAGCCCTTTAAAGATAGCCCTTTCGAAATTCATATATCATTTCACGTGCTTATTGAGCACTTGGAGAAGGTGGCCGCCGAACAAACAGGCTATGCTGCTGAGCGCGCTGCATATTTGCTGAAGGAAATAGAGCCCTATCCCCAACTGCGTACAGGATTTACACACGAAGAAGAATTAGAACAACACGCCCTCGTTATCAATCACCTGCTTGAAGATTTATTTCCGGCGGCACTATCTCAAAATGAGATAAAAGGTGTTACTGTACCGTTTCATAATTTTATGCTTAACAGTACTCAGCGCTTTAAAAACATCTTGAGCGCTGCCGGTACCGATTTTGACATCTCTATACGGGATTTTGACAGCCACCAGTTCTACGTAATGAGCTGTTGCTTAGTGCTCAATGAATTTTACAACACGCAGCTTGATTTTGCAAAACCCATGTTTTATGATATTCCGACTGCAACGGGTATCATAAGGCATTACCGCATTTTATACAACGCCGATTTTTTAGAAATAATTCCAACTGATAAGGCAGTAAAGCTTACCGAGGCCGATATTAACGAGTTAATTAACAATTACGATAATCTTGAGTTGTGGAAGAGATTGTTTCCGCAGGGTAGCTATTTATTAAAAGGCTTCGCTATTGTTAACCTTTTTGATTCTACAATTGAAAATGCGGTATCGGCATTAAAGGGTACGCTTTTGACCGACTTGCACGACACTGAAATTGAGCAGGACTTTGAAAGCATATTTAGGTCAATTTACAAAATACCTGATTTACGTATAGGCTTTACCGCATTTAATACCGAGGAAAATAAGTTTAGCAGCATTGCTCCCTTGCGTAAAATAAGGAGTTTTATGCTGGGTAATAATCATGAGGCCGTCAGTACCGATATTTTAGGTCCTAAATCATACCAGGCATTGCTTGGCAAAAGCGAGTATTTTGCCATATCAGACACCCGCCAGTTTTTTTTAGAACATCCCGGCAGTGAAATGGCTCATGAATTTTTAAGGCAAAATATACAAAGCTTTATTCTGGCCCCGGTAATGAAGAATGAGCAGTTGCTGGGTATTATTGAGCTGGTATCATTACGCAAAGGCGAACTGAACAGTGTAAATGCACATAAGCTTGAGGTAGTAATGCCTTTTTTGGTAAATACTATTGACAGGCAAATAGCCTACAAGCAAAACCGTATACAGGCAGTTATTCAAAATGAATATACCACGCTGCACCCAAGCGTTCAATGGAAATTTGAAAAGGAGGCCTATAAATTTATAGAACGCCAGGATAATAAGCTCGAATATGAATTAAAGGAAATCGTGTTTGAGGATGTTTATCCTCTGTATGGCCAGGTTGATATTAAAGCATCATCAGACTCGCGAAACCGCAGTATTCAAAAAGATTTGAATAACCAACTTGAAGCATTGGTGGCCATTGTATTGCAAATACAAAACATTGACAAGCATGCGTCAGCTTACTTGCCAAGGTTACAGGAGTTTAAAAACCTCACGCACAATGCTTCCGTGCTCATACGCACAGATACGGAGCAATATATACAGCATTTTATTGACGAGAAGGTACATCCTTTACTGCAGTCGGCCACTGTAAGCGGCCATTTCACCCCCGAAATTGGCAACTATTTTAAGCAGGTTAACAAAAATACCGGCTTATATTACACTTACAGGCGTAAGTATGATACAACAGTATCAACTATTAATAAAAAAATGGCTGCGTTGCTTGACGAACGACAAGTAGCCGCACAGGAAATATTTCCGCATTATTATGAGCGCTTTAAAAGCGACGGTGTAGAACACAATCTCTACATCGGATCATCAATAACGCCTAACCGTACGTTTCTACCCGCCCATTTCCGTAGTCTTCGGCTTTGGCAGCTAAAGGTGTTATGTGAACTGGAGCGCGAACATCATCGTTATAAAACTACGTTGCCTTATACGCTTGAGGTAACTACGCTGGTGCTGGCTTATAGTACAACAATGTCCATACGGTTTAGGATGGATGAAAAGAGATTTGATGTTGATGGGACTTATAATGCACGTTTCGAAATTGTAAAAAAACGTATAGATAAGGCATTCATTAAAGGAACCAATGAGCGAATAACGCAGCCCGGAACCGTAGTTATTATTTATGCAAATACCAACGAGGAAAAGGAGTACCGCGATCATATAGCCCACTTGCAGCAAAAAGGAATGTTAGGTAGTGAGGTTGAAGTATTGGAGGTTGAAGAATTACAAAGTATATCAGGACTACGTGCTTTACGTGTAAACATTTTGCACGATAACGAAGGAGATATATAGCTAGGTTTAGTTTGCGGTTGAATAAAATATATCGTTGCTGCAACCATTTTATAAAATAGCGCGTCTTGACTTTATACATCATATAATTACACCCTTATGCTTAAATTCTTAAAAATCCTGTCTCTTATTGTGGCATTGTTCATGTTTGCTGCGTTTACTGTCCAGGCTCAGGATAAAGTAAAAACCATTGGTAATAAACCACGTAAAGGTACCAGCAATGCATCGTTCCCTGTGGTTAAAGGTCAACAAATTGGCATTAAAATGAACGCCGGAAAAAAGGATGTGCAGTTACTTAACCTTAATTTTGGTGTTGAAAATAACAACAGCGATACCCTTAAATTCAAGGTAAACGTATATGAATTTGATGGTGTTACTACGCAGCAAAACTTTGTCAAAACTGATATCATAGGCGCTATTCCTTATGGCAAATCAAGAGTAGATGTAAACCTTGAGCCTTACAATGTAATGGCTAAGGGTACGCTACTTGTAGCCATTGAGTGGTTGAATACACACAAAGGATCAGAACCTTCATTTTCAATTGGGTTGTTTAATGGCGGCACTTATCGCAATCAAAGCGGCGAATGGAAAAAAATGCCGGTAGCCGGTGTTGACTTCAACGTGAAAGTTAAGAAGCTGAAAAAATAATAGATACTCAAATGGGTTAAAGCAAAGTTTACTTGTACTGGTATGAGTTCATGAGCTTTAGTAAAACACCGTTTGTCCAGCCAAACCCATCTTGTAAAGGGTATTCGCCGCCGCCTGCAGTTGCATCAGCATGCTGAATGTCGTATTTCTCAAGCAACTTACCTGTTTGTTTAAATACGTTAATGTTCAACGTTATCCACCTGTCGGCAGCATCTTTAGCAATGTTGTAGTGTTTGTAGTTGCGTAGCCCCATAACGGATACATATTGTAAAGGTGCCCATCCATTTGGCTGGTCCCATTGCTGGCCGGTAGATTTTAAAGTTGCAGCAATACCGCCAGGTTGTATAAACTTGTTTTTAATGAGTGCGGCAACCTTGCCAGCCTGCGCACTGTTGGCAATACCTGTAAATAGCGGAAATGCAGTAGCAATAGTAACCTGTGGTGAAGTGCTTTTAAGCTTCCAGTTGTAATCTTTATAACAACCCCCTTTAGCATCCCAACAATATTTATCAATGGCTTTTTTTCGTTTAGCAGCTTTGGTAGTAAACTCGGTTGCCAACCGGGGCTTATTACTTGTTTTATAAGCTTGTGCAATCACGTTTTCTAAATTATAAAGCAGGCAGTTTAAGTCAACCGCTGCAAAGTTTGTAGTTTGTATAGTTGCAAGTGATTTTCCGTCAGCCAGCCAGCGGCTGCTAAAATCCCAGCCCGATTCGGCCGCTGCTCTTATATTCCTGTAAAATTCATCTTTAGGTTGGCTGGTTTCACGTGCGGTTAAAACATCTTCGCGGTATGATTCTTCGCGTGGTTGCGTACTTGCATCCCAATAGCGGTTAAGCAAGCTACCGTTGGGCATACGTATTACGTGCATTGCTGCCGTGCCTGCTTTTAAGTTTGCAGCGCCCTGCATCCAGTACGCATATTCCTTAAGTAATTGTGGTAAATGTTTTTTAAAAACACTGTTGCCTTTATGCCTGGCAAGCAGCTGTACCATTAAGGAAAAAAACGGAGGCTGCGAACGAGTAAGGTAATAGGTACGGTTGCCGTTGGGTATATGCCCGTTTTTATCAATAAGGTAAGCAAAGTTATCTACCATGCTTTCTATCAGTTTAAAGCGTTTAGCCTCCTCAAGGCCCAGCATAGTAAAGTATGAATCCCAATAATAAATCTCTCTGAAACGGCCGCCCGGTACAATATAATCATGCGGTAGTGGTATAAGCGTGGTGCCTTTAGCCGTATCGGCAACGCGTTGTAATACATTCCACAGCGTATCTATGTGTTTACGTATGCCCGCACTTACGTTACTCTTATATGGAGTGCCACTTTCAACCGGTGCTTTGAAGTTTGCTTTAACAAAGGCGTTCAAATTAAATCCCGGTTGATTTTTTTGCTGACGGTAGTCTTTAAGTATGACAGCTACAGGACGCGTGGGCGTAGCGTCAACAAATGTTTTACCGTCACTATAAACCTGTTGCATTTGTACAGCATCAAACAGCTGGGGGTAAAGCTTGGCAGGCGTTTGATGCTGTGCAAATGCTAAGCTTGTAAACAAGCAAAATATAAGGTACAGCAGTATAAATTTCTTTTTAGTCATTAGGTATTAAACCATATAAACCATAAATTGTCATACAAAAGCAAATAAAATATTAGATGTTTAAACATTTATTTTAATCTGTTACATTTGTATTCTTTTAAAACAAACATGAAAAAATTAACAACCTTATTTACAGCAGTTATAGCGGTAGCTTTAGTTGCTTTTAAACCAGTAGCACCGGTAACTTTCAAAGTTGACACTCAAAAAAGTAAAATTGAATGGGTAGGTAAAAAAGTTACAGGTCAGCACAGCGGTACCATCAAACTTGCCTCAGGTGAAGTTGCTACAAACGGCAAAGTACCTACCGGCGGTAAATTTGTTATTGACATGAACAGCATGGACTGTACTGATTTAAGCGGCGAAGGAAAAGGCAAATTATTAGGTCACTTAAAATCAGAAGATTTCTTTGGTGTTGAAAAATACCCAACTGCTGATTTTACCGCTACCAAAATTGCTCCTGCAGGTGCTGGTAAAGTTAATGTAACAGGTAACTTAATGGTTAAAGGTAAAACAAGCGTTATTACATTTCCTGCTACTTACAGCGTAGCTGGCAACACTTTAACCGTAAACGCAACCGACGTTAAGGTTGATCGTACTAAACACGATATCCGTTACGGTTCAAAAAGCTTTTTTGCAAGCATAGGTGATAAAGCTATCGATGACGAGTTTATTTTAAATATAAATTTGGTAGCAACCCGCTAACATTTCAAGTTTCTAATCGTATATAGAAAATCCTGATTAACATATCAGGATTTTTTTTGTTTTAAAACTTACGGGAATGAAACATTTTGTTGTAGTTTCCGTATAAGGAATTAATTATGACAACGAGCAACTCCAAACCTATTAGCATACTCTTGGTTGATGACGACGAGATCAACAATTTCATTTCGATAAAGCTTATAAAAAAGGCACTGGTATATGCTGATATAACCGCTTGTTTGGACGGAAGTTATGCTATAAATCAATTGCTTGAAATTCAGGAAAAAAATCCTGAAAACCTGCCTGACTATATCTTGCTCGACATTAACATGCCCATAATGAACGGATGGGAGTTTTTGGATGAGTACAAGCGTTTAGGACTCGATCCTCTTGGGAAATCTAAAATATACATTATCTCATCATCTGTTTTCAGCAATGATATTAACAAAGCTAAATCATATGATTTGGTTAAAGATTTTATATCGAAACCGTTAAACGTAGAGAAAATCAGAGAGCTGTTTGCTGTTGAAAATACAATTTAATAAGGCTTTATGCTAAACGTATCGTCTTGTTGTGATACGTAGCCGATAGCTGTTGACTTGGCGTGATAAAATAAGCAGGCCCAGTTTTCGGCAGATGCTTTTGTTCCGTACTCCTCGCGCAGGTGCATAGCCCTTTTGCCGTCATAATCATACTTCGCAGCAAATTTCCGGAGCAACTGCTCAGGTTCCGGCAGTTCATCGCCGCCAAAAAAGCATTTTTGACCGTTGTTTTCAATCAAAAATACCTGGTGATACTGAGTATGACCGCCCGATAGTTCAAAGTGTATACCCGGCCTTACTTCTCCGTTGCCCTCAACAAATTCAATTTTTGCTTCGCGCTCAAGGGCTTCAAATATTGGCTTTCGATACGAGCTTGACTTTCCCGACATAGCCACTTCCCATTCACCCTTATTAATAACATGTGTTGCCTGCGGAAAGCTTGGCTCAAGCTTGCCGTTACGCTCAACAACCAATCCGCCGGTATGATCATAATGCAGGTGTGATTGCAGTACCAGCGTAACCTCGCCGGGGGCAAAACCAGCTTTGCGTATGTTTTGATGTATAATAAGTTCGCCGCTGCTATCTTTCATACCCAAGCCGCTATCCAGTACAATAAGGTCGCGGTCTGTTTTTACCAAAAAAGGGTTTACGTGAATAAACAAAGAGCCGGGGCGGTCTTTTGCATTATCTGTAGCGGGGTCAAATGGTATAAACTGTTTTGAGGAATCAACCGAGTAAGAGCCTTCACCTAATGCAAAAATTTCCATAGTTACTGTAGCGTGTTATATTTAGAAATGTACCTTTGTGGGTTATAAACCCTGTAAAACAATAAAAGGTTTCGTATTACAAAAGTATGCAAAAACGGTGGGCACTTAAGCAAAATCCCGATATTAATGAGGTAAAGCGTATTTCGGCCGAGTTAGGTATTGATGAGGTTTTGGCTGCCATGTTGTTGCAAAGAGGTATTCAAACTTTTGAAGAGGCCCGCTTTTTTTTTCGTCCGGATATGCGGCATCTGCATGATCCTTTCCTGATGAAGGGTATGGAACAGGCAATTGAGCGTATTGAAAAGGCCATGCAAGCCGGCGAAAATATTTTAATATACGGTGATTATGATGTGGACGGTACCACAGCCGTTACTGTTGTTTACAGCTTTTTTAAAAAGCGGTACAGCAGAATTGAATATTACATCCCCGATCGTTACCTGGAAGGTTATGGTATATCAACACAAGGAATTGATTATGCCGCTAAAAATAACTTTACGCTTATTATAGCGCTTGATTGCGGTATAAAAGCGGTTGACAAAGTTGCTTATGCCAATGAGTTAGGAGTTGATTTTATTATATGTGATCACCATACTCCGGGCAACGAACTGCCTGAGGCGGTGGCCGTGCTTGACCCTAAACGCAATGATTGTGACTATCCGTACAAAGAGCTGTCGGGTTGCGGTATTGGCTTTAAACTGATACAGGCCTATGCACAGAAAAATGATATTAGCTTTGATGAAGTTACCAACTATCTTGACCTGGTTGCCACCAGCATAGCCTGTGATATTGTGCACGTAACCGGCGAAAACCGTACACTGGCCAGCTTTGGACTGCAAAAAATTAATAGCAACCCGGGTACCGGCATAAAGGTGCTGATGGATATAGCCGGAAAAACCAGTAACTACTCCATATCTGACGTAGTGTTTATGATTGGCCCGCGCATAAATGCAGCAGGCCGTATTGATAATGCCCGCCACTCTGTAGAACTACTGCTTTCAGAAGATATGGAGGCTGCCAAAGCAAAGGGAATGCTCATTAGCGAAAAAAACCTGGAGCGTAAAGGACATGACCTCGCTATAACCGACGAGGCCCTGAGCATGATAGCGGCTGATGCGGTAATGACCGGGCGTAAATCAACGGTGGTGTTCAACGAGCGGTGGCACAAAGGGGTAATTGGTATTGTGGCATCACGCCTTACTGAGAAATATTACCGACCAACCATTGTTTTAACCCGCTCTAACGGGCATGTAGCCGGCTCGGCCCGCTCGGTTGTTGGGTTTGATTTGTATGAGGCCTTGTGTGGCTGCAGCGATTTACTGCTGCAATTTGGCGGACACAAGTATGCAGCGGGTTTAACCATGAAGCCCGAGCAGGTGGAAGCTTTTACAGCACGGTTTGAAGAAGTAGTGGCTGCAACCATAACCGAGCAGCAGCTTATTCAGGAAATACAGATAGATGCGGAGCTTAAGCTGGAGCAAATTACATCCAAATTTTTCAGAGTTTTAACGCAGTTTGGTCCTTTTGGGCCCGAAAATATGTGCCCCGTGTTTATTTCGCGCAATGTTTCGGTATATGGTAACGTTAGTTTGGTTGGAAGTAACCATATTAAAATGTGCATACACCAAAGCGGCTCGCCTTTGTTTGACTGTATTGCCTTTAACCAGGGTGAATGCATTGAGGAAATACGCAAAGGCAAACCGTTTGATATTTGTTATACTATTGAAGAGAACATTTGGCGCGAAAAGCGTTCAATACAATTAAATATTAAAGGAATAAGGTGTTAGTGATCGGTTCATTGTTTATGGTTCATAGCCACAAATGAAGCAACTCACCACTTAACCACTCACAATACAACAAAATGAATTTACGCGCCGATAATCTGGTAAAGAAATATAAACAGCGTACCGTAGTAAACGATGTGTCGTTTAACGTATCGCAGGGCGAAATTGTGGGATTACTGGGGCCTAACGGTGCCGGAAAAACTACCTCGTTTTATATGATTGTGGGTTTGATAAAACCCAACGAAGGCCATATTTATCTGGACGATGAAGAAATAACCAATGATGCCATGTACCGCCGTGCGCAAAAAGGTATTGGTTACCTGGCGCAGGAAGCATCGGTTTTTCGTAAGCTTACGGTTGAAGACAACATTAAAGCAGTGCTTGAAATGGGTGGCATGACCAAGGCCGAACAAAAAGATAAGCTGGAGGAACTGATAGATGAATTCAGCTTGCATCGTGTGCGTAAAAACCGTGGAGATCTATTATCGGGCGGGGAACGCCGCCGTACCGAAATTGCCCGTGCGCTTGCAGCCCAGCCTAACTTTATTTTGCTTGACGAACCGTTTGCCGGCGTTGACCCTATTGCCGTAGAAGAAATACAGGCCATGGTTTACAAGCTAAAGCACCGTAACATTGGTATTTTGATTACCGATCACAACGTACAGGAAACACTTTCTATAACCGATAGGGCTTATCTTTTATTTGAAGGTAAAATTCTTGAATCGGGTGTGCCCGAAATACTTGCCGCTAATGAGATGGTGCGCAAGGTATACCTTGGGGCCAACTTTGTGCTGAAAAGAAAAACTTTTGCTTAATTTGGCTGTCGCAATACTGCTATGACCATCTTAAACTCCGTTGTTACCTGGCTCATGAAAAAGCGCATTCATCAGATTGAGCTTTTCATGAAATATCCTAACGAGGTTCAAACCGAATGGTTTAATCAACTTATTCATAACGCCCAGGATACTGAATGGGGTAAGCAGCACCATTACAAAAGCATAAAAAACCTTGCTGATTTTAAGGAACGCGTACCGTTGCAAAACTACGATACCCTTAAACCCTACATTGAGCGCATGCTCAAAGGTGAGCAAAATGTATTGTGGCCATCAGAAATTCGTTGGTTTGCAAAGTCATCAGGTACCACTAACGACAGGAGTAAATTTATACCGGTAAGTGAGGAGTCTTTAGAGGAATGCCACTTTAAGGGCGGTAAGGATATGCTTACCATTTACTGTAATAACCGGCCCGATGCTATGCTGTTTACCGGCAAAGGTTTAACGTTGGGAGGGAGCCACCAGGTTGGTCAGTTAAATGCCGATACCTACTTCGGTGATTTATCGGCCGTAATTATGAAGAACCTGCCCATGTGGGCTGAGTTTTACCGCACCCCCGACCTTACAATTGCATTGCTTGAAAATTTTGAGGAAAAAATTGAGAAGATGGCGCATGCCACCATCAATGTAAATGTAACAACCATTAGCGGTGTGCCTACCTGGAACTTATTATTGTTTAAGCGAATACTGGAGATAACAGGGAAGGATAATCTTTTGGAGGTGTGGCCAAACCTGGAGTTATACTTTCATGGAGCGGTAAGCTTTACCCCATACCGCGAACAGTTTAAAAAGCTTATTCCTACCGATGCCATGTATTACCTTGAAACCTACAATGCAAGTGAAGGTTTCTTTGGAATACAGGATAGGGAAGAGCCGGGCGATATGTTGCTGATGCTTGATTACGGCATTTATTACGAGTTTTTGCCTTTGGAAAACCTGCACGAAGAAAACCCGCGCACTTTAACACTTGATGAGATACAAACGGGCGAAAATTATGCACTTATTATAAGTACCAATGCCGGTTTGTGGCGCTATATGATTGGTGATACCGTGCGCTTTACTTCTTTAGATCCTTACCGAATACAAATTACCGGCCGTACCAAACACTACATTAATGCTTTTGGCGAGGAGGTAATCATCGATAACGCTGAGCGTGCCCTGGAAGAAGCATGCCGTCAAACAGATGCTATAATAGCCGATTACACCGCCGCCCCAATATATTTCAGCGATAGTAAAAGTGGCGGCCATGAATGGATTATTGAGTTTGAAAGAAAGCCTGCCGAATTTGAACGTTTTGTTGACCTGTTAGATGAAACCCTGCGTAAGGTAAACTCTGATTATGATGCAAAACGCTTTAAAGATATGGCCCTGCATCGCCCTAAAGTGCATGTTGCCGCTCAGGGTACTTTTGTAACCTGGATGAAACAACGCGGCAAGTTTGGCGGGCAACATAAAGTTCCCCGCTTGGCCAACAACAGGGAATATATAGATAGCTTATTGCAGGTTATGGGTAATGGCAACAGCGTATCTGCAGCCTGAATTATTACTTGTTAACCATTAAGCCGGTAACTTCAAACACAATACGCCTTTTTGGGTCTGTTTTGGTTTCATGCTGCTTTTTGCCTTTTACAGTGTCGCCGGCCATGTGCTGCTGGTCGTCAGCAATGAATTGCTTGGCAGCAACCCCTTCAATAATAACTTCGCGGCCTTTAAGAGCAGTGGGTAAGGTTACGTTATAGTTTTTAAAGTGTGCTTTTATAACACGTCCGCTATCGGCGTCAAGTTCGAACCAACCGCCTTTTGGTTTTATAACCTTTATAACCCGTCCGTTAATTACAGCGCTGGTGCGTGTGCGCCTCCCCATAAAGCTTTCAAGTTTTGAAGCCTGCATAAGGCCAACACTGCCGGGTTTTACCCCAAATACCATACCGTGCGGCAAGGCCGTCTTTTTTTGAGCTCTTACATTAAGGCTAAACAGGCAGCCAAAGCTTACAATAATTAAAGTTGTTTTTATAACGCTGGTAAACATAATGCTATCAACAACATTGCTGTTTCAAGGTTTCAGCAAGTATTTGTTTATTGCATTAACATTATTTAACATTAGTTTATATGTTTTAACCGTAAACAGTTGCGTAATTAGCACCATAATTTTATTATAGGTATTTTAGCAGCTTGTTGCAGCATAAGTGTAGCAATGCTTGGTGTTGCTGCGTAACTAGTTAGTAATTGAATGATTGAACTTTTATGATTTTTCTACAAAATTCGGTAATAAGAAATGGCCTTGCAGCAGTGTGTTTGGCAGCAGCGGCAATTTTTACAAGCTGCAATAAAGATGGCGGCGACACTACTCCTGTAGCCCCTTCGGTTGAGTCGTTGCCGGTGTTGGCCAACGTTACTACAACGGGCGCGCAAAGCGGTGGTAATGTAACTAATTACGGCTCAAATTTAATTATTAGCAGTACAGGTGTGTGTTACAGCGCAACTAACCAAACACCCACCATTGCCGACTCTAAAACCAGCGACGGTGCTGCTGTGAATTTCAAAAGCATTATAACCGGCTTAACGCCAAATACTACATACTACCTAAGGGCTTATACACAAACTGAAGCAGGTATTGGGTATGGAGATGTGGTTACTTTTAAAACCAGCGCTGCCGGAGCCGATACCACGGTAACTACAAGTACCCTTGCCGGCAGCAGCACACTTGGCAACACCAACGGTACCGGAGCCAGCGCAAGTTTTGGCAATCCGCAAGGAGTAGCGGTTGATGCACAGGGTAATATTTACGTTGCCGATTCATTTAATCACTTGGTACGAAAAGTTACACCTGCCGGCGTTACTACTACCTTTGCCGGTAGCGGTAGTCTTGGCTTTTCAGGTGGTTCGGCAGCTACGGCTCAGTTCTATAGCCCGCAGGGAATTACTGTTGATGCAAGCTCAAATGTTTACGTAACCGATATTGGCAATAACGCCGTTTACAAAATTACCCAGGCTGGTGTGGTAACTATTTTAGCAGGCGATGGTACCGCCGGAGCAAGCAACGGAACAGGTAGTGCTGCCCGCTTTAATGTGCCGTACGGCATTACTGCCGATGCGCAAGGAAACCTTTATGTTGCCGATCGTGATAACAACCGTATACGTAAAATTACATCAGCCGGTGTGGTTACTACCTACGCTGGTATAGGCAGCGCAAGTACGCCCGGTTCGGCCAA
Organism: uncultured Mucilaginibacter sp.; assembly: GCF_913773635.1. Classification (GTDB taxonomy): domain Bacteria; phylum Bacteroidota; class Bacteroidia; order Sphingobacteriales; family Sphingobacteriaceae; genus Mucilaginibacter. The sequence goes on from NZ_CAJYGQ010000007.1 coordinate 85,610, forward strand.
TGGTGACGCTACTTCGGCAGCAGCATTCTATCGCCCTACAGGTGTAGCTTTTGATGCCCAAGGAAACCTGTTTGTTGTTGATCAGTCAAACGCATACATCCGCAAAATTACATCTGCAGGCGTGGTAAGTACTTATGTAGGCAACTCGGCAACAAAAGATTTGCTGGATACACCGTCGGGCATTGCTGTTGATAATCAAAATAATATTTACGTTACCGATCAAAGCGGACGCGTTCTGAAGGTATCAGCAGCAAAAATTTTGTATACACTTACAGGTAAAACTGCTACAGCAGGATTTGCTGATGGCAATAAGGCTACGGCATTATTTTCGAGCCCTGCAGGTATAGCAGTTGACGCTAATAAAAATATTTACGTAGGCGATACCAATAATAACCGCATCCGTAAAATCATAATGCAATAGTTTATAAAGTATATTGCAAAAAGAAAAGCGCCGGTAATTTAATTACCGGCGCTTTTCTTTTTTATTGTCTTGGTTTTAACCTGTTATGGAAAAAAACGGACGCTTGCTTTGTACAATAGCAACAATGATTATTAAAACTGCCAGTATGTAAAAAATGGCAATAGCGCGGTGCTTAAGCTGCGGCAAAGTTGCCTTTTTAGATTTACTGTGACCAATAGTAATCAAAACAATGGCAAACAGCATCATGGCAATATGCTCAACTGTCCAATAGCGTGTGGTTGCTTCTTTCATGGTGTTGCTACCAAACTGCACAAACGGGCTTACAAAGTATAAAATAAGACCGAACAAAAATTGAGTATGTGCCGATATCATGGCAAACATATTAAGCTTGCGGTTGCCTTGTGAATAGGTTTTGTTACCCAGCCATCCGGCTAAAGCTTGTAATATGGCTAATACAATAAGTATCAGTACAACAAAACGCAAACCTGAGTGCAGGTATTTAATAATTTGGTATGCAGACATGTGTTTATAAGTTTGGCTCAAATATACAAGAAATTAAAATCATCCATCCTCATCAGGTTGAGCCCTGTATATAAGAGGGTCGCGCTGTTATCTCTCAATTATATTTATTTGACCTGTAGCGCGTAAGTGCACATTTGTTATGTGTTGTACTTGTAACAATGCAGCTATTTTATGTAATGCCAGTGAAATTTGGGCGGTTATTTAAATATATTTAAGCGATTAAACTAATAACTGCAAAATGAAGAAAATTTTACTCGCTTGTTTTGCCCTCTTACTTACACGCCAAAGCTTTTCGCAGGAAACTTATCCTGTAAACGGTTCTTGGGATGTGCGTTCGGGGCAATACGCTTTCACTAATGCCAACATTGTGGTTAGTGCCGGCCAAACCATTACCAACGGTACGCTCATTATTAAAGATGGTTACATTGAATCTGTGGCCTCAGGGGCGTCAGTTCCTAAGGGTTATGTAACCGTAGACCTTAAGGGTAAATACATTTACCCAGGGCTGATTGATGCCTACACCACTTATGGTATGCCCGAGGCCCCGCGTCAGGCAGGTGGTTTCGGCGGCTTTGGCCGTGCTGCTGTGCCGGTATCAACCAAACCCGGTCCTTACGGTTGGAACGAGGCTATACGCCCCGATGTTATGGCTGTTAAAATGTTTCACGTAAACCCAACCCGTGCCGAAGAGTTAAAGCGCAACGGTTTTGGTGCTGTGCAAGCCCTGGTTCAGGATGGTATTGCCCGTGGTACATCGGCAGTGTTAACTCTGGCCAATGCCAGTGATAACGAAGTTTTGGTTAAAGACGAAGCCGCCGCGCATTACTCATTCAGTAAGGGCACAGCTGCTACTAACTATCCGTCATCATTAATGGGCAGCATTGCATTGCTGCGTCAAACTTATTATGATGCCGCCTGGTACAAAACTCAAAAAAAAGAATACAACATATCGTTAGCGGAGTTTAACCGCACGCAAGCCCTGCCGCAAATTTTTGAGGTGAGCGATGTACAAAGCGTTCTCCGTGCCGATAAAATTGCCAAAGAGTTTGGCAAACAATACATTTATAAAACCGATGGTCAGGAGTATCAGCGAATTGATGCCATTAAAGCGTTAAATGCAAGCTTTATTGTTCCGCTGAGCTTCCCGGCTGCATTTGATGTTGAGGATGCACTTGACGCCCGCAACGTTGGCTACGCCCAATTGAAAAACTGGGAATTGGCGCCAACCAACCCCGCTGCTTTAGAAAAAGCAGGTATACGCTTTGCGCTTACGTCTAATGGCTTAACCAATGCACGCGATTTTTGGACCAACCTGCGTACCGCCATTACCAATGGTTTGAGCGAAAAGCAGGCGCTTATGTCGTTAACCGAAGTTCCTGCGCAAATATTAGGCGTGAGTGATAAGGTAGGCACTTTAGCTAAAGGTAAACTGGCTAACTTCATTATTACATCGGGCACCCTATTTAAGGCCGATAACGTGATTTATGAAAACTGGGTACAAGGCCAAAAATTTGTAGTGAGCAAAATGGATGTAAGTGACCTCCGCGGTACTTACACACTGAGTGGAAGCGGTTTGGCTAACACTACATTGGTTATAGGCGGCACCCCGGGTGCTTACACTGCTAATATTAACCGCACCGGCACAGATAGCACCCGTACCCAGGGAACCATAGTACGCACAGGAGATTTGGTTAGCTTATACTTCGACTTAAAAAATAAGCCTTCGGGTAATGTGCGCTTAAACGGTTACATTACCTCAACAGCGCCGCTGGCCCTGCGTGGTACCGGTACACTGCCTGATGGCGGTTCGGTTAGCTGGACGGCCACTTATACTGGTGCGGCTCCGGCAGGTGGTCGTGGAGGCCGTGGCCCTGGTGCAGCAGCCGGTGCAGATCAAACTACTAAAGCTCCTGTGGTTGGCCCTTTGATCTATCCTTTTAGTGCATTTGGTAACACCGAGATGCCAAAAACCGAAACCACCTTATTTAGAAATGCTACCGTTTGGACCAATGAAAAAGAAGGTGTATTACAAAACGCCGACGTATTAATTGAAGGTGGTAAAATTAAAGCCGTAGGCAAGAACCTTGCAGCTGGCGGCGCCAGGGTGATTGATGCCACCGGCAAACACATCACCGCAGGTATTATTGACGAGCACTCGCACATTGCCGCTTCAAACGGTATTAATGAGGGTACACAATCGGTAACATCTGAAGTGCGCATTGCCGATGTAATTGATGCCGAAGATGTAAACATTTACCGCCAGTTAGCAGGTGGTGTTACTACTTCACACATTCTGCATGGTTCGGCCAATGCTATTGGCGGCCAAACCCAATTAATTAAACTGCGCTGGGGTGTAATGCCCGAGCAAATGAAATTTGCAGGAAGCGATGGCTTTATCAAATTTGCACTGGGCGAAAACGTAACGCAAAAAAATCGTACACAATCTTTTGGCGATGCTAACGTACGTTTTCCGCAAAGCCGTATGGGTGTGGAGCAGGTTTATGTTGATGCATTTACCCGCGCTAAAGAATACAAAGCAGCCCGTGCCGTTAAAGGCAGCACCACCCGCCGCGATTTGGAGTTAGATGCACTGGTAGAAATTTTAGATGCCAAACGTTTTATCACCTGTCACTCTTACGTACAATCAGAAATTAATATGCTGATGCACGTGGCCGATTCAATGGGCTTCAAGATTAACACCTTTACCCATATTTTGGAAGGTTATAAAGTGGCCGATAAAATGAAGGCCCGTAAAATCGCAGGGTCAACATTTAGCGACTGGTGGGCTTACAAATACGAGGTGGCAGAAGCTATTCCGTACAACGGCAAGCTAATGCATGAGGTTGGCGTTGTAACAGGTTTTAACTCTGATGATGCCGAGATGGCACGCCGTTTAAACCAGGAAGCTGCTAAAGCAATTACTTATGGCAAGTTGAGCGAAGAGGACGCCCTGAAACTTGTTACCCTTAACCCTGCTAAAATGCTGCATATTGACAGCAAAGTAGGCAGCTTAAAACCAGGTAAAGATGCCGACGTGGTAGTATGGTCGGCTAACCCGCTTTCTATATACGCCGTAGTTGAAAAAACATATGTTGATGGTGTGCCTTACTGGGATTATGCAAAAGATGCCGAAAAGCAAAAGGCCATGAAAGCTGATGCAGGCCGTATTGTTCAAAAAATGATTGAGTCTAAAGGTCGTGGTGCTGCTACGCAGCGTCCTGCATTCCAACGCCCTCGTTTGTACGAGTGCGAAAGTGTTGAAGATGCTGCCTACATTATTGCCGATGATTACAACGGTATGAAAAAACAGGTATCAGCTGAAAATCATCAATAATCCAATCCATTCAAAGAAATCAACATGAAAAAGAAATTTATATTAGGTTTTGGAGGATTGATGTTAACTACAGTCCTCGCGTTTGGTCAGGCCACCATTATGCCTGCTAAGCCGCAAGCTGGCCCTGTTGTAATTACCGGCGCTACCATACATGTGGGCAACGGCAAGGTGATTAACAACGGCTACATTGCTTTTGATAAAGGAAAAATTACTGCCATTGGCGAAGGCTCGGCACCAAATACCGCCGGCGCTACCCTAGTAAATGCCAGCGGCAAACAAGTATACCCTGGTTTTATTTGCCCGGTAACCTCGTTAGGTTTGGTAGAGTTTGAATCTATACGCGCTACCGACGATGAAACCGAAACAGGCGAAATGAACCCGCATGTGCGCTCGCTCATCGCTTTTAATACCGATTCGAAGGTTATTCCAACCGTGCGTTCAAACGGTGTTTTACTGGCTCAGCCAACTCCGCAGGGCGGTACCATTTCAGGTCAGTCATCAGTAATGATGCTTGATGGCTGGAACTGGGAAGATGCTGCCTATAAAAAGGATATTGCCGTACACCTGACATGGCCTGTTGTTCGTAATGGTCGTGGTCGCAGAGGAGGCTTTGGTGCCGGAGCTGCCGGGCAGGAATCGCCTGCTGAGCGCGCTCAAAAAGCCGTTGATGCTATTGTAAGCTTATTTTCAGAAGCTAAGGCGTACGCACAAGCAAAGCCAGCCGTAACCAATGCCCGTTTAGGTTCAATGGCAGGGTTGTTCAATGGCACTAAAAAGCTTTTTATCACTGCCGACGGTGCTAAAGAAATTATCCAAGCGGTAAACTTTGGTAAGCAAATGGGAGTACAGGTAGTAATTGTTGGTGGTAAGGACTCGTACCTGGTTACCGATGTTTTAAAAGACAACAATGTACCGGTAATTATAAGAGAAACACAAGCTTTGCCCGACAAGGATGAAGATGATGTTTACCTGCCATACAAATTACCTCACCTGTTACAGGAAGCAGGTGTATTGTACGGTTTGACCGGAACCGGTTTCTGGCGTCAGCGTAACCTGCCCTTTGAGGCTGGTCAGGCAGTTGGTTACGGGTTAAGCAAGGAGCAAGCATTATCAATGATTACCCTTAACAATGCCAAAATTTTAGGTATCGATAAAACAACCGGCACTTTAGAAACCGGTAAAGATGCTAACCTGTTTATTTCGGCAGGAGATGCACTTGACATGGTTACCCTTGATGTAGAAAATGCATACATACAAGGTAAAAGTATAAGCCTTGATAACCTGCACAAGCAGCTTTACAAACGTTACAGCGAAAAATACGGTGTAAAATAATTGCTTCGCAAATAACTACTTTAAGTCCTTGCCTGAATAAGGCAAGGACTTTTTTATAGAACTTAGTTAATATGCGGTTCAAAATCATTAGTTGTAGAATGTAATTTCAATCAGGTCATTAAAATATAAACAAGGCATACTTCCTAAAGATACAAGTGAAACAAAAAGGGCTGCTTAATTGAAAGCAGCCCTTTTTGTTAGTTACTATAGTGGTTAATTACAATACTTTTTAATAGCGTCGTATGCCTCGCGTAGGCCTAATTCACCGGCTTTACTAAAGTCCAGACAGCCATTATTTTTCTCTGCCGATACCTGAACGCGCACCATGCCCCTGCGGAAGTAAGCCATGCGAAGGCGGGTATCTAAAGCTATGGCCGAGGTGTAATCATCTATAGCCCCACGGTTATCTTTTTGAAACTCCTTAAGTTCGCCTCTGCGTAAAAAAGCCATTTTATTGGCAGCGTTCATTTGAATGGCGTTGTTGTAATCCATCATTGCGCCACGATAATCCTGCAACTTGTACTTGGCCAAACCCCGGTATAAATAAGCATCCGAATTATTAGGATTCATATCAATTGCCGTGTTGTATTCCTGTATAGCGTTTATAGAATCCTGCAATGCAAATTTAGCTAAACCGCGGTATACAAAAACATCTTCATCCTGCGGATCATTCTCATAAGCCTTTTTAAAATCATCCATGGCACCTAATGAGTCTGGAAGATTAGCTTTCGAAAGTCCGCGTAAATAATATGCTTTAGCGCTGTTGGTATTAATATCAAGTGCTTTGTTATAACTGTCAATTGCACCTAAATAATCATTTAAGCCTGCTTTTGCATTACCCAAAAACAAATATCCTTCTTCATTGGGCTTTTGAGACAGGGCCTTATTAATATCGGCTAACGCACCTTCATAGTCGCCGTAGCCGGCTTTGAGGTTGCCACGGTTTTGATAGGCGTCGGCCGAACCAGTATCTATACGCAAAACCTGGTTAAAATCACGGGCTGCACCCTGCGTATCACCTAGTTTGCTTTTTGAAACCCCGCGCCGTATAAGAAAGGCGGTGTTTTTAGGATTGATTTTAAAGCCTAAGTTGTAAGTATCAATGGCGCCCTGGTAATCACGGAAAAGTGCCCTCGCATCGCCAAGTTTTAAATAGGCTTCTTCGCTACGCGGAGAGTTATTTAAAACTCGCTGATAATCCTGCGCTGCTGCTGAGAAATTACGTGTGCGGGCATACATATTACCACGCTCCAGGTAAGCATCCATGTAATCGGGCCTTATGGTTACAGCTTGCGTATAATCTTCAATAGCACCATGAAAATCGCGCGTATCGCGTTTTATGTTGCCACGCATGTAGTAGCTATAACTGTTGCGCGGGTTAAGTTGTATTGAGGTATTAAAGTCTGCCAAGGCACCGGCAGTATCTTTCATTGCTGCTTTTGAAGCACCGCGGGTTGCGTAAGCGCTTTCGTCACTGTCATTACTTTTAATGGCAAAATCGGCATCATCAATTGCGCCGCCATAATCTTTATTATCATAACGGATGCCTGCACGGGTGCGGTACGCCTCAGGATACGCTTCGGGCTTAAGCTCGATAGCCTTATTTAAATCAGCCAGTGCTTTAACCTTATCACCTGTGTTGTAATACGCTACGCCACGACGCAAATAAAGTTCGCCGTTTTTAGGGTTTTGTGAAATAGCTTTGGTGTAATCAACAATAGCTCCTTTATTGTCAGCTGCGTTTGTTTTGGCATTTGCCAAATACTGATATAGTTCAGACAGCTTTGGGTTTAGCCTGATTGCGTTTTTGTAATCGATAATGGCTCCCTGGTTATTACCCATATTGCTTTTGGCATTGCCGCGGTAATAAAATGCCTCGGCATTGTTGGGATCAAGGGAAATTGCTTTATCAAAATCAAGTATGGCGCCGTTATAGTTTTTTAAAGCCGCTTTGGCATTAGCACGGTAGTAATAAAGTTCTGAACTGCTGGGGCGCCATTTGATGGCTTTATCGTAATCAATAATGGCGGCAGCGTTATCACCCATATTGCTTTTGGCAACACCGCGGTATATAAATAAGTCGGGATTGTTTGGAGTAAGCTCAATAGCTTTGGTAAAGTCGGCCACAGCGCCAACATTATCTTTTAAGTTGGCTTTTGCATTAGCCCTGTAATGATAAATATCGGCATTGTTGGGCTTGTAACGCAGTGCGGTGGTATAGTCTTGCACGGCGCTTTCATACTGCTTTAAATTGCTGTAAGCATTGGCTCTATAGTAATAAGCATCGGGGTAATCAGCCTTAAGCCTTATGGTTTGGGTAAAATCACTAACTGCGCCACTAAAGTCCTGCACGTTTGAGCGTGCGTTAGCCCTGAAGTAATAGGCATTTGCATTAGTGCTATCAATACGGATAGCTCGGGTATAATCCTGAATGGCGCCGTTATAATTTTTTATTTTATCTTTTGCATTACCTGCCTGAATGTAAGTGTCGGCAGTTTGAGCAATTGCCCAAATGGGTAAAATAAGTGATAAAATAAGTAATAATTTCCCCATGTAGTAAAAGTAGTTTATCCGTTATTCTGATAAATGTTGTGCACAAGCAATCTTACTGGTAGTTAAAAATCGTTGTTTTTCAAGCACCTATTTAAACCAATGCTAAAGTACACAATTGCCTCTGATTTAAAATAATTATCATTGCCAGCATGTACATAAGAGCACAAATTGTATTCATTTTGGCAGTTTTACTTTAATGTATTTATAAATTGAGTAAGATTACGCAGCTCAAAATAAATTCTTTGCAAATGTGCGGTTTGCCGTAAATCACAATATAAACCTGTAATTAAACCAATGGTTTAATTAGCCGCTTAAGGCACCAAGCTTTAACGTTGCAAAAACTGTAAACTGAATTACAACTATCGTGCAAATAGTGCATACTGATACAAGCCGGTTTTACTACCCGGAAAAAAAGCATGCCAAAATCAAGGCTAGCTTTTTTCTTCCCAAATTGCACAAAGGTGTAATATAGTTTCCACAGCCTTTTGCATATCCTGAACTGATACCCATTCCTGCCGCCCGTGAAAGGCATGTTCGCCGGCAAAAATGTTTGGTGTTGGTAACCCCATTAAAGATAAACGGGAGCCATCTGTTCCGCCGCGTATACTGCATAGCTTAGCCTTAAGCCCCGTGCGGTTAATAGCTTCCATACCATACTCCACAATTTGCGGATGCTGATCAAGCACCTGCTTCATATTGCGGTATTGTTCCTTTACTACAAATTCATAGGTAGCTTCAGGATAGTTTTGAAGTACTTGTTCTGCTACGTATTTAATGACACCGGCATGCTGGGTAAGTAAGGCTTCATCAAAGTCGCGGATAATGAAATCGATAGTTGCCTGTTCAACATGACCGCTTATGTTAACCGGGTGCACAAAGCCCTCCATTCCCTCTGTTCCTTCGGGTGAAAGTTCAAAGGGCAGTGCGGCAATAATTTGCCCGGCTATTTTAATAGCACTTTGCATTTGTCCTTTGGCAAAGCCGGGATGTGCACTTACACCCTTAATAATAAGTTTTGCACCATCGGCCGAAAACGTTTCATTCTCCATATTCCCGGCTGTTTCACCGTCAATAGTGTAAGCGGCAAATGCACCCAATTTTTCAAGGTCAACCTTTTCAACACCGCGTCCTATCTCTTCATCAGGCGTAAATAGTATACGGATGTCACCATGTTTAATGTCAGGGTTATTCATCAACTGGTAGCACGCGTCCATAATTTCAGCCACCCCCGCTTTATTATCGGCACCTAAAAGGGTAGTACCGCTGGCAGTTATAATATCGTTGCCTAACTGGTTCTTAAGTTCGGGATGATTTTTTGGTTTGAGCACCTGTGTGGTGTCATCAGGCAAGACTAAATTATTGCCATTATAATTGTGATGTATAATAGGTTTTACACCAAGGCCGCTACAATCAGGAGAGGTATCCATATGCGAGCAAAAGCAAATTACAGGCACATTTTTGTTAGTGTTTGATGGTATGGTGGCGTATACATAGCCATGTTCATCAAGGTGAGCGTCACTAACGCCCATTTCCTGTAATTCCCGCACTAGTAAATGGCCCAGGTCCTTTTGTTTTTCGGTAGAAGGGTAAGTTGCAGAATCGGGGTCAGATTGAGTATCGATAGTTACGTAACGTAAAAAACGCTCGGTAACGGTAAAGTTTAATGGCTTCATAAGCAATGCATATTTGTTGCAAAAATGAAATTTTTATTTGGCTTGACCGTGCTAAGTGAGCAATTACTCCTTACGGAACCTGATACGAAGCTTTATTGTTTCGGGCTTGCCATTGGCATTAGGCCGCCACCTCGTGCCGTTTTTAATTAAATCAATTGCCTTTTCATCCATATCAATCCCCATGCTTTTTAATACCTCAAAATCACTGAGTGTTCCGTTAGTGCCAACAACAAAGCTTAAACGCACCACACCAGTTTTGCCGTTACTTACACGTGCTTCTTTATTCAGGTAATTGTAAAGGTTTTGCCAGCCATTGGCAGGGTGCGCTTCTTGTATTACATCCTGAGGTTCACGCGGGCGCCCATAGCCAACAGCCACAACTTCAGATAGTGATTGATGATTTTGCTTTAAGATAACGTTTAAGCTGTCTTTACTCCCCAGTTTAACTTGTTGTGTATTGTATCCGATAAAGGCAATGCTGAGTTCATCTTTGTCGGTTGCGGCAATTTTAAAACGGCCTTGTGCATCGGTATTAACGCCCAAACCGCTGGAATTTACTTTTACTGTAACGCCAGCTAAGGGTTGCTTGCCATCTTCATCCAAAATTTGGCCTGTTATAATTTTTGCCTGGTTAACCTGTTTATTATAACTCGACGTGCCCCTTAGAGTTATTTGAGGTGACGTAATTGGTGCCGCTTTTATCTGTATGCCGGCAACTCTTCCGGCCAAAGCTTGCGGCAGCGTTGTTGTTAGCAACGAATCGTTTTGAGCATCCTGTAACCCTTTTTTGGCCTTTAAAACTTCAGCGGTCAACAGTTCACTTTTCATCTTTGCCGAAGTATCCCTGCCCGGAACAAGATATCTCATTTGTACATCGTCTTCAATAGCTGAAGATGCTACAGCCTCGTTGGCTTCTGTTACGGGTGCTGGTTGTACAAAGCGTTGTGTAGCCGGGGCCGACGGTTTAATTACAGCAGTAGGCTCTTGCTTAAATTGTTGAGGGGCCGACAATACCGCTGGCTTATTTTTAGCAACAGTTGTTTTATCGGCAGCTGGGAGCTTTGGTTGATTAGCAGCAGGACGATAGTTGAGCAGCCACCAGCTCCCAATGCTTAAAAACACAAGTATTGATGCCGCAATGCCTAAGGCTGGCCACAAGCTTAAGCGCTTATGCTTTGGCTCAATGCGCTGTTGCAGGGTTTGCTGTAACTCGGAAAGATTTGACTCCTGGCTTTTTTCAATCAACTGATAACCTTCCAATGCTTCGGCTAAAAAAGGGTCATTTAGCGCGCGGCGTTCCAACTCGTGCATGGCACGTGCGTCAAGTTCTCCGTTCAGGTACTTTTGTATTAGTAATATGTCGGGTGTTTTATTGCTCACGACTATTTTCCAGACAAATTTTTAAATTACGTTTTCCGTTTTGTATGTAACTCTTTACCTCGTTTAAGGTGTAGCCGGTTATGTCGGCCACCTCTTTATAACACTTTTCTTTTATATAAAATAAATCAACGCTCTGCTTTTGCTGAGGTGATAACTGCTGCATGCACTTTTCTAATTGTTGTATGCCGGCTTCATTATTTATTGCGTCATCATCATTATGATGCAAAACAAAAGGAAATTCCATAACCTCATCTATACTCAACGTTTGGTTTTTTTTGCTAGCGCGTAGCTGCATAAGGCAAAAGTTGCGGCTTAACACAAAAAGCCAGCTCCTAAACTGTTTCACATCGTGCTTGTGTATTTTGATAATGAGTTCCTCAAATATCTGCATAACGGCATCTTTACTTTGCTCTTCATCCTTCAGGTATTTTAAGCACACGCCGTAAACCAGCGGCATGTATTGCTGGTAAAGCTGGCCCAGCACGCTTAGGTCGCCCGTTTGGCGGTAGCGTTGCAGCAGTGCGTCATCGCCCACTGTGTCTGGCTTAATATTTTTACTGAACCAACTCATTAGTAATGGCTGTAAAATAATTTTTTTATCCGGCTTATGGAAATTGGTATGCAACTGCATCCTTACTGCAAAACCATACTTAAACAGCCATGAAAAAAATTCTGTTACTATTTATTGCATTGGGTATTTTAAACAGCGCCCGTGCAACCGACCGCACCGTTACCGGCCATGTTAACGATGCAAACAGCCAGCAACCATTAATGGGGGTACAGGTAAAATTAGATGATACTAAAACGAGTGTTTTAACAAACGTTAAGGGTGCATTTTCTATCCAGGTTCCGCAAGGGATACATAAACTTTCGTTTATGTACTTAGGGTATCGTACGCATACTATTGTACTGAACAAGCAAAGTAAGTTAACGGTGTATCTTAAACCACAAAGCAGTAACCTTAAAGAAATAGCAGTTCTGTCACAGAATGCAAACCCCTCGGTAGTTTGTGCCGAGCCTGCAGCTATCCATAACCAGTTACAGGGCCGTGTTTACGGTTTAGCTGCTACGGCAAAAAGTAAAAATGTAAAATCCCAACGCTTTGTAACGCCAATTGTAGGCAGTTACCCCGGTACTCAAGAAGAGGAAAGCTATAAGGGTGTTGCTGAAAACGGTTTTCAAAACCCAAAAGATAACCCGCTTTCAACATTTTCTGTTGATGTGGATGCTGCCTCATACAGTAATGTGCGCCGGTTTATTAATAATGGGCAAATGCCGCCAAAAGATGCTGTGCGTATTGAGGAAATGATTAATTATTTTAATTACAACCTGCCCACCCCCTCAAACGGCGAACCGGTTGCCATACATACCGAATTATCAACAGCACCCTGGAATTCACAACACCGCCTGCTTCGCATTGGCTTAAAGGCACGTGTGGTGCAAACTGATAAGCTGCCGGCATCTAATTTAGTTTTCCTGGTTGATGTTTCGGGCTCAATGGATGCGCCTAATAAATTGCCGTTATTGCAATCGTCGCTTAAAATGCTGGTAGATCAGCTGCGCCCGCAAGATAAAGTAGCTATTGTAGTTTATGCAGGTGCTGCCGGTTTAATATTGCCATCAACCCCAGGCAATCAAAAAACTACTATCAAAGATGCTATTGACCGGTTACATGCCGGGGGCTCTACCGCAGGTGGCGAAGGTATAAAACTGGCTTACCGCACAGCAAAGCAAAATTTTTTAAAAGCAGGAAATAACCGTGTAATACTGGCAACCGACGGTGACTTTAACGTTGGTGCTTCAACAGATGAGGATATGGAAAAACTGATAGAGCAGGAGCGTAAAAGTGGTGTGTTTTTATCAGTACTAGGTTATGGCATGGGAAATTATAAGGATAGTAAAATGGAAACCCTGGCAGATAAAGGCAATGGTAACTATGCTTATATTGACAATATTACAGAAGCCCGCAAAACCCTGGTGACCGAGTTTGGGGGTACCATATTTACCGTAGCCAAAGACGTAAAACTACAACTGGAATTTAACCCGGCTAAAGTAGCCTCTTACCGCCTTATTGGTTACGAAAACCGGATGCTGAACAAAGAAGATTTTAATAACGATTTGAAAGATGCAGGAGATATGGGTGCCGGACACAATGTAACAGCGCTTTATGAAATTATACCGGCAGGGGTACATGATAGATTTACCCATAGTGTAGACCCACTGAAGTATCAAAAACAGGAGGATAAAGTAAATTATGTTTCCAATGACATGCTTACCATCAAGTTCCGTTACAAAGAGCCTAATGGATTGGCGAGTAAATTAAGCCAGGCGATAATTTTAGATAAGCCTGTAAGCCTGCAAAGCACCTCTGTGGATTTTCGCTTTGCCGCTGCTGTAGCCGAAGTGGGTATGCTGTTACGCGAATCGGAATTTAAGCAAAATTCAAAGTACGACGATGCTATTAAACTAGCCCGCGCCGCCAAAGGAGACGACCATGAAGGCTATCGTGCAGAGTTTATAAAACTGGCCGAAAGCGCAAAGTTGTTAGGTAAGAGTTCTTTAGTGTCTGTTGAATAGACACTTGAAATCTCCTTCGAAATGCGAAGGAGATTTTTTTTAATGTGTACACAGATTCAAGCCTTCTTTAATACATTTGAAAGGAATGTAATTTAAGTCCCTTTTTTTAGGGCATGGAGGCTTTATGAATATTGAAGATGTACGCAACTATTGCCTGCAAAAGCAAGGGGTAAACGAGAGTTTTCCGTTTGGCCCGGAAACGTTGGTTTTTAAAGTTGGCGAAAAATTATTTTTATTGATTGGTTTGGATACGGCTAACCGCTTTAACGTGAAGTGCGACCCCGAACGGGCTGTTGAATTGCGCGAGCAATTTACTGAAGTGCAGCCCGGTTATCATATGAATAAACGCCACTGGAACACCGTTTATATGGATGGGTCACTTAGCCGCAAGCAACTATGTGAGATGATAGACCACTCATACACACTTATAGCTAACAGCCTGCCGAAGAAAATTAAGCAGGAGTTGTTTGGCAATGACCAGGCAAATGAAAATGCTTAGCTTAAACAATAGTTCTTTTGTTGTTAGCTACTACAACAACGTTGGCAACAACTAAAAGGGTAATTAGGGCAATCATCATGGCTTTACAAGTTAAATTAATTACTGAGGTTAAGACAAAACGCATTCCACAATTAAAAAGTGCCCTTTATGAAGGGTTACAACGACTTTGTTACTATCAATAGTGAAAGAGTGAGGAAGCCTTGCCCCAAAAAGGGTAAGAATTGAGTACTCAAAATATATGGTACCGGCTAAGGGCGCTTGCGTCGGCGTGGTTTCACAGGTTCGGGCGTTGGTTCCATAGGCTCGTCAAAGTTTTCATGAGCGTTGTAAGTGCGGGCCATTTTAGCAACACGCTCTTCCAGGCTTTCCATTGTTATCTTCTCACGAAGACGATCAACCATAATAGGAAAGGCAAATGGCGTTGGCCGTTCAAGTACCTTGATAACTATCTCTTGTTTTTGAATACGCTGTAAGGCCTCACGCAACCTGAATTCTTCTAACTGAAAGGCCAGCGCCTCATTAAATGCCTGCCTTACCAGCAAATTATCCGGCTCATACTCTCTGAAAACATCAAACAATAAACCACTGCTGGCCTGTAAGTGCCGGTTTTTCAATGGCTGACCGGGATACCCGTTGAAAATCAATCCGCCAATTTGAGCAATATCTCTAAAGCGTCGCCTGGCCATTTCATTGGCGTTAAGGCTATGTTGAATATCATCTAACAAATTATGAATGGTAAACAGATCTTCTTCCAAAGCTTCCATTAACGGTATAGGTTCATCGGTAAGTAGCTCAAAGCCGTAGTCGTTCATGGCAATGCTGTAGGTTGCCTTTCGTATTTTACCCATACGGTAAGCAATCAATGACGCCATTCCCTCGTGAACCAGTCGCCCTTCAAACGGATAAACAAAAAGGTGAAAACCATCCCGCGATTCGAAAGATTCAATCAACAAATCGGTTTTGCGCGGAAGATGCGATAGCTGCTCCTGCAGGTTAAAAAGTGAGCGTAAGGCTACTACCTCCTCATCTTTTTCTAAATGCTGGGCAACCTCGTCTAACTTGTCGCGTAGTACTGATGATAGCTGCGAAGAGAGGGGCATACGGCCGCCTGCCCAACTGGGTATAAGGCCCTTTGCCTTGCTTGATTTCCTTACAATGGCCGTCATGTCTTTCAGCTGTACAAATTCAAGACTACGGCCGGCAAACCAAAAAGTATCGCCGGGTTTAAGTTTGGCAACAAAGCCTTCTTCAATTGATCCTAATGAGCCGCCATGCAACATTTTTACCCTAAGCGTTGCATAGCTGGTAATAGTGCCTATGCTAAATCTGTGACGCATAGCCACGCGCCGGCTGTTAACTTTGTACAATCCGTCCTCAACTTCTACCTTTAAAAATTCATCGTACTGTGACAGCGTGGCGCCACCGGTAGTGATGAAGCCAAGCAATTCGTTAAACTCGGTACGGCGTAAATCGGCAAAGGCGTAGGTAGTTTTTACCTCTTCGTAAAGCTCGTCGGCCCTGAAGCCGTCAGATACGGCCAGCGTTACCATGTACTGAATAAGTACGTCAATAGCCAGCAAAACCGGGTCGCGGCTTTCAAACTGCTGGTTGGCAATAGCTTGTTTTAGTGCTGCCCCTTCCAGTAACTCCAGCGAATGCGTAGGAATATAGTACGCCCGTGAAACTGCCCCCGGATGGTGACCGCTACGCCCGGCTCGTTGCATAAAACGGGCCACACCTTTAGGGCTGCCCACCTGAACCACCGTATCAACCGGTCTGAAATCCACCCCCAGGTCAAGACTGGAAGTACAAACCACCAGTTTAAGCGTTCCCTCGTGCAGGGCTTGTTCTACCCAGTTGCGTAAATCATTATCTAATGACCCATGGTGCATGGCCATTATGCCTGCATACTCAGGGTAATTATTGAGTATGGCATGGTACCATATTTCAGATTGAGCACGGGTGTTGGTAAATATGAGCGTAGTTTTACTATTGGCTACAATTTCCATTACCTCGGGCAGGAGTTTTAAGCCAATGTGCCCGGTCCACGAATAGTTCTCCACATCCTGCGGAATAACTGATCGTATATCGAGTTTCTTTTCAATATGCGCACGCACCATCTTCATTTGCTCAGGCGGAAACCTGGTGCCAAGCAATACCTCGGCCGCTTGTTCGAGGTTACCGATGGTAGCACTAATACCCCATGTTTGGAGTTTCATTTGTCCTGTTGGCGGTTGCAGGGTTTCAGATGTCGGACTTTTAGCTGGTGCTTTTTTTTCGGGCAGCCGAGGACCCGTAACAGAGAGGTGGCGAAGTTTTGATAGCCCCAATTCTATTTGTACACCGCGCTTGGTTCCAAGTAATTCATGCCACTCATCAATTACAACAACGTTTAAGTTTTTGAAAACACTTGGATAATCTTTTTGAGCCAGCATCAGGTGCAAGCTTTCAGGAGTAGTAAGCAACACTTCCGGAAGCTTCTTGCGCAGGGCCTGCTTTTCGGCAGCGGATGTATCGCCGGTGCGGGTACCTATGCGCCAGGGTAGGCCAACCTCATCGCACACCTCTTGCATGGCTTTTCGTATATCATTGGTTAACGCTCGTAAAGGTGTTATCCACAGCATTAGCAAGCCGTTGTTTGTACGGGTTTGGAACGTATCAGGGTATTGATTAATATAGCCAACCAAAAAGGGCAAAAACAGGGCGAATGTTTTACCACTACCCGTAGGGGCATTAAGCAAACCCGAGTAGCCGGCAAGGTAGGCATCCTGCATTTCCTGTTGAAACGGAAACTGCCGCCAGCCTTTTTGCTTAAACCAGTTGCCTATTATTTGCTGCCCTTTGCTGTTCATTGATGTAATAATACAAAGCAACCTTTATTTGGTTGCAGTTGAACACTAACAGCGTCAAAATTGTATAACTATATTATGGCACGATTTACTGTTTTACTCCTCGCTGCTGTAAGCTTTATGGCTTGCAATCAGCCCGCTTCAAAAAATGTAAAAGCTGAAGAGACCACTGTTACGTCAAGCAGCACTAGTACTGAGCTTGAAAAGAATTCCGTATCCAACAACCAGCTCATCATCCCAGGTAAATCCATTGGGCAAACTGCATTAAATGATAACGGTGCCGATGTTACCCGGCGCTTGGGCCGCCCTGATGCAGGTGATGCTGCCATGGGTAAATCAATGTCAGTATGGTATGCCAACCATGATAGTACAAGTTACGAAACAATGATATTTACCTCGCGGCAAATGGGTACTGAGGATGAAACCAGTCGTGTAAAACAAATAAGAATTACATCGCCATGGTTTGTTACTAAAGACAGCGTTAAGGTAGGATCAAGCTTTGAGCAGATTGAAGATCTATATCAGCCTACAAAGACAGCATGGTTTAAAAAAGACTTGAAAAGGTTTGAAATTTACCAGGCCAACGGCATAGCCTTCGAAATAAACAACGAGCAAAAGTGCACGGCAATAATGGTGTTTATTCCTGATGTTAAACCCGCGGGCACCTACCTGCCGTTTTATGACAACTTAAATATTTACTGACCGGGAAAGGCTTTTTTAAGCTCTTCCTGAAACTCAGGCAAATGTGCCTGCATACGGCTTTGCCCTAACTGAATGCCCCGTTGCATTAATGCTGATAGCTTTTGATTTACTTTTTTACCGGTTGGGGTTAAGTAAAATTTGGTAATGTCTTTAAGTTCCTGTTCGGTAAATTCTTCAGCATAAATTTTGGCAAGATCATTCTTTAGCATGTCATAACTCATGTATTTTTTAAGAAAGCTTTTTAATATTTGGCTGAACTTCTCTTTGTTTTCGGCCGGTATTTGAGTACTGCTGGCGTCAATCATGCTTTTATACATGCCATCCATTTGGGTTGAAAGTCCGGTTGCCGCCAGCATGTCTGCTGCTGCCTGCAGCCTTGAAGCGGGTATGGTTGTATTAGTAACGGATGATACAGGAGCTTGTTGCGCGTTAGCCGTGCTAACGAATGCGCATATTATGGCAGTGAAAAGTATTAGTTTCTTAGTGATCATAAGGCGGATGTTTAGGTGTATTGATATAGAAATAAAGGGCTGTCAGATACTTAAACATCCAGTTCGAGTAAAACCGGGCAATGGTCTGAATGGCGGGCTTCAGGTAATATGGCGGCACGTTTAATAGCGCTTTGCAACTCGGCAGTAACCATATTATAATCAATGCGCCATCCCAGGTTTTTTGCCCGGGCGTTAGCTCTGAAACTCCACCATGTATAATTATGCGGTTCCTGGTTAAGATAACGGAAGCTGTCTACAAATCCCATTTCGATAAAGCGATCCATCCAGGCGCGCTCTTCGGGTAAAAAGCCCGATGAATTTGCGTTTGATTTGGGGTTATGTATATCAATAGGTCTGTGGCAAATATTATAATCGCCGCAAACTACCAGTTTTGGGTAAGCCCATTTCAACTGATTGAGGTATTCGCCAAACTCATCTAAGAAACGGTATTTAAAAACCTGGCGCTCATCACCGCTTGAGCCTGAGGGAAAGTATACACTCATTACCGAAATGTCTTCAAAATCAACCCTTATGCAGCGGCCTTCATTATCAAAATCTTCAATACCGCAACCGTATTCAACATGCTTGGGGGTGTGTTTAGTAAAAATAGCCGTACCGCTGTAACCCTTTTTTTGTGCCGGATACCAGTAATGCTGATAACCCAACTGCTCAACCAAAAACAAGTCGGTAAGTACTTCGGGTGTAGCTTTAATTTCCTGTAAGCAAACAACATCGGCATCAATAGCTTGCAGCCAGGTAAGCCAGCCTTTGGTGATGGCCGAACGTATGCCGTTTACGTTATAAGTAACAATTTTCATATCAACTTAATGCGTGATTGGGTTACAACACCAACCATTAACTAATTATTTTTAAAAAAGAATGTCATTCCGACGAAGGATAAATCTTTTCGAAGCTATTAGCTTATCAATTCGAAAAGATCCCTCACTATCGTTCGAGATGACATGTTTGTTTTTTGTGCAGCCTGATGTTGGTGGTACCACCAACCTTCGCTACTTACTTCTTCACCCAGCCGTCTTTCAACGTAACGGTGCGGTTAAACACCAGCTTTTCATCGGTTGAAAGCTTGTCAAGCGTAAAGTATCCTTTGCGGATAAATTGGTATCCCTTACCTGGTAAGGCCTCAGCCAAATCGGGTTCAACAAAGGCATTTATAATTTGCAAGCTGTTAGGGTTGAGGTCATCCTTAAAGTCGCCCTCTTCTGCAGCCGGATTTTCTGATTTAAACAGGCGGTCGTACAAACGTACCTCGGCAGTTTTTGCGCCGGGTACGCTTACCCAATGTATGGTACCTTTAACGTTAATGCCGCTGGTATCATTACCCGATTTTGATTCGGGGATGTAAGTACAATGCACCTCTGTTACGTTGCCGTCGGCATCTTTCACAAAGCTCTCACATTTTACAATATAAGCGTGTTTTAAGCGTACCATAAGGCCAACCCCCAGGCGGAAGAATTTTTTAGGCGGAACTTCCATAAAGTCTTCGCGCTCAATATACAGCTCGTTGCTAAACGGAATATCGCGTCCGCCTTCGCCACCTTCAACCTCCGGATTGTTTTCGCCATGCAGGGTTTCGGTTTGCCCTTCGGGGTAGTTGGTGATAATGAGTTTAATAGGATCCAAAACGACCATGCGGCGCCATGCAGTTTTATTTAAATCCTCGCGGATACAAAACTCCAGTAAACCTACGTCTATTAGGTTTTCGCGCTTGGCTACGCCAATGCGCTCACAAAATTCGCGTATAGATGCCGGCGTATAACCACGACGACGTAAGCCGCTGATGGTAGGCATGCGCGGATCGTCCCAGTCCTCAACATGGCCTTCATTTACCAGTTGCAGTAACTTGCGCTTGCTCATTACCGTGTAGGTAAGGTTTAAGCGGGCAAACTCATACTGGCGCGAAGGGAAAATTTCGAGCTTATCAATAAACCACTCATAAAGCGGGCGATGCGGAATAAACTCAAGCGTACAAATAGAGTGCGTAATTTCCTCAATAGCATCTGATTGGCCGTGAGCAAAATCATACATTGGGTAAATGCACCATTTATCACCGGTACGGTGATGGTGGGCATGACGTATGCGGTACATCAGCGGATCGCGCAAATGCATGTTAGGTGAAGCCAGGTCAACCTTGGCACGCAGTACTTTAGCACCATCAGGGTATTTACCCGCTTTCATTTCTTCAAAAAGCTGCACGTTTTCTTCAATACTGCGGCTGCGGTACTGGTTAGGGGTGCCGGGCTCGGTAGGCGTACCTTTCTGAGCCGCTATTTCTTCGGGAGTACTATCATCAACATAAGCTAAACCCTGTTTAACCAGGTTTAAGGCAAATGCGTACAGTACATCAAAATAATCAGATGCATACAGTTCGTTAGCCCACTCAAAGCCAAGCCAGCGTACATCTTCTTTTATACTTTCTACGTACTCGGTGTCTTCGGTAACAGGGTTGGTATCGTCAAACCGTAAATTGGTTTTACCATTGTACCGCTGCGCAAGCCCAAAGTTTAAGCATATTGATTTAGCATGCCCAATGTGCAGGTATCCATTAGGCTCGGGAGGAAAACGCGTATGTACACGGCCGTTGTTTTTGCCGGTTTGTAAGTCGTTCTCTACAATTTCTTCAATAAAGTTAAGTGCTCTTTCTTCAGTCATACTTTGTATGTGTACTTAGGCAAATGTAGTAAAAAATAGCGCTTACAGGCTGTGTGTGGCATTGTGAGTTTGATTTATATGCCATACAGTTTAAAACTGTTTTACTTAGTTAAAAAGAAATATTAGTTGATAGTTAAAAATATGAGTGATGCTTGGGAAAAAACTACAAAATTTGTCATTTTTGTAAGTAACGCTACCAGTGAAACAAACAGATTACCTTTAATTGAGTAAATTGCCGCTATGAAAAAAATCCTCATCATTGATGATGAAGTAAATACCGCACTATTGCTGTCTAAATTCTTAACCCGTAATGGTTTTGAAGTTACCACTGCCTCCAGCGGCAGTAACGGCATGGAGCAGTTGAAAAATAGTGAATATAATTTAGTGCTGTGCGATTACCGTTTGGAAGATACCGACGGCCGCGAGATGCTGAAGTATATAAAAAATAACTACCCCAAAACCGGTGTAATTATTATTACCGGTTACTCTGATATAAAAATGGCGGTTGAGCTCATTAAAATGGGCGCTTATGACTACATAACAAAACCGTTATACCCTGATGAAATTTTAACTACCATCAACAAGGCTATTGAAACTCACTACGCCCTGCTTGAAGCTGCCGACCAGGAAGCTTCGGCAACATCGGCAGCGGTGAGCAATACCAAAGCCGGTGGCAGCAGTAAAGACAAGGGTAAGCAAGTAATGTCTAACGAGTTTGTGAGCGGCAACAGCCGTGCATCAAAAGAGCTGTTAAGGCAAATTGAACTTGTAGCGCCAACTAACTACAGTGTTATTATTATGGGCGAAAGCGGTACCGGTAAAGAATCGGTTGCCAAAAGCATTCACCTTAATAGTTCACGCCGCGATCAGCCTTTTATTGCCATGGACTGCGGATCTTTAACCAAAGAGCTTGCACAAAGTGAGTTTTTTGGCCACGAGAAAGGCTCTTTTACCGGTGCCCTTTACACCAAAATAGGTCATTTTGAAATGGCTAACGGCGGTACGCTGTTTTTAGATGAAGTTGGTAACCTATCATATGACATTCAGGCTGCACTTTTACGAACCGTACAGGAACGCAAGGTAAAACGTATTGGCTCAACTAAAGAAATTGACCTTGATGTGCGCCTGATTGTGGCCACAAACGAAAATTTACAGGATTCTATTCAAAAAGGCCGTTTCAGGGAAGATTTGTACCACCGTTTTAACGAGTTCAGCATTTACATGCCTGCACTGCGCGAACGTGGACATGATATTATTTTATTGGCTGAGCATTTTTTACGTAGTGCCAACCAAGAATTAGGCCGTAATGTAAGCCGCCTGTCGCCCGAGGTAGTGGAGTGCTTTATGAACTACAGATGGCAGGGTAATATTCGTGAGCTTAAAAATGTTATACGTCGAGCCACGCTATTGAGCGAGGGCGATGAAATACAAATGAAGGCGTTGCCGCTGGAAATGCTTGCTTATAGCAGGATGCCTATGGATGGGCCAACCAATTCGGCAACATTTGTAGGTATGCACCAGGAGCAGTCTTCGGCACCGGCACCGGTTAAAGAAGTGCGCCACGACTTAAAGAATGCAGCCCTTGAAGCGGAGTATGAAACTATTTTAAAGGTTTTGCGAGAGGTTAATTTTAACAAAACCAAGGCGGCCGAAATTTTAAAAATAGACCGTAAAACGCTGTACAATAAAATGAAGGCAATTAACTTAGGCAAGTAGTATGGCATTGGAGCACGACGAAGAACAGTATAATACAGTTGACGGCCCGGCTATACGCACGTTTAAGCACGATATTAAAAACCAACTGTCTAACATTCATTTAGCTGTTGAGCAATTGCGTTACGAAGTAGAAAACCCAACTGAGGATTTTGCTTTTTATATGGATACTATTAAAATGAGCTGCAATAAAATTAATGAAATGGTCAAAGAGCTTGGCTCATAGTAACAAACTATAAAATTATTGAAAGCGCCCCGAACATTGTGGCGCTTTTTTGTTTTATAGTAAATTCACATTCACTTCTCCCAAATGCCTGTTTTTAGTCATAAGCAACGTAATACTATTGTATTAGTAAGCATTATTGTGCTTGGCTGCTTTTTGCTATATGCGCTGAGCGAAATTTTCAGTGCCATATTAGGCGCTATTGTATTATACGTTCTGTTCAGGCCGTTATACCTGTTTTTGACCGAAAAAAGGGGATGGAATAAAGGAGTTTCTGGTATAGTGATCATTCTGGTCTCACTGGTAGTAATTGTAATCCCTTTTTTATTGATGAGTTTTATGGTGATTGAAAAAATCATCAGCTTCAATACAAAGGCACTGCCTATTGACTCGTGGGTGGATAAAATTGATATGTTTACTGCCGAGCACTTTGGGCAGCCCCGTTTTGCCGAAGACACACTTCAAAAGTTGGGCAGCTATGCAGCTGAACTTTTTCCTTCCATATTAGGTAGCGCAGCTAATATAATACTCACCCTGCTGGTAATGTATTTCATACTGTATTTTATGTTCGCTGAGTTGCGCAAATTTGAAGCAGGTATGATTAGGTATGCGCCCTTTAGCCAGCAGCATGCACTAAAATTTGCAATGGCACTGCGTAATGCCACATATTCAAACGTGCTGGGGCAGGGAATTATATCATTAGTACAGGGTGTTTTGCTGGCAAATGGCTTTTGGATTGTTGGTATACCCGACGCCGTTTTTTGGGGTGTAATAGCAACTTTTATATCCTTTTTGCCTGTTGTTGGAGCCCCCACATTATCCATTCCGGCTGGTATATACCTCATGCTTTTGGGGCGTACCTGGGCAGGCGTTGGTATTATGGCGTACGGCCTGTTGTTTATAGGTAATCTTGATCATGTTTTGCGCATGGTAATTAATAAGCGCATTGCCAACACGCACCCGGTAATTTCTATTATAGGTGTATTTATAGGTTTGCCTTTATTTGGTATTTTGGGCCTGGTTTTCGGACCGGTGCTGCTGTCATATTTTATACTCCTTACACAGGTTTATGAAACCAACCGTATGGCAGCCGACCGCCTTGAGCGGGTTCGTAAAATACCTAACGATGTATAAATTTATAACTGCCTATAAACAAACGGCTGCTTAAGCCGTTAAATAATTGAAACCTGATAATAGTAAACATTAACTTATATCACCATGAATACAAAAGATGTAACCAATCTGATTAATAAATTACCTGGTTTAAAAAAAGATACGGGTATGGGCGATGGCGCTAAAGTAGCTATTGCATTGCTTGCAGGTATTGCTGCCGGTGCTGCTTTAGGAATTTTATTTGCACCTGATAAAGGTACCGAAACCCGCGATAAGCTATCAGAATCATTAGCAAACCTTGGCGAAAGCATTAAAGAAACTGCTGCTGCCGAAATTGACCGTTTAGCCGGTTTAAAAACAAAGGTGGTTGATAACATCAAAACCAAGCTAAACGGCGAAGAAGCCGAATATCAGGACGACCTGGAACACGCATAATTAACATAATTTTACCGGCTGTGCTGCACAGCCGGTAACTATATACCGAGTTATAAATGGAAGAAGAAAAAAAAGCTGAACAAGCACCACAACCCAACATACTCGACCAGTTGAAAGATTACGCGGAAACCCGCTTTTTACTGGCCAAGTACAAAACCATTGAGAAAAGCACCTCAGTTGCTGCAAGTTTGGTTACCGTTGTGGTACTCGTATTTAGCCTGTTGCTAACCTTCTTGTTTGCTACGTTTACACTGGCATTGTTTTTAGGTGATGTTTTAGGTGCGGCGTGGAAAGGATTTGGCATAGTGGCTTTATTTTATCTGCTGATAGCAATCATTGTTATCACCGCTAAAAAGAGCATCGAAAAGCCGATTGTTAACCTGCTGATCAGCAAAATATTTAAATAAGATGGATGCCATAACTGTAAAAAGCATGTTTGACCTGCAATCAGAAATTATACGACTTGAAAAAAGCAGGCAGGAGCAGGAAATGGTTTTGAAGCAACGCTTCAGCAGTCCTTCAGCCATTTTTTCGTCTATCCGTTCTGCATTTCCGAAAGCTCCCGAGGGAGAGGGTGGAGGCATAGGTTCATTCATTTCGCCTGATGTAATCGGGCTTATATCAAGATTTGTATTGCCAATTGCACTTAATAAAACACTCTTTAAAAAGTCAAATTTTATCATTAAAACCGTTGTAGGCTTGTTGTCTCAAAAGGCCTCAACCTATATAAGCGAGGATTCAGTAACCTCGGTTTGGGGGCGTGTAAAGTCTTTGTTCGGTAAAAAGCCGTCAACAGCCCGAAAGGCTGCAACGGTAAAGCAGCCGACAGTAAGACCAGTATAAATTAAGAAGGCGCTTGTAAAGCGCCTTTATTGTTTACAGGTTACCACAGTCTGCTTCATTAAAAAATTTTAGCGTAAATTTGCCTTATGGGAGCATATCAGTTACAGGTTGAAATTGACCAGGATTCGGGTTTTTGCTTTGGCGTGGTTTACGCCATTGATATGGCCGAAGAGATTTTGGCTGAAGATGGTTACCTGTACTGCCTTGGAGACATTGTTCACAATGACGAAGAGGTGGAACGCTTAAAGGCAAAAGGCCTTCGTATTATAGACCATACCCAGCTTGCTGATTTGTATAATGAGAAAGTTCTCATACGTGCACATGGTGAGGCTCCTGAAACTTACCGGCTTGCTTTAGAGCACAATATAACGTTGATTGATGCATCATGCCCCGTTGTGCTTAAACTGCAAAACCGCATTAAAACATCGCATGATAACCAAGAAAATATTGTAATATTTGGTAAGCATGGCCATGCCGAAGTAATTGGTTTACAAGGACAAACTAACAATGAAGCGCTGATTTTTCAGGATATTACAGAGCTTGATACGCTTGAATTGCCGCAGCAAATTACCCTTTACAGTCAAACAACTAAAAGCACCGATAAATTTTATCAGATAAAGGAGCATTTGTTAGCTAAAGGATATGATGTAAAAGCAAATGATACCATATGCCGCCAGGTTTCAAACCGCGACAAGGACTTGCCTGATTTTGCCAAACGCTTCAATAAAATTGTATTTGTTTCGGGCAAAAAGTCATCAAACGGGAAAGTGCTGTTTGAAGTGTGCCGCAAACATAACCCCGATACTTACTTTGTATCGGCAGTTGATGAACTTTCACCCGAAATGTTCAAGGCCGGCGATACTGTTGGCATCAGTGGTGCTACCTCAACCCCTATGTGGCTTATGGAGCAGGTAAAAGCTCAGTTGGAAAGATATTAACTTTTACAACTTACCTGAAAGGGAACATTTCACTAATACCTACGTTAGTTAATAATGGCACTAGAAACCCCTTACATTAAAAAGGCTTATCCGGCAGGAGGAGTGGGGGTTGCTTTGGTTATAATCGGCCTTTGGCTTGTATCAACGATACTGCTTATGCAGTGGCAGGTAAGGTTCACCAATCCATTGCTGTATGTGTTTATACTGGTACAAACGCACTTATATACTGGTTTGTTTATTACCGCGCATGATGCCATGCATGGAACCGTATCTGCAAACAAAACGGTCAATAATGCTGCCGGTTATATCACCACGTTTTTATACGCTGCTTTTTGGTATCCAACACTTTTAAAACAACACCACAAACACCATAGTCACGTTCACACCAATGATGATCCTGACTATCATCATGGTGGTTTCTGGGCCTGGTATATTAGGTTCATACGTAATTACTTATCTATATGGCAAGTAATTTTTATGGCCGCCTTATTTAACTTGCTTAAGCTATGGATTGCGCAACCTAACCTTATTTTGTTTTGGGTGGTGCCATCGTTACTCAGCACCTTGCAGCTTTTTTACTTCGGCACTTATAAGCCTCACAAAGGCGAGCATGATAACCCGTATCATTCCACGTCGCAAAAGAAAAATCATGTAGTAGCATTCTTTTCGTGTTATTTCTTTGGTTATCATTATGAACATCATGCATCACCTGGTACGCCTTGGTGGATGTTATGGAAGGCAAAATCATGATGGTTTGTGTTCAGATGCGTGACTAAAATCACAGCCCGCTATGCCAGTATTGCTTTAGTTTGACAAAATAAATAGGATATTTGCAATCCTTAAAATGCTCTTCAAAGGGTTCAGAATATATAGATGAAAAAAGGAGTTTTATTAGTTAATTTAGGTACGCCTGATAATCCCGAAACGCCGGCGGTTCGACGTTACCTCGATCAGTTTTTGATGGATGAACGGGTTATAGACATTAATGCTTTTAACCGTTTCTTACTCATCAAAGGTATTATTGTGCCTTTTCGCGCTCCTAAGTCGGCTAAATCTTATCGCGAAATATGGACCGAAGAAGGTTCGCCGTTAATGATTTATACCGTTAAAACTACTGAACTTTTAAAGCAACGCCTTGGTGGCGAATATCATGTGGAGATGGCCATGCGCTATCAAAACCCGTCAATTGAATCGGCCCTGGCTAAGTTACGTGCAGCACAGGTTACATCAATACAGGTAATTCCATTGTTTCCGCAGTACGCGTCTGCATCAACAGGTTCGGTGCATCAAAAAGTTATGGAGATTGTAAGCAAGTGGCAAACTATACCTGCCATGAGCTTTGTTAATTCATATTATGATGATGACCTGATAATAGAAGCGTTTGCTCAAAATGGTGCAAAGCACAAGCCCGAAGAGTACGATCATGTGCTTTTTAGCTTTCACGGCTTACCACAGCGGCAAATGATCAAGGCTGATGAAACAGGCAGGCACTGCCTTAAGTCTGCCGATTGCTGCCAGACTATTACCGGCGCTAACCGATTTTGCTATAGTGCGCAAAGCCATGCAACTGCCCGCCTTATTGCGGAGCGTTTAAACATTCCTAAAGAAAAATACACGCTTACGTTTCAATCGCGCTTGGGGCGCGACCCTTGGATGCAGCCTTATACCAGCGAGGTAATTGCCCAACTTGCCAAAAAAGGCGTTAAGCGCTTGTTAGTATTTTGCCCTGCCTTTGTGGCCGATTGTTTGGAAACAATTTTCGAGGTATCGGTTGAGTACGATGAAGAATTTAAGCACGCAGGTGGTGAGCACGTACAACTGGTAGAAAGTTTGAACGATTCGCCTTTGTGGATTGACGCTCTGGAGCGCATGGTGCGGGATAATTAATAATTCTAGCTTCTTATAATGTTTTGATAGCTAACGATAGCTATCAAAACATAACGTAACTTTCGTTAAACAACATTTTTCATTCGTTAAAATTTAGTATTTTCAAACCCGAAACTACTTTAAGCTCAAATGAAAAATCTTATCCTGTCGGCTACGGCTTTGCTGTTGTCGGCTACTGCTTTAGCTCAAAGCGAAATATCTTACACCGTATCTTTCCCAAACGCCATACACCACGAAGCTGAAATAAGCATGAGGGTGCCGCAAGTACCAGCTGGTGTTATGCGTTTCAGAATGAGCCGATCATCGCCGGGGCGTTATGCCACGCACGAGTTTGGTAAAAACGTCTATAATGTAAAAGCTGTTGGCGAGAACAATAAGCCACTAAGCGTTAAACAAATTGAAGGAGATGTGTGGGAAATTGCTACTCATGGTAGTACGGTAATTGTTAGCTATACTTTATTTGGCAACCACATGGACGGTACTTATATTGGTATTGACGCCAGTAACGCGCATTTAAATATGCCCGCCGCTTTTATGTGGGTGGTTGGTATGGATAAGCGTGCTTTAACATTCAAGTTTAATGATTTGGATAAATATGGCTGGAAGGTAGCAACGCAGCTTAAGCCCCAATCAGGCAACATATATTCAGCGCCAAATTTCCAGTACATGATGGATAGCCCAACCTCGTTGGCGCCATACAAAAAGTATAGCTGGGATGTTGCCAATGCCGATGGCAAAAAGCAAGCAATACATTTGACCTCTCATAGCGACGATGACCAGGCAACTATTGACGGCTTTGGTCAAATGGTAAAAAAAGTTACACTTGAGGCGCAAGCTGTTTTTGGCGAATTGCCAGTATATGACTACGGTAATTACGTATTCCTGCATGACGTAGCTTCGAGCAATGCCGGTGATGGCATGGAGCACCGAAACTCAACCAGTATTGTACAAACTACGCCTAAAATTGCGGGTAATGAAGTGCGGTTGTTAGGTACTTTCTCGCACGAGTATTTTCATAGCTGGAATGTAGAGCGTATACGCCCTAAAACTTTAGAGCCTTTTAACTTTACTCATGCCAATATGAGTAATGAGCTTTGGTTTGCCGAAGGTTTCACTCAATACTATGGCAGCTTAATTTTAGAACGTGCCGGACTTATGTCTTTAACCGATCATAACCGCACAATTGCAGGGTTAATAAACACAGTATTGATATCACCTGCTGCAAACCATTATTCCCCTGCCCAAATGAGCCGTTATGCGGTATTTGCTGATGCAGGTACATCAATTGATCAAAATAACAATGCCAATGTATTTACCAGCTATTACACTTACGGCGGCGCAACAGCGCTGGCGCTTGATTTACGCCTGCGTAGCCAATTTAAGTTAACACTTGATGATTATATGCGTGCTGTATGGTTAACTCATGGTAAGCCCGAAAAGCCGTATACCATAGCTGATTTACAAAATGTCTTAGCCGCTTTTACCAAGGATACTGCTTTTGCTGCTGATTTTTTTAAACGGTACATTAACGGGTTTGAAAAAAATGATTACGCTAAGCTTTTAGATAATGCAGCACTCATTTTACGTAAAGCACAGGCCGGAAAGGCATGGGCAGGTGCGCTTAGTAGTGCCGGAGGTCGTGGGCGGTCGGGGCAGGCTATTGGTGTAGACAACAACGGACTGCTTATTGGTACCAGTTTGGCTATGAATACTCCGTTTTACAAAGCAGGCCTGGATGCAGGCGATGTGCTGTTAAGTGTTGACGGTAATGCCATACAAGCTAACGGGCAGGCCCTTGCCGATGCTATAAATGCAAAAAGGCCTGGTGACAAAATCACCGTTGCTTACAAAAACAGGGCCGGCAATCATGAAACGGTTGTAACGCTGGAAGAAAACCCGGCTTTTGAGGTTGTTACTTATGAGGCGGCTGGTAAAGAACCTTCTGCTACGCAAATGCAGTTTCGTAATAATTGGTTAAATTCAAAAATTAAATAAAGTGATGAGAAAGTATGTAGCAGCTATTGCGCTGCTGGCTGCCGGTTTTAGCAGTTATGCGCAAGATATAAATAAACTTATTGACGAAACCGATGTGCAGCGTCTCATCAAAACTCTGTCGGCTGATGAGATGCAGGGGCGTGGTACCTTTACACCCGGAATAGATAAAGCCGCAACCTTTATTGAGGCTGAGTTTAGAAAGGCTGGTTTACAGCCATTAACAGGAGAGAAGGGTTTCAGGCAAAACTTTATGGTTTACCGAACTGCACCTGTTGAGAGCAGCGCCACAATTGAAGGGCAAAATATTGATGCACAAAACGTAGCAGTTTATGCAGGTGCCTCTTTTAATTGGGATAACAATGCCGATGTGGAAGTTGCGCGTATTGATGCCAATAAAAACTTCAGGACAGAGTACCGTACTTACCTCCGTGGGAATAAAAAAACGCTTGTTTTGGTTGACCAGGCACATAAAGATTTGTTTAGCCAATTGCGTCAGCGTTTAAACAGCGGCTCAATCTCAATGAGCAAGCCTGCAGAAGCGTCGGCGCAGCAGGTGGTGATGGTACTTGGCAGTTTTGGCGAAGTAAAAAACTTTAAGGCCAGCTACAAAACCGAGGTTCAAAATCCGCCGATATTTAATGTTGCCGGTATGGTTCCGGGCAAGAGCAAAAAAGATGAATATGTGGTGTTTTCGGGCCACTATGATCACTTAGGTATTTTACCCGCCATGCAAGGCGACAGCATTGCCAACGGTGCCGATGATGACGCATCTGGCACAACTGCCATGATAAGCCTGGCTAAATACTTTAACAAGCTAAAAAATAATGAGCGTACGCTGATATTTGTTGCATTTACGGCTGAGGAAATTGGTGGTTACGGAGCCCGCTATTTTTCTCAACAGCTAAATCCCGACAAAGTGGTTGCCATGTTTAATATTGAGATGATTGGTAAGGAATCGAAGTTTGGAAAAAATACTGCATTTATAACCGGATATGAGCGCTCTGACTTTGGGAAAATTTTGCAAAGCAACCTGCAAGGCACAGCCTTCACTTTCCACCCTGACCCTTACCCGGCGCAGGATTTATTTTACCGCAGCGATAACGCCACCCTGGCCCGTTTAGGAGTACCGGCGCATACCATATCAACCGATCAAATTGATACCGATAAATTATATCACAGTGTTAAAGACGAATACAGCTCATTGGATGTGAAAAATATCACCGCAACCATACGCGCCATAGCTTTAAGCTCGCGCAGTATTGTGGCTGGTAAAGATGCCCCTACACGCATACCAAAGTTAGACAGATAGTAAAGTGTTGTATATAACTGAAAGCCACAGGATAATTTACCTGTGGCTTTTCGGTTAATAGTAAATTAAGGATAAAATGTCAATTATTCTTGAGACAGAAAGACTGGTATTAAGAAAATTCAGCATAAACGATGCTCAGTTTATTGTGGAACTGCTTAATACACCTACCTGGAAGCAATATATAGGAGACAGAGGTATACAAACTATTGCCGAAGCTAATAATTACCTGGTTAAAGTTATTCTAATGAATTACGCAATTAACGGCTTTGGCCTTTACATGGTCGAGTTAAAGGAATCGGGGCAGGCCGTTGGTATGTGCGGCTTGTTAAAACGTGAATATCTTACCCATGCCGATTTAGGTTATGCCCTCCTTCCGCAGTTTGAGGGTAATGGCTATGCCAGCGAGGCCGCATTGGCAACAGTGAATTATGCATTCAATGTATTTGGCTGGCCCGTTGTTGCCGCTATAACGCAACCCGATAATCAACGTTCAGTAAATTTATTAACCAAACTTGGTTTTATTTATACAAAGCCCGTATGGGTTGATGGCCGCGAATTAGATTTATATACCAAAGGAAGCAACGCTTAAAGTTCTTTGCGCATGACGTGGTCATTCATCCAGTAAGGGCCAATAGGTATGTCTTCATCGCGCAATAGCGTGAAGCCTAATTTTTGATAAAAGTCTTTTGCTTTGTTGTTGCGGTTTACGTTTAAATCCAGCGTTTTAATTCCAACCTGGCGTGTAGCTTCCACTACGGCATCAACTAATTTACGGCCATAACCTTTTCCTTGTGTAGTTGGGTGGCAGTATAGTTTATGCAGCTTAATAACATTTTTGTCATCATTGCGCGGGCCATATGATGCAAAGGCAACAGGGGTACCTTCTTCTTCCAGTAAAATGTATGTTTGTTCGCCTTCGGCAATTTGGTGAGCAACCTTATCTGATACGTACATGGCATCAAGCATGTAGGTAATTTGCTCTGTTGATAAAATTGAACGGTAAGTAGGCCACCAGGTTTGATGTGCTATTTTCACAATGATATCGGCATCGGCCAGGGTAGCGGGTCGAATATTGAGCATAGAAATAAATTAATTTAGCAACGGCAATATACATCATAAAGCCATCTTAAAAACAACGCTTTTAAGATGGCTTTATTTTTGAATTGGCTATTATGAGTTAGTTTCGTGTACGCCCTCACCAATTTCTTCAATTGTTTTTCTGTTAAAGGCATCTAAGTCGGCAGGTGTACGGCTGGTTACTAACCCGTTATCAGTTACCACTTCTTCATCCACCCATTCGGCACCTGCATTTTGCAAGTCGGTTTGTAATGATGGATATGATGTTACTTTTCTGCCTTTTATTAAGCCTGTTTCAATAAGCATTTGCGGGCCATGGCATATAGCTGCCAGTGGTTTTCCCTCATCTAAAAAGGCTGATACAAATGCTACTGCGTCTTTATTCTGACGTAATTTATCGGGGTTTAATACACCGCCCGGTAATACCAATGCATCATAATCATCAGGACTTACATCGGCTAATAACTTATCAACATTAACTTCAATACCCCAGTTGTCTTTATCCCAAGCTTTTATGGTTCCGCTTTGTGGCGATATAATATGTACAGTTGCACCTGCTGCTTCAAGCGCCTGTTTAGGGCTGGTTAACTCTACCTGCTCAAACCCTTCTTCTGTAAGGATAGCTACCTTACGATTATTCAATGTTCCCATAGTAGTATGTTTTAATTCGTTTAATTGAACCTATAATACTACAAGGTTAAAAATTTAAAGTTTCAAGAAATTTAAATTAATGTTCCAACGCATAATTGATAAAGTTGGTGGTAAGGCCATAGTCTTCAGTACCCTTACGCCGTATAAAATAAAAGTTCCGTACTATTTTTAAGTCTTCAACCGGCACTTCTACAAGATCACCTTCAGCAAGCTCACGTTTTATGGATGGGCGCGGCATAAATCCAAGGCACTGATCGGCTAGAAGAAAATTTTTAAGTGCTTCGGTTCCTCCCAGGCGTATTTTAACTAATAAGTCTGCCGGTTTTACATGATGTTCTGCAAGTGAACGCAGCAAGGCATTCAAAGTTCCGGATCCGCGCTCACGCAGGGCAAGCGGGGTTTTGGTAAGTTGCTTCAACGTAAGCGATTTGCCTGCTAGCTGGCTCTTTGCCGAACACACAGGAATCACCTCGTCGGCCATGAAAGGTTGGTATGATACGTTAGTAAGTTTATTATCTACCTCAATGATGCCAATATCCACCTCATGATTTAACAGCGCATTTAGAATATATTCCGAATTTCGGTTAACCAGTTGAACGCCAACATTGGCATACTTGCGTTGAAAGCCAGAAAGAATAGGCGGCAGTATGTATAAAGCTATTGTAGTACTTGCCCCCAGGCGTAAATGCCCTGCCGCGTATGATTGATTGCTAAGCAAAGCCATATCATACTCTGCCTTGCGTTCAATTTCAGTAGCCTGCAATAGATACTCTTGTAGTTTTGTGCCAGCCTCGGTAAGCACAATGCTGTTTCCTTTTCGTTCAAACAAAGGGAGCTTATATTGATCTTCCAATGCTTTTACATGCTTGCTTATGGCAGGTTGCGTTACAAACAATACCTGCGCTGCCTTTGAAAAACTCAAATTAGCTGCAACCTCCAAAAACACACGGTGAGAAAAGGAAATCATACCAATCAAAAGTAACTTTTTTATAGCACCACTGATAATAACAATGTGTTGTCAGTTAAAAAAATACAAATACTTAGTTTTGAGGCGCCACATCTACCGGCGCATTCATGCATAACAAAAAAGTATACCTTTCTTTATTAACCCTCGTTACTATTGCCTTCGCTATAATATCCTTCAACAGAGGTATGCGAGCCGACGTAAACGGCGATTATTACATCTACTGGGCAACCGGGAAAGCTTTTTTAACGGGTAACAAACTATATACTCCCGGTTTAATTGATGGTGGTTTTACCTATCCTCCCTTTGCTGCACTATTCTTCAGCCTTTTTTCATTTGTGCCGTTTTATGTATCGGCGTTCCTGTTTACCTTTTTGGTTAATTATGGTTTGTGGATAGGCTCATTTGTACTGGTACATAAAATTATGCAGCAGTATTACCCCGGTCATGCTTTTAAGTGGCCGCTAGGGCTGGCCGTTGTACTTTCGGCAGGCTTTTACTGGCACAACTTCATTTGGATGAACTCTAACCTACCGGTGCTATGCCTTACCTTACTTGGTGTGTTGTATTATAAGCGTAAGCAGTATGGATGGAGCTACGTATTTTTTATGGCCGGAACGTTTTTCAAAATCACGCCTGTACTGTTCCTTATTTTTGCAGCCATTAAACGAGGGCCCAAACATTGGCCGCAAATAGCTTTAACAGCGTTGCCTTTTATTTTAATACCAGTACTACTGCGTGGGGTGCACACCGGCATTGCCGACTGGAAGGACTACTATGAAGCCTTTGTGGCTCCATTTAGTAAGGGCAAAATAGACGAGAACATCATCAGCCTGGGCATACCCGCCCTACTCAATAAATTGAATACAGGTAATGCAGAATTTGGAATCGAGCCGATTTTTCACCTATCAGCCTCGGCTCTAAAATTCATTATCTTAATTTTCCAGGCGGTAAGCATGGTTACACTTGTTGCCAAATTTGCTTATGACAGGTATGTAAAAGGTTTTGAAGGTTTTTCGGCCACCGATGTTTGCCTCATATTTATGGTTACACTACTGTTACCCGGCCGTGTTTGGGCACATCACCATGTGTGTACAGGTTTTATTTATACGTACCTGTGTTTCATCCTCATTAAGCAAAAACAAACTGTATTGCTAATAATCACCTGTGTATTAGGTATGCTCACCAACCTTATCACCAAAAACGCCATAGGCCAAATCCTTACCAATATTTTAAAGCATTACAGCTTTGTTACGCTGCTCATGATTTTTGTGACTATTATTATTTTGCTGCATAGCGAAAAGGAACATGCTTTGGTGAAAGAGTAATTACACTGATAATTCTCATGTAAATAGAAAGGGATAGCCCACAAAGACTATCCCTTTCTATATATTTTTTCAACTCCCCCTTCAGGGGCTGAGGGGCTTAAGCTTCTACAGCCTGACCTACGAGGTTTTTAGCTACCAGGTATTCGGCAATTTGTACGGCATTGGTTGCAGCACCCTTGCGTAAGTTATCTGATACTATCCACGCATTCAAAGTATTTTCCTGAGTTTCGTCACGGCGTAAACGGCCTACAAACACTTCGTCTTTTTCATGAGCATCTAAAGGCATTGGGTATTTCAGGTTGGCAACATCGTCAACTACAACTATACCCGGCGACTCGCTCAGCAATTTGCGTAACTCGTCTAAATCAAAATCGTTCTCAAATTCAATGTTAACAGATTCTGAGTGACCGCCCATTACCGGTATACGTACGGTAGTTGCTGTTACACGGATGCTGTCATCGCCCATGATCTTTTTGGTTTCCTTGATCATTTTCATCTCTTCCTTGGTGTAGCCATTCTCGGTAAACACGTCGATGTGCGGCAACACATTCAGGTCAATTTGATATGGGTAAGCTTTAGGTCCATCAATACCTTTGCGCTCGTTAAATAACTGATCAACAGCTTTTACACCGGTACCGGTAACTGATTGGTAGGTTGATACCACTACCCGTTTAATTTTATATTTTTCGTGCAGAGGCTTTAAGGCCACCACCATTTGTATGGTTGAACAGTTAGGGTTGGCAATAATCTTATCTTCTGCAGTTAACACGTCAGCATTAACCTCAGGTACTACCAGTTTTTTGGTAGGGTCCATACGCCAGGCCGATGAATTGTCAATAACAGTAATACCTGCTTCAGCAAATAAAGGAGCCTGCTCCAATGAAGTGCTTCCACCTGCCGAAAATAAAGCAATGTCAGGCTTCTGCTTTATCGCATCCTCAACAGCTACCACCTTGTATGGCTTACCCTTATAGATAACTTCCTTACCTACACTTTTTGCGGATGCCACCGGGATTAACTCTGTTACCGGAAAGTTGCGTTCTTCAAGAACCTGCAACATTTTAGTGCCTACCAAACCGGTAGCACCTACTACTGCGACTTTCATTGTCTCGAATAAATTATGTAATTAATAAAATGTTAATTTTCAAATGTAAGCTTTTTTGAACAAAAAAGGCCTTAAACGCTTTATTTATAAGGTTTTTGAGCTGTCGAGGTTGAATGAAAACTTAAATTCAATCAAAATATTATTTGGCAATAGATGGTATTGTGTTAATGTGAATATCAGACAGCAAAACAGATTGTGAAACATTGCTACTTTTAAATGCATAGTATAAACGTGTTTACAAGCAAATTTGTAAATTTGCATACACCCAAATATTATATGGCAATGAGCGAAAAGGTATTGGTTATTGGCGCTAACGGACAGATTGGTAGCGAACTGGTTTTAGCCTTGCGCAAAAAACATGGTGCAGATCATGTTATTGCATCTGATATCAATGCCCCGGTTGATGCCATACGTAATGGTGGGCCGTTTGAAATTGCCAATGTGCTTGATAAAAACAGTTTGCAACGTGTGTTTGAGCAGCATCGCCCAACGCAGGTTTATTTGCTTGCAGCCATATTGTCAGCAGTAGGCGAACAAAAACCAAAGTTGGCCTGGGACCTGAATATGAACGGCCTTATACATGTGCTTGATTTAGCTATTGAATTTGGTACAAAGAAGGTTTTTTGGCCAAGCTCTATTGCTGTATTTGGTCCGCACTCTCCTAAGCAAAATACACCACAGTATTGCGTAATGGACCCCAACACGGTTTACGGTTTCAGCAAACTGGCCGGCGAGCGCTGGTGTGAGTATTACCATGCCAAATACGGGCTTGATGTTCGTAGCATACGTTACCCGGGCTTAATAAGCTGGAAAACTAACCCGGGCGGTGGAACTACTGATTACGCCGTACATATTTTTCATGAAGCTTTGCAAAGCGGCACATACCAAAGCTTTTTATCTGCTAATACAGCATTGCCCATGATGTACATGGACGATGCCATTCGCGCTACCTTAAGCTTAATGGATGCCCCTGCCGAACGTATTACTATCCGCTCGAGCTATAATTTAGGCGGCATCAGCTTTACGCCGGAAGTCCTTGCGCAGCAAATAAAGCAACACATTCCCGAATTTACCCTTACTTATGCTGATAGCGACCCACGCCAGGCCATTGCCGACAGTTGGCCGCAATCCATTGACGATACCTACGCTCAAACCGACTGGGACTGGAAACCTGAATATGATATTCAACGCCTTACCAGCGAAATGCTGAAAAATTTAAAGAATAGTTTAGTTTTGTAGATATTTTTGTGATTGCACTTATAGGATTGATTACACCGATTACGTGTTTGATTATATGAAACATGGTGCTATCATTGATTCATAAAATCAGTATAATCAAAACAAAAGATCTTTAAAACTAATCAGTGAAATCATCGCTTAATCGATGGTATCACCAGCACTAATACTATGGGAAGAGCATTTGAATTCCGTAAAGAAAGAAAATTTAAGCGTTGGGCCAAAATGGCCGTTCAGTTTACCCGTTTAGGTAAAGAGATTGTAATGGCCGTTAAAGATGGCGGTCCGAACCCTGAGAGCAACTCGCGCCTGCGTACGGCTATGCAAAACGCCAAAGCAGTAAACATGCCTAAAGACCGTGTTGAGGCTGCTATTAAACGCGCATCAAGCAAAGACGAAAAAGACTACGAAGAATTAGTATATGAAGGTTATGCACCCCACGGCGTAGCTGTACTGGTTGAAACCGCAACTGATAACACTAACCGTACCGTAGCTAACGTACGCAGTTACTTTACTAAAGTTGGTGGTACATTAGGTAAAACCGGTTCATTGGATTTTATTTTCAGTCGTAAATCTGTTTTCCGTTTTGATCCGGGAGAGCGTGATTTGGAAGAACTGGAGTTTGAACTAATCGACGCAGGCTTGGAAGAACTATTTGTGGAAACCGATGAAGAAGGAAAAGACGTTGCCGTAATTCACGCTGCTTACGAAGATTTTGGCAAAATGCAGAAGACTTTGGAAGGTTTAGGTATTGAACTAAAATCGGCTAAGTTGGAGCGTATTTCGTTATCAACTACTGAAATTAGCGAAGAAGCCGCTGCCGACGTACTTAAGCTTATTGACAAGCTGGAGGAAGACGACGACGTGCAGGCGGTTTATCATAATATGGCGGAGTAAGCTTGTTAGAGTCAGGAATCAAGAGTACAGATTCAAGACTTTTAACTCCAGCTTTGCTTCTCCCCTAATGTCATTTCGAACAATAGGGAGAAATCTTTTCGAGTTTACAAACTGATCGCTTCGAAAAGATTTCTCGTTCCTCGAAATGACATAAGTTGGAAGTCAAGAAAAATCCGAAATCGAACATCCGAATTCCGAAATCTTCATCTATGTTATTCGAAGAGTTTTTTAAAAAGAAGAAAATAAATCTTGCTACCCTTGAACAAGGGCAGCCGGACTTGTTTTTGGAATTTAAAGAACACTATGCACAGATGGGCGAGAAAAGCTTTGACCATACTAAAAAGTACTGGTTTAATAAGTTACGCCATGAGTACCCATTACCGGTAGAGGTTAAGGAAGAGAAAGTTCGCCTTGAAAACCCCATTGCCGAACAAACCGTGGCCGATGCTTTAACCGAGCCAACACCGCAGGGTGAACCTGCTAAATTAGGTTTTAAGCCCAAGTTTAAAGCAGGCGCAACACCGGCAACCAAACCTGCCGAAAGCGAACCTGCACCACAAGCTGCTGATAACATAAGTAAGCAGAACCCAACCGAAGCTCCTCAAACCCAACAACCTAGTGCCGAACCTGCAAAAATGGGCTTTAAGCCTCGTTTCAAAGCAGGGGTCACTAAACCTGCAGAAGATGCCTTAGCAGCCCCAGAAGCAGCAAATAACACAAATGCACTACCAACGGAACAACCTGCTAAATTAGGCTTTAAGCCAAGATTTAAGGCTGGTGCTACCGGCAAACCGGCTGAAGAAAACACTAACCCTGCGGAACCATTAACCGAAGGTAATAGTGCTATCCGGGATGATAAATCTGTAAATGAAAATGCTTCGGTAGATGCAACTACAGATGTGCCTGCAAGCTCGACTTCCAAACCTGGCTTTAAACCACGCTTTAAAGCTGGCGTAACTACAAGTAAGCCTGTTGAGGAAAAGCCTGTTGATATTGCGCCTGAAAACTCAACAGCTGACACCAAAGATAAGCCTGCTATTGACGTAGCAACGGAGTCAGTAGAGCAAACGGCAACGGCAAAATTAGGTTTTAAGCCGCGTTTTAAGGCTGGCGTAACTACTACCAAACCAGCAGAAGAAAGGCCGATTGAGCCCGTATCAGAAAGTAGCAAGGAAACAAAGGAAGAGGCTTCAACAGAAGCGTCATCAAACGAAGAAGAAAAACCGGAAGCACCTGCTGCACCTAAATTAGGTTTTAAGCCACGGTTTAAGGCCGGCCTAACTACCACCAAACTGGCGCCATCTGAAGAAGAGAAAGCAGAAGAAACTGCTCAACCCACTGAAGCAGTAACTCCAGCACCTGAAGCGGAAGAAGGCCCTGCTCCTGCGCCAATCACACCATCCGTAAAGCAGCCATATAAGCCGCGCTTTAATCCAAACATGATGAAGCCTAAACCACCTGCAGAAGGCGAAAATGAATAGTTATTATTTTACGGTAATAGCTGCCTTAACCAAATAAGGCAAAATTTCTTTTTGGAAGGATACGAAATTCTTGCGTACATCAGCGTCACTTACCGAAGTAAAGGCAAAGCTGAATACTATATTTTTACTGCACTTAATTAAAAACCTGATGCGCTGCTGGTAACTGTCATGCTTACGCATACCTGTAAGGCGCATAAATGAACTCACCAAAAGATCCTCTAACTCGTTAGACAGGTTACGCAAAAACTCCTGGGAGTTAGTCGACTCACGGATGAAGTCCCAGCCTATAAATTCATTACACACCGTGTAAGATAAACGGCAGGTTTTCATGATGAGGTTAGTAAGGTGTGTTTCCTCATCCATATCGGGCGTATCGGTATGAATAAGTTCATCCACACTCACCTGTATGTAATCCATTAGCAGTGAGTGCAAAATGGCCTCCTTGCTTTCAAAAT
Source organism: uncultured Mucilaginibacter sp. (assembly GCF_913773635.1). GTDB lineage: Bacteria > Bacteroidota > Bacteroidia > Sphingobacteriales > Sphingobacteriaceae > Mucilaginibacter. The sequence goes on from NZ_CAJYGQ010000007.1 coordinate 126,263, forward strand.
ACTTATAAATGGTTGCCTTGGCTATTTTAGTTCTCTTGGCAATTTCATTAACACTGGTTTTATGGTAGCCAAACTTGCGGAACAGCTCCTGGGCCGAACGCTTTATGCTTTCTCTTATTTTATCGGCTTCCATGTATCAATTATACACAAATATGCTAATATTATTAACTGACACACTGTAGGTGCGCAGTGAGCGTGTTGCCGGTGCCTTAACCGGCGAACCATCACTCAATAAAAATTTTGAACCGCTGCATGGATCAGTAGCGGTAAGGCCGGTATCATCAATGGTTACGGCGCAGCGCCTTTCAGGCTGATAGCTGCTGCAGCGGTCAAACGCAACATAGCTGCTGGCTGAGGCCCTGTAAATGATAATACCCGATACGCCACCCGGAACGGTTACTGAGCCGCCTATTGCATTCAAGCGGCTTAAGCGTGGGTCGGTAAGTGGTGCCTGATAGTTAACCGCAACACTGGGTATATAGCTTTGATCTTGTTTACCACATGCGGTAAGTGCTATTATAAAACCTATCAGGCAAACCAGTTTCCTCATTAATTACACAATTTCGGTTTTGAATTGCTTTAAGAAGCGTACGTCGTTTTCCGAGAATAAACGTAAGTCGCGTATTACGTATTTAAGGTTGGTAATACGTTCAATACCCATACCAAAGGCAAAACCGGTGTACTTTTTGCTATCAATGCCACAGTTTTCAAGTACGTTAGGGTCAACCATACCGCAACCTAAAATTTCAACCCAGCCGCTATGTTTACACATATTACAGCCGGCACCTTTACAAATGGTGCATGATATATCCATTTCGGCCGATGGCTCGGTGAACGGGAAGTATGACGGACGGAAACGCACCTTGGTACCTTCGCCATAAAGTTCCTGCACAAAGTGGAAAAGCGTTTGCTTCAAGTCGGCAAATGACACATTTTCATCAACATATAAACCCTCTACCTGGTGAAAAAAGCAATGTGCACGTGCTGAAATAGCCTCATTACGGTATACGCGACCCGGCATAATAGCGCGGAATGGCGGTTTGCCGTTTTCCATCATGCGTACCTGCACTGATGAAGTGTGTGTACGCAGGGCAATGCTATCCTGACCACCATCTTTAGTAATAAAGAAAGTATCCTGCATATCACGAGCAGGGTGCTCTTCGGGGAAGTTAAGCGCAGAAAAATTATGCCAGTCATTTTCTATTTCAGGTCCTTCGGCTACAACAAAGCCTAAGCGTTTGAAAATGTCAATAATTTCATTGCGAACCAGCGATAAGGGATGGCGTGAGCCAACAGCAAAACCTTCGCCAGGCAAAGTCAAATCCTGCTGATTGGTGCTTGTAGTAAGCTGCGAGTCAAATTGCTCTTTGAGCTCCTGGTGCTTTGCTTCAGTTAATTGCTTAAACTGGTTAAGCACTTTACCCAAGGTACGCTTCTCTTCGGGCGTAGTGCTTTTAAACTGCTCAAAAAGGTCTTTAATTAAACCTTTGGTGCCTAAAAACTTTATACGGAAAGCTTCCAATTCCTCGGCGTTAGCCGGTGAAAATGCATCAACTTCCGCGGTATATTTATCAATTAATTCCTGCATTATAGTTAGCCTTACCTGGCAAAGATACGTCTTTTAAAAGCTTTATTTAATTACCCCCAATTCCTTACCCACTTTGGTAAATGCTGCAATAGCTTTATCCAAATGCTCCTGCTCATGGCCTGCCGAAATTTGTACGCGGATACGTGCTTTGCCCTGTGGTACTACAGGGTAATAAAAACCTATTACGTAAATACCTTCTTCGAGCATACGGGCAGCAAATTGCTGCGATAGTTTGGCATCGTATAGCATAACCGGCACAATTGGATGCACGCCCGGTTTAATGTCAAAGCCCGCTTCGGTCATTTTTTGGCGGAAGTATTGGGTATTTGTCTCCAACTTATCGCGCAGGGTCGTAGCTTCGCTCAGCATGTTTAACACCGTGATTGATGCGCCTGCAATTGATGGAGCCAAGGTATTTGAGAACAAATACGGGCGCGATCGCTGGCGCAGCATATCAATAATTTCTTTACGGCCTGATGTAAAACCGCCCGATGCACCGCCTAATGCCTTGCCCAAAGTACCTGTGATAATATCAATACGATCCATTACGTTGTGGTGCTCATGGGTACCACGGCCGGTTTTACCCATAAAACCAGAGCAATGGCTTTCATCGATCATTACCAGGGCGTTGTATTTATCGGCCAGATCGCAAATTTTATCTAACTGCGCAATGGTCCCATCCATACTGAATGCCCCGTCGGTTACAATTATGCGATGGCGTAATTGCTGGGTTGCTTTAAGTTTTTCTTCCAAATCGGCCATGTCATCGTGTTTGTAACGATGCCGCTGCGCTTTGCATAAACGTATACCATCAATGATTGATGCATGGTTCAGTTCATCTGATATAATGGCATCCTGATCGTTAAACAATGGCTCAAAAACTCCGCCGTTGGCATCAAAAGCAGCAGCGTAAAGGATGGTGTCTTCCGTTCCTAAAAATTCTGAAAGTTTTGCTTCCAGCTCTTTATGTACATCCTGCGTACCGCAAATAAAACGTACAGATGACAAGCCATAGCCATGATCATCAATTGCTTTTTTTGCTGCCTCAATTACTTTTGGGTGTGATGACAGGCCAAGATAATTGTTAGCACAAAAGTTTATAACCTCCTGTCCGCCCAGTACCTTTATATCGGCAGCCTGAGGAGAGGTAATAATACGCTCTTTTTTATATAGTCCGGCCTTTTCAATCTCGGCCAATTCCTGCTCTAAAACCGGTTTCAGGGTATTATACATGGGTGTGAGTTTTTAAAATACAAAGTTACGCATTAATGATTTATTACTGCTAACCGGCACTCATTAGAAATTAATTAGCTCAAAAACAAACATTTTCAACATAAAAGATATATACATAAATATCTGATTCATGAAAGCACCTTTATTATTCGCCTTTTTTATTGCCGCTACGCTGCAGGTATGTGCTCAAACCTACCGTTTGTCGGGCAAAATTGTTGATGAAAAGAGAAACCCTGTCTCTTTTGCATCGGTTTATATACGCAATACCACTTACGGCACTACAGCCAACGAAGATGGGGTTTACGAGTTCAAGCTTACTCCGGGCACATACAATGTCGTGTTCAGATACGTGGGCAATTTGGAAAGAACCGAAAAAATCACAGTATCCAATCATGACGAGGAGCTGAACATGACTCTTGCTAATGAGCCATTTGCATTGCAGGCCGAAACCGGTACCGGAGACGAAAAGGATGCAGGTGACGACATTATCAGCAAAGTAATCGATAAACGCGAGTATTATTTAAAGCAGGTTAATGAGTACTCGTGCGTAGTTTTTGTAAAGGGCGTACAACGCCTTACCAAAGCCCCGCAAAACCTTATGACCCGTGATGTAAGGCGCATGCTGCAACTCGATGTAAACGGCAGAGGCATTTTGTACCAGTCAGAATCTCTTTCAAAATACAATTTCAAAAACCCCGACTATGTGAAAGAGGAAATGATTGCCTCAAAAACAGCCGGACAAAATACCGCTTTCAGCTATAATAAAGCATCTGACCTGCAGGTTAATTTTTACAAAAACAACTTTGATATTGAGGGCCTAAGCGGCCGTGCGTTTGTATCGCCGTTTGCATCAAATGCACAACGCTTTTATAACTATAAGCTAGTGGGCCGTTCGGTAAAAAGCGGCCGGCGTATAGCCAAAATACAGGTAATTCCGAAACGTAAAAACGAAGCTGTTTACCAGGGAAACGTTTATGTAGTAGAGGGGGACTGGCGCATATACGGCGTTGACCTAAACTTGACTAAAGAGCAGGCCAATATTAACCTGGTTGATACCTTGAACATTAGCCAGCAGTATATTCCAATAAATGACAGTGTTTGGCTGCCAACATCTACCTTGTTTGATTTTCATGGCGATGTACTTGGCTTTAAATTCAAAGGATATTATTTAGCCATTTACAATAATTACAACGTAAACCCAAGCTTCCCTAAAGGATTCTTTAACGGCGAAGTTATGCGTGTTGATACGCAGGCAAGTGCTAAAAATGGCCGCTACTGGGCAAACAACAGGCCTGTTCCGTTAACCACACTTGAAGAGCGTGATTACAAGAAAAAGGACAGCATATTTGCTATTCAAAATACGCCTGAATACCTCGACTCATTAAATAAGAGCCGTAACGGCTTCAGCCCGTTGAGCTATCTGATATTCGGATATCAGAACTATAACCGCGAAAAGCGGCAATCATGGTACCTTGAGCCATTTTTACAAACTGTGTTTTATAATACGGTTGAGGGTTGGGGTATAAACGCCAAAGTTCATTATATAAAAGGCTTTGATAACGGACAATCGTTTAGCGTTACGCCCGAATTGAGGTATGGCTTTGCCGCAAAAATGTTTAATGCCAATGTTGGCTTTACGTACAATTATAACCCTTCCACCCAGTCGGTACTATCGGCAAGGTTTGGTAGCGATGTTCTTGATTTAAATAATGCAGGCACAAGGTCGCTGTTGTTTAATACGCTTAGCTCTTTACTGTATGAGAACAACTACATCAAACTTTACCGTACACATTTTGGCGTAGTTGCGTGGCAACATGAGCTAACAAACGGGCTATTGCTGAACACGCAGGTGTCATATGCCGAGCGCCAGCAATTGTACAACACATCTTTTAACCATATTTTTGATAACAAGAACAAGCAATATACGGCCAATAACCCGTTAGCTAATCCGCCAACGGTTGAGTCAATGCTGTTCCCGACAAACCAGGCACTTACTGCCAAGGCCTCATTAACCTACACCTTCAGACAGCAATACGTAGTAAGGCCCGATGGAAAGTACTTCGAGCCATCATTATATCCAAAAGTAAGGCTTAATTACCGCAAGGGCATCAATGGTGTGCTGGGGTCAGACGTAAACTATGATTTTGCATCATTGGACGTGTTTGACGACCGCATGAAAATAGGACTTATAGGTTTCTCTGCCTTCAAAATAACAGCCGGTACATTCCTTAACCGCAAGAGCTTATATTTTATGGATTACAACCACTTCTTTGGTAACCAGGGAACAACGTTTAATCCAACTATAGGCAGCTTCCATTTTCTTCCTTTTTATGAGTTTAGTACTAACCGCTCATTTATTGAGGCACATTATGAACATAATTTTGCGGGCAACTTCCTGAGTAAAATACCATTGGTACGTAAGCTTAAACTGGAAGAACTGATAGGTGTAAATTATCTTGCCCAGGGTAAAAACAGCACTCCAATAAGTAACACCGGCCTTATGCAGCCTGTAAAAGGAAGCTATACCGAAGCTTATATTGGCATACAACGCTTCATATTCAGAGTTGATTACGGTATAGCATTCGACGGAAACCGCAAGGCTATACAGGGCATTCGAATATTTTACGGTATCAGATAACACAATGTGCAGGTGAGTAGCCGCAATGTGCGTGCTGGTAACAGTTCGCATATATTGCTCATCTGCACATCTACTTGCACATCGGCGCTCAAAATATTACCTTTGCAGCTCATTAAACGCTGTTTGCAGCAGTATCAATATTTTATGGCAAAGTACAACACCTTACTTTACTATTGTTACTCAACAATAGCTGATGCGGAGCAATTTGCTGCCGATCATTTAAAATTTTGTAAAAGCTTAAATTTAACCGGGCGCATCATTGTAGCCGATGAAGGTTTAAATGGTACCGTTTCGGGTACTCCTGAAGCCTGCAAGGCCTACATGGATGCCATTTACGCCGATGGTAGGTTTAGCGCTACCGAGTTTAAAATTGATGAAGTAGATGAACCTTCTTTTGTGAAGATGCATGTACGCTACAAATCTGAAATTGTTCACTCAGGCCTGCGCGATCCTAATATCATTGACCCTAAAAAACAAACCGGTAAGCATCTGGAGCCTGCTGAGTTTTTAGCAATGAAGGATGACGAGGATGTTATTGTGTTGGATGTACGCTCTAATTATGAGCACTCGGTTGGTCGCTTTAAAAACGCCGTTACGCTGGATATTGAGAACTTTCGTGATTTCCCCTCAAAAATAAATGAGCTGGCAAAGTATAAGGACAAAAAAATACTTACCTACTGTACCGGGGGCATTAAGTGCGAAAAAGCTTCGGCTCTTTTGCTGCACGAAGGTTTTGAAAATGTTTACCAATTACACGGTGGCATTATTAAATATGGTAAAGAAGCTGGGGGCGAAGATTTTGACGGAAAGTGCTATGTTTTTGACAACCGCTTAACGGTTGACGTAAACAGCGTAAATCCAACGGTAGTATCAACCTGTTATAATTGCGGTAAGGCAACTGATAAAATGATTAACTGTGCTAACCCTGAGTGTAACGAGCACTTTACCCAGTGTGACGAATGCGGCACACAGATGGAAGGTTGTTGCTCTGCCAGCTGCCAAAGCCATCCGCGTAAAAGGATTTATGACGGTACCGGCTATTATGTTAAAGTTCCGCAGCCTGTTAACGTAACCAAAAAAAGTAAAATACAGTTAGCTTAATAACTATACAAGGGTCGCTTAAATAAGCGGCCCTTTTTTTTTAAAAGGTTTAAAGCGTATTATCAAGATGGAGCAGGATGGCTAATAAAAAGCTAAAATTTAGCTTTACCATGCCAATTAACCTGTATAATGAAAAACCATATATTCCTGTTTGTCCTTTTTTTGCATACCGCAACGTTGGGATATGCAGCTACTGCACCAAAGCGATTGCTTGTAGCACCCGGAACTATTTCCGCTACATCGGCCACTTTGGTTTGGGAAAAAACCGCAGCCAGCGATATCTACCACGTTATGCTTAATGGTAAGGAAATTGGTACAACAAATAAAACCAATTATATCGTTGCAGGTCTCAGTCCTTTAAAAACCTATAGCTGTGCTATAAAAGCTGAAAATGCTGTAGGAAAACTATCAGCAGCAGGAAAAGCTGTTAAGTTTACCACAACGCCGCAAGGCAAAGTGATAACTGTTACTGATTTTGGTGCCAAAGGCGATGGCGTTACCCTGAACACTAAAGCAATACAAAAGGCAATTGATGCTTGTGATGAGTATGGAACCGTAATTATACCTGAAGGTACTTTTGTAAGTGGCGCGCTGTTTTTAAAAAGCCGCATGACGTTGCAAATTAATAAAGGTGGTATACTTAAAGGAAGCGCTAATACCGAAGATTATGAGCCGTTCATAAATAATCGCTTTGAGGGCTGGGAAATGAAAACCTATGCCAGTCTTATTAACGCAGGAACAATGGACAATAAGGGCGATTATACAACCAGCCAAATTTCAATAAAGGGCGAAGGTACCATTAGTGGTGGAGGAGGAGCTTTAGGAAAGGCCATGATTGCGAAACATGGTATGCGCAGCCGCGGCCGCTTAATCATGCTGCTGAATTGTAAAGATGTTGAACTACAGGGACTGCAGATAAAAGACTCGCCTTGCTGGACTATTCATTACATTTATAGTAAAGGCATCACGTGCCATGACCTGAATATAGTGAGTACCGCTCACAATGGTGACGGATTGGATCCGGATTCATCTGATGATAGTTACATTTTCAACTGCTCGTTTTCAACCGGTGATGACTGCATTGCTATCAAGTCTGGCAAAAACCCTGAAGGCTATACTATTGGCCGGCCAACCAGTAATGTACAAATAACACACTGTGATTTTACTCGCGGGCATGGCATATCAATAGGTAGTGAAATGTCGGGAGGGGTAAGCGATGTGTTAGTTAGAGACTGTACTGCCGGGGCGCTTTTGCATGGCATGCAAATAAAAGGTACCAAAGAGCGGGGAGGTTACGTTAAAAACGTAACAGTAACTGATTGCCAGCTGCTGAAGATCACTATATTTTCGGCATTGAATTATAATAATGATGGCGCCGCGGCTCCTGAGCCACCTGGGTTTGAAAACTTCAAGTTTGCCAACATTGATTTAACTAAGGCTACATTAAAAGATCCTGTTATAAACATTAACGGGTTTAAAGATGCGATGCATAAACTTAAAAACGTTAGGTTTAACAAAATAACGCTGCCTGTAGGTGCAAAGGTGGTAGTAAATGATGCACAAAATGTAAGGTTTGTAAACGTGAAAACGCTTAACGGAAACAAGCCGGAATATACCTTAAGCAATAGCACCGAAACTACTTATCAATAACCGCAAACAGTAGAGCACAGACTCAATCAAGTAAAGTTAACTCAATATATGATCAGGAAAATACTTTTTATAGCCGGTTTGGCAACCCTATCGCTCGCTGCACATGCGCAGGATTATGTTATAACCAAGTATGGCGTAAAAAATGGCGACAGCACTAAATTGAATACTAAAGCAATACAGGCGGTAATTGACAGGGCTGCAAAAAAAGGTGGTACTGTAGTTATTCCAAAAGGTACCTTTTTGAGCGGTGCCTTGTTTTTTAAGCCTAAAACCAAATTGCGGTTAGAGAGTGGCGCAGTGCTTAAAGGATCAGACAATATTGCCAACTATCCGCTTATCCCATCGCGCATGGAAGGGCGCTCGCAAAATTATTATGCGGCTTTGGTTAATGCTTATAAAGTGCCAGGCTTTAGTATTACTGGTCCGGGTACTATCAATGGTAACGGTGCGAAATTCTGGAGCTACTTTTGGTTTTACCGCGATTCAATGAAACGTGTGGGCAAAGAGGCCACCAACCTTGAGGTGCATCGCCCGCGCCTTGTTTTTATTTGGGGAAGCAACAACGTAAAAATCAAAAACGTAAAGCTGCATAACTCCGGTTTTTGGACAACTCACCTGTATCAAAGCAACAACGTTGTTATAGAAGATTGTGACATACGCTCGCCTTATAAGCCCGTACCCGCTCCAAGTACCGATGGCGTGGATATTGACGTTTGTAAAAACGTAACCGTGCGTAATTGCTACATTTCGGTAAATGATGATGGTGTTTGCATTAAAGGAGGCAAAGGGCCCACCGCTCATAAGCTACCTGAAAATGGTATTGTTGAAAATGTGTTGGTAGAGGGCTGTACCTTTGGCGAGTCGCACGCGGCGCTTACTTTTGGGAGTGAGAGTATACATGCCCGTAACGTGGTAATGCGTAACTGCAAAATCAACAGTACAACGCCACTTTTCCGCTTTAAAATGCGCCCCGATACTTACCAGCATTTTGAGCAAATCACTGTTGAAAACGTTACCGGCAAAGCCGGCGTAATATTTGAAATTGCGCCATGGAAACAGTTTTTTGACTTAGGTGGCAGCACCGAAAAACCATTTGGCACCGTAAACGACATTACTATCCGTAACATCAAAATTGAATGCGACCAGGTAGCGCACATACAAGGTAACCCCAATGATAAAGTATCGGGCATAACGTTCTCTAACATTGAGGCAACCGCTAAAAAGCCGGGTATTAAAAATGTGTATGAGGGTGTTAAGCTCGAGAACGTAGTGATTAACGGTCAACCTTACACTTTAAAATAAATTTGTAATTTGCGGGCTCACCAACCCAAAAATTACTTAATGAAACGTTTATTGCTAACTGCCATTTTAACGCCGGCAGTGCTAACTATTAGTGCGTATAAGCTAAAGGCACAAGAACGCAAAGAATACCTGTTAGACAAAGGCTGGGCATTTACCCGCGGAGAGCAGGCCGATGCCGCTAACCCAACCTTCAATGATAAAAAGTGGGAAACGGTAACAATTCCGCATGATTGGGCTATTAAAGGGCCGTTTGATGGTAATAACGACATTCAAAAAGTAAAAATTGAGCAAAACGGGGAGCAAACTGCATCGGTTAAATCGGGCCGTACAGGTGGCTTACCGTTTATAGGTATTGGCTGGTACAGGCTTAAGTTTAGCGCCCCGCAATTTACTGCAGGTAAAAAGGCTTCACTAATTTTTGATGGAGCCATGAGCAATGCCAAGGTTTATGTAAATGGTAAAGAGGTTGGTATGTGGCCTTATGGCTACAACTCTTTTCACTTTGATGTAACTAATTACTTAAAACCTGGTGCTGATAACATTCTGGCTGTGCGTCTTGAAAACAAGCCACAGTCATCGCGCTGGTATCCGGGCGCGGGTTTGTACCGTAATGTACACCTGGTGGTTACCAATGATGCCCATATACCCGTTTGGGGAACATACATAACTACTCCTGTAATTGAAAAGGATTTTGCCCGCGTGCAAATACAAACCAAAGTAGCAGCAAGTAAATTTAGTGCACTTAAGCTGGTAACGTCCATTACCGACCCGCAAGGTAAACAAGTGGCCGAAGGTTCATCAACATTGGCTCAAACAGATTTAAATACATTTTCGCAAAGCATTGCTGTTAAAAGCCCTCAGCTATGGTCGCCTGAAACGCCGGTGCTTTACACCGCAACTTCAAAGGTTTATGATGGCAGCAAACTGGTTGATGAGTACACTACTAAATTTGGCATACGGTCAATTAAATTTGAAGCAGGTAATGGCTTTTTTTTGAATGGAAAAGTACGCAAGTTTAAAGGTGTATGTAACCATCACGATTTAGGGCCTTTGGGTGCCGCCATTAATAAAGCTGCACTACGCAGGCAGTTGGCTATTTTGAAAGATATGGGTTGCGATGCCATACGTACCTCGCATAATATGCCTGCCCCCGAGCTGGTTGAGCTTTGCGACGAAATGGGCTTTATGATGATGGTAGAATCATTTGATGAGTGGAAGACGCCTAAAGTGAAAAACGGTTACAGCAACTATTTTGATCAATGGGCCGAAAAAGATATGGTGAACATGATTCATCGCGACCGTAATCACCCAAGTGTAATTATGTGGAGCATTGGTAACGAGGTGCCTGATCAGGGTGCAAAAAACGGGCAGAAGATTGCTAAGTTTCTGCAAGACATTTGCCACCGCGAGGATCCAAGCCGTCCTGTAACAGCCGGAATGGATAAAATTGATGCTGCCATTAACAACAACTTTGCAGCGGTGATGGATATTGCCGGGTTCAATTACAAGCCTGCCCGTTACGAGGAGGCTAACCTGAAACTACCACAAGGTTTTATTTTGGGTACCGAAACAGCCTCAACCGTTAGCTCAAGAGGTGTTTACAAATTTCCGGTTGAATTTTACAAAGAAAAGCAATACGATGATAATCAAAGCTCATCATATGACTTTGAGGCTTGCCCATGGTCTCAGGTGCCTGACGACGAATTTGTAAAGCAGGATGACTTGAAATTTGTAATTGGTGAATTTGTATGGACGGGTTTTGATTATTTAGGAGAGCCTACACCTTATGACACCAAATGGCCGTCGCACAGCTCATATTTCGGTATTATAGATTTGGCCGGTTTACCTAAAGACCGCTTTTACTTATACCGCGCTAACTGGAATACCGAAAAACCAACCCTGCATGTACTTCCACACTGGACATTTCCGGGTCGTGAAGGGCAGGTTACCCCTGTTTTTTGCTACACAAGCTATCCATCGGCAGAGTTATTTGTGAATGGTAAAAGCATGGGCAAGCAGGAAAAAAGCAAGGCAAGCAATCAAAACCGCTACCGCTTAATGTGGAAAGATGTTGTTTACCAACCCGGAAATATTAAGGTTGTCGCTTATGACGCTAACGGCAAAATAGCTGCCGAACAAACTATTAAAACAGCCGGCAAGCCGCATCACATTGAATTAACGGCCGACCGCGCAACCATTGATGCCGATGGTAAGGATTTATCATACATTACCGCAAAGGTTTGTGATGCCAATGGTAACCTGTGCCCCGATGCAACTAATTTATTAAGCTTTAAAGTAGCTGGTGCAGGTAGTTACAAGGTAGTTGCCAACGGCGATGCCACCAACCTGCAGCCCTTCCACAAGCCGCAAATGAATGCATTTAGCGGTATGTTGGTAGCAACCGTACAATCAGCGGAAAAGCCCGGGAAAATTACCTTTACAGCCTCAGGCAAAGGTCTTAAAGACGGCGTAATTACTTTAACAAGTAAATAGTTTTAGCATTGCTCTCAGGAGCAATGCTCCTTGTTTCTTCAAACAAATCAGCATTACATAATTTCCGATACCTTAAAATAAATGAGAATATCAAAAGCCGCTACAACAGCCTTACTGGTTTTTGCTGCTACATCAGCTTTTTCACAAAGCCAAACAGTTAACATATCAAGCCCGGATAAACGAATTGTATTAACCGTAACAAGTGCTGATAAAAAGTTGAGTTATATGGTTAAGGCAGATAACCAATCCATCATTAACAAATCGGCGCTGGGTTTGGTGGCCGATGGTGAAGATTTGGGACAAAATACAAAAATAACGGGTAAAGCTGTGGTAAGCATCATAAATGAAAGTTACCCCGTTATAGGCAATCATACAAAAGCTGTTAATTATGCCAATGAAGCTCAGATTCCGTTTACCGCTCACGGCAAATCAATGGCACTTATTGTGAGGGTTTATAATGATGGTGTTGCTTTAAGATACACCATCGCATCTGCCCTAAAACATATCGACTCTGAACGTACCGCCTGGACCTTGCCACAGAACGTAAAGAAGATAGCCTGGGCTGATTTTCATCAGAGCTACGAGGGGGTAAACTATGTGACTCCACTTAATGAAGTGCCCGAAGGGAAGGTTATAATGCCGCCCGTAACTTTTCAGGCCGGAAATTATTACGTTGCTTTATCTGAAGCCGACTGTGAGAGCTTTGCCGATATGGCGCTCACCCGCACCGGTAATACCTTCAGCGTAGCCTATCCCTTTGCCCAAAAGGGTTGGAATGTAATTCAGCCGTCGAAGCAAGTTTACTTAAACGGAACATATAAAGGCAAAATGGTGTCGCCTTGGCGTACAACGCTTATTGCACGTTCCTTAAACGCGTTGGTTAATTCTGATTTAATTACTAACCTATGTCCGCCGCCTGCTAAAGGAAGCAACTTTTCATGGGTTAAGCCTGGCCGTAGCTTATGGCAGTGGTGGAGCGTAGGCGCGCCAAAATTTGAAGATCAGAAAAATTGGTACAACGCAGCTGCAAAACTTACCTGGGAATATTACCTGGTTGATGACGGCTGGCGCAACTGGAGACAAGAGGGCAAAGATCAGTGGCAGTTACTGAAAGAAGTAATTGACTATGGCAAAACCGTAGGTGTAAAATCATTGGTGTGGGTTGATTCAAAAGAGTTTAGGAAAGCTACCGAGCGCCGCGCCTACCTGCAAAAGGTAAAAGAAGCCGGTGCGGTAGGTATTAAAATTGACTTTATTCCTGATGCTGATGCCGACATTATGCAATGGTATGCGGAAACGCAGCAGGACTGTGCCAAGCTAAAACTGTTGCTTAACTTTCATGGCAGTGTAAAGCCAACGGGCCTTAATCGTACTTATCCTAACGATATTACCCGCGAAGCTATACGTGGCAACGAATATCACATGACAAAGTACAAAAGGGTTATGCCTCCACAACATGACGTAACTGTACCGTTCACCCGTTATCTTAATGGTCCGGCCGATTTTACATCAGTTATACTTAACCCCGATGAATTGGCCACTACAAAGTTTACCTGGCCGCATGAATTTGCACAAGCTATAGTTTATACATCGCCAATAATTCACTTTGCCGATAAGTATGAGCTATACCTTGAAAACCCTATGCTTGATTTATTTAAGCAGGTACCCACCACCTGGGATGAGACAAGGGTACTATCATGCAGTAGCTTAGGTGACGTAGTTGCCTATGCGCGCCGCAAAGGTACTTCATGGTGGATAGGGGTGATGAATGGTGGCAACGAACGTGAAGTTAAAATACCACTTAACTTTCTCACAAAACCAGTTAAGGGTATGCTGGTATATGACGGTGAAACAAACACCAGTGTAAACAAAAGCGAGAAAACTGTTACGCCTAAAGATGTACTTACCATAAAGCTGCGCCCCAGCGGTGGTTTTGTAGCTAAACTTTAATCAACAGTATTTCTATCTCATAATTAACAAAAAGAGCCGTCCTGCTGATAGCAAGATGGCTCTTTTTATTGTTACTAAATGGTGTTAATTATTCAACGGTTACCGACTTAGCCAGGTTACGGGGCTGATCAACGTTACAGCCGCGCATTACGGCAATGTGGTATGATAATAGTTGAAGTGGTATTGTAGCCAATAGTGGTACAAATGGTTCGGCTGTTTGAGGAATTTCTATGGCGTAGTCTGCCATGCTTTTTACCTCGGTGTCGCCTTCGGTTACAATGGCAATTATATGTCCGCCACGGGCTTTAACCTCCTGAATGTTGCTTATTACCTTTTCATAAGATGAGTGCTTGGTGGCAATCACTACTACCGGCATTTCATCATCAATAAGTGCAATTGGTCCGTGTTTCATTTCGGCTGCCGGATAGCCTTCGGCATGTATGTATGAAATTTCTTTTAGCTTCAATGCACCCTCCAAAGCAACCGGGAATGAGCTTCCACGACCAAGGAACAGGCAATTGCGGCTGTCTTTAAACTTCGCTGCAATACTTTGTATATGGTCGTTAGCTTTTAGGGCTTTTTCAACAAGCTCAGGTATTTCGTTTAGCTCAGTTAAATACTCAATAAGTTTGTTACGGGCAATGGTGCCGCGTTGTTGTGCAATATAAAAGGCAATAAGCGTTAAAACGCTCACTTGTGCGGTGAAGGCTTTGGTTGATGCTACACCAATTTCGGGGCCTGCATGTGTGTAAACCCCGGCATGCGTAGTACGCGGAATAGATGCACCTACTACGTTACAAATACCAAAAATGGTAGCGCCTTTTTCTTTAGCCAGCTCAATAGCAGCCATGGTATCGGCCGTTTCACCTGATTGTGAAATGGCAATCACAACGTCTTTTTCGCTGATAATTGGGTTGCGATACCTGAATTCAGAGGCATACTCAACCTCAACAGGTACACGCGCATATTCTTCAATAAGGTATTCGCCAACCAAACCTGCATGCCATGATGTACCACACGCAACTATAATAATGCGGTCAACGTTTTTAAGCTTGTCGGCATACTCTTTTAAGCCACCCAGTTGCACCTTACCTTGCTGAGGGTATATACGGCCACGCATACAATCGCGTATTGAGCGGGGCTGTTCATATATCTCCTTTAGCATAAAGTGCTCGTAGCCGCCTTTTTCAAGCATCTCAAGCTGGATGTCTAACCGTTGAATGTATGGTACCTGAACGGTGTTGTCAATATTCTTAATGAGTAAATCATCGCGGCGTATGTATGCAATCTCATTATCGTTTAGATAGATTACATTTTTAGTATACTCCACTATAGGCGTAGCATCAGATGCCACAAAATATTCACCTTCACCAACGCCTATAACCATCGGGCTGCCTTTGCGGGCCGCAATGATCTGGTCGGGTTCATCAGTGCTCATAATAACAATGGCATAAGCGCCCACAACTTTTGTTAAAGCTATGCGCACCGCCTCCCTTAATTCAAGGCCGGTTTCGTTTTGTATGTCCTCAACAAAGTGAATCAAAACTTCGGTGTCGGTATCGCTTTTAAAAACGTGTCCTTTAGCCAGTAAAGCCTCTTTAATAACAGCGTAGTTTTCAATAATACCGTTATGTATAATGGTCAGCTTACGGTTTCCTGATGAGTGCGGGTGTGAGTTACGATCACTTGGTGCACCATGTGTAGCCCAACGCGTATGCCCCATGCCTAAAGTAGCCTGGGTATTTATGCCTTTAACAAAGTTCTCCAGATCGCTTACCTTGCCGGCTTTTTTGTAAACCTTGAGTTCTTTATCCAGCAACGCTACGCCGGCACTATCGTAACCACGATACTCTAACCGGTGTAAGCCTTTAATTATAATGGGATAGGCATCTCTGTGACCTATGTAACCTACAATTCCGCACATAATATGAAATTGAATTAAAATGTATTAAAACGAAAAAATGCTGTTAGCAGTATGTACTATCTTACTAAGAAGTTCCAAATATACTATTGCAAAAAAAATCCCCGCTAGGCAGGGAATTTTTATTTAGTTATTTTTAGTATAAATGACATTGAGCTTGATTCTGGTTGGCGAGGATTTTTTATTTCCTGTAGCAATCAGTCTTCCCGGCGATTGAAAGCTTGGGGCTACGTCAACAAATGTTGCCCTGGCGAGGGTGTCAATAGCGCCTATATAAGTACCGTAGTCTTGTGTTTTGCCGCTAACCAAATCCTGCAAATAGCCGGTTACCAAAAAGTGGTATTCTTTTTTTGATTTGATGTAATTGCCGCCAAATTCAAGAGAACTGAAAAAGCGCGGATCATATACCGAGCGGCCATCACTGGCGGCATCAGGCAATTGCTGGCGTTGCAAAGTATTGGCCAGCTTGTATAGCGTTAATTGTGGTGACGGTAAAAACGGTGGCAAATCAGTACCGGGTTCTGGTGAAACAACCAATTCGGCACGGTTGATGGCAATTGTTTTCAAATCAACGTTGCCAAACATATTTTTAACATTTGGGATACTTACTTTAGTACGTAAGCCTAATAAGCCCTGAATGTAAAATAAATCGTTTGATGTAGCCGTGCTGTTCAAAGCCGATTGTACCTCACTTGAAAATGTTCTGGATATTTCGGCTACGTGCGTGGCCATTCCTAACGATACCACACCAGTATCAATAGTACCCGCATTATTAGCCCGGTAATAAACCTTTATGGCACTATTATCGAGGTTAAACATCAGGTTCGCGCCGGTTTCAGATGGCTGATTGCGTTGCAGGGTAATGTATAAGCCTCTGATGCTGTTTTGGAAGGTAGAGTTACCCGTTACGGTTGCTGCGTTGAACAAGTACTGCGTTACTTTTGATGGCTGTAATGATACTCTTAAATGCGGAGCAGCATTACGCACCGTATCAGCCTTACCGGCAACGGCATCTGTTACCTTTACGTTAGTGTTTGGCCTAGCATTATATGGGCCGGCTTTACTTGGGTTTACCCAATTATCACCTTCGGTAGTCCAGTGCTTGTTAGCTTGGTAGTTTTGATTTAAGGGCTTTTCCTTTAACTGGAATACGTTTACCTTAAATTTCGAGTTTAATGAATCACCGTAAAAGCCTTGGGTGTAATAAAGCTCCAATACAACCGAGTCAGCAGTAATTGTTCCTGTAGGAACTGTGTAAGCAGAGCGGCCAGGCAAGTAAATACCAGTGGCTATGTTTGAGGTAATTTCACCCAACCGCGGATCTCGTAAAGATGCTAATGGTGTTTTAGCTACGGGGTTTGATTGTCCTAAATCAACTCTTGCTGTAGAAACAACATTCTCTGTATCGGTTTTAACCTGTATATCATCGTAAACAAGCAAAGTTCCATTAATTTCCTGGTCGCCAATTGGCAAGCCAATGTCATTTTGGTTTTTGCAACTGTTTAAAATAAAAAGACTTATCAACAGGGTTAATAAGTCTAATCTTATAAATTTCATATATCTATTCAAATCTTTATGCAACGTTTACCAACTCATCATTGGTTATTTCGTCGTAAAAATTGTAATAATTTTCGAAATCAGCGGTCTGTTCAAATTCTAAAACAGGTTTTTGGCTGTTTTTAACATAATTTAACACATCTGCATCAACGTTTTCGGTAGCAAGTACAACAGCGTCGCTATATTGTACCGCACCTTCATGAAGTGCATTGTTGGTGCCCGCTTTAAATGTTTCGGTGTGGCTTTCGGTCATATCGCTCATTACTGCTTTTTGTGCAAAATCAGCAGCAAGTGACTCATTGAACTCGTTGTTATAAATTGAGTAAACCACCTTTGAGTGTTTAAAGGTTGGATCGTCTTTATAAGTAGTTTTCAAATAAGTAGGTACCAATGCGCTCATCCAGCCGTGGCAGTGTACAATATCAGGAGACCAGCCTAACTTTTTAACAGTTTCCAATGCGCCTTTGCAGAAGAAAATCATGCGCTCATCGTTATCGGCATAAAACTTTCCGTCTTTGTCGTTAAATACGTGTTTGCGTTGAAAATACTCTTCGTTGTCCAGAAAATATACCTGCATGCGTGCTGCCGGTATAGAGGCCACTTTAATAATTAACGGATTGTCATTGTCATTAATAATGATATTCATTCCCGACAAACGAATTACCTCATGAAGCCTGTTCCGGCGCTCATTAATATTTCCAAACCTCGGCATCAAAATACGAATTTCAAAACCTTTGTCCTGCATGGCTTGCGGCAGCTGGCGGGTTATTTCAGAAATTTTTGTGAGCTCAAGGAAGGGAGACATTTCGTGAGTTATGAACAGAAGCTTAGATTTACCCATCTCTATATCAATATTAAGTTTTATGTAAGACCTCAAATAAAATTTGAGTGTGCAAATATACACATTATGTTATGAACTATCAACGATTTATGCAAGTTTGTTTTGGTAATAACAAACTAATTATACACCTTTGCCCACTTTTTTAATTAGTTTTTAGTTGAAAGTATTTAATACCAAAAACGCCCTTAAAGAGCATCTCAATGCCCTTCGCGCTGCCGGAAAAACCGTTGGTTTTGTACCCACAATGGGTGCTTTGCACCAAGGGCATTTATCATTGCTTGAACGTGCACGCCAGGAGTGCGACGTAACTGTTTGCAGCATATTCGTGAACCCCACCCAATTCAACGACCCTAAAGATCTGGAAAAATATCCGCGACCTATTGAGGCCGATATTCAAAAACTTGAGGCGGCAGGTTGTGATGTTTTGTTTAACCCCGAAGTAAATGAAATGTATGCCGGCAATGAAAATTGGCATTTAGATATTGGAGAACTGGAAACCTTGCTTGAAGGAAAATTCAGGCCGGGGCATTACCAGGGGGTTACCCAGGTAGTGAACAAACTGTTTAGTATAGTGGAGCCTAATAAAGCTTTTTTTGGCCAAAAGGACTACCAGCAGGTAATGGTCATACGCCGCATGATACAAGTACTTGACACGCCTGTACAA
This sequence comes from uncultured Mucilaginibacter sp., assembly GCF_913773635.1. Taxonomy (GTDB): domain Bacteria; phylum Bacteroidota; class Bacteroidia; order Sphingobacteriales; family Sphingobacteriaceae; genus Mucilaginibacter. Next base: position 145,201 of record NZ_CAJYGQ010000007.1, read on the forward strand.
TTAGTGATGTGCCCTATAGAGCGTGAACCCGATGGGCTTGCCATGAGCTCACGTAATATTCATTTAACTGAAACTGACCGCCAACATGCGCTTGTTCTTTCACAGGCGTTATTCGAAGCTAAATCCTCTTTTGAAAATGGTGCTGCTTTAAGCGATGTGCAACGCCGTGCAGCTGAACTGATAAGCAGTGAAGGTGATACCCAACTTGAATATTTTGAACTTGCCGACGGTAAAACGCTTAAACCTGCACAGGCTGGCAGCGATAGTATTGTTGCCCTGGTTGCTGCACAGGTAGGTAAAACCCGCCTTATTGATAATGTGATAATACGGTGATATCACGCCTTCGTATTTAATTACTAACTTTGCTTTATGATTATTGAGGTTTTAAAATCCAAAATCCATCGCGTCAAGATAACTCAGGCCGAACTGAATTACGTAGGCAGTATAACGATTGATGAGGATTTAATAGAGGCGGCCAACATTATCCCGAATGAAAAGGTGCAGATTGTAAATAATAACAATGGCGCACGCTTTGAAACTTACGTAATAAAGGGAGAACGCGGTAGTGGCACTGTTTGCTTAAATGGGGCAACAGCCAGGCTTGCGCAGGTGGGGGATATTGTTATAATAATGTCCTACGCCACTATGGATATGGATGAAGCACGCAAATACGAACCAATTTTAATTTTCCCTGATACAGATAATAAATTAATTCGATAGATTAGGCCCGCCTGATTAATCGGATTATATGATGAAGTATCTTTTAGCTATATGCTTTTTGTTTGCCGCTGCATATTGTAACGCGCAAGCTCCTGCAAAAAGTAAAACTCAATCGGTTTTTTATTTTAAGTACGATGGTACCAAAGTACCGGTTGTTGACAGTTCTGACTACATTCGTGTAATAAGCCTGCCCGATTCGGGCTCTACCTTATTTGGTATCAGTGATTATTATCGCAATAGCAAGCCTAAATTTATAGGTAAAACCAGCTCAATTGACCCGCCTGTTTTTCAAGAGCAATGCGTTAGTTACTATGTTAATGGTAAGCGCGAATCGGTAGTAAGTTATGCAGACGGAAAGCCGCTAGGAACCGCATTTCTATTTCATCCTAACGGAAAAATACATTTAACGCTTGAGTATGATACAGCCGCAAGTGCAGCTGCCGATGGTCCTCGCATTATCACCTGTGTTGATTCTGCCGGAAAGGAGCTTGTCACTAACGGAAACGGTCACTTTATTGATTACCATTCAAATTCAGGAGTTGTAAGCGAAGAGGGTGATGTAAAAAACGGCAGGCCTGATGGTACCTGGCGTGGTAATTACCCGCAGCAAAAAGTAACCTATGTAGACACTTATAAAGATGGCAAATTTGTTTCGGGGGTTACCACTAATGCCGCAGGGGTAAAGTATACTTATACAAAAAGACGCCAATCGCCCGAGTTTAAAGGCGGCGATGAAGCGTTTGTTGCTTATATTAAAAAGAAATTCAAGTATCCTGCTTCGTTAAAGCAAAAAAGCACCCAAAGCGTATTAACATTTGTGGTTGATGAAAACGGAAAAGTAAGTCAGGGCCGCATGTTGGGTAACATAACACCTGAGATAAATAAAACAATAGTTGCCGCTATAAACGCATCACCAATGTGGAAACCTGCCATACAAAATGGTTTACCGGTGGCCAGCTCGTGGGTAGTGTCGGCTACGTTTGGTACGCCGGCTAAGGCACCGGCAAAGTAGCTTAATTACAGCTAATTATTTATGAAGCAATGGATTGTTATTTGCCTGGTGCTATTTTCAGGTTCACTGGCAACCGCACAGAGTGGGTTAAAAACATTCTACTTAGATTCAAAAGATAAGGAAGTATCAGCTATTGATAGCGCAAGCTACATCAGAAAAATAGGGCAGATAGATAGTTTATCCAACTTATACCCCGTAATAGAATACTACCGCGACAGTAGTATAAAGTGCATAGGGCAATCACTATCATCAAAAACTTTTTACAGAACCGGTCTTTGCACAGATTACTATCCTGGCAATACAGTAAAACGTTCAGGAAGTTACATTAAGGGCCGGGCAGTAGGTGAACACATTTTCTATTACCCAAACGGCAATTTACAATTAACGCTCGTTTATGCTGAGCCGCAAAAAGATATTCCTAACATTGGCCGCAATTTCTTGATACAGGCCAGTTATGATACATTGGGTAACCAAACCGTAAAAGATGGTTTTGGCTATTGCATGATGATGAATGAGGCCATGGCCAATTTGTATGAAGAAGGGCGGGTTGTAAATGGCATGAGAGACAGTTTGTGGAGGTGTCATACTGATAGTAATAAGGTTGTATTAACTGAAATGTATAAAGATGGCGTGCTACTATCAGGTACGTCGGTATTTAAAAACGGTGAAAATTACCGTTACCAAAAGCGTGAGGTTGATCCGCAATTCAAACAAGGGTTGTTTGGTGGGTTTGACTGGTTTATGAGGTCAAACATAAGATACCCTAAGCAGGCTTACAAAAACAATATACAGGGTAGGGTAATAATTACCTTTGTAATCAATACGGATGGTACCGTAAGTAATGCTTATGCTGCTGCCTCGCCCGGAAAAGAACTGAGCGACGAAGGTATCAGGCTTATCAACAAAACAAGTGGTCATTGGATACCCGGCGTTCAGTACGGTAGGAAAGTTAATGTACAATACACAATTCCGCTTTCGTTTTCAATTAATAAAGGCAAGTAGCTTCAGGTTGTAATAAGTGATTATTAAATATCAAATATTTCACATTCGTAAGCTCCAATCTCCTATCTTTGCATCCCGATGCTGAAGTCGGGTTTTGACATCCTCAGCGCATAGAATTAGAAGCTCATGGTTAATGGCTGATAGTTCATAGTGATTAGCTAAAGTGCTATGAACCATGGTCCATCAACTATGAACTAAACATAAAACTGCTAAATACTGCTATGCCCAAAGATACCTCCATTAAATCGGTACTGATCATTGGCTCTGGTCCAATCATTATCGGTCAGGCCTGCGAGTTTGACTACGCCGGTTCACAAGCCGCTCTTTCGCTAAAAGACGAAGGAATTACCGTTTCTATTATCAACAGCAACCCGGCTACCATCATGACTGATAAGGTTATTGCCGACCACGTGTACCTGTTGCCGCTGACCTGCGAAAGCATCGAGCAAATTTTAACTGAACAAAAAATTGATGCCGTATTGCCTACCATGGGTGGCCAAACTGCATTAAACCTTTGTATCGAAGCTTCGGAACGCGGTATTTGGGAAAAATATGGTGTTAAAGTGGTTGGTGTAGATGTTGCCGCCATTGAAAAGACCGAGAACCGCGAAGCTTTCCGCCAGTTGATGGTTGAGATTGGCGTGGGTGTTGCAAAATCAAAAATTGCCAACTCGTTTTTAGAAGGTAAAGAAGGTGCACAGGAAATCGGCTTTCCGCTGGTTATACGCCCAAGCTATACGCTGGGTGGTAAAGGTGCAGGCTTTGTACATAAAAAAGAAGATTTTGATGCAGCATTAAGCCGCGGTTTACAGGCATCACCAACCCATGAGGTACTGGTAGAGCAAGCTGTATTAGGCTGGAAAGAATATGAGCTGGAATTACTACGCGATAACCGCGATAACGTAATTATCATCTGTTCTATTGAGAACTTTGACCCGATGGGTATCCACACCGGCGACTCAATTACCGTTGCTCCGGCTATGACCCTGAGCGACCGCTGTTACCAGGAAATGCGAAACCAAGCCATTAAAATGATGCGTGCCATTGGCAACTTCGCTGGTGGCTGTAATGTGCAGTTTTCGGTTAACCCGGCAAATGAGGAGATCATTGCTATTGAGATTAATCCACGTGTATCGCGTTCATCGGCCCTGGCATCAAAAGCAACAGGTTATCCAATTGCTAAAATTGCTGCCAAGCTGGCTATAGGTTACAACCTTGATGAGGTTGAAAACCAAATTACTAAAACTACATCGGCCTACTTCGAACCAACGCTTGATTACGTTATCGTGAAAATTCCTCGCTGGAACTTCGACAAATTTAAAGGTGCCAACAGAGAGCTGGGCCTGCAAATGAAATCGGTAGGTGAGGTGATGGGCATTGGCCGTAGCTTTATCGAAGCGCTGCAAAAAGCTTGTCAGAGTTTAGAGATCGGTCGTGCCGGCTTAGGTGCCGATGGTCGCCAGAGCCGTAACCTTGACGAAATCATGCACAGCCTGGAGCATCCAAGCTGGGACAGGTTGTTCCATGTTTATGATGCGTTGAGCCTGGGTGTGCCTATTGAATCGGTACGTAAAGTAACTAAGATTGACCGTTGGTTCCTGAACCAGATACAAGAGATTGTTAACCTGGAGAACGAATTGCGTCGTTACTCGGTTAACAATATCCCTGAAGATATATTCCTTACCGTTAAGCAAAAAGGCTTTTCGGATGTGCAAATTGCCTGGATACTGGGCGCTAACACCACCGAAGAAGATGTTTACCAGCGCCGCAAAGCACTGGGCATTAACCGGGTATATAAAATGGTTGATACTTGTGCTGCTGAGTTCCAGGCACAAACGCCATACTACTACTCTACTTACGAGGGCGAAAACGAATCTGTACCGTCAGACAGGAAGAAGATTATTGTGTTAGGTTCAGGCCCTAACCGTATTGGCCAGGGTATAGAGTTTGATTATAGCTGTGTACACGGTTTACTGGCTGCTAAAGAGTCGGGTTATGAAGCCATCATGATTAATTGTAACCCTGAGACGGTATCTACCGACTTTAACATGGCTGATAAGCTGTATTTTGAACCTGTATTTTGGGAGCATGTACGTGAAATAATTGACCTGGAAAAACCTGAAGGTGTGATTGTACAGCTGGGTGGTCAAACTGCCCTTAAAATGGCTGAAAAGCTGCATGAGCATGGCATCAAAATCATTGGTACTTCTTACAATGACATGGATATTGCCGAAGATCGAGGCCGTTTCTCTGATTTGTTGAAAGACCTTGATATTCCGTACCCATTATATGGCGTAGCCGAAACAGCCGAAGAAGCTTTGGAAGTAGCGCACAAGGTAGGTTATCCGGTACTGGTACGTCCAAGTTACGTATTAGGTGGCCAGGGTATGAGCATTGTAATTAACGATGAAGACCTGGAACGTGCCGTAGTTAATTTGTTAAAAGCACTACCGGGCAACCGCGTATTGATTGACCACTTCCTTGACCGTGCTGCAGAGGCTGAGTCTGACTCGATATGCGACGGCGAGAACGTACACATTGTGGGTATGATGGAGCATATTGAGCCTGCCGGTATTCACTCGGGCGACTCATACGCCGTGCTTCCACCTTTTGACCTGAGCGAAACTGTGTTACAGCAGATGGAAGAGTACTCAAAGAAAATTGCCAAAGCGCTTAACGTAAGAGGATTACTGAATATTCAGTTTGCCATTAAAAACGATAAGGTTTACGTAATTGAGGCCAACCCGCGTGCATCACGTACGGTTCCGTTTATTGCAAAGGCTTATGATGTGCCTTACATTAACATTGCCGCCAAGGTAATGATGGGCGTAAACAAACTTACCGACTTTACCATTGAACGTAAACCTAAAGGTTATGCCATTAAAGAACCGATTTTCTCTTTTGATAAGTTCCCGGAGGTAAACAAGGAGCTTGGCCCTGAGATGAAATCAACCGGCGAAGCTATCCGCTTTATTCCAAACCTGGAAGACCCTTACTTCCGCCATCTGTACAAAGAGAAATCAATGTACCTGAGCAAGTAAGATTTGATATAGAAAACGGCGCTGTCACCAGCGCCGTTTTTGTTTGTGTATATACTGCCTTAATTATTAAATTGCTACTCTATCACAAATTATAAAACCGAGTAAGCCATGAGAGCAATTAATCCCTGGATAAATTTTAATGGTAATGCCGAAGAGGCATTTGCTTTTTATCAATCAGTTTTTGGTGGCGAGTTTACCAAAGTCGTGCGTTTTAAAGATTTGTCGGATCCCGATTATCAGGTAGCCGATGAAGAGGCAGACAAAATAATGTACATAGGCTTGCCGCTTGGTAAAAACAATGTTTTAATTGCTAACGATGTTCCAGGTTTTTTAGGACGTGTAAGTGAAAGTGAGAACCGTTCTAAAATATATGTAAATGCCGAGAGCCGAGAAGAGGCAGAAAATATATTCAACGGCCTTTCTGCTGGCGGAGACGTGGAAGGGCCTATTGGCGATAGTCCTTGGGGAACTTACGCCGGAATGTTCAGAGACAAGTACGGTATTGAATGGATTATAGAATTTGATCCCGACTACAAATAATAGCTTTAGCCTTTTAAACAGGTTGCATGGCAGTACATAGTAGCACTGCTTAAACATGTATAAACAAAATCGCCCTTGTAGGTAATACAAGGGCGATTTTGTTGTTTTTAAAGGGTTAAAGCTTATTTAATGAAAGGTAGCTTAACAACTTTTGCTTTTACTTTATTATCACGGATTTTAATGTAAACCTCGCTGCCTTCTTTGGCTAAAGATTGGTTAACATAACCCAAGCCAATTGCTTTTTGTAATGATGGCGATTGCGTACCCGATGTTACCCGGCCAATGCTGTTACCCTCTGCATCCACAATTTCATAATCGTGACGTGGAATGCCGCGTTCGGTCATTTCAAAGCCAACCAGTTTTTTATCAATGCCCTGTCGTTTTTGCTGTTGTAATGCCTCTGAATTGGTAAATGGCTTGCTAAACTTGGTAATCCATCCTAAACCGGCTTCTAAAGGCGATGTGGTATCATCGATGTCATTTCCGTAAAGACAAAAGCCCATTTCAAGACGCAGCGTATCACGTGCGCCTAATCCAATAGGTTTAATACCATAAGGCTCACCTGCTTTGAAAACAGCGTTCCATATTTCCTCGGCGTGCTCGTTATCAAAATATATCTCAAAGCCGCCTGCACCTGTATAACCCGTTGCTGAAACCAATACGTTTTCAACACCCGCAAATTTTCCTTTTTTAAAGGTGTAATACTCCATTGATCCAAGGTCAATTTCGGTAAGGCTTTGTAAAGCTTCGGTTGCCTTAGGGCCTTGTATAGCCAGCAATGAGGTGCGGTCTGATATATCCTTCATATCAACACCATAAGTGTTGAATTTGCTTATCCAGTTCCAGTCTTTCTCAATGTTTGAGGCGTTTACTACCAGCATGTAAGTTTTCTCATCAATACGGTAAACCAGCAAATCGTCAACTATGCCACCGTTTTCATTTGGAAGGCATGAATACTGTACTTTGCCATCATATAGTTTTGAGGCATCGTTGCTGGTTACTTGTTGTATTAAGTCAAGCGCTTTATCTCCCTTTAAAATAAACTCGCCCATGTGGCTTACATCAAAAACACCTACGGCTTTCCGCACGGTTTCATGTTCAGCGTTTATGCCTGCATATTGTACGGGCATGTTGTAACCGGCAAAAGGAACCATTTTGGCACCCTCGCGAATATGTACATCGGTTAAAGCGGTATTTTTCATGAAAAAACAGTAATAGTATTTGTGGCGGCAAAAGTACTAAAAAAAGCCTGTAATCAGCCATTTAGCATTTGCTCGTAGAAGTCGGTAAGGCGATTGTTAATCTTAAGCGTATCGTGCTGCTGCTCTACCAGTTTGCGGGCGCTAAGGCCAATACGCCGACAAAAATGCTCATCCTGAATGCAGCGCTTTATTGCCCGTTTAAATTCTTGCGGAGTGTTAGCAATCAAAATGTTTTCGCCATGTGAGTAGTTAATACCTTCGGCGCCAAGCGAGGTAGATATGATGCATTTTTGCATAGCCATACCTTCAACTATTTTTACACGCATGCCCCCGCCTGACAGTAGCGGCACAATCATTACAGCTTTGCTGTTTACAAACTCCAAAGCATCATCAACTTCACCATGTATAAATATTTTGCCAACGCGCTCGTAATCGTCAAACCTTTCAGGTATATCGTTTCCGGCAACGTAAAAAGGTGCTTTAAGGTCACCTTCGGTCAGGTCGTTCGAAAAATTTTCTAAAAACCACTCAATGCCTTCGCGATTAGGCAGCCAATCCATAGCGCCCAAAAAAAACAGGCTGGGAAAGCGGGTATATTTATGATTTGGTTTGTATCTGCTCAAATCAAGCCCCACCGGTACAATTTCAACCGGTAAATTACTGCTGCAATGCTGCTGAACGGTTTCTTTATCCTGGTTGGTGAATACGGTTACAGCATCAAATAAGGCAAACTGCTTTACTTCAAAAGCCTTTATGCGGCGTGCATTCAACCGAAGGTAAAACTTTTTAAAAGGATCACTTTTCTGCCTGGCCATTCGCTCCCAAACCAAATACTCAATATGGTGGGCCCTGTAAATTAGTTTTGCTTTGGTGTGTTTACGTATAGCGGGTAAATAAGGCGTAACAAACAATCCTTCAAACTGAATAATGTCGTAATTGCTTTGCTTAATATCCTGCACAAGCTTACGCTCAAAATCAGCATCGTAAAAACGCTCAACTGTGTACAACTTGCCTGTAAACAAGCTTAAAAAAGCATGACTTGCCGATACGCTAGTATCAATATCATGAGCATAATAACTTGATGGTACAGCTTGTTCGGCCGTGTGGTTGTTATTGTAAACCTTATTTTTTTTGGGGTTGAGTGAAAATAAGGAAACCTCATGCCCTGAGCTAATCAGCCCCTTAATGGTGTTACCTACCACAATAGGATATCCGCTGTTTTGCGGAAACGGAGTAAGGTGTGTAACTATAAGTATTTTCACGAGGGCTAATTGGTTGTTAGCAAATGTATCAACCCCGTGTTGGTTCTCAAAATTAAAAAATGCTTAGTTGCGGATTTGTGACATTAAAAGTACGCCTGTGGTGCGGAGTAAACCCAAGCTGTAAAACCGTATTACGGTGTTTAATAGTTGGATAACCCTTGTTAGTGTGCCAATCATATTCGGGATGTTCGAGTGCCAATTGCATCATGTAATCATCGCGGTAAGTTTTGGCTAATATTGATGCTGCCGCAATACTAAAGTACTTACCATCGCCCTGTACAACACATTGGTGAGGTATGCCATCATATTTATTAAAACGGTTGCCGTCAATAATTAAAAACTCGGGACGAATGTGGAGCGCATCAATAGCCCGGTGCATAGCTAAAAAGGATGCATTCAGGATATTGATTTCATCAATTTCGGTATTACTTACTGATGCCACAGCAAATGCCAGTGCTTTTTGTTCAATTTCGGTACGTAACAAATACCTGTCGGCCTTAGACATTTGCTTGGAATCATTGAGCAGGCTATGCTCAAAATCAGCAGGAAGTATAACCGCTGCCGCAAACACCGGTCCGGCCAAACAGCCTCTGCCGGCTTCGTCGCAGCCGGCTTCAACAAAATCATGCTGATAACGCGCTAACAAAGCTACCTTTTCGGGCGCGGGGAGTTTTACCTTAATAACCGGTGGTCTTTTGCCTTTAGCCATTACCGTTGTAACGATTTTGTAATTGATATGGTATGACTGCTACCATAATAAACCTTCAAATTTCTTGAAAAACCCACAGGTAAACAAGTTTTAAGGAATGAAAATTTAGCTGTTACAGCTAGTTCTATTGAAAAGTGTGAGGATGAGAATGCTGATTGATTGCCGGAAATTCTTTAGTGCAAGTGTATTATATCACAATTAACTAATGCGTAATGTTAACAAGGTAATATCATCAATGCGTTTTCCTTTAATAATCCGGCCAAGATAGTCCATTAGGTTTTGATTGAATTTATCAGGGGCAAGGTGCCCGTTTTCGCTAATGTAGCTTAGCAGCTTACCTTCGTTCCAGCGTATGTCCTGCTCCAGTTCGTAATCCATCAGTCCATCTGTGTAATTAAATATCATGCTACCTGGGTCAATGGTCACTTCTCCTAAGTTAAGGAACGGCAGCTCATCAAAAACACCAATCATGGTAGTACCGGTTTTTAGCAACTGCGTGGCGTTACCGTTAAACAAAATGGTTGGATTGTGCCCGGCGTTTACGTAGCAAAGCTTGCGGGTACGCTCGTTGTACTTGGCAACAAAGAGTGTAATGAAACGCTCACCTTTAGTATTTAAAATAACAATTTGGTTAAGCTTTTTAACAACTGTAGATAAATCGTCCTCTACAGTAGCCCAGGCACGCAAACTGGCCTGAAAGTTTGCCATTAGTAAAGCAGCCGATATTCCCTTGCCAGATACGTCGGCTATGCACCAGAGAAACTCCTCTTCATTAAGCCTGAAAAAGTCAAAGTAGTCTCCGCCAATATCCTGATGCGGCAAATATTTAGCGCTGGCTTCAACAGCGTGGTCTTTATGTATTTTAACCGGAATGAGCATGTTTTGCACCTCAACGGCTAATTCCATTTCCCGCTGAAAACGCTCTGCCTGTAACCGCTCGCGAAACAATTTTTTGTTTTCGAGCGCAACCACAATAACGTTAATGAGCGTTTGCATAAAGTTAAGGTCATTGCTCATCATTTCACCCGATAGGGTAAAATCGCCTATAAGGGCATAAGCCAACGGCCTGTTTTTATGATAGATAGGGATAAAATAATTGTAATTGCTCAAAACAGCATCAGTATAGCCGTTTAAAGCGGTAGGCGTTTTGACCTTTTTGAGCAGGCTGCACGCCTTATGTAGCACCGATACGCCCTCAAATTCGCCACCATATTTAGAAACGCAAACGTAGCTTCCCTGCTTCTCAATTAAAAAACGCAGCTTGCCAACCTGCAGGTAATTTTTTAAAATCACTTCCAGCATTTGCAGTAACACAGGTGCCGCCGTATTTTTATTAATGGCTTGTGTTACCTCCAGTAAAGAGTTTAATTCCCACTGCCTTTTCAGGAGCAGCTTAATTAACTCATCTTCGCCCGAGCCTTCGTCGATATTGTGCATTTGTAGTTCTGTAGACGTTCTAAATTAGAAAAATATTTTTATAACCTAACGTTTTGCGATTTAATATCAAAAGCATCGCGCAAACCGGTAGTTACCAGGTTAAACGCATACACCATTATCATTATAGCCAAACCAGGTATGATAGCCAGGTAGGCAGCATCCATAATAATATAACCGTAGTGTTCTCTAATCATGCCTCCCCACGTTGGTACCGGTGGTTGAGCGCCAAAACCTAAAAAGCTCAACCCGGCTTCTAGCAGTATTGCCGATGCAAAATTTGATGCCGCAATAACCATTACCGGTCCGGCCATGTTAGGTAAAATGTGCCTGGTAATTATGCGCGAGTTAGTATAACCTAAAGCACGGGCTGCCTCAATATATTCCGCTTGTTTTAAGCTTATTACCTGGCCGCGTACCAAACGTGCCGCTTCAACCCACATTGACAGGCCTACGGCGATAAATATTTGCCAAAGGCCTTTGCCCAGCGCAAATGATAGTGCAATAACCAGTAGCAGTGCCGGCAACGACCATAAAATGTTCATTACCCAGCTTAACGCTGCATCGGTTTTACCGCCATAATAGCCGGCAACGGCGCCAATGGTAACACCAACCACCAAACTAATCAACACCGCCATAATACCAACAGCTAAGGATATACGTGTGCCTAAAATTACCCTGCTCAGTAAATCGCGGCCGTAAATATCACTGCCGAGCCAAAAGGTTTTAGTTTCAATGTACTTATTAGCAAAGTTGTTTTTATTGGAGATTAAAGCAGGGTTATCGAAAATATTTAACGCGAACGCCCTGCGCTCGGGCTTATCTTCGCTGCTAACATATTCATCAACAATAACCGAATCAGCCTTTATTTGGTAGGATGTAATTGGAATTTGTCTATACACCAGCGGTTTCCCCGGAAAAAAACCGGATACAGCACCAGAGCGTTCTTGCTTGTCTTTATCGGGTATAAGTAACACCTTAAAGCTTGCCCCCGGCTTTTTTAAGCTTAAAGGTAGCGACATGCTGTTGGCATTAGGAGCGTCATCGGGCATAAGCATGTATGCAAACACCGCGGTAAAAAAGGCTAATGCAATTAATAGCAAACCGGCCATGGCCGCCCTGTTTTTTTTGAACACGTGCCAGGCTCTTTGTCCGGGTGTTAAATCATTCAAAATAGCTGAGGGTATAGTTTAAAATCAATATAGCTTAATTATTTGTAATTGTATGTTTATAGTTGAACAGGGATGGTTTTGTTTACACTTATGCGCTTGTATTTTAGTTCAATTTCACCAAATTAAGTACACTAAGTAAACACCTGCCCGGTAGCTTGTTTTGTTTACAAATTAAACTTTTTAATTCAAGAGTGTCAAACACGTACAGCCGGGTTAATAAAGAATAATTATTAAACACTTTGGCAAGAGATTTGTAATCTTGAGGCACAAATAAATTTACACACATCAAAAAATGAAAACCATAAAATTTAAAACAGCTATAGTGGCTGTAGGTTTAGCTACTGCCAGCTTAATTGGTTCGGGTTGTAACTCGTTAACCAAAACTCAAAAAGGTGCTGCTATTGGTGCCGGCGCAGGTGGCACAATTGGTGCAATTATAGGTAAAAGTGCTGGTAACACCGCATTGGGCGCTATTATAGGTGGTGCCGTAGGCGGTACAGCAGGTGCATTTATTGGCCGTAAAATGGACAGACAAGCCGCCGAAATTAAACAAACCGTTCCGGGGGCAACTGTTGAACGCCAGGGTGAAGGTATATTGGTGAAATTTGACTCGGGTATTTTATTCGATGTTAATAAAACTGCGTTAAAGTCAGCAGCTCAAACAAACTTGAGTAACCTGGCTACTTCATTAACTAACAATCCACAAACCAATATTTTAATTGTTGGTCATACTGATAATACCGGTAGCGCCGAGCTTAACCAGGATCTTTCGGTACGCCGCGCCGAATCAGTTAAGTCTTATATAAGCTCGCATGGTGTAAGCGGATCGCGCTTAAGTACTTCGGGTAAAGGTTTTAATGAGCCTATTGCTGATAACAGCACCGAAGCAGGTCGTGCTCAAAACCGTCGTGTGGAAATTGTGATTGTAGCAAACGATCAATTAAAACAAGAAGCTAAACAGGCAGGTAACTAATACCGTATAATAAATATAAAATAACAAAGGCTGCCCTTAATAAAAGGCAGCCTTTGTTATTTTATATTATCCTAAATACACGGCATCTTCATCGCCGGTTTCGGTTAATGATACATATACGTGCTGCTTAATTACAGTTGAAAGCGCCATTCCCGAAAAATCGGTGCTAATGGGGAAGCTTTTATGATTACGGTCAACCAGTACAACGGTACGTAGTTTTTTAAGCGGAACATCTAAAAACACCCCAAAGCCGTATGCAAGCGTTTTACCGCTGTTAAGCACGTCATCAACTAAAATTACCACCTTATTGGCGCATACATTTATATCAGCATCAAGGTTAGCCTCAAGGTGACTGGCATTTTTATCAATTTCAATATTAATCATGGTGCATTTAAACGGAGCTATTTTTTCAAGCACTGCCTTAATGCGTTTGGCAATTACACTGCCTTGCGTTAGTATACCCGCAATTACAATTTCCTGTTCCTCAAAGTTATCTTCAAGAATCTGGTAAGCAATACGGTCAATTTTTTGCTGTATTTGCTGCTTATTGAGTATTAAAAGCTTTTCGGCCATGTTAATGAATTATAAGTACGCTGTGGCTATTTATACTGCCAAACTGAACAGTCCACTTAAGCACAGCAAATATAAAAGTATTTCCTATGGTAGCAGGATAATTACTTTCTTACTTCTCTGCCAGCAATGCATCGGTAAGGCGTTCAAATTCGTTAACAAATTCGGTGTAATAGCTGCCGGTTCCGGGGCCACTGAAGCCCGTATATATTTTACGAACTTCACCCTTTTTATCAATGATAATAGTGGTTGGAAAGGCCATTACATTGTTAAGCATAGGTAAGCTTTTGGCTGCCTCTTTTTTGTTGCTGGTAAATTCTGTAATTAGCAACGGATACGGTATGCCGAGATGTTCCCGTTCCTGCAACACAGCTTTTTTTGATTTCTCAAAGTCGGCTGTCCGTTCGTAAGCTAATCCCAAAACCTCAACACCTTTGCTTTGATACTTTTTATAGTAATTAACAAGGTAAGCAGTTTCGTCCATACAGTTTGGGCACCATGAACCCATTATTTGTATAATTACAACCTTGTTTTTAAACCGGGCATCTGATAGTGATACTTTCTGTCCGCTTACATCAGGAAATGAAAAATCTATTTTTTTATAGCCCGGCTTTAAGGCCGTAAGTGAATAGGCATCGGGTAATTTTGCTTTCGCATCTTTATCGGCTGTCCATGGCGTACGGCCAAAATTGCCGTTTGTTATAGTATTATCACTTGCTATATCAGCCGTAAAAAGAAAAGCATGCCCACCGTCAAAGCACGATAGGTATAGCTTATTGCCACTTACAGTGCCTTCCAGGTAACGGTAATCGCCGGTGGTGGTTAAAAAGGTACCTGTAACACGGTTACCGGTTTGGTTAAATTCTCCTACTGTTGTATCTCGTTCAGCACCATCGCCAAAAATTGCACGCCATCTGCCGCTCACATTAAATGCCGGTGCTTCCGGTTTCTCAAAAAAGCGCCACTTTTGACCGTATTGAGCATTAAATGGTGTTACAGCATCTCTTTCTCCAAGGTGTTTGATGAATTGGCCGCTAAGTTGATTTCCATCCTGTTTAAGGCGAAATTCCGAATCGAACAAAGGCATATGTATAAAAAGCGAATCGGCCTTGGTTTGAATATCATTTACTTTAAAGCGTTCAGACGCATTCAAAATGTATATCACCTTTTTGCCGGCCTCCTGCGCAACTTCAAAATTAAATGGTACCTCGCCGGTAGCAGGTTTGAGAATACCCCGCCAAATGCCCGTTTTGAATTTTATTTGCGCTGAAACTGAAAGCGACCCTAAGATCAGATATATCAAGAAAAGTATTTTTTTCATCGTTTACTAATAGTATACAAAGTAAACAAACATTTAAATTAAGTCTATAGATTTTGTAGAATATGATGATTGCCTTGCAAAAGTTGTATTCGGACGTTTAAACTCATCCAAAATTCAATTACATTAGTAGTTCTTTATAAGATGACTACTCCAATGAAAATAAAATATACATTACTTATCTTCCTGTTAGTTGGCTGTTTTAGTGCGGTAAAAGCGCAAAGTAAAAAGCCTGCAAACAAAGCTAAACCCATAGTTGCAGCAGGTTTAAAAAGTTCTGAACAACGCGGCCAGGCGGTGTATGCTGCAAACTGCCTGTCATGCCATCAGGTTGATGGTGGCGGTATACCCGGAATGAATGCACCGCTTATTAAAACGTCTTACGTGCTTGGCAGCAGTGATAAGTTGGTGAACATTTTATTGAAAGGTATGCAGGGCGTTGAGATAGACGGGGAGGAGTATAAAAATATTATGCCTGCATTTGCGCATCTTACCAACCAGCAAATTGCTGATGTACTTACTTATGTACGTAATAATTTTGGTAATAAGGCGCCTGCTGTAACGGTAAAAGAAGTTGCCGCAATACGTGAATAAAGGTCATAAACTCTGACCTCCGCATTTAAATTAACTTTTATTTTACGGCTACGTCCCAAACTTTTGACATACGCGAGCTGCCTGCAGGCCCATCAATATTAAGCACCACAATGTATTTACCGGCGTTTTTGTATTGATGTACGGGGCTTTGTTCGGTAGAGGACGTGCCGTCGCCAAAGTCCCATTTCCAGGAGGTTATTTTACCAATGCTTTCGTCATTAAACGTTACTGAGCGTTTATTCATATCTGTAACGATGAATGACCAACGGGCTTCAATAGCTTTTTGATATTTGGCATCTAATGGCATAAGGGTAAATACAGTACCCAAACTGGTGTTGCCATACATTTTATGATTTTTAGATAGGTTCCAAAAACCTTTTTTCGACTCATCGTTAACATCATCATAATCTATAACGGCCCAGGTAAGGCCAATTTTTTTGTTATCGCTTAAAACCGACTCAACAGCTCTTTGCGGACCTTCGGCGCCGGCATAGTCAAACGGGGTAATCCAAAATTCGGCAATCAGTTTGCCTGGCTGGCCTGGTTTAAAGTTATATGAATAAGCAATGTTTGAATAAGGCAGGTTTTTGATCCAAGGTTGGCTACCCCAGGCCAAGGCCCAGTCTTTACCTACGGCAGGGGTGAAAATGTGGTAGTTTTGAGCATGCACGCCATGGTATGAAAAATAAATATCCCATGGGTTAAGACTTTGATTTGGATGCCAGTCGGTAATAAGCGGCCCGCCGGATAGGTCACCGTCTACCACTATTTCAAACGTGTCGTTATGCAAATCGGAGCGGCTAAAGTCCCAGTAGTTGTCATAAGCCTCGTACAAAAAGTATAGCCGGTTAAGTCCTTTAACCCACGCAACACGTACTTTAACATCCAAATTTTTAGGATCGACTGCAGGGTAATGTTTAGAATCATCCCAAAGCTGGTCCGTACCAACAATATACTCTTTTGGGAAACTATCCCAATCGTCAGTCTTTCCATCTATCTTGGGTATCATATTGGCCGGGAACTGATATATTTTGTAACCCCGGTCGTCTTGCGCAAATGCGCCTACGCTTAGTAATATAATTAGGCCAGATAAAATACTTTTACGCATGTGCTTAATATTGATGCCACTGCTATGGCTTTACAATATTAAATTATTCAGCCGGATTTTTTTCAGCAGCTTGTTTTAATAGATTCAACGCCGCAGGCCACGTATCTGCAAAGAATGTTTTAAACTCATCGGGCAGGCCATCGCCTTCCAGCTCTATCAAAAGCTCGGTTTTGCCATTCGCATCGCTTAACGTGTAGTTTTCATGTGCGCCAGCCCAGGTATTTACAGCTTCGCTTTCTGTATCTTCAACGCCTTGTTTTACCTCGCCTATATGCTTAAACGACATAAATTCGGGCTCACTTAGTTTGGCTATTACTGATACCATTCCATTCTGCTGCTGATCAAGAAACAATACCTTACTGCCTTCCTTCCAGTTTGTAACTGCGTGCGAGCCTTCACAAAATGCAGCTGTCCATTGCGGGTAAGTTTCATCGCTCCATAAAGTTTTCCAAACCTGCTGGCGCGAAGCATTGATGGTAACATTGAACGTTAGCTTTTCCATAGTTATAATTGTTTGATACAAATATGCTTGCTTACGTCCGTTGTTAAGCGGTGTGTTTGCGACAATTTATAAGGCTAATTACGCAATTTAAGCCTATGTTTTGCTTTTACACTAAATGCAGCCTATATTTAAGGTTATGAAAAGTAACTTAACCATGCGGCAGAAACTGATAGTGCCTTTTATAATCATAGGAGGAATGATTGTGGTAGGCGTTCGCAGTATTTATAAAGGGATGTTACTGCATCAGAACTGGCGGGTTGCTTTGGCTATATTAGGCGTTGTTTGCTTTACTACCTTGCTTGGTGCCATGGTTATAGCAGTAACCAAGCATGAAAAAGCTCAAAAAAAGTCTTAACTGAAAGCCTCACGAAAGGCTACCAAAATAGCCAGCTTTGTATCACGGTCCAAATCAGGTTCCTCCGGCATTTCAGGACGTTGAGGCCTGTCGTCTTTATACTCAATCGGAAATAAGGCTATAAATTTTTGCAATGGCAATTCATACTGCAGCCACTCAGTACGGTTATATATCTCCTCCAGCTTAAATTCAAACAACCGCATTTGGTGTGCATCCATATAGTATTCTTAACCCTCCTGATGGGAAATCAAAAATTAAGGCGCAAGATACCAAATGTTAATTTGTTCTTCCCCTTCACGGATATTGTTGGCTTTCATATTTGCCAAAATATCCTCAATTTCGCAATCCCGAAAAAGCATAGTGATACATGATAGATCATCATTTAAAAATTGCCCAAGAGCTATCCGTAGCTTCGAAACAGGTTACCGCTACGGTTAGCTTGTTAGATGAGGGCGCTACTGTACCCTTCATTTCACGGTACCGCAAGGAGCTAACCGGCAGCCTTGACGAAGTACAGATTACCGCCATACGCGACCGAATACAACAACTAAGAGACTTAGATAAACGCCGCGAAGCCATCCTGAAATCGCTTAGCGATATGGGCAAACTAACGCCGGAGTTACAAGGACAAATTGATGCTGCCGAAACCATGGTAGCATTGGAGGATTTGTATTTACCATACCGCCCTAAACGGAAGACTCGCGCTACTGCTGCCCGCGAAAAGGGCTTGCAGCCTTTGGCCGACCTCATCTTCACTCAAAATAAAGTTGACCTTTTGTTAGAGGCAGATAAATACGTTGATGCCGAAAAAGGCGTAAACAGCCCCGAAGAAGCTCTTGCCGGGGCGCGCGACATTATAGCCGAAACCATTAGCGAAAATGCCGAGGTTCGCGCCAAAATGCGCGATCTGTTTATTGAAAAAGGTGAATTCCAATCAAAAGTAGCGCCGGGCAAAGAAGAGGTGGGTATTAAGTACAAAGATTATTTCGATTGGAAAGAATCAGTTAAATCAGCACCGTCACACCGTATATTGGCCATGCGCCGCGGCGAGAAGGAGGAGATACTGTATTTAGATATTTTGCCTCCTGAAGACGATGCAATTGCTATGCTCGACCGTACGTTTGTTACAGCAAATAATTCAGCAAGCGACCAGATAAGGTTAGCTATAGCCGATGGTTATAAACGATTGCTTAAACCATCAATGGAAACCGAGGCTCGCCTTATTACCAAGAAAAAGGCAGATGAAGAAGCTATAAGGGTATTTGCCGAGAATGCGCGACAGTTATTGCTTGCTGCGCCGTTAGGACAAAAGCGCGTTATGGCTATTGACCCTGGTTTCCGTACCGGTTGTAAAGTAGTTTGCTTAGATGAACAGGGTAAGCTTTTAGAATACACAGCTATTTTCCCCCACACCGGCGCAGGACAAGCCCGTGAGGCTGAAAAAACTGTTCAGCACTTGTTTGAGACCTATAAAATTGAGGCTATTGCTATTGGCAACGGTACCGCCGGCAGAGAAACCGAAACTTTTGTACGCAACCTTAACCTGCCTGGTGTAACCATAGTTATGGTTAATGAAAGCGGAGCATCAATTTACTCAGCATCAGAAGTTGCTCGTGAGGAATTTCCGGATAAGGACGTTACCGTTCGTGGGGCCGTATCGATTGGTCGTCGTTTAATGGACCCACTGGCTGAATTGGTTAAAATTGATCCAAAGTCAATTGGAGTAGGGCAATACCAGCATGACGTTGACCAAAGCAAACTGCAAACATCATTGGATGATACCGTAGTTAGTTGTGTAAACGCGGTAGGAGTAGAGCTTAACACTGCCTCAAAGCAAATTTTGGCATATGTGTCAGGCCTTGGTCCTCAATTGGCCCAAAACATTGTAGAGTACCGAAATCAAAACGGTGCATTCAAAACCCGCGAGCAATTGAAAAAAGTACCACGTTTAGGAGAAAAAGCATTTGAGCAGGCAGCAGGCTTTTTACGTATTCAAGGTTCTGAAAATCCGCTGGAAGCCAGCGGTGTTCACCCGGAGCGGTATACCTTAGTGCAGCAAATGGCTAAGGATAGCAACGCCACCATTCGCGATTTGATGACTAATGAAAAGTTGCGTAAAAGCATCCCGCTGCAAAAATATACATCAGATAAAGTAGGCTTGCCTACACTGAATGATATTATGGCCGAACTTGCCAAACCAGGCCGTGACCCACGTGAAAAGTTTGAAGCATTTAGCTTTACCGAAGGTGTTAACGCTATTAGCGATTTAAAAGTTGGTATGAAGTTGCCGGGCATTGTAACCAACATTACAGCCTTTGGTGCCTTTGTTGACATTGGGGTTCACCAGGATGGATTGGTGCATTTAAGTCAGATTACCAACCGTTACATTAAAGACCCTAATGAGGTATTAAAAGTGCACCAGCAGGTTGAAGTAACCGTAACTGAGGTGGATGTAAACCGCAAGCGTATATCACTTAGCATGAAAGGGGACGAAAAAGCGGGTAACAGTGCTAACCGCAAGCAGGCTACCGTGGGTGGAAACAGCAACGCAAACCGCAACAAAAAAGAACCAGAAACAGATATGCAAAGTAAACTGGCGGCACTTAAAGCCAGGTTTAAATAGGCTGTTTTGCTATGTTTTAAGAAATGCCCTGCTGTAAAATACAGCAGGGCATTTGCTTTTATGTGGCCGCAACAAAATTACTCTAATGTAATTTGGCGTTTAATTGATTCTTCAAGAGATATGAACGTTTCGGTACGCGAAATACCTGGTACGCTTTGTATGTTTTCGTTCAATACCTCACGCAGGTGATTAGTATCATGGCAAACAATTTTTGCAAAAATACTCCACTCGCCTGTGGTGTAATGTAGCTCCACAATCTCATTAATTTCTTTAAGCTTTTTAACAGCTTCGTGGTACTGAGAGCCTTTTTCAAGGTATATGCCTAAGAATGCAGTAACGTCAAAACCCAACTTTTGAGGGTTAACTTCGAGGCTGGCACCCTTAATAACGCCCATTTCCTCAAGTTTTTTCATGCGTACGTGTATAGTGCCACCCGATACAATAAGATCTTTTGCAATTTCAGTATAAGGAGTGGTTGCATTCTTCATAAGAATGGACAGAATTTGAATATCTAAATTATCAATTTCTAAATTTTGGGCTTTTCTGTGCGGCATAAATTCGTATTAATTTATTTATACACAAGGATAATTAAAATTTGAATAAAAATGCAAATATTTTATTGAAATATTTGCAAGAAATTGACAGGCCTCTTAACTTTGTATCAAGCGATACGGAAAATATCTCTTGTTCTTTAATAAAAACAATACTGTTGGGTGGTGAAATTTTTGGCAGACACACCTCCTTGTCCCGGTGGCGGAGATAATGGGAAACCTTCGGGCTAACCACTCTGTGAAGGTTCGAATCCTTCCCCAACAGCTCTTCTCATAATTTAGGTTTATAATTGGTTAGTAAAAGTCCCCCTGCCCATCAGGGGGCTTTGCTTTTTATAAGGATTTGTCTAGCCTGAATGATTAAAGAAAGCTTAATTGATCATCCAAATGCAGCTTTAAATAAAAAGGTGTGAATATGTTGTGCTTATATTTTAGATGTAGAGATAAGCTACCGTGCATCACAATAGATGCAGTGTAAGGTAAAAATTGGAGAGGCGTTTGAGTTAGTGTATGTCAAATACCTAAAGCTTCACAGGCTTTTTCAGCGGCCAGTTTTTCAGCATTCTTTTTACTGAATTCTTTGCCCAGGCCCATTATCTCACCATCAATGTTCACCTGAATAGTAAAAAGCTTATTGCTTTCTCCATCCTGATTGAGGGTGAGTTCAAATAACACATCTTTACCGTGACGCTGGCACCATTCAATCAACTTGCTTTTAAAGTTGGTTTCGGTTTGCTCAAGAGTATGAATATCAATATGGGCTTTGATAATGCGGTTGATGAGAAAACCGCGGGTAAAATCGTAACCTTTATCCAAATAAACAGCACCTATAAGTGCCTCAAATGCATCGCCCAGCAATGATCCCTGCCGGGTTGAGTTAACCATGCGGTTATCGTACTGTATAAGCCCATCTAAGCCCAATTTGCGGGCAAGCTGGTTAAGATTATTGCGGCTTACAATTTTTGAGCGTAACTCTGTTAAAAAGCCTTCGTCTTGATAGGGGTACATTTTGAAAAGCACCTCGGCCACTACGCTGCCTAAAACTGCATCCCCCAAAAACTCTAAACGCTCGTTACTGTTTTTAACACCTTTTTTTACAGCTTGCGCTACAGATTTATGCCTGAAAGCCAAACGGTATAAAGACAAATTGCCCGGCACAAAGCCGAGCAAATTCTTTAAAGTTTTGACGTATTTACGGTGCGGAGATAAGTATAGCTTATATAAGCGGCTTACAGGCATGTAAAACGATTTTATTATTCTTCGTATTTTTTGAAGATAACTGATGCATTGTGGCCTCCAAAGCCAAAACCGTTACTTTGAGCAGCACGAACTACGCGCTTTTGAGCTTGGTTAAACGTAAAGTTTATACGCGAATCAAAAGCCGGATCGTCAGTAAAGTGGTTAATAGTTGGCGGTACAATGTCATTTTTAACAGCCAAAATAGCTGCAATTGCTTCAACAGCACCAGCTGCACCTAATAAGTGACCGGTCATGGATTTGGTTGAGCTGATATTAACGCGGAAGGCATCATCGCCATATGCATCTTGTATAGCTTTAACCTCCTGAGGGTCGCCTATAGGAGTTGATGTACCGTGAACATTCACATAGTCAATGTCGGCAGGTGTCATCCCGGCATCTTCAAGTGCTGCCTTCATTACTAGCGCAGCGCCCATACCCTCAGGGTGTGGAGCTGTCATGTGATAAGCATCGGCACTCATGCCACCACCCATCATTTCGGCATAAATTTTAGCTCCGCGGGCTTTGGCATGCTCTAACTCTTCAAGTATAATGGTGCCTGCGCCTTCACCTGCGACAAAGCCGTCGCGGTCAAGATCAAACGGCCTTGATGCCGTTGCCGGGTCCTCATTACGGGTACTTAAAGCGTGCATAGCATTAAAACCACCAATACCGGCTTCGTTAATGATAGCTTCAGAACCACCACTGATAAACATATTTGCTTTACCTAACCTGATGTAGTTAAAAGCATCTATCAATGAGTTGTTTGACGAAGCACATGCCGAAACTGTGGTAAAGTTTGGTCCGCGTAAGCCATATTTGATAGAGATGTGCCCCGGGGCAATATCAGCTATCATTTTAGGAATAAAGAACGGGTTAAAACGCGGCGTACCGTCACCTTTGGCAAAGTTTACCACTTCATCCAAAAATGTTTTTAAACCGCCAATACCCGAGCCCCATATCACACCGATACGGTTGGTATCCAGCTTTTCAAAATCTAACGCTGCATCTTTAACCGCCTCTTCGGTGGAGTATAAAGCGTACTGAACAAAAGGATCGAGCTTACGGGCATCTTTGCGGCCCAGAAAAGCATCGGCATCAAAATTTTTAACCTCGCACGCAAATTTTGTTTTGAAATGCATTACGTCAAAACTTTTGATAAAATCAGCGCCGCTTACTCCGTTAATTAATCCGTTCCAGTATTCTGAAACCGAATTACCTATCGGAGTAAGCGCACCAAGTCCGGTTACAACTACTCGTTTAAACTCCATTAAATATTATTGAGGAGTGCTTATTTAACGTTTTTTTCCAGGTAAGCAATAGCTTGGCCAACAGTACCGATAGTTTCGGCCTGATCATCAGGAATAGCTACGTTAAACTCTTTTTCAAACTCCATGATTAATTCCACGGTGTCTAATGAGTCAGCACCTAAATCGTTGGTGAAGCTTGCCTCAGGTGTAACTTCACTTTCGTCAACACCTAATTTTTCCACGATGATTGCTTTTACTCTTGAAGCGATATCAGACATAATAATCTATGTTAAATGATTAAATAAAAATTCTGTGCAAAGAAAAATAAATTTAGTTAAATATCAAATCTAAAATCTTCGCACTTAATACAACAAAATTTTAATGCAACGGTTTCAGTTAGTAGTTTTGCCACTCAAAATATTTAATATATAGTTTTGACAAAAAAGGTTTTAAAGTTTGAGATAGAACTGGACTTCGTTCTGATTGCTATCAATACCCCTTTGAAAGACTACCGGGTTTGTCACTTTATCAATAAATATCTCAACTTCAATTTTAAAAAACAACCCGACCTGGCCGTTGATATTTACCAGGGAATTACCGAGCCTGCGCTGTTTTCAATTTACCATTACGTTTGGGAAAATACCGAAACCGATTTTTATTTTATTGCTAATAAAGGCTCTGACGGCCTCTTAATACCTGAAATGCGCGAGGTGGACTACTTTTTTATGATCAAGAATTTTATTGATGATACTGACCTTAATAATGTAATAAGCCAGCTAAATCGCATACCCGAAATTATGGCCGCGGTAAAGATTGAACCTAAAAAGATAAAATCACGGGAAAATCTGTTATTTTAGCGGCGTTTTAAAAGTGTAATATTTACACACTAACATTAATTTAACACGACCAGATAAAACCAACATATGAAATTATCGTATAACCGAACTAAGATTGTGGCCACCATGGGCCCGGCATCTGCAAAAAAAGATGTTTTATTAGCTATGGTGAAAGCGGGTGTAAACGTTTGCCGACTTAATTTTTCGCACGGCAAGCCCGAAGATCACCAGAAAACCATTAATCTCATTCGCGAGATTAACGAGCAATACAAAACCAACATTGCTATGCTGGCCGACTTACAAGGCCCTAAAATTCGCATAGGCCTGGTTAAAGATGGCGGTATTCACCTTATTAATGGTAAGCATATCAATATGACTACCAACGAGTGTATTGGCGACGAAAACAACATTTACATCACTTACGAAACCTTCCCTCAAGACGTACAGGTTAACGAAATTATTTTGTTAGATGATGGAAAATTACAGTTGCGCGTTATTGAAACCAACCGTAAAGACAACGTTTTATGTGAGGTTGTACACGGTGGTATTTTAACATCACGTAAAGGTGTAAACCTGCCAAACACCAAAGTATCAATCCCAAGCTTAACCGAGGAAGATTTGGTTAACCTGCAGTTTGTTCTACAGAACGATGTGGAGTGGATTGGTCTTTCTTTCGTTCGTAAAGCCGAAGATATTATTGACCTTAAACGCATCATTCGCGAAAACGGTAAAGCTTCGCGCGTTATTGCAAAAATTGAGAAGCCTGAGGCCATCGAAAATATCGACGAGATTATTGCTGCTACCGACGGTGTGATGGTTGCCCGTGGAGACCTGGGTGTTGAAATGCCCATGGAAGAAGTTCCGTTATTGCAAAAAATGATTGCGAGCAAATGTCGTGCAGCTTCAAAACCGGTAATTGTAGCCACCCAAATGCTGGAAAGCATGATTACCACCCCGCGCCCAACCCGTGCCGAGGTGAATGACGTTGCTAACTCGGTATTAGACGGGGCCGATGCTGTTATGCTTAGCGGTGAAACGTCGGTAGGTGAGTTTCCGGTAATTGTTATTGAAACGATGGCTAAAATTGTTCGTAACGTAGAAGAGCTTGGCTATCCGTTTAATAAAGCTAAAGATGTTTACGGTGAAAACGTAACTGCTAATGGCTTAAGTAATGCTGTTTGCGAATCGGCAGTGCATTTATCAGAGCATACCGGCGCTGTTGGTATCGTATCAATGACTTTTTCGGGCTACACCGCTTTTGAAATTTCAAGCCATCGTCCTAAAGCCAGTACCTACATCTTTACATCAAACAGGCAGTTGCTTAATTCTTTGAGCCTTGTATGGGGCGTTAAAGCTTTCTATTACGATGAACTAGAAAGTACAGATAAAACCATTGCCGATGTTAACAACATCCTTAAATCAGAGAATTTGGTTGAAGTAGGCGATGTGGTTATCAACACTGCCGCTACGCCAATATCAGCTCAGGGTAAAACCAATATGATTAAAGTAAGCGTTATTGAATAGTGACTAACGTTTAATGAAATAGAAAGGCCGTTCTGCTGAGAGAACGGCCTTTTTTTATAAACAACATTTTTGCAACTTGAGCATTTAATACTCAACTTATGAGAGCAGTACTACAACGAGTTACCGAAGCTTCCTGCCGCGTTAACGGGCAAATTACCGGTGAAATAAAAACCGGGTTTCTGGTTTTATTAGGCATTGAAGATGCCGACACTATAGAAGATGCTCAATGGCTTGCTCAAAAAATTGTGGGTATGCGTGTGTTTGGTGATGATGGTGGCCTCATGAATAAAGCATTAGCCGATGTAGATGGCCGCATACTGCTGGTATCACAGTTTACGCTGTTTGCGCAAACTAAAAAAGGTAACCGTCCGTCGTTTATACGTGCAGCCCGGCCGGATAAGGCTATACCGCTTTACGAGCAAATGATAAGCATACTTAATAACCTTACAGGCCACCTAACCCAAAACGGCGTATTTGGTGCCGATATGAAAATAAGCCTTGTTAACGATGGGCCCGTGACTATTGTGATGGATACCAAAGACAGGGATAACTTTTAATAACGCTTGTAATCATCAAATGCAGCAAATACTGCTATTTTTAAACTATGACAATTAAAGAGGCCCAGGAACTGGTTGATAAGTGGATAAATACTACCGGTATACGTTATTTTAACGAACTAACTAATACTGCTATGCTTATGGAAGAGGTGGGCGAGGTTGCCCGTATTATGGCCAGGCAGTATGGTGAGCAGTCATTTAAAAAATCGGACACCGAGGTTAATTTGGCTGATGAAATGGCCGATGTGCTTTTTGTATTAATTTGCCTGGCCAACCAAACCGGTATTGACCTTACCGAGGCACTGGAAAAAAACCTTGACAAAAAAACAATACGCGATACCGAGCGCCATCGTAATAACGAGAAACTTAAACCATAATTACATGAGACAGTTAATTTGGACTTTGTTTTTAATCAACACTTTGTTTGCTTGTAAAAACAACAGTAAACAAGCTGATTTTCAAACTCAGGAGATGGCTTTAGCGGCCCCTCCACCGGCAAGTTCTCCTCTTAGAGAGACCGATAAGGTAGATGCAGTTAAGATGCCTCCCGAAGTTAATAGTACTAGTGTCATAGACAAAAAGATTATCAAAGAAGGCTCAATTGTTTTTGAAACCAATAATATAAAAGCTACACGTAAGATTATTACTGATAGCTTAAAAAGATTGGGTGGTTATGTAGGGGAAGAAAGAGAAAGCAACAACAGCGAGGTAAATCGTAAAGAATACACGTTGAGCGTACGCATCCCTGCTCAAAACTTTGAAAAGTTTTTGAACACCGTATCAACATCAGCTGACCGCATTGAGTCGAAA
Source organism: uncultured Mucilaginibacter sp. (assembly GCF_913773635.1). GTDB lineage: Bacteria > Bacteroidota > Bacteroidia > Sphingobacteriales > Sphingobacteriaceae > Mucilaginibacter. The sequence goes on from NZ_CAJYGQ010000007.1 coordinate 172,102, forward strand.
AATATATCGTCGAGAGATGTAACCACTGAGTAAATTGATGTTACTACCCGTCTTAACAACCAAAAATTGTTGGAGAACCGGTATAAAGACCTGCTGCAAAAAGCCTCTAAAATGGCAGATGTACTGGAGGTTGAAAACAAACTGAGCGAAATCCGCACCAATATTGAAGCTACGCAAGGACAATTAAACTACCTCAATAAACAAGTTGCCTACAGTTCATTGGATGTCACCTTCTTTACCGAGACCGCCATTAAGGGTGGTAGTGGCAATGGTTTTAGCTATAAATTTAAACGTGCCCTTGGCGATAGTTGGGAGTTACTTGAAGGCTTGTTCTTTGGTATAATAACATTATGGCCTGTATTATTGGTTATTGGTGTAATTGTATGGCTAGCGCGCATTTGGTTACGCAAAAGGAGAAGCAAAAAAGTTATTACTTCAGCGCCATAAAGCAACGTATTAATGTAAAATATTGATGCCGGTGAAACCGGCATCATATTCTTCTATACACTAAGTTTAACTAATTTTTCACCTTCTAATACCGGGATAGCGGTAGTTAAATCTATTTGAAGGCAAAAGGCAATATCTTTTTCAATACCTAGGTTTTTAAGGCGTTCGCCGTGAGATGTTTTCTTAAGGTATTGGGTAATATCGTTTTTACCCAGCTGAAACAGGTCATTGGCAGCAATGGCCGGGTCATCCAGTTTAAACTGCAAATCTTTAAGTTGATCTACAACTGCACCGGCAAAAAGGGTATCTTCCAGGTTGAAATTATTTTTCCAGCCCGAGCACACCAGCAGTATATTCTCATTCTGTGTTCGTAACCAGTTGCAAAGTGCTGTAAGGTTAAGGAAAGAGCCAATAACCACACGCTTGGCTTTGCGCGATAAATGCAGGGCGTGAGTGCCGTTAGTTGTTGTTAACACAACAGTTTTACCGTTCACCTTTTCGGGCGTGTAGGCAAAAGGCGAGTTCCCGAAATCAAAACCTGAAACAACCTCGCCGTTACGTTCGGCAGCCAGTAAGTAGCCTAAACCTTTTTCGCGGTAAGCAGCACATTCCTCTACTTCGGCAACAGGTATAATTGCTTCGGCACCATTTTCAATACCATAGCAAATAGATGTGGTAGCACGAAATATATCAATGATAACCACAATTGAGTTTTCAACCTTGTACAGTGGTATTAAAGCCGGTGTTAAGCAAACTTCTAATTGTGGTGCAGTTTGATGTTGATGGTTGTCCTGTTCGATATTCAATTTCTATTATGTTTTAATTAAAAAAGCGGTAGCCTGCAAAGATATTTATCTCTATGATAATTTGCCAGTCTACCGCTTTTATAACATTGCTAAAGCAACGTTAATTATAGCTCAATGCTCTCACCAATTGCCGGAAGCTTTAGGTTAAGGCCGGCTTTAAGGAATTTTTCTTTTGCTTCGTTCTTGTCGATTTTTATAACCGGGAAAGTATCATAGTGTACGCCTACCACATCTTTACAGGCAATAAAATCACAGGCTTTAACAGCATCCTCAATACCCATTGTATAGTTATCACCAATAGGTAATATAGCCCAGTCAAGCTCTTCTTCGGCCAGCAATTTCATATCAAAGGTAAGGGCGGTGTCGCCGGCAAAGTAAATTTTCTTGCCCTCGGCGTAAATTACAAAGCCTGCAGGTACGCCTGCATAGCTGCCATCAGGCATCGAACTGGAGTGCAGGGCATATACCATTTTCACTTTGCCAAAATCAAAATTAAAGCTGCCGCCAATGTTCATGCCATGGGCATCGGGCACACCATTATTTCCAAGCCAGCCGGCTATTTCAGCAATGCAAATTACTTTGGCACCGCTTTGCTTTTGTATAGGAAGCAAGTCGGCAACATGATCGCCGTGCCCGTGCGATACCAGTATGTAATCTGGCTTCAATGCGTTAACATCAATATGCTTTGCCAGTTCATTAGGCGTTATAAACGGATCAAATAACAGAGTTTTACCACCGGTTTGAATCTCAACCGTTGAGTGGCCGTAATAGGTAAGTTTCATAGTTAGCTTGTTTAATGTTTAAAGCAAAATAATAGCGTAGTTGTTTAAGCACAAAATTTATTGTGATTATTGGCCAAACATGCCACCTAAGTCGCCAAACATGTTTTTTGTCATGGCGGCCATCTCGGTTTGGCTTACGTTTTCTGCTTGCTCTAATGCTTTGTTAACGGCTAATACCATTAGCTCTTCAAGCTCTTCTTTATCGGCCTCTTTCATAAAAGCCTCGTCAATAGCAATGTTTTGTATTACCTTATTTGCATTGGCGGTTACGGTTATTTTGCCACCTTCAACACTGCCGCTTACAGTAACACCATCCAGGCGTTTTTTCATTTCGCCAGCTTTTTGCTGAGCCTCAAATAGTTTATCGAACATATGGTTTGAATTATAAGTTGATTAATGGGTGGTTGGTAAAGTCAACATCGGTTAAGATAGTCAAAGCTTCTGATTGATCAACCACTCATAAATGTTAATCCTCTGCTGTTTCGCCGGTACCTTTGTATGCATCTTTACGCACAACGGGCATACCGGTTGCTTTAAATAGGTCGTCTAAATGCAGCAAGCTGCCGTTTACTAAGTTTCCTAACAACACAATGGTGACATCGTTTTTAAGGTCGCGCAAAAATATATGCCTGAAGCCATGCCACCAGCCGGTATGGTATACTACTTTGTCTTTTGAGCTTTCAAATATCCGCCAACCGTATCCGTAACTAAAATGACCACGAATTAGTGGTTGCACCTGTGCTTTATAAGCTGAATCTTGTGTTGCAGGTTTCAATAGTCTGCCCGCCCTTAGCGCCCGGTCAAATAAATATAAATCGCCGATGGTGCTGTAAATGCCTTTATCGCCAACAGGACCATCTAAAAAGTTTTGCGCTACTGAATAACGCCAGCTGTTACGGTCATGGCCTACAACATCTGCCGGTATTTTATCATAAACAGCTTTAGAGTAAACTGCTGTATGCGTCATGCCCGATGGTTTAAAAATGTTTTCCTGCATAAATTGAGCGTATGGCATGCCGGTAACTTTTTCAATAATGGCACCCAACACCATGTAGTTGGAGTTATTATATAAAAAGCGCACGTTGGGCTTATTAAACGGTGCAGGTTTATACTCTGCAATTAAATTCATCACCTGCTGGTTTGTAATGCCTTTTTTTTGATCGCGGTGCTCTTTACGGTACAGGCCGTCAATAAAATAAACATAGTTCATCATGCCCGAGCGGTGCGTAAGCAGCAGGCGTATGGTTACACCCTCATACGGAAAGTTAGGATAAAAATCGCGTACATCCTGGTCAAGCTTTAGCTTTCCTTGTTCCCAAAGCATCATAATGGCGGTACCGGTCATGGTTTTTGATACGGATGCCAGTTCAAACTTCGAGTCGAGCTTTAAGCTGTCGCGGGTGAGATGATTTGCCCAGCCAAAAGCACCTTCATAAATAATTTTACCTTTTTTAGCTACCAGAACGTTGCCGTTAAAGGCACTTTTTTTATGCAGGCGTTGCATAAATGCATCCACTTCCTGGTCTGCATCTTTTGCGTCGTATTTAAGAAGCTTTTGAGGCTCAAAGGGTTTGTCGGTATTCTTTACACCATTTTTTGAAGAAGAATTGGAACACGATGCCAATACGCTAATGGCAAGTGTACCGGCCAGGACAATTTTGTTCAATATCATTATCTAAAGGAGGCTTCGCATTTAAACGATGGCGAAAATCAGAAATTATAATCCGGTTAAAAAGTAAAAGTTTTAATTATTTCATTTTAAGTATTTGTTAGCCCTGCGTTAATTTATCTATCCTTTAAAATTAAGAGCTGTAACTTTAAAAATCGCCTCTACCGCCAAAATTTATAATTTATTATCAAAACTTCCATGTTGAAGAAAGTAACGCTGTTTGGAGTAAGATTAATTGCCAAATTAGTAATGCAAGCATGATGTGTAATTAATAATGCCTTAACATGCTGTGGGCAATTTTGTAATTGGTAAATCTTAACATACGAACTCAAGCATGTACCTGCAATTAAGCGACGAGGAATTAGTGGGCCTTTTAAAGGTAGACGACCATTTGGCTCTTGAAAATTTATTTAATCGTTACTACAAAAGTTTGTGCCAGCTAAGTGCTGTTTACACCAAAGATTTTGAGATAGCAGAGGAAGTTGTTGCTAATATGTTTATGAAATTATGGGATACCCGCAACGACCTCAATTTGCAAAACGTCAAAGGCTATCTATCGGTTTCGATACGTAACGCCTCCATTAACCAATTACAAAGAAAGAAACTTGTTGTTGAACCAATTGATGAGGTAGCTCATCAGTTAAGTAACATAGCAGATGAGCTCACGCCACTCAACATTATCACCGGGCGCGAGTCATACAACAGAATACTTAAACTAATTGATACCTTACCTACATCACAGCGGGAAGTGTTGCTGATGAGCCATGTTGATAATTTAAGCAAGCACGAGATAGCAGCCATTTTAGATATTTCAGTGCGTACGGTTGAAACCACCCTTTATCAATCAGTAAAAAAACTCAGGCTGTTATTAAAAGATTCTTACAATTCGGCTGCGAGTAATTAACCATTTCTTAACGCATTCATAACGTAATCCGCTACGTATACGCACTGCTTAAATCTGTCTTTAGTGTAGAAACAGATTAATGGAAGAGCAAAGCTATCGTTTAATTACAGCTTATTTTGAAAAGACCATCAGCGATGAAGGCCTGACGCAATTGCGCGAGTGGATTGAGGAAAGTCCTGCAAATCTTGCGCAGTTTAGTGAAACCATTCAAATACTTGAAGCTTCAAAAGCTTATACCGCTCAGCCGCTTAATCAACAAAAAAGCTGGGCTGGCATACAGCAATATATAAATCAACCTTTAAAAGCTAAAAACACCCGCATACTAAGGTATAAGTGGCTTGCTGCAGCGGCAATCCTGCTGGCTGTTTGTACTACTACATTAGCATGGTATAAGCACATGCTTAACGCATTTACATCAATTGAATATGCCGAAGTGAAAAGTGTTAATGGCCGCCATACAAAAGTTTACCTGCCCGATAGTTCTGTAGTTTACCTGAGCGGCGGTAGCAAAATAAAGTTTGCCAAGGGTTTTGATGGCAAAACCCGCAATGTACAGTTGAACGGAGAAGCTTTTTTTGATGTTGTGCATCAAGCCAAACCATTTATAGTAAACAGCGGCAAAATTTCAACCGTGGTACTTGGTACCTCATTTAATGTAAAAGCTTACAGTAGCCAGCAAAAAGTAACCGTTACCGTTAACAGCGGCAAGGTTGGAGTTTTGGCCACAGTAAACGGAAAAAGAAAGCTGGTAAAGTACCTCACTCCTGATGAGCAGATAGAAATAAACACGCTTAACGGTTTATATGCATTTGGGCAAACCGATGCACATGCAGTAAGCGGCTGGATAAATAACGACTTAAGCTTTTACAATACTGCCCTAAAAGATATTGCACAATCAATTGAGCATCATTACGGCGTACATATTGATTTTACCGACCCTGAGCAAGGGCACGTAAAGCTTACAACAAAATTTGATAATGTTTCGCTAAAACAGGTAATGCAAACCCTAAGTGAGCTTTCCGGCCTTGCTTATACGCAAAAGGGTAATCAGTTTTTCTTTACAAACACCAATCAAAAAGGAGGAAGCATAATGAGATAGACTTTTCCTTTATCCCTTTTTTTAAATAAAAAAGCCAGGTGGTTGCTGGTAACAACTCCCGGCTCCAAAAATTTAAACTCACGACTAAATAAGTATAAATTAAGTAAATATATGAAAAAATCATGGTTATTGGCCATTGTGGTTTTTTTTCAAATGGCATTTGCGCTTGCTAATGTGTATGCGCAAACCATTAACAAAAAGATAACTTTCGGGGCGGGCGGCATTACAATTAAAGCAGCCTTCAACCAAATTGAAAAGCTGGGCGGCGTAACAATCAGCTACAACAACTCGGCTTTTAATGATAAACGTACCGTTACGTTAAACCGTGCTGAGCGCACCGTACAGGAAACACTCAACCTGCTGCTTAGAGGCACAAATTTTACTATTAAACCATCAGGATCAAACATTCTATTGGTTGCTGCCGAGAGCCGCAATAACGTGGTAATAAGAGGAACCGTAATTGATGATGATGACCAGCAACCGCTTATAGGTGTAACTATCAGTAACGATCAAAAACGTACACTGGCAGTAACAAATACCGCAGGGCAGTTCAGCATCAACGTTCCGGCCGGCAGTATGGTTACCGTTGGTTACATAGGCTACACCTCTCAAACTGCAAAATATAACAGCAGCCAAAATAATATGGTTGTACGCCTAAAGCGCGGTGCAAGTGAGTTGCAAGAAGTAGTAGTAACAGCGTTAGGTATAAAACGCGAAGAGAAATCATTAGGGTATGCGGCAACCGTTGTGAAAAGCGAACAGCTGACGGATGCACTTTCTAACAACTGGACCGATGCATTATCAGGTAAAGTAGCAGGTTTGAACCTGGTAAGGTCAAACAGCGGACCAACAGGATCAAACAAAATTATATTACGCGGCGAAAACAACATTACCGGTGATAATGAAGCATTGATTGTGGTAGATGGTGTTGTTATAAACCAGGGTAGCGGAAGGCGTACAGGTAACGCAGGCGAGTCGGTTTACGCTACGTCGAGCGATAACTTGCCTGCCGATTACGGAAGTAATATTAATGACATAAACCCCGAAGATATTGAAACAGTCACTGTGCTTAAAGGCCCGGGTGCCTCGGCTTTGTACGGGCAGCGCGGTGCTAACGGTGCTATTATTATAACTACAAAATCGGGCAGTCCTAAACGTAAAGGTTTGGGTATAACCATTAATTCAAACTTAAGCCTGGAAACGGTTAACCGCTGGCCCGATTTACAGTATGAATATGGCCAGGGAACTGCCGGCTTAAACTATTACTCATTCGGTGCCGGGCCCGATGGTGCCAGCACCAGTGCAACAAGTTCGGCTTACGGGCCAAAGTTTGACGGTCAGATGTTCTATCAGCTTGATCCGGTAACGCAGGCACAGTCAACCGTACGTACGCCCTGGGTGCCTTACAAAAACCAAAGCCGCCAGTTTTTTGAAACTGCACATACTTATACCAACTCGGTAAGTATTGATGGCGGTAATGATAAAACATCAGCCCGTTTTTCGGCAACCAACGTGCGTAACAGCTGGATTACACCAAATACCGGTTATGGCCGTAATACCATTGCACTATCTGTAAATACTAAGGTGAATGATAAGCTTGCGATATCATCAAAGGTAAACTACAATAACAAATCGAGCGATAACTTGCCGGGTGCAGGTTATGGTAACCAGTCATTAATGTACTGGTACATATTCTGGCAGCCAAATGCCGATTTAAACTGGTTGAAAAACTACTGGCGCAACGGTCAAACCGGTCGTCAAATATTCTACCCTTTCAGCTCATTCCCTGAAAACCCTTATGCGGTATCATACGAGTTCATCAACCGCTCAAACCGTAACTCAATTACAGGTAACCTGCAGGGTACTTACAATTTTACCAAAGAGTTAAGCTTAAGCCTGCGGGCAACGCTTGATATGGGTTATGAGATGCGTGCCCAGGAGCGCCCGTATGATGCCGGAAGTAAATACCCTAAAGGCTCATTCCGTACCCAAAACATATTCTCGCAAGAAGCCGGCGGCGATTTCTTATTACGTTATAACAAAAAAGTAAATAAAGATTTAACTGTAACAGCAACGGCAGGTGGTAGTATGTTGCGTAACACTTACAACCGTGATGAGGTACGTGCCGACTCATTGGTTTATCCTGGCCTGTATACTATGGCTAACGCTAAAGGAGGTACCCGCATTGCGCTTCCGTATAAAGAGCGTTATGCGCTTAACAGCTTTTACGGCTTGTTATCAACAAGCTACAAGGAATACCTGTTTTTAGATTTAACTGCCCGCCAGGACTGGAACAGTACACTGGCTACCAGAACACGTACCAGTAATGTTGGGTTCTTTTATCCATCGGCCAGTGTAAGCTTCCTGCCTTCTGAAGCATTTAAGCTGCCATCAGCTTTCAACTACGCTAAAGTAAGAGCTTCATTTGCACAGGTAGGCAGCGGTGGTACCACACCTTACCGCACAGTATTTAACTACGCTACTTCAACGGGTTATCCGGGTACGGTTAATCCGGGTTCGTTAACCAATCCTGATCTTAAGCCGTTACGCACCACTACTTTTGAGGTAGGTGCCGAAGCTAAATTGTTTGATAACCGCTTTGGTTTTGATATAGCATTGTACAGCGGTAACACAAAAGATCAGATTCTTACCCGCCGCTTAGACAGGGCATCGGGCTATGAAAATGCTGTGGTGAACCTTGGAAGGGTAAACAACCAGGGTATAGAAATCTCATTGAACGGTACGCCGGTTAAAAACTCAAAATCATTCAGCTGGACGGTATTTGGTACATTCTCGGCCAACAAAAACACTATAAAGGAGGTTGACAGTGCATTTGTTATACGCTACGGACCAGTAGGCGGCGGGCAAATTGTAGCCAACATTGGCGGTAGTATGGGCGATATGTGGGGCCGTGGTTATGTACGCGCACCTGACGGGCAAATAGTTTACGATCCTGCTACCGGCTATGCTAAATTATCAAGCGAGGTTTTATACCTGGGTAATACCATTCCAAAATGGCGTGCAAGCATGGGCCAAACCTTTAAATATAAACGTTTTAGCCTTAATGTGTTATTTGATGCACAGTATGGTGCAGTAGCTTATTCGTTAACAAACTACAAGCTTGCCGAGCAGGGTAAAACTACCAACACGCTTCCGGGTCGTTATAACGGTATTATTGGTAACGGTGTAATTCAAAACGCCGATGGTAGTTACCGTCCTAACAACGTAGTGGCTAATGATATTGATAACTACTACCGCTCGCATTACGGTATTGACAATGCTGAGGGGAATACGTTCTCAACCGACTTCCTAAAGTTTCGCGAGGCCAGGCTTGATTATACTTTCTCGCCCAAATTTACCTCAAGGCTGGGCATACAGCGCCTTACTGCAGGTGTTTACGGCCGAAATCTGTTTATATGGACCAAGTGGCCTGTTTTCGATCCTGAATTTGGTACCCTGTCTGATACTGACATTGTGCAGGGCTTTGAAACGGCACAATTCCCATCAACCCGAACCTTTGGTTTCAACTTAGTTATTGGCTTATAATTTTTTTAAGATGAAAAGATATACACACTTTATTAAGCTGATAATTGCCTGTGTTGCAATTGCTGCTACATCGTGTAAAAAAGACTTTATCGATATTAATACCAATCCTAACGGATTAACAAACGTATTACCCGAGCAGTTATTAGGTCCATCGCTGGTAAATACGGTATCATACAATATGTTGCGCAGCCGCACGGTAAACAATGAGCTAATGCAGGTTACTGTTGACCAAGGCGATAGCGAAGGACGTATTTTCAGGTATGATATACGCAACAGCGTTGGTGATTATACCTGGAATGGCTGGTACTCACAGCTGGTAAATTTTAAAGATATATATAGCGTTGCCAGCGTTGAGCCAAACTACAATGAAACCTACATGGGTATATCACTTATATGCCAGTCTTGGATATCATCACTGCTTACCGATACCTATGGTGATGTGCCTTATTTCCAAGCCGGAAAGGCACGCGACAGCGTGATTTTCACCCCACGGTTTGACAGGCAGAAAGACATTTACCTTGACATTTTCAACAAGCTTGAAGAGGCTAATACCCGACTTGGCAAAGGCTCAAATATATCGGGAGGTGCTATTGACCCCGTTTATGGTGGTAATGCCGCTAAATGGCGCCGTTTTGGAAATAGCTTATACCTGCGTTTATTGATGCGCCTTTCGGGCAAAGCAGAGGTATCAGCACAGTGTATAGCTAAAATCAGGGAGATCGTTGATACAAAAGCTACTGACTACCCTATTATGGCCAGCAATGATGATGCTGCGGTGCTAAGGTGGACAGGTACTAACTTTTTAACTTCACCTTTTGTTGGTAACAACATAGGTAATGTAAGGGCTCAGGATTTCAGAGCACAGCCAATTACCGAATTTTTTATTGGTAACCTCACCACCTGGAATGATCCGCGTATAGCACAAAACCGTTGGTCAATTGCACCTTATCAGGGAGCGTTTGTAGGTATCCCGAGTGGTTATGCACCTGGTCAGGGTACGGTCGGTAAGTCATACTTTTATGCAACCGACAGTAATTTCCCAACAACCCTCATGACAGAGCCACTGATGGGTAACATTATGAACTTTTCGGAATTACAGTTTTTGCTGGCCGAGGCTGCCGCCAAAGGCTGGATAAGCAATGCTGCCGAAACTTACTATAAAAACGGTGTAACTGCAGGTATAACATTTTGGCTTCCAACCTACGTTTTCAATGTTGATACCTACCTGCAGGGAGCAGACATTGCCTGGAAAAATGATGCTACCATCGATCAGAAAATGGAGCTTATACACCTGCAAAAATATTACTCCATGTTTTACACTGATTTTCAGCAGTGGTTTGAGTACCGCCGTACGGGGCACCCCATTTTGCCTAAAGGCAACGGGTTGCGTAATAACGGTGTAATGCCTGCAAGGTTAACCTACCCGGTTTACCTGCAATCAGCCAACCCTGTTAATTACAAGCTTGCTGTAGCGGCACAAGGCCCTGATGTGATAAGCACACAGGTTTGGTGGCAAAAGCCTTAATTATTCACTTAAGTAATTACAAATATCAAGACATAATGAAAAAGATACATTTGTTTATGATTGTAATTGCAGCGGCAGTTTTTGCCGGTTGCAAAAAAGACAATTATCCCGGCGGTGTACCGGGGCCTACCATAGCTGTTTTAGATTTACGGGCAGTTTACAAGGGTAGTGATGTTATATTAAATGAAGAAAACCTTGGCGGCGCCAAGCAATTTGTTGGCGTTGTTATATCTGAACCTGCACAGGGTAATCAACCATCAGGTAAAGTAGTTATACAAAACTACGGCCGTAATAAACTTTTAAGGGGAATAAGTGTGGTTATGGGCGCTGCCGCAACTAATTACCAGGCCGGTGATTCGGTACAGGTTGTTGTAACGGGTGCAACTTTAACGCGGGTGAATGGTACTTTATCGGTTACCAATGTTCCGGAAGCTAACGTAACCAAGCTTGGGCGTGTAAATTCTTATAACGTACGTGCGGCAAACACTGCAGCCATTGCAGCTGCCCCTGATAGTTATGAGAGTACACTGATATCAATAAGCAATGCCATAACCGAACCGGAACCTGTAGCAGGTGATACTTATGCCGGAGATAAAGTTATAAATGACGGTTTCGCAAAAATGACTTTGCATACCGAAGCTAATGCAACATTTGCCACTACCCAATTACCGGCCAACGCAAATTTTATAGGTATAGCAGTTACCGGTACTGATGGTAAAATACAACTGTGGCCACGCCGTATAAACGAAATTCGTCCATTACCGCTAATAAGGCCATCAGCAGTAATCATAACCGGCTACCTAACCAATCCAACTGGTGCTGATAATAACTATGAGTATATACAACTTAAAGCCACGCGCGATATTGATTTTGCCGTTACTAATTTTTCGTTGGTTACTTGTAATAATGCAGGTTCGGGTCCGGTACCGGTTAACGGCTGGGCTATTGGTGGCACACGTTCTTATAAATTTAACCTTACATCCGGAACAGTTAAAAAAGGACAGTATTTTTATGTAGGCGGCAACAAAAATATCTTCGGAGCAAATTCAACTGATATGAGCAGTTCTGTTTGGGCAAACAGCACATTATACTCTAATGTGAACGGTGCCGATTTTGGTACCGCTACAACTAATCTGCTTGCTAACAGCGGTAACATTGCTGGTATAGCTGTGTTTCAAGGCACTACTGTTGATGGGTCAACGGTGCCGTTAGATGTTATTATGTACGGTGGTGCCGGTAACTTTTACTCGGCTGGTCCGCCCGAAATTGGCTACCGTGTTACCAATACCGATTACTATGGCACTATTAACCCTATAAGTGGAGCTCTACAAAACTTCTACGGTTCAGGTACCAATACGCAAAAATTAGGACTGCCTGCAAACGAAAACTTTGTACAGTTGGGTGGCGTGTACGATGCCGTATCAGGCAGGTGGACTACACCACGAACTTTAACCAGTATACCATTAACCCCTACATCGCCAGTTACCACTTTAGAGGTTGGCGATACCTTCACCAAAATTGTAAATTAATACGTTCAGCCAGGCAAATTTGTAAAGGTTTGCCTGGCTTAATTATTCACTATGAACCGCAGATTATTCATACAACGGTCGCTGGTTATTACCGGCGCGTTAACCCTTCGTTTTAGAAATACCTTTGGCTTTAACCGCCCGGCGGCGGTTACTGGTAAGGTAACTGCTAACGGAAAGCCTTTGGCTAATGTGCTCATTTCAGATGGGTTTAGTATTGTACCTACCCGTGCCGATGGAAGCTATCAACTCACTCCCGCTCCAAAGGCCGAATTTGTTTTTATCAGCATACCATCGGGTTATGAGTTTCCGCACGAAAAATTTATTGCCCGGCATTACCGTCGTTTAAGTGAGGGCAATAATCTGAACTTTGAGCTGGTGCCGCTAAAGCAAAATGATAACAAACATACCTTCATTGTTTGGGCCGATCCGCAGGTGCGTAACAAAAAAGACGTTGCTCAAATGATGGCGCAATCAGTACCCGATACCCGTAAAACAGTTGAATCATTAGCCGGTCAGTTGGTGCATGGTATAGGAGTGGGCGATTTAGCCTGGGACAACCTTGAGTTTTTCAATGATTATGACAAAGCCATTGGCCAAATTGGTGTGCCATTCTTTCAGGGCTTAGGTAATCATGATATGGATTACCGCCAGGGCGGCGATGAAACTTCAGACCGTACCTTCAAAAAGCAATACGGACCTACTTACTACTCATTTAACCGTGGCCGGGCACACTACGTAATGATCGATGATGTACGCTACTTGGGCCGCGAACGCGAGTATGACGGCTATATAACTGAAGAGCAGCTGGAATGGCTTGAAAAAGATTTACAGTACGTTAAAAAGGATGCACTTCTCATTATTTGCCTGCATATACCGGTTTACAATCAGGTAAAAAACAATAAAGATTTGTACCGCTTACTACGGCCGTTTAAAAACGTGCATATCATGTCGGGTCATACCCACTACAACGAAAACAACGTTGACGGTAATATTTACGAACATAATCATGGCACCGTATGTGGTGCATGGTGGACAGGCCCTGTTTGTGAAGACGGCTGTCCGCGCGGTTACGCTGTTTACAGCGTTGAGGGTAACGACATGAAGTGGTATTATAAGAGCATGGATACCGATAAATCGAACCAGTTATCGTTACACATTGACGAGGAAGGAAAAGCATTTGCCAATGTGTATAACTGGGATCCGAAATGGAAGGTGGAGTACTGGATAGACGGGCAATATAAAGGTGTGATGAAAAACGAGCCCGGCCTTGATCCAATAGCTACCAAGCTGTACCTGGGCGATAAATTACCGGCCGGCCGTACCTTCCCTGAGCCACGCGAAACCAAGCACCTGTTTGTTGCCAAAATGAAAGAAGGCAAGAAAATAAAAGTAGTGGCTACTGACCGCTTTGGCGATAAGTATGAGCGCGAAATAGAAGCGTAGAACCTTTTACAGCTCATAAATATGCCCGCATTGTCATTTCGAGCGATAGCGAGAAATCCTGTTCATACGTACCGCATCCTCGAACAAGATTCCTCGCTGTCTTTCGGAATGACATTTTTTATTACCAGTTTATACATATCTATATGAAAAAGCATCTGACCGGCATAGCTATTATTTCACTCGCCAGCCTAAGCGCCTTTGCGCAAAAGGCAACCCAGGCATTTCCCAAATTTGATATTGAGGCTCACCGCGGCGGCCGGGGATTGATGCCTGAAAACACCATTCCGGCTATGTTGAACGCTATTGATTTGGGTGTTACCACGCTTGAAATGGATACGCACATAACAGCCGATGGTAAGGTGATTCTATCACATGATGATACATTTAACCCTTTATTTACCCTTACGCCTGATGGTAAAGAAATGAGTAAGGATGAAGCCCACCAACAGGCACTGTTCAGAATGAATTATGCCGACATTGCAAAGTTTGATGTTGGCAGCAAACCTTACAGCAAGTTTCCGGAGCAAAAGAAAATTAAGGTATATATTCCATTGCTGGAGGCCGTAATCGATAGCGTTCAGCAGTATCTCAAGGCCAAAGGCAAGCCACAGATATTTTATAACGTTGAAACTAAAAGCAAGCCTGAAGGCGATCATATTTATAACCCTGCACCCGTAGAGTTTGTGCAACAACTGATAAAAGTTATTGAGCGCAAAAAAATAACACCTTATGTAGTTGTACAATCGTTTGATAAGCGTACCATACAATTGCTTCATCAAAAATATCCGCAGGTAAAAACCTCTTATTTGGTTGATAGTCCGAAATCAGTAGATGAGTATATAACCGAACTTGGTTACAAGCCTTACATTATTAGCCCTGCTTATAAGTTGGTTACTGCCAATATGGTACAGCAATGCCATGCTCAAGGCATTAAAATAGTACCGTGGACCGTAAACACTTCTGAAGAAATTGCTGCATTGAAAGCTTTGGGTGTTGACGGGATAATTTCTGATTATCCTAATTTACTGGTGAAGTAATTACAGCAATTTTATCATTCCTAAATCAAAAGTAATTATAAATACGTTTGCATTGTTTAAGCAGTATACATTTATAATATTTGCTCGCAATGATACGTCTCTCAGTAAACATCAATAAAGTAGCCACGCTCCGTAATTCTCGCGGAGGTAACAACCCTGATCTTTTACAGGTAGCAAAAGACTGTGAACGCTTTGGTGCACAAGGTATAACAGTACATCCGCGCCCTGATGAGCGCCATATACGTTATAGTGATGTTTATGCCCTGAAAGACATTGTAACTACCGAATTTAATATTGAAGGTAATTGCGACGAGAAAAAATTTGTCGACCTTGTACTGGCCGTTAAGCCTCATCAGGTAACTTTAGTTCCTGATGCAACAGATCAGCTAACCTCTAATCATGGTTGGGATACCATAACCCACAAACGCTATTTGCAGGATATGGTAAAGTGCTTTAAAGATGAGGGCATCAGGGTATCCTTATTTGTAGATCCGCTGAACGATATGGTTGAAGCTGCCGCCGAAACCGGTACAGACCGTATTGAACTTTATACCGAAGCCTATGCCAGCCACTATCATCAGGGTATAGAACTGGCCGCGGCACCGTACATACAAGCTGCTGAAATGGCCAAGAAAGTTGGTTTAGGAATAAATGCCGGTCATGACCTCGACCTTAAAAACCTAAAATACTTTGCCGAGCATGTGCCTGGTTTGCAGGAGGTAAGTATAGGCCATGCACTCATAAGCGATGCCCTATATTTTGGTTTAGAAAATACTATACAGATGTATTTGCAGCGTCTCGGTTCTTAATAACCCATGTATTCATTTGTCAACTCACTCTCCAATTTTAATGACATTTAAATGGTACGGTGATTAAAAATACGTTTTACCTTTGTTTAACACTGTTAAATTATTTAATGCCTTACTAAGATGGCCAGCAAAGACAGGATTTTGAGATTGAAGGAAGAAACCAGAGTTAATATTCTGGATGCTGCGCTGCTGATTGGTAAGCAAGAAGGTTGGCAAGCTTTAAGTATGCGTAAGATAGCTGATATAATTGAATATACAGCGCCTATTATTTACGAGTACTTTGCCAATAAGGAAGCCATTATGATGGAGCTTACCAAAAAAGGCTATTGCATATTGGCTAAGGCAATGAAAGCCGCTAAAGAAGCTCAGGATACACCAGCCAAACAGTTGGAAGCCCTTTGGATTACCTACTGGAACTTTGCCTTTACCGAAAAGGAGCTATACCAGCTTATGTTTGGTATTGAGGTAAATTGTTGTGTTTTCGAAAAATCTATTCCTGAGATAGAAGGGCCAGCAAATATGCTTACCGCGTCAATTAAAGAGGTAATGGGTAACAAGAATCCTACAGAGGACGAGGTTTGTAAATGGTATTATACTTTTTGGTCAATTGTACATGGGCTAATATCAATTAATCATGTGCGCCAGAGCGTTCCGGATGGTATCAATGAGCAGGTTTTAAAAGACGCTATTGCTGGAATCATTCAGGCAATAAAGGAATAATATATTTTTTCGAAATCACTTAACACTGTTAAATAAGTAAACATCATTATATAATGGCAACATTCTTTATCGAACATTCAACATCAACATAGCTTAACAGTGTTAAATTAATTAACAATGTTATCTGTCTTCATCTTTCTCATGATTTTGGCAGAAAAGCTTTAAATCAAAAAACACTACTAAGCACAAATCCAAATTTTTAATATCATGAAATCCTTAGCAATTATCTTATCACTGGCCGTTTTGTACGGATGTGCAGAAAAGCCGGCACAACAGCAGGCCGCACCTCCGCAAGCCTTGCCTGTTACTGAAATAAAAGTTGATACCGCAACCACTTATCAGGATTATCCTGCTTCAATTGAGGGAGCTGTAAACGTAGAGATACGTCCGCAGGTGGCCGGTACTTTAGACCGCCTTTATGCCGACGAAGGCGCCTATGTAACCAAAGGTCAACCTTTATTTAAAATCAACGAAAATCCATTTCGTGAGGCATTAAATAACGCAAAGGCCAGCCAGCAAGCGGCTGAAGGTGCTATGGCTAACGCCAAACTGGAGGTAGAAAAACTGACTCCGCTGGTTCAAAACAAGGTGGTGTCTGAGTATCAGCTGAAAGCTGCTAAAGCAGCCTTGCAGGTTGCACAGGCACAAGTGGCGCAAGCCAAAGCACAAGTAGGTACTGCGCAAATAAACTTAGGTTACACTGTAATAAAAGCTCCGGTTAGCGGATACATTGGCCGCCTGGTTAAAAAACAAGGAAGTTTGGTTTCGCCGTCAGATGCCGAAGCTTTAACCCAACTTTCGGACGTGCATGATGTGCATGTATACTTTTCGCTTGGCGAAACTGACTTTGTGAACTTTAAAGCGCAGTACGCCGGCAAAAACCTGCAAGATAAAATTAGTCACCTGCCGCCGGTAGCACTTGTATTGTCTGACAAGAGCAGCTATACCCTGCCCGGTAAAATTGATATGATTGATGGCCAGTTTGATAAAACCACCGGTGCAATTACTGTGAGGGCAACTTTCCCTAATGCCGATGGACTTTTACGTTCGGGCAATACCGGCAAAGTGCGCCTTAGCCTGCAACACAACAATGTGGCCCGCGTACCGCAGGATGCCACCCTCGAACTGCAAGACAAAGTATTTGTATATGCCGTGGGCGACAGCAATAAAGTAGCTAAACAACCTATAGTAATTGAAGGCAAAAGTGGCAGTGATTACCTGGTGAAAAGCGGCTTAAACCCCGGTCAGCAAATTGTACTAAGCGGTGTTGACCACCTGCAGGACGGTATGAAGATCGCTCCTCAAAAAGCGGTTGACAAAACCAACGCCGTAGCTAAAAACTAAACTTCAACTTTTTTTAAAGCAAAACGTCATGTTTCAACGATTTATAGAAAGGCCGGTACTTTCAACCGTGATCTCCATCCTGTTGGTGATTCTGGGTGTGCTGGGCCTTACCAAACTGCCCTTGCAGCAGTTCCCTGATATTGCGCCTCCGGCCGTGTTGGTAACTGCCATTTATCCGGGTGCCAACGCCGAAACTGTATTACGCTCGGTAGCGCCTTCATTAGAGGAATCAATTAACGGTGTGGAAAACATGAGCTACATGAGCTCAACCGCCAGTAACGATGGTAGCTTAGCTATTACCGTATATTTTAAACAAGGTACTGACCCCGATCAGGCTGCCGTAAACGTGCAAAACCGTGTGGCACAAGCACAAAGCCAATTGCCTGCCGAGGTTATACAACAGGGTATCACTACCGTTAAGCAGCAAAACAGCTTAATTGGTGCCGTAGGTATTTACACCACCGATCCTAAGAAGTACGATCAAACCTTCGTAGCTAACTACGCGCAAATCAACATTATTCCTGAGTTAAAACGTATACCGGGTGTAGGTTCGGCTACCATATTTGGTGGTGTTAAAGATTACTCGATGCGGGTATGGCTTAACCCAACACAAATGGCTGCTTACAAAATTACACCTGCCGAAGTAATGGCTGCCATTCAGGATAAAAACCTGGAAGCTGCTCCTGGTAAATTAGGTGAGCGCAGCAACGAAGCCTTTGAGTATGTAATTAAATATAAAGGCAAGCTGAATAAGCCCGATGAGTACGAAAATATTGCCATTCGCGCCAATGCCGATGGTTCTATACTGCACCTGAAAGATGTAGCCCGTGTTGAACTGGGTGCATACTCTTACAGCAGTATGAGCCACCTTAACGGTAACGATGGTGTTGCAGTGGGTGTAATTCAGCTAGCCGGTTCAAACGCCAACGAAATACAAATTGCGGTTGATAAACTGATGGAAAAAGCTGCAAAGGATTTTCCCAAAGGAATTGAGTACAACAACTTTTACCGTACCAAAACTGCATTGGATGAATCTATAAGCCAAGTTGAACACACATTAGTGGAAGCCTTTATACTGGTATTCGTGGTAGTGTTTATCTTTTTGCAGGATTTTCGCTCTACCTTAATCCCGGCTATTGCCGTTCCGGTAGCTATTTTAGGTACGTTCTTCTTCCTTAATTTATTTGGCTTCTCTATTAACCTGCTTACGCTGTTTGCGTTAGTGCTTGCTATTGGTATTGTGGTGGATGATGCCATTGTGGTAGTTGAGGCGGTACACTCTAAGATGGAGACTGATCACCTGTCACCTCGTGAGGCTACGAATACCGCCATGCACGAAATTACAGGTGCCATCATTTCCATTACCCTGGTAATGGCCGCCGTGTTCCTGCCTGTAGGTTTTATGACCGGTTCAACGGGTATATTTTACCGCCAATTTGCCTTTACTATGGCCATAGCCATTGTTATATCGGCTATTAATGCATTGACACTTAGCCCGGCACTGGCTGCCTTGTTTTTGAAAAACAATCATGCAGGCAACGGTACAGCCGGCGAAAAAGCAGGCTTTGCGCAAAAATTTTATGCAGGCTTTAACCGCAGCTTTAACTCATTAACCAACCGTTATGTAGGCGGTATTAAGTTCCTCATTAATCATAAATGGTTAAGTATGGGAGCCTTGGCTTTGGTAACTGCCATTACCGTATATATGGTAAGCAACACCAAATCGGGCTTTATTCCAACCGAAGATCAGGGCTTTGTGGCTATATCAGTATCCACGCCATCTGGTACCTCATTAGGCAAAACAACCAAAGTAATTGAGGATGCGGAAAAAGAGTTGCGGGCTATGCCTGCCGCAAGATTTGTAACCACCATATCGGGCTTCAACTTGTTAACCAACTCCAGCAGCCCATCGGCAGCAGTAATGTTTGTGCTGTTGAAAGACAATAAGGAACGTGGAGAAGTTAAGAACATTGACGATATACAAAACGTAATTCGCGGCAAACTTGGTGCTATAAGCCGTGGTACATTCTTCGTGTTCAGTTTCCCTACCGTACCAGGCTTCAGTAACGTAGAGGCATTGGATATGGTATTGCAGGATAAAACCGGCGGCAAGCTGGACAAATTTAGCGGTGTAGCAAATAACTTTATTGGCAAGCTGATGCAGCAACCGGCTATAGCCTTCGCCTTTACCTCCTTTAAGGCCGATTATCCGCAACTGCAATTAGAAGTTGATGATGATAAAGCCAACCAATTGGGTGTAAACGTACGTGATGTATTACAAACCATGCAGGCTTACTTTGGTAGCGCCCAGGCATCAGACTTTAACCGCTTTGGTAAATACTACCGGGTTATTGTTCAGGCTGACGTTGCCGACAAAACCGACCCTTCATCTATCGACCGCGTATACGTGCGCAATAAAAGCGGCGAAATGGTTCCAATTAAAACACTGGTCAAATTAAGCCGTGTTTATGGTTCTGAAACTGCTTCGCGTTATAACCTGTTTAATTCTATACAAATCAACGCCATTCCTAAACCAGGCTATAGCTCGGGTGATGCCATCAAAGCCATACAGGAAGTAGCAGCAAAAGAGTTACCACAGGGCTTTGCCTACGAGTTTTCCGGACAAACCCGCGAGGAGATCTCATCAGGCGGACAATCTGCTGTAATTTTCGCACTATGTTTGGTGTTCGTGTACTTCCTGCTTTCAGCACAGTATGAAAGTTATATTCTGCCGCTGGCTGTAATCCTGTCAATCCCTACCGGTATATTCGGTGTATTTTTAGCCATTGGCTGGGCAGGTATTGATAATAACATTTACGTACAGGTTGCCCTTATCATGCTCATTGGTTTGCTGGCTAAAAACGCCATCCTTATTGTAGAGTTTGCTTTGCAACGCCGCCGTAACCGCGAAGGACTGGTAGCAGCAGCACTGGAAGGTGCACGATCACGTCTGCGTCCAATTATCATGACCTCGCTGGCCTTTATTGCCGGTATGATACCGATGATGAGCGCTACGGGTCCATCTGCGCAGGGTAACCACTCCATCAGTATTGGTGCAGCAGGCGGTATGTTGAGCGGTGTAGTGCTGGGGGTAATGATTATTCCGGTGTTGTTTGTCATTTTTCAGCATTTACAGGAACGTGTGAGCGGTGTACCAGTTAATGTCAGGCATAATGATGGCCACAGTCATGCAGTGGCTCATTATGAGGAGGTAACGCACTAAACTCCACTAAACGGCGTAGCCCTCATGAGTACCAAAAAGAAAAGTGACAACTACGAACTATTATCTCCCCCAGGGCGGGGGAGACTTTCAACAAGCATAGGTTAAACAAAAACATAAGCGCTTCAAAGCCCTCCCACTCAGGAAGGGTTTTGGAGGGGCGAATTACAAACATGAAAAATTACCTAACCATAGCAGTGCTGCTCATACTGAGCGCCTGTAAGGTATCAAAAGATGTGCAGGTGCCTAATCAGCAGTTGCCAAACGCTTACCGTACAGCAACGGTTACCGATACCACATCCATAGCCCGTTTGCCCTGGAAAAACTTTTTTACAGAGGCAACACTTCAAAACCTTATTGATAGTGCTATTACGCGTAACAATGATTTGCAGATTGCGGTAAAGAACATTGAGCAGGCACAGTTTACTTTAAAGCAAGCCAAAT
This sequence comes from uncultured Mucilaginibacter sp., assembly GCF_913773635.1. Taxonomy (GTDB): domain Bacteria; phylum Bacteroidota; class Bacteroidia; order Sphingobacteriales; family Sphingobacteriaceae; genus Mucilaginibacter. The sequence goes on from NZ_CAJYGQ010000007.1 coordinate 193,426, forward strand.
TAGGTTATCTTCCTGCGGTAGGGTTGGGCGTAACTGCAGCAATAAACCGTCCATCAAACAATAGCTTAAACGGCTTGAGCCTGAGCCAGTTTTTGGGCAGTAAACATATTGAGGATTATAATGCTTCAGCAAACCTTTCGTGGGAAGCTGATATTTGGGGTAAAATACGTAGCCGGAAAGCAGCGGCTCTTGCAACTTACCTGCAAACCGAAGAAGCTCGCAAGGCGATTCAGACTCAACTGGTGGCTAATGTTTCATCAGGATACTATAACCTACTAATGCTGGATGCACAGCTGGAAATTGCGCGTAAAAACCTGCGTTTAAATGATAGCACCCTGCGTATTATTCGTTTACAGTTTGATGCTGGGCAGGTTACCTCGCTGGCTGTACAGCAAGCCGAAGCACAGCAGTTGGCTGCAGCAAGGTTAATCCCACAATTTGAGCAGGATATTACCATCCAGGAGAATGCCTTGAGCATACTGGCCGGTAAGCTGCCATCGGCAGTTATTCGTAACCAAACATTGGAGTCGGTGCCGGTTTCCCAAAGTTTGTCGGCCGGTTTGCCCTCAACATTGTTAAGCCTGCGCCCCGATGTACGTAGCGCCGAACTTGCCGTTGAGCGTGCCAACGCTGATGTTGGCGTTGCTAAAGCCAGTATGTACCCCTCGTTGGTAATTACTGCGCAAGGGGGCGTCAATTCTTTCAGGGCAAGTAACTGGTTCAACATTCCGGCCTCATTATTTGGCACCGCTGCTGCCGGTTTAACCCAGCCGCTGTTTCAACGCGGACAGTTAAAGACCCAGTACCAGGTAGCCAAAGTAGAACGGGAGAAAACAGTTATACAGTTCCGCCAGCAGGTTTTATTGGCAGTAGGGGAGGTTTCGGATGCGTTGGTACGTTTAGATAAACTTAACCAGCAACGCCAAACTGCAGCCAACCGTGCCCAAACCTTGCGCCAGGCAACCGGTAATGCAAGTATGCTTTTTAAAAACGGCATGGCAAATTACCTCGAAGTGATAACCGCGCAAAGCAATGTATTGCAGAGCGAGCTGGAGCTGGCTTCAATTAAAAAAGCACAATTAGATGCCACCGTTGAGCTTTACCGCTCGGTAGGCGGCGGCTGGAGATAATCTTTTGGATTGTGATAGTAGAAGGGAGACTAACCGTAAGGTTGTCTCCTTTTTTCTTTATTAATTTTTTGATAGATTTACTATCAAAAAGATAGTAACCAAGTAAATATATGTCTAAACTTCCCGACAGTGAGCGTAATCATAGTCCTGAATCATGCAAGGCCAGTGTTGATGCCGTGCGTGACGCGCTTTATGTGTTAAACGGAAAATGGAAGTTTCCGTTAATGGTTGCCTTGTCAAACGGGCCGCAGCGGTTTAAAGATATACAGCGCGTTTTGGGCGATATTACGCCCAAGATACTTTCAAAGGAATTAAAAGAACTGGAATTAAACGAGTTTGTAAAACGAACCGTGTTTGCAACTACACCCGTAACAATAACCTACGAACTTACGGCCTACAGCCGCACGCTTGACAGTGTTTTGAAAGAACTCGGAACCTGGGGCCGCCAACACCGCGAGCATATCAAACGAAGTATGAAAGCTAAACCTGCAGAACAAGCAAAAGCAATTGATCAAAGCCAGGAGCTTTTATAAAGCTACAGCTCAACCACGTATTCGGGTATTACCTTAACATTCTTGAGTACCGGTGCTGTGTCATTTTGCAAAGATTCTCTGACACCTTTCTCAAAATAAATTTGCCTTTCGTTGGTAAGCGGTATAACCTGTAGCAGGATATTGCTTTCCTTAGTTGTTTTGTTAATAAGCATCTGCATGGTTTTTCCGAAGTAAAAGTCATCAGCCACTAGTTTGCCATTTATGTAAGCAGCGCCGGTATCGCCCCTGTAGTCAATATCTAATAGGGTATTGTCAGCCATCGGCCGCACTTTTAACAACCAGTATTTAGCTCCTTTAACAGGTGTAAAGTTTGTTTGGTACTGTGGTCCCGGGCTTGCAGCAGTATTCTTGCTGTTACGGTCATCTTCCGGGAGTTTAGCTCCTTTATTTTGATACAACGCTAAGTCACTCACTTCAGCAACTTCTACTGCAACTTTTTTTGCAGGCAAGGTTTTACTTAATTTTGTAAATACCCCATCGTTTTGCTTTTTAAAGCCCAAAGCTTTGTAATTGCTTACAACGGGAAAAACCGAGATGCTGAATTGATTATTGCCCGGGCTTTGCATTTTAACCTTCCCGTTTGCAAAAGTTAAATTTTGTTCTGAAATGCATAGATGCTCGCTACCAAAAGCATTTCCTTTCCAGCTGTTTAAAGCCTGACGATTGGTTAAGGTGATGATGTTTGCTTGTTTACCATCTTTCATTTTAATGGTAATCATGCTGCCCGTTCCGGGTTTTACTCCATCTATTAGGTAGGTATCAAATAGCTTGTTAACCTTAGCTTGATTAGTTATTAAATTTGCTATACCAGCTTTGCTGAATACATATTCGGGTCTGATACCTTCAGGCGCAAAAAATACATAAGTTGGTATTTTGCCTTTTACTATGCATAAAGGTTGGACTGTTGCATATTTTAGGTTGCAGTTTTCAATGGCCATGTTAAATGGTAAAATAGCCAGGGTGCCTGTTTTGATATCTATAGGTTTTTCAGGAAATATAATGCTATGATCATCACTTAACTTAAGTTTAAACTGTATGCCATTATGATTTCTCAACCTTAATTGTCGTTGATAGTTGCTGATGAATAAAAAGCCGCTTTCACCTTTAGATCTTACAGCAAACCGAAGTGTTGTGCTATCAGCTGCACCCTCTGCTTTTTTATCGGCAAAGGATGGATAGTATTTTACCAGCTGCCCTCCAAAGCTGTTCAAAAACATATGTAATGTTTTAAACGCTTGATAAGATGGTCGTATTTGGCCAAACTCGCCCAGCGGAGCTTGAAAATCATAGTTTAGTATTGGATAGTCGTTTGGATAGTTTGTTGCTTTTGACTCTTGCAATGTAGTTAGCTTCCCAATGTCATTATAACCGCCATGAAACATGTAGTAACCCATCAGGTTAGCGCCTGCACCAATTTTGGTATAGGCTAATGCAGCCACGTCTACCGGTTCAATTATTGGCCGGCGGTGGTAGGTAATTTGTATGCCTCCGCCTATTTCGGCAGTAGAATACGGGTAGCGATACCCGGCATAAGCTGTTGCATCTTCCTCGTGTTTACCAAAAAGATCGCTGCCAATAGCCGGGTCATTGCGTAATGTGCTGAAGGTATAGTTTTCTGATAAGGGCAGTTGGGTTGTTCTCTTATCCCATGGCGCTTCGGGATAGGCTCCCCAAACAGGTATCAGTTCATCTTGTTTAAGGTTTGAGCCCGGCCAGCCGGTAGCCGTATAAAATGGCACATCAATGCCAGCCTTTATAGCCATTTGTTTTAAAGTAAACATATGCTGCAACCCTGCCGGATTGTTAAAACGAAATTCGTTTTCAATTTGCGTTCCAACTATTGGGCCACCATCTTTAAAGTAAAGCCCCTTTAACTGTTCTGCAATTGCGTTATATAGCTTCTGTACTGATGCCAGGTACTCCGCATTGTTTTTACGCATGTTACCTCGCTTAACAATCCATTCGGGAAAGCCGCCGTTTCGTACTTCACCATGGCACCATGGACCTATACGTGTAAGCACATTAACATTATGTTTTTTGCATAACGCTACAAAGTGCCGTAAATCACGGTTGCCACTCCAATTAAAAATGCCTTCTTCCTCTTCGTGGTAAATCCAAAAAATATAGGTTGCTATAACATCTATTCCATTTGCCTTCATCCTAAGTATCGCTTCTTCCCACCTGTCCTTTGGGTACCGTGAAAAGTGAAACTCACCCATTACCGGATACCAGGGCTTACTATCCTTAACAAAGTAAAGGCTGTTAGCATCAACACTATGGCCGTTAGCATCAACGTGTGTTCCTAATTTAAGGTGACCGCTTATAACAGGAGTTTGCGTTTTACTGATATCAGCAGTGTAAAGGGTTTGCGAATAAGCACTCACTGCTATAAACATACCAGCCCATAAGCCCAATAACCTGGCTGAAAATTTATTTGATATGATTTTCACAGGTGATAGCTTTCTCAAAAACGACAAGCTTTTCATATTGCTACTCATTTGTTTTAGGCTTGTTTTGGTTTGAGTTAGGCTTTAATTCATCAGGACTATCCTTGGTAAATGTGTTGAACTGGTATTTGGTAGGGCTTACTAAAATATCTTTTACCACATCAAAGGTTACCTGACCGGTTGGATTGAACTTGTCTGATGCCATGTATTGCATTAGACTATTAAAGAGTTGGCGGGCGGCTGGCTTATCATCACTTAACCCCGGTGAGAGAGCTGCACTTGATACGATGATTTTACCGTTGCCAACCTTTGCCTCATAAATTAAGGCCAACCTGCGGTTTAAAAACCAGGTATCAATGGGCTGAACAAGTGGTTTAAATTCTGCCGGAAAATCTTCCAGTACCATAACCTGCGCACGGTTGGCAATTTCCCACCATTGTAAATTACTATGATACTCGGTTGGAAAACTGGCAAAGGCCGCACTTTTATCCTGAATGAGCATGCCGGTTACATGCGGTGGGCGCATTTTAAACCACGATGTATTCCAAAACACCGGTAGAAAGTGCATGGACACTTCTTTGCCTTTTACAACCTGGCCGGCAACGTTTAAAAATACCTTGCCACCTTTATCTAAAATAGCTTTAGCCTTATCATCAAGCGATGTAGTGTAGTAAACATCAGTTTTTACCTCACGTGCTTTAGCAGGGTACACCCAAACTTCCCAATCATTTGCAAATGGCGAATTGGCAATGCCTACTTCAATTTTTAATTTGGTTGCCTCTTTAATGTTGTTAAGCGGCCAGGTAATTTGGCCTACAGGTATACCATTACCGTTGTCTATATTTTTAGGCTGGAAAGCTCCTTGTGCCACTACACCGCCCGAGGCAGTTTTAATGCTCCAATTAAAAACAGCGTTTTGTAAAGACGCCTTGCCTGAGTGGGCAACCATAACGCCGGCGTTAAGCGTTTCATTATTATTAAAAACAAACTTTGGTAACTGTACAAGTGGAACCGTGGTGTTACAAAAGCGTGCGAACCCAGCAGGCGCAATGTAGCCCTTTTGTTTCCAAAAAGCGTTAAGCACACCTACCAGTGCAGTGCCCTGTCCGGGAAAGTCTTGCAGGCCTAATAATTGAAAACCGGCATAACCGGGCGTACGCAATGTTTTTTCAATTTCGTTTTTGTAACAAAGCGCTTGTAGTTTTCCTGATGCCATCAGAAAATCATGTGCCTGACTACCCATTCCCTGATCTTTCAGGTCTTGCTGAAACAGCTCGAAGTTTTTTGCACGATAAACACCCGTATATTCTTTTATCTCATCAAAATCAGGGAATACACACCACTGACCCATTTCATGAGCTATAAACGGAACGTTAAATTTGGCAATACCGGCACTAAAGTCTGATAGGCTTTCGGGTTGCTTATCCCAGGCTAAGCCACGTACGCCACCCCTCACCTGATATTGTGCATCAGGCACTACCGGCCAACTACCCCCAACCGACATGCCGGTGTATACTTTACGACTATCTTTCTTTTTCCAATAGTCAATAAAAGCATTAAGGTACTGCACCTGGTTACCCGCAGGCTCGTTGCCGGCCGAAAGCATGCAAAAAGATGCGTAGTTGCCGTAATATTTATCCATACGGTTGGTTTCATCATACAGATACTTATCAATAGGCAGGTTGCGGCCAATTGATGAGCCATGGTTAGGCCAGCTTGGCCCTTCGGGCTGCAGGTAAAAACCGGTACGGTCGGCTGCCTTAAAGGCTGCTTCGGGTGGGCACCATGAGTGAAAACGCATATGGTTGAGGCCATGTGCCCGGGCAATCTTGAAGATCCTCAACCAGTCATCAACCGATGTTGCAGGGTAACCGGTAAGCGGAAACTCGCAATTGTTTACTGTTCCGCGTAAAAATACCGGCCGCCCGTTTATAAGAAAGTTGTTGCCCTTTATTGTAAATTCACGCATGCCAAATTCAGCAGTTTGGCTGGCTATTGATTTGCCCTTATTACTAACCGAAGCTGTTAAATTGTATAACGAGGGCGAAAATTCGTCCCAAAGCTGTACACCCTTGCCCATGGGCAAAGTAAGTTCAAGTTCTTTGCGTTCGCCTGCGTTAACAGTAAATGGCGTATTTTTTATAAGTGTTTGATGAACCGTTTTTGAATTAAAGCTTTTGGCTGATATACCTATCTGTCCGCTAAAATTTTGTTTATTAATGTTTTGAACTTGTAGCTTAACTACGGCTGTTTTGTTTTTGACATTAGGGTAAATCTGTAGGTTGGTAATGTAAACAGGGGCATAAGCCTGCAATTCCATTTTACCTATAATGCCATTCCAGTTTCCCTGGGTATGATCGGTAATGCTATGCGAGTCAGGGCCTACGTTGATTTCTTTGATGCGATTGTCAACGCGTATACTAATACGGTGCAAACCAGGTGTTAAGTAAGGGGTAAGGTCATACTCGTGAGGAGCCACCAGACTGTTCTGCATTCCGGCTTCCTTACCGTCAATAAAAACACGTGTTTCTATATGCGTCCGTTCTAAAAACAGGTTTATGCGTTGCCCCGACCATGTTTTAGGTATATCAACTTCTTTTTGATACCAGGCCACACCTACGTAATGTTTGGCAGGGGTTAACCAAAATGGAATGTGAATGTTTCCGGGTTGGCGGTACTTTGCCAAATGCGGATTAAAATAAAACGAACTATCGTAAATGCTGCCTGTCCACCTGGTTTTTAAAGTGATATCGTCGCCTTTTAAATTTTGCGCCATTGAGCCCGGTAACTTTACTTCATCGCTTAATTTCTTTAAATACCACTTTTCGGTAACACCCTTGTCATCACGATCAATTTGAAACCGCCAGGTGCCGCTAAGCGGTATACTTTGCTGCGGTTTAAACGCCGAAAAGGTGACCAGCAACAGTAGTAGAAAGGTGTTTATAGATAAGCTTTTTTTAAGCATGTTTTGCAGTTATTAGGTTCTTTTTATTTGATATAAGGTCCTGGTGTATTTGCGCACCAAAATGCAAGGTATCGTACTTCAGCACCTTATCAAGTGCCAGTAATGCTTCATAGGTTTCACTAAGGCCGGCCAATCCTAAACCTGTAATGTAATAGCAATGAAGCTTGTTACGTAAATTCAGGTCGTCGTCAAAAATAAGTAAGTTGGGTAGTGAAACGGCAAAGTAATCAATCTTTACATCATCGTTTTGATGCTGCTTTCCATACCGTACCAAGTTTTCAAATATGGTTTGTGCTTTTTCTTTGTTACCTAACTTTTGCCATGCCAGGCCCTGGTAAAATATTTTGTCGGGTTGCTGGTCGTTATAAAACATGGCTGCTCCGGGCTCGCTTAAACCAACGGTTGCCTGCTTAAAAAATTGCTGCGCTTCGGCATAACGGTTTAAACCTTCGTGCGCAACACCAAGCCAATAAAAAAGGTCGTTTTCCTGCGCACCGTACAGTTTTCCCTCGCCAAGGTTGTGCGGAAAATACTGTGCGCTTTGTAATTGCTGAATAGCTCGTTCAAATTTTCCTTTTGCAATGTTTTGTTTAGCAAGTTCGGTAAGGCTAAGTACATATTGGCCCGATACCTTGCCTTCGCCGCCCTCCCAAGGGTGAAATTTGCGCTCCATAATGAGGTCATATGCCTTCTGGGAATTTCCAAGGAAGTTATATAAAGCAGCCCTTTCCAGGTACAAATCATCGCGCTCAAGTACGATGGCTAAGTTACTTTCCAAAAACTTAAGCCGTTCCTGGGGCTTTTTGTTAAGCCTTTTATATAACTGATCGAGCTCCATAAGTACACGGGCATCAGACTTATCGAGCGCAAAAGCTTTTTCGAGCCTGATGAGTGCCTTTTTGCTGTCGTTAAGCTTATTAAAATATGCTATACCCAGATTGCGGTGTACTGTTGGAAATGTTTTATCAATGCCTGCTGATTGTTCCCAACATTGAATAGCGCTGCTGTACTGGCGCTTATCATACCATAAATTTCCTAAATAGTAGGGCGCTTTTGCATCTTTAGGGTTTTGCGCAATTGCAAATTCTAGCGCCTCAATATCTTCCAGTTTATTTGGAAAGCACAGGTACGGATTGGCTGTTGCTGCCTTAGTCAGAAACTGCTCTGCTGCTAAACTATCATTGGTTTTTGATGCAAGTAAAGCCAAGTGATAATACACCATTGGTGATGTAGCTGAACCGTTTTCAGTAATCAATAACAACTCTGACGCTTCGCTATACAAACCGGCTGCTGCATAATCAAGTGCATATTCAATAAGGTTATGATCTGTTCTGCGCGATATTCGTTTTAATTCTTCAAGGTTTTCAACAGCCACTTCATTATTGCCTAACGCACGGTATGAAAGCACCTTTTCAAATAAGGCAGCCAGGTTAAATCCGTCCCGCTCCAAGGCCTCAATGGCGGTAATAATAGCATGTTCAAACTCACCGAGGTTACGTAATATGGCCGCTTTAAGTGCCCAGGCTTTACTGTTGTGGGCATTGCGGTCAATGGCATGTTCAATATGATCAAGCGCAGCATCGTAGTTAGCACGGCTTACATCAATTTGTGCTATGGAAAAGTAGCCTGCATCCTGCCAGGCGTTGTTCCAGGTAGCTTTGTAAAATGAGGTGTAGGCTTCATTAATATTTTGCTGATATTTTAAACATAACCCCAAATTATAATATACCTCGCCATCGTAAGGATTTGGGTTACGTGCGGTAGCGGTTTCAACTGCTTTACGTAAGTAAGATTCTGCCAGCGCAAATTTTCCGCGGCGCATGTACCAGCCTCCAAGTGCGTTATTGCTGCGAACATCGCCTGCATTGCGTAATAAAGCTTCTTCATAATATGGCACCGGGCTATAAGTGGCGTGGCGGTATTGTTCCAGGTGCTGTGCCGTTAAAAATAATTGCTCGTTGTTCTCAATTTCTTTTGGCGGTAAAGCCGGTTTGGCAGCTTGGGGTATGTCGTTTTGTTTGTTAAGTGCCGGCTCGTACCGTAAAATTTCTTTTCCCCGTGCATTTGTAATAATTACCGTCCAAAGCTGTTCGTCCGTATCTACAGGTAACGCAATCAAACGCTCAAAAACTGCTTCAGGACTTAAGTCAGTCGTTTCATCAAAAATATTTACCCCGGCAATACTTAATTGTATACGCAATGATGGTTGAACCGAAGTAACCATTACTTTAACCAATGCTTTGTCATCCTGCTTTTCAATATTAAGTAAAATGTCTTTACTAGCATTTTTTACCAAACCCAATTGGCGGTAGGGCAAAAAATACTGGGTAAAGCTTTTTTCCTCGTAGGGCATCAGCCAACTAAAATCAGGTTGATTGTCGGTAAATACCCCTGTCATTAATTCTATGTACGGGCCATCTTCATCTGTTAAGTTACGGTCCCAGGCCTGGCCAAAATCACTGTGGCCCCAAGTCCATTGTTTTTTGCCGGGCGATACATGATGATTAGCCACATGAAGTAATCCAGCTTGCGTATCATGCTCATATCCGCCTACAAAATCATAGTCGGAATTTATGGCCATGTATGATGTAGGAACAGGTATGTTTTTGTAGCGTGATATATCTGTGCCTGGTGAGTAATCAACTTTATAATAAGTGCCCGTTGCTATAGGGAAGGTAGATACATCGCGCTTACCATGATCAAATACGGCGTTAACATCTGGCGGAAAAACAGATTGATAATCATCATTAACTTTTACAGCCGGGTTAGCCCACCATAAAAACGTTTGTGGTAATGGTGTACGGTTAAATAGCTTGGCTTTAATTTCAAGATATGCTTTTTCGGGGTGCAGGGTAAAGCCCGCCATTCCCTTGGTTCCAAACATTCGCTCAACTTCGTTCACCCACACCGTTTTGCTTCCGTCGTTATTTTCGGTGATTTTGTAATCAACCGGCTCAAACGTACTAGGGCGATGGTGCTGTGGCCAGTTAAATTCAATTCCGCCTGATATCCATGGACCGGTAAGCCCAACCAGGGCAGGTTTTATTACCTGGTTATAATAAACAAAATGCCGCTCCTTAATTTTATCATATGCCATTTGAACACGGCCGCCCAACTCAGGCAGTATCATTATTTTCAGGTACCGGTTTTCGAGGTAAAGGGCATTGTAGGTTTGATCGTGTTTCTCGTCGTAAATTTTTTCAATAACCGGGTTAGGGTAAACCGCACCACTGCTACCCTGGTACACCCGTTTTTCAAAAAACATAGGGTTTTTGTCGGGCTTTCCAACGCTATAGGTTGGTATTACAACTTGTTCTTCCCAAACCTGTACGCCGGAATGATTCATATATTATTAAAATTTAGTGTGCTGAAAAACTTTGTTCTAACTGCTCGAGTGTTTGTCCTTTGGTTTCTTTTACCTTTTTCAGAACAAATAAAAATCCGAGGAAGCAGATGACTGAGTATAGGTAGAAAGGGCCGTATGTTCCCAGCTTTTGAGCTAAAACCGGGAATGTAAAAACCAGGATAAAATAAGCGCCCCACAGAGATACGATAGCAACTGATGACGCTACCCCACGAATTTTGTTCGGGAATATCTCGGAAATCAATACCCACGTTACCGGAGCCAGTGACGTTGCGTACATACTTATAGCCAGCAGCACCAGCAAGGATATTAAACCTGCTGCTGCTTTGTTTTGCAGAAAGTAAGCCAGCAAAATATAAGTTACCGAAAGGCCTATTGAACCAATAAGCATTAGTGGCCGGCGGCCAAGCTTATCAACCTGCCACATGGCAAGTAGTGTGAAAAAAAGGTTTACTATACCTATAGCTACGGTTTCGAGCAGTTGCCTGTTTAAGTTTGCACCAACCGATTCAAATATGGTTGATGTATAATTGAATACTACATTAATGCCGCACAGCTGCTGGAAAACTGCAAGGGTAATGCCTACCATTACAGCGGGGCGCACAGCTTTATTGAAAACAGCAGAATAGCTTTGTTTTTGAGTATCACCTCCGAGCGATTTTTCAATATCATTTATGGTGCTGTTTACAAAATCAGCCGAACCAATTTTTTGAAGTACTTGCCGGGCTTTATCATCATGCCCCGCTTTAAGGAGCCAGCGCGGACTTTCGGGCAGCCATAGTACGCCTAATAAAAATAAACCTGATGGTATTACACCCAAGCCAAACATCCAACGCCAGGCCTCGGGGCCGTTATTGGCCAGGGCGTAGTTAACCAGGTTTGTAATGAGTATTCCAATTACTATGGTTAGTTGGTTAATGGCTACGTTGCGGCCGCGTATTGATGCAGGCGATACCTCGGCAATGTACATAGGACTTAGCATTGACGCCATGCCTACGCCAATACCGGCCGCAAAACGCATGGCAACAAAAAAGAACAGATTGCCTGCAACGGCCATCCCAAAAGATGAAAAGGCAAATACTGCGGCAGCAAGCATCAGCCCTGGTTTGCGGCCATACCTGTCGGCAAGATTGCCGGCTATAAGGCAACCGGCAATGCATCCTAATGCCAGTGAGCCGGTTAAAAAGCCCTCCCACCATGCATCAAGCCCAAAAGCGGTACGCAAAAAAGGTAAAGCGCCTGATATTACTGCAAAGTCAAACCCAAACAAATATCCCCCTAAGGCCGAAATGAAGGAAATGCCAATGATATAGCTATTGTTGAAACCTGCCTGTATTTGAGCCATGAAGTGTTATTGGTTAATAAAATTGGTTGCCTAAAGTTACACATAGGACATTGGCTCGAAATGGATAAAAATTTTTAAAAAATAGACTATCTTACGATTTTATCTCAGTTTAATACATATTGGATTGCAATAATGGATAATTTGACGATGGTGACAAATAAGGTTTCTGACGGCTTCGTTGGGCAGCGAAGTGTATTGGTTCCAACAAACAACCAAAGCAAGCTTGCATTAAATCCATTATCATCCATGCTGTATGTTACTGCTGCAGGTTATTATCCGTTAGCTTTAAATCATGATAGGGAGCGTACCTATGGCAGCGAAGATTATATTTTGATTTATTGTGTAGATGGCAGCGGATGGATTGAAATTGACGGTATGCGCAATATTGCAGAGGCAAACACTTTTTACATTATTCCTCCGGGGCAGCGACACCATTACGGCAGTTCGGGTAAAAACCCGTGGAGTATATATTGGCTGCATTTTACTGGTAGCAATGCTGCTGTAATATACAATAGCTATAAAAGCTTCGCTTTAAAAAACAACTATGTGGTTTATAATCAAAATCGCATTGATGAATTCAGCTACTTAATGGATTTATTGGAAGGCGACCTTAACCCTTATTTTTTAGAAGTTGCCTACGTAAAACTAATAGGACTTTTAGGAACATTTATATTTGCCGGTGATGCCGGTTATAGCAGTGAGCCAGATAGCATTGATGCTTCTGTTGCGTTCATGAAGCTGAATATTAAAAGCAATTTTTTAATAAGCGACTTCGCCAGGCAAGCCAATTATTCGGTATCGCGCTACTCAGAACTTTTCCGGCAGCGCACGGGTTACGCGCCCATGCAATATTTTAATCAGTTAAAAATTCATATGGCTTGTCAGTACCTGTCATTTACATCTATGAGCGTAAAGCAAATTTGCAATGAGCTTGGCTTTGATGATCAGTATTATTTTTCGCGCCTGTTTAAAAAAATAACTACTCACCCACCGTTGAAATACAGGAAGGTAAATAAAATTTAATGTCAAAATGGGGGGTGGTCTGCAACGGTAGCAGTGTAAAGCATCAGAGTTTTATATTTTAAATTTTACAAATCTGCTTGCTTCAAATGCTTTAACTTTGCAAGGCATTAACACTTATAGGTTGTGGAAGAACGACAGGAGATCCCCGAGAAAAAAGATTCATTTGCTGCTTTACGATACAAAGATTTTCGCGCATACATAGGTATGCGTTTCTTTTTTACGTTTGCCTATCAAATGCAAGCAGTGGTACTTGGGTTTTATATTTACCAGCTTACCCACAGCAAGCTAGCTATAGGTGCTATTGGTTTATGTGAGGCCATACCTGCTATAACCATAGCTTTATACGGCGGATATATTGCCGATAAGTATGAAAAACGTAAGTTGCTGCTTACCATATTTTCTGTTGTACTGTTTTCTTCTTTCTCCATATTTTTAGCAACGCACGATGCTATGAGGCCATATATACCGGCCAACCGCATCGCCACCGTTATTTACGCAATGGTGTTTTTAAACGGTGTTGCCCGTGCGTTTTATGGTCCGGCCACCTTTTCTGTCTATGCCCAAAGCATTCCTAAAGAACTTTATCCAAACGGTAGCACCTGGAGCAGTTCGGCGTGGCAAATTGCAACCATATTGGGGCCAGCTACCGGAGGTTTAATTTTTGGCCATTGGGGTATAACGCCAACATTTATACTTATTGTAACGCTTTTAATTATTTCATTTGTGCTTACGTATTTGCTCAGGCAGTATCCGGCCATATTTGTTCCTAAGGAAAGTATATTCAAAAGCCTATCCGAAGGAATTAATTTTGTGTTTAAAAACAAGATGATGCTTGGAGCTATGAGCCTTGATTTGTTCTCGGTATTTTTTGGCGGAGCTATTGCCTTGTTACCTGTGTTTGCTCATGATATTTTAAAAGTAGGGTCAGAAGGTTTAGGTTTTATGCGCGCTACAACAGCATCGGGTGCGGTACTTACCATGCTGGCCATGACCCGGTTTTCGCCCATGAACAGGCCATGGCGTAACCTGCTTATTGCGGTTGCTGGTTTCGGACTATCAATACTATGTTTTGGTTTGTCTAAAAACTTTTATATATCTCTCATATTTTTGTTTACCGAGGGTGCTTTTGATAGTATAAGTGTAATTATACGCAGCACGCTTATGCAACTGCTTACGCCCGATAATATGCGGGGACGGGTATCGGCGGTAAACTCTATGTTTATCGGGTCATCTAACGAAATAGGCGAATTTGAGTCGGGGCTTACCGGTGAGCTAATGGGTACGGTGCCATCAGTGGTATTTGGTGCATGTATGACGCTATCAATTGTAACTATAACATTCTTTAAAACGCGTAACCTTATACCCGTTAAGCTTAAAGATATTAACAGCGCTAACGAAAAAGGCTAAGCATATTTGCTTAGCCTTTTTAGCTGTATCAGTCAAGATCGGCACGCTGGTGTTGGTACGGAATCTCAATGTTTTTGTAACCCTTTTGCTCAAGGGTTTCGGCAAACTTTTGCTGGGTATCATACTCGCCGTGCACCAAAAATATCTTTTTGATTTTGTCCGCTTCCTGGCAGTTTAAAAAGTGCAGCAAGTCTTCATAGTCGCCGTGTGCACTCATACTTTTAATTACGCAAACTTGGGCTTTCACCTCATACTTGTCTCCAAAAATAAATACATCCTTATCGCCACGAATTAGATGACCGCCCAAAGAGCTGGGTTCGGCATAGCCAACCATTAGTATGGTATTTTTTGAGTTGTTGATGTTATTACGAATATGATGCCTCACCCGGCCGGCCTCGGCCATGCCAGATGAGGATATGATAACACATGGCCGCGTATCGGTATTTAAAGCCATTGACTCTTCTGTCGATTCAACAAAGCGCAGGTTTTTAAAACCAAACGGGTCTGCATCAACCTTCATTACTTCCTTAACTTGCTTATTATATTCTTCGGGGTGGTTTTTAATTACCTGTGTAGCTTGCAAACTCAACGGACTATCAACATAATACTGTGTATCGGGTAATTCTCCCCGTAATTCGAGTGCATTTAAGGCATAAAGTAGCTCTTGTGTACGGCCTACACTAAAAGCAGGTATAATAACTTTTCCTTTTCGTACTATGCATGTTTCGTGAATTATATCGCGCAACGAATCTTCAATAGGGCCAAGGTCTTTGTGAAGCGAATCACCATAAGTTGATTCAAGCATAACATAATCAGCCTGCGGAAATTTTTGCGGGTTACGCAGTAGTAAGTCTCCGTAACGGCCTACATCCCCGCTAAAAGTAATGTTGGTGGTTTTACCCTCTTCGGTAATTGCAAGGTGTATGGCAGCGCTTCCTATTACGTGGCCTGCATCGGTAAGCATAAATTTTATTTCTGGCGTTACTTCTACTTCTTCATTGTATTCTACAACCTTAAATAGCCCTAAGGCCTCCCTGGCCTGGTCTTCGTTGTAAAGCGCCGTCAGTTCTGCCTCGTTATTTTTTTTGCGTTTGCGGTTTATATAGTCCGTATCCTGTTGTTGTATTTTGGCCGAGTCGAGCAGTAGAATACGGGCTAGCTCCATGGTAGGGGCGGTACAGTATATAGGGCCATCATAGCCTTCGGCAACTAATTTTGGAATTAAGCCGCAATGATCAATATGAGCGTGCGACAGTATCATATAGTTTACCTTGCGCGGGTTAAAACCCAGGTGCTCGTTCATGTCTTCGGTTTTTTCACCAAGGCCCTGAAACATGCCACAGTCAAGCAGTATGCTGGTACCGTTATTAAGCTGAACAATATGTTTGCTGCCAGTTACATTGCGGGCGGCACCATGAAATGTTATATGCATTTGTAAGTAATTGGTACGAATTGAACTTACATGTTGTGCTAAATGTTCTGCAAGAGCCAAAAAAAGTTTGACCGACTAATGAATTAGTTGTAGCTTTAAATATTGTTTACAAGCGGTTTGTATTGCTGCCGTTTACTTAAGTGTTTGAAATTATGGAAATAAAAGAGCTAACCCGTGCAGAAGAACAACTTATGCATGTGCTTTGGCAAATAAAAAAAGGCTACGTTAAGGAGGTAATTGAGCATTTACCTGAACCCAAGCCGGCCTATAATACGGTATCAACAATTATAAGAATTTTAGAGACCAAAGGATTTGTTGGCCATACAGCTTATGGCAAAAGTCATGAGTATTATCCACTTATAAGCAAAGATGAATACCAGAACTTTGCCTCTGATAAATTGCTTACCGGGTATTTCGATAATTCGGTAAAGCGCATGTTCTCGTTTTTTGTGCAAAAGGAAAAGATTGATGTGAAGGAAGCCGACGAGATAATGAAACTGATAGAAAAACTCAAAGATAAATAATAAAATTGTTTGCTTATGACCTGGTGGCACTACCTGTTGCTCAGCAACCTGTATCTCATCCTGTTCTTCGGCTTTTACGCTTTATTGCTTCAGCGCGAAACGTTTTTCCAGCTTAACCGCGTTTACCTTGTAGGGTCGGCATTGTTATCGTTTTTGATTCCGGTAATACATCTGGATGTAGTTCAAAGCTGGTTTATTACCCAAAAGGTACATCAAACCATATATAGCGGTACTGCGGATGCTGTATACGTTTTTAATGCCCAGCCTGATCGCCTTACCCTGGGTGAAGTTGCTGGTATGATATATATAGCCGGCATAATTGTACTAACATTTAAGTTGGTTTGGCAGTTAAGTGCACTAAGTCAAATTATTAAAAGTGATCAACTAGCAGCACCATGGTCGTTTTTTGGGAAAATTAAGGTTGATGAAAGCATACATGGCCAGGATGCCATTATGGCTCATGAAAATGTACATGCAAAGCAATGGCACTCGGCCGATGTGTTGCTTATCGAAATATTTATGATCATTAACTGGTTCAATCCGGTAATGTATTTGTACCGCAGGTTCATAAAGCAAACGCACGAATTTATAGCCGACCGCGATGCCATTAAAGCCGGAACCGGCAAGGCCGAGTATGCTATGTTGTTGCTTAACCAAACCTTTAATAATCCTGCTCACCATCTTTTAAATCCCTTTTTTAGCAACAGCGTGCTTAAAGAGCGGATAAAAATGCTGCAGAAAAATAAGTCGGGTTATACAGCCTTAATTAAGTATGGCTTTTCGGCACCGCTGTTTGCATTGATGCTTGCCTTATCATCCGCCACTATAAACAACAGTAAGGTGGTTAAAAAAATACAAAGCGAAGCTTTAGAGGTTTTTGATGCTCCCGCAAATATTATAAGCGGTACACCCGTACAAATTGAGGAACTTACGGTTAAGAAACCCCAACAAGAGGAGCTTACCGTAAATACACCGGCATTTAAAGTGAACGATAATTTGCTGGTAAAAGATGAACCGGTATCTCATGAACTCGCCTCATCAAACATAGATAGTGCCAAAACCAGTGAAAATAACGAAGTGTTTACATCAGTTGAAAAGCTGCCCAACTTTGTAGGCGGAGTCTCTGGCTTCATTGCATTTTTAAAGCAAAACCTGCACAATCCCAATAACCAGCAGGGACGGGTAAACGTTACATTTGTTGTTAAAAAGGATGGAAATTTATCAAACGTACAAGCATTGCGCGTAACCAATTCTGCACTTGCGGCAGAGGCTGTACGCGTTGTAAGTTCATCTCCGCGCTGGATTCCGGGAGAGCAAAACGGACATAAGGTTAACGTGCAGTACACCGTGCCTGTAATGTTTGTAAACGGTAATGAAAGTGGGGCTGATACAGCAAAGCGTATACAGAGTGTAACGTTTCACAGGTTTTCAAATGTAAGGACTGCTGGCGCTACTTTTGATTCTACCAAAACAATGGCTAACGCGGCTACTGAAAAAACCATGGTTTATACGTTTAATGGTACGGCTGGTGGCAAGTCACCTCATTTTATTATAGACGGAAAAGATGTAACCGTTGATAAGGTAAAAGCACTTGACGCAAAAAGCATAGAGAAAATCCAGGTTTTTAAAACTGAAGAATCGGCCAAGCAATTTGGTGTAAAATTTGACCAAAATGGCGTTGTGGCAATTACTACCGTTAAAAGGCAGTAAGTATAATTATCACTAAAAGTGTTCTACAATTTTTTTGGTCACAGCCATCCTGTTACGCTGGCTGTACCACTCTTTTAACTTATCACGAACGGCTTGCTTGTTTGCTATAGGTAAAGGTGAATTATAGTCAAAGTAATCTACATCGCGCGTTAATCCGTCCAAAAGCGGCTGGTCAAGCTCGTTGAAATTAACAGGTATAACCTCAAATGCCGCATAAGCCGATTGTATTCCTGATTTCCCTAAAAAACGTATAGGGTATTCAATGGCTCCGTAAGTTGCCTTATTTAAATAGCCAGCAATATCTTCAGCCGGCAATTTGCCTAGCTTTTTAAATAGCACGCCAGGTGTATCATAATTCATATCGCCTGCGCCAATATCATAAATGGTTTTTACACCAAGCTTTTCTATCACACTTGTAAAATGTGTGCTTGCGTATATATTACTACGTGATGTTGCCGAACCAAAAATAACCATGCAACCTTCATCTTTAGCTATGTTATGATCATAGTAAGATTCGGGAATATTAGAGTATAAGCCAGTTATTATTACATTATTAGGCTTGCCCCCAAGTGCATTTGATAAACGGGTTTTATAATAAACACAATTGGTAAATGTTTGATCGGCAAGGTTGTATAACTGGCGTACTATTATTTTTTGCAACGGAAATATGAAGAACGCTGACGAAAGAACATTTGTTGTTACGGCATACAATTCGTGGAAGTATACCAATATTTTGCAACCCAGCGTTATTTTAAGTTGCTTAACCACTTTTGGCATGTAAAACGGTAGCCCCTTCTTTTGATACGCGTAGATTACAAAGTGTATTACCACCACATCCGGACGCTGCTCAAACACTTTGTTGTACAAATTACTGGCATTAAAGCCAATTACTTTAAATTCCAGATTACCCGGCGGTATCTCATTTACAGCGAATACAATTTCGGCGTCAATAAGCTCCTTTGTTGTTTGAGCCATCAAGTAAGAAAAGTCTCCAAGTCCGTTAATTGCAGGAGGTAACGTAGGTGTGATGTGTACAATTTTTTTCATAAGCTGCTTAAGCGCCAAATTATCCTGTGGTTTGCAGGCACCGGCTTTAAAGCTTCGGTAGTGTAAAGCTGCACTATTCAGTACAACTGCGGTGAGCTATAAAATTATAAATTTTATGCTTGTCATAAGCTTAATTATTTTGAAAGATACTGATACTCCGTTTGTGTGTTTAAGTTAAAGTAAATTTTCTTTACAATTTAAAGTTTAAACATATATTTTTAGTGGGTATAATAAACTATAACCCATATTATAGAGCATTTTGTGTTAGAATATAAATGTTAGATTGAAGTAATAAATACGCGAAATCTTTATTAATTTCTCTTTAAGAAACAATTTCGACGGGTTGTTTGAGGCTTGAAATGGAAGAAATATTTCATAATTTTATTTTAAGTGAAGATTCGTCTACTGTAACATGCTGTAAATTAAATGTTATAACATTTAAGAGTAGTAGTAAAATGAGTACCCCTAAATTGTTTTAATCTTAAAAATTTTTTTCGTTGTAGTTATTGTGAATATTTTATCATTTGTAGAAATATTTATTATAAATCTGAAACATATTAAAAACTATTGGCGTATAAACCCTCAAGTTGATTACCAACGCCGGCAATTAATAATTAACCCAGCTGTGTAAAAGCAGGGTGTTTAACAAAATTTCAAGAGAGTTATTCTTGGTATTCTGTAACCCAAATGTATCGCCCCTAAGATGCAAACGGGATTGCTACGTCCTGCCCAAAACAGATACCCTGATTGAGTTAGACTATTGATTAAACTTTATGAAAAGAAATTTTACCCCTATTCTTTTAGCTGGGTTGGTTACGTTTTCTGCTTGTAAAAAGGATGGTTTGTTTGAAGAAACGAAGCCTGCCACACAAGAAGAAGTGCCAATTGCGGTCACACCTGAGATTCCCTATGTTGAAGGCTTTAACTTTAAAACCACAAAAGATGTTAAATTCAATTTAGCATTACGTACTAATAATGATGCCCCACTGGCCGGTGTAATTGTTAGCTTATACTTACCAACTGATGAAAAGCGTGAGGCTATATTTAAAGGCGTTACTGATAAGGCTGGCAACTTACAAGGCTCGGTAACCGTTGCGGCATCTGTTGGTTCTTTAATTATTGATCCGGCGTACATAGGTTTAATACGTGATGCGGAGGCTGTTATTTCGGCAAGTAATACCGTTACAGCTACTATTGGCGGTAAAGATGGTTACAGTGGTAACATTGTGGCCGAACAAATTTCATTCAGTCCTGCAGCAACCGATGTCAGAGCGTTGTCTTACAAAACATCAGGATACCAAACTAACGGCTTAATTGCAACCACCTTTGCTTACCCAGGCACTTATACAGCTACTACAGCAATTACCAATACGGCTACTTATCCAAAGGCACTTGGCAGGCCGGTTTACATGGAAGCAAGCGGAGATGTGCTTGACGCCTCTTTGCTTTCATACATTAATGCTTCGTTACCCGAAAATCAACCTCTAACATCAACTCATCCGGGTTATTTAAATAGTGCAGTTACATCAACACTTAACGTTACCGCTAAAACAGATGTGTATGTAACCTTTGTATCAGAAGGTGCTGCACAAAAAAACACTTTAGGTTATTATACCTATCCAACAGGAACAGCACCAAGCGTTGGCGCAAGTTTGCTACCGGTATTAGGTGGTATTGATAAAGTAACCTGGATTTTTCCGAATGCTTCGGCCAATGGCTCGGGCGGCGGCTTAAAGCAGGGCGATAAAGTAAAGCTGGGCAACTTTGCCGCAGGTACCACTATTGCCTTTATTATGGTGAAGGATGGCTGGAACGGTAGCGATGTAGCTGCAGGTAATACCAAATTTTACTCAAACGATACTTACAATCCTGGTGCTAAAAAGCAATCCATTTTGCTTTATGATGATGTGCACAAAAAATTCATTTCGAGTTTTGAAGACATTGACCGTACCGGAACAACCTCTGATAACGACTTTAATGACCTGGTGATTTACAGTTCATCGTCGGTTGCAGGTGCAATCTCTACAACAGGCGTTGCCACTATTGACCGCGGCGGCGACACCGATGGTGATGGTGTGCAGGATGCGCAGGATGAATTCCCTAATGATGCTGCCCGCGCTTATACCAGCTTTTACCCTTCAAAAGGTACTACCGGTACTTTAGCTTTTGAAGATCAATGGCCAAGCAAAGGCGATTATGACATGAACGATCTTGTTGTAAGCTATCGTTACACCTACGAAGTAAGCGCAACAAATAAGGTGGTTACGCTTAAAGGTGATTACAATGTGTTGGCATCGGGCGGTACGTTTCAAAATGGCTTTGGCATACAGTTGCCTGTTAACGCAACCGGTGTAAGCTCGGTAACAGGTCAAAAAATTACGGGTTCGTATCTAAACATGGCAGCTAACGGCGTTGAAGCGGGGCAAGCCAAAGCAGTTATCATCCCGTTTGATAATAATCACTCGCTGGTGCCTCCCGGTAAAAGTGCAAACTTTATGAATACCGTTCCGGGTACTGCCAAAGTAGTATGTAACCCAGTAAATGTTGTGGTCAACTTTAGTGCACCGGTTGATCTTACCTCTTTAAATGTATCATCGCTGAACCACTTCATTATATGCGACCAAAAAAGAGGTGCGGAGGTGCACTTGCCTGGCTACAAACCAACAGACAAAGCAAACACAGCCTTATTTGATACTGGCGATGATGCAACTGTTCCGGTAAATGGCAAATACTATGTAACGCTGGAAAACAAGCCCTTCGCCATCATGGTAAACGGCGCCTTCAGCTACCCCGTTGAAAAAATAATGATAAGCAAAGCTTACTTAAACTTCAACACCTGGGCAACCTCAGGAGGTAACACCCACGCCGATTGGTATAGCAATTTATCAAGCGGTTACCGTTACGCACAGGGGATTTTTACAAAATAATATGAAGATAAGCAGCTTAAATGATTTACCACATTGCCTGCCGAGTCAATTAAGCGGCTTTTAACAACCAAGCATTTATTAACTAATATCAAATAAATACAATGAAATCAATTTTTACTTATGCGCTTTTAGCAGGTGTAGTAGCTCTATCAGCCTGTAAAAAAGACAACAACCCAACCGATGAAGGGCCGGTAACTCCGGCTAACAAAATTGCACCAGACGGTTTTAACTTCAGCACCACTAAAAATGTGAGCCTGAATGTTGCACTTAAAACCAACAATGATCAGCCCTTGGCAGGTATTGTGGTAAGCGTAAACAACACCGCAGGTGTAACCGTATTTAAAGGCGTTACTAACAGTGCTGGTGTACTGCAAGGCATTGTTACCGTGCCATCATCAACCACTAAATTGGTTATTGACCCTGCTTATTTGGGTGTTATGCGCAATGCTCAGGTTGCAATTTCATCAAGCAATACAGTTAACGCGGTATTAGGTGGTAAAGACGGCTTTGGTGGTGATGTTATTGCCGATGCCATTAACTCAACTGCTACAGGATCGGCCTCATCTAAAAACAACACTGGTTTATTAGCTACCGATTATGTTTATCCCGGCTCTTATTCTTCTTCTACGGCGTTTGTAAACACAACCACTTATCCTAGAAACTTAGGTCGTCCGGTTTACCTGGAAGGCACACCTGATGTGATCAGTGCTTCAATGCTTTCATTCATCAATGCATCATTACCTGAAGGTAGCAAGGTGCAAAACCTGCATCCTGAATATCTGGCCAGTACTGCTGTATCAACCATTAACGTAACCAAAGCAACCGATGTATTTGTAACGTTTGTTGCAGAAGGTGCCGGTTATCAAAGCGCATTAGCTTACTATACCTATCCAACAGGTAATCCTCCGGTATTTACTTCGGCAGGTACTTTATTGGGTGGTATTGATAAGGTTACTTACGTATTCCCTAACGCTTCGGCTTATGGCTCAGGCGGTGGTTTAAAAGCGGGCGACAAAGTGAAGCTGGGTAATTTTCCTGCAGGTACTTCTATCGCATTCGTATTAATGCAGGATGCATGGACCGGTAGCTCAGTAAGCACCGGCGGTCAGAAATTCTCTACCGATGCATCTTACAACCCTGAAAGCAATGCCTCATTAAGAAAACACACTGTTACTCTATATGACGACATAAACAAAGTGTTTATCACCGGATTTGAAGACTGTAACCGTCAATCTTCAAGCAGCAACGTAAATGGTTATGTTTCTGACGAAGACTTTAACGACCTTGTGTTTTACACCACTACCAGCGTGGCCAGCTCAATTTCAACTGATGGTGTACCAACTGTTGACAAAGGCGGCGATAGTGATGGTGATGGCGTACAAGACACTCATGACGCTTTCCCTAACGATGCAACACGTGCTTACATCAGCTACTATCCATCACAAAATGGTTATGCCAACATTGCTTTTGAAGACAACTGGCCTAAAAAAGGTGATTATGATTTGAACGACTTAGTGGTTAGCTACCGTTATACTTTCACCAGCAACGCCAGCAACCAGGTGGTTGATATGCAGGGTGATTACAGCGTAGCTGCATCGGGTGCATCATTCAAAAATGGTTTTGGTGTACAATTGCCGGTTGCTGCTTCAGCAGTTACTTCGGTAACCGGTCAAAAAGCTATAAGCAATTACCTTACCATGGCAAGCAACGGTGTTGAAGCCGGCCAGTCTAAAGCGGTAATTATTCCTTTTGACAACCACGAGGCTTTGATTAAAAACCCTGATGGTGCATTCTTCATCAACGTATTAGCTAATAAAGACAAAGTGACCAGCAGCACAGCTTCGGTAAAAGTAACCTTTGCTTCTCCTGTTCCTTCTTCAACTTTGCAAGTATCAGCATTCAATCCGTTCCTAATCAGCGATATGCGTCGTGGATATGAAATTCACTTACCGGGTTTTGCGCCAACCGACAAGGCTAACAAAGCGTTATTTGGTACTGATGATGATACCTCAGTTCCTACAAGCAATAAGTATTATGTATCAGGTGAAAACTGGCCATGGGCTATAAGCTTCGGTGGTTCGTTTAGCCATCCGTTTGAGTTGCAACCAATTAATGAGGCTTACCTGCGCTTTGGCGACTGGGCTTCATCGGGCGGTGCAAACTATACCGACTGGTACAGCAACACTGCAAGCGGTTACCGCGATGTTTCTAAAATTTATAATAAGTAATAACAGTTTTAAATAGTATTGTGTAATAACGAAAGGCGGCACCGCGATGGGGCCGCCTTTCTCGTTTATACTATTCCTCGTTCAATACCTTATATACCCAGGCTTTTCCCCATTCCTCAACTTGCTCGGCCGACCATACCATTGGGTAAAATATCCTTCTTTGAAAACGCGGCGGCAGGTACTTTTGCCAGTTGGTACCGCCTGTAGCGCTGATTTCCTCAGGCTCGCGGTGCAGGTAACGCACTGCTGATTTATAATGCGACAACGGCCAGTTTACGTTTACGTTCACATCAAGCTGGCGTAATTCGGCCTGTAGTGCCGGGGTGGCATTGCCTTGTTCGAGCATTTTACGGTAAAGGGCATAAAAGTTTGTGTTGATCCGCTCCTTACCCAGCTCTGTAAATCTTTTAGCGTACTTTTTCTCAAACTGTTTAAGCGTAAGCGTTTGCTTACCGGTTGATAGTTCGGTTGCACCAAATTTCCAGTATATGTGGTTAAATTGCTCTTCGATAGATGTACCGCGCAATTCTTCACGCTTATCTTTTGCTACAAGGTTTATAAAATCAGTGGCATAAATTTCAATCATCCGGTACTGCCCCGATTGGAAACCGCTGGCCGGTAACAATGACATCCGGAATTTGAGAAACTGCTCTTTTTCCATGCCATCTACCATAATCTCAAAAGAGTTGGTCAGCGCCTCAAAATAACGGTTAATACGTTTTAAGCGGGCAGTAAAAAACTCTACGGTAAGGTTTTCGTGATTGGCTATCTGCTCACACTCATTTAACGCCAGTTTGAAATATAATTCGGTTATCTGGTGATAGATGATAAATATTTCCTCATCCGGAAAAGGCGTTTTGGGCTTTTGCAGGCTGAGCAACGTATCAAGGTTAATGTAATCCCAATACGTTAAAAAATCGGCATATAGCAAACCATCAAGATAGGAGTTCATATCCTGTCCCATGGCCTCATACTTTTGTTGTAGCTGCGCTAATCGCTCCTGTATTTCGGGGGTGAGTTGCATTAAACAAAGTTAAAACTAATGAGCAAAAATAACCCCGCTTGGTAGGCGGGGTTATTTTGTTATCTTTTTAAAGTCTCTTCAAATAATTTATATATACGTTTATACTCATCCGTCCAGCTGCTTGGCTGTACAAACCCGTGGTCTTCTACGGGGTATGAGGCCAGTTCCCAGTTCTCTTTATGAAGTTCTATTAGTTTTTGCGTTAAACGTATAATATCCTGGTAGTTTACGTTAACGTCAACCATACCATGCGCCATTAATAAACGGCCTTTCAAGCCATTGGCAAAATAAATGGGTGAGCTTGCACGGTAAGCTTTTTCGTCATTAAATGGCTCGTTTAAAATGTTAGCGGTATAGCCATGGTTGTAATGTGCCCAATCAGTTACTGAGCGCAAACCCGCCCCGGCAGCAAATACATCGGGTTGGGTAAACATGGCCATTAGCGTTATAAAGCCACCGTATGAGCCACCGTACAGTCCTACGTTCTTAGGATTAACGCCATACTTTTCAACCAGGAACTTTACACCGTCAACCTGGTCGTCAAGGTCTTTGCCACCCATGTGGCGGTATATGCCTGTACGCCAATCGCGCCCGTAGCCGGCGCTGCCGGTGTAGTCTATATCAATAACCGTGTAGCCATTATCGGCAAGCAGGTTATGAAACATATATTCATGATAGTACTGGCTCCACCAGTAATGTATATTTTGCAGGTAACCGGCGCCATGCACAAATACCACGGCAGGCTTTGACTGATGCGGCGTTTTAGGTGCATATACGCGGGCATAAACATCTTTACCGTAACGATTTTTAAACGTGACCATTTCAGGATCGCGCCATGGGTATGATTTAAATTCAGTACTGGTTGAGTTTGTAATTTGTACTGCCTTAGCACCCGGTTTATTAGGTTGTAAATAAAGCTCCCAAGGTTTATTTGAATAGGAGTAACGAATGGCCAACCACTTTTCATCGGGTGATAATTCTACCTCATTGCCGCCCTTCATACTGGTAAGCTTAACCAAACTGCCACCATTAACAGGTACCCGGTAGTAATGGCTTATGCCGGGGTGTTCCACATTACCTGTAAAATAAAACCACTTTTTATCGTTAGATAAATGCAGGTCTGATACTTCCCACTTACCGCTTGTTAACTGTTTTTTTGTACCTGTAACAACATCAACCACGTAAATGTGCGAGTAACCGCTGGCCTCGCTTTGGAAATAAAATTGTGTATTGTTAAGCCATCCTGTGTTGCCGCTTACAAAACCGCCACCGCTTATTCCGGGGCCGCCAATCCAGGCTTCATCACGCTGACGATCAAGTGGAGAAAGTTTGCCTGTGGCTGGGTCAAGCTTCATAATCCAGCGGTCTTTATTGTCCTGCGCAGTTACAATAGCAACGGCATATTGCCCATTAGGGCTCCAGTTGGGGCCTTGTATAACTACATTGCGGTCTTCATTGCGTTTGGTGCGGTCTTCCAGTTGTTTAGGGTAATCCATCACATAGTCAGGCATATCTTTTATACCTGGAATTTCTTTGGTTGATATTGCGTATACGGTATCGCGCTGCGTATCAAACACAAAAGATTGCGATGTTGACATAGGTGCACCCACCTTGGTACGGTTGGGAATATCTTCGGTGTAGCCCGATGCTGTTACATAACTGGGTACAATGGTTGTTTTGGCACCATCGGCCGCCTTAATTAGTCGGTAAGTAATATAACGGCCATCAGGGCTTTGCTGTACAAAGCTTAGTGATTGCTCACCAATTGGTATGGTCTTTAATGCCTTTCCTTGTAAAGCTTTACGCTCTGCTGTATTATACTTGTCATCTTTGGCTTTTTCTCGTATTACTTCAAAAAGTTCGGTTTGCTGGTTGCGCAACCATGCTTCTTGCTGGTTACCACCCGTTGCTGCACCCTGGCGAGGGTTAAACCCTGAAGCTACCCCACCTCCCTGACGGCCACCACCGCCTCTTTGACCAAAGCTCGCTGCGGCTACCGGCGTTGCACCGGCCATAGTGCGAATAAAGTTGGTTAACTGGCGTAACTCGCCACTATTTAAGTTAAGCGAAAACAGGTTATCACCCCGCATAAAAAGCACTTTGCTTTCATCAGTACTAAACGTTGGATTGCTTTCCCTATCGGTAGTTAGGGCAAGCGATGTAACTTTGCCTGTTTTTAAATCGCTTAAAAAAATGTCACCGCCTTGTTCAAATAGTTTCCGGGTATGGTTTTTATTCCATGTGCCACCGTTGGTAAGGGCTTTGCGTTCTGCCAGGTCAACCTTTTGAGGTTTCGTGTTTCCGGTAGTAATGGCGTACAGGCTCGTATGATCAGCAGCCTCAGGATTCCAGTTAAAGTATATTTTCTTGCTGTCGTCGCTCCATCTAATGGCATCGGGCGAGGTGCCCATCCATTTGGAATCGCTCATTATTTTTTCAATGGTGAGTTTTTCTAGCTTTTGAGCATAAGCCCCCGTTGCAGCCGAAATGAGTAAGAGTGTAAAAATTTTTTTCATTCTTATGGATGATATTTAGCAGTTAATAGTTATGCTAAATATAAGTGCTGCAAGAGTAAAAGATAGTTTCTAATACTATTTTTACAAAGGCAGCTATCCAAATGCCGGCTTAAGTTAAACAAATCAACACTTCAAGTAGGAAGCGAGTTTGAAATTGTAAACGTAACGGGAAATTAGTGGAGCGTAATTTTGTAATCGCTCATCTTCATTTTAATTTTACCAGTCTTGGTATCCATGCCGCGCATTTTCTTACGGTCAATTTTGGTATCCTTACCCATAAAGTTAAACGGTATTTTGAGCTTCTCGATAGCAAAGGCAGCTTCCACATAATCGGGCAGTATATCCCTGGCTGCATCATACTGCATTATCAAAGAGTACGATCCGTCTTTGCGGGTGTTAACTTCCGATTCCATAATACGTGCTGCTTTAGTGTCCATGTAGAGGGTAACCAATACCAAATCAGATTTTGCATCAGTAGGAATAACGTTTAGTATTTTCAACGCTTTACCATTACGTTTTTCGGTACCACGGTCTACCGTAATAAACGGATACTTGAAAATTTCTGATAAAGAGAAATCCAACCCACGTTTAGGTAGCATCACAAAATCCTTTGATGTAAATTGCATGCGCTTTCCTTTAGCATAACTCACCTGTGCTTTTTTGGTAGGCATTTGTATAAACGGAACATCTAAATTAAGGGTTACGGTAGCGGTAAACTTAGCAACCGAATCCATACGTTGCTTAATGCGTAACAAATCGGCATCAACCTTTTGGGCATATACCAATGTGGTGGTTAGTAATGTAAAAGCTAATAAAAGCAACCTCTTCATTATCCAATATCCTTTTTTCGAAATGCAAAAATTCCCAATGCGGCAAAGCCAAAGCAGTATAACAGCAGCATAAAGTTATTTAAGCCAATTTGTTGCCAGTCAATTTTATAGTTAAACAGCTGCTGCCAGGTATCAATTAGCTTTGGGAAGAAAAAACTGTTAAGCCCAGCGGGTAAAAAATCAGCTTTTAATAGCAAATTGGTAATTATTAAAAACAGTGCCGATGCAATCCAGGTTTTGGCAGCTTCTTTTACAAAAATGGCAATGGTAATGCTGGCCGTGCTGTAGAATATCATGGCTATACTGCCCGATGCAAATGCCCAGCATATGCGATTAAATGCTTCCTTTGCTTCAAAAAAGTTGAGTGTACCAATGTACACTACCAGGTCACCGCTGCCGAAAACCGCATAGGCAAGCGCAAAGCTGCTCAGCATCATAAACCCAATTACCATTAAGGTAAATATGGCAGCGGTTATATATTTTGCCAGTATAAATTTCCATTTGTTTACAGCTTGCAGCATTACGGTTTGCAGGGTGCCATCCTTGTGCTCATCAGTTAGTAAGCCCGAGGTAACAATCATCAGTATGAGCGGCACGTTAAACCACAATGAATTAAGTACGATATACAAAATCAGATTCCCGTTAAGCAAGGAGCCTTCAAAGTAAAAGTTTTGCCGCAGGGTGTTTAACAACAAATCTAATATGGTGCTGCCCTGGTAGTAGGCGGTGATGAATATAAGCAGTTCAATAACGGCAATAGCCACCAATGCATAGTAGGTTTTACTTTGCTTTACTATTTTAATAAACTCGGCATATAACAACTGTTTTATCATAGCAGCGGAGTGTTAACCAGTTGTTCTAAAGACAGCTCGGGTGTACATGAAGTTACTAATATGCCCTCGGCCAGCAGCTGGTTAAGCAAAGCTGGTATTTCACCGGCGTTACATATAATGCTTGCTCCGTTAATGCCAAGGGTAGGGCTGTATTTGTGCAGCACTACCGATGAGGCAATGTTTTGAGCCGTAATGTTAAAATTATGAATATGATGGCTAATAAGCTGTGCAGTGGTGCCTTGATTTACCAGCCGTCCCTTATCCATTACATACAGGTAGTTGCAGCACTTGGTAAGTTCGCCCATGAGGTGCGATGAGAGTAGGATTGATATATTTTCCTTTATGGCTAAATCAGTTATCAGGTTGATTAACGCCGTAACCCCAATAGGGTCTAAGCCCGAAAAAGGTTCATCAAGCACCAGGTATTCGGGGTCATTGAGCAGGGCAATAGCTATGCCCAGGCGCTGCTTCATTCCTAATGAAAAGTTGCGGACAGGGTCTTTGCGATCAACAGGTAGCCCAACTTTTAACAGGCTTTGATGGATAGCCTCTTTGTTTGCCGGTGCGCCTTGTATGCCGGCAAATAGTTTAATATTGTCGTAAGCGTTAAGATATGGATATAAACCGGGGCGTTCAATAATGCCGCCAACCGGCTTGTTGCGTTGCGATGCCATAATTAGCTTACCCGAATCTGGCTTGATTAGGCCGCAAAGGATACGAAACAGCGTGGTTTTACCTGCCCCGTTGCGCCCAAGTAAACCACATACCTGGCCCGGCAGCATTTGTATTGATACATCATCAAGTGCTTTGCCTGATGAATAAGATTTACTTAAATGAATGGCTTCGAGCATTTACGCAGGTAATCCGGCAGACAAATCCCGGTAGTTAAATTTTGGCTCATAATGCTTTTCCATGAACGTACGCGACCAAAAATATTTTTTAAATAAAAAGAAAGGATCTTTAATCATAAAGTGAGGTATGAAGTGATACCACTTAATGCCTAACCGGCGGTAATATCTTAGTACCTCATCTTCCATACCCAGTTCGCGGGCGGCCACTAAAAACGCAGTGCGCTGGCACTTTGAACCCTTATACAAGCGGGCAATTTTAGGTGTAAAGCCATGTATAAATAGATAATCTTTTATACGCTTGTAGTTTTGAAAACGCGACCAACCATCCATCACCACCATAAATATATGGCTGAAAGCAAATATCACGCTACCGAGCCAAAAGATACTAATAAGCATAGCTTCGGCAGCATATGCTGCTTTGAATTTGTTCCAGTAAAAAAGCGTCTCTATAAAAAACAGAATGGTTGAATAATACAGCAGCGCCCCAACATTCCAAAATGAAATAATGGTATTGGGTTGTTTTGGCAGCGTTATTAAATTCATTACGGTTGTAAAGATACTTTAACGATTAATTAACACAAGTAATATATATTGATTAAACAAAAGTTGAGTTGTTGCAACTACGAAAACATTTTATAGCAGATGTACAGAGCATAGCTTGGAATACGCGAAATTGTATTACTCACCTTACTTTTTAGGCTGACTTAGCAGATTGACGAATAAACGATAGGCACCAGGTACACCTGCAGGTAGTTGCCTGAAAAATGCCAAGGATGTATACACATAACGTCCCTTACCATAATTTGCGGTTATTAATGATCCGCTTTTAGGTGTTTCGCCAGCATCATTTATTTCAAAAACTGTTTGATACTCTGGTGCAACAGCACTTACAAAGTAGAGGCCACGCTCCTGTACCCAACCATCAAAATCAGCTTGAGTTATTTTGTTAGGATAGTTTAACAAAGCGCTTTGAGGATTGGTAACGGTGATTTTAGCAAGCTCATCAGTTACACGCTCATTAACCGGACGAAAAGGGTAGGGGCCCAGCTGTTGCGTTGCCAACCCTGCCGGGTTATTATACTGCACTACCAAATTGCCTCCGTTTTTCACATATTCCATTAGTTTAGGTTGCTCAAAAGCCAGGCGCTCATCAACGTTATAGGCACGCACGCCGGTAATTATAGCATCGTAAACCGAAAGGTCGCCATTCATTATTTCGTTCTCGGTAAGTATGTGAACATCATAGCCAATCTGTGTAAGGCTTTGAGCAACAAAATCTCCGGCCCCGTTAATGTAGCCAATTCTTTTACCCACCGTTTTAAGATCAATGTTAACCAGTTTAGCTTGAGCTGGTGGAAACAAGCTTATGTTAGGAATGTGCTCGTATTGTATGCGTTGCAAACCGTAGCCGTAGTTTTTGCCGTTTACGTTCACAACTGCTTCGGCGGTGCCGTTGGATGCGTTTGTTTGCGGGGTTATAATGAATTTGGCAGTCCATTCATCTCCCTTCTTTTTATTATTAAAAAATATTTTGGTGGGGCTTATTTGCCAGCCGGCTACAGGTTTAATGCTGATGCTGCCATTGCCATTTATAAAGCTTTTGAGCTTTACCTGTAGCGTTTGTGATTGTTTTGTGCTGTAAACGTATACTTTGTTGCTTATTGTTGCGGTAACGGGCGGAGCTATTTCAATGGGTTGGTAAAGCTCGCCACGTACCGGATCTACATATTTATAAACCAGCTTACGATTATATTGAATTGATTTACCAGCAATTTCAAAGGTGTACGAAACGCTTAAAGCATCAGGGTTTTCGGGATTACCGGCAACCTCGTTGTTGGGTAGTGTATAGGTGCCAATGCCATGTGGAGCATTAAGCCAGTAAGGTTGCGTAATTTTGTTAGCAACAGCCATTTGATTATATGTTTTTAGCTCATTGGCTTGTATAACCTGTGCATTGCTTGTAAACGTTTGTGAGTTGTTCTGAATGCTTAGGCTTTGCAGTTTTATGTCGTTGCCATAACGGCTAAGCACTTGCGACCGGACAGCAATGCTGTCTCCAAGGGCGTATGCTGCTTCGGCGGCGTAGCTTTCAAACCATAGCCCGGCACATGATGCTATTAAATTGTCAAGTTCCGTTAGTTTAAGCGTGCGCCAATAGTAATCATCCACTTTTTCAATCTTCGTTCTGAGCTTTATTAATTCGGGAACTGATTTCTCAGGGGCATCAGCATTAAAGTCTTTTACAATAGCTGCTACATTTTTTTCAATGTCCTCGCCGCCTTTAATTTTTTTCCAGGTAGTGTTAGTGCCATCAAGTAACCCTTCTTTAGGAGCATCGCCCAAAAGGTTTTTAAAATATTCGTATGATTGTCCGCGTTGACGGGCCGAACCAAACCCTTGCGATTTATGGTTTGAACGACTTTCGGCAGCAATTTCGCCATAGCCTTTGCCTAAAACCGGGTTATACACGCCCACATCAATCTTAAACTGATCGGGCGAGGTAGTATTGGTACTGCCAAAATTAAAGGTGTTCCACATCAGGCGTTTGGCCTGCCACGGTTGCACATACTTAAGTTGTTCGGGGTAGCGCTTTGCATCGGCCGCTGCACTAAAAGCTTCCTGCGCTAATATAGCCGATGAGGTATGATGCCCGTGTCCGCCCTCGCCAGTGGTTGGAAAGCGGCAAATCATTACATCGGGCTTAAACTGGCGTATAACCCATACCATATCGCCCAGTATTTTGTTGCGGTCCCAAATTTTTAATGTTTCATCAGGTCCCTTGCTAAAGCCAAAATCATTTGCGCGGCTAAAAAACTGCTCTGCGCCATCCACCCGGCGGGCAGCCAGTAATTCCTGCGTACGTATTAATCCCAATAGCTCGGCCTGCTCATTGCCAATCAGGTTTTGACCGCCGTCTCCTCGGGTTAAGGCAAGGTAGCCGGTGCGGTAGCCTTTCTCTTGAGCCAGGTAAGCTAACAAGCGCGTGTTCTCATCGTCGGGGTGGGCCGCTATGTAAAGTACACTCCCAAGCACGTTCAGCTTTTTAAGCTGTTGTTTAATGGTACTTAAATCGGCAGGGGGCGCGGTTTGTGCAAACAAGGCAGTAGTAGCAATTAACGCAGTAAAAAGGCTTGTTAAAATTTTCATAAAAAGATGGCAATTGTAATACACCGGTACGTAATGTACAAATATCACTTTATAATGCTAA
Organism: uncultured Mucilaginibacter sp.; assembly: GCF_913773635.1. Taxonomy (GTDB): domain Bacteria; phylum Bacteroidota; class Bacteroidia; order Sphingobacteriales; family Sphingobacteriaceae; genus Mucilaginibacter. The sequence continues at coordinate 226,791 of NZ_CAJYGQ010000007.1, forward strand.
TTGCCAAATGATGGGCTTACATCCGTAAAGAAGTATTCACAATAAAAGGCATTACAATCCTCTTGCAACTTATTAAAAACAAATTAGAAAAATTTCTATTTACATTTTAAAATCCTAACTCCTTTAACGTAGCCAATTAAAGCCTTAATAACCATTTTACAAATGCATTACAAAAATGGAATATATTAATCAATCGTTTGATTAAATTTGTGCCATCAAAAAAGTAATGGAAAAAGAAAAGACTGATAAAAGAGATCACATACTGGATGTAGCCGAAAGGGTATTTTCAGAACATGGTTTCGATGGCGCTTCAACCCGATTAATCTCGGGCGAAGCCGGTGTTAATATGGCCATGCTTAATTACTACTTCGGTTCAAAAGAGGGGTTGTTGCTTTCATTGTTTGAACGCCGCACATCAACCTTCCACAGCCTTATTCAAGGTATAGGCAACAATGAAAACATGAGCTCATGGCAAAAGGTGAGCGAATACGTTGAAGCTTACATCAACCGTGTATTTAGCAATAACTGTTTTCAAAAGGTAGTGCATCAGGAGTTGGCCGTACGTCGCACGGGTGAACTTGCTGATAAGATTACCGATATGATTATGCAAAATGTAATTGAATTCAGGAAAATTTTGCATGAAGGCATCGAACGCGGAGAGTTTAAAAATGACATTGATACCGAAATGGTAGTTGCCACGGTTTTTGGCGTTAAAGCTCAAATCGTTAACGCATCACATATATCATCATTAATGCTGGGTTATGATACGCAAGATCCACAAAACATGGTTGATAAGTTGAAACCACGGGTTACCGAATACCTCAAAAAACTGTTAAAAGCATATTTACTTACAGAACATGACAACGCTAAATAATACAACCACTATCACTTACGCCTTTAAGCGGGTGCCCAAATTGGTACGTTTGGGTATTTTAGCCGCTGCAACGGGCATGCTGTTTGGCAGTACAGCATACGCTCAGGAAAGGACGTTAACGCTGGAGGAAGCCATTAAGCTGGGCCTCGAAAACAGTAAAACGTTGAAACTGTCGCAATCAAAAATTGATCAGGCGGTATCACAGTATAACCAGGCTAAAGACAAGGCATTGCCAACTGCATCGGCAAGCTTTATGTATAGCAGGGCACAAATACCTGCAAACACGCTGAATCTTGGTCAGGAATCATTAAGCCTCCCTAAAAGCGCCAATGCTAACCTGGGCATCGTATCAGTTGAAGAGGTTATCTATGGCGGCGGACGTTTTCGCTACGCCAAAGAATCAACCGACTTACTGGTTAATGTTGCCAAGCTTGATGTAGAAAAAGACCGCGAGCAAATTGCTTACAACATTGTAAATGCTTACTACGATTTGTACCGTGTTGTACAAAGCAAAAGCGTGGTTGAACAAAGCATTAAGTCAATAGATCAGCAAATACACCAGGCGCAGCGTTTTTTTGAACAAGGCCTGGTTACTAAAAATGATGTATTGCGTTTCCAACTACAGCGCTCAAACATTGAACTGAACGGTATTGATTTGGAAAACAACCGTAAGGTAATCAACTACAACCTTAACATATTATTGGGCCTGCCTGATGAAACACAATTAAACGTGTCGCAAATTCCGGTTGCACAACGCACGGTTGCTCCTTTGCAAAGCTACCGCGACAGCGCCCTTGCAATTCGCGAGGAACTGAAGCAGCAGGATTTGCGCACCAAATATGCTGATGTAAACATCAAAAATATTCAGGCCGAAAAGTTGCCAACCCTGGCTGCAACTGCAGGTTTATATTATGTTAACGCATCGGCCAATCCGCTGCCTAACAATGGTAAATATATCACTCCGCTTACTGCAGGTTTAGCACTATCATGGAACTTTGGCTCATTATGGACTAACAAAAACAAGGTTAACGAAGCCCGCATTCAGCGCGAGGAAACCGTGATTAATAAAGGTATTATAACCGATAACATTAAGAACGAGGTTAACCAGAGCTATCAAAACTATGTGAAGGCAGTTGACAAAATAAAGCTGCTTGAAACATCAATAGCGCAGGCAAATGAAAACAACCGCATATTAACGTCAAAATATGCAAACAGTACAGCATCAGCTACCGACCGTGCCGATGCCGAGACCCTACTCTACCAGGCGCAAATTAATCTGGAACTGGCCAAGGCCGATGCCGGGCTAGCCTACTACAATCTTTTAAAAGCAACCGGAAAACTTACTAAGTAATAACACTCTACAACGCAATAACAAAATGGCACAAGAACAAGAAATACAACAGGAAGAGAAAAAGAAACCTAATAAGGTTATTCCTATTATATTAGCCATCGTACTCATTGGTGGCGCAATATTTGGCATAAAAGAATACATTTATGCAAGTAAGCACGAGGATACAGATGATGCTCAGATTGATGCTGATATAAGCCCGGTTGTGGCACGTGTAGGCGGATATGTTGACAGCATATTTTTTGAAGATAACCAACACGTAAACAAAGGCCAGGAACTGGTTAAAATTGACGACCGCGATTACAAGGTTAAATTAGAGCAGGCACAGGCTGCCCAGCAAGGTGCAGGTGCTAACGTTGGTGTTGGCCAATCACAAATTTTTACTACGCAAGCTAACTCGGCAAGCGCTAAAGCTGAAGTAACGTCTGCAGCTTCAAAGCTGGAGAAAACTCAGAAGGATTATGCCCGCTATGCTAACCTGGTAAAAGATGGTTCAATTACCCAGCAGCAATTTGATCAGGCAAAGTCTGACCTGGATGTTGCCCGTGCTAACTATAAAGCAGCGCAAGACCAGTATAAGGCAGCACAAGAGCAGGTTAACACAACACGCAAACAATTAAAGGTTACCAATACAGGCGTTGATGCCCGCCAGGCTGATGTTGACTTTGCCAAGCTACAGTTAAGCTATACTACTATTAATGCTCCTGCCAGTGGCATTACCTCTAAAAAGAGCGTGCAAATTGGTCAGTTAGTACAAGCAGGTCAAACCTTGTTTTCGGTAGTTAATGACAATAGCTTATATATTACTGCCAACTTTAAAGAAACTCAGTTGGAGCACTTGCGTAACGGCCAAAAGGTTAAAGTTGAGGTTGACGCATTCCCTGATCTTGAGCTGGAAGGTTCGGTGTATAACTTTTCACCCGCTACAGGCGCACGCTTTTCACTTCTGCCACCAGATAACGCTACCGGTAACTTTGTAAAAGTAGTTCAGCGTGTACCGGTAAAAATAAAAATCAATGCTAACAAAGAAACTTTAGACAAGCTGCGCGCTGGTATGAGCGTAAACGTATCGGTTTCTATTAAAGACTAATTAAAATGGCCGAAGTAGGATTTAAAAAGTGGATCATTACCATTACGGTAATTACAGCTTCGTTATTGGAGCTAATTGATACCACTATTGTAAACGTATCCTTGCCAACCATACAAGGTAACCTTGGTGCCACATTAGAAGATGTGGCCTGGATTACCACAGGCTATGCCGTAGCTAACGTAATTATTCTGCCTATGTCGGGTTGGCTGGGTAGTTTTTTTGGGCGAAAAAATTACTTTTTAGCCTCTATTGTTATATTTACCATTGCCTCATTCTTATGTGGTAATGCAACCAGTTTGGCTGAGCTGGTTATATTCCGAATTTTGCAGGGTATGGCCGGCGGTGGCCTAATATCAACCTCACAAGCTATATTGCTTGAAACCTGGCCACGCGAGCAGGTGGGCACCGCAACTGCGTTATTTGGTTTAGGTGCCGTAGTAGGCCCAACAGTGGGCCCAACCATTGGTGGCTATATAACCGATCATTACTCATGGCCATGGATATTTTATGTTAATATTCCAGTAGGTATACTTGCAGCTATATTCACCATAATGTATGTGCGTAAAACCCCACGCACCGGGCGCGATAAGCCTATTGACTGGTGGGGTATTTTATTACTTGCCGTTGCTGTGGGTAGTTTGCAAACCATTTTGGAAAAAGGTGAATCAGAAGATTGGTTTGCAACACCATACATAACCGCATTAACTGCAACATCAGTAGTAGGTGTGTTACTATTCATATGGCGCGAGCTCACAACCGACCACCCTATAGTAAATTTTGGCATCATGCGGCACCGTAGCTTTGCCATAGGTATGTTTACCTCCTTTATTTTAGGCTTTGGTTTATACGGATCTGTGTTTGTGTTCCCTATATTTTGTCAGGCGTTGCTAGGCTTTTCAGCACAGCAAACCGGTGAGCTTTTATTCCCAGGTGGATTATTTACCATTGTAATGATGCCATTTGTGGGTAAAATGCTTAATAAAGGTGTGCCGGCGCAATTTATGGCTACTGTAGGTATGTTCCTGTTCTTTGTGTTTACGCATATGCTAAGCAACTCTACCCTGCAAACCGGTGAGGGCGACTTTTTTATACCGTTGGCTATCCGCGGTGTAGGTATGGCGTTACTATTTGTACCGTTAACTACACTGGCAATATCAGACCTTAAAGGTGCTGAGATTGGGCAGGGTGCAGGTTTGAATAATATGATGCGTCAGTTAGGCGGTTCGTTTGGTATTGCAGCCTTAACAACTATTATACACATAAGGCAGCAAGGGCACCGCAACAATCTTTTGGTTAACATAAACGAATATAACCCAGCTTTTAACGAACGCCTGCAGGGTATGATTCATAACTTTATGGCACATGGCAAAAGTATGTTAGATGCTACTAAAATGGCTTATGCGGCTATGGAAGGCACAATAACTAAACAGGCTATGTTGCTTACGTATGATGACGCCTATTGGCTTACCGGGCTGGTGATGCTGTTTTCAATACCGTTACTGTATTTGCAGCCGTTTAAAAAGAACTTAAAGCCGGTTGCCGACGCTCACTAAGAGGAAAAATAAAAGCCGTTCTGGAGTCATGCAGAACGGCTTAAAAAAACAATTAAATTGTTGTTTGTTTATTCTCAAAGCTTGCTAACCTGGTTGAAGCAGATAGCCCGCTAAAAGAACGTTTAATCTTGGTTATAAATATAGCTTTACTTTTAATTAAAAACAAGCGTATTTAACGATAGAATTAAAGAAGGGGTGGTTTCACTGTGTGAACCACCCCTTTTTATTACGTAACATTTTTGTTAGAAAATTATTTTGCCTGCTGAGGTTACTAATGAGGATATACGTACAGCGTCAAAAATACGCTCTTCGGTAGTTCCTAATTTAATTAATGAGTCTTCATGGGCATTTACACACATTTCACAACCATTAACAGCCGAAATGGCTAAGCTCATCAACTCGAAAAACTCTTTACCGGTCACGGGCTTCATCATTAGCTGCATACGTATACGTGCAGGTATCTGGGTATACTTTTCCTTTTGCGTAAAATGACGGAAACGGTAAAATATATTGTTTGATGCCAATAATGATGCACAGCCTGCAGCCTCTCCTGTTTCAGCAGCGGTAGCACCCTGCTCTTCAGCATACTTAGTAAAGTAAATGGTAAGTGGCTTGTTGTTATTGTTAATAGCAGTGCTTAAAGCAATTAAAGCACATTCTTTGGTGCTTAAATGCTCAGAGGTAAGTGTACTGCTTAAGTTCAGCTTTAAATCGCGCAGGTAGCGTGATTCGCCTTTCTCCAGCAGGGTTAAACTTTCGGTACGGTAGTCTTTATCAACTGCAACGCTTTGCAGTAGTTCTTGTATTACTTCGGTGCTTTCGCTCATGGTATTATTTTTTTAGGTGATGTAAGGAATAGTTAATCCATTCCCATTAATAAAACATGTCATTTCGGACGATAGAGAGAAATCTTGTTCATTATGCAAAACAGGTCCGCTCTAGCAGGATTTCTTCCGATGGTCGAAATGACAAGTGGGAGTACATTTGCTCCCGACCAAAAACAACAATCCCCGTAAAAGTTAAGTCACGGGGATTGTATTATGTGGTAATTTATACAGTTAAAGTTTCCTGACCTTTTTCCCAGTTACATGGGCAAAGTTCGTCAGTTTGTAAACCATCAAGTACGCGCAATACTTCTTTAACATTACGGCCAACGTTCAGGTCGTTAACACATACCCAACGTACAACGCCGGTTGGATCAACGATAAAAGTAGCACGGTAAGCAATTTTTTCTGTAGGTTCTAAAATGCCTAAGTCTTCAGCTAAAGATTTTGAAGTATCAGCTAACATAGGGAATTTAAGGTCACGTAAATCTTCGTGATCTCTTCTCCATGCAGCGTGAACAAATTCAGAATCAGTAGAAGCGCCAATTAAACGTGCATCACGATCACGGAACTCACCGTATGCTTTGTTAAATTCAGCAATTTCGGTAGGACATACAAAAGTAAAGTCTTTTGGCCACCAAAACATTACTGTCCAAACGTTATCATCGTTAACAAGAAAATCTGAAGTGATTTCTTCAAACTCTTTGCCTTTTTCAATGCTAACTACTGCTTTTTTATTGAACGAAGGAAATTTTTCACCAACTGTTATCATAATGTATGTTTTGTTATAATGTTCACAAATATACATCAAATTAGCAGTTCATTTTATTCTAATAATTTATGGCTTATAGCTTTTATCTATGCTGCATTTATAAAGATATAAACTGAATTTATCTTAATAAATCATCGTCTTCGGGCACACGGTATTTGCCTCGTCTTTTCTTGAAACTAAACTTATAAGCTACTCTTAACCCAACTAAGGCTGGAGTTTCAAGGTACTTGGGCAGCACATCTGTACGTAATGAAAACTCAACACTGCTGTAAGTGTCAAACGGCCAGTCATAAGCTAAACCAAGGCTTGCACCCGGGCCAACTACACCTTTGTCATTTCCTTTAACATATAAAGATGGCCCGGCAAAAGCCGCTATTGAATAGCCTAAATAGTATTTTGCCGAAACATTTACAAATGCCGTATTGGTTTCCGGCTCGCCGCTTTTTTTAATTCCTTCAAGGCCAACTACCGTCATCGCCGCAATTTTATTACGGGCAAAAAAATTAACTTGCAAAATGCGGTCGCGCCCGGGTTTATAGCCATGTGCCAAGGGTTGACTTAGCCCGGCACCAATACCAATACTGTTTCGGGCCTGAGCAAACGTAAACGTGTAAATGAAGCTAAACCAAACTGTGAGCAGCCAAAAAAGAATAGATGAGCGCATTGAGTAGCTAACATTGCTTTCATTGAATAGTTTAAAGCAGCCATTCCACATTTTAAAACAACTTTAACTGATCTGTTGATTCTTCAACCTTGGTTTTTGTAACTAAAGGACCAAAGTTTGATACCGAAATACCCAACAAGCGTATCTTTACATCGTTAATATCTGTTGCGGCAAGTAACTGTTTGGCTGTTTGCGCAAGTATACCGGCATCGCCCACAGGTTGAACGAATGATTGATTGCGGGTGATTTGTTTAAAGCTGCTGTATTTAACTTTAAGTGTTACGGTTCGGCCTTTAAGCCCATACTTTTCAAGCCGGTCGGCAACGGTTTGCGCAATCTTGTCTAACTCCGTCTCCATTTCATCCAATGCTGTAAGGTCATAAGCAAAAGTATCTTCGGCACCCATTGATTTTGTTTCACGGTGGGGTTGTACGGGCCGGTCATCAATACCCCTAACAATTTGGTAATAAAACTTACCGGGCTTTCCAAACCTTTTGGTCATTTCCGCTTCGGTCAGTTTTTTTAAATCGGCGCCGGTGTGCAGGCCCATGTTTTTCATTTTTTGAGCAGTTACCTTACCCACCCCGAAAAACTTTTCAACCGGCAGCTGTTCCATAAAAGCTTCAATTGACGATGGGCCTATAAACTTTAAGCCGTTTGGCTTATTAATGTCAGAAGCTATTTTAGCCACAAACTTATTTATTGATACGCCTGCCGATGCTGTAAGCTGTAATTCCTCAAAAATAGACTGCTTAATTTGGGTTGCTACCTCAATGGCCGAACCAATGCCCAATTTGTCTTCAGTTACATCGAGGTAAGCCTCATCTAGCGACAAAGGTTCGATCAAATCCGTATACCGCGAAAATATCTCACGTATCTGCCTTGATACTTCCTTGTAAACATTAAAACGTGGACGTACAAAGATTACATCAGGGCATAATTGTATGGCTTTTTTGGACGGCATGGCCGACTTGACACCAAACTTACGTGCCTCGTAACTTGCCGTTGCCACCACACCGCCCCGCCCTTGGGGCATACCGCCAACGGCAATTGGCTTGTTACGATATTCAAGGTTATCGCGCTGTTCAACCGATGCGTAAAATGCATCCATATCAATATGGATAATTTTACGGTATGATGGAGCAGCTGTTGACATGTTTGGCAAATATAATTACGACTTAAGTTTGGTGCTATTTTCTTTTCCTTTCAAGCTTAAAACTTTATAATTTTAAATAACTAATCAACCCTAACTGATGATAAGCAAGTTTATTAAAACACACAAGCAAAGTATTGTTTACGGCCTGGCCATGGCCGTAATGCTTTTTGTACTCAAGTGGCTTGAGTTAAAATTCATCATCATCGGGCATTCGTTTGAAATTTATGCCGGTTTAATAGCCGTTATATTTACCGGTTTAGGTATTTGGCTTGCTCTTAAGCTGGCCCAGCCCAAAGAGAAAACCGTTATTGTTGAAAAGCCAATATATGTCAGCAATGAAAACTTTGTAGTCAACTATGAAGCATTACAGCAAACAAATATGAGCCGTCGCGAACTTGAAGTATTGGAATTGATGGCAGAGGGACTAAGCAACCTTGAAATTGCGGGCAGGTTATTTGTATCACTCAACACCGTAAAAACGCATTCGGCACGGTTGTTTGAAAAGCTGGATGTTAAGCGTCGTACCCAGGCGGTTGACAAGGCAAAGCGCATGGGGATTCTCAAATAGATAATTGGTATCATTTGCCTGGTGCCTGCACTGAATATTAACAATTAAATTGTACTTGTAAAGGATGATATAACGGCACAAATTTCAAAATCACCCTAAAGTATGAAGCCTGTTAGCCGCTTTTGATTGAATTTCGGGCATTCAAATAATATAATCATGAAAAAAACCATCTGGACCTTTGGTGTAATTGCCGGCATTATTGCAGCCTCGTTTATGGTAGCATCTACCATTGCTTGCTACAGGAGCGCTAAGTTTGAAAGCAGCATGCTGCTTGGCTACACAGGTATGCTTATTGCCTTTTCATTTGCTTATGTAGGCGTTAGAAACTACAGGGATAAATTTAACAATGGCACCATCACCTTCTTACAGGCCTTTAAAATTGCCGGCCTTATTACCCTAATTGGCTGTACCTTTTACGTAGTTGTTTGGATGATTGAATACTACGTTTTTGTGCCCGACTTTATGGAGAAGTTTACAGCGCATGAACTGAAGCAAGCGCGAGAAAGTGGGTTAACCCAGGTTGAATTGAATAAAAAAATAGCGGAGATGGAAGACTGGAAAAAGATTTACAGTAATCCGCTTGGTTTAATGCTCATGACCTATCTTGAACCTTTGCCTGTAGCATTTGTAGTGACCGTTGCTACTGCACTTTTGCTTAAGCGTAAGGCACAACCGGGGCAGGTTGCAATATAAAATGTACTGGCTTTTATTTAACTATACGGTCTTTCCAGCGGTATTTACTTGTGTTGCCCATTAGCCCAACGTACACAAAGTAAAGTATGTGTACAGGCGAAAGCATAATTAGCAAAAGCATAAGATTTTGGCGCTTAAAGAACGACATGATAGGTAAAAGAAAAGCAGCTTCAAACGTATACTTAAAAAGCATTTGAGAGACAAAAACCTGCCAAAGGTAAAAGTTAAAAAAGCCACCTACAGCGTTAATCAGTAAGCTAAGGTTAAACAGCCATATACCAACGGCTAAGGCTACAACATTTTTATCTTTATAACGTGTTGACTTTGAAGCCCATCTGCGCCGTTGTTGCATAAATTCGGTGAGGGTGGGCTTAGCTTCAGTATATACAATGGCATCCGGTTGCTTTAAAAAGCCTATACGGCCAGGGTAACGTTCAGCAACTTTTTGAAGTAAAAGTTCGTCATCGCCCGAGGCCAGGTCATCAATACCCCTGAAGCCGCCCACCTCGTAAAATACATCTTTACGGTAAGCGAAATTGGCCCCATTACAGGTTGATGCTCTGCCGTTACCAATGAAGGCAGCCCCAATACCAATAAGATATGAAAATTCAAGCGTTTGCAGGCGCTCAAAAAGGCTCTTTTCTTTAAAGTAAGTTACCGGTGATGATATCATCACCCAATCATAGCTTTCGTAATATGATACAACGCTGCTTAGCCACTTGTTGCCCATACTGCAATCAGCATCAGTTGCTACAATCAAATCACCGGTTGACTGGCTTATGGCCGTTGCTATAGCTTTTTTCTTGTATGAGTTAAGTTTTTCGGTTTCGTTGAGCTGTAAAAGCTTAATGCCTTGCGGAGCATAGCTTTTGATAATATCTGCAGTGCTGTCTGTAGAGTGATCATCAATAATAATTATCTCGAGCAGATGTTTAGGATAATCCTGGGCTAATACATCTTCAATGGTAGCCCGTATGTTTGCTTCTTCGTTACGGGCGGCAATAAGCAAACTAACTTTGGTGCTTAATTGATTTGCGGGTATTAGCTTTTTGGGTTTGCGTAAAGCAGCCCAGCCTTTCATTAAATAAACAAGTACTACAAGGTATAAACCTGTAAGCAGTAAAATGATGATGTTATAAGTTGTTATCAAAAAACTTCAATTTTAAAACAAATACAGACCCTAGTATAGCCGGAACAATGAGGTTGGTAAACCAAATTAATGCTACTGCTGCCATTACAGCAATATGCTGCTGGGTTACGTATTCAAATAATTTATCGGCGGTTGCGCTGCGCACACCAATGTCAACAATATCAATAGTTGGTAAAACCGACTGGATAAAGAAGAACACAAACGTAAGCAATAATATTTTGAACATCGGAATCTCGGGCAGTAACAAGTGCATGATGAGATAATACTGAAACGAATAGGTTGCAAACCTGGCCACGCAATAACCCATAACGTGCATAAGCTCATTAAAACGGTAGCGTTTCATCACATCAAAAAAGCGGTGGTACTTTTTTAGGAATGGAATGCTGTTAAGTAAGAACACCACCCAACGCACATTGAAATAGAAAATTAACATGAGTACAATGAAGCCAATACCCGTAGTGAGCATAGCAATGTATACCCATTGGTTTATGTGTAAAAAGTAATATACAAACCAAAGTAAAGCCGCCGAACCAGCTACGCACGTTACCACTAATTGCCCAAACGTGCCTACAGCCATTGCAAATACACCGTGTACACGCCTGCGTGGTGGTAAAAACATCACGCGTCCGCCAAATTCGCCCCACCTGTTAGGCGTAAATATGGCTAGTGATAGTCCGCAGAAGATAGATTCGATAGATTGCCACAAAGATATTGGCGCCCACTTATGCGTTAAGTATTTCCACTTCATGGCTTCCAACAGGTAATTTAACAGCATAAGTGCCGCTATTACGCCAACTACAGTTATGGCTGCCGAGCGGTTAACCTGTGTAATAATATCGGTAAAGTGCTTGAGTCCTTCGCTGTTACTTAACCTTCTGTAAATAAATACAAAGGTAAGTGCCACTAGTATGGCCTTAATTGCCCATGAAATCCACTTTTTGGTTTGCCCCGTCACAATTTGAACGCTTAACAATTTTGTACAATGTTATTAAAAAAGGGCAAGCATTACGCCCGCCCTTTAAATTTATGTTAATAATGTGGATTAGCTATGGTTATAATAAGTGAAGCCTTAAATTGAATAACCAAAATGCTTAAACACAAACGTTTGATTTGTGTTTTAAAAAAATAAAAAAAGCCCGGCATTTTGCCGGGCTTTACTTTTGATATAGCTTAATTATCTTACATCAAAGCTGTTACGGAAACGTGATCCATCTGAAGAATAACCTTCAATAACCATTTGTCCGTTTTTAAGGTTAGTGATGGCTTTGTCAATATCCTGAACACTGTTAATAGCCATACCGTTTATACCGGTGATGATTGAACCAACAGGAATATCATAATTTTCAAAGAAACCACCGCGACGTACCTGTGTTACTACAACGCCCGAATTTAAGCGGAACTTAGATTTTTGAGCTGATGTTAATGGCTGGAAGCTTGCACCTAATTTGTTGTAAAGCTCCTCGGCCGATTTGCTCATTGCCGTTTTATTGGTGTTAGCAGTAGGCTCGCCTTTCAAAGTAATTGTAAAGTTCTTTTCGGCACCTGCACGCAATACAGTTATACGTATTTTATCACCAGGTTGTAAGCGGCCAACACGTTCCTGCAAGTCTGATGATTCGTAAACAGTGTTACCTTCAACTTTGGTAATGATGTCACCTTTTTGCAGGCCTGCTGCCTCTGCTGCGCCACCATCAACCAGTTCATTTACATATAAACCGTTTGTGGTTTTAGTTTTAAGTTCGGTGGCAACATCAGGGTTAAGCTCTGTAAAGCTTACGCCAATATAACCACGTTTAACCGAGCCATATTTTTCAAGGTCATTTAATACCTTTTTAGCTAAGTTAACCGGTACAGCAAAGCCGTAGCCTTCGTATGAGCCGGTGTGTGATGCGATGGCCGAGTTGATGCCAATAAGTTCGCCTTTAGTGTTTACCAACGCACCGCCACTGTTACCCGGGTTAATTGCCGCATCAGTTTGAATAAATGACTCAATTGCCTTGTTTAAACGTGGCTGTTGAGGCTGTTGCTGGTAACGGCTGCGTCCAAACGGATTTTGCTCCTCTTCTTCGCGGCCAAGTATGCCTATGTTACGGCCTTTGGCACTAACAATACCGGCTGTAACGGTAGAGTTAAGGTTAAACGGGTTGCCTACAGCTAAAACCCATTCGCCAACACGTACATCATCTGAATTACCTAATTTAACAATAGGCAGGTTTGTGCCAGTTACTTTTATAAGTGCCAAATCGGTGTTAGGGTCAGTACCAATTACTTTTGCTTGTAACGTACGGTGGTCATTAGTAGTTACCTCAACCTTGCTGGCATTTGCTACTACGTGGTTATTAGTAACAATGTAGCCATCGGTACTAATAATTACTCCCGAACCTGATGCACGTTGCGGCTGAGCGCGTTGCGGTTGAACACGCTGACCAAAAAAATCACCAAACATGTCCTCAAACGGATCATTACCGCCACCACTGCGGCCCTGTTGCGGCGAGTAAGTGGTACGTATGTAAACCACTGCCGGCGTTACTGCGGCTGCAGCCTGGGTAAAATCAACATCGCCTGCAGATGATACTACGTTTGATGCAGGACGGTTATTTGCAAAATATACTTTCTGGCGTTCCTCAAAAGTTAATCCTTCCTGAGGGTCTTTTTCGAATACCTTGTAGGTACCCAGCGCCATTGCACCGCCAACAAATGCGGTCAATAGGGTTAAACCAACTTTTCTCATATTTCTTTTTATGTTTTAATTCTTTATTGTTGATTGGGTTTATCAACACCGTTCAAATTTAATACCATTAAGACGATAGGAACAATAAGAAGTTATTGCCATTTTTGTTAAAAAATGTTAAAGTCGGGCTGGCGCAGGTTTTACGGTGTTTAGGTTTGTTGGCCTGTTTAATAATAAACGTAAATGAAGCTTAATTTTTATAAATATCAAGGTGCCGGTAACGATTTTATTTTAGTCGATAACCGTGAAGGTCGGGTAAATCATCGCAATCCAAAGTTAATCAGTACCTTATGTGACAGGAGGTTCGGTATCGGCGGTGATGGGATGATGTTTTTGCAAAAGCAGGAAGGTTACGATTTTGAAATGGTTTACTATAATGCCGACGGTCAGCCAAGTAGCATGTGCGGCAACGGAGGACGTTGTATAGTAGCTTTTGCCAAGTTTTTAGGTGTAATAGAAAATGAAACCAACTTTTTGGCAGTTGATGGCCCGCATTATGCCAAAATTTCAGCATCCGGCGATTGGGTTAGTTTGCAAATGATTGATGTAGAACATGTAACCCGCGACAATGAAGCATACGTAATGAACACCGGGTCGCCGCATTATGTACAGTTGGTGAATGATTTGGAATATAAAGACGTGTTTACTGAAGGCCGTGCTATACGCAACAATCCAACGTATTTATCAAAGGGGATTAACGTAAATTTTGTGCAACCCCTGGATGAAGGGTACTTTGTACGCACGTATGAGCGTGGAGTTGAAGATGAAACTTATGCTTGCGGTACCGGGGTAACTGCTGTTGCACTGGCCATGGCAAAAGAAAATAAGCAAACCGGCACCATCAGCACACCTATTAAAGTATTAGGCGGAAACCTGAACCTGCATTTTAATTATGACGGCATTAGGTTTACCAACATTTTTTTAGAAGGTCCTGCGGTTAAAGTGTTTGAAGGCGAGGTAGAAGTTGGCGATTTGGCAGAATACAAAGCTGCTGAGCAAACTGTATAAATGAGTTTACTCAGCATCATAAATATTATACATATGAAATTCATTGGCCATAACTCAGATATTATCAATTATCTTGTTAATGATCTTACCTTACTCAATTCGACTTTAAAACAGTTTAAAGAGCATGAGGTTGACGGCGAGCCTGCAGTAAGTTTAATGTTTGAGTTAGCCTTTACTGATGCCGATGTGATGCTGGTATTTCGCAACGTATTTAAAAACGGCTTTGATGGTAACCCGGCTGCAGAACCTTATGAGGTTGATTCATGCAAGTTTTATCACATTGGAAGCAAGGTATATTTATCGCTCGATCCGGATGAAAGTGAGGATGGATATGACGGTATATCGGCCGATGATAATGACTATGTGTTAGCAAGCGATGTGGAAGGCTATATTTTTGAAGGTAACGAGCACGAGTAAATCAACCCGTGCTCGTTGTATTTAATTAAACCTCTTCGCTTTCAGTATAAGCATCAAGTTCTTCCTGTAAGCGGCGCTCGCCCGATTGCTGCCGCCACATAGCCCAATACAATCCTTTCTCGGTTACCAATTGCTGATGGTTTCCAATTTCAACCACATTACCATTTTCAAGCACGTAAATTCGGTCGGCATGCATAATGGTGCTCAACCTGTGGGCTATAATAAGTGTTATACGGCTTTTAAGTGATGATATATGCTGTACTGTTTTACTTATTTCTTCTTCAGTAATGGAGTCAAGCGCAGATGTAGCCTCATCAAATAATAAAATGTCCGGATGGCGCAACAGTGCGCGGGCAATAGATAAGCGCTGCTTTTCACCGCCCGATATTTTAACTCCACTTTCGCCAATAAGTGTATGAATGCCATTATCGGCCCGGGCAAGCATAGCTTGGCAGGCAGCTTTGTTTAATGCAGCTAAACATTCTTCATCAGTTGCATCGGGCTTTACAAAAGTCAAGTTGTCCTTTATGGTTCCTGAAAATAGCTGAGTGTCTTGCGTTACAAAGCCCAGCCTGCGACGCAGTGCATCCAGGTGGAAGCGGTCGCTTTCGGTGCCATTGTACAAAATATCGCCGCTAACCGGCTTATATAAGCCTATAAGGAGTTTAATAAGCGTTGACTTGCCCGAACCCGATGGTCCAACAAATGCCACCGTTTCGCCTTTATTAGCATAAAAAGATACATCATTGAGTGCATAACGCTTAGTGCCATTATACTTGAATTTAACCTGATTGAAAGCTACCTGGTTAATATGCGTTATATCTGCCGGGTCTTCGGGTATGGTTTCAAGCGGGCGGCTCATAATGCGTTCAAAGTTTGATAACGATATTTGTGCCTCGCGCCACGTTAGTGACATATGACCAAACTCCTGCAGTGGTCCAAACAGGAAATAAGCATACAACAAAAAGCTGAAGTACTGGCCACCGGTTATTTCTTTATCAAAAATAAGTACCAATAATACAACTACCATACTACTGCGTACAACGTTAACCGTTGTGCCTTGCACAAAGCTTAATACACGTAGCAATTTAGTTTTTGCAATTTCGAGTGTTAAAATCTTAAATGTGGTTTTATTGAGGCGTTCAATTTCCTCGTTTGCTAAACCATGGCTTTTTACCAGTTCAATGTTACGTAGTGATTCTGTGGTACGACCTGCCAATACCGATGTTTTAAGCACAATGGCGCGGTGTATAACCTTTATTTTGCGCGACAGTGTCCAGCTTAACCATGTAATAATGGGTACAGCAATAAAAAATACCAGCGTAACCTTGTAGCTTATGGTAAACGAGTATACCGCAATGAATATGATACCAAACAAGGTCATGAATGATACATTGATACTTGCCTTTATAAGATTCTCAATGTCACTGCGTATACGTTGCAGCATGCCCAGCTTTTCGCCGCTGCGCTGATCCTGATGCTCATGGTAGGGCATAGCCAATGCATGCTTCATACCATCGGCATAAACCTCAGCAGCAGATTTTTGAGCTATTGTTACCGTGTAGTAGTCCTGAAAGTTATTAGCTATGCGTGAAAACAAGGCTGCAATAGCAGCCAGGGTTATAAGCCATAAAACGCCGGCAATGAAATCGTGGCGAGTGTAGAGGTCTTTTTTGCTTATATAGTCGTCAAAGAGTTTTCCGGTAATCAATGGCTCAACCAACGCAAAGCACTGGTTCAATGCCGTCATGAGTAACGCCATGGCCACTGCCCCTTTATGTTTTTTTAGATACGAGAGCAGAATTTTCATATAAGGCTGAGTGTTATTGCAAAATATATAACAATAACAACGCCCTTAATGAGGATATACTTATAATTAAACCTATTTTTTGAAATAATTAAAAAATGGCTTCCAATAATTCAAAAAATGAAAATTATACACAACTATGTTGTGTCATTGTTTGAGTATCCGTAAAAATTAAAATTTAATAAGAAACACTATAGTTGTAAGAATTTGACTACAGGTGTTTGAAAATTCTTACAGTATCAAGCATTATCATTATTAAACTTTTCGCCTATCTGCTGTCTCCACATGGCATAGTACAACCCCTTTTGCGTTAACAGCTCCATGTGTTTCCCCTGTTCAATGATGTTACCTTTCTCGAGCACATAAATTCTATCAGCGTGCATAATTGTGCTCAAGCGGTGTGCAATTAATATAGTTATATGGTCCTGGTGCTCGGAAACATCTTTAATAGTTTCCGTGATTTCCTCTTCGGTAAGAGAATCAAGCGCCGATGTAGCCTCATCAAATACCAAAATATCCGGGCGGCGTAGTAAAGCACGAGCTATTGAAAGACGCTGTTTTTCTCCGCCTGATACTTTCACCCCACCTTCGCCAATAACGGTATCCAAGCCTTTATCGGCCCGGGCAAGCAATCCCTGGCAGGCTGCCCGGTGTAGCACATGCATACATTCCTCATCCGTTGCTCCCGGGCGAACAAACTGCAGGTTCTCTCTTATTGTTCCTGAAAAGAGTTGTGTGTCTTGTGTAACGAAGCCAATTTTTTCCCGCAAACGGTCAAGGTCTATCTCTTTACTTGGCACGCCGTTATATAGCACATCACCTTCCAAAGGTTGGTACAACCCAACAAGTAGTTTCACCAGCGTTGTTTTACCCGAGCCCGATGGACCTACAAATGCAATGGTATTACCTGTTTTAACATCGAAGCCAATATGATTAAGCGCGTTACGGTTAGCCGTCAAATGCTTAAAGCTCACGTTACTAAATTCAAGATCTTTAATTTTTTCAAGCATTACCGGCTTTTCGGGTTTGATATCGACCGGAGTATTAAGGATGCGTTCAAAATTGCCCAGAGATATTTGTGACTCGCGCCATGCCAGTATAACATTTCCCAATTCCTGCAAAGGATTGAACAGGAAAAATGAATAAAAAAGGAAAGTGAAGTAATTGCCGGGAGATATATTTCCTTTAAAAATAAGCAATAGCAGTATTACTACCATTACGCTACGTACCAGGTTAACTGTAGTGCCCTGCACAAAGCTCATACTGCGTACATACTTAACTTTTTTCAGCTCCAGATCCAATATTTTGTAAGTGGTTTTATTCAAGCGTTCAATTTCCTGGTTTACCAGTCCAAGACTTTTTACCAGTTCAATATTGCGTAACGATTCGGTTGTTGAACCTGCCAGGGCCGTGGTTTCGGCTACGATGGTACGTTGTATATTCTTAATTCGTTTGCTGAGTGCGGTACTCATAAATGCTATAATAGGTATAGCCGCAAAATAAACCAGTGTAACTTTGTAGCTCACACTAACCGAGTACACAATTACAAACACCATACCCACCAAGCTCACAAATAATACGCTGATGAAAGAGGTGATGAATTTTTCGCTATCAAGGCGTACCTTTTGTAATATGCCTAACGTTTCGCCGCTACGCTGGTCTTCAAATACCTGGTAGGGTAGTTCAAGCGAGTGTTTTAACCCGTCGGCATACATATCGGCACCAACTTTTTGCACAATGATACTGGTAAAGTAATCCTGAAAATTTTTTGCAATGCGCGATACCATTGCCGCACCTACTGCCAAACCTACAGCACCAAGCACTCCCCAGGTAAAATCATGCTCGGTAAGTGTTTTGCGCTTTTCAATAAAATTATCTACAATGCGGCCGGTAATAAGCGGATCGAGAAGTGAAAAACCAATGTTAAAGGCGGCAAGCAGCAAAGCTACAAATACCACCCCGCGATATTTGGAAAGATAGGATAACAGCAATTTCATGATATGCTGCAAAAATAGAAAAGGGAATGATGCCGTTAGGCCATTCCCTTTAATTTGACTTTGGTTTAACAACCGTATTTTCCAGCCTCGTTTGCCAAGGGCAAGGTATTATTTTCTGTACAGCAAACTTTTAATGCTACGCACAAAAAATTCGTGTTTTAAACGGTCATAATATCTTTTTCTTTAGCGTCAGCTAACTGATCTACTTTTATAATGTAGCTGTCAACCAATTTTTGTACTTCGCCTTCGCCAGTCTTGATTTCATCTTCCGATACACCGTCTGATTTCAATTTTTTGATTTTATCATTGATGTCTTTACGAATGTTACGAATTGCAACTTTTCCGTTTTCAGCTTCGCCTTTTAACTTTTTAACCAAATCACGACGACGCTCTTCTGTTAAAGGAGGTACATTAATGCGGATAATGGTACCATCGTTTTGCGGGTTAAGGCCTAACGAAGATTCTTTGATAGCTTTTTCAATTGGCACTAACAAAGTTTTTTCCCATGGCTGTATAACCAAAGTACGGGCATCAGGCGTATTAACGCTGCCTACCTGTGCTAAAGGGGTTGGAGTGCCATAGTAATCAACGGTAATGCCGTCTAACATTGCAGGATTAGCTTTTCCGGCACGTATTTTTGATAACTCGCTATCTGCATGCACAATAGCTTTTTCCATTAAAGCTTTTGCATCATTCAGTTGTTTTTTAATGAGTTCGCTCATTGTTGAATTTTTTAAGTATGCAAAGGTAGAAAATTAGAGTCAAGAGCCAAGAACCAAGAGTCAAGACTTTTTAAGTCTTAAATTCATATATTCCTTCTTAGCTTTTACCTACAGGTTTCTGTCTCTGATGTTATTTTACTATAGTTCCTACCGGTTCGCCTTGTGCAATTTTCATAAAATTGCCTTCACGGTTCATGTCAAATACAATAATTGGCAAGTTGTTTTCCTGGCACAGGGTAAATGCAGTCATGTCCATTACGTTAAGGCCTTTTGCATATACTTCCTGAAAAGTAACCTCATCATAACGTGTTGCTGAAGGGTCTTTTTCCGGATCAGCGGTATAAATACCGTCAACACGTGTGCCTTTCAGTACTACATCAGCTTTAATTTCAATTGCACGCAATGATGCTGCAGTATCAGTTGTAAAATAAGGATTACCTGTACCGGCACCAAAAATTACCACTTTACCACTTTCTAAATGCGCCATTGCTCTGCGGCGAATGTAAGGCTCGCATATTTGCTCCATTTTAATGGCCGATTGAAGGCGGGTATCAACACCAATGCCTTCAAGCGCACTTTGTAGAGCCATACAATTAATTACGGTGGCTAACATGCCCATGTAATCGGCCTGAGCACGCTCCATGCCCGATTTTTCGGCACTTAAGCCTCTGAAAATGTTGCCTCCGCCTACTACTATGGCTACCTGTATGCCGGCATCAACCACGCTTTTTATGTCATGCGCATATTGCAGCACGCGGTTATTGTCAATACCATACTGGCGCTCACCCATTAATGATTCGCCACTAAGCTTCAGCAAAATTCTGTCGTATTTCATGCAGATGATTGGTTTTTTATATGAGTGGTTGATTGTTTTTTTGGTGTACTTTACCTTTATAAATTGTAAACGCCGTATTAAATTCTGCGTCAAAAATAATTAAATCTGCGTCATATCCGGCTTCAACTTTTCCTTTAGTTGCCAGGCCTGCTAACTGCGCCGGGTAAAGCGACGCCATGTTCACCGCTTCGGCCAGTTCAAAACCCGCATGCTCAACACCGTTTTGTACGGCTTTAAGCATGGTTAATGCCGAGCCGGAAAGTGTTCCATCGGGCATAGTGTATTTGTTGCCCTGGCGTATGTGCTGATAGGTGCCTGTTTTAGCTTCGGTTACTGCATCAGTTATAAAAAATAACTTATCACCTAATTCGCGCTTTGCCAGCCGTATCATGGCGTAATCAACATGTATACCGTCGGCCACAATGCTGGTGTAGGGGCGCTCTTCAAAAATAGCGGGTATTATGCCCGGTTCACGGTGATGTATAGGCGGCATGGCATTATATAAATGTGTAACCGCGTTTATAGTTTTGTTTAAAAACCGTTTGGCCTGCCGGTAAGTAGCATTACTATGTCCGGAGGAAAGAATAATGCCTTGTGCATTAAGGTAATTAATTACCTCTTCATCCTGCAGTTCAGGTGCCAGGGTTATCATTTTTATTTCGCCCTCGGCCAGGTTAACCCAACCTTCAATTTCTGCCAGAGTTGATTTTTTTATATATTCTTCGGGGTGTGCACCTTTACGCTTAGGGTTAATGTACGGTCCTTCGAGGTGCAAGCCTAAAAAGTTACCATTGCTTTGCGGGCGCCATTGTTTTGCGGCCTCAATTGCATCAAGAACAACATTGGTACTGTTGGTAGCTACTGTTGCAAAAAAACCGGTACAACCTTCATTAAGCAGGGTGTTTTCCATATCCTGCAAAGCGGCTACAGATGGAAAGCTGCCAAACAGGCTGTTTCCCGCCCCGTAAATTTGCAAATCAATAAGTCCCGGCGCTACATACGCACCATTAAGATCGATTTTTTGCGCGCCGGCCGGAATATTGCTTTCTGAAACTATCTCAACTATTTGATCACCTAAAACAATAACAGCATGGCCCCGGCAAACTGCCCCGGCAGATACAATTTGAGTATTGTAAAGTGCTGTTAACATAGGTTATAAAAATGTATAGGCAAAAAAAATCCCCGCCTTTAAAAAAGGCGGGGATAATATAATTAAGCTCCTAAAGCAACTCGCTTGAAAGCAGTTACCTTTAAGTCTTTATCAACACCGGTAAGGAATTGAGCAACACTCTTAGAAGAGTCTTTCACAAACTCCTGGTTTACCAGGGTAGAGTCTTTGTAGAATTTGTTTAGTTTACCGGCAGCAATTTTTTCTACCATTTCTTCCGGTTTACCTTCAGCACGAATTTGCTCTTTAGCAATAGCTAATTCACGCTCAATAGTAGTAGCATCAACACCGTCTTTATCTAAAGCAACAGGGTTCATTGCAGCAATTTGCATAGCTACGTCTTTACCAGCTTCTTCAGCACCTGCAGGGTTAGCGTTTAAGCCAACCAATACACCTAAACGGAAGTTACCGTGAATGTAAGCTACAATTTTTTCGCCTTCTAAAACAGCATATTTTGATACACCGATTTTTTCGCCGATTTTACCAGTCATGGCAGTGATAGCCTCACCAATAGTAGTACGACCGGTTTCGGTATCAATTTCCAAAGCGTTAACTCCGTCAACGTCAGCAGGAAGGTTTTGTACAGCCTCGTTAGCAATAGCGTTAGCAAATGCAATAAATTCAGCATTTTTAGCTACGAAGTCGGTTTCGCAGTTAAGCTCAACAATTACACCTTTTTTGCCATCTTCTGAAGTGCGTGCAATAACCACACCTTCGTTTGATTCTCTGTCTTGACGGCTTGCAGCTACTTTAGCGCCTTTTTTTCTTAAATAGTCAATAGCTGCTTCAAAGTCACCATTAGTTTCGGTTAAAGCTTTTTTGCAGTCCATCATACCGGCACCTGTTTGTTGGCGCAGTTTATTTACGTCTGATGCAGAAATTTGTACTGTAGACATTGTTTTTGTTTGTTATCTGTTGTGATTTACCTTTAATAGGATGTTCACAGCAAAGATGAATGATTTATTGTTAAATTGAAAGTTGCCAATTGTAAACTGTTGCACCAAGTACACGCAGCCCACAACCGGCAACTCGCAACAAATAATATTACTCTTCTGTAGATTCAGCAGCTTCAGCAGCAGGAGCTTCAGTTTCAGCCTCGGCAGTTACCGCGCCTCTTCTTTTACGACCGCCTTCAGCGTCGCCACCATCAGCTTTCGCTTTAGCAGCTGCACCTTCTTTTTCCGCTTCGTCATCTTTCTCGCGTTTACGCTCATCTAAACCTTCCTGAATAGCCTGAATGATAACACCTGTAACCAAAGAGATTGATTTAGTAGCGTCATCGTTAGCCGGGATAGGGAAGTCGATGTTTGAAGGATCAGAGTTAGTATCAACCATTGCAAAGGTTGGGATGTTTAACTTTAATGCCTCAGATACTGCAATGTGCTCTTTTTTAACGTCGATAAGGAAAAGCGCAGCCGGTAAGCGGTTAAGGTCAGATATACCACCTAATAAGCTTTCCAGTTTTACACGCTCACGCTGAATCATCAAACGCTCTTTTTTAGAAAGATTGCTGTAAGTACCGTCTTTAGTCAATTTATCAATGTTTGACATTTTTTTGATTGACTTGCGTACGGTAGCAAAGTTAGTTAACATACCACCTAACCAACGCTCGGTTACGTAAGGCATGTTTACAGATTTTGCGTAATCAGCCACGATATCTTTTGCTTGCTTTTTAGTAGCAACAAATAATACTTTACGGCCTGATTTTACAATTTGTTTTATAGCTGAAGCAGCTTCTTCAACCTTAGTTAAGGTTTTATTTAAATCGATAATGTGGATACCGTTGCGCTCCATGAAAATGTACTGAGCCATTTTCGGATCCCATTTGCGGGTAAGGTGACCAAAGTGTACACCTGCATCCAGTAAATCCTGATATGTTGTTCTTGCCATTGTTGTGTCCTCCTTAAAAAATTAACGTTTACTGAATTGGAATCTTCTACGAGCTTTGCGGCGTCCTGGTTTTTTACGCTCAACCATACGGTCATCACGGGTCATTAAACCTTTAGCACGCAATGCTGGTTTCTTTTCAGCATCAAGTTCAACAATAGCTTTAGCAATAGCTAAACGAACGGCTTCTGCCTGTCCTTTTACACCACCGCCTGCAACGTTTGCAATAATGTCAAATTTACCTTCGCTACCAGATACTAATAACGATTGAGTTGCAACGTATTGTAAAGGTAAAGTAGGGAAGTATTCTTTGTAATCTTTACCGTTAACGGTAAGGGCGCCGGCACCTTCGTTTAAGTAAACGCGGGCAACAGCTGTTTTTCTTCTGCCTGAAGTGTTAGTTGTTGGCATTTGTTTTTCTCCTTAAAAATTAAAAGTTAATGGTTGTTGGGTTTTGTGCGGCATGAGGATGCTCTGCACCGGCATATACATGCAGGTTGCCATAAATTGCACGGCCCAAACGATTTTTAGGTAACATACCACGAACGGCTTTCTCAATAACGCGCTCAGGGAATTTAGCCATTAACTCCTTAGGAGAAATAAAACGCTGACCACCTGGGTAACCAGTGTAAGAAACGTATTGCTTAGCGGCAAATTTGTTTCCGGTCAGTTTTACCTTGTCTGCGTTGATAACAATAACGTTATCACCACAGTCTACGTTTGGAGTGAAGCCTGGTTTGTGTTTTCCTCTGATGATTGCAGCAATCTTAGAGGTCAAGCGCCCCAAAATCTCGCCTTCCGCGTCAACAACAACCCATTGTTTGTTAACGGTCTTTTTGTTGGCTGAGACAGTTTTGTAACTTAACGTATTCACTTGCTTTAAATTAAATTATATTAAACAGTTTACTATACCCCGTAATTTCGGGACTGCAAAGATACGAGTATATGTTTAATTTACAAGTGGTTTATAATAAATTGTTGATGGAATAGCACGTGTTTATTTGATATAAAGCCGGGTTGTGAAACAAGTGCTGTATTTATATATTTAGGCAATCAAAAATCTTATTGCATGAAAAAATATTTACTTGTTCTTTTTTGTACAACCTTGTTATTTACCGCTAACTCTTGCAAAAAGGAAAGCGATGCCGCTGAAGAAGAAACTGTAAAGGGTTCGGACTCGTACCAACCTGCAACTGCAGGCTCATACTGGAAGTATTCGGGCACTGCGGCCGGTGTTGCCGAAACCAGTACTTTCACAGTTACCGGGAAAACCAAAGTGTTTAATAACAAAACTTATGTTGAAGTAACACAGGCTTCTCAAAACTTTGGAAACCAAACCGGTTACTTCTATATAGGCGATGGAAGCTATGCCCAACGCGCAAGCACTTATATAAACGGCATAACGGTTGAACTTCAGTATTTAAAAACTAACCTTGAAGTTGGCTCAACCTGGACAGCCAACATTACAGATAACGGACAACTGAACGGTATACCTGCCCGTATTATTGGTAAGGTATTGGAGAAAGACTCAAAGCGTACAGTTAATGGTAAAAGCTTTGCCAATGTGATACATACCTCGCTCGATCTTCAATATAATATATCGGGCTTTTCAACTGTTATGACCTATGAGTTTTACGTTGCCAAAGGTGTTGGTATTATTGAAATTAAAAGCACCTCAGGAGGAACGGTGATGTCCTCGTCAAAAATTACGGAATACAAAATCAAATAGCATGAAAAGAACGCCCCTTAATTTACAATCAGGGGCGTTTCTTTTTTAGTTAAGCTCGGGGACGGTTCCGTTTTCTCCAAGCGCAAAGTGCTTATTTACCAGCTCCATTACCATTTCGGTACGTAGGGGCTTGTGATAAAAGGTAGCAATGTGATCATCGTTAAGGGCGCGCTCGCGGTCATCGGCATTTAGAGAGGTTGTAAGCATTATTACCACTATTTTTGCTTTTTGGCTGGCCGATAGTTGCCTGTACTCTTCCATAAACTCCCAACCGTTCATGCCCGGCATGTTGATGTCTAAAAATATTATACCTGGACGGCTAACATGATTTGTATCGGCATATTTGCCTGAACATTTTAAAAAGTCAAGTGCTTCGGCTGCTGAAGTCAGCGCCTGTACCTCAACTTCAAGTCCGGCTTTTTCAATAACCCTTTTGTGCAGAAAGTTTGTTGGCCTGTCATCATCAATCAGCAACACACATCCCAAATCATTAATTTTCATCATTTCGTTTCTGGCCATCTATATTTAAAGTAAAATAAAATCTGCTTCCTGCACCTTCTTCTGATTGTACGCTGATGTTGCCGTTGTGCATGCTAACAATTTTTTTGCAGTTGGCTAAACCAATACCATTACCCGGATACTCATCGCGGTTATGCAACCGCTGAAAAATGAGGAATATCTTTTCGTGGTATTTGGCGTCAACGCCAATGCCATTGTCTTGCACGGTAAACTCCCAACCGGTAACATTGTTCGGGGTTGCCGTAATTTTTATAACCGGTGGTTCGTCTTTTTTTGAAAACTTAATGGCATTGGTTATTAAGTTTTGAAAAAGCTGTCGTAACTCGGTACGGTAGCCGGTAACCACAGGTAGGTTGTTAAATATAATTTTCGTTTGTGTGGCAGCAATGCGGGTATCTAAATCACTTATTATATGCTGCAGCAGCTCATTCACATCAACTTGTTCGGTTTGTTTGGTTTTACCCAGCCTCGAATAATCAAGCAAATCTTTAATGAGATTGCGCATGCGCGATGCGGCATCTTCAATAAAGCCCATGTAAAGCTGTGCATCGTCATCCTGCAGGGCGTGCCCATAATCAACCTTCAGCATGTCAATAAAATTGCTTATTGTAAGCAACGGTTCCTGTAAATCATGCGAGGCTATGTACACAAACTGTTCCAGTTCCTGGTTTTGAACCTGCAGTTGTGCCAGGTGCAGGCTTGCCGCTTCGGCAGCCGTCATTTTATCCGTTAAATCGCGGGTTACTTTGGTGTAGCCAATTACATTTCGTTCGTTATCATGTATGGCCGTTATGGTAATACTTCCCCAAAATCGGGTGCCATCTTTACGCACCCGCCACCCTTCATCAATGGAACGGCCTTTAGTGCGGGCCAGGTTTATGAGGGTTTCGGGTTTTTTAATGGCTTTATCGGCATCTGTATAAAACATGCGGAAATGTTGGCCTATTACTTCATTGGGATTATAGCCTTTAATGCGCTGCGCACCTTTGTTCCAGTTTTCAATGTTGCCGTTACTGTCAAGTACAATTATTGCGTAGTCTTCAATTTCCTCTATCATGTTGAGTATGCGGAGGTGTTTCGCGTTCTCATTCATCTTACTAAAAACAAGGTGGTGGTATAATTATTAAACAGGCAGGGGTTACCGGTTTTGTTGAATGTAGGGGAAAAATGCAGTTGTTGTTATAAATGGTTATTAAAATAAACTCATTTAATGGATTATTAATAGATTGGTTAATTAAATGTTTCTCTAAAATTAATATCGATTGATTTATGTTGAAGCGCAATTTGATGTTCAATTGTAACCCTTGCGCCATAAAATAGCAAGTATGGTGTTTAGTAAGTGCAATTGCCTCA
Organism: uncultured Mucilaginibacter sp.; assembly: GCF_913773635.1. Taxonomy (GTDB): domain Bacteria; phylum Bacteroidota; class Bacteroidia; order Sphingobacteriales; family Sphingobacteriaceae; genus Mucilaginibacter. The sequence goes on from NZ_CAJYGQ010000007.1 coordinate 253,656, forward strand.
CCTTTGTATAAAAAGGTTCTTATATGAAAAGTATACGATTAAGCGTGCTCGATCAGTCGCCCGTGCGTAAGGGCGTTACACCTGCACGCTCAGTGCAGGAGACTGTTGAACTTGCTAAACTGACAGATTTATTAGGATATACCCGTTTTTGGGTATCTGAACATCATAACACCGGTAGTTTGGCCGGTTCCACCCCCGAAGTTTTAATTGCCCACTTAGGTACGCAAACCCGAAATATACGTTTAGGCTCGGGCGGTATTATGTTGCCTAACCATAGCGCATTAAAGGTGTCTGAAAACTTCAGAATGCTTGAAGCTATGTATCCGGGCCGTATTGACCTGGGTATGGGCAGGGCACCCGGTACAGACAGGCTTACAGCGTCTGTACTTAATCCATCAAATAAATTCAGCGAACAGGATTTTGTTGAACAATTGCTTGATTTGCAAAATTATTTTCATGACACAGCAGAGGAAGGACCGGTAGCCGCAAAAATTCGTGCTATTCCGCAGGTTGATACCGTGCCTGGTATGTGGTTGCTTAGCTCAAGCGGGCAAAGCAGTTTATTTGCTGCTCATTTTGGGATGGGGTTTTCATTTGCTCATTTCATAAACCCCGTAGGTGGAGCGCAAGCTGTTGAAATGTATCGCGCCCGCTTTCAGCCTTCGATAGATTTAGCGCAGCCTGAAGCCAATGTTGCAATTTTTGCCTTTTGCTCGGAGGATGAAGAGAAGATAAGGCAACACCAAGCTGTGATGGATTATAGGTTTTTGCAATTTGAAAAGGGTGGAGGCATTAACCCATTATCATATGATGATGTAAAGGATGCTGAATACACCGCGCAGGATATGGAGCGTATTCGCATGAACCGTAGGCGTATAATAGCAGGCACACCTACGCAAATGAAAGACATTATCACCAGGTTGGCTGACACATATAATGTTGATGAGGTAATGCTTGTTACTATAGCCGAAGACTTTAACGACAGGCTGAAATCATATGAATTACTTGCCGAGCAATTTAGTTTGCCCCAGCAACAGCAAGATGCCGCTCATGCAATAATTTAACATTTACAGCGTTTAAAATATTCCTGACCGGCCCCGCGTAAGGCCGGTTTTTTATTGTGGAAAACTACTAACATCTTGAATTATTAATGTTACCTTTGCGCAAACAATTTTAAGGTGCATTATTTTATATAATACACTATAACACACACTTGTATAATCGTGATAATTGTCATTTTTTTTGTTGCCCACTGGTTCTTATCTTTGTTCTTTCAAACGTTTTATCTGCACCGCTATGCTGCTCATAAAATGTACAGTACACCAAAATTTACCGAACGTGTTTTTCATTTCTTAACGTTCGTAACTCAAGGCTCATCTTTTTTAAATCCGCGTGCTTATGCTATAATGCACCGTGAGCACCATGCTTACAGTGATACTGAAAAAGATCCGCACTCGCCTCACTTTTTTACCGATGTATTTCAAATGATGTACCGTACTGCCATTAGTTTCAGGCTTTACGAAAAACGTGTAAAAGAACCTGATGCTCAGTTTAAAGGTAATTACCCAGAGTGGCGTCTTATTGACTACTACGGCTCGCACATGATAACCCGTATAGGCTTTGGTTTATTATACGCTGCTTTTTACGCCGCATTTGCTACAGCATGGTGGCAGTGGCTTTTACTTCCGTTGCAATTTATAATGGGGCCTTTACACGGTGCTATTGTAAACTGGTGCGGTCACAAGTACGGCTACTCTAATTTTGATAACGGCGATAAATCAAAAAATACAACACCGTTTGACTTTTTGATGCTTGGCGAATTGTTTCAAAACAATCACCATAAGCGCCCTAACAGCCCTAACTTTGGTGCCCGTTGGTTTGAAATTGACCCGGTTTACCCTGTTATGAAAATGATGCACTGGATGCGCATCATTAAGCTGAGAAAACCGGTAGCAGCGTAACTTAAGAAACAAGAGGCGAGAGCCATGAAACAAGATATAAGTCGTTCATAGTAACGACTTTTTTGTGCCCATAGTTTTGTGATGAATCTCTTGGCTCTTGTTTCTTGGCTCTTGCATCTAAAGCCTTATCTTTGCGGCTCATTAACAAACTACTATGAGCGTATCGGTATTGGCTCAAACCCTAAAGGGTTCTGAGATTATTAAAATAGGTAACGAAATAAATGAACTTAAACGCCAGGGACAGCAAATAGCCAACTTAACCATCGGCGATTTTGATCCTGCTATTTATCCTATTCCTGATGAACTGCGTGATGGAATAATTGAAGCGTACCAAGACAATCAAACCAATTATCCGCCTGCCGATGGTATACTTGACCTACGCAAGCAGGTAGCTGCATTTTTAGCTAAGCACCACAATATACAGGTTTCGGCTAATGAAGTGCTGATATCAAGCGGTTCACGCCCTATTATCTACTCTATTTTTTTAGCGCTGGTTGATCCGGGTGATAAAGTGATCTATCCGTCTCCATCATGGAATAACAATCACTATTGCCATATTACGGGGGCATCAGAAGTTCAGATACCAACTACGCCCGAGAATAACTTTTTACCTAAAGCTGCCGATTTAGCTCCGCATCTTAAAGGAGCTACGCTACTTTGCCTATGCTCGCCACAAAACCCAACCGGCACCATGTTTGAAAAGGCCGATTTGGAGGAAATATGTGATCTGGTTATTGCCGAGAACGCCACCCGCGCCGAAGGTGAGAAGCCACTGTACATTATGTACGACCAGATTTACGCTATGCTTACCTTTGGTAAAAAACACTTTGACCCGGTTACATTGCGCCCCGAATTAAAAGATTACGTAGTTTACATAGACGGCTTATCGAAATGTTTGGCGGCAACCGGAGTAAGGGTAGGCTGGGGTTTTGGGCCTGAAAGCGTAATTTCCAAAATGAAATCTATTGTTGGGCACATGGGCGCCTGGGCACCTAAAGCCGAACAGGTTGCAGCAGCTAAGTATATACAGGCAGACGAGCAGTTGCACAACTATCTTGATACGTTTAAGTCTCGAATTCAAGACAGCTTAAATACTTTATATAACGGCTTCCAGCAATTGAAAAGCGAGGGCTTTGCTGTTGATGCTATTCAACCTATGGGTGCAATATATTTGACTATAAAGGTTGATTATGTAGGCAAAACCACACCTGAAGGTGATATTATAAGCACCCCTGCAGACATTAATTTTTATTTAATCAAAGCAGCACGCGTTGCATTGGTTCCATTCTCGGCATTTGGTACAGGTGACGATGTAGCATGGTTCCGTGCGTCGGTTGGTACATCAACACTTGAGGATATACAGGGTATGATACCACGTATTAAGGAAGCGCTAAGCTTATTGATATAAGAAATTTTAAGGACAGGTAGTAAATGCAATAATATTTTACTACCTGCTCTTTTTAATGAATTTACAACCTTCCACTAAAATAGGCGATTTTACAAAATCACTTTACTGTACTGAATCTCGCTTTAAGTTTTAAGAAGTATTTCTCGTATAGGTGATACGATGCTACTGCAGTTACTGCCAGTAATATTAAGTTTAAAACTACTGAATTGCCATACGGCAAATTAGCCCAGGGCTGCTTAAAGGTAAATAACTCCTGCCAAATGTAAATGCTATAGGATAAGGTGCCTAGGTAGCGAACGTACTTATTGTTCAGAATTTGAAATATAAAACCATCTTTGTTAACAATAGTATAAATAATAGTTAATGCTATAAATAAAGCAGATATAGTACTATTTATATTCATGAATAACCTGTGGTTAAAAAAGAAAAAGCTTAATGCCATCAGCAAAATTTGAAACAAGGCAATATACTTTGATTTCAAAATGAACAAATGCTCATACTTACACAAAAATATGGCGGCCAAACTCCCAATAAGTATGATACTTATGCCGTTACCTAATAAGTGGTAAATAACGTTTAATACAAAATCTACAAGTAATAATTGAGTGTGTAAGTGGAAGTATACATACGTTATTACCAATATGCCGGGTATTAAGGCAATAGCCGTTATAATGTAGTTTTTAAGACTTCGGGCAATCAAAAATGGAAAAATAAGATAAAATTGCTCTTCTACACTTAAGCTCCAAAAGTGACCTGCCAACGTATAGGTTGAGTGATCTCCAAAATTTTCCACAAAGAAAAGTGGCCTCAAAAAGCTTGCTGCACTTAAATTTAATTTGAAAATAAAATTTAATGCAAAGAGTACAGCCAAAAATAAATAGGCTACAGGTAAAATTCTTAAAAAACGGCGGATGTAAAAATTTCTTAATGAAACGCTTTTGTAAGTTACCTTTTCCTTTATAAGTAACGAGGTGATTAAAAAGCCGCTTATAACAAAAAATACATTTACACCGAAAGTGCCGTACTTGGCTAGCGTATCATTATTATAGTTGTATGATATGTGCGCAATTAAAACCAGTATAATTGAGAAAGCTCTGAAACCGTCAAGTGAGGGAACATACTTTTGCTTCAAAAATGGTGGGAGTTCATCAACCTCTGCAAAAAAAGGCGGTCTTTCAGTAGTTATATTTAAGTCGTTATTTACTTCTGTAGAAGTCATTAATTAAATTTTTATAAATATAATAACCTTTTGCCTTATTTCTTGATTGTTAAATAATATCGTCTGATAATATTAAAATTCTAATGTTTTAAAGAAGTCATTGCCTATGTAATATTAATTATTTGAGCAATCATTAAAATAAAAGCCCACTTTTGCAATATGCCCACCGGAACTCTATATCTGATACCTGTTCCGCTTGCTGACGATGCAGCGGTACGTTCAAATACGCCATATCTTGTTCAAACCATTAATCAAATTAATGAGTACATAGTTGAGAACGAGAAAACCGCACGTAAATTTCTTAAGCAAGCCGGCCTTACCATACCTCAAAGCGAACTTATAATTCATGATTACGGTAAGCACAATCGTGATACGGACTTAAAGGAATTTTTGAGTGGGTTACTTGCTGGTAAAGATGCCGGGCTGATGAGCGAAGCGGGTTGCCCGGGAGTGGCCGATCCAGGGGCTAACATTGTAGCTGAGGCACACCGGCGTGGTATTAAAGTTGTGCCATTGGTAGGGCCAAGCTCAATACTGCTTGCGCTTATGGCCTCAGGCTTTAACGGGCAAAGCTTTACGTTTCATGGTTATTTGCCTATTGATAAAGTACAGCGCAGTAAACGCATTAAAGAAATTGAGTTACAGGCCGAGCGATTTAATCAAACCCAGCTTTTTATAGAAACGCCATTCCGCAACAACCAGTTGCTCGAAGAAGTAATTAAATCTTGTAAGGCATCAAGTCGGCTATGTATTGCATGTAACGTTACCGCGGCCGATGAATTTATAGCAACCAAAACTGTTGGCCAGTGGAAAAATCAGTTGCCCGATTTGCATAAAAAGCCAGCAATATTTCTTCTTTACAAACCGTAAAAGTTATTGTCCTGCTGTCGGTGTTGATTATAAGTTAAAATTTCCGGTTATTTTAATCATATTTGGGTATGGCACCTATACCACCAAGTCCGGTTAAAGTACTCATCATTGGCGCTGGGCCATCAGGATTGATGATGGCTGCGCAGCTATTGCGGTACGGAATTCAACCGGTAATAGTTGATAGCAGGCAAGGTCCAACGCAATACTCCAAAGCGCTTGCTGTGCAGGCTCGTTCACTTGAAATTTATCGTCAGCTGGGCATTGTAGATGCTGTTTTAAAAGGAGGCAAGCGTGCAGAAGGCTTTAACTTTCATTATTTGGGAAAGCCTAAAGGGACATTCAAAGTTGCGGAATCAGGAGTGGGGCAAACGCCGTATCCATTCATACACATTTACGAGCAGCACAAAAACGAACGTGTATTGCTTGATTACTTAACCCTTAATAGTTGCCCGGTTTACTGGAACACAACTTTAACAGCATTACAGCAGGGTACCGGCGTTGTTAGTGCAAGGCTCACCAACCAAACTGAAGAGTACAGCATTGTTGCCGATTACTTAATAGGTGCCGATGGTGCACATAGTGCAGTGCGCCGATGGCAACACGTTCACTTCAACGGCGATACTTATAACAGTAGATATTATCTTGCCGATGTTGTTCTTGAAAACAGTGGTGATGACATGAACATGTACCTTACCGCTCAGGGCTTTGCTGCATTCTTCCCGATGCCTGGTACGGGTGCATGGCGTATTGTAGGTAATTTGCCTGATAAGCTCATTAATACAGATAATTTAACAATAGATCATGTGCTTCCGGCCCTGCGCGAAAAGTTGCGGAAGCAGCTGGTAATTAAGGAGTGTCGCTGGTTTACAACTTACGGCCTGCACCATCGCATGGCCGATAAATTTAAAATTGGCCGTTGCTTTTTAATTGGCGATGCTGCACACATTCATTCGCCTGTTGGCGGGCAAGGAATGAATACCGGAATACAGGATGCTTATAACCTGGCCTGGAAACTTGCCGGGGTTATTAAAGGGCATTTAAAGGCCGATGTTCTTAACTCTTACGCTGCTGAACGTATGCCTGTAGCATCGCGCTTGCTCAAAACAACTGACAGGGCATTTAAAGTTATAATGTCGCGCGGGGTAGTTGCCAGATTAATTAAGCGCTTTGCATTACCTGCACTAATGAACTGGGTATGGAAAAGAGAGAAATTTAAATTCGAGGCGTTCAAAACATTATCACAAACTGGTATAAGCTATCAGAATAGCGAATTAAGTTTGCACCTTAGCCAACTGCAAACAGTAAAGGCCGGCGATAGGTTGCCGTTCCTGAAAATATTTGATGAAAAGAAAATGCAGGAAACGGATTTGCACGCTTGGTGCAGCAAGCCGGGCTTTACCCTAATTACCATGGGGCCGTTACAAGAATTGTATTTGTTTAGCCTTGCAAAATGGATTACTCAAAATTACAATGGCTGGCTAAATTTTTTCCATCTGCCAACATCTGTAAAAAACCAGCACGTTTACGATTACTTTGATATTAAAGAACATCAAAATAAAACCATAATAGTGAGACCGGATATGCATATCGGGCTTATAAATGATATTGTGGACTTAGAGATGATGAAAAACTATCTCGAAAATGTGGCGGGTTGTATAGCTAACAACACAGGCGGAGGGGTAAGCTAACACGCTATAAGTATTTATCCGTGTATAGTTTCGCGTTTGCCGTAGTTTTGTATAACCTGCGCTTCGTAGGCTAGGTAGTCTTTCCAGCGGGTTTCAACATCAATCTTGCCGGCGTATTTGCGCGCCAGTCTTAAAAAAGTAGTATAATGAGTTGCTTCGCTTATCATCAACTCATGATAAAAAGCAGCAAGTTCTGGATCATTAATGTTTTCAGATAGTACTTTGAAGCGCTCGCAGCTTCGTGCTTCAATCATGGCAGCAAATAACAGCCTGTCTATTAATTGCTCTTCGCGCGTGCCGCCTTTTTTCATGAATTTGAGTAATTCATTCACATAGTCATCCTTACGCTCGCGACCTAAAACATAGCCACGGGCCAAAATAATATCATGTACGCGTTTAAAATGATCCATTTCCTCCTGCACCAGTAACGCCATCTCCTGCACCAAATCACTTAAGTTAGGATTTTGCACTATAAGTGTAATAGCATTGCTGGCTGCTTTTTGCTCACAAAAGGCATGATCAGTTAAAATTTCTTCAATGTTGCTTTCAACCACGTTGGTAACCCAGCGCGGATCAGTAGGCAATTGTAGTTTTAAAATGGTTTTTTCGCTCACCTTACAAAGATAACGGGTTTAATGCCAAGAGGCAATAGCAACAATGTGAACCGGTTACCAGACTTTGTAAGCAAGCTAAATTCCTCATCCGAAATTAAACATGTAGGCAAGGCTGGGAATCATATATAAGCCCGGCATAAGATTATAGCCTTAGCCATAGCCGATACTTATAACATTATTTTGCCGTAAAACAGTTTACGCTTAAAACATTGGTGCTACAATTTAACGATATAAGTTTTTACTTTCGATGAACTTCAATACTTCTTCGGGTAAAAAGAACTGAACGTTTTTCTTGTCGGCAATAGCCTGGCGAATAAACGTAGCAGAAAGTTCCATTTGTGGCGTCATGGTTATGGTAACCGATGGGTGCGAGGCTAACTCCGCATTTTCATAACCCGGCCTTGGGTAAACAAATACCTTATAATCACGCAAAATGAGTTTATAATTCTTCCATTTATGCAAACTGGCTAAATTATCAGATCCCATAATAATGGCAAACTCATGTTGAGGATATTGCTCCTTTAAGTGTGTTAAAGTATCAATGGTGTAAGAGGGTTGCGGCAGTTTGAGCTCAACGTCGCTAACATCCAGTTTATCGGCATAATCGGTAGCTAAACGAGCCATTTCCAAACGGTCGTAAGTATTTATTAGTCCCCCGTACTTTTTAAAGGGGTTTTGAGGCGTTACAACTAACCAAACCTTATCCAGATCGGTGTAGTGAGCCATGTAGTTGGCAATAATTAAATGCCCGATATGAATGGGGTTAAACGACCCAAACAGTAATCCTATCTTCATATCAGTTTAGCTTTAAATTCATGTCAAATTAATAATAATTTGCATGAATTTGCTCAGATGACATAAAAATTACGCCTTATCGTTTAAAAAATTACTAACTAACTGCTCAGCCTCATTACATGCAGTAGCTAAATCGAAATTTTTAAGAATAATATCAAATTTCGGTGCGTAATTCAACTCTTTTTCAGCTTTTGCGAAGCGTTCTTTGAGCTTTTCTTCACTATCAGTACCGCGGCCGGTTAACCGTTGCTTCAAAACCTCTAAAGATGGGGGTTGAACGAATATTGCAAGGGCTTGTTCCTGATATTTTCGTTTTAAGTGTAAACCACCCTCTACGTCAATATCAAAAATTACGGTTTTGCCGGTTTCCCATATGCGCTCTATTTCCTGGCGAAGCGTGCCGTAAAATGTTCCCGAGTACACTTCTTCAAATTCAACAAACTGCTTTTTGGCAATACGGTGCAAAAATTCTTCTTTGCTTATAAAATAATAATCCTGCGCGTCAACCTCATCGCCACGGCGCTCACGCGTGGTAGCCGAAATTGAAAATTCAAGTTCGGGAAATTTGGTTAGCAGGTGGTGTACAATTGTAGTTTTACCGGCTCCTGACGGTGCTGAGAAAATAAGCAGTTTACCCATGGCTTAGCAAGTGTTGTAAAGGCGATTATAAATTATGCTTGTTGGTTGCTACCCAATTGCATTATTCACCATTCGCCATTCAACTATAATACGTTCAATAATTGTTCTTTAATTTTTTCAAGTTCTTCCTTCATGCCTACTACCAGTTTTTGCATGTTGGCATCATTGGCTTTTGAGCCAAGGGTATTTATTTCGCGGCCTATTTCCTGTGATATAAAGCCAAGCTTTTTGCCATTGGCGTCAGGGCTTTCCAGTGTTTCTAAAAAATACTGGCAGTGGGTTTTAAGGCGTACTTTTTCTTCGGTAACGTCAAGCTTATCAATATAATAAATCAGCTCTTGTTCAAAACGGTTATGGTCAACGTTTTCACCGCCTACAGCTTCGGCCAAAAACAGGTTCAAGCGTTCGCGTATAGCAGGTATGCGTTTAGGGTCTTCCAGCTCAACCTGCTCAAGGTTGTTTAATATTACGCCAATACGGTTGGTAACCTCCTGTTGTAAAACGTTGCCCTCATCAAGCCTGAATTGTTGGAAGTTAGCAAGAGCCTGCTTAAAGGTTCCTTCAACCATTTTCCATTCTTCATCGGTTATGGTGTCTTCGGTGTATTTCACAACTTCGGGCAGTCCTAAAGCCAACTGCATAAGGTTGCCGCTATCTTCACCTAACTCTGCACTAACAGCTTTAAGTTGTTGGTAATAGTGTTTCAGCAAATTAGCGTCAATGCCGGCAGCTTTCACTGTTGAGCCGCTTTGTTCAACGTTAATGCTAAGGTTAACTTTGCCACGCTCAATTTGCTTGTTGCACTCTGTGCGAAGCTGAAACTCTTTTTCAGAAAAAGCTTTTGGTATACGCAGCGAAAGCTCGAGAAACTTGCTGTTAAGGGATTTGATCTCAACGGTGTACTTGGTGCTCCCAGAGTCGTGAGAGGCAATTCCGTACCCTGTCATTGATTTTATCATGTGCAAAGATAGGGTTTTTATGTGAATTGATAAGGGATGATTGACGCGAGATGCGTGAATGTGCTATCAGTCAGGTGCTTTTGGTAAACCCTTGAACACTTCATAAGCTTGGGGCATGCTGGTATCAGACATTAAATTGGTGTGAAATATCAGCGCTGATTATACAAAACGGTATTGTATTTCACAGCGTTATTTTGCAAATTTGTACCGCTTATAGAGAAAGATGGAGGGACTGGACCCTGCGAAGTCTTAGCAACCTGTGCTTACAAGGTGCTACATTCTACTTAAAACCGCTAGCCATAAGGTTTTAAGACGGATAAGCGAAAGTCTAAATCCAATACGCCGACTTTTCGATATAAGCTGTTTTAGTATCAGGTATCAGGTAATTAGTATCAAGAGTTTGATGCTTGTTATTTGAAGTCGTTTAGTATGAGACATTGTCTTGATACTTGATACTAACTACTTGATACTATCAAATGGACATTAGAGAACAACTACAAAAACGCATATTGATTATTGACGGCGCCATGGGAACCATGATTCAGCGCTATCAGTTAACGGAAGAGGATTTTCGCGGAGAGCGTTTTAAAAATCACCCGAGTGATTTGAAAGGCAATAATGACCTTTTAAATCTCACCCGCCCGGATGTGATAAAAGCTATACATGCCGAGTACCTTGATGCAGGTGCCGACATTATTGAAACCAATACTTTCAGCACCCAGCGTATATCACTGGCCGATTATCATATGGAGGAGCTGGGTTATGAACTAAGCTTTGAGGGCGCACGTTTAGCCCGGGAAGTTGCCGATGTTTATACCAAAAACAACCCTGATAAACCCCGTTACGTAGCCGGTGCTGTTGGTCCAACTAATCGTACGGCTTCACTATCGCCTGATGTAAATGACCCGGGTTACCGAGCCGTTACTTTTGACGACCTGGCCGAAGCTTATTATGAGCAAATACGCGGCTTGGTTGACGGAGGCTCACACCTGTTACTCATTGAAACCATATTTGATACGCTTAACGCCAAAGCCGCCCTTTTTGCTGCACAACGTTACGCCGAAGAAAGCGGCAAAAATTTGCCTATCATGATTTCGGGTACCATTACCGATGCATCGGGCCGTACCCTTTCCGGGCAAACGGTTGAGGCATTCTGGAATTCGGTACGCCATGCCAACTTGTTATCGGTAGGTTTGAACTGTGCCTTGGGAGCGCGCGAAATGCGGCCTTATTTAGAAGAACTTTCTGAAAAGGCAAATGTATTTATATCGGCTTACCCCAATGCCGGTTTGCCAAACGAGTTTGGTGCTTATGACGAAACTCCGCATGAAACGGCACATCAGGTTGATGATTTTATGCAGGCCGGGCTGGTGAATATTGTTGGCGGCTGCTGCGGTACCACTCCCGATCATATTAAATGTATTGCCGAACGTGCAGCCAAATATCAGCCACGCAAAAAAGCTGAGGTGGAAACCTACATGCGCCTTAGCGGCCTGGAAGCTGTTACCGTTACGCCGCTTACCAATTTTGTAAACGTGGGTGAGCGTACCAACATCACCGGATCGCCTAAGTTTTCGAAACTCATATTGGCGGAAAACTATGAGGAAGCCCTTACCGTTGCCCGCCAACAGGTTGAAGGTGGTGCCCAGGTTATTGATATTAACATGGACGAGGGTATGATTGACTCGGAAGCGGTAATGGTAAAGTTTTTAAACCTCGTGGCTTCCGAACCTGATATTGCCAAGCTGCCTATCATGATTGATTCGTCCAAATGGTCGGTGATTGAGGCGGGCTTAAAATGCTTGCAGGGCAAAGGCATTGTCAACTCTATATCACTCAAAGAGGGTGAAGGAAAGTTTAAAGAGCAGGCGCGTAAGATATTAAGCTATGGTGCAGCCACCGTAGTAATGGCTTTTGATGAGCAAGGCCAGGCTGATAATTATGAACGCAGGGTAGAAATCTGCTCACGCTCCTATAACATACTGGTTAATGAAATTGGCTTTCCGCCTGAAGATATTATTTTTGATCCTAATATCCTTACCGTGGCAACCGGTTTGGAAGAACACAACAACTATGCAGTAGACTTTATTGAAGCTACCCGTTGGATTAAACAAAATCTGCCTCATGCCAAAGTGAGCGGAGGTGTGAGTAACATATCGTTCTCTTTCCGCGGTAATAATGTGGTGCGTGAGGCTATGCACTCGGCATTTTTGTACCACGCCATTAAGGCCGGTATGGATATGGGTATTGTAAATGCAGGTATGCTGGAGGTTTACGAGGAAATACCCAAAGAACTGCTGGAACTGGTAGAAGATGTGTTGCTTAACCGCCGGCCAGATGCTACCGAGCGTTTGGTTGAATATGCCGATACTGTAAAAAGTAAAGGCAAAGCATTGGTGAAAGACGAAGCCTGGCGCAATGAGCCTGTGCAAAAGCGCTTATCGCACGCATTGGTAAAAGGTATTGTAGAATATATTGACGCCGATGTGGAAGAGGCAAGGCAACAGTACGCCCGCCCGTTGGAAGTAATTGAAGGCCCGCTAATGGATGGGATGAACATTGTGGGTGATTTGTTTGGTGCCGGAAAGATGTTTTTGCCACAGGTAGTAAAATCGGCCCGGGTAATGAAAAAGGCTGTTGCTTATTTGCTGCCTTATATTGAGGCCGAAAAAGCAAAAAACGCCAATGGAAATGAACGTTCGAGCGCCGGCAAAATTTTAATGGCCACCGTAAAAGGCGATGTTCACGACATTGGTAAAAATATAGTTGGTGTAGTGCTAGCCTGTAACAACTTTGAGATTATCGATCTTGGGGTGATGGTTCCGGCGCAAAAAATAATTGAGGAAGCTAAAAAGCAAAACGTTGATATAATAGGCCTGAGCGGACTTATCACTCCATCATTAGATGAAATGGTACATTTTGCAAAGGAAATGGAGCGTGAGGGCTTCACTATTCCGTTGATTGTGGGTGGAGCTACTACCTCTCGTATACATGCGGCAGTAAAAATTGCACCTAATTATTCAGGGCCTGCTATACATGTGCTAGATGCATCGCGCAGTGTAACGGTTTGCAGCACCCTAATGAATAAGGATAACCGCGATGATTACATCAATGGTATTAAAGCAGAATACGAAAAAGCACGCGAAGCACACTTGAACAAACGTTCAGATAAGCGTTTCTTGTCTTTACAAGATGCCCGAGCTAATAAGTTTCAGCTAAATTTAGATGAAGCCGTAGCCTGTAAACCATCGTTTACCGGCACCAGGGTTTTCGAGGCATTTCCATTAAAAGAGCTGGTACCTTATATTGACTGGACACCGTTTTTTCATACTTGGGAATTACGCGGCAGCTATCCAAAAATATTAACTGATAAAAACGTTGGTGTAGAAGCTACCAAACTGTTTGACGACGCGCAGGCCATGCTAAACAAGGTTATTAACGAAAACCTCTTGCAAGCTAACGGCGTAATTGGTTTTTGGCCGGCTAATAGCGTGGGAGACGATATTGAGTTGTATGCTGATGAAAGTCGGACACAACTGCTTACCCGAATACACACCCTGCGCCAGCAAGCCGAAAAAGCCAAAGGTGAGCCTTACTACGCTCTGTCAGATTTTATTGCCCCTAAAGAAAGCAGCGTACCCGACTACTTTGGCGGTTTTGCCGTAACTACCGGTATTGGCTGCGATGAACTGGTTGCCCAATATGAAGCCGACCATGACGATTATAACAGCATCATGATCAAGGCCATTGCCGACCGCCTTGCCGAAGCTTTTGCCGAAAAAATGCATGAGTTAGTACGCCGTGAATATTGGGGATACGCTAAAGATGAACAATTGAGCAATGAAGATTTGATTAAGGAACAATATCAGGGTATCCGTCCGGCACCTGGTTATCCGGCTTGTCCTGAACATACCGAGAAAGTGACCTTATTTGATTTACTTAAAGCTGAAGACAATGCGCATATTCATTTAACCGAAAGTATGGCCATGCTACCAACGGCGTCTGTAAGCGGCTTCTATTTTTCGCATCCCGACAGCCGTTATTTTGGTTTAGGTAAAATAGGCAAAGACCAGATAGAGGATTACGCACAGCGCAAAAGTATGTCGGTTGAAACGGCTGAACGATGGTTAGGGCCTAATTTGAATTATTGATAGTTAGTAGTAAGTATTTAGTATCAGGTATCAAGACAAGAGATGCATAACTTTAAAGAACTTAAAGTATGGAAAGCATGGATTGAACTTTGCAAATCCATATTTGCCTCGACCCTTAATTTCCCACCATCTGAACGTTATGGTAATCTCGCAAATCACACGTGCAGCCGTATCAATCCCATCAAACATAGCCGAAGGTTGCGGTCGCAAGTCAAATAAAAAGTTTCACCAATTTTTAAGTATCGCCTTAGGGTCCTCATTTGAGTTAGAAACACAATCATTATTGCAAAAGAATTCGATTATATTTCCAAAGAAAAATTACAAATACTATGTACTCAAATAACAGAGATACAAAAGATGATTTATGGTCTTCAAAAAATTCTTGCTACTTGATACTAACTACTTGATACTAAAATGAAGATTACAGACCACATAGCCAACGCTAACGGCAAAACACTATTTTCTTTCGAACTACTACCGCCAATAAAGGGGCAGAGCATGGATGGTATTTATAAAGCCATTGACCCGTTGATGGAATTTAATCCGCCATTTATTGACGTGACATCATCCCGTGAGGATTTGTTTTACAAAGAAACTGCCGACGGTAGTATACAAAAGGCAACTTACCGCAAACGCCCGGGTACGGTTGCTGTTTGTGCGGCAATTCAGCATAAGTACAAGGTTGATACCGTTCCGCACTTAATTTGTGGCGGCTTTACCAAAGAGGAGACCGAATATGCCTTGATTGATTTACAGTTTTTAGGAATTGATAATGTACTAGTGCTGCGCGGTGATGCCCGTAAAACCGATTCGGGTTTTATACCAACCCCCGGCGGACACTGCTATGCAACCGAACTGCTTGAACAGGTAACTAATATGAATAATGGTGTTTACCTGCATGAGTACCAGGATACTTCATACAAAACTGATTTCTGTATAGGCGTAGCGGCCTACCCTGAGAAGCACTTTGAGGCTCCAAACCTAAAAACAGACTTTAAATATTTAAGGCAAAAAGTTGACGGTGGTGCTAATTTCATTGTTACCCAAATGTTTTTTGATAACACTAAGTTTAAGGCATTTGTAAATCAGTGCCGCGAAAATGGAATTAACGTGCCTATCATTCCTGGCCTGAAGCCAATTACCACTGCAAAGCAGCTTATTAACCTCCCCAAAATATTCCATATTGATATACCGGAAGATTTATGTGATGCCATACATGATTGTAAAAATGACAAGGAGGTAAAAGAAGTTGGTATTGAGTGGATGATTAATCAGTGTAAAGAGCTGGTTGATTTTGGTGTGCCGGTATTACATTTTTATACCATGGGTAATCCTGAGCCAACCAAACGCATAGCACAGGCCATTTTTTAATCGCTGCTTTATAAGTTTGCAAAAAGGTTATCTTTGAAATATTAAAGATAACCTTTTCCTTTATCATGAAATTTCTACGCCTGCTGCTTATTGCGGCTCTTTGTCCTTTGAGCTTACTTGCTCAATCTAATTTTAAGCCTGCTTATATTGTTAAACTTAATGGCGATACGCTTAAGGGTTATATCAATTACCGCGAATGGGAACTTTTGCCTGAGGTAATTGAGTTTAAAAATAATGTTGCCGAAAAACAGGCAACTAAATATGAACCTGCTCAAATAAGTTCCTTTGGTATAACAAACATGGATAAGTATGTAAGTTATACCGGAAACATCAGCGCTGACGATAACGTGTTTCCAAACCTGCCAAGCCAACTGGATACTACTACGGTTAGAGATACCATTTTTCTTCAATTGCTTTATCAGGGAAGTCCGTTAAGCTTGTATTCACACCGGGACAGTAAAAAGATAAGATACTTTGTGCAAGAGAATGCACAGCAGCCTGCAGAGCTTAAATATCATCAGTATTATGCTCAAACTCAACAAATATCAACCTTTGCGCCTTATGGCCAGCAGCTTTTTAATTTGGCAGGCAAGTACAATCCCGAGTTCAAAAATGCACAAATACAAATTGAGCGTTCTAAATTTAACGAATCTGATATATTACGGATTGTAAAAAGTATCAATAATGATAAGAGCAAAGAGCAATCTGGTACTATTGGTTCTGACTTTTATGTTGGCTTGATGCTAAACCGAACTGTTACAAGTTTTGAAGGCCAAAACGTGTTTGATGGTAAACAATCTGTAAGCTATGTGCCACGTGTTGCTGCAGGATTTGACTTTTATACTAATAAGTACACGCAAAAGATTGTTTTACGTATGGAGCTTACGCTGGCATACCTTAACGCTTCCTTCAGTAGTGCAAACAGGTACAATGACTTCTATACTTATAAATTTAACCAGTATTCAGCCAGCATAGGTCCGCAAGTACTTTACAACATCTACAACTCAGATAAATTTAAATTTTACTTAGGCGTAGGGGCAAGTGTTAACCTTGCTGCTTATGCTAATGATGAGCTGAGAACAGCTGCAACCAACATTCAGCTTGCCGAAGAAAGTTACTATTCGTTGACGAATTACTATGTAACCACACCATTAAAGGCAGGCGTTATTCTTAACAAAAAATTAGATATAAGCGCAACATACATCAGACGTGCGCCCTTTACCAATTACGTTGCATTTGATTTGGGAAGTACCCTTTATGGCTTGAGTGTTAATTACCGTTTGGGTAAGTAACTTAAAGTATATTCTGCATCTTCAGCTCTTGGGCTAATTCTGTAGCTGTGGTAAAATGTATGCTGTTAATGCCCAGTTTTTTTGCGGCAATAATATTACGCATATTATCATCAATAAAAAGTGCCTGCCCGGGTTCAACGTTGTATCGGTTTAATAACAACTGGTAAAATGCTGGCTCGGGCTTGCGCATTTTCTCAATACCCGAAACTACCATACCGTCAAACCAGTCAAGAAACTCAAACTGACTGAAAGCAATTTCCATGGTTTCGGCCGACCAGTTACTCAGCGCATATATTTTGTAGTTCCCGCTGTCTTTTAATGCTTTGAAAATTTCTACTGTACCTGTAATTGGTCCGTTAAGCATTTCGGCCCAACGGCCGTAGTAAGCGCGTATGTTAACCTCATGCTCGGGGTGTTGTTTAACCAGTAATTCAGTACCCTCGGCCAGGGTGCGGCCACCGTCTTGCTCCTCGTTCCAGTCGTTAGTGCAAATGTTTTCTAAGAACCAATCGCGCTGTGCGCTATCAGTAAAAATTTTATTGTAAAGGTGGTGTGGGTGCCAATCAATTAATACTGCTCCCAAATCAAATATAATTGTATTTATAGCCATAGGTAAAAAATGCGGCGCCACTTTAGTTGTGGCGCGGCCAATATTAGTAATTATTAACTTGCTACAAGTAAATAGTAGCAAATTTTATTGGTATGTGTATTTAAAGTTGCTAACAGTTGAGTTAGCCTTGCCCGCAGCAGTAATTTTCCTTTGGGCAGTAACCGGATATGCATTGCTGTTATAGGTGTAAGTGTAGGTTGTGGTAAAGCTTAATTCGTTGTTCTCGTCATACTCAGTTTCTTTGACCGGGTTATGTTTTGATACTGCTTTAAATGATATGGTATAAGCATCGCCCAAAGCAATTAAAGGGTTAACCTTATCATCGTATTCATAAACAGTTGATGCGCTTAATTTGAATTGACCATTTAAAGGATTCCAAACGTAATCAACCTGCTTTTTAACATCGCCGTTCGCATAGTATTCATAAACTGATTTTACAATCGGCGTTGGTTCCTGAGCTCCTTCCAGCAGGTGAGAAATTACCATATTATCTATTCGTTCGTTCAGGTAGTTAAGTTTAATCTGCCCTACCAGTTGTGTTTGAGCATCGTCTGCAAATAATTTGGTGGCGTCAAGTTTTTTGTTTATGTAAATAAACTTCATTGAACCTTCACTTGACTTAATCAGGCTTGGTTGGTTGTTTTCGTATAATACATTAAACGTTTGGGCAATTGTGCCCTCATTTGAAGTCATTTTAACCACCTGATTTTTTGAGTTGTAATCAAATGTAGTATAGCTCGTGGCCGACTCTTCTAACTTTACGAGCTTCATGTCGTTTTTGGGCCTGTCATTATTATCCTTTTTACAAGAGGTTGAAAACAGGGTAGTAGCTAATAGTGATAAGCTTAATAAGCGATTGAAAATTGTGATTGGTTTCATTGTTTGATTTTTAAGTGTTAATAAAATGTAAGGACTAACGGATATTTGCTTTTCAAGCCAAGCTGTTCCCGGGTTATGCATCAGCATAGCCTTATTAAGTAAATTCTGTCAGTAAAAAAGTTTGATTAGTAAAGAGAAGCTACAGCTTACTCAATTGTGTTGTTAGGGCGCCGGTACAAGCCGGCGCTGTAACTGTTGATATAGGTGTTAGATTTAGTGACATTGTGAACTGTGATTTGGTTGAGTACTTTTATAATATAGCCAAGACAAACCATTTAACTTATTTGTTACAAAGCCTGTAATTTTTTCAGGCTTAACTTGTTCGCTTTGCTTTATCATCAAAAGCACTTTATAGAGCACTTAAGCCATAAATGGTTTAACGGTGCTTATCAGTTAATTGCAAATTTATTTTAATCACCTGTTTATCAGTACCTTATAAGTAAATTTAGATAAAGCTTGCACTATCAGCGCGTTGTTAAACAAAAAAGCCGCTCTAAATAGAGCGGCTTTTTCTGTTTAAAATCTATAAAGAGTTGAAATTTTATTCTTCAACAACTTCGCTATGTGGACTACTTGGTACTTCTTCTTCCTTTTTGAAATACTTGTTCTGAAAAATAAGTATCAGGATAACACCTACAGATATTGCCGAATCGGCCAGGTTAAATATAGGTTGGAAAAATATAAATGGATCGCCGCCTACAGAGGGAACCCAAGTTGGATAATGGCCTCTTATCAACGGAAAATAGAACATATCCACTACGCGTCCCTGAAAAATGGGGGCGTATCCGTATATCATTCCGTAAAAGGTAGAATCAATGATGTTACCCAAGGCACCTGCAAAAATTAAAGCCACGCAAAGTATTAGTCCGCGGTGGTGCTTGTGTTTTATAAGGTAATATAAACCGTAGCCAATACCACCTACTGCAAAAATGCGGAACAAGGTAAGTGCAAGTTTACCGGCTACGCCACCAAGTTCCCAGCCAAAGGCCATACCATTATTTTCGGTATAAAGTAACATGCCCCTATCTCCCAGGAAATGAATTTCCTGGCCCATGTACATGTTGTTGCGCACCCATATTTTAATAAGCTGATCGGCTAGTACAACTACGAAAGCTAAAAGGAAAGGTTTTAAGTACGATGCCTTCATGTAAAATTACTGCTTCAATTTAGCTTCCATGCTCAGGGTAGTGTGCGGTACGGCACGCAGGCGTTCCTTTTGTATCAGTTTACCGGTTTCGCGGCAAATACCGTAACTTTTGGTTTCAATGCGTACCAGGGCAGCCTCTAATTGCTCAATAAACTTTTTTTGGCGGGCAGCCAGTTGGTTTATCTGCTCTTTTTCCAAAGTAGCTGATCCGTCTTCCAATGTTTTATAAGTACCTGCAGTATCATCAGTACCATTAAGGTTTGGGTTGCTTAATGATGATGCAAGGGCGTTCAGTTCTTCGCGTGCAATACGTATTTTGTCTAAAATTAATTCTTTAAACTCTAGTAACTCAGCGTCTGAATATCTTGTTTTTTCAGTTTGTGGTGTGCTCATTATATTTTAGTTATAGAAATAATTACTTCAGTTTCGTCAATAACAGTTTTTTCACCCTCAGTAAGTTGGCTATCCAGCTTAATGTCTTCAGCTAACGTTTCGGCACATATATATGATAAATTTTTATTTACAGCCTCGCTGATTAGCGGGTGATCACTCAGGCGTACATTTATCTTATCAGTAACTTCAAAATTATTACCCTTGCGCAGGTTTTGTATACGGTTGATGAGTTCGCGCGATATACCTTCCTGTTTAAGTTCGTTGGTTAGGGTAACATCTAAAGCCACCGTTAGTTTTCCCAAATTTGCAACCTGCCATCCCGGAACGTCTTCAGCAGTAATTTCAACCTCGGTGGCAAGTATGGTGTATTTGTTATCTAATACAGTAATCTGTCCTTCATTTTCCAGTTTGGCGATATCCTCTTGGTTAAAACCGGTAATGGCTTCGGCAACGGCTTTCATATCCTTACCTACCTTTTGGCCCAAAGCCTTAAAGTTTGGCTTAATTTTACGGGTTATAAAGCCTGCAGTATCGGTTATGTACTCAATAGCTTTAATGTTGGTTTCCGAAAGAATCAGCTCCTTAATGGCCTCAACCTGATCTTCAAAGTTTTTATTGAGTATGGGCAGTAATATTTTGCTCAAAGGCTGGCGTACATTAATGCCTACCTTTTTACGTAATGAAAGCGTTAACGATGAAATATCCTGTGCCAGTTGCATACGCTCTTCCAGCTCCTTGTCAACCAATTCAGCCTGGTAGGCAGGGAAATTAGTTAAATGTACCGACTCGAATTTTTCTTTACCGGTAGCAGTATTTAAATCGTTGTACAAACGCTCGGCAAAGAACGGCGCAATAGGCGACATTAGCTTGGCAACGGTCACCAAACAGGTATAAAGCGTTTGGTATGCCGATGTTTTATCTTCCGAATCATCAGATTTCCAGAAACGGCGACGGCTTAAGCGTACGTACCAGTTGCTCAGGTGTGCGTCAACGTACTCCTGTATGGCACGGGCTGCTTTGGTTGGCTCAAAATCGGCATAAAAACCGTCAACCTCCTGGGTTAAGGTGTTTAATAATGATAATATCCAGCGGTCAATTTCAGGACGTTGGCTTAGTTCAATTTCTGGCGCGCTATAATCAAATTTATCGATGTTAGCGTACAGCGAAAAGAACGAGTAAGTATTATATAATGTACCAAAGAATTTACGACGAACCTCGTCCAATCCTTCAATATTAAATTTAAGATTATCCCATGGCGATGCATTGCTGATCATGTACCAGCGGGCTGCATCGGCACCGTATTGCTCAATAGTTTCAAACGGATCGACAGCATTGCCTAAACGTTTCGACATTTTGTTGCCGTTTTTATCAAGTACCAAACCGTTTGATACCACATTTTTAAACGCAATACCACGATTGCCAACTTTTTCGTTCACGGCTTTTACTTCGTCGCTGGCTTCGCTCAGCATCACCGCAATGGCATGCAGGGTAAAGAACCACCCACGGGTTTGGTCAACACCCTCGGCAATAAAATCTGCCGGGTAGGCATCAGCAAACTGCTCTTTGTTTTCGAACGGGAAGTGCCATTGCGCATAAGGCATAGCACCCGAATCAAACCAAACATCGATCAAATCGGGCTCGCGCAGCATTTTTTTGCCATTGGCCGATACCAATATCACATCGTCCACATAAGGGCGGTGCATATCGGCCAAACGGAAGCCTTCGGGCATAAACCCTGCGGCTATCGAAGCGTCAATTTCTTTATTCAGTTCTTCAACCGAACCAATACATTTCTCCTCGGTGCCGTTCTCCTCGCGCCAGATAGGCAGCGGAGTACCCCAGTAACGTGAGCGCGATAGGTTCCAGTCAACCAGGTTTTCCAACCAGTTACCAAAACGACCGGTACCGGTAGCTTCAGGTTTCCAGTTGATGGTTTTATTAAGTTCGATGAGCTTATCCTTAACGGCAGTGGTTTTAATAAACCAGCTATCAAGCGGGTAGTACAAAATTGGCTCATCGGTACGCCAAGAGTGCGGGTAGCTGTGCTCGTACTTTTGTACGTTAAATGCTTTGTTATCTTCTTTCAGCTTAATAGAAATAAGCACGTCAGTTGGCTTAAAGCCGGGCTCTTCGCGCTCTTCTTTGCTGTAGTATTCTTCTTTTACGTAACGGCCGGCGTAATCAATCACCTCGTCAACAAAACGGCCTTGTTTGTTAACCAACGGAACTTCCTTGCCGGTTTCATCCAGCACCATTACCGATGGCACGTTGTTTTCTTTACAGGCCCTAAAGTCATCCGCACCAAAAACAGATGCCGTATGTACAATGCCGGTACCATCGCCGGTAGTCACAAAATCGGCCGGGATAACGCGGAATGCATTTTTCTCCAAGTCCTCATTGCTTACATACGGCATTAGTTGATGATAACGCAGGCCAACCAGCTCCGAACCTTTAAATTCAGCCTTTACCGTCCACGGAATAACTTTATCACCTTCTTTATATTCTTCAAACGAAGCATTCTCGCCCTCGGCTTTAAAGTACTTGCCTACAAGTGCTTTTGCTAAAACCACGCTTACCGGTTTGTAGGTATACGGGTTAAAGGTGGCTATTTTAACATAGTCAATATCTTCGCCTACGGCCAGTGCGCAGTTTGATGGTAGTGTCCATGGGGTAGTTGTCCAGGCGAGTATAACAGTATCTTCGTCGGCTTCGCTGAACAGGGTTGAAATCAGCGGATGCTGCTGGTCGTTTTTTAAGTGGAACTGCGCCGTAATGGTGGTATCCTTCACCATTTTATAGGTACCCGGCTGATTAAGTTCATGTGAGCTTAAACCCGTGCCCGATTTTGGCGAGTACGGCTGTACCGTATAACCCTTATACAACCAACCTTTATTGTACAGTTGTTTTAAAATCCACCAAAGGGTTTCAATATAGTCGTTTTCGTAGGTGATGTAAGGTTTCTCTAAATCAACCCAGTAGCCCATTTTAAGGGTAAGGTCGTTCCATACGTCAGTATAACGCATTACCTCCTTACGGCAGGCCTGGTTATAATCATCTACCGAAATGGTTTTGCCAATATCATCTTTAGTAATACCTAATGATTTTTCTACAGCCAGCTCAATAGGAAGGCCGTGGGTGTCCCAGCCGCCTTTACGCTTTACCTGGTATCCCTTAAGAGTTTTGTAACGGCAAAAAATATCTTTAATTGACCGCGCCATAGCATGGTGAATGCCGGGCATACCATTAGCCGATGGCGGACCTTCATAGAAAGTATATGGATTACTGGCCGGACGACTGCTGATGCTTTTTTCGAAAATGCTGTTTTGTTTCCAAAACTCGAGTACATCCTTGCCTATCTGTGATAAATTTAACTGTTTATATTCCTTGTACATCAGTGGTTTCCACAAAAATTAAGAGGTGCAAAAATACGGATTTTTAAAGTAATAATTTAGTTTGATTATGGTAAAAGATTTGGTATAAAAGCTTTTATTAAAGTTTGCAAGCAGGCTGTTTTATAATGACTAAGGCATATAAAACAAAGTGGGTGCTATTAACTTGCAGCAATTTATAACAGAATTGCATTTACGGTTTATATGCTCTTATTGAATTCTCACAAGTGCTGTTAATATTTTATAGTAACTGGAAAATATGCTATAAAGTGTGGGTTAAATTGCCGGTATCTTTGATGCATAATCCTTTTATAATCTTTAACTTATTATGAGAAAAACAAAATTGCTGCTTGCGCTTGCAATGGTATTTGCTGCGCTTTCATTTAGCCTGAGTGCTAAGGCCCAAAACATGGTGCCAATCTATTTAACTTATACTGCTAATACTCCTAACGCACAATGGGAAGTTTATTGCCACAACAATGATATTGATGAAGATTACTTTCTTTTTGCGTATGAGCATAGTAAAGTTGATCAAACTTACAGATGTGGTACGGTGCCTGCTGGAAATTACACCGTATACATTTTAAGGTCGAGTTACTCAGCTAACGGATATTATAATTGGTACGCCAGAGGTCAGTCTGCTTACAACCAGTTGTGGGATAACTTAAACTATTTTGAATTACTGAATGATGTTTACATTGGTGATTTATCCGACAGCCCTGAGGACGGCTTGCATATTACTATTCAAAATTCATTCTAAAAATATCTATACAAAAACGGGCAGCTAAATAGCTGCCCGTTTTTGTATAGATAGTACCTTATTATAATTTAAAATATATAATTAGTACTCAAGAAATTGCTATCGTGCTCGTTTATGATGTCGTTTAACAATTGCTTGTTCGAATCGTTCATTTTGGTAGCAACCAACGAACGGATAGAGAACGAACGTAATGCATCATGCACTGATAGGGTTCCCTCGGCACTGTCTTTACGGCCGGTGAAAGGGAATACGTCTGGTCCGCGCTGGCATTGTGCGTTGATGTTAACGCGGCTTACCAGGTTCACAAACGGATCAATCAAATCGGCAGTTTCCTGCGCATCCGTACTAAATATACTCACCTGCATACCGTGCGGCGAATCTATCTGGTACTGAATCGGCTCCTCAATGCTGTCAAAAGGCATTACAGGTATAACCGGACCAAATTGCTCCTCGCGGTACAGTTTCATGTTTTCGTTAACCGGGTAAACTACCGCCGGGTATACAAATGATGCAACAGTAGCGCCACCGTTTTCGTTAACCACCTTGGCGCCGTTAGCAATGGCATCGTCAATACACTCTTTAAGGTAGGCGGGCTTACCAGGTTCAGCAACAGGAGTAAGGTTGACACCTTTTTCCCATGGCATACCATATTTCAATTTGGCAATGCCTTCGCTAAGCAATTTTAAAAACTCATCAGCAACGTCTTTGTGTACGTGGATGATTTTGATAGCCGTACAACGCTGACCATTGTATGATAACGAACCCAGGATACACTCGTTAACCGCAATTTGCAGGTCGGCGCTTTTAGTTACGATGGCTGCGTTTTTAGCATCCAAACTTAACACAGCACGTAAGCGGTTAATTTTAGGGTGACGTTTCTTTAAATCATTAGCCACCTTGCTTGAGCCAATGAAAGCCAATACGTTTATTTTACCGGTAGCCATTAAGCCCGGGGTAACGTTTGCACCACGGCCATAAACTGTATTTACCACACCTTTAGGGAAAGATTCCTGGAAGGCACGCAGTAATGGGTAGTGAACTAAAGTACCATGTTTTGGTGGTTTGAAAAGTATGGTGTTGCCCATAATAATGGCCGGGATAAGCGTAGTAAAGGTTTCGTTTAACGGGTAGTTAAACGGACCCATACACAATACCACACCAAGCGGCGAGCGGCGGGTTTGCGCAACCACACCTTCGGCAATTTCAAAGCGCGATGATTGACGGTCGATGTCTTTAAGGGCATCAATAGTCAGGTTTATATAATCAACTGTACGGTCAAACTCTTTGGTTGAGTCGGCCAGTGATTTACCAATTTCCCATACAATAAGCTTGATAACCAGATCGCGCTGCTCCACCATCTTGTACACAAACTTCTCAAGGCACTTAATACGGTCGGCTACGCTCATGGTTGGCCATTCGCCGCGACCGTTGTTGTAGGCTGCTTCTGCGGCTTCAAGTGCTTCCATGGCTTCCTTCTCGGTGCCCAGCGGATAGCTGCCAATAAGCTTGCGTTGTAAACCATCAGGACCGGGTATGCAAATAGGTGAATACACCTCGCTAACCTCGCCGTCCCACTGTTTCATTTCCCCGTTTACCAGGTACTCCCGTTGATGAAGCTCTTCGATCCGGTACTCGGCCGGTATCTGGCTCTCCTCAACAAATAAGCTGTTAAGCTCGTCGTTGAAACTCATGATAATTGATTTTAATTAATCTTTATGTTTGGTTGTTTGTTTCGTAAAAATACGTGCGCAGCGTAAATGGTTTCATGCGCATTCGTCATAAAACCATTAATGACATTGCGATAACTTTACAGCTCGATTGGCTTCATCTTTGGCACTAGTGCCTTCATTACCACCCAGGCAATAATGTAAGCTAAAGCACAAAGTATGAACATAATTGAATAGCCGGTTTGAATATGGCCCTCGGCGCTATAATGGTCAAACAGCATACCGGCACCCTTGCTTAGCAAAAAAGAGCCAATGCCGCCTGCCATACCGCCAATACCGGTAATAGTTGCAATAGCTTTTTTAGGGAACATATCGCCAACGGTAGTAAATATGTTGGCACTCCATGCCTGGTGAGCTGATGCACCAATGGCAATAAGAGCCACTGCCCACCAGTAGCTAAACTGGCTTAGGTAAGGTGTAAGTAAAACTACTAGAGGAAAAAGAGCAATTACAAACATGGCCTTCATACGGCCTGTGTACGCATCATATCCTTTATTAATAAAATAGGTAGGAAATGCACCGCCACCAATTGAGCCAACCATGGTTATGGTGTATAAAACAGCAATTGGTAACGAAATAGCGGTACCCTCCATGTTATATTGCGCTTTAAAATAAGCCGGCAACCAAAACAGGAAGAACCACCAAACTCCATCGGTCATGAACTTGCCAAAGGCAAAAGCCCAGGTTTGCTTAAATTGAAAACACTCCAGATAGGTGAATTTACGGCCCTCGTCAACTTTTTCTACTTCAATTGGTTCATGCTGTTGTATTTCATCACTATGAATATATTCATATTCGGCCTGGCTTACATTTTTGTTTTTTGAAGGAATTTCATACAAAAACAACCAAAATATTAACCATATAAAGCCAATAGCTCCAATGCCAATAAACGCCCATTGCCAGCCCCATTGCTCGGCTATCCAAGGCACCACAATAGGGGCTAAAATTGCGCCTACGTTAGCACCAGAGTTAAAAATACCTGTAGCTAAGGCTCGGTCTTTTTTAGGAAAGTACTCGGCAGTGGTTTTAATAGCGGCAGGAAAGTTACCTGACTCGCCCACGGCCAGCACCGTACGACCTAACGAGAAACCTAATATACTGCTGGGTACGAAATGTGCAAACGCATGTACAATAGCACCAACCGACCATAAGATGATGGACCAGGCGTAACCTGCCTTGGTTCCCAAATAATCAATTACACGACCGGCAAACAGCATGGAAAATGCGTAAGCCAGTGAAAACACGCCTACAATGGTACCGTAGTCGCTATCACTCCAGCCAAACTCTTTTGATAGTAATGGCTTAAGTAAGCTGAGTACCTGGCGGTCGAGGTAATTAATAGTTGTGGCAAAAAACAGCAAGGCGCAAATGGTCCAGCGGTAATTGCTCATCTTAATATTGTTCATAATTGGGTTTATGTTGATGTTTATCGGCTGGTTTGTACCAGTTCAATAGCTTTTTGGGTATTGGTAAATAATTCGTCGTATAGTTTCTCTTCCAGTACTTTTTTGCTGATGAGCTTGCTGCCCATACCCACTGCACATACACCGGCTTTAAACCATGTTGATATATTTCCTGCATCTAATTCAACGCCACCGGTTGGCATAAATAACTGGTCGCGGAAAAGCTCTTTAATAGATGTTAAAAACTCAGGACCTAAAATATTAGCCGGGAAAAGTTTAATTAAGGCTGCGTTTGATGATTGTGCAGTGTAAATTTCAGTTGGCGTCATACAACCCGGAATCCACAGCATGTTTAAATCATTAGCCATTTTAGCTACTTCTGGGTTCACTATAGGTGATACCAGGAAGTCGGCGCCGGCATTGATAAAGGCATCAGCCTCATGAACCGATTTTATTGTGCCTATACCCAGGTTAAGGTCAGGCATTTCGGCCTGTTGCAGTTCCTTTAATTTTTTAAAGTTTTCGAGCGCAGCGGCACCACGGTTGGTATATTCAAAAACACGTACACCTGCTTTGTACAGGGTGCGTGTAATTTCAACGCTTACATCGGCATCAGCATAAAAAAACAGCGGCAACATGCCCTGCGTAATAATGCTGTCTAATACTTGCTGTTTGGCTTTCATTTAATAATAGCTTGCTGTATAAAATCAACGCTGCGGTTAGTGGCATCGCTGTTTACAAACAGTTTGGTAAATGCGGCAGCGGTTGCAAAATCAACCGTTTCCTGTGGTTCATAGTTGTTATAAAAACCGTAAATAAGGCCGGCCATGTAGCAATCGCCACTACCTACCTTATCAACAATGGTTTCGGCAAAGTACTCGCCTGATACGTGTGGCTTGCCATCAGTATATAACACGGTATAATAATCAATATTGGTGTTGTCCTCAGTGGTAAACCTGAATGTATTGGCTACCGCCTTGCATTTTGGAAATTGCTTGATAATTTCCTCTGAGCTTTTTTGAGCTTCTTTAACGTAAAGGCTTTTCTGCCCCGATTCGGTAACCAGTTCATCAACCGCTACGCCTAACATACGCTCGGCAGCCCAAATGTTACCCATAATGAGGTCACAGTACTGCGCCAGTTCGGGCATTACATCAATAGGTTGCTTACCGTATTGCCATAACTTGGCGCGGTAATTCAAATCAACCGAAATAGTGATGCCTTTGCGTGAAGCAGCTTCTAAAGCTTCTTTACATACGTCTGCCACGTTTTGGCTTATGGCCGGGCAAATAGCGCTGAAGTGAAACCAGGTAACGCCGTCTAACACCTTGTCCCAGTCAATTAAGCCGGTGGTTAAATCGGCAAATGCTGAATGCGCACGATCATAAATAAGGGCATCGTGCTTTAAGTCCTGCCCTTTGGTTAAAAAGTACAGGCCTACACGTTTACCATGATAAACAATGGTTGATGTGTCAATGCTCTTTTCATTTAAAAAAGAAATCAGCTGATCAGACATGCCATTTTTAGGCAATGCCGTAAAATAGCGCGATGGTACATCCCAAAGGGCAAGCGCTGTAGCCACGTTAAGTTCGGCACCGCCTACAAATACGGGCAGGCTGTTCTCCTGCAGCCATTCGCCGGTAGCATCGGGGGTTATGCGAAGCAGCAGTTCGCCAAAGTTTAATACCGAACCGCTGCTGTAATCTTTATTCAAAATTTCGCTCATTATCTTACCTTAAAAAGGAAAATAGTTTTTAGCGTTATAGTAACAAATGTCCTGTACCACTTTACCGGTCCACTCAATATCGTTTGGCAATTCACCATTTTCAATATCGTCACCCAGTAAGTTACACAGTATACGACGGAAATACTCATGACGCGGGAACGATAGGAAGCTGCGTGAATCGGTAAGCATACCAATAAAGCGGCTTAGCAAGCCCATGTTTGAAAGTGCGTTCATTTGTTTAATCATACCATCTTTTTGGTCAAGGAACCACCAGCCTGAGCCAAACTGAACTTTGCCTGCAACTGTACCGTCATTAAAGTTACCAATCATGGTAGCAAATAATTCGTTTTGGGTTGGGTTAAGGTTATAAATAATGGTTTTAGCCAGTTTATCTTCAGTATCCAACTTATTTAAGAAAGTTGAAAGGGCACGGCCCTGGCTAAAATCGCCAATTGAATCAAATCCTGTATCAGGACCTAATTTGGTTAACAAACGGGTATTGTTGTTACGCAAAGCACCCAGGTGATATTGCTGAACCCAGCCTTTTTCATGATCCCAAATGGCAAATTGAAATAATAATGCCGATTTTATTTTCAGAATCTCGCCCGGCATCAAAGCTACGCCTGTACGAATTTTAATGAATATGCTGCGAATTTCGTCTTCGGTATATTCTTCAGCATAAATTTGTTCTAAACCATGGTCAGACACTTTACAGCCATGCTCAGCAAAGTAATCATGACGTTTTTTTAATGCAGTTAGGTAAGTATCATAATCACCAATGCTTAAATCGGTCAGGGCTTCCAGCTTATCAATGTAGGCGTTTAAGGCAACTGCATCATCAGCGTTCATAGCCTTATCGGGGCGGAAAGACGGCAATACTTTAGTTACGTTGTTGCCCGCCAGTTGCTTGTGAAATTCCAGATTATCCAATGGGTCATCGGTGGTACCAATTGCCTCAACCTTCATTTTTTTAATAAGGCTTTGAGTTGAAAACTCCGAACCTTGCAGCATTTCGGTACACTTGTCATAAATTTCCTTTGCCGTTTTTGGCGACAGGATGTCATGGATACCAAAGTAACGCTGTAACTCTAAATGAGTCCAGTGGTACAAAGGGTTGCGCAGGGTGTAAGGTACGGTAGCCGCCCATTGCTCAAACTTTTCAAAATCGCTTTTATTACCGGTTACATAGCTTTCGTCAATACCGTTGGTACGCATTGCACGCCATTTGTAATGATCGCCGTGAAGCCATATGTGAGATAGGTTGCTGAAATTTAAGTCGGCAGCAATCTGATCAGGAGGCAGGTGGCAATGATAGTCAATAATTGGAAGATCTTTGGCGTACTCATGGTACAGGCGCTGCGCAGTTTCGGTTTGCAGCAAAAAATTCTCGTCTAAAAACTTTTTCATAACAAATGTTGGCAACTCGTTAAAGCAACCGGTTTTTCAAAAGGTAACTGGTGTTAGCAGTTGGTTTATATGCGTTTATTGCAGAGCTTTAAAGTTGAATGTATACACTAAGCCCTCGCAGCACAAACTAAACAATAATTATTGAGTATCTGAAAGATTTTGCCGTTTAATGCGCATTATGCTTGCAAAAAATTACGCAAACGATTGCTAAACTCATACTAGCTGTAGGGCTATGATAAGAAGTTAGAAAAGACTGATAAGAAATGCGAGTAATTTGTAACTCAGGTATACAAACGCTGCAAAGGCTATGAGCAAAACAACCGCAATGGTTATCAAAATACCGGTGCCGCTACCCTGATGCCTGCCTTCTTCATAATGCTCTTTAAGTAATTTAATATTGCGCGTATTGGCTTTGTAATAAAAATCAAAAACCTGCCCAACAAACGGTATAACCCCAATCAGCCCGTCTATTAATACATTAAGCACCATTAGTATGAGTACTTTACGGCTTACACCGTGTTTAGCCATGGTTAAAACCAGTGCGGCACTCAAAACAAACCCCGCAGCATCACCTGCTATGGGTAGCAAGTTTATAATAGGATCGAGCCCGAAACGGAATTTAGTGCCCGGCACGCGAAACTGGTCATCAAGCAAATGTGATATGCGCTCCACCCATTTCAGGCGTCCGGTAAGATTAACGGGTGGAGTATATTTTTGCTGATTAAAGGGCATATGTACAGTAACCCGGCTGTAAGGCAATGGTTTTATTTGTGGTTAAATTGCCGCTCGGCGATAGTTTGGATACCACCAAAAGATCATTAAAACTTTATAGTCAACTTTCTTTTTCAAACCCTTTCACCTTGTAGTTGTATAAAAACAAGCATACTATCACAAGCTTGTACGCATGATGTCAAAAAAAATACCGTCCCTTAATATTAGAGTTATCCTCTTCACAGCCTTAAACTGTTTGTTTATGGCAATGCCGGCAATAGCGCAAGATAGTGCCGCTGTTAAAACAGATTCGGCGTTAACCATACCTGATACGCTGCTATTTAAAATACAGAAAGCACAGGCTGCCATCACCGAAATTAATGCCACCAACAAACGCGGCTATGGCATTGAAAATATTCAAAATGGTTTAAAAGAGGTACGTGCCGATGTTGCACCGGTAAAAAAAGATATTGATGTGGCCCGAAAGGTATTAGATACCAAAAGCCTGTTAAGCTACAACCTTATTTTAAAAGATGCACTTACCCGCCTTACCGGCTGGCGTAATACATTAAGCAAGTATAATGCAAATTTGCAAGGCCTGTCTGACCAGGTGATTGAGCTGGGCAACGATTCGGTGCTAATGGTTAAGGCAAAAGATACTACCGAAAAAAGGTTGTACACTGCCCAACTAAATGAAATAAAAGTGCGGCTGCAAACTGCAGGTAAAGTAACAACGGCAAGGCTTGATACGGTAAGCCGCTTACTGGCAGATGTATCTGCAACCTACCTCACCGTTACCGATTTGCAAACAGCTATAGCCGAGCGGTTACAGCAATCGGGCAAGAGTGCGTTAGGGCGCGAATCGCCTTATATATGGGCTGCACCGGTAAGTAGCGAGCCGGGTAGCAGTATAAGCGATTTAATTGGTTCGGCTATTGATGGACAAGGCAAAATACTAGGTTATTTTATAAGCAGTACCTGGGATAACCGCATTCTTTTACTGCTTATTGGTATAGGGTTTTACGTTTGGGTTTACCGCAATTTTAAAAAGGCTCAAAAGCCCGATTTGCGGCAGGTGCTAGGGCAACTTACTTTTAATTATATACGTCCGTACCCGGTTTTGGCAACTATTATTATAATGCTGAACCTTACGCCGCTTTTTGAGCCCGATTCGCCATCAATGTACATTGAGCTTACGCAACTCATGTTGCTGTTTGCCGTAACCGTGCACTTTTGGAAAACGCTATCTAAAAGCGACATGAATTACTGGCTGATGATTGTAGGCCTGTACATCACCATCATTATTACCAACGCGGTGGTACATGATGCCATTTGGATGCGTTTATGGCTTATTTTCTTAAACGCGGCATCATTATACATTGGGTATTATTTTTATAAAAAGCTGCTCAAGGCCAATGTTGCCAAACGCTTGGCGAAACCTATTCTGCTTATATTTTTAGCGTTAAATATATTTTCAATTCTCTTTAATGTTTTCGGGCGCATAAGCCTGGCCAAGGTATTTAGTGCCACAGCAATTATAGGTCTTACGCAGGTAATAGGTTTGGCAGCCTTTATACAGGTAATAAGTGATGCGCTTGAACTGCAAATTAAAGTAAGTTCGTGCTCAAACGGGTTATTTGCACGGCTAAACATTGCATCTACACGTGCTTCATTCAGGCGCATCTTATCTGTCGTGGCCGTAATTTTATGGTTGCTGGTATTTATGATAAACCTGAGCATTGCTGGTGGTGTATTTGCTTTGGTTCAACAAGTGCTGTCAAAAGAACGCACGTTCGGTAGCGTGCATTTTTCGCTCAATAATGTACTGTTTTTTGCTGTAATTATTTACCTGGCCAATATGCTGCAAAAGCATGTAGGTATACTATTTGGCGAGAGTGCCGTAAAGTTTGAAGATAAAACGGAGCATAAGGGCTCAAAACTGGCTCTTATTCGCCTTATTATAGTTGTTATTGGAGTTTTACTGGCCGTTACGGCATCGGGCATACCGCTTGATAAGCTTACCGTAGTGTTGGGTGCGCTAAGTGTGGGTATAGGTTTAGGTATGCAAAACATTGTTAATAACTTTGTATCGGGCATCATTCTCATTTTCGAAAAGCCTTTTCGCATTGGCGATTATGTTGAACTTGCAGATAAAAAGGGTAAGGTGCAGGATATAGGTATACGTTCAAGCAAGATGCTAACGCCACAAGGGTCGGAGGTGATTATTCCAAACGGTGATTTACTATCGGGCCGGCTAGTGAACTGGACCCTCAGCAACGATTTTTTAAAGACCGAGGTTTTGTTTAAAGTACCTGCTGATACCGATTTAGATGCCTTGAACAAAGTAATTGAGGAAGAAGTTAGTAAGTCAGCAAACATTTTAAAGAACTTACCACCCGAAATACTTATTAATACCATAGCAGCCGATAGCGTTGAACTAAAGGTAATTGTTTGGATAACAGATATTTATAGTGAAGCAGGTTTTAAAAATGAATTTTTAAGACGCTTGCTGCCTAAGCTAAAGGAAATGCAGGTGAAAATAATATAGTAGCCTGATTTCACAGCATCACTTACCCTAAAATTTCCCTTATATCATCAGCAGAAAGCGACTTAATGAAACTTTCTTCTGTAGTGATTAACGAACGGGCAACGGTGAGTTTGCGTTGTTGCAAGGCAAGTATCTTTTCTTCAACAGTATCTTTAGTGATGAACTTATAAATAAACACGTTTTTGGTTTGCCCAATGCGGTGTGTGCGGTCAATAGCCTGTTGCTCAACGGCCGGGTTCCACCATGGATCAAGGATGAAAACATAGTCGGCCTCGGTAAGATTGAGGCCCACGCCGCCGGCTTTTATGGATATCAAAAATATTTGAGTTTTGGCATCCTGCTGAAACTTTTTAACTACTTCGCCACGGTTTTGAGTGCTTCCGTCAAGGTAGGTATACTTAATGTTTTTCTGATCGAAGTATTGCCGGTAAATATTTAGTTGCTTAACAAATTGCGAAAATATCAGCACCTTATGTCCGCCGTCCAGCACGTTTGATAAGGTATGCACCACATCCTCAAACTTGCCCGAATCGCCCTCATAACTTTCATCTATCATTGATGGATGGTTAGCTATCTGGCGCAGCTTTATAAGGCCTTGTAAAACCTGTATTTGCGTTTGTGCAAAGGTTCCATCTTCAAGGCTTTGCAGTAACTCGTTGCGGTATTCTGATTTTATTTTTTCGTAAACCGTGCTTTGCTCATCGGTCATTTTGCAATAAAATAACTGCTCGGTTTTGGGCGGAAGCTCAGTAGCTACCTGTTCCTTGGTACGGCGAAGCACAAATGGCTTAATCAATGCTTGTAAGCGGTGCGCCTTTTCTTCGTCCTTTTTCTTTTCAATGGGTGTTACGAACTCATTTAAAAAAAACTGCTGGTTGCCCAGTAATCCGGGATTAATAAACGACATCTGTGTCCATAAATCATTCACGGTATTTTCAACGGGAGTACCACTCAATATCAACTTATGGCGCGATTTAAGCTGCTTAACAGCCTGGTATGATTTGGACGATGGATTTTTGATGTTCTGGCTTTCATCCAAAATAATGTAATCGAAAAAGAAAGCCTTAAACAATTCTACATCAATACGGCTTATGCCGTAAGTAGTCACCACTACATCATACTTGCCAAATACATCGGGTGATTTATAGCGAAACGCACCTGTATGCACCATCATGCGTAAGGTGGGCGTAAATCTGGCAGCCTCATTTACCCAATTGTATATAAGTGAGGTAGGCATAATAAGCAACGAAGTGCATGTTGCGCCAATAGCTGCTGCATCCTCCTTGTTCTTTTGCAGCAAAGCCAGTGTTTGTATGGTTTTACCCAAACCCATATCATCAGCCAGGCATCCGCCAAAGTGGTAATCTTTTAAAAAATGGAACCAGTTGTAACCCGCCTGTTGGTAAGGGCGCAAACTACCTGCAAAGTTTACCGGAGGGGCTACATCTTCCAATTCTTCAAAATCAGTCAGCTTTTGCAGCTTACGGTTAATGGTTATGCTGGCTAAATCGCCTTCGGCCAAATCATTGATAAGGCCAATGTGGTGCTTGCGCAGCTTAAGGTCTTTATTACCTTCAGTAAAGTTGAGCAGGTTACCATATTGTGCAAACCATTCTTCGGGTATAACTGCAATTTCGCCGCTGGGCAGGGTAAACTCTTTTTTACGGTTAAGGATGTGATTACGCAAATCCATAAAAGGAATTTGGTATGGGCCAAAGTGCACAATGGCATGTATGTCAAACCAGTCGTTGTTCTCGTTTACCTGCAAATCAATTTTGCTGCTGCCAAAGAGATAGCGCTTTTGCCCTTCGGGCTGTTCAATTTCAAAGCCTGCGGCAATCAACTTGTCGTGGTTTTGATTAAGCCAGTCGAATACCGAAAAAGAGCGGTCGGCATCGTCACCATCATGTTTCACCTCCAGGTTTTGAAAAAGGGATGATGAGGTAGTAAGCCCCATATTCTCCAACAGTTGCAGCTTATTTTTTTCCCAGGTTACCGAACGTTTTATGCGGTGGAAGGTGTAATTGTCGCCTTCTCGATCAATCTTGACTGAAATATGCCTGCCATCTCCATAAGGGAAAACGTAGCCGGCATACTTAAAATACAACTGTATTTGTGATATGCCGCCGGCTACATATATGGGTTTAACCACAGGCCGGGCGTCATACTTTTCGGTATTGATGGTAAAGCCTTCGGCGTGTACGTGGTGCTTCTCAATAAGCGGTGCTACAAACTTTTCAAAATAAGATTGCTCGGCACTCCGCGGAATGGCTATGAAACGTTTTTGTAAAAATGGTTGCAGTTTACGGCCCTCCACATCTTTATCGAAATAATACAGGATATCATCAAGCATGAGCCAGCCGGGGTGATTACATATAATTTCGGCGTTCTTGAACATGAATTCAATTTTCATGCCCTGGTATTTGATGGTAGGGTAGTAGCGTATTTCGGTATCGTCGCGCTTAAAGTGAAACAGTACAGTAGTAGCTTCGGTGGCAATATGCAGTTGTCTTTCGGCCGGGTAGCCTTCCTTACTCATTGCAAACAGCTTTTTATCATGAAGCATAGTAAACGCCTCCGCCATTTTCTTTTCAATTTTAGGGCGAATCACATCATGCAACTGATCATTAAATACCTTGCTGAAAAACTCGTACGGGCGGATGGGCTTTTTGTAATACTTTTTAATGAGATGCCCCTGCTCCATCTCCTCCAAAAGCTTAATGAGCTTATGGTCGGTTTCGTCTATACATGAGCTAAATTCTTGCGCAGTGTTAGAGAACAGGCGCTGATGTGTAAGCGAAAACTCGCCGTTAGGGTTAAGCTGAACAATATGCGGTTCTATCAACCACCCGAGGTATTCGTGGCGGGCAATGGAATAAATTAGCTGGCAAGGTTTACTGCTGTCAACACGTAGCATATGGTCCGTTCAAAAAATTTGTGGAAGCTACATCAACAAAAATTTCAAACGTATAAAGAATTTAGAGGATTTAAAAGAAAATGGGTATAAAAATGTTGCCCCACACCGACCCTCTAACAGCCCCATCTAAATTCTCCTAAAAGGAAGGACTTGAAACATGAATTCTCTCCATCCTGAGGAGGGCCACGGTGGGGCTCTTTTGTTACCTTTGCCATCACTATGAATGAAACATCTCAAGCCAATTACGATGCCCTGGTAAAATTAAGCCAAAACGACTTTGACGCATTCTTATACGACTGCGACGGCACCCTTGCCGACAATATGCCTGCCCATACCGAAACTTATATTAAAGTAGCTGCCGAACAGGGTGTGATAATTGACGGTGCCATTATAGATGAATTTGCCGGACTACCCATCATCAATGTGGTTGAAAAAATTAACGAACGCTACCAAAGTGCTTTTATACCCGAGGAGTTTAAAGCGGCGAAGTACAAGCTGTTTTTAGAAGAATATATTCAGCAAACACAGCCTATTGATTACGTGGTAAACCATTTAAAAAATCATGCAGGGCAGGTGCGCATTGCCGTAGTAAGCGGCAGCAGCCGTATTGCAGTCGAAAAAACACTGCAAATTTTGGGTATTGATCATTTAGTTGAAGTGCTGGTTTGCGCAGGTGAAACCCCTAACGGCAAACCTTTTCCCGACCCATTTTTGAAAGCGGCCGAACTATTAGGCGTAGCTCCAGAACGTTGCCTGGTATTTGAAGATGGCAACGCCGGTACACAAGCAGCCGATGAAGCCGGTATGCGCTGGGTAAGGATAGATAAGCTTATATAATGTGCGGCGGCGTAAGTTTCAACAACCGATATTTAGATAATGCAAATCCCACCAATTCTTAAACTCTGTTCAGAGGGTTTAATTCTGTGAGTTGGAAACGTTCTTAAAAATTCCGGTTCAGACAATATTTAAACTATTTGCCTGCTTTGTTGTCCATAGCTTTAAATAGCAGGGGGCTGTTACATTTTGCAACATGGCCTCGTCTATTTATCAAACACTATACAAATGTTCACCATGAGAAAATTATTTTTATTAGCCGCTCTTATAACTGTTACCATTGCCGGCTTTGCACAAACTACTGATCAGCGTCGCAAAATTGAAGTTACCGGCAGCGCCGAGCAAGAGGTTACGCCCGATGTTATTTATGTAGCCATATCATTGAAAGAATACATGAATGGCAAAAACAAGGTAGAAATCAGCACCCTGGAGCGTCAACTGCAAAAGGCCGTTACCGAGGCGGGAGTTGCTAAAGAAGACTTTATGATCAACAATATATCGTCGTACAACTACATCATCGATAAAAAGAAAAAAGATCCTGACTTTATGGCCAGCAAGCAATACCGCATTAAAGTGCGCGACCTGAATGCCATTAACGTTATCTTGAGTAAGGTTGACGATAAAGGCATCCAATCAACCGGTGTTGAAAGCTACGAGTACTCCAAACAAGCAGAACTACGCAAGGAGCTCAAAATCAAAGCCCTGCAAGCTGCCCGCGAAAAAGCCGGTTACTTATTAACCAGCATTGGCGAAAAATTAGGCGGCGCTATTGAAATTCAGGAAATTGATAACGAGCCTATGGGACGCCCGGTATATGCTAATATGATGCTTAAATCATCGATGGGATATGATGCTGCTGCTCCGCAAGAAAGTAATGTTGACTTTAAGAAGATCAAATTGAACTACCAGGTACGTGCAGTATTTGAGATAGCCAAGTAACCTTAATAGATGGTTTACAGAAGCAGGCTTGATATTTAAGCCTGCTTTTTATTGTTAGGGCGTTGCCTGCGGCCCGGGATATACCTGCAAGTCCTCACTTTGCTATGCTACGTTTTAATCTTTAGGCTGCTATCCCTAACACAAAACGCAATCAATACTTTTTAGCTACGTTATACAGCACATTCAAATCTAACTGTGTAAGCTGAGGGCTTACGTCTGTTTGTACAAAGTGAAGTTTAAAGGCTTTAATGGCGGCAGGTAAATTAGTGGTATCATACCCAATGATGCGCAAGGCGGCCACATAATCGAAAGTTTCGGGAGCCAGTTCTAAAACATCATCGCTCCAGTATCCAAAGCCGCTTTTAGCCAACGTCTTCCATGGAAAATATGCACTGGGATCGGTTTTACGGCCAGGGGCAATATCACTGTGGCCAATAAAATTTGCTGTAGGAATGTTATAAGCCTTTTTTAGTTTTGCCAATAGCAATATCAGACTTTTTACCTGTGCCTCCTGAAAGGGTTGTACGCCGTTGTTATCCAGTTCAATACCTATTGAGCAACTGTTCATATCAGTAACGCTGCCCCACTTGCTCACTCCGGCATGCCATGAGCGGAGATAATCATTAAGCATATGGTAAACTTTTCCGTCGCGGCTTACTACATAGTGAGCGCTCACTTGCGTGCGGGTAAGGGTGAAAGTATTAAGCGTTTGCTTTGCCGAATCTTGCGCAGTATGATGAATAATAACATAGTTGGGCTTACGTAAATTGAAGTTTACAGTAGCTACAAATTCCGAAGGAATAGCCGTACCTGCACTATCAGCCAGCCTCACGGTGTCTTTAATTTTTACGATATCCAGCAAGCTGTCTATTTGTGTTTTATAAACCTTTGGGCTGTTATTTACAATAGTAGCCGGCTTTTTGGTTTTGCAGGAAGAAATTATAGTAAGTGCAAGAAAATAGTATGCGTAGGATTTTAAGTTCATTGCCAATCAGTGAGTTTTATCAGTTTACAGAACTCTGCTAAATTAAGTAAAGTATTAGGAGCTTCATCTGTGTTTTCAATACATTCAAATTCGTGAAATGTGTGGTCAAATTCATCATTCCACTGGTCGAAATGTAAATCGGGTAGGTGCCATTGGTTGCATAAAAGAACTCGCCGCTAATGAGTTTTGATTGGATGAGCGTTTGTAATTTGTCTACATCGAAAGTTTGCTCACCTTTGAAAACTACGTAGCTATAATTTTTATAGTTGGCACCATCGCGATAGAGATAGGAGAATTTAATGTTGGGCATATTCCAAATATAATAAAATGACACTTATAGTCCGTTGGCTTATAGTCAACAAAAATTCAAATTGCCTTAATGGGCATTAAAGAGAATGTTGGACTAAGAATTAGAGAATTGCGTAAGCAAATTGGTATATCTCAGGAGGCGTTAGCTAACAAGGCAGAAATAGATAGAACTTACGTTACCGATGTTGAAAATGGGCGTCGAAACATCTCAATTGAGAATTTAGAGAAGCTCGTTGACGCTTTAAATATATCATTTACCGATTTTTTCAACTCTTCAAACTTTAATAAATAATGGGAGCATTCTACATAAATGCAATCTCCCAGTTTATTAATGAAACGGTTGATTCAATAACGGGTAAACTTACTCGTGCATCTGGCAAAGCTGGTTTTTACCAGCAGATGCATTCCCAAACTGCTTCGTGGGAAGAAGAAATATCGTTATTACAAGATGTCTTAACTCAAGTAATATCAGCTTTTGTTGATGCTACTTCATGGGGTATTTTATTAGAATATCCTATCGCTCGGCGTAGTAAACGAATTGATGTTGTTTTAATTTGCAACGAGATAATTGTAGTTATTGAGTTTAAAGCAGGGCGAAACGAATATACAGTTGCCGACCAAGAGCAATTATTAGATTACTGTTTAGATCTTCGAGATTTTCACTTTCAATCAAGAGGCCGAACAATTGTTCCACTATTATTAGCCACGAATGCTAAAGACATTGAAAATGCTATCTTCAAATCAGAGCATTTAGTTCAATCAATGATTTTTGCTAATTCTTCAAATTTAGCCCCAACCTTATTAGCGACTATTAAGACTTTAGATGGTAAATGTAAAACGCAAGATTTTGAAGAATGGGACCGAAGTAATTATTCGCCCACACCTACTATTATAGAGGCAGCCCAAACTTTGTATTCGGGTAAGTCGGTGATAGAAATATCGCGCTCTCATGCTGAAGCAACCAATCTTACTAAAACTACGACGGCTGTTATCAATGCTATAAAGCACGCAAAAGGGAATAATAAAAAGATTATTTGCTTTATTACAGGCGTTCCAGGGGCAGGTAAAACACTTGCTGGATTGGATATAGCCCACCACAGTGAATTTCAAACATCCGAGAATGCCTCGGCTACATTTTTGTCAGGTAATGGTCCGTTAATAAAAGTGTTGAGGGAAGCTCTAAAACGAGATTCCACCAAAAGGTTAAAGCAAGAAGACAAAAGCGTAAAAGCACGAGAACAAGAAAGAATAATTGCATTTATAGAAAATGTACATCGATTCATCGACGCATACTTCTTTGATAAATCGAAAATTCCAAATACCCAAATTGTGATTTTTGATGAAGCTCAAAGGGCTTGGAACGCTGAGCATTCTTTGCGAAAATTTAACAGAAATCATTCGGAACCCGAGATGATGTTTGAGGTAATGAATCGACATGAAGATTGGGCTGTAATTGTTGCATTGGTTGGTGGAGGACAAGAGATAAATACAGGAGAGGCTGGTTTGCCAGAATGGGGTCGTGTAATTGCGCAAAGATTTAACAACTGGACCGCTTACATATCACCTGAGTTAAAGGTTGGAGACCATAGTACAGGAAACTTAACATTATTTGAGCAGCAGCCAAGCAACGTGAATATTATAGAAGCTCCCGAATTGCATTTGAGTGTTTCAATCCGCTCTTACAAAGCAGAGGGTTTATCAAGATGGGTAAATCAGGTTTTAACCAACAACCCAATAGCTGCTAGTGATACTTACAAAACGGATTTAATAGACTATAACATTATTATAACAAGAGACCTAAACAAAGCCAAGCAATGGCTAAAAGACAATTGCTTAGGTTCAAGAAGGATGGGATTAGTAGCCAGTTCTGGCGCACGAAGATTGCGGCCTTACGGGCTTGAGGTTCGTACTGAGTTTGAGGAACCAGAATGGTTTCTTAATCCACGAGATGATATAAGGTCTTCATATTATTTAGAAATTCCAGCCACAGAATTTGGAGTACAAGGTTTGGAGTTAGATTGGACTGGCGTATGCTGGGATGGAGATTTGAGAAGGCAAAAAGGTGTTTGGGAGTTCAAATCTTTTAAGGGTTCAAAGTGGTTAAGTGTCAGCAAAAAGGAAAATCAAACGTATATCATAAACAAATATCGAGTATTATTAACAAGGGCTCGAGAAGGCATGGTTATCTTTGTTCCGCAAGGTGACAACGAAGACCCTACTCGAAACCCTCAAGTTTATAACGATATTGCTAATTATTTAGTAGAATGTGGAGTGAAGGAGCTTTAATCCCTACAACTCCTCGCTCCTAAAAGTATCGCCCTGTCTTACATCTCCCGTTTCGTAGCCCTTTTTGAACCAGTGCATGCGTTGTACGCTGGTGCCGTGGGTAAATGAGTCGGGCGATACACGGCCTTGGGTGAGGCGGTCATCTCCTATGGCGTTGGCGGCATTCAGGGCTTCTTCAATATCACCAGTCTCTAAGAAACCGCGTTTTTGCTGATAATGTGCCCAAACTCCTGCGTAAAAATCGGCCTGGAGTTCAAGTTTTACTGATAATTTGTTGTATTCTTCTTCGCTCAGCTGCTCACGCGCCTGCTGCATTTTGTCAGACACGCCTAAAAGCTTTTGTACGTGATGGCCTACCTCATGTGCAATTACATAAGCCCGGGCAAAATCACCTGCGGCGCCAAAGCGTTGCTCCAGTTCATTAAAAAAGGTTAAGTCAATGTATACCTTACGGTCGGCCGGGCAATAGAATGGGCCCGATGCTTCACCGGCAAAACCACAGCCACTGGTTTCTACCTGTCCTTCAAAAAAGTGGATAGTAGGTTCCTGGTAAGTTCCGCCCATTTGCTTAAACAACTGGTGCCAGGTGTCTTCGGTGTCGGCCAGTACAACACGGGCAAAGCTTTGCTCTTTGCTCTTTGATTCGGTTAGTTTTGTGTTTTGCTGGCTGCCACCGGTTTGTCCATCGCCGCCCTGTAAAATTTGCGACGGATTTACACCGGTAAACATGTATATAATAACCCCAATAATTCCTAATACGCCGCCGCCTAAAGCCATACGGCCACCGCCGCTGCTGCTACCTTCTTCGGCGTTACTGCTTTCGCGTCTGCCCATCCATTGCATAGTGTGAGTGTTTTAAGTGTTTCGGAAGTAACATTAAACAAGTAAATATTGTTCGCAGCTTCATTTGGTATTATTACAAGGTCGGGCTGTTGTCATTTTAAATAAGCTTAACCCTCGTACAGCACCGGCTATGTATCTTTACGCCCTTAATTTGTACTCAATAAATACATGGCTACTAAGCAAAATCATTTCTTCCTCATACTAATATTAGGTTCGTTAACGGCATTGGGGCCGTTTTCTATTGATATGTACTTGCCCAGCTTTCCGGCCATAGCCAAAGACCTGGACACTACCATTGAACGTGTAGCATTATCGTTATCAAGTTATTTTGTGGGCATATCATTAGGGCAGTTACTGTACGGGCCTTTATTGGACAAGTTTGGCCGTAAAAAGCCATTGTACATTGGCCTTGCCGTATACCTGCTGGCCTCATTTGGCTGTATGATGGTAAGCACGGTTGACGGACTAATTGGCCTGCGCTTTATACAAGCTATTGGCAGTTGCGCCGCCGCTGTGGCTGCTGTAGCCATGGTGCGCGATTTATTTCCGGTAGAGGAGAACGCCAAGGTATTTGCCTTACTTATGCTGGTAGTAGGTGTATCGCCTATGGTGGCACCTGCCGTTGGCGGTTACGTAACCAAGCATTTGGGCTGGCATGCCATATTTTTAATACTGGCTGGCATTGCGGTAATCATACTGTTGGCTGTAATATTTGCCCTGCCTGATAAATATGTACCTAACCGGAAACTTTCGCTCAGGCCGGCGCCAATGCTTAGCAACTTTGCACAGGTTTTGAAAAATCCGCAGTTTTTTACTTACGTACTTACCGGGGCATTGTCATTTGCAGGGCTGTTCACTTATGTGGCCGGATCGCCGTTGGTGTTTATGCAAATGTATAAAGTTAGCGAAGATGTTTACGGATGGATATTTGCGGGTCTTTCAGTTGGATTTATTGGTTCGAGCCAGGTAAATAGCTGGATGCTTAAACGCGGACTCACCAGTCAGCAAATAGTTCCGGTGGCGTTAACAGTGCAAATTGTGGCTGGTTTAGTATTTATACTAGTTGCCATGAGCGGCTGGATGGGTTTAACAGGTATTATCATCATGCTGTTCGTTGTCCTGTCGTGCATTGGTATAATTAGCCCAAATGCCTCCGCGCTTTCGCTAGCGCCATTCTCACACAATGCAGGCACCGCTTCGGCCTTAATGGGTGCATTGCAATTGGGTTTAGGCGCAGTAGCCTCAATGGGTATTGGGTTTTTCCATGCGTTAACAGCTATTCCGTTGGCAAGTATTATGGCCGCAACTGCGGTATTAGCCGGCGTAGCTTACATGGTAGGCAAACGTGCAATAAAACAACCTATAGCTGCAAGCGAAGCCGGTATAGCGCTACATTAAATTTATGATATAGAAACGATAGATTTTGGCGTAATACAGTTGTGTATTTTGCGGTCAAATTCATTTATGTCGTCTATACATTCTACAGCATCAAAAAATGAAAGACCAGTGAATTTCGTATCCGGACGGCATTGAGACATAAAGCGGTCGTAGAAACCTTTGCCGTATCCTACTCTGTAACCTTTGATATCAAAAGCAAGCAGGGGTACAAGCATCAGATCAATTTGGTTGACATCAATTAGGTTGCCGGTTACGGGCTCGGGTATGCCAAAAGCATTTGTAGCCAGCTCCAAATCTGCATCGTCGGCATAGT
Source organism: uncultured Mucilaginibacter sp. (assembly GCF_913773635.1). GTDB lineage: Bacteria > Bacteroidota > Bacteroidia > Sphingobacteriales > Sphingobacteriaceae > Mucilaginibacter. The sequence continues at coordinate 298,147 of NZ_CAJYGQ010000007.1, forward strand.
TTAGCATGGTATTATTGGCAAAGTTTGCTTTAGGAAATATTCTTAAAATATGCGGATGCGTTTCTTGTAACCAATTACGTATTAAAAAAGTATCCGGCTCTTTGCGTTGATGTATAGGTAAGAATAAGTGTATGCAGCCAACGCCTGATAGGTCAAGCTGTTGAAATTGTGCAAGTAGTGCCTTGTTAAGATCGTTGTATTCGGCTTGCGAAAGTTGGTTGCGCTTTTGAATATATACTTTGCGCAGTTGTGCTTTGGTCACGCTTTATATGATTTTTAAAAGCTGTTCTTTTAGAACGGGCAAATCTCGTTTAGCGGTTTCATAAATAGTTTGAGCAGACACGCCAAAGTACTCATGTATGAGTTTGTTGCGCATGGCTTTCATTAAATTCCAGGGAATTGAAGGATATAATTGCTTTGAAGATTCGGATACCTTTGACGAGGCTTCGCCAATAATTTCAAATCTTCTTATAACAGCATCTTGCAACAAAAAATTTGACCTAAACTCTAATTCAGTTTTGACGTCTAAGTATTCTAAGATCAAGTCGATTGATTCAATTATATCATTGAAGTAAACTAAGTCGGACCGGCTCATAAAATTGGAACTAAAGTTTGTTCCACCTCATTTTTAATAGAGTTTTTTAGTGCGCCATACTCAACAATATCAATTTTATGATTAGTGAGCTGTGCTATTTCTTCTTCAAGTTTTAATAGCGTAAGCAGTGTGAAGCCTGTAGATGGCTCAATTAACAAATCGATATCGCTTTGACGTGTCATTGTGCCTTTTGCAAGTGATCCAAAAATTGCAGCCTGTTTTATATCGTAACGTTTTAAAATAGGAACAATAAGTGCTTTGTATTTTTCTAAATCCTGCATACTCAAATGTAACAGATTTAATGCCAACAAAAAAGGCTTCCAAAAATGGAAGCCTTTGATATTTTTAAGTAAATACTAATTCTTAACACGCTCCATGTAAGCACCGGTAGCAGTATCAACTTTTACTTTATCACCTTCGTTAATAAATAACGGCACACGTATTTCAGCACCGGTTTCAACGGTGGCAGCTTTAAGTGCGTTAGTTGATGTATCGCCTTTAACGGCTGGCTCTGAGTAAGTAATTTCCAATTCAACCGAAGCAGGTGCCTGTGCCATAATAGGCTCATCACTTTCAAAAGCAATAATTACGTTAACACCTTCTTTTAAGAACTTAACGGCATTGCCAAATAAAAATTTCGGAATATTGAATTGCTCGTAAGTGGCATTGTCCATTACAACAAGGTCATTGCCATCTTCGTACAAATACTGATAGTCGCTGGTTTCAACACGGGCAATAGTAACCTCTTCGTCGGTACGGAAACGGTATTCAACCAGTTTTCCTGTTTTAACATTACGCATGCGGGCCTGGTAAAAGGCACGCAGGTTTCCCGGAGTACGGTGAATAAATTCTTCTACCTGCACTAAATCTCCGTTGAAGCGGAGGATATTTCCGTTTTTTACTTCTGATGCTTTAGACATAATAAATTTTCGTGGTGCAAAACTACCCGTTTAAGGGCAAACTATCAAGCAGTTAATTATTTGCCGGCGGTTTGTAATTGGTAATGTGCAGCTGGTTAGCGCAAAAGCTATATTCCTGCAGTTGGTTTGAGCCTACAATTATAAGCCGGTTACCGGCGTATTGCTTTACAAGTTGCAAGTACCAATCAATGCCTTGCACGTCAAGGTTTGATGTTGGCTCATCAAGCATTAGCATAGCTGTATGTGAGCAAAAGGCCAGCGCAAGTTTAAGCCGCTGTTTCATGCCTGACGAAAAGTAGCGTACCAGTTTATGCTTACTTTGCTTCATGCCAAGCAAATCAATAATTGCGGCCCTGTTCATCCCGTTTTTATAGGGCTTAAATTTAAAGTGGAAATCAATAACCTCCGTAAGTGTAAAGTCTTCAATAAGCTCAAGGTAAGGCGCTGCCATACTAATGTGTTGATACACATCTTCGGCATGCAAATCATTACCATTGAAGCTGAATTTTACGTTACCGGCTGACGGTGAAAGGCTGCCGTTTAAAATTTGAAGCAGTGTTGATTTTCCGGAACCATTAGGCCCCAAGACTGCGTAACTGTTACCTTGTGAAAAAGTATAATCGATACCATTAAAAATCCAGTCGCGATTAAAGCGCCGGCCGGTTTGGTTAAGGATTATATTAAGTCCATGGTGCATAGGTAATAGATGATGGTTCATAGATGATAGTTGTTGGTACCACTTTGCCCTCTACTATCATCTATGAACCATTAACTAATTATGAATTTCCAAAGCCTTTCATAATACCACGCTGCGAACTTTGTATGAAATTAAGTATTTCATCACGTTCGGCCGTTGGACGAAAATCAGCTTCTATGATTTCCATGGCTTTGGTAACGTTGCTGTTGCGTACAAAAAGTGTACGGTAAATATCCTGTATTTCGTTTATCTTATCTTCACTAAAACCGCGGCGGCGCATACCCACCGAGTTGATACCTGCGTATGATAACGGTTCGCGAGCAGCTTTTACATACGGAGGAACATCCTTACGTACCAATGAACCACCGGTTACAAACGAGTGTGAGCCAATATTGCAAAACTGGTGTATAGCCACCATGCCTGCCAACACTACATAGTTGCCAACTGTTACGTGGCCTGCAATAGTAGTATTGTTTGAGAAAATACAGTTATCGCCAATCACACAATCATGTGCTACGTGGCAATAGGCCATAATTAAGCAGTTGCTGCCAACCTCGGTACGCCAGTGGTCTTTTGTCCCACGGTTAATGGTAACGCACTCGCGTATAGTTGTGTTATCGCCAATAACGGCCTGGGTATTTTCTCCCTTAAATTTAAGGTCTTGCGGAATAGCCGATATAACAGCACCTGGAAAAATACGACAGTTTTTGCCAATACGTGCGCCATCCATAATGGTAACGTTTGAGCCAATCCACGATCCTTCTCCTATTTCAACATCTTTATGGATGGTAACAAACGGCTCAATCACAACGTTATCCGCAATTTTAGCCTGCGGATGTATATATGCTAATGGCTGAATCATGTTTACTTATATTTAACAATTTGTGCCATTAGTTCGGCTTCTACAACAATTTTTTCGCCTACCATGCCAATGCCCTTCATTTGGGCAATACCACGACGGATAGGGGCAACAAGGTCACATCTAAAAATAAGCGTATCTCCGGGCAACACTTTATCTTTAAAGCGAGCATTTTCGATTTTTAAAAACAAAGTAAGCCAGTTTTCAGGGTCGGGTACGGTGTTAAGCACCAATATACCACCGGTTTGAGCCATGGCTTCAATTTGCAATACACCAGGCATTACCGGTGCACCAGGAAAATGGCCCTGGAAGAAAGGTTCATTCATGGTAACACCCTTCAAACCTACAACGTGGGTTTTGGTAAGCTCCAGAATTTTATCAACCAGCAACATTGGCGGACGATGCGGCAGGATATTCATAATCTGCACCGTATCATATACCGGTTTCATGTTAGGGTTGTATACCTTAATATGCTTGCGGCTACGTTCTTTTTTAATTAGCGCTTTAATTTTTTTGGCAAAAGCTACGTTAGCAGCATGACCCGGACGTGCAGCCATAATATGGCCACGTAAAGGAACACCTACCAAAGCCAAATCGCCAATCATGTCAAGCAGCTTGTGACGTGCAGGCTCGTTTTGATGACGTAGCTCGATGTTATTTAAAATGCCTTGCGGCGCTACATCAATGTCTTCGCGGTTAAAAAGGGTAGCAAGGTGAGCTAATTCTTCCTTATCCACGTGTTTATCAACCACTACAATGGCGTTGTTAATATCTCCGCCTTTAATAAGGTTATGCTTTAACAGCATTTCCAGTTCATGTAAAAAACAGAATGTACGGCTGCTGGCAACTTCTTTTTTAAACTCTGATAAAGAAGAAATAGTGGCATGCTGTGTACCTAGTACAGGTGAGTTGTAATCAACCATACAGGTAAAGCGGTAATCATCATCTAATGGCATTGCTACCATCTCCACCTTACGGTCGGTTTCAGAGTAGTGAATGTTGTATGGTATATGGTAATACTCCCTATCGGCATCCTGCTCTATATAGCCGGCCTCAACCAGGGCTGATACAAATGGCATTGAGCTGCCATCCATAATTGGTGTTTCAGGACCATCAAGGTCAATAAGCATGTTATCAAACTCAAGGCCAACCAAAGCGGCCAAAACGTGTTCAACAGTGCTTACGCTGGCGCCGTTTTGCGTAATGGTTGTACCGCGTGAAGTATCGGTTACATTATCAACATCGGCATCTATCACAGGGCTTCCGGGCAAATCAACACGGCGAAATTTAAAACCGTGATTTTCGGGGGCCGGGTTGAAGGTCATGGTAACACTCTCGCCGGTGTGCAGCCCTGTGCCCGATACGGCAACAGCGGCTTTAATGGTTCTTTGCTTTACGTTCATATAGTTGTTCAGCTGCTCAGGGTGTTGTTACCGTATTATTGCGCAGCTCAGCAATTGTTTTTTCTAACTCTTCTATTCGTTTTTTTAATTCTGGCAGTTGTTGCACTACCAGCTGTGAGCGTAAAAAGCTTTGATAAGGTTGAACAAGTATGCCTGCCCATTTCTTACCCTCTTCGTCCACACTTTTATTAATGCCTGTTTGCGCCTGTATTTGTGAGCCCTTAGCAATACTAATATGACCCACCACGCCTACCTGGCCACCCATTATAACGTTTTCACCAATTTTGGTACTGCCTGATATGCCGCTTTGTGCAGCAATAACTGTATTGCTGCCAATTTCAACGTTATGAGCAATTTGTATAAGGTTGTCAAGCTTTACGCCTTTGCGTATTACTGTTGACCCCATGGTAGCACAATCAATTGTTGTGTTGGCACCAATTTCAACATTGTCTTCTATAACTACGTTGCCTATCTGGTTCACTTTGTTGTATGAACCATCGGCTGTTGGAGCAAACCCAAAACCATCACTGCCTATAACTGCTCCTGAATGTATGATAACATTATTGCCAATAACACAATCGGCATATATTTTAACGCCCGAAAACAAGGTGACGTTATCGCCCAAAGTTACATTATCGCCAACATATGTATTGGGGTATATTTTGCAATTATTTCCCAGCTTGGCACCATCACCTATGTAAGCAAATGCGCCTACATAAATATTGCTTCCTGTAACTGCGCTTGGGCTTATAAAGCTTGGCTGTTCAATGCCCGCCTTATTGAGTTTTAATGTATTGTATTTTTCGAGTAAAACCGAAAATGCGTTGTAAGCATCGTTTACTCTGATGAGTGTTGCATTAACAGGCCCATTTAATGCAAGGCTGTTATTTACAATAACTACCGAAGCGTTGGTGCTATACAAATACTGCTCATACCGGGGGTTTGCCAAAAACGACAAAGCGCCTGCCGAAGCCTCCTCAATCTTAGCAAGTTTACTGATGGCTACCTGAGGGTTACCTTCAATAGTTCCGTTCAGCATCAAGCTTATTTCCTGCGCGGTAAATTGCATCGGGCAAATTTAAATGTTAAAAGTTAAGCAACAAATTATAAACATACTGTTAACAGCTAAATAAGGTCTTTCGTATAACAAAAAATATATTTTTCAACTGTTTTAGCTAAAGCTTCGAGGTTAGCATTATCACTTGCAGTTGTAATATCTTTTATTGCACCGCCTTTCATTAGTATTTTAATGTTAGCGTTGCCAACCTGGTATGCATTGTTGCTTATGATATCTGTAAATACGAAGTATTTGGCGTCATCGTAACATACCCCGTATTTTTTCATTGCTTTATGACGCAGGTTTTCTACTTGTGTTACATCGGGCAAATAATTTGTTATATCAACGTGGTATAGCTTGCGCTGTATAAAGTTTTCGCAAAGGCGTGCCAAAACGGTGTCATCACAGCGTGTCCATACCTTAACCGCCGCCATAATATCTGCATCATCCAAACACGTAAATGTTTCAATATGAAGGTCGTGGCTTACAAATTCTTCCTTGGTAATGGTACTTTGCAGAAAATGATTTAAGGCAGGGGTTGAAAACAACTGCTGTCCTTTAAGTGACAACTCGCGGGCGCGCTGCAATATTTTACCCAGCATTTGCTCGCCCGAGGTTACGGTTTTGTGCAAGTACACCTGCCAGTACATTAACCGGCGGGCAACCAAAAACTTTTCAATGGAGTAAATACCTTTTTCTTCAACCACAATAGAGTCATCAACCACGTTCAGCATTTTGATGATCCTTTCTGAACTGATAACACCTTCTGATACGCCGGTATAAAAACTATCGCGATTGAGATAGTCCATTCTGTCCATATCTAACTGACTTGATACCAGCTGATGCAAGAAGCGCTTTGGATAAGTATCATTGAATATTTCAATAGCCATGCTTAGCCGTCCGTCAAAAACTACATTAAGCTTGCTCATTAAAAGCGTTGAAATATCTTCGTGATGGATGCCTTTTACAATGTGCTCTTCCAGCGCGTGTGAAAACGGGCCGTGCCCTATATCATGAAGCAAAATGGCAATTACAACAGATTCTTCTTCCTGCGGGGTAATAACCTGGTCTTTATCGCACAGGGTTTTTACGGCAAGTTGCATAAGGTGCATAGCACCCAGGGCATGATGAAAACGTGTATGTAAAGCGCCCGGATAAACCAGGTGAGTCATGCCAACCTGTTTAATGTAACGCAGCCGCTGAAAGTACGGATGTTCGATCAGGTCAAAAACCAAATCGGTGGGTATGGTAATAAATCCGTATACCGGATCATTAATTATTTTTTTCTTATTCAAGCTAATGCCTTATAGTTTTGCAAAAGTGTTAAATTAACCCCATCTACAAACAATCAATTTGTTATTTTTTGTTAAGATTTTTATTGTCTTGACAACAAAAGCAAACCTTGGAAGTTATAATTCAACATTCACTAAACATACCATGCAGGAAACTACCATACTTTGGGCCGACGACGAGATTGATTTGCTTAAACCCCACGTGTTGTTTTTAAACGAAAAAGGCTACAAAGTTAAAACTGTAACCAATGGGTCTGATGCTCTTGAGGAGTTCAGAAATGATTATTATGATTTGGTTTTTTTAGATGAAAATATGCCTGGGTTAACGGGGCTTGAAACTTTTATGCAAATAAAAGCTATTAATGCCGATGTGCCTATTGTGCTCATTACCAAAAATGAGGAAGAGCCAATGATGGAAGATGCCATTGGTTCGAAAATAGATGATTACCTCATTAAGCCTGTAAACCCCAAGCAAATATTGCTTACCATAAAAAAGCTTACCGAAAACAAGCGCCTGGTTACCGAAAAAACAACCATGGCCTACCAAATGGATTTTCGTACGCTGGGTATGACACTAAACGATAATCTTAACTTTCAGGAGTGGGTTGATGTTTATAAGAAGTTAATTTACTGGGAGCTGGAACTGGAGAAGTTGAGTGATGCCGGCATGCACGAGATTTTAACCATGCAAAAGGCCGAAGCCAACGTGCAGTTCAGCAAGTTTATTGAAAAGAACTATCTTGACTGGGTAAAAAATCAGGACACGGCTCCAACTATGTCTCATCAGCTGTTTAAGAAAAAGGTATTTCCGAAGCTTGACAACGTTCCGGTGTTTTTCATACTGATTGATAACCTGCGTTTTGACCAGTTTAAAATCATAAATCCTATTATATCTGAGTTTTTCCGCCTGGAGGAAGAAGATACCTATTACAGCATTTTACCTACAGCAACGCAATATGCACGTAACGCCATATTTGCCGGTTTAATGCCGCTTGATATGGAAAAGCGTTTCCCTGGAATGTGGCAGAATGATGAAGACGAAGGCGGTAAAAACTTACACGAGGAAGCATTTTTGGCTGATCATATTAAGCGTGTACTGCGTAAGGACTGCAAGTTTTCGTACCATAAAATATTAAATATTGACGAAGGCCGCTCATTGAATGATTCGGTAAGTAACCTGATGAACAACGATTTGAACGTAGTGGTGTATAACTTTGTAGATATGCTGTCGCACGCACGTACCGATATGCAAATGATACGTGAACTGGCCAGTGACGATGCGGCTTATCGTTCTTTAACCTTATCATGGTTTGAGCATTCCCCACTGTTAGACTTGCTTAAGTTTTTATCAACCAAACAAGTAAAAGTAATTATTACTACCGACCACGGTACCATACGTGTTAAAAACCCTAGCAAGATAATAGGCGATAAAAACACCAATACTAACCTGCGTTACAAACAAGGTAAAAACCTCAATTTTAACGCAAAAGAAGTGTTTCATATTCGTAACCCGCATGATGCAATGTTACCAAAGCTGCACGTAAGCAGCAGCTTTGCTTTTGCTAAAGAAGACAGCTACTTTGTATACCCTAATAACTATAATCACTTTGTTAATTTCTACAATGAAACGTTCCAGCATGGAGGTATTTCGCTTGAAGAGATGATTATACCTGTGGTTACTTATGGGGTAAAGTAAATTTGTATATTTGAATATGGTAGTGGAGACTTAGAATTAAAGTTTGTATTACCATATTCAATTGATATTACTTGCATATACCTGATTTTGCATGACCCGGTCACAAACTAATTTAACCATTGAATCAATAACCCAGCTTGATTCTGCAGCCCGGTCTTTATTGAATTTTGCGGGCGAACAAAAAATATTTTTGTTTTATGGAAATATGGGAGCAGGTAAAACTACTTTCATAAAAGAACTGTGCGCTCAATTAGGTGTAAAAGAGCCGGTTACCAGCCCAACATTTTCAATAGTAAATGAATACGAGGCAGGTAACTCACGGGTTTTTCATTTTGATTTTTATCGGCTAAAAAATCAAGAGGAAGCCTTGGATATGGGTTATGAAGAATACTTTTATTCGGGTGATTACTGCCTTATAGAGTGGCCTGAAAAAATATCAGATTTGCTTCCGCTCAATTACATCAAAGTAACCATACAGGCCGATGCAAGTCAAAAGAGGTATTTTAACTTTGAAAGTATTTAATGCCGTTATTCTTAATTTTATTTATCTTCAACACTGCGAATATAAAATTCCTACGCAGCAACAGTATCTATGAGTTCAGGGTTATATAGCGGATTTTCGGACGTAGCTAAACAAGCTATGATGCAACCGCAGGAGTCAATGCTCGAAGTAAGAAACCGGAAGAATAAGCTTTACATCGGTATTCCGCGCGAAACATCATTTCAGGAAAACCGTATTGCTTTAACTCCGTTTTCGGTTGCGTTACTGGTAAATAACGGGCATGATGTATTGTTCGAAAGCAATGCCGGTAAGGCAGCCAACTTTTTAGATAACCATTATAGCGAGCAAGGCGCTCAAATTGTTTACGATCATAAAAAGGTTTACGAGGCCGATATTATACTAAAGGTGGCGCCACCCACCATGGCCGAAATTGAATTAATGAAGCCGGGGCAGATACTCATATCTACGCTGCAAATCCCCACTTTAAAAGCTGAATGCCTGCAAGCCATGCTGGCTAAAAGAATAACTGCTCTATCATTTGAACAACTGCGCGATGAAGGCAATGTGCTCAGCGTAGTGCGTGCAATGAGTGAAATTGTAGGCGCAACATCAATCTCTATAGCTGCTGAATACCTAAGTAACGTTTTTGGCGGTAAAGGTTTAATGCTGGGCGGCATTACCGGCGTGCCACCTACCGAAATTGTGATACTTGGCGCAGGTACAGTAGGAGAGTATGCAGCACGTACGGCCATTTCATTAGGAGCAGAGGTGAAAGTGTTTGATCCGTCAATTTATAAGCTCCGCAGGTTGCAAAATAATATTGGCAGCAGGGTGTTTACCTCCGTAATACAGCCTATTGTACTTGAAAAGGCAATTACTACGTGCGATGTGGTGATTGGAGCCATGCGTACCGAAGACGGCCGTAGCCCGTGCATAGTTACCGAAAGCACAGTGAGCCGCATGAAACCTCATTCGGTTATAATTGATGTAAGTATTGATCAGGGTGGTTGTTTTGAAACATCAGAGGTTACCAACCATACCCACCCGGTGTTTCGCAAGTATGATGTAATTCATTATTGTGTGCCAAACATTGCCTCAAGGGTTGCACGTACAGCCACCTATGCCTTAACCAATATTTTTACACCCATTCTGTTAGACATTGGCGAAAACGGCGGAATTAACAATGTGATATGGCAAAAGGCCGGTGTACGTAATGCCGTATATATTTACCAGGGGCAGCTAACCAACAAGTACCTGGGAGAGCATTTCAACATTCCGTGTAAAGACCTTGATTTGCTTATTGTGTCAAATCGTTAAGGCTTGCCGGTAAATTGAGGTGGTATTTGCGTTGTATGATGCGGTTCGCCGTAATAACTAATACTTAGCTTAGCTGTTCCCTTTTCAGGCACTGTCACTTTAAACAGCATGTCATAGTCATCGTCGGTGAGTTCAGTAAATGGTGTATCGGCACCTAGTGCCTTCATGACCGGTAGTAAGGTGTTTGAATGGCCAACAATTAGTACTTCTTGCCCCTTATGGTTTGCCAATACCTTTTTTGCAATTTCCTCTAAATTTTTAACGCTGTAGGTCATTGGTTCAAGTTTGCGTTTAACAGCTAAAGGGTTAGCTGTTGCCAGAGTGCGTTTATATGCGGTACTGTATATTGCTGTAATTTTGCGGTTGTTTAAAGTAGCAGACAAATCTTCAGCACGCTTCAATCCCTGGGGCGTAAGTTCAGGGTTGGCCGTCATCGTTTCAGCTGTTTGTTTTTCGGCATGCCTTACAAGCCACACCACAGTCTCTTGCGAAAAACAATTAACGGCAACAACCAAATTCAAGAATAATATAAGTAACCCTTTGTACATTTCTATAAGCTTTACTGGCTAAGGTAGCTACTTTGGCAAACAATTTATGTGTAAATGCGGTATTTATGAATCATCATCATAACTATGAAAGTATTTAGCAAAGAATATTTAAAGAGTTTATGGAAGGTGCTACTGGCTACCTTTTCTGGCTTCTCAAACGATAATGGCTTAAAGTTGAGTGCCTCACTGGCCTACTATACTATATTCTCTATAGCACCTTTGCTAATACTCATCCTGTCGCTGGCCGGCATTTTTTTAGGGCCTGATGCAGCATCTTCCAAATTATATGCCCAAATAAACCAATATGTGGGTGGCGATGCAGCTAAGCAAATTCAGGACATTGTTAAGAACCTGCAGTTTTCAGGCAAATCGGGCGTGGCTTTGATATCAGGCATTGCAACCTTACTACTAGGTGCCAGCAGTATCTTCCTTGAAATACAAGATTCAATAAACACCATTTGGCGTGTAAAGGCTAAACCTAAAAAAGGGTGGTTAAAAATGCTTCAAAACAGGTTTTTATCGTTTTCTCTCATTATAAGTTTGGGATTCCTTTTATTGGCTTCGCTTATAGTAAACCTTATTGTGAGTGCTATTGGTAGTCAGCTTACACGCTTCTTGCCTGCTATTACCGAACGTTTAATTGAAGTAATTAACCTTGGCGTCTCATTTATCGTAATCTCCGTTTTATTCGGCATTATATTTAAGTTCCTGCCCGATGTTAAAATTAAATTCAAAGACGTGCGCTCGGGAGCTTTTTTCACAGCCATATTGTTTATGATAGGGCAGTTTGCCATCAGCCTTTATTTAAAATATTCGGCACAAGGTTCGGCATACGGTGCTGCAGGTTCGGTTATTATTATTCTGGTTTGGATTTACTACACCGCTGCAATTTTGTATATAGGTGCCGAATTTACCCAGGTTTATGCCGAGGCTAATTGCAGCCATATTGAACCGGCTGATTATGCTGTACACATTGAGCAAACAGAGGTTGAGCGTGAAGTAAGCAAACTGCCCCCACAAAACCCTGAGCTGAAAGGTCAGTTAACTGACGATGGCAAGCAGCAAAGTTAATTCCCGCTAACAACATTGCGGCAGCTTGTAGCGTTTGTTGCATTTGCTTAACTTTATATTGGCTTTAGTTATTAAAGCAGCCAATATAAAGTTAAATGTACCCTTTTGCCCATATAAAAAGGTACTTGTTGTTATGCCTTGCTGTAGTATGCTTTGCGCCTGTTGTAAAGGCACAGTTATTTTATATCAACAATCATAAAAAACAGGTACATCTCCGGTTTAAGCTGGTAAGGGATATGATTGTGGTACCTGTTTACATCAATCAAAAAGGACCGTTTAATTTTATTGTAGACTCCGGGGTAGGGCTTGTAATCATTACCGATCCTAAACTGCTCGACTCGGCAAAGATCTATAACAAACGCGTAATCAAAATTTACGGGGCTGCCGGTAATACCGAAAGTTTTGAAGCTTACGCTACATCAACAATTGATTTGGTCTTGCCCGGTGGCGTAAGCAGTTCGCTTGTATCGGCAGCGGTGTTTAAAGAAGATAACTTTGGGTTGTCAAACTATGCCGGCATTCCTATCCATGGCATTTTAGGGTACGAATTTTTTTCGCACTTAAGTGTGAAAATTAACTTTACTGATACAACATTAAGCCTTGCCCGTTCTGGATATTACAAACCGTTTAAAAAGAAAAAGGGCGTTAGTGTACCCTTAAGTGTTGAAGAGCGTAAGCCTTACATAAAAGCTGCTGTAGCTTTGCCTGGCGGAAAAATAACCATAAATAAATTTTTAGTTGATTTAGGGGCAGGGCATCCTTTATCGATCGAGAAGCTGAACACTTATGAAGCCCAATTCAGTAACTCGGTTACGGCCAATTTGGGCGTAGGTTTAACTGGCCAGCCCATAAGCGGATTTATTAGCAGAGTAAACGAATTCAATTTAGACAGGTACAAGTTTACTAATGTCATCGCATCATTTCCTGACGTTAAAGGAACAAGTTACCTGGTACCACGCGATGGTAACCTTGGCTTAGGCATTTTAAAAAGGTTTATGGTTATTATTGACTATGCTAATAGCGTAATGTATTTAAAGCCGAATTATAAATATAATGAGCCTTTTGAGCATGATATGAGCGGAATGGAGTATTATGCTGCCGGTGCTGAGTTAAACAGAATTGTAGTGAGCAGAGTTGAGCCTGGTTCGGCGGCTGATGAAGCGGGCATTGTAGCCAACGATGAAATTACTACGGTGAATTTTAAACGGGTTGATAAAATGAGCATGGTTGATTTAGATAACCTGTTTAAATCAAAAGATAAGAGAAATATACTTGTTGAAATACGCCGGGGCAAAAAGTATGAAACATTTGTTTTAACCCTTAAACGCCGTATTTAAGTTGGTTGTGCGTGCCTGTAATTCAATACAGGCACGCAGCAGTTTTACTTAAGCTGGCTTATGTTTTCGTAAAAGGCCGTTTGTAAGTCAAGTAACGAGCGTACTTTTAACTTTTCTCCGTAGGTGTCAAAACAAACGAAACTTGTTTTTTCAGGCTCGCCTGCACGGGTCTTTTCTAAGAAATTAAATGTTTCGAAAAAATAGTGCTTGGTAGTTGTTTTAGACTTGGGGCTTGTTTTGGCCGAATTAAGCCTAAAGCCCATTCTGTCCATCCAATTGTGCACCTTGGAGTGCAGGTTTGCGCGCATTGAGTTCATAAGTATGGTTTATTAAGGTTAATTTTCATGAACCTCACATAAGTGAAGTTGTGTTTAATCTTAAATTAACCAACCCTCGCGGCCGGTGTTAATTCTTAGCTTCAAAGTTGCCCGCTGTTCTCTCATATTTCGTGCCACAAAAGTTAATATTTGTTTGATAATCAATAAGCTATAATTGTGGTAATAATGAATCATGAATTCCTCTTCAAAAAACTACATAATTTTGCAAAGTGTATGTAAAACGCAACTATGAAATTATAAGCTATTGAAAAACAATAGTTAAGGTAATTGACTTATTGCAAATCTTATAAGCCAGCCTAAGACTCGAAGGCCTTTTTACTAATAATTAATAGCCAGCAAATGAGTAGCTTATTTAGTAGCCGGTAGCATTTATTATTTGTAACGTTTATAGCGCAATCATGTAACAATAGTATGATTATTAAATATTTAACATAAAGAAATTGAACTTTTGCACTCCTCTTCTGTAGAAGATTAAAAACTATTAAACATCATCAGTCTGGACAAAATTTTATGAAACGCTTTTTAGCCTTTTTTGCCCTCTTTTTAGCCGCGGCATCATTTACAAAAGCACAAACCGGCCGCGAGGTGCACGGTATGGTGATAGACTCAACAAAACAAGCTTTACCTGGCACAACCGTAAAACTTATTACCGACGCTAAAGACAGCGTTACAACCATTGTTAGTGGAGAGGGTAAATTCTCGTTCAATAACGTAAAAGGCAGCAAGGTTACGCTTACCCTAACCTCAATTGGGTATGAAGGACTCATTAAGCACTTTACTTTAGACAAGAGCAACCAGCCGGCCGATTTTGGTACAATTGTGCTTAAGGCCGAATCACGCCAGCTGGGTGTAGTAACCGTTGTAGGTACCAACCCTGTAACATTAAAAGAAGATACAGTTGAGTACAAAGCCAGCGCTTACAAGGTGCGTGCAAACTCGCCAGTTGAAGATCAGCTGAAACGCATACCGGGAGTTGATGTAGATGCGCAAGGTAATGTTAGTGCCCAGGGTAAGCAGGTTACACGCGTACGTATTAATGGTAAAGACTTTTTTGGAGGTGATGTGCAAACAGCCACCAAGAACTTACCTGCCGACTTGGTTGACAGCTACCAGATTGTTGACGATTATGGCGACCAGGCAAATATAACAGGCATTAAAACCGGCGAAGCCAACAAAATATTAAACATCACCATACGTAAGGATAAAAACTACGGCTATTTTGGCCAAATAACAGGCGGCGAAGGGTCAGATGCCTTGCCAAAAGGTGAGGGTAGCAATGGTAACCGTTATGTAGGTTTGGTAAATGTTTTTAAGTTTAATAATGAACAGCAAATTGCTGTATTGGGCAACTTAAATAACACTAACGTAAACACCTTTTCGTTTGGCAGTCCTACCGGCGGCGGCGGTGGTGGCGGCTTTGGAGGCGGCGGTCGGGGCTTTGGCGGTGGCGGCGGTGGCCGTGGTAACGCAGGCCGTGGTGGTGGTAGCAGCCAAACCAGTAACACAAATGGTATTAACACCACAAAAACCATAGGCACCAACTTCCGCGATCAGTGGGGTAACATGTCGGTTTATGGAAGCTATAGCTTTGAGGATAAAGGAATATATACTCAAAGCAAAAACTATCAGGAAAACATAGGTACAGTACCAACCGTGAGCGATCAAAACACTACACAAAATGATAACAATACCAACCACCGTTTAACCTGGAATATGGAATGGAGGCCTGATACGTTAAATTACTTCAAGTTAAATCCAACTTTTTCTTATTCAAGCACCGGGACTGTTGCTGATGAGTTTTTAAATTCAACACGTAACGGCAGCCCTAACCTTGTTTACAATACCCAAACCAACAGCACCAGTGCTGCACCAAATTATGGAGCTACATTGCTGTATAATCATCGCTTTAATGGCGTAGGCCGTAACTTAAGTATAAACGGTAACTTCAACTCAACACGTAATTTTAGTTTTGATAATCCTGTTTATACTTATGATGAAGCTACAGTAAACAGGTTGAATGTGCCGGTAAATCAGTTGGTAAACACTTATTACCGTTCGCTAACATCCGGAATAAGCCTGTCGTATATAGAGCCACTAAGCAAGGTTTCATTCCTGGAACTTAATTATGCATATAACCGTACCACTAACCGCAATGACAACCGTACTGATACTGTTGCTGCCGGAAATCAAATAAACAATTATCCATTAGGTACCAGCGATTATAATTATACCTTCACCACACACCGTGTAGGCTTAAATTACAGGTTTATTAAACCTAAATATAACCTCACCCTCGGTGCCGGTGTATTGCCAAGCACACTGGAAGGTTCAGGAACATCTTTTGATGCCATAACTCAATCAGTAGTTAGGCCAGTTACAGACAAGCGCACGTTTAACTTTGTTCCAACAGCGCGTTTTAGCTATAACTTCTCACGCAGCCAATCGCTTAATTTTAATTACAATGGTTCAAACAACCAGCCAACTTACAATCAGTTGGTGCCGGTAATTAATTTCTCAAACGCATTGTATCCTGTTCAAGGTAACCCGGCTTTAAATCCGGAGTTTACCAATAACTTTAATTTGCGTTACAATAAATTCAGTTTTGAAACCGGTAACATATTTTTCAGCAGTTTGAGTTTCAATCAAACCAATAATAAAATTGTAACTACATCTACCGTTTACCCGGTAAGATTCACTCCTGCAGCGTTGGCTGCAAACCCAGGCCTTAATTCGTTCAAAAATACTGTGTTTTCAAATTATATGAATGTTGACGGTTATTACCAGGGACAGGCAAATGTTACTTATGCAAAGCCTTGGCAAAATCGTAAGTTCACACTGGTATTAAATGGTAGCATTACTTATACTAATAACCTTTCGTTCACCAACAGTGTTGATTCAAACAACGTTGCTACACCTTTTGTAAAAAACGTATCTAAAAACCTAGCCTTTGCGCCATACCCAAGGTTTAGGGTAAATATATTAGATAAGATTGACCTGGAAACAGGTGCGCGTTACACCATTAACAGAACTACTAACACAATTGATGCTCCGCGTGCAATTGGTAACGCCAACATCCGAACGTTAGACCTGACATTAAGCGGTAAAAACTACGTTTTAAAAGACTGGACTTTAGGCTATGATTTTACACGTACAGTTAACTACGGCTATAGCTTTGATGTTCCAAATCCTAACATTTTAAACCTATTCGTTGAGCGCCGCTTCCTGAAACAGAATGCTGCAACTGTTCGTGTTCAAGGGTTCGATTTATTTAATCAAAATACAGGATTTTCAATTGTAAACGCCAATAACGTACGTACCCAAACTCAAACCAATCGTTTAGGACGTTATTTCCTGCTAACGTTTACTTACAGGCTGCAGAAATTTGCAGGCCGTTCACCAATGCAGGGTGGTGATGGCGAGCGTCGTGGCCGTGGTTTTGGTGGCGGCGGGCAAGGTGGTGGCTTTGGAGGTAATCGTGGTGGCGGTGCCGGACCAACCATTGATTAACCGTTGGCTCATTCCAATACTAAAAAAGAAAACGCCCGTTAGCAATAACGGGCGTTTTCTTTTATAATTATTAAGTGCAGGTTGTTACGATGCTTTTTGTAAAACGTTGCTTATGGTCTTCTCCAACTCATCTAAATCAAATGGTTTAGCAAGATAGGTTTCTGCACCGGCATGGCTGGCAAGTAACTGTATATCGCTATTGGCCGAAAAATAAACCACAGGAATGTTCTTTAGCTCATCGTTGGTTTTAAGTGTTTGTGTAGCTACAATACCACCGGCCTCGGGTATCCAGTTATCCATCAAAATTACATCAGGCATAACTCCGGTAACTTTTTCAGTGATGTTATTACAATCAGTGTAGGTATGAACTTCCCAGCCTTGCTCTTCTAAAATGTAAGCGCAAATAGAAAGAATATCTTCATCGTCATCAAAAATGACAATTTTGCGGTTAGTACTGTTATCCATAGATGAAGTAGTGAGTATACAAACTTACGATATATTTTTATTTTACTATTTATAAATAAGTTAGCCTGAAGGCTACGTGTTTATTTTAGGACAGTTGCGCTTGATTGTGGTCAAACCACTGTTTAAACTTTAAGAAAGTCTCATTAGCGGAATCGATAACAGTTTGCTCCTCAACGCTGCTTTTAGGTTGTAAATTCAATGATTCTTTGAATTTTTCCCACATTTCATTTGACTTATCAGCATATCCGTTAAAGAAAGACAAGCCTTTGTTGTTTTCTAATGCCAATTGTTGTGCCATCATTTTGCTTATGATTTTTCCGCCAAGTGTTGAGCCTTCAATTACGTAAAGGGCACCAAAAGCTTCAAGTTGATTATTAATGGGTGGAAGGGAGGTTTCAGGAGCCAAGGATAATGGTTCGGCACCTAAATCGCTAATATCCTTTGCCAGGGCCTCTGTTTTTCTGCGATCGGCATAGTCGGCTAAAATGGCCGGAGTAATGTATTGATCAATGCGTTTTTCAAGTGCACCAAAGTAGGTATAAAATAGTTGTAGCAGTGCGGCGTAATCAGCTTCTGAACGAATGGCTTTCATTTGGGCCACTAATTTTTTTTCGAGCTGCTGATGATTAGATAGCGTTTCTGTTTTAAGTTTTTCTGATAGCATTAGCGCAAGGTAGATGTTTCAACACGTTTAATCAAGCGTATCAGGATAATACACTTTAAGGTCGTCAATTGTTTTTTCACGTGTAGGTTTAACAGCTAGCATCAACAATATAATTGCTATTGCCATTGCAGCGTTTATTAAACAACCCGTTAATAGGAATACAACTACGTTAAATAAACCCATGCCCTCCATTAACGCAAAACGCACTACATAAGCCGTAACATACTGCGGAAGCTTTTCACTTACCGGTAAACCGGTATCTATCTTTGATAGCAGGCTTTGAAATAAAATATTGCTTAATAACACCGAAGCAACGGCCATAACCAAAGCAATAATGTTTAATAATCTATCCTGACCTTCACCGGGCCATAACACCAGTTCTGTGTGCTTAAGCATGAAAGCCACCCCTAAAAACATAACAACACCAATGCATAGTGCATAGGTTATAATTTGTAATGCCTTAAATGATGTAGGTGTGTTTGTATTGCGCATAAAATTATAACTCTTGTATTATCCTGCCCAACCTTCACGGTCAAGGCTACGGAAGTGAATGGCCTCGGCCAGGTGTTCCATATTAATGTTTTCGCTTCCGGCTAAATCAGCAATGGTACGGGCAACTTTAAGTATACGGTCGTACGCCCGTGCCGATAAGCCTAGCTTTTCCATGGCTCTCTTAAGCAGGTTTTGTCCGGCATCATTTATCTTGCATATGTCGCGCACCATTTGCGGAGTCATTTGGGCATTGCAATGCAAATCGGGTTTATTTCCAAAGCGCTCAATTTGTATATCGCGTGCTTTAATTACCCGCTCGCGAATGATCTCGCTTTTTTCGGCGAGCCTGTCAGATGCCAATTCACTAAAGTTGACAGGAGTAACTTCCACATGCAAATCAATACGATCTAGCAGCGGACCCGATACTTTGCTCAGGTATTTCTGAACCACTCCCGGCGGGCATACGCATTCCTTTTCAGGATGATTATAATAGCCACAAGGACATGGGTTCATACTGGCAACCAGCATAAAGCTGGCCGGGTAATCAACCGTAAACTTAGCGCGAGATATAGTTACACGCCGTTCCTCTAGTGGCTGGCGCATCACCTCCAGCACCGTGCGTTTAAATTCGGGCAACTCATCTAAAAACAGCACACCATTATGCGCAAGCGATATTTCGCCGGGTTGTGGATGCCCGCCCCCGCCAACCAAGGCCACATCACTAATAGTATGGTGCGGCGAACGGAATGGACGCGTAGTAACCAGTGCATCGGCAGCGGCCATTTTACCCGCTACAGAGTGTATTTTAGTCGTCTCGAGCGATTCGTGCAAGCTTAGCGGCGGCATTATAGACGGCATACGCTTAGCCAGCATGGTTTTACCCGCTCCCGGCGGACCAATCAAGATTACGTTATGGCCACCCGCTGCTGCAATTTCCAGCGCTCGTTTAATATTTTCCTGACCTTTTACTTCGCTAAAATCGCTGGCATAGTTGCACAAGCTGTCATAAAACTCTTCGCGGGTATTTACAAGTGTTCTATCGAGTTTTGTATCACCGTTGAAAAAGTTGAATACTTCCGTTATCGACTCAACACCGTAAACTTCCAAATCATTCACTATGGCTGCTTCGCGGGCGTTTTGCTTGGGTAAGATGAAGCCTTTAAAACCTTCTTTGCGGGCCTGTATGGCAATAGGTAGGGCGCCTTTAATGGGATGCAGGCCGCCATCTAATGATAGTTCGCCCATGATGAGGTATTTATCCAGATCATCGGCTACCATTTGGCCGCTGGCCGCCAGTATGCCCGTAGCAATGGTAAGGTCATAGGCCGAACCTTCTTTACGAATATCGGCAGGGGCCATATTTACCACCACCTGCTGGCGGGGCATTTTATAGTTACAGTTTTTCAAGGCCGATTCTATCCGGAAATAGCTCTCTTTAATGGCTACATCGGGCAGGCCTACAATAAAATATTTGGTACCGGCAGCAATATTAACTTCTACGGTAATGGTGGTGGCTTCAATGCCGTAAACCGCGCTGCCAAAGGTTTTTACTAACAAGTGAATAAGATTATGTATGAGGCAATAAATATATTAAAATAATAAAATATTGCCTATGCCCCAGCGGGCTAATCTTGTACCTGGTTGGCTGTTAAGTTGCCGTTTTGCTCGAAATAACGTAGCTCAACTATGCCGTTAGCCATAACCGCGTATGAATTGGAATTAATCCATTCGCCCAGGTTAACGTATTGGCTGCGCTCGTTTAGCTGCATAACCATAGGTACGTGGCGGTGCCCGAATATCATATAATCATAATGCTGGGTTTGCAGTGCCTCGCGTGCAAAGGTAACCAGCCACTCGTTTTCAAAAAGTTTTTGCTCTTGCGGGGCAGCGTTGGCCAAACGGCTATGGCCCGACCAGTAATTGGCCACACCTACGCCCAAATTGGGGTGCAAGCGCTCAAAAAGCCATTGGCATAAACGGCTACGAAACACCTTTTTAAGCAGCTTATACTTACCATCGCCGGGGCCAAGACCATCGCCGTGATGAATGAACAGGCGTTTGCCCTGTCGCTCAATAATTAGTTCATTACTTATTATGGTGGCATTCAGCTCTTTAACGAAGTAGTCAAACATCCACATATCGTGGTTGCCCTTGAACAGGTAGAGTTTAATGCCCGAATCAACCAGTTCGGCCAGTTTGCCCAAAAAGCGTATATAGCCGCGCGGAACTACGGTTTTGTACTCAAACCAAAAGTCAAACACATCACCTACCAGGAACAGTTCGGCGGCATCATGCTTAATGCTGTCGAGCCAGCTTACAATGCGGATTTCGCGCTCACGGCTGCTGGTATAGCCCAGGGCGCCTAAATGAATATCAGATGCAAAATATATTTTGGTACGGGCCGTCATCAGAGGCTTCAAAAATAGGATTTTAAAGGCAATGCTGAAAACGGTGAAAATCCGCTCCTGATCCCCGCCTTATTTACCCTTTATAATTCCAAAATTACCCCAAATATATACCGGCCCATCTCAAATTTAGTTGGCCTCAAATATTAAGCGTCATCAAAGCCTTTTTAGAACGATTGACCAGATGATTTAAGCCGCTCAGAAAAGCTCTACAACTCCCACCAAACTTTTTGGAATGCCGGACTGCCCACCACATACGGTTCGCCAAGGCGGGGCACGCTAACCTCAACGCCAAGCTTTGCGGCGGCGGGGAGGAGCTGGCGTACCGGGTCGTTCCAAACGTGGGAGCTTTCGGCAAATTTAGCCCAGTGTACGGGTTGCATGGTGCGGGCCTGCAAATCGTGCGCGGCCTGGGCGGTTTGGGTAGGGTGCATGTGGCTGTGCGGCCAGTTGGGGCTGTATTGCCCGCATTCTATCAAAGCCAAATCAAACGGACCGTATTGCGTGCCTATGGTTTTAAAATGGTGGCCGTAACCACCGTCGCCACTGAAAAAGAGCTTGTAGTTGCCGGTTTTTATGACGTACGATGCCCACAGCGTTTTATTACCCTCCAGTGTACGGTTTGAGCGGTGCCGGGCCGGGGTGGCCGTAACGCTGATGCCGCCGGAGAGGGTATGGCTTTGATGCCAGTTGAGTTCTGTGATTTGGGCGGGTTTGTAGCCCCAGTATCGCAGGTGCGAACCCGCGCCCACCGGCACAATTACCTTTTTAACCTGATGGCGCAGTTTTTTGAGCGTGCGGTAATCGAGGTGGTCATAATGATCGTGCGATATGATGACCACGTCAATAGGTGGCATATCATCCAGGCCGTAGTGCGTGGCGCCTTTAAAGGCTTTGACCATGCCCGGCACCGGGCCGGCATTGCCGCTAAAAACCGGGTCGATTAATATATTGGTGCCCTGGTGCTTAATGAGTACCGACGAATGCCCGAACCACACCACCACAGGCTTATCGCTGGAAAGGGTTTTAAGGTTGGTTTTTACCCAGGGCAGTTGCCGCGGCGGCACCACCGAATCGGGCTTGCCGAAAAACAGTTTCATCATGTTGCCGCCCTTAATGCGCGTTTGCACGGTATCATCGGGGTAGGGCAGGTTTTTAAACGCCCCGTTTTTGTAGTTGGGCTGCTGCTGCACCCGGGTAAGCGCCTCGCCCTCGGGGTTTCTGCCTAACGAGGGTAGCAGTTTGCACGCGGTAAGCAGGCAAAGTGTGGTGGCAAACAGGAAGTTGAAATATTTATTTTTTTGGGCGAACAGCATATGTTATGCTAATAACGCTATGGGATGTTAAAAGATTATAAGAAGGGGGGATGTTAGCAAACGTGTTGGATATTATTGCTTTTTTGGTGGATTAAAACCATAGCGCCATTCATTAAGTTTTCCATTGGAGCTTTGTAAGCCTACACAATCCATTAACTCTTCAAAATACCCGCATATTCTATCCTGATCTTCTGAATCAAGCTGCAAGTTAAAAGGATTAAACCTTGATAATCCTTTACCTATATCTTGTTGAAATTTTTCTTCTGTGGGCTGATGGGCTGCTGTAACTAAAAAGTCTTTTGCGGCGGCATTTAGCAAAGAATTAAATTGGGGTTTAAGATTGGCATGAGATAAGCCATTGAAAGAAGTTGCTGGTTCGGCATCAAATTTTGACTTTTTTATAAATGCCTTAAGTTTGCTTTGCGCATCCTTATTCACTTTCATTTGACCACAAGCTATATAAGAACTGGCTATTAAAAATAAAGTTAGAAAGGCTTTCATTGTTTAAATATAGAAATTATTGAGCTACTGTAAGCTTAGCAATATCGTGAGAGTTACATATTCAAAATAACTATATACCATCTGCTTATTTTGAACTGATTGACAATTAAATATACAGATAAAAAAATGCATTGCCGAAATATATTTGATAGCAATATTACACTCGGGACGGCATTAGACTGACAATATTAAAGCTAAATATTTCCACAGTGATGTTAGTAGCTCAATTTTGGGTTGATGGTGGGGGGATTGGGTGATGATGTGTTGGAGGCGGTGAGGTTGTTTGTGGGACAGGTGGTGGTTGTGGGTCGGATTTGATGTTTGATAGAAATGTTAGTAGCACATATGTGCCAACAGAATTACTTAAGCAACAAAAGGTGCAAAAGTTGGAAGCTCTCTATAAATTTGCCCATTTAGTTCACATCCTCCTTTGGCATGTTGTGGATGCTCTTTATCAATAGTCGGGTCTAATGGGTTATTGTTATACTTAGGTTTACCCCATTGTTTGAAGAAGAAAGGTACACCGTGTATCAAACATTCCTTACGAATACTCTCAATCCACTCATATTTAATTGGTCTTGCCCCATGTCCTGACTCACCACCAACAATTACCCAATCAATATTATTTAATTGTAGATTATTAACAGGGCCAATTAGAGGTTCAATTGAAAGAAATTTCGTTTTCGCCTTTATTTGGCTTAAATCATTGATTCGAAAGGAATATTTTTCATTTTCTACTGACACGCCCATCCATATATTGGGAGTCCAGTTTAGTTGATCTGCAATCTCAAAAAGTCTATCCGAACGTTTTGTAAGTACTTGATATATATGTTGCGGAGTATCATTCATGACCGCAAATACGGCTTTGATAAATTCTAAAGGAATTTCATCATGGAATAAGTCACTCATTGAGTTTACAAACACAATCTTAGGCTTTTTCCAAGTGTATGGGATGTTTAGCGTCTCGGGGTGAATACGTATTTTAAATCCATCTCTATACTTTTCTTGTCCCATCGCTTTAAGCCGTCTTGACATTACTTCTGCATAGCAAAATTTACATCCTGGGCTAATTTTTTTGCATCCAGTCACAGGATTCCAAGTCAATTCTGTCCATTCAATTGAAGATTGTGCCATATACAAAGATACTAAAATTATTAGTTAGAACATTGATGTTTGCTCTCCAGAGTATTGTGTTCTAACAATATCCCAAAATGTATTGCCAAGTTTGTCTTTAGAGAAAAAGGCTAAGTGATATAAAAGAACATTCATATTATTCTGTCGATACCTTACAGCGTGGAAATCCGATGCTTTTGTATATCCTAATTTCTCTAAGTTGGCTTTATATGTGGCTGCTAAAAATTGTGTGAATGATTGATCATTTAAGTCAGCTTCTCCTTGATAGCTTGATCGCCAGTTGTTATCATCTAAGAATTTAGCTATAGTCTCATTTGTTGGATTTTGGTATCTCTTTGCATTCCTTGTAGCTGCCATTCCTGTTGCTATGAGCATAAGTATATCCATTCTATATGCACAAAGCATTTGAACAGTTCTGAAATTGATATTTAAACGAAATGGATCTATAAAAGCAAAACTTAAAACAGTATTGTTCGATGAATATTTTGGTATTAAGTTTATAATATCTAATATTTTTAGATTACAATCTCCACTGATGAAATGTGCATCTACATTCGGGTAGTCCCTTTTTACACGTTGCTGTAATGAATTTAATAAATTTTCATCTTCTTCACAAAAGATATATCTTTTAAATGGTATGGTGACTGATAATGAAATAAGGGCTCCTGATTTAATAATTCTGTTAGTCTTTTTTATTTTACAGTAGCCACTCGATGCAAACAAATCGATGTAAACTAAATTATTCCATTTTTTAGACATCGATTTTGTAAAAATCTCAGCATAGTAACCAAGGCATTTATATTTTTCGATTCCCCACTCGCCAACTTCTGGGATTTCAAGGCCGTCATCCAAAACCTCCTGAATGGGATTAAACGATAATTTATTCATTAATGCGTGATAAGTTTATTTCAATAGTAATTAATATTATTGAAATATAGTAAATAAATATTGCCGTATAATTTTACAATTATGACGCTCTTATGCGTTAAATTTTACAACCCGCGTTAGGGATAGCAGCGGAAAGCCACAGTGTAGCATCGCGAAACGAGGACTTGCAGCGGATAGCCCGATCCGGAGGGAAACGCCCAACTTGGTTTGTGATGAATTGTTGATGAAGTTATGTGCTACTATTGCTTGCCGTCATTTCGAACGGTAGAGAGAAATCTTTTTGAACTGACAGTCTGAACGCTTTGAAAAGATTTCCCGTTGTCGAAATGGCAAGCGTAATAAGGTAACAGGGTAGAAACCTTGCCTGTGGGCTGCCTAAACAAGTTCCGCATGACGGTACTCCGAGCACCTTTGCATGCCCTGCTAACTTTGCATGATGAACAAGATTTCTCTTTATCGTTCGAAAATGACATATGGGGATAAAAATTCAAAGGCAAATTATTCTGCCCATTCTATAAATACTTAAAAATCCGGTTCCATACAATCCCCGCCTCCCTGAAACGGCACCCGGCATCCGATCACCTGCTACACACCTCCGGCCTCACACTAACACACACACACACACACACACACACAACCGGTGGCTCATTTGCTTTCTTCCCTCAAAATCATTTATTTAGCTGCCTGCCTTAATCTGTACATCAACAAAAACCCGTTGTTATGGTTAAAAACTATTGTTTATTACTTACGGCTGCCTTGTTTTGCGGCCACACCTACGCTCAACGCATGAACATTAAACCTGCCCCATACCCGCAAACCAAAAAGGGAAACGTTACCGATACCTATTTTGATACCACCGTGCCCGACCCTTACCGCTGGCTGGAAGACGACCGCGCCGACGATACCAAGGCCTGGGTGCAGGAACAAAACAAGGTTACGCAGGCTTACCTGGGTCAAATTCCTTTCCGCGAAACCATACGCAAGCGCCTGGAAACGCTGTGGAACTACGCCAAGTACAGCGCGCCGTTTAAGGAGGGTGCTTATACGTATTTTTACAAAAATGATGGCCTGCAGGCCCAGGCGGTGCTGTACAGGCAAACCGAGGGTGGTGAGCCCGAAGTGTTTTTAGACCCGAATAAATTCAGTAAGGATGGCACTACCTCGCTGGCCGGAATATCGTTTAGTAAAGACGGTAGTTTGGCGGGCTACCAGCTATCGGGCGGGGGCAGCGACTGGACCAACGCCGTAGTGATTAACGCGCAAAACAAACAGGTAATAGGCGATACGCTGAAAGATGTGAAGTTTTCGGGCATTGCCTGGCGCGGTAACGAGGGCTTTTACTACAGCACTTACGATAAGCCGAAGGAGGGCAGCCAGCTATCGGGCATGACCGACCAGCATAAACTTTACTGGCACAAACTGGGCACCCCGCAAGCGCAAGACAAGCTCATATTTGGCGGTGCCGAAACGCCGCGCCGTTACATTAGCGCCTACTTAACCGAGGATGAACGCTTTTTGGTAATTACGGCGGCCAACTCTACCACCGGCAACGAGCTTTACATACAAGACCTGAGCAAACCCGGCAGCGCCATTGTAAACGTGGTTAACAATATGGACAATGTGCATTACGTGGTTGATAACGTAGGCAGCAAGCTGTACATTCATACCAACCTGTACGCGCCAACCTACCGACTGGTAACGGTAGATGCGGCCGATCCGCAGAGTGGGAAGTGGAAAAACCTGATTGCCAAAGGGGCCAACGTATTGGAGGTTAGCACGGCGGGCGGCAAACTGTTTGCGCATTATTTAAAAGATGCTACAACGCTTATTCAGCAATACAACATGGATGGCAAGCTGGAACATGCAGTAACTTTGCCGGGTGTGGGCACTGCGTCGGGCTTTAGCGCCAAAAAGGAGGATAAGGATATTTATTACACGTTTACCTCGTACGTGTACCCAAGCACCATTTTTAAGTACAATGTGCAAACCGGGAAATCGGACGTGTATAAAAAGTCGGGCGTGCAGTTTAGCCCCGAGTTGTACGAAAGCAAGCAGGTGTTTTATAAATCGAAGGATGGTACGAAGGTGCCCATGATTATTACCTACAAAAAAGGGGTGGTGTTGAACGGTAAAAATCCTACACTGCTGTATGCCTACGGTGGTTTTGGAGTGAATTTAACGCCATCGTTCAGCACATCAAACATTGTACTGCTGGAGCAGGGCGGCATATACGCCGTACCCAACCTGCGCGGCGGCGGCGAATACGGCGAAACCTGGCACAAAGCCGGCACTAAAATGCGTAAGCAAAACGTGTTCGACGATTTTATTGCTGCTGCCGAGTACCTGGTAGCCCATAAATACACCAGTAAAGAATACCTCGCCGTTGCTGGCGGCTCGAACGGTGGTTTGCTGGTAGGTGCCACCATAACCCAGCGCCCCGAGTTATGCCAGGTTGCTTTCCCGGCAGTTGGTGTGATGGATATGCTGCGCTACAATAAATTTACGGCCGGTGCAGGCTGGGCTTACGATTACGGCACAGCTGAGGAAAGCGAAGCCATGTTTAAATACTTGTACCAATATTCGCCCTACCACGCACTTAAACCGGCCAGCTACCCGGCAACCATGGTAACCACCGCCGATCATGACGACCGCGTGGTACCCGCACACTCCTTCAAATTTGCCGCCCGCCTTCAGGAAATGCAGAAAGGCCCGGCCCCAACGCTAATTCGTATTGAGACGAATGCCGGTCACGGTGCGGGCAGGTCAACAGCACAAATAATAGGGCAGGAGACGGATAAGTGGGCGTTTATGTTTGTGAATATGGGGATGGAGGTGAAGTAGATTATAAAGCGGTTAAGCATGGCATCTACCGCTTCTGAGCCGCGGGGGCTCTTTGTTCTTTTTCTTGATAAAAAGAACAAAAAATCAAGTCACCTCTGCGATGCTTCGTTTGTCGCACTGCCCCATGCTGCAAAGCGGGGCGGCACCACGGGCTTTTTATCTTTTGCCCTGCTTCGCTCGCTCTTAGGCATGCGCTTCAGCAAAATCTAAGAGGCCCTATCCAACCGCACAGCCCATCTTGTGCTGCCCCGCTTTCGGCCCGAAGCTGGTAGGTGACGAAGAGGGAGGAATGTAGAAGGGCTAAAGGCGAAAGGTCACGGGAGAGAAAAGCGTAAGAAAAGGCCCAAAGTTGCGACGCAACTTCGGGCCTTTGTACTGTTTAAAAGGAGCGCGGGGCTTCCACAACGCCCGGCCGGGAGCTGCCTGTGCGTAGGGAGGGTTCGTGGTGGATAGGCCTTTTGGTTCTTTTGTGGCTATGACAAAAGAACAAAGCCTCCGCGGCGAATGAGCGGAAAGCGACGGGCTCGCCAACTTTACTAACCATCACGCCGCCGCGATAATTACGGCATCTTCTTCAACCCTTCCCATTTCACCTTCCAACTCCCATCCTTAGGGAACCCCGGATTTTCACCCTTACTACCATCCCAACCAGCACACATCATGGCTACAGCGGTTAATAACCCACCGTTACCGGGCAGATACAGGCGCAGGCGGTCGTCCTGGTAGTTGTGGCCGTTAACAAGGTATATATTAGTGTGGATATTCATAAACAAAGCATCAACCGCTTTATCAGGTTTTCCTAAACGGCCAGCCGTCATGGCTACCATCGGGAAGTCCCAGCCCCAGGTGTCTTGCCAGTCCCAAGTGTTCCAAACCAGGTCGAAGGTTTTGTTCATTACGCCCAGGTCAAGACGTTTGTTGTAGGGCACCATGCCAAGTGAACCCAGTACCGAGGGATGGTCGGTTTTGTATTTAGGGTTGGTGTACGAGTCGGGAGCGCTTTCGGTGGCCAGGTAAACGCCATCAGCCTGCGGCAGGGCCGATAATTTTTGCATTACGGCATCATACTTTTTATTGGGTTGCATACCCAGGCGTTTGCGCCATTGCTGGGCTGTTTGGAGCGCCCAGTACCAGTATTGCAGTTCGTAAGTTGGGTTAAATGTATCTTCGGCATTATAACGCTCCTGTGCCGGTATAACGCCTTTGCCTAAAATATAGCGGTCTTTATCCTTTTCGTAATATGGGAACGATGCCATGAAATCTGCAGTGGCCAACACATTCTTTTTATAAGTGGCAAGCGTTTTGGCATCGGGGTGAGCGCGGTACGCCAGTTCGGCAAAGTAAATATAGTGCGGCTGCTGCCAAATTAGTAGCGCGCCTACCGATGATGGACTTTCGTTGCCATCGGGGTCGGTCATTTTTTGCCAGCGGGCACCTTCGTAACCCTGGCGTTTGGCAATTTTAACAGCGTTCTCGTACACATGGTCGTACCATTTCATGCCTTTTTCCAACAGTTGCTCGCGTCCCCAAAGAGCAAAGTGAATGCCGTGCCACCAGTGCATTTCGAGGTGCGGTTTGCCGTACCAGCTGTTGTAGGTAAGGCCTGTTTCCTGCGGAGGTTGCGACCCTGCACACTGTATTTTGGTAAGATATTGGGAGAGTATCACACGGCGCTCCAGTTCCTTGGCGCGCTTATCAGTGCTGCCGGCAAAATCTACCGCACCGCCGCTCATCCAAAAGGCTTTCCAGTTTTGTATGCTGTTGGCATCAACCGCTGCAAAGGCTGGCAGGGTAGCTTGTTGTGTTTTGCTGAACAAACAGCTAAACTGTAATGTGTTGCCACCTTTAGAGGTTAAAACAAAATCATGAGCCGCTACGTTTTTAACCGTTGCCGCGCCGGTCCAGGCCAGCTCGGCGTAATAAGCATTGGTATCTAACTGGTGCTTGATCACCGCCATTTGCCCGCCATTTTTAACCAATGATGATGTATGCTTACCTGCGTTTTTGTAGTTAGTTGCCACATCGGCCCATTCATTAGTAGGGAACGGAAAGCGCAAACGCACCTTTAGCCGCCCTTGCTTAACCAGGTCCGACTGTATATTAAATGCCAGTAAATCCTGCTGCTGGTGCGAAACTGTGGTTACCTTAACCGGCACGCCATCAAACGTAAACGAGCTGGTAATTTCGCCCGTCCATAAATTAAGGGTTTGATTTATGTTTTTTATGTCGGATGGTTTAGCTTCACTGCCATCTTTTTTGGTGAGCAGCAAACCCAAATTACCTAGCTGCAAACGGTGCACATTTTGCCTGAACCATTCTGTTGCCAGCTTAGCACGCTCAGGGGTTTTAAGTTGAACCATATAACTCACCTTGCGACCGTTAAGCATGTAATCCTTTAACGATTCCTCGGGCTTCAAGTTCATCGTATCCTTAAAGCTATGCCAGCCCCATTCTGATTGTGTACCCAGCGGCACGCCCCTCTCATACTTTAGCGGAAATGTTTGCATGCCCGTAGCATCAACCGTGTACGCAAATTTGCCGTTACCTACCGATAGCGACGACAACGAGTCGATGGCCTTCACCACCACATTATGGCGCTTCACCAGCTGCTCGCGGTTAATACGCTGCGCCTGTGTAGATGCGGCCGCCGCTATACAGCTTAGGGTGAGTAATATGTTTTTTAGGTTCTTCATATTGGTTTTATTCATTGGGCTGCTCATTTTTGAGCAGGTGTTTGTTTTATTCTATTTTAACTGTCGTGCTGAACTTGTTTCAGCATCCCACGTGCATATTCACTCATTCAGTCCATCACGCATTCACTCATTAAAACTTGGGCGTTACCTCCGGCCCGGGCTATCCGCTGCAAGTCCTCGTTTCGCTCCGCTGCACTGTGGGCTTTACGCTTCTATCCCTAACGCAAACTTCGGCGTGATGGGTGATTACTACCTCACCAAACTAATCCCCATCAAGCCAATCACTACATCATTGGTAATAGTTTTCAGTTCCAAACTCTTTAACTTTTTCGATGGGTCGAGCCACATATCCAGTACCGTGGCGGCACCGCCATCAATACCTTTATTACTAAAACCTTTTATGGATGTAAAGTCTTTAAAATCTAACGAAGCTGTTCCGGTTTTGAGGTAAACGCGTAAAGGCTTAGCTGCTCCCGGGTTAAACGCAAAGCCATCGTTATCGTTATCCTGCTCAATGGTCCACCAGTTTTCGGGGTTCTTTAATTCGAGTAGCTGAGTGCTGCCATCTTCATAGGTGATGGTCACCGTGCCGTTTACCATGCGGGTTTGCATAGGGTTGGTAGAACCGGCCATGAGCAAATAAGCATGCGATGCCGAACCGTTTAACGGAATGCTCACGCTACGCGGATAATTGTCCCATTTTGAGGTAAAGGCAATATTTTTACCTGTGCTACCCGGTGTGGCAAAGTTGATGTGCTGCGGAAGTTCAAGCATATTTTTACTGCCTGCTGCTTTACGCAGTCCGCTATCATCAATATCTGCTTTAGTGAGCGGGTAACACCAGTTACCAATGCCCTGCGTAGGTAGTTGAAGCGTTACACTTTGTGGCCGTGGCGAAAGGTACTGATTAGTGAATATATGTGTCACTTCATCATTAAAGTGTGTCGACAGATCAACCGGCTGCATAGCTTGGCTAATGTTCACACGCCAGTTCAAGATAGCAGTATCAATCACCTTGCTTCCATATTGCAGCCGTACATGATTACTACCTGGTATTAAATGCTGTGCTGGTACAATTATTTCGGCAGATTGGCTTTTGCCATCAACGTGCAAAGTTTGTGTATAGGCGGACTTTAATTCAGGATTTACCTGAACCTGTACCGCGCCTTTAGCAGCATGATTTACTACCGCAAATTTGATTTGCTCAGCAGCTTGTTCCACATCAAACTTCAGCTCAACAGGCAAAGCATGAACCAATACGTTGAGCGGTTGCCACCAGGTTAACGCACCTTGTTTAAGTTGAACAAACGCGGTATGGTTACCAACTACCGGCTTGAGCATATAACTAAGCTGATTGCCTTTAATTAATGGCTTACTTAAAATACCCTGCGGGTCGTTAACTTTTAAAATACTTGCTTTATCAAACGACTGGTTGTAAGGCTGCCCGGCTGTACCTTCGGTTTCTACAGTTGCATTAACAATTGCCTCGTTACCCCAAAATATTTTAATAACATATTGCTTTTGTGTACCTGCTGCAATTTGTATCACCGGGTTACCCACTGCCGATGTTTGGCACGTCCATTTAGCCGGCTTGCCATTTACCGTAACCTGTTTCACCTGTGCCGAACGTGCGTTCAGTTCAAGATTCAATGGTACCGCTTTAGGTAACGATGAGGTAATAGTGTAGCTATCGGTAGTGCCGCTACGCCTAAAATTAAAGCTCATATCAGGCACCTTGAGTGATGCATATGCCCATTCGGCGGGTAAGCCAGGTTTAATGGTGAGGCGGTTGTTAAGCATATCGGGTTTGATTCCAAACAGGCCTTCCACCAATGTGCGGGCGCTTATGCCCACCGGATCGGCAAAATCTCGGTACAGCTCGCCGCGTATGGCATCGTAAAATGATAGCTGCTGAAAGTTACCCGGACTTGCACCTAAGTACATACTCTCCAGCAAAGTACTTTTCCATAGCTTATAGGCTTCTTCGGCGCGGCCGCCCTGCCAATAAGCTAGGGTGGTGTGCATGTTTTCGGCCATGGCTACATTATTGAGCGACCACGTGTACGGCAGCCAGTTGGTAGTAGCCAGCAGGTAATTGTTGCCGGTTAAGCCTTTGGCCATAATGGGTATGTGCGGTATCCCGGTATCTACATACCGCAAGCTCTGGTAGGCTTGCATGGCATCGGGTATACCTTCATCAATGGCATGGTAAATAGTCCACAAGCCCGGCGATGAGTGCAGTAGTTTGTTGCCCAGCAAGTCTTTAAACTCGGCATACGTGCCTTTGCCCGGCATCCATAGGTTTTTAGCAATGGCGGTTTTTATCTTTTCGGCTTCTTGTTTGTAAGGTGTGGCATCGTCGCCCACTATTTGCGACAGTTGGGCGGCAACAAGGTTAGCACGGTAATTATAGGCTGAGGAATGCGTTACGCCGCCGCCGCTGTATTGCAGGGCATCGCTGGCCCAAATACAGCAATAGGAATCGTAAAGGCCATCGCCATCATGGTCGTAATTTCGTTTTTCCCAAACCAAATGCCTCTTGATGGTTGGCCAGAGTTTTTTTACACTGGCCATGTTGCCCGTCCAGTAAAAGTGGGTGAGCATCTGGTCGATGAACACGAGGTTCATATCATAATGGTGCGGGCGAATATCTCCGCCCGGGTTGCGCGATATGTACCCGCTACTGAACATGGAGTTGCCCAGTTTTTCCTGCTGGCGTGCCAGGTGCAAGGCGGTATCGGCAATCACAGGGCCGTTTTCAGGGTCAATAATTTGCGACAGGGCATAGCTGCTGAAATGCTGCGAGGCCCGGTCATGCCAACCCAGCGGATCGGCTACATAAGCGCCGCGCCAGGCTGGTAAACGCATGCGCCAGGCCACTGCACCGTGCATGTACGATGGTGATTCCCATATGGCATCGGCAGCAACGGCAAGGGCTCCGCCCAAGGTATTAATGTATGGATCTGGTGTATGAAGCTGTACGCGCGAGGTTAGCTCTTTACGCGCAGCTTCGGCTTTATCGGCTTCGATAGCAAGTTGGGCGTAGGGTTTATCAATGCTGCCGCGGCCTATCATCCAATATAAAGGTTTGGCAGTTTCTTTAATTAAGCCGCATACTAATGGCTTGCCGGTGGCAGTGGAGTTATACAAGTTTAAAGGCGTGGCTTGCTTATCGGCATCCGCTTGCTTTACAGCTATCGATGCAGGGTATACGCCTGTAATGATGTTTTTTGAAACTTCGGCTTTGTTTTTCTTAATAGGGCTTTGCTCGTTTTCGTAGCGTGATGCCTCGGTGGTTGCTTTAGCGGTGAAATCAAGCACAAAGCTTCCTGATTTAAGCTGATAGCGGTTATTAACGCAATATTCGGGTTTAAGATAAAAGGAGGATTCCGGGTCGGCACCAATATCGCCATCGCGTGAGAATTTTTTGCCGGTAGCCCCGCCATAAGCCCAAAAAAGCTGCACATTACCTGCGTTTTTTACCTCGGCTTTTACAATGAGGGTTTCGCTATCGGCTCCGGCCAGCACCTGTATGTTGATGGTGCCTGCGCCCAACATGGGATCATTGATAGTATAAAGCATGGAACCCGGACGGTACCTTGCCTCAATGTATTGCGCGTTGATGAGCCATTTGCTTTCGTTGCCTTTAATGAGTCCAAATTTGAGGTTGCCGCCCATGCCGGGAAGGTACAAAGCAAATTCGGGTAAGTCTCCGGCCTCTACCCTAAAGGCAGTATTAGTGCCGTATATGGCGCGGTTAAAGCGGCGGGTTCCGTTTTTTATGACGAAGTCTTGTCCGCTGGGTTGGTACCTTATGGTACGCTCAATATTATGCCACGGCTTTGCACTGGTTTGCGACTTAACCTGCGTAAACTGACAGATTAAACTGCCCGTTGCAAGCATTAGTGCCAGCGTTTGTTGTAGCTGTTTATTAAGTATCACAAAAGAAAACATGTATAGTTATTACTTTATAAATGTAATAACCACGAATTCATTTTTAACTGGTTGCCGCTAAGGTGACGAAACTTGCAGTTAAATCAAAATTAATTGTTTAAGAGCAGGATGGGGTAGGATGGAAGGGTGATTTAAGGTTAAGTAGTTTGGGAAGATGAATCTTCGTGAGCTTATCACTTACTTATCGCTTCTGAGCCGCGGAGGCTCTTTGTTCTTTTTCTTGATAAAAAGAACCAAAAATCAAGTCAACTCCAATGCTTCGTTGTCGCACAAACCCCGCGCTGCAAAGCCGGGCAGCACCACAGGTTTTTTATCTTTTGCACCACTTCGTTCTCACGTCCGTACGCTTCAGCAAATTCTAAGAGACCCTTGCCTTCGCACAGGCCATCAGTGCCGCCCCACTTCCGCCCCAAAGCTGGGAGGTGACGGGGATTGTCTGAATTCGGATTTACAAAATTAAACGTTCATTTTTTTAAAAGAGCGCGGGGCATTCAGTGCACCCGGCCGGAGTTGGCCCGTGTGAGGGGAGGGATTGCGATGAATAGGCCTTTTGGTTACTTTGTGGCTATGACAAAGTAACAGCCCCCGCGGCGAATGAGCGGAAAGCGACAGGCTTGCAAGCTTTGCGTAACCAAGTATTAAGAAGATGTACGACTTCGTTTTTTTTAAGCGTTAATACAAAAAAAGGCCGCTATTCATCACAGCGGCCTTTAGTGTATTTAGAATAGTTTATTTTAAAACTGATCCTTATGCGACTCTACAATCTCTTTAAGAAAGTTGTAAAACGGTGCGGCAAATTCTTTACGACGTAAAGCAAACTCTACGTTAGTTTTAAGGAAATCGAGTTTGTTGCCTATGTCATAGCGTTTTCCTTCAATAGTGTGTGCATACATGCTTTCACTTTTTAAAAGGTTCACCATAGCATCGGTCAATTGTACCTCATTATTTTTGCCCGGAGGGGTTTTTTCTAATGCGGTATAAATTTCTGGAGTTAAAACGTAACGGCCGGCAATGG
Organism: uncultured Mucilaginibacter sp.; assembly: GCF_913773635.1. Lineage (GTDB taxonomy): Bacteria > Bacteroidota > Bacteroidia > Sphingobacteriales > Sphingobacteriaceae > Mucilaginibacter. The sequence goes on from NZ_CAJYGQ010000007.1 coordinate 333,654, forward strand.
CCAGGTTTGATGGTGCACTTTCCATTGATGGTTTCTCAATCAGCTGATCAAGGTTCATCAACGTGTCAGACATCATGCTACCACCTACAATGCCGTAACGTGATACTTTATCATGAGGAACAGTTTCAACCGCAATTACGGTGCTTTGGTACTGCTCGTAAATGTCAATAAGCTGCTGGGTAACAGGTATTACCGAGTTGATAATGGTATCGCCCAATAAAACTGCAAACGGCTCATTACCTGTATGATGACGAGCATAGTAAATGGCATCGCCCAAGCCACTGATTTCTTTTTGGCGGATGAAGTGGATGTTAGCCATATCTGACAGGTGCATGATCTCATCATACATCTTGTCTTCTTTTTCAAGTAAGCGTTCTTCCAGTTCAGGGTGACGGTCAAAATGATCTTCAATTGAACGTTTGCCTTTACCCGAAATAATTAAAATATCTTCAATACCCGAATCAACTGCCTCCTGAACTACATATTGTATGGTTGGCGTATCAATTATGGGCAGCATTTCTTTAGGTGATGCCTTAGTTGCCGGCAAGAAACGGGTGCCTAACCCAGCTGCCGGTATTACTGCTTTTTTTACCATTGTAAATTTCTATAAAATATAAGGTTTTATAACTCGTGCGTTGATTTTCTTTAGATTGTATACCAGCTTTTTAAGCATTTCATCATCATGATAAATACCTATAATTGCACCACCCGACCCGGTGAACGATGCTGATGCTCCGCAGGCACGTGCCGTATTAATGAGCTCCATATTGCTATCGCTGATGGTCATGATTTTACAGCGATTGTCAAAGTTGGCATTAATGAGTTCGCCAAGCAGGCCGTAGTCCTGCGCTTCAATGGCTTTCATACCTTCATCGGCCAGGCTGGCAATCGTATTCAGAGTATTAATGGTAAATTCATCGCCTTTATCATATTTGGCGCGTATTTCGTTAAGTACCTTACCCGATACTTTGCCTAACTGGGTTTTGTAAGCAAGATATAGTTTTGGCAGTTTATTAGGGTCAAGCGGTGTGTAAACGCCATAGCCATATTGTGCCATTTGCTGTTTGTTAAAGTCCATGTGCACACAGCCTTCATAGCATTGTATTACCCTGTCCTGCAAACCCGCATTAATGCCCATCTCCTGGGTTTCAGCTTCGAGGGCAATGTTAGGTAAAACATGTGGTTCAACCTCAACCTGGTAAAATTGCATCAAAGCCTTTAAGGTAGCAATGATAATAGCACTTGATCCTGCCATGCCCACCTGCCTTGGTATGGTTGAGCGATAGCGTATAGTAAAGTTTTTATTAGCCAGGCGTATGCCGTTAAGCGTGCAATAATCACAAAACTTTTTAATAGCTGCTTTTATAATTGGAATACCGCCGTTGTAACCTATAAGGGCAACGGTATCGCGCAGGTGATAGATGTTACGGAATGAATTGGCATCAGCTTCCTGTGGCTCAATAACCAACTCGGGCGATTGAAATAATAGGATATGTGCGCCGAAGTTTTTAATACTTACGCTGATGGTTTTGCCAAAGTAACCGTCGCTTGGGTTACCAAGCAGGCCTGCACGTGCGTAGGCCCTTGAATCAATGATCATAGGAAGAGTTGTTTATGCTGTTTTTAAGGTATGTACGTTAAAAATCAACAATTTAAATTGTTATACAAGTATAAGGCATTCATGTAATATTTGCATGCGAGGCTGCAAATAATTGTCATATTGATAATAAATTACAATTATTCTGATAATTTGTTACAAATATTTACTTTGTGTTATAAGTTTTAGTGTAAAATAAAGGAAAGCCATTATTACTAATGCCCTGTATTACAATACGAACTTTTGTTTTAATATCGCTGTTATAATAGCTCACTGTAGATCTCCCGGCAGCGTCTGTCTTTCCGTCGGCCAGCCAGTAAAGGGTTGGGCGGGCATCGGTCTTATCGGCAGGTTGTGGCTTTTCGTAAGAGGGGCTGTAAAACGTACGGGCTTCGTAATACCCATTAACTTCTGCCTGTGTAGCACCAACCTTAAGTTTGTTTATGCCGTCTGGGTTCAGCGTTAAGTATATGGCATACATAATAGGCATATCACTGCGCGATTGCGACGCCCTGCCTGAGGCGCTGGCGGCAGCGCTTGTAGCTGCAAACCCCTCGTTGTTTTGTACAAGTAATGATGGGCCACCAACCAGTTTTTTGATCACAACCCTCTTAACGGCCGACATAGGCATTTCAAAGTAATGGTTTGACATTTGATTGATTACATCGCTGGCATCATTATCACTAAAAACAATATCGCGGTTATCAACCACAATGCGTGGAGGAGTAAGGCGACCGTCAGACACAAATGCAATACCGTTTCCATCTGCTGAGGTACGGGCCTGGTTGGATTTGGCTAAGATGTAATTCTTTAGTGAATTGTAAGTACTGTCGGCAGGGGTTACGTCAAGTACCTCATCTTTATAACCAAACGTTGTTACCGTGCGATCGGTAAATTGCCGGCGTGCTGGCGTGCGCACCTCCACATCCTTAAGCCTGATAAGCGTATCAGAAAGGCTGCGTTGCCTGGCCATTGCAACCTGCTTTACAAGCGATGCTGTGTTTAATTCGTTAAATTGCGGTTTAGTTACATAAACATATGGTACACTTGGTGATACCGGTGCGTAATTGTTAGTCAATGAATCAAGACTTAACGTTCCTGTTGCCTTGCCCTTTAAGTTTTTTGATGTAAGATTTAGTCTTTGCCGGCCGGTAAGCAGTAAATTGTCAAAAAAGTACCTGCCCTTTGCATCAGTTTGTGCTCCAAAAAGCCGGCCGTTGGCAGCGTTGGCTATTAGGGTTACGTTGGCGTTGGGTATAGGCGCGTGTTTGCTGTCACTAACCAACCCGGTAAGGCTAATACCTTGTTCGGGAATGTATGCAATACGCAGGGTCGTATCGGCCAGGCGCTTCCATATAAAATCACGCCAGCCCTGCGTTAGTAACAGCAAATCCAACTGCTTTGCACGTTGCGGGTTGCTGCTATCAAAATATCTCGCTGCATTTTTGATGTTGCCTTTTAACTCAGATTGCAGCGTGAGGTATGACATGATGTTGCTGTCATCAGCAGGAGACAGATTGGCGTCAACCGCGCTTACCGAAAAGTTGCCTTTAACCGGCTGACCATTATTGCCGGTAACTGAAATATTTAGGGTAACCTTTTCGCGCGGAGCAAATGAAGCTTTATCAAGGCTGATGGCTATAGATGTTTTGTCGCGTGGTTCTATGTATAAAAGCCTCTCACAATTTGGTTTTTGCGTAACATCATATAAGGTTACGGCAGCAATACCACCCGGCAACTGGCTCACAGGTATTTGCACCGCAGCCGTGTTGCTTTTGAGTTGAAACGTTTGCTGATAAGTAACCCGGCCAAAACTGCGGATTTTAAGTGATAAGTTCTGACCGGCCAATTGGCTCACCAATTGATCATTGCATGCAACTACGGCATATACAGATGTATCCTGGCGGTATATTTTTAGGCTAAGGCCATTATTTAACGGTTGTGGCAGTGCCGTTACTAGCTGCGCACCACTCAATGCTGTTTTTGATTGGTATGTTTGACCCGCTACGGGCAGTAACGTAAACATACCCATACCCAAACTATCGGTAGTGTAATGAGCAACTGTATCGCCCGAGGCCGAGTAAACGGCCCCTCTAGCAGCAACGCCATCGCCTGTAGCTGTTTCGGCTTTAACGGCAATTACTGAGGTTACGCCGGTAACTAATGAACCGCCTTCAGGAAAAAACCTGATTACAGCGGGAGGTATAGGTTTTGATAAGACGGTGGCCGCCTGCGAACTAACAATGGTAAGTTTCTTTTCAAAGATGAAGTTATCACCAAAGTTGCGCATCCAGTTGGTGTAGGCCCGTAAGCGGTAGGTGCCCGCTTCAAGGCTGGCTGACAGGTTGAAATCGGCAATGCCAAGTCCATCTTTCATCAACACCATTTCCTGGTTTACCTTATTGCCCGTGGGGGATATTAATTCGGTGTAAAGACTTTTACTGGTTGATATAAGATGATTATCCTGCGCATTAACCAAATAGGCTTTAAACCATACATCGTCACCCTGGGTATAAACTTGCCTGTCGGTATGCAAATACACCTTCTCAAAAAATAATTTGATTGGCTTTTGTGCCGGTGCCGTTTGTGCATGCGCAGGCAGGATGGTGATGCACAAAAATGCGCATACAACAACAAGGATTAATGTTTTCACTCAGGGTTTTGGTTTATGTTAACGAAGCCGTTAATTGGTTATTGATATTGCAATTTATGGCATTTATTATTATATGAATTAATAAAAATTTATAAATAAGGATAGTGCAGGATGGTTAGATTATAATAAGTCAATAATTTAGTTACCTGATAAAATAGTATACATGTCCGCTAATATTGTATACTTCCTTTTATAAAGAAATAACCAATTAAAACCAACGTATGAGTAAACTTTTACATTTTAACCCCCTTTGGGTTTCTGCACCCCAAACTTTATTTAGTCAAATTGACACTTAATAATTAAGTAGCTGCTTTTCAGGCAGCTTTGCGGCGTTTAACTGTTTTCTCGTTTTTTAAACCTGACATATTTATATATAAGTGTGATGTATAAGCTATTGAACAAATTATTCGTTTTTTTATGCGTAATAGGGTTGTTTACAAGCTGCCGTAAGGAAGCTCTTGACAATTATTACGGCCGTCCCGAAAACCTTGGCCCACCTATTTATCAAACCCTCGAAAGTAAGGGTAACTTTAAGAGCTTACTGGCAGTAATAGACATATCGGGCTATAAGAAAACGCTCAGTGCATCAGGCTACTGGACGTTTTTTGCACCTAATGATGCTGCCTTTCAAAAATACTTTACCGAGAATAATACATCCCTTGACAGGATTGACTCTGTTACAGCGCGAAAAATTGTAACCTACTGCTTGGTTTACAACGCTTACCAAACTGATCATATTGCTGATTATCAGTCAAGTTCACAGCCGCAGGGCTGGGTTCCTAATTCGGCTTATAAGCGCCGTACAGCATATTATGACGGTTTTTATACCGAAACGCTGCCAAACGGTGGTAAAAGGGTACAGGTAAGCAGCAACCGTAACGCCGCTTATGTATTTGGTGATAATAATAATAAGCACATACCTTATTTTTATTCAACCTACATGGCTGCACGTGGTATAACCGAAGCCGATTACAAGTACTTCTTCCCTAATGCAACCTATAATGGGTTTAACGTTGTTGATGCACAGGTTGTTAACCGTAACATACTTGCCGAAAACGGCGTTATTCATGAAATTGACCGCGTTGTATTACCTCTTCCAAGTCTTGAAAATCAGCTTGCAAGCAACACGCAGTACAGCTTATTCAAACGTATACTTGAACGTTTTATGGTTGCTTATGTAAGCAACACTGATTTAAACGCACGCTACAGGTTATTAACCGGTAAACCCGACAGCGTTTTTGTTAAGTTTTATAATAGCCTGTTAGCCTACTCGCCTAATAACGAGAACTTCCTCAAAATTCAGGATAATGATGCGCAAAGCGATGGTTACAGTTTATTTGCGCCTAATAATACCTCGCTTTACAAATACTTAAATGATGTTGTATTGGAGTATTTCAAATCATCGCCTGATGCTCCATTGAGCGATGCGCAAATTGATGCATTGGTAAACACGCTTCCGCCTGGGATTATTTCTGATTTGCTGAATGCACACATGTTTCAAACTACCGTTTGGCCATCAAAATTTGCATCAACCAACAACTATTTAAACGAGCCTGCCAGGTTCAGTTCAACAGGCGATATTATACAAAAGCAGTTTTGCAGCAATGGTGTGTTTTACGGTACTAATAAAGTACAGGCAACAAACGTATTTAGTACCGTATATGCAAGGGCATACCTCGATCCGAAAAATTATTCGATCATGACGTTGCTGCTTAACCAAAGCCTACGCATTGCCATCACTAACCCGGGCCTCAAATACACCATATTTATGATGCCTGATGCGGCCCTTAACGCAGCAGGTTATGCTTACAATTCAACTACCAACACCTTTACTTATACCGTAAACGGTACCACCACAACCACTGGTGTACGTGAAATGTTAACCAGGATACTATTGCTGAGCGTTGTGCCAACGCCTAATAATGAGCTGAATGACTTATCAGGTAGTGGTATTATTGAAACTTACAACGGTGAGTACATTCGTTGGAATAACAACACAGTATCATCGGGTGGTACGGTTGAAAGCAATACCATATTAAACGTTGTTGGTTCTAAAAACTATGTTAACGGCAAGGTTTACTATTTAGGTAATAACGGCATTATTACTTATCCGCAAAAAACGTTGCCTCAGCAAATTGCGGTGAATGCTGCAACTGCTACTTCTCCATACTATAATTTTTATCGTTACCTGGTAAATTCATCAATTTACAATGCCAACACGCAAGATTTAACTGGCCTTACGCTAGGCGCCAACTATACCGTATTTATACCAACTAATGAGGCTATTGTGCAGGCTGTAAAAGATGGCGTATTGCCGGGCAACGTGGCAACCGGTGTGCCTAATTTTACACCAGCCTCAACAGTTGAAAAAGATAATGTGGCCAGGTTTATTTACTATCACTTTTTAACGGGTATTACCATTGCGCCTGATGGTAAAAAATCGCCAAACGGAACGGCACAGCCAACACTGCTTAAAAACGCCAACGGTGATGTAGTTAACATTAACATTTTCAATCAGCCTAACAATTTAAGGGTGCAGGATAGCTACGGAAGAACAGCAACGGTTTTACCGCCAAACAACAGCAGTTACTTTCCGGCAACAAGTAACTACCTGGGTACACGCACCCTGTTCCATCAAATTAATAATTACCTAAAATATATCTATTAATCACCGGCCTTACTCATGAGAAGAATTTATACTACTGTTTTTTATACGGTTTTTGCCTTATGCGTATTTGCTTTTGTAAATGTACATGCGCAAACAGCCGAAAGGATATTAATAAAGGGACGGGTTACCGACTTGCGCGATAAGCTGCCGGTTATTGGTGCAACCGTTGTTGAGCAGGACAAGGATGGCCGTACCATTAGCGGCCAGGCTACAGATATTGATGGTAACTTTGCATTAAAGGTTACTGATGTAACACACAAAATTGTAATATCAACCATTGGCTATAAAAGCCGCACACTTGAAATTGGTGCACGTCGCAGCTTTGTAGTTCAGCTTGAGTCAAACGCACGAGCTTTAACCGATGTTGTGGTTACAGCGCGCCCGCCGGTTAATAACGGTACAGGTTTGCTTATTGATAAGCGCGACCAAACCACGTCAACAGTTACCCTTAACGCTAAAGACGTAGAGGAACTACAGGCAACCAGTATTGACCAGGCTATACAAGGCCGCTTACCGGGAGTAGATATCGTATCAAATTCGGGCGACCCGGGCGCAGGCATGTCTATCAGAATTCGTGGTACGGCAACGCTTAACGGTAATACTAATCCGCTTATTGTGGTTGATAACGTGCCTTTTCAAACATCAGTGCCAACCAACTTTAACTTTAGTACGGCCGACCAAAACCAATACGCCGACCTGTTAAGTATTGCCCCGTCAGACATTAAAGATATATCAATATTAAAAGATGCAGCGGCAACTGCCGTTTGGGGTGCGCAGGCTGCCAACGGTGTGTTAATTATTAACACCAAGCGCGGTCAAAAAGGTGCGCCAAGCATTAGCTATACCTTTAAAGGTACACTATCACAGCAGCCATCAACTATTCCGTTACTTACCGGTGATCAGTACTCCACCTTTATTCCCGAAATGTACATGAACGTATCGGGCGTACCGCTGCCGTCAAGCATCAAGGAATTTGCCAATGATTCATTTGATCCTTACTACTACAATAACTACAGCCAGAACACGGATTGGGTGAAAGCTATAACCCGCACAGGTTATTTAACTGATAACAACCTTTCAATTTCGGGCGGTGGCGATAAAGCCCGTTACTTTGCCTCGGTAGGCTACAACGGGCAAACAGGTACCACGGTAGGTACCGGCTTCAGCCGTTTAAATACCCGCTTAAACCTTGATTATGTAGTATCGAGTAAAATAAGGTTCACCACTTTTATATCTTATGCGCACAACGTTACCGATTATTCATTCTCTGTTGATAACAATGGTAACGAAGCTGATGGTGTACGTAACGTAGCCATGATAAAAATGCCTAACATGAGCATTTATGAGTATAATGATGCCGGCGTGTTAACACCAAACTATTTTTCGCCGGCTGCCAATATTCAGGGCGCTTATAACCCGGCGGCAGGTGTGCCAATTTACAATCCGCTGGCAATGGCACTATCGGCAAAAAACAGGCTGGTAACTGATCGTATTATCCCGCACTTTAATCTTACTTACAATATTATTCCTGAGGTTCTGAACCTTAACGGCGACATTGTATTTGACATAAGCAACGGTAAGCAGGATCGCTTTTTGCCACAAATAGCAACAGGGCGTCCGTTCACCGAAACTTCGGTTAACCGTGCAGCCAGTTCTGATTATGATACTTATTCGGTAGTTTCAAAAACCAACCTTATTTATACCCCGCGTATTAACGAAAAGCATTCTTTCACCGGTTTACTTTCCGTTCAAACCAGTGATCAGAAATCGGTAACACAATCGCAAACCATTGCAGGTACAGCTTCACCTTTTTTACAAGACCCCTCTGTACCGGGGCGTATAACCAACGCCGGTTTAGGTGTTGATGCCGGTATTAACCAAACCCGCTGGGTGGCAGCACTGGTTAACGGACAGTACAAGTTTTTGGATAGATACATTGTTAACGTTGCCCTGCGCGGCGAGGGTAACTCAAGGTTTGGCGAAAGCAAACGGTATGGCCTGTTTCCTTCGGCCTCGTTCCGTTACCGCTTATCTGGCGAAAAATTCATGAAGAAGTTTGATACTTTTTTGGATGAGTTGAGCTTTAGGGGGGGTATTGGCCGCAGCGGTGGTGTACCAAGGTATGATTACTTGTTTTACAACACTTACGTTAACACCGGCAGCAGCTACCTTGGCCAGGCTGGTTTATTTCCGAGCAACATACAGCTTGATAACTTGCGCTGGGAACAGCTAACCGGTATTGACGGTGGCTTAAACATCATTTTGTTTAAAAACCGTTTAAATATTGACCTGGGCTTTTATCAAAACACCACCCGCGATTTGCTTGCACAACCGGGTATTGATATTTCAACTGTTAACGGTTACAGCAGGGTACTGCTTAACGTTGGAACGCTTGAAAACAAAGGTTATGAGCTAAGCATATTTGCCACGCCGCTTAAAACCAAAAACTGGATGGTTGAATTCAACTTCAACATTGCGCAAAACTTAAACACAGTTAAGGCTATATCGCCATACTACCAAACATCTTCGGGTAACGTTTCATTAAACGGTCAGTACCTGCAGCTGTTACAGGTTAACAACCCGCTGGGTTCATTCTATGGCTACAAATTTGCCGGTGTTTATAAAGATAAAGATGCAACCATTGCCCGCGATGCTAACGGAAACCAAATTGTAAGCCCTTCGGGCACGCCGGTTCAAATGCGCTTCAACTATCCTGCAACCGATTACCTTTTCCAACCGGGTGATGCCATGTATGAAGATGTTAACCACGACGGTAACATAAACTACCAGGACGTAGTATACCTGGGTAACGGCAATCCTAAGTTTACAGGTGGCTTTGGCCCGAGCATAACTTTTAAAGGTAACTTGAAATTAAATGCTTTCTTCTCGTTCCGTACGGGCGGCCAGGTTATAAACGGTACAAAAATGATTACAACAAACATGTACTCATTTAATAACCAAAGCACAGCCACGCTAAGAAGATGGCGTACAGCCGGTGATGAAACCGATATGCCGCGCGCGCTTTACAATAACGGTTACAACTGGCTTGGCTCATCACGCTATGTTGAAAGTGGAACATTCCTGCGTTTTAGGTCAATTACTGCGCGCTACACCTTTAACAAAAAGGTTGCAAGCCGCCTTAAAGCTAAAAACCTGAGTGCTTATGTAACTGCTGAAAACCTGTTGACATTCACCCGTTACACCGGTCAGGATCCGGAAGTATCAATGAAGGGTACAGGCATATTCCAGTTAGCTACTGATAACAGTGCTACGCCGCCACTTAAACTATACACCTTGGGTTTAACCGCATCATTTTAATTATAAACTATACCGTGATGTTTAAAAAAACATTTTATAAAGCAATTATACTTACCTCAATGGTGGTGTTGGCAACAACTACTTCCTGCAACAAATTCCTGGAGCTGAGGCCGCAGGATGGGGTAACGCGTGATAAGTTCTGGCAAACCAAGGAGCAGCTTTCATCGGCAGTGGTAGCCTTGTACACCAGCATGGGCGGTACAACAGCAAACTTCTTTATTTGGGGAGAGCTGCGCGCCGATATGGTTATACCGGGTTTAAACTCCTTGCAGGATGATATTAACGTTGTAAACAACAATATACTGGCCACAAACCGCATAACCAGCTGGGCTGCGTTTTACCAGGTTATTAACTTGTGTAATACGGTGCTTGATTTTGCACCCGCCGTTATAGAGCGTGATAATACCCTTACCCGCGAGCAGTTGAACTCATACCTGGCCGAGGCGCTTACCATACGCTCTATCATGTATTTTTATCTGGCCCGTACTTTTGGTGATGTTCCGCTGAAGTTAAGCGCAACTGCATCTGACAGCGATATCGCCCAGGTGCCTAAAAATACACAGGCCGAAGTACTTAACCGTGTTGTAGCCGATTTGCAAACCGCCGAAGGCTACGCCGTATCGAGCTATGGTGTTGTGGCTTCTGACAAAGGCCGTGTTACTAAATTCAGCATTAATGCGCTGCAGGCCGATGTGTATTTGTGGATGGAGCGTTATGCTGATTGTATAACCGCCTGCGACAAAATCATTACCTCAGGCCGCTTTGCGCTGGTACCTGACGTTGCCTGGTTCAACAACCTGTTTGTTGCTGGTAACTCAACCGAGAGTATTTTTGAACTGCAGTTTGATAACCAGTTCCTTAATCCTTTTTACACTATGTTTAATATTCCGTTGCGTTTTAGAGCACCGCAGGATATTATTGAGAACTTTTGGGGACAGGATGATGTGGACCCAATCAATATTAAAGATGTAAGAGGGATTGATGCATCGGTACGCCAGAGCGACCAGTATATCTATAAGTACATAGGTCTTTCACCTAGCACCGTTCGTTCACTTGATAACTCATTTGCCCACTGGATTTTTTATCGCTATGCTGATGTATTGCTGATGAAAGCAGAAGCGTGCGCCAACAGCAACCGCGGCCAGGAAACACTGGACATTGTTAGCCAGATACGCACCCGCGGCCGGGCTTTAACTAAATCGTCTCCTTTAGTACCGTCGGCTACTGACGTTAACGGCCTTAATGATTATGTGTTACAGGAGCGTGCCCTGGAGCTTGCCTACGAAGGTAAACGCTGGTACGACCTGCTGCGCCACGCCAAGCGTAACAACTACGCCCGCATAGACGTACTACTTAGCGCTGTTGTTAAAGTAATACCTCCTGACGCTCAGCAGGCTGCGTTAAATAAGCTGCGTGATAAAAACAACCATTACCTGCCAATTAACCAGTACGAGTTACAAACCAATCCTAATCTAATCCAAAACCCTTTCTATAAATAGTTTTTGCACTTAAAAAAATGAAAGCAGATATGAGAAGAATATTTGATGGAATGCCTGCAATACTGTTGGTATTGGGCTTCATGACGATTATTGGTTTAAATAGTTGTAAACGCGAAGCGCTTACCTACACTACAACCAGTACTGTAAATATGTACACGTACATTGGTCAAAACCCCGACTATTCACTTTTTAAGCAAATAATTGATAAGGCAGGTTACGCAGGTTACCTTGATGCTTATGGTGCATACACCTTGTTTGTATCAAACAACGCTGGTGTAAACGCTTACCTTAAAGCAAACAACAAAACAAGTGTTGATGCACTTGACGAAGCAACCGCCAAGAAAATAATTGCTGTAAGTATGCTGGCCGATACGTTGAACTCAAGCTTTTTTAAAGACGGAAAGCTGCGTACCCCAACACAATCAGGACAGTACATTATTACCGGTACACGCAGTGTAAACGGTGTAACTTCAGTTGTGATCAATAAACAGGCTAATTTTGTAACCGGTAATATCAAAACCGGTAACGGCCTTATTCATGTTGTTGATAATGTTTTGTTCCCGGCCGAGCTTACACTTGCAAAAACCCTGGAGCAAAATCCAAAATACAGCATATTCACAACCGCTTTAAAAGAAACTGGTTTTTATGATACACTGAACGTTGCCAGTGCAGCCAACACCAATGCATCGCGTAAGTTTTTAACGCTTATTGCTGAAACCGACAGTGCGTTTAACGCTAACGGCATTGCCAGCTACAACGCTTTAAAAGCTAAGTATTCAACAAAAGGTAATCCAAGAGATCATGCCGATAGCCTTTGGCTGTTTTGCGCCTACCGTGTATGGCCTGAGTTGGCATACCTGTCTGACATTGCCACATCAACCGCACATGCAACCCTTGCACCGCTTGAGGTTACTACCAGCCAGTTGAGCGGTCAAACGGTACTGCTTAACAATGATACCTTTAATGGCGTATTGGAGCCGGGTATAGCGTTAGACCGTAATAACAGTGATGTGTCTGCCAATAACGGCGTGTTGCACCGCCCTTTGGGCAGCTACAAAATTAAAGTAAGGTTCCCAACACCTGTATACTTTGACGTAGCCAACCAGCCCGAAATCAGACGCTCGGGTATTTACCGCGTTCCGGGTCAAAGCAAAATTTTCAACTATGCATCTTTAAGCGAAGTAGTGCTGGTAGGCCCTGCTAATGATAACAACCGTTTGGAATATAAAAATACCGCTGCAACACCTGGTCCGGAAGAATATTACTACGGTAACGATTATGTAAATATTGGTCTGCGTTTCAGAACGGGAGCTAACGCCAGCAATACATCACAAGCTACCTTCACCACTCCGGTAATTGTTAAAGGCCGTTATAAAATATGGGTTGATTACAAGTATGGCACCGGCAGCCAAAGCATACCTGTATCTTTTGATGGTGTTACTTTGCCAAACATCTTAAACCCTAATGATGCACTTATATACGGTGAAACCGAAGCCCAAGCCGAATCGCGCGGCTTCAAAAGCTATTCGGAGTGGCCTATTGCAAGCTTTACTAAAGCACCAACGCATGTTGGCAGGTTGGTTGGAATTGTAAATGTACCAACTACCGCACGCCACACTATAACCTTTACTTCTACGGCATGTACGGGTTGTGCGGTACAGTTCCAGCTCGACGCTGTTGAATTCAGGCCGGTAGATATGGATCAGTTAAAACCTAAATTAGGCCGTAGCGGAGCATTGATTCCGTAAATAAAGCCACTTCCATCAATTATTACTATCTGTATATACTCATATAATGAATAGCTTTAAAACTAAATATATAATGGCGCTGCTGTTGGTAACAACAGTATTGAGTGCCTGCAAAAAGCAGTGGGACGATCGTACCGCAGCTGTTGATCAGCAGTTGGATAAGACCGTTATGCAGCAAATTCAAGAAAATGGTAACCTGAGCACGTTCTCGGGTTACCTTACTAAACTGGGATATGACAAACTTTTGGCCGGTTCAAAAACCTATACCATTTTTGCCCCAACCAACCAGGCCTTGCAAGGTGTAAACCAGGCTATTGTAAACGATACAGCGCAGCTTAAAAAGTTTGTAAACAACCACATTGTAGCGCAGGTTTATTTAACCAATGCGGCACAAGCCGGCTTACGCATACGTACACTGGGTGGTAAAAACTTAAGTTTTAATACAACAACTGTTGATGAGGCAACTATAACCACGCCTAATCTTTACGTTAAAAACGGCGTAATCCATGTTATTGATAAGGCTATACCGCCAAAAATGAATATTTCTGAATACATCAGGAGTTTAAACGGCGTAGCCGACTTGCACAAAGCTTACATTTTACGCCAGGATACTACCTTTATTGATACCTCAAAAGCAACGGTACAAAGCTATGATCCGCGTACGGGCAAGCCAATATTGGTTCCAAATACCGGTGTGGTTAACATTAACAAATATTTTAACCGTGTAGCCAGCTTGGCAAACGAAGACAGTACCTATACCTACTTTGTATTAACCGATGCCGCTTACGATGCTGAGCGCAATAAGGTAAGTAAGTACTTTACAACAGTAACCAATTCGAACGATACCACGCTGAACATTTTAGCAGCATATAATGTGCTTAAAGATGTAGCGGTAAGAGGCTCATTTGCCCCGGCAGGCTTTAATTCCCTCACCTCTGTAAACAACGTAACGGTGCCAGCAAGCCAGGGTGCTATTGTACAAAGCTACCGGGCCAGTAACGGTATGGTATATGTGGTAAACAGTATGCCGTTTGACATCAAACAAAAAATTACACCTATTATAATTGAAGGCGAACGTCCGAGCTTTTTTGCCCGTACAGATGCAAACGGAAGCATTTTTTACCGTAGCCGCCGCGATGATAAGGGCGTTACGTTGAAAGATATTATGATAGGCACCACTAATACACTGCCTGCCAACTTCTTTGCGGCTTACAAACTCACCAACTTGTACACATGCCAGTACCGTGTAGTTGTACGTGCGGTAAATGATATTAATTTCAGCACGCCAACTGATATTGTTGAGAGCTTCAACTTCGGGCAAATTACTGCTCCGGTAGTGGGCGCAAACGGCACTATCGTTCCTAATGATGTAGTTAAGTTTCCTTCGCAGCGCATAGGGCCTGTGCTTGTTAACGGCAGTCCGTTTGTAAACTATGAAGAACTTACTTTGCCAACGCCGGCAAACCGCAGTGCAACTAATGTTGCCGGAAACAATCCTACCAGCACAGCTACTGCGGCTAACACAATTGGCCTAACAGGCGGCAACTTTACCGTAACCAAACGTACATCAGTTAATATGTATGTGGTGGGCGCCAACAGCACTACGGCTAATGCAAATAACGTCACTTTCGATTACGTAAAACTGGTACCTATTATACAATAACTTCCAACCTTAACTATGCAAAATTTTACTAAATCATTTGGTTTGCTGCTCTTTTTATGCCTTTTAGGAGGTATAAAAGCCCATGCGCAGGAAACAGATAGCGTATCAGTACGGCTTGCAGATAGTATTGCACGTTACAAGGCCGATTCTACCCTGAGGGCTAAAGGCCCTAAACTAAGCGGCGTAATTAAAGATGCTGCTACTAAACGCCCGGTATCAGGTATAAGCATTGGCGTGCCTGCCTACTCATCGGCCATTAGCGATGAAAACGGCCGTTTTACCATAAACCTGCCTAACTTTGATGTTGTTTTAACCGTTAGCGGACAAGGATACCAGGAGAAACAAGTGCCTGTAAAGGGTCGCAAAACGTTACCTGATATCTTGCTGTTTGAGGGGTCTTACAACTCTGTTTATGACATAGCCCGTATGCCTTTTGGTAATGTATCACAAAGTGCCCTGTCAGGTGCAGTATCAACCGTAAACACTTTCGGAGCATTTGAGCCAACCTCGCAAGAAACATCAGATAGTTATTTACAGGGTAAAGTAGCTGGTTTGGATGTGATCCGCCGTTCGGGAACGCCTAATATTGGTGCTAATTTGTTTTTACGCGGCTATAATTCACTTTATGGCGGCAATGCACCGCTGGTATTGGTTGATGGTATGATTTACGATACTTACCGTTACAACCGCTCACTTATAAGCGGCCACGTTCATAATCCATTTGGTAACCTTGACCTGCGCGACGTTGATAACTATACCATTTTGAAAGATGCAACAGCCGGTATTTATGGTACCAAAGGAGCCAACGGGGTAATTTTGATTACTACAAACGCCAGCCCGGATCTCGCAACTAAAATTGACTTTTCGGCTTACAGTGGTTATAACTATGTACCGGGCAGTTTTAGGTTGCCAATGATGCAGGCCGGTGATTATCGCACTTATTTGTCTGATTTGTTGCGTACCAGCAATCTTACATCATCACAAATAAGCGCTTTGCCTTACATGAATGATGATCCGTCGCAGCCAAACTATTATGTATATCATAATAACACCGACTGGCAAAAACGCGCATTTAAAAACGGATTCAATCAAAACTACAACCTTCGCGTATCAGGCGGTGATGATATTGCCCGTTATGTATTAGCCCTAAGCTATGGCGATAACAAAGGCATCACTCCCATGACCGACTTAAGTAAGTTTGGCACGCGCTTTAATGCCGATTTAAACATCAGTCGTAATTTTACCATTAAGGCAAATCTTTCGTTCCAGTACAATGAGCAGAATTTGCGTGACCAGGGTTTGTCTCCGTCAACCAATCAGCTTTACCTGGGTTTAGTTAAATCGCCGCTGCTGCGCACCAATGATGTGAACGCTGCCGGTGTAGAGTCGCCAAACCTGGCTGATACCGACATATTTGGAATAAGTAACCCTGCTGCAGTACTGGCAAATTCACAGGCGTTAAACCGTAACTACCGTTTTTTTGGTAATCTTACTTTCCGCTACCAATTCAGCCGCAGCTTTGCCGCACAATCATTAATAGGTATAACGGCCGACAAAGTTCGCGAAACTACCTTTATGCCGCGTGCAGGTGTTGCTAATGACACCACTGCCACTGTTGTTATAGATAGTCGCCTGGGTAGCCAGACCCAACGCTTGTACAGCTTATATAACGATACCTATCTATCATACAATCGCACTTTTAACCGTGTGCACACTTTAGGAGTTTATTTAGGAGCAAGGTTCACTCATTTTACCACACAGTATAATGTTGACCGCAGCTTTAACTCGGCAATTGATCAGTTAGTTACTGTTGGTAATGGTTTAGCTGCTACACGTTCAGTTGGCGGCGATATTGGTAAATATCGTTGGTTAAACAATTACCTGAGCGCCAACTATCAGTTATATAACAAGTACATCTTCAATTTCAATTTAACGGCCGATGCTTCTTCGCGCTTTGGCACACAGGCCGATGGTATTTCATTGGGTGGTGTAAAAATGGCGCTGTTACCTTCGGCTTCGGTAGCGTGGGTGGTATCATCAGAAAAATTTATGGCTGACATTAATTTTATTGAGATGTTCAAGCTTCGCGCCAGCTATGGTTTGACCGGTAATGATGATATTGGTAACTATGCTGCACGCCAGTACTACACCTCACAAAACTTGTTAGGCTTACAAGGACTTGTAAGAGCCAACTTTGGTAACCCGATGTTGCAGTGGGAAATAGGTAAGAAACTGAACTTTGGTTTAGATGCAGCCTTCTTTCAAGAACGTTTAAGCATTACTGCCGACGTATTCAGGAACACTACTACCAGAATGATAACACAAGAGCCAGTAGCTTCAACCGGTGGTTTAGCTTACGCTGTTACCAACAACAGTGGTATGCGTACTAACGGCTTTGAGCTATCGGTTAACGGCCGTGTGATAAGCCAAACCAACTTCAAATGGGATTTGGGCTTTAACATTGCTGCATACCGCAATAAAATTACCAGTTTGCCGGCATCAATGCGTACACAATATGCTGGTGCTACCATTTTAACCGAAGTTGGTCGTCCGGCTGGTGTGTTTTATGGTTATAAAACCAATGGCGTATATACTTCAGGTACCGAGGCCGCAGCGGCAGGTTTGTCATACCGCAACAGCCAGGGTGCGCTGGTTCCTTTACAGGGAGGCGATATGCGTTTTGTTGACGTTAACAACGATAAAGTTATTGACGCACAGGACATGCAGGTTATAGGCAACCCCAACCCTGATTTTGTGGGTGGTATAAGCACAGGTGTAACTTACAAAAGGTTCACCGTGAATGCATTGTTCACCTTTAGCCAGGGTAATAAGCTTTACAACTACACCCGTCGTCAAATTGAATCGGGCAGTAATTACAACAACCAAACCCTTGCTGTAAACAACAGGTGGAGAGCCGACGGTCAAATTACCTCAATGCCACGTGTAGCCTTTGGCGACCCGAGTGGTAACTCAAGTTTTTCTGACCGCTGGATTGAAGATGGATCATACATGCGTTTACGCACCTTATCAGTAAGTTATGATGTAAACCTTAAAAAAGCCAGATTTCCTAAATACATCAAGGTTTATGCAACAGGTAACAACCTGGTAACCTTTACCAAGTACCTGGGCTACGATCCTGAGTTTGCACCAAGTGAAAACTTATTGCTACGCGGTATAGACACCACGCTTGAGCCGCAGTTTAGAACAGTACAGTTAGGTGTGCGCATTGGTATATAATAAGTTGACTAATTAGTATTATGAAAAAACATTCTTACAAATTCATATATAAAATTTTACTGGCAAGTGCGCTGGTGTCTTCCGTTTCATGTAAGAAACTCGTAGATGTTGAGCCCGAAAACCAGGTAGATATTGTTAACCATTATCAAACTGTTTATGATGCTAATGCGGCAGTAATTGGTATTTACGGACAGTTACAGGGAATTGCCGACAGGTACATTGTACTTAACGAGCTGCGGGCCGACTTAATAAGCCCGACTATAAATGCCGATCAGTATTTACGGCAGTTACACACGCATACCGTTACGCCCGATAATCCGTGGGCAGATCCTAAGCCATTTTACAAAATCATTATGAATTGTAATGATGCGCTTAAAAACTTTGATGTTATGCTGGCCGCAAAAAAGTTAACCCAGGCTGATTATAATGAGCGCTATGCAGACATTAATGCTGTAAGATGCTTTTTGTACCTGCAGTTAGGTATGCACTGGGGTAGCGTACCTTACGTAACCGATCCGTTAGAAACGGTTGAATCATTAAAAGATGAAAGCAAATTCCCTAAGCTTACATTTAATGATTTGCTTGATAAGCTTATTGCTTCGATGGAGCCGCCGCGCAGTCTGGAGGGTTACAGCGCAACAAGTTCAACCGGTTCATCAAGTACATCATTAAACACCACGGTTGATGGTTATCCTACCAACTTGTTTTTTGTTGAAAAACGCAGCTTGCTGGGCGATTTGTACTTGTGGAGAGGGCGCTATACCGACGCATCACGAATGTATAGATATGTTACCGAAACCGGATACCGTAATGGTGGTGGCGGTAATGATGCCAGCTTTTGGCAGTACAAGCCCAATTACAACAGGTTTTTGGTTACCTATACACAGGGTGGTAATGAAAACACACTGTTAGACGATAATACCAACGCAAACAGCTGGCGGTCTATTTTTGGCAACCCTACGCAAGGAACCGAAACCGCTTCTGAATGGATTTGGACAATACCGTTTGACCGTAATTTTGCACCGGTAAATCCGTTTATTGACCTGTTCTCGAATCAAGGTGGCCGTTATTTACTTACTGCTTCTAAACTTGCGCTTAACAACTGGGACAGCCAACTACAAACCAATAACTTTGTAGGTGATGCACGCGGAAAAATGTCTGTTCGTACTATAAACGGTCAGCCAGTTATTGCTAAACAATTATACTACTATTTAAACAACGCATTTGTACCTGTCAATGTGCTACAGCGCCAGGGCCGTTGGTTGCTTTACCGTGCAGCAACACTAAACCTGCATTTTGCCGAAGCCGCCTGCCGCGATAATCAGGTTAAGGTTGCTTACGCGCTTACTAACGTTGGTGTGCGCGAAACCTATAACAGTGTGTTCCCCGGTACCGGAACTGTGCCCAGTGACGTAACCAATATTATGCAAACACAAGCACCTGCACCTTATGATATGGACGGACGTGACGGAGCCGTGCCTTATTATAAAGGCCCGTGGTACAGGCAAATAGGAACGCGCAGCCGGGCAAACCTACCAAGATTAGACCCTGGTTTATACCAAAACAACCAGGTTGCCAACATGGAAGATGCTATTATAAATGAAGATGCTGCCGAACTGGCTTTTGAAGGCCAGCGCTGGGGCGATTTACTTCGCGTATCGCTTCGAAGGGGTAGCACTACTTATTTAGCGCAAAAGGTACGCGCCAAGCTTGATTTGGAAGGCAATTCGGAGGCGGCAAATGCTTACAACAAATTAAGCACTACAAACGGCGTTTATTTACCTTTTAAATTGTAAAACATAATCAGGAGCAGTTTTTAATTGCTCCTGACCACTTATGAATAAAGGAACTAAAGCACAATGAATGCTTCAGCTTAGCCCAATAAAAAAGCGGAAAACAATTTAAACTGTTCTCCGCTTTTTTATTAGCGGTATATATTATGCCAGCTTTTTATACTTGATGCGCTTAGGCGCCACATCACCTAAACGTTTTTTACGGTTCTCTTCGTAATCGGTATAGTTGCCTTCAAAAAAGTAAACCTGCGAATCGCCTTCAAAAGCCAGTATATGGGTACAAATACGGTCGAGGAACCAGCGGTCGTGACTGATGATTACCGCGCAGCCGCCAAAGTTTTCCAGGGCCTCTTCCAGGGCACGTAACGTGTTAACGTCAATATCATTGGTAGGCTCATCCAGCAGCAATACGTTTGAACCTTTTTTAAGTGTGATAGCCAAATGTACACGGTTGCGTTCACCGCCCGAAAGTACATCTATCTTCTTTTGCTGATCGCCACCGTTGAAGTTAAATTTAGAAACGTATGCACGGGAGTTGATAGGTTTATTGCCCAGCAGGATAGTTTCCTGCCCGTCGGTAATATTTTCCCAAACCGATTTATCAGCTTTGAGGTCGTCATGCATTTGGTCAACATAACCTAGCTTTACCGTTTCTCCAACACGGAAGTCGCCCGCATCGGGTTGTTCCTGTCCTGTAATTAAGCGGAACAGTGTAGTTTTACCGGCACCGTTGGGGCCTATAATGCCTACTATACCTGCCGGTGGCAGTGAGAATGACAGGTTTTCAAATAATACCCTATCGCCGTAAGCCTTGGTTACATTATTTACTTCAATAACCACATTACCCAAACGCGGACCTGGTGGGATGAATAACTCCAGCTTGTCTTCACGCTCTTTGGTTTCCTCTGATGCTAATTTTTCATAGTTAGCAATACGGGC
This sequence comes from uncultured Mucilaginibacter sp., assembly GCF_913773635.1. GTDB lineage: Bacteria > Bacteroidota > Bacteroidia > Sphingobacteriales > Sphingobacteriaceae > Mucilaginibacter. The sequence continues at coordinate 354,769 of NZ_CAJYGQ010000007.1, forward strand.
TTTACCTTTTGCGTGGCGGGCCTTGGGAGCCATACGAACCCATTCCAGCTCGCGCTCCAACGTTTTTTGACGCTTGCTCTCGGTTTTCTCTTCCTGTGCAAGGCGTTTGGCTTTCTGGTCTAGCCATGAGGAGTAGTTACCTTTCCACGGAATACCTTCACCGCGGTCAAGCTCTAGAATCCAGCCCGCTACATTGTCAAGGAAATAGCGGTCGTGGGTTACGGCTATAACAGTACCTTTGTACTGTTGTAAATGTTGTTCCAGCCAGTCAATGCTCTCAGCATCCAAGTGGTTGGTAGGCTCATCCAATAATAACACATCGGGTTCCTGCAGCAGTAAACGGCACATGGCCACACGGCGGCGCTCGCCACCAGATAGTACTCCAATTTTTGTGTCAGGTTCAGGGCAACGTAACGCATCCATTGCACGCTCCAGCTTGGTATCAAGCTCCCATGCATTTACCGCGTCAATTTTATCCTGTAATTCACCCTGGCGTGCCATGAGTTTATCCATAGCATCAGCGTCTTCATAGTACTCAGGTAAACCAAATTTTTCGTTTATCTGTTCGTACTCCTTTAATATAGCAGTTACTTCAGCAACGCCTTCTTCAACTACCTCACGCACGGTTTTTTCAGGATCAAGAACCGGTTCCTGAGCCAGGTAACCAACTGAGTAACCCGGTGAAAAAACTACTTCGCCCTGGATGGATTTATCTAACCCGGCAATTATTTTCAATAATGATGATTTACCTGAACCGTTTAAACCTATTACGCCAATTTTAGCACCGTAAAAAAAAGACAGGTAAATGTTTTTAAGAACTTGTTTTTGAGGTGGGTAAATTTTACTTACACCCGCCATCGAGAATATTATTTTTTCGTCGGCCATTTTACTTTATTATGAATTCAAATATCAGCCAAATTGATGGCATTACAAAAGCCAGTAAAGCTCAAATATCATTTGCGCAAAAGATTTTAAGCAAATTTTATTGGTAGTGGCTAACAATACACTGTTAATAACCGTATCAATAATCATTATTACAGCAATGTGCCTTAATGGCATGGCTTATGACTAATTAACATGGACTTTGCACTATAAAAATGTAGTAAGGATATTTTTATTAAACTATATTGTATTTTTTAAATCAAATACTAAATTGCAATTGTAATGTGTTAATTAATACACATAAATTTTATAATCAACACCGGGTTTAAATGTCAAAAAGCCCGTTATTTAACAGATTACAATTAAATAACAATTTATGCGTGTCAACTTATAATGTTGGCAACATTGTTGTTAAATGATGATACACACTTCCGTTTGCGTACCCCGTTTTCTAAAAGAGATATTCATTCGGCAAGTAAAACAAAACTATAGAAAGGTACTCGATGGAAGCTAAATTTTCGCCACGTGTTAAAGATGTGATTTCCTACAGTCGGGAGGAGGCTTTACGCCTTGGTCACGATTATATAGGTACAGAACATCTGTTATTAGGTTTAATCCGCGACGGTGACGGCATAGCCATAAAATTGCTGAAAGGCTTAAATGTGGATACCGCCAAACTGCGTCGCGCAGTAGAAGATGCTGTTAAGGGTACCAGTGGTACCAATGTTCATATTGGCAGCATTCCTTTAACCAAACAAGCAGAAAAGGTGTTAAAAATCACCTATCTGGAAGCAAAGATATTTAAGAGCGACATTATAGGCACTGAGCATTTGCTGCTGTCTATCTTGCGCGATGAAGATAATATTGCCTCACAACTGTTATTACAGTTTAATGTGAACTACGAAATTTTTAAAGGTGAAGTAGAATCACATAAAAACATTACCGATGAAATGCCTGGTTCATCAACCGGCGGCGACGATGACTTTAAAGAAGAGGAATCATTCAGCCAGCCTAAAAAGGTATCAGACATTAAGTCAAAAACTCCGGTACTTGACAACTTTGGCCGCGATTTAACAAAAGCAGCAGAAGAAGGCAAACTGGATCCTATTGTTGGCCGTGAAAAGGAGATTGAGCGTGTATCGCAAATTTTATCACGCCGTAAAAAGAACAATCCTATTTTGATAGGCGAGCCTGGTGTAGGTAAATCGGCCATTGCCGAAGGACTTGCATTGCGTATTGTTCAGCGTAAAGTATCGCGTGTGTTGTTTAATAAACGCGTAGTTACGTTAGATTTAGCCTCTTTGGTTGCCGGTACTAAATATCGCGGCCAGTTTGAGGAGCGTATGAAAGCAGTGATGAATGAGTTGGAAAAATCTCCGGACGTTATCCTGTTCATTGACGAGATTCATACCATTGTAGGTGCCGGTGGTGCTTCAGGCTCATTAGATGCCTCGAACATGTTTAAACCCGCCCTTGCCCGCGGAGAAATTCAGTGCATTGGTGCCACTACTTTAGATGAGTATCGTCAGTACATTGAGAAAGATGGCGCCTTAGATCGTCGTTTCCAAAAAGTAATGGTTGAACCGGCTTCGCCTGATGAAACCATTGAAATTTTGAGCCGCATTAAGGATAAATACGAAGAGCACCATGGCGTAACTTATACTACTGAAGCTATCAACGCTTGCGTTAGCTTAACCGCGCGTTATATCACCGATCGTTTTTTACCAGATAAAGCTATTGACGCTTTAGATGAGGCCGGTTCACGCGTGCACTTAACTAATATTCATGTTCCGGATAACATTCTGGATATTGAGCAAAAGATTGAGCAGATCAAGGTTGAGAAAAACCGTGTTGTGCGTAGCCAGAAGTATGAGGAAGCTGCAAAACTGCGTGATACTGAAAAGCATTTGCTAGAAGAGTTGGAACAAGCTAAAGCCGCTTGGGAAGCAGAAACAAAATCAAAACGTTACACTGTAACTGAAGATAATGTTGCCGAAGTGGTTGCCATGATGACCGGTATCCCGGTACAAAAAGTTGGACAAGCCGACAGCCAAAAGCTGTTGAATATGACCAACAACATTCAGGGTAAAATCATCGGTCAGGATGATGCTATTAAAAAGCTTACGCGTGCAATACAACGTACCCGTGCAGGTTTAAAAGATCCTAAAAAGCCAATTGGTTCATTTATTTTCTTAGGCCCAACCGGTGTAGGTAAAACTGAGCTTGCTAAAGAATTAGCCCGCTTTATGTTTGATTCAGAGGATGCACTTATCCAGATTGACATGAGCGAGTATATGGAAAAATTTGCTGTGTCTCGTTTAGTAGGAGCGCCTCCGGGTTACGTGGGTTATGAAGAAGGTGGCCAGTTAACTGAGAAAGTACGCCGCAAACCATATTCTGTGGTGTTGCTTGATGAGATTGAAAAAGCGCACCCTGATGTGTTTAACATTTTGTTGCAGGTATTGGACGAAGGCCAGTTAACCGACTCATTAGGACGCAAGGTTGATTTTAGAAACACGATCATCATTATGACCTCAAATATTGGTGCCCGTCAACTGAAAGACTTTGGTCAGGGTGTTGGTTTCAGCACTGCTGCTAAACTTAACCAGGCTGATGCTCACTCAAGAGGTGTAATTGAAAATGCCCTTAAACGTGCTTTTGCTCCTGAGTTTTTAAACCGTGTTGATGATGTTATTGTGTTTAACTCTCTTACTAAAGAGAACATCTACAAAATTATTGACATTGAACTTGCTTCATTATTTGGACGCATTAACGGTTTAGGTTATAAAATTGAGTTAACCGAAAATGCCAAAGAAGTGATTGCCGAGCGTGGTTACGATGAAAACTTTGGTGCAAGACCACTTAAACGTGCAATTCAAAAATACCTTGAAGACCCAATTGCTGAGGAAATATTGAAAGGTGAATTAGCCGAAGGTGACGTAATGGAAGTTGACTTTGATAAAGAAGCAAACGAAGTTAAGGTTAATGCCAAGCATAACGGAGAAAACAAAACTCCGGAAGCTGAACAAAAAGGTTAATTATCATTTTAAATAAATTAAAAGCCGCCCCGAAAGGGCGGCTTTTTTTGGTGTTGTTTGTGATGTGGTATTAAGGTTTGGTGTTTACTTCTTTAGGGTCATAGTCAACAGGTAGCATTTTTGCCATACGGTCAACTCCCCAGGCGCCTTCGCACATAATAGATGAAGGATTGATGATTATTCCATTAGCGTCAAAAAAAGCATACTGTTCGTTAAAGTTTATCAACGATGTAGGATGATCAGGAGCGTTTATAGGCTTATTGAATAATGATCCGTCATCAGCTTTACGCGTATATACAACGTATAAAATATCATTGAAGCTTAGAGCGAATATGCCCGCAACATCAGTACGTTTAACTAAACTATCAACTCTCAATGGCTTTGACACTAAATAGTCTACCGATAGAGGTAGCTGTTTTTGTTTTGACCAATAAGATAAGGAATCAGTAGCTTGAATATTAAACCTGCCGTTTACCAGGTTTGATTGCCTGTAATGCTTCAGTTTTGCTTGTATAAGGCTATCAGGTTGGCGTTCCGAGTTGGGTTTGCGCATGAGCCGCATGGTATTAAAGCCTTCCTCTTTCAACCTGTTTCCAAGTAATGAGCGAAAATAATGCTGGCTTGAGCCAAGATAAGCTCTTAAACGTGCCTTATACCATTTTTTTTGCTGCGACGGTTTGGCTTTGATTGGGGTATACAAAGTGTTTCCAAAGTAGAAGAGTACTCCCGAACGATAGTTACGCTTAAATTCAATTAAATTGTATTTTAAGTTGTAACCAAGCGCTTTGTTCTCTATCTCTAAATAGTCAACTGTACTTGCACTTAACTCGTTGGTAGCTTTATCATAATGCAAGTCTAAAATCTCGGGGTTTAATATTTTACACTGAGCAGCCTCTGGCGAACGCCCAAAAAACTCCTCTTTAAACATTTGGTAGTTTTGTACCCAATTGGGATCGGGTTTTACAACAACCGCGTTAAGCTCAACTGTTTTAGGTGTAAGTTCAACAAATGACAGTGCAAGGTTTTGATTCACCTGTAAAGTTTTGTGCAACTTTTCATAGCCAACGCTCGAAATAACCATGTCATACTGGCCGGGCTTAACATCACTCAACAGGAAAGCTCCGTCGTCATTACTCGAGCCTCCAACGGTGGTGTTACTTAAAAATATGCTGGCTTTGGCAACGGGTTTTTTATCATACAGGTTGATGATTTTACCGCTTATGGTAAACTGTGCCTTTGCAAAAAAAGGAAAAAGTATCAGTAGTATAAAACTGAGCCTTAACATATATATCAAATTAACTAATTAATTAGTTAATAAGCAACAAAAAAAAGCCGTAGTTTTTACTACGGCCGTATCTAGTATTTTATAATATGGTCTACTTATCCATTTGTTCAATAATGGCCTGTGTAACTCCGGTAAATGAGAAACCACCATCATGAAATAAGTTTTGCATAGTTACCATGCGGGTTAAATCTGAAAATAGAGTAACACAATAATCAGCACACTGATCGGCAGTGGCATTGCCCAGCGGACTCATTTTTTCGGCAAAATCAACAAAGCCGTCAAAACCTTTAACGCCCGACCCGGCAGTAGTGCGCGTTGGCGATTGAGAAATTGTGTTTACACGTACATTCTTTTTAACACCATACTGGTATCCAAAGTTGCGTGCAATACTTTCTAACATAGCCTTATTGTCGGCCATATCATTATAATCAGGAAATACGCGCTGAGCAGCTATGTATGATAAAGCTACTACCGAGCCCCATTCATTAATAGCATCTTGTTTCATGGCAACTTGTAATATACGGTGCAAGCTTAACGCCGAGATATCAAGACCTTTATGCGTGAAATCGTAATTGTTTTCGGTATAGTGTACGCCTTTGCGCACGTTAAGGCTCATGCCTATTGAGTGCAGTACAAAGTCAATTTTACCGCCAAAATGTTCCTGAGCTTTTGTAAACAGATTTTCAATATCAGCAGTTATGGTAACATCTGCAGGAATAACCGGCGCGTTCACTTCTTCGGCCAGTTGGTTAATGGTACCCATACGCAAGGCAATGGGTGCGTTGCTTAACACCAGTTCGGCACCTTCGGCCTTACAGCGTTGAGCTGTTTTCCAGGCAATAGATTTTTCATCAAGGGCGCCGAAAATGATACCCTTTTTACCTTGTAATAAATTATAAGCCATGTTCTTTCGAATTGTTATCGGGGGGTAAAGGTAAAAATTATTTATCAGTTACCGATGAGTAATATAGACACGTTAGTACCGGGCATCTTAAGTGTTAATACTGTGGAGGCCTACCGGTAACGTCTAAATTTCCAGTAAATCTTTGGCGTTTTGCAGCGCACTTTCACCAGGCTTATCGCCGCTTAGCATTTTTGCAATCTCAACTATGCGCTCATCATTGGTAAGCTGTTTAATTTGCGTTTGAGTAACATCGCTGGTATTGTCTTTATAAACAAAGTAATGGCTTTTGCCTTTACTGGCAATTTGTGGCAAGTGCGTAATGGTCATTACCTGTAGGTTTTGAGCTAAGCGTTCCATTATAATGCCCACTTTGTTGGCTACCTCGCCAGATACGCCTGTATCTATTTCATCAAAAATTATGGTTGGCAAAGCGGTATAACGGGCAATGATTGATTTGATGCTTAACATCAACCTCGAAAGCTCACCGCCTGATGCTACCTTGCTCATTTCGGCAAGGTTATGGCCTTTGTTGGCCGTAAACATAAATTTTATCTGGTCTGTACCGTTTTTAGTAAGTTCCTTATTGGTTGTATACGAATGTTCTATTTTAAGCTGCGCATTACCCATACCCATTTCGGCAAGCGTATCCATTACCTGCTGCTCAATATCAGGGAGTGCATCAACACGATTTGCTGATAGTTGTGCCGCCAGTTTTTCCAGGTCGGCCTTTTGCAGCTCGATCTGTTCTTGTAATGATGAAATTTCTTCATCGCCAAACATAGCCTGCTGAATTTTTACCGAAAGTTCTTCCTGTATGGCTAAAAGCTCTGCATTGGTATTAACGCGGTGTTTTTTCTGCAGATTATAAATAAGGCTGAGTCGGGCGTTCACCTCGTTAGCCCGTGCTTCATTTGTTTGGGTTGCATCTTCCAACTGTTCAATTTCACCAGCAATGTCTTTAAGTTCAATTAAGGCGCTGCTCAGGCGTTCGTGCAGTTCGGCAATAGCTGGATTAAATTTTTCGAGCGACGCAAGTTGCTGGTTAGCCTCTTTAATTTGTAATGCCGCTGCCGATTCGCCATCTTTTATCAAATACAAAGCCGCTGTTAAATTACGTTTAATCTCCTCGGCATTATTAAGCGTGTAAAGCTCTTGCTCAAGTTCATCTTGCTCGTTTTCAATCAGGCTTACCTTTTCAAGCTCTTCAAACTGGAATTGAAAATAATCTAAATCTGCCTTAGCCTTGTCGCTATCTGCAATGAGTTGTTGTAACTTGTTAGTTGCTTTTTTGAAGGCACGGAAATCTGACTGGTATTGCGTGAGTAACGGCTGGTGTTTAGCAACGCCGTCAACAACTAACAGTTGAAAGGCCGGATCGTTAATTTCACGTGTGGCTTGTTGTGAATGTATGTCTATTAGCTGCTCGCCCAGTAACTTGAGGGTGGCCAAATTTACCGGTGTGTCATTCACAAATGCCCGTGATTTTCCATCGGCCGAAATTTCGCGCCGTAAAACGGTATCTGTTTCGTAGTCTAAATCATTATCCTCAAAAAAAGCTTTTAAGTGAAAGCTGCCAATTTTAAAAGTGCCTTCAATAACGCATTTTTTTTGCTGATTGAAAAAGTATTTGCTTTCAGCACGCTGCCCAAGTATTAAAGATAAGGCACCCAATATAATTGATTTACCGGCACCTGTTTCGCCGGTAATTATATTAAGTCCGGCATCAAAGTTAATGTCGAGGTTATTTATTAGCGCGTAATTATTAATGGTTAGCTGCTGCAGCATAAGTAAAATATGGTTATGGCAAAGATATTCAATTACCATACCAATGCCTAATATTCTTAGTATTTGCTACGGTTGCAGTGCTTTATATAAGGTGCCGTTGGCAGGGTCGGCTTGCAATAGTATATTCATAGCCTGAACACGCATTTGCGGATCGGCCTTCAAAAAGGTGGAAACCAGTTCACTTCTTTTGGCTAAAAAGAAAAGGGTGGGGAGGGTAGCTCCAACGCGTACACGGTCTAACTGAGTAAGCACCGGTAATGAGTTGAATATGGTTTGCCGTGCCTCGGTGGCATTTTCAACCATACGGTCTAACCCTAAACGATGATAGTTGTACATAAATTCGCGCAGCGGAATATATGTGCCGCTCATGGTATTTTCAGAGAGCCAGTAGCGGTTGGTGTTATTATCAAAAGCTTTCCACCCGCGGTAGGATGAACTTTGCGCATTAATCACAACCGACTGCGCATTGGCAAAGTATGAGGTGCCTCCAAATTTTGAAAAGCTATCATAATCAAACGCCAAAATGGTGTAGGCGTAAAAGGCAAGCACAGAGGCGAGGTTGCTTTGAAAATTTTGATTATTAAAATCAATGGTTTGACCTTCGGTGTATGTAAAATCAAAATCGCGATCGTTTATGCTGAATACAGGTGTATTGTACGAGGCATTATAAACAGGGCGTGTTGATTGTACTTGTAATTCACCACTGAAACTTGTTCCGTTATCCCAGGCGGTGATGGTTAAAATAAAGCTGCAGTCAATTTTTTCATCAGGCTGTATAGCATCCGGGCTCCACTTTCGGCCATTTAAAAACTCGCGCATGGCGGTTTGTAAGGTTGTAAAAATCCGCTTGTTGGTGGTTGCTATTTTAGGCGAAAGCACCTGTACCCTTGCATTTAAGTCTTGTGCGAACGTAGCAAAGCCGGCAAAACATAAAGTGAGTAACAGTAACAGCTTTTTCATAGTTATAATAAAGCTACAATTTTGTCGGCAATATCGGCCGCTACTTTGTCTTTGCTTTTTAAATCAAAAACGGTTTTTTGAAGGCTGCTATCAATCGTTGTTATCTTATTGGTGTCGAGCTTAAACCCGGCGCCACTGTCATTTAATGAATTGAGAATAATGAGGTCAAGGTTTTTTTTGCGGAGTTTGTCTATCGCGTTTTGCTCCTCATTTTGTGTTTCCAGTGCAAAGCCAATCAGTAACTGATGGCTCTTTTTGCTTTCACCTAGTACCTTTAAGATGTCTGTTGTCTTCTTTAGGTCAATACAAAAAGTATCTTCTTGCTTCTTGATTTTCTGACTGGCAACGGTAAGAGGGGTGTAATCGGCAACGGCAGCACTCATAACACAAATGTCGGCAGATGAAAAACGGTCAACACAAGCGTTCAGCATCTCATGGGCCGATACTACATCGATCCTTTCAATATTATGGTGTAATAACTTCTCTGCAGTTGGGCCGGTTACTAACATAACCTTTGCACCACGGTTAGCCAGTTGCGCAGCAATAGCAAAACCCATTTTTCCCGATGAGTGATTACCAATAAATCTAACCGGGTCAATTGCCTCATAGGTTGGGCCGGCTGTTACTAAAACCGTTTTTCCGCTAAGCGGCTTACTGTTGTTAGCCTGAATTTGTAAGAAGCTAACTATTTCCTCAGGTTCTGCCATGCGGCCCTCCCCATGCAGGCCACTGGCCAACTCGCCTGTACCTGGTTGAATAAGGATGTTGCCGTACTCCTGTAGTTTTTTTACGTTAACTGTGGTTGCCGGGTGTTGCCACATATCTAAATCCATAGCAGGGGCAAAGTAAACCGGGCATTTTGCCGAAAGGTATGCCGCCGTAAGTAAGTTATCACATTGCCCGTTGGACATTTTAGCCAGTGTGTTGGCGCTTGCAGGTGCAATTACAAATAAATCGGCCCATAAGCCAAGCTCAACATGGTTGTTCCAAACGCCGGTAGCTTTGTTAAAATACTCTATTAAAACCGGATTTTTGGATAGTGTAGCCAGTGTTAGCGGAGTTATGAAATTTACAGCATCAGCTGTCATCACTACTTTAACGTTGGCACCTGCTTTTACAAGTAGCCTAACCAGTGTGGCCGCTTTATAAGCCGCTATGCTTCCGCATACACCCAATACAATTTTTTTGCCTTCAAGCATAGCACAAAAATATGAAACGCTACGCTAACAGCGTAACTAATGCAAACACAATTAAATATAAAGTAAGCCTGCTAATTCAATAAAAAGTGACTTAAACAAAAAACCGGATACTAAATCAAATTAGTATCCGGCCTATAATTAATCCTTTACCTGTAACAGTTAAGTGTTCAGGGCAAGTTTAGTTACTCTTTGTTTGGGTTACGGAAGTAAACTTTATCATCTAAAAATTCCTGAACGGCAACCAAAGTAGGTTTTGGCAAACGCTCATAGTGCTTAGATATTTCAATTTGCTCGCGGTTTTCAAATACCTCTTCAAGGTTATCGTTTGATGACGCAAACTCAGAAAGTTTCTGGTGCAACTCCTCTTTAATATTGTTCGAAATTTGATTTGCACGTTTTGACATAATAACAATCGACTCGTACAGGTTACCTGTAGAGCGGTCAAGGTCACGTAAATCGCGGGTTACTGTGCTGCTTGCTACAGTTGGTTTGTTAGTATTATTATTGTTGCTCATGTTCGTATATTTTATTGTTGCGGACTTTTTTGGTTGTTTTTATCAGTGATAGACTGCTGCTGTCCTGTTGAACGGCTGCTGTCTTTAGCCATCTTTTTATGCAGTTTACCTTCAGCTTCTAAAGCAGCTAAAACGCGTTTGGCATTGTCAATACCACGTTGGCTATCGGTACGGTAATTAGCAACTGCTTTGTTATGCTTACTCTCCGGGAATTTCTCTGCAAACTGGTCGGCATAGGTAATTGCCTGGTTGTAACGTTCTTCCTGACGATATTCAGCGCTGTTTTTAGCGTATAAATACTGTGCTTCAACGGTCAGGTATTCCATTTCCTCGGCATATTTGGTATCGGGATAATCGCGCAGTGCATTATTGAAAGCCATAACGGCCGATAGATAATCACCCATATCAAAATAAAGCTTGGCATTTAACCATGCCTTTGCCTCAAGCTTGTCGCGCAGGTTTTGTATAAGTTTACCGGCCTCAACGCTTCTTTCGCTTTTAGGATAAAGGTTTATGAACAACTGTAAAGTTTCAATTGCCTTGGTTGTGTTTTCCTGATCAAGCGTAGGATTAGGCGAATCGAGGTAGTAGCAATACGCCGACATATACCTGCACTCTTCTGCACGGTTACTGGCCGGATACATATCAGCAAAGTTTTTAAAATGGTAACGTGCCGATGTATAGTCTTTTTGATAGTAATTGGCGTAAGCGTAAAAGAAGAATAGTTCTTCTGCCTCACCGTGGCCACGATACTTAGGCGTTAAAAGCTCAAAAAGCTCCAATGCTCTTGAGTAGTCTTTCTTATTATAGTATTTTATGGCCTGCTGATACTGCTTGGCTCTGTCATTGCTTTCTTTCAGCCTTTCGTAGCTGCTTTTACAGCTGCCAACTACAAGCGTTCCGGCAATACATAAACCTGCAATTATAGCACGTTGCTTTTTAAACATCCTGCAAAGATAATTATATAATGTAAATCAGTCAATTATTATTTAAGCGCGAAATTAACAGCCACATGCCTTATTAGTATAAGACAGCAATGTATTTAACATCTTTTAACTAAACTACGGTGTAATCTATATTATTGATAACTCAACAGCTTTGGCAAGCCTGGCAAAAGCGCTACACTTATGTAGTATTTCTATTATATATTGTATAGGATTGACCCGAAAGGAGCTGTTGCCGTGGCCAAAATACAATTGCATTAACGTACTGCGCTAGAATTCAAGACCTTAATGGTTATTCTTCAAAAATAGTGCATTATGGTTTGCAGAAATGCAAACAAAGCGTACCTTTGCAACCCGCAAGAGAGAAAGCGGGGAAGTTATTTGAAAGTCGAAGGGTTAAGTTGAGGATGATGGTTAAGGCCGTCATTTAAGACGAGGAAAGGGGCTCAAAAAAATTTAGAAATAAATTTTGGAGAAACCGAAAACATTTCTACCTTTGCACTCCCAATCGCAACGAGAGGGGGAA